>NZ_JAKEVY010000029.1 GCF_021491375.1 Flavihumibacter fluminis
AGTACCACCAGGACGATAACCAAAACAAACACATTGAATTCGGTAGGTATGGGTTGGTAGACGTTGTTGTCCTTGAAGGCGAGGTTTTCGGGAAGCGGGTCAATCGTCAATTTCAGGGCGAGTTGGGCTTCCAGGGGTTTGTGCTCCAGACTATCGTATCGAAAGACTTCATAAATCGGTAGTGACAGCCGTACGACGGGGTCGAGCGAAAAATTCGAGACATAGTACACGGCGGAGTCCAATGTCACGTCATCTGTTGTAGACGAGATAAAGGATTTTTTCTCGAG
>NZ_JAKEVY010000030.1 GCF_021491375.1 Flavihumibacter fluminis
TGACGGAATTTTTACCTGTTTCATCAAGTGGGCATTTGGAATTGGGAGGTGCAATCCTAGGCGGTGATCGCCTTCCCGAGGAAAGTCTGACATTTACGGTTGTATTGCACTTCGCTACAGCACTCGCGACGATGCTCGTGTTTCGAAAGGACATTGCACTGATCCTCGAATCGGTCATCAAACTCAAATGGAACGAAGAAACGCAGCTTGTGGCAAAAATCGCGCTCTCAATGATCCCGGCCGTCATCATTGGGCTCTTTTTCGAAGAGCAGTTGGAGCAGTTTTTT
>NZ_JAKEVY010000031.1 GCF_021491375.1 Flavihumibacter fluminis
GAATCTGCAAGGTACGGCTCTGTCTGAACAAGCAGGCGACTATGAAGCAATCCTAACCGCTGCAATGGAACCCGAAAATCCTTATATTCTGAGCCTATCTCGTTTGGATATTGGCGCATTGAAACGGGCTTATGACCAAGTTCCCGCCGACCAAAAGGGTAGCGTCACGGCGTTCCCCTTCCTTGAGGGATTGGCATATGAAAAGTTGCTGGAATTAAAAGGATCTGACCGGGCATCCAAGGTTTGGTTTTTGTATCAAACCCCGCCCCAAAAGCAGGTCATTTCT
>NZ_JAKEVY010000032.1 GCF_021491375.1 Flavihumibacter fluminis
CTGAAAATTCGGGAAACGATCCAGCTCGCCCAAAAGATAAAGGAACACCAACTGTCCCTGAATGACCTATCTCCTAAGGATATGTCAGATTCACGGGGAGCAACCAGTAAAAGGAAGTTTCAAGAAATGATCAGGAGACTTCAGCAATTTTCAGTTGAAGAACTGGATTTATTAGCTGACGGGAATCCCGAACAGCAAAAACAACTTTGTTTATTGGGATTTGCTCGCTATTATAGGTTCTTCTATGATTTTGTAACGGAGGTGATGCTGGAAAAGACTATGGTCT
>NZ_JAKEVY010000033.1 GCF_021491375.1 Flavihumibacter fluminis
CCGTCATCATCGTGAGACAGAAAGGACAGCCGACGGCGATGGCTGAGGCACCAGTGGCCAATGCTTCCTCGGTGCGCTCGATGTTGATGTCTTTTTTGCCATGCTCGGGTTCCTTGAACATCTGCGCACCTCCTGCACCGCAGCAGAGGCCTTTGGTTTTGCAGCGCTTCATCTCTACCAACTCCACATCGAGGGCTTTGATGACCTCGCGTGGTGCCTCATAGACGTCGTTGGCGCGGCCCAGGTAGCAGGAATCGTGGAAGGTGATCCTTTTACCTTTGAACC
>NZ_JAKEVY010000034.1 GCF_021491375.1 Flavihumibacter fluminis
AGAAAGCGTTTGAATTCCTCGAGGAAAAAGTTGACGAAGGAAAAATACTGCATTACGGGATTTCCTCAAACACATTTCCCCTGAAGAGCATCCTGTTCGACTTCACTTCGCTTGAAAGAGTCTGCGAAACGGCGCTTGAAGTATCGTCGGACAATCACTTCAAATTCATCCAGATGCCGTTCAATCTCGTTGAATCTGAGGCGTACTTCAATAAAAACTTTGCGGACGGAAAGATGAACGTCCTGGAATACGCCGCTGGCAGGGGTTTGAAAGTGCTTGCAAAC
>NZ_JAKEVY010000035.1 GCF_021491375.1 Flavihumibacter fluminis
GAAATACGTCTTTGACGATGCTTTGGATAAACTGGCTATCGAACAAGGTCAACTGGATGCAAAAGTTGAAAACTTGTGTCAGGATCGTACCGAATCGTTCATCTTGGAGGCAGATACAATGCCGTACTATCGCAGAGTTGTCGGTCTGAAGACTGAAAAGTTCTATTCAACGAACAATGAAAACCGTACATTGGGCGAATCTGTAATCGATGGTGTTACTTATATGAACATCTTCAGTGCTGTTGAAGAACCGGAACGCAACAACGAGTTCTTTATCGATACAG
>NZ_JAKEVY010000036.1 GCF_021491375.1 Flavihumibacter fluminis
CCGTCTCTCAGGTTTTGCTCTTCGCATATTACGTTACTCCATCTATTTATTAATCCGCGGGACATCGGCGTAGGAATAAGGCTCGCCCTTATCCTGTGCCGCGCAAAAAGACACCCGCAGGGACGTCCCTACTTGGGACGCTTTGCTCCGTACTTTGAACGCCCTTGCTTGCGGCTGGCAACGCCGGTCGTATCGAGCGATCCGCGCACGATATGATAGCGGACGCCGGGCAAGTCTTTAACACGCCCGCCGCGCACCAACACCACGGAGTGTTCCTGTAAC
>NZ_JAKEVY010000037.1 GCF_021491375.1 Flavihumibacter fluminis
ACGAAGGATGAAACTAGTCTCATTGATAGGCAACACCCCATTGGTAGAGATCCAGCGAATCCACCAAAACCCAAACGTCCGGATTTTTTGCAAACTCGAAGGACAGAATCCCGGTGGCAGTGTCAAGGACCGCGCTGCCTACAACATGATCAAATGTGCCCTGGAAAGGGGAGAGATCGAACCCGGTGATAGGCTTGTAGAAGCAACGAGCGGAAATACCGGTATTGCCTTGGCCATGGTTGCCAGCATTTTGGGACTCAAAATGACTTTGATCATGCCT
>NZ_JAKEVY010000038.1 GCF_021491375.1 Flavihumibacter fluminis
ATCGGCCCAAAGCAGCTCCAGAAAAGCAAATTTTAGGCCCCTGAGGGCCTTTTTCATTGCCATGGCCGGCCTTTTCGCTGACCGCCGTTCAAAGGCCAGGTACTTTTTCAGATTGTAAGTGAGTGCAGCCATCATCACGTGTTTGTTGGCCTGGGCCATCCCCCGGCTGTTGATCCGGCGCATGTTCAGGAAGTTTACTAAGGTACCTAGGACAGGCTCCACGGTCCGGCTCCGGATTTTGCCGATCCGCCTGGCATAGGCGGGGTTTTGGGTAAGCTTC
>NZ_JAKEVY010000003.1 GCF_021491375.1 Flavihumibacter fluminis
ACTTTGCCGCCAGCTTCCTTCAGATTCTACCTCGCGATAGACACCCTTGCTCTTGGCTAATGGTTGGCGATTACATACCCCCATAACGGACTTGCACCGTCGAGTCTGACGCCATGCATGGCGCACAAAAAAGAGCCGGCTAAACACCGGCTCTTTTTTTATCCACTTACCCGATCCGCTTCATCCACTTTATTCATGCGGCGGGGTGTTGCTTTAGTTTGCTTGCCGAATCGCCAGGTGAACGCCAGATTAATCACACGTGTATCCCGTTGTAAACGAAAATACTCAGTAGCCTGGTTGAAAATGGTAAACCCTTCCATATCCTGTGTATAGAAAATATCACGCGCCGTTAGTTTCAGACTACCCTTATTCTTTAGTACCTGTTTAGAAAAACCGATCCCTACTTGTCCGGTTGGCTCCACTAATTCCTGAATATCTGCCTGGCTGCGACTGATCCAGAACCCTGAAGCTTCCATTGCCCAGCCCTTGCCGAGTTTAATCAGATTGTTGATTGAAATACTTACTTGTGTGATGCTTGCTTCCAATGGCTTCCAGACAAACCCTTTCAACTTCTTATGCTGAAGATCAACTTGTGAACTGAAATTCCAGAACGGCAACAATTGCTCACTGAAAGAAACCGAGAGACCAAGAATTTTTCTTCTTCCAAGATTGCCTTCGGAATAATAAAACGTGCCAGTACTATCAGATAAAAAGATTTGTGAAAAATAATCACGGGTATCACTATACGAAATACTTGTACTCAACAGGTTTTTATAACGATGCGATAGCTCAACTGTATAGGTGAACTGCGGCTTCATTAACGGGTTTCCTTTCTGATACGTGTATTTGTTAATGATGAATACAAACGGATTGAGTCGCTGATATGGTGGCCGGTCAATCCGTTTATTCATCGTTAAGCTGAGTTCATTAAGGGAATCAAGTTCAACACTTGCCTGCAGACTCGGAAACAAACTTCCATATTGATTGGAAAAAGCAGAATCCTTTATAACGGTATTGCCTAATTGATGCGCATCATAAGAGGTGTGTTCATACCGGAGACCCACCTGGTACCACCAGCGATTGATCTTTCTCTCCAGGCTTGCATAAGCTGCGCGTATCTGTTCATCATAGAGGAATTGGTTGCTTTTGCCAAGATCCTCTTCCCAGCCACCACCTTTATTAATTGTGTAAGCAGCTTTGTTGTTCGTGGAAGTAGCAGCCCATTTTACTCCTGTTTCAAGTTTGTACTGTTTCGGAAGTTGTAACTGGTGATCCGCCTTGAAGGACAAGATCCTGATCTTGCTGGGTAATTCTCCCAGGAAGGATTCTGTATAAGGGTTATTATCACTCCGGATGTTCTGAAAACCCTGGCCGCCTTCGATCTGGTAACCCAGCCAGTCGAGATCTGCAGTAAGTTCCTGTTTGCCAGAAAACTGGTGGCGGAGGTTTACATTGACAGAAGCATTTTTCCAATCCGTACTGTTGGAGTTGCTGGTTCGTATCAGTGAATCTGGCTGGCTGTTGACTGATTTCCAACTCGCTTCACCTCTGCCCGTACCGGTTCGGTCGATTTTTGTTCCGGCCAATGCGATACCAAGCGATGTTTTTTTATTCAGGGTATAATCCAGCCCGGTTCTAAGCGTATGATTTTTTCCAGTCGACTGGATAAAAGTGGGTTGTTCCAGGGTAGATAAAAGGGTTTTATCATCATCCGCATAATAACTGCGGAATGCGTACATATCCAGCAGATTCTGGTTAATGGTCATGCTGTAATTAGCATACAAATTGACTTTTCCGCTGTAGTAATTGAGCGAAAGGGCATTATTCGATTTTGGATAAATCCCCTGGGCACCCGATAAACTCAGGTTGCCGTTGAAACCGCGCTGCCGGTTTTTCTTCAATCGGATATTGATGATTCCACCGTTTCCGGCCGCATCATATCTGGCAGGCGGATTGTCGATAAGTTCAATTGTTTCAATGTCATTACTACTCATTCCCTGGAGCAGAGCGTTCAATTCGGGGCCTGTAAGATAACTTGGTTTGTTATCAATCATCACCAGCACCTGGTCGCGGCCTTTCAAGCTGATATTGCCATCCTTATCGAGTGTAATGCCGGGTGAACGTTCGAGTACTTCCAATGCAGTAGTGCCAGCATTATTGATACTGGCATCCACACGGATTACGGTACGGTCAGAAAGGAACTGAACCGGAGGTTTTTTGGCCGTGACAGTAACAGTGCTTAACTGCCGGGAGGCATGGAGTATAATAGTAAGTATCCGTGGGGCAGTATTTGTGTTGGTGGCAGAAATGATAAGGTCCTGGCAGGCGGGTTCATAGTCAACGCGACTAACACAAAGCAGGTAATCTCCGGGTTTAAGATCCGGAAGGGCGAGATTTCCGGTAGAATCGCTGACCGTGCTGAACACTCTGGTGGAATCAGCCTTTTGCAGAATACGAACACTGACAAAATCGAGCGGTTCTTTCTTTTCATTGAAAACAGTTACCTGGATAGGGGGATGGTCATACACCTTTGTTCCGGCATGCGAAAACAATGAAAACAACAAAAAGAAAATGGTTAGCAATGATCCCGGTTTCATATACTATCAAAATTATTTGCTCCTGTCATTGCCAGCAGGAAAATTGGTTGAGCGGTATTTCAGGAGTCTGGCACCAGCAAGTAGTTCGGTAATACATATACCTGACAACAAAAAATTGCGTTATAAAGGGAACTAATTCCTCCGCACCATGATTAGATTAGCGCTATCCTGCAGCCTGCTCAGCCTGGTTTTCATGGCCTGCAGTTCCCGTAAAACGGTTACCACAACTACTTCAACAGAACCAAAGTATACTGTGCAATCCCTTGAATTACAGGATACTGCATCTTTATCAATGGTGGAGCAACCCCAGACTGAAAATGGCAGTTTTGTTTTAAAACCAGGATTGTATACCGCCGAGTTTAAATCCTATTGTTTGCAGCCCGGTACACCAGATCCAACACCCCGTGATGCCTACTTCCAGGCTCCACTGAATCATCCCCGGAAAGAAATTATCGAGACCATTTTAAAAAATTCACAAACCGCTAACGATCTTGATCAGAGGAATATTCAGCTTTTGTTATGGGGTGTGATGAGCAGAACCGAATTCAGCAAACTACCCTCGCCCGTGCAATACACCGGTCGAAGATTACTCAATTCCAAGCAGATCTTTGAACTGAATGGTGGCGTAATGGGGATTGTAAAAACGGTTGCAGCAGTTATGCCCTCAGGTGGAACACTCGGAGACATTCAGGACATTTTCAATACTGGTGTGAATTCTTATGAGGCTTATGAGCGCATTGCGGTACCCCGCACACTTTCACAGATGCGCAATCCAGAATTCAAGCTGAACCAATGGTATCGTCATACCGAAGGATATTATGTTCGTTATTATCCTGATGGGTATAAAAAAACCACCATACAGGTATATGTTCCTGAAACGACGCAGGATGGAGAAAACCTGATCAATTATATCTTATTTGATCCAACCAGCATTTCCATCGCTCCGGCCAATACCAACGCACAAAGGCTGGGAATTGGTGCTCCGGTGGTGATTGACATTATCCGGACCGTTATCAAAGTTATCGATCTGGATAAGCCAACCCGACCTGCAAAAAAAGAAGCTCCCAAACATCCGAAGGATGCTTAGTGGATCAGAGTCTGAAACTGAGCCCACCCATTACCCAACGACCAGGCATAACCGAACCTAACAAATCCTGGTAAGAAACATCCAGTACATTATCCACCTGGATGAACAACCGAAGTTGCTGTTTCCAAACTGCAGCCTGGAGCTTCGCGTTCAGCAGGAAATAATCCCGGTTTAATACCGATCCGATTGCAGGAGCCTCCTGAGCCAGCCGGTATTTATACAAGGCGCCCAAACTCATTGAAAATCTTCCCACCCGGTACTGCGCATTGAGGTTCATGAGCCAACGCGCATGCGAAGACAAATAAAGTGAAGGGGTGGATTCATTGCTCCGGGATTCAATCCAGGTAAGCCCGGCATTCACCCAGAGCTCCTGGCGTTCACTGATCCGTTGCTGAAATTGTCCATCCAATTCCACCCCTTTGGTATTCACACGGGCAATATTTTTAGCCAAAGCATAGGAACCGGTTGGGGATAGATTTTCCTTGCGCGGCATCTCCGCATAGGGCGTATTTGTCCAGTCAATCAGCTGTTCATGAAACCGCTGAAAATAAGTAGCTGCAAGTTTGAAGCGACTGTTCAGATAATAATCCGCACCGAATTCATAACTCCAGGAGCGTTCCGGATTCAAGTCCGGATTACCAATCCGGCCACCGGTAACAAGGGCCCGGTTGTAATTATTAAAGCGTTCGGTAAAGTCGGCATCACGAATCGTTTTACCCCCGCTGCCGCGTAATTGCCAGTTCCCGCTGTGATAAGATATATTTAATTGCGGAATCAGTTCCGCGTCAGAGCGTTCATTCCATTCCAGTCGCAGTGCCGGACTTACCGTCCATTTTTCCCCTAACTGCTGGTTCAATACAACAAAGGCCCCACTCTGTAATACCGTATGATTACCCCTGTCATTTGAAGCGATTTTTTTACTGATAAATTGCCAGCCAACTGTAAGTTCTGTCTTTTCCGTAAAGCGGATCTCATCCCGCACCTGTGCCTGTACCAGTTCGCTCACACTTCGGTTTGCCATCGAACTTTTATTAAAAGCGAATTGATCCACCAGGTGTTTATAACCGAGGTCGAGCACCAGGCGATCCCGCTTACCCACACGCTGCGCCTGAACCTGTGTCCACCAGCTTTTGATTTTTTCAGTTGCCGTATCCGATGCAAAAGTGGTATAGAAGTTTTGCGCACCAAAATCACGATGATCAAAAGCCGCTCTGGCACTGATTTTCCACTGGTCATTCAACCACTGGCTGGCAGAGATGGAAACAGTATTGTTATGAAAAAAACCTCTTGTTCCCCTTTGCGGTTGTCCATCTGCGTTATTTGATAACAATCCGGCGCTGAAAGCCGTCCGACCCTTTCGTACAAACGCACCCGCCTGCACCGATCCATAACGGTATTCACCAATGGCAGCCTGTGCCTGTACTGCAAGGGTATCTGCTCCGTCAGCCCTGCTTGCATAGGTTTTTGTGATGATATGAATTACCCCACCCACCGCTTCCGCTCCATAAATCGCGGAGCCAGCTCCTTTTAAAATCTCAATACGGTCGATTTCCGCTGGAGCAAGAGGGATATAACCGGAAAAATGCCCGGTATTGGGATCGTTCAACCGAACCCCATCCAGCAATACCAGCACCTGTTGAAAACTCCCGCCTCTCAGAACGATATCACCCTGGCTGCCTGCCGGTCCGCGCATCTGCATTTCCACGCCGGGCAAAAAGCGTAACAATTCATCAACTGATTGAACCGGCAATTCCAGGAAGCGATCGCCTTTTATTACAAATACATTCCTGCCGGTACGGGAAGTCTGAATCGGGTTTACAGAAGCCGTTACCGTTACGGGATCCAGATCCGATCGTTTATTCTGACTATAAGTTTCTGAAAATAAACCCGTTACCAATGAGATTAAACCTGTCGCTTTAATGAATACGTTCCTGGAAACCATAGCTTTATTTCAATTTGCGGCCAAAACTAGTACCTTGCCGGTCTACATACATGTACCAGTTTTAAGATAATGGCTAGTCCGGTTAGTATACCATTTGAATCCATCATTCAGTTGGACCGATCCTCAGGCACTCCGGTTTACCTGCAGATTGCACACCAGGTGATCAATGCCATTCAGCGCCGGTACCTGCCTGCCGGTACCCGTTTACCTGGTACCCGGATCCTCGCAAAAGCTTTACAGGTGCATCGCAATACGATCATTATGGCCTGCCAGGAACTGGATGCCCAGGGTTGGTTGGAAATTCATCCTAACAAAGGCAGTTTTATAATCGGAAAAGCTGACCCCAGGCCGGCAAAGTTCCAGGCCGGGCAAACGGTTCAATTGATTGAATACCCATCGGTTACCGGCTTTCAATTTAAAAAATCCAGCCTGCTGGATAACCCTATTGGATACAGCAAAGCCCGGCTCCACCTAAATGATGGTTTGCCGGATTACCGGCTAACACCGCTGGATCAGTTGAGCAGGTATTACAACACCAGCCTGAAACGCAAAATCAACCGGCGACACCTGGGATACCAGCAAGCCGAAAGCAATCTGTATTTCCGCAGGCAACTAGCGAATTTCCTGAATCTGACACGCGGACTTCATGTTTCACCAGACAATATCCTGCTTACCCGGGGAACGGAAATGAGCCTTTTCATAACAGCAAATTTGCTGCTTCAGCCCGGTGACACCGTAGTAGTTGGGACCCCCAGTTACTTCATCATGAACATGATCTTTCAACAGGCGGGCGCACACATCAAAACTGTACCGGTAGATGGAGAGGGAATTGATGTAGAAGCAGTCAGAAAACTTTGCGAAAAGCAAGCGGTTCGATTACTTTATATTACTCCACATCATCACTATCCAACGACGGTAACCTTAAGTGCTGGCAGGCGATTAGACCTCTTGAAGTTATCTGCCGAGTTTGGATTCATCATCCTGGAAGATGATTTTGATTACGATTTTCATTACGATAAAAGCCCCGTTTTACCCCTTGCAAGTGCTGATACCAGTGGTATGGTAGTCTATTGCGGAAGCTTTGGAAAATCGCTGGCTCCCGGTTTCCGGACAGGCTTTGTGGTTGCTCCGGAAAATCTGATTGTTGAACTGCAAAAGCACCTGCAGGTACTGGATCGCCAGGGTGATCCGCTATTGGAGCAGGTATTGGGGGAACTTATTGAAGAGGGGGAGATGCATCGTTTATTGAAGAAATCGCTTCAGGTATATGGAGCACGGAGAAAGAATATGGTTGAATTGCTGAACGAATACTTTAGCGACCAACTTCAGTTTGAACATCCGAATGGCGGACTCGCATTTTGGCTGGAATGGAAAAAAGAACTGAATCTGGCGAAGTTCAGCAAAGCCTGTGAAGCAAAAGACGTATTCATTCCCCGAACCCTGCTGTATCAGCAAAAAAACCTGACAGCTATGCGGATGGGCTTTGGACATTTGGATGAAAGCGAAATGGAACAGGTTATCAGCATTATGCGGGAGGTTTTGACAAACATCACAATTCAACAAAATGAATGACCCCAAAAAACTGTTTTTGATCGATGGGATGGGCGCAATTGGAACAGCCAGCTTATTATTACTGTTACCTGTATTATTTCCTGGCATATTTGGATTGCCGGATCCTTACACCAAACTGCTTGGAGGGATCGCTATATGCTTTGCCATTTACTCGTTGTACAATTATGTATGGTTCAATCCTGCTAAATGGAAGCCTTTACTTAAGGTCATCTCCATTGCGAATGCTGTATATTGTGTCATCAGTCTGGGAATTCTGCTTTTGCATTACCAACAGATAACAACAATTGGGTGGCTTTATTTTATGGGTGAAATAGCAATCATAATGCTGCTGGTTTCATGGGAGATGAAAGTCAGTTCCCCATCCTGAAATCTGGTTTGCCCTGGTACTGGCAGATAGTCTGATTCTGGTGTTATGGGTACACGACTTAATAAGACTAAAAAAAATCCACCCGGTTTCACTTTATATTGGTTCATTAATCATTCTGGAACAATGCATCGAAGTATGGGCTTTCGACCGGCCGTTATGGAGGAACATTGCAAAGGAAGTTTATAGCTGGATGCTTGCATAGTAAGCATCGCTAACTAGGTCAATTCCGCAAAAAACTCAACAAAGGATTTCTCAGTCGGCAACTGTAATTTTTTACGCAACCGATACCGGGAGATTTCAACACCCCGAAGTGATATATTCATTAACTGTGCGATCTCCTTTGAAGACATATTCAATTGAAGGTAGGCGCAAAGCTTAAGGTCTGTACTTGTCAACTGTGGATAGAGCCCTTTGATTTTTTTCAGAAAATCATTGTTGATCTCATCAAACCGCACCGCAAACCTATCCCAGTTTTCATTGTTTCGCTCAATATCATTCACCAGTTGTAATGCTTTCTTCAAACTTGCATCCTGTTCACTCGATTTATAGAGTTTCTGCAATTCCTCTTTCACCCGGGCCAACGCATCGGTTCGTTCCACCAGGTGCAGGGCTGCATCTGCCAGTTCCTTATTCTTGTACTTTACCTCATTCTCCAGTTTTTCCTTTTGCAACTGGATGATCGCTTTTTCATTTTGCTCAATCTCCAGCTGATGCAGGATTTCCAATTGCCGCTGCTGTTCTTCAAATTTTAACTGCTGTTGCCTTAATTTATTCCGCTGCCAGCGAATCAATGCCAACACCAGCAACACAATTAGTCCCGCATATAACAGGTAAGCATAAATGCTTTTGTACCAGGGCGGCAATACAGTAAACCGATACGCTACCGGCTCCGATTCACGACCCAGGTTGGTTCTTGCCTTTACTTTGAATACATAACTTCCACTCGTCAGATTGGTATAATCTTTCTCCGTTCTTACCGACCATTCGCTCCAGTCTGCATCAAACCCTTCCAGTTTATAACTGTATTCAATGGTATTGGATAAGCCGTAATAAGGCGCGCTGAATTCAAACCGGAATGCGCTGAAATGACTGTTCAGGTTTGGTGCTTCCCAGTTTCCAAATCCGCCATAGAGGATACTATCCCTGTTACCTAATGCACTCACCTGGCCTAATTGTACAGTTAAGGGGACCCGGTTCGCCTGGTACTTTTCCAGATTCAGATGTATTAATCCTTTCTCAGAAGCAATGAATACATTCCGCGGATCATAAGTATATACCTGTTCAAAACCGGATAATATCTGTCCTGTCAGTTCCGGAAAATACACAGGCTCCAAAAACCCTCCTCCATCCTCCTTCAACAATACACCCATTCGTTTCCCGCTAACAAACCAGATATTGCCCTGAATATCATCCTTCAGATACCTAATTTCCATTTCTCCCAAAACATTTCCTAAAAAAGCGGATTTCACGAACCTTCCGCTGGTTGCATCAAATTCATATACCCCTTTCTCGGTTGCAAATACAACCCTGTTCTGAACCCTGAAAACATGATTACCCAAATCTGATGGCAAACCGTCTTTCGCTGTATACAACCTGGCATCATAACGGGTACGGTCACCTGATAATTCGATTTTGTAAATACCCCGGTAGGGATGAGAAGCCCAGATTGTTCCGTCATTATCTATGGTCAGGAAACGAAGTGATTCATATAAACCGGAGAGGTTGCCTTCGTTTTTGAATTGTCCATCTTTATAGGTCAATCGCTTCAAACCGGTATAATTTCCAACCAGGATTTCGCTGGAAGGAAGCACGGGCGACAAGGGTTGAAAAATCCAGGCAGGTTCCGATGCTATCTTTTCTGCCTGCTGTGGTGTTAATCGGTATGTCCCGCTATTATGCGCCATCAGCACCTGCTGATTTACTTCATCCAATCGCCATACCTGCCCCGAACTTCCAGGAATCAACCGAAATTCTCCCCTGGAAAAACTCAGATCCTGCCTGGATGTGTCCAGGTTTACCACGTATGCGCCATCCGAACTACCGAGATACAATCGACTGTCCAGTATTCTCGCCCCGAATCCCGAAAGTTCATTCTCTACATTTGGATGAATGTATTTCACTGCCGCATTGTAAGCAATGAAACTGATTCCGTTGTTCAAACCAGTCCACAGATTGCCATCGCGATCAATCAAAGCACATAATATATTATTATTCTGCAGGCCTTCCTTTCGTCCTAACTGCTGGATGATCCGACCTTTATAATCCAGTACAAAAGCCCCGGATGAATTCGTGCCAACCATAAACTCCTGCTGGTTCAGTGCGGAAACTGCATTTACATCCGATGGAAAGAAGCTTTTGGGAAATGCGGTGGCAGTATGAATCGAATCACGCACCAGCCAATACCCCCCCTCCCGAACAGTCAGCATCAGAATGGAATCTGCTCCAGCCTGGAGCATGCCATTAATAGGCTTTAATTGGACCAATTGATTTCCCTTAACAGGCTGCCATTGATCCTCCCGCCATTCAAACAACCCGTGTACCACATCCTGCGCAAATAAGCGGGTGCCCATTTTTTTCAACCAAACCCATTCCGATTGCGCTTTGAATACCCTGGCTTTACCATTCTGCCATTCGATGATCCGGTCAAGGGCCCGGAAAAATACCGCCGACCCCCAAATTTCGATGTCCCAGATATCTGCAAAAGTTCGCTGATCAGCGGGTAATTCTGCCAGCAAGGAATGGTATGCCAGTTGTCCCCCTTTACCCGGACTAAAATACCCCAACTCTCCCTGACCACCCACATACACCTTGTTTTCATCTAGGGCCAGGGATCGTAATATGGTTTTATTAGGGAGCGCATAATCCTTCCAGAACCTGCCATCAAAAGTTAGCAGACCCTCATTGTTGGCAAAATAGATACGCCCGGCTGAATCCTGCCGGATATCCCAGGTTTGGGCACCTCCACGAAAATCTGTCTTGGTATAATTGATGATCCTGGGCAGGCCGATCGTATTCTGCGACCATGCTTTCGCCGTGAAAAACAATCCCAGTAACCACCAACATTTTTTCATCATATAAACATACAAAATTGAATTGATGTAGTGATGATGTAGTCGATTTACATTGATTATCAATCAACTGATCATGATTGATGTAGTCGTGTTGTAGAGGTTTGCTTGTCTGCGGCGATTTGTCTGTATAGATTTAACCTCCCGCATTTAACGGGCATTAATTAAAATTAGCTTGCATATGAAAAAAGTGCTGCGACGAGTATTGCTACTCTGGGTCGGGCTGCTGCTGGCAGTTATCGGCTTCTCTCAAACCAAACCCGTAACCGGACGGGTAACTGATGACAAAGGAAATCCGGTTCCCAATGCTTCTGTCCTGGTGAAAGGTAGTACCCAGGGAACAAGCACCGATGAAAACGGGAATTTCTCCCTGGAAGTACCTGCTTCCGCATCAGCCCTCACTGTTTCCTCTTTAAACTTTACTGAACAGGAAGTTCGGATTACCGGCTCGATACTTAGCATCACACTGATGCCCCAGTCTGGCCAGATGGACGAGGTAGTAGTGGTGGGTTATGGAACCCAGAAAGTGACCAAGATTTCCGGTGCCATTGCCACTGTAAAAGAAAAGGAAATAGAAAAGCTGCGGCCTGTTCGGGCTGAAGATGCGATTCAGGGTCGGGCATCCGGGGTTACTGTAATCTCTCCGGGTACTCCTGGCGCCAAACCTACAGTGCTGATCCGCGGTATTCCCTCCTATACCGGTACTGATCCGGTGGTAATTGTGGACGGATCCATCCAGACCCTGGACGATCTGAACTCTATTCCACCTGCCGACATTGAATCCATTAACGTACTGAAAGATGCCGCAACCACTTCCATCTATGGTGTGAAGGGTGGTAACGGGGTGATCCTGGTAACCACCAAATCAGGGCGCCAGAACCAGAAAACGGAGTTTGCCTACAATGGAAACTACGGTATCCAGGAGGTATTCAGTAAAATCGGGGTACTCAACGCTACCGAATACGGAGCCATCGTAAATGAAGGTTCAGTAGCCAGTGGCGGTGATCTCATCTTCCCCGACCTGAGTGTACTTGGAAAAGGAACGGACTGGCAGGACCAGATCTTCAAAAGAGCACCTATTCAGTCGCACACGCTGACTGCCCGCGGAGGTTCCGAAAAGCTGACCTATTTTCTCTCCGGTTCTTTCCTGAACCAGGATGGTATCGTAGGTGGCGGCGATAAATCTTTTTTCAGAAGGATCAACGCCACTTCCAATATTACCTACAACCTGAGCTCCAAACTGAAGTTCACAGCTAACACCAGTTTCGTGAACATTCGTGGTTCCGGAGTTCCTGAAAACTCCATTAACGGGGTGATCTCAAACGCGCTGAACTTTGATCCCACTACACCGATCTTCAATACGAATCCGAATGTGTATGGGCGATATGCCACCAGCCCGAATATTCTCTCCGAGATCTTCAACCCTCTGACACAGTTGGCAGACACGTATAATAAGTCCAACACAAACAAACTCTACGGTAAACTGGAATTGACATATTCTCCGATTAAAAACCTGAACCTGACTTCCCGTTACGGTTATACCTATACCAATGTGGTGGGTAAGAACTTCTTCCCGCTTGCATTTTATGGAGCAGGTCATATCAATTCTACGCTCAATGCGGATGGCACACCCAGACCCGGAGCACATAACAGCGTATCAGAGTACAAAAACACCTATTACAATTATACCTGGGAAAATTTCGCCAGTTATAATTTCCGCCTGAACGATGTACACAATTTTGACGCGGTGGTCGGTATGTCCGTAGCTAAAGTAACCGGAAACGGGCTGGACGCTTCCCGTCAGGATGTGCCCTTTAACTCCTGGGAGTTTGCAGACATTTCTTCCGCAACCGGACAGGCAGTTAACAATGGCCTTGGAGCAGGTAGCTTCCAGTATGAGCGCCGTAACCTTTCCTATTTCGGAAGACTCAACTACGATTACGATAACAAATACCTGGTAAGCTTTACAGCCCGCCGTGATGGATCGTATGCATTTGGTCCGGCGAATAAATTCGCAAATTTCTATGCAGGATCACTCGGATGGGTGGTTAGCAATGAAGAGTTCTTCAATAGCAACCTTATCAATCACCTGAAGATCCGCGGAAGTTATGGTGTTACCGGAAACGAAAATGTTAGCCCACAATTCCAGCGAATCTCCAACGTCGTTTACTCCTACGGGTTAGGTCAGAATGCCGGTTACACATTTGGTGAGAATGCCACATCTATTGGTGCAACTATCGCCTCTTTCCGCAATGATGCCCTGGGTTGGGAAAAACAGGTTCAGCAGAACTACGGATTTGATATCGCCATCCTGAATAACAAACTGAGCTTATCAGCCGATTATTATCAGAAAAACATCAGTGGCCTGCTCTTCAACCCAACACTTTCACTTTACCTGGGAACAGCTGCTCTGCCAACTGCGAATATTGGAACAACCCGCACCAATGGGATAGACCTGAACCTGAATTATAATGAGACCATTGGTAAGAATTTCAAGATCAACACCTATGTCAATTTCACCACTGCCAAAAATGAAGTGACCGAAACCAATAATGGCCTGATCGCTGGCGGTAACTATGGAATTCCGGGACAGCAGGTTACACGTTTCGAGAAAGGATTTACTCCTGGTTATTTCTTTGGATATAAAACAGATGGCCTGTTCCAGAACCAGGCTGAAGTGGATGCACATTCTGCACAGCCGGGTGCACAGCCAGGTGATATCCGTTTTATGGATATGAATAAGGATGGTCAGATCAATGCCGATGACCGTACACAGATTGGCGACCCTTTCCCTGATTTCACCATGGGTTGGGGACTGAATCTCGAATACAAGGGATTTGATTTCACCACATTCGTTTATGCTTCCGTAGGAAATGATATTTATCGCGCTTATGAGCGTAACCTGGCTATGACCAACAAATTCCGCGGTGTGCTGGGTCGCTGGACCGGAGAAGGTACTACTAATGATGCCCGTTATCCCCGTTATTCATTTGTGGATGGCAATAACAATACCCGCGCATCCGACCGCTATGTGGAAGATGGTTCTTTTATCAAGATCAAGGATCTGCAACTGGGTTATACTATCAACAGCAACTGGATGAAGCGTATCAAAGTGAACCGCATCAGGGTATATGCGCAAATTAAAAACGCGCTGACGTTCACAAAGTATTCCGGATATGATCCTGAAATTTCAGGAGGAATTTTTGATACAGGTATAGATCGCGGTGTGTACCCACAGGCGCGTACCTGGTCTGCCGGTATTGATGTAAAATTCTAACCACAAACAGAGCACAATGAAAAATCGTTTATACATAGCAGTTGGTCTGGCCCTGATGGCTGCCACAACTTCCTGCACCAAGTTTATTGACTATAGTCCGAAAGAGGATTATCAGATCACCGCCGATGATTATTTTAAAACGGCAGATGATTATCAGAAAATGCTGGTAGGTGTTTACTCTCCTATGCAGTGGCTTTGGGCAGTTCCCATTATTGGTGATGTAGCCTCTGACAACTCCGTTTCAGGAGGTGAAAACGCCACCGATGTATTGGGATTACAGCAAATGGATGATTACACTACCATTCCTGTTAACAGTTACCTCACAGAAATCTGGAGAACCTGTTATGAGGGTATCAACCGGGCCAATTACCTGGAAGAAAATAAAAGCAAACTGGAGTTCGCAGCAAAGGAGCAGGTGTATGCGCAGGCTTATTTCCTGCGTGCCTATTATTATTTTGAATTGGTGCGTTTCTTTGGAGATGTGCCCCTGTTTACCGAACGTCGTTTAGGCGTTGGTGATAGCAAGTCACTTGGTCGCACACCTAAAGCAGAAGTATATGCGCAAATCGAAACGGATCTGCGTGCTGCAATTGCTTCTCTTCCTACAACAGTAAATGAACCCGGACGTGCTACTAAATATGCGGCACAGGCCTTGTTGGGTAAAGTACTCTTATACCAGGGAAGTTCAAACCCTGCAAAGTTTGATGAAGCGGCTACCGTACTGGAGGAAGTGATCAATGGTCCCTTCAGCCTGGTTCCCAATTTCGGAAACATCTTCCTGGCCAGCGGCGAAAACGGTCCGGAGTCAGTGTTTGAAATCCAGTACAGCAATAACAATCCCTTTTACGATTGGAGTAATCCGGGTCGCGGACAGGGTAATTTCGCTGTACAGCACCATGGCGTACGTAACCTGACCGGAGGCAGTCCCTATGCCCAGGGATGGAGTGTAAACCTGCCAACACAGGAACTGGCAAATGCATTTGATGCAGATGATACCCGTAAGAATGTAACCATTCTGGATATCGAAGCCTATAGTGCTGCCAACCCTCAGTTCAATATCACCTACCTGGTAGCGCCTTATAAAAACACCGGTTTGTACAACCATAAATATCATCCGCGCAAGGGTGAAACATCCGGACAGATAGAGTTGAACTATCTGAACAACAACCGGGTGATTCGTTTTGCAGATGTATTACTAATGGCGGCTGAGGCCAATAACCGGAAAGCATCTCCCAACACTGCCAAAGCTCAGGATTACCTGAACCGTGTAAGGCAACGCGCATTTGGCGACAATGATCACAACATCACAGCAACCGGAGCTGCACTGACTGAGGCCATCTGGAATGAGCGCAGGCTGGAACTGGCCATGGAAGGCGATCGTTTCTTTGACCTCGTACGCACGGGCAGAGCAGCGCAGGAAATCACCGGATTTGTAACCGGCAAACACGAGGTTTTCCCTATACCACAGGAAGAAGTGGATGTATCTGAATTACCTCAGAACCCCGGTTATTAATTGATCATCCAAAAAATTGAAACATGAAACGAATACTCATACTTGGACTTTCCTTAGGGCTGCTCTGGAGTGGCTGTAAGAAAGAAAGTTTCGACGATATTGCTTTCGCAGAGGGAGCAGCCGCGCCGGACAAACTAAGCGCGATGTTTGATATCACACAGGACAATACCGGTAAGGTGAGCATTTATCCAAACGGAGAAGGCATGGCTTATTACCTGGTACATTTCGGAGATGGTACACAGCAGCCACAGCGGGTTAGTCCCGGTAGAAAAGTGGAACACGTGTACGCAGAAGGAAATTACAACGTCCGTATACTGGGCATTGGTGTGAATGGTTTGACCACAGAGGTAACCCAGCCACTGACAGTTAGCTTCAAAGCTCCTGAAAACCTGGATTTTACGGCCACCATTGACCCTTCCAATCCATTTAAGGTGAACGTTAGCGCAAGTGCTGACTATGAAACCGTATTCCGTGTTTATTTCGGGGAAGAGGAAGATGAAGAACCGGTATCATTACTCGAAGGAGGAACTGCCAGTTATACATATGCTCAAACCGGCACGTATACAATCCGGGTAGTAGCGCTGAGTGGCGGACAGGCAAGCACTGAACTAAGCAAAGAGATCACCATTGTGAATCCTTTGCTGCTGCCGCTGGATTTTGAGAACAGCACACTCAATTACGAATGGATCAATTTCGGCGGAGGTGTGGTAACACTGATTGATAACCCCCATGTAAACCCGGGTAATCCTTCCACCAAAGTTGGACAAATGATCAAATATGCTCCGGAGCCCTGGGGTGGCTCCGTAATTACGCTGAGTCAGCCGATTGATTTCAGTGCCAACAAGATCTTCCGGATGAAAGTCTATTCTCCAAGAGCTGGTGCAACTGTACTGCTTAAAGTGGAAAACATTTCAGATGGCGGAATTTTCTATGAATTACAACAACCTGTAACTAAGGCTAATGAATGGGAAGACCTGGTATTTGATTTCAGCGCTATTAATACATCGAATAGTTACCAGAAGGTTGTATTGATATTTGATCTTGGAACCCCGGGTGATGGATCAGCGAATTTCACCTTCCTGTTTGATGATATCCGCCTGGTGAACAGCCTGCCGCCAACAGCTGCACCCATCTCACTGCCGGTAACATTCGACCTGGATAATGTGGACTACACCGTAACTGACTTTGGCGGGAACAGCAGCGAAGACGCAATTGATCCAACCAATGCATCAAATAATGTGAAGAAAACAACTAAAGGAAATGGTGCTGAAGTATGGGCCGGTACCACCATTGGAACGCCAACAGGTTTTCCTCAGAAAATTCCCTTTACCGCAACTGCCACCAAAATGAGTGTGCGGGTGTATTCACCTGCAGCCGGCATTCCGGTGCTGCTGAAAGTAGAGGACCATACAGACGGAGGCATTTTT
The DNA here is from genome assembly GCF_021491375.1 of Flavihumibacter fluminis. Classification (GTDB taxonomy): domain Bacteria; phylum Bacteroidota; class Bacteroidia; order Chitinophagales; family Chitinophagaceae; genus Flavihumibacter; species Flavihumibacter fluminis. The sequence goes on from NZ_JAKEVY010000003.1 coordinate 16,851, forward strand.
GTTGAAAAATTAGCCACCACCACTGTTGCAAATGCATGGGAAACCCTGGAGTTTGATTTTAACACCGGTACACCTGCATTGAACCTGAGCCGTAATTATGATAAGGTATCCATCTTCTTTGATTTTGGTACCAATGGCAATGGAAAAGTGTTCTATTGGGACGATGTACAGATGGTTGGAGCCGGTGGTGGCAATGATGTATTGGCCCTGCCGTTGAGCTTTGAGTCTTCAACATTGACCTACGATTTTGTGAATTTTGATGGCGGCCAGGTAACCATTATTGATAACCCTGTTAGTGGAGGCACAAATACCAGCAGCAAAGTTGCCCGGATGGTAAAAAATCCTGGCCAGCCCTGGGGTGGTTCATTTATTTCCCTTGCTGCCCCGATTGATTTCTCTGTAAAGAAAACCTTTACCATGAAAGTATATTCTCCGCGGGTAGGCGCTAAAGTTTTACTCAAGGTGGAAAACCAGAATGATGGAGGTATTGCATTTGAAAAAGAACTGAGCACTACAAAAGCCGGCGAATGGGAAACACTCAGCTTCGACTATTCAGCCATCAATACGGCCAACAGCTATCAGAAAGTGGTGCTGATTTTTGACCTGGGTACTCCCGGTGACGGTTCAGCGAATTTTACCTGGTATTTTGATGACATCACATTAAACTAACAATTATGACTATTCGAAAATACATCACAGGTATAGTACTGGTTGGAGTTCTTGGAACCGGTATTGTAGCCTGTCAGAAAGAAGAATATTCCTTTGGAGAAATCAAGACTCCATCCGAACTGGCACTTGATATCGTGGTGGAAGGTGCTGATGCTTCCAATCCTGAAGGAAACGGATCCGGCTATGTACAAATAGAAGCCAATGCCACCAATGCGATCACCTATAAGATTGATTTTGGAGACGGTATTACACGTATGGTTCCTGGTGGAACTGTTCGCTATCGCTATGGCACTCCTGGTACTCAGGAATATGTTGTTACTGTAAATGCCATTGGTACTGCCGGTGTGGTTTCAACCATTAGCAAAAAAGTTGCAGTGAATGTAATTTTTGAAATCCCTGCTGCGATCCTTTCATCACTTACAGGAAATGGCAGCAAAGTTTGGGTAACAGATAACCAGGCCGCGGGACATATTGGTGTTGGTCCGGCGGATGCATTTGAACCCATCTGGTACCAGGCGTCTCCCGATGAGAAAGCCTTTACCGGTTGTTTCTATGATGACGAGATCACATTTAGCCGGGATGCAAATAACCGGGTAAGCATGTCTGTAGACAATAAGGGAGCAAGTCTGATTCAGGGAGCTTCCGTTGGATCTTATGGATTCAGTGGTCCGGAAGATTGTTATCCTCTTGATGTAAGCGGAGTAAAAGCGCTGACATTCAGTGATGCTACCTCAGGAGCCCCTGCTTCCGTATCTACCCGGATTCAGTTTTCCGTACCCGGCAATGGCGCCATCAATTTTGCAACAGGGGCCAATGTCTATGAAATCCTTTCTATTACGGAGAATACCATACACCTGCGCAATATCGGTGTGGATGGTAATGCCTGGTATCAAAAATTAAAAGTAAAACCTTAACAAGATGCGAATCATTATGAACATACTATTAATAGCAAGCTATTTATTGGCAGCAACCAGTTGCTCCAAAGAGAAAGAATCTGAACCTTCTAATGGAGCACCTACCCAGTTGGTTATTTCAGCGGACGTTGCAGCTGATGGCAGCGGACTGGTAACATTTAAAGCTACCGCCCGCAATGCGAGCTCCTATTTGTTTGAATTTGGAAACGGCGTATCTCAAACTGATGAGGATGGTGAATTGGAATACACCTATTCAACTGCAGGTAACAACCTTTATGTTGTTACCGTGAAAGCAAGTAACACAGCAGGAGATCTGACCAAGAGTACACAAATTCGTGTGAATGTAACTTCCAACGAACCGGGCTTAATCTGGAGTGACGAATTCAATTCGAATGGCGCACCTGATCCAACCAAATGGGGATATGATATCGGTACGGGTCAGAACGGATGGGGTAACCAGGAACTTCAGTATTATACCAATCGCGCAGAAAATGTGGTAGTGACTAATGGTGTATTGAGAATTACTGCCCGCAAAGAAGATTTCAATGGCAGTGCCTATACATCCGCCCGCTTGCTTTCAAAAGGTAAGTTCACCATGAAATATGGCCGTGTGGAAGTAAGTGCGAAAATGCCGGTGGGTGTTGGTACCTGGCCTGCGATCTGGATGCTGGGCGCGAATATCGACCAGGTTGGCTGGCCAGCCTGCGGCGAGATTGATATCATGGAGCACCTCGGCCGTGATCTGAATAATATCTATGCTACTTTCCATTACCCAGGTCGCTTTGGTGGAAATGCAGATGGTGGAACCCGCAGAATTCAAAACGCCACTACCGAGTTTCATAAATACAGCATGGAGTGGAGAGCAGATAAAATCCAGTTGTTTGTAGATGACCAACTGGTTCATTCCCTAAACAATTCAGCAGCTGTTCCCTTTAATCAGGATTTCTTCTTCATCATGAACGTAGCGATGGGAGGTAATTTTCCTGGTCCAGTTGAAGCTGGCTTCACCAGCTCTTCCATGGAAGTGGATTATATCCGTGTATATAAATAAGTTAGTTAAAAATAGTCAGACAGGTGTTAATCGACCTGTCTGACCCCTATCAGGGGACCTCCTGACGCTCCTCATTTTTTTCGGGTTTGTTTCTTCGGAAATTAGAAGTGTTAAATCACCACTAAAAAACATAAGGAGGTTGTTATGGCAAACAAACCCATGGTGCAAAAAGAAAGCACCCCTTCAATTTTTGAAGATTTCTTCAAACCCTGGAATGAATGGTTCGACAGTGGACATATCTGGAACCGAACCATGAAAGTACCCGCCGTCAACATTACCGACAATAAAGAAAACTACCTGATCTCTCTGGCAATACCTGGCATGGAGAAAAAAGACTTCAACATTGATATTGAAGGCAATATGCTTACAGTAAGTTGCGAGAAAGAAGAAACAAAAGAAGAGAAAGACAAAGCCTACTCCAGGAAAGAATATAATTACAATAGTTTCAGCAGAAGTTTTAATCTGCCTGAAGAAGTGATACAGGAACAGATTAATGCAGTTTACGACAACGGCATATTGAATATTACGCTACCTAAACAGCTTCTCCAGAAAAAAACAGGTAACGGTAAACACATAGAAGTCAAATAGTTAGGCTTTTTTAACATTTTTCTACCCGCCGGGGCATAGTTATTGAATCTGTATGAGTGAGAATAGCATTCATCACTAAAATGGACTAACTATGGCAAAGAAAATAAAACAAAAAGCATTGAATTTTGAAGTAGTAGTGAATGGTCAGCCACTGGAAGTAGTAGCAAAACCTTATACAGCCGCCAACGAATTACCCCGTTTTCGGGTAAGCATAAACGGTAGCCCGGTTCAGATATTCGGACTGGAACCCCAACTTAACAAAGTGGTGGTATTGGAAAAAGGAGCTGCAGAACATTCAGCACATGTTGAGCATGTGATCGGCGAGACACTGCTTCAGGCAATTGCTGCCTAACTACCCAAAAATCCGACGTTGTCGTCCTGATAGGTTGTGTGAAAAAAAGCCGCTTCATTTTCGAAGCGGCTTTTATTATTCAGAATTAACCCTGCTTAACGATTAGGTGATCATTTATGATTTGTTTCAAGGCCGCTTTGGGAAGCGCGCCAGGCTGCATCATCGGCTGAGATCCAACCGGAATAAACAGCAGTGTAGGAATACTCTGGATGCCAAATACAGCACTCAGCTCCTGTTCCGAATCGGTATCAACTTTATAGATCAGCAGTTTCCCTTCGTATTCTTTAGCCAGATCTTCCAGGATCGGGGCTACCATTTTACAGGGACCACACCAGTCTGCATAAAAATCTACAATTGCAGGCAGCGTACCACTATATGACCATTCAGTAGCGCCATCGTAATTGAAAACCTGCTCTTTAAACTGTTCCGTTGTTAATTTAATGGTTCCCATTTCAAAAATTTAAGGCAAAGTACCCAATCTTTCCGGAATCGGTGCGTGCCTTTTGTCACGAGAACAAATACTGAAGATCGTCTTCCGTCAGTTGTTTGATGAAGCTCTCATCATCGGGAACCAGGGTTTGTGACAGCGCACGCTTTCGCTCCTGCAGTTCAATGATTTTTTCTTCGATGGTGTCTTTACAGATCATCTGGTAAGCAAAAACATTTTTGGTTTGACCGATCCGGTAGGCCCTGTCAACCGCCTGCTGCTGAACGGCTGTATTCCACCAGGGATCTACCAGGAACACATAATCTGCGGCTGTCAAGGTCAAACCGGTATTGCCGGCTTTCAGACTGATCAGGAAAATATTCACTTCATTATCCGGAGCCTGAAATTGTTCTACCAGTTCGGCTCTTTTCGCCGGTGGCGTTTCACCATCAAAATGAAAATAAGCTAGTCCCGCTTGCTGGCAGGCTTTCCCAATCAGATGCAACATTCCCTTAAACTGTGAAAACACCAATACTTTATTGGAACGAAGCGTATGCTGTAACTCTTGCATCAGCACTTCGATTTTCACAGAGTCTGCCTGCACCAATCCGCTATCCTTTAACAATGCGGGTGCGGCACAAATCTGTCGCAGTTTCTGCATGCCCGCCAGAATGGAGAGTTTACTCTTTCCAATTCCTTCCTGCTGGATATTCAGGAAAATACTGTCGCGGATCTGGCTCTTTGTTTCTTCGTAAATCGTTTTCTGATCTGGCGACATCTCACACCACATCACCGATTCTGTTTTCGGCGGCAGATCGGTAGCCACTTGTTGTTTGGTTCTTCGTAACACAAACGGTGCTGTCAGTTGTTTTAATGCCTGCACTTTTTCTTCGTTACGCTCCCTGTCAATCGGATGCGCGTATTCCTTTCGGAAAAATTCAGGTTGACCAAATAAACCGGGAACCAGGAATTGAAGTTGCGCATACAAATCGAATGTGTTATTCATCACCGGGGTACCGCTCAAAGCTACCCGCGCTGTAGCTTTTAACTGATACACTGCTCGCGTAATTTGAGCCGACGGATTTTTGATCGTATGACTTTCATCCAGTACTACCGCATCCCAGTTCACTACCTGCAGGGTTTCAATATCAGAACGAAGGGTTCCATAACTCGTAATCAGCACCCTGGCACCAGAGGATCTAAATTCCTCCATATCCCGGGAAGACCCGTGATATACATAAGAGCGAAGAGTGGGTGCGAATTTTTCGAGTTCCATTCTCCAGTTGTGCATCAGGGTAGCCGGACAAACAATCAGGGACAACCGAAGATCAGTTCCTGCGGCTTCCTGCCGGTGTGCCAGGAAGCAAATGGTTTGAAGTGTTTTACCTAAACCCATATCATCTGCCAGGCAGGCGCCTGCATCAATCTCTGATAAGAGGCTGATCCATTCGAAGCCCTTTTGTTGGTAAGGCCTCAATACCGCTTTTACTATAGAAGGAACCGGAATCAGCGCCGTTTCAGCAGATTGCCAATGCAGCCATTTTTCCCACCATTCCCGGGCGATGGCTCTTCTTAAAGCATAAGATCCTTCAGTTGCTGCATCTCCTGTTGACTCACTCTCATGGCTATCCGAATTTTCTTCTTTCTTTAAGCCCAGCAATATCCATTGAGGAACGATTAACTCCGCACCTTTGATCTTTCCGTGTTTGATGATCGCGCTGTAACGCGATAACCATTCTTCGGTAAGTACTCCAATGGAGTGATCCTTTAGTAAAACTGATTTCACTCCTGCCAGTAATAACTTTTGCAATTCGGCTAATGGAATCGTTTCACCACCAAAGCGGAGTGAAAATTGAATGTGCAGGGAGCTGCCAATGGTTTTAATGATATCACATTGTGTTTCCGGAGGGAAGGGTGAATACCGGAAGGTGCGCAACAGCTCCATGCCCAGCAATTCCACATTCTCTTCCAGGAGCCTGTGATATACTTTGAGGAACCAGTGCTTTTTCTTCGCTTCTGCAAAAGGAAGATTGAATACACCGTTCAGTTGTTTGGCAAAATTCGGATGAAGGGATTGCAGTTTATCATGAAATGCCTGTTCTGCTGCCCGATTTCGCTTTACTACATATACCTGTCCATTTCGGTTAAACTCTTCCGTTAGTTTGAATTCACCTTCTACCCAAAATCCATCATAATTCCACCGGGGAGTCAGCATCAGGAAGCTGCCACTGATCTCACTCAGATAAATTGCATGGGTAGGTTCCACTTCCACGATATCCTTATTTAACACGGCTCCCATTTCAATGGTATAGTCCGGCTCCAGTCTTTTCAAAACATGTTCAGAAAATCCTGCGGGATCATCTGCATAAACCGCCGGATCATTTGCAGCCAACCACTGAAGGGTCTGGTAATCTGTCATACTCAACAGCCAGTAGCTGTTTTCCCTGAAAAGAAAAAAATATTCCCGCTGAAATTCACTCAGGAATTCAAATTCGGTTTCTACTTTCACCAGGGGGATCAGTTCGAGTCCGGCTTCCGTTTTATCCACCTTAAACCTCAGTTCAGGCGCCTGCCGCATCACTTTACAACTGATCGTAAGATGATTGCCGGTTTTGGGATTGATCGTCTGGTGATACCAGCTGAAATCAACTTCCTGCTCCAGTAATTGAAAAAATAGCTGGTGAACCTGCCGCACAAAAGAGCGATCAATATAAGCAGTAAGCGAAGTGCCTGCTTTTTGTTTGGCGTGCGTTCGGGTCAGTTGTTGAACCAGTTGGGTGAGTGCTTCATCCCCTAAAACAGCCAGGCATTCCTGTGCCTCCCTGGGCCAGGCAGGAAAGGCTTTACGAGCCACATCAGCATCCAGTGCTTCCCGCGCGAAATCCACGCCCCTGGCCTGTTTGGTGATATAAAAAGCTTCCACCGGCGACCAGCGCTGACGGAGGCGATTCGGTTTTAGAAAGAGGGCGGTTTGACGTTCCGGTTTACTCATAGAGCCGGCAAATATAAGGTCAACAAATGAACCGGGCAGAGCATCCCTTTCCGTACCTTTGCCCCCCAAATTGCCGTATATGAAACTGAGTCATTTGTCTGAAACACTGATTGGATCCGAGATTGTGAAACTGGGTGGAGAAATCCGGGAGAAGATCCGGCTGGGAGAAAAGATATACAATTTTACTGTCGGAGATTTTGATCCAGCTGTTTTTCCCATTCCCAAGGAATTGGAGGATTACATCGTGGAGGCCTATCGTGCCCATTTCACGAACTATCCGTTGGCGGAAGGCAATCTCGACCTGAGAGAATCCATCGCGGCGTTTATTAAGGAGAGAGAGGGATTGGATTATTCCAAATCAGAATATCTTGTTGCAGCAGGTGGTCGACCACTGATCTATGCTATTTTCCGGGCCATCGTGGATGAGGGAGAAAAAGTAGTGTATGCAGTGCCCTCCTGGAATAATAATCACTATACCCATTTTGTAGGTGGTGAACATGTGGTAGTGGAAGCCGGACCAGATACCAATTTCATGCCCAGCGCAGCTTCCCTGGAACCACTGTTGAAAGGTGCCAGTCTGCTGGCGCTTTGTTCACCTCAAAACCCGACGGGTACCGTATTTACGAAGGAAGAACTGGAAAAAATCTGCGACCTGGTACTGGCAGAGAATGCCAGCCGTGGACCAGAAGAGAAAAAACTATATGTTTTATATGACCAGATGTACTGGCACCTGACTTATGGTGATATCCAGCATTACAATCCGGTTAGCCTGCGGCCGGCTATGCGCGATTACACCATTTTCGTAGATGCCATCTCCAAAGTATTTGCTGCAACTGGTGTTCGGGTAGGATGGAGTTTTGGTCCGGCTGCCATTATAGATAAAATGAAAGCTATCCTTGGGCATGTTGGTGCCTGGGCGCCGATGGCAGAACAAAAAGCCGTGGCAAAATACCTGCAGGAAAAAGAAGCCATTGACCGTTTCCTCGCACATTTCAAATCGGAAGTGGAATATCGGCTGCGTGCCATTCACGATGGATTTCAGGCCCTTAAGGCAGAAGGTTTCGCGGTGGATTCTGTTGCGCCCCAGGCGGCGATTTACCTTACCATCAAAGTGGACCTGGTTGGAAAGCAGACCCCAGAAGGCAAGTTGCTGGCTACTCAATCTGATGTTACCAGCTATTTATTGAACAAGGCGAAGTTGGCAGTAGTTCCTTTTTATGCCTTCGGCGCATCAGCACAATCGCCCTGGTATCGCCTGAGCGTAGGAACCTGTAAAAAAGAAGATATCCCGGTTATGTTAGCCGGCTTAAAAGCTGCACTGCTATAATAAAAAGAGACAGGTGTTTAAAGCACCTGTCTCTTTTTATTTTCAATCTCCAGGACAGAAAATTCTGTCTTAGTTCTGATCAGTTTTTGTTATTGAGAAATACGAAAGGGGGTTCACCGCTGTGGATGAACTTCATGATGCGCCTGCAATCTGTTGATATTCGAAACTTGTTGCAGTCAATGATCTCATACACATGCGAATAGGTTTCCTGCGTCTCAACATCCATCAATAGTTTGTTGAGTTGAACCAATTCACGTTCCATCGCGTCCTCATTGTCGCGAGCATGCTTAACCAGCACTAACAAGTCTCTGTTTGGCGCTTTCATTTAATCAGATTTTTAGTAGCCTACATAACCCTTATTCATATTACAGCCACACCCTTTGCCTCCCGCACGGTTGCTGGTGCTACAGGAAACCGCAATACTACTAATCATAATTGCCAGAACGACGTATATCAGCGTCTTCTTCATAATTTTAGCTTTACAATTTAACTATTTTTCCAACAAAAAAGTATCCCGGTTTGAGCAATTTTTCGAATTTAATCCCAAAATTTTCACCCGGGGCCCGAATCCTGCTTTCTCCTATGGAATGGGGACTCGGTCATGCGAGCCGCTGTATACCTATTCTAAACTATTTACTTAACAATTGCCAGGCTGATTTGGTTGTAGCTGCCAGTGGTCCCCAGGCAGCTCTGATCCGTGCTGTTTTTCCTACCCTTTCAATCGTAGATATCCCTGCTTATTCAATCAACTACCACAAAAACCGAGCCGGGACTATCACCCGACTGGCCTTTTCTCTACCCCATCTGGCTCAGCAGATAAGGGCTGAAAACCGCTGGCTGCTTGAGTTTGCGAGAAATCACCCACTGGACGCAATTATCAGTGATAACCGGTATGGACTCTGGCATCCTAAGATCCCTTCCTTCCTGATTACCCATCAACTGGGCATCAAAACTCCCTTTGGTAAATCGGTGGATGCCCTGGTTCGAAAGCAGCTTTACCGGTATATCGAAAAGTTCAATGCCTGCTGGGTACCTGATTTTAAAGAAATGGGGCAGTCGCTGGCCGGGGACTTATCACATCCCAAACACTTTCCAGGTATCCCGGTTGAATACATTGGACCGCTTACCCGGATTACATCAGCAGATAAAAATGCGATCATTCCGGACCTGGCAAACCTGTCATTGCCTGCTTTCCAATCCACCATCACAAAAACCTTTTTTCAATTCAGTTCGGGTAAGAGTCAAGAAGGCCGGGGAACTGCCATCCAATTGTTGGTTGTATTATCCGGTCCCGAACCTCAACGCTCAATTTTCGAGGAATTGATTCTTAAGCAATGGGCCCAGGCACCCGGGCAGTCGCTGCTGTTGGTGAGGGGCTTGCCAGCAGAAAAGACAGTTACAAAATTAAACACTGAGCAGTTAATACCTATTCCAAATGCGATGGCAGTCAATCATTTATCACCAGCCGCCCTATCGCAGGCCATTGCCAATGCAGACTGTATCCTCACCCGAAGTGGCTACAGCAGCATAATGGATTTGCTTCCCCATCATTCCAACTGCTGCATGGTACCTACTCCCGGTCAAACCGAACAGGAATACCTTGCTCACTACCTGGCAGTCAAAGGCCTGATTCAAACTCAGCAACAGCATCGGTTTTCCCTTTCTTCCATCCTCCTTCCTCCATCACCAGGCGGATAATCCACCTGGGCAGAGGAGATATTAACCCAACTTAGGAGCATCAAAAAACAGGAAAGTCTTGCGGGTTAGCGGGAAATCCGACCAGCGATTGGAATCCATCTGTACGGCAAAGATTCCACAGGTTGGCATATTATCAATCCTGGTGGAAGTGAGCGAGTTAACAAATTCTGTAATTCCCGGATTATGGCCGAAGATGGCTACAGAAGAAATCGAATCGGGCAACCCGGAAATTACCTCCCGGTATACAGATGGCGGAGCATGATACAATTCATCGCGTAACTGCAATTGCTCCACATTGCGATCATATGTTTTAATGAAATGACTGGCTGTTTGAAGGGCACGTTTTGCCGTACTCGTCACAAATGCATCGATCTGGATTTGCTTGTCGAGCAACCGCCGGGCCATTTCCGGCGCATTTTTCTGACCCCTCTCATTTAAGGGGCGATCAAAATCTGGCTGGGTCAAATCACCCCAGCTACTCTTGGCATGGCGGACCAAATAAATGGTTTTCATCCCATAAAATTAACCGTTTTACATGGGTACAGATGGAAAATAAACAGGCCTGTTTATTGGTCCCTCATAGGTTGTGTATTAAAAACGGTCGGTCAGCGTACAATTATCAAATATGTTGCCAAAACAAGCCATGGGCGCGATTTTCACCCAAGTTTGGCGAAAGCTTGACCAAAATCAATAGCCCCGCTCGTTCTTGCCTTCCATATAATTCAGGAATGCTTTGTTCACTACACGATTGCCCCCTTTAGTAGGATAGTTACCGGTAAAATACCAGTCACCAGTATTAGTGGGACAAGCCAGGTGCAGGTCTTCGATTGTCTGGAAAATCAATTCAACCGGGAAGTTGATTTCAGGTGGCGTGATCAGCTCAGCGATTTTGGCTGAGATCTCTTCTGCAGTAAACGGATGATAAATTTCTTTCACCAGGTTCTTGCTGTCTAACTGACCCAGGCGCGCAAGTTCCTTGCATTCTTCATGCAGGGCCTGCAATCTATCTTCCATGCCCCGGTCCTTCATCAATGCAATAGCAGCCCGGAATGCGATGAAATCACCCAGCTTGCTCATATCAATACCATAACAATCAGGGTAACGAATCTGCGGTGCGGAAGAAACAATGATGATCTTCTTTGGATGCAATCTTCCCAGCATACGTACTATACTCTGTTTCAGTGTGGTACCCCGAACAATAGAATCATCAATCACAACAAGAGAATCCACATGAGGCCGCACAGTACCATAGGTAATATCATACACGTGCTGAACCATTTCATTCCGGTTGGCATCCTCGGTTATGAAGGTGCGCATCTTCACATCCTTGATGGCAATTTTTTCCATCCGGATTTTACGGTTGATCATTTCCGTTAGCTTCTCTTCGTCGAAATCCTTACCCCAGGAAAGAATCCGCTGTACTTTGATCTGGTTCATATAATCCTCCATCCCTTTCACCATCCCATAAAAGGCAACTTCAGCAGTATTGGGGATAAAAGAGAAGATGGTATTTTTCAGATCGTAATCAATGGATTTCAACACAGCATCCCGCAGGTTGTAACCCAGCTGGCTACGCTCCCGATAGATCTTTTCATCATTACCGCGGGAGAAATAGATCCGCTCAAAACTACAGGCCTTGCGCTCTTTGGCTTCCAGCACCTGCTCAATTTTGTAATTGCCATCTACATCTACAATAAGTGCCTGCCCGGGCATCAGTTCCTTCACCTCATTCTCACCCACATTAAAAGTGGTACGAATGGCAGCACGTTCTGAAGCTGCTACAATTACATCATCAGAAATATAATAATAAGAAGGGCGGATACCATGTGCATCCCGCATTACAAAGCTTTCACCGCTACCTACCAGTCCGCCAAAATGATAGCCTCCATCAAACCACTTGGCTGATTGTTTCAGCACTTCCGCAATATCAGGTCGACCCGGATTTTTCTGGTCTTCCTGCACCAGGAAATGATGTACTACTTCCATCATGGCCGCGAGATCACTCTGGCGCTGGAATACACCTGGATCAATATTCACCAGTCCGAATAGTTCTTCCGTATTTACCAGGTTGAAATTGCCTGCGAGTGCGAGGTTTCGGCTCTGGATGGTATCGCGCTTTATAAAAGGGTGACAGAATTCCACATTGTTCTTTCCCTGCGTACCATAGCGCAAATGCCCCAGCAACAGCTCACCCAGAAATTTAACGTGCCCTTTCAATAAGCCAGGGTGTTTCCGGATATCTGACTGGTATTTTTCAAGATCTGCAACTTCTTCCCCTACCTGCGAAAACAAATCTGCTATTGCGCGCTGTTCAATGCTCCTGTTCCGGTGCAGAAAAGGGTATCCCGGCTCCACGTGCAACTTAACCGATGCGATACCTGCACCATCTTGACCGCGGTTGTGCTGTTTCTCCATCAGAAGGTAGAGCTTGTTGAGCCCATACATAACCGTTCCATATTGTTGCTGGTAATAAGAGAAGGGCTTGCGTAAACGAATGAAAGCCAGGCCACATTCGTGTTTAATAGCGTCGCTCATGGGAAGAATTGAGGCGCAAAGTTAGGAAATTGCCTTTCTTTGTGCAAAAACAGTAATGGAAGTAAATGGTAAAATTATACAACTGCTGGGTGTGCAGACTGGTCAGGGGAAAAATGGAACCTGGAAAAAGCAGGAATTCATCCTGGAAACAGGGGATCAGTACCCGAAAAAGATCTGCATAGCTGTATGGGGCGATAAAATTGATATGAGCCAGTATCGCATTGGTGATCCGGTACAGGTTTCCTTCGATGTGGAAAGCCGCGAATACAATGGACGTTGGTATACGGATGTGAAAGCCTGGAAAGTGGTTGCACAGGGACAAGCAGGATCAGAACCACCACCTTATAATGGCCCGATTGATCCGGTACATGAAGATGATCTGCCTTTCTAAAGGCAATCATCCATGTATTGAGATCAGACTTTTACTGTGGTGGTAATTTTATCGGGCAACTCTTTCTCCTTGGAGGCAAGCAGCGCGATCTGTTCTCCGCAATGATTGATTGCTTCCCGTACAGAATCTGCATAATCGTTTGAACGCGAATGCGTGAATAAATTTTCACCATACATGGTTACTCTTATTTCGCAGACCTTGTTATCAACCGGACTGATTTTTGAATCTTCCCGGATGGTGCATTCAATACGTGAAATTCCTTTGTAAGCCTGAGTGAAACGGATGATTGAGAGTTTAACCAACCGCAGTACTGTTTCCTCAAGCCCTTTCTTTGGTGTATGTATCTCGATGGTCATATTTTAAAGTTACTACCATCCTTTTGTTTTGTCCAGTTTTTAGCAGACTAATTAGGCGATTTTCTTTAGTATAAATTCAGTATCTTATGAGCAGGATTGTCAATCATAAAACAACAACATGAGAGCATTCGGTATCATCCTGATCGTAGTTGGAATAGCTATGTTCCTTTTCCGCGGATTCAGTTTTACGCAGGAAAAAAAAGTGGTTGACCTGGGGCCGCTGGAGATCAATAAAAAAGAAAAGAACAATATTACCTGGCCCGTTTATGCCGGTGCTCTCGTAACCGCAGTAGGCGCCTTCCTTGTAGTTAGTGGAAAGAAAAAATAATCAGTTATGAAAAAATTGTTTTCCATCGCTGTTTTATCAGTGCTCGTGTTTAGTTCCTTCTCACTGAAAAACAAAAACGCCTTACTCGGCTCCTGGATACTGCAAAAAGATCAGTTGCAGCATGTACTGTTGTTTACTAACAAACATTATTCCTATACGATTTATGATTTGAAAGGAAAGAAATTCTATCATACGGAAGGAGGCACTTATTCACATAACAATTCAAAGCTGGAAACCATTCTTGAGTTCAACAGTACGGATCCGGGTGTGATGGGAAAACAGACTAGCATTACTGCTACTGCTACCAAAAAAGAACTGAAGATAGACTGGCCTGCTGCTGGAAGCAAGTGGACACGCATCGACAATGGCGGAGGTTCTTTAAATGCTACCTGGAGAATAACTGGTCGCGAGCAGGGAGGCAAAATGAATACCATTCAGAAGTCTGCACGAAAGACAATCAAGATCATGACAGGTGATCGCTTTCAGTGGGCGGCCATCAATACCGCCACCGGTGAATTTTTTGGTACCGGGGGCGGTACTTACACGTTTAAGGATGGCCGTTATACTGAGAACATTGAATTTTTCTCACGTGATTCCAGCCGGGTTGGGATCTCGCTCAACTTTGAAGGAAAAGTTGAAGGTAACGACTGGCACCATCGTGGAAAAAGCTCCAAAGGAGATCCGATTTACGAAATATGGTCTAAGGAAGATTAATCTTTTTTCGACGCGCCGGATGAGGAGAATATATCTTCAATTGCGTGAGCGATAGAGGAAATAGGACCTTCCATTTTATTGGTGCGGTCATCGAGTGTTTCATCTTTCATTATTTCTCCCAACCCCAGTTCAGGTGGCAAATGACCCAGAATCGCCTGGCGCTGGTTGCCAAAATAGGTTTGAACTGCACTTGCCTCCCGATGGTTTTTATTTTCCCGGTGAACAAAAAACATTGCTTCCCGGACAACTGCTGATAACATCGTGTTTGCCTGTATCTCACTTGAGCCTGCATAACCGGCGAGTTGTGTAACCAACACCTGGTGTTTTTGATTCAGGAGCTGACTTAAATTCAGATCCGTTGGACTTGTCTTCGCCAGGTATTCGGCTCCATCAATGCTTCTTGAATATTTATAGAGAACAACCAGTCCGGCTGCCATCGCGCCCTGCGCCAGTTTTCCCGCCATACCATTTGAAGTATTGGTAGTTTCCTGTGTTACTGCATCAATTTCAGGCATTTTAGCACCCATATATTCTTCAAGGTGTATGATTAGTGGTGATTTCATATCGTTCGTTTTTATGATGAAAAAACATGTGTTCCCATTGCTCTTTTGCGGGATGGTTCTCCAACAAACCAATCGGCTGTCTGCTCCATCCAGTTGTAAAAGGATTGCAGAAAATGATTTCGTTGTGTGGAAGTAACTGTAACCTGGTTGAGTTTGAGACAAACAATCAGTCCGTGATAGCGAAGCGCCTTGGCCATGCAATAAGAAATTGCAGGACAAGCAGTCCATTCATCCGGACTGGTTTGGATTACAGCTGTTCCTCCCGCTTCAATATAATAGTCTTTGCCTTTTTCATAGAGGCGGATCCGGGCTGGAAACTGCTTTTCAAAAGCGCCTGCCTCCTGTAAATTGGTATGGAATAAGAGCCAGCAATTCCCCTGCTCATCCGCGTGAATGAGTCGCGCTATTCCATTAGGCAAACGAAACTCCTGATCACTCAGGTTCATGAATAATCCGTACTGAAAACTATTCATTCTTTCGGCGAGAGGTGTATTGCTGTTCATATTTGGAGGTTTTACAGAACAAGGAAAAAATAATACCAGCAGAAAAGTCAAAGGAAAAGGGCACAGGAAGGCTTGCAGATGTGGAACAATTGCCTCAATACCATCTTTATTGCTTTATCCTTTTAGGAAATCTCCCCGATTTTGGTCGCGTACCCTATATAGCAGCTGGATAAAGCCAGTATGGAATAATAATTGAACCATATAATAGTCGAACTTTAAAGAACCATTTTATAAACCAAAAAATCGTTGATATGCAACCAAGTTCAAGCCAGGCACAAATGAAAAGCCTAAGTCATTGTATGGAAAAAATGACTGCGGAAGGATATACTGCCAATTTTGGGGTACAGGACCAGCATCTCCAGCACATGGACAGCGGCCATTCTTATTTGCCCGACCAGGTGCACATTGTTGATTTCTATCGATTTGAAGGAATCACAGATCCGGATGATAATTCCATTCTGTATGTGATTGAAACCAATGATGGCAGGAAAGGTATGCTGGTAGATGCCTACGGCGTTTACTCAAACCCTGATGTGGATGAGTTTATTAAGGAAGTAGAGGACATAAAGAAGAAGAAGGGCATGGAAAAGTAGGCAGAGGAGAAGGGAGACAAAGGAGACAAAGGAGAAGGGAGACAAAGGAGACAGGAGACAACTGAAAACAAAAGTAATTGGGTATGGATGCAAAAAGCCATACCCAATTTTTTTGCTCACTAAAACAACTGCTGACCTCAGTATCGGAAAAACCAAACAGGCTTCAGCAATATTACCTCGAAGGATTAATAAAGCTGAAACCTGTTATCTTCTTCCAATTCATAATTCCTAATTCATAATTCATACTTCCATTCAGACTTCTCCCCTACGAATAAAACTCAGCAGAATAGAAACCACGGCCAGTACCAGTAAAATATGAATCAGGCCGGTGGCACTGTAAACAAAAAACCCTAATAACCATCCAATAATCAGGACAACGGCTACCAAATACAATATGCTTCTCATAACATGCTTTTTTATAGTGATGAATATTGTTGTATTTATTCAACCTATAGAAAAAACGTGCCGCCTCTCTTTAAACCCAAAATACCTGCTGCTTAGAACGAATTATGGGGAAAGCTTTCCTCATTAAGTACATACGGGGTAGATTTTTTTCCAGCTTAACTCCCGGCATAATTTCTTTCCCATTACAAAGCGGAATGAAAAAAATTTCAAAAAAAATTTCTGTAAAGAGGCTCTTACAAGGTTTTAGTCAATTGGGCCACGTGCTTGGCAGCGCGGGAAAAACATTTGTGCAGGATGATGCCATCAAACTCAGCGCTTCCTTGTCTTATTATACTGTATTCGCACTTGGCCCTGTGCTGCTGCTTATCATCTCCATTGCCGGAATCTTTTATGGTGAGGACGCTTTGCAGGGAAAGCTATTTAGCCAAATCAATGGACTGGTTGGTAATTCAGCTGCCTATCAATTGCAAAGTATATTGGCAAATATTCAGAAAGCAGATAAATCCGTTACAGGTGCCATTGTCGGATTCGTAGTATTGGTGATTGGCGCAACGGGCGTGTTTACAGAAATTCAAAGCAGTATTAATTATATCTGGTCTATACGGGCCAAACCTGAAAAAGGCTGGCTTAAACTGATCAAAAACCGGCTGTTATCTTTTTCGTTGGTAGTTGGCATCAGCTTTATTCTGCTGGTAGCACTGATCATTAACGCAACGCTGGACTTGCTCAATGAACGCCTGACTTTACTCTTTCCCGATATCGCAGTGATCCTTTTTTACATCCTGAATATTTTAACCATCTTTATAGTCATAACAGGATTATTCGCCATCATTTTCCGGGTGTTGCCAGATGGGCATATCGCCTGGAGAGATGCCATCAAAGGCGCTTCCTTCACTGCCCTGTTATTTCTCATCGGTAAGTTTCTGATTGGTTTTTATATCGGTAGATCTGATTATGGCCTCACCTATGGCACAGCAGCATCCATCATGATCATCCTGGCCTGGGTTTATTATTCATCCGCCATCCTCTATTTCGGAGCAGCTTTTACGAAAGAATTTGCCATGAAGTATGGCTCCGGTATCCAACCCAATGACACTGCGGTTTTTATTATCAAAAAAGAAGTAAAAGAAATCGATACAATTCAATAAAAGTTTATGGATTTGCGTTCCCCCAACCCTTACTGGCTACTTAAAAATGGACTGATCAGCAATTACCCATCTATTGTGCAAAATGAAAAAGCAGATATCGTTGTGATGGGTGCCGGTATTACAGGTGCACTCTGTGCCTGGCACCTGGCGAAAGCTGGCTTCTCTGTTATTGTTTGCGATAAACGGCATGTTGGAATGGGATCCACTGCTGCCAGCACAGCCCTCCTGCAATACGAAATTGATACGCCCCTCAGAGAGTTAATCACCAAAGTTAGCGAAGCCGATGCCGTCCGCAGCTATGAACTTTGCGCCTATTCTATTGTGGCTCTTGAAAAAATTGCCAACCAATTCGAAGGGTCAGCCGGATTCACCTATCGCCCCAGCCTCCAATATGCTTCTTTCAAAAAAGATGTGTCCGACCTGGAAGAAGAATTCAAACTGCGCAAACAACATGGTTTCAAACTGAGCTGGTGGGATTCGCAAAAAGTAAAAGACACCCTCGGCTTTGAAGCCCCTGCAGCCCTCTATTCTCAACTGGGTGCGGAAGTAGATGCCTATCGGCTGACCCACCACCTGCTGCAATCCATCCTGCGGAAAGGTGCAAAAGTGTTTGACAATACCGCGATCACTCATATCAATCATCAAAAGCGTGCTGTTGAGTTGCAAACGGAACAAGGTTATACCATTAAAGCAAAACAGCTGGTTATTGCCTGCGGGTATGAATCGCAGAATTATATCCCGCAAAAAGTGGAAACACTGCACTCCACCTATGCGATGGTGAGTGAACCAATGCCCGAACAGGATTTCTGGTACCGCAACTGCCTCATCTGGGAAACAGCAGATCCTTATTTATACCTGCGCACTACTTCAGATAAGAGAGTTTTAATCGGCGGACTGGATGATGACTTTTATTCTCCTGAAAAAAGAGACGCAAGCATTCCGGCCAAATCGAAGCAGCTGCTTACCAGCTTTCAAAAGAAATTTCCGGATATCCCATTCCGGATTGATTTCCAGTGGGCAGGAACTTTTGCCTCTACCAAAGATGGGCTGCCCTATATAGGTACGATCCGCCAGCGACCCAACACCTGGTTTGCACTTGGATTTGGAGGGAATGGCATCACGTTCAGCCTGCTTGCGGCAGAACAAATCACGGCTGCTCTGAATGGCCAATCCGAAAAAGACATGCAGATATTTTCCTTTAATCGATAACACAAACTATATGACACCCATCACCCTTGCACAGTATTTCCACTGGTATTATCCGGCGGATGGCTCCTTATGGAATCAATTAAAAGAGAAAGCGCCTGAATTGGCGAAACAGGGCATCAATGCTGTATGGCTGCCTCCTTCCTATAAAGGCGCTGCCGGTGGATTTTCTGTTGGTTACGACACCTACGATTTATTTGATCTCGGTGAATTTGATCAGAAAGGTTCTGTACGCACCAAGTATGGAACCAAAGAAGAATACCTGGCCGCGATCGAAGCCTGTCATCAGCATGGCATTAAAGTAGTGGCGGATGTGGTCTTTAATCACAAAGCCGGTGCCGATGAGTTGGAGAAGGTAACCGTTCGGCGAATGGATCCTGCTAACCGGAATGAATTTACCAGCGAGCCATTTGAGATAGAAGCCTGGACAAAATTCACCTTCCCCGGAAGAGGCGACCAATACTCCAGTTTCATTTGGGATCATCGTTGCTTCAGTGGCATCGACTGGGCAGAAGATATCCAGGAAAGCGGCATCTTTTCCATTCAGAATGAATACGGAGAAGGTTGGGAAGAATTGCCGCACCAGGAACTGGGAAATTATGATTACCTGATGAGTGCAGACATTGATTTTCGTAACACCCAGGTAAGAGAAGAATTAAAATACTGGGGACGCTGGTTCCTTGAAACCACACATGTAGGTGGATTTCGCCTGGATGCCATCAAACACATGTCGCCCAATATCATCAATGAATGGGTAGACCATGTTCAGAGCATAACCCAGGATCATTTATTCATCGTAGGGGAATACTGGAATGTGCATGACGCCAATGAATTGAAGGAATACGTAGACGCCACCTCCGGAAGGGTACAACTCTTTGATGCCCCCCTGCACCACAACTTTTTTGTGGCTTCACGAATGGGGAAAGATTTTGATCTGCGGCATATTTTCGACAATTCGTTGGTGAATATAATACCCGAATTAGCAGTAACCCTGGTAGACAATCATGATACCCAATCACTTCAGGAACTCGAATCACCGGTAGAGGCCTGGTTTAAACCATTGGCTTATGCAATGATTTTGCTGCGCATGCAGGGCACCCCCTGTGTCTTTTTTCCGGCACTCTATGGAGCACATTATAAAGACAAGGGAGAGGATGGCAATGAACACGAGATTTGGCTGGCTGCAGTAGAAGAGTTGCCCGCCTTTCTCTATCTCCGCAAAACCAGTCTGGTTGGGGATCAGCACGATTATTTTGATCATCCGAACTGCATCGGCTGGGTTCGTTCAGGCACAGTTGAACTGGCTGATTCCGGTTTCGCAGTAGTGCTGTCCAATGGTACAGATGGGTGGAAATATATGGAGCTCGGCGCACATAAAGCAGGCAGAAAAATGGTTGATTTAACTAAACACCGGCCCGAAGAAATCACCCTCAATGAAAAAGGCGGTGCAGAATTTCCCTGCAATGCGGGATCTGTATCAGTATGGGTAACCACTGAGCTGGCACAGAATTTTTAACGCTCCTGATATAAAATCGTATATCATGAGAACAGAATGGAGAAAAATTACCCTATTAATGGTAACAGCAGGAACCCTGTTTACAGCACAACAAGTGCAGGCACAGGAGCAGGAAATCAGAGAAAACGGAATGAGTCCGCGTATTGGCATCAAAGCCGGTTTAAACCTGAGTAATTTTTATAGCGATGACGTCAATGACAACAACCTCAAAGCAGGATTAAATGCAGGCGTCTATGCGAAGCTCCCTGTAACAAGAGGCTTTTCAATCCAGCCGGAATTACTGTATTCCAACAAAGGCAGTAAGCGTAGCTATGACAACGCTATTTTTGGAGAAGGAGAGTATCGTACCAACCTGCACTATATCGAGATGCCAGTTCTTGGTGTAATCAATCTTGCTAAAAATTTCAACATTCATGCGGGTCCATATGTTAGTTATCTGGCAGGTGCCAATATCACTGACCTGGAATCCGATGGATCAGTGGAAGAATTGGCTGAATTGAACCCCGAAAATCTGAATCGGTTTGATTATGGTGTAGCAGCTGGATTCGGAATTGATCTTGGACCCACTACAATCGGTGCCCGTTACACCCTTGGTATGAGAGAGGTTGGAAAATCCGGTTCCCTTGCAGGAGAAGCTTTTCGCGATAACAAAAACAGCAATATCAGTTTATTTATTGGCATTGGCTTTTAGGTTGGAGTCCGGTTCCCGAAAAAAAGAGGCTGCCAGTTTTGGCAGCCCTTTTTTATTCTATTGGTAAATGAACCAGGAAAGTTGTGCCCTTACCGGGTTTTGAATGTACTTCAATATATCCTTTATGCGACTGGATTATATTCATGGTGGAAGCCAGGCCCAGGCCCATACCGTTTCTCTTACTCGTATAATAGGGTTCAAATAGGCGACCCAGGTTTTCGGCCGGAATGCCACTTCCATTGTCCGTTACTTCACATAGCACCAGTTCATCACGCGATGAAAGGCTTAAAAGAAGTCGCGCGTTTTCAACCTGCTCCATTGCTTCAATGGCATTTACCACCAGGTTCATGAAGGCAATTTTCAACTTACTTCGATCCGCCAAAACATAAAAAGGCTGTTGCGGAAAATTCACTACCAGTTCAACATTTTTCAATTGCATACTGTCAGCAGCCTGGTCAATTACCTCCTGCAACAATTCCTGGATGCTGGTGGAACTGAGTTCAATTTCAGATGGTCTTGAACTGTTCAGTAGTTCCGTAATGATTGTACTGATTCGGGCGCTATTACGACGAATCACATCCAGGTACAACTGGCCTTCTTCATCTTTAACTTCCTGGATTAACTGATCAGCTGATAAACTGATGTTATTTAGCGGATTTCTTACCTCGTGTGCCAGGGTTCGTACGAGTCGCCCGGCAGCAGCTAACTTTTCAGTTTGCAAGGTCAGCCATTCCGCTTTTTTCAAATTCGAGATATCATGTAAAATTCCCTGCACATAGTTGCCCCCCTCCATATCTGTTTCGACGGATGCAGAAAGTATACAAAAGCGATGTTCTCCCGCAGGTGTTTTTATTTCGATTTCCTTGTCCTGGATATCATTTCCAGACTGCAGCATGATTTTAAAATGCATGGGCAGGGCATCGTTCACCAGGAAATCACTAAGTGCCAATTGGTTGGCTGTTTCCCTGCTGATACCCAGCATTGTAATAGCCGCCGGGTTGAGCTCCAGGAACTTTAATTCCATATCGGTAACAAAAACCGCATCCAGTGATTGTTCAAAAATGTTACGGAATTTCTGTTCATTTTTCTTGATCGCGTTGATATAAGAAGATCGTTCCAGTGCATACCGGATTGTGCGTTCCAGTTTTTCCGTATTCAGTTCTGATTTAACAAGGTAATCAAATGCCCCAAGCCGCATGGCTTCCCGATCGATTTCCCGGTTGCCCTTACCCGTTAGCAGGATAATTGGTTGTTCACAATTGGTCTCAACCGCTTCCTTCAGGAGGTCAACCCCGGTTTTAGCACCCAGTCGATAGTCAACAAAATATATGTCAAAAGCCCCGCTGCACATCCATTCCAATGCTTTGTTGAACTGATTCGCCCATACAATTTCGAATTGTGCATTTTCAATCTCCCGGATATAATCACTGGTAATAAAAAAATCATCCTCATCATCATCCACGATGAGTATACGTGTCAGTTTGTTCGTAAAGGGCATTGATAGTTATTGTTTTTCGGGTAATATGATTGAGAATACAGCGCCTTCTCCTTCCTTTCCGGAAGCACTGATAAATCCATTGTGTCGCTCTGCAATTCGCTTACAAATGGCAAGTCCTATGCCAGATCCGGGGTATTCTGATTTTCCATGAAGTCGCTGAAATACCTGGAATATACGTTGTTCGTATTCCTGGTCAAATCCAATGCCATGGTCGCGGATATCAAGTTGTATATAATTGGAAGAGGGAGATAAAAAATGTTTTTCTTTTTCTTTTTTCGAAAGGGATTTGGAACTCACTTCAATTAATGGGGCTTCGCCCGGTTTATGAAACTTGATAGAATTGGAGAGCAGGTTGATGAACAATTGCCGAAGTAAGGAAGGGATGCCATCCACGGTAGGTAGCAAGCCCATTTCAATGGATGCCCCGGTTTCCTCGATGGATAATTCCAGGTCGCCCAATACATCATTGAATAATTCTGACAGGTCTACTGATTCAAATGGCTGGCGGTTTCGGGTAACCCTGGATAACTCCAGCAGGCTATCAATCAGATTCCGCATGTGTTCAGTAGCAATCTGCATGCGTTGGATATACATCTGCCCTTCGTCTCCAAGCTGCGTACTGAATTTCTGGGAAAGCCTGGATCCAAATGTAGTGATCTTACGCAAGGGTTCCTGCAAATCATGAGAAGCTGCATAGGCAAACTCTTCCAGTTCTTTATTGGAACGGTTCAGCTCACGCAGGTTTCTTTGCAGATCAATCTCAACTTTTTTGATATGGGTAATGTCGCGCGTATTACCAATCATCCGGATAGGGTGGTTTTTATTATCCACCACTACGGTTCCTTTGGTGTTTACAATTTTCAGGTTGCCCTTACCCGTTAGTATGCTGTATTCAATTTCAAATTCCTTCTTTTCTTCCAGGGCTTCTGTAACCACTTTTTGCACACGCTCCCGGTCGTCTTCCACAATCTGGTTGAAATACCAGTTCATGGTCAGTGGTGTTACAAGGGAAGCCCGGTCGTATTCAAAAATCTGGAACAAACCATCTGACCAGGAGATCATACGCGAATCCGCATTCCAGATAAAGATGCCGTAGTTTAACATGCGTTCGGTTTCTTTCTGAAACTCTTTGTTCGCATTGTATTCCATGGTCTGCTGGTACTGATCGCTGATGTCACGATTGATGCCATTCAGCTTTAGGACCCTCCCACTTTCATCCACTACCGGCTTGGTAATGGTATTCAGAAACAGGCGCTTACCATCCATCCGTTCAATAGAGAAATCATGACGGAATTCCTGGCCGGTTGCAATAGTTTTCTGAACCTTTGACTTCAATTGTTCCAGGTCTTTGGGACAAACATGTTCATAAAATAACTTGTTTGGAATCTGAGGGTATTGCTGCCTGCTCAATCCCATTAACTGATACATACCATCTGACCACTCGGTTTTTCCTGTGATCAGATCATGACTCCACATGCCTACTCCCAGCATCTGCTCTGTTTCCTGCATCAGTTTCCTGGCCGCAATGCGCTCCTCTTCCAATTTAAGCTGGTCGGTAATATCCTGCGATACCAGGAGCAAACTGGCAGGAGAACCATCTTCATTGCGCCGCAAAACGGTGCCAACAGTACTGAAGATGCGAAAGCTTTGCTCCTTATGTGCCAGGCGGCACTGGAAACAATGTTCGGATCCGTTCTTACTGAGTTTATCCAGCTCCAACAAAACAGTTGCCAGATCTTCCTGATAAACCAACTGCGATAAATCCTCTTTCCAGGAAGCCACATCCTCCCAGGAATAACCCAGGAGGTCAATAATCTTCCGGTTGATATAACGAATCTTTCCCTTGCCCGGATCATATACATAAATCAGGGCCGGAAATAAATTGGTGATTTGTTTCACCAGTTCTTCGTTGCTTTCTCCCGATGCCAGTAATTGCCGGAGCTGTTGAATCGGGATCAGATCATTTTCTACGGTCATTACAAATTATTAAATTGCTGGTACTGCTTCATCTTGTTGTACAGGGTTTTACGATCAATATTCAGCAGTTTGGCAGCTTTGGTCTTATTGAAATTGGATTGCTTCAATGCTTCTACTATCATTTCATATTCCGCGTCAATACTCACGGCTTTGAGACTGTTCTCATGAAATGATGGAACTGAAGGAGTGAATGTGTTTTCAGGGGGTAAAGGAGCAAGAGGGGCAGCAACTGCAGCTGCAGGTGCCGGAGCAGGGGTTGTTTCAGCTGATAGCTTCTGATGATAAATGATTTCAAAAGGCAGGGATTGCAAACCGACGATGGGGCCATCGGTTAACAAGGCCGCACGTTTTACTACGTTCTTCAGTTCACGCAGGTTTCCATACCAGTGGTAACTGTTGAATACCTGCTGAACTTCAGGTGAAAAATCAACGATGTTTTTTCCCAGCTCGCGATTGGTGGCAGCCAGGAAATGTCTCGAATATAAGAGTATGTCTTCTGCTCTTTCCCGCAGGGGCGGCAGGTTGATGGAGAACTCATTGAATCGATGGTAGAGATCTTCCCGGAATTTACCAACGCGGGCCGCATCCCATAATTTTTCATTACTAGCTACAATAATCCGCAGATCCAGTTCAATGTCTCTATTGCCACCCACCCTGCGGATTTTTCTTTCCTGCACCACCCGCAACAAAGCCACCTGAATATCATATGGCAGGTTCGCGATTTCATCCAGGAAAATGGTTCCGCCATTCGCGAGCTCCATACTTCCGATCTTCTGGTTCAGCGCACCGGTGAAGGATCCTTTCTCATGACCAAACAATTCACTGCCCGCCAGTTCCCGGGAGAGCGCACCACAATCAATAGCAATAAAAGGCTGATTGCGCCGGCTGCTCTGTGCATGGATCTTTTGCGCGATGGCTTCCTTGCCACTGCCACTTTCACCATAAATAATTACACTGTAATTGGTTGGCGCCACCAGCTCAATCTGCTTCAGGATATTCAGCATTTCCGGTGTTTTACCAAAAATGTATTTATCATCTGTTTCAGCCGGCCTCGACTTGCGCACTGCCGGAGCCGCAGGAGCTGCTACCGCCGCAGGAGCCTGGCTGTTTTCCTGTTCCAGTGCTTTTTTGATCGTCACCAGAATTTCATCCGGAAATACGGGCTTGGTTACATAATCAAAGGCGCCCAGTTTCAACATCTCCACCGCCATTTTCACCTCACTGTAACCCGTGATAATAATAAAAGGCATGTCGGGATAGATCTCCCTGGTTTTGATCAATACCTGCTTTCCGTCCATGTCCTCCAGCCGGAAATCACAGAGAATTAAATCGGGCTTGTCTGCGCTGATATGTTCCAATGCCTTTCTGCCGTTGTAATGCTCTACCACCTGGAATCCGCGTTTCGTCAAGAAGCGGTTCAGGAGGAGGCACATGTCCCGATCATCATCAATTACCAAAATTTTCTGCATGGTCTGTTGTTGTTTTTAGTTTAAGCCCAAATGGCGCGAACCTGTGCTACCGGAATATGGAGGAGATCACGATACTTTGCTACTGTTCTCCTGGCCACTTTGAATCCCTTATTCATTAAGATGCCAACCAATTGCTGATCTGTATAGGGATTGCGTTTGTCTTCCCGCTCGATCACTTCCTCCAGCGCATGCCGGATCACCCGGTTGCTGATCACTTCACCTTCCTTGTTCTCAATTCCTTCTGTAAACAACTCCTTCAGGTGAATGGTACCAAACGGCGTTTGAGCATATTTGTTAGATGTAAGTCTGGATACAGTAGAAATATCCAGTCCCACTTTATCAGCAATATGCTTCAGCACCATCGGCTGCAATTTATTGATATCTCCCTCTTCGAAATAAGCTTCCTGCATTTGCAAAATGGCCTTGGTTATTTTCATGATGCTTTCATTGCGTTGCTTGATCGCATACAACAACCAATTCGCAGATTGCATTTTTGAACGCAGGTACTGCAGGGCAGCTTTGTCTTTGGTCTGGTCCAAATTCTCCTGCATGGAATCACTCAGCCGGAACTGCTCACTGTGA
The DNA here is from genome assembly GCF_021491375.1 of Flavihumibacter fluminis. Classification (GTDB taxonomy): domain Bacteria; phylum Bacteroidota; class Bacteroidia; order Chitinophagales; family Chitinophagaceae; genus Flavihumibacter; species Flavihumibacter fluminis. The sequence continues at coordinate 43,344 of NZ_JAKEVY010000003.1, forward strand.
ATACCACATACAGTAATGGTGAAGTCACCTGCATTGCGACTGATCTCCACATCCGGAACAATATTGTTCTTCGGACTCAGGGAATGCGCATCACCGGCAACCGGGCGCATGGGCAATTTGCTCAGAAAGAGCACCAGCTCCCGGAACTCGGATTCTTCCAGATCCAGTTTATCCATCAGTTTTTCAAAGCGACGGTTTTTGAACTCTTCATAATAATTGGCCAGCAGTTCGATGGCTTTTCGCTCCATCAGGCTTTTCTGTTTTTTTGCCTGCAACTGCAACAGCCAGCTTTCACCAATGGAACGGGCTCCAATACCCAGCGGCTCCAGTTGATGTATATACTTCAACACTGATTCAATCTCTTCCGGGGTAGTGAGGAACTGTGAAAAAGAGAAATCATCCGCGATGGTCTCCATATCTTTTTCAAGCAGGCCTGTCTCTTCCAGGCAATCGATCAGGTAATTACCAATAGCTGTTTCGCGGTCAGATAAATAGAGCAAATCCAGCTGGCGCTTGGCGGCTTCCCGAAAATCTACCTGTGCAGCCAAAGGACGCTCCGGCATATCCGACTCATTGAAATAGTTGGCGTATTCCACTTTATAATCAGGCACATCATTATCCGCATATTCTTCCCAATCCTTATAATCGGCTGCTGCTTCGCGATTGTATTCTTCTGAACCAGCATCCTCCTTGTGTTCAGCCAATTCTTCCAGGTAAGGATTTTGCTCCAGTTCCTGGCGGATGTGTAAGAGTAATTCCTGGCTGTTGTACTGAAACAGGTTCAATAACTGAATCTGTTGCGGTAAGATCTTCTGTGTCTGCTGTTGTGATTGGTTCTGGCTGATCATAAACAAGTGTTTAACAGTTATAATGAATCAATCCAAAAGCCAGAATTCACAGGGCTCAACAGATTTTGAATTTATTTTCTAACAACCTGATTTAGAGAATCTTAAACTTTTAAATTTGTTATCAGAAAAGCGGGGTGTGGTTAACCAAATTTAGATCATTGTAGCCAACTTTCCCCAATTCGGGGAATTTATAATCATGAAGCGCAATATTTTCCTTTACCTGATGATTGGTTTCACCACAACACTCATTGTTATGGTGATTTTCAGCCTCCTCAGCTTTCAGCGGATGAATGCCATGATCCGGTATTCCAATCAGGTGGAGCATACTTATAAAGTAATCGGGAGTTTGAAAAGCTTGAGTGACCTGATATCAGGCGCGGAAACTTCGATGAGGGGATTTATCATCACCCGCGACAGCAGTTATATTGTTCCGATGGATTCGGTTCGCAGAGAATACAATAGGAATTTACAGGAGCTGGGGCAATTTGTAGCAGATAACCCCCGGCAACAAAACAGGCTGGCAATGATCCGGAGTACCCTTCAACTGCGGCTTCAGTTATTGGAATCGGTAGAATTTTCTGTGCAAGCGGATTCCTCTCAACATGCCATCTTACAACGCGTAGCCAAAGGCCGCGACCTGATGACCAGCTTTCACGAAAACCTGGATCTGATGGAAGCCGAAGAAACCGGTCTGCTGTCACAGCGTTTTGAGCAGAAAGAACGCTTCCAGAAACTGACTTCCCGCACTTTCCTGACTGCAGTTGCCATCGTGGGTATCATCTTCCTGGGCTTTTTTATCCTCCTCGTAAAAGCAATATTGGATCGTTTCCGCTTCCAGCAGGAATTACAGGAACAATTGCTTTCCCTCAAACAAAGCAATGATGAATTGTCGCAGTTGGCATTTGCAGCCTCCCATGATTTGCAGGAACCGGTCAGGAAGATCAGAACCTTCACCGACAGGCTGCGCATCCGCCAAAAGGAAAAGCTGGATGACGAGGGTAAAATGATCCTGGATCGGATGGATGTATCCGGTAAACGTTTACAGGGCATGCTGGAAGATATCTCCACGTATATGAACCTGCTCGAGTGGAAAGAGGAGGCGGTTACCGTGGATATGCGAAAATTATGGGAAGAAGTGCTATCGGAGGACCAGGAAAGAATCAATGAAACCGGCGCCAGCATCACAATAGGAGATATGCCCGATCTGGAAGTTTATCCTTCCCAGGTGAAAAAGATGTTCCATGCCTTACTGGACAATGCACTGACCTATCATAAAGAAGGGGTAGCACCAGTTATCAAAATCACCCATATAGAAGTGAATGTGAATGAGATCGGTGTGAAGGGGCTTCCTGCTTTTCAGAAAGTCTACCATGCGCTCATCATTGAAGACAATGGAATCGGGTTTGAAAATGATTTCAAAGAGAAGGTATTCCAGCTCTTCCGCCGCCTGCACACCCAGGAAGAACGCTCTGGGAAAGGGATTGGCCTGGCTATCTGTCAGCGGGTAATGGCCAACCACAATGGCGTGATAGATGCCCATGCGGTGGTGAACCGTGGTGCTGCTTTCACTATGTATTTCCCAAAAAGCTGATTCACTCCGCCTTCAGCGGATGGCATGATTATTTAAAAGCAGGGGTTGAGCCCTATTTAATCACCTAAAACATATTATCATGTTACGCTGGACAATCATTTTTCTCGTAGTAGCAATCATTGCTGCTGTGTTTGGATTCGGCGGTATTGCAGCTAGTGCCGCAGGTATTGCCAAAATCCTGTTTTATATCTTTATCGTCCTATTCCTGATATCCTTGATTTCAGGGATGTTACGCAAAGGGTAATGCTAATTCTTTGAAAAGGGCAGCTCAACACTGCCCTTTGTTTGTACCTTTATTTAATATGAGTAAAGTTTATATCCTGGTAGCAGAAGATGATGCAGATGACCGCTTCCTGCTTGAAACCGCTTTCGCAGAAAATGGGTTCAAGGGGAAACTGGAGTTTGTGGAGAACGGTGTGGAGCTGCTCGATTATTTGCGCAACCTCAAAACAGAGGACGCCAATACCGAACATCCCCTACCCGGATTCATACTGCTTGACCTGAATATGCCAAAGAAAGATGGGCGCGAAGTGCTCAAAGAAATCAAAGAGGATCCCCGTTTTAAGAAGATCCCTGTGATTGTGTTTACAACTACCAAGAACGAAAATGAAATCAATCGTTGTTACGAACTCGGTGCGAATACCTATGTAGTTAAACCTGTAGGTTTTGAAAACCTGGTAAAAACAATTGAAGATATCCGCTCTTATTGGTTCAGTACGGCGCAGATCCCTTAAGAAGCTACCGCCGTCGCGTTTTCTTTTTTCCCTTTAAAGATGGATTTAATTCCCGCCAGCAGGCCTGCACCCTTATTATCTAAAAGGTTGCTTACCAGGTTCCTGACCAGGATCGGTGCGCCTAATCTCGTCAGAAACCCTGCCTGTCGGAAAAGGGTTTTGCGCATGACCATATCTATGCCGAGATCCATCCCCAGTTTCAATAAAGGATTATCTGATTTTTTGGAACTGAATAAACTCAGTGAGCCCAGCAATTTGGTAGCCGGTTCCAGTTCTTCTTCAATTCCTTCCCAACTGCGTCGGAGTTGATTTTTCTGCACCAGTAAAAGGCTTTTCAACCGGGCCTTTTCTGCCAGCAGATCATCGTGGTTTCTGATCGGATTTATCATAAATAGCTTGAATTATCTGGTTACGAATCAGCGGCACGAGGAGGGATTTGCGAAACACCATCAGCACTACCAGCAGGAGTAAAAAGATCCCGCCTACAATAAAAAAGCCTGCTTTCATATTGTCAATAGACTCTCCGATCCACCAGGCCAGACCAATGCCACCAAAGAAAAGTACAATCAGTCCGAATATTGCAGCCGCCATAGCAACCACACTTACTGAACTGGCTTTGGCTACTTTTTCAGTTGCATTTACTACGGTCAGCCGGTAATAGGTATCCAGCAATTCACTTCCCTGCTCCAGCAAATCCGCCGCTTTTGATTTTAATGCATCCATGCTCTTTGATTCTGGAGTTAAAAAAATGTCGCACTGCCCAACCCGACAGTGCGACCCTGATTTAGCTCATGGAATGAGCTACTTCCTCTGCCTTGACAGACATTTTTTTGGCAGCTGAACTCGCTTCTGATTTTTTATCGTTCATCCAGGAACCAAGTTCATCTGCCCAATTTTTTGCGTTGTCGGCAATTTTAGTACGAAGGTCCTTCCCTTTTTCAGGTGCAATCAACAGTCCGATAGCTACTCCAGCGGCAGCGGCTCCCAATACTCCCAATACAATTTTTGATGTGTTTGTCATGGTATAAATTTTACTGGTTAGAAATTTTAATCTGAATAAAACGGTCAAAACTTCATGCCAGCTTAAACTTTGCCTATTTTAGCCCCAGCCTGCATTTGAGGCCAATTACAATGGGGAAAATGATCCCCATCAGGATAAGGATTCACCCCTTATCCACCGTAAAAATTTGTGGCAATTTATTTGTGGAAGTTTAAACATGGGTTTAGCCAAGAAAATACTAATCGTAGACGACGAAGAAGACTTGTGTTTGCTGATGAAGATCTATTACACCCGGAAACAGTATGAGGTATCCATCGCAAACACCCTGCAGGAAGGCTTAGCCAAACTGGAAACCCTGCATCCGGATGTTCTTTTTCTGGATAATAACCTGCCCGACGGACTTGGATGGGATCATGCAGGAGAGATTTTGGAAAAGTATCCCGAACTCGAGCTGCACCTGATCAGTGCCTTTCATCCCAATATCCCGCAGAATGTAGATAAGGCCCGGCTCCGGATCATGGAAAAACCATTTACCCAACAACAATTGAATGAACTAGGATACTAGAGGACTGCCCGTTGGTTTGCTCTTCTTTATATAAAAAGTCCCGCCGGCTTTATGCACAGCGGGACTTTGATTTTATCCAACCTCTCAGCTTATTGAATCGGCTGATAGTCTTTAAACAGTTTTAACGGATTGGTTTCCAACAGTTTACGGTAGGCAGCCCACTTGCTGGTAAAGAAGCTGTTGATCTTCTCTACTGCTTCACCCAATTTGAGTTCCGCATCTTTTACCAACTGCTCTTCCTGTGCACCTGGCTTCACCGGCTTGGCACTTATATACCGGTTGGCCTGCTGCAATACACTCATCGGGGTGGGTGGCTGCTGCGGGCGACCATAACCCTGGCGCTCAATTGTTTTGCCATTGATGAACTCCCGAATGGATTTGATCTCCTCCTGGATTTGCTTGCCCGCTTTGCGCAGGGTGTCAGCTTCCTTGCCGGTCATATCCTTTAATTGTGCCTCCATCTTTTTGGTCAGGTCCTCTGCCTCGGTCAGGCGGTCCATGCCATCAATCAGCTTGTCACTGCTCTTACGAAGGCGATCACTCAGGGCGCGCTGGGCCAGGATCACTTCTTTGCGATCTCCCAGGCGGGGGTCACCTACCACAGTAACCATTGTACTGTCTTTCACTCCGGCCAGGTCCATCACCACTTTATAGGTGCCCGGGAATACATCCAGTCCACCTGGCTCGGGAGCATTGGGCCGGGGTTTGGGAGAACCGGGGCGACGGAAACCTTTCTGCTCAAAGCCCCAGTAGTTGCGGTTGTAACCTGAGTCGGCCTTCCACTTGAGGGTTCTGATCAGTTCATTTTTATCATCGTAAATCTTCACCCAGAGACTGTCTGCTTTTTTGCGTGAAGTAGTATCCAGGCGGGATTTGTCTACATGGTAGGCAAGCGCTGCACCTCTTCTGCGATTCTCCGCATCCCAGATACCCCAGGTGCTCCACTCGTAACCTGGAGCATTGCGGATCTCTGCCTGCACGGCTGTTGGAGCCGGGAAAACAGTGAGGGCAGATTTGGGTGCCATCCCCTTATTAGCTGCGAGTTTGCGCAGGGGGCGGATATCATCCAGCACCCAGAGAGAGCGACCAAAAGTAGCAATCACCAGGTCGGCCTCACGCTCCTGGATCACCATATCATAGGTAGAAACGGAAGGGTATCCATTCTTCCACTGCTGGAAGCTGGCCCCATTGTTCAGACTTACCCAAAGTCCCTGCTCGGTGCCCACAAAAATCAGGTTGGGTTCCGTGGGGTCCTGGATCACAGAAAGAGCATATCCTACCACTTTCTTCTCATCCACCAGGCGGCTCCAGGTTTTACCAAAATCAGTGGTGCGGAAAATATAAGGTTTGAAATCGCCGCGGCGATAATCATTAACCACCACCATAGCCTCCGCCGCATTATGGCGGGAGGTTTGGATTTGCTGCACCCAGGCGCCAACCGGCATGCCGGGAATCTTACCACGGAAGTTGGTCCAGGTTTTACCACCATCCTGTGTGAGCTGCACATTGCCATCATCCGTACCTACCCAGATCACCCCCTGCTGTTTGGCAGAAGGGGCAATGGTCAGAATGGTACAATGGTTTTCGGCACCTGTGATATCGAGGCTGAGACCTCCGTTTTTATTCTGGTCAATTTTGCTGGAATCGTTGGTGGTCAGATCACCGGAAATCATCTCCCAGGTAACGCCCTTATCAGTACTCTTGTGCAGATACTGGCTGCCAAAATAGATGGTCTTTTTATCAAAGGGGTCCTGCGCAATACCGGCATTCCAGTTAAAACGTAAGATAGTTTGCAGGTTAGGGTTCGCGGGTTTGATGAACCATGACTCGCCGGTCTTCACATTATAGCGGCCCACATTGCCCTGCTGGCTCATGGCATAAACCCAGTTGGCATCTTCGGCATCGGGCATCACATCAAAGCCATCGCCGCCCCAGAGATTTTCCCAGAAATAATTTTTAATACCGCCACTCATCCAGGTGTAAGCTGGTCCGCGCCAGGAACCATTGTCCTGCATACCACCCATTACATTGTAGGGCTGTTCATTGTCGACATTAATATGGTAGAATTGTCCCACTGGCAGCTTTTCATCAAAGACCCAGTTCTTACCCATATCGCGGGTGATACCAATACCCCCATCATTGCCATCAATGATGAACTTGTTGTCTTTGGGGTGAATCCAGAAAGCATGGTGATCGGGGTGGATACCATTATAAGGGATGACTACTTCAAAATCCTTCCCGCCATCTTCACTTTTGGCGATCATCTGGTAGATCAGCCAAACGCGGTTTTCATTCAGTGGATCTACTGCGATTTCCTGGAAATAGAAAGGGCGGTTGGTCACCCAGCTTGGATTGCTGTTTACGAGTTTCCAGTTGTAACCGCCATCTTCACTTTTATACAATCCGTTTTTGGTAGCTTCCACCAGGGCATATACGACATTGGGATTGTTGCGTGCAATTGCTAAGCCAATCCGGCCATAATCACCTTCCGGCAGGCCATTTTCCTTGCCCAGCTTTTTCCAGTTTTTACCTCCATCGAGGGTCATGTATAAGCCACTGCCGCTACCACCACTCATGAAACTCCAGGGGGTGCGGTAATGCTGCCACATGGCGGCGAAGAGTTTATTGGGATTGGAGGGATCCATGATCATGTCTGCGATCCCGGAGCTGTCGTTGGTGTAGAGAATCTTGTTCCAGGACTGGCCCCCATCGGTAGTTTTGAACACACCGCGATCGGGGTGAAAATCATAGGGGTTGCCAATCACCCCGGCATATACGGTGTTGGGGTTATTGGGATCAATCAGCACCCGGTGGATATTCCTGGTTTTTTCCAGGCCCATGCGATTCCAGGTTTTACCCCCATCGATGGTTTTGTAAATGCCCTCGCCAATATTGATTGAGTTGCGGGGATTGCCTTCGCCGGTACCCACCCAAACAATATTGGGATTTGATTGCTGGATAGCTACCGACCCGATATTGATATTCGGTTGTTCATCAAAAACAGGCTTCCATTCATGGCCGCCATTGATGGTTTTCCAGACCCCGCCGGATGCTGAGCCCAAGTAAATAATGTTGGGATCATCTACTACCGCGTCGATGGCGGTGATACGACCACTCATACCAGCCGGACCGATATTCCGGGGTTTCCAGTTTTTGAACTGGTCGAGTGAAACAGTTTCAGCAGCTGCGGGGGCCGGCGCTTTTTGAGCAGTTTTTTTCTGCGCCGTTGCTACCAAAGCAGAACCAACCAGCAGGGTTCCTGCCAGTCCAATTTTTCTCCAGTGTGTCATGTGCGATTCAATTTGAACAAGGAAATTAAAGGATAATGTTGGAACCTTATCTGGAAATTGATGAAAGGTGTACCTTAGTGTTTAACCAATAAAACCAATTAATATGCGAAAATTAAACCTGCTTATGATGGGTGCAGCCCTGGCGCTGGGCATGAGTGCAACTGCGCAAACCAAATGGAAGCTGGACAAAGGACATTCCAGTGTTCGCTTTTCCGTGAATCACATGGTGGTGTCTGAGGCGGAAGGAACCTTTAAGATGTGGGATGGAACAGTTGAGAACAGCAAGGATGATTTCTCTGATGCTAAAATCAATTTTACGGTGGATGTGAATTCTATTAATACCGACAATGAGCGCCGGGATGGCCACCTGAAGAGTGATGATTTCTTCAATGTGGAGAAGTTTCCTACCATGAAATTTGAAAGCACATCGATGAAGCCGCTGGGTAATAACAAGTACGAACTGAAAGGCAACCTCACCATTCGTGACGTGACCAAACCAGTAACCTTTCAGGTAACCCATGGTGGAGTAATTGCGGGTGGCCGTGGCCGTAAGGCAGGGTTCAAGGCAACCACAACGATCAATCGTTTTGATTACAATCTGAAGTGGGATCGGGCAACTGAAACCGGCGGACTGGTAGTAGGAAAGGAAGTAGAAGTGACTGTGAAAGTGGAGTTGGATGAAGTGAAATAACTGGAATAACCAACCATAAACAAGAAAGCCCCCGTCCAGAGGGGCTTTTTGTTTTTTTAGTAGTGTTTAGTGATCCAGATCCAGAATTTGTCCAAATGTAACAACCGAGACAATTTCATTACTGCTGCTTCATGATGTAAAGATGCAACGGGATCCGGAGTAAAAAGAATGAGTTCGGCTATCGTTCATATTTACTCGCCAGGCTGACTTTTTTACCCGACGAATGGAAAAAACACTTAGTCCTTATTACTGCTTACCGGACTTCTCATTGTAGGATTTTTCGGCTTCTTTGGCTTTGGCGAAGTCGAGGATTACCCCATTAATGCAGTAGCGCAGGCCAGTTGGCGGGGGGCCATCTTCAAAAACATGTCCCAGGTGCGCCTTACAGCGACCGCATTGCACTTCTGTGCGACGCATACCATGGGAATTATCAGGGGTATAAATAATACTGGTTTTGGAGATCGGCTGATAGAAACTTGGCCATCCGCAACCGCTGTCGAACTTGGTATCACTTTGGAAGAGAGGGTTTCCACAGGCGGCGCAATGATAGGTACCTACATCTTTAGAGTGTTCAAAGGGACTGGTAAAAGGTCTTTCGGTTCCTTTTTGCCGCGCGATGTAATAGACATCGGCAGGAAGGATTTTCTTCCATTCCTCCTCACTGAGATTCACTTTATCAGTGGAATTGCGGGAGTAAACGGGATTTTTGGAGCTATCCATGGTAGATATTTTTTGTGAAGTGGTTTCTTTTTTGGCTTGCGAAAAGCTGCAATACTGGAAGCTGATCAGGCAGCCAAGCAACAGGAATTTAAGATACATAGTTCGCATATTAATATAACAAAGCTACGGGTGGCTGGTTCGTTTGGTTTGTCAGCAGGTTGACAAAATTCAAGCTTAATCCGGTTTTAATGGACAATTTTTAGAGAGCAACCCTTAAATTTGACATTCATCTGAGTTTTTTAACAACATGTTCAATTTAATTCTATTTGGTCCTCCCGGCAGTGGGAAGGGTACGCAGTCAGAAAGACTGATCGCCCGTTATGGTTTAAAACATTTGTCCACCGGTGATTTATTGAGATCCGAGATCGCGAACCAGACCACATTGGGTTTGGAGGCGAAGGGATTCATGGATCGCGGGGAGTTGGTACCGGATGCAGTGGTAATAGGCATGATCCGGTCGGCATTGGACAACAACCCGGAGGCCAAAGGATTCCTGTTTGATGGATTTCCGCGTACCCAGGCGCAGTCAGTTGCCCTGGATGAGTTGCTGGAGCAGCGTGGGGAAGCCATCAATGTGGTGTTAGCCCTGGAAGTGACAGAAGAAGAGCTGGTGAAGCGCTTGCTGAACCGCGGGTTGACCAGTGGCCGGACAGATGACGTGAATGAAAGCATTATCCGTGCGCGGATTACAGAATATCATAAGAAGACATCGGCAGTAGCTGATCATTACCGCCAGTTCGGCAAGGTAGTGGAAGTGAAAGGCGAGGGAACTGTGGACGATATCTTTGATACCCTCTGCGCCGAAATTGAAAAGCGCAAAGCGGCTTAGGATGGAAGCCAAGCTCAGCTTCCTCCTGGAAGACTTCCCCCGTCTACTCACAGAACTAGACCCATCTACCCCACCTGCCTGGGGCCAGATGAATGTCCAGCAGATGGTGGAGCACATGACAGATGCGGTGTTGGTAGCTGCGGGCAAGATACCTGTGAAGTTGTTAAGCCCAGAGAATCGGTTGCCACAGATGGTAGCCTTTCTGTTCAGTGAGGATCCATTACCACAGAATGTCAAGAATCCTCTTATGGCAGAAACTCCTGCACCGGTGCGGTATCCGAACATGGAGACTGCGATTATTGAATTAAAGCGGGCGCTGGAAGTGTTTCAGCAGGCCTTTGCTGAGAATCCGGAACAGGAGATTGTGAATCCTTTCTTTGGTCCGCTGAATTATGAGGGCCAGATACAGATGCTGTACAAGCATGCGAAACATCATTTGAAGCAGTTTGGGGTGTAGGAAAAGACCGTTCGGCATAGTTTCACCGTCCATTCGGGCACTTTCATCTATCCAGTCAGTCATCAGGAACCGAATTTTGGTCGTTGTTTTACTGTTGTTTAAACGTTCGGGAAGCATCAGTGAACCGTTCGTGAAGCGTTCAGGAAGCTAATTGCAGGACTTTATAAACTGTTCATTAAAGGCAGGGGATAGCGATCTGCTAACAGGAATTCGTTGATCCTGCACCAGCAGAAAGTTTTTCCCAACGCCGGTCACCAGGTTAAGATTAACCGTATAAAAGCGGTGCACCCGATAAAATTGATTCTCCGGTAGCAGCTCAAGGAGGTGTTGCATCGTAATTTTCATCCAGCAGGAATAGGAGCCTGTAATAATTGCACAGTAATCGTCCTTTACCTGAATGAAAAGGATATCATCAATTGGGATTTTGTAGAAGGTGGTTCCATTTTGGAAAGACAGGAACTTGCTCTTCATAAAAAGAGGTTTGGGAATTTCTGGGATGTTTTGCCACAGAAAGTTGCAAAAAGTTTTTGAAAAAAAACAGTAATTGAAAATATTCCCAAAACCGTCGAAATTATTCCCGAAAGCGTGGTGCTAGTAAGAATAAACGGGTATACCAACTAATTCAAGAAAGTTTTACTTCCTTCGAAATTGAATCAATCAACCAGTTTTCAAAAATTGTAAAATGGATATAAAACAGGTTCATCACTGTAGAAATATAATTGTTCCAGCTTACAATTTTTCCTTTTGAATTGGTAATGACATATAGATTGGTTCTATTTTCAAAATAAACAACTGGTTGCCCTTCTTTTAGTTCTCCTTTGTAAATTGCACCGGTGCTATCGTAATAGAATTGCATACATATATCGTAAAAAACATTGAAGCTTTTCCGACCACCAATAAATGCGAGATTGGTAATATCCAGGTATTGATAATATTCTTCTCCTTTGAAATTAATTACGAACTCTGGAAATACATATTCAATGTTAGGGAAAGCCGCCCTCTCCCTTGATATGCTCCAGTCTAATTCAAAAGACAAATTATCATCAATTACTCTCTTGCGGTTTCCATTATTACATTTTTTGTAATCAGGCAATAATGAAATAAGTTTTGCATCTATAATACGTGAATACTTCTTATGAATCAGAAAATAGGCAGTAGGGTACTTTTCATTAACCTCCTCTTTCGTTTTACATTCTATTCGATCAAATAAATCATACTCTTTAAAAGATATCGGATTAAGAATTTCCAGTTTTTTTAAACCTAGTGTATCAGGATCGCCAAGATTTGCCTTATGGCCGATAGGTAATTTAAACTCATAAAAATTGTTTATTTCAACCTTCTTTATTAGATCAACTACAGATTTTTCAGAATTAAAGTAGATCTCGTTAAGCGCAAGTGGTACTTGAGGATTCTCCTCCCAAAAAGAAGAAATTCTATTTACATATAATTCAATATGCTTTTCAATTATTTGATTAATTTTCATATTCATAGTATAACAGATAGATCGATTACCGCTCTAAGATAAGGCTATAAGAAAATAATCTCTTCCAGTTCAGAAGCAGGTCTAAATTCGCTCTTAAAGGTTTTTTTGTAATATAACATTACTGCATAACCCCACTTCCCAAAAAAAGCAGCTTCAAGATTATAGTACTTCAATTCAGTATCTGTTTTAATAATTGATAACAAATACATTGGATTTACAAACAGGCAGGTTTTTAGCACTCCCCATTTCATATCAGACTGATCTTTCATTAAATAATCACCGGCTAAAACAATAAAATGCAGTCTGAAATTGTCCAATTTTCTTTTTGTTTTGATATACTCAAAGATTTCATCAATTACAGTATCAGTTATTTCTATTGAATTGTAGTCCTTGTCTTTATATACATAACTCAGTAAATCTTTTTTTAATTTCTCTTTATTTTTCAACAGATCGTCAATGAGCAATTTGTTATCATGATACCACTGTGTTGCTTCTTCAATTATTGGAAATTCGTTGGTTAAAACCCATTTATCAAATACATTCTTATCCATAATATGGATAGAGTTTCCGAAAGGGTTTATTGGCATAAGCAGATAGGTAGAATCATTTAATTGAAACAAACTAGCCTTTGTTGCCTCCACCATTAATTGGAATTTTCCTTTCCCTTTTTTCCTCAACTCATTTGCAGCAGCCCAGTCAAGTATCTTATATTCCATAATTATATTTCAGAAGATTGGTTGGCTCACTACTCGTATTGTTATGATAGTACGAAAATTAGACAATATACACAAGCGGAAAGGGTAATACTAGTTTAGGATTTACTTTTACTAAGAGGACGGTTAAAATGCAACAGCCCATTTACATAATAGGAGCAGGTGCCATTGGTAAGGCATTGGCGGTATTTCTAAAGGAAACGGGTAAGGAGGTGCAGTTACTTAGAGGAAGTATACAAGATGGTAACACCAGCAGAGAACGGATCAAGGTGGAAATGGCGGATGGAACCCGGCATGACGCAACAATCACCATAGCAACACTGGATAATTTCCCGGTACTTAACGGGATCATCGTGCTGGCCACCAAATCCTTTGGGAATGTCCGACTTGCCAAGATACTGAAAGCAAAAACGGGCGATTCACCCATCGTATTGCTGCAAAATGGATTGGGTGTGGAGCAACCATTTATGGATGAGCAATTTCCTGCAGTCTATCGCTGCGTACTGTTTGTAACCAGCCAGCTCATGAATCAACAGACCGTCCGGTTCAAACCAGTATCCGGCTGCCCGGTTGGAATAGAACGGGGAAGGATGCAACAGTTGACTGAACTAGTAGAACAGCTCAGTACACCCTTTTTCCAATTCAAGGCAGAGGAAAATATCCAGCCGATCATCTGGAAAAAAGCGATTGTAAATTGTGTATTCAATACTGTTTGTCCGCTTCTGGAAGTGGACAATGGGATTTTTCACAGAAGTGAGGAGGCGCGTCAAATCGCACGAAGGATTATAGTTGAATGTACGACCATCGCAATAACTAAGGAAATAACCCTGGAGGCAGTCGAAGTAGAAAATAGTTTGTTGCAGATCAGCCGGTTATCGGACGGACAGGAAATATCCACCTTACAGGATATCCGAAATAAGCGGGAAACAGAAATTGAAACATTGAATCCGGCAGTCGTACGAATAGCGGAAAGTCTGGGTATGGGGGAACAGGTAACTGAAACCCGTTTGTTAGGAGACCTAGTGAAATTAAAAGCTGAATTAAATAACCATGGATTTCCAAAATAAAATTGGGCAGGAACAAGCGTTGCGGCAATTAGAGGCGGCAGGCACAACATTCATTACCTTGTTTGAAGCGGGGAAGCTATCGGTTGAAGTATACCGGCCACATTTGGTAGATAAACAACAGCCGCATGACCGGGATGAGTTTTACCTTATAATAGCAGGAACCGGGAAATTCAGGTTACTGGAGAAAGAAACTGATTTTAAGCCGGGTGATTTTTTGTACGTGCCGGCGCATGCACCGCATCAGTTTATTGAGTTTACCGATGATTTTGTAACCTGGGTATTTTTTATTGGGTGAGCGAAAGGAATTTAAGCGTGATCCCTATCTGTCCCAGATGATATATATCATGATGAATAATACCTTCAAGTAAGAATTCAAATCGTGAACCGCTTACATATTCTTGCTTTAAAAAGGCATCGTCTTTTTCATTAAGAAGAGTAATTAATTCCTCATTGCTTGATTCAAAAGCGTCCAATAAATTCTTCCATCCAATTGGTTTGAGCAATTCATTTGATTTCCAGTTATCCGGACTTTCCATCGTAAGTGTATTGGAAATCCCCTTTATTGTATTGATTGTGTATTGCCGCCAAGCGAGCATGTGAGAAACGATTTCAGCAATTGAACGCATGTCTTTTACAGGTTGGATAAAGGCATTGGTTTCATTAATTGCAGATACTTTCTCTTTTAGATTTACATCTGCCCACAGCTTGCCATCCCAAATAGCTTTTAGTTGGGCGATAATTCTAGTGAGTTGAATGGTATTGAATTGTTCCATAAACATGAAAGGATGAAAGACAGTTATTTCTGCTGTTGAAATTACATTATTCTTTTTCTTGAAATTATTGATCTGCTCTATTCTTATCTAGCACTAAAGATTTAGTCAGTTATCAAAACGATAATACTTTTGTAATCTTATCAGGAGCTACAATTTTGTTCTTCCATTCCAAATCAGGTCCATATAAGATAGCAGCAACAGCTCCTGTAAGTGCACCAACAGTATCTGTGTCCTCACCAAGATTAATTGCAGTTAACACCGTTGATCTGAAATCAGTACCCTGCAAAGCAGACCAGATAACAGCTTCCAGTGTATGGACTACATAACCTCCTGATTTTATTTGTGTAACCGGAATGGTAGAAAAATCTGCTTCAAGTAGTTGCTGCATCTTGTTAGTCACAAGTTCTTTGTTTGGATCCTGATCCATCGCTGCTATTGTATGCTCCCGTGCAGCAGTAAGTGCCTCCAACAGTGATTGGCCGTTTATTAACTCTTTAATCAACTCCACATACAGGAAACTACAGAAGTGTGGTATTACATGCGCATGCGTAATCGAACCAGCCTTACTGATCTGAGAAAACCTGGTTGGAGTATCGGCCTGAATATAGGAATCGAAAAAAGCATAAGGTAAGATCCTCATTAAACTCCCGTTACCACAGGCAGAACGTTCCTCTGAATTCCCGGATTGAAACCAGGGATCGCCTTCCTGTAAACGCTCCATGGCAAGCCTGGTGGTGATTCCGATGTCAAAAAGCTCCTCATGCGCTGCCAGGTAGCCATCTTGGTACCAACTAAGAAACAAATTGGCCAGGTCGGTCATGCTGCCACCCTTTTTTAAACACTCCAATGTACAAAGCATCATAGAGGTATCATCACTCCAGGTTCCCGGAGGCTGGTGATGTGAACCCCAGCCGGTTAGCTCCTGAACAGGATATTTCTGAAGGAGCTCGCGTGATTCAAATTCAACCGGAACACCGAGGGCATCCCCAATAACAAAGCCCCAAACTGCATCGGATAAAATCTGCTTGTTTTTTTCTTGTATCATCATTTGTTTTTTTCTCTGGCACTTTCAAACATTACAATAAACAGGACCGTGAAGATCCAGATCGTAATGGTAGTAAGGATCGCGATTAGTTTCAAGAGGATAGCAATGGTATGTCGCAGCCAGGGTTTTTGAATGCCAGAAACTCCTTCATTAATCCAGTCGTGCAACTGAGCATAGGCAAACATACAGGCTGCAGTGAAGATCATCACAATCAGAATATACATATTACATTATTTATCCGGTTAAAAATGCCTCAGCTGCATTGGCGATAAGCCTGAAAGCCAATGACAGTCGGCCGGTCGGAACGTTCGCGATAGAGTTCTTCGGCTGCCCATTGGTGTAAGGAATCCGCATCCGGTTGTTTATTACCAACAACCTGCTGGATGGTGAACTTTCTCTGGATATTGCGGATTTGTCCACCCGTAAGGGCGTATTGCTGATCCAGTTCTACGAGGGTTTTGTGATTCACAGCAGGGAACGCTGCTTTCCAGATTTGCAGGCGGGCAGCCTGGGTAGGTTTATCAAAATAGAGCTTATAGAGGAAGCGGCGGTCAAAAGCGGGATCGAGTTGTTTCGGCAGGTTGGTGGTAGCAACCAGGATGCCCTTGAAATCTTCCATCGCCTGCAGCAGGATATTCTGCAGGTTGTTTTGCACCTGGTCAACCGATCTTTCAACCTGTAGCCGGCGACCAAAAAGTGCATCGGCTTCATTGAAAAGCAAAACCGGCAGCTGCGTATACTCACGGCAGGCTCTATCGTAGTCGGAGAAAACACGTCGCATGTTTTTTTCAGAATCGCCCAGCCATTTGCTGCGGATCTGGGAAATCTCTACCTGCAAAACCGTACGACCTGAGCGTTGGGCCCATTGCAGCACAGAAGCCGTTTTACCGGTACCTGGTTGTCCGTGCAGGAGGATGGAAATGCCAGGTTGCAGCCCATTGCTTTTGAGGGCAGCCTGAAGGGAAGCAAGTTGATCCTGTTGAAAAACGCTGCCGATCAGACCCAATTGTTCCTGTTGGGCAGGTTCAAAGAAGAGTGCTTCGGGTGTAATGGCATCCGGTAGGATGACCCGCAGCAAGCTGGATTGGAAAGCAGCGGGAACCGGGATTTCCGGAAGCAATACCTGAAACGCGTAAGCAGTAAGCTTAACGTGTTGTTCATCGGCGATCTCTGGGCTATAGGGCTGGATGAAACCCTCCCGGAAGAGCTGCCATTGCCCCATTCGGAAACGGCAAAGAACTTCATAGGCTTCCAGGCTGTTGGGTGCGCAGTATTTTAAAACATCGGTAAGGTCGATCCATTTGTGGTCCTGCTGAACAGAATGCTCCAGCAAAACGAGCAGGATAAGTCGTTGCTGAAAGTCGGGGATCAGCTGCCTGAGCTGTTGAATGGCAGGCAGGTGTGTGTTGTGGTTTTCTGCCTGAAGCAGGGATTTGTGAAAATTAGCAGCATTCAGCTTGTCGGCTTTCACCAGCCCGATCAATTGAAAGGCGAACTGCAGGTAGGATTGAAAACGGGCCAATTTTACTGGCAGGAGTAAACCTGCATTTTGGTGTAGTGCAGCCAGCAGGACCTGAGTGGGGAGCTTGAATTTGGCGAGCAGGAAGCTGTTATCAGTGGGGTCTACATCAGCCTCCAGGAGATTCATCTGGCAGAGTGCCTGCAAACTGTGCAGGAGCAGATCAACCTGGTGCAGGTCTTTTCCGAAATCATCAATAATATCCTGCAGGATGAATTCGGAAACCTGGATACCCCGGCCAAACGCCCAGGCCAGCAGGACAGCTTCTTCCGGTGTTGTGCAACCGAAGAATTCAATCATAGCCTTCAGGGCGGGTTCTTCCTTGAGTTCCTGCAGTGCCTGCGGGAGGGAATGTCCATCTGAAAGTTCACAGATCAATTGGGCTTTTTGGAGGAGTGAGGTGGATGAATGCATGGTGGGGATGGTATAAGGCAAAACTAGGCGGGAAGTCTGCAGCCTATTTTCAGGGAGGGTTTGCAGATAGGTTGCAGAGGAAGGGGGTATTTTCACCCAAATACATGTATATGTATTTGAATTTCAAATTATTATATATATGTTTAGGCAGGTGATCTTGAAAACTTGTATTAATCATTCAGACGAATTACCTTCGTCTTAACTTATAAGTTAAGTTGCAGCTCGAAATAATTAGCATAGACGGTCTTCAATTTGAAAAAGTGGCATTTTATACTGTCCAGAAAGTTGGCCATCCCAGTTCGGAATTTGCTGATTTTATGAACAGAATGAAACAGGACCCAAAGGATTGGAAACAAGCTGGAGAACTCAACAGATTTATTGAGAATATTGGCAGGCTGTATGGAGCCACTGATCAATGGTTTAAAAGAGAGGGAAATGCAGAGCGGTTACCACCACCGAATTATAGGTTTGTCGACAGTGATGGAGACGCAGACTTTGGACTACGATTGTACTGCATTGTACTTTCAGAAGAAGTGGTGATTTTATTAAACGGTGATAGAAAAACAGCACAAAAGATTAAAGACTGCCCCAACTGTTATCAGCATTTCTTATTGGCAAATGAAGTGTCTGATGCCATATATCAAGCAAAAATAGATGACCAGCTGGAAGTTTCGGGCAAGGATATACTGACAGAAGAAGATTTCATTATAACGATTCCAGATAAAAGCTTTTGAAATGAAAAAGAAAATTGAACGATCTGAGAAAATAGTGGAAATAAATGAATCTGTTACCCAATTGTCAGATGAGGATAAACTCTTTGTTGACAAGTCAATGGAGATCGCGCATTTCATTTCGGTACTGTTAGAAACGAAAAATTTGAAACAGAAAGATCTAGCAGTATTAATGGGAAAGTCGGAAGCTGAAATCAGCAAATTATTAGGAGGGATGCACAATTTCACCCTGAGGACTATTGCCAAAATAGAAGCTGCACTGGGAGAAAAAGTAATATATACACCGAGAGAAAAACTGGTACAGATCAAGTTTACAGAGCATTTCAGTCCTGTTGGAATTACTAAAATGAATATACATGCAACAGTTTCGGAAGGGCTCAACTATTCCAACTGTAAGGTAATCCCAATGATGGGTCAGTTATCCGAAAATGCCGAACAAAAAGTTATATGAAAGAAGGACGTCAAATAGATCCTGAAAAAATTTCAATGCTGAGCCTGAAAACAAAAAAGGGTAGTATTGAAGAAGGTGAAAATCCAATAAGCAGACAAATCAATGGATACACTTTTAATTTTCAGGTCGGAACAGGAATGCGCCTGGAAGAACAAATAATAGGAATTGAATTGGGAATAGAAATTATTGCCATCGATGATTCTAAAAAACCGATAGGGGCGAAAGGTTCATATACGCATGAAATCATTTTCAGAGTAGAGAATCTGGAGGATTTTATTGAAAAATCAGAAGATGGATCTGTTAGAACAGTAGATGTCAATATTATTAGCACTTTAATGGGAGTCTCCTATTCCACAATCAGAGGAATTATTTTTACCAGAACGCAGGGCACTTCTCTGGGCGCTGTACTCTTACCTGTAATCGATCCGAAAAAATTAACCCAGATGGCGAGCAGATAGAATTTCTATGAATTACGAAAAAGCCTTATCCCTCTATCGAAATGATAAAACAAGATTTAATTTAAAGGCTTGAAAGCCCTTTATTTAATAATTGACAAACCAAATAGAATAGTCTTCTAGCAACTGTGCCGCAACAGAATTATTATTAACAGCCTTAAAATCAGCCAGCGGAAGCTCAAATCTCTTTTTGTCTGCTATACGGGTAAAATGACCAAACAATCCATAGTCTATCTCACAATGGGCAGAGAACCTGGTCATTCTTAGAATATCCGTATAAGATGCCCTTGTACGTTTTAACGACTCATATTCTCGTTTATCTCCCGGTCCAAATATGTAAAATTCTTCCCAAGAGAAATCTTCCCGTCCGCACACTTCTATCGGAAACATCAAATGTTCTGACAGGTATGATCTGAAGTATTCCAGCGTTTCCATCCGCTTCGACATATCACTAAACTTCCCATCAAATATTTTTTCTATCCGTATATATGCCTTTTTAAATCTCTTACTCATTTAAGAAAAGATACTTATTTAACTTTATTGTGCTCCCGCTAAGCAACTTTGTAATTTCGTCCCAGCCCTTCGCTTTCATTTCATCGTAAATGGTAGCTGCCCGCAGCATCTTTTGATCTATTTGGAATTGTTCTTCGGGCGTGATTTGCTGAAGCATTTCATCCAACAGCTCGCTGTTGTAATTTTCCGCTTTAGTATTTTTATTGCTCTTCATGCTGCCTGAAAATTAACAATTAATAACCAGCTACGTCCCCCTACCTCAAAAACCGCTGCGTACTGGCCCGGAAATCCTGCTTAAAATGTTCGTCCATGAGCTGTTTGGAGAACTCCAGGTGGAGCTTCCGCAGCGAGAGGGCTACATCGTCGAAGATCTTCTTATAAGCCAGATCACGGGTGTAGGAATCAGGGTTATTGACATACTTAGACTCATAATCCGGGTGGCTCTGGATGCGCTCGGTAAACGTGTAATACAACTGGCGCTTATCATCTGGGGTGGCATTCCAGTTGGAAAACCACTTCTCATTGAAATCGGAAATGATTTTCTCCAGTTCCGCTTTTTCATCATCCGGATGGGCACTACGGGGATTGGAATTCACTCCCTCGAGAGCCGATTCCGCTGGATCCAGTACAATCTTTTCATTCAGATGCACGCGCTCCAACCCATAGGTGGAAAGATCCACGGAATTTAATAGTCCGTCCAGGGCATCCTTTTCCTTGTCTTTGATGACCATCTTGGGTATCAGGAATTTCAGGAACCAGAATAGCTTCTCCCATTTGATATTTTCAAATTCCAGAATAGCCGCAACCTGTCCATATACTTTTACAAAATGTTTGGCCTTGATTTTGAGATCGGCCTTCTCCTCCTCTCCCATCCCCAGCTTAGCATTAAATCTTTCCGCTGCCACATCTATTATTTTACTCAGCTCAGTTGCCGGCAGTTTTTTGAAAAAATGCTCATTCAGCTCATCCACCTCGGCCTGCTCATAAATACCGGAATCATCCAGGGCAGCTTTCAAATCATGCAATACATTCACATCTGTTGCTTCATTCAAAGAAGTTGATGTGTAGAACGGATCGAAGGAAGCTTTGATTTCACTGCTTTCATTGAAGAAATCCAGCACAAATAAATCCTCTGTGCGCTTATTCAATTTCTGTGCGGAACGATTCAACCGCGACAAAGCCTGTACACACATAACCCCCTGCAACTTTTTATCTACATACATGGTGCAGAGTTTGGGTTGGTCGAAACCAGTCAGGTATTTATTTGCTACAACCAGCATCCGGTACTGGTCTTCATCAAATTTGTCCTTGGTATCAGCATCTGAAAAGCCATTCATGCCAGCTTCTGTATATTCAATTCCGGCCAGCATTTTCTTACCCGAAAAAGCAATCAGGATCGCAAAAGGATTGCCTCTTTCCTGCAATAATTTTCGCAATGCCTGGTAGTAGCGGATAGCAGACTCAATACTTTGGGTAACTACCATGGCCTTGCCCTTGCCTTTCAACTTCTTTTTTTCAAACACCTGCCGGATAAAATGATCCAGCATGATATCAGCCTTTGCCTGGATGGTACGTTCATCGCGCTCGACATAGGCTTTTAAAGCCTGTTGTGCTTTTTTGGTATTGAATTCCGGATTATCCTCAATCGATTTTTCTAATTGATAGTAACTGCGATAGGTGGTATAATTCGCAAGTACATCCAGGATAAAGCCTTCCTCGATGGCCTGTTTCATTGAATACAGGTGAAACGGTTTAAAACTACCATCGGGCTGCTTTACACCAAAGCGTTCAAGCGTTGCATTCTTAGGAGTTGCCGTAAATGCAAAATAGGATGCGTTTTTGCGCATCTTGCGACTGTTCATTGCCTTTAGGATAAGATCCTGGGCATCGATTTCGCCTTCTTCATTGGTCTCTATTTTACCAAGCACCTGGTTCATATTATCAGCAGCTGTACCACCCTGACTACTATGCGCCTCATCAATAATAACAGCAAACTGTTTGTCGGCCATTTCACTGATATCCTTAATTACATATGGAAATTTCTGGATGGTGGTAATCACAATGCGTTTACCATTTTCCAGCGCCAGTTTAAGGTCTTCGGAAGTATAGGCAGCGGCGATGATATTCTTTATTTCAGAAAAACTCCTGATATTATCGCGGAGTTGTTTGTCGAGCACCTTTCTATCAGTAACTACCACCACTGAATC
The DNA here is from genome assembly GCF_021491375.1 of Flavihumibacter fluminis. GTDB lineage: Bacteria > Bacteroidota > Bacteroidia > Chitinophagales > Chitinophagaceae > Flavihumibacter > Flavihumibacter fluminis. The sequence continues at coordinate 65,440 of NZ_JAKEVY010000003.1, forward strand.
GAAAAGATTTTTACCTGACTTATCAGCTACTTCAATAAGCCGGAAAGCTGTCCAGGTAATAGAATTGGATTTCCCCGAACCGGCTGAATGTTGAATCAGGTAGCTTTGTCCCACTCCTTTAGAATAGGTATCGGAGATCAGTTTATTCACCACATCGAGTTGGTGATACCGCGGGAAGATGAAGTACTTTTTAGGAAGCGGATCACTGTCTTTACCTTCCAGCAGTACAAAATGCTGGACAATATTTGCCAGGCTATCTCGCTTAAGAATTTCTTCCCAGAGGTAGGCTGATTTATGGCCATTGGGATTTACGGGATTGCCTTTACCGAAATTATCCCCCTTATTGAAAGGCAGGAAGAACGTATCATCGCCCTGCAATTTAGTGGTCATATACACTTCATCCGTATCCGCGGTGAAATGCACCAGGCAGCGACCAAACTGAAAGAGAGGCTGGTGACTATTGCGTGAAGTCATGTATTGCCTGATACCATGAACCGCAGCCGTTTGACCCGTCCAGATATTCTTGAGTTCCATCGTTGCAACAGGGATCCCATTGATGAAGAAAACCATATCCACTTCTTCCAGGGGATTGTTCTGGTTGTAGCAGAGTTGTCGGGTAACTGAAAAACGATTCTTCTCGAAATTCTCAACAATGCTATTGGCGCTGGAGGCAGTTGGGAGTTCATAAAACAAGGTAAGATGGGCATCATCCACTTCCAGGCCTTTTTTGAGGAGGCGGAGCAGGCCATGTTTTTTAATCAGGCGGTCGTATCGTTCCAGGATTTTCAGTTGCCAGTCGGGACTGCGTTTTAGTTTTTCGAGTTCTTTAGGCTGACTATCCTGGAGGAAGCCCCAGAACATATCGGTATCGAGGGCGTATTTTTTATCAAAAACTTTAGGGTTGCCGGTGAAGTAACCATGACCGGTACGGTAGAGCGCCTGCGATTCCTGGAAGGCGGGAATATCCAGTCCTTCGGCTTTGAGATCTTCCAGGCTTTTGCCGGTGAGTGTTTTTTCAATCAGCGATTCGAGTGCTTGTTCGTTGTACTGTGAGGGCATACGATAAGGTTTATTAGGCCACGCGCACTTTTCCGATTACTACATCATTATCTATAAATTAAATAAATTGGCTCAATTTACTTTTAATAATTATTTGATCGTTTTCAATATTCCGGAGTAATCTTTTTGATCTGTTATGCCCAAATTCAGAATAGTCAAATTCAATAAGTACGATATTGTTTTGTGGAAGTAATACTCTTCTTCGTTCATCATACTTTTTTCTCTGTTCACCCCTTGAAATACCTGATGCAGTTATCCTTTTATCAAAAAATCCTACTGCTTCAGTATGTTGTTTCTCACAGTATTCAACTACTAAATTTAGTCTTTCATAAAAAGCATCTACCGGTAACTTTCTACCAGTATCGCCGGTTAAAAAATCAAAATAATGCTGACGGCTTGCTTTTGCACCTAAAATTTCGTCACACAAATCAATAATATATGCTTCATCACTTAAATCTCTTGGGCGGCTGGCTTTGTTTGAGGTATTTTTTAAGATAGGCTTAGATATAGTTGTTGGTGACCCTCCCTCAACCAATTTTACAGCACGGATAAAATCATCAACCGTATATCCATCACGCAATCCAAAATCTGAAGCATAAAAACCCAGTTTTCGAATTTTTGCTCTGATGCCTTTTTGTTTAACTGTATCAGATTTCAGCTTTTCCTTTATAAGAGCAATAATCATTTCTGATTCATGTTTAGAGAAAACTGCTTTTCCTTTCATAAAATAGTAATTCTAATACACTCTTATTTTTCCAGTAACAACCTCATTAATAAGGGTGTTTTTGTAATGTTTAAGTTGGTCAATTTGTTGCTCTTTGAGGCGGATAGCCTCATCAGTTTTGATATTAATCACTTCCACATGCGCAACAATTTTTGCTTGTTCGGATAGGGGTGGGATTATTGTTTCTAGTTGCTTGAATTCATTCCAATACAATCTCTTTCTAAAATCTGTAATACCTTTTGAAACCCGATTCATTATTTGAATATATCTGATAGTTCTGAACTCATATTCAAGAAAATCTGAATTAACCGATTGAATTGGACGAGCTACTACATATGCTGGGCTTACCATTCCTTTAGTACGAACAACTCCAATTGCTCCTTGCCAAGCACGCATCATATTGAATACTACATCCCTTTTCTTCACTAGCTTATAGTTTGATTTATCTTCAATTCTTATTTTCCCTCTGATATTTTCATCTTCATTAAGTTCATCATTAGAAACGGCAGTATGTATTGAAACCGATAATATTGGTAATTCAGCATTACCAGGTTCATTAATTTCTGTAAAAAGTTCTTTATTTTTCTTCACCTCCCAATGTTCCGGAATTTCCCCAATCCAGTCAATACCAGAGTCTTTCATTTTCACTTGATCATTCAACCCCTTGGTAACAGCCTGGTGGATGGCGATTTGCCGGTATTCTTTGAGTAAATCGATTTGCTTTTCCTTGATACGAACAGCCTGATCGATCCGGGCGCATTTATCATCTAAAAATTGGGCGATGGCTTCTTGTTCGGGGAGAGGGGGGAGAAGAAATATACTATTCTCTAACTCCAAGCTACTGACATGTGGGATGCCCATTCCTACAGTTGACCGCCTTAATTGAAACTCTATAACTCTTGAATATAATTTCCCAAATGATTTAATGATTACCTCATTAAACTTTATGTGAGCCATCGTTGATGATAAAAAACCTCTTTTTGAATTCAAAAATTCACCAGCATTTGCCCCATCCCACAATAACAACAACTCATTATTTTCAACAAAATACAGATCTTTTGTTTCTTTGATATATTGTATAGAATTATTTCGATTGCGTAAATAATCCATACTCAAATAAATATTATCACTTTCACTATCGGAGAATGATTTTGGGTTTCTGCCCTTGGAGTATGTAAAGGCATATTTACTCTTCCTCACCACCCAATGCTCCGGAATCTCCCCAATCCAGTCAATTCCGCTATCCTTATATTTTGAATATCGTTGTGTCATGATTGCTTTCCCTTTTTCAGTGCCTTACTTGTGGTATCCATAAACTTTATGAAATCCTTTTCCACTGCAGACAATTCATTCTTAGTTTTTTCCCGGAATTTGTCATATTCCAATGCCGCCTTCCGCAAGGCCTGCTCGTGACTGATACTGCCAGCATGCTCTAATATATCATTGCCCGTCATCCGCAGGAAATCATCTAACCGGCTGATCCAGTCCTGCATATACATCGCCTTGCGATTCAAGGCCTGCAGTTCAGCCATTTCCAAATAGGCTGTTACCATCCGGTTCAACAAATTCAATTCCTTTTCTGTCAGGTAGTTTTTCGCCGTTTGAACTTCCTGCCTGCTGGGTTTAGCTCCTTTGAAATGGGTAAGTCCCAGATTCGGCTTTTCCGCATCTATGCGTTGATAAATTACCTCTGCTGCAGTATGACCATGCGCGGCCCAATGCATTTTGTTCTGCACGGTTTTAAAAAAGGTCTGTGATAACTCAGACTTAGGGTCATAGTCAATACTCGTGGCATAGATATCCAGCACCTTTCTCCAGAACACTTTCTCCGAAGACCGGATATCCCGGATACGTTCCAATAATTCATCAAAATAATTGCCCCTGCCCCCCTGTTTCAGCAACTCATCATTCATCGTGAAGCCCTTCACAATGTACTCCCGAAGGCGGGCTGTGGCCCATTGCCGGAAACGGGTACCCTGTTGGCTTTTAACCCGATATCCCACCGAAATGATGACATCCAGGTTGTAATACTTAACCGGCTTGTCGGAATTTGCAATGTGCAAATTTTGCACATTGCTATCTGCATCCAGCTCACCCTCCTCGAAAATGTTAGCTATATGTTTGGTAATGACAGACCTGTCTTTCTGAAAGAGTTCGGCCATCTGCGCCTGCGTCAACCAAACCGTTTCCCCCTCCAGACGCGTTTCGACCCGGATTTTCCCATCCTCCGATTGATATAGCAACAAATTAGATTCCTGCTCCATCACTTAAAAATTTAAAATATCGTGCAACAATCCATCTGCCTGCTTCTCCAGGTTCAGCAACTCCTCCTTTACTTCTTCCAGGCTACGCAAGGGCGTATGTTTGTAGAAGTACTTATTAAACGAGATTTCATAGCCAATTTTCACACTATCCAGATTGATCCAGGCCTCTTCCACATGCGGCTTCACTTCCCGCACGAAATAATTGTAAATCGATTCCCGCAAGGGTATCTGTTCCGTATCGCGAAGATCACTCTCCGCTTCATACGTAATGTACTCATCATTCCTAGATGTAGGATAATAACCAAACTCCGGTAATTGTGCCTTCTTGCATCCCAGGTAATCCAACAGTTGATTCAGTTTATCGCCAGATAGTTTTTCTATTTTACGAATCACCTTCTCCGCGGCAGGATCATAGACCGACACTGCATTCAGAATGGCCTTTTTCTCCGCGGCTGAAAGAGACAAATCCAAGGCTTTCGCTTGCTTATCCAGTTCCTCACTAAATGCATTGAAGTCCATATAAACGCGATCCCCCATTTGCTTCCACAATTTAGTAGCCGCGAGGTACAGGTTATAAGGCTTATTCCAGGTTTCAGCATCCAGCAGACGCTGCAACTGTTTTTTATTAAGGTCCCAACCCTCCTGTTCATTTAGGCGGGCAATACCCTCCGCCTTAGCTTCTAGTCCGTCATAGACCAGTTCTCCGTATTCCCGGAACAGGGTCTGCATTGGTTGGAACAGGGATTTCTCAAAACGCAGGGGCTCCAGGGCTTCCTGAGAAAATTGTGATCGCAAGCGCTTAGGCCTTTCAATATTCACCTTGTAATAGCCGAAATCGGAATTATCAAAAACTTTCACCTCCAACTGCGAGCCCTCTGAAGGAGCGGATTGAAAACCAAGATAAGCCTGCACGATCTCCCGGATATGCTCAGGCGCAAATTCGGAGTTCTTGTTTCCGAGATTTTTGCGCAGCTTTCGGAATAAATTATTGGCATCAATCAATTGCACTTTACCCCTGCGATGATCCGGTTTATGGTTGTTCAGTAACCAGATATAGGTAGTAATGCCAGTATTGTAAAACAGGTTGTTCGGCAATTGTACAATCGCATCCAGCCAATCGTTCTCAATGATATATCGACGGATATTACTCTCACCGCCCCCGGCATCCCCGGTAAACAAACTACTGCCATTGTGAACAGAAGCGATCCGGCTGCCGATCCTATTTTTTGAGGCTGGCTTCATCTTGTCCACCATCTCCATGAGGAACAGGAGCTGCCCATCAGAGGAACGAGGTGTAGCATCTTCTACCTGGTCATTTCCCCAGTAGTCCTTCAGGGTAACAAGGAACCGACTATCAATAATTTCCTTGCCATCCTTAATGAATTTTTGTTCCGAAGCCCATGACTTACCATAAGGCGGGTTGGACAACATGAAATCAAATTTCTCCTCCGAGAATTCATTGGTAGACAAGGTAGAACCTACGCGGATATTCCCCGGATTCTTACCCTTGATCATCATATCTGACTTACAGATAGCATAGGTTTCGTCGTTGATTTCTTTACCATACAGGTAAACATCGCCGTTATACTGAAAGCCTTCCTCATCCACCAGGAAGTTTTCACTTTCGGTGAGCATGCCCCCGCTTCCGCAAGCCGGGTCATAAATGGTGATGATATTCGGAAGATTTCCTCTCAGCGGTTCAAAAACCAGGTGTGTCATTAACTGGATTACTTCCCTGGGCGTGAAATGTTCACCCGCCTCTTCGTTGTTTTCTTCATTGAACTTGCGGATCAGTTCCTCAAAAACATAACCCATACCCAGATTGCTGAGGGCAGGCATGGGCCGGCCTTCGGGATCTCTTTTTTCGTGGGGCGTCAGGTTAATATAGGGGGAAGTGAATTTCTCGAGCACATCCAGCAGCACATCTTTGGAAGCCATGTGCCGGATCTGGGCGCGGAGGTTGAATTTATCAATGATCTCCTGGATATTGGCGCTGAAGCCATTGAGGTATTCCTCGAAATTGGCAATCAGTTTTTGTTGGGAGTTGGTAGCAGTACCCTTGAGTTTCTCCATCGTCCAGGTACTGGTATTGTAGAAAACATAACCGGAAGCTTCCTGTAGTCCTTTGGGATCCAGTTCCACCTGTTGGAGGTCGTTACGCTGAAAGCGGACCTCTTCCAGGACAGCCTCTTTAGAAGATTCCAGGAGGGCATCGATGCGCCGGAGCACTACAAACGGCAGGATAACATCGCGGTATTTACCTCTGACATAGACATCCCGGAGGCAGTCGTCGGCGATACTCCAGATAAAACTGACAAGTTTATTGTGAGATTGGTGGTTCATTGTTGGAAATGAGAGATTTAGAGAAGAGCGAATATACAAAATGGGATGGGGAGATGGAAGGGGGGGGATATTTCTATTAAACTCTCGTAATTTTCACCAAGGAAAAAAATAAGAATCGCCTGCAATTATAACAATGAGTGAACAGAAAAATAATATTAATCACCCATTAATTATTACAGCTTTAAATAAACAAAAATAAAACTTGTGATAAATTACATTAAACAATTTTTGAAAATTTGTTTTGGTTATTGTACCTTATTCAATAATGACGGAATTTTCATAAGATCACGAATAAATAAGATTGAGTCATTTTTCGCTGAATTACGACGCATTAAAGACTTAAAAATATTGAAGTTTTTATTCTCTCATTTATTTTGATCATATTATTAAATAATCTATCAACTATCCCCATTAAGTATAAGTTTTAAATATTTTTTAATTGTTGGATTATCGATTCTTTTGATACTACACCAATCTGATTCATAATTGTTGCAAATAATACTAAAAATAATGCTGTAACAACATTATTATTTTTTCGGTCCGAATTATAAAAGGCAACTACAGGGACAAATTCTCCAGAGTACTCTAAAATAGATTTAGATTCAAAATCATAAGGTAAGGATGCAACAACAGTTACAACAAAATTATTTAAACTAACAACAGGGTCATGAGAGTTAAGAATATGTATTAATTCTTTTGACGCTAGTATCTTTGACTCTTTATCTGTAAATGATCCAATTATTTCGTTTAAACAAAAAAATGCAGCCCGATAAATAAGTATGGGATGTTTCATATCAATCAAATAATGATCAAACTCATTAATTCTTGGATTATCGGAATTACATTCATTTCCAGATATTTCGACACAAAATGTAAACTCACTTTTTTGTATCGGATGTTTTGATATACAAGATTTTGGATATGTTGCTCTACCACTTAAAAGTCCAAAGGAAATATTTACAATGCAATTATCGCCATCTATATCTTCAAGGAAGAAATCAGTCAATGGATTGAAATCATTATTCTTTATTATTAGGCGGTCTCCTTTCAGTAATTTATTTTTCATTTGGTGGTTAAGGATTTATTATAGCTTGAAGTTAAATGAATAATCTTTTGCCTCAATAAATAGAACGATTATTCCAGAGATAGATAAATAATTTATTACAAAACTCTTCTTCTCCACATAAATTTAAATTATCAACAATTTCTCGCCGATGTAAATTTTGATCAATAAATTCCAGATCTCTCCGAAGTAAAATCAAGATATTCACAGTATTAAAATCAGGTACGCCAATATTTAGTCTCTCATATATACTTTTACATAAGTTTTTGCAAATAATTCTTGACTCATTATCAACCATTTCGCCACTATAAAACTTACAAATATTTACTTCAACCAGAATAATATTTGATTTAAAAATTGCAAAACCCAGATCAATAGAATCATATTTTAAATATTTGTTTAAATCATCAGAAGGATCGATTTTCAACAAAGACGCTAATTTAAAACGTCTAGTTATATTGAATTTTTCATTAGCTGTTGCTTTCCTCTTATCCTCTAACCAACTCCTGTCTTTCTGGCTCAATCTAGCCTGATCAACATTTCCAAATAAATCAAATTTATTCTTACTTGATAAACACGCATGATTCTGCAAATCAGAATTTTTAGACAATGCGATATAAAACTCATCTGGTCTATTTCTGATCCATTCTGATACTACCATTGAACGTCCATTAAGGACAATTGAAGGATTATTTTGGAAATTATCTGAATAATAATCCAAATAATACATTCTAAGATTTTCCTTTAAAGCTTTATAACACGCTGAATCTATCATAAAACCTATTTGAGATAAATTTCTATGCAATAGAACAGGATCGATTCTAATCCATTCATCTATTTTACGAGTGCTAAATTCATTATCAACAATAAAGGTTAGTTTTTCATCAGCTAAATATGTATGGTTTCTTATAGGTGTAAATTTAGGACTAACATTAGATGTTGTATTATCATGAACATAATCAGTACATGAAATGCCATCAAAAATATTATCGATTTTATTTCCATTTGAAACATAGTTTTGTTTAATGTAATTAAGATCTTTACCTAAAAAATAATCCTCAATAACATTCCACCTATCATAGTCATTAATATTTTCAGTAAAAAAATAATTAAAGAATTCATTAGATGAACAATGACGTTCGTATTGCTTGCTAGCAATTGAATTTTGGTAATTTACTGAAGTTGCTTTCTTATTAAATCGATTAATATCGTTTATATACAACGCTAACACTTGAGACTCGCCCCCCGAAATTTCAACAGTACCAACATCCAATATTTCAAATAACTGCAAAGACAATTTAATCAGTTCTAAACTTGGTTCAGAGTATGAAATAAATATATCGCAACTACTTTTACCGCAGACCAGAAATGAATTATTAAAATGGTTAATAACTGAAATAATATTTTCCTTCAATTTAGAAATACCATTATTAGATTTTTTATATTGAATTTTACCATCAACCTCATTGGAGTAAAATAGGTGAAAATCAGTATTTATTTCAAATCTATAATTATATGAAATTGAAAAACGATTGACCAGAAATGAGGTTAATAAGGAGCTATATTTTGAGTAACCGTTATTAATAAAGCACTGATTCAGGTCACTCCAGAACATCCAGACATCGTCTAAATTTGTGATAATATCGAATAAATTATTAATCTTAATTATTGCCCTATCAAAAGGTACATAGTTCTTAAACGTAAACTTTAACTGTGGGTAGATCGTTGCTTCATTAAGAATAATTTCAGAATTATAAAATTTACTTTTTACTTCATACAAAGACTTATCATGATATTGTTGCTTCCATAATCTATCAAGACTTACCCGTACATAAATCCAATCTTCATCTTTTTTGATAAGTTCAGTAAACTCATTATTTATGCCAAAATAATTTTCGCCATTTCTTATCTTCCCATAAGCCTTTGCATACATTTTTTGAGGTCTTGCTAAAAAGACCGGAAATCCATAATCTTTTATAAAGTCATTTTCAATCATCAGCATAGCAGATAATACTTTATTCTCTGTATTATCTTTTCTATCATTGTTAGTCTTAAATATAAATTCGAAATCATCTGTAGAAATAAATAGTTTCTTACTTGCATAATTATTAAATAGCTTTTTCAATTTGTCCAGGATAATTTGCAATTGCCATTTTTTTATTGACGAAAGCTGGAACAACAATTTTGAATAATATAAATCAGATGATCCAAATTGAATCATAGCATAGCCCTTTTTATCATCGGCTCTTGCTACTCTGCCAATTTCTTGAATATAATCTGAGACACTTCCAGAAGGAGCAAGATGATAAATAATCTCAATGTCACTTATGTCAACTCCCATTCCAAATGCTTTTGTCGCAAGCATTATGGATCCTGGAATATTTTTAAAATTTACATAACTATCATTTTTTTCTTGTGCTAGCATTTTTGAGAAGTACCTGAAAACTTTTGTACCTATATTATTTAAACAATCGTTATTCCTATCAGTAGCAACTAACAAGTTGTATACAGTATCTATATCCTTAGCAAAAGGAAAATAAATTATTGCTTTTTTATTTAAACCAATTGCCTGATTAACAAATTCAATAACCTGATTTCGCTTGAAATCGCTTAATCGTGTCCCTACAACATTTCCATAATTTTCAATTCGAAAATCTATACTTTTCCTTTTTATACTACCTAGGTATATTTCTGGATTGATTAACCTCAAGTAAAGAATGATATCTTCAACCATATCCATTTTTCCACTGAAAATGGCGGTTGCCGTAAGAGTAATTATTGGAAATCGATTAATCTCGTTTCTGATTTTCTTTAAATAATGCCCAAGATACCAATACTCCACTCTAAACTCCTGACCCCATGTTGTAACTGTATGTGCTTCATCAACAACTACCATTGCAATTTTTCGATCACCAACAATTTCCAGAATATTGAGGCTGCCTATTAATTCAGGGGATAAATAGACCAGATCAATATTCCCTAATTTAATATTTTGAAAAATCTTTAATCGTTCATCGTAACTTAATTCACTATTTATATAACAAACTTTATTAAAGCCTCTATCTAATATACCCTGTACCTGATCTTTCATTAAAGCTATAAGAGGGGAAATTACAATTGTAATTCTTTGTTTATTTATTGAATTATAAAAAGAAGGTAGCTGAAAAAGTAAAGATTTACCTGAACCAGTTGATGCAGTAATGAATATATCTCTAAATGATTGTCCTTGTTCAGATTTATCACATTGGTCAATGATGTTTTGTACAATAATTCCTTGATTTATTTCTACCAAATCTTTATTAACATACGCATTCCTATAGCATTCAAATTTTCTAAAATTAGCATCTTCGCCCCAAAATTTTCTTAGCAAATCATATACAGCATCTGAAATATTTTCATCTTTTTTTAATTCATTAAACTCAATAGGTCTAATTCGGATTTCACATCCATATAGTTTCTTTAGAATCCAATTACTGATTTGAGAAAATGGAAATGTTTTTGATAAATCGTTTTGTTCCTGGTAGTTTATAATTATATCAGCCGGGTTCAATTCCTCATTTACTATTTTATAAAAATTTTGATCTAATTCAATTGGAGTACTACAATATAATACATCACCAAAGTTTGGAACCTTTTCTATATTATTTAACACCAATGAATCATTAAATAACTTGACAACCTCTACATTATCGCATAAAGGACTTTCATTATACAGAATAAAAGAATTTGATTCGTTTTGGATAAATTCTTTATACGGAAAATAATTTACATCAAGTGTATTTTCAATATTTTCGTCATCAATTTCAATTTCCCCTCCATTAAATATCAATAGGTTTTCATTCCCTTCATTTGGATAATATTTCCTTGAATTATCTTCTATTATTCGAAAATATTTTCCTGACGACCTTATTTCTAATATCTCAATTAGATACGCAAATTCTTCCCATAATAACACAAGGTTTTGCTCAGAATAAAGTCTGGGTATGATTGTGTTATTACTGCATATCTTCGTATGTGATAATTTATTACCATCAATAATAGTAGGAAAAAATATTCCTAATTCATTAAGTACTTCCAAAGAAATACCTTTCAATACTATCACTACATTATTTTCCCTATCTTCCTTTAGAATCTTAGAAAGTTTTTCCTTTACTAATTCATTGAATCTATTCATCTAAATCAATAATTAAATTCTATACTTTTCTTTCTGTTAGACTAATCTAAAACAACCTATTTAGTCTTTTCTATTTCGTTGTTGTGATTTAGTTTCATACGCCTGCATCCCTTGCTCATACATAGCCTGCATTTCCTTGCGCAGTGATTGAGGTTCCATTACCATTAGTTGTGGCCCCAGCCCCAGCAACTCTGAACGCAACTCATAATTATTCACCACGCAGAGCTCCAGGGTGATGTCTCCGTTAGCGGCAGTTTTGATCAGTTTCTGGGAGGCGTGGATCGGTTTGGTCAGCACATAGGGCGCGAGCTCCTGTTTCACTTTGAGTACAATTTTTTCGGGCTCGGCATCTGTGGGCAGCGTTACACCAACCAGGGAGTCGAAATAGGTATCCGGGTTCAATAGATCATTCTCATGGAATATCCGCGAGCTGGCTTTTAATTTCTGTATCCGGTCCAGCGCCAGGGTGGTTAAACTGTTATGACCATCCTTCCGGCCAATCACAAACCAGCGATTCCTGTATTCCTTCAATAAATAAGGATGGTAATAATATTCCCTCGCCTCCTTGTGGAAGGGCTGGTACCGGATATGCAAAACCGTCCTCCCTTTGATGGCCTGGAAAATATCATCCAGCCAGCTACTGCCAGATGTCAACTCCGTATGTTCAAACTGAATGATTGCATGCCGTTTCTCCGCTGTTGTAGCAAGGGTATTCTCCAGCTTCCCAATTACTGTCTCCATTTCCTGGGTCAACTGAAAGCCATTGATCTGCATCAATACATGCAGGGCATCCCGCAAATAACCTACCTCCTCCTGCTGGAGTGGCAACTGCCGGATGCTGAATTCAGGATTCGAATAACGGTAACATATGATCCTGGCATCCCGATAGGTTTCAATGGGTGCAGCATATTCTGCTTTCAGGGCTTTCAGGTCCGCATATAAGGTTCTTTGCGATACTCTTTGCGCTCCCAATCCCTCCAGCTTCTCATTCACTTCCTGCAATAAAGAATCGATGGTCCACTTGCGCTGCTTCCTGCGCAGACAAGCATCCAACACCTCAATGCGCCGCTGAAATGATTTGTTCAGGGGCATGTTGATTCGGTTTAGGGGTCAGCATTCACTAAAATAGGTGCGCCTTATGCAGCCTATCTGCAATGACTGTAAGACCTTGAGAATGAATATATTTGTTCAACTGAGAAGGACCAACAATCACGTGATGATTTAGGTGATTCAATTGGTGATTTATAGTATCACCAACTTTCAATCTCAGAAACCAATTGTTTTCACCACTAAATCCTTCATATCTACCGGAAATGCTTAGGGTATTTTTTGGAATACTGTTTTTTTACTCAACTGTTCTTCATGCGCAGGTCACCGGCCCTGTACCTGCTATTCTGAAAAAAATGGCGCAACAACCTGGTGCTGTAAATAGCCTTTTCCTCCACAATGAACCCTTTTTTAAGGGATTACCCTATCCCTTCGAGAATGCCGGTTGCAGCTTTGTAAAAACACCTGAAGGGCTCTATGCCCTGGTGAATGGAACCGGCAGGATCTATACACTTGATACCCTTCAGCAGCCTGCCCAATGGACACGTATCGACTCCACCTATTTCACCGGTTATAATCTTGGCTGCCTGAATTTCTATGCCGACAGCACCTTATATAGTTATGGTGGCTATGGTTTATGGAATAATAATGGACATCTTCGCTATTATGCGTCCAATAAGAACGAGTGGGAGATCAGACCCCTGAACAGGGAGATTCCTCATATCTTTCAAACCAAGGATCTGTTTCACCTGGATACAGCCAACGGTTTTTTATACCTTCAGGGGATTCATGCTATCAACGATGCGCTGAAAAGCAATAAAGCACTTGAAGCTGAAATTGGCGGAAGAACCTGGCGACTCAACCTGCACTCCGGCAATTGGGAAGTACTGGGAACCAGTAAGGATACCAGTTTACTGATTCTGGCTGTCAGTCCCTGGGGAGCACTTACACTTGTGAATGGGAAAGCCGGACTGGTTGACTTTGCCCATAACCGGTACCTGCATGCAACTGATCGGGGATTGAAGAAATTCAGTCAATATACCAACAGCACCCGTGATAAAAAACTGGTCTTTTTTGCTGATTCCACTTTGTACTTTGGCGACCTTAATCAATATGTTGACTCCATCCAGCTTAGCATAGCAGATTTTACGGATACAGGAATTGCAGTTTATAATCCTCCCATTCAGCAATCAAAATGGTCGGCCTGGATCTGGTGGTTAGTTGCTGTATTTGGAGTGCTTTCATTACTGGCCTGGTTTTGGCTCCGGCGCAAACCCAAGCCAATTGAAAGCTCCGCAAAAAGTCTGGATTTGGAAGAACGGGATCGGATTTTGTTGCAGACTTTCCTGGATGCTGCAAGAAATGGGAAGCCCTGCGATATTGAAACCCTGAATTCCTTACTAGGCGTAAGTAACAAATCACTGGAAGTGCAAAAACGTCAGCGCAGTGATGCGTTGAATGCCTTTCAGCAGAACCTGAGCATACTGCTGGAAACAGATCAACCATTTATTATCCGCACCCGATCAGAACAAGATCGAAGGAGTTTCTTCTATGAAATCAATCCTGATTTGTTACCGCTGCTGGAACAATTTATGGCTGGCAAGCGCTGATTAAACTAGTCTTCCGACTCATCCTGGTTGAATATCATGGGATCAATACGGATACGGTATTGTTTTCCGGGTACCGCCTGCTCATGCTGCATATCTGTACATTCAAACATATCCAGTACCCGGCCGTCCTTTACTTCAAAAATCATGGCTAAATAATGCGGAGTTGATTCTCCTATAAAGCAATAACCAATCATATCAGGAAGGCAGCCACTGCAGGTATCATTTGCGCAGGTACCAGGATAGACCAGCAATTGCGTATTGCCTTTCTTTTTAAATATTTGAAAGACAGTCCCCAACATGCTCAGAAATTTTTTACGATGCATAGACTGATAGGTACGATGTTCATCCAGGATGAGATCCAACAATACCAGGTCCATCTGCCTGAAATAGTGCAGGACTTGTTCAAATTGAGTGTAACTGGTTTCGCTCATAGAAGCTTAAAATTAGGTGCCAACCCTGCAACCTATTTGCAGAAAAAACCATGGAGGGAGGATCCAGCCATGGTTGTAAAGACAGACACCCACTGCTCATAGAATAAGGCGTCAAAATTTTCAATTAATCAGTTATGATAAAATCAAATCGTTCTAATATCTCTTCTAATTGCTCCACCAGTTCCTTTTCATTCGAACCTCGGAGCAGGTTGGTTACCCTGAGCAAACACTGCAGGTCTTCTTCCAATAACCCGGCTTTTAGAATGGAATATCCAGGTTGTGCATACCGGTAACAGATTTTATTTCCATATTTATATCGTTCTATCGGCGCATTGAATTCATGCCGCATGGAGTGTATATCTGCATATAAGGTTCTTTTTGAAATTCTGGGGATATCCAGGATATGAAGTCTTTCATTAATGGAGTTCAGGAGTGCGTCAATCGTCCATCTTTTGCATTTTCTGCTAAAACATGCATCCAGTACTTCAATTCTTCTTAGAAAAGACTTATTTAATGGCATGATGAATCTTCTTTTATTTCTACCCGAATTCCTACCTCGTATGACATTCCCGGCAGCAATAATAACAGCCATCGGATTTCAGATATTTGTTCTTTGCCGCGGCTACTGCCTCCCGGCAGGAAAAATATTCGCCCAAAGGAATCCTGTTATGCTGAGTGGGAAAAAACCGGCAGTCGGATGTATGTACTTCCCGATAGCCATCAATCTGTGGCACCAGATTCAAATAAAAAAACTGCTTCATAAAACTGGATGATAGACTCAAAACTAATAAGTGCCCTCCAGCCAATTTTCCGGGAAACCGTAAAGCCACATTAAATAATGCCCAACTCCTTGCAGAATCCGATCAGTTGTTCATTGGTGGAGAAAGCATGCTCTTCTCTTAGCAGGCTCAATCTTTTCTCTACGCTGCTCAGGCCGGCCGGACGAATATTTTGCTCCTGCAGATACGCAGGGATATCTTTCTGGCGAACGCCATCCGCCAGTAATTTTAATAGCGCGATATCAAAGCTGCTGAACTCAAAGGTGTTTTTGCTATTCAGTATTTGCCGCAGGTGCCTTGGAAAATAACGCTGGTTATTGGAAAGGCTTTCCATGGCGAGGCGCAGTTCCCTTGCATCACTCCGGGCTTTCCGTACATAACCATCCACCTCGAATTTTTTGAAGAGTTGTTGGATGGTAGCGGGTTTGTTTTCCGCTGAAAATACCAGGATCTTTAAATCAGGCTGAAGCACTCTTGCGGCCGGAATGAGTTGGAGTCCGCCCGTAAGCTGTTGAGGTTGTCCATCGTCCTCGAAATACAAATCCGTAATCAGCAGATCATAAGAGGGTTTGCGTTCAACCGCCTGCCTGATCTGTTTCAGGGCATCATCGCAATAGTATACATAGTCGATCTGATCAATGCCCAACTCCTCCATCACTTTTTGAATGGAAAGATTGGAGGTTTCATGGTCTTCGGCTATTAATACCTTATTTATCATACGCAGGCGTCAATGGTAAGTGAATCTCGATTGTCAGTCCGGTTGGCTGATGTTGCCCAAAACTAATACGTCCGTTTAACTGAAAAATCCGGTTTTCCGTATTCTTCAGGCCATTGCCGAAATGGGGGCTGGCAGGCATCCCGATACCATTGTCTGTATAAATGATGTGCAGGCCATCCGGACCCCTCTCAAATTTCACCACCACCAGAGAAGCCTGGCTGTGTTTGCGCATATTGACCATCAACTCCTGCAGTACCTGGTGCAGGTTGTTTTTCGCAGTTGGATGCATAGTTTCCCAACAGCCGGATTCATTGCCTACAATCACAACTTTGGTGGTTTCAGAGGCGAATCCCTTTAATAATTCGTTTATAGATTGCTGATAGTCGGATACAGGGTGGGATTCCTGCCCTTCATAGGAGATATCCCTCGATTTTTCATACAATTCCTCAATGTTGTCCAGCAGTTCATTTTTATCCAGCTCTTCTTTGTATTCGATGGTGGTCATGATACGATAGAGCCCATTCGCGACTACATCATGTACTTTCTGCGAGGTCTTTAACTGGTTTTCGCGGAGGGATTGTTCATATTGCCATTTAAGTTGTTCTTTCTTTTTGCGTTGCCGGTTTATTCCGAAAACCATCAGTCCAAGCAGGCCCAGCACCAGAACACCGCCAATCAGTTGTTGGCGAAACAGCAATAATTCTTTTTCAGCATTTGCATTTAAGAGTTCCAGATTTTCTGCTTTGCTTTTTGCTGCTTCATAACGGATCAGCGCATATTGGTTTCTGGCGGTGTTGCGCGCAGTTTGCAGGCTGTCCGATAAACGCATGAAGGTTGCCGCATATGACTTTGCCTGATCAGGAGCCGCTAAAGGGATGAGTTTCTGCAGCGCTTGCAGTTGATCATCGGCACTATTCAGCTTTTTGGCTATCGCGTACATACGGGAAGCATAGAACAAAGCAGAATCAGGTCGGGTTGCGGAATAATAATCCGCCAGGTGCGAATAACTTGCATTCAATCCCCATTGATCCTTTTCCCTTGATCTTATACGAAGTGCCGCCCAAAAATCAGGCAATGGATTATAGGCATTGTTTTGCAGCCAGCGGGTTCTGGCCAGGTTGGATTGTACTCTTGCCCTGTTAACCGGATTAGAAGCCGTATCCTTCTGAATGGCAGTGAGTAACTCTATTGCTTTCGCATAATCACTCTGTTTCTGGTAGGCCACAGCCAGGTTATTACGCGCAATATTTTTAAAGTTGGGGTCGGTAGTTAGTTCAATGGTTTGCTGATAATAGAGAATGGCATCCACATAATTGCCCAGAGTGAGGTTGTTAGAGCCCAGCAGGTTATAAACTGCCTGGTAGTAGGGACGTTTGTCTTCGGTTTCTTCGTACAGATAACCCAATGCAGCCAGCAGGGTTTCAATGCTTCCAAAATAATCACCGGCATTGTGCTGGATGATGGCCATATAATTCAGGGCGGAAGCGATTTCCAGGGAATCGGTGGATTGGGTGGCCACTTCATTGAAATAATAAAAGGCGGAATCGGGTTGGGCGTTGAGCAGGTCCATTGCAGTGGAGAAATCTGCATCCTCCTTCGG
The DNA here is from genome assembly GCF_021491375.1 of Flavihumibacter fluminis. GTDB lineage: Bacteria > Bacteroidota > Bacteroidia > Chitinophagales > Chitinophagaceae > Flavihumibacter > Flavihumibacter fluminis. The sequence continues at coordinate 83,252 of NZ_JAKEVY010000003.1, forward strand.
CGAAAGCGAAGCCGTTGATTGATCTGGTTGATTACAACCAACCAGCACTACGATCAACAGGAAAAGGCATTGAATTCTTGACAGCAACATGGAACAGGAAAAATAAAAAAAATAAGGCAAGCTTGCACTTGCCTTATCGTTTCTTATCCTTTTCCTTTGGGAGGTGGCGGTGGAATATGTCCGGTTTCTCCCCCGGTATCGCTGGTGGTAACTACACCAGGATCTTCGAGGATAGGATCATTGACAGGTTGAGTCGAGGAGGCCAATCCCAAAAAGAGGGATATCAATATGTAAAACATTTTGATTAAATTTTGAAATGATGAGATCTTGCACCGGGAGCTTTTTGATCCGGCGCGGGGTTTTGAAAATGGCCCAGGAAGCGCTTCCTGGAGTTGTTGGGAAGTGGGTGAGAGCAGGAGCAATGGCGACCGGAAACTGCTTCCCAGGTCAATTATCCGATACCACCGATCCGACTCTCTGAAATCAATGCTGTACAGAAATCCAATTAGCCAGAAAGGAATCAATTGATTTCAGGATCGAAAATAATTGGCGATAGCAGGCTGATTATCAAATGATTCCGATAATTCCGGCAATTCCGATGAGATTCCGAAAATTCCAGTTAATCAGTTATTTTTCGATATGTTTCCTGATTACAAAAACCTTATTCTTGACGAGTACTATACCAAACTGGGGCAGAATAAGCTCCCACCGAGTCTGCTGCATCTTCGTCCGGCCAGGTTAAGAGACGAGTGTTTGAAAGTTTGTGAAGAGCGATTTCAACCCCGCGATCTAAAAACACTACGCGATTTTTTCGGCGTATTTGATGGAAAGGAAGAATGCCTTAGAGTTATCGCGAAAGTTGATGTAGATAAGTTCAAACCACTGATCAATTATCTTAACGGAGATACAGAATCCACGAATGAGAGGAATATTGAGTTGCTGGCCTGGTTGATAAATTTTGAGCCGAGGCCATTTGAGTTGGGAAGGAAGTATGGAAGACGAGATAATGGAGGAATGGAGGAGAGAAGAATGGAGGAGGGGGGTATGGAAGATGAAACTAAGGAGACGGGAGACGGGAAGCAGGAGACGAAGGAGAAGGGAGGAAGGGAAGAGGGAGTAAAAGAAGAAGGAGAATTGGAAGAGGGAGCACTGGAGGGTAAACCAGTGGATGCAGTACAACGATTGACAAGCACCCCTCAGATAGAACCTGTGGGTAGTATGCCTAGGAAAAAACAAGGACTCGTAAGGTGGTTGATGCCCGGAGCGATTGCTGTTGCTACTGTTACTGGTTTCTCCATAATGAAACTCAGGGAGAAGCCACCAGCTGAAGTTACCAACCTGGTGCCACTAATTAACTGTATGTACTGGACAGGAGAACAGTACAAAGTTGTACCCTGTAATACACGTCCTGGTTCTATCATCGTCATTGCGCTTGACACCTTTCAACTCAATAACTTTAAAAGAGTACTTCAGATTGATACAATAACCCTAAAATCTACCGGCAAACTCTGGTATTTAAAACGTAATAAATCTTTGGAAATCTTTACTGCTCCGGGTAATCATCCTGAAGAACTGAACAAGCAACTGAGACCGCTTTCGGCTTATATGATTAAGAAATACATTCTTAAAAATGATAAATGAACTTGTCATATCCCTTCGGCCAACAACTGTAGAAGATTTAGAATGGCTCTTCCAATTCCAGTTAGATCCTGAGGCCAACTATTTAGCAGCATTTATTTCAGGTGATCCGGCTGATAAAACTGCCTATATAAATAAGTATCAAAAATTGTTGGCCGACCCTGCCATAAACAATCAAACGATTCTGGTTGGGGAAGTCATTGCCGGCAGTATTGCCAAATTCATGGTGCAGGGAGAGGCAGAAATAACGTACTGGATAGACCGAAAATTTTGGAAACAGGGAATTGCTACTCAGGCATTGCAACAATTCAAACTGCTTGAACCAGCCCGGCCTTTGCATGGAAGAACTGCATTCGATAATATTGGCTCCCAGCTCGTACTGGAGAAATGCGGATTTGTAAAGATTGGAACAGATAAAGGTTATGCGAGAGCCAGAATGGCAGAAATTGAAGAATATATTTATCGGTTGGAATAATATATGTCGCATTGTGCCTATGAGTATGTCGCATTTACCTAAGCTCCTGCCATCAAAAAGTTCTTAATCTTGAGAAACTGTTAGTGAATGTCAATTCCAGCCGATGTTGCAGACTATTTTCTGAAACTACCAGAACCTGAGCGAAAAGCATTAGAAGCCATCAGCCAGCAAATTCAAAAGCTGGTGCCATCCGCTCAACTGCAACTCAGCAGAGGAGTTCCCTTCTTTTATTACAAAGGGAAAAGAGCTGTCGGGTTTCGGTCCAGCAAAACCCATTTGTCTTTTTTTATCATGGAGGGAACGGTGTTGAACCGATTCAGAGAAGAGTTAATAGCGTATGATAATTCAACTACGGTAATCAGGTTCAAGCCGGATAAGCCACTCCATCCAACAATTATTAAAAAACTGGTACTGGCCAGAATTGAAGAAATCGATGCAAAAAACGATTACAAGAAGTGATTCAATTTATAATTTTCAAAAACCAACCGTCATGCGCCTGACAAACCTACTCTTGCTTTTGACATTTACTACACTGTTTAGTTGTAAAACAAGTCTACCCTCTCTGCAAGCAAATCCAGAAAAAGGTATGATAAAGGTTGCTATTCTTTATCCCAATGAAGAAGGAAAATCCTTTGACATGGACTACTATGAAAAAACACATATGCCCATGATGGCCAATTTTCTGGGAAAGAACCTGAAATTTTATGAAATCGATAAGGGCCTAGCTGGAAGAACAGCCAATGACAAGATTCCTTTTATCGCTATTGGTTATTTCTATTGTTACAATATGTCTGAATACAATGAAGCCATTGCAAAATATAGAACTGCTATTGTCAACGATATACCGAAATACACCAATATCCAGCCAATTGTACAGATAAGTGAGATACGATATTTAAGTAAGTAATTAGATTACCTTATAATAATTATAACAAATTGTATTTAGTAAAGCAGTACCGATTGCCGAACTTAGAAGCAATTAATATAATATCGTATGAAGTGTCCATCCTGTAACGTAAGCCTGGTTATGACAGAGCGGAGTGGAATTGAAATTGACTATTGCCCGGAATGTCGCGGGGTATGGCTCGATCGGGGAGAATTGGATAAAATCATTGAGCGTTCTTCACCAACACAAGCTCCAAGTACCAGGCCGCAGGAGCAATACCCGCCAAAGCAGCATTACAAATCTGATAAAGACTATCCATACAAAAAGAAAAAAGGCATTTGGGAAGATTTATTTGATTTCTAATGTTGCAGGGTGCTAGAAGTATGGTAATCCCATAACCTGGCATAGTGACCTTCCTGTTCAAGCAATTCAAAATGCCTTCCCTGTTCAACTAATTTGCCCTTATTCAGCACCAGTATCTGATCACAATTCCTGATGGTGCTAAGTCGGTGTGCAATGAGAATGATGGTTTTACCCTGGGCTTTAAACCAGCTCAGGGTTTCCTGTACTTTTTGCTCACTTGCCGGATCCAGACTGCTAGTTGCTTCATCCAGGATTAAAATCTCCGGATTTCGATAGAGTGCCCGGGCGATGGCCAATCGCTGTTTCTGTCCGCCTGAAAAGTTGGTGCCTTGTTCCACCACTATGCTGTTATATGTATTGGGCAGCTTTTCAATAAACTCATCTATCCCCAATAGTTTGGCCAGGAATAAAATGCGACCCAGGTCAGGTTCCGGATCTCCAATTGCAATATTCTCCAGGATCGTTCCACTGAACAGATCAATTTGTTGAGGCACCACGCCTACCAGCTGCCGAAGGCTCCGGTTACTGATGTATTGCAGATCCAATCCGCCTATGGTAATAGTTCCACCCTGCAATGGATATAAGTTCTGCAGCAGGGAAAGCAGGGTTGATTTGCCACTGCCGCTTTCCCCAACAATGGCGGTACTGGTAGCTTTTTTAATCCGGAGGTTGAGGCCATTAAACACCGAAGTCCGGTTACTATATCGAAAACTGAGCTCATTACATTCAATATCACCTATCTGATCGCGACTGAGCTCCACCTTACTTTCATTCGTCGCTTCTGTTTCCAGATCAATGATTTCAAACAAACGATCCGCAGCAATCAAGGCATCCTGAATACTTCTGTTAGCGGTGATCAGTGAGCTAGCCGGACCAGTAAAATAACCGATCAATGCATAAAAGGACAGGAGTTCACCGGTTGAGAGTTCATTGCTGATAACAAAAAAACTTCCTGCCCATAAGAGAAGGATGGTAAAAAAGCGGGTGACGAATTCCGAGCCTGTTCCTATATACAACGAGTACATGCTCATTTTATAAATGGTTTGCAGGAGAGTCAGAAACCTGTCCTCAGTTTTTTCATTGATGAAGCGCTCCAGGCCAAAACGTTTGATAGTGCCCACTGAATTCAGACTTTCCACCATCTGGCTTTCCAATTCAGCACTTTCTTCCATCAATCGTCTTTGCCATTTCTTGTTCACCCTGTTGGTGATCCAATAGATGGCCAGGTAAAAAGGAAGTATCGCTAACATGATCAAAGCCAGTTTCCAGTAGTAGAAGAACATGAGCAGGATGCTGAAAACAACAATCAATCCATTCACGATAAAACTGAGCGCAACGCTGTTGATAAACTCCCTGATCTTGACAGCATCGTTTACCCTGCTCATAATTTCACCCACCCGCATGGTATCGAAAAAGCGTTGAGGCAGGTTCAGCAAATGTTTGTAATAGCCCATTATCAGTCGCACATCAATCATCTGCCCGGTTTGCAAACCAAATATGGTTTTATACCCGCCGATTACCAACTGAAACAAAAGAATCGCGATCATTGCTACACTCAGGAGATTCAGCAATCGGATATTACCTTCCACCAATACAAAATCAATGATTTTCTGCATATAAATGGAAGTCGACAAACCCAGGATAGTGTATATAACAGCACCAATCAGTGCCTGCAGCATGATGCTAACATGCGGATTTATCAGGTTCCAGAAACGCTGCACATTACTGATCTTGTGTTTGCCTGCAACAAAATCAGTTCCGGGCAAAAGCAATACCAGCACACCGGACCAGATCTCTTTGAATTTATCAAATCCCAGCTTATGAAATTCTCCGTCGCCGGGATCCATGTAGACAACTGTATTTTTTGAAACTTTATAGAGCACCACATAGTGATGCAATCCACTCTTCAGAATAATATGAGCGATAGCAGGAAGTGGTATACTGGAAAGATTCTCCAGTTGGCCTTTTGCGCCTTTAGCCTGAAAACCGAGTCGCTCTGCTGCTTCAAGCAAACCCAGCACATTGGTGCCTCGTTTATCTGTACCCGCATACTGACGGATTCTGCTAATCGGGTACTGCAATTTGTAGTGAATGGAAATCGAAGCCAGGCAAGCTGCTCCACAGTCACTGATATCCCGTTGTTTTATTTTTACCCTTCTCTTCATATTCTCTCTCACTTTTTGACAAAACCGGCGCCGTTGGATTGAGCCAGTCGTCCACTTTATCAAATAACAATTGCCATAAGGAACGTTCTGCCACCACAAACCTGGACTGGAAACTCAGTCCTTTTTTAAGTTCTCCGCTGTATCCATTTTTAAGCACCAACCGGGTAGTATCAAAACTGCACCTGACTTTAAACACCGGACGATTTTCAATAATGGAGAAATCATCTGCGATGTAAACTACCTTACCAGTTAGCATACCAAAATAGTTGTAGTGAAATGCATCAATCTGAAAGCGGGCAGGCAATCCGACTTTCAGAAGTCCCACATCCTTCGCAGTAACAAAACATTCCCCCACCAATCCTCCTATTGGAGAAAGTAAACAAATGGTTTCCCCGCTTGAAATGAATCCACCCTTGTAACGGGTATTGATGTTTTGAACTACACCTGAAACAGGCGCATAAATAAAATGATTATTAGTTTCTGTTTCCAGCTGTTTCTTATGAACAGCATATTGTGCATTCTCCTGTCTGTATCGTTGTAGCTCTAATTGCCAGTTGCTCAGTTGTTCATTTTTAAACGCATTATAGGTTGCGACAAGTGTTTCTGCTTCGATCTCTTTATCGAACTGTTCTTTAGGAGCAATAATCTTGTCTTTTATCAGCTGTTGATTGATTTCCTGTTCGCGGTTGACTTTTCGGATGGCTGCTTCCAATCTTTCTAATTCATATACTACCTTGTTTAATTGTTGCCGGTATAGGGGCGATTGCAAGGAAAGGGTTTTCAGATCCGGTGAGGAAGTCAATCTTTCCAGATCACGTATAAACAGCATTCGCTGGCTGAATTCAAAATCCTGCTGAACTTGTTTAGGCTGGGTGATTTCATTTCTCAGGACGGCAATCAACTGTCCTTTTTGTACTGTTTCACCTTCTTTAACTAAAATTGAATCAATGGTTCCAGAGAGCACAGGCTTCACTTCCGTACGTTCATCTACCGGCCTTACAATTCCCCTGGCTGTAACAGACACGGTGGTTTTAATAAAAGGTAAGATCGCAATTGAAAGGATCACTAACAGCAGGATCAACCGATAGATGGCGGAGCCGGATGGGTTCATGCCAGTCAGTTTAGATGTTATGTACTTAGTTTCAGGAGCGCAGCAGTAGGGTGATGCAGAAACCCAGGCCATTAAAAACAGCATGTGCTATCAAGGTAGCCAGGAAAGCATTTTGATCCTTTTGTTTTACTGATATGTAAAGCGTGCCATATATAAAGCCGGATAAAAAGGTTTTTAGAATATAAGGTATCGAATAATAGTGAAAGGCTGCAAAAACAAGGGAAGAAATCAAACAAGCCATCAACAATTCAGTTGGCCACTTTTTAAGTATATAATTGATAATACCTCTTTGAACAAAATAGGTTTCAAGAAAGGGGGCAAGTATAAAAATTGTCAGAAAAAAGTAGATATCAGGTTCAGTAACAGGACCTGCTTTATGTCCAGGGAATAAGACAAAAGAAAAAAAGGACGTAATCAGCAAATTCACAACTATAGCCAGCAATACCAGGAATACTGTCTGCCAATTGGAAAACTGTTTTGTGAGCTGGGCATAGCCGTTGCTAATGCTTTTTAAACTTGCTACTAACATTTCAGTAAAGATCTAAGTAATAAAAAAATAGCACCTATAAGAACCACCCATTGAAAGGTAGTCAGTTTGGATAATTCCTCTTTCATATCAAATTATTGAAAGGACCGGGCTTGATTCCACCCGGTCCTTTGATTTACTTTTTCAAGTTTGGCGGCAAGGAGCTTTGATAGTCCATTGCAGTTTTTGCAAAGGTGATAATCCCTTTCGCGGTTGCACCAATGGTGTAAAACACATCATACCAGAAGCTTGTACCCTCATCGATACCACCTTCAATACACTGCAGTTGCTCCATAGACAACTCGCTCATCCCCTCAAATCTTGACACATCAATTGCTGTCTGTTTCATAAAAGTTGTTTTTTTATTTGATTGAATTCCATCCATCCACCAGGCCTTTTTTGACATCTTCCCAATTTTCAATGATCTCATTGCCAATGGATACCCATGTCACGCCTTTGAGCCATTTTGGCCAGGCTCCTCCTTCCGTTTCCTGCAGCTCCTGTTCCTCCAGGGAATCAAGTCCCATCTGCATCAATTCTAACGTCTGCATATTTGGATGTTTGTTAATGATCCTCTTCTTTGTTTTTCTTTGGGTCAATCGAGGAAAAATATCCCGCAATTCGTAGCTACTGAATGATACTACTAAACTAGACATTGGAAACTTAGCATTCAACCGTGAAATCACCCTATTTGCCCAGAGGAAAACAACAGACAAAAAAAATCCCCGTGTGAAGTACACACGGGGACCTGCTTACTATTCTACAATCGTACTTTCAGAACAAATAACCTACTGTCAACCCTACTTGCATATGGTTCACATTAGACCGGTAAGGATCATTTGCAGCATCATTACGTCCATTTTTCCATTGGTAATTCAAAGAACGGATGAGTGATAGATTTGCTGTGTACATAATTCGGTTTTTTACCCAGGAACGCGTTCCTGTTAGTCCTATATCCACCCAATGTGAACGATAATCTCCTGAACCACTGAATGCCAGGAAATAAAAATCATTGTTGCGCACAATCCGCTCCAGGCTTACTCCGGTTTTGTTAACCTGCTTATCTATCCAGTTGACTCCGATGGTCTGGCTATTACTCCCTGGCCCAATACCAGCTCCCAATACCTGTCCTCTGTTGGTATATCCATGCTGAACCTGGTAATGCGCATACCAGGGTTGCAAGGCTCTTACCAGTTTGGTAGGTGGTGTTTCCAATTGGGTTAATTCTGTAAAAAATTCCAGCTCCCGGTCTTTTCGTAACTTGAATAATTTCCGGAATCCCAGAATATAAGCCCTGCTATGCTCGGGCTCCATCAGCAGATCACTCAAATTTCCTGAATGATCATTCCTTCCCCATTCACCATAAATTTCCATCTGCTCTTTTGGAAATTTCCATCGGAAGAAGAGAGATAATAACTGGTCTCTGCCAAAACTCATTTCATCCCGTGCATTGCCTTTAAAAAAGGCACTGAACACAGGCAGATATCCATTTAATCCACCAGGTATGTTATCACTGTACTGGAAAAAACTCCGGGCAAAACCAAGGTGCAAGCCCCGAATCCATTTCGGTTGCCAGGTAATAACAACCGCATTGATATACCGGTCGCTGTTTTTCTTTGGTTCATACAAAGGCTGACCATTCAATCGCCTGGAAGTATCTACAGGCAATATGCCTGAATTTTCAAGCTTACCCGCAATCAGTTGCCATTCAAATTTTCCGAGGAAGGTCTTGTGCGGGCGGGTAGAGTTAAAGCTCAGGTGATAAAATCCCGGGGCTGTATTACTCATCAGGAGGGAATTGCGGTACCCAGGTCCCCACCAGAGATTTTCAGAAGATATGCCCAGGGACATGCCTTTATAGTTCAAGCGAACGCTCGACTGACCCGGAAACATACGTGTCAGTGCACCATTCCCAAAACGTTCCGGCATGTCTATATCATTCTGGAATTGATAATAATAATACCAGGTGCTATCAGAATGATACGGGGAAAAACCTTTGAAGGAAGGATTGGCAGCATACACAAATTCCGGTTGGAACTGTACACTCAGTATACCATAACTGGCTGCAATTCCTGCGCTGGCTCTAAGCTGGTATCCCTTGGCGGGAAACAGGCTTCCATCATTCCAGCCATAAGAATGATGCGAATTGTATTGCTGCTGGAAAGAAGCAGGAAGTAATCGCACAGTGCCTTTTCCATTGAAGATGGGATACCTGTTTGCGGATGCCCCACCACTGAAGCGGCTGAGCAAACTATCATAGTCTGAAGCCTTCAGTTGAGTAACCGGACGAATCAGCAAACCTGCTCCATCCCCGGTACTGTCTTTAAGATCTGACCTTCGAATCCATTCTTCAAGCGCCGACTGGCCAACCTGTATGGTTTGAGCCTGCGATACTGAAACTATACAACTAACAAATACCAATAAACGAAAAGCAATGCTGCACATATCCTTAAAACGCATTTTTCTCTCCCTTGACCATATTAACCAGGGTCTGAATAATAATTTGAAGATCTAACCAGAAGGTCCAGTTTTCAAGATACCAGACATCATGCTCAACCCTTTTTTTCATTAAATAGGAATCACGTGTTTCACCACGATATCCGTTTACCTGCGCCCATCCGGTAATACCAGGTTTAACCAAATGCCGCATCATGTAATTTTCAATACTTTCTTTTGACTGCAGGTTCAGCGGAACCGGGTGGGGTCTTGGACCAACAACAGACATGGTACCAATCAATACATTGAAGAATTGCGGTAACTCATCCAGGTTGGTCTTGCGTAGAAATGCACCAATCTTTGTAATCCTGGGATCGTTTCTTTTGGCTTGCTGATAAACACCTTTTTCATCCACATCAGCACTGCTAGGCACCATGGATCTGAATTTGTAACAGATGATGGGTTTATTGTTTAATCCCCATCTTTCCTGGCGAAACAAAGCAGGCCCCTTTGAACTTAAACGAATAAGCAGTGCGATAATCGGAAACAGCCAGCTCAGAACAAATACAATCACCAACGAGGAGAATACTATATCAAAAGCACGTTTGATGATTTTACTATCCATCAAATCCAGGGGCAAGGATCTAAGTGTGATGATAGGCATTGATCCCATCGTGCTTACCCTGATTTTACCTGTACTAAAGCGTTGGTATTGTGGAATGATCTTCACTCTTTTTCCTTCCCGCTCGCCGGCAATAATGATTTTCTCCAGCTGAGAATCATCCTTAAGGGTAGTTGCAACTACGATGTCTTCAAATTCATGACTCGCAATTACTTTATCGATATCAGATGTTTTACCCAGATACTGTCCATTAATAGAGGGATTAACCGTATCATCCACAAACCCTGCTAATGAGTAACCATAGAGGTTGTCTTTTACATAGTTTTTGTAAAACTGTAATCCGGAATCATCAGCGCCCACAATCAATACTTTTCTGCTCATCTGGCTGCTGTTGCGGATCCTTTTCATAAAGAGCCGGATGGCCAGTTTTTGAATCGGGAAACTGATGAAAATAAGCGTGACCTGCGTCAGCAATTGCATCATCCGGAAAGGATAACCATTCACCAATAAGGTTAAAACAAATGAAATGATCAGGGAATACAATAGCAGGCTCTTGACGAAGACCGTCCATTCAATGGAAAATACAATAGCACGAAAGTCTTTGTACAGTCCCATTGATCGTCCGGCTATAAACCAGCTAAACAGACTGAGACCCAAAGCTAACCAGCTGGTGTTTGATAACACATCAATTCCCGGTTGAAAATAGCTGTGGGTAATAAAATAAATGACTGAAAGAAAGCCCAGGTCCGCCGAAATTTTAAGGCGGGTGGAAGGATTGTAAGTACTTGGCATAGGAAGGTTTTTAAGGTTTGTTTTGTGTTAGTCTATAGGACGAATTCTGCTAATAAACAGGCGGATAAAAAACAACGGATTTCCAATGATATACCTCCTGAACAGGCGCCTTGGCTCCTGCAGGAAACGGTACAACCATTCCAGTTTTAACTTGTAAAAAATATCAGGTGTCATCCGGGCATTTCCGGATACATATTCAAATACAGCACCGCCGGTAAGGGCAATATTTGCCTGCACAGCCGGCCAGTTGTTTTGCAACCATTTTTCCTGAACAGGCATACCCATACCAAGGATCAGCACATTTACTTCTTTGCTGTTAATATCCCGGATGGTTTGCTGCACATCTGCTTCATTGGTAAAGAAGCCATTTCGATAGCCAGCGATTTTAAGTGCCGGATATTTTTCCCGCAACCTGCTCACTGCCTGTTCAATCACCGGATCAGTTGAACCCATCAGGTACCAGGATAAGCCATGCTTTTCTGAGAATTCAGCGAAGCTCCAGATCCAGCGGTTATAGGTGATCTTTTCTTTGATTTCCTTTCCAAATAACCTGGCTCCCAATCGCACCCCTTCACCATCACAAAAAACAATGGAGCAGGTATTGAAATAATCGCGCAGCCACTTCAGTTCATAGGCAAGGTTTAAGCCGTGAATATTTACATTCAGGGCCAGCTGCTTTTCTTTTTGATCCACAATCTGCAGCAACGCATTGTTCAATTCATCCACTGTATAGTTGGAAACCCGGACTCCCAGTACTTCTATTTTCTCAGACATAAAAGGATTGCTCAGACTGCGTTTGAAAGTTTTTCTACTTCTTTCACCATTTCATCATGGTTAAAGCGATGAATATGTTTCCATAAGGGAACTTCCGTTTCCAGCACAGCTTTCAGTTTTGTAGGAAACTGTTCGGGCTGTGAAAAATCGAAAATGAAATCCTCCCCTTCCAATTCCTGAAGAATCAGGGCATAGGAATTATTATTATGAGCCAGCACTTTTGATTTGCTGGCAATAGCTTCCAGTAAGGTGATACCAAAACCTTCATAGAGAGATGGCAGGAAAACAATTTCAGCCCTCGACAGCTCTTTTAACAATGCTTCGTCGGACAGTCTGCTGGTCCAGGTTATTTGGTCGGATAACCCATACTGAGTTGCTTTGGCTTTTAATTCCTGCAGGTATTCTTCCTCTCCTGCACCCGCAATGATCAGTTGAAAAGAATGATCAACATGACTCAGGCAACGCAGCAGGTTTTCTATTCCTTTGTTACGGGCGATTCTGCCGTAATACAAATAAATTCCCGCCTGCTGATCTTTCGGGTTGTTTATAAAACGGGAAAGGTTGGTGCGTTCCCTTAATAAAACTGCATTGCGAAAACCAAATCGTTTTGAAATTTCATAATCGTTTTCGGAAATATTTACAACTGCAGCATACCATCGAGACAAAAAACTGAAGTAGCGCAGAAAAAGCGTTTTTATTTTTTTGAAGCGTTCGGAATGATATACGTATCCATGTGAGAAAAGCAGTAACCGGTAGCGGAACAGGATAGATAAAAAGCTAAGAGTATTAGCCATAAATTTCAAATCATGATGATGTACCACATCTGCTTTTCTCAAAGCGTTGAACAATTTCCAGAACTGCTTACCGGGTAGCGGAAAAATAAAACCTGCCAGGTGCAGTGAAGGCATTACGGTGATATCAACTCCATCTTTTTGAAATGTCCTTGGCCCGCCTTTTATGAACTTATCCGAAGTGAATACCTGGATCTTATATTTTGAGTTATCCAGTTTGCTCAGCAGATCTGCCACAAAGGTTTCCACGCCACCAACAGCAGGATAATACGAATGGGTGACCACCACCAGAGATGTTTTCTCCTTTACTTCCTCTATCTTTTGAAGTACCATCCTGTTGAGGGAAACATCTTTCCGGATCCGTGGAAACAAATTGGTTCGCATGAGTTCCTTTGCATTCGCAGCCAGTGAATTTTTTAACGCCTCATCCCTTACTAAAGATTCCATCGCACCAAGTAACTGGCTGACATTGCCGGGTTCCACCAGCAGAGTATGTACTCTGTCTTTTACGAGGTAGGGAACACCCCCTACAGGTGTAAGAATGGTTGGAACATTTAGTGTAAAACATTCATAGGCTACTCTTGGAAAGCCTTCGCTGTAAGAAGGCAGCACAAAAAATGAGGAGCTGCCTAATTCTTTTTTGAGTACTTCTTCTTCTTTGATTTGTCCTGTAAATACAACGCGATCTGCAACCCCACCTTGTTGCGCCAATTCTTTCAACTCCTCCAGCGCCTGGCCACTACCTATGATTTTGAGTTTATGATCGCCCAGGCGATTCTCAGCCACACCCTGAATATAGGCCTGCATCAGATCCACTACACCTTTGGCGTGCCGGAGTTCACCACAGAAACTGATGAATTTATCATCGGCAGGTGGAGTAACAAATGAAAGATCCGCCTCTGTTACATTCATCATGGGTGGGGTAAGAAAAACCTTAGCGCTTGCACGCAGGCGTTCCTGTATTTCATAAGAAGGCGTGATGATATAATCTGCTTTTCTGATAGCGCGATCCACCAGTCGCTCTACAATTTCAGCACCCAGCTTTTTAATTTTTTGCTTGAGCCATCCCTTTCTGAATTCCGATGCCTGTTCCTTTTTATAATAACCGCCAATATAAACGCCAAGTGATTTGTTTCTGCGAAACAGGGTAGTTACCAATACACTCCAGGCGCCAATAGGGGCTGGCAGGAAAACAAAATAATCGGATTTCTTCAGGGAGTACCTGGTAAGCTTGACAAAGAGTCTCAGATTATTAAGCAGAAAAGGAACCAGGCTGGTAGTGGGAGTATTACCCTTTGAAAGCGTCAGTTGAATTTTGGGGTCTAATGGTGATTCGCAGGAAAATTCAAATCCTACTTCGCCCGGATGAATCGAGCCTGCAAAAATAGAAACCTTCGGATTGGAAGCATCATTCGCCAATCCATTAAAGAACCGGGCAAAACTTTTCAGGCTATGTGCCTGTCCATTTTCCGGTACTGCGAAATTTCCGATATAAACAATTCTGACTTCCTTCATAAGTTCAAGAATTTTCAAGCAGCTCCTTTTTGGTTGTGCTGTGAAAATAGGCGGCCAGGTAGGCCATGGGGAACACCAGGGTAGGTGAACTCCAATTGGAGTAGGGTGTAAAAAAACCCTGAAACACGACCAGCAAGAGAATGATCAGAAAGGCCATTCTCATATTGGCTTCCAACCTGTTTTCAGGCTGGTGTTTCCATACTTTTTTAGTCATGATCCATACAGGAACCAGAAACAGCAGGGTTCCAATAATTCCGAATTCCGCCAGCAGTGAACTCCAGGTATTGGTTCGGAACATAAAACCTGCATTGTCAACAGAACCAAAGGTGAACTCAAAATCGAACTGCCTGGAGTGTTTGCGACCGTTTCCTTCTGACACATCCCGGCCGGCGGCAATCCATCCGTATTCTCCTGCTCCGAGTCCTATCAACATGGGCATTGGTCCGCTTTGGATTTCATTAACTGCCATGGGCCAGGCCTGAATGGGTCCTACATTTTCAAGTCCGATATAATTAATAGCCAGATCAGCTCTTGCCCAGATATCCGGCCTGTTTTTAACCAGCGTAAATGTTCCAATTCCCGCTGCCAGCAGTAATGTTCCCACGATGGCCAGTTTCAGGAAGAGCCCTTTTGTTTTCTTCAGAATATGCTGCAGTACAAGAAAGCCTGCTACCAGTATAGTGAAGCCAATCGCTTTTTCATTTCTTGGAAAAACAGTGAGTACCAGGAAGAATAGTGAAAGGGCAAGGCTCGTCAATTTTTTTGTCCGCAGGTAATCATACAGCAACACGATAAAAAACACCAGGAGGTAATTGCAATAGGCGTGCGCATCTTCCATGATACCCGGAATATGATCTTCATGATCTCCATGCAATGGTATCTGGTAAAAAACAGAAACCAGTATGTTAAGCAGCAGTGTGCCAATAAAAAACTGTACGAAGAAGCGCAGTTCTTTTTTATCCGCACGCGATGCCGGAACCAATATGGCAAAAAACAGAAGAGGTGCCAGGCGGATGTATAAATCCTGGATGCTGGCTCCCCGCAAGTTGCCATGCCATACAAGGTTCAAAATGGAAAGCCCGATAAATGCAAGAATGGATACATTGAACAAAAGGATTCGTTTGTTCATTTTCGTGGTAAGCGAAAGCAGGTACAGAAATACCAGCAAGGCCAATTCCACTCCGCGTACAAAAGCCGGAATAGGAAATAAATGCACGAATTTGTAACTGGGTACAAAATCAGACATGCGTGCATTGCTGTACATGATAATCCAGAAAGTAGTAATAAAGAGAATTACTTTCCGCATCACCGGTAAGCCCTGCAACCTTGATCCCGTAACCAGTTCCTGTTGTATAACCTGCATCCGGATTAAATCAGAAAAATTTTGAGGTAACCAACCGAATCACACCTGCAATGCCTTCGGTTCGGTAGGTTCTTTTCAGGCGGCCTGTCTTGTGGTAATAGGACCTTCTGAATTTATTCTGCGTCAGTTCTTTTCGTTTTGCATCAATAAAAGAATGGTCTGTCTGCAATTCGGATTGCTGCATATTGAGTAATGAATTCAATCCGTCTGCAAACGGGGATGGCTGTTCCTGTTTACCAAGCAGGTGGTTCCAGATTTCCACATGTTTGATGGTGTAATCCATCCAGTTCCAGGTAGCAACGGCATCAACCAGTTTCTTTTTTTCATCTTCGAGTTGAAGAAAAATCGCCTCCAGTTCTTCATAGCTGGTATAGGGGTGAACAATACCATTTGGTGCATCCAGGTGATATCCCTGTGCGGTTACGATTGTTTTTACACCAGCTGCCAATGCATCAATAAAGCCCATCTGTCCCTCATCCATACCCATATAGAGATAATAGTCGAGTGTAGGTATTAATTCTACATACTGGTTGTAGATAAAGCGATTGGTATAGTCAACTTCAAAACCATTTTTCTGAAGTGCTGCCACCTGGGGCTCCCAGCTGTCGCCCATGATGACAAATTTGAAATACGCGGGGTCCAGGCGTTTGGCGAGTTTATCTATAAAATATTCTCTTTTCCTGCCATCTTCCTGTACACGGCAACAGATACCGATCCGGTGTTTGCGGATAGCTACAACTCCATCGTGTGCAGGGTTGATATAACAGAGCCTGTTTTTATCGGCACCCAGTTGTGCAAGTTGCTGTTGGGTTTCACGCGACATGCAAACGCCTGCTGCTGCTGTTTTCAGTTGTTCTTTTATAAGCTCCAGTTTCCGGATATCATCCACATGCGTAATCATCAGAGTATGCCGGGAGGAAGGAGCAGAGCCGGGTTCATATCCTTCAAATACAATATGATGATTGATATCCGCAGCCGGATCAGCCTGCATGGCGATATCGACATCAATTTGAAGCTGCTGAAGATTATCGCGCATCCGAAGGGCAAACTTGCCCATGATCCACCTGTCCACTTCCTCGTAACAAACAAGACGCACTTTCATATCAATGTTTTTTTTCGGCTACACAACAAACACCCCAGGTATGATCCGAAGGCTCATTACCTGTCATCCATTCCTTGCAATACTTTAGTGAAAAGCCTGCAACCGCCAGGAATAATTCCATTTCAGGTTTGAAAAAATAGCGCATGGGGTGTAGTTCCTTTACGGTTTCCACCTGATCAGTGGCTTTATCGGTGATCAGCAATTCAAAATGCACATCCACGACATTTTCATTGCATTTCCAAACCGGTTCAGTCAGGCGTGTCACTTTGATTTTCTCATCCTCCAGTCTTTTGATACGAACAGCCGGACGTTCGGTTACTACAGCCGGTCCGTACCAGAAATCAAAAATGAAAAGCCCGCCAGGATCCAGGTGTTCTGCTGCTCTTGCAAATGTTTGTTGTACAGCGAGGTTGGTTGTCTGGTAACTGATCACATGAAAGAGGGAAGTCACGATATCAAAATGGCGTCCCAACTTAAATCTGGTAGCGTCTCCCACCTGGAATTCGGCTCCAGGAATAGCACGTGCTTTGGCGGAATTGATCATCTCCTCAGACTGATCAATTCCTGCAACGCGATACCCGAGTTCTGTCATGCCATGTGCATGGCGACCTGTACCACATCCAATGTCAAGCAAGGTGGAAGCGCCTGGTTTTGAATATTGCCGGATCAATGCATCCACGTGGGCACATTCCGCTGTATACTCTTTGTCTTTGTATAA
This sequence comes from Flavihumibacter fluminis, assembly GCF_021491375.1. Classification (GTDB taxonomy): domain Bacteria; phylum Bacteroidota; class Bacteroidia; order Chitinophagales; family Chitinophagaceae; genus Flavihumibacter; species Flavihumibacter fluminis. The sequence goes on from NZ_JAKEVY010000003.1 coordinate 100,529, forward strand.
CAGATTGTAGTAGTGCGCGTAATTCTTAAACATGTACAGCGGTTTTGGAAAAAGCAATAATCTCATCGCAGATAAAGCGAATGGTTGCTTCAGATAAATTAGAGGCAGAAGGCAGATACAATCCGGTTTTGGTCAATTGTTCTGTAACCGGATAATAACCTTCAGTATCACATCCATATTTCCGGAGAGATGGCTGATGATTCATACCAACAAATAAGAGGCGGGTGTCAATCCCTTTCTGTTTCAGGTGCTGCATCAATTCATCGCGGGATTTACCAAATGCTGATTCATCTACCAGGATGGCGTTCATCCAAAATACATTTTCTACATCGGGCAGCGTCTGCTGAAACTGAATACCAGGAATATCCTGGAGAAAGGACTGGTACCGCTGTGCATTTTGAATGCGCAGGGATTTATAATAATCAGCTCTTTCCACCTGAGCCAGACCGATAGCTGCCTGGATATTGGTCATGCGATAATTAAACCCGATATCCTCATGCAGGTAATTGCGGGGCCCTTCCAGGGGAAAGCAAAGGTTCTTGTAATACAGAAGTTTTTTATAGATGGATTCATCATTGGTGAGCACCATCCCGCCTTCTCCTGTGGTCAGGTTTTTGTTGGCAAAAAAACTAAAGGTGGTAACATCTGCCAGGTTGCCTGTTTTGCGGCCCTTATAAACCGCGCCGTGCGACTCAGCCGCATCTTCCAAAATCAGCAGTTTATACTTGCTGGCAATTCTTTGAATTGCATCCATATCACATGGCTGACCAAATATGGAAACGGGCAGTATGGCTTTGGTGCGCGGTGTAATTTTTGCTTCAATCAGTGATACATCGATATTCCAGGTATCGGGATCCGCATCAATAAAAACAGGCATGGCACCTGTTTGGCAAACAGCAAAAGCAGTAGCGATCATAGTGAAGTTTGGAATGATCACTTCATCGCCCTTGCCAATCCCCATAGCAACTAATGCGAGATGAAGGGCTACCGTACCATTACAGACACCAACGGCATAAGATGCTCCACAATATGCGGCGAATTCTTTTTCAAAAGCGGTAACGTATTTACCTGCTGAAGAAATCCAGCCTGTTTCCAGGCAATCCATCACGTATTCCTTTTCTTTTCCCGCGAGGTAAGGTTCACAAACCGGAATAAAACTATTCATATTAAAAAACAGGTTGAGGTAAGACAAGTTTGATTTTTCCTTTAGGTTCAAAGCGCGTTTTATCGTTGTCGCCTGCATAGGGACCCTGCTTCACTTCAAACATTTCGAGGTCTTCCAGCACTTCGAAACCATGTCCGCCCTCTGATAAGAGAATGACATCACCTGCTTCCAGGATTCTGCTTTCCAGGTAAACCTGGTCGTTGTCATAGAAATCCACCCGGAGTTTACCTCTTTTCAGGAGGAGCACTTCTTTAGTGAAGTGAACATCCCGTTTAACCGGATTGTGTACATGCGGCTGAATGATTTTACCTGCAGGATGTTTCATGTAAGCGAGCTGCTGGGAAAAATCATCAGGAGTAAAAAAATGAATACCGGGTTTTTCAAAATCGCGATGGATAATGATCGCCAGTGTAACGCCTTCGTGTGAAATGGTTTCAATCATAAGATTTGATTTAATGGTTATGAGAAATAAAGTTTACGTTGAATCTGGTTCAGTTCAGGTGTGCCAACGAGTTTGAGCATGCAGATATACAGTAGCAGATACAGCAGCATAGATGCTGCAACTAAAACTATAGACAGTGAATTAATAGATACAGTCAGCTGTTTTAACAATGTTTGAAGCAGGAGCATCGGTAGTAAAGCTGCAAGCGGGATAAGAACAAAAGATCGGATGAGTTCTTTCAAATCAAATCCCTTTAAAATAAAGTAGAGTGAAATAAAAGATGCTGTGATACTGAGTGCCGCGGTAATGCTGGTAGCAAGTGCCAAACCGTTGTATTGCATTTTTTTAGCCAGACTAACTGCAAGAGCCAGGTAGATCAGTGCAGTAGCTACTTCAATAGCAGAACCCAGCATGGTTTTGCCTGATAGATAATAAATTTTCGCAACCAGGTTCCCCAGGCTATTGGCTAAAAAAGCACCTGTTAAAAAGGCGAAAGTACTGGTCACGGCTACTGTTGCTTCAGGAGTAAAAGCTCCCCGCTCAAAGAGCAGGCGGAAAACCGGTTGGCCCCAGAAAATAAAGACCACGGCAATCGGTACACAGATCAGCAGGATGATGCGAATACCATTTAAGAACTGCTGCTTCAGGGATTCCATATCCCTTTCAATCCAGGAATTGGACAGTTGCGGATAAAGCGTAGTAGCTATTCCACTGGAAGTAACAGTAGCCAGTATGGTCATGATCTGGTTGGCATAACCCAGGTAAGACAAGCTTCCTTCTTCCAGGTAGGAAGCGATACCTCTTTCAAATACAGTGGTGAGCCGGTAAAAAATGCCGGCAGCCAGCAAGGGCAAACTTAAGGCAAGCCATCTTTTTATGTATGGATTATTAAACTTTCCGGTGAACCGAACCTGGTTCTGGCGGATGAGATACATCACATTAAAAAGGAAGGCGATGGCATTTCCTAGCAGTGTGCCATAAGCGAGACTTTGGATACCGATTGATTTACTCAGCAGGGATACCACTACCAATATGATCAGGGTTGAAAGCAGGGGTGTGAAAGCCGGTAATAAAAACTGGCTCCTGGTTTGAAGCACCGATGCAGTAATATGCGACAATACCTGGAACACGATTGTTGGTAACAGGATTCGCTGTAGTTGTCCGGCAAACTGGATCTGTTCAAATGAAAACCCGGGTGCAGTAAGCTGAATCAGTTCATTTGAAAAAACAGTACCGGCAACAACAATCAAAGCGGTTATACCAAAAACAAGTCCGATTGAGTTGCCCAGAAAAGCGCGTGCATCCAGGTTGCCCTTTTTGCTGGTAACATCTACAAAAACCGGCAGATATATTACACCCAGTGAGCCAACCAGTAAAGCTGCCACATAGGTTGGAAGGGCCAGTGCAGCAAAGTAAGCATCCCTGGCAGGAGTAGCACCGAAATAATAAGCCACCAGCAGTTGCGTCAAAAAATTCAACGCAATACCGCCTAATGAAAGTGCGGTTATCTGAAGAGTTGGCTTGAGCAATCCTTTTTTTTCGGCTTTCATTCCTACCAACTTAGCCCTGCTTGAAAAGGAATTTAACAAAGAGCCAACCTACTCCCAGAAAACCACCGGCGGCAATACCAACTATGATCAGGAGGAGCAGGCTTTTTCGTTTATCCTCCAATAATTCGCTTGGTTTATCCAGGATCTGAATGGCAGGGGTCTGCTGAGACAGAAGCATTTTACTGGCTTCCAGGTTTTTCATTACTTCTACGTACACTGTACTGATCACCGTCTTATCCCGCATTGCTATTTCAGTAGGAATACCAGCTACTTTCATACCTGGATTGGCATCCAGCAATTGTGTGGATGCCGCATTGTATGATTTCGAGTTTAGTAATACCAGTAAGGAATCAGCTCGTTTTTGAAGGCGATCGATATTGGCGAGTGCATTACCGGTTCGGATGGATAAAAACATCTTGCTTGCTTCAATTACAAGACGATCCGCCAGCAGTCGGGCAAACACAGGATTACTTGCATTCACCTGTACTTTGATAATAGAACCCTTTTTATTGGCGCGATCCACAGAAAGAGATTTTTTGACCAGGTATTCCCGGATTTCATTGATCACACTGTCCTGCTTCTGGTTAAGGGAGTCGGGATGCTTTAGGTTGGAATAACTGATCTTCTGAACTTCTTCGGGTGACCATTTCTTTTTCCAGTTCCGGAATTCCAGGAACAGATCTGCCAGGGTTTCTGATTCAGGACCTTTTGAAGGATCTACTTTTGAAACCAATACTTTCTGAAGGATGGCTTTGGACTGGAGGATATCCAGGATATTATCTCCGGCAAATACACTCCCGCCTCCAATAAGTCCGCCAATATCAAGTCCGATTTGTGATGCAAGTCCTGACAATCCACCACCACTTGATTTTTCTTCCAGTATGAAAGTGGTTATCGCTTCGTATTTAGGCTTTTGATAAAAGTAGTAGGCGATGGAAAGTGCAATACAGGATATAAAAACCAGTAGTGCTTTTTTCCAGTTGGCCAATGCATAGTTGCGGAACTCCCGGGTCACTCTTGCTATCTCGTGCAGAGAATAGTATTCTTCCATCTTAGATTTTACAGGTTGTTTATCAAAATAAGGCACGGCTTCGCCACCTCAGTCCCATTTTACTTTTTTCGGGACTGAATAAAACAGCCGCCTATGTTGAATGCCTTTCTCTTATCAGCGGGTGATAAGACTGGCGGCGGTAATCAGGGCCGTAATGGCCGAAATGAAGATGCCTGCTTTGCCCACATCAAACCCTTCTCTTTTAGGTCGTTGCGGAACGAATATGCTGGCACCGGGCATCACTTTTGGATAGCGTCTGAAAATTCCAAGGGGGCGCTGGATTTTGGCAGCACTTCCGTTGGCATAAATTAAAAATGCTCTTCTTCGGCTACCCTGGGGGGTTACCCCGCCTGCATCATTGATATAGTTGCGCATTGACTTCCCCTTTTCATACATGATATCAAGGGGTTTGAACACTTCACCATTGATGCTGACAGTATTATTGATTCTGGGAATTACCAGTTCATCTTCATCTTCCAGTGTGATGTCATCTGCTGAGCCTGGATGTTTGAGAATATAGTCGAGGTCTATGGCTACGTCCCGCGTATCTTTCAGCAGGCTGATGCTGTCTTTATAAGAAATAGTAGTATCCCGTTGTACGCTGGTAATAAGACGTTTTACCTCTGTTGAATCGAGCAGTTCTTTTTTCTTCCGGATCAGTTTGGCACCGCGTATATCGGCCGTGTAAAGAAGTCCGCCGGATCGCCTGATAATTGAACTCAATCTTTCTTCCCGGCTTTGCAGTGTATAAACAGAAGGCATCAAAACTTCACCGGTGATCTTGATCGAGATTTGTTTTTTGTAATAGGGACTCTCTTTAATGCTGATAATATCAAAAGGTTTAAGTATGATATTGGTTGCGCTCCCATTTAATTGAGCCGAATCATTAATGGTGATCAGGTCTACAATTTCACTTTCGGGTTTATTGACTTCAATATTTCTTTTACGGCGGGAGATTTCAATGCCCATCCCAGTAGCATTATCGGCATATCCTCCGGCTTTCATAATGAGTGTCTTGAGCGAAAGGCTGTCTTCAAACCGAAATACACCAGGTTTACGAACAGCGCCATTAATAGAAACAGTGATACTATCGCGCAGGTCAAATATTGATGCGATATGTATGCTGTCATCTTTCAATAGAGCAATGCCGGGATCAGACCCTTCCAGTACTTTTTTAATTTCAGCGTTGATGTATTCTTTCGTCAGGTTAGGGCGAGTACGAACAAGAATAGCGGAACCATCGAAAACGTCTTCTTTTACACCCTGTGCTTTGCGGATAAGACTACCAAGGGTCATATTAGGTTCGAGGGCATAGGAACCAGGTTTGAAAATAGCACCGGTAATCATCACGCGGTTGGTAAACCGGTTGATAACTGAATCAATGATGTATTCATCACCGTTTTTAGGAATGAAGGAGGCAATAGAATCGCCTGAAACATCTACAATGCTGCGATTGAAATCCAGGATACGGGTACCCGTGATACGACCTCTGAACGCTTTACTGGTAAAGCCACCTGCATAATTGATGGCATCTTCCAGTTTATCGGAAGGCAGCAGTTCAAAAATACCAGGCCGGTTCAATTGGCCCTTCATAGTGATGAGGTTACTGGTGAATGGAATACGAATTACATCATTGTCCTGAAGTCTGATATTGGAACCCAAATCACCACGCACCAGGAAATCATAGAGATCAGCTACCTGAATCACTTTGTTATTTCGGATCAGTTCAATGCGGCGGAAAGAACCATTTTGTTTAGGACCACCACTTACATAGAGCGCATTAAATAATGTTGCCAGTGAAGGCAGCGTATAGGTACCGGGACGTTCAATTGCACCAATAAGAATAACCCGAATGCTCCGGATATTACCGAGGGAAAGTTGCAGTTTGGTTTGACCATTAGAGAGTGAGGGATAAAATTTAAGCAACCTGGAACGAATCAATGAAGTAGCTGCTTCAATGCTCAGGCCGTTTACGGCAATAACTCCGGCATATTTTACAGTCACAGTTCCTTCCGGACTAACACGCAGAGTTTGCTGGCTAACATTGAGACCGTAGATATTGAGCAGCAGTTCATCATCCGGGCCAATAATATAACCCGGAGGTGTTGCCATGCGCAAATCTGGTTCAAAGCTCAGGTTGGTATTCGAGAAAAGTTCAGATCCGAACAGGGTGAGTTCTTCCACTTCTTTGAAGAGTGGCTGAAAGACTTTTGTTGGTTTATTAACTTTTCTTGAGGATGCAGGTCCTCTATCAGTGGAAACACTATCTGTAGTTGATGCAGCACTGTTATAAGACAGGCCAAGCGCTTCTACTCTTTGTTTCAGAAGTAAAACTTCGGATCCCGGCATTCCTCTGCGGGAAAGTTCTGATTCTACATCTGAAATACTAAGACCATTTGATTTAGCCTGAGCAACCAGCCTTTCCAACTGCGTGTCAGAAATTTGGCTGGCTTTTACTGAACTAAGATCAGCCGGCAGTTGTTGAGCATGCGAAGAAGTTGCTACCAGGATAGCAAGTAGTGCAAATAGAATAAGTTTTAGTCTCATCTTTGTTAAATCCGATATTGGTATTTTAAACAATCAACACAAAACGGTGCATCCTCGACTGTGCAGCATAAAAAAGCACAGCGAGTCAAACATGACTAACAAGAACAGGTCAATAATTAAATGGAAATCCCCACTTTAAAACTTGTCTTGACAATAATGGCGCGGTTACCGTTGCATTATTTCATTAAATTTTACTCGTACAATTTTTCATAGTTTAACAAAGGTTATAAATCATCAAATCGCGTGATGGGGTGATGAAATTGCGAATTGACTGTGCAAAGAAAGTGAATATATAAATACATACTACCCGTGAAAACACCGGGTTTTCAAAAAATTAATGGTAGAAATAAAATAGTGTTATGGTAATTATATCAGAAAGCATAATTGGCCATAAAAAAAACTCCATTCATGCCCACAATGACATTGAATGGAGATGTAAGAGGTTAAATACTTTCGACTACTTCCGATATTCCAGCTTGAAACAGTTATGACATTGTGCATCGATTACTGGTTGAAAATCGAAAACATAACTATTAACAAAGGGTTCATCAGTATTCCAACGTCTTAACTTTAAAGGCTGTCCTTCATAGGTTGCTGATACCCGGTATCTTCCAATGGGAAGATCTTTTACTGTATCACTGTCAGGAGATTTGGTTGTTATGGTGGGACCTGTAGAGCCATCAATCAAATTACCAACCGGTTCAAACTTCCAAAGGATTTCCCGCTCATTTTCTACAAATTCTCCAGGGAAATTATCAAAAGTTACCAGTCCGCCAAATGTACCCGACAGTGGTTCTGGCATTGTACCAGTCAGCACCCAGGTAAAATTTCGAACGCCCCCCTCTCTTCCAAATCCCTGCTCTTTATCCGGCTTCAGGTAAATGGTATATTCAAGATTATTGTATCGAACCTTGTGCTGCGCAAATGCGAACCAGGAACCGATCGGAACATCTACAGCGTAACGTCCTTCTGCATTGGTTTTGGTATTAATATTGGAATTGAACAGAATACTGTTATCTACAATGATCGTCACATTGTTTAGCGGAGTACCATCACTCTTTTTAACAACTCCGGTAAGTTTACCACTGGTTGAACCAGGTTCTTCAGTTTCTTTTTCAGTACAGGAGATATTAGCTGTGATCAATAAACACGCGATAAATAATTGCGCAGCGAACTTGTTATACATAGTATTTGATTATCTGTTGGGTAATTCATTCAGGTATTGAATATCTTTCTCTCTCAGACCATTGCCATCGGTGAGTTGCCATATGGCATCCTGAATTTTTTCCTGGTTCTCAAACCATACAGGATCACCATCTGCAAACTCGCGGTAATTGATTTTTTTACCCTTTAACCGGTTGATTAAATCCTTCAGGAGTTTGGAAGAAGTAACCGGACCAAACTTATACCTCGCTGTTGCATCGGAGGTGCGTTTGGCACTGTTCAGGCAAAACAGCAGCAGGCTGACCTGGCATTCATTACCTCCTGATCCGGGTTGTATGGGAGGAATAGTAACTACCATTCGTTCCACCAATAATCCATGCTGAAAACCTTCTGCAGTGGAAGTAATAACCAAACCGGGAGGAAATTCAACCGTCAGGGGGCCAGAAACGGATGAATCTCTTTTCAGTTTCATCTTGACCATCACATTAAATCCCTGGCCATCAAACAGACAATCGCGGGAAGAGGAGCCATCTTCCTGGCCTTCAATTTCACCAATAAGCCGGACACCTGCAGGTAAGTTGAACTGGGTTCCTTCCGGCTCTCCAGGCATTTCTCCTAATCCGGGTATTTTACCAGGAGTCTCCTGACCATCACCAGTTCCCAGTTTTTCAGTATCGTCTTTTTTACATGCATGCAATGCAACAAGGTAACTACACAGCACCAGGAGCAGTATCCATCTACTTAAACGAATTGATATCATAAGAACAGAACTTTGAATACGAATTGTATTCAAAGTTGGGCCGAATTGAGTGCGGGGGATAATATTATCGATCAGTTGCCATAAGCAACGACCAATGAAAATTCAAGATAAATAGGCAACTTATTTTTTCATGATCTCTTGAGGGGATGTAATTCCCAGTTTCAGTTTTTCGGCAATTAATAAAGAGCGCTCAATCTTTTTATCGCTTGATTTGACCATTTGAACCAGGGCCATTAGTCCGCGTTTGTTGCCATCAGTTAATCCGGTAAAAATCTGATTAGCCGCATCATCTGTTGCAAGCACCTCCGTCAATTCCTCCGGCAGATCGAACTGAAACTCAGTGGTATCAATAGTAATGGAAGCTTTAACAGAAGCATTAGCCTTTATACCGAGAGTCTTGAGGTGTTTAGATCCAATCATAAGGTAATGTAATCCATCCCGGGTTTTCTGAATGGCTGCATGAATCCTCAGCTTTCCATTCAGGATACACAGAACCCGTTTGTTTCCTGCTTTCGAGAGTCGCTTTACATCCTGTTCACCCAGTTCAATATAATGCATGGAAGCGCCTTCAAATTTTTGAATCTTGTATATTTTTTGCATAATCCGGTATACTAAAATTCATCGTTTTTCGTTCCAAATTTCAATCATCCTGTTATATGAAAACTGCTTTTTATTGTCTTATAGGGCTTCTCCTTGTTTTCTCCTCCTGCAAAAAGCTGGCGGAACTCACCCAATTTAACCTGAATTACAATACTGAAACTACCATTCAGGCGGGACCCGCATCAAATCTTCCATTTGATGTGTTTACCCCGGAAATTACAACTGCTTCAGAATCAGAATATGAAGGGAAGAAGACCAGTAAAAACCTGGTTCAATCAATTTTACTTCGTAAACTGGTGTTGAAAACAGATCCAACCTCCGGAAGAACCTTCGACTTTCTAAACAGCATCAAAATCTATATTGCTGCAAACGGAAAACCTGAATTGCTGATCGCCTCGAAAGAAGGCATTCCTGATACGATTGGAAATGAGCTGGCATTGGAATGTACCACAGAAGAGTTAAAGGACTACCTAGTACAGGATAAGTACAAACTCCGTTTGGAAGTAAAAACAGATAAAATCGTTAACCAGGATATAAAAATCCGCATAGAATCATTGTTTCGGGTTGATGCCAAGATTCTCGGATTGTAAGTATTTTACAGTCCATGAAAATTGAACACATTGCCATCTGGACACACAATCTGGAAGGCCTTAAAGACTATTATTGCCAGTTTTTCGGTGGCAGTTCGAATAAGAAATACATCAATGAAAAAAAGCAGTTCCAGAGTTATTTTATCAGTTTTGAAAGCGGCGCCCGGCTTGAGTTAATGTCCCGGGCCGACATTCTTGAACAGCCCAAAAACAGCAATGACCCCATGCAAACAGGGTATACCCATTTTGCATTTGGTGTTGAAACCATGGCGGAAGTGGATAGTAAAGCCCGGGAACTGGCTGAACATGGCTTCCCGATTCTGAGTGGGCCCCGCGTTACCGGGGATGGTTACTATGAATTTGAAACATTGGATCCGGATGGCAACAGGTTAGAAGTAGCTACTGTATATGTAAAACGATGACCCCTTACTTTGGCTTCCTCCAGTTCCAGGGCGCGGTTGGATTAGGGTCTCTCCATAAACCAACTTTCATAACTCTGGCCCTTTTTTCAAGGGCAGCATATTCCTGGCTCGAAGAATATTTAATGAAGTGCCAGGCCAATCCGGCTTTAACCAATGCTTTGTTTACATTGAGGCCTTCTGCGTTTACCACCTCCCCGATGAGGCGCTTGTTTCTGTCCACCTCATTTTTGTGCAGCACCCGGACAGTCTGCCCGAAACATTTTTCCGAAGTGAACTTTTTTGCTTGAGCTCCGAAGGGTTGTTGCTTTCGGATTTCCGGGCAATCAATATGTTCCAGCCTTATCCGCAGTGGTTTGTTATTGTATAAAATATCAATCATATCACCATCCGTTACGCTAATCACTTTTCCGGTAAGATAGGTTGGGTATTGCTCCTGTGCAGCTGGAAAGCTCAGCAAGCAAGATAGTAAAGTCAATAGGAGATAAGCGAACTGCATGTATAGTTATCTAGCGTCCTGACCGAAATTAATCAAGAATCCCGACCTTTAAGGAACTTGTTCTTTTACTGCTAAAATCACCAGACATGGCTACCAATAAGAAATCAGCTCAATTGATCTTCTGGGGAATGGTTTTGTTTTTCCTTGGTTTGATCACTGGATTACTAATACCTGCCATGACCAATCAGAGAATGGGCCTGAGTGCACATCTGGAGGGAATACTAAATGGTTTATTCCTGATGCTATTGGGTCTGATCTGGCCGAAAATCAAGTGCCCTTCGAGAATGCTGAATCTGATTTATCTACTGGTACTCTATGCAGGTTTTGCCAATTTCGCTGCAGTGTTGCTGGCGGGATTTACAGGTGCGGGTAAAATGATGCCAATTGCAGGTGGGGCTAAGGGAGCTCCTGCACTCGAATTAGTGATTAGTTTTTTACTGGTAAGCCTGACTATTGCCATTATTGCTGCAGCTGTATTGCTTTTATACGGGTTGTATCAAACTGCATTTGAAGCAACAGAATGAACGTACACATTGTGATAGGTATACATTTATTTGTGTATTGCTTTTATCCAGTTTTTAATTTCACCTATCACCACCGGAGCAATAGTTTCCTCCAACTCCTGATATTCCGAAACAGTACAGGTGGTGCAGGTTTGAAACAGGTGATTCAGGGAAGGGTACTTTACAAGCCTTGTGGATGCTGGCTTTTGAGCCGGCAGGGATTGTAAGATCGCATCTGCATTATCCGGTAATACCTGGATGTCTTTCTCTCCCTGCAGGATTAATACGGGCTGCCGGATTTTTGAGATGCTGGTTTTGGGATCATAAAACAGATCAAATCTCATGACATCGGACAATAAATTAGAAAAACTTCTGGCAGTTACTGGATACTTCGTTTCGATCAATGCCTGCTGCTCTTCACCGATAGCCTTGAGCTTTTCATTGAGGGGCTCAAGAGCATTGGTAAGTTTCTCTACCGCAGCTTCCCGGCCGGAACTCTCCTGTATGGAGGAAAATACAGTTTTTAAAATCTCCGAGTTCAGCGCAATTGCTTCCGGCGATGCGCCTTTCTGTTGGTAAATAGCTTCTGTTTGACGCAGTATAGTTTGTGATAATGTCTCTGCACTACCTGCCATCAATATCACAAAGTTCAGATTCGAAGAACGGGCAGCCAGGTACTGCGCAATATCAGCACCTAAACTATGTCCCAATACACCTACTCTTGAAGTATTTACCTCCTTTCGATTTTGTAAATAATAAAGGCAGATCTGCGCATCTACTGCAAAGTCTTTGATAGTAGCAGTTGCATAGTTGCCGGTTGAATATCCGGTTCCGCGATCATCCATCCTTAGCACAACATAACCGCTTCTGGTTAACTGATCAGCCAGCACCAGAAAGTTTTTATGGCCAAAAATGCTCTGGTCACGATCACTTGGTCCACTGCCTGGAATTAGCAGGATAGCAGTTTTGTTTCTTGCTTTCCGGGGATAGGTAATGGTACCCGCCAGCGATATGCCCTCCTTTTGATTTTCAATTGTAACTTCTTCTTCTACATAGGGCAGCGGGTAGGCAGGCTCCTGTGGTCGCCGTGGTTTATTCAAAGGCTGATCCGATCTTTTCAATACCAATGGGAATCGCATGGAGCGCTGGATAAAAAAACCCACTGCTGCAGTATCATTCACTGAAATAACCATGTCAGCATTGATTGATCCAATACGAAGCCGAAGGCTGTCACCCGCCTGCTCTACTTTGCGTATGGCAAAATTGTAACTGTTCTGATCAATGCTGTGGAAGAAATAACGGTTGCCATTTTTGTTTCCCAGTTTTTCAAGTGCAATGGCAAAATTTCTACCCGGACTAATCTCCACAGCACCCTTCCATACACCAGCCTTCAGTATATTTTCACCAGCCACCTGGCACCAGCCAGAAAAGGAAAACAGGATCAGCAATCCTGCAAAATAAATTCTGTTCATACAAGAGGGATTAGGCATCCAGCCAATATTTAAACTCTGTGATACGGTCCTTGCTTATTGAGATGGAACCCTCGGCCGGCAAGGGCGATAAATAAACAACGATATTCCTCCCGGCATGATTTTCAATTTTATCAATGGACCGGTGATGAATAATATAATTTCGATTGGCTCTGAAGAAATGCGTTGGGTTCAATAAATTATACAAACTGTCCAGGCTTTCCGAATAGGGATATTTTTGTCCGTCCATTTGAACAAGATGGGTGGTCCGGTTCGCATAAAAGAAATAGGCAACATCCTGTACAGGAACTGATACAATCCTGCTTCCAAGTGTAATTGCAAATCGTTCTTTGAAACTGGAGCCCGGAGCCGGCAACTTTACCTGTTGCAGCATGTCTTTCAGGTTCTGAATGAATTCCGGGTGTGCCATCCGCCGGAATTTTTCCAATGCCTGGCTCAATTCCTCCTCATCATACGGCTTCAGCAGGTAATCAATTCCATTCACCTTGAAGGCACGTATGGCATAAGAATCATAGGCCGTTACAAAGATTACCGGCTTAGTCCAGTTAAGTGTTTCAAAGATTTGAAAGGAAATCCCATCTTCCAACTGAATATCTGCCAGAACCAAATCCGGATTTAATGCCGGTAATTTTTTAATTGCATCCGATACATTCTCCAGCACAGCAACAACCTGCATGTCGGGAGCCAGTTTTTCCAGTAGCTCCTTCAGATAAACTGCGGCATATTTTTCATCTTCAATTATGACTACCTGTTGCATAGTTTAACTTCCGATTTTTTTTAGCAAGCTTACCTCCACCATAAACCAATTGTCTTCAATGTATTTTACAGGTGCTTTTGCTTCCAGGTATTTGTACCGGCTTTCAATATTAAACCAACCAATACCCAGACTGTTATCTACGCCCTGTTTTGGTAAATAGCTGTTCTTAATAAGCAAGGTTTCATCGTCTTTGTTGGTGATTTCTATTACAAGTGGATTGGCTTTGCTAAAGGAATTGTGTTTAATAGCATTTTCAACAATAGGTTGCAAAACAAAATCGGGTATGGAACAATTGTTTTTTACGAATTCTGAAACCTGAATGGTAAAGGATATTTTTTCCTCAAAGCGCACACTCAACATATAGAGGTAGGCCTCAATCGTACTTAGTTCATCTTTTACCAATACCCATCCTGCATTTTCTGCTTCCAATACTTTCCTGTAAAAGGAAGCCATGCTCCTGGTGAAATCATAGGCAAGTTTCGGATTACTGTTAATCGTAGATGCGATTATATTCAGGTTATTAAAAAGGAAATGTGGATTCAACTGCTGGCGAAGCATATTCAGCTGGGCTGATAAAAAAGATTTTTCCGCATAATGTTTAGCATCTTTTTCTTTTATATACAGTCTGTATAATCTGAGGGCCACCCCGGTAACATAGACCACTGAATGAATAAAAAAGAAATAAACAAAAATGAACCTCAACTCTACAATATCCTTCAACCGGATATTTATTTTTCCATGCAGCAATGCAGTAAACAGGATGCTGAAGCCCATCAACAAAACAAAGCCAGCTACCTGCAGTATAAAAAAATAGCGGGTTAATAAGGGAACCGATTTTTCTGCTTTTTTGAAGGCTGATGTGAAGGAACTTAATATTTTCCTTTGCATCTGAATATACAGGAAGATATAAATAGAACTACCCAGCCACTCCTCCCAGAAATAATTATCAAACCGGAGCGGGAAACCCTTCAGAACAATTTGCTGTAATACACTGATAATAAAACCCAGGGTGACATAAAACAAAAAGTAAAATATCATTTTTTTAGTCCTATGCACAACCTGCAGTTTACCATTTAAAGATAAACTGCAGGTTTATTTTTGAAAAATTATTTGTTCAGCACCCATTGGATTCCCTGCTTTACCAATAAAGGTTCCTCCAACTGAATGTAGTGTCCGCTTTTACTGGTTTCCACAAATTTTCCCTTGCTGCCTGCCTGTGCCGCCCACTCCTGGTGAAGGGCTTTCTGGATGTTTACTACAAAGCCAGGAGTTTCGGGGGTTTCTTTTGTGCTGGTTATTACATACACAGGAATTCCGGTAATGGGAGGAAAGGATTTGATTTGTTCATAGTTGGTAATAAAATTGGCTTTAAACTCTTCCTTTAAGGAACCGGCTGGAAGGGTTGCCACTACACTATCATTGATCGCTTTCATTTCTGCCCGGGCGAGTTCCCGATCCCCTGGAGGAAGCTGGCTCAATAATGAGTCCAGCTGTCTCTCATGGGTACCATCCACCAACACGATTCCTTTTACCAGGTTTGGATACAATTGATAGAATATCCGGGCATATATTCCTCCCATGGAATGCGCTACCAGCACATAGGGAGGCTGTACACTGCAATACTCCAGAATGGTTTTCATTTCCCGGGCAATGGTCAGCGCATCCCGGCTTCCGGTTACATCGGCTGAAGCTCCCACTCCTGCCCGATTATAGGTAAACACGCTGGTGTTTTCCGGTAATTGCTGGTATACTTTCTGCCAGGTTGTAAAGGGTGAGGCAAAACCGTTCACCAAAACAATGGAGGGTGTTTGCCCCTTACTGATACTCAGCTCTGTTTTATTTCCCTTTATGGTGAGCTGGGATACCGGCATCTGATCTTTGTTGTCCTCCACCAGTAGCTTGCGACAGGACCCGGCTCCTAAAGAAAGAACTAGCGCGCATGCGAGAATTTTTTTCATCGTGGCAGGTTTGAAACTGTCTTATTAGAAAGAACCGAATACCAGGCCTACACCTGTACCAACCCCATTGAAATTACTCTTCTCGTAATAGGCGCTGTTAGTATTTCCGGTAAACCGATAATTTGCATACGCCTGTACCTGCATAAAACGGGTGATCTTAATGTTTACACCAAGTTTAGGTTGTACTACCCAGGTATAATCGCCATCTCTTCTGGCAGTTTTCGAATCATTTTTGATATCATTTTCAGCCCAGCCCATAGCTCCTGTAAGACCAACTGAAAAATGAACCGGCTTTTCAGGCATGAAACGATATTCTGAATAAAGACCATAATAGTTAAACTGCATTTTCTCCTCTTTGCCATTTACTTTATGCCGGAAGAATGCATTATTACCGGCTGCCCCGATCAGGAATTTGTGGTTGATCAGTACTCCGCCGTATCCACCCAGATTCAGGGATGGTTTTCCATTAATAGTGGTTAGTTCCGCTATACCGGCTCCATATGCCCGAATAGATCTTTGATTGGATTGGGCCATTGCCCCGATTGACAGTGCTGTAAAGGCCAGCAGTACCAGTAACTTTTTCATTTTACGTCGTGATTTTGATTTGATGGTTATTGTTTGACGATGTAAAATTGTTGCTAAGGCATTGGTTGATGGCAAGGCTATTGACTGAATGACCAGTTCAAGCGCCTGAATGACCATTTTGCTGTTTGAGTCAAAGAAAAATCCACCCCAAAAGAGGTGGACTAGTTCAATGGGATCCTACTATTTCCCTAAAAAGCAGCTGGGAAAACCGGTTGTTCGATTATTTGGAGGGCTTCCTGGTCCTCATACCGCCTGATCATTCCCGACAACTCCTTCTTGAGTTTGCGGGAGATTTTTTCATAACCTGCCTTACCATACAAGTTGTTCATTTCAGAACTGTCAGTTTGCATGTCATACAACTCCCAGCCTTCTACCCGCTTGTAAAACCGGATCAGCTTATATCTTCCATTACTTATTCCAAAATGCGGCGATACGGCATGCTCCCCATTTTCATAATAATGGTAATAGAGATTTTTACGTCCCTTATAATTTGACTCTTTAAGTAAGGGAAGCAGTGATTGTCCCTGTAGTTTTTCTGTTGACTTTACCCCGGCCAGTTCCAGCATGGTAGGTGCGAGATCCAGGTTCATTACCAGGCTGCTATCCACTCTGCCTGGCTGTATCATCTTTGGAAAGCGCATGACCATTGGTGTACGGAAGGATTCTTCATACATGAAACGCTTATCGAACCAGCCATGCTCTCCCATATAAAATCCCTGGTCTGATAAATAAACCACCAGGGTATTTTCTGTAAGCTTGTGACGGTCCAGGTAATCCAGCGCCCTGCCTATATTTCTATCTAAGGAAGCCGCAGTTGCCAGGTAATCCCGCATATATCGTTGATACTTCCATTCCACGAGTTCTTTTCCAGTTAATCCACGCCTATCAAGATCTTGTTTGATTGCACCATAATAGGCATCAAATGCAGCTCTTTGTTCAGGAGTCATTCTGCGAATGCTGCCTTCTTTGTCTGCCGCCTCTTTTGATGGAAACATTTTCAGATCATAACCCATGATCATGGTCTTGTCCACCGTCATATCCTGAACCGCTGCTGCTCTCCGACCCTGGTATTGATCATAAAAATTGGAGGGCAGTGGAAAGTTAACTGTATCAAATCGCCCTATGTCCTGAATATCCGGCATCCAGGTGCGATGCGTTGCTTTATGACCGATCACCAGGCAGAAAGGCTTGCTGGTATCTCTGCCATCCAGCCAGTTTTCGGCAATGTCTTCAATGATCGTGGTGGCATACCCGTTAATTCTTTCCCGGCTGTTATCCATTTTAATAAAATCAGGGTTGAAATAGGATCCCTGTCCGGGTAATACCTTCCAGTAACTGAATCCCTGCGGTGCACTTTCCAAATGCCATTTACCAATCCAGGCAGTCTGGTACCCCGATCTTGTCAGGTCTTTAATAAAGGTATGTTGTGAACTGTCGAACCGCCCGCTGACATTGTCCTTGAATCCATTTTTATGACTGTATCGGCCGGTTAATAAAACAGCGCGACTCGGCCCACATATAGAATTGGTAACATAAGCCCTATTGAAAAGCATGCCCTCTTTTGCGATACGATCGATGGCAGGTGTTTGAGTTAGCTTACTGCCATAGGCACTGATGGTTTGAAAAGCATGATCATCTGAAATGATAATCAAAATATTCGGACGCTTTTGTTGCGCAACTGCAAAACCCGCAACCAGGATTGCCAATCCTGTTAAAATTTGCTTTACCATATGGCATTCTCTTTGGTTAAAAGTAAAACAAACAGGCAAACTGGCGTACCTTCAATCTATGTTATCCAGAATGTTTATCGCACTTGGTCTATTTCTTTTTTCTTTAAACCTCTTTGCCCAGGAATCAAAAGCAGATAAGTTGTCCTGGACCGCCAATCAAAAATTACAATTATCAGATTTCAGTATAAAAACTGCCGCGCCAAACGAACCTTCTTCTCATGCGGAATTCTCCATCACTTATAAAGCAGGCGGGAAAGAATTGCTCTCTTCCAATCTGAATAAACGCGTGCTGAATGAATTCATCCGGTCGGGGTCCTGGATTGATACCACCCAGGATGTGCTGCAGGCGCTAAGATATCAGCAGGCTTCCTTCGATCTCTGTGAAGTATATGTACGTCAATTCAGAAAAGCCTTGTACGATAACAAACCCAAAATCAAGCGGCTCTCTTTTGTGGATGAGCTCAATGAAACCTACACCAATGCCTATTCGAAACGCAGGTTGGAATACGACCTGGAAACCAAAGCAGGTACAGATCTGGCAGCACAGGAAAAATGGGAAGCTCTTATAAAAAATGAACTCGATCAATTGAAAGAATACGCTGTAGAAAAATAATCAGTATGTTTTCTGCTTTATTTAAGTATAGCGCACAACTGGTGTCTTTCACAAGGGAAGAGCAGCAAATAATTGAAAGTTATTTTAGTGTCAGGCAGGTACCTAAAAAATTCACGCTCATCCAAAATGGAAAAATAGCCCGTGAACTTTATTTTATTAACAAGGGCTTGCTTCGCTTGTATTATTCCAAAGACACGGAAGATATCACCGCTTTCATTTTTCGTGAGCACCTCTTTGCCAGTTCGTACGATAGTTTTCTACGGCAGGCTCCCAGTATACAGGGATTAGACACACTGGAAGATTCAGAATTGCTGGTGATCACCTATGACGATCTCAATACACTCTACAAGAAAGTACCCCGCATGGAAACACTGGCAAGGAAGATTGCAGAACAGCGATTTATCAATGCTCAACAAATTTTATCTTCTTATATACTTGACAGTCCGGAAGAACGCTGGAAAAAATTTGAAGCTATCAATGGGGATCTTCTGCTTCGCGTGCCGCATCATATGATCGCATCCTTCCTGGGAATTACCCCGGTTTCCCTTAGCCGCATCCGGAAGCGCTTACAAGGCTCCTGAAATTTTCTTTACAAAAGTTAATGAAAACCCGGTTGGGTTGGTGATAGCTTTGCTTCAGCAAATCAAACAACATGAACAAAGAAATCAAAACCGAAATCATTATCAATGCCAGCAGGGAAAAGATCTGGAAAGTATTAACCGACTTTGAGCAGTACCCTCAATGGAATCCATTTATTGTCAGGATTGAAGGCAAGCCCATTAAAGGCACCCGCCTGAAAAATACACTGCAAAATGGCGACAAACAATTTCAATTCAAACCAGTCGTAACAGCAGCAGAGCCTGGTAAGTATTTCGCCTGGCTAGGCTCCGTACTGGTGAAAGGAATATTCGACGGGCATCATTACTTTGAATTGGAAGATGTTGGTAACGGCCAGGTGAAGCTCATCCATTCAGAAAAATTCAGCGGGATACTTAGTGGCATTCTTCTTAAAAAAATTGGCGCAGACACAAAACAGAATTTTGTTAAATTCAATGAAGCACTAAAGAACAGAGTAGAATCATAGAGCGCCCCACATGAAGCCCAACCGCATCGCGTACATTGACAATATCAAAGTATTTCTGACCTGCCTGGTAGTTGCCCACCATGCAGCCCAGGCATACGGACCAACAGGTGGTATATGGGTGGTGGATGACCCTTTTAAAGCACAATGGCTTGGGAAATTCTTCTTCGTCAATGCTTCCTATATGATGGGTTTGTATTTTTTTATTTCAGGATACTTTATGGTATTTAGTATCCGGAATAAATCCGCGACTGTCTTTCTAAAGGATCGATTAAAAAGACTGGGCATACCCTTGTTGTTTTTTACATTCCTGGTATTTCTTCCTTTCAATTACCTGGGCGCAGATAAACCCGGCAACCTGGTGAGTTTTTTCCTGGACACCTATTTCAACAAGCCTCCTATTGCAACGGGACATTTATGGTTTGTTGCATCACTGCTTGCCTATTCTATTCTCTACCTGGTATGCTGCCATAAGCTGTTTATTAAATGGGCCTCGGGCAATCAGCCGTTGAAAGTCTGGTACTTACTGGTATTTGCAGCAATCATTATACTATTCGGCGCCCTGATCCGGACCTGGTACCCGATTGATGCCTGGCGCACCTGGATCATTCCAATTGAACCGGCACACCTGCCCCAGTATTTATTACTCTTCCTCGGGGGCACTTATTTTCATCATGCGAACTGGTTGAAAGAATTGAATTGGAAGCACGCTTTGCCCTTTATCGTATTCACTGTTATCGGGTACAGTACCAGCAACTACTGGATTGGGTCAGCTTTCAGCCAATGGATTTCAGAGTCGTTGCTGGAAACTCTGCTCTGCTTCAGTATCAGCATCAGTCTGCTAGTGGGCTTTCGGCAAATCTTCAATCAAAGCAATTCATTGATGAGGAGCCTTTCCGACAATTCTTATGGAATTTACCTTGTTCACTTGCTACTTGTAATTGCGCTGCAAATGCAGGTGCTTGATCTTAACTGGAACCCGAATTTGAAGTTTATTCTAGTTACGGTTGCCGGGATTGGCAGTTCATTACTTGTCTCCCACCTGTTGCGAAAGATCCCTGTAGTTAAAAGAATAATCTAGCCCATTTGGTTTTCATCGTGCTTCCATCAGTCGGTTCAACGCAGCGATCACGGTCTGCGGTTTTTCATTCTGTATGAAATGACCGCTTTCCACCAGCTCAAAGCGACTGTTTTTATTTTTTCCAGACCAGCTGCGAAGTTCATTGATCCAGATTTTCTTTAATGGCACTTCGGCCTCAGACCATTCTTTAAAACTTCCGGCAGCCAGCACTTCTATCTTTCCTTTATACTGCTGATCTGAAATGGAAGCCTGCATCATGGTGGGCGACATCGCATCGAACTCATCCTCCGCTGCCTGGTTGTTGGCAAATCGGGTGGTAAAAATTCCGGTGTAGATATCCGGATATTCTTTTGCCATCCGGTCATAACTTTCTTTAGTTGCAGGATCTACCAATAATAATCCTTTTGTTTCGGTTGGATACTTCCCTGCAAATGTCCTGGCAAAAGCACCTCCCCAACTCCAGCCTCCAATTATATAAGGTCCCTTTATTCCTGCCTTTTTAAGTGCACCATATAATTCTCCTGCCACCCGGTCAGCAGTTCTTGGCTGTGAACAGGGAACTGACTGCCTATAACCCGGACGGTCATACGTAATTACAATAGCTTTTTTTGCCAGCTCCGGAACAATCATACTCCAACTGGTATGGTCACTGTTACCTCCGGCTTCCAACACAATAACCGGACCTGTGTTACCAGATTTATACAAGACCATCTCGTGCCCATCAACCAATACACGGATCGTATCTGGTCGGTTCGAAAAAGCAGCAATTCTAACCGAGGTTCGTCTGTAGCGACTGGAATCCAATTGCACAGATTTCTGATAATTCGCTACCGCCTGATCATATTTTCCAGCGTTCGCCAATGCTTCTCCATAACTGTCATATACATTCGAAGAGTTGGGAAATAATTTCGTATTCAACTCAAATAGTTTCAATGCACCTGGTAAATCGGTTTGCTCATTCATACACTCATAACCCCATCTATTGATAGCTCTTTCTGTACCTGCCAGCGTATATTGTTTCTTTTCCACTTCAGGAATTGTCGCAAAATAATCAGCCGCTTCAGCAATAGAGCTGCTCTCTATCTTTTTGCGAATGGCATGGGCCAGCGTTGGCTTTTTTGGCTGCATGGGTAATTTAAATACGGTGGCGATTATATCCCTAAACAACAATGCAGTATTATTGGAAGCATTGTCCAGTACTACAATAAAGATTTTCTCTTCCGGAAACCTGGCTAACTCAGATCTGAACCCGTTTATTCCACCACTGTGCCAGATCATGCTAATCATCCTGGTACTATCCGGTGTTGGAATTTTTTCATTAAACCAGCCATAGCCTGCCCTCATATTTTTATCCATTTCCAGGTAGCCATCAAACATTTTTCTCTTCAGGGAGTCAGCCAATAGCCTGTTCCCATACAATGCCTGGTTCCAGATCATCAGATCCTCAACGCTTGAATACATAGAACCTGCTGAATACGGCAGGCCCATATTCAGGTAAGTCGCATGTTGATAACCGGATAATTTTCTTTCATAACCGGCAGCCCTTCCCGGTATAATATATTCATGCATATCATACCCCGTTTGCTTCATGCCAAGCGGCTCCAGAATTCTTTCCTTCAATATTTGCTCATAGGTTTTTCCAGTCATTTTTTCAAGAATGGCTCCCAGAATAAAATATCCTGAATTGCTATAGGAAAATTGAGCCCCTGGCTTAAATTCCAGGTCACCACTGCAATAGATACGAACAAAATCTGCTACACTATAGGGCTTGACAGCGTTGGGAAAAAAAGATTCATTATCGGTATAATTGGGAATACCGGAACTATGGGTTAACAAATGATGGATGCTTACCTTGGCTGCCTGTTTCTTTTCTGTAATTGGTAAGATAATCGGTGATTTTTCCATTGAGATTCAGTTTGCCCTCCTGTACCAATTGAAGAATCAGGGTTGCCGTGAATTGTTTGGTCACCGACCCTAATCGAAACCTGGTTTGTGTAGTGTTGGGTAGCTGCCATTCCTGATTGGCCATCCCGACTGCACCCTTATACACAATAGTATTTCCATTCGCCACCAGCACTGCCCCGCTGAACATCCCGTTATCATTATAATACTTCACCAGATTGGCAATACTATCTGATACCGATTGAGTTTTTGCTGTCATTACAGTAACTGTAAAGCACAGCAGCAGCAGGCTTTGTTTCATAATACTCATAAGGTAACCAAAAACCATGAGTATTATAATTATATATCATATTTTAATCTCCATTTGCACTTACCTTCGGGAATATGTCAGCTATTTTACCAGGCGGATTTGGAAATTTCAGTCACTCAGAAATGGACCTGCTGCAATCCGTTTTATTGTCAAAAGAAATTACAAAGGGAGCCAGTTTGCTGAAACCTGGACAAATCTGCCAGTCGCTGTATTTTATCGGCTCAGGCTCTTTCATTCAGTTTAAAGAGAAGGATGAAATCGATCAGCAGGTAATTGACCTGCACGTGGAACAGGAATGGATGCTCAACCAGCAAAGTTTTGTAAGGCAACAACCTTCTGAAACCTTTATCCAGGCGTATACAGATAGCAGGGTGCATGAATTAACCATTGCTGCCTTGCATGAGCTGATCAGGCTGTCGCCGGTTTTCTTTCAACTGGCACGCTTACTCGATCCAACACCATCCCGAATAAAACTTTTTGATGATCAGTTGAGTCCGGCTGAAAAATACCAGTTTATACTGGAGCATCGGCCTGCCTTATTACAGGCATTCCCATTAAAAGTAATCGCCTCTTATCTGAAGATGACACCCGAGACCTTGAGTCGGGTTCGTGAAAAATTATCCAAAGCCTGAAGGTTCTTGATTTGAATCAAGTGACTGCCTGAAGTCAACCCGGTAGTTTTGGTTTCAAATCATACATCATGGCTCCTGCTTTCAGAAAATTATCAGGTTATTCATTGCTGATTGGCTCTTTATTGATGGTGCTTACGATGCTCCTGCATCCTTCCGGTGGAGATATAGAGCACATTTTGCAAATTTCCCGGGTCGCTATTATCTCACACTCACTAGGCATACTAAGCACCGTGTTTACAGCATATGGATTTTACGGACTGGCGAGCGCAATTATGACGCAGAGTAGAATTTCCTTTCTAGGATTAAGTTTTGCAGGATTTGCCCTTGTGGCAGTACTACTGGCTGCTTTATTAAACGGGCTTGTTCTCCCTATGTATGTTATGCAACAGTCAGGAATAGCCGAAGAAAACCTAGAGACGGTAAAACTCATTATCAATTATGGAATTACCATCAACGCCGCACTTGATTATGTTTTCATTACAGGTTATTCTATTGCCATGCTGATCTGGTCATTTGGTATGCTCCGTGCTGGGAAATTCTCTAACTGGCTGGGGATTTGGGGTATTACTTTAGTTGGAATATCTGTGGCAGCTGCTTTATTTCAGCTTAATTTTATCAGCGTAACAGGTTTTACTGTATATGTAATCGGTATTGTGAGCTGGATTGTTTCAGCAGCAATCATTTTACTTAAAAATCCACTTCAATAGTCAAAATATGACAGACAAAGTCCTTAGCATTCGCCCCTTTATTGGCGCCAAAAACTTTGAACGTTCCCGTGAATTTTACCGGGATCTTGGTTTTGAAGAAATGGTGCTGGAAAAAAATCTCTGCGTGTATAAACTGGGCAACCTGTCTTTTTACCTGCAGAATGCCTACGTGAAAGACTGGATAGACAACACCATGGTTTTTATGGAAGTAGCAGATGTGGAATCCTTCTACCAGGAACTCAGCCAGCTAAACCTGCCCTCCAAATATCCGGAAGTTCGCCTGGTACCCATCCGCTACAACCACTGGGGAGATGAATGTTTTCTCCACGACCCGTCAGGTATATTATGGCATTTCGGAACCTTCAAGACTACTTCTTAAACAGGGAGTCTGCAATGCGCAAACTTTCCAAAATAGCATTCTTCACTTTATCTACTTTTTCCTGCTCGGTTTTGAGATAGGTAAGGCGTACTTCTGTATTGTCACGGGCAGAGTCTACATTGAACTCTTCCATCCAGGTATTCATGCCGTATTCCGCATAATTCAGGTCTTCCTGTAAGTCCATCAGTGCCTGTTGCAGGTTTTCTTTTCCAGCACCGGATGTTTTGTTCAGACTATCCAGCGCTGCCTGGGCTAATTTCTGGGCTTCTTTGATCTTACCCATTTTCGCCATACCCACATCATGTCCCTCCATTACCAGTTTGAACAGGCTGTCTTCAGGAGTTTTGGCCACATCCGAAAAGCCATCTGTACGATGTCCTGCATGCTCATCTGCATTATTGCAGGCTGTTAACAACATAATACCGGCGGCCAAAAGGAGGGATGCTTTCATAATTTGTGGTTTTCAATAGTGCAAATATGCAAGGTTTTAGCATTTCATCCCAGCCTAATCCTTGCATTATGAACTATTTTGCATTTTCAAATGCTTGCTATGAATAAATTGGAAAACTTTGTTACCGGTAGATGGGTCACTGGCGATGGAGAAGGCCAGGCCCTGTTTAATGCTGTTACCGGTGAAACACTAGCCCATGCCAGTTCAAAAGGGCTCGACTTCAAAGCGATGACAGATTATGCCCGCACGGTCGGGAATCCTGCCCTACGCAAAATGACGTTTCACGAAAGAGGACGCATGCTTCGCGCGCTGGCACTGCACCTTCAGAAAGAATTACCCCGCTTTTATGAAATTTCTTACCAGACCGGCGCCACCAGGGCAGATAGCTGGATCGATATTGAAGGCGGGATTGGCAACCTGTTTTCTTATGCTTCCCTGCGAAGAAAGTTCCCCAACCAGCCTTATACCATGGATGGTGAAAGCCATAACCTGAGCAAGGCCTCCACTTTTATGGGTACCCACCTCCTGGTTCCGAAAGAAGGGGTGGCCATCCATATTAATGCATTCAATTTCCCGGTTTGGGGTATGCTCGAAAAAGTAGCTGTGAACTGGCTGGCTGGTATGCCTGCAATTGTAAAACCCGCCACCGTTACCTGTTTTCTGACAGAGGCAGTTGTGCGCTCTATTGTAGATTCCGGCATCCTGCCCCCCGGTGCCCTTCAACTAATCTGCGGTTCCGCAGGCGATCTGCTGGACCATGTCCAAAGCCAGGATGTGATCACATTTACCGGATCTGCCTCCACCGGTTTGAAACTCAAATCGCACCCGGTTATTCTGCGTGAATCAGTGCCTTTTAATATGGAAGCCGATTCCCTGAACTGTATCATCCTGGGTGAAGATGTGGAGCCCGGATCACCTGATTGGGATGTCTTTATTAAAGAGGTACGCAAGGAAATGACAGTGAAAGCGGGACAAAAATGTACTGCCATCCGTCGTGTTTTTGTACCTGAGAATAAGATGGAAGCAGTCTGGAAAGCAGTTGCTAACGCTCTCGAACAAACGACAATCGGCAATCCGAAAAATGAAAAAGTAAGGATGGGGGCGCTGGCCGGACAAACACAAAAATCTGAAGTGCTGGAACAGGTGAGCAAACTGCTGGCGGGTTCCCAGCTTGTATATGGCTCACTTGACAGTGTGCAGCTGATTGATGCAGATCCTGCCAAAGGGGCATTTATCAGTCCGCTTTTATTGGTGAATGATAAACCCTTCCAACAGTCAGCCTCACACGAAGTGGAAGCATTCGGCCCGGTTAGTACCATCATGCCTTATAAATCTGCTGATGAAGCCATTGTGTTATCAAGATTGGGTAAAGGATCGCTGGTGAGTTCTATTGTAACAAGTGATCCCAGCCTGGCCCGCGATTATGTATTGGGTGCAGGGCCCTGGCATGGCCGCATCCTGGTATTGAACCAGGCCTGCGCGAAAGAGTCAACCGGACATGGATCACCCCTGCCCTTATTGGTGCATGGCGGTCCGGGTCGTGCAGGAGGTGGAGAAGAGATGGGCGGTATCAGAGGAGTCAAACATTATATGCAGCGCCTGGCCATCCAGGGTAGCCCTGAAATGATTACCGCCATCACGCAGGTGTATCAACCAGGGGCAGGTGGCCGTGAAGACCGGATCCATCCTTTCCGGAAATACTTTGAGGAACTGCAGGTGGGAGATCAGCTGCTAACAGGAAAACGCACCATCACTGAAACCGATATCGTAAATTTTGCTAACTTAAGTTGGGATCATTTCTACGCCCATACCGATCATACTTCCCTTGAAGGAACCCTGTTCGAAAAACCGGTAGCCCATGGATACCTGATACTGAGTGCCGCAGCCGGACTCTTTGTAGACAGCAGTGCCAAAGGGCCCGTACTCC
This sequence comes from Flavihumibacter fluminis, assembly GCF_021491375.1. Taxonomy (GTDB): domain Bacteria; phylum Bacteroidota; class Bacteroidia; order Chitinophagales; family Chitinophagaceae; genus Flavihumibacter; species Flavihumibacter fluminis. Next base: position 127,422 of record NZ_JAKEVY010000003.1, read on the forward strand.
TGAATTATGGAATTGACGAATTGCGCTTTGTGAAGCCTGTGTATGCCGGTTCAACCATCCAGGTGCGCTTCACCTGCAAGGAAAAAATCGACCAGGAAAAAAAACTGGATACCGATTTGCCAAAAGGAATCGTTAAATGGTTGGTGGAAGTGATGGACGAGACAGGTGAGCAGGTTGCGATCGCCACCATTTTAACAATGGTACAGAAGCAAAAGGATGAACCAAGTAAATAAGCAAGCGTTTTAAAAAATAGTAAAATAGAAACCTATGATCCATGAAGTTCAAGGCGGCCACGTACAGGCCGAAATACATAAAGGCATAGCAACCATCGAATTCTTCCATCCCCAGGGAAATTCACTGCCGGGTAAATTATTGAATGAATTGGCAAAAGAAATTCATTCTGCAGGTCATAATAAAGAAGTGCGTGTGATTGTGTTGCGATCGGCAGGAGAGAAAGCGTTTTGTGGCGGAGCTTCTTTTGATGAATTAATGGCGATTACCACCCCGGAAGAAGGACAGGCATTCTTTAATGGATTTGCCCAGGTGATCAATGCCATGCGCAAGGTTCCGGTGCTGATCATCGGCCGGATTCATGGAAAATGTGTAGGTGGTGGAGTCGGTTTGGCAGCTGCCTGTGATTATGCCATCGCTGTGGAAGGGGCTGAAATAAAACTGAGCGAACTGGCAGTTGGAATCGGACCATTTGTTGTAGGACCAGCAGTTGAAAGAAAAATAGGAACTTCTGCATTTTCACAGTTGGCCATTGATGCCGCGATGTGGAGAAATGGTGACTGGGCCCGCAGAAAAGGTCTCTTCGCTGAACTGCATCCGAATCTGGATAGTATGGATGAATCCATCCTCCGGCTCTCAACTACCCTTGCTGCTTCTTCACCAGAAGCGATGCAGGAAATGAAAAAAATGTTCTGGAAAGGCACGGATCACTGGGACCAGCTCCTGACGGAGCGGGCTGCCATCAGCGGCCGCCTGGTGCTGAGTTCCTTTACCCGGACAGCCATTCAGAAATTCAAAGAAAAGGCAGTAAAAGCCTGATCTTTTTTACCATCGATCTTCTTCATTCTCCGGCGGCGGTTGTTGAAACTGCTGCCGGGTTTTTATTTTCTGGAGTTGTCGTTCGATGATCAGGTCGGCAATAATTAATGCTGCATCCTCTCCAACTTTTTCGCGAAGCAGGAATTTCAATTTGTTTTCACTGATATCCACGCGGTACAAGACCCGGATCAGCTCTGTAAGATTGTGTTGAATAAGGTCATTCACCCAAACGGCGAGAGCAGTCCGAAGTTCTGACCATCCATCGGTCTTGTGAACCAGCTCCTGCCTGGTAAGTTTTACCAGCTCCTGCTGCACTACAGAAATATCGTCTGATGAATTTTCCATTTAATTTACTCCGCCACGGCGGATGGCACCCGACCGGTGAGGAAAGTTAGAATTTTTCGATGACGCCCAGAGCAAAAAGAGCGTAGTCGTATTTGACTGGGTCAGTAGGATCAAGGCGACGCAGCCAGGCTGTGAGCTCAAGGGCTGCCTGCCAGTCGAGGGCCTCGCGCTGCAGCAGGCCAAATCGCCGGGCCACCCGGGCTACATGCAGATCAATCGGGATCACCAGCTGAGCAGGAGAAATACCTTTCCACAATCCAAAATCCACTCCTCCATCTGCCGGCCGAACCATCCAGCGCAGGTACATATTCAGGCGCTTGCAGGTGGAGCCGCGAAAAGGAGCTGCAATATGTTTTCGGGTGCGGGCAGGAATTTCAACCCCTTCCACCTTTTCCCAAACGCCTCCAAAAAAATAACTGTAAAACCCATTCAGGCTTCCTGTCATATCCTTATCGCGACTGCCCATGCCCGTTAGAAAGGCTGCTTCCAGTGAATCATGCCTGGAATAATGCTGCTTCAGAACCTCCACGAAATACAGCAGGTCGGTGGCAGTAAAGGTTCTGTGTTTGAAAGAAAGCAATCCGCGTAAATCATCTTCCCCATGGTTGAGTACAAACTCATACGGACGCATATCCATCCGTTGCATCAGCTCCCGGCTCTTGGCGATGATGGAAGTTCGATTTCCCCAGGCAAATACTGCCGCAAACAAACCGGCTATTTCAATATCCGGCCGGGCAGTAAATAAATGAGGAATACAAACCGGGTCTGCCTCAATAAACGAAGGCCGGTTGTATTCCTCTACTTTTCTATTCAGAAAGTCTATCAGATTTTTTTTCACCCAATCGCTCTTGCCAGGTCTTCAATCAGATCATCTGCATCTTCTACCCCCACGCTCAACCGGATCAATGAATCCGATAAACCATTTTTAATACGCTCTTCCCGAGGGATGGAGGCATGGGTCATGGAAGCCGGATGATTGATCAGCGACTCTACCCCACCGAGGCTCTCCGCCAGTGAAAACAAATGGGTGGATGACAATACTTTTTTCGCGACCTCTACTGAATTGTCTTTCAGTTCAAAACTCATCATACCACCAAACCCGCGCATCTGTTTTTTCGCCACCGCATATCCGGGATGATCTTCAAAACCACACCAGTACACTTTTCCCACCTTAGGATGATTGCGCAACCAATGTGCAATTTTCTCTCCATTTTCACAATGCCGCTGCATGCGAAGGTGCAGGGTCTTGATGCCGCGGAGCACAAGGAAACAATCCATCGGTCCGGGAACCGCGCCACAACTTTTCTGGATAAAATACAGCTGATCGTACAATCCCTTTTCATTCACTACCAGGGCACCCTGGATCACATCACTATGTCCTCCGAGGTATTTGGTGGAAGAATGCATCACGATATCCGCCCCATTATCCAAGGGGTTTTGTAAATAGGGAGAAGCAAAAGTGTTGTCCACACAGAGCAATGCTCCCCGGCTTTTCGCGAGATTTGAAATCGCCGCGATATCACCAATATTCATCAAAGGATTGGTAGGTGTTTCCAGCCAAATCAGCTTGGTAGCTGCACTCATGGCTGCTTCTACCGCCTCCAGCGAACCCATATCCACATACTTGAACTTAATCCCGAAGCGCTCAAATACTTTGGTAAAAAGGCGATAGGTACCTCCATACAAATCATTCCCCGTTACCACTTCATCTCCCGGAGCCAGTAGTTTCAAAACTGCATCGGTTGCTGCTACGCCACTTGAAAAAGCCAATCCATACTGACCATTTTCAATAGTAGCCAACGCTTCTTCCAGCGCTTTACGGGTCGGGTTTTGGGATCGCGCATATTCAAATCCCTTGTTCACACCCGGGGCCTCCTGCACATAGGTGGAGGTCATGTATACCGGGGTCATGATCGCACCGGTTGATGGATCCGGCTCCATGCCGGCATGAATAAATTTGGTACCAATTTTCATTGAGCAATAATTTTTTATGTAGCGAATAAAGTCCCGAGTACCAGTACCCTCCAATCGTAAACCTGATTGGTACCAGTGTCTCCAATGGGCCGGTCAAGATAGCGCTTTTGGAAGATTCCCCGATCAACCAGCAGTTCCCGGGCAGCAAAGATCTTTTGCTTCATACGCGCATCCTGCATCCAGCTTGCCTGGGGAGGTTCATAGCCGATTTTTCGTTTTTGCCAGGCGATGGAGGCGGGCAGTTGTTCTTTCATGGAATCGCGCAGCACCCACTTGGTATAACCATGCTGCATCTTTTGCCCGGAGGGAAGACCTGCCGCCAATTCCATTAAGTTGGGTTGCAGATAAGGCAGGCGGATTTCCCTCCCAAAGGCCATGCTGTTGCGATCCGCATAGCGTAGTAATTCAGGCAGCCGGCCCATGGTCAGATCAAAGTATAAAATATCCTGCAGGGATGTTACAAGTGGCTTATAAAGCTGCTCCTTGCGGAAACCTGCTTCCAGATAGTTGACATTTATATAAGGTATGCGTTCAACAGCATTAGCCTGTTTTTTAATCAGTTGCTCCTGCGCCACCTGTGGAAACCAGGCAGCAAAGCGATTTCTCCATCCCCAGCCTCCCGTCCAGCCATGTGCTGTAAAGGCTTTCAGTTCTTTTTTGAACTCAGATCGGGGCCCGGTTCTCCAAAGCTCCTGCAGGAACCAATGAATATAGGAGTCGTATCCACCCAGCAGTTCATCTGCGCCCTGGCCATCTAATAAAACAGTCACGCCTTCGCTGGCCGCCAATTCCATCACCTTAAACTGTACCAGTGCACTAGCCGATTCCACAGGCACTTCCTGGTGATAGAGCATGCGATCCAGGTTGCTTAAAAGATCTTCTACTGTTGGCGTACAGGTAACAGAGCGGATGCCTAACTGACTAGTGAATTCCATAATCAATCCGGATTCATCTTTCTCGAATCCTGGAAACAGGGCTGAAAAACCGGTCCAGTTTTCGGCACCCAATTCCTTCACCAGGCAGGCTATGGAAGAGCTGTCTACTCCTCCACTCAGGGAGGATCCTACTGGTACATCCGACCTTAATCGTTTCCGGATGGATTCCTTCAACAGGGCACGAAATTCATCGGTCGGGTGCCACCGGTCGGGTGCCACCGGTCGGGTGGAGTTAAGATCCCAGTACCGTTCAGATTCAAGTTGCCCCCATATCCCGTTACCAATTTTCAGCAGGGCCCGATGGGCCGGTGGTAGTTGAAAAATATCCTGGTAAAAGCTTTGTTCCGGATGAAGTGAGATACCTGTAACACCAGCACCTAAATAGAGTAATACCTGGTGTGGGTCTGGTTTTTTTGGTACGCCAACTGCCCATAGCGCTTTCATTTCAGAGGCGAAAAGAAACCGCCTTTCCTGCCAGGTAAAAAACAAGGGCTTTTCTCCCATCCGGTCGCGGGCCAGGAACAATTCAGCCTTTTCCGCATCCCAAATGGCGAAGGCAAACATGCCATCAAACTGTTCCACACAGGATACTCCATATTCCTGGTAGGCCGCCAGTATCACTTCTGTATCAGAGGCTGTCGCAAAGCGGTAACCGGTTGCCAGCAAGGATTCCCGCAACTCTTTAAAGTTGTAAATCTCTCCATTATAGATGATGGTAAACCGGTTGCCATACTGCATCGGCTGAGCAGCGGCTGGAGAAACATCAATTATTGATAAGCGTCTGTGGCCAAAATAAACCTGGTTGCTTTCATCTTTCCAAAAGCCTTCACCATCCGGACCACGATGTGCCAGGGCACCTGTCATTGCCTGAATCTCGCGGATCTGTTTGTCCGGCTCTGCAGAGCAAGTTGCTGTTATGATGCCGGCTATTCCACACATGATGTAAAAATCAGAAAAAGCTGATGGGTACGCGCACCATTTCGGTGTCCCATCCAATGAAAAGGCTCACATTGCCATTGGTTTTGTCAAAATACATACTGAAGCATTCCAAAGCATCGGTATTGTGCTGAACAGGAACTTCCATGCGAACCACATCTTTCTTCGGGTCATATAAAAAAGCACCCCAAACATCGGTATCCTTATTCAGGATGATGGTCCACTTATCTGTGGTTGGGATGGCATATAGCGTATAGCGGCCTTTTTTCACTCTCGCGGAACCAATCTTTGCATCGCGGTACAATTCAATTTCTGTGGCCTCATTGGCTCCCAATCGCCAGATACTTCCGTATTCCACCAGTTCTCCAAACACCTTTCTTCCATTTTTCTGAGGGCGACTATACGTTACTCTTGCCATCAGGGGTTCTTTAGCCTTTTCCTGGATTCGCAGAATCGGATAATTGACCGGATAATAACTGAAGTCCAGGGGAGATTTATCTACTGGTGGAAATTTGGATTGGGCATTGAGATGCAGCTGCATACAGCAAATGAATCCTAACAATATTCCTGTCTTGCGTACTTGAGCAATAGTAATCATGCAATTCTTCCTTTTCAGCTTCAAAAATAAGGATGCGATCCAACAATGTGAGTCGGTTTTTTATGACAAGAATCAGGAATCCCCCGGTTTTCGTCTTATATTTTTGCAAAAAAATTCGAATGCGACCTCCTATCCACTATGTATCTGCTGAAGAAGCCCTTTCGGTTGTGCAATCCGGTAATCGTGTATTTGTGCAGGGCAGTGCTCAAACCCCCTCGTACATGATGAAGAAACTGGCGGAGCAAAAGGACCGGCTGCAGGATGTAGAATTAGTCAATATTTCTGTTTACGGCGATATGGTAGTGGACAAGCCGGAATACCAGGGTCATTTTCATATCAATTCACTGTTTGTATCAGCCAGTATCCGCGAAGCAGTGCAGGCTGGTCGAGCTGATTATGTTCCTGTATTCCTAAGCGAAATTCCGGAGCTGTTCAAGCAGGGCATCCTTCCTATTGATGTTGCTATTGTGCATGTATCCGTGCCGGATGCGCATGGATATTGCTCATTGGGTGTTTCTGTGGACATCGCACGTTCAGCGGTTAATACTGCCCGTTATGTTATTGCCCAGGTGAATCCAAATGTACCACGTACCCATGGAGATGGCCTGATTCACGTGAATCGTTTCCACGCGATGGTATACCAGGAAGCACCTCTTCATGAAGCAAGATTCGGAGAAAAATCAGGTGAAGCAGAAAACAAGATCGGAGCGTATATAGCCGGAATGATTGAAGACCGCAGCACCTTACAAATGGGCATAGGTGCCATTCCGGATGCCGTATTGCGCTGCCTGGGAAATCATAAAGACCTGGGTGTGCATACTGAAATGTTCAGCGATGGTATCATTGACCTCGTGGAAAACGATATCATCAATAATAAATACAAAGCCATCCACCCGAATAAATCAGTGGTAGGGTTTGCGCTGGGAACAAAGCGTTTATACGACTACGTGAATGATAATCCGGCTTTTGCTTTCCTGGATATTGATTATGTAAACGAGAGTTCAGTTATCAGACGCAATCCCAAAATGGTAGCCATCAATAGTGCGGTAGAAATTGATTTAACCGGACAGGTATGCGCAGATAGTATCGGAACCTTTCAATATTCGGGTATAGGCGGACAAATGGATTTCATGAGAGGAGCAGCCTTGAGTCCGGGTGGAAAACCCATTATTGCACTGCCAGCACGTACCGCCAAAGGAATATCAAGAATAGTTCCTTTTCTTAAAACTGGAGCCGGGGTTGTAACTACGCGTGGCCATATTCACTATGTGGTAACTGAATATGGCATTGCTTATTTATATGGAAAGAATCTACGGCAGCGGGCGAAGGCATTGATTGATATTGCTCATCCGGATGATCGCGAACTGCTGGAGAAAGCAGCCCATGAGCGATTTAAGATATTTCCGGTCGAGTAAGCTGGCGCCGGTATTCATCACCCACATGCAGCAACAATTCGGGGAAAAAGCGTTGGAAGCAGGATTGCAGTAATTCATATTCCGCTTCAAAGGCTTCAAAGGCAGGCTGGAAGTTATCAAGATACTTCGCCCTGCGAACCAGTCCTTCCATGCTTCTTTCGATGCCCCATTTCTCTTTATAATTGAGCAACCAGTTCTGTTCTTTCATGTAAGGAAACATACGGCTGAACTGATCCGGGAAATGAACCGCTTGTCCTTCCAATTCACCGTACACCCACTGACTAAAATCATGCAGGCTGTTTCCTGGAAACACCAATTCATCAGTTGCGAGGAAATGATCGTAAACAACATCCACAAATGCGGATGCGTATAAGCCAACAGCAGGTTTAAAAACCTTTTTGGCGATTGCATTTACCGGATGGTCATCTGTAAACGTATCGATAGCTCTATGCAATTCGATCCCTCTGAGTATGGCAGAAGGGTATTCAAACTTCTTTTTACCTTTCACGAAATCGCTGATCAGGTTTCCTAACAGCAGCTCCGGCTGGCGAAAAGAAAGATAGGCATGTGCTAAAAAGTTCATTCTTAAATATAGGCAGTTTCCACTTCTCTAAATTAACCATGGGTTAACCTCGATTTACTTTTTATTTAACAAATTTTATCAACTGCCCGTCCAGCCTAGATTTCAGCGGTTTTTTCACTACCCGGAATAGCTAATCTTTTCAGGTACTTATCAAATATTTACTTCAAGTAACCACCAATCACTATTTGCTTGACACGGGTCTGTAACCTTTCTACTTTTACATCGTCAAACTAATCAGACAGACATTAATCATTAAACCTTTCAAATTTTATTGTATGAAAAAGTTCATCTTAATCGCCGCTACAGCTTTTGTTAGCATGGCCAGTTTCGCAAGTGTTGATCCTATTACAGGAAAAGTTCTGGAAGCATTCCGCACTGAGTTTGCTTCAGCAAAAAATGTTCAGTGGAAATCCCTGGATGATGCCGGATTGTATCAGGCAACCTTTTCTTTCCGCAACACTGAACTGAGTGCATTCTATGACGCAGAGGGATCCCTGGTAGCGACTGCACGTTACATTGATAAAGCAAGTTTACCTATTATGGTAGCAAAAGCTATCCAGGAAAAATATCCTGAGCATGTAATGAAGAATGTGATTGAGCACATTGCAAACGGAAGCACTACTTATCATGTAACCTTACATGGTGTGAAGTCAAGCATGATCGTATCTGCTTCACCTGCAGGAAATCTCAGTGTATTCAAAAAAATTAAAAACAAACTGTAACCTTTATTGACGTTCCGCGTCAAATAAGTATCACTCAAATATTTAAACCTTAAGCAATGAAAAAGTTCATGACTACTCTGGTAGTAGTAACACTCAGCCTCACCAGCCTCTTCGCAAACAACAGTAAGAATCGCAACAACGTTGACGAGCGTGTAGAGAAAAGTTTCAAAAAAGAATTCGCATCTGCACAACAGGAAAGCTGGAGCCGCGTAAACAACCTGAACAAAGTTCAGTTCACGATGAATGGCCAGGTATTATTTGCCTACCTCGATGATGAAGGCACCCTGGTTGGTGTATACCGTAACATTCTTTCTACGCAGCTTCCTATTTCCCTGATGACAGAAATTAAAGAAGAGTATTCCAACTACTGGATCTCTACCCTTTTCGAAGTAGCCAATGAAGGTGTAACAACCTATTATATTACCCTGGAAAATGCAGACCATCAACTGGTTCTCAAAAGCGAGAACAGTGCCAGTTGGACAACATTCTCCAAAACAAGAAAGTAAACAGGACGGTTTTTTCTCTGAGGTTTTGTTGGAAAGTCAGCCCCACCCCATAAGGTGGGGTTTTTTATTTTACCTTTGGCCTCGAATAAATTTTAGAAAACATGAGTAAAGGTCCCGTTTCTCAATTCATCCAGCATCATTACCGGCATTTTAATGCAGCAGCCCTGGTGGATGCTGCCAAAGGTTATGAACAGCATTTGCTGGATGGAGGAAAAATGATGATTACCCTGGCGGGGGCGATGAGTACCGCAGAGCTGGGTGTTTCACTGGCTGAAATGATCCGCCAGGATAAAGTGCACATCATCTCCTGTACCGGTGCCAACCTGGAAGAAGATATTATGAACCTGGTTGCACACAGTCACTATAGAAGAATTCCCAATTACCGCGATCTGACTCCGCAGCAGGAATGGGATTTGCTGGAGCAGGGATTAAACCGTGTAACTGATACCTGCATTCCGGAGGAAGAAGCTTTCCGTAAGATCCAGCATCATATTGCCAAACTCTGGAAAGATGCCGATGCCGCCGGTGAACGCTATTTCCCGCACGAATACATGTATAAACTCCTGAACAGCGGAGTAATGAAGGACGATTATGAGATTGATCCCAAAGACAGCTGGATGATCGCTGCCGCGGAGAAAAATCTGCCCATTATTGTAGGTGGCTGGGAAGATTCCACTATGGGTAACATCTTCGCTTCCTATGTGATTAAAAATGAGGTGAAGGCTTCCACCATGAAAAGTGGAATTGAATACATGGTATGGCTGGCCGACTGGTATCGTCACAATTCAGGAGGAAAGGGTGTAGGCTTTTTCCAGTTGGGTGGTGGTATTGCAGGTGATTTCCCCATCTGTGTAGTGCCTATGATGTACCAGGACCTGGAATGGCATGATGTTCCTTTCTGGAGCTATTTCTGCCAGGTGAGTGATTCCACCACCTCTTATGGATCCTATTCCGGTGCAGTTCCCAATGAAAAAATTACCTGGGGTAAACTGGGTATCGACACGCCTAAATTCATAGTAGAAAGTGATGCTACGATAGTAGCGCCGCTGATATTTGCGTATATATTAGGAATGTGAGACGTCAGACGTGAGAAGTGAGACGAAGAAACCTCCTTCTCACATCTCACTTTTGACATCTCACGTCTGACGTCTCACCTAAAAAAAACCGCTCGCAATTGCGAGCGGTTTTTTTAATTCTTTCTGTCTCTCCGGTTTTCCCGGCGATCGCGGCGGTTTTCTTTACGATCCCGCACATCTTCCTTGCGGTCTCTTACATCTTCCCGACGGTCGCGGACATCTTCTTTCTTATCGCGGCGGTCTTCCAGTTTGTCAAGGGCGCCTCCATCATGACGGGCATCTCTGACATCCTCCCGCTTATCGCGTACATCTTCTCTTTTATCACGTCGGTCTTCTCTGCGATCACGGCGATTTTCTTTACGATCTGCAACATCTTCCCGGCGGTCCACAACATCTTCAGCACGATCCAGTTTTTTGCGGGTCGACTGAGCCGCAGCATCATTGGAAATTCCGGCAAACAGGGCTACCGCAGCAGCTAATACAATTGTTTTAAAGGTGGTTTTAGTGTTCATGGCGAATGTTTTCTAAGGTGGTTATTATACTATTTACGTATATATTGACTGCCTATTGTTCGCCAGGTTTAAAATCCACCAAAAAAATTTTTACCGGGTCATGGTTGGAATCTCCAGGTCGCGTTTCATCATCTGCTCGCGATTGGCCATTTCCCAGGCAGTATAAAATACCAGCTGTGCCCTTTTCTTCAGCAGGGTATAATTGATCTTGTCGGGGGTATCGGTTGGTTTGTGATAATCCGCCTGTAACATACCATCGTAATAGAAAATAACAGGAACACCTTTGCGGGCAAAATTGTAATGGTCGCTGCGGAAATAAATCCGGTTGCGGTCATTGGGGTCATTGAACTTGTAATCCAGCACCATTTTGCTGTATTTTTTATTCATTCCCTCGCTCAGTGGTTTCAATTCGGTACTTAGTTTGTCATCACCCACCACATACACATAATTCAGGGTGTCAGCAGTTTTCCGCTCGGTATCCACGCGTCCGATCATGTCAATATTCAGGTTCGCGGTAGTTTTTTCCAACGGTACGGCTGGATGATCACCATACCAGGCAGAACCCCAAAGTCCTTTTTCCTCACCACTAACTGCCATGAACAGGATGCTTCTGCGCGGACCGTGACCAGCTGCTTTTGCTTTCGCGAAGGCCTCTGCCATTTCTACGATACCCACTGTTCCGGAACCATCATCATCTGCACCATAGTAAATGACATTGCCTCTTTTACCAAGGTGATCATAGTGCGCGGTAACAACCAGCCATTCATCTTTTTTATCGCTGCCCTCTACATACCCCAGCACATTGGTGCTTTCCAGAAACTGTACTTTCTTGCTCATCTGGAGCATCAGGTTAGCCTTGTAAACTTTGGCGGGAGATGCAGTATTTTTTGCGTTGGCGGTAATGCCGGACCAATCGCTACCGATCAGTTGTTCAGCAACTTTGGAGGAAACATTATAGAGTGCTGCATTTTGCTCGGCTGCATACAGGTTCACATACATATTGGCCGGGGCAGCACCCACTTTACGTGGAAAATCATTGGAAACGATCAATACTGCAGCAGCTCCTTTTTCAACGGCTTTCTGGTATTTTCCAAACATACCCGAGGGGGCCATCATGCCTTTCTGTTCTGATTTATAATCAGCAGGAGCTCCGTCGAGGATCAATACTGCCTTGCCTTTAACATTCAGTCCATTGTAGTCATCGCGACTTCCATCCACCAGTCCGTGACCAGCAAACACAAACTCAGAGAAATAATAATCTCCGTTTCTGGTCATGCGAGGGTTGGGTTGAAAATCCTGGTAAAGGCTGAAATCCTGCCCATTTACTTTCATGGCGGCGCCAATCAGGGAGTCTTTATAAACGGGGAAACTCATCTGGTAGGAACCATTGTTTCCAGGCAGGAGCCCCAGTTTTTTAAACTGCTCTTCCAGGTAGGCGGCAGCTTTCCGCTGACCTTCAGTAGCAGTTTCACGGCCTTCCATTTCTGGTCCGGCAATGATGTACAAATGTGTTTTCAGATCCTCTTCCGTAATGGTAGCCGCATATTTCTGCGGGTTGGCTTTTTTCTGTGCGAAGCCAATCGTCGCCGGGAACAATCCCAGTACTAATAAGATTTTTCTCATTTCTTAAAACTGTTGAGGGGGCAATATAGGGAGAATGGAAGAGGGAACAAAGGAGAATGGAGAAAGGAGACAAAGGAGACGGGAGGCAGGGAAGAAGGAACTCCGGAGGAAAGGAAGAACAGAACCTGAAAACAAAGGAGACGGGAGACAAAGGAGAAGGGAGACAAAGGAGAAGGGAGGCAGGGAAGAGGAAACAGGGGGCAAGAAAGGAAAGAATAGCAAACCAGGTAAATGAGAAACTGAACTCCAGAAAGGGAAGCAGGCAGGGAAGAAAAAGATTGGATGAAAGTCAGAAATGGGAATGATAATGGGAATGGAATTCACAATAATGAACCGATTCTTTGGCAGATTGAGCCAATTAGCAGTAAAAATGAGCCAATTATTGCCTTTTTGAGCCAAATTTTAAAGAAAATGAGCCAATTATCAGATAGGATGAGCCAAACCAAAAAATTACAAAAATTTATAAATCAATTAGTTATGAATATTTTTGAACAATAATAATGCGCTGATCCTCTTTGATCCTCCCTAATCCTTCGCCATCCTTTGTTATCCTACGTTTATCCTTCAGCCCCGGTCTAACCCAGATTCGTCCCAGATTCGAAGATGAAACACCTGAAGGGAGACAAAGGAACAGGAGACAAAGGAAACGGGAGACAAAGGAGGAGGGAGGCAGATAAGCGGGAACACCGTAGGAAAGGAGGCATGGAAGAAGAAACAATGGAGACGGGAGACGGAACATGGAAGAGGAAGAGGGAGGCAAAGGAGAATGGAGGAGGGAGGAGAGGAAGAGGAAGAGGATTCTTCTCACGTCTCACGTCTGACGTTTCACCTTTCTTTCACCTTTCACCTTTCACTTTTCACCATAAAAAAGTCCCGCTGGACTAGCGGGACAAGTTCTTTGAGACGATACATCAACTGGTGATTGTTTTCACTGGTATCGGATTGGACGGTTTGCTTAAAAGACTGGACTTGCTTTTTTCAATGGATAGATTTCAGGTTTTCAAGGTTTGGGTTCGATTCTTCAAAGGGTTGGATTAGGATACTACGTGTTCAGGGCGGGGCTTCAATAGGGATTGGTTGGTTTAGAGCTTAGGGGCTAACCCCGTTTGCTGATGTAAAGATGCACCCGGATTTTCGCGTTGGAAAATCATTTCGCCCCATATGCAAAAACCGTCGATAAACAGGCGTTTATGACGGTTTTTTGGAAAATCAGGAACCTGCAGATCGACTAGCTGCAGGCAATTTTATTCACCCGGTTGCCATGACGGCCTCCTTCAAAAGCAGTGGTGTAAAAGGTTTCAATCATCTGGATTGCATAGGCAAGGGCCACAAAACGTGCAGGCAGACAGATGATGTTCGCATCATTGTGTCGGCGAACCAGCTTCGCCACTTCATTATCCCAACAGAGCCCGGCTCTAACCTGCTGGTGTTTATTTGCCGTGATAGCAACCCCATTGGCAGAACCACAAATCAATACCCCAAAAGCAGCTTTTCCTTCCTCCACAAAAGAGGCAGTAGGGTGTGCGAAATCAGGATAGTCAACAGAATTCGGGGTGGTTGTGCCAAAATCCTTCACTGTAAAGCCCTGGCTTTCCAGATATGTTTTGATCGCTTCTTTGTATTCATAGCCGGCATGATCACATCCAATCGCAACCGGTAAAGATTTATCAAAAACTGTCATATACGTTCAGTTTAAATTATTCGCGAATCCTCCCTTCCTCCCTTCTCCTTTCTTCCTTTCCTCCGGTCTTCTTTCTTCCCCGCCTCACGTCTCCTTTGTCCCCTTTGTCTCCCTTGGCTCCTGTTCCCTTTGTCTCCTGGTCCATGCCTCAACTCCACTCATCCGTAGGCTTCACCAAAAACTCATCCTTCTTATTTACCCGCGCCGCAATACTGATGCTTATTTCATATAAAAACCACAAAGGCACTGTTACAATCAATTGGCTCAATACGTCTGGTGGTGTAATGACCGCTGCAAGAATCAGAATTACCACTACAGCGAATTTACGATAGGTTCTAAGAAACTGTGCCGTAACAAGGCCAATCTTCGCCAGAAAATACACAGCCAGAGGCAATTGAAATAACACGCCTGCACCCACTACCAATGAAACAATATTATCAATGTAATCCGCTACCGTAAAGGTATTGGCGATCATCGGGCTCAGGGTATAGGATGCAAAAAAGTTTACTGTGTATGGTGCAATCAGGTAATAGCCAAAGGCAACACCGGTGAAAAACAGCAGGGAAACCCAGAAGATCATACCGCCTGTTTTTTTAATCTCCTTTTCAGTCAAGGCAGGCCGGATAAATTTCCAGAACTCCCAGAATACGTAGGGAAAAGCAATAATAAATCCACCTACAAAAGCAATGGTAAAACTCATCATGAACTGGCTGCTCATCTGGGTACTGATCAGTTTAAGATTGATCTCGTCCATACACATAGCATCCCCCATTCCAACCCAGTGACTGAATTTGCAAAGCACACGATAGGTAATGAAATCCTTATTGGCTGGCCCCATCACTACTTTTCCAAAGAAAAAATCCATTTTGACAAAAACAACAACTGCACCGATTAGGATAGCCATCAAAGCCCGCATGATATGCCACCGGAGTGCTTCCAGGTGGTCAATGAACGACATCTCAGCACCTGTTTCAGACCTTCTCTTAAAGATTGATTTTGCCATAAGTTTATAAGGAGCCCGCTAAATTAAGGAATCAAAGCCTGCATATTACATGAATCCGAGTTACATGCAATAAATTCGGAACATATTCGTTTTTTTGTGATAAATCACCCAAAACCAATTGACCTATGGATAGAAAAGCCATGTACTACAGTACACACGCCATTAAGATCAACAAGGACAGTTATCGCCACAATCTGCAGATTTTACATTTTTTCCGATACCTGGTTTGTGTTTTATTGAAAGGTGAATCACCCATCGAACACCGCCCGGGATATGCCCGCAGATCGCGCCGGTTCTGAATTTTTTACTAACCCATCCCCCATATTCGAAGCAAAGCTCCGCGGAAAGCGGGGCTTTTTTTGTGAGACGTCAGACGTCAGATGTGAGAAAAAAAACCGAATTCCTCGTCTCACGTCTGACATCTCACATCTCACATCTGACGTCTCACATCTGACGTCTCACCTTTCACATTTCACTTCCTATGAGAACAGATACTCCACATCCTCCCTTGTCAGATTCTTCACGAATCCTTCATCATCGGCGATGAGATCACGCGCCAGTACTCTTTTCCGCTCCTGCAATTGCAGGATCTTATCCTCAATGGTATCCTTACAGATCATGCGATAGGCAAATATGTTCTTGGTCTGACCAATCCGGTGCGTCCGGTCAATGGCCTGTTGCTCCACAGCCGGATTCCACCAGGGATCGACAATATATACGTAATCCGCAGCCGTCAGGTTCAGACCCACACCACCTGCTTTTAAAGAAATCAGGAAAATCCGGCATTTGTCGTCGTTCTGGAAACGCTGGATGGCTTTCTCCCTATCAATAGCAGAGGTACTTCCATCAAAATATTCATAATCCACATCCAATTCCTTCAGTTTCTGCCGGATCAATGCAAGCATTCCCAGGAACTGAGAGAAGACCAGTGCCTTGTGGTTACTGATGTTTTCCGTGATCTCGCGACCCAGTTCTTCCAGCTTGATAGAATGATTCTCAAATTTCTCCTGCTCATTCAAAATTGCCGGCGAATCACAGATCTGACGGAGTTTCATCAATCCCTGCAGGATGGTCAGCTGCGATTTCTGCATACCCTGCGACTCAATCGTACCCAGGATCTTATCGCGGAAATCATTCCGGTACGCATCATAAATCCGCCTTTGTTCATCTTCCATTTCACACCAGAGTATGGTTTCGGTTTTTTCCGGAAGATCTTTGGCTACCTGCTCCTTGGTTCTGCGCAGGATAAAAGGAAAAAGAATTTTGCGCAGGTGGTCTTTCCGGTCCTGCTCCCCAAACTTATCAATCGGGATAGCAAACTCCTGGCGGAAAAATTCCATGCTGCCCAGCATGCCCGGATTCAGGAAGTTCATCTGGGCATATATATCAAATGTATTATTCTGCAAGGGAGTACCGCTCATGCACAACCGATGACGGGCCCTCAACAGAGAGGCTGCTTTTGTCACCTTGCTGGATGGGTTCTTGATTGCCTGGGATTCATCCAGTACTACCGCATCAAACTCCATGTCTACCAGCATTTTGATATCGCTGCGCAGAGTGCCATAGGTAGTGATGATCACATTCTTGTTTTCCAGCAAGGCCTTGTTCCGCGTACGCTCTCCGCCATGATGAATGTGATAGGTCAGCGTTGGAGTGAATTTTTTGATCTCGTTTTCCCAGTTGAACATCAGGGTAGTCGGACAAACAACCAGTGCTTTCAGACGGTGATGCGTATCGCGGTAATGTTGTAAAAAACTCAGGGCCTGGATGGTTTTACCCAAACCCATATCATCCGCCAGGATGCCACCCCAGTTCACTTCACTCAGGTAATTCAACCATTGGAAACCAAATGCCTGGTAGGGGCGTAGAATTGGTTCCAGGTGCGCAGGCGGATCCACTTCGCGGATGCTTTTGAACCCACGCAGGCGATCGTATTTTTCTTCCAACTGTACAAACAGTTCCTCCTCATTCCGCTCATTGTATAATTCGTCGATCACACTCATGTGGTATTTCGACAACCGCAGGTTCTGGGCCTTGCCTTCCCCTATTCTGAACAGGAGTGAATAGCGCTTGATCCATTCTTCAGGAAGAATACCCAATGAACCATCATCCAGTTGTACAAATTGCTGCTTGTTGGCGAGTGCACGCTTTACTTCCGCCACCGTCACTTTCTGATCGCCAAATAATATATCCACTTTCGCATCAAACCAATCGGTATTGCTGCTGATCTGAATCCGGGTCTGTGGCTTGGCGGTATTGAACCGGAAATTCTTTAATGCTTCAAATCCATACACCGGAATTTTCATCTCATTCATGGCATCCACGAAGAGGAAGAACCAGTTGTTGCGCAACACATCGGCGCCTTTGAGTACCAGGTTCTGGGAGCCATCCGGACGAATAAAATTGGAGTGAAGCGCTTCGAGCTTGGAAAGAAACTGCTGCTCCACTTCCTTGTTACGATGTACGATCATCACCTTATCGCCATCCGGCACCACGATTTCATCCTTATCTCCGGGCTTGGTTTCATACCCCTTATAACTGAAAATAGGCTGGAACACCAGGTACTCTCCCTTCTCCTGCAGCATCAGGCGACGCTCAGGATCTCCATCTTTATAGGAAGAAATCAGGGAAGGATCAAACTCGACATGGTATTGTTTGGCCAGTGGCAGCACCATCTGTTTCAATTGCACGGGCCATACGGATTTGGCAATCGTGATGGTTCCTTTCGGCATGAAGGTCTCCACCACATTTACATCCTCTTCACTGCGCCAGGTGTAAATATGATCGTTGTGAAGGAACAACAGGTTGCTGTTGATTTTATTATCCGTGAGTTTTAATTCCGCTCCATTGATCTTTACCCAGCAACTCAGTTCATACTGACGGTTTTTCAACTGAACCTTGAAATAGGGCACCAACGGCTCGGTAACAATCCCGATTGATAACAGGCTTTCCGTTTTGAAGGTTTTGCCGGAAGGCAGGAGGTAAACAAAGGGGCTATCTGCAACATCGTTCACCAGCTTTCGCAACTTGGGCTGCAGGTACTCCACCACCAGGTGTTTGGTTTCTGCAGGCAATTCTTCACTTTCGTGATGAATGATATTTTCCCAGATACCGCTAAAGGGTGAGTTTCGGTTAAGGTACTTCGTTAGTTCGGATTCCTGCATTCTGCGCAGTGCCGGAATCAAGGGGCGATCTGCTTCCGGATACAATTCCAGGTTTACATATTTGGAAAGATCCAGTTTCTCAACTTTTCCAAGGAAACGCTGCTGTGATTCTTCAGTTTCTCCCTGTATGGCATCAACACTGAAACCAGGATAGGCTTTCTGGTGCAGGTTGATAACTACTCCAATCCGCATGGCAGCGCCTGGTTCAACCTCTTCTGTTTCAATAGCTGATACTTCAGCTGCCGGCACCACCTGTTCCTGTGGTTTGGGGCGAAGCCCTGTCTGCAAAGGATTGATCCGCTTAATGGAAATATCCAGTACACGTAAGAAAGGTTTGCCTTCTTTATAGGCGAATTCGAATTTGCCCTTCAAATCATCATTCAGACTGTAGCCGTAGGCTTCGAGCAGTTTATTTTTTTCTTTATCCCAGTTGCGTATGGAGTCGAAGTAATTGGGACCATAGGCATTCAGCAACTGAAGGAAAACAATCACTTTGGGAAGGCAAAGAGGATGTTTGGTATCTACATAATCACAACTGGTATCAAAATTCCGCTCTTCATTTTTGCGGATTACAACTTTGTAGGTAGTGCCATCCAGGTCCACGGTAGCTTTCACCACTTCATCTGCTGCTGATTCAATATTGGCCTTATTGGTTCGCAGGTATTGTTCAGCAGCGGTGTAGGTTTCCGGGCCACTCAGGAGTTTGATCGTTTTCAGATCAATATTTTTCATCTTGATGACCGTATGCCGCTGGTCGTATTCTACTTCTTCAGCCTGAAGCAGGTTTTTATCGAGCAGTTCCTGCAATTGAATCAGGGCGGCTGCTTCGTGCCTGCAGATATCGCCCAGGTTATAAGGACAACTGCATCGTACGGAAAGTGCTTTCGGATCAGCAAATTTTTGAACATATACTTTATAGAAAGTACTGTAGCTATCATCTTTTACGCGAAATGTAACGGAACCCAGCAATTCATCATATTCAACAAGCTCCACATATCCGATGGCATGAATCTTTTTTCCTCTGCGGATCACTTCATCAGTACCATTCGTATAAACATATTTGATAAGGTGCGGTAAAGCCATTCATCGTTTTTTAAGTTACCTGCTTGCGAACAGGCCAATCTGCAAAAGTAACGGAAACTAGATCAGATATCCATATTAAATATTCCCTTTTACGGCACGGTATTCGCACTGGCATAGATAACTTTGTGCATTAAAGACTGAATTGATATGAACTGGTTTCCCCGAATGCTGCTGACTGCAGGCCTGATCAGCACCCTTCCTGCCTTTAGCCAACGACTGAAAAAAGCCGAAAAAGTAGTGGTGGCTCAATTGAAAGAGCATGTGTATTTCCTGGCAGATGACCGCCTGGAGGGTAGAAGAGCTGGCTCAAAAGGAGAACAACTCGCGGCTGATTATATCAAAAAACAGTTCACCAGCATCGGGCTTACACCCAAGGGAAGCCAGGGGAATTGGTTCCAGGAGTTTCCCATTTATGACGGCAAGGATTACAGCCAGGCTTCCTACCTGTTTATCAATGGCAATGAAATCAACAAAAAGAATTATTTCCCTCATCCGCTTTCTCCGGAGCGAATGCTGGAAGCAATGCCTTCCATCGCACTGAAAGAAGCCGGAGTTCCCTGGTTTCTGGATTTTGGAGCTGAACTGGAAGCCAATAAATCAAATCCCCACTTCGACCGGGAAGCAGCCCTGCTGGCAAAAGTCAAACAGGCTGCAGGAAACGGGGCTACCGCGCTCATTGTTTACAATGATCCGGAAATGAAATATCAGCCTAAACAACGTGGCGATGAGTTGCCCATCCCTGTATTCTTCCTGAATAAAACAGAGTCTGACAAATTCCTTCACGATGAAACCGATATGCTGGAAATCAAACTCAAAACCGGTTTCACCAAACTGGAGCGAACAGGCCGCAACGTAGTTGGATTTATGGATAATGGGGCTGCGCATACCGTGGTAATCGGGGCTCACTTTGATCACCTCGGTTATGGAGAAGATGGCAATTCGATGCTTCGCCAGGAAAACCCCGGCCTGCACAATGGAGCTGATGATAATGCCAGTGGCACCGCTGCCCTGATTGAACTGGCCCGGATGCTGAAAAAAGAAAAGAAAAATTCGTTCAATTACCTGTTCATTGCGTTTTCCGCTGAAGAGCTGGGCTTGTTTGGATCGAAGTATTTTACAGAGAATGCCACTATTCCGCTTACCAGCATCAATTATATGGTGAATATGGATATGGTAGGCCGCCTGAATGACAGCAGTAAAACGCTGACAGTTGGCGGATACGGAACTTCTCCAACCTGGGGAAATACTTTCACCTCGATTAGTGATAACCGTTACCTGAACATTAAATTCGACAGCAGCGGAACCGGTCCCAGTGATCATTCATCCTTTTACAGAAAGGATATTCCGGTTCTGTTTTTCTTTACAGGATTACACACCGACTACCATAAACCTTCTGATGATGCGGATAAAATCAACTATACGGGTCAGCTAAGAATCATTCAACTGATCCGCAATCTGATTCAGGCTACCGGGGATCAACCCAAGCTCGCGTTTACGAAAACAAGAGAGCAGCAGATGGGCACTTCAACAAGATTTACTGTTAGCCTTGGTATCATGCCTGATTATGCCTTCAGCGGAAATGGTGTTAAGGTGGATGGTGTAACCGATGGCCGGCCGGCACAGAAAGCAGGTATCAAAGCTGGCGATATCATCACCAAATTGGGAGATATCACGATTGCCTCTATGGAACAGTATATGAAAGCGCTGGGAAGTTTCAAGAAAGGAGATAAAACAACAATAATCTACCAACGAGACTCAACAGAATATTCAGCATCTGTAGAATTTTAATACATTACACATGAAATTAAAGCTGGATGTTGCCGAAATGACCGAAGATTTTTTCGGTGACGCCCATTTACTCGGTATAGTAGCACCAGTCAGAGATTATCAGTTTTGCTGGCAACTCAACCGTCAATTTCATTTTAATTTCAGGATCAATATCGGGCTGGAGATCCAGCTGAATAAAAAAAACCGGAACTATTATTTTCCGGTTTACGAACACAAGGAACCTCAATTCTATCGAAATCATTACATCTACAAAAATCAGCACGATGGAGAATACTTGCTGCCGGAGTTCAGGCATCTTGATTTTCTCTGGCTGATCAAAGGAGATGAAGTGCCTTCTCAACTGATTGCAGACATACAGCAGGGCATCCGGACCATATCCGGTGTTCAACTGGTGGTGGAACTAACCAATGAAAAAATAAAACACAAAGAACACCTGATATTTTAATATGGCCATCATCAGCCAACTCAAGAGTGCCTTAAAGCAATACGGATTCTTCAACGTACTCAACCTTGGTTTCACCAAAGTAGTAGAGAAGTTTGGTTATTACAGAGACACCTATACGCTGTTTGAAAAAGAGTTGGTCCAGTTTGAACTGGTTAAGCCATTAGCAGCCGGTTATTTTTATAAAGAATTGTCGGGCGAGCTACTGAATAACCTGAATGCCCCCTGGGTCAGTGCCGAACAAGTATCCATATTTAAGTCGCGCTTAACAAAACCCGGTTACTTCGGCTTGGGTATTTTCAAAGAAGGAACTTCAGAACTGGTATATTATTTCTGGCTCAATTTTGAAAGAATTGAAATGCCGGAATACTTTGATAATTGTCATAGTCTCTCCCTTGGTACTAATGAGGCTTATCTCTATGATGGATACTGTCATCCGGAACATCGCGGAAGAGGATTTCATGGTTTTGCAGCCCAAACGCTGATGAACCTTGCAAGAGAAGCTGGTAAATCAAAAATGGTGACAATCATCCGCTCCATCAACAAGGCTGCTATAGTTTCCCAGGAGAAAGTAGGTTTCCGGCCGGTCAAAGAAATCCGGTTTGCCGGCTTCCGTTCCAACATATCCTGTACAGTCAGGAATCTGTAACTTTCAGCAACAAAAAATCTCGGTTATGTGGCAGGAAAAAGACAACACCCTCTACCAAAAATTCAGTTTCGCCGATTTTTCTGAAGCCTTTGCTTTCATGACCCGGGTTGCCCTGCTCGCTGAATCCATGAACCATCATCCCAGGTGGAGCAATGTCTGGAATACTGTGGAGATCTGGCTAAATACGCACGATGCAGGCAATATCATTACCGATAAGGATCGCAAACTGGCAGCAGCCATTGATAAACTGGTAGCCTGATCAGATCAGGTTCACGCGCTTCTCACCAGCTTCTGTAAGCATCCCGATTGGTTCGAGGTAGTTACCCAGGCCATATTGTGCCAACATATCCTGAACCCGGCTTTTCTCATCCGGAGCAGCAGCAATTAATAACCCTCCATTGGTTTGAGGATCTGCCAATAACCCGGTTATATAATCATCCGGATGTCCGGTTGAGTTTTTCACTTTATGGTAATAGCTTGCGGCATTTCGTTTGGTTGCTCCCGGCTGAATGCCCTGCTCCAGGTAGAAGGTGGTTCCATCCAGTAAGGGGATATCCTTCAGACGGATTTCAGCAGATAGTCCGGCTCCTTCAGCCACTTCAATTAAGTGACCGAGTAATCCGAAACCGGTAACATCGGTCATTGCATGAACACCCTCCAGATCTCCCAGTGCAGCGCCCACTTTATTCAACTGGATGAGCTGATTCAATAATCCTGCATAATGTACCGGGGAGAGTTTCTTTCTTTTCTGCGCAGTGGACAGGATACCTGTTCCGATAGATTTGGTTAAAAACAATAAATCGCCGGGTTTGCCAGTATTATTCTGCTTGAGATTTTGAATATTGACCAGGCCGTTTACTGCCAGTCCGAATATAGGCTCCGGTGAATCAATACTATGTCCACCTGCCAATGGAATTCCTGCCTCTTCACAGATTGCTCTCGCGCCTTCCAGCACTTTATTTGCCAATTCGGCGGGTAGCTTTTCAACCGGCCAACCCAGAATAGCTATAGCCAGTACCGGTTTTCCTCCCATCGCATATACATCACTGATAGCATTGGCAGAGGCAATTTTACCAAAGTCAACCGCATCATCTACAATCGGCATGAAAAAATCGGTAGTAGAAATCAATGCCTGGCCATTGCCAAGATTGTAAACAGCTGCATCATCCCTGCTCTGGTTTCCCACCAACAGGTTGGCGTTTGGCTGAGCAGGTCTGGCCTGGTGAAGAATGGTGTCCAAAACACTGGGAGCAATCTTACAACCGCAACCGCCTCCGTGAGAGTAGGCTGTTAATGCATAATCCGACAAATTCATGATGCTTTACTGATTGGTTAATAGTAATTGTGTAATTCTGTCCGGGTCTGCTTTTGCAGCTTCCAAATTTATTATGGGTGGTGCATCAGCAGGACGACTCAACAATCCCTTACGGTAAAATTTATCGTAATACTGAAGCAGGATCCGGAATGCTTCTTTTATATTATTTTCTACCAGGAAACCTATGGCTGTTTTAGTTTCCAATCCACCCAGTCGTTTCTGGATCTTAAGTACGGCCTGGATCAGCTCCTCTTTAGTAGCAGTTCCATAGTCCAGCATAATATAATTCAGTCGCTCTTCAAATGGAATATCAACAAAATAACAGGGAGCCATACGCATTTGTTGATAGTAGGGCTGAGGAATTAACACGGATCCGATCCGCCAGCTTTCATCTTCCAGCCAGCAGGTGGAACTGCCGATGGACCGAATAGCAGTACCCAACAAGTTTTCAAACATTTCCTGGCTGGGTTGAGTGGGAAGTCCTATATGTCCGAAAGCTGATCCTTTATGATTCGCCAGTTTTTCCAGGTTGATAACGGGTTCGCCTAAGCGCTGCAATTTCTCCAGCACAGCCGTTTTAGCGCTACCGGTATACCCTGCCAGAATTTTGATGCTGGCGGGGAGCTGAAAGCTTTCAGCAATATATTGGCGATAGGATTTATATCCTCCCTGCAGCGTGAATACCCTGAATCCATAGAGATCCAGTAACCAGGCTACTCCAGCTGAACGCATGCCTCCTCTCCAGCAATGAACCAGAACGGTATCGGACTTTAATGCCTCAACCTGTTCCACCATTGCGCGCATTTTCGGGCCGAAAAAATCCAGGCCGATTTTGATGGCCTGTTCCCGGCTTTGCTGCTTGTAAGCAGTACCTACCTGGGCGCGTTCTTCATCCGTAAATAACGGCAAGGAAAAGGCACCTGGGATATGCGCATGGGCATATTCACCCGGACTGCGAACATCCAGTACAGGAAACCTGGCAGACAGCTCGAGGAAGTTGGAAAGTTCAATGGATTGAACCGCCATGGTGTTTACCCATTCATGCTGGCAAGAAATTCTTCATTGCTTTTTGTTCCGCGCATACGCTTCAGCAACTCAGACATAGCTTCTTCTGTATTCATATCGTTGAGGTACAAACGAAGCAGGTTCATGCGCTGCAGCACATCGCGGTCGAGCAACAGATCATCCCGGCGGGTTGAAGAGGATACCAGGTCAATAGCCGGGTACACTCTGCGATTGGCCAAACGGCGATCCAGCTGCAATTCCATATTACCGGTTCCTTTGAATTCTTCAAAGATTACTTCATCCATTTTGGAGCCGGTATCGATAAGTGCAGTTGCAAGAATGGTCAGCGATCCGCCATTTTCAATTTTACGCGCGGCACCAAAGAACTGCTTGGGTTTTTGCATTGCATTGGCTTCCACACCACCACTGAGTACCTTACCGGAGGAAGGTGCTACGGTATTGTGAGCACGTGCCAAACGGGTAATAGAGTCGAGCAGGATCACCACATCATGTCCACATTCAACCAGGCGCTTGGCCTTTTGAAGTGCCATTGTTGAAACCTTTACGTGTTTTTCAGCAGGTTCATCAAAGGTGGAGGCAATCACTTCTGCTTTTACACTGCGTTCCATATCGGTAACTTCTTCCGGACGCTCATCAATCAATACCACCATCAGGTAACATTCCGGATGGTTGGCAGAAATTGCATTGGCAACTTCCTTCAGCAAAACTGTTTTACCGGTTTTGGGCTGTGCTACGATGAGTCCGCGCTGACCTTTACCAATCGGAGCAAACAGATCGATGATCCGGGTGCTGTAACCATTGGGCTCAGTGAATAGGTTCAGTTTTTCGAATGGGAAAAGGGGAGTCAGGTAATCAAAAGGAACCCGGTCGCGCACATCTTCCGGTGAGCGACCATTGATGGTATCCACCTTCAGCAGGGCAAAATATTTTTCCCCTTCTTTGGGAGGACGAACCGATCCATTAACAGTATCCCCGGTTTTTAATCCGAATAATTTTATCTGGGAGGGAGATACATATACATCATCAGGAGAAGAGAGATAGTTGTAATCACTGCTGCGCAGGAAACCATATCCGTCCGGCATCATTTCCAGAACACCTTCAGCGGGAATGATACCATCGAATTCAATATTGAAGATATCACGCTGTTCTCTTCTGGGTTGTTGCTGGTAAGTTGGTTGTTGACGAGGAGCTGGTGGGGCCTGGGCCGGACCCGTCTGAACCGGAGCTTGGGCAGGTTCAGCTACTGGTTCATTTATTACGCTTGTAGTAAGCTCTTCATCAGCAGGCTGAGATTCATTCAACACTTCTTGCGGAAGATCTAACTGCGGAGCAGGCTGTTTGTCTTCCTGCTTTTTTCTACCCCGTTTCACGGCCTGCTTATCCTGCGTGCCACCTGCTGCTTCTTTCTGCTCTTCAGCACGGGCGGGAGCCTCTTCTTTTTTAGCTATGGGCTTGCGGGCATCGGCTTTCCGGGGCTTTTCAGGCTCCGATTCTACGATTGCTTCTTCGGTAGAATTACCGGTAGTAGCTTTTACAATGCGTTTACGCTTTCCTTTATCAGACGATTCAGCGCCTTTGTTTTCACTGGCCATAACTGCTTGCCTGTCGAGAATCTTGTAAATTAATTCCTGTTTGTCAAGTTTTTTCGCATTGGGTATTTTGAGTTGCTCTGCAATATCGAGCAACTCCGGAACGAGCATGTCGTTCAGTTGCAGAATGTCATACATACTAAGACTTGTGCGTTTTGTGAGATTTCAATCAGCCTTACTTACTTGTTGAAAAAATCGAAAATTGATGATTGGTTGGGCGTACTACAAGTGAGAAGTTGGTGAGCTGGAGAAGAACTAATCAGCTTGTTTCCGTCTGCAATTTTATGCTAAAAAGGGCAGAATCAAAAAAAATATGGTCGTTTTTTTCGTCAGTCATTGAAATTCAGTGCCTCCAACAGGCTCTTACCTATCGCCAAACACTGATTCGGCGTATCTTTGCCGACCTTAAATATGTGAATATGTTCAACAATCGTGTAAAAATCAGCCAGCTGCTGACCTGGGAACCGGCACAGCAGGAAGTTACGGTAATGGGATGGGTACGTACTTTTCGCAATAATCAGTTTATCGCGCTGAATGATGGCTCCACGAATACCAATCTGCAGGTAGTTGTTGAACTGGGCAAGTTCGATGAGGCCCTGCTAAAGCGTATTACAACCAGTGCAGCGCTGAAGATCCGTGGTGTGGTAATTCCTTCACTTGGAAAAGGCCAGAAGCTGGAAGTAAAGGCTGACAGCATTGAAATCCTGGGAGATTCCGATCCTGAGAAATATCCTCTACAGCCGAAAAAGCATAGCCTTGAATTTCTGCGTGATATCGCACACCTGCGATTCAGAACCAACACCTTTGCTTCAGTTTTCCGGATTCGCCACAGCCTGGCTTTTGCGGTGCATAAATTTTTCCATGAACGCGGATTTTTATACCTGCATACGCCCATTGTTACTGCATCGGATGCGGAAGGTGCAGGTGAAATGTTCCGGGTTACAACCCTGCCTTTTGATAACCCTCCCCGCAATGAAGATGGCAGCATCAACTTCAAAGAAGATTTTTTTGGTCGCAGCACCAACTTAACGGTAAGCGGTCAATTGGAGGGAGAACTGGGTGCAACTGCGCTGGGTGAGATTTATACTTTTGGTCCGACCTTCCGGGCAGAAAACTCCAATACTACCCGGCACCTGGCTGAATTCTGGATGATAGAACCGGAAATGGCTTTCTGTGATCTGGAAGATAACATGAACCTCGCAGAGGCATTCATCAAGTATATCATCCGGTATGCAATGGAGCATAACAAAGAGGATATTGAATTTTTAGCTTCCCGTCTTGCTGAAGAGGAAAAACAATTGCCGGCAGACAAACGCAGTGAAATGGGACTGGTGGAGAAACTGGAATTTGTTGTCAACAATGATTTCGAAAGAATTACCTATACCGAAGCAATCGATATTCTTTTGCAGTCAACGCCGTATAAGAAGAAAAAATTCCAATACGAAGTAAAATGGGGCGTTGATATGCAAAGTGAGCATGAGCGTTACCTCGTAGAGAAGCATTTTAAAAAACCGGTGATCGTTACCAACTATCCCAAAGAATTCAAGGCATTTTACATGCGCCTGAATGATGATAATAAAACAGTAGCTGCGATGGATATCCTGGCTCCTGGTATCGGAGAAATTGTTGGTGGCAGCCAGCGGGAAGAGCGCTTATCTGTATTAGAAGCCCGCATGAAGGAAATGAATATTCCGGCAGAAGAATTGTGGTGGTACCTGGATACCCGTCGCTTCGGTACGGTTCCGCATGCAGGATTTGGTTTAGGATTTGAACGCATGGTTCAGTTTGTTACCGGCATGGGAAACATCCGGGATGTGATTGCCTTTCCAAGAGCACCCAAAACTGCGGAGTTCTGATTTATTAGAACCATCTATAGTTGACTATTCAGCCTTCTTCTGCTTCCCGGAAGAAGGCTGAATTTTTTTATGGATTCCAATCGTTATAGCATCCCAGTAGAAACCACATCATATGGCTGAAATGCAAACCAACGCTGTGCAAAACAGCAAGCGGGCAGGTGTTGCCCGAAGTAAAAAATTATCAACGCGGGTTGACTTAACTCCGATGGTTGATCTTGGTTTTCTTTTGATTACTTTTTTCATTTTCACCACTGCGCTTTCCAAACCTACTGCAATGGGTCTTAAATTACCTGCTGCTGGTCCCCCTACCAATGTTGCTAACAGCACAACACTAACTCTGATACCAACTGATAATAATGAGATCTACTATTTTCATGGACAATTAACAGAAGCGCTTCAGAATGGTCTGTTTGGTAAAACGGGTTTTCAGCCGGCCGGTGGAATTGGTGATCTGCTTCGTGAAAAAAGAAAGCAGCTAACGGCGATGGATAAGGTAAAAGATTTTACGGTGCTGGTTTATCCGGACAAATCAGCTTCGTATAAAAACATTGTTGATCTGATGGATGAGCTAGTCATAAATGGAGTACCGGTGCAGTGTTTGGCAGATGATCCCGCAACCATAGAAAAATTGAAAATCTCACTTATGAACCATCGGTAAGCAATCAGCCTTCTGTATTTTTATTTTTAAACGCCCGCACCCTTGCCCTTAAATTTTCCCGGATATTCAGGTAAAACAGGTTGATGTCTCCAATATGATAATTCCTGGATTTATAGAGTCTGCTCCCGGGAAATTTAGGGCGACTGATCCATAGCAGATCCTCATGTACCTGTGCATCACTTACCTTGTAATAGACCTTATTGAAATTACGCAGAATGGCTCCTTTGTGCAGTTGAACAGGTGCATAACTTGTATCTGCCTTCCAGTTAAGGGGGTTCACCACAACAGACTTTCGAAAAGATGAATCATAATCCGGCTCAAAATCGCGACGAAACGTACGCCATCCCAGGTAACAACCTGTTTGAAGTGAATCTTCGCATAAGGGTAATTGTGAAAAAAATCCTGGTTCCACCTGGAGTCCGATGATATAGGCTGCCACCAGCTTTTCCTGCAACGGCTTGCCTTCAAAAAATTCTCTCAGCAGGTATTTTGCATGGAGGGCCCCCTGGCTATGAGCAGCCAGTATGATGGGCTTCCCATTGTTCCAGTTTTCGAGGTAATAGAGAAATGCTGACCGAACATCTTTATAGGCTGCTTTCTGCGCAGCTTCTCCTCTTTGCTTTTCCTCAGTATAAAAGCTTTGTATATGTGCCTGCTGGTATCGTGGCGCATACACATTGAACTCATTAAACACACTCGCCTGGTAACGAATGCTTGATTCATCCGTTTTGGTATTCAGTTTTTCATCATTCAGGTCGGCCATCCATCGTCCGTTCAACTTTCCCGTATAAGTAGTCGGATGAATGAAAAATACATCTACCGAACTGTCCTTAATATAAATACCTGATAAAGGTGCCGGCACCTCGTCTGATGGGTCTTCATGTTGAGGGAGCGCCGCCCAATTAGCTAAAACCTGGTAATCTGTCACCTTAAATACCGATATGTTCGGATCAGCCACTTTTTTTGTGCCAGTGCAGGATATTAACCCCAAAAAAATCAAGCCAATCCAGGTAAGTCGAGTTGCGTAAATAATTCGTTTCACGCATCCAAAATAACAATACTTATTCGATTCTTTATAAAGAATGACTGGATTGTTCTACAGCTAATTGAAACGCCCGAAGGGGAAATTGAGTGCTGGTAAGCTGGTTGTACTCCCGAACCAATTGCATCGCTTTATCCGCCTCCCGCTCACCAGTGAAACTGAAAAGAAACAGGGAATCATATTGTTCTTCCCCACTGCTAAACCAGCTTTCCATCAAATCCGGTTGATGTCCGTCTTTGAATCCAACGGTCTCGGTTACACTAAACACTCGAATTCCTGCTTCCCTGAAGATAGATGAAACATCCTTCTGGTTTTCTTTCAGACAGGTAACAATTAAAAGTTTCATGATAAAATCATTTAAATTTTTTCCTCATCATTCTCCAATATATCAAAGGCACTACCAATAAAGTAAGGAAGGTGGAAGTAATAGTACCTCCCATCAGGGATATCGCCAGGCCCTGAAATATTGGATCAAAAAGAATTACCACTGCACCCAGTACAACAGCACCTGCTGTTAATAGTATAGGGGTAGTACGTACAGCTCCTGCTTCAATAATGGATTGCTTTAGCGGAATACCCTCTTTCAACCGGATATTAATAAAATCTATAAGCAGTACGGAGTTACGCACCATAACACCGGCCAGTGCAATAAATCCAATCATGGAAGTCGCGCTAAAATAAGCTCCCATCATCCAGTGGCCGATTACGATTCCCACCAGGGATAGTGGAATGGCTGCAAGCATTACAATGGGTACTGTAAAATTTTGAAACCAGCCTACAATCAGCATGTAAATAAGAATTATTACGATTACAAATGCAGCACCAAGGTCTCTGAATACCTCGTAGGTAATCTGCCATTCTCCATCCCATTTCAAACTGAAATTATCTTCCAATTCAGGTTGTTTACTATATTCTTCCTGGATGGTATACCCTGCAGGCAACTGGATTTCTTTTACCTTTTCCGAGATACGGTTCATTGCATAAAAGGGGCTCTCCAATTCGCCTGCCATATCAGCCAGCACATAAACCACCCGCTTCTGGTTTTTACGATAAATACTTTTCTCCCGTACTCCTTTGGTTATATCCACTAAATCTCCCACTTTCATAACATTCCCCTGTTGTCCCAACACAACTAGATTCCTGATTTCTTCAAGGCCACTCTTGTCCTTGTCTTCCAACTGGAGCACTATCGATACAGGATTATAGGAAGAAGGAAGATGCAGGGTACCGGCAGGCTGGCCGGATAGGGCGGCTGCTATCGTAGCTGATACCTGGGCAGGAGCTATTCCATTTCGTACGGCTTTTTCCTTGTCAACAGTAAAATTATACTGCGGCTGATCTGCTTCCACCATCCAGTCAACATCTACAACATCTGCTGTGGAATCAAATAATAAACGAACCTGCTCAGCTACTTTTACCTGTTGCTCATAATCCGGTCCGTATATTTCGGCAACCATGGTTGATAAAACCGGTGGACCGGGTGGCACTTCTACCAGTTTCACATTTGCATTGTATTTAGCAGCAATCTTTTGAATAGCTGGCCGCATTTCTTTTACTATATCATGACTTTGTTTCTTTCGATCCTTTTTATCCACCAGGTTAACCTGTATATCTGCTATGTTTTCGCCTCTGCGAAGGTCATAATGCCGAACCAATCCATTAAAACTAATAGGACCGGCAGTCCCGATATAGTTCTGGTAGTTTTTTACCAATGGCTGTTCTGAAATATAAGTTGCGATATCCCGGGTTACTGCGGCAGTTTTTTCGAGTGTAGTACCCTCTGGCATATCAATTATTACCTGGAATTCATTTTTATTGTCAAATGGCAGCATTTTTACTGCTACAGCCCTGGTATAGAACATAAATAAGGAGCCTAACAAAATGACAACAATTCCTCCTACAAAGGTCCAGCGCTTCCATTTAGATTCCAGCATCGGTTCAATAGCCTTTCTGTATATCCTGTAAATACCGGTTGCTTCCATTTCCTTGTGCTGATGCGACTTCCCGTGCTTTTCTTTCTCCCGCAGGAAAATATATCCAAGGTAGGGTGTTAATGTAAGGGCAACGATCAAAGACAATAACATTGCAATAGATGCCCCGATGGGCATTGGACTCATATAGGGTCCCATCATACCGGAAACAAATGCCATAGGCAACACTGCTGCTATAACTGTAAACGTTGCAAGAATGGTCGGGTTTCCCACCTCATTGATAGCATAAATAGCTGCCTGGTGAAACGGCAATCGCTTCATTTTGAAATGCCGGTGCATGTTTTCCGCAATAATGATGGAATCATCTACTACAATACCGGTAATAAACACTAATGCAAACAAGGTTATGCGATTTAGTGTATAATCCATAAAATAATAGCTGAATAAAGTAAGCGCAAACGTTACTGGAACAGATAAAAACACAACCAGGCCCCCACGCCATCCCATTGCAAGCATCACAAACAATGTAACCACCACAATTGCCACAAAAAGATGGAGGAGCAATTCTCCCACTTTTTCAGATGCTGTTTCACCGAAGTTCCGGGTTGTAGATACCTGTACTTCTGCCGGTATC
Organism: Flavihumibacter fluminis; assembly: GCF_021491375.1. GTDB lineage: Bacteria > Bacteroidota > Bacteroidia > Chitinophagales > Chitinophagaceae > Flavihumibacter > Flavihumibacter fluminis. Next base: position 159,558 of record NZ_JAKEVY010000003.1, read on the forward strand.
AGATCTTTCTTCAGATGATTGGCTTTTTCAAGGATCTGCTCACTCAGCTTCATCGCGTCTGCACCTTTCTTTTTTGCTATGGAAAGTGTTACGGCATTATACTCGCTGCCAAAATTTTGTTTTGTAGTATCTGCTCTCCCATAACCGAAATAAACATATTGATTGGCAACCTGAGGGCCATCCTCAATTTTTGCAACCTGTCTTAGATAAACGGGTTGCTGCTGATTCAACCCTACCACCAAATTTCCCACTTCTTCGGCTGTATACAGAAAGTTGCCTGTCTGAATTGAAAACGATGTATCTGCCTGCAACAAACTGCCAGCCTGCAGTTCCAGGTTACTTCCCTGCATCAGCCTGCTGATGCTCAGAAAATCCACTTTGTTTTCTGCCATCCTGTCTTTGTCCAAAACCACTCGAATCTCCCTGCTTCTGCCACCAATAATATTCACTGTGGCGACATCCGGAATTTTTTTAATTTCTCCGGTAATTACCTCTCCCAACTGCTTCAGGTCATAATCATTGTAGCGTTCACTCCAGATTGTCAGCCCAAGTACAGGAACATCATCAATCGCCCTGGTTTTAATAAGTGGTAAGCTTACACCCTGTGGCATCTGATCCATATTCTTCATAATCTCACTATACAGCTTAACCAGAGATCGCTCAATATCTTCACCAACATAAAACTGAACAATCAGCATAGCCTGCCCGTTCATGGAAGTGGAGTATACATATTCAACTCCTTTTACGTTGGAAACAATTTTTTCAAGTGGTGCTGCAATTTTGGTTTCTATTTCCTTTGGAGAAGCTCCCGGAAAGGCAACATAAATATCTGCTAATGGAACCTGTATCTGAGGCTCCTCCTCTCTCGGCATCAACATTGTACTGTAAGCGCCGATCAGCAGAAATGCTATCATTAGAAGTATGGTCAGTTTGGAAGTGATAAACGCATTGGCTATCCTTCCTGAAATTCCTTCTTTCATACGTTGAATTTGTAGTTTGGATAATTTCCCTGCTTATTGTTTTTTTACCGGAGCTCCGTTATATAATTTCCCATCTGCTTTCAGAATAAAAGTTTCTTCACTTCCCAATCCTGATATTATTTCTACCTGATCCCCAACCGTTTTCCCTAACCGCACCTGGCGCAATAAGGCCGTACTATTATTACTGATGGTATAAATACCATAAAGCTGATCCCGTTCAACCAAGCTGGATTTAGGCACCAGTATAGCCCCGGTTTTACCTGCATCTGAAGTCTTCAGCGGAATATTCACATTCACATACATTCCTGAATAAACACCTTTTTGTTCCCCTTCAGGTATACTGATTTTGACCAGATACTGCCCGCCTGTAAACTGAGAGGAAGGGTTTATTTCGGATATTTTACCCGAAAAAATTTTGTCACTGGATTTGATTTCAATCCTTGCCGTCGCGCCCTTTTCAACCCGTTTGATTTCAGATTCCGGAATAGCTGCAACAATCTGCATTGCTGATCCCTGTTCAATAGCAAGCAATGGCATACCCGGACTTGCCATTGAACCTGCCTCTGCATTTTTTTGTGTTACTATTCCAGAAAATGGTGCTTTTAATGTGGCGTATCCCATCAAGGCTGTTACTTCGTTTTTCATCTGGCGCGCTGCTTCTGCTCTTGCCCTTGCAGCATTATATTGCAGGGTGATATTTTCAAGCTCTTTGGCGGAAGCACTTTGTTTTTGATGTAAAACAGTAAATCTTTCCAGGTCACGGGCAGCATTCTCCAAGTTGGCTTCTGCTTCGCTAATCATCGCATCTGTCTGTGCCCTTTTTGCTTTCAAATCATCGCTGCTGATAACCGCCAGAACCTGACCCTTCTGAACACGATCTCCCAATTTTACAGGCAAACTGGTAATGACACCCATCAAACGGGTACTTATGTAAGCAGTTTGTATGGCTTCAACTTTTCCGCTTGCAACTATATTTCCTGTCCCACTAACTACTGGAGATGAAAGTTCAACCGCAATAGGTGCCGGCTTTTTTTCCACAGCCTGCTGATGCTCGTCAGAAGAACAGGCAGCTAACAATAACATGCTGCCAGTTAATAATATTGAGTATAAAAATCCCTGAGTCATAGTGCTGAATATTTAATTTGAGGTAGTAGTGAGTAACTTAATTTGTGCCCTGGTAACCTGCAGCTTATACTGCGCCTGTACAAGTTGTAATTTTTGCTGCGACAACTGGGTTTGTGCAAGCAAAAGATCTGTAGTGTTGGCAAGCCCTTGCCCGTAACGATCCCTAAGAATCCGAACGGCTTCTGCAGCCTGTTCTACTGCTGCTTCCTGCTGCCGGATGCGATATTCATGATCTGAAACATCACGGATTGCTTTTTGCAACTCCAGCTGGCTTTGTGCGACTTGTTCGCTGAGCTGTTGCTCCAGCTTGCTTTTTTCTGCAAGCTGGGTGGCAATCATATTTTTGGTGCGAAATCCTTTAAAGATATCCCAGGATAATTGCACTCCTGCGAAATATGCATTTGATCCGAACCCAAACATTGATCTGTCATTCAACTGGTATGTACCAAAGGCATTCAATTTGGGTAAATAACTTTTTTTACTCGAACTAATCATCAGGCTACTTGCCTCTATTGCTTTTTTCATGGCCAAAAAATCGGTTCTTTCGAGTGGAACCGATAAGGAGGTCTCCGGTTGATTTACAGAAGATACATACGCTGTTTGGTATTGTATACCAGGCTCACTGCCCATTAAAAATCCAAGATAATCCGAGGCATTTCGGATATTATTTTTTGCCGTTGCAAGATTTGCTTCCATTGTTACAACCTGCACCTGAACATTTAGCAGGTCAGCTTTTTGCATAAGCCCCTGATCATAACGATCCTTTGTAAAACGATAAACCTCCCGGGCTGTTTGTAATGCTTCTTCTACAACTCTTACAGATTCATAAACCAATTGCAACTGCAGGTAGGCCTTCTCCGTTTCAAATTGAACGATTTCCTTTCCCCGTCTCGTTTGCAATCGCATCATTTCAACCTGCTTTTGTGCCCCCTTTCGCATATACCATTGCTCCGGATTTATCAGCGGCTGCTGCAAATCAATCCTTGTCATAAAATCTCCTGTATTGGATGGGTTATTTAGTAAATCAGGATTGAAATCGGCCTGTCGGATCGCCTGTTGCTGTAGTTTGAATCCAAAACTATTCAATGGATTGTTGGTCGTTAATGCTGAATATGATACTGATAACTGAGGCAGGTAAACCGCATCACTCTGCCGGTACCTGGCCATTGCAATTTCTTCATCGGTTGCGGCTATTCTTAACCGGGCATTATTTTCAATTGCAGTTGATACAGCTTGCTCCAGTGACAGTACCTTTACAGAATCCTGTGCCCATATTTGTGTAACTGTCAAAAATAATAGAAGAGAAAAAATTCCTGATAAACGTGGTTGTGTCATCTAATCTGAATTTGATGACAAAACTATTTTTGAAGCGCTGGTTTTACAGTGACAGTAATCACTTATAAACCAACCTGTGCAATTGTTGTATGTAACAATTATCACGGATTTTTTAGTCTCTGTATTTAAAAACAGTTTTATTACATTCAATACTCCAATTGTCAATAATTAAAACACACTGTTATGCCCATTCCTGTTGTAAACCTCGCCGATTTCCTGAGTGGAGATGCCTCCCTTAAACAACAATTTGTACAGCAACTTGGTAAAGCGTACGAAGAGGTAGGATTCGTGGCTGTCAAAAATCACGGCATCCCGGATGAACTCATCAAACGGATGTACCAGCAGGTACAGGAATTTTTTTCACTGCCGGCTGAGAAAAAAAAGAAATATGAAATTCCGGAGCTGGCCGGACAAAGAGGTTATACTTCCTTTGGTAAGGAACACGCCAAAGGCAGTGATGCACCTGATCTCAAAGAATTTTATCAGCACGGACAAACAGTAATTGGAGATGTTCCGGAAAAAGCAGAATACCCGGATAATGTTCAAATTGATGAAGTTCCCGGTTTTACGGAAACATTCAACCAGGCTTACCGTGCTTTCGAAACCTCGGGAAAAGCCCTGTTGCAGGCTATTGCAATCTACCTCGGCCTTGATGAGCATTATTTTGATGAACATATCCACAATGGCAATTCCATATTGAGAGCAATTCATTATCCTCCCATTCAGGAAGAACCGAAATCAGCCATCCGCGCGGAACAACATGAAGATATCAATCTGATTACCCTGCTGGTTGGTGCCAGCGCTGATGGACTTCAGATTCTCACCAAACAAAATGAATGGGTAGCGGTTACCTCCCTGCCGGAACAGATTGTTGTAAATGTGGGGGATATGCTGCAGCGTTTAACCAATAATAAATTACGTTCCACCACCCACCGGGTAGTAAATCCACCCCGCGAATTGTGGGGTACCAGTCGATATTCCATCCCCTTTTTCCTCCATCCGAAAAGCAAGATGAGCCTTGCCTGCCTGGATTCCTGTGTAGACGCCAACCATCCAAAAGCCTATCCGGATGCAACCGCCGGCGAATACCTGGATGAACGCCTGCGCGAAATAGGGCTGAAAAAATAAAATTTCTTTCCTCCAGTTACATGAAGGGTAAGCTCTAAATGGTTTTTAATCCTTAATTTCTGGGATTAAATTCCCCTTTATGTGTTTGATCAAATTGTTGACCGCTGGTCCGGTCTGCTTGACCCTGTTGTTGGGTGCCAAAACCGTATCCGCCGATCCCGGCCGGCCTTTTCAAAACAGGCAGGCTATCACCGATACCACAAAAAAAGACAGCCTGCTGTACACTCCTTTTAAAAATCTACCCCTCAAAACAGCGCGCAATATTCCGGTGTCAACCAGCGAAGGCACCTGGATTTCGGTTGATATGAGTCCGGATGGCAAAACAATTGTTTTTGACTTGCTCGGTGATCTATACACCATTCCTTCCACCGGCGGTAAAGCTACCCAGCTCACCCGAGGCATGGCCTTTGATACGCATCCGAGATACAGTCCGGATGGCAAACGTATCCTATTCACATCCGATCGAAGCGGTGCTGAAAACCTCTGGTATATTGACCTGGAGAAAAAGGATACGGTTCAGCTTACCAAAGACAGGAACATGAATTTTCCAAGTGCTGCCTGGACTCCTGATGGAGAATACATTGTTTTCTCAAAAGGCCGTATCAATGTGCAACTCTACATGATACATAAAAATGGAGGAGGCGGTGTTCAACTGATTGACGCCCCGGCTACTCTTAAAACCATCGACCCTGCTGTAAGTGCTGATGGTAATACCATCTATTTTTCTACCCGTAATGGAGGCTGGAGTTACAATGCACCTTTGCCGCAATACCAAATTGGGGTGTATGATCGCCAGAAAGCCCGACACCATACTATCACAGATCGCTATGGTTCAGCCTTCAGTCCTGTTCTTTCAAAAGATGGTAACTGGATGGTGTATGGAACACGCTATGAAGAGAATACCGGACTTATATTGAAAAACCTTAAAACCGGAAAGGAATCCTGGTTACTCTATCCTTTTCAAAGAGATGAACAGGAAAGTATTGCCACTATGGGTGTTTTGCCGGGCATGTGTTTTACACCTGACAGCAAAGCCCTTATCGCTTCAACCGGTGGAAAAATCAAACGTATTCCCCTGGATGGTTCCAAACCCACAGATATTCCTTTCCAGGTGGAAACCATACTGGAACTGGGACCTCAGCTTGATTTTCAGTTTCCCATCACAGATACATCTCATGCACTTGTAACACAAATCCGGCAGGCAGTTCCATCACCGGATGGGAAAAAGCTAGCCTTCACTGCATTGAACAGACTCTATGTGATGGATTACCCCAATGGACAACCGAAAAGAATAACTTCGAATGATTTCACAGAAGCCATGCCTGCCTGGTCACCGGACGGAAACAGCCTGGTATTCAGTACCTGGACACCCGCAGGCGGACATATATTCAAAGCCACGATTGTTGGCAAGCCAGCTGTTCAGCAATTGACCCGGGAACCCGGCCTTTATCAGTTCCTGGAAGTTTCACCCAAAGGCGACCGCATCATATTTCAGCGGGCATCAACAGAAACATATAAGAAGTCTGCGGGTCCAGGTTACAATAATGCCGAAGAAGAGCTGGCCTGGATTCCCGCAACCGGAGGAGAGATCACTGTAATAGATAAGGTAATGGGGCGTTACCAGCCACATTTCACAACAATGGACAACCGAATTTACCTCAACAACAACGGACAGCTGGTTTCCATTCAATGGGATGGAAGCGATGAAAAGATCCATGCAAAAATTACCGGGATCACTACCTATGGAATGAGTCATTTTCAAAATGGCAACCCGGGTGTAGATGCCTGTATCCTTACATCAGCCAATGCGGAGGCGATGGAAATGCAGTTGCCATCCAATGCTTCCCGGATAAAAATTGCTCCCGATGGAAAAAGCGCGCTGGCACAAATTAATAATGAAATCTATTGGCTCACCCTGCCGCAAACCGGTAAAACAGTTACCATCAACCTGGCAGATGCAGAGAACGCCAACTTCCCTGCTAAAAAGCTGACAACTATTGGAGGCGAGTTCCCGGCATGGGGTAAGAATGGTAAGCTGATTCATTGGAGCCTGGGAAATGCGCATTTTGTGTACGACCTGGAGGAAGCTCGTCGAATAGAAGACAGTATTGCTGCTGCCAAAAAGCTGGCAGCAACCAAACCCGCCAGTGATAGCACACGCAAAGACAGCAGTCTGGTTGCCAAAAAGGATTCCACCAAAAAAGAATCCGGCTACCAGCCAATTGAAACAGCTATTAAAATTTATTATCAGCGGGATCTGCCTCAGGGTGCTATTGTATTTCGCAATGCCCGTATCATCACTATGAAAGGAGATGAGATCTATGAAAAAGGAGATTTGCTCGTAGTGAACAACCGCATCAAGGCGGTAGGTCCTGCCGGAAGCCTGGTAATCCCGAAGGGAACCAAAGAAATGGACGCCAGCGGAAAGACGATTGTCCCGGGATTCATAGACACCCATGCCCATATGTGGCCAAACTGGACCATGCATAAAAACCAAATCTGGATTTATGCAGCGAACCTGGCTTATGGTGTAACCACTACCATGGATCCCCAAACCGGAACCACGGATGTGCTTACCTATTCTGACCTGGTGGAATCAGGGCAAATGGTGGGCCCCAGGGTTTATTCAACAGGTCCCGGTGTTGGGTTCTGGTCTTATAATGTAAAAGACTCCGCCCAGGCAGAAAGCATCCTGCAGCAGTATTCCAGGTATTACCATACCAATTATATAAAGATGTACCTGACAGGTAATCGCCAGCAGCGCCAGTGGATTCTGAATGCAGCACGCAACCAGGGTTTACATCCCACCACAGAAGGCGGATTGAATTTTAAACTGAATATGACCAATCTGATTGATGGCTATCCAGGTCATGAACATTCCCTCCCGATTTATCCTTTATACAAGGACGTTACTTCTACGATTGCAAAAGCCCAGATGGCGGTGACACCCACCCTGTTAGTTGCCTATGGTGGTCCCTGGGCGGAAAACTATTATTTCCAGACAGAGAATCCTTATCACAATAAAAAGATGCAGCATTTCATGCCGTATGAAGAACTCGCATCCAAAACCAGGCGGGTGCAGGGCTGGTTCCTTCCGGAAGAACATGTATTTAAGAAACATGCGGAGAGTATGAAAGCCATGGTGGAGCAAGGTGCATTGGCAGGCATTGGTAGTCATGGGGAGTTCCAGGGATTGGGCTACCACTGGGAACTCTGGTCTATGCAAAGTGGCGGAATGAGCAATCACAATGCGCTGAAGACCGCAACCATCCTGGGTGCCAAAACCCTGGGCCTGGATGCCAACCTGGGCAGCATTGAGCCTGGAAAAATTGCGGACCTGGTGATACTCGACGCCAACCCCCTTGAAAATATCCGGCATTCTGACTCCGTACGTTGGGTGATGAAAAATGGCCGGCTCTATGAGGGTGATACCGCGAATGAAATTCATCCCCGCGCCAAAGCGCTCAACCGGGATGAGTTTTCCTACCCCAAACCGCTGAACTGATTTTTTTCCTCACCGGTCGGGTGGCATCCGCCAAAGGCGGTTGAAATAAGAAAAGGCTGTATCCATTCCAGGGTACAGCCTTTTTTCTTCCCACCAAAGTCCACTTATGGATCAAAAAAGCAACCATTCAACCCAAAAATAGACCGCTCATCGAATGGCATAAAAATTCTTTGTCGGTCCTTAAATTCATAAAACCCTTATCCAGACTGCATTTCGCTTTAAACAAGGTAGAATCTTATCAAAATTACCTTCCTTAATCCGGTACTTTATTTTGCATAGTACTGAAACTTTCTATAGATTTGTGTTGTCAAAGGTATAGAACAGGGCTGGTGGCCGATGGCGAACGAACCTTATCCTAACAATTTTAAACCTTATCCCCTCGCCTCTCTGCCACCAGCCCCTTAAACAAAAAATGCCATGAACATAGAAAACACTCAAAGCCAAATGCGGAAAGGGATACTGGAGTTCTGTATCCTGTCCATCATCCGCCGCGGCGAAGCCTATCCAAGTGATATTGTGGATGAGATGCGGGCAGCCAACCTTCAAATTTTGGAAGGCACGCTCTATCCATTGCTGACCCGCCTTAAAAATGCAGACATGCTCACCTACCGTTGGGTAGAAAGCAATTCCGGTCCTCCCCGGAAATATTTCTCCCTGACTGAAAAAGGGGAGGCCTTCTACCAGGAACTGGAAGCGACCTGGAAAGAACTGGCAAACGGAGTGAAAGCACTCACCAGCAAGTCCGAATCGCTACCAAATATTCCTGAGAATCCAACAACCAACTAATACTTCAACCTGCTAATACTTATCAATTATGAAAAAGGTCATCAATATAAACTTCCACGGTCGGGTGATTCCTATAGAGGAAACCGCTTTCGATCTGTTGAAGCAATATACCGAGAGCCTGCGTCGCTACTTCGCTAATGAAGAGGGGCGTGACGAGATCATCAATGATATCGAAGGCCGGATCGCCGAATTGTTTTCTGACCGCCTGAAAAAAGGTGCCGTGTGCATTACCGATGAGGATGTTAACTCCATCATCGCCGGTATGGGCCGCCCGGAAGAACTGGAAGCTGCTGAAGCAGATGCTTTCACTGCTACCGGAATGGGCAGCAGCACCGGATCAGCTCCCAACCAATCTGCTGGTTACCAGGGTAGCAGCTCCTCCTCCGGCACCTATAACACTGGTACTTTCCGCAGAGGAAACCTGTACCGCAATGCGGATGACAAAATCATCGGTGGTGTGTGTAGCGGCCTGGCCAACTACCTGGGCATCGACCCGGTGATCATGCGGATCATCTTTGTCCTGCTCTTCGGTGCACTCTTCTGGGTATATATCCTGCTGTGGATTATTGTACCCTCTCAATCACTCAGTTCTAATATCACCAAGCGCCTGTACCGTAACCCCGATGATAAAGTCATCGCCGGTGTAGCCGGAGGCCTGGCAGTCTATTTCAATATTGCTACCTGGATTCCTCGATTGATCTTTGCCCTCCCCCTCATACTGGGTATTGTGGGTAGCGGATTCAATGCCTTCTTCTGGGACTGGGATTTTATGATGGGTCCGCGGATCATCTCCGGCGGTTTGGGATCTACCCTCTTTGTAGTGTACCTGGTCCTCTGGATCGCAGTGCCTTATGCCACCACTGCAGCTGAAAAGCTGGAAATGAAAGGTGAGCGTATTGACCTGAACTCCATCCGCGATACGGTTAAAGGTGATCTGGAGTCTTTTAAGACCCGTGCCCAGAACTGGGGAGCCGAAGTAAAACAAACTGCTCAGCAATTCAGTGCCCACGGAAAAACCTTCGCAGAAGAAGCCGCGCCGGTTGCCCGTAAAGCCGGATCCGGTTTGGGTAATGTAATCGGAATATTGTTCAAAGCTTTCTTCCTGTTCATTGCAGCCATCATTGCCATCTCCCTGTTTGCTGCCCTGCTTGGTATCCTGTTCAGTGGTATGGCGATCTTCCCCATCAAGGATTTCTTCCTGGAAGGTTTCTGGCAGAATAGTCTGGCCTGGTCCAGTCTGATCCTCTTCATGGGCGTACCTATCATCGCACTGATTACCTGGCTGGTACGCCGCATCATGGGAGTGAAAAGCACTAATAATTACCTGGGATATACCTTCGGTGGTTTGTGGGTAATCGGATTGTTCAGCTTTATTTTCCTGGCCGGATTGATGGCCCGCAATTTCAAAAACCGTGCTGGCGTGGAAGATACCGTTAGCATCAACCAGCCAAGCAAAGACAAACTCTATGTGGAGGCAGTGGGTAATAATATCCGCTACTATGGCGACGACTTGTTTGGTATCGAATGGGATGAAGATGCTCCATTTTATGGCATCAGCCGCGATAGTCTTATGCTGAAAACAGTTCGGGTGAATGTGGTAAAAAGCAACGATAGTAACTATCATGTATACACGATCCGCTTCAGTCGCAGTAACACCAATAACAAAGCCAGGGAATTGGCTGAGCATATAAAATTCCCGATCAATCAGCAGGACAGCGTGCTGCAGTTACCCAAAGGTTTTGTGATCACTGCCGACGATAAATTCCGCAACCAACAGGTACTGGTGGTAGTAGAAGTTCCTATCGGCAAAAAGGTTGAAATCGACCGCTCCGTGGAAGACTTCGACTGGTTCAATGTAAATGTAAATCGCAGAAGAGGATTTAATGTGAGTTGGGACAATAACTGGGATGATTCCTATTCCTGGGATAATAATGTCGAATACATCATGACCCGCGATGGCCTGAAACGCACCAGCGAGAAGGCCGAGAAGGAAATCAAAGAAGGAAAATTCAAGATTGAAAGTGATGGTGTAATCATCGAAGGTGAAATAAAAGATGGTGAGAAGAAATATGAATACAAAGGACCGGATAAAAACCAGCCTGAAAAAAAGGACACCATTAAAGTGAAAGCAGAAGCTACAGTAATGAACGAGGAGGATACTGATAACAGTTCGCGCCTTTTGCCCTCCGTGAAAGCATTGCCTTCCTTACCAGCTACCGACCTTGATGCCAGTCCGCTGGTAATCCTGACCTCTCTGTTGCGATAACACCCTTGCTCTATATACCAACCCGGCCGCCGCATCGATGAGATGGAAGGCGGGGTTGAAGTTGGAACTCCCCGCCTTTTCCAGGCGGGGATTTTTTTACGCTATCCTTTCCAAGTACAATATTTGCTTTTTACTTAGATATTTTCATTGACATTTGCCTTCTATGAATCACCTTGAACCTCCTGTGAATCTTCAGATTGCGATGATCGACGACCATGTCCTGCTCCGCAATGGACTTGCCAAAATCATCAACGAATTCAAAGGCTTTGAAGTCACCCTCCAGGCCAATAACGGAAAAGAATTTATTGAACTGATCTCCACCCGCAAAAAACCAGACATCGTTTTATTGGATGTAAACATGCCCGTCATGAATGGATATGAAACAGCCAAATGGATCCATTCTCACCTGCCGGGAACAAAAATGCTGGTATTGAGTATGCTAGATGCCGATTATGTGTTCATTCGCATGCTGCGACTGGGAGCAAGGGGTTTTATGATCAAAGACAGCCATCCCGAACAATTTTACCAGGCACTGGTTCAGATCCGGGATCAGGGCTATTATATGAATGAAAGTTTTTCGCCAAGGATGGCACAGCGTTTAAAAAATGATCCGGGACAGACCAGCAGCATATCCCCACTGGATCCTCCCAAACTTTCTGATAAGGAACTCGAATTCCTCAAGCTGGCCTGTACGGAGATGACCTACCGTGAAATTGCAGATGCATTGGGGGTCAGCATCCGTACAGTGGACAGCTATCGGGATGTACTGTTCGACAAACTGGGTGTTTCAACCCGTATCGGACTGGTACTGTATGCTATTAAAAATGGTATTGTAATGATTTGATGGATTCCATTTCCTGCATGAAATCATTACTCCAGTAACCAATATCATAATAATTTACGGTATCGAATAACCGGGACATGCGCATATCTCTTTCTTCCGGTTCCATCAATATGGCTTGTAAGAGCACATCTTTCAGGGAACGTTTATCATAAGGATTCGTCCGGAGTGCATAGCCCATTTCAACCGAAACACCGGCAAATTCAGAAATGATAACCACTCCTTTGTTTTCTTCCTTGAGTCCCTGTACTGCCACATACTCTTTTGCTACCAGGTTGAGGCCATCTCGCAGGGGGGTAATCCAGGCAATATCTGAAACCGCATAATAGGCAACCAGCTCTTCAAAAGGAAAAGACCGGAAGAAAAAATGAATTGGGGTCCAGCCAATGCGACTGTATTTGCCATTTATTTTTCCAACCGCCTGTTCCAGCTCCTGCTGCACTTTTTCATAAATCTTCATGCCTTTTGCAGGTGGCGTACAGATATTGATCAGCTCTACTTTTCCATGAAACTCCGGATACTCTTCCAGGAATTCCTGGAATGCGTAAATTTTTTCAAGCGGGCCCTTTACATAATCCAGTCGCTCTACACTCAATACGATCTTTTTATTCTCACCTACCTGATCCCGGAGTTGCTGCACCAACTTCCTGCGTTGTGCTTTTTCATAACACTCCTTGATATAACCGGTATGTACACCAATAGGATGAGCGCCCAGCTTCACTTTGCGGGATCCTGCCTCAATGAGTCGCGGCATTTTTTCAACACCTAACGGGCAGCTATAGCTGAGGAATCGTTCGGTGCAGTTCTGCTCCTCCAAAACCGTAACAGGCAACAAACTTCTTACTACATCCACAAAGTTTTCTGCATAGCGGGGAATATGGAATCCGATATAATCACATTGGAGCAGACTTCCAATAATATCACCTCTCCAGGGGATGATGTTGAAAATATCAGCCGGCGGGAAACTGGTATGATGGAAAAACGCAATATTAAGATCAGGTCTTAACTGGCGTAATATTCCCGGTACCATCCATAAGTTGTAATCGTGAATCCAGACATTGGCGCCATAGTCTGCTTCTTTGGCTGTCTTTTCTGCAAAGAGCCGGTTGATGCGAACATAATGATCCCAGTGGTCGTGGTTAAAACTGGCTTTATCAATGAAAGAGAAAATGGTAGGCCAGAAAGCTTCTTTTGAAAACACCTTGTAAAAAAGTTCCACTTCCTTTTTAGTAAGCCCGATTCTACCTGCTAACAGGTTGGGATATTTTTCTTCATCGATGTAGATATTCCGCAATTGCGAGCCGGTTTTTTCAACTTCCTCCCAGGCAATCCAGGTACCGGACCGGCCTTCGCGGAAAAAACCCATCAAGGAGGGAATGATACCATTGGGGCTGGTTGGCGGCACATGTTTACGTTCGCCATTCACTTCCCTGATTTCATAAGGCAGGCGATGATATACCATCAGCAGCTGGTTTTCACCGGCAGCAGGCATTTCATTGCTTTCCTCCAGCGCCGGATCATATTGATTAAACGCTCCAAATGCTCTGAAGGCTTCCAGGATACCACCACATCCCGGGCGTTCCGCCTGGTAAATAAGCGATTGTCCGGCTGTTGCTTCAACCAGCGCAGGCTCGGCTGCACCAACCACAACACCTTTATAACCTGTCTGGTATAAGGACAGATCGTTCAGGGTATCACCGGCCACAAGGATCTGGTCCTCGGGTACACTGAGCAATTTCACTAATTGTTTGAGGGTAAATCCTTTATTAACACCCGGTGGCAATACATCCAGGAACTTCCCTGCTGAAACCAGCACATCACAACCCAATTCGGCAGCAAAAGACTTTAGTTGCTCCATATCGGTTTCATGATCAAAGAAATAGGAACTGCGCCTGGTCATAGGTACTTCCTGGCGTTTCAGGCCACGGATATCTTTCAGGCGGTTATTCACCACAAGGGAACCCGGCCACCTGTTTTCAATTTCGGACTGTATAGGTTGAATAGGTTCGAGCGTGCGGCCATTTACTACTGTAGCTCCTACATCGCAAATAATATAATCAGGGTTAGGGATCACAGGGTCATTCAAAAGAGGGATTACTGTTTCAAGACCGCGACCTGTAACAAATACCAGCCGGACAGTAGGATTCTCCCGAATCACCCGGTACAGTTGCTGTTTGTCAGCACTTTTACCACCTAAAAAAGTTCCATCCAAATCCGTTGCTAATAATAACATACTATCAATTTTATCTTAAATAATGTTCAAGCAGTCTCATCTCATTAAACGGAGAAGACTGTTTATATAATATCCGGTACACCGCAGATAAGAGCGGTAACTGGAGTTTGGCTGCATTTGCTAACGTATAAAGTCCGCGTGCGGCAGGATAACCTTCCGCCACCATCTGCATGTGCGTTTGTGCCATATGCACAGAATAACCACGACCAATCAACTGGCCAAATGCCCCGTTCCGGCTAAAGCCTGAATAGGCAGTAACAAGCAGATCGCCGAAATAGGCAGAATCATTTAAATCTCTTGGGGCCGGATGCAGGGTGTCTACCAATGTCCTGGTTTCTCTCAGGGCATTGCTGATCACCACTGCCAAAAAATTATCACCGAAATTCATCCCCCGCACGATCCCTGCAGCAATACCGACAACATTTTTCATGATGGCGGCCAACTCAACACCCATCGGATCCTGGTTTTGGATCACTTTCAGGTAGGGAGAAGTAATCGCGGCAGCAACCTCCTGCACGGCAGTTGTATCATGACCTGATACGGTGAGATAGGTTTTTCTGCCCATGGCGATTTCTTCCGCATGGCAGGGTCCTCCAAGTACAATACAATCCCTGGCATTGGTACCCAGTTTTCTTGCCAGAAAAACAGAGGGAATCTCACCTGTTCCTGGCACCACACCTTTAATAGATACCAGCAATCGCTTACCGGGAGGTAAAATTTCTTCCCAGTCTGAAAGCGTTGATTCCAAATAGGCGGAGGGTACGGCAAATAAAATATGGTCAGCGGCATTCACTGCTGTGGCAATGTCGGCCACCGGATGAATCGTATCGAGATTAAGCGATAGGTAATTCAGATAATGTTGCGGACTCCGGTGCATCAAAATATGATCCACATGGGCGGATGACCTTAATAACCAGGTCACCTGCACGCCGCTTTCTGAGAAAATCTTTACCAGGGCTGTAGCCCAACTTCCACTGCCAACTATACTGATTTTTTGTAATGCAGGCATGGTGCAAAGGTACCCCATAATGCCCGGTAATCGGGCCTCAAGCAGTTAATTAAAATCATAAAACAATGATTATTAACATTTTAAACAGATTATTTTAATGGTATTTTCATATGAGACAGTTTCCCGGTACTTTTGCGCCACACTATCAGCTAGCCAATGAAAAATACTCCCTTTACCGCCAAACATCAGGCCCTTGGAGCCAAAATGGCGCCCTTCGCCGGATACAATATGCCCATTTCCTATACCGGAATCAATGATGAACATGCAGCCGTAAGAACCAATGCCGGTGTGTTTGATGTAAGCCATATGGGCGAATTCATCCTGAAAGGAGCCGGCGCCGTGGATTTGATCCAGCGTGTTACTACTAACGATATTTCCAAGCTCACCAAAGGAAAAGCGCAATACAGTGCCCTGACCAATGAAACCGGCGGTATTGTGGATGACCTGATTATTTACTGTGTTGAAGAAAACCAGGTGTATATGCTGGTGGTGAATGCCAGTAATATTGAAAAAGACTGGGAATGGATCAGTCGGTTTAATACCGGTGGAGTTGAGATGCATAATATCTCTGACAAAACCTGTTTGCTGGCTATCCAGGGTCCGAATGCAACCAAAATTCTGCAGCCACTAACGGAGATGGATATCCTGAATCTGAAATATTACACCTTTGTAAAAGGGCCATTTGCGGGAGTAGATAACGTGCTGATCAGCGCAACCGGTTATACCGGGTCAGGTGGTGTTGAAATCTACTTTGAAGACAAAGACGGTGCTGCAGATAAAATCTGGGATGCCATTTTCGAAGCAGGTAAAGCAGCCGGTATCAAACCAATTGGCCTGGGTGCAAGGGATACCTTAAGACTTGAAATGGGTTACTGTTTGTATGGTAATGATATTGACGACAGCACGTCACCACTGGAAGCCGGACTGGGATGGATTACTAAATTTTCGAAAGATTTTACAGCCCGGAATATTCTTGAAGAGCAGAAAGCAGCCGGCATTCAGCGTAAACTGGTCGGCTTTGAAATGATTGATAAAGGCATTCCGCGTCATGATTACCAGATTGCAGATGCGGAAGGAAATATCATCGGAAAAGTAACCAGTGGAACACAGTCGCCCAGTTTGCAAAAGGCAATTGGATTAGGTTATGTTACTATCGGTCATGCACAACCGGATTCGGAAATTTATATTCTTGTTCGCGATAAAAAACTGAAGGCGAAAGTGACCAAACTTCCCTTTAGCTGATTGTTAAGATCTCATTAGAAAGGCCGCCGCTTACCCGCGTTGCGGCCTTTTTTTGTAGCTTTGCTGCTCCCACACCCATCCGCCTGCCTTATTATTCACTAAATTTTTATTCATGAGAGAATACTTGAATCAAACATTTTGGGGAAATACTTATTTGGCTTATCTGATAGCAGCAGCAGGAATATTGGTTGCCTGGATTATTGTTCGGTTAGTCAAAAAATACGCAGTAAAAAAACTACAGCAACTGGTTTCATCTACCGATAACCAGTATGATGATATGGTTATTGAAGGGGTAGAGAAATTTGTAATTCCCTATATCTACCTTTTTGTCAATTATAATATCATTACCCATCTCAACCTGCATCCAAGACTGGCCAATATATTTCGGGTAGCGATTACCGTTATTACGCTGTATTATGCTGTACGGCTGGTGAACCATATTCTTGGTGCCATGCTGAAAGGTTTCATGGAAAGAAGGCATGAAACTCCCGAGCGTATCCGCCAACTCCGGGGAGTGATGATCGTGCTGAAAGCAATCGTATGGTTTCTTGGTATTGTATTGTTATTAGACAACCTTGGTTATGATGTTGCCACTATTATAGCAGGTATGGGTATTGGTGGTATCGCCATCGCCCTGGCGGCACAAACCATTCTGGGTGACCTCTTCAGTTATTTTGTGATCTTCTTTGACAAACCATTCGAGATCGGTGATTTTGTAAATGCGGACGGAAAGATTGGAACCGTTGAATATATTGGAATAAAAACTACCCGCATTCGTAGTATCACTGGTGAGCAGGTGATTATGTCGAACACCAAACTAACCAATACGGCCCTGCATAATTTCAAACGCATGGAAAGAAGGCGGATTGCGTTTACCATTGGTGTTACCTATCAGACTCCTGCAGAAAAACTGAAACAGATTCCGGGCATCATAGAAAAGGCTATCAAGGCTCAATCGATCGCAGCTTTTGACCGTTCGCATCTGTCTGCTTTTGGCGATTTCAGTATCAATTTCGAAACTGTCTATTTCATTGAAACACCTGATTATCTTGCCTTCATGAATGCACAGCAGGAAATTTACCAGGCTATTTTTGAAGCGTTTGAAAAAGAGGGAATTGATTTTGCCTATCCTACTCAAACCCTGTTCCTGGAAAGAGCCAGCCAGGATACAGCTGCAAAGACCACTGAATAAAGCTGCACCGATTTTCCTACATTCATGGCTCAAACAACCGCTATGAGAAGCTTCGGATGGATCGTATTGCTTGCTCTTGGCTTAACAGCACAAGGCCAAAGCACCCAACCAACCTTTGCGGAACGATTAGGTTTTCCAAAAGGATCCAAAGTAGTTATCCTGCATGTAGATGATGCAGGCATGAGTTATGATGCCAACCTGGGTGCCATGC
Organism: Flavihumibacter fluminis; assembly: GCF_021491375.1. Classification (GTDB taxonomy): domain Bacteria; phylum Bacteroidota; class Bacteroidia; order Chitinophagales; family Chitinophagaceae; genus Flavihumibacter; species Flavihumibacter fluminis. The sequence continues at coordinate 177,411 of NZ_JAKEVY010000003.1, forward strand.
GCGCACTCACAGAAGGAGTTGCCAGCTCTGTCAGCGTCATGATGCCCTGCCCCTGGGTTCCACAGTTTATGAATTGGCTGAAGGAAAATCCGAAAATCGATGCCGGCTTACACCTGACCCTTACCTCCGAATGGAAACAATATAAATGGGGACCGCTCAGTGGTTATCCCTCTGTACCCGGATTGGTTGACACCACCAGTGGAGCTATGTATGCCTCTGTTCCGGAAGTGGTTCAACATGCCAAACCCGAAGAAGTGGGTATGGAAATCAGTGCGCAGATTCGTCGCGCCAGGCAAATGGGCTGGGAACCAACCCACCTCGACAGCCATATGGGTACACTTTTTGCGCATCCAGGATTTACCATGCAATACGTACAGGCCGGAATCCGGGAGCGCATCCCGGTTATGGTTCCAGGTGGCCATAACACCAATCTTATAGAAGATGATCCATCGCTGGCCCAGCGAAAAGCGGAGACAGATCAGTTGGGCGCTATGCTCTGGAATGCCGGTCTGCCGGTGCTGGACGATCTCCATAATAAAAGTTATGGCTGGAAAATTCCGAAGGAAGCCCTGAAATCGGATAAGACCCTGGCTGCTTATGCAACCAGACAATATATCCAGGCGCTGGAAGAATGCAAACCCGGACTCACCATGATGATCATGCATTGTACGCAGCCAACTGAAGTGTTTGAACAGATCAGTGACAGCGGTCCCAGGCGGAAAGCAGATCTTCTTGGAATGTTATCGCCCGAGGTAAAAAAATACATCCGGGACAATGGTATCATCCTGACTACCTGGAGAGAATTGATGGAAAGAAGAAAACAGCTTTCGAAGTAAACATGCCAACCATTCACCTGACCAGTTTTATCCAGGCGCCGATTGAAAGGGTATTTGATCTTTCTCGCAGCATCGACCTGCACAAAAAATCCATGACCGACAGTGCTGAGGAAGCCATTGCAGGCACCACCAATGGCCTGATACAATTGGGGGAAACAGTCACCTGGAAAGGCAAACACCTCGGCAAAACACGCTTTCATAAATCCCGGATTACTGTACTTCAAACGCCTGTGCATTTTATTGATGAAATGGTGGAAGGGGATTTCAAGTCCTTTGAACACGCCCATCATTTTATGAAAATTGAAAATGGCACCATCATGATCGACCTGCTCAACTACGAAGTTCCGTATGGGGTGATTGGCCGGCTGGTAGACCGGTTTTATCTTTACCGGTACATGGTAAAAATGATGGAAGCCAGAAACTTATATATTAAACAAACGGCTGAATCAGAGAGATGGCGGCAATTTTTGTGAGCCCCCCTTATCTTTGCAGCCCATGAACAATCGTCCCAGCCTCTTTACATCCCTGTCCCCCGCCCTGTTGCATCTCTATGATGTTCGCGAAAGTATTGTTGTAATTATTGATGTGTTGAGGGCTACCTCTACCATCGCAACCGCCCTGTATAATGGCGCAAGCTCCGTGATTCCGGTGGATTCTGTGCAGCGTTGTATTGAACTGGGCGGACAAATAGGCGCCATCACTGCCGGAGAGCGGGATGGAAAAGTGGCACCCGGACTTGCCTATGGCAATTCTCCTTTTGAATACCCCCGCAGTTTTGTGGAGAACAAGACACTGGTGCTGACCACCACCAATGGAACCAAGTTGTTGCATATGGCATTAAACAATGGTGCACCTACCGTGATTACTGGTTCTTTTCCCAACCTCTCAGCAGTTTGCGACTACCTGGTAGCTGAAAAAAGAAATGTGATCCTGGGCTGTGCAGCCTGGAAAGATCGTTTCAACCTGGAAGACACCCTGTTTGCCGGAGCTGTGATTGACCGCATTCGGGAGCATTTTGAAATTAACTGCGATTCTTCACAAATGGCGGCTACCCTCTACCAGGAAGCACGGGAGGATCTTTATGAATTCATGAAGAAGAAGGACGCATCGCATTACCATCGCCTGACAGGTTACGGATTGGAAAAAGACATCCGTTATTGCCTGGCTGCAGATGGCGCCAATGTTTTACCCATATTTATTGATGGCCGGCTGGTAGTTAACCAAGCGATTTAGTGAGCACATAAGTGGTGAGTCCGGATGCCGCTTCAGCAGAAGCCGCTACGGTAAACCCTGCTTTTTCATAAAAGCCCAGGCTTTTTTCATTTTCAATGCTCAGCCATAATTCCTGCAAACCCGCTTCCCGGGCCTGTTCAGCAGAGCTATCCAGCAGCCATTTTCCATAGCCCCTGCCTCTGACACTGAAATCCACTGCCAGCAGCCAGATATAGGCAAAATTCTTTGCAAGCCCTGAGATCAGGGCTTCCGGCGTCTGCTCATGCGTATTGAATCTTTCCCATGCTTCCAGCACATACGCTGGTTGCCCGGTCATTTTAAAAGGATCAATATGGGGAGGAAATACGGTTCCGGGAATCCAGGCGAGCACCCCTGCGTTGCCCGGAGCCAGGATGATTTCCCCTTCCGTGAGGCAGTAATCCAGTGCCGCATTGAAATAGGCTTCTATCCCCCGGTGCCGTTGCTGGTCGGTACCCTGGAAACTATACCGAAACAAGGGGTCATCACTGAAGTTACTGGTGAGCAAAAGAGAACATTGTAGCAGATTCATACTGCAAATATCCCTGACCTTTCCCGAATTCGTAAGCGGAATGGTGTGCGGATCGGTATTTTTGCACACTTAACAGATCTGACGGCATGATTCAAATTGGATTAGTAGGCAACCCGAACAGTGGAAAGAGTTCTCTTTTTAATGCATTGACGGGCTTGAACCAGAAGGTGGGGAATTTTCCTGGCGTAACGGTTGATAAAAAAACCGGTATCTGTGATTTGGGAGAGCAGCAAAAAGCAACCCTGATCGACCTTCCCGGCACCTACAGCCTCTATCCAAAACGGGGTGATGAATGGGTAACCTACCAGGTACTGATGGGCCAGGACAAGGAGGTGAAACTGGATATGCTGATTCTGTTGGCCGATGCCAGCAACCTCAAAAGAAACCTGCTGTTTGTTTCCCAGATCATCGACCTGAAGATTCCGGTAATTGTAGCCCTGACCATGATGGACCTCGCCCGAAGCAAAGGCATTGAGGTGGATCTTGAAGGACTGGAGCGGGAACTCGGGGTTCCGGTGGTAGCTGTAAACCCCCGCAAATCAAAAGGCATTCCTCAACTTAAAAAAGTAATGGCCGCCACCGCAAAGGGTCAGTACAAAGCACCTGCCTTTGATTTTATTGCCAATCATGAACTGGCTGCCGGGGCAGTTTCCGAAGTGAAGCAACTGGTACCCGGACTCAGTGATTACAAGGCTATACATTACCTAATCAATCATGAAAGTTTTGAATTGGGTGCCGGATTACAGGAAAAAATAGAAGGTGCGGAAAAGAATCATGCGTTCAATCCAACCAAAACCCAGGCTGAAGAAATCCTGCAGCGATATGCCCGGATCAAAACAATCATGGGCCAAACAGTTGCAGAACCTGATCCCTTACACAAAACCATTCTCACAGATAAACTGGATTCAATTCTCTTACACCGGGTTTGGGGTTACCTGATCCTGCTGGGCGTGTTGTTCCTGCTGTTTCAAAGTGTTTTCCTCATTGCCCAATACCCGATGGATGCGATTGAAACCAGCTTTGGTGCACTGGGCTCCTGGCTCGGTGAAGTATTGCCAGCAACCTGGTGGAGTGATTTGCTGATCAATGGAATTGTTGCAGGGCTCGGGGGTATCGTAATATTTGTACCTCAGATCATGATCCTGTTTGGTTTGATTACTGTACTGGAAGACACCGGTTATATGGCGCGGATCAGCTTTCTAACCGATAAACTCATGCGAAAAGTGGGACTGAATGGAAAATCGGTGATGCCGATGATCAGTGCCTTTGCCTGTGCAGTACCGGCCATCATGAGTGCCCGCAATATTGAAAATAAGAAAGAGCGATTGCTTACTATCCTGGTAACACCCCTGATGAGTTGCAGCGCCCGATTGCCTGTTTATACCATCCTGATTGCTTTGGTGATTCCGCAAAAAATGATTGGAGGTATTGTGAGTTTGCAGGGCCTGGTAATGATGGGCCTTTATCTGCTGGGAATCGTATTGGCGATGGCGATTTCCTGGATTGCAAAATGGTTTATTCAGAATAAGGATAAAAGTTTTTTCATCCTGGAACTGCCCATGTACCGCGCACCACGATGGAAAAATATTTTCACCACAATGATACAGAAGGCCCAGATTTTCGTATTCGAGGCCGGTAAAGTAATCATGGTGATCAGCCTGCTTTTATGGGCGATGAGTTCCTATGGTCCTGGAGATCGCATGGCACAAGTGGAAACAGAATTTGCTGCTAAGAAAGCGGCACAACCGGAAGCTTTGGAAGAACTGGAAAAAGCTGAAGCATCTGCCAAACTAGCTAATTCATATGCGGGGATCCTGGGTAAAGCAATTGAACCGGCGATTGAGCCTTTGGGCTATGATTGGAAAATCGGCATTGCGCTGATCACTTCTTTTGCAGCACGTGAAGTGTTTGTAGGAACGATGGCAACCCTCTATAGCGTAGGTGATTCTGATGATGAAAGCGGCTTGCTCCTAAGGGAAAAAATGCAGCAGGAAAAAAAATCCGATGGTAGTCCTGTTTACAGTCTGGCCACCGGATTATCCCTGATGGTGTTTTATTTATTAGCGATGCAGTGTATGAGCACCCTGGCTATTGTAAAGCGTGAAACACGTTCCTGGAAATGGCCGATGATTCAGCTGGCATATATGACAGCATTGGCATATGTCATGAGCTGGCTGGTTTACACCATTGCCTCGTGAACTTTCACTGCTTCTGTTTCAGGTCTGACGTCTCACATCTCACGTCTCACCTCTTCCATAAATTCCAGTGCAACCTCCATACCCTTATTCTTTGCATACCAGGCGTGGAGCTGATTGTAGAGTTCTTCTTTGGGAAGTTCTCTGTTTTCTTTTAACTCTTCGAGCAGCTTTTGTGCGGAACTCGGTCTGGGTCCCCATGAACCAATAACACTCAGGTCATCTTCCTTCATCAATATGATTTTTGGAATGGAGCGGGTTCCATTCGTCAGGAACTGGTCCATGATCTCCAGATTCTCATCCCGAAGAATAAGCCGGTGTTGAATTAATGGATTTACAGCAGCCAACTTTTCAATGATGGGTACCACCTGTGCCGCATCTCCACACCAGCCTTCTGTAATGGTAAGCCAGATCATAGGGGTTTCTATTGCCAGGAGTTGTTGTTCCAATTCTTCCGGAACCGTCCAGGTTTTATCCCAGCGATTCATTCGCTGCACATTCAATCGGGTGTAATCTACCAGCCATTCTTCCTGGTTGGGACCAGTGGTTTTTCCAGCTTCAACAAGGTCATTTAATGTTTTCCGGTAGGTATTATAGGATACAGCCTGGTCAATGACCAGTTCATTCATATGTGTCATCATTTGTTTCGTTTTCAGTTAAGCTACGGCAAGCTTCGTCAGGAGGGCTTTCACCTGGTCGCGAATATAATCACGAACAGTATTGAATTCTGCCGGCTCCATATGTTTGGGGTCGGGAATCTGCCAGTCGATGAATTCTTTGGCAGGCATCCAGGGACAGGCATCACCGCATCCCATAGTAACAACTACATCAAAGGGTGCAAATTGTTCAACTTCCTGGAGCGACTTCGAATCATGTGTGGTAAGATCATAGCCAAGTTCCTTCATGGCGGCGATGGCTTTTGGATTTACCACTCCGCTGGGTCGACTGCCGGCACTGTACGCTTCCACTTTATCTCCTCCAAGAATGTTGGCGAAGGCCTGACTCATCTGGCTTCGATTGGCATTTTCGACACAAACAAAAAGCAGTTTCTTTTTTTCCATTTTGATTATTGGGTAATTGTTTTTCGCATAATCACAGCACTTGCGGGACATAAACCATTCATCTCTTCTGAGCTGGCTACGGAAGCCGGTAAATCGGCTTTCGTAATTAGTTGAAAGCCTTTTTTACTGAAATAGGATTCGGCAGTATTGGTAATCAGGTAGAGCTCAGACAGGTCAAGCTTTTTTGCCAGCAGCTCTACCTGATCCACCAGGCGACTTGCAATTCCCTTATTTCTGTATTCCGGTAAAACTGTCATAGAGCGAAGTAATCCATAAGGAGCATACAGATCCATGCCAATTACACCAATTGCAGTACCTGTTGCATCCGCGATCCAGAAATGTTCCAGGTCTCTTTTAAGATCTTCAGTTGGCAATCCGGCAGCTCTCAATAATGCGACCACAGTTGCATACGCTTCCGGCTCAGCCTTGTTGATTTTAATATCCTGATTCATGTTTCCCATTAAGGTTTTGCGCGATGAGATTAACAACAACCACTGCCTGGTTCACAACAGGCGGCAGGTTTTTCTGCATAAACCGTAATACTTTTAATGGCGACATTTCCGCTCTTGTATTCTATTATTTCTTTCTCACTCAGATAGTTTTTCAGAATCTCTTCCGGAATGGTGATCAGCTTTTCTTTTTGAATGGTGATCTTGCTGAAACCTGCTCCCTGGATATGATTCAGGTAGTCAGATTGCTGGATGGCCCCACTCACACAACCAGAGTAGAGCTCAGCAACTGCTTTCCATTTTTCCGGAAGCTGACCTTCGAGTACAATATCAGAGATCGAAAAATGGGCTCCTGGTTTCAATACCCGAAAGATTTCTTTGAAGACTGCAGGTTTATTGGGCACAAGATTCAACACGCAATTGCTGACAACTACATCGGCGGTGTTGCCTGCAACCGGCATTTTTTCAATATCGCCCTGGCGGAATTCAACATTGTTATATCCAAGCTTATCAGCATTGACGCGGGCCTTTTCAATCATTTTTTCAGTGAAATCGATACCGATCACTTTGCCCTTTTCTCCAACAATGGAGCGTGCAACAAAACAATCATTACCTGCACCACTTCCCAGGTCGATCACTGTATCTCCCTCCTTGATTTGCGCAAAAGCAGTAGGCAGACCGCATCCCAGTCCCAGGTCGGCATCGGGTACATAACCTTTTAATTGAGAGTAGTCATCTGCCATGATGGAATAGACTTCGTCTCCACAGCAGGAGCTGGTAGCACCGCAGCAGGAGCTTGCATTTTGCGTGGCGCTTTGTTCTGCGATAGCGCTATAGCGTTCGCGAACCAGGGATTTTAAATCGTTATCTGTTTGCATATGATGTATGTTTTAAATTTTGATAAATACGCTTAATTGTATGCTGAAGGGTACATCGATGCAGCACTAACTGCAGCAGCCGGCCGCTTTCTGGCGGGTTTCGATTTCTTTAAAAAAGGAAGAGAAGGAATCAATGGCTTTTCTAAAAGCGGATTCATTAATACAGTAGCAACTCTTCGGTCCGTCGATGGTTCCCGCGATCAGTCCGGCCTCCTTTAGTTCCCGGAGATGTTGAGAAACAGTGCTTTGTGCCAGCGGCAGCACATCTACCAGTTCTCCGCAAATACATTCATTGCGTTTTGCCAGTTCTTTTAAAATGGCAATTCGGGCGGGGTGGGCAAGTGCTTTAGCCATGGTAGCCAGTGCCTGTTCTTCCTGTGAAAACGCTTCTTTTTTATTGATCGCCATATTTTATCGTTTTTATACGATTAATCGAGGGAAAGAAAAAGGCCATACGGCCTCCTTTCATAGTCAAAGTATATCGCAAATATACGATTTAGTACAACTCTCCAAAAATTATTTTTCCCCGTCGTTCTCTTCCTCCATCTTCTATAACCTTTCTTCCATTCCCCCATTTTCCTTTTGTCCTTCTTCCCTTCCCCTCTTCCTCCTTTACCCATCTTCCATTCCTCCATCTTCCCTGCCTCCCGTCTCCTCTGTCTCCCGTCTCCCTTGCCTCCTCTTCCATACCCATCTTCCTATGTCCTATCTTACATTCCCCCTTTCTTCCCTTCCTCCATCTTCCTTTCCTCCCTTCTCTCATATGCCAGGGCCGCCTTGATTTCGGTATAGGAAATTGCCTCCCCCAGGTATTCCTTAAGTGGACCTAACTGGGTTGAACCAAGCGCTTCCCTGCCTGCCTGAACCAGGGACCTTACCTCCTCTTTTACCAGGAAATCCGGCTCCAACTCGCCCTCCTGGATTCCCTTTACCAGGTGCCCTTCTATTGTAGAATAAGCAAGTTGTCGTTCCGCCGCGATTTCTGTTATTGACTTACCCTCCTTACAGAGTGAAATACTTTCGCGGTACGAACTGCCTGTTTCCTTCTTCTGACCGGGAGTGGTGCTTTTTTTACTTGCTGTTTTAGAAGAACCTTTCGGGCCCTCATCAGCAAGCTGGTTCGTTGGAACCATGGTTTCCTCAGCTTCCGGTTTATGTTGATTCAATTGTTGAATCAGCTCACTGATGGCAGGAGTAGCCAGACCCTGCTCCAAGGCGGCAGCAATTTCCACCGACTGTTTCAATTTTTGATGCCTAACCCGAAGCGCTTCTCCCAGGTTCCTGAGCTCCCGCTGGTATTTGGTAAGTCGGGGTTCTTTTTTCATCTCGGTTGCATGCGCATCGACCAGGCTTTGCAGTTCGTCAAACAAGCCATTGAAATAATGAACTGCATCTTTTGTACGCTGCAATAAATAAACACGATCCATTGCGGCTCCCTTTTCAAACTGAAGAGAAAAGTGATGCGCTGTTTTATTCGCAACCTGTTGCACCACCTGCAATTTTCCATTCAGTTGCTGATAGGCTTCCAGCATTTTGTATTTGGATACACTGTTTTTCTTTTCAATCTCCGAAAACCAGTCATCGGTTAATGCTTCCAATCCTTCCAATTTAAAGCAGCGCAAAAAGTAGTCGTTCACATAAGCAGCTTCAGCTTCTTTCAATGCCTGCTCCAACTCATCTTCTGGAAATTCAACCCTGGTGTAAGTAACCACTCGTTCATCTGTCTGGATCGCTGCCATTGGAATACGAGTCTTTAATACCAGTCCCTCCAGCCCGGTTAACCGGCTGAGCGCAACATATACCTGTCCGGGTGCAAACGCCGCCCCCGCATCTACAATGGCCCTGTCAAATGTCAGTCCCTGACTTTTATGAATCGTAATCGCCCAGGCCAGCCTTATAGGATATTGAGAGAAGGTCCCTAATTCCTCTTCATCTATTTTATCTTTCGCCTTATCCAGTTTATAGCGGATATTTCTCCAGGTCTCCTTTTCAAGAATGATGGAATAGTCCTCCTCAGGGAAGCGCACTTCGATCTGCTCTTCCTCCAATGATTCAATCACCCCAATTTTGCCATTGTAAAAGCGGCGGAATTCACCCTTGTCATTTTTAATGAACATAACCTGCGCACCCAGCTTCAATTCCAATACTTCTTCCGCCGGATATGCTTTCTCTCCAAAATCACCCGTGATCTCTGCCTCGTACCGAAATACTTCACCTTTCAGCCTGCTGAGTTCCTGTTGGTTAATGGCATCAGCCCGACTGTTATGGGTGCTCAGTGTTATATAATACTTGCCAGGCTCTGGTTGAAACCCTGGCTGATAATGCACATGAAGGGCATGCCATCCAATCTGATCAAGCTGGTTGTTTCGAATCTTATTCAGCAATTCAATAAACTCCTGGTCTGTCTGACGATAAATCTTCTTCAACTCAATCAGAAAAGGATTAGTCTCTTTTATAACCTGGGCATCAAAGAAAAACGGACTGCTGTAATGTTCTTTTAAATGAACCCATTCCTTATCTGAAACCACTGGTGGCAACTGCCAGAGATCACCGATAAACAAAACCTGCAGCCCACCAAATGCCTGCTGTGGTTTTTTGCGAATAAACCGTAAGACCGCATCCACTGCATCCAGCAAATCAGAACGAACCATACTCACTTCATCAATCACCAGTAATTCCAGCTCCTGGAATAATTCCTTCTTTGACTGTGAAATCCGAAGATTCCGCAACAAACTTGCCCTGTTATTAAATAGCTGTTCGCCTGTATCGGGAATCGGACCCGCCGGAACATAGGCACCCAATGGCAGCTGGAAAAAAGTATGCATAGTTACTCCTCCAGCATTTATGGCAGCAACACCGGTTGGCGCAACCACGGCCATCTTTTTGGTACATTGTTCCCGGATGGTCTTCAGAAAACTTGTCTTTCCTGTGCCTGCCCGTCCCGTTAGAAATACAGATCGGTTTGTATGTAATATAAACCGCAAGGCCAGGTCCAATGGCCGGTTTGTCAGATCCCTCGTTATCATCGCTGTAAATCTACTGATAAGATACTATGTCTGAATAGCTCACCAATCCAGACATAGCATCACCACCAATCAGACCTCTGCCTTTTTCGCCTGGCGAATCAGACTTAGTTCCAGCACTGTTATCTCTGTAACATAACGCTTCAGTCCCTCCTTATCCACATAACTGCGATAGGAAATCTTCCCCTCAATGGATACTTCTGATCCTTTCTGCAGCTCCTGCTCTGCTTTATCCGCCAGCTTGCCCCAGGCAACCAGGTTATGCCACTGCGTTTCAGTAACTTTTTCCCCCTGACTCGTCTGATACGTATCATTGGTTGCCAATTTCATATGTGCAACTTTCTTGCCTGTAGTCGTTTCCTTCATCTCCGGATCAGCACCCAAATGACCGATCAGGAATACACGATTGTTCTTTTCACTCATGACTCTTTGTTTATGCAGACTTTCATCCGCCTGGTTATTCAAATAAAAATTTGCGGCGCCGTTAACAGTGTAAATATGAATAGAAAAGGAACCTGTAAAAGAATGGTAAGTGATTAAAACAAAAGAAAACCGTTATTAAACGCTTGTGGTGCAAAACGAGCCGGACTATTTTGTTGAAAAAAATTATGGCCTTTACAGAACCAACCCGCTATTGCCTTTGGTGTAAGGATCCTCTTCGCGGCAGATCCGATAAAAAATTCTGCGACACCAGTTGCAGAAATGCCTACCATAATCAACAGGATCACAACACCGCGCACCTGATCAAAACCATCAATTATGTACTTCGGAAAAACAGGAATATCCTCGCAGAGCTTTTTGAAATGGCCGACGAACAAACAACCTTCCCTGCTGCAGTTCTACTATACAAAGGTTTTCAGTTTCAGTATCACACCGAAGTACAACATACAAACAGCCCGGCACCGTTTTTTATCTGTTACGATTTCGGCTACCAGGCTGTTAAGGATGAAATGGTACGCATTGTACCTATATCAAAAGACTTACTTTGTTCTTGGCATTCGGGCAATGGAACGGGGAGGAGGAGCGGGATTTAATACTGCTTTTATCTCATGTATCTTCATCTTATCCGCTGATTTCACCTGCACCGGAACACTGGAAAACGATTTCTTCTTTTCCATCTCCTTGTGCAACTCATATTTGGTATCCGCCGGCCCTAATATGATCACAGACTCCACTTTACTCATTTTTCCCACTACCGATTTCAGAAACGCTTTGCGCTGCTGCTGCAATTTATTCTGTGCATGTTTCTCCTGGTTCAAGGTAGCCCCAAACAACCGGTTCTTGTTGGAACCTTCTCCTTCAAACCGAACCCGGGTATCAATTTCAGACAGGACTGATTCCGTACTTACTTTTCCCTCTTCATCTTTACAGGCAATCACTGCTTTTTGTAAATCAATCCAGATGGCATACTGTAAACAATTCGTTGTTTTCTTTTTCATACCGCTGATTTTGTGAAATAAAAAGTTACGATTTTTTTATGGCATGATAACTTGCCGCGTAACCCGATCCGAATGATTGTAGTCATACCAGCCAGTAATTTTTATCATACTTACAACTTATCATGAAAAAGATCCTGGCTCTGACGCTTAGCTACTTTGTAATCAACAGCTGTATTGCACAATCATCAAGTAAAAATCATCCCCTGGAAAAACTTGGGCAGGCTTATATAACGGCTCATAATACAACCGATACCCTGCAATTCAGGCAATGGATGGCCAACACCAATTTGGACGCTGCCACGCAGGCCCGAAAAATCCAGGGCTTCAAAAATGGTTGCAGGATGGTTGGCCCGGTACAACCTGTGCATTCGCAATCCCTTTCCGACAGCAGCATTCAGCTGCTCGTTAAAGACAATCAATTTGATGCCTGGTGGAAAATCAGGATCTATACCAACTCCAATGGAGCATTCAAAGACAGAACCTTGCAACCGCATCGCTTCAGTACCGAACTGATACAAAAAGGCAAGCTGACAAAAGAAGAGTTTCAGGTACAACTCGATAATTATCTCAGTCAAAAACTGCAACCCTTTTCAGGAGAAATCCTGATCACAAAGGGAGAAGAAACCTTCTATCATAAAAAGATCGGCAACACCACAGCTTATGGACTCGCTTCCCTAAGCAAAATTTTTGCTGCCACTGTTATTCTCCAATTACGCGACCAGGGTAAACTTTCGCTGGAAGATAGTCTCTCCAAACACCTGCCCTTCATTATAAATCCGGCAATCCGCCCCATTACTATCCATCAACTGCTCACCCATAGCAGTGGTTTGGGTGATTTTTTTGAACAGCCGGAATATCACCAGCTGAAATCCATGCTGAAAACAGATGTTGATTTCCTTCCTGTTCTTGAAGCCGACCAGCTAAAATTTACACCAGGCACTCAATGGCAGTATAGCAATAATGGATTTGCCTGGCTGGGCATATTGATAAGCACGATCACCAAACAACCCTATGAAGAATATCTTAGGCAGGCAATTTTTAATCCCGCTCAAATGAACCATACCAATGTGCAAAATGGTTCCGGCGGAGGTGTGTCTACTGTAGAAGATCTCAATAAATTCGCAACCGCCTTGCGCACTCAAAAACTGCTCAGCAAAAACAGCAACACAGAATTATTAACCTACACCTTCAACGACGAGTACGGCTTAGGTTCCGAACATGCTCAAATTGGTAAAGAACAGGTGGTCGGACATAGTGGTGGCTTCGAAAAAGTTTGTACCGAACTCAATATCTACCTGCAATCAGGATACCATGTCATCATCCTTTCGGATGTCGACCCACCTTTTGCACATTTCTTATCCAATAAAATAAAGGAATTATTGATCCGCGATTATAGTCCATAAAACCGGATGGCATTGCCACCCCAGAAATCCTGTTGTTCCTGTACACTCAAATTCTGTACATAATCAGCAGCAAGATTTACGACCTGGCGATAGGATCCTGCTACAAGACATACCGGCCAGTCGCTGCCAAACATCAGGCGCCGCGACCCGAATGCCTCCAGCGCCACATCCAGATACGGACGAATCTGTTCTGCGGTCCAGCTATGCCAGTCGGCTTCTGTAATAATGCCGGAGATTTTGCAGTAGCAGTTATCCATCGCGCCCAGCTTATACATGTCCCTGCGCCAGGCATCAATTTCTCCAGCCTTGATATAGGGCTTCGCGATATGATCCAGCACAAAGGGCTGAGCCGGACAGGTTTTCACCAGCTCAACAGCCGCTTCCATCTGGTGTGGTTTGATCAGGATATCATAGGTAAAGCCATACCTGCCCAATTGCCGAATGCCTCTGATTACTTCCGAACGCGATAAGTAATCTGCAGGCTCGGCCTGGGCAATATGGCGGAATCCTTTCAGCTTGGACAAGTCTCTCAACTCATCCAACTGGTCTTCCAGATCGGCAGCCAGTAAATCCACCCATCCCACAACACCCTTGATAAAGGGATTTGCTTCGGCCGCGGCAGTGAACACCATATTTTCCCGCAGGTTCTGATTTACCTGCACCAGGACTGTTCCATCTATGCCGGCTTCCTGCAACAAGGGTTCCATATCAGCAGGCGTAAAACTTCGTTGAATCACAGCCATGGAGTCATCAATCCAGGCATGTTGTACCGGGTCATAGTCCCATATGTGATGATGTGCATCAATCTTTAGCATAATCCTAAAATACAATGATTTAGTTTTGCAACATTCAACATGCAGTTATTTATCAAAAATATGGTCTGCGATCGCTGCATCCTGGTGGTGAGGCAGGAACTCGATCAACTGCAGCTACCCTATCGGCAGGTTCAGCTCGGAGAAGTGGAGCTCGCAAAAGAACCATCTGCAACAGAATTATCGCAATTGAGAGATCGACTGGAAAAGCTAGGCTTTGAATTGCTGGATGATAAAAAATCAGCGCTTGTTTCAAAAATCAAAACGCTGGTGCTGCAACTGATTCATGGGAATGAAGAGGTGGAACTCAATACCAAATTGTCTGTTATATTATCAGAAGCCCTGCAGCACGATTACTCCTATCTTTCTTCTCTTTTTTCCTCTATTGAAGGCACTACCATTGAAAAATATGTAATTGCCCAGCGCATTGAAAGAGCGAAGGAATTATTGCTCTATGATGAACTAACACTCAATGAAATTGCATTTAAACTGGGCTATAGCAGTGTGCAACACCTTTCGCAGCAATTCAAAAAAATAACCGGACTCACACCCACTCATTTCAAACAGATTCGGGAGAATAAAAGAAAGCCACTCGATAAAGTGGGACAATAATTATATAACAGACAGCGAAGATTCTGTAACAACCAGCCCAATCGCAATGCGGACCTTTGAGTTATCAAATCAAAGTTCAGCAAGATGGCTACTCAACTCATAAAAGAAACTTACCCGGTACTGGAAATGACCTGCGCCGCCTGTGCGGTTAGTGTCGAATCCATGTTGAAATCGGTGAATGGCGTAGCAGATGCAGGGGTGAATTTCGCCAACCAGTCGGCCTGGGTGAGTTATAACCCCGCCCTTACCAATCCGGAAAAGTTTCAGCAAACCGTTCGCTCCATTGGATATGATCTGGTAATCGAAAAAGAAAATGCAGAGGAGGTCCAGGAACTCGCGCAGCAAAAACAATATGCTGCCATTCGCCAGCGCACTATCTGGGCCGGTGTGTTTTCCATCCCCCTGGTGATCATCGGCATGTTCTTCATTGATATGCCCTACGCCAACTGGATCATGCTGGTACTGGCAACACCGGTTGTCTTTTACTTCGGACGTAACTTCTTTATCAATGCATTTAAACAGGCGCGCAATGGCAAGGCTTCCATGGATACACTGGTTGCATTGAGTACAGGCGTTGCCTGGCTGTTCAGCACCTTCAATACGCTGTATCCTGAATTCTGGCACGCACGCGGACTGCATGCACATGTGTACTTTGAAGCCGCTGCAGTTGTGATCGCCTTTATTTCTCTTGGGAAACTGCTGGAAGAAAAAGCCAAATCCAATACCTCTTCCGCATTGAAAAAATTGATGGGATTACAACCCCAGACCGTCACCCGGGTATTGGAAGATGGAAGCCTGGAATTGACCCCCATCCAAGCTGTCCTGGCTGGCCAGTTGCTCCTTGTTAAACCCGGAGAAAAGATCCCGGTGGATGGATCGGTTAAAAATGGCAGCTCCTATGTGGATGAAAGTATGATCAGTGGAGAACCTGTACCGGTGCTCAAACAAGCAGGTGAAAAAGTATTCGCAGGCACAATCAACCAGAAAGGATCCTTTCAGTTTATCGCTGAAAAAGTTGGTTCCGATACCGTGCTGGCGCAAATTATACGATTGGTAAAAGAAGCCCAGGGATCCAAGGCCCCGGTACAGCGACTCGTAGATAAAATCGCAGGTATTTTTGTTCCCATCGTGATAGGTATTTCCATCCTCACCTTTATCAGCTGGATGGTGTTGGGAGGAGAAAATGCGTTTACTCACGGTTTGCTTACCGCGATTACTGTTTTGGTAATTGCCTGTCCCTGTGCATTAGGACTCGCCACACCCACTGCCATTATGGTAGGCGTAGGCAAGGGTGCCGAAAATAATATCCTCATCAAAGATGCAGAAAGCCTGGAGCGGGCCCACCTGGTAAATGCTATGGTGCTGGATAAAACCGGAACCATCACGGAAGGTCATCCCACCGTAGAAGCAATTGAGGTTGCAGCCGGATATGACCCCGCAAGCATTAAAGCCATTCTTTCGGCTATCGAATCCCGGTCTGAACACCCACTGGCAGATGCGGTGGTACGGTTTCTGAATGCAGAAGGAATAAAAGCAGTGGAAGCCGATTCGGTAGAAAGCATCACCGGTATGGGTATAAAAGCTGGCTATAACGGAAAACAGTATACGCTGGGTAATCAACGCTTCCTGGAACAGGAAGGGATTAAGCTGCCGGCAGTCATTCAATCAAGAAAAAACGAATTAGAGTCAGCAGCGCATACAGTAATCCTGCTGGCTGAAAACAAAACAGTAGTGGCACTGGTGGCCATCACAGATAAGATCAAATCCGGCTCTGCTGCTGCCATCGCACAATTGGAAAAATCGGGCGTAGAAGTGTATATGCTGACAGGCGATAATCGCCATACGGCAGCAGCCATCGCGCAGCAACTCAACCTGAAACATTTCGAGGCGGAACAACTGCCTGGTGATAAAGCGGAATTTATAAAGCAACTAAAAGCCAAAGGCAAGATCGTTGCCATGGTGGGTGATGGTATCAATGATAGCCAGGCCCTCGCGGAAGCAGATCTCAGCATTGCAATGGGTAAGGGTTCAGATATTGCCATGGATGTTGCCAAAATGACCCTGATCGGATCGGATCTGAACAGCATTCCCAAAGCTTTGAAGTTATCCCATAAAACCGTGCGGGCGATTCGGCAAAACCTCTTCTGGGCTTTTATCTACAATATCATCGGCATCCCTCTTGCTGCCGGCATATTATATCCTGTCAATGGATTTCTGTTAGACCCCATGATTGCTGGAGCTGCTATGGCACTCAGTTCCGTAAGTGTGGTAGCCAACAGTTTACGCTTAAAATTTTCAAAATTATAAATCAATAACAATGGAAACATTACAATTTAAAACCACCATCAAATGCAGTGGCTGTATCGAAAAAGTAACTCCCTATTTAAATGAAACCGTGGGAGAAAACAACTGGGAAGTGGATCTTCAAAATCCGCAAAAGGTCCTGACCATCCCAAACGCGGAGCAAGTTCAAACCGGTGAAGTAGTGGAAGCCCTTGCCAAAGCCGGATACAAAGCAGAAAAAATTTAAACCTTATTACCATGAAAGAGTTCCTATTATCCCTGGCGCTATTTGGGTATTGCATCAGTGCAACTGCTCAATCCAACAGAAATGGAGTCCTGGCAAAATACTACAGCATCAAAGAATTTCTGGTGCTCGGTGATTCCAAAAATGCAATGCTTTCTGCCAATGAGCTGATGCAATCACTGGACACTGCGCAATATAAAAATGCAGCGAACTTGGTTCCCAAGTTGAAAAAAGATGCAAAAGCTATTGCATCCTCATCTGACATTAATAAACAGCGGGTTGCTTTTGCCACTTTATCTGAGGCCATGATTGAATTCGTGAAAGCCAATCAGGCAGATACTGCACCTATTTATGTGGACTATTGCCCGATGAAAAAAACATACTGGCTTAGTGCAGAAAAAACAATCCGCAATCCCTATTACGGATCGGCTATGTTAAGCTGCGGCTCTATTACTGATACCATTCAATAAACGATCATGCGAACTTCCCTCCTGTTTATTGCCCTATTCCTGGTACAGTTGGTTACTGCTCAGCATGCATTAACTCACCTGAAGGAGCGATTACCCTTCCGAACTACCATTGGAAATAAAGTAATCCTTCATTTATACCTGACCGATACGGTGGTGCAGTATACCAATAAAAAAGCCAGGGCGATTGCCATTAATGGAAGTATTCCTGGTCCCACCCTGCAGTTTACAGAGGGTGATACAGCAGAAATTCATGTGCACAATGAAATGCATATGGAATCCTCCATCCATTGGCATGGGCTGATTCTTCCGAATGAACAGGATGGAGTTCCTTATTTGACAACAGCCCCGATTAAAGCAGGAACAGTTCATGTGTATCGTTTTCCAATTGTTCAATCGGGAACTTACTGGTATCATTCCCACACGATGTTACAGGAGCAGTCCGGCATGTATGGAGCTTTTGTCATTCATCCCAGGAATGCTCCGGTTGAAAAGGAACAGGTGGTATTGCTCAGCGACTGGACCAATGAAAATCCTCACCAGGTGGAGCGCTCCCTGCATTTTGCTACGGATTGGTATGCGATCAAAAAGAAAGCAACTCAAAACTATGCAGAAGCAATCCGTGAAAAGCACCTGGGTACCAAACTGGAAAATGAATGGAAGCGCATGCTGGCCATGGATGTGAGTGATGTTTATTATGATCTCCTTACTACCAACGGCAAGCTGGTTGACTATAGAAGTGATCTGCAAAAAGGAGATACCATTCGGTTACGTGTCATCAATGGAAGTTCCTCCACCTATTTCTGGCTGCAATTCGCAGGAGGAAAAATCTGGGTGGTTGGCACAGATGGTCAGCCGGTGGAGCCTGTAGAAGTAGATCGCCTTATTGTGGGAGTATCTGAAACCTATGACCTCAAAGTAGTACTGCCAGACAGTGGGTCCTATGAATTCCGTGCTACTTCAGAAGATCGGACCAATCATACCAGTATCTGGCTTGGAAAGGGGACTGCACACCCGGCCAGCGGATTAGGCAGACTTCATTATTTCGCCGGCATGAAGATGATGAACGAGATGACCAATCCGGATGGCAGCATGCATGATATGGGCATGAACATGAGTTTGCAGCAGATGGACATGAATACTATTATGTACCCCGAAATCGCAGACAGCAATCAACAACTGGTAACACTGAATTATGCCATGCTGAAAGCTCCTTCCAATACGGTGCTGCCAGCCGGACCGGTTCGGGAAATGAAATTTGAACTAACGGGGAACATGAACCGATATGTGTGGACCATGGACAATAAAACCATTTCCGAGTCGGATAAAATCCTGATTCGCAAAGGGGAAAATATCAGGATCATACTTCGCAACAATTCCATGATGCGGCACCCTATGCACCTGCACGGACATTTTTTTCGTGTCATCAATGGCCAGGGAGAGCATGCTCCACTTAAAACGGTGTTAGATATCCTTCCGATGGAAACGGATACCATTGAATTTCATGCAGGAGAGGAATATGGCGACTGGTATTTTCATTGCCATATTTTATACCACATGATGTCAGGGATGGGCAGGATATTTTCCTATGAAAATTCGCCACCCAATCCACAACTTCCGGATGCAAAAAAAGCGCTGCAAAAAGTTTATAGAGATGATCGCCGGTTTTTCCTTGGGGCGCAAATCGGGCTTGAGTCCAATGGGTCTGATGGAGAAATCATGCTGGCCAATACCCGATGGCTCCTGCAAACCGAGTGGAGACTTGGTTTAAATGAGCGAAAAGGATTTGAAAATGAAATACACCTGGGAAGATTCATTGGAAAGCGGCAGTACCTGATGCCCTATATTGGTTTCGACTGGCGCTACAGAAAAGGATCAGAGCCGGAAAAAAATATTTTCGGTCAGGCGAATACCAAGGACCAGCGTGCTGCGGTTTGTTTTGGCGTACAATACCTGTTGCCCATGTTGTTTCGTGCAGATGCCCGCATCGATACAGATGGCCGCATCCGGGTTCAACTGGGAAGAGAAGATATTCCGATTAGCAGTCGCCTTCGGATAAACCTCCTGGTAAACAGCGACAAAGAATATATGGCTGGATTCCGATACATTGCTACCAAGTACCTGTCTCTATCTACGCATTACGACAGCGATATGAGCTGGGGAGCTGGCATAACGTTTACGTATTGATTAATCCCTGTCCCGTATTTTTGAAGGAGAATGCAAACTATGCCTCGAATTCTTCCAATACTGCTGCTGATCTGCAGTTACAACCTAACTGCCACTGCACAGAAAACAACTATACCCGCACTGATTCAGGAACAACTACCCTGGCTGACTAAAACCTATCAACACCTGCATGCCAATCCGGAGCTCAGCACACAGGAAGTTAAGACCGCCGCCTTTCTCAAACAGGAAATGAAAACAATGGGTTGGGAAATTATCGACTCACTGGGTTATCACAGTTTCGCTGCGGTGTTGAAAAATGGAAAAGGTCCGGTTGTTTTGTACCGCACAGATATGGACGGATTGCCTCTCAAAGAATTAACCAACCTGCCTTTTGCAAGTACATCTTCGGCTATGCATGCGTGTGGGCACGACCTGCACATGACCAGCTGGCTGGGTATTGCAAAAGTCCTTGGCGCGATGCGTTCCCAATGGTCGGGTACCCTGGTCTTTTTGGCACAGTCTGCAGAGGAAACCGGTCAGGGTGCTAAAAAAGTAGTAGCTGCCCCCAATTTTGCGAAGCTGCCAAAACCCACTGCGCAATTAGCGATTCATGATCATGCGGAGCTATTAGCCGGACAAGCAGGCTTCTGCGATGGTTATTCCATGGCGGCAGTGGACATGCTGAACATCACGGTGTTTGGAAAAGGCGGACATGGAGCAGTACCTAACAAAGCAATCGATCCGGTGGTGTTGGCGGCGCAATATGTACTGGCACTGCAAACAGTTGTCAGTCGCAACCTGCCCACCACTGAAAATGCAGTAGTAACAGTGGGTGCTATCCAGGGTGGTACGGTTGGAAATATCATCCCGGATAAGGTGGAGCTCAGGCTGACCATCCGATCTTTCAGCAGCGAATCGCGCCAGCTCATTTTTGACCGCATCAAAACAATTGGAAATAACCTGGCCCTGGCAGCCGGACTCGACAGCTCACGTTTACCTGTATACGATTTGCTGAATATGTCGATTCCATCTGTTTACAATGACCCGGCTTTGGGAGATCGCCTACGCACCAACCTGAAACGCAAACTCGGAGAAAGCTCCTTCACAACGGTTGCCCCTGTCATGATTGGAGAAGATTTTGGCGTTTATGGACAACAGGCCTCGAAAATCCCTTCATATATTCTATGGATGGGTACGGTAGCACCAGCCAAAAAGCAGGCTGCCTCAGAAGGAAAACTGGAATTACCTTCCCTGCATTCGCCACGCTTTGCACCTGACCTGGAGCCTACATTGAAAGGTGGCATTCATGCCCTGACAGTGAGTATCCTGGAATTGTTATCGCTTTAGTACTAAGTCTTCTTTCGCAGCCCATTGACCGATATCCTGCTTGCTCAGGGCCTGCGCCATCAGATCCGGAAATTTATCCGGTGTACAGGCAAAGACCGGAATTCCGAGGGAAGCCAGGTAGGCCGCGTTCGCATGATCATAACCGGGAGCACCATCATCGTTTAGTGCCAGTAATACAATTACCTGTACGCCGGCCGCCACCAGCTCAGCAGCTTTTTTTCGCATGGGCTCATCCGAACCTCCTTCATACAAATCGGTGATCAGCACCAGCACTGTATCTAATGGTCGCGTGATGATCTGCTGACAATAACCCAATGCCAGTTGGATATCGGTGCCTCCTCCCAATTGCACACCAAATAACAAATCCACCGGATCCTCCAGCTCTTCAGTTAGATCCGCCACAGCAGTATCAAAGACCACCATCTTTGTTTTAATAGCAGGAATGGATGCCATCACCGATCCGAATATACCAGAATACACAACCGAGGTACCCATCGAGCCGGATTGATCCAGGCAAAGCACCACATCTTTCAGGGCAGATCGTTTACGCCCATAACCGATGCGCTGTTCCGGGATAATTGTTTTGTACTCGGGTTGATAATGTTTCAGGTTCTTTTGAATGGTTGCATGCCAGTTGATTTCTGCATGCCTGGGACGCGTATTTCGTATGCTCCTGTTCAAACTGCCCTGGATCGCCTGCTGCATGGGAGTCGACAGCTTGCGCAATAATTCTTCCACTACTTTTCTTACAACCTGCCTGGCAGTGTCTTTTGTCTTATCCGGTATCACCCTGCTCAGGGTTAACAAGGTGGCCACCAGGTGAACATCCGCTTCCACATTTTCCAGCATTTCCTTTTCAAACAACAACTGCGTAAGGTTCAGTCGCTGTAGGGCATCGCGCTGCATCACCTGCACCACAGAGCTGGGAAAAAAGGTTCTGATATCCCCCAGCCACCTGTTCACGTTAGGTGAAGAAGGTCCGAGTCCCGCACTGCGTTCACTATCATATAGGGCGCTCAGTGTTTTATCCATTTGAAGATCGACACCGGTTAATGAAAAACCGGTACCATCATTTTGATCTCCGCCCAGTATCAGGCGCCACCTTCTTACTGCTTCGTCCATCTTAATTTGTTTTAGGATATCCTAATAATTCCATCACCACCGGTATCGCCTGTTTACCGGCTTCGCGATTGATTCCTGCAACTGCCTCCTTCATCAACACTCCCGGCTTTCCACCCTGCTTCAGTTTCTCCCCCAGCTTTCTTCTTTCCGCAGGCGTAAACTGGCTGAAAGTTCGACGTAGTAACGGCAAGGCCTGAACGAAATCCTCTTCCGGAATCTGCTGCACCCATTCGTGTACAATGCCCCAGAGGTTTTCGTCCAGCAATAATAACGTACCACTTCCCTGTAAAAATCCTTCCAGCCAGGCAGCAGTATCGGCAACCGGCAACGCGCGACTCAAACTACTATAGAACAGGCGATTGAGGGTTTCCTTTTCCAGTTTTTTCGCATCCATCAATTGCCTGGTGGAAAAGCCCCGCATCATGGGAGCCGCCTGTTGCATCCAGGTTATTTTTTCCAGGCAGACATGCCATTCCTTCACATATTCCGGTTCCTGCAATAAATGAATGCTATGATTGATGCTGTTGCAATCATCCGTGAGTTTTCGAGTGTTCTCTTCATCTATACCTGCGCAGGCAAGTGGCAGACCAATACAGATCCTCGTGATCATACTCTCTACAATATGCCTCACCAGTGCTGCATCTGTCTTGCGTACATTTCCATAGCGAATGATGCGCGCCAAACCAGGTAAAACAGCTACCAGTTCAATAATATCATTGGTTGCAGCAGCCAGGTTTTGAATACGCTCCGCGATGGCATTAGCTGCTCCACTGAGATCCGCGGGTATCACCTGCTCCAACAAGGCTGCAATTGCCTGGAGCGATTTTTCCTCCTTGCAGCGATGCACCAGCCAGGCATTACAGGCTTCCTCTAACGTATTGCCCCAAACGCCTTTTTCAATGATGTTCAGAATAAAAGAAGGGTCCCACTGCAGGCGCCACTGTTCTTTAAAAGTTCCCTTTCCACTCACCAGGCTTTTTTGTCCCCAGGGTATGCCCAGCAATTCCAAGCGATGTAAAAAGATACTTCGCTCCTGGTCATTTTCCTTGCGGAGATCCAGCATATAATCTTTCCAGTCGGCACTCGCGGGCAGGCGTAACCGTTTTTGAATCTTTTCTATATCTACCTGCAAAGGCGGCTTGGGTATCTCATCCGGAACCGAACCAATTCGGTTACTCACGGTTAACTGCTCGCGGATCAATCCCATCAGGATTTCTTCCCCATTGCAGATCACACTGAGGGTTGCTTCATTCAATTCTGTTAACCCAGCTTTGGAGAGGTTGCGCATCGCAGCCAGGGTATTGGCGAGTCGCACGGATTCAATCACATGCGCCACTGAAACATCGCGCTGGTTCTCTCTGAAGAGGCGGGCTACTTTGGATAACCATAAACTGCCATCATCGGTTGTATGATTCCAGACATGATCATACCAGCCGGGTGATTCAATGCCCGCGCCATACCCTGAATACATGCTGAGGCGATCATAGGTCCAGGGAATCCAGGTGGTTTCTACTTTCACTTTCGGCAATCCCTTCAACAATTCATTGTCCTCTTTCTGTTTGGGCATATTGGCCAGGGCCGGCACATGCCAGGCACCACAAATCACTGCGATTTCGGTGTACATTTCCTTCTCTGCCTGCCGGATCAGTTTGCGCATCCAGGCTTCCCGCAACTGTTCCATTTTTTCAGAAGGCGTAGGCTGCTCTTCCCTGAGAGCCGTCATCGCTTCCTTTACTGCCTCAAAGATGGATGCATTCTCCTGTCGGTGTTCAATCATGATTTCCCACCAACGATCTTCCTGCTCAAAGCCAGCTGAAGCAGCCAGTTCTTGCAGAGGACTCCTGGTTTTGCGCTCCACTTCTTCTTCCTTGATTGCCATCACATGCGTCAATGGCAGGTCCATAAAACGGACAGGTATATTCGCTTTTTTGGCATATTGAATGGCCTGCCATTCCGGGGAGAATTCAGCAAAAGGATAATACACTGCCTGCTGCAGTTCATCAGTTTGATAAACCAAGATTGCAACAGGAGGTTTCAATTCAGTGTGCTCTGTATAACGGAGAAGCTCATCCGCTTCAGGCGGACCTTCCACCAATACGATATCCGGCTTCAGCGCCTGCAGGTATTGCTGCACATTGCGCGCGGAACCCGGACCATGATGTCGTATGCCTAATAAATGTACTGCCATGTTGATCAGGATATATCTCTGCAAGCGCGATACACATCTTTCCAGTCGTCGCGGGTTTTAATCACTGTCTCCAGGTATTCTCTCCATACCAGCTGATCCTGCACCGGATCTTTCACCACAGCACCCATGATACCTGCAGCCAGGTCGGCCGCCTTGAGCTGGCCATCACCAAAATAACCAGCCAT
Organism: Flavihumibacter fluminis; assembly: GCF_021491375.1. GTDB lineage: Bacteria > Bacteroidota > Bacteroidia > Chitinophagales > Chitinophagaceae > Flavihumibacter > Flavihumibacter fluminis. Next base: position 201,904 of record NZ_JAKEVY010000003.1, read on the forward strand.
CGCCAAACCATTATTGACAACAGAAATGGCTTCCGCGGTACTCAGTGTACCACTGGGTGATTTCAGTTTTGTTTTTCCATCGAGTGTGAGGCCGCTTCTCAATTCCCGGAAGATGGTCACAATGCGACGAATCTCCTGCAGGGCAGGTTTCTCGGCAGGCAGCTCCATGATTTTTTCAAAACTTTCCACTCTCCTGCGCACGATATCAATTTCTTCTTCCATGCTATCGGGCACAGGAAGAATCACGGTATTGAATCTGCGTTTGAGGGCGCTGGATAAATCATTCACTCCTTTATCGCGGTTATTGGCAGTGGCGATGATATTAAAACCACGCACGGCCTGCACCTCTGTGTTCAACTCCGGAATCGGCAAGGATTTTTCAGAGAGGATGGTGATCAGGGTGTCCTGCACATCCGCACCGATACGGGTCAATTCTTCAATGCGCACCAGTTTACCATCTTTCATGCCGCGAATCACAGGCGTTTCCACCAGGGCTCTTTCAGAAGGACCTTCTGCCAGGAGTTTCGCATAGTTCCAGCCATACCGGATGGATTCCTCACTGGTGCCTGCAGTGCCCTGGATGATCAGGGTGCTATCGCCACTGATGGCAGCAGCCAGGTGTTCACTGACCCAACTTTTAGCGGTGCCCGGTAAACCATAAAGCAGCAGCGCACGATCGGTTGTTAAGGTGGCAACTGCAATTTCCATCAGGCGACGCTGCCCGATATACTTCGGACTTACTTCAAACCCATTGGAGAGTTTACCTCCCATCAGGTAGGTAACCACGGCCTGGGGACTCAGTTTCCAGTTAGCCGGACGTTTACCGCTATCTGTTTTTTGCAGGGCTTCCAGTTCTTCAGCGAAAAGCTGTTCAGCATGTTGACGTAAAATGGTGGACATATAGTTAGGCGTTAAATGATTGTTGAATGCGTTTTTTAAGATCAAAAAGAGGTTGGATTTCCTCGAACTGATCCAACCAGGACGCAGCTTCCAATGGAAGCAGGTGCATCAACTGCTGATAAAATGATTTCGTGTACTGATAGGGGTTAGCAGCCGTAAAATTCATGATTTGACGGGCCAAAGGAACCGGCCATTCGGTTTCCCTGTTTACGAAAACCGGAAGAAAGAACTCCTCCTTTCCGGTAAACCAGGTTTTCGCATAGGCATCCTGTTTAGCAGGCGGCAATGCTTCCAGGAGATCCGGTAAAAACAGATCTGCTTGTTCGGCCAGGGTTAGGATCCAGTCCTGGTTTCGAAACCGCTTAGCTGCAGCTGCGATGGCCGGCAACCAGTGTTTGAGTTTCTCCTTTTGCATGGACTGTACAATTTCAATCGTACCCAATCCGGATACTTCATTCAGCAGCGTAGGAGGCACCCATTGCAGCAGTTGAAAGAGGATGAATTCATCATCGGTAAACTCTTTGGTGTTGCTAACAGTTGCCAATCCCTGCTTGCGCCAGTCCGGGTCAATTTCAACCGGCGATTTTACTTCCCAACTGAATTTGGAGGACAAGCCGAGAAGTGTTTTTTCTTTTCGGATAACCAGTGAGGGCCGCACCACTTGCTCATATGCTTTAACCAATGCCGATTCCGGAATTTGTCTCAGCAGCTCGAGCACCTGTTGTTGCACTTTCTGGCTTTTATCCTTCTGGCAGGATTCCAGGAAAGGCAGATCCGCATGGCTCAAAGCAGTATCAAAAGCTTCCAGCAGTTGCTGTTTTACGGCGGCGGCTTCCTTGCTCCAGCTTTCGGTTAACCATACGCGGGAGGACTCCGGATTTTCAACTCGTTGTTGCCGGAGGGCAGCTACACGTTGGTTGGTACTGCCCTGTTGCCAGCTATCTTCCAGACTGAGGGTAGTGCTCTCCTGCCAATCGGGATTGAGTTGCGCCAGCCACTCTCCTCTTTTGCCAGTTATCACACGAATGGGATCACGCAGCTCCTGATTTTTCGCAGCCAGTTGCAGGAGCAGGGGAACCATTTCAGGAGGAGCAATCCTTGCTTTAGCAGCGCAGAGCTGGATCCAGTAGTAAAAAAGTCCGAGTGCCTGGTACTCAAACAATTCACGTAGCGTATCCTTTGAAGCAGCAGTACAATAAGGAAGAGTTTCCGGCTCCGCGATAGAGGATTCAATTTCAGTAACCTCCAGGGCTGTTTGTCCGGCTTGCCGGTAATTAAACAGGAGGGCGGAAGCCTGCAGCAATTGTTCTTCCGCATCGAGAGAAGGATTTGCGGAGATGGCTTGCAAGACAGGGGAAAGGTCCTCATCGCTGGTGAGGCTAGCCGGTTCAGGCGGTTTTTTTTCTGTACCGATCAGGGCATTTTGAAGCAATTGATTCCAGCTGTTCATGCGACGGATTTATAGAGAAATGAGTTCCTGTTGATAAAAAGCGCTGAGGGGCTCCACCCTGTCATCTTTCTGCACAATGGCCAGGTCCAGGGGCGAGCCTCCACTCAGGGCCAGCAGTTTCCAGAGCGATGGATAGTTTGTGGGCAGGGGCATCAGGTGATTTTCCTGGTCCTGCAACCACCAGGCACCCTGGTACTGAACCGGGCGAACCTGGTGCACCAAAGCCGGCGTCTCCAACTGAAAAGGCAGGTTGGCAAAACGAGCTGCGCGGTATTGCAGTTGTTCCTTCCATCCGCTGAAACCCTTGATGGGTGGCTTTTCCCGGATGGGTTGTTGTGATTTTATCAGTGCCCGCAGGGGAGCAGAGGAGGGGAAATAAACCAGTTCGGCCTGGAGCACCATGCCGGTGGAAAGGGAGAACTGGAGACCTTGTCCGCGTACAATAAACTGCAGCACCAGGGCATACTTGCCCGACTGGAGGCCATATAACCAGGTGCGATCGGTGGTAATCTGATCCTCCTCCTGTAACTGCTTGCCAATCACCAGCCACTGGTCGGTGATGCCGGCTTGTTGTTTCAGCTCTTCCTGGGAAATCGTGATCCCGACGGCGCTGCTGAGGTCTTCTTTGAGCAGCGGGTTGACAGTCTCCCGGTTTTGAAAGCCCCGGGCGATCAGGTAAATCCGGGCGAGCTGTTCGAGGAAGAGGGATTGCCATCCTTCCTGGTAGAGATTGATCCGGCTGAGCAGGCGGAGCTGGTTGGCAAGTCCGGGTGCTTTGGCATCAATCATTCTGCGACTGATTTCCTCCATAAAAGCCGGGCCTTTTTCGGGCAGGGAGAGCAGACCGTTGCGTACCAGGTCTTTCATCCAGGTGAGCAGTTCATTGATCCCCTGTTCAATACTTTCTTCGCGTGCCTGCTGGCGTTTGGCCTGGGCTGCTTCATCAACAGGTTTGGCGGGGGCGGCTTCTTTCTGGATTGCTTTTTCCTGGCGTTTCCCGATCCAGTCGGACACCCAATCGGGGGCGGTGGAGTCGGTGAATAGAGCAGGTTGGCGGCTGTTCAGTAAAAGCAGGCCGATCCCGTGTTTGCAGGGAAATTTTCGGCTGGGACAGGAGCATTTGAATGCGATGGATTGCAGATCGATTTGGGTCTGGTAGGGTTTGCTACCACTGCCCTGGCATTCACCCCAGAGGGCGAGTTCATTTATGCCCTTTGAGACCCATTTACCGGGACTCGCAAGTGCACTGCCGGCTTTACGCGAGGCATCATCGGGGGCTAGGGCAAGGACCTGGTCTTCAGAAAAATTCACGGAGCTGGTTTATGTAATGAAGATAGCTGGTTTTGGTATTGTTTGTATAGGTAGAATTCTGTAAAAAATAAGTAGTGAAAGTGACCATGTTGGGGGGTGTAAATACCACCAATAAAAAAGGCTGCGTTAAGAGCGGGTACCCTATATCGATTATGACACAGATAAGAAAATCCCTATGGTTATTGCTGCTGGTGGTTGGTTGGGCTGCCTGCAGCAAAACCGGGGAGAAGCCCGAACCGGAAGCCGAACAAACCAACCCAGTCGCTGAGCAAATTGCAGGTGCCGGATTTAAAACCTACACCATATTGGCGGGCGAACATTATGCTACAGAAAATCCAATAGAGAAGATTAGTGGCGATTCAATCTCCTTCACCGTGCGATTCGATAGTACCTGCCGGTACCAGACAAAAAATCCCCGCAACCAGGATGATATCAATAAGCTGATGGGCTTTAGCGACAATGGGGTGATGCATCATCAGAACAGTGCGCGGGTGGGGTGGAGGTGGAAGAAGGAGAAGATTGAGTTGTTTGCCTATTGTTATGCAGAAGGAACGCGCAGTTTTGTGAAGTTGGGAGATGTGGCGATTGGCGATACGGCCAGGTTGATGATTAAGTTGAGTCCGGTTGGATATGAGTTTCAATACAAAGGAGTATCTACCATAATGAGTAGGGGGGTAACGGACAGTTCCATCAATGGGTATCTGTTGTATCCATATTTCGGGGGCGATGAGCCGGCCCCGCATACCATGAAGCTTTGGATAAACCGGTAAAAACGCCCTCTCTAAAAAAAATGTTGATAACCCGAGGTATTTTGTTGAAATCCCCCTATTTTTGCGTCCCGATTGATGATAAATTGGTCAGGAGGTGCGGTAGCTCAGTTGGTAGAGCAAAGGACTGAAAATCCTTGTGTCGCCGGTTCGATTCCGGCCCACACCACTCTCAAAATGAAGCAGTTACGGAGTAAATCTCGTAGCTGCTTTTTCTTTTGGTACAACATAGGTACAACATATGCTCGCCATAGCTGTTACCAGTTGTTAATTAAGCGGTTTGATCATAATTTGGGTTATTGGTATCATTGATCGAGTTATACAAATAGGTATACTGGTGACGCGACGTTCATATTAATTGATAATAGAAGTATGGCAAAAGCTAATGCAGCCGTAAATGCTGGTGTTCATAATTCGAATGGAATCGAATTCCAAAAGCATTGTGCAATCCATATAATATTGTCTCGATATTCTTTTTTTGATGGTAAAAGATACTTTGTAAGCATTGAACACCATGACGATGTAATTTTCGGATTTTTTTCCAATCAAAATGAAATTGATGAAATTGAGGTATATCAGGCCAAGAAATCTTCTAACCCTTGGACGAACTCATCGACATGCACGATCATTGGTAAACTTACTCAAACTGGCCTGAATCTAATTGCGGACCAACATCCAAAATCAGCATCCTATACTCATTCTCTAGCATTTCTGACAAATGATTCAATTACATTGACATGCGGCAATCGGTCAAAACATAAGACTACGACGACTGTAACAATAGATGCCGTGAATGATCATGTAACTTATCCCTCCATTGCGTCCGCAATTCAAGATAATGTGAAAAAAAATCTTGCTAAAGCTGGAATTGTAAACATGAGCCAACTTGCAGAATTACAAAATCTTAGCTTAAGGTATATTGATTTCCCAAAACGAAACCAGGAACAAAAAGATTATCTAATAGGTTTAGTCTATAGGCTTTTTAATAACACAGTTAAAGACCCAAAAGCAGCCTTAGACACTATATTGGAATTATTTAGGGATGTAGAAAATTTCTTCAACAAGGGGAATATTGTTAACTTATTAGATGTTGCCAAGCGTGTTACTAGTGAGCAAATTGAAAACGCGATTTTTGTTATCACAACCAAATCGAAAGCCTACGACTTGTGGCGTAAAAAGGAAGATGAGATATGTGACACATTACATATAGCTTTGCTTGACAGGCAGAAGTTTGGATTGCAATTTCAAAACAGCATTGATTTATTTAAGGATTACAAACAAGCGGAGCATAAAAAGATATTGAAATATGCGACTGATAACAAACAGCAATGGCTTTCCCATTCAAACGAGTTAGCGTGTATTTCAGACATGTTTAATTCTTTTAAACAGAAATATTCTACCACCTTATCTGACTTAGACCTCAAAGCTGCAATATGCGCGGCCTACGTCGAAATAAAAGGTTAAGCATATGAAGAAAATTCTCACTATTGAATCAGTTTTAATCTGGAATGCCGATCAGACAAAATCATTTTTTTCTGAGTTTGGTGATAAGATAAATATTATTCATGGTCCAAACACATCCGGGAAAAGTACTTTGATTTTGGCCCTTTTGTACGGATTTGGGATAAATGATGGTAATCGATATTTAAAAGAAATTTTTGATGAGCAGCCGACATTGAAAATTTCATGCAGGTTATCCGGTAGCAAGCTCATATTCATAAGAGAAAAAGACACTCTTTATATAAAACATGATAATCAGCCGTTGCGCATATTTAATGGAATTAGCGCTAACCAATCTGCAGAACATGTTAAACTTAAAGAATTCATGGCAAAATTGTTTGATTTCAATTTGAGACTTGAAAGCAAAAACGAACTTAAACACGGGCCCATCGAATCAATGTTCTTACCTTATTATGTTTCTCAATCTGTAGGTTGGATATATCTTCGGGATTCCTTTAGTGGTCTCAATTTCTTTAAAAACTTTAAAGACGATTATCTTGATTACTATTTGGGAATAGAGTCATCGGAAGAAAGAATAGAAAAGCATAGATTAGAATCAGAATTGCGAAATATTAATACTCAGATCACAGTCCTTGGCGATTTTGAAGGTAAAAATGCAGAGTTACAACTTGCAAAATTGGCGGATGAGGAGTTTGTTAAAACTTCGAATGAATACATAAACAATTATCGGAGTCGCTACAAAAACCTGGCAAAAAAAGAAGACCAGCATGTGTTAGCGAGCAATGAGCTTTCTTATTATCAAGAAAGAAAAATTGTATTACAAAAAGTTTTTCGAAATCATAAGCTTCAGCAACCGGAGTCAGGTGAATGCCCAACATGTTCTCAAACATTGCCTTATAGTTTAAGCAGTAAATATATTTATGAACAGGAAAAAAATGACACGATTTCTAATTTAGAGAATATATCCGCTAAAATAAAAGAGATTCAATCTCGAATAAATTCACTAGATCAAGAAATTGCAGCAGAGAGAGATATCATTTCGAATGAATATCAAGTCTTAAAGAAATATACAAACAGCGATATTTCTTTTGATAAATGGATAGATAATAAAGCTAATCTAGAAATGTTGAAAAATTTGAACAGCCGTGCTGGAGAGCTAGCACTTGCGAAAGAGAAGCTTTTGGAAAGATTAAAGGCTTTCAAAACAGACAGTCAGATCACGGAATTACGAGCGAATAAAAGTTCCCTTTTTCGAGCTACATTCGAGCGCTTTTTAGAGCAATTACATGTCAAAAAACTTGAAGAAGATCGATATTTAAACATTTATGATATTACTGCATTTCCTTACCAAGGTGTGGAGCTTCACCTTACTATTTTAGCTTATCACTTTGCCTTTAATACGGTAATTTCTGAAACAACAGAAATACATCGTTTGCCATTTATTCTAGATGCAATTTTTAAAGAGGATTTAGACGATCCTACACGAAAGCTTATTCTTGAATTTATCAAGAAAAATGCACCAAAAGATACGCAGACAATTATTTCAATTGCAGACACTAAAGACAAAATCGACAAATCAAGTGAATACAATTCGACTATTTTTAATAATTCCGCAAAATTGATTCAAATAGGAGATGGCCTTCAAAAGAGGTCATTACTAAATCAGAAAGCAGAGCTGCATTCTAAATTAATCGAAGAAACTTATGCTATGATTGAAGAAAGTATCAATTAAAGTTAAGTCCATTTATTGCAATGTAAGATCAGTAATTTAATATATGAGTCTGTATGCTAACTAAAACAGATTTTATCAAATTTCTTGATTGCGCCAAATCTCTCTGGCTGATGAAAAATGATCCGGAAAACTTTCCCTCAGGTGACTTTTCTGCCTTTTTGCAAAAGCTCATAAAGGAAGGCTATGAAGTTGAAGCATTTGCTAAAAAATATTTTGAGCAAACCCCCAGCAACAATAAAATAGAATTTCAAAAAGTTCTTGAAGCTGAGCTGGGGTTATATACCCGCGTCGATATTATAGTCTACGAGCCATCTGGTGAAGTATCTATTTATGAAGTCAAATCAAGCACTCGTCTAAAAAAAGAAAGAGGCGAAAATCATATTAAAGATGCGTGTTTTCAGGTAATATGTGCTGAGCTTTGTGGTTACAAGATAAAGTCAGTTTCAATAGTACATCTAAACGGGAATTATATTAGAAGCGGTGAAATTGAAACTGAAAAGCTTTTTACTATTGTAGATGTAACTACTGAAGTCCGAGCAATAAAAGGTGAAACGTTTGAAGAGATCAAACAAGCGCTTTTACTACTTGCTGAAAATAATATTGATAGAACATCATGCGATTGTGTCAGAAAGTCTCGAGCCAATCATTGCGATAGTTTTACTTATTTTAATCAAAAAATACCCGAGTATTCAATTTATTGTCTGCCGAGGCTTTCTGACAAAAAGAGATTGGAATTATTAGATAATGGCAGTATGGCATTAGAGGAGGTGCCGGATGATTTTCAATTGTCACCTCAGCAGGCTGCAGTTTTGAAAGCGTCAAAGAAAAAAGAGGTTCAAATAAATAAAAAGGGAATTATAACTTTTATTGAAAGCCTTGCTTATCCTTTGTATTTCTTTGATTATGAGACTTTCTGTTCAGCAATTCCTATTATTGATAGAGTTAAACCCCATCAACATATACCCGTTCAGTATTCCTTGCACCGTTTAGATGAAGACGGAACTTTGTCACACTTTGAATATTTGGCTACTGACGCAGTACTCCCATTTGAATTAATTCAAACAATGAGACTGCATATAGGACCGGTCGGAAGCATTATTTCTTGGTATGACACTTTTGAAAAAACAAGAAATAAAGAAATGGCATTACTTTATCCGGAACATGCCGAATTTTTAAATGACGTCAATCGAAGAATGGTCAACTTAGAGGATGTCTTTAAAACAGACTATGTAGATATGCGGTTTAAGGGGTCGACCTCAATCAAAAAAGTTCTGCCAGTGGTATGCCCTAATTTATCTTATAGCGAGTTAGAGGTACAGGATGGTACATCGGCTATGGATGTTTGGTCGAAAATAGCCTTGCAAGGCACTGATCCTGTTATAAAGGAAAGTCTCAAGACTCGGCTTCTCGAATATTGCAAGCTGGACACTATGGCTATGGTTGAGATATTCAACATGCTACAACGGACTGTTGCAATATTATAAAGTCTCGCAGAGCCTCGATTATTTTTATCGCTTATTTTCCTTTGTGAATGGATTTAGTAGAACCAAGTATTTTGAGGGATAAGTAAAAGCTATTTAAGTGATTAAAATAATTGGTTTCTAGGGCAGGATTTGCACCTGCGGCCTTCAGGTTATGAGTTCATCAATATAGTCTGCATATTTTTGCATCATTTCTATACGCTGAGGCAAAAAAGAAGCTCGATCATATGCGCGATCGGTACTGTTTTTTGGCACATGTGCAAGTTGCCTATCAGCGGTTTCATGTGAATATCCAAGTTTCTCCTTTAAGACCCCTAATGCCAGTGACCTGAAACCATGTCCGGTCATTCGGTTTCGATATCCCATTCTTCCCAAGGCAACAAGGATCGTACCTTTGCTCATAGGTTTCCACGGTCTGGGAATACTCGGAAATATAAATTCTCTCGAAGGGTTCAATTCTTTTAATTCATTTAGAATTTCTATTGATTGAATGGATAATGGAACAAGGTGAGGGGAGCGCATTTTCATACGCTCAGCCGGAATAATCCAAATTTTCCGGTCAAAATCGATTTCAGTCCATTTTGCATTGATTAATTCTGACGTTCTCACAAAAGTAAGCAGCATCATTTTTATAGCTAAGAATGTTTGCCGATTCAGGTATGGCTCGTAATTGATAAAATCATGGATGAACTTAGGTAGTTCATCTACCGAAATAGAGGCAAAATTAGATTTCCGGTATTTTCTGAGCGCAACCTCTAGACCATAACTCGGATCGATTTCCATACGCCCGGTTACAATGGCATATTTAAAAACCTGGCTACAGATTTGCTTAATCCGGCGTGCCATGTCCGGAGCTGTGACCTCAATTTTTTGCAAGCAGCCTAATATCATTACAGGCTTAATCTCCTTTACTGGAATATTTCCCAGAAAAGGAAAAACGTACTTTTCAAGTCTATGGCGAACTGTTTGAGCATATTTAGCATCCCAGGCAGGAGCGTTCTTTTCATGCCATTCAAGTGCTAAATCCATAAGCGTGTTCTTTTGAGTTACAATTAGCGATCTGCGCTCAATTTGTCTTGCCTGAACAGGATCAATTCCGATTATTAATTTGGTTTTTGCCCTTGATTTTAAATCTCTGGCCAGCGACAACGAAACTGTTGGGTACACTCCCAAAGCAATTCGCTTTTCTTTTTCACCCGCACGGTATTTCATGCGCCAGTATTTCCCACCCGAGGGAAGGACTTCCAAATACAGGCCGTCACCGTCAAAGATCTTGTACTTCTTTTCTTTGGGTTTTGCTGCTTTGCACTGCATATCAGTAAGCATCATATCCAGCTCCCTACAAAACAAGTCATAGTTATGTCAGAAAAGTGGGGGAACAGGATTATGTAACCCTGATTTGTTCCCCCATTTGTTCCCCCAGATTTCGTTACTGTGGGTAAATTCCGGTTATATGAGAATGTAAAGAAAACGAGTTTAACCAGTTGCAAGAATTCGATTTTCTTGCGAAGAATAACACTGATTAATGCTGGTAAATTATTAAGATGGCTCCTCGAGCAGGATGACATTTTTGCTTCTACCTATTTGAAAATGTGCGGTTATTTTTTCCCTGGTCAACTTTGTTCCCCCATTTGTTCCCCCACAAACCTACACTAAGCTGACTTTAAAATTGTATCCGAAGCGTTCTTGGAATTCAAGAATCTACTCTTTGATTTTTCCGGTTACATACCCCTGGGACAAGGAAGAAAGATTTTTAAAACTGGATTACATTTCTAGTCAGGAGTCATCCCAATTTGTTAAAATACTTATTTTAGTTTCTATTTGACCATTGTCGTCAATTTCTAAAGCATCAAGAAGTGAAGAAGGCAAGCCAGTTTCGGAACTATAACGTGCTTTGGTATCATCAAAGAGTTTACGTTCTTGTTTTGCGATTTCGTTCGTGATATCCACTATGAAATTGATCAAGGTTGCTGTGATGGTGTTTCCGAGAATTGGGTAAAGAAAAGAGTAAACTGGTTCAGCTTGTGGTAAATATAATACCTGCTGTCACAACACCTAGTTTTTCGACAAAATCTTCGTCTGATATAAATAGATCATCAATCCTAGGATCGTCTGCTACTAAAAACCATTGGCCAGCTCGCTTTCTTAACCGCCGAATAATCTCATCTCCGTTATATCTGACATGGACTATTTGACCGTCTTTTGTTGGTTTGCCCCGATCAACAATCGCAATACCGCCTTGATGAAGGCCACTTGGCCGCATTGAATTTGTACATACACGAACAAGCCTTACGGAGACAGAGTTTTCAGTCAGTAGGGCGTGTAAGTCTACATGATCCCCATTTTGACGTATCAGACCGCTATCGCCAGCATCGACTAGCTTTCGCGGGTCAACTCGTCTTATTTCTGATAAGTGTCCTTGTGGCTTATATCGCATACCTTGGAATTATCTGAGTCGCCCTTTAATGTCAATATATTCCTATTTAAGGATTGACAATAACGAGCCTTCAATATATTGATTTTGTGTAGGGTTATTTTATTTGTTGATGGGTTTACCCCTAAAGAATATGGGAGGGCTTTATCTACTAATATACATAGCTCTGACAGAAACCTGGGTGAAGAGTCTATGTATAAAAACATATTTTTATTTTTTTTAGTTCTGATATTTTTCTCTGCTTGTGAAACAGCAACTATAACTTCACAGACTTCATCTATTGCTCCAGTGAGACCAGGATCGAAGATTTATATTAAAAAATCTGACCTTCGCTCTATCGAAAATCAAAATATAGAAAGCTCCATGAAGTCTTGGTTAGAAAATAATAGCTATAAATTAGTTCAAGTTCCATCGGAGGCTGATTTTACGATTAGCTACACGCAGCCATCGAATATCACAACACAGTTTAATTACTCTATCAATGAGCCAGTCACTACGCGTGCAACAGGTTTTATAGGATCAACACCAATAAATATTTCGCAGACAGGTTTTGAAACACGCAATTATACAGAACAAGTTACAAATCGTACAATTAGCTTTGTGATAGTAAACAACACTGGAAAAAATGCCGGGGAAGTCGCATGGGCGGGCGGAATAGGAACTTCTCCAGATAGCTTATTAAAAAAGACTCCTATATTGATTGATAAACTGTTCTCACAAATTGGTAAAACAACGACAACTCATCCAGTAATAAACTAAAAAGTGATTTTTTGTTATGATACCTGATTATCAAAAATTGATGCTTCCTGTTTTGAAGTCTTGCGCAAATGAAGAAGTTTCAACTTCAGCTGTAATAGATAGCCTGGCAATCCTCTTGAAGCTTACTGAAGAAGAAAGAGATGAGCTTCTGCCTAGCGGAAAGCAAACAACTTTCGCAAACCGTGTTAATTGGGCAAAAGGATACTTAAAACAGGCTGGCCTTCTTAAATATACAAAGCGGGGATCTTTTATAATCACCGAAGAAGGCCAAAAAGTGCTCGCTAAAAATCCAGAGAGAATTGACAATAAGTTTCTTGAGCAATTCGAAGCCTTTCAAGTGTTTCGCAGACGTAAAAGCCCAATGTTAGGAAATGAAGGTATAGAAAAGAATACTGATATCATACAAAACCAATCTACACCTGATGAGCTATTGCGCTCTTCACATGCAGCTATAAATGATGCATTGGCAAGTGAGCTGCTGAGTCGTATTCGTAATGCAAAACCTATATTGTTTGAGTATCTCGTTGTAGAGCTGTTACTGGCCATGGGATATGGCGGCGCTTCAGAAGTGCCAGGAAAGCTTCTAGGCAAGAGTGGGGATGATGGCGTTGATGGTGTAATTGACCAGGATGCGCTTGGTGTAGATCAAATATATGTACAAGCTAAACGATATGCAGAAGGAAACAACGTAGGTGCTAGTTCAATCAGAGACTTTTGTGGCGCTCTTGATATGAAGAAAACACAAAAAGGTATCTTTTTTACGACTTCAGCATTTAGCTCTTCTGCTGAGGAGACCGCAAAAGCTATGGGTAAAAAAATTGTTTTGATTGACGGTCAAAAATTAGCCCGACTTATGATCCGATACAATATAGGTTGTGAAGATGAAGAAGTACTACATCTCAAGAAAATTGATGAAGATTTTTTTGAGACCTATAGCAGTTAATAAAAGCATGAATCTCTATAGATTTAAAACATTTTCAAAAAATCTCTCTATTGATAAAGAGTTTTTATTACCAACAGCAGTTATTGTCTTGGCTTTGTCGATTTTTATTGGCAATGATAACGGTAAATATCAAGCCGTTGGTGAGGATAATAGTTTTGTTGTTATTGATACATCTACAGGTGAACTATATTTTTATTGTAAAAGCTATAATGATAGTTATTCAGATAGACAAATTTTAGAAGATAATATATCTAGGCGGCAACTGAATTTGCCAGATACCGGACGCAGAATACCTTCGAATCAACCAAGCCGGTACTACTCAATTTGGACTTATAAGGAAAGTGATGCTGACTATCATAATTACAGATGTTATTCTTTTGATTTGCAGTAGCATTTAATTATTTCTATTCTTCAAGAGAGATAAATCCCTATACTTTCATAGCATCATGTACCCTGGAATCGAACGGAACACACTTTCCTTCAGATTTGGAATTTTGTCTTTCTGGATCGGGTTGTTCTTAAAAAAGAGTCTTTGTGCGTCTGCGGTGTATGACTTGCATATAGGCGATTAAGTTTGGAATTGGCTAATTGAATATGCTTGTTCTTATCCTTTTATATTCAGCGATGCTTATCTTGAATGTTTATGCCACTGTTACCGTCAAGAAAACTCTTTTTTTCGCCAAGGCTTTTTTTCGTTTGTTTCTGATTCGGTAAAATCAATGGATGTATTGAAACATAATTATAATCAATAGGTTACTTTATTTCAGAATTTCTATATCGGATATAGACGTTTTTATACGGATATAGGATTTGTTCTTAACAAGAGATTGTTTTGATTGACTTTTAGTGTCGATTCGTGGTTTCTTCCTCGCCCCTTTGATGGGGATTATGCAATTGCCTGTTGTCTAGTACACCAAACCTATGGGGGAGAAACATATGAGTTTGATTACTGAACCGCTGTTGGATAGAAAAGCCGCCGCTAAATACCTGCAAGTATCACCGGGCACGTTGTCCGTTTGGGATTGTACGAAACGATACAATCTCCGACCGATCAAAGTCGGGCGAAGTGTCCGCTATCGAAAATGTGACCTCGATCGATTTTTGGAGGAACGCACTGAACCGTAATTGAGCTGAGACCTTTAGGTACTCGGCTCTTTTTTTGTCTTTAAATTTTTAAATTGGAGATCGCTATGAATATTCATGACGCGAAACAGATCCCTATTGCCGAAATTTTAGAGCGGATGGGGCATCAGCCGACCAAGAAGACGGTTTCTGAATACTGGTACAAATCGCCGTTACGGGCAGAAAAAACCGCCAGCTTTCATGCCAATGTCAAAAAGAACATCTGGTATGATTTCGGCCTGGGGGATGGGGGAGACAATATTGACCTGGTGATCAATCACCTCAAATCCCAAGGCGTGGGGAGTTCTGTTTCGGACGCCTTGCGCTGGCTGAATAATATGTTTGATAAGGCCATCAAGATCGAGGCCGTCAAACAGGAGATCATAGAGCATGAGCGACCGCCTTCCACCCTTGCTCTCAAATCCGTTAAGAACATCTATCAGCGTGTCTTGGAGAACTATCTCTCCGACCGGGGTATTCCGCTTCAAATCGGGGCTCGGTACTTGAAAGAAATCCGAGTGCACAACCGGGAAAGCGGCAATGACTTTATCGCCCTTGGCTTCAAAAACGAAGAAGAGGGGTATGAAGTCCGGAACAAGAAGTTCAAGGGCTCAGTCAAAGCCAAATACATTTCTTTTATCCGGGGCAGTAACCTAGAAAAGAAAGAGATCCATCTCTTTGAAGGCGTATTCGACTTCCTAACCGCCATCACGCAAAATGAAGGTAAGCACTTTGAGGAGGATGTGATTGTCCTGAACTCAATTACGCTGCTACCCAAAGCCACGCCGTATCTCAAAGGCTATGGCTACAAGGTGCTCTATTCCTGGATGGACAATGACGAAGCCGGGAAGAAAGCCACTGAGGCATTGGAACAGTTCGCCCGATCAGAAGAGGGACTGAAACATGTTCCCATGAATCATCGGTACATCCCATACAAAGATGTCAACGCCGCCCACATGGCCAAACTCGGCCTGAGCATGGAGTAAGCCCATGATGAAACCCTATGTTCAAAACCTCTTTGCCATCACAGAAATCGAGCTCATGTACCGTAATCAGGTACAACCGGAAAACAGGCCGATCATTTATTCTTCTCAATCTGCCTATGATATTCTGATCAACTGCTGGGACATGAACAAGATTGAACTGGTCGAAGACTTCATGATCCTTTTACTCGACCGCAGCAATCTTTGTTTGGGGATCTCACGGGTCGCACGGGGTACTGTATCCTCCTGTTTGGTCGATCCCAAAATCGTATTTGCTACGGCTTTAAAGGCCAAAGCATCCGGCATTATCCTTGCGCATAATCACCCTTCGGGAATAGAAACCCCGAGTGTCCAGGATAAACGTCTGACGAAAAAATTGCGGGATGGCGGTGATCTCTTAGACATTGCTGTCTGTGATCACATCATTGTCACCCCGCATAGCTACTACTCATTTGTGGATGATGGAGAAATGCCGTTTGATGGAACACCCTCGCGTGGCCTTACTCTCCTTCAGCCATAGTGGCGCAGCTCTAGATGGCGTCGACAGCCTGGCTTGAGATAAGAGACCTCAAACATATGGCCTTGGAAGTTATCCAATCGGGGGTTCGGGTCTTCACGATGTGACCCCATATAAAGATTGGTGGCTTCTTCCATCATGTTTTGAAGTAATTGTCTCTGGGACTGGCCGAGGCTTTTGAACACCTCTGAGCTTTCTAGAAAGCTATCAACCAGATCTGCTCCGTTGAGGCCTTCCGACATAAAGATTTCTTGGAAACCGTCGGAAGCGCCCCAGCGGAGATTACCATTGCCGGAACTGGCAGCCAGAATAAGGCAGTCAATTCCTTCTGCACATTCTTTGAGGGTGGCTTTGCCACTCGCAATGTAAAAGCCGAGTTGGCGCATAGCTTTTCCGGCAGTGATGGGTGACTCATAATTATATGAATCTTGGAGTGCTTGATAAAATTCTGTAGTCATGTGACACCTATGGGGCAGGGGTGAGTGTCTCGTAAGAAATACCACCTCAGATAGAATATGTCAAGTAAAAAAGTGATTGTATTCAGTAATTAAATTATAAGTCATTGAAATAAAATTTCCGGAATTCTGGCCTTGCCGCTGGGAAATTCAACACTAATTTTTTGTCCATGTTGATCGTTTTCTGGCCTAAAAAGATCAGAATAAGGGACAAAGTATTTTGATCTTTCGAAAACGAAAATGCAGAAGGTAAGACTCTCCCTACCTGTTCTTACTTTCTTGCAGTTCAACTCATGACGCAGAAGGAGAGACTGGTAAGGTTCATCCCTTACCAGTTTTCTGTTTTAATGGCAGTTGTAGTAAAACACGGCCAGGATAAAATCACAAAACGGACGGATGAATCCGGAATGGGTTCTTTGATTTGAGGGTATTTCACAATCCTGTAATCCGGCAATAGCCTCACCGTTTTCTTTGAAATTCAGCAGCTCCAGCGCTGATTTGCGTTTCTTGAGAACCGCCACATGATCCAACAATCCTTCTTTATCGTCCGTGTAGATTTTTAGATCGTAACGGCCACGAGAAGCCGAAACATAGAACTGTTTCAAATCTGAAGCTGTAAACGTTCCCGTTGGCTGCGATACCAATACCACATCAACGGTTTTACCCTGGGAAGCATGAGAGGTTAGGCAATAGGCATGTTGGATATGCTGAAACTCTTCGCCAATAAAATACTGGCACTTGGTGGTTTCGCTTTCAGCAACGATTGATCCATCCTTATTGATGGATTTAATGACTAGTTCCTGGCCATTGTTAATTCGGCGTTTTTCTTTGTCCATCCCATTGCGGGTTGCTCGGATTTTATCTCCTTTCGCTAAGGGCAGTTCTGCTTTCCGGTAGACCTCAGCTTCTTTGAGGGCTTCATAGGGAACCAAATGAACCCCTCCGTTTTTATCAGTCAGTTCAATGCTGTCCTTAAAGACTTGCGTGACCTCACCATAAGAATGGGCTTTTAAAGAGTCCGTTTTACGATTGACCCGGATCATCAATCCTTTTTGGTAGGATTTCTTTTCCGTGCGCTCTGCTTCAGTCAGGTTCAAGCTGATCAATTGTGATACGAGCTTGTCTTGCTGGCGGATCTGCTTTTTAGCTTTTAGGGTTTTTCTGATGGCTTCCGTGACCACCCCGCATTGATGATGGGTCGGTGAGACGACCAACACCGATTTCTTTCGCTTGGTCAGGCTGATGTACTGATCGACCAATGCACTGGTTGTGTCTTCCGGGTCTACTTCCTCAATAGCCCCCATAGTGGCCAGGGTTTGGTAGCCCTTGACCGCATCCCCTATAGAGAGAGCTTCAACGGCGTATCGGTATTGTTCCTGTTTCTGGCGGCGGATGGTGGAAAGGCCGACTGGCTTTACCCCAGCCACTTCATCCAGCAAGCGTAAGGCATCCCCACGGGTAACGCTGGAATGCTGCTTGGTGTCCCCGGACAGGATCAATTGGGCGTTACGAGCATCAGCCAACCGGAGGAGGGCAAGCATGTCCTTTGTTCCCAAGAGTCCGGCTTCATCCACCCATAGCACCTGGTTAGTCAGCTTCTCTTGCAGGGTTTTATCGGTGAGCAGCTTTGCGACGGTTTCTGCACCCCCAAAGCCTTCCTGCCGCAAAACACCTCTTGAAGCCTCAGCTGTAGGGGCAACAACCAGGACGGATTTTCCGGCCTCGGAGAACTTTGCCACAGCTTCCTGCATGAGGCTGGTTTTACCCGTCCCGGCACGACCCATGATGATGGAAACCGGGTCAGTGGTGGTTAGGACATGCTGGATGGCTGTTGCCTGTTCATCTTCGAGTAAAAGGGAAGGCGGGTAAGAATAAGCCGGGGCATTACGGCCTTTGGTCTGGTTTACCAGTTTGACAATGGCCAGCTCTTCTTTGACAATCTCGACCGTAGAGCAGGACACCCCATCGCCATCGTGGGATTTGATGATGTTTTTATTCTTGCTGAAAGAGTTTTTTATACCGGAAACGGTCACACGCGGACAGCCAATCGCATAGCGAATGGCAGACTCCAGAAGTTTACGCATCGGTACAACCGAAGCCCGTTCAAACTGATGATCAAGGGCATAATCAACCGCATTCCGAGCCTTGATCAACATACCTCGGATCGGATCGGCAAACCGCAGGACAGTGTTTTTTAACCCAAGATCAAAGCCCATGTCCTTGATCTGCTCGATCCAATAGGCGCGCAGTTGGGGAATGGTAAGACCTTTTTTCTTTTTCGCCCGCGTTTTCCCTCCCAGCTTATCCAGTTCTTTGGCGTCGGTGATCTGTTGATCCTTTGCCAATTGGCCGATTTCATTGGTGCGTTTAGAAAATAGGTCAATGATATGTTCCGGCACGCCTTCGATTTCAAAGGCAGCTTTGGTAGGCCTGACCTTATAACCCAGCTCCATCAAATTATCTGCAAGCCGTTTATGAAACAAGGCCTGGTAATAGGGCATGTCCCGCTTGATGTTCCGGAATTGCCCAGCTTTAAATTTACCTTCAATATCATCCCAGGTGACATTGAAGACAAAGCAATGGCAGTGCAAATGGGGATCTGGCAAGTCATCCTTGACGGGTCTAGCCGTTTGATGGATGAAATCTGCATAGAGCAAGCCATCCGCTGGACGGTTTTCATCTTTGCCGTTTTTTCGCACGCGGGTTTGTGCATCTTGTTCTATATCATTCATCGTTTCGAGAACAGATTGATGAAAAGCCTGTAAGATGTGACCATCTTTAGAGAGCGCATGCAGAACCGACACGGATTTCGGGCAATGAAAATTGATATCATAGCCGACCGTGCGATTAGTTTTTTTTAATGGTGTCAACGGAACGCCTTCAATTGGATGTATATTTTCACACAACGTATGAAAGACATCTTTTTGAATTTCTCTTTTTATACCTAGTAATTCAGCTACTTTTCCTCGGAACAATCCTTTGAACTCTTGTTCGTTCATATAATAATCCGACCGAAGTAGCGATTCACTGAAGTATTCTTTAGCGTTATTAGCTGACCTGCTTTGGATCATGCGAATCATGTAATAGGCTTATACAGGAGTTCCAATTCCATTTGAGAAGATTCGCCCGGCATTAATGGTCTGAGTACACCAATAAACTTTACCAGAGATTTTGTTTCTGAATAGCATCCAGTCAGCTAGGATGGGTTATTAATACTGAGTGTTTGTTTTAAACAAACTGCGTCAGTTGGCCTATTTCTGCATAGAGACGGCATATTGGTTTCCCACGAGATTTACCGAAGTCGCTCCCGTCTCCAACTAAAATTTTCCCCTCGCTAAAGCGATTCCACGCCGCACCAAAATTTCAGCTGGTTTGTTCGCTAGTCCTTCGGTTTTTGATCTCTTGTCACCAACACACCTAAACAGAAAAGGACGACCAATGACCACTCAAGTTCAAAAACAAGCATTCAAGCCTGACCCGAATTTCAAGCGCAAAGATGTCTATCAGGAAGTCACTGATACCATCGTCAAACAATTAGAAAAAGGTGTTGTGCCCTGGCACAGACCTTGGACGGGCGAAAGCAGCTTCAACTTCGATCTTCCTTTGAACCACCATACGCATAACCGCTACCGAGGGATCAACATCTTGCTCCTTTGGTCAGCAGCACAAGAGAAGAGCTACTCTTCCAATGAATGGGCTTCTTTCAAACAATGGAAAGAAAAAAACGAGTCGATCAAACCGGAAGAAAAGGGAACGATGATCGTCTATTACGACACCTTCGAACGCGAAGAAAACGGAGAGGTCAAAAAGATCCCGTTCCTGAAACACTCCTACGTCTTCAACCGCTGTCAGCTAGCCAGCTTTAAGCCGGAAGAAGCTCAACCTCAATCTGAAACCAAGTCTCTTGTAGAACGACTGGAGATCGTAGACCAGTTCATCGCCAATACTGGGGTACAGATTGACTATGACGGCTCAAGAGCTTGTTACAGTCCTTCTAAGGATCGTATCGAGATGCCGAATGTCAGCAGCTTTATCAATACCGAACAATGTTCTGCAAGCGAAGGATACTACGCGACATTGTTCCATGAACTGACCCATTGGACAGGTCATAAATCCCGTCTGGATCGGAATTCCGGTAAAAAGTTTGGCGATAAAGGATACGCCAATGAAGAGCTGGTCGCTGAGTTTGGTGCTGCTTTCATGTGCACCGAGTTCGGAATTGCCCGGCCGGAGAAAGAACACTATGCCGCTTATATCTCGAATTGGCTGCAAGCTCTGAAAGACAACAAATACGCTCTTGTCGCAGCAGCTAGTGAAGCCTCTAAGGCTTCTGAGTATTTACATAAATTACAGCCTATTTAATACTATACAAAAACAGACCTTATTATAAGGTCTGTTTTTTTTCCATCATTCATTGTATTTACTATATTTAGAGCAATTGTTTATTGGATAGTTATGATCGAAGAAATCAAAATTGAAAGATTCAAGAATATTGAAAGTATTACAATCCCATTAGATAAAATTACTGTTCTTGTGGGAGCGAATAATTCAGGAAAAAGTTCAATACTTCAAGGAGTTCAAGTAGCAGTTTCTATTGCGCAGACAACATCATTTGATGAATTTAAAAGTGTCAAATGGAAAAATGACAGACTCTCAACATCATTGACTCCAAATCAAATAATTTACGTTCCTTTTCGTGATGTTTATTCACTTGGATTTGGAGGAACATTAAGCCAGGATAAAGCAAAAAGTATAAGCGTAAAATTAAAAGAAAAAGGAACTAATCATTTTGCAAACTTTATGCTTAGAAAGGGAAGAAACAAAAATTTATTGACCGAAATTGAAGGTAGAGATCTTGGCGAAAGGATCAGAGATATTGATAACCCTTACAGTATATACGTACCAGGACTTGCAGGAATTTCTTCGTTTGAAGAATTCAAAAGTGAAGGGATTGTAAGAAGAGCCGCTGTAAGAGGAGATGCAAATAGTGTGTTCAGAAACATATTATACTTATTGAAAGTAAATCCACAGAAATGGGCTTTATTCAAAACAGATTTTCAAGATATTTTTCCAAACTTAGATATTATCGTTGGATTCGATAAACTGAAAGATGAATACATTTCTGTTCAAGTAAAAAGTGGTGCTACTTATTTACCTATTGATGCGTTTGGAACTGGTGTATTACAAGCAATACAAATCTTATCATATGTACATTTATACTCTCCGAAAATTCTAATTTTGGACGAACCAGATAGTCACCTTCATCCAAGTAACCAAAGAAGATTAGCAGAAAAGCTAATAGAAATTACAGATAGAATAGATATTCAAATAATTTTATCAACTCATTCTCGACATTTACTCGATAAACTAACTGGCTTTGCTGATATAAAATGGATTTCGAATGGAAACATTCATTCAGACGCTTATAATTTCATTTCTGTTTTACTTAGTATTGGTGCATTGGATAAAGGCGATGTTTTAAATAATGGAAATACAAGGTGTTTTGTTCTTACTGAAGATTCAAAACTAGAGCCATTAAAAGCGATTTTAATTGCTAACGGATTTAATATGAACGAAACTGATATTTGGTCATACGAGGGTTGCTCAAAAATAGAAATTGCCATTACATTGGCAGCATTTATTAGAAACTCCGCACCTGGCACTAGAGTTTTGATACATAGGGATAGCGATTATCTTACTGAAGATGAAATACAAGATATCCAAAGACGAGCAACAGCTGCCGACTTAGATATATTTTTTACTATTGGAACTGATTTAGAAAATCATTTTTTAAATGAAAGTCACCTTCAGAAAGTCTATCCGGATCTTAGGTTGGAGCAAATCCGCGAAATTATAAATCGCTGTAGTGATGAAGTAAAAGAAAAATCACTTCAAAATTTTATTAACGCTAGAACTCAAACAGCGCTAAAAATACAGTATAGTGGCGGAGAACGAGTAGATAATGGTAGAATTTCTATTGAATGCTTGCGTAATTATGATGAAAACACAAATAGATTTAGACATGGGAAACGTGTATTTAAACGAGTAAAAAATGCATTACAACAACATGGAAACAATAATTTGTTGATTCCAACTGAAGATCTAAAACTTCAGTCATTAGAAACAGTCAGAAATTCTATCTGGAATGTTGTATAATACCATCAGACATCTTCCCGCGCCCCATGCGGAGGGAAGATATCAGTAATGGTTAAGAGGGCTGTTTTGTTATCGTGTCGCTCTAATTAATTGAATCTATGAAATTATTCTTGGCGGTGGATCAGCCCTGTCTTTGAATAATTCTCTCAAATCATCTGGAATCTGACCTTTCTTCATCATTTTCTGAAAATCAGGAATGGTTCTTGGATCATCCCATTTTCTATTTTCATACCGGTTTTGGTAGTACCCAACTTTCTCAATAGGAAAGCGTAATCCGTCTGCAATCGTTATAATATCTTGAAAACGTTCTACCTCATCCGGATCAAGTAGTGGGCGTCCTATGTGCTCAACACTCTTACTTGTCGAAGATCCATTTTGACTATGACTGTTAGATACCTTGACCTCTGAGAGCGTTCCTGTTCCTAGTGAGTAACTCACATAGTCTTTCGTAAATTTATCTTTTACACCGAATGCCTGTAAAACATTCGTATTACTCAATAGGGTGTTTAAGCCATCCTCGCCATAGATTTGCTTGATCTGAGAGAGACTTTGGGCAAATGCCCACATCACAATGTTTTGTCCTCGACCAAATGCGTATGCCCGCAGGACGTCCGTCATTTTCCCCAAAACAGCAAATTCGTCCAATATAAAGTTAACCCGCTTGTTCGGCCTGGCATTTACTGCCTTTAAGCACAATCCAATTACTAAACGTAACCAGGCGGAATGCGTTTCCATGTACTTTTCTGGAATAACGATATACAAGGTGACATTACCGTTAGCTAATTCATACGGATTGAAGCCTGATTTATTTAATGAAGCGCGAAGTTGAGGGCTTTCAAAAATTGTGGTTGCATTATGTGCCCCTGAGAGAATTGAGGCAAAATGATCAGAATTTCTATCGAAGCCGGAAAACTCACCTGCCGCGGCTGCAACCAATCCATCCAACTCTTTACTGATATTCATCTTGGCCATCAATAACGTCCAGTCGTCCCCTTGTAGGCGCAGTAGTTTATACAGCGTCCAAAAGTTTTGCTCTTCTTCTGGAAGAGAAGTCATGATGTACATCAAGAAGGTCTTTATGATCGATCTTGCTTTATTATCCCAATACGGATCTTTTGCCTCCGTATTAAGTGGTATTAAATAATAAGCTAAGAGTTCACAATTATCTCGCAGCTCATTGGGCTCTGACCTTATAAAGTCAAATGGATTGAAGGTGGCAGTCGGAATTCCATGCTTGGCTTGCATTTTTTCTTGCTGTTCCCAGGGATCAAGAATGTATACTTTTTGGTGCATCTGTTTTTGATGCCTGGCCGTTATGTAGGCATTTTCCCCTTTGGGATCGGTCACTACATACGAGCCAAAAGGAACAACCAGTAAATTGGGAATAATGATACAGGCATTTTTACCTGATCCTGCTCCCGCTACAGTCAATAAATTGCCGAATTTTTGTCTACGGTAAAAATTTCCAAGCCACAAGCCATGATCTTGAATACCATTCCCGGAGGCCTTGACGGCATCGTAATTACTCCATTCAGCTGAGCCTCTGCTCGTGTTTTTTACGGGTTGCTGTATTTTAGGTCGCTTCTTAAAACGTAAATACAGCAGGAACAGGGTCAGTAAAAACAAAAAGAAATATAAAAGGGCACTCCCCAGAAAAGAGAACTCACCCATATCCTTGTACAAACTGTATGAAGTCCCCGCTAGGGAAAGCATAATTAGTCCAAAAATTCCGCCAATTATTCCTAGTATAATATTGGCAATATTTCTCCCATTCGCCATTGCGATAAGATTTAAAAAGTTATGTTATATGGATTATGCTGGCCGTGAATTGGCTTTTCTATTGCGGTCTCTTCGTCGTCTTAGATAAACCATCAATACAACAAGACCAATGAGACCAGCGCCACTTAGAAATTGTTCCCAAAAGGTTGGACGAGTAACGACGAAACCGACGCCTGCTATAATTCCGAGAATATAGCCAATGAGCATGGATAGGGGGTTTTGCCCTGATGCATTCGACATGAAAGGATGGTTTAACGGTTTAAGAATTGCACCATATATGTGCATTCTTAAGATATGAATTATTTCTGATGCCCAAATTCCGTGGGAGATTATTTAGGCATTAAAAATTGGAAATTCACATCCCTTGACGCCGTTATACCCATTTTCCAGCACTTTGCTGTCACCGCCCACATCTTTGAGCTCAGCACCTGTGATGTATACCCGAAAAGTATTATCGATAAACGACCAGTCATAGGGCTGCTTATGAAACACTTTAAATTGGACGTAGCCATCAATTAGTTGGCGGAAAAACCACTCTGTTTGTGCATAGACAGCTTGATCAGGCTTAATACGATCGCCCAAATAATAGGTAATCGCCTTACGTGCTAACTTAGAATAGCGAGGCCGTGACTGGTTAGAATGCATATAGATGGTTTCTGCTTCACAGTAGTATTCCATGACATTGCCCTCCTTCAGCACATCCGATTATAGCTTATATTTAGGATTCTGTAAATACGTCCGGTATGAGTAATTACCCAGATTTTATAATGGATTATCACACCAATACGCATGACGATGCAGCTAGCAAGGAGCTACTTAAATTAGCAGCAGACTACAAGAAAGCCTTAGCTGAGGTCGAGAAGGGGAAGAACGCGCAGTATGGGGTAACGGTGACAAGTAAGACAGTCAAAACCGAAAACATTTATAACAATTATAAACAGCATGAAATTCAACTTAAGGAACAGTATCTAAAAAAGGCACGGGAAATAGCCAAGCCGCATATGCATAAAACGACCTACGAGGAACTAAACCTTAAACATGAACTTGAATCCGAAAAGCAGCAAAGATTAGATAAAGAGGCAAAAGAGCAGGATCGTACCAAAGATGGAAAACAAGTTGAAAATTCGAGAAATCAGGAACGCACCCAAGATCGAAAAGACGAATTGAGTCCAGAATTAAAAGCAGAATTTGAGCGGTTGAAAAAATCAAATGAGCCTGAAAAAAATCACCAAAGAGAGTCAGCCGCTGCGAATTCAAGCGATACCAAACCTGCTTCAAATAACCCTGAAAATGATCCGGAATTAGAAAAAGAATTCGAACGATTGAAGCGATTACATGACCAAGCTAAAGAAAGAAACCGTGATCATGACAGGTCAAGATGAAGGTTTGATAAAATTATTTTGATCTTTTTTTCTTTCACATCGCACCATATTGATTCACATCATACCAATCCGCTGAAATGCAGTCCTGACAAGCGTTTCAGCGGTTTTTTATTTCAGCAACTCTGCCTAATTTTAGCCTTGAGGGTTACCGCAAGACGTGGCTTGTCCGTACAAAAACAAATCATTTTCGTCCGTACAAACCGTCTTGTAAGGGAGCAGTTTCAGCACTCTCCCTTAACCCTCTAGCAGTCAAAAACGCAAACGCAGAGTTTATGCCCAGGCCACTAAAGACCATCACGGAACGCCGTTGCAAACGGATGGAAATTCGGCTGACCGAAGCCGAAGAACAATTGCTCGAAGCAATCGCTGCGGATGGTGGGCTTTCGATAAGCGAGCATATCCGAAAGGTTGCCCTGGGCAGTAAACCGCGGGTGGTGAAAGCCAGTCCGGAGCGGGCGGCCTTTATCCAAGGATTGGCCGCCTTGGGTAAGATAGGGAGCAATGTGAACCAAATCGCCAAAGCCTTGAATACCGATTTGGCCGCCCATCTACGCCCTTCCGTTTCGCCGGAGCTAATTCAATCCACCCTGTTTTCGCTGCAAACATTATCCAGAAACCTCCTTAAACACCTGTCCCATGGTCATCCGGGGGAAGACCCGAGGTAACGGCGCACAACTGGCCGGCTACCTCCTGAAGCAGGCGGATAATGATAATGTCCGCGTTTTTGAGATCCGGGGCACAAGTGACCCCATGGATCTGAAGGCCTCTCTGTTGGAGATGTCCTTAACGGCTGAGCTAACTAACAGCGAGAAGGGGCTCTACCACGCTCAGATCAATCCAGCCTATGGGGAGGACAAGGCCATGCAGCCCCAAGACTGGATCAAGGCAGCCGATATCTTGGAGGAAAAGCTGCAACTGAAAGACCAGAAACGGGTCATTGTCTTTCATGAAAAGAAAGGCCGGACACATGCCCATGTTGTTTGGGAACGCTACGACCATGAGAAGGGGATTATGATTTCTGATAGCTTTTCGCGTCTGGCTCAGGATCAGGCACGTAAAGAGATGGAGCTGGTCTTTCAGCAGACCAAGACGCCGGAACGGAACGCCGACCGGAAAGAAATGAAGGCCGTCCTGACGGATCTGTGGACTAAAACCGTTTCCGGAAAAGACTTCGTATTCCAGTCCTTGCAAAAGGGCTATGCCATTGCCCGGGGGGAGTTCCGGCGTCCGTTTATGGTAGTGGATGAAAAGGGAAGGAGCTTCGACCTGACTAGGCAATTGACCGGGGTAAAGACCAAGGAAGTAAAAGAACGGCTGAAGGCGGAAAAACTACCTTCTGAGAAAGAGGCGATTTTGATGAATAGAAAGCCTGTCAAACAGCTCGTGCAGAAACCGGAGAAAATTGAACAAGACAACCAACCTAAAGACCAAAGGCAATCGAAATACTATCCAGATAAAGAAACCCGCAAAAAAGCCCGGTTAGAAAATAACCAACCTCAACCCCCAATACCAACTACTCCAGGGTACTGGGTACGTGCCTATGAAGAGCAGGTGGCCACCGCCCTACAGCAAAAGCAAGAAACCGAGTTGGAACGGGAAGTTCGCCGTTTACGGGAGCAGTTGGAACAGCAACGCGCCTTACACAAAGAGCATCAACAAGAGCGTAATCGATAAAATCAGTCCAGATTATCTTGAGCGACCGCGACCCCTTTCTTTATCCCTGTCCTGGTTCCTTTTGAGTTGCTCTAATAGCAATTCCCGGTCGTGTTGTTTGGCGCCCATTTGCATGGCTTGCAGGTATTGGCTGTTTTCTGACTTGGATTTCAGCAATTGCGCCAAGAGTTGGGGATCGAGCTTATTCAGTTGGTAGCCGATATTGAACCCCTTGATGTAATCTTGTTCTGGTATTTCCATTAGAAAGTGTCTTTTGAGTGGCGGTCTAAATATTCATGAATCGAGTCAACGTCGTATAAAATGATCTTCTTATCCGGCTGGGTGAATCGAATCCGTCCTTCGTCCCGGAACTTTTGCAAGGTGGTCTTGCTTGTAATCCGGAGCTTTTTCATCGCTTCATCGCCGGATATCCATTTATCCTCTTTGATCTCGTATTTCTCTTTGAGCCGTTCCATGACCCGGTCAAGCAGGGCATAAAACGCCTGGTCTTCCAAACAAATCACTTCCATGGGAAAAAGTTGTATTGGAAAAATACTGGATATTTTTCAGGAGAAAAAAGGATAGGCCATGCAAAGATGAATTTACCTGGGTAAACTCTTAAGAGGTTGTTTTTACAACCGATGCAGGTGCTCATGAATACGCGCTAGCAGGTCTTCAAATGGCGGTTGCCCCTTATAATACAACGCTTGGGTTGCTTCGTAGCGCTCAATAAAGCGTTTTCGCTTATCAGGATCGGAGAGCAAAAGAGCTTCACATGTCTGCAATACGGTTTCTTTGTCTTTCCCCAGGAAACGGGCGGCTTTATGCGCATGGTAGGCTTCAGTTCCAATAAATGCGTTCACCCTTTGGTCGGCCAGTAGGCTGAACACATCATAATACTGGCGCATCAAATTGGGATTCTCTTTGCCCGATTCTTGCTCTCGCCGGAATTTGGTGACGATGGTTTGAAGTTTCTCCACAAAAGTGTACCCAGGGTGATAACATTTTACATCCACGGCCCGGTTATCAATGATATCAATACCTGAAGTTGAATAGGCGCGATCAAATGCCCAGGAGCTTATTGTCACAGGCTCATTGGGAGTGACGGTATCAAACCCCACTTCTAAAAGAATACCTTCTTTCATCCCCGGAACAGTTGAGGTTACGGTTGGATAAAGAAGGCGTATGCCACCACTATTATAAGTATCAAGGTTATCAAAGGTTGTATCCCGAGTAACAGCTGTTATCCCGGGGATTTGAATGTTGTCATTCAGCCAGTCGTAGAAATTTTTGCGCGAGTCGACCGCCTCTTTGTTCTTTTTCTTTGGATCTGACACGACGTTTAATTCCGCCGGAGGGTGAATTTGAATGTCGATGTCTTCGGAGAAACGTTGGATAATCCCAAATCCTTTGGAGAGAGATGTCCCGCCTTTCATTTCAAAATCAAAGTTCAGTTGTTGCAACCCATAAAGGGAATGCATGATCCAATAATCCTTCTCAATCAACCCGGCGACAATATTAGTTTCCCTTTCCAAGATGGACAGCAAATCGGGGAATTCGGGGATTTCATGGAGAAACTTAGGCGGCATGGCTGGCCTCTTTTAGGAGCGGTAAAAGTAGGCGTTTAGTGCCGACATTCCCGTAGCGGGTCACGGATTGCGCCAAGGTTTTCTTGGGTAACTCTTTCGCTTTAGCCAAAGCCTTGTTGAGTACCTGTTCTTTGTCCTCTGCAAGTTCATTCAGGTTGTTCAGCAGATCCACCAACAAAAACTCTGACGAGAGTTTATTGGGGAAGCGGTGCTTCGCATGGAAGAAAAACTCCTTGCCTCCCAGCTTGAATTGACCATGGCGTTTGTGGTTATACACCACCCGCTTGTTGTAAAGCTGCGTTGTCCCAACACCAAGGCTGTTGTACGCATTGGGGGAGGTTATCAGGAATTCATCGTCCTTCAAAAAGCTACGTACCAACTCCTGTTCATCCGGAGGGGCAGAACCAAAGACCGTTTTGCGGGGGACGTGATAAATGCCTTTAGAGAGCTTTTCCAATACGCCCTCTTTTACCAATTCCGCAACATGGCGATCCACTGCCGTCGACCATTGAACTAGGTCGGCACGACGGTAAACCCTACCGGGCTTTAAATGGTGCTTGAAGGTGCGTAGTGTTTTCATCTGCTTACAAATATACCACAATTCTTGTGTATTTGCAAGTGAAAAAATTGAAAATTCATGCAAAATAGTGATCTATATTATTGATTATAAATAATATAGTAATTTGTATAATTTAATCTATCGGCCTATATGGACGGGGTTTTAATCAACCGAATGGCCAAATCAAACAGCTTGCGCACTTCTGCCAAGAGGATCTGAAGAACCGGGTCGGCAATCTCATAATCCGGGTTGTATCGGGCATGGAGAAACGCCTTTTGAAGCTGTTGGCCAAGATGCGTTTGGGTGTCTTGAGAACAGCCGAGGATCTCCCCCATTTCAGGCGCGTACCAATAGCTGTATCGCTGCAGCCGGGTGATATCATCCGATATGAATTTAAGCCCCGTCGCTTTTAACAGGCAGGCCATGTAAAGCTGGGCAGCAGCTTGGTGAAGGTTGAAGGCGGCAATTTCATTCCACTTGCGGACAATATGCAGGTTACAAGCCGCCAGGAATTCCTCCGCATTGGCCATGGCGCGCATGTAATCCCGTTTCCCTGTGTAAGGATGGCTTTCGAGATCAATACTTCCGGCAGGTTCGAAGTCGATGTTTCCGGCATCATAAATCAGACAGTCTTGATCCAGCAGGGATTTGGGGAAAGGGTGGCCAAAGGCCAGTAGTTGGTTGAAACTATCCATTGGATAGACCAAGGCGGTTACTTTTCCAAGAATACTGGTTCGAGTTTCCACAAAAGCAGAAAGCGCCTCATAGTCCCGGTCGGCATTTGATAAAATCAGCACATCGTACCGGGCAACTCGTTTAGTCGTATTCTCAATTTGCTGGATGGGGTGAGAGAAGTTTTCTTCGCGTTCGAAATGGCTAATCAGGAAAATTTTCTCGGGCTTACAGTCTTCTACAATAGTCTCAATCAACCGATCGATTGTTTTGGTGGTATTCATATCTGAAGAATTGAAGAGTTGGGAAAAGAGAATAAAGATACATAAAAACGTCTTATATGACGTGAATCAATAAAGCGGTATTTTACAGAGCGTACTTCAATAAGGCGTTATCCCGTAAATTGCCCTACATGAAAGACAAGAAAGCAAAACCGCTGGATGCCGAAGTGGAAATTAAAAAGCTCGGAGCCCGTTTGCGCTATCTCAGAATCCAGGCGGGTTATACTAGTGCCGAAACCTTTGCCTACGAGAAAGGCATCTCCCGGGCACTCTATGGGAGGTACGAACGGGGCAAGGATCTCCGTTACTCTTCTCTGATCAGATTAGCCAATTGTTTCAATATGACGGTTGTTGAGTTTCTACAAGCAGAAGTACCTGGATAATAAGTTGATTATAGGGAAAACTGTTATTCTTAGGCCTCTTGTAAAACCCATTTAAGTAGTAGATAATTCGTCATAAAACCTTATAAAGAGATAAAAAATGTCTGAAGATCAGAAAAAATTACTTGAACAGCAGCTTTGGAACATTGCCAATACACTTCGTGGCAAAATGGATGCGGATGAATTCCGCGATTATATTCTTGGATTTATCTTTTACAAATATCTGGCAGAAAGAATGGAATTATACGCAAATACCATTCTTAAGCAGGACAAAATAAAATATCGTGAAATAAAAGAAAAGAGCAAAGAAGGCAAAGAATATATAGAAGCAATTAAAGAAGAGGCGTTAGAGAAATTGGGTTATTTCTTGAAGCCATCAGAGTTATTCAGTGAAATTGCTAAACGCGGTAATGGTAGTGGTGATAAAGAAAGCGGGTCGAAATTCATTCTAGAAGACTTACAGAAAATCTTGAATAACATTCAGCTAAGCACAATGGGTACTGCTAGCGAAGAAGATTTTGACCATCTTTTTGAAGATATTGATTTAAATAGTACAAAATTAGGCAAAAGTCCGGATGCTCGAAATGAAGTAATTGCTAAAGTTCTAGCTCACTTGGATAAGATTGATTTTAAACTGGAGCAAACAGAATTAGATGTTTTAGGCGATGCCTATGAATATCTGATTGGCCAATTTGCAAGTGGAGCAGGGAAGAAAGCAGGTGAATTCTATACCCCTCAAGAAGTAAGTAAGGTCTTGGCAAAAATCGTTACTACCGGAAAGACAAAACTTAAATCTGTTTATGACCCAACTTGTGGTTCAGGCTCTTTGCTACTACGTGTAGCAAAAGAAGTAAAAGACGTCGGCACATTCTACGGGCAGGAACTTAATCGTACTACTTATAACCTTGCCCGCATGAATATGATCATGCACGGGGTTCATTACCGGAAGTTTGACATTAAACAAGAAGATACACTTGAGCATCCGCAACATTTAGGAAAGCAATTCGAAGCAATTGTTGCAAATCCGCCTTTTTCAGCAAAATGGAGTGCAAATGCACTTTTTAGTACTGATGATCGATTTAGTCAGTATGGTAGGTTAGCACCAAGTAGTAAAGCTGACTTTGCTTTTGTTCAGCATATGATTCATCACTTGTCTGAAAACGGTACCATGGCAATAGTATTACCACATGGAGCACTTTTTCGAAGCGGCGCCGAACAACATATTCGCAAGTATATAATCGAGAACAAGAATTATTTAGACGCTGTCATAGGATTGCCAGCAAATATATTTTATGGAACCAACATACCCACTTGTATACTAGTTTTCAAAAAATGCCGAGAAGAACCGGGAGATGTTTTATTTATTGACGCAAGTAAAGGGTTTGAGAAAATTAAGACACAAAATGCACTTCGCGATATTGATATCAATAAAATAATTCACACGTATAAAAATAGAAGTGATGAAGAAAATTACAGCAGAAAAGTTAAGTTAGCTGAAATAGCTAATAATGATTATAATTTAAATATTCCACGATATATTGACAATTATGAATCTGATGACTCTCTCGATATAAATTTAGTTTGTGATATTATGATTAGGGCCAGGGACTCATTTAATAACAATGAGCAGGCCTTAAAATCGATCTGTAATGCGCTGAAAATTCCATTTCCTCCTTTCAACAATCTTTCATTACTAAGAGCATATAAAAAGAGTGTAAGTCAGAATATTTTTTCTCAAAAGGTTAGATTTTTAGATATAGAAAACAAACCGTATCCGGATTGGGAGTGGAAATTCGGCAATGAAATTTTTGAAAGCCTTTCAAATAAAAGCCATAATTCTGAGCTGCCTATTTTGGCAATTACACAAGAATACGGTGCAGTACCTAGAGATTTGATTGATTATCAAATCTCTGTTTCCGATAAAAGCGTAGAAGGATACAAAGTAGTTGAAAAGGGTGACTTCATTATTAGCTTAAGATCTTTTCAGGGTGGCATTGAATATTCAAATTACACCGGAATTTGCAGTCCCGCATACATTATTTTGCGACCAATAGTTCCAGTCGATAAGATATTTTTTAAGCACTTTTTTAAGTCGTCCTTTTACATTAGAGAATTAGGAAAAAAACTCGAAGGTATCCGGGATGGTAAGATGATAAGTTTTAAATATTTTTCTGAGATCAAATTACCCATTCCATGCATGGAAGAACAGCAGCAAATAGCCAAGTTATTTACCGCAATAGATAATAAAATTAGTTCAATATCAATTCAAATTGACAATATTAATGAGTGGGAAAGTGGCTTATTAGGGAATTTTATAACTAAGCAATGAGTAAGCAAACTGAACTAGTATTAGAGGAGCAATTAGTATCTCAGCTTGTAAAGTTGGGTTATGGGCTTATCCAAGTAAACGATGAAAATTCACTCATCGCAAATTTGAAAGACCAGATTGAAAAACACAACAAGATAGTTTTATCTTCTAAAGAATTTGAGAAAGTTCTCAATATTTTAAACAGGGGTGGCGTATTTGAGAAAGCTAAAACCCTTCGTGAGCGTCAACATATCATTAGAGATAATGGTGATAATTTATATTTTGAGTTTATTAATGTAGAACATTGGTGTCAGAATACTTTTCAAGTTACGCACCAGGTTTCTATGGAAGGTAAGTACAAGAATAGATTTGACGTCACCCTCCTAATTAATGGATTGCCAGTAGTTCAAATTGAACTTAAACGAAGAGGTCTCGAATTAAAAGAGGCGTTCAATCAAATAAATCGGTATCAAAAGCATTCTTTTGGCGCAAGTGCAGGCTTGTTTCAATACCTTCAGATTTTTGTCATTACAAATGGTGTAAACACTAAGTATTATGCGAACAACCGCCACCAGTCATTTAAACAAACATTCTACTGGACAGACCAAGAGAATAAACGACTGACCAATATTCTAAATGGTTTTACCTCAGAATTTTTGGAACCCTGCCACATCAGCAAGATGATTTGTAAGTACATCGTACTGAATGAAACGCATAAGGTACTAATGGTTCTTCGACCATATCAATACTATGCTGTAGAAGCGCTCATAGACAGGGTAAAGAATAGCGTCAAGAACGGTTACATCTGGCATACGACAGGTTCTGGAAAAACCTTGACCTCCTTTAAAGCAAGCCAAATCCTGATGGAGCTTCCACAAGTTAAAAAGGTTGTGTTTGTTGTTGATCGGAAGGATCTTGATTATCAAACTACTAAGGAATTTAATAGTTTCAGTAAAGGATCGATTGACGGTACTGAGGATACACAGCAACTGGTCAAGCAGCTTTCAGGCGATACTAAGCTAATTGTAACAACCATTCAGAAGCTCAACACAGCAATTAGTAAAAAGCAGTACCTGAGCAAGATGGAGAAACTAAAAGATGAACGCATCGTATTCATCTTCGATGAATGTCACCGAAGCCAGTTTGGTGATACACACAATCGCATAAAATCATTCTTTAATAATATCCAGCTTTTTGGGTTTACAGGAACGCCGATTTTTGCTGACAATGCAGTTAAAAATGAGCATGGGAAACGAACAACCAAAGAGTTGTTTGGCGACTGCTTGCATAAATACGTTATAACAGATGCAATCAAAGACGAAAATGTATTGCGCTTCTCAGTTGAGTATGTTGGTAAATATAAGAATAAACAGACTGCAACTGAAATTGACATTGAAGTTGAAGACATCGACACGAAAGAGTTGATGGAATCTCCGATACGATTAGAGAAAATTACCGACTATATTATCGCTAATCATTCCCGCAAAACTCATAATAAAGAATTCACGGGAATGTTTTGTGTGAGTAGTGTAGAAACGCTTATTAAGTATTACGATTTATTCCAACGTAAGAAAGAAGAGGGCAAGCATGATCTGAAGATTGCGACTATTTTCAGTTATGCTGCGAATGAAGCTGACGCCGATGCAAATGGATTTTTACCTGAAGAGCTGTCAGTTGTCGATGAACCAAAAGCGCTTTACGGTTTGGCTAAACACAGTCGTGAAAAGCTGGATGAATATATCATTCACTATAACAAAATGTTTGAAACCAAGTTTTCGACAAAGGATAGTGAGTCTTTCTATAATTATTACAACGATATTTCTAAGAAAGTAAAAGAACGAAAAATTGATCTATTGCTTGTGGTCAATATGTTCTTAACGGGATTTGATAGCCCCACCTTAAATACTTTGTACGTCGACAAGAATCTTAAATTCCATGGATTAATACAGGCGTATTCAAGAACGAATCGAATTTTGAATGAGCAAAAATCCCAAGGCAACATTGTCGTATTTAGAAACTTAAAAAATGCTACTGATCAGGCGATAACCTTATTTAGTAATAAGGAAGCAATTGAAGTCATTTTGATGAAGCCGTTTGAAGATTATGTTGAGAAGTTCAACAAAACTTTTGAACAACTTCAAAAGATCACGCCAACCGTAGATAGTGTAAATGATTTGGTTTCAGAAGATGATGAATTAGCCTTTATCAAAGCTTTCCGAGAATTAATCCGGGTCAAAAATATCTTGGCATCATTTTCGGATTTTAATTGGGAATCCGTTGAAATGGATGAACAGCTATTTGAAGATTACAAGAGTAAGTACCTTGATCTTCATGACAAAGTCAAGAGTGATCAGAATAAAGAAAAAGTATCCATTCTTGAAGATGTCGACTTTGAATTAGAGTTGATTCATAGAGACGACATAACAGTTGCGTATATTATTCAGCTATTGATTAAGTTGAAATCGAACACCAAGAAAGATACCTCGCAGACAGAAAAAGAGATCTTCAACTTACTCAATACAGAAGGACAGTTACGCAGTAAGCGTGAGCTAATTGAACGGTTCATTTTGGAGAACTTACCTAGTATTAAAGACACGGATGAAATTACAGCAGAGTTTGATAAATTTTGGACTGTCGAGCGCCAAAAAGCTTTTGAAAAATTGGTTGTAGAGGAAAGCCTATCACCAGATAAAACAGAATCCATCATTGAAAATTATCTATTTGCTGAACAAGAACCACTAAGGGATGATATCCTAGACCTTATTGAGGGTGATAAACCTTCCGTGTTAGCACGTAAAAAAGTCGGAGATAGGATTTTAAGCAAGATTCTTGATTTCGTAGAAACATTCATTAATGGAATGACGGCCTAGGGCTCGAATGCTAGCACGGTATCCAATGCATCATCCGCATCCTTGTGTATGAAGTTCCCCTGATAGCCGATGGTGGTGGTGATGGAGGAATGGCGATAGAGTTTTTGCAGCATTTGGATGGGTATGCGGTCGCCGGAGATGTTGCCGAAGGAATGCCGGGCAATGTGCATGGTTAGTTTCTTATCAATCTTAGCTGCCGGGGCAACATGATTACGGAGGCACTTGTCGAGGGCGCTGGTTTTGAAGGCAATGGTGCGTTGGGTTTTGAACTTGTCCGTAAAGTCACAGCCTTTGAGTTCCGGAAACACCATGTCGTCTTTGTTTTCTTTGAGGTGGGTGTATTGCTCCAGGATCTTTAGTGCTTTGTCGGGGATCTTCAAAGAGCCGCCTTTGTTGTTCTTGCCCATGGCATAGTGTAAGCGGTCGTTTTGAATATCCGACCACCGAAGGCGCAGGATATCAGAAACCCGCATGCCTGCGAAATAAAAAGAAAAGAGCCAGAGATTCCGGGCGTGGATGTGGGCAGGATCGGAGAGCTCGGCTTCTTCCAGTTGTTTGACCTCATCGACGGTCAGGCCGATTTTGATGCTATCCGGGAACTTGATCTTGATGCCGTTTTCGCCGAACGGGGATTGGTCTTTGGTTACCACCCCGTTTTTGCGGGCATGGGCATAGACAGACCGGATCGTAACCAGGTGGTTCACCACCGAGCGTTCGCCCATCGGCTTGTCCCTGTAGGTCTTCAGGGTGCGCAAGTAGGCCTTGAAGCGTTCCAGCAGTCCAGCACTGATATCGGAAAAGGCGATGTCTGAGCCGTTCAGAAAATCCCGGAAATGCTCGATCCGGGGTTTATCGGAAGTATATTGATTGTACTTACCGTGGGCTTTCAATTGCGCCAGGAAGTTGTCCGCCTGGGGGAAGAAGGTAGCACCGACCTGGGGCTTCAACTTGCTACGCACCGCTTTGGCACTAACGTGTTTGGTTTTCGTTTCCAGGTCTAAGGCTTCATCACTGGCCTCCGCCAGTTTCTTAAGTAGGAAGTTGTTCAACCGTTTGGCATTGGGATGAGACTTTTTGACCTGGTGGGTCGCGTCGTCCCATTGATCCGGCTGCAGGTAATGGCCAAGGTAGATAAAGCTGGTTTTGCGATCTTTGGTGATCCGCAAACAGATGGGCAATGCCCCGTCCTGACGGGGCTTTTGGCGCAGCACAAGTTTGATGGTAGCCATGTTGTACCTCCAGAATTGGTACAACATAGGTACAACATTTTATGGATTTACCCGGATTATTATGAATTCATTCAAAGCGATTAACATTGATTATCAATGATATAAGACCATATCAAACCATATGAAACCAGCTTTTTGCAGACTGAAAATCCTTGTGTCGCCGGTTCGATTCCGGCCCACACCACGAAAAATGAAGCAGTTACGGAGTAAAATCTGTAGCTGCTTTTTTTAAAAAAACAAATTTATCGCCCTGAATCAGCGTCGGTAAGTAAGAGCTTTAGGTTCGGCTGCATTAATTGTTCTCTTATCCAGGTTGTGTCATCTAAAGAAAAGTGACATTTATATAGGCTAAGGTTTTTTAAATTTTTCAATCTTTTTAAAATTGGAATCGCTTTCCTAACATTAAACCTTCGATTAAAAGTTAAGTTTATGCTGGTAATATTATTCAACATAGAAAAACAAACAGGCAACGATTCAATATCATTAAAAGATAGATCAACTACTTGCAGTTTTGATAAACTGCAGATGGCATCTGGAAGATGATGGATTTGATTAAAATTTCCAAACTCATCATTATATCCATATTGTCCAACTAGTACATATCCCTTTGGACCTAATAATAAATGTGTTGCTCTATCATTTTCAAATACAGAATCGGCTAAATAGGTAATTCCCAATTGTCGCAAATCAATTATTACCGATTCATTACTGGTGGATTTCTCTTTGTATAATCCGCAGGAATAGACAAATACAATCAGGACAGCCAGGAAAGAATATTTCTGCATAAGAAAGATTATAAACTATCAAGACGCATGTGGGCCGTAGTATAAATAGAAAAATGATCCCAGTCTTCGTATGCATCCGCATACGCATCTGTGAAAACATCTACCAGCTTTTCTGTGGGTAAGGATACATATGGCTCCAAAATATCCTTTTCTTCGCTAAATTGTATCAGCCACTTCCCTCCTCGGTTCTGGATAATAACCATACCGATATAACATATTATATATTTATACAAAAAATCATAATACGCTTGAAGAGATAGTTGTTGCCTTTTTATATTGGTGTCAATTATTTTCAAACTTTCAATAGATTCATTAAGCTCAGATTCGCTAATTTTAAGATATGCAGAAATTCTATTTTTTGCAGCAGAAAGGCATTCATAAAAATCTTCTTCGCTATTGAAAACACCAGCTAAGGGATGAGATTCATTATCAAAATTTACTTGATTTCTGAACCTCTTTAACTCCGATTCAGATTCAAATAAAACACCATAATCATTGCCCGAAAAGGTTAATAAAATCTCCTTGGAAAACAATTCATGATAATCCGCTGAATCACCATCATTCAATTTCAAATCATTTCGCTCAAAATTTATGTTCTTTAATAATTGAGAAAGTTCTTTTTTGGAAATTCTTCTGGACATAATATTTACATATAAAAACTAACATTGATAAAGATGCAAAGTATATTTTTATTTATACAATTCTTCAGGATCAAGATCGAAATTAGGGGTAACAGGTGTCAATAAATTTTTTGATACTTCCTTATTTATTATCTGCATCAAATAATTTAAAACTCCCCAAGGAACGGCTTTCCCTTTATAATTATTTGGATCTTTGCTATAAATAAATTTTGGCGTTTCAAAGGTAATTTTAGAAGTTGCAGGATCAAATTTCGCCTTTGATTGCCAAATATTAATACTCTTCCTTTTCGCTTCATCAATAATACTTTGACCTATTTCAGTATCAGAAGTTGTAATAAAAAATAAAACGGGACCATCTTTCATTTGATTTAATGGTCCCTTTATTGGATCAGGTGGTATTTGTTGGTAATAGGAGTTATTCATTACATCATCCGATGCCTTTTTTGCTAATTCCAATTCTCCTAATATTTGCCAGTTGTTTGAACTTAACTCCAAGACTCCAGAATATGCTTTGACTTCAGCAAGAAAAAATTTTTGCAATTGTTCTATATGTGCTGAACCGGAATTATTTCCGTACCATGTAAGTATGAAATTTTCAATTGCATCCGGTCTAACTTGAGTAGGTGGATTTGGTGAATTGCGTTGAGCTCGTTCCGGTGCGCTATAATTTAATCTATTCTCCTTCAATCCAAAATATACTAATGCAGTTTCTTCAAAAGCCTTACCAACTTTTCGATTGAATGTAATTGGATCAACACCATTAGCCCAGCCCCTATTTATACAAATATTTCTCAACTGATTTGTTGCAAAATTTTGTTTAGTAGCAAATACAGCATCAATCTCAGCCCAATAATCATCATTATTATATATGCTTAAAAGACCATGGTCCAAAACTTTTATATCAAATTTTCCATTATTCGACCATTCTTTTGTTATATCGAATATAATTTTTAAATCAAAAACATTTCCATTTTTAAATGTTTTATAAGCAATTGCTGCTGGAAGATGTTTTGTTACAATTTCATTGAAGTCAGGAGCCTGAGCGATCCCAGGAGGTAAATTAGTGATTAAGACATTTTTAAAAGTACCATCATATGGTCCTTGAATTCTATTATTTATAACTAAATCAATGATTACCCTAGAGGCGGCCCGAGCTTCATAACTAAAGTCATCTTCCATACACATTTCATATATCTTGTTAATGATATCAATTCGATCAGATAACCAGTTCGACTGGGTGGCATTTAAGTTTAAATAAGATTGAAGAGATTGAAATCGAAGTGAAAGTTCCGTAGGTATATAACCATTTTCTCCATCCTCACAAACCAAGCATTCATTACCGCCGCCTGTTCCACTTCCACCAGTACCTCCTCCTCCAGTATTACAACCTAAAACAGGATCACATGCCGAGCCAGAGCCGGAACCTCCGGCTGATCCTCCACCATCTGAAACCCAAACCAGATAAGTAGAACATGGACCTTGAATGGCAACTAGTTGATATCCTTGCTCTCCTGTTACCCACCCCCCTGGCACGTAGTGTACTTCACAAACTTCAATTTCGACAATACCACTTGCTAACTTTTTCTCGTTTTTTCTGATTGGTTCAAATGTCGCAACAATAGGTAAACTCGTATCTATTCCACGAATAGACATTTCATTTTTTATTTCAGTGAAAAGGCTTCTATCTAATACTTTGAAAGTTTCATGGCCAAAAACATTTTTTTCTAGTATCATAAACAATCTTACAACATCATCTTTGCTAGGAGCATTGAAGTGATTGTTACTTCTTAAATTTCGATACTCTCCTTTTTTAATCAATCGATATTTAAGACTATCGCTTTGGTGCTTAACTATCAAAATTGCATCAACGGACTTTTTCTTGAGTGAATCCTTTACTAGAGGTATAAATAATGTTTTTGAGCTACTTAATGATTGGTTTCTTATTGAAACAGATGAACTTACAATATTGTCTGAAGAAGCATACCTCATAACTTTGTTCCATACAGGATAGCCTTGGTGTTTTGCTATTTGTACAATGCTATTGTAAACTAAATTTTTTTTCCTGAGATCATTTTTTATTTGTAATAATAGTGGATCAGCAGAAGAATTCATTTTTAAAAATTTCTCAACAATTTGTTGATCATTTTGGTCTTCTATAAAGTCTTTCTTACTACAGTTGGTAAATAATAAACAAATAAAAAAAGTAAAACTGGAAATTTAATAGACAACTCAAGCCTTTCAGGTGTTGACATAAGCATAATGTAGGATTTATGGTGGCTAATATTTAATCAATAACCCAGTTATCATAATATGATATGCTACATAGATGAACCTACCTGAAGTCACCAGGAATTAAAAAAATTTTGACCTGCTGAAGCTTATATGTAAAATAAATATATTATTTCTGAAGTATCAAATTCACAAAATTTGAATGAATTTTCTTTTACTTGTATTGGTAGTTTACTTATGAAAAAACAGTTTTTTGGTTTTTATCATTAAATTTCATTTACTCCATCAAACAATAACTCGTACTTCTTCGTCCACCCACTTCCTTCTCCAATATCCCCTTAGCCACCAAACCCTGTATATCCCTTAATGCAGTATCCGATGATGTTTTTGTGATCTTCGCCCATTTGGAGGTGTTTAGTTTTCCTTCAAAACCATCCAGGAGCTTATTCAGCATCAGTCGCTGGCGTTGGTTTAAACTGGTGGTCGCATGTTTCTCCCAGAAGCTGGCTTTCTTCAATACACTGGCCAGGGTTTCACTACTGGCTTCCAGTGCGCGATCAAGGCATTGCAAAAACCAGTCAAGCCAGTTGGTAATGTTCATGGAACCCTTTTGCGTGCTTTCAAGTATTTCGTAGTACTCCTTTCTTTCCTTGCGAATCTGTGCACTCATACTGTAGAAGCGTTGGGCTGACTCATC
The DNA here is from genome assembly GCF_021491375.1 of Flavihumibacter fluminis. Taxonomy (GTDB): domain Bacteria; phylum Bacteroidota; class Bacteroidia; order Chitinophagales; family Chitinophagaceae; genus Flavihumibacter; species Flavihumibacter fluminis. The sequence continues at coordinate 243,429 of NZ_JAKEVY010000003.1, forward strand.
AGCACGGGCTAATTGCATATCTGCAATGGCCCGGGCAATTCTGCCATTTCCATAGTCAAAAGGATGTACCGTAACAAACCGCAAATGAGCAATGGCAGCCTTTATTATCGGATCCATATAGGTATCCTCATTAAACCAACTGATGAACTGCCGCATCTCCTCTTCCAAACGATCGGTATCCGGGGCTTCAAAATGTATTTTTTCCTTGCCCATCGCACCCGAAACTACCTGCATGGGATCAGCTTTGCGCATGCCTCTTCTGCTTGAAGGAAAAAGTGCAGAGTGCCACCCAAATAATCGATCTGCAGCTAGTGGTTGCTGATAGTGTTGCGTAGCATCCAGCAACATTTCCACCACTCCATCAACATGACGGTCGCTAGGTACCAATCCAGCTATATCCATCCCCGCCGGCGGGCAATGGAGGATCGAACCTGGTCCTCATCCAGCAGCTCACCTTCAATTTCGCTCGACTTCAACACATCCAGGGTGAGAGTTTGGAGGTTGGCTTCCGCCTTCAATTGGAAACCCAGGGCTTCCATTCTGCCTAGCAGTCTTCCTTGCCGGCTTCTTATTCCAGCTACCAGGGGACTTATCATTTCCTGATCCCAGACAAATCTTGGCCAATGAGGTAGTTGATAAATGTAGATAGCCATTCGCCGCATGATTTGCGGTGAATATACCAACGAATCACCGCAATCTCCATTTTCGTGGGCATTGATGCGGTGATTAGCAGCCCCATCAACTGTTTTGCGATTAGCAATTATTTACTGCCATAAAACATGAAAGGGAACGGCCCACAGCTTTTCACCAAAGGGAACAACTTCCTTACCTGAATATAGTACTACGCCACCTATAAAGTCGTTCGGGTTCAGCTCCTGAAAAATTTTAATACCACTGAAATCTTTCAGGTTAACGGATTCAGTTTTCTTTACCTCAATGGCAAACAATGAACCATCAGGTTTTTCTAAAACGAAATCCACCTCTTTACCATCACTGGTCCGGAAATGACATAACCGCGCATTGATTTCTGAAAAGCTGAGCAGCTTCATTAACTCAGTCGCGACAAAGTTTTCCAGCAGATGGCCAAATAACTCCGGTCGTTTTACAGATAGCTCTTCCAGGTTCAGATCCAGCATATGACAGCTCATCAGGGTATCAATGAGAAATCCCTTGGGCGATTTAACCAGCCGCTTTCCTATATTTCTGTACCAGGGCTCAATGTCGAAATTTAAAAACATCATCTTCAAAATGTTGCGATAGGATTTGGTGGTAACCGGATTCAAACCCAGGTCCCGGGCGATATCTGCATCATTTATCAGATTGGCGGAACGAATTGCCAACAAACGCAATAGGTTCGGGAGCATTGCTATTTTATCAAGCTCTGCAATCATTCGCACATCCCGCTGCAGGATAGTAGTAATGTATCCATCAAACCAGATGCGACGTTCTTTAACATCTTTACCTGAAATTTCAGGGAAGGTGGCAATCTTCATAGCATCTAGTATGGATAGCCCCCTGTCGTTCATTGTTGAATAATCCATTTCAAACAATTTGCTTAATCCGGTTCCCTTTCCTTCTGAAGCTTCAGCAGCACAAAACGGATATAAGTTCAGCACAGTCATACGACCTACCAGCGCGTCTGATAATTTGGGCAAGGCCAGAATATTAGCTGAACCAGTCAGCAGGTACTTGCCATTTGCATGCTGCTTATCATTCAACCGGATTTCGTCTACAACAATTTTTAAGCTGCGGAACAATTCCGGGACAAGCTGAACCTCATCAATTACCATGGATCCTTTTTCAGATCGAAGGAATGATTCTGGTGCTGCTGCCGCTGCTGCCATTTGTGTGGGTTTATCAAATGACACATAGTTAGCCGGATACTCTTTTGTTCCGATCGCAGTCAAATTGTGTTGAACCAATGTACTCTTACCCGTCTGTCTTGCGCCATTCAGGAAGACGATCGGGCTAACCTGCAGCGCCTCCAGCAGCCTGGGAGTGATAAAACGGGGAACTGTGTTCATCTTATTTTCTTGCAAAAATAAAGTTAGTCTTTATAATTTATAAATTACAACTTTACTTTTGCAAGAATTTTTCTAACTCTAAGCACTTACCAGTCAGCGTTCATATCTCTGAAATTGGATCCGGGTTAAAGCTAAAGTCCGGACTTCTGAGCCGATTAATTGAGCTGATGAGCCGATTTTCGGAGGGTTTGAGCCGATTTTTTCCCTTACGCAGGCTGTTTATTTTAGTGGGCGAAGAAGCCACTTTTTCAATTTAATCTATTGATAATGAATTATATAATACCCATTTTAATACAGGAAGCTCTGAATTACAAGGAGTATAAAAACCTTAAATTTTGCCCCTTTTTACGTGTATCCTTCGTCCTTCCTACGTACATCCTTCGTATAAGATGCACTAATGCATAGATTATCAACCGAATACGAACCAATTGAATTGAATCAATTGAATCATAACCGATAGTTTTAAAATCAGTTCCTTTGTTGCCAGATCAGCCTGTCATTCCCATGCTCTCCTCTCTTCTCCAGCAACTCGGTTTGCACCCTACCCGGGTTAGCCCGGTTCATGGCGGTGATATCAACCAGGTATTCAAAGTGTTCAAGGGAGATCAGGCCTTTTTCATTAAAATCAATGAAGCTGCTGCCTTCCCCGGAATAATGGAGAAAGAAGCTCGCGGACTGGAAGCGTTAAGAATAGAGAGTCTGTTCAAAATTCCTGCCGTTGAAGCAGTTGGTGAGTGGCAGGGTTTGCAATGGCTCCTGCTGGAATGGCTGACACCAGCTCCCAGGCAGACTGATTTCTGGAAGCGGTTCGGAGAAGCATTAGCTCATCAGCATCTGCTGAAGCAATCGGCCTTCGGCTGGACAGAAGACAATTATATTGGTCGGCTGCCTCAATCCAATCGAACACATGCTAACTGGACTGATTTTTACATTCAGGAACGCATCCGGCCATTGGTACAAGTACTGGTTGATACAAAACAGTTTTCAACCGAAATGCTCAACCGGCTGGAGAAACTTCATGCCGTCATTGAAAATGAATTTCCAACCGAAGCGCCTGCCCTGCTTCATGGAGATCTCTGGTCCGGGAATTTCTCCTGTACCGGTGATGGTTACCCGACGATCTTTGATCCGGCTGTGTATGCCGGTCATCGCGAAATGGATATTGGTATGACCCAGCTTTTCGGAGGGTTTGATTCCAGCTTTATGGATGCCTATCAGTTTTATTATCCGCTTGAGAACAACTGGCGAAAGCGATTACCACTAACCCAGCTCTATCCGATCCTCGTTCATGCGGCCCTGATCGGAGGACATTATGTGAATGAAGCCAGATCGATTATTGCAGCATATTAAATACTTCAATCAGTCTAAATATTGAATTTTCCAGATATTGATTAAACTTTAAAGTTTATTTTTCAATATTTAATTTTAATTTTACAACTTCTTAGTTGTTTTTGAAAAACGCCTTTGTGACTACGAGAGATGATGTACAACGATTTTTAGACGACTTCTTCGCCAAATACAAGGTGTTCGGTATTCTATTTAGAGACTTAAGGCAAAAGAACAGTAAAGCTTTATTAGGACTTGAAATAACACCAAATAAAAGAAAAGAGATCATTGAAAATCTCAAAGTTGAGGATTACTCAGAGGGACCCCTAGATGATACCCTCTATGGTTTAGCAAGTATGTGGGTATTTGGCACAAAAGTCAAAGGCATCGAAGTATATATCAAAATATCACTTGGATCATTTGGTACACAAGTTATATGTATTTCATTTCATGATGCAGAACATGCAATGAGTTATCCTTTTAAAAATATACAACCATGAGAAGTCCGATTACAGGGAAAGAAATGAAGTTGGTTAAAGAAGTAACTACACTCCCATTTAGAAAAGAAGAGTTTGAGGTAGTATATCATTATTATCTGTGCGAAGACTCAAAAGAGCAGTTCACAGATGATGAATTGGATGCCATCAACATTACCCAGGTTCACAATCAATATAGGGAAAAGTATGGCATTCCTTTTCCAGAAGAAATAAAAAGCATTAGGGAGAAATACAATGTTTCTGCCAGTAAAATCGCAGAAATTCTTGGTTTTGGAACTAATAATTACAGATTGTATGAAACAGGTGAAATGCCGTCAGTTTCCAACGGGAGGTTAATTTTATCAATAAATCAACCTGAAGAATTTATTAGGCAGGTTGAGGCGAGTAGCCATATTCTTTCCCCCAAGGAAGTTTCCATTTTCATTGAAACTGCTAAGCAGCTAGAGGCAAAAGAAAAAAGCGGCGACTATTGGGAAAAGTTGTTTGAAAAGCAAATATTTCAATTTGACAAACCAAATGAATATTCCGGATATAAGAAACCAGATTTTCAAAAGATTAGTCAGGTAATTGCCTATTTTAATGGCAATATTGAAATGTTTAAAACCAAGCTCAATAAGTTGTTGTTTTATGCAGACTTTACCATGTATCAGCGCACAGGTCATTCAATAACAGGTATAAGATACAGAGCAATTCCTTTTGGACCCGTTCCTGCTGATTATGAAAAGCTTTATCTGAAATTACAAGACGATCAAAAAATTAATATAGTTGAAATTGGATTTGATAACGGTAACTATGGAGAACTTATAGAGTCTAACCAAAAATTAGAACAGGAAACCTTCTCAGAAAAAGAGAAAACTGTTTTAGATGATATAATTAACAAGTTTAAAGGACTTACAACAAAACAAGTGGTAGATATAAGCCATAAGGAATTAGCCTGGACCGCTAACATAGATGAAAGAAAAATCATCAGTTATCAGAAGTATGCATTTGCATTGCAAGGAATAAACTAACCAAATAGAAAAACCGGAACTGATCCTGCCTGTCCCGGTTTTGTTTATTTAGGCGTGAACAATACTTTCAACTGTTCCACCAGTTTACCATTGCCGTTCACAGAGATGGTGCTGATTTTTTCCGCAATCTTCTCCACGTATTCCATCTCTTTCAGTTTCCACAACATCGCGTTTTCTTCCATCAGCTTCGCTGTGTTCAACAAAGACCTGGTGCTCGCGGTTTCTTCCCGTCTCATGATGGTGTTGGCCTGTGCCCTCTTTTCGGCCACCAATACCTGGTTCATGATTTCTTTCATATCGCCAGGTAAGATGATGTCCCGGATCCCGAATCCAACAACTTCCACACCCAGTGCTTCCGCTTTGTCCTGAATCCGCTCCAGCATATAAGGCGCGATGGCTTCTTTTTTCTCCAGCAACTCATCGAAGCCGAAACCCGCCACATATTCCCGCAACACCAACTGGATGTTGATATACAGTTGTCTTTCGTATTCCTTGTTCTGCAACAAGGCTTTTTCGATATCCAGCACCTTGTATTGCGCCCAGGCGTTTAACCTCAGCGCAGCTTTATCCTTTGTCAGTATTTCTTGTCCGTTGATCTCCAACTGCAGTTGCCTGGTATCTACTTTTGCCACCTGGATTACCACAGGGTTCTTCCACCAATAATAGATCCCGCTTTCCAATAAGCCCTCGAACTTTCCATCCATAAACAAGACTCCTTTTTCATAGTTCTCGATGGTGTAGGTCCGCACATAAGGCGCCAGCAACGCATTGTTTAATACCATCCGGTCGAAACCAGGATCGATAGCCACTTTGCTGATATCCACTTTTACGAATGCATAGTTAACGGGACCTTTCCAATACGTATATCTTCCAGGTTTTAAAACCGCTTTCAACATACCGTTGACATATTGCAATACCAGCTCGGTGTCTTTTACTTCCACCAGTTCCAGCATCGCTGCCAATTGCTCATTGGCCAACAGAATATTTAATTCAACAGGCGCAACGAATTCCTTTGTGGTATCGTATACATATACCTGTTCTCCTTGCCAGAACCAGTAAGTACCTTGCTCAATAACTTTCTGCAAGGCTCCTTTCCGGAATACCAATCCTACTTCGTAGGCATTTACTTTTACTTGTTTCATTGTTTTAGTTTTTGTTTTGGTTATAAAAACCAGGCAACAGCCATCCGGCTAAGCGGAGTTGGTGTTTCCTTTCTTACATAAGAACAGTTCGCTTGCTGCTATCACCCGGCAGGTCGGATGCTTCGCGACAAGGGAAGTGAACTACTGCTGAAAGGAGTACCCACAACTGCTGGCCACACCGGATAGTTGTTTTAACAACCGCCGGCTGTTGTCCCGATTTTTGAATGGTCATCCTTTTTAGAGAAGGGATGGACTTCTTTTTCCAACATCCGAAGTGTTGTGTTCTACCACTGAACTATCACGATCTGATTCGTGAGCAGGATTCGAACCTGCGCTAAAGGGCTATTGCTCTGCCACTGAGCTACCTGGTTTAAGCAGGGAAGGATTCGAACCTTCGACACTTAGCGAAAAGGGAATGAACACCATTACAACAACAGCATACAGCGAGTTACTACTGCTGCACTGCGAGGCGCTTGTACACCCTCACCTGGTTTGTCTGTAACAGCTGATCCCCTCTTCCCTTTGGGAACCCTATTTATTGAACCACCTTGTTGGCACAACTTGAACTGGCGAACGCATGGGGCTTTGCACGGAATGCGAAGCCCATCCCCATGATATAACCCATCGCCTCTTTTAATGCATCGTTGCTTTTGAAGCCCGGATTGGTGTTGATGTCAGCATGCAACTCTAAATCCACATTGTACATCGTACAGATACCACATAATCGGTACGCCGCATCAATGCTTTTGGATACTTCCAGTAGCATTCTTTGTTTGATACTCATCTTCCATTCCGTGATTTCTGGCAGTATGTACATGAAGCCACCTTTGCCTTTGCGGATCACAACGATAACAGTAGCAAACTGTGTGTGTTTGCCTTTTACCTGGCTATCGGTGCCGATGCACAATTTCAATTCATGTCCGGCTGCCTGCTCGCGAAGAATCATCATTCTGATCTCGTCCTCAATCGGCTGGCAGATGCGTGTTCCGTCTAATTTTCTCCATAACTGTTCCATTTCGCTTTGGTTTAAAACATAATAAAAAACCCGGTCGTGTAACGCGACCGGGTTCTCAACTCCTGTATGAATGTTTTCTACTTCATTCAACAGTCCCTCCAATCACTAATCGCCTCTTGCCAGCGTTGTTCGCTGCTAAAATTTTTATGTTGTTTATTTCCTATCATTTTTTTCAATAAAAAAAGCCCCGCAATCCAGGCGGGGCTTCTATTTCAGTATTTTTATAAACTTGTTATAAGTGTACAGCAATACATGCCCCGGCAACGGTACGATACTCACTTGGAGTAAACCCGTTTAGTATTTCAATATGTTGTTTCCGTGATTGCATGTAATTTTATTTGCGATGCAAAGATGGTACAGTTTTTTTGATATTTCCAATAACGCAGTAAACTTTTTTTAAAAAAATTTTATGACTCGTATCAACAGGACATTTGTTATCGGCGATATTCATGGAGCTTACAAAGCATTGGTTCAACTCATTCATCGCATACAGCCAACCAAAAATGATACGCTGATTTTCCTCGGTGATTATGTGGATGGCTGGTCCGAATCTGCGGAAGTGGTAGATTATCTGATTCAACTCAAAGCAAACATCAACTGCATTTTTATTCGGGGCAATCATGATACCTGGTGCAGTGAATGGCTGAATGGAAATCTTTCCAAACAGGATTGGATTGATGGCGAAGGTGCGGCTACTGTTCAGAGTTATAAGAAGCTATCAAAGAATAAACTTTTACAACATCAGGCTTTTTACAACAGCACCATCATGTACTGGATTGATGAAGATAACCGGCTCTTCATTCATGCGGGTTTTGCTTCCATGCACGGACCAATTAAAGAAACCTATTCCAGTAATTATTCCTGGGATCGCACCTTATGGGAGTTATCGCTGGCACTGGATCCGCAGCTTCCCAAAAACTCTATCTTTTATCCCAAACGATTGAAGCTGTTCAGTGAAATTTATATCGGTCATACTCCCACTACCAATTACAATATCAGTACCCCGGTGAATAGAGCGAATCTCTGGAATGTGGATACTGGTGCAGGATTCAGGGGACCTTTATCTGCTGTTGAAGTGCATTCCAAACAGGTCTATCAGTCTGATCCGGCGTTTACTTTTTATCCGGATGAGAAGGGCAGGACCTATATATAATTTTTTTCTTACCTGGTTACATCCTGATCTGTTTTGGCAACCAATTCAAAACAGCATATGTCATACGGATCAAAACTCAGGAAATCTATACTGCTTCTATTAGCACTGCTTTTTTCTTTCGCATGGTTACAAACGAAAGCGCAGTGGCAAAATAGAAATGCCATGAGTGTAGCGGCTTCACTTACTGATAAAGTGGATCTGAAGGTCAGCCATCTCCGCGCCTATGATTTGAACAACAAATTCAATACTATCTTTTATCAATCTGGGTTGCAGGTTAAATACGAGTTAAATAGGCGGTGGGACCTGTACGGCAACCTTCAATTCCTCACAGGAGGCGCTTCAGGAGAAACCAGAACAAGAGCATTTATTCGCGCAGCACATACCTATCGGTTAACGAAAAAAATAAACTGGACCAATTCCATCCGACTGGAAACCAACTCTCAAAATGAAAGCCGGTTTCGTCACAGGATTGGTTTCTCCACGCGCCTTGGTCTCAGAAAGCGAATGGATTTTTTGAATCTTTCGCCTTCGGTAAACTATCAGTTGTTTTATAATATTGGAGGTAATCCCATCCGGTATTACAATGATTCAAAGCAGTTGATTGCGAGGCAAAGTCCGGATGGTTTACATCGCAGCAGGCTTATCTTAAACCTGAATTCAAAGCTTACCAAATTCCTGAATGTTAGCCTTTACTACATGCGGCAACAGGAGTTCAATTTTTTAACTGCAGATACCCGAAAGATGAATGTCTATGATCCGGTACGAAACCGTACACTGAGACCATTTGACAATTTCAACACCATCGGATTAAGTGCACAAATCAATTTAAATCCACTGTTCAACTAATAAAAATCTTCACCTTAAAAAGCCTCTATATGGAAAAGAGAATTAAAAAATCCTATATCTGTCGCGATGTAAACAAGTACCACATTGATCAGGACCTGGTTCATTTTCATATTCCCACCGTTGGCGACATTGCAGTATTTGAAGTAGTCAGTATTGGTAAACACAAAACCATCCAGGGATTTGACAAACGAAATGCGGCGATTTATCCGGGTGATCAAATCATGGCTGCTTTTGGTACACGATATGCAACCGGTCAGTTTGAGGGTTATGTAGAAATGAATCCCTTTCATGAGTACCAGATCCTGGGAGCAGGTGGCACCGTTGGGATCATCCATAGTATGCATCAAAGATTCACCAGCGTTGGACCTACACAACTGAAAATGATCGGTTATGCAGTAGATGCGCGCGGAGAAATTCTGAATACCAAAAAAGCCAGGCAGCCCGAAATGATGCCTTACACAGGTGCTGCGCAATCGCTGACTAAAATCATTCTTTCTATTGGTTCTTCCATGGACAGTGGTAAAACAACCACGGCTGCGCATATTGTGCGTGGCTTAAAGAAAAACGGATTCCGAACAGGATTTATCAAACTCACCGGCACTGTTTATACCAAGGATTGCGATCTCAACTATGATAATGGTGCGGATGTGGTAGCTGATTTCAGTGCGATGGGATTTCCATCTACCTACCTCTGTGAGCTGGAGGAATTACTGAACCTGCATGAAACCCTGCTCATGCAGATCAATGCAAAGGAACTGGATTATGTGGTAATCGAAATTGCAGACGGACTCTTTCAGCGCGAAACAGAAATGCTGTTAACGCAATCCAGGTTTATGAGTGGGATAGATGCTGTTGTATTCTCTGCCGGCGACAGTCTCTCTGCAGTACAGGGAGTGAAAACGCTTCAGGAAATGAATATACTTCCTGCCGCATTAAGCGGACTCTTTACTGCCAGTCCCCTGCTCATCAAGGAAGTAAAAAGCAAACTCAATCTTCCCATTTACACAATTGACCAGCTTGCTACAGGTGAACTCCTGCAGCTGATTAAAGAGCCTCTTGGCAGCATCGCGTAATCATCAACCAGTATGCAAACCAATCCAATTTGGTGGGCTTTTATAAAGCAACATAAAAAGGAAACCGTAGCGTTGCTACTATCCAGTCTGCTTGCCAGCTATTTCGCATTGATTGTTCCACTCAGTATCGGAAAATACATGGAAATCGTGTTTTCAGCAGGTGGAGGCAAAACAAAGGCGCTTGAGTTATTGGGGATAGACTTACCGGAAAACCTGGTTTCCTTTTTTATCTTCTTTTTTAGTCTGCTGCTGATCCGGTTTTTATTGAGCTGGTTGCATCAATACCAGTCCGCCTGCTTGGGAGAAGGATTCGTGCGGCAGCTCAGATCTCAACTCTTTGCGGTTCACCTGGAAGAACGCCAGCAAAGGCAGCAACCAACTGCTTCTTCCATCCTGGCTTATAGCAGTGAAGCTAAAAACATGCAGCACTGGCTGGTAAAAGGTGTCATTGGACTCACCAAAGACCTTTTGTTTTTAGCGATGGCGTTGTATGTTTTGTATTCACTGAATGCTGTTCTGACGGTAACTGTCCTGCTTTCTGTGATCGTTTTTTATTTGATCCAGCGGCAGTACAGTCAAACGCATAAAAACGTATGGGAGGAGAAAAGAAAACGCCAGGGTAGTTTATTAAATCATGTTTCCAAAACACTGTTTGAAGAGACCACTCAATCAACCGGGGATCCTGAAAAAAAGTATAGTGCAAAAGAAGCAAAACTGATGACCATCCTGCACTCCTATCATTTTCATAAGAGTTTTTTACGTGCACTGACCCCTTTTTTATTATATCTGATGCTGGCAATTGTTATGATTATATTGAGTTGGGATGCGGCAAAGAGCAACCTGTCGGCAGGTGATGTATTAGCCTATATGCTTGTATTGATGAACTTATTTCCCACCATGCGGAATATCATTAAGGTCGAACAGATCTGGTTGCAGGGAGAATTGGCGGCAAAAAAGTTTACAGGACTTACCTTAAGTCAAGAAATTTCTGCGGTTTAAGAAATTGTTTTGTGTCACAATTTCTTAAACCTTTTTTTAATGAAAAACATCTTAGCACTGTTGCTGCTATTACTGGTGGCAGGAACAAGCATCGCTCAAAACACCCAACAAACGATCCGTGGAACCATCCTTGATACAGATAGTAAATTACCGTTGCAGGGAGTTACTATACAGATTGAACAGAATAACAACCGGTTAAGCACCATCACAGATGCCCAGGGTAATTTCCGGTTTGAAGCACTGACCATTGGCCGTTATACCTTATCCGCCAGTTCCATTGGATACGACAAACTGGTGCTTCCCAACCTGGTGCTGACGGCAGGTAAAGAACTGGTGCTCTCCCTTTCTCTCCAGGAAGCAGCCACGGCTTTAAAAGAAGTATTTGTAACCAACGACAAAAACAAGGGACAGGCATTCAATGATATGTCGCTGGTCAGCAGCCGGTCTGTTTCACCCGAACAAACCAACCGGTATGCAGGTGGCTTCAATGATCCCTCCAAGATCCTTTCCAATTTTGCCGGTGTTGCGAATACGCAGGATGGTAGTAATGATATCATTGTGCGAGGCAATTCTCCCAAATACCTGCAATGGCGACTGGAGGGGGTACAAATCACCAATCCCAACCATTTTGCAGATCAGAGCGCTGTTGGTGGTTCGATCAGTACCCTCAATAATAACCTGCTCGCCACTTCAGATTTCTATACCGGTGCCTTCTCTGCTGAATTTGGAGATGCGCTCTCCGGTGTTTATGATGTAAAACTGCGGGCCGGAAACAATGAGAAATTTGAATCCATCGCCAGTATTGGTATTATAGGAACCGATCTGACATTCGAAGGGCCGTTTAAAAAAGGCTACAAAGGATCCTTCCTGGTAAACTATCGCTACTCTACTGTTTCGCTGCTGGACAACCTGGGACTCTTTAATGATATTGATGGGGTGCTGAATTTTCAGGATGCTGCTTTCAAAGTGGTGCTGCCCACCAATAAACTCGGTACGTTTTCAATTTATGGTCTGGGTGGTATCAGTAATTTTCGGTTTAATGATGTGACACCGGCACTTTGGCAAACTCCCGGTAACCGGTTTATCCGGAATAAAACAGGAGAAGATTTTAAAAAGAAATCGCACCTGCTCAATGTTGGAATCAATCACACGCTCACCCTTAACCGAAACAGTCATCTGTTCACGGCGCTCACCTATTCAAGCGAAGGAATTGACGACGCCGTTTATGAAAGCTTTCTGTTTAAGGTCTACGATGATAATGGAAACTATGTCAAAGATTCGATCCGAAACAACCAGCTTAATTTTGACGGCGGAATAAAAAAATCAACCTACCGTGCGGAGATGACCTATAACCACAAATTCAATGCCCGTCACAAAATTCAACTGGGAACCAAATACGGATTGCAGCAGTATGATTTCAACCAGTCGATGTTGAAAGACAGTAGTTCCATCCGTACCACGCTGGTTGATTTTACTGATAACTTATCCACGATCCGAAATTTCATCAACTGGAGGTTTAGAATCAATGAGGCATTCAGCACCGTTGCGGGTATTCATAACATGAATGTATTGCTGAATAAAAAATCAACGATTGAACCGCGCTTTGCTATGAACTATAAACCCAATCGTAGTTCCACCTGGAGCCTGGGTTATGGCAATCATAGTGCGATGGAAAGCATACATCACTATTTCACCCGTATTGAAAACCAAAGCGGCCAGACAACCGAACCCAATAAAGACCTCGACTTATTGAAGGCCAATCATTTTGTATTGGGATACGAAAGAAAGCTAAGCAAAAATCTGCTGATCAAAATGGAAGCTTATTACCAGCAATTATATAACCTGCCGGTTGCCAATTCCGATACCAATCTTTTCAGCACCATCAATGAAGGGCTCGATTTTCAATACGTTGATCTCATCAACAAAGGAAAAGGAAGCAACTACGGAATTGAACTTACACTGGAACGATTTTTTAACCGCAATTACTATTACCTGATCAATGCATCTGTTTATAATTCAACTTATAAAGCATTGGATGGTATAAAGCGTAATACACGTTTCAATGGAAATTACCTCGTCAATGCCTTGTTCGGAAAAGAATTCCCCAAACTTGGAAAGAAGCAGAATAAAACCTTCGCTATCAACAGCCGGTTATTCTTCGGTGGAGGCAAGAAACATATTCCACTGCTTCGCAACGCAACTGGTAATCTTGCTGTGGATCCAGCTAACAATAAATTTTTTGATTATTCCAGGGCTTATAAAAACGGGCTGGATGATTTGTACCACATGACCATATCGTTCAGTTATAAAATTGACATCCGCCGGACTACGCACGAAATTTTTCTAAATATTGATAATATCACGAATAACAGGGCCCGCTTAACTGAGTTTTATGATCCATCGGAATCCGGTTCTGTTGGCTATATGCGCCAGTCATCTGCCTTTCCGAATCTGCTCTATCGTATTTATTTTTAACTTGATGAATGCTAAATAATGAAAGCTGCTGTACGATATCATTATTGCTCGCCTGATGGACTGACCCTTCGTGAAGTCCCGATTCCTGCTATTCGATCGGATGAAGTGCTGGTGAAAGTGAAAGCCACCACCGTGAACCGATCTGATTGTGGTGTGCTCACCGGAAAGCCCTATGCGATTCGCCTGTTTGCGGGCTTGTTCAAACCCCGCAAACCCATCACAGGTACTGATTTCTCAGGAATTGTAGTGGCCTGTGGTGAGCAGGTGGACCAATTTCAGGTTGGTGATCTGGTCTATGGTTTTTTGGACATAGGTCTGGCTACGCATGCGGAATATGTTGCTGTACCGGTTTCGAAAGCCATCCTCAAAAAACCGGAGCATATCACTTTTGAGCAGGCGGCCGCCAGCCTGGAAGGAGCCCATTATGCTTATTATTTTCTCGATAAAATTCCTCTTCAAGCCGGAGATTCCGTGCTTATAAATGGAGGAACCGGCGCCATTGGTAATGCAGCGCTGCAGTTTCTGAAACACAAACAGGTAAGGGTGGTGGTTACCTGTGAAGCACCCTTTGTAGATTATCTCTATAAGCAGGGAGCAGATTATGTGATTGATTATACCAGGGAAGACTTCACCCAGTTCGATGAACAATTTGATGCAGTATTTGACGCGGTGGGCAAAAGCAGTTTCGGTAAATGCAAAAGGCTGCTCAAACCAATTGGTTTGTACGTTTCCTCTGAATTGGGCCCTTATTGGCAAAATCCTTTTTTAGCGCTGGCGGCTCCCCTGATGCCTGGAAAAAAAGTACGGTTTCCCTTGCCTTTTTCCATCAACAAAAGCATGGAATTCATCAACGAACTAATTGAAAAGAAGGCATTTACGCCATTGATTGACCGAAACTATCTGTTGGAAGATATTTCAGAAGCCTTTAATTATGTGATGAGCGGTCAGAAGAAAGGCAATGTTATCATTCGCTTTGAATAATTTTGCAGGATCAGTTATGACCCATGCAACCTGTAAACAATCCATCCAAATCAGCATCCGCTAACCAGGTAGATGAAGAATTGTGGGCGATTCAGCAATCCTTGCTGCAGTCACCCTACAACCTGCCCGAAGAGAAAGATTTTTTTGCTGAAAAGATTGAAATCCGGCGTGTTCCAAAAGGTGAATTCCTGATACGCCAGGGACAGCGTCTCTTTTGTTCCTATCATCTTTTCAAAGGCTGCGTACGCGAATATTATGTGAAGGACGGAGAAGAAAAAACCATCGGCTTTTACACTGCGGGTGATAGCTTGTACGATGGTGGTGATAAATATAACCAGGAGCCCAGCTCCGTGAATTGGGAAACAGCTTCAGAATGTATTGTTTCGGTATTTACATATGAAGTGGAAAAGGAAATGTATCGTCGTTTCCCAAGGTTGGAGTCCTTATGCCGGATGGAAACGGAAAAGCATTATTCCCAGTTCAAAAAATCATTGCATCATTACCTGGATTCAAGTCCGGAAGAACGCTATGAAAACCTGATTGAAACCAAACCTGAATTGTTTCAGCTGGTGCCGCTGTATCATATTGCCAGCTACCTGGGAGTTACACCTGAATCACTCAGCCGCATTCGTAGAAGGATGAAAGTGTCTTAGTTGCCGGGAAGTGCAAAAGCAACATACGAATCATTCCCCTTCTTGCCGAGTTTGCCTCCACCACAGGCGATGACCAGGTATTGTTTTCCATTTACCATGTAAACTGATGGAGTAGCAAAACCAGGTGCCGGCAAATCAGCTTCCCAGAGTACAGCACCGGTTCTTTTATTGTAGGCGCGAATCTTACTATCGCTACTGGCTGCAATGAATACGAGCCCGCCTGCTGTTACAACCGGACCTCCATAATTCTCTGTGCCCGTTTCAATGCCTTTTTCCTTTAACTCAGGATATACTCCTAATGGTTTCTTCCAGGCAATTTTTCCGGTGTTGAGATCAATGGCATTCAGGGTACCCCAGGGTGGTGAAACCGCGGGATAACCTTCCGGCGTCAGAAACTTATGATAACCGGTACCAACATAAGGCAGCTTATAATAGTCGTCGCCAGGTTGGGAGGGTACTTCAAATGCAGCCCTGCCCGCCTGCTTATCTCCCAATACATAAACCGCCACTGCTTTTTTCTCCGACTCACTGAGATGTGCAAACGAAGGCATCATACGCCGGCCGGAATGCAGGAGCGCAATCAAATCTGGTTCCTTGTATCGTGCTTCTATGCTAAGCAAGGGAGGATAATTTCCACCGCCTTTCCGGTCTGCACCATGACAGGCAATACAGGCACCATTGTAAATCCGGTTGCCCGCTTCCCAAAGGGTTTCCTTTTTAGCCGACTCCTGCTTTTTATCAATCAGTGTCAGGATCCAGGGCATTTCATTGGCATTCACATAGAGCAATCCGGATGTTGGATCATAGGCAGGTCCGCCCCATTCAGCACCACCATCAAAGCCAGGAAATATAATCGTTCCCTGTTTGGATGGCGGAGCATACATATGGTCATGACGGGTGGAAAGAAATCTTTTGCGGATACTATCCTGTGAGGAGGGAGGCACTATGCTATTCAGATCATTTTCGGTTATTCCTTGCCGTACGAAGGGTTCCGGGAAGACCGGCTTAGGCTGGGTAGGAGAGAGGACTTCTCCTTTTAAATCGGAATCCACCGGAACAGCGGCTTCCTCAATTGGATAAACCGGTTCACCGGTTACGCGATCTAACAGGAAGGTATAACCGGTTTTGGTGACTTGTGCCAGCGCATCAATTTGTCGCCCTTCTTTTTCAATGGTCAGCAATACTGGCGCTGTAGGTAAATCCCGGTCCCACACATCATGATGCACGGTCTGATAATGCCAGAGGCGTTTTCCGGTAGCTGCATCCAGGGCGATTATACTGTTGGCATAGAGGTTGTTTCCCAATCGTTTTCCTCCATAGAAATCATAAACAGCAGATCCGGTTGGAACATACACAATGCCTCTTTTTTCATCCATGCTGAAACCGGCCCAGGCATTGGCGCCCCCTACATACTTGTAAGCAAGGCTGTCTTCCCAGGTTTCAAATCCCGGTTCTCCTGGTTGTGGAATGGTATGAAAGATCCAGCGCCGTTCACCGGTGTGTACATCATAGGCGCGTATATGTCCGGGTGCCGCCTTTGATTCCTCAGCCACCCGCATCCCTACAATAATCAGGTCTTTGTATATAATACCCGGACTTGTTCCTGCAACATACAAATCTGCCGCATCGCGGTCCAGGCCATCGCGCAAATCAATTTTACCAGCGTTACCAAAACTGCGGACAGGCTTTCCCGTGAGGGCATCAATACAATACAATTTGGAATTAGCGGAATAGAACAGCAGTTGTTCATCGCCGTTGGTATACATGGCCAGTCCGCGTGCAATGTTGAAAGAAAAATAGCCTTCCCCTTTTATTTCTTCCCCTACACTATCTGTAACCGGATCATAGACCCAGCGTTGTTGGCCGGTGGACGCATCCAATGCAAAAAGTTTCAGCTTGGGACTGATACCATAGAGCACATCCTTCACCACGAGGGGGTTGACCTGGATCTGGGTGGAGGAATCTGCATCGCCGGTCTGGTATTCCCAAACCTGCTTTAGTAACTGCACATTGGAGGTATCAATCTGGGCGGCTGCCGAGTAGCGGTTATTCTCCTTCGACCCGCCATACACGGGCCAGTCGAGGTTGGAAGACTGTTGTGAACAGGCGCCTGCCAGGAATGCAATCAGGCTTAGGGCTTGAAGGGATTTCTTCATTCCCCTAATATACATCAGTCTCTCAATTACATCCCGTACTGCGCAAGGAACTTGATCCGCATAATCTTCAGCTGCTCCCAGGAGAAATTGCTATCAGACATTTCTTCCTGCGCTACCTGCAGAGAGGAGGTTTCACAGCTCTTGAAATAATCGAGGATCTCTTCCTGTTCGTATTCATCCAGCATTTCGTCGATGGCGTAATCCAGGTTCAGTTTGGTGCCGCTGGCCGCGATGGTTTCCATCTCTTCCAGCAAGGCATCGAGCCTCAGCTCTTTGTTCTTGGCGATGGTCTCCAGCGGAATGCGTTTATCTGTCTGTTGAATGATATAAACTTTCAGGCCGCTCTTGTTCACCACACTCTTCATCACAAACTCATCCGGCTTCTCGATATTATTATCCTCCACATATTTCGCGATCAGCTCCACAAAGGGTTTGCCATAACGGATAGCTTTTCCCTTACTCACGCCCTGGCATTTATCCAGCTCCGCCACTGTAGTGGGATAGAGGGTTGCCATATCCTGCAGCGAGGTTTCAAGAAAAATCACAAATGGAGGCAGGCCTTTTTTCTTGGCTTCCTTCTGACGCAATTCCTTCAACATCTCAAACAGCTTCTCATCCACAGCAGATACTGCACCACCAGTTTCTACTCCACCTTCTTCATCATCTTCATTCGCATCCTCATAGAGATTGTTCAACACGATCTTAAAGCTCTTCGGCTTTTTGATGAATGCTTCTCCCGCTTTGGAAAGTTTCAGCACACCATACTCTTCAATATCTTTAGTGAGGTATCCTCCCAACAAGAGCTGGCGAATTAACGTGCTCCAGTAATGATCGGGCTGATCCTTGCCTGCGCCAAATTCATCCAGGCCGTTGTGACGGTACATCTGAATCTGGGGTGTCATCCGGCCAATCATCACATTTACTGTATATTCAGTAGCAAAACTTTCATTGAGTTTCTTCACTAGCTTAAGCACTTTCACGGCATTGTCTTTTGCCTCCACCTGCTCTTTCGGATGTTTACAGTTATCACAACCGCCACAGTTTTCCTGCGTCCACTCTTCTCCGAAATAACTCAGCAGAATTTTTCTCCGGCATACGCCACTCTCTGCATAGGCAACCGTTTCGTTGATTAACTGTGCACCCACTTCCCGCTCACTCAGAGGCTTATCGCGCATGAGGTGCTCCAACTTGGCCACATCCTTATGCGAATAATAAAGGATACAATGACCTTCCAGTCCATCCCGGCCAGCACGACCGGTTTCCTGGTAATAGTTTTCAATACTCTTGGGAATATTATAGTGAATCACAAAGCGTACATCGGGCTTGTCGATACCCATGCCAAAGGCGATGGTGGCAACAATCACCTGCGTATCCTCATTGAGGAATTTATCCTGGCGCTCAGCCCGCAGTTTGGAATCCAATCCGGCATGATAGGCAACTGCCTTGATACCATTGGCCACCAGCACATCCGCCAGTTCTTCTGTGGTCTTGCGGTTCAGGGTGTAGATGATACCACTTTTGCCTTTATTCTGAACAATATATTTTACGATACTACGGATGGTCTGATCCTTTTTGATCTTGGGCTGGATCTCGTAGTAAAGATTATTCCGGTTAAAAGAAGAAATAAAGATCTCGGGATTCCGCAGTCCGAGGTTCTTCACAATATCACTCTGCACTTTTGGGGTAGCCGTTGCTGTTAGTGCGATGACCGGGATCTTGTCATTGATCACGT
The DNA here is from genome assembly GCF_021491375.1 of Flavihumibacter fluminis. GTDB lineage: Bacteria > Bacteroidota > Bacteroidia > Chitinophagales > Chitinophagaceae > Flavihumibacter > Flavihumibacter fluminis. Next base: position 262,511 of record NZ_JAKEVY010000003.1, read on the forward strand.
CCATCATTTCACGCAGCCTGCGGTATTCGGGTCTGAAATCATGTCCCCACTCCGAAATACAGTGAGCTTCATCCACCGCGAAAAAACTGATCTCCAGGTCGCGGAACAGTTCCAGGTTTTCGGCCTTGGTCAGGGTTTCCGGGGCTACGTATAACATCTTGGTATGACCCTGCTGCAGGTCCTCATGTACTTCGCGAATCTCCTTTTTAGTAAGGGTTGAATTCAGAAAATGCGCCACATCATCCTTGCTGCTATAGCCTCTTACCAGGTCTACCTGGTTTTTCATCAGGGCAATAAGGGGAGATACAATGATGGCCACTCCCGGCATCAGCATAGCGGGCAGCTGGTAGCAAAGACTTTTACCTCCGCCCGTGGGCATGATCACAAAAGTATCGCGACCAGACATCAGGTTTTCGATGATGGCTTCCTGTTGTCCTTTAAATCCATTGAATCCGAAATACTCCTGTAAAGAATCGGAAAGGGAGAGACCTCCATTATTATTAGTAGCAACCTTTTTTTTGGTGGCGGCTTTGGCCGGTTTTGCAGCATCTGCCTTGGCAGTGGTGGTTTTCCGGGATTTTGATGTTGTTGACATGTCTTAAAGTTTCAATCTCACTTGAAGCGGAACCCTCATAAGTTAACGAAAAACTAGCAGTGGATTTGGCCCTTTTTTTCAGGGGGATGCGAAATTACTGAAAATAAGGAGGGAAAAGCACCCGAAAATGTTAATAACGAACGCTCCTTAGCCAAATCTCCTATTTTTGTGCCGCCTGATATGAATACAGAACAAATACTGGCTGTTGGCCGTCGCACTGTTGAACTGGAAACCCGCTCTGTGGAAGGGTTACAGGCCTATCTGAACGAGGATTTCGCGCAGGCGGTTCAGGCAATCTTCCACTGCAAGGGCAGGCTGGTAGTAAGCGGAATTGGCAAAAGCGCGATTGTAGCCCAAAAGATTGTAGCCACCCTCAATTCAACCGGCACCCCGGCACTCTTTCTCCATGCGGCAGATGCCATCCATGGCGATCTGGGTATGGTCCAGGAAAATGATATCGTGCTGATTATCAGTAAAAGTGGTGAAAGTCCGGAGATCAAAGTGCTGGTCCCACTGATTAAAAACTTTGGTAATCAACTGATTGGCATGGTCGGACAAACACAATCCTTCCTGGCGCACCAGTCGGATTTTGTACTCAATACCACGGTTTCGAAAGAAGCTTGTCCCAATAACCTGGCTCCCACCAGCAGTACCACTGCACAAATGGTGATGGGCGATGCGCTGGCAGTTTGCCTGATGGAAATGAAAGGATTTAACGGGCAGGACTTTGCCAAATTCCACCCGGGAGGCAATCTTGGCAAGCGCCTGTACCTGCGGGTGAAAGACCTGTATGTGCAGAACCAGCGGCCGGCGATTGCACCGGATGCAGTGTTGAAAGAAATTATCATATCCATCTCGGGAAGCAGGCTGGGAGTAACGGTGGTAACGGATTCCACTCAAAAAGTGCTGGGCGTCATCACAGATGGTGACCTGCGCCGGATGCTGGAAAAGGAGTCTGAATTAACCAGTGTGCGCGCAGAAAAAATCATGACCCGCAACCCCAAACAGATCGGTCCGGATGCCATGGCCATTGAAGCCCTGGACCTGCTTCGCAAACATGATATCACGCAATTGGTTGTTGTTGACACCAATCAGGAGTATCTTGGCGTTTTACATTTACACGACCTAATAAAAGAAGGCCTTTTATAATGAACAAACATCACTACGTAGCCATTATGGCCGGAGGAATCGGAAGTCGATTCTGGCCCATGAGCCGTACCAACTACCCGAAACAGTTCCTGGATATCCTGAATACGGGTAAGACCCTTATCCAATGGACCTATGAGCGTTTTGCAGAATTCATTCCCAAAGAGAATATTTTCGTTGTTACCTCTGATGAATATGCGGAGATCGTGGCCACCCAGCTGCCTGATTTGCCGGTAGCCAATATCCTGGGTGAACCTTCCCGGAAGAATACGGCACCCTGTATTGCCTATATTTCTTTCAAGCTCCAGCAGATGGATCCCCAGGCCAGCCTGATTGTGGCGCCTTCTGATCACCTGATACTGGATACCATCGCCTTCCGCAAGGTTTGCCTGGAAGCATTGAGCTTTGTGAATAAACACAATGCATTCATCACCCTGGGAATCAAGCCAACGCATCCGAATACCGGGTATGGTTATATTCAGTTTGAACAACATGCCATAACTGACAATGTGTATAAGGTTAAAACCTTTACCGAGAAGCCCAACCTGGAGCTGGCGAAAACCTTTGTAGCCAGCGGGGAGTTTCTCTGGAATGCGGGCATCTTTATATGGCAGGTAAAAAATATCCTGCCTGCCTTTGAGAAATACCTTCCGGAAATGTATGAGGTATTTGCGGCTGAAAAGGAAAAATTCAATACCTCTGCGGAAACCGAAGCCCTGGAAGCCATTTATCCACAGTGTACCAATATCTCCATTGATTTTGGAATTATGGAAAAGGCTGATAATGTGTATGTTATACCATCATCTTTCGGTTGGAGCGACCTTGGTACCTGGAACAGTGCCTACGAGAATTTTGAAAAGGACTACCTGGAAAATGCAGTAGCGGGCAATAATGTGGTGGTGATTGATGCCACCAAGTGTATGGTGCATGTACCGGATGATAAACTGGTGCTGTTACAGGGACTGGATGATCATATTATAGTTGACACTAAGGACGTATTACTGATTTGTAAGAAAAATAAAGAGCAGGAAATCAAGGAATATGTGAATGAGGTAAAAAGAAAGAAGGGAGAAAAATTCCTGTAATCGATTTCGACCACTCATAAAAATTAACAAAATGCCATGACTGCTAAAGTCGTGGCATTTTTGTTTTACCAGTAACATTGCAGTTGGACTATCCATAAACCGCATCCAATGACAAGATTTAATTATGCCTCAGGCGCTCCCTGGGAAGACATTGTCGGGTATAGCCGTGCTGTGAAGGTCGGCAATATAATAGAGGTAACCGGAACGGTTGCCATCAATGAACACAATGAACTGGTGGGAGCAGATGACGCCTATGCGCAGACCAGTTTCATCATACAAAAGATTGCACGCATTCTTGAGCAGGCCGGAGCCGGACTGAAGGACGTAGTCCGCACCCGTTTGTATGTAACTGATATCAGTCGCTGGGAAGAATATGGAAGAGCTCATGGAGAGTATTTCGGAAGCATCAAGCCTTGTACCACGATGGTGGAAGTAAGTTCTTTGATCGCCCCTGAATACCTGATTGAAATTGAAGCCACAGCGATACTTGCCTAAAATTAGAACCAATAAACCTCAAGAGAGATGCAAAAGCAGGTTGCCTATTACGAAAACCTGGTAGATTCTTTTCGGGATACCAGCACACTGGAGCCGAATTCACCCTACTTTGATATTTTACGATTTGAAGAAATTCCCCTTCGGATGCAGGATAACACGGGAAATCCTTTCCGGCTGAATGCATTTGTAGTTGGGCTCGTTACCAGGGGAGATTTCAAACTGAGTATTTCCAATGAAGTCTATGAGATTACCGGCAGCCAGCTTTATTTTACCTCTCCCTGGCATATCCGGCAGTACATGAACATCAATAATTGGAACGGGTTTCTCTTATTCTTTACCCCGGATTTTATTTTTCAATACCCGCAGGGAGAATATATTTTCAGAGAGTTTCGCTATTTCCATACAGAGAACGGGATGTTATTTTCTCCGACACCCGAGCAGCTGGCCAAATTACATCGCCAGCTGGAAGCTATGTATGATTTGCTCCGTACCAATCATCCGGAAAGATTCAAGATGCTCTATCACTATCTGAATATCTTTCTGTACGAGTGTAAGGATGCCATGTCTGAGATGACCGTTCCCCGCAGCGGACCAAAGGATACCACCATCAATAACTTCCTGCAGGCACTCAATACCTATTTTATTGAGTTGAATAAAGGAAAGATGGACAAGCCGCTAACACTGAAATATGTGGCGAATGAATTGCACCTGCACCCCACGTATCTGAGCAACCTGCTGAAACAGCAAACCGGTAAAACGGCTGCCCAGCTGGTTCGGGAACGCCTGATCCTGGAAGCACAGTCCCTGTTGAAAAATACAGATATGACGGTAGCAGAAGTGGCTTATTATCTGCATTTCAAAGACAATTCCAATTTTGCAAAATTTTTCCGGCACCAGGTGGGAATCAGTCCCTCTGACTACCGTGAAAAAGCAAAAATGCCAAATGAATAAAAACTACCGCACAAACTCATACTACTACCCTACGCTGAAGAGGGAGGCATAGTATCTTCATAACGCAGTCTGTTAGCAGCGGATTGCAAAACCTCTTCTTCATGCAGGTTTTAGGGTGGTCCTTATAGAGTCCTTAACGGGACTCTATTTTTTTTGTCCCCTATCTTTGACGCATGCAGGGCACAACTATATTTACCACCATGAGCGCATTGGCGCAGGAACACAATGCCATTAATCTGGGGCAGGGCTTTCCGGATTTCCCTATGAGTCCGGTTTTAATGGAAGCTGTTAACCAGGCGATGCGATCTGGTTTTAATCAATATGCGCCGATGGCGGGATGGCTGCCCTTACGCGAAGTGCTTGCAGAAAAAATTGATTACCTGTATGGGCAGTCTGTACATCCGGATACTGAAATCACGATCACTCCGGGTGGAACCTATGCTATCTACACCGCGTTTACTTCCATACTCCGCCCGGGGGATGAAGTGCTGGTGCTGGAACCGGCTTACGACAGCTATGTGCCCAATATCCTGGCCAGCCATGCAAAGCCTGTATTGATTTCCCTGAATCAGCCTTATTTCTCCATTCCCTGGGAAGAGATCCAGGCAGCAGTGAATGAACGTACGCGGGCCATCATCATCAACACACCTCATAACCCGAGTGGAACGATCTGGTCTGCAGCAGATATGCAAAAGCTCCAGCAACTGGTAGTTAGCAATGAGCTGTATGTAATCAGTGATGAAGTGTATGAACACCTGGTTTATGATGGCGAAACCCATCAATCGGTATTACGGTATCCTGATTTGTTTCAGCGCAGTTTTGCCTGCTTCTCTTTTGGTAAAACCTTTCATTGCACGGGTTGGAAAATCGGGTACTGTGTTGCACCAAAGGAACTCATGCAGGGCTTTAGAAAGATCCACCAGTATAATTGTTTCAGTGTACATACACCTTCACAGGTGGGTATAGCGGAGTATTTAAAAGACCGTTCCTCGTACCTCGAGCTGGCTTCCTTTCTGCAGGAGAAAAGAGATTATTTCATAGAATTGATGAGATTAACGCGATTTAATTTGCTCCCTTCAAAAGGAAGTTATTTTTGTTGTGCAGGATATGAGGCCATTAGCGAATTGCCTGATCTTGATTTTGCACTGCACCTCACACGCGAACATGGAGTTGCTACTATACCAGTTTCTGCTTTCTACCAGGATGCACAACCGAGCCCCTATATCCGTTTTTGCTTTGCGAAGAAGAAAGAAACACTGGAAGCGGCGGTGGAAAAGCTGAGGAAGGTGTGAGACGTGAGACGTCAGATGTGAGACGTGAGATGTGAAAAATGAAGCATGAAAAAAATTGTACAACTATATAAATTTCTGTTGATTTATCTGCGGCAGCGGCTCAATCGATTACAGTACATGATGTTTGTGGCTGTGATCACCGGATTGATTGCAGGTCTTGCTGCTGTACTACTCAAAACCTTTGTACATTTTCTGCAGGAGTGGATCAACCGTCCGGTTAAAAACGACTATATATACCTGTTATTCCCGATCATTGGATTGCTGATTGTTGTACTCCTGAAAAAGCGTTTCTTTCATGGTTATATCGAGAAAGGGGTTGCCATGGTACTCAGAAGTATTGCAGGTAAAAGTTCCTTCATCCCACTTTCGGATACCTATAAACACATGGTCACCAGTGCTTTTACAGTTGGCCTTGGAGGTTCTGCGGGACTGGAAGCACCTATTGTTTCAACTGGTGCTGCCATCGGTTCCAATACAGGCCGCATTCATGGGATGGAATACAGGGAAAGAACCTTGCTGATTGCCTGTGGAGCAGCAGCAGGCATTGCGGCAGTTTTTAATGCGCCTATCGCAGGGGTAATTTTTGCGATTGAAATCCTGCTGACGGAAACCATTGTCAGCTATTTCATACCCCTGATGATTGCTGCTGTTACCGGGGCGCTTTGTTCCCGCATCATTTTACAGGAATCGATTCTATTCAATTTTCGGCTGCGGGAAGCTTTTGATTACTATAATGTTCCCTTTTACATTCTGTTGGGATTCGCATCCGGTTTTGTTTCTCTTTATTACGCCAGGGTATTTAAAAGCACGGAGAAAAAAGTAGTTGGTATAACCCAGCGCCCTTACCAGCGTGCCATTGTTGCCGGCATTTTTCTGGTGTTGCTTATGGCAGTATTTCCTCCACTCTTTGGTGAAGGGTATAACACCATCAGCTTGTTGGCCAATGGTAACCCGCAGGGTGTGGTGGAAAAGTTTATCGGTCGCGAGTATATCAATGAATGGGGGCTGCTTCTGTTTGCAGGCGCTATCTTTTTACTCAAGCCTATTGCTGCTGGAATTACCATCGGAGGCGGAGGTAATGGAGGAAATTTCGCTCCCTCACTGTTTGTGGGAGCCTACCTGGGGTTTTTTGTTTCGCGCCTGGCGAATAATACCAAATGGCTAACACTGCCCGAGGCAAATTTCAGCCTGGTTGGTATGGCAGGTGTGCTGAGTGGAGTGATGTATTGTCCACTTACTGCCATCTTTCTTATTGCAGAGATCACCAATGGATATGAACTTTTTATACCGCTGATGCTGGTATCTGCGATTTCCTTCTTTATTGTAAAACATTTTGAACCCTACTCCATGGAAACCAAACAACTGGCCATGGAAGGATCCATATTTACGCACCGCAAGGAAGATAATATCCTTAGCCAGCTCCGGGTAGCTGATTTCAGACTGGAACAATATGCTACCATACGCAATGATCAAAGCCTGGCTGACCTGGTCAACCTGATTAACAATGTCAATAAAAACCTGTTTGCAGTAACGGATAAGGACAACCGATTTGTGGGAATCGTGGAGTTAAATGATCTGAAGGGCCGGTTATTTGATCCAAGTGGGTTGGCACAGGCAAAAATCCAAACCTATGTAAAGAAAGCGCCGGCAGTAATCACGCCGGAGGAACCCATGAAAAAAGTAATGGAAAAAATGGATATTACACAGAGCTGGTACCTGCCTGTGGTGAACAGTGAAAAAGAGTTTATCGGCTTTTTATCCAAGGCGATCATATTTGAGAAGTACAGGGAGGCGTTGGCGAATCAGGCGGATTTGTATACGTGAGACGTCAGATGTGAGACGTCAGACGTGAGACGTGAGAAGATGAAATCCTAAGGTCGAACATCCTAATAAAATTCTGGCGACATGAATAAGGCGACAAGGTTTGTAAAATGGTTTCTGTGGGATCGGTTCAATCTTCATGGAGATGCAGCGAGCCCGGATGAAAGCATTGAATCCTTCAAACGGAATGTTGATTTCAAGGGGACCAATCTCTGGATCCTCATCTTCGCTATTTTCATTGCCTCGATCGGACTGAATGTAAATTCAACTGCAGTAATCATTGGAGCGATGTTGATATCGCCCCTTATGGGCCCCATTATGGGTTTTGGCCTGGGTATCAGCATCAATGATTTTCAACTGGTAAAGCGAGCACTGCGCAATTTAGCAGTGGCGGTTTTTATCAGTATCTGCACTTCAACACTTTATTTCTGGTTGAGTCCCCTTAGTGATGCCCAATCTGAATTACTGGCCAGAACCTCACCCAACCTCTATGATGTACTGATTGCTTTCTTTGGCGGACTGGCTGGGGTAGTAGCAGGTACGCGCAAAGAAAAGAGCAATGTCATTCCAGGGGTTGCCATCGCCACGGCGCTGATGCCACCGCTTTGTACAGCAGGTTATGGTATTGCATCCGGACAATGGAGCTATTTCCTGGGGGCATTTTACCTGTTTATCATCAACAGTGTTTTTATCAGTCTGTCGGTTCTCCTGATTGTCCGCTTCCTGAAATTTCCAAGGGTTAGCTATATCAATGACAAAGAAAGAATCCGCGTCCGGAATTATATCTGGATTGTGACCATGCTGACACTGCTGCCCAGCATTTATTTTGCCTATCGCCAGGTTCAGAAAAATATCTACCAGAAAAATGCACAACGTTTTATAGACACGGAAATGCAGTTCAATGAGGCAACCCTGCTTCGTCAGAAAATTGATCCCAACCAGCGAACACTCGAATTAGTGTATGTGGGCATCATCGTTCCGGATAGTTTGATTGAAGTACGCAAACTAAACCTGCCCAAATATGAGCTGGTAGGAACCAATATCCGCATCCGACAGATTGGAATTACAGACAGCGGCCGGATTGCACAGCTAAAAGCCAGTTTGACCAAAGAAGAACAGGGTACTGAACTCACTAAGGCCAACGCGGAACGTATCCAGGAACTGGAAAACCAGGTGAAGCTTTACCAGGAAACCGAGCTCGATCGGAGGAATATGTTTTTGGAGGCGCAGGCCATCCAACCCAAAATCACCAGCCTGGCACTCGAAAACACCATCTTTGAAAGAGCCGAAAACAAATCAGACACCCTGCAACTCGTTTACCTGGAATTTTCCCGCAAACTATCTGCTCCTGAAGCCAAACAACTTCAAACCTGGGTGGAAGCAAGATTGAAAACCAATAAATTTAAACTGATCACTGAACCGGACCTGCCCTGAAATCCGCCTTTTTAATCAATTTATAATTAGGCTCCGCCGGTCGCGGGACCTGTTTCTGCGTAATTTTACAGGTGAATAAGTTCCGCCTGGATTATGCATGACATCAGTATTCTGTTGGTTGAAGATGAAAAGAAAATAGCCGAAACCCTGAAAAAGGGTCTAGAGGAGCAACAATATGAGGTTGAAATCGCCTCTGATGGAGATACCGGGAGGCTGTTTTTCGATAATAAAACCTACGACCTGGTCATCCTGGATGTTAATCTTCCCGGCATGAATGGATACGAATTGCTGCAACATATCCGGGGCGTCAATCAGCAGGTGCCCGTCCTGATGTTAACCGCGCTCAGCAGCACAGAGGATAAAATTGAAGGATTTGATAGCGGGGCGGATGATTATCTCGTGAAGCCCTTTGATTTTGCAGAACTGGTAGTCCGCATCCGGGCATTGATCAAGCGGGCGCAACAGGCAGCTCCGGTTGGTAAAAGTCTGCGTGTGAACGACCTGGTGATCAATCTCGACAGTAAAGAAGTTTCGCGTGCCGGAAAGCCCATCCAGCTAACTGCCAAGGAATTCCAGTTACTGGAATACATGATCCGAAATAAGAACCGGGTGGTATCCAGGGCAGATATCGCACTCAATGTGTGGGATATTGATTTTGATACCGGCACCAATGTTATAGATGTTTATGTAAATTTCCTTCGCAAAAAGATTGACCGCGACTATGAACAGAAACTCATTCACACCCAGGTGGGTATGGGCTATGTGCTAAAAGAAAATTCCTGATTTGACCATTCGCACCAAAATAACCCTGCTGTTTTCGATCCTGGTAACAGTATTGTTATTGGCAACCTCCTTTTCTGTTTATTATTTTTCGGCATTGGAGCGTTCTTCTGTTTTCAAACAACGATTATCCGGAAGAGCACACAATGCATCTCAACTCTTTTCCATTTTAGGTGATACCAGCCAGGCACTCCTGAAAAAAATTGATGCAAGTAATGCACGTTTTTTTTCCCGCAAATCCATCCGGATCTTTTCGGTTGATAAAAAACCGCTTTATGTTTTTAATACAAATCCGGAGGATGAATTTACTGTTGGTAACGATGTCATAAATACGATCATCAGCAAGAATGAACTCTCTTTTAAAATCGGCGACCGGGATGCATTCGGGCAATATGTAAAATCGGTCAGGCAACCTATTGTAATCATTGTAACCGCTTATGATGCGGACGGACATAAGTGGTTATCTGATCTGAAAAAAATTCTGGCGCTTACCATGGTGGCGGGTATCCTCTTCAGCATACTGATCGGATCTGTTTTCTCCAAACAACTTGTCAAACCTATTTCCAATATCATAGAAGAAGTAGATAATATTTCTACCCATAACCTCTCTCAACGCATTGATGCGGGAAGCGGACAGGATGAGCTCTTTCAACTCGCGCGTACCTTCAATGAATTGCTGGATAGAATGCAGGAATCCTTCACGATTCAGCGGAGATTTATTTCGAATGCATCTCATGAATTATCAACACCACTTACCTCTATCTCTTCTCAGTTGGAAGTGGCCCTGCAAAAGCCGCGATCTGATGAAGAGTACAGGAAAGTGATGTTATCTATTCAGGAAGATGTGCAGCAAATGCGGCACCTCACCAAAAGTTTGCTGGAGATTGCCAAAACAGGACATAAAGGAAGTATTGAGTTAGATGAAATCCGCCTGGATGAAGTAGTACTGAAAGTGACTGGTTCAGTACAGAAACTTTCATCTGTTTACCAGGTTCAATTGAACTTTGAAGAGTTTCCGGATGATGAAAGTAAATGTATGGTGTTCGGGAATGCAGACCTGTTGTTCAGTGCCTTGAAAAATATTGTTGAAAACGGATGTAAATATTCACCCGACCATACCAGTCATGTACAACTGAAGTTTACCGACAAAGAATTGATCACTGAAATATCCAACCGGGGTGATATCATAGCGCAGGAAGAAATTGAACATATTTTTCTTCCCTTTTATCGCTCTCCGCACAGTGCCCACCAGAAGGGATTCGGGCTTGGGCTGGCACTCGCAAAACGTATTATCAGTTTGCATAAAGGGCAACTGGAAGTAAACAGCAATGAAAAAGACGGCACCATTTTCCGGGTAATCCTGCCCGCAGCAGCTCAGTTTCGCTGAGAAACTGCCTTTTAATTTCCTTTTAATCTGTGTTTAATCGGGTCTTAATACCCACTGTCCATATTTGAAGACTAGAATTGTGTGAATATGGTAACAGTTATTATCCCTGCTTTAAACGAAGCACAAACAATCGGCCAGGTAGTAGCCTATTGTCTCTCCCAGCCGGTTGTGTCCCAGGTGATCGTGGTAGACGATCAGTCTGTGGATGATACGGTTGCCATTGCGAAAGAGGCTGGCGCAGAAATCATCATCAGTGCTGCACGGGGAAAAGGAATCTCCATGAAAGAAGGCATTCAGGCGGCCCGAAATGAAAGCCTGATATTTCTCGATGGAGATATAGAGTACCCGGAAGACACCATCACGCTGCTTGCGCAACCCTTACTGGAAAATGAAGCTGATTTTGTAAAAGCTACTTTTTCAAGAAACGCAGGCAGGGTAACGGAACTGGTTGCAAAACCTCTGCTCAGTATTTTTTATCCGGGATTGGCGCATTTCAGTCAGCCGCTGAGTGGGATGATCGCCGGGCGCAAACAATTCTTTTCGAGAATTGAATTTTTTCAGGATTACGGAGTGGATATAGGTATCCTGATCGATATGTTCCTGATGCGGGCCCGGATCAGTGAAGTTGCCATCGGGCATATCGAGAACAAAAGTAAACCCTGGCATGCCCTTGGTAAAATGAGCAGGGAAGTGACCAGGGCAATCATAATGAAAGCCATGCGCCAGAAGAATGAATTGGTGAATCTGAATGAACTGGAACTGGTCAACCTCATTTCGTCAGAAATGAAATCCGTAATGGAAGACCAGGTGAATCAGATGAAAAAAATGGTGGTCTTTGATATGGACCATACCATTTTAAAAGGAAGTTTTATAGAAACCTGTGCAGAAAAATACGGGTTCAGAAAAGAATATGATCAGATTCGTCTGCATGAAAAAGATGCTTCCGCTTTTACCAAGCGGGTATCCTTATTGTTGAAAGGTATCAGCATGGACGATTTATTGCATACAGCTGCAGAAATTCCGATGATTGATGATATTCAGTCGGTAGTAGCCATGCTGAAACAAAGAGGTTACCTGGTAGGTATTGTCAGTGAAAGTTATCACCTGATTACAGAGTATGTAAAAAACAGAATTGGTGCAGATTTTCATCTCTCCAATCAACTGGAATATTTTGAAGGGAAAGCTACCGGGGAGGTACGTATTCCTTCTTATTTCTATCACAACGAAGAAAGCAGTTGCTCGCATCCTATTTGCAAAACCAATGCGCTGAGACATCTTTCCAATCGCTATGATATCCCCCTGGATAATTCCGTGGTTGTTGCGGATGGGGAAAATGATCTCTGCATCATTGAACAGGCAGGTGTTGGTATCGCTTTCTGCACTACGAATGAATTGGTACGCTTTGTGGCAGATGGTGAGATCACTGAGCCTGCCTTCTCTAAAGTGCTGCAATTTGCCAACTAAGCAGACTATGGAAAAATTATTAAAACAGATACTGGTAGTAGTCGACTTTTCAGAAAAAAGTCGCCAGGTGCTGGATAGCATCCTGCCAATGGCGAATGAACTGAAATGCGATATCCACCTGCTATATATTGTACAGCCATCTGTTTTGCCAATTACCATTAATGCGAGTCAGATCATTGCAGTGAAAGCTGATCAGACAGCACTTGCTACGAGTCGCATGATGGCTATGCAGGGTGAATATATTCCCCAGATGGAGAAAGGCCGGTTTATCTATAGCCATGTGATGGAAGGCGGCATTGAGCGCAGCATCCGCAATTTCACTATGCGGCATGAAATTGACCTTGTTATCATTACACACCGGCGCCGGTTTGCCTGGAGCAAGTTTTTAAGCAGGATCAATATCAACCGGCTTGCGCGTAAAATTCAATGCCCGGTATTAAACATTCCGGAATCGGCGCATATTCATCAGATCAGAAATATTGTATTGCCGGTAACCAATGTGCTGCCATTACGAAAAATCATGTTCGCCAGTTACCTGGCACAATACCATGATGCGCGGATTCACCTGGTTGCTCTGAAAGAAGATGCTGAAGGGGAAACAGAAAAGGATAATTCCTATCTCTATAAATCGTATCAGCTGTTGAGAGATAATACAGATCTGGCTATTGAATGTCATCCTGTAATGGGTGAAAATATTGCAGATACAACACTGCAATACGCTGAAAAAGTGAATGCCGATCTGATCGTGGTACAACCTGGTAAGGAAGCTGAATTACCGGGAGTTTTAAACAATATTTTTTCACGCTTTTTATTCTCAGCCTCCCGGATTCCGGTGATGGCTGTATAAAATACAAAACAAAGTAACAATGAGAACTATTTTGATCGCTGGATTGACGGTTATGGCCTGCTCTGCCATGGGTCAGTCGATTGAAGAGGCAAAACAACATCTGTATCATGATCGGCTGCAAAGTGCAGAACAGGTTTTACAACAGGTATTGACACAGGAAAAAGAAGCCTATTACTGGCTCACTGAAGTGTACCTGGAAGACAACAAAGTTGATAAAGCAAAATCCCTGCTGAATTCAAGCTCGGATATATTAAGTGCGCATCCGTTGAATAAGGTTGCTTATGGAAATGTGCTATTGGCTGAAAACAAACCTGCCGAAGCAAAAGCACAGTTTGACCAGGCTCTAAAAGATGCCAACCGCAAAACTGAAGTAGATGTGATCAAGGCCATTGCCCGCGCACAGGTAGAGAATAAAGCAGGTGATGCCAACATAGCGCTTAGCTTGATCAGTGAAATCAAGGAAAAGAGCCTGGATGCAGAAGCCATCACCTTGCGTGGAGATGCTTACCGCAAACTCAACCAGGGCAGTGAAGCTGCCAAAGCTTATATGGAAGCGCTGTTGAAAGATGAGAAATATGCACAGGCTGCCTACAACCTGGGAAAAATTTACATGACCCAGCAGAACAGCGATATGTTCCTGAAATATTTCAAACAGGCAATTGAAGCGGATCCCAAATTTGCAGCTGCTTATTATGAGCTGTACTACTACTATTACTTCCGTGATGTGAACAAGGCAAAGGAATACCTGGAACTTTATATTGCAAATACAGATCCCAGCATGGAGCATCAGTACATGAAAATGGATCTCATGTATGCTTCTGCTAAATACGATGAGGCTATTTCAGGAGCCAATGCCATCCTCGAAAAAGAAGGTGAGCAAGCAAAACCCCGTCTGTATAAATTACTGGCTTACAGCTATGATGCCAAAGGTGATTCAACCAAAGCATTTGAATTGCTGAATACGTATTTCGCCCGTGAAGTTGACAGCAACCTGGTAGCAAAAGATTTTGATCTGCAGGCGAAACTGTACAAGAAAATGGACCAGGATTCGATGGCTGCAATCGCCTGGGAAAAAGCAGTTGCCATGGATACGGTTGAAAATTACAAACTGGAATACATGCAGCAAATGGCCCAGATGTTCAAAGAAAACAATGATCGCAGCAAGGAAGCAAAATGGCTGGGTAAAATTTTCGAAACTAAAAAAGATCCCAATAACCTGGATCTCTATAACTGGGGATTGGCGCACTATGCTGCATCTGAATTCAGCCAGGCTGATTCCGTGTTTGGTAAGTACACAGAGAAATATCCCGACCAGGTATATGGTTACTATTGGAAAGCAAAGAGCCTGGCCCAGATTGATACCACTATGGAGCTTGGTTTAGCAGTGAATGATTATAAAAAAGTGGCGGAAATCGCAGCAACTGATAAGGAAAAGAATAAGAGTCTGCTCATCCAGGCTTATGGTTACCTGGGTGCCTATGAAGCAAATGTTTCCAAGGATTACCAGGCTGCTTTAGGCTGGTTCGAGAAAATTCTCGAAGTACAACCAGATAACAGCGATGCGCAGAAGTTTGCAGACATCCTTAAAAAATGGATTGAAGAAGGTAAAGGTCAAACAAAGACTGAATAATAATAACAACTGTTTTCTCAAACCGCAAGGTTGGTTTTTTGGGTGTGGCCCCTCTTTTCAAAGAGGGGCATTTTTTATACCAGGATCCCAAGCAGCAGGCAGGCTACTACAAGCACGGGAGAAGGAATCCTTGAATAATGCAGCGCGAGCCAGGTAGCAACGATGACGGCCAGGTTCATCCAGCCATGATCAGCCCATTCCGGCATAGGAATATCTTTCAGCATGTACAGTGTGGAAGCGATCAGAAACCCAACAACCGATGCATTGATACCTTCCAGCGCTCGAAACACGATGGCGTATTTTTTCAGGTTGTTCCAGATGGGAAAGAAAAACAGCACCAGTAACAAACTTGGCAAGAAAATAGCAACAGTTCCGATTATACAACCCAGGACCTGCCAGCCCGTACCCCGGTCGCTCATGGCAATTCCTCCCATAAAACTGGAAATGCTGAATACGGGTCCCGGCATGGCACGAACAATACCTGCACCTGTATAAAAATCATCTCTTGTAATGCGTACTACATTGGGATTTCGCTGCATCACTTTTTCCGACTCCGGGCGAACCACAAACTGTTCATACATCAAGGCCACCAGTACCTGTCCGCCTCCAAATACAATGCTCCCAAAACGATAGGTGTTTTCAAACAGGTTGATGGGCCTACGATTTTGCCAGTCGTTTTTTCGTGCTGTTTCAGATAGAAATCCCGCTACCAGGAATATCAGTGCAAACAACCAGATATTGGCCCAGTTGATTTTCTTTCGGTTTTCCTCAGCCTGGGGGTAACGGCGATCGCTGAGATTGGTAACAAATCCACCTACCACAATGAGTAGTGGAATCATCCAGGGAATTTTGAAAAAGGCAAAACTCAGGGTGGCACTGGCTGATACGATGACCCGGGTGATTGTATTGTGAATAGCCAACCTGAACGCTACCGTGGATGCATACGCGAGAAAGCCGATGGTCATGGGTGCCACATACTTGAATACATCGTGCTGCAGTTCCTTGTTATGAAAATAACGCAAAAGAAAGGAGAGTGCCCCCATCAATAAACTTGCCGGCAGGATCCAGACTAATAAGGTTAGAATAGCCAGGGAAACTCCACCTCGTTTATATCCAACCAGTGTCAATACCTGTGTGGAGGACGCGCCCGGTAGCATCTGGCAGAAAGCATTGTAATCCATTAATTCTTCATGCGAGATGTCCTTCCGGTCATGCACAAAGGTTTTCAGCATCATCCCGAAATGGCCCTGCGGCCCGCCAAAAGCCGTAAGGCTGTGCAGTAAAACTGCTTTCAGAAAAGGGATATGCCTAACCAGTGCCATTCAGTTAATTGATTTTATCGGCCACAGATTTTTTGATAAGGACAATATTCGCATTTTTCCCGACGCTCTGTTTGATCAAATGGCTGATCCCTGGTAAAAATTTCACTTAATACCCACTGGAGGGAATCCATGAGTTCAGTACCGATCTCCTTAATCCGGTGATCATCCAGTTTGGTTTTGGCAGCGCTCTCTGATAGTCGCCAGTCGAACTCAGGTCCTTCGCTTCGCATTTGGCGAACATTATAGAGTCCGGCCTGTACCCTGGCGGTACCAACATGTGACTGCATCCAGTCAGGAGCAGCTCCCGATTTTGGCTGTTGTTCCAGCTGCTTACCCAGTAATTCCGCATACAAAAGGGTTTGCAAAGCTGCCTTGTTTCGGTCTGTACGGTCCCGAGTAAACAAATCCTGCACAGACCGAAATTCTTTTTTATCGTTTCCGGTTTTATAATCAATGATCCGGTAGACACCATCCTTTCTGTCGAGCCGGTCAATAAATCCACCCAAGCGAATGGTAATACGTCTGCCTTCCACGTCCAGTTGAACCGGGTGAGCAATTTTCCATTCCTGGTCTACCATCTCAAAAGGAGCCCAGCGTTTATCCTGTTTCAATACCTCTTCAATATAAATCTTCACCACTTCTTCAACGATGCGAAGGGTACCGGTATAATCCACCACATGGTTGCGGTCTTTTGCCAGTTCCAGGCCCAGTGCTTGCTTGAGATAGTTATCAATCTGGCTATTGAGCCATTCAAAATCTCCGGGCTCCACCCACTTATTTCCTTTTTTTTCTTCCAGTCCTTTGTAAAGAAACTCCATTGCGCGATGCAGAAAATTACCGAGTACGCGTGGCGAAATTTCTTCTTCTCTTTCCTCCGGCTCGCGAATGCCCTGCAGGTTTTGAAAGTAAAAGCGCAGGCGGCAATCGATATAGGTGTTCAATGCAGACGGACTCAAAATCACCTCTTCTCCGGTGTACTTATTCAACGTGCGCATTACCGCATCATCCTTTTCAATTACGATGGGCTCTTTCGCTTTGGGGTTAATATCCATCTTAACCGATTTCCGAAGGATCGGGATGCCGGTTTCATATTCAATCTGTGTCAGAAAACGACTCTGTTCAGCCATACCTTTTTCATCCACAGCTGTATTATACAGGCAGGAAACCGATTGGCTTCTTTGCAGGAGGCGATAAAAAACATAGGCAAAAATCGCATCCTGGTTTTCAAGCACACTTAATCCATAGGCTCTTCGAATGCTATCAGGAATCAGGGTAGGAGCAACTGCTTTCTTTGGAAGTATCCCTTCGTTTACATTCAACAGGATGATGTGTTTGAAATCGAGCGCGCGACTCTCCAGTAGTCCCATGATCTGTAAGCCGCGGAGTGGTTCGCCTTCCAGCGGTACGGATTGGGATCGCATTACCTGTAGTATCAGCTCGGAAATAAAGGAAAGGCTTAGCTCTTCTTTTCTTTCGATGAGTAAATCTTCCAGCCGGTTTAATTGTGCATGTGCTGCATGAATCAATTGTGATTGCAGGTCGGTAGCTTCACCCTCCACAAAAGTTGCCAGGTGATCTTCCAGTATATCGCGGATCAGGGAAATAATTTCTATCGGGTGCTGTATGAGCGTCAGGCATTTTTTTAGCCTGGGTTCTTCCAGCTTTTCCCAGCTTGCAGCAGGAATACTTACCAGGGCTTTCTGCAAAACAGTTGCTGCAATTTCAGCTGCTTCCGGAAGCTGGTACAGATAGGGATGTTGTACCAACTGCAAAAGCGGTTGGTAATAAACAGATCGCCCTTTGTTTTGCCAGAGTGATTCCTGTATCCGGATGATGGTTTGCATCAGTGAATACAGGGGCGATTGCACCAGGCCATACCCCATGGTTATATTTACCTTGTCTGTCCAATCAGGCAGCGCGTGCAAAACCGGTAATAACTGGTTTTCATCTGCCAGCAAAATCGCGGTTTGTTCGGGTTCTTCTTTTATACCGGGAACATTCTCCAGCAATGCAGGCAACATTCTAACCTGCGCGGCATTTCCTTCTGCGGCAATCAATTGAATCGAACGATCTGTTCTTCGTATGTTGTTCCCCGTTGATAACTGGTTGGTGAAAAGGGAAAGATTTCTTCTTAAGAATCGACCAGCTTCCTGCAGTTCATCATCTATATAATGTGTATCGGTATCAAAGTAAAACAATGCGATCCCCTGTTCTTCCCATTTTTTTAATGCCTGCAACTCGGATCGGTTCAATGCATTAAAGCCAACAAATACGAGGTGTTTCCATCTGGTTGGAAAATCTTTTCGGTCGTATGCTTCAGTAACAAGGCTCCGGTAGATCATACCGGTTGTAATCAATCCCCTTTGCTCCAGTTCGGTTCGGAATAATTCAAATATTGCGGGCAGGTGTTTCCACAATTGCAGAAAACGTTCCTTTTGTTTACTCAGACGTTCAACTGAAAAGTTTTTCCAGAAGCGTTGTAAATACTCCAATTGCTCTTCCGTTAAATAATCAAGTCCCTGGTCAATGGCTGCCAACTCTGCCAGGTTGCTGTAAATATCTTTTATTGATACAGCATTTGATTCGAGTTCCGTAAAATCATTCAGTAAGATTTCACCCAGCGGATAAAAGCGTTCATAGCTAACCGGTAGTAACTGCTGATCTGACCAAACTTTGGAATACGCTTCATACAATAAAAAGGAACAAAGCAGTCGGTCTGCCGGTAAGCGGTTGGTAGATTCCTGGATAAATTCATGAATGGTAAATAAATCCGGGCTCCAAATGGGGCGGTCTACCAACTGGCCAAGCTGTTGTCTGAAATAAATAGCCGGACGTTTATTCGGAAAGATGATTGCACAATCTGCAATATTATTTCCAAATCGTTCATATAAATGGGCTGCAACTGTCTTTAGAAAACTCATACTGATTCATTAACCATTAACCGAATAATTTTCCCTGTTGGTGAGGCAGGGCATGTAGAGGTACCAGGGATTTGTTATAACCATAATAAACAAAAGCCTGTACTGCAGGAAAGCCCATCTGTTCCAGCAACTCCCTGTATTCCTTTAACTGTCTCGCATGTGATGGGTTGGATTCCTGAGTGAATTTAAAATCGAGCAGGATGGTTTCCTGTTCCCCCGCCAGGATTTTATCGGGTCTTCTCACTGCACCTCCGGGCAACAGGATGGATTTTTCATTCAGTACTTTATATGTTCCGCTTAACCATTTCCCCAGCTGATCCTGTTCAAATACTTCCTCTACATAGGCTTTCACCTGTTCTAGTTGTGCTGAATTGATACTGCCTTCCATCTGCATTCGGTGCAGGCAGGGAGTCAATTCTTTTGCTGCTGAAATTCTGGACAATACCAGGTGAGCCAGTTGTCCGATTTTCTGTTGCTCGGTAGGATGCAACCTTAACAGCTGTTCTTCCCTGGCTGGTTCTCTCAATAAAGCAACCTGCCTGAGGGAGCCTGGAGTCTTTGGAAGCACCAGGTCATTTTCCATAGCAGGCACTGTATCATCCCGTTCGAGATCTCCTTCAATAACAAAGGGGTTTGTTTGATTGATTCCTTCATAGATCAGTTCAGCAATTGTAGTCATGCTTTGATCTTTTTTTGATGCAGCAGGAACTGGTGCCATCATATAAATTCCCTGGCGTGCGCGTGTCAATGCCACATAGAGCAGGTTAAGTGCATCCATCCTGCTCATCAGCATTTCTTCAAAATACTCATAGGCAAACGCAGTTTCTGCTAAGGAGGATTGAATGTCAACAGGCAAAACTTCCAGCTCTGATGAATCATCTTTCCAATCACACCATAATAAGCCCTTATCCGATTTCAATTTCCAATCTGTATACGGTAACAACACTACATCAAAAGCAAGTCCCTTTGATTTATGAATGGTCAGTATCTGTATGGCGTTGGAAGCAGATGAAAGCGGTAAGGCTCTTTTTTCTCCATCTTCTTTCCACCAGAGTATGAAATCACGTATAGAGGGTTTGCCTTTGGTGCTGAACGTATTTACCAGGTCGCGGAATGCAAGAATATAGGGTTGTTCATTTTCCCATGCATCCAGTTCAAACAGCGCGATCAGGATTTCTGTTGCTTCGTATAGGGATGACTGTGCAATCCGGTTCTTTTCCCCGATAAATGCTGCAGGCAGTAGGGAGAGCTGGTGATTGATATCTCTTCGATACAATGTTTTTTCGGTTATGGATACTTGTTGCCGTATCGCATTCGCTTGTACAAGCTCCACTCTTGCGATATCATCTTTTTCATTCAGGAGATAGCGGAAAGCAGCCAGTAATAATTGAATAGCAGGGGAGGCGCTGATCAGCAGGGCGTCAGAGGACACCAGTTTATAATCGTGTACACTGCCTGATTTTTGTTTGTGTTCCAGCAATACATTGATGATTCTGCGTGCATCCGCATTGTTGCGGGTAAGTATTGCCAGTTGTTCAGGCTTCAATTTTTTCTGTAGCAGCAGTTCATCAATCAGTTCACAGAGTCGGGCTTCCGCTGCCGGTTTCCAGGAACTGGGTGCTTGTGAATTTTCTTTTTCAAAGAATTGTATTTCCACCCTGCCGCCCTGTTGGCAGTTTGCCGGCTTTTCCTGCATCACATCTTTATATGCTTCTTCGATGATCGTGAAATAGGAATTGCTGTGAAGGCGCTCCTGGATGGAGGAATCCTGCACCTGGCTCATTTCATTCGAGAAGTCCTGTTGAAGTAAAGCAGGAATGCGGCTGAACAAGGTATTATTAAAATCAATAATAGAACCCCGACTCCTATAATTTTCCTGCAGACTGGCTTCCTGCACCAGTCGGGTACCGATATCCTGTTTCACCTGTGATTGAAGTAATCGCCAGTCGCCATTTCTCCACCGGTAAATGGATTGTTTCACATCACCTACCACGAGGTTATAGGCACCAACAGCAACAGACTGTTCCAGTAAGGGTTTGAAATTATCCCATTGAAAGCGGCTAGTATCCTGGAATTCATCCAGCAGAAAATGCTGATAGCGGTTTCCGATTTTTTCATAAATGAAGGGAACCTCATTGTCTTTCACCAGTTCTCTTAATAGTTGCTGGGTATCAGATATCAGGAGCACATTATTATCGCGGCGGTAATCACCCAGCTGATCCGCGAGTATGCGCAATAAGCTGAGGTTATTCAGTTTGCGAAGAATGGCTTTGGCTGTCTGATAGGAGAAGGCCTTCGCTTCGTAATAATCAAGTGCCAGGGCCAGGCAGGTATTAAGAGCAGGGTAGATGTTGGCAACTGCTTCTTTAATTTCCGGAGCTGCTTTGGCCGTAGTCCATTTGTCGGGGTTGTCACGAGCATCCTGCACAGTAACGGTGGCTTTGTAATCTTTCTTTTGAATTTTAGTGAAATAGGCAATAAAACCCTTATTACCTCTGGAAAAGAAAGAAGCATCGATCCCTGCATTTTGTATGATGTCGTTTCCCTGCTGGCCGAAATTCCGCATGGTTTCCTCCACCTTTTTCACAAGATCCTGCATGGATTTTTTAAGCATATCGAAAGCGGCAGTCGGGTTTTCCAGGTTACGCATATTCTGCTCAAAGCGATAAAAGCGTTCCTGGAAAATTTCACTGGCCAGTGATAGCAGCTCCGATCTGAAATCCCAGTTTTGTCCCGCATCAATTCTATCTATGGCGATGGATCGGATCCAGTCTAATAATTCCTGGCTGGATTCCAACAATTCAAAAAGGCGATTTGCTAATTCTTCTTTTACAATATCCTGGTTTAATTGTAATTCAAAACCGGCATCCAGGCCAATTTCAAAAGCAAAGGACCGGATAACCTGCTGAACAAAACTATCAATAGTTGATACAGAGAACTTCGCATAGTCGTGCAGGATAGTTCTGTAAATACGGTCTGCGGCAGCCTGTAAAGCAGCAGTATCCTCTAAGTCCGGAAATCTTTGCTGGATGATACGACTATATGGAGTTGAAGTTCCGGTGGCGATTTTTTTTAACTCGCCCAGGATCCTTTCTTTCATTTCTTCCGTCGCCTTATTGGTAAACGTAACAGCCAGGATCTCCCGGTATTTATACGGATTCTCAAATAAGAGGCAGAGGTATTCAGAAGCGAGTAAAAATGTTTTTCCTGATCCTGCTGAAGCTCTGTAAATATGAAGGGGGGCGCTGTTTAACATGAAGCGGAGTTAAGCTGCCCAAACTTATCAATAATTGCTAAAAGGGACCCTACATTTGCAGCATGATGAATTGGAATACCTGTTTTACAAATGCACGATTTGGTCAGGAATATCGGTCAGACCAGGCCAGAACTGCCTATGAGCGTGATTTTGATCGCCTGATCTTTTCTGCTGCGTTCCGTCGGTTGCAGGATAAAACGCAGGTATTTCCATTACCCGGACCTGTACTTGTTCATAACCGGTTGACGCATTCGCTGGAAGTGGCGAGTGTGGGGCGTTCACTTGGAAAGTTGGTGGGACAGGAACTGGCTGATCTGGCAGCTCCGGCTGCGCGGGAATTTTACCAGGCTGATTTGTCGAGCGTGATAGCTGCTGCCTGCCTGGCCCATGATATCGGGAACCCTGCATTCGGGCATTCCGGTGAGTCTGCCATATCAGCTTATTTTACTGATGCGGCAGCAGAAACGTTAAATGGGATTTCTCTTCGTGAACATTTCAATGAAGCGGAATGGCAGGATCTGACTCATTTTGAGGGTAATGCCAATTCCTTCCGGATTCTCACGCATCATTATGCGAATCGCCAGCAGGGTGGTTATCAGTTAACCTATAGCACATTGGCGGCGATTGCCAAATATCCTTGTGCTTCGCTTGCAGCAGATGGGTCAGCAGTGCACCGGAAGAAATATGGATTTTTTCAGTCGGAGCAGGAGAGTTTCAGAAAAGTGGCGGAAACCCTTGGTATGGTGGCAGAACAGGAAGATCCACTGGTCTTCAGAAGACATCCCTTTGTGTACCTGGTGGAGGCTGCGGATGATATCTGTTATCGGGTGATTGATTGGGAAGATGCACATCGGTTAGGCATACTCGATAGCAAAACTGCTGTGGAAGCATTGGTGAATCTGCTGGAAACAGGAAGAAAGGAACGCATGGATCGAATTCATGTGACGCTGGATAAATTGAAAGGCGATTCCCGTGAACAACTGGCCTTTCTCAGGGCTATGTCGATCAACCTGCTGGTGGAAACAGCGGTTCAGAATTTCATGAAAAATGAATCTGTTTTACTAACAGGTATGTATAACCGATCTCTACTGGATGATATGGAACCCGCTATGGGAGCGGCTCTGAAAGAAATCAACAGTATAACTATGAAGCGCATTTACAATCATGAAACGGTGGTAAAAATTGAACTGGCAGGATATGAAGTGATGCATTCCCTCCTGAGTCATTTTATTCCGGCTGTATTGAACCAGCGGCCGAGTCACAGGGAGAAGAAAGTATTGCAGTTATTACCGGATCAATACCGGGAAGAAGGAGCGGGCAATTATGTAAAGGCATTAAATGTGGTTGATTTTATTGCTGGCATGACTGATTCCTATGCGATGGAATTGTACAAAAACCTGCACGGCATCAGTTTACCCCGCCACACGTAATTCCTCGTCTCAATTCTCACTTCTAAAATCTCACTTCTTACTTCTGTTGTCTCACTTTCCATATTTCTCCCAAAGCAGTGCAGCCACTTTTCTGGCCAGCACCCAGCCTTCGTTTTCGGGTTCCCAGCTTTGATCCTGCTGGTTTTTGGTAATAATGGAGAAGATATAAGGACCTTTTGGCGCCATCACCAGCAGCGTTTCACTCCTGGATGCATTCACCGCACCATTTTTGGAGGCAATGAAAACAGTGGGCGGGTGAACAGAAATTGCTTCTTCATCCCAGAAATTTCTTCCCATGATGCGAAGCATCTGATCCGAAGCGGCTTTATCAATCACTTGTCCGCGATAAATCATTTCCATCAGGGTCACCATTTCGCGAGGTGTTGTTTGTCCCCATCCATAGATCTGCTGATTATCTTTTCTACCAGGTGTTCTTGAATTCACGCGGGTATGTTCTAAGCCGAGTTGCGCCATGAGCTCATTAATTCTGCTTCCGGTACCAGCCAAAGATTGCAGCCATAAACTGGCAGTATTATCACTGGTGGTCATCATCAGCATCATGATCTTCGCCAGTTGAATGGTTTCACCGTCCTTGAACGAGCCCAGTATATCTTCTCCTTCATAAAGGAGGGAATCTTTGTAGATCAGGGGTTGGTGGTAGGACAGCTCCTTTTTGTTGAGCTTGTCCATGATGCCAATCAAAATGGGAATCTTGACCATACTGGCGGTTGGGAAAATGCTATCCGCCTGAATGGCCACCGTTTTGCCTGTTGTAAGCTGCTTTATATAAATGCCAACATCTCCTTTGAAATCCGCCGTAAGTTGGCGGAGTTTGTCCTCCAGTTTCCTGTCTGTTTTCTGTGCAACGGAACTGATTGAAATACAAATAATTAGGAGAGCATAGCAAAATCTGTTAAACATAGTAAAGGTTTATTTATCCTGGGTTTAGCGATAATAACCATTTTTCTCAATTTCTTCCCGTACCGGTTCAGGAACCAGGTAGTGAATATCATTTCCTGCTTTGATCTGATCACGGATAAATGTGGCAGAGATATCCAGTAGGGGAGCGTTTACGGCTGTTATGTTTGCTTTGAGGGAAGTACTAAGCGGGAATCCTGGCCTGGGGTAAACATAAAAATCGGTCCGCTGAACCAGGGTTTCCGCATTTTTCCATTTATGCAGGTTTTGTAAACCGTCGCTTCCCATCACGACACTGAATTCGTGCTGGGGAAATTTCTCTTCGAGATAAATCAGGGTATCAATGGTGTAGGAAGGCCTGGGCAAATGAAATTCAATATCTGTAGCTCGTAACCGGTCAATACCCTGGATAGCTAGCTTTGCCAGATGCAGGCGGTGATATTCATTTAAAAGACCATTGGAAGGTTTGAAAGGGTTCTGAGGTGAAACTACCAGCCAAACCTGTTGAAGATCAGTCTGATAGGCCATTTGATGGGCTACGATACAGTGGCCTGTATGAATGGGATTGAAGGAACCGAAATACAAACCGATTTTCATGAGCTGTACTATAGTTCTTCTACAAAAATATTACGCGCCTCATCCAGGCGGAGGCTCAGATTGTATCCCGACACAGTAATGGCTATCGGGTCACCCAGCGGAGCAATCTGTTCCACGCGAATCTTTTCTCCGGGCACACATCCCATTTCCATGAGTTTGAGGAATATTTCATTGTTCTCAAAACTCTTGATCACGACCGTACGGCCGATTCCTATTTCTGATAATCGTTTCATATTTCCTTCTCCAAAACTACGATCGGCCATTAAATTTGTTTTACGAATTATGGAAATGATGCACAAAGCTACCGATAATATCTCCTTTCACTACCAGGCCTCCGGATTTAAGTTCCCAAACCGAACACAGCTAAAAAGTTTCCTGGCCACCCTCTTCCAACGGGAGAAAAAAGCACTGGGGGAACTCAACTATATATTCTGTACCGATGAGTACTTATTGGAGATCAACCGGAGTTTCCTGCAGCACGATTATTTCACTGACATCATCAGCTTCGAATTAGCCGATAAAAAACAACCCTCCCAGGGAGAAATTTATATCAGTATTGATCGGGTAAAGGAAAATGCCCGGGAAATGGGAGAATCTTTTCAACGGGAATTGCACCGGGTAATCTTTCATGGAGCTTTACACCTCTGTGGATACCGCGATAAGTCCGCAAAAGAAGTCGCCATAATGAGGGCTAAAGAAAACGAGTACCTGGAACTATACTTCAAAATCTGATCTGTTTCACGTGGAACATGCAGAATAGTGAATTCTCAATTACCTGGACATAGTCAGGGGCTTTCCGATGAAACTAATTGTGAGGCAAAAGAATGCATCACTGGAATGAAAAACTCATTAATTAGATCAACGTTGCTAATAACAATTCCCTTAAATCTTAATAGGTAGTTAGGGTAAGTTAAATGAATAAGGGTTGATCTAATTTGATTGACCTGTTATGCCGAATTCACCTTGTATATAAACGACGGTTAGATTACGACAAAAGTTGGCGATAGTAATTCTATCTCTCATGTTCTTGCTTCCCCTTCGTTCCACGTGGAACAATCATAATAATAACAATAGCGTGCGCGAACTCTGTATTTTTGCACCTTAAATCATTTGAATGTTTCCTGAGTACGATATTATTGTTGTAGGGGCCGGACATGCGGGCTGTGAAGCAGCAGCTGCCGCGGCAAATATGGGTAGTTCTGTTTTATTGGTAACCATGAACATGCAAACCATTGCCCAAATGAGTTGCAATCCTGCCATGGGTGGTATAGCCAAAGGACAGATAGTGCGAGAAATAGATGCACTTGGGGGATATTCAGGTATCGTTACGGATCGCTCTACCATACAATTTCGCATGTTAAACCAATCAAAAGGTCCGGCCATGTGGAGTCCCAGAGCTCAAAACGACCGTATGTTGTTTGCAGCCACCTGGAGAGAATTGCTGGAACAAACCCAAAAGGTAGACTTCTACCAGGATATGGTAAAGGGGTTAATTATTAAAGATGGAAGAGCAGCTGGAGTTATAACGGGTTTAGGACATTCCATCCCGGCCAAAGCGGTGGTCGTTACCAGCGGAACATTCCTGAATGGAATCATTCATATCGGGGAAAAAACCTTTGGTGGTGGGAGAGTAGCAGAAAAAGCAGCTACTGGTATCACGGAACAACTCGTTGAACTGGGCTTTGAAGCGGATCGTCTTAAAACAGGAACACCTCCCAGGATAGATGGAAGAAGCCTGGATTACTCCAAAATGGAAGAACAGAAAGGGGATGAGCATATCGTTGGATTTAGCTATCTGCCTCAACCTCTGGTAAAATCAGCAAATCAAAGAAGTTGTTTTATTACCTATACCAATAACCAAACCCATGAATTATTGAAAACAGGGTTCGACAGAAGTCCTATGTTTACAGGAAGAATTGAAGGAGTTGGGCCGCGCTACTGCCCCAGTATTGAAGATAAAATCAATCGATTCGCCGATCGTGAAAGACACCAGATCTTTGTAGAACCCGAAGGATGGAATACAGTAGAGATTTATGTGAATGGATTTTCTACCTCTCTGCCAGAGGATGTTCAGTATAAAGCACTGACATCCATTCCAGGTTTTGAAAAGGCGAAGATGTTCCGTCCGGGTTATGCCATCGAATACGATTATTTTCCACCTACTCAGTTGACCTATAGCCTGGAAACCAAAAGAATTCAGAATCTGTTTTTCGCCGGACAAATCAACGGAACTACAGGATATGAAGAAGCTGCCTGCCAGGGATTAATGGCTGGTATCAATGCTCATCTTAAAATCAACAATGCAGAACCTTTCATTCTGAAAAGAAGTGACGCCTATATTGGAGTATTGATTGATGACCTAATTTCAAAAGGTACAGAGGAACCTTACCGGATGTTCACCAGCCGCGCAGAATTCCGAACCCTGTTACGCCAGGATAATGCTGACCTACGTCTTACCGAGGCCAGCTACAGAATGGGATTAGCAAGTCAGGAAAGAATGGATGCTGTCCGTTTGAAAAAGGAACAAACCGAACAGGTTAAAAAAACATTGCAGGAATTCTCATTTGAACCAGCTGAACTTAATCCTTATCTGGAATCCATTCAATCGGCAACCATTCAGCAAAAACAAAAAGCCGCGCAAATTCTATTGCGTCCAAATATCAGTTTAACAGAATTAGTAAAGGCAGTACCTAGATTTGAATCAACTCTGAATAGCTTCAGAAACGATGCACTCGAACAGGCGGAGATCCAGTTGAAATATGATGTGTATATAGAAAAGGAAAAAGAACTGGTGGGAAGAATGAACCAGATGGAAAACCTCGAAATTCCGGATAGCTTTGATTATTCAAAAGTTGCAGCGATTAGTAATGAAGCCCGCGAAAAACTAAAAAGAATCAAACCCAGAACACTTGGCCAGGCCAGCAGAATCAGTGGCATCAATCCAAGTGATGTACAAATCCTGATGGTCTATATGGGAAGATAAAAGAAAAGGGCCTAAATAATATTAAATAAATTTATAATATTATTTAGGCCCTTAAAATGTATAATCAGTTTATACCAATTCAGCTCTTCTGACTGGAATTTTCTTTCCAATCAATTTCTCAATATCCTTCAAATAGGCACGTTCAGTAGAATCACATAGTGATAATGCAAAACCATTTCGTCCGGCTCTGCCCGTCCGGCCAATCCGGTGAACATACGTTTCAGGTATATTGGGGATTTCAAAATTGACAACAAAACTCAGTTCATCAATATCAATTCCGCGGGCAGCGATATCAGTTGCTACCAATGCAGTAATTTTTCCCTCCTTAAATTCAGACAAAGCCCGTTGCCTTGCACCCTGGGTTTTATCCCCATGAATGGCAGCAGAACTAATACCAGACTTGTGAAGGAATTTGGATAATTTATCCGCACCATATTTAGTCCGGGTAAAAATCAATACCCGCTCCGTATCTTCTTCTTTTAGGATCGGGATCAAAACATCTTTCTTGGAATCCTTATCCAGGAACAATATTTCCTGACGAACCAGTTCTGTAGTTGAAGAAACGGGATGAACAGCAACTGTTTCCGGTTGAACCAGCATACTATCAGCCAACTTTTTGATCTCAGTAGGCATGGTTGCAGAGAAGAATAAAGTCTGTCTTTTAACCGGAAGCATCCGAACGATCCGCTTCACATCATGAACAAAGCCCATATCCAGCATCCTGTCGGCTTCATCCAGAACAAAGTAGCGGATGGTATCCAATGATAGTAAACCCTGCTGTATCAGGTCTAATAATCGCCCTGGCGTGGCAACCAGGATATCCACTCCACGATTCAATTCCTGAACCTGCGGAACCTGTGATACTCCACCAAACAGGGCAACACTTCTGAAAGGAAGATATTTTCCATAATCCCTGAAACTCTCCAACACCTGGATGGCCAATTCCCGGGTAGGTGTTAAAACCAATACCTGGATGCCCCTTGGTTTTGGTTGACTTTTCCTGTCTTCTTCCATTAATTCCAGCACCGGTATGGCAAATCCTGCCGTTTTCCCGGTACCGGTTTGAGCACAACCCAAGAGGTCCTTACGCTGACGAACAATAGGAATGGCTTTACTCTGAATAGGGGTGGGATTAGTATACCCCAAATCATTCAGCGCTCTTTGAATAGAGCCTGAAATAGCTAATTGCGAAAAACTCACGATAAAATTTTTAAATAAAAAATGAAGGCTAACTCAAGCCAGTGGCGTCTTAGAAACGAAACAACCAGCACGAGTAGGAGAAGAATTCGCAATAGCGGCAACGAGAATAAGAAATGCAAAGGTATCAATTAACAGCGGATTAAGCTGTTAAATTTGAAATCAGCCACCTAATCCGGCGGCTTTGCTGATTTCCAGCATCCGCTCAATTGGCTTTTTGGCAGCCAGTCGCAATTGCTCATCCATCAGAATTTCTGGGGTCTCATATTCCATACACAAATACAATTTCTCCAGCGTATTCAGTTTCATATACGGACAATCATTGCAAGCGCAACTGTTATTAGGAGGTGCAGGAATAAAGGTTTTACCCGCACTCGCTTTTTGCATCTGGTGCAGGATGCCAGTTTCAGTAGCAACAATATAAGAAGAGGAAGGATCCTGTTGTGTATATTTCAACAACTGAGTGGTACTTCCAATGAAATCAGCAATCTTAAGCAAGGGTTCCTCACATTCAGGATGTGCAATCAACTTGGCTTCCGGATGACGCACTTTCAATTTGGTAATTTTTTCCAAACTAAAAATTTCATGTACCATACAGGCACCGTCCCATAAAACCATATTTCTTCCAGATTTCTTATTCAGATAAGCACCTAAATTTTTATCGGGAGCAAAAATGATCGGTTGATCAGCCGGTAAGCTTTCAATGATCTTTTCCGCATTGCTGCTGGTGCAAATGATGTCACTCAGCGCTTTTATATCTGCCGTACAATTAATGTAGGAGATTACGATATGATTGGGATGCTGTTCCTTAAATGCACGAAACCTGTCAGCCGGTGCTGAATCAGCCAGTGAACAACCGGCATTTAAATCAGGTAACAGGACTTTCTTGGTAGGGTTTAAAATTTTTGCAGTCTCGGCCATAAAATGAACCCCGGCAAAAACGATGATATCAGCCGTGGTTTTCTCTGCCTGCTGCGCCAGCCCCAGGCTATCCCCAATATAATCTGCAACATCCTGAATATCCGGCTCCTGGTAATAATGCGCCAGGAGAATAGCGTTCTTTTCTTTTTTAAGGCGTTCAATCTCATGGAATAAATCCAGCGTGGGATCAATTTCTATATCCAGAAAGCCAACACGGGATACATTTTTTCTCGCTTCTTCCATGTTAATAACTGCCATAGTATATAATATATAATATTTTTAAAAAAATAACCTATTACTATTAGGGCTGTGGATATGGGGATAAGATCTTTTAAATAAGTTGGAAATCTTAAGATCATCAGCTTATCCACAGCTTTCCACATGTTACAAACCTACTGAATTCGGTTCATCATCGCGGTTTTGCCTCCTTATTCACAGCAGTGGATTTCTGTACCACTGTATAACAAAACTACTACCTTCCTGTTAGTTCAGATTGAATAAATCAGCACTTGTTCCACTCCTCCCGAACCAATTCTCCCCCTGCACTTACTTATTCCAAATCTATCCCCGATTTAAAATCTCCAAAACCCGGCTTTTCCACCAATTTTTAAAGAGATCCACAAATACCTGTGAATTTTAGTTTCACGTTTCCGGATTTTTCAATGAAAAGTTGATTGGACATGGATTTTTATTGGTGAATCACCCTCAAAGCCTGTGAAACAATTTGAAAAAATAATATACATTAAGATTTTAATATATTTTGATCAATTCATTCCGCTCTGTACAACCGGATAGGTCTGAAAGGTAGAATTGAAGCGTATTTCCGGCTTTTTCCACAATTTGTTCATAAGTTGGAATTCCTTATTTTCGCTCCTCATTTTTTGAGTATAATATAATAGTATAATTAAATCGCACCATGTCGATCATTCAAAACATCAGGGATAAGGCAGCCTGGCTTGTATTTATCATCATCGCTTTGAGTTTGCTTGGCTTTTTATTAATGGATTCTGTTTCAGGCGCCCGGGGTCGTGGAATCTTTGGTGGCAACCAAACTTCACTTGGATCTGTAAACGGACAGGAAATTGATTATGTGGAGTTTCAGAAAAGATTGCAGCTGCAGGAAAACCAATTACAGCAGCAGGGTTATCCCATCAACGAAATGATGCGGCAAAATATCCAGGAGCAGGTTTGGAATCAGTTCATTGAAGAAAATGTACTGGAAAACGAATTCAAAAAATTGGGGTTGGCAGTAAGCGGCCAGGAATTGAATGATATTCTGTTTGGAGATAATCCTCCTGCCGATTTTCGTCAGCAGTTCACCAACGAAAATGGACAGTATGATGCAAATAAAGCCAAACAGGCTGTAGATGCCCTGAAAAAGCAGAAGAATGATCCGATGTCAAAAAATTTCACGGAGCAATACCTGCCTGCTCTTGCTAATTTCCGTCTTCGGGAAAAGTACACTGCCTTATTGGCCAATACCTATTACATTCCAAAATGGATGGCGGAAAAAACAACTGCTGAAAACAGCCAGATTGCTGCTATCAAATTTGTAGCCGTACCATATAATACGATCAGCGATAGCCTTCCCGAGGTAAAAGTTACCGATGAAGATATCACTGCGTATATTTCTAAAAGAAAAGAAGAATTCAAGCAGGAAGCTTCCCGCAGCATCAGCTATATTAGTTTCAGTGCAGCTCCCACCGCTGAGGACACAGCTGCAGTTCGCACCAACCTGGAAAATCTCCGCGAGGAGTTCAGAAATGCCGGTGATGCTGCCCAGTTTCTTACCCGCAACAATAGTGATGTTCCCTATTTTGATGGATATGTTCTGAAATCAAGATTACAGGTTCCCAATGCAGATACCATTCGTGATCTTCCGGATGGAGCTGTTTACGGTCCATATCTGGATGGTGGAAATTATGTGGTGGCTAAAATGCTGGGTAAACGCAGTCTTCCAGACAGTGTTAAATGTCGCCATATTTTAATCAGCACTCAAACCAATACAGATAGTGTTGCGAAAGCCCGAATTGATTCTATCGTTGGTGCTATCCGTGGAGGAGCCAGCTTTGCATCCATGGCCGCACAATTCAGCGAAGATCCGGGAAGTAAGGACAATGGTGGAGAATATGATTTTGGAAGTCAGCAGATGGGTAATCTTGCCAAAGAATTCGCTGATTTCATTTTCTATGGTTCTACCGGAGAGAAAAAAATTGTAAAAACTGATTTTGGTTACCATTATATAGAGGTATTAAATCAGAAAGGTTTTGAACAAGCGTACAAAGTAGCTTACCTGAGCCGTCCTATTTTGGCCAGTCAGCAAACCGAGAACACAGCCTCCGGTGCTGCTAACCAGTTTGCCGGAGAAAGCAGGAATGCAAAATCCTTTGACGAGAATGCAAACAAAAAAAATCTAACCAAACTGATTGCCCAGGAAATCAAAGCAAATGATATCATGATTCCCGGACTTGGTTCTAGTCGCCAGTTGGTACGTTGGGTAAATGAAGCATCTATCGGAGAGGTTTCTGAACCATTCAATATCGAGGATAAATATATTGTTGCGGTTCTTACAGAAATTAACAAGGAAGGCCTGATGTCACCCGCTAAAGCTCGTGCGCTTGTTGAATTCCAGGTACGCAACCAGAAAAAAGCAGAAGTTATCAAAAAGAAAATTGGTACGGCCAATACACTGGATGCGGTAGCAGCCGCCACACAGCAATCTGTATTGAATGCTGACAGTGTAAGATTCTCTTCTCCCTTTATTCCAAATGTTGGACAGGAACCCAAAGTGATCGGTGCAGCATTCAATAAAGCGTATCAATCTGCAGTTTCCGCCCCCATTGCAGGAAATGGAGCAGTGTTTGTTTTGAAAACAGAGTCTGTTTCAGCAGTATCAGATGGAGGTTTGAATGCTGATGAGCAGCGTAAAATGATGATGCAACAAATGCGCCAGTCGGCCGGTTTCCGCGCAGTAGACGCACTTCGTAAAGCAGCTAATGTGAAAGACGAACGCGCTAAAGTGCTCTGAGCACTAAGCTAAATGTATACAAGGGGGATGCTTTCGGGTATCCCCTTTTTTAATTTACTAACTTTGTTCATCCGAATGTGTTAGTATCAAAAAGAATTGAGATGGCAGATCAGATTGTAAATAAAGTGGCTGAAAGTGGATTGATTACACTCGACCTGGAAGTCTACCTTCCCCGGGAAATAATTGTAGAATTTGACCTGGCGAATCACCTGTTCATGGGACTGATTCTAAAAGAAAAGGAATTCCGGGAAGCAATGAAACAATTGGATTGGGAGCAATACCGTGGGAAAATGGTTGCAGTTACCTGCTCTGCCGATGCTATTATCCCAATGTGGGCATATATGCTGGTCGTTAGCTATCTCCAACCGGTAGCTTCAGCTGTTTACCAGGGATCGGCTGCAGAATTTCGCAAGCAAGTTTTCCTGAATCGGCTGTCCACCATTGATGCCACCGAATTTGATGATAAACGTGTGGTGATAAAGGGTTGTGGCGATCAACCGATCGGTGAGTATGCCTATTTTGAAATCACCCGGATCCTCTTACCGCATGCTAAATCTATCATGTACGGTGAACCCTGCTCAACGGTTCCTGTTTTCAAAAAACGTTAAACGCCTGTCTGCTTCTTTAAGAATGCAGCCGCTTTCTCCAGGTCTTCCGGCGTATCAATATTAACCCCGAGGTAATCGGTTATCACCATTTTGAGTGGGATGCCATTTTCCAGGTACCGCAGGCATTCAATTTTTTCTGCTGCTTCCAATGGCGTCATAGCCCAGGCAGTGAAGTTCATCAGCGCCTGCTTGCGATAGGCATATACTCCTACATGTTCATACCAGGTTACAGGCTGCTCTTTACTACGGGGATAAGGAATCGGACTGCGACTGAACAACAAGGAATTACTGAACTTGTCCACTACCACTTTCACCACATTTGGATTCTTCACCCCTTCCGCATCGTGCATTTCCTGCATCAGCGATCCCACCTGAACAGCCGGCTCGTTGAAACAGGCCAGTAATTTTTCCAGCGGCGCTCTTTTAACAAAGGGCATATCTCCCTGCACATTCAGAATGATATCCACCTCCATATGCTCCACGATTTCAGCAATCCGGTCGCTTCCACTTTCGTGAGAACGCTGACTGCGATAGACTTTCCCACCAATGGCTGTAATCTCAGCATCGATGACATCACTGTCGGTTACCACACTTACTTCATCAAACAATCCGGTAGCCAGCGTATTTTCATACACTTTGCGGATGACAGTAGAATCACCCAGTGGCTTCATCAGTTTTCCTGGAAATCGGGTGGCATCGTATCGTGCCGGAATCATGGCAATGGTTTTCCCCATCAGTTGCTAATTTGTTCGCAAAGATGCATCAATAATCGGTCTTGATCTTCTTATCAAAAGGAATCCTGAACTGGTAGGTGAGATCTTCATCGGTACGATCATCCAATACATCCAATCCGTATTTTAGTCCGGCCGGATCCACATACCGGAAAGTTCCAAAGAGCCGGTCCCACACAGAGAAAATATTCCCATAATTGGTATCAGTTAGCGGTCGTTCAAAATGATGATGCGCCTTATGCATGTTGGGTGAAACAAAAATCAGGCTGATCGGGTAGTCCAGCCATCGCGGCACGCGAATATTGGCATGGTTGAAATGAGTGAAAAGCGCTGCGCAACCCCGGTATAGAAAATACAACCAGACCGGTGTTCCAATTACCAGGATGCCAATAATGGTGCTGGTTTCCCGGAACAACCATTCTCCAGGGTGGTGCCGGGTTCCGGTGGTAACATCCACTTTGGTATCACTGTGATGCACCATATGAAATTTCCACATGAACTTCACCTTGTGCATCATCCAATGTGGAATGTACTGCCCAAACAAATCCATGAAAAGTAGGCCAATAAAAATCTGCATCCAGCCAGGCATTGAAATCCATTGCAGCAAGCCGAATTCATTGGAAACAGCAAGACTGCAGAACCAGATCGTAACCAGGCCAAAAATCAGATTAAGCACCAGGGTGGTACCCAGGAATACCAGGTTCACACCTGCATGCCGGGTTCGGTTAAACTGAAAATTGAATAGTGGATAATAGCCTTCCAGCAGCCAGAAAAAAATCATTCCGCCCATGAGGAACAGAATTCGATGAGCTGAAGGGATGGTTTCCCAATAGGTAAAAAAAGCTTCCATATGCAGGCAATTGTTCCTACAATTTACCAAAGTGGAAACAGGATTGGAACAGGTGTAGAAGAATCTTGACTCAAATCATCTGAAGTGGTTGTTGCTTCAGCTGAAACCCAGATCAGTAACCCGCTTACCGCAGGATCTACAGATCACTTCTGAAGTAAACACGCTTTCTGCATTGCCTCTCAGCCTGGCAATCCAGCGATTCCACCAGTTCAGGGAGGTTACATGGGTCCGGCGTTCCAATGCTTTCGTACCGCAGGCGGGGCAGGGCAAAGTTTGCAAATACGCATCTGTGGCTGCATCCAGCAGGGAGATTGCTTTGGAGAGGTCATCATTTAATACCATGAGTTTCATCCCGCCAATAGCCGGACTCAAAAATGGATCAATGGTAACTGTATTTTCATCCTTCAGATGACAATTGATCCCATGCTCTTTGAGCAGGTTCAGCTGAATATTTGCCTGGATATAATTGTCGTATGAACGGATCTGTACAAAATGCATGAAGGAAAATCAGAATCAGGCATTCAGCATCAGCGGCATCACCAGCATCAGGAGCTCTTCGTATTCATCTGCCTCCATGGGGCGAATGATACCGGCTTTGGTGGGGGTGGATAACTCCATCCGAACCTCATCGCTCTCGGCAGCATTCAGCATTTCAATCAGGAAACGCGCATTAAAAGCGATGGAAAGATCTTCGCCATCGTATTGACACTTCATACGTTCGTTACCCTCGAAGCTGAAATCAATATCCTGCGCAGCCAGTTGCAATTCACTTCCGGAGATATTCAATACAACCTGGTTGGTGCTTTTATTGGAGAATACGCTTACCCGGCGAAGGGCACCCTGGAAATCAGATTTGCTGACGATCATTTTGTAGGGGTTATCAGCAGGGATCACCACTTTATAATCAGGGAAGCGGGCATCAATAAGGCGACAGCTCATCTGTGTATTACCATGAGTAACAAACAAGTGATTGCTGTTATAACTAACTGTGATTACATCATCGTTATCCGGAAGTGCTGATTTCAGGATGTTCAGCGGCTTTTTAGGAACGATGAAAGAATCACCTTTGGGGCATTTGACATCTGTGCGCTTGTAGCGAACCAGGCGATGCGCGTCGGTAGCCACGAACTGAACAAAGTTTTTATCCAGCTCAAAATACACACCCGTCATAGCCGGACGCAGATCATCATTGCTCACGGCGAACAATGTTTTATTGATACCGGTAACCAGCGCACTGCTTGTCATTTCAAAAGAAGTGGTATCGTCAGCAGATGGTTCCTTCGGGAAATTGTCGGGATTTTCACCCATCACCTTATACTTACCATTATCGCTGGTCATTTCGATACCGAAGTTCTTATCGATATTGAACGTAAGGGGTTGGTCAGGAATGTTCTTGAGGGAATCGATCAGGATCTTGGCAGGAATACAAACCCGTCCATTTTCTTTGGCTTCGATATCCATCTGTACCCGCATTACCGTTTCCAGGTCAGTGGCTACCACATTCAATTTGTTTTTATCAATTTCAAACAGGAAATCTTCCAGAATGGGTAAAACTGTATTTGCATTGATAACACCACTGATCTGTTGGAGCTGTTTCAGTAAAGCCGATGAGCTAACGATGAACTTCATAAAACGGTTGCGATTTATAAGGGACGAAACTAAGGAATTCCGGCCATTCTAAGATTGGGATATGGGGAAGATTGGAAAGGGTGGTCAGTTATTTTCGGGGATTCTTTCAAATTGGGTTTTTTCCTCATTACCGTAATACAGAACTTTATAAAATGTTGCAGGGAAAAAGACTGACTCCGGATCAGGCCTTACAGAAGGCGCGTCATTTTTGTGGGTACCAGGAACGTTGCCACCAGGAGGTAAAGAATAAATTATTCGGCTTTGGTCTGAACCGCCAGGAAGTGGATAACCTTCTTTCAACTCTTATTGAAGAGGATTATTTGAATGAAGAGCGATTTGCCATCCAGTTTGCCGGTGGTAAATTTCGCATGAAGGGATGGGGAAGGGGCCGGATCAAAAATGAATTGCTGCAAAGGCAGGTGAGTGAATACTGTATAAAAAAGGCGATGAAAGAGATTCCGGAGTCGGCATACCTTGAAACACTGGAGAAACTGGCCCGAAACCGGTGGGACAGTTTAAAAGGGGAGGATAAATTACTACGACTACGAAAAACCCAGGATCACCTGTTGTATAAAGGATACGAATGGGACCTGATAAAAGAAGTGCTTAAAGGATTGCAATCCGGGCAAACTTCCGACGAATGAAGTAATTTCAGGTATGTCTACCCTTACCATAACCACCATTCAATCTTCACTGCATTGGGAGGATCCCGAGGCAAATCGCCGGATGTTTGAGGAAAAAATTGAATCGGTTTCAGAAAAAATGGAACTGGTTGTTTTGCCGGAAGCCTTTACCACCGGCTTTTCCATGCAGCCTGAAAAGCTGGCCGAGACCATGGAAGGACCCACGTTGGCCTGGATGAAATCCCTCGCCGCGCGGAAAAGAATTATCCTCACCGGTTCTGTATTTATAAAGGAAGGCGATCATTACTATAATCGGTTGCTTTGGGTTTTACCCAATGGGCAGGTTGGTCATTATGATAAGAGACATCTTTTTGCATATGCAGGTGAGGACCAGCATTTCAGTGCCGGCAACAGGAGGTTTATTGCATCCGTCAAGGGTTGGCGTATATTTCTGCAAGTCTGTTACGACCTGCGTTTTCCGGTCTGGAGCCGGCAGCAAACTGACGGGGAAGCGGAGTATGATGTATTGATCACAGTTGCGAACTGGCCGGAGCGGCGCAATCATGCCTGGAAAACCCTGCTCGCAGCCAGGGCTATTGAAAACCAGTGTTATGTAGTGGGTGTTAACCGGGTTGGAGAAGACGGAAAGGCAATTTACCACAGTGGCGATTCTATGATTCTGGACCCCCTGGGAACGCCGCTTTATCAAAAGGAACATGGAGAAGATATTCATACCCTTACCCTGGAAAAATCCAATCTCGACAAGATCCGACAGCAACTTCCCTTTCTTCGTGATGCTGATGCTTTCACCATATTAAATGATCATCCTGATGCCTGAAATACAAACTTACCATTTTGCAAACGGCCGCATTTTCACCGGCGACGATTGGTTGACTGAAGCAGTTATAACAGTTGAGCAGGACAGGATTGTGGAAATATCCTCAAATCTGCACCGGCAGCATCTGACCGGTCAGCAATCACCCGACGGGTACAGGGATTTGCAGGGGGGAATGCTGGTACCGGCATTTATTGATGTGCAATTGTATGGAGGGGATGGTCAGCTTTTTGGTGTTCATCCTTCCGTAGAAGCCATCCGTGCCACAGTAGAATATTCGCGAAGAGGTGGAGCCCACCTGATTCTGCCTACCGTAGCCACCAACGATAATTCAGTAGCGCTGGCTGCCATCGAATCAGTGAGGGAATACCTGAACCAGGGAGGTACCGGTGTATATGGACTTCATCTGGAAGGACCATTTCTGAATCCTGTTAAGCGGGGTGCACATGTGCTGGAAAAAATACAATCGCCCACCGTGGAAAAACTGCGCGCACTGGTTGAACCGGGCCGCGGGATCATTAAGATGATGACCATCGCACCGGAACTCTTTCAACCGGACCAGATCCAATACCTGAAAGATGCCGGTATTATTCTGTCAGCGGGCCATAGCAACGCAAGTTTTGAGGAAGCCAATAAGGGATTTGACCAGGGAATTACCACCTGCACGCATTTATTTAATGCGATGTCGCCCCTTCAACACCGCGCCCCTGGATTGGTAGGCGCCATCCTTGCACATCCGACTATCGCCTCCAGCATTGTACCGGATGGATACCACGTGGATGCGGTGGTGATCAAAATGGTCAAGCAACTGATGGGAGAACGATTGTTCATTATTACGGATGCGGTTACAGAGAGTAATACCGGGAATTATTTGCACCAGTTGCGTGGAGATCATTACACACTACCGGACGGAACGCTTTCAGGATCTGCATTGACCATGCTGACAGCTGTGCAGTTTTGTGTTAAAAAAGTCGGAATTTCAATAGAGGAAGCGCTTCGAATGGCTTCTTTGTATCCTGCCAGGGTATTGGGTATTGAGAAAGAGTGGGGCAAACTGGCAGTAGGATACAGGCCGGAATGGTTTTGGATACCTTCACTTTAAAACAATACAGTTATGGCAAAGTTGAACGCAATCGGTCTGGATGAAGCCAAAGCGGCTGATCTGGCCGGAAGACTGAATACCTTACTCGCCAACTATTCTATATTTTATCAGAATACGCGGGGTTATCACTGGAATATCAGAGGCGAAAAATTCTTTGAACTGCATGTAAAATTTGAAGAATTATATAACGACCTGCTCTTAAAAATTGATGAGATAGCGGAACGTATACTCACGCTTGGATTTTCACCGGCACATAATTATTCTGATTATCACACGATGGCTACGATTAATGAAAGCAAAGAAGTGGCCGATGGAATGAAGGCGGTGGAAAATATCCTGGGCTCTTTTCAAACAATCATTAGCCTGCAGCGTGAGTTACTGAAAATTTCTGAAGATGCAAACGATGAGGGAACCAATGCACTGATGAGCGATTATATCCGGGCACAGGAAAAACTGGTTTGGATGTACTCTGCGTTTTTGAATAATTGAATTAGCGGATCAGTAAAAAACTGTCTACTGAGAATTTGTAATCAGCGCTCTTACCGCCTCCACTTTCGGGTCACGGTTTTCGATAAGCGATTGCCGGGTAGTCAACACTTCAATGTCTGGTTGTACCCCTCGTCCATCCTTCACTGCATTTTTATCGATAACCAACCTGAACTTTGGAAGACGAAACCGGATACCGGTTTCAGGTAACCGAACATCAGGAATCAGCCAGGCAGAGTTTCCATAAGCAGCACCACCGGTTTCTTCTCCAATCAGGGTGACATTTTTTTGCCCTTTTACCTTGGCTGCAAACAGTGCGGCAGCTGAAAAAGAATTGGGACTGGTTAGCACATATACATTACCGTTGTAGTGATGTCTTTTTGAAGGTTTAAATGTTTTCCGCTCGAAATACCCAAAATGATAATGCCCATCCGATTTTTTTCGGGTGATAAAATGCATGAGCCCCCCAATTAATCCATTGTAACGGACCAGGTTTTTATAGCTACTTTTTCTTGTCACCGCATAGAGAGAATCTGCAATTTTGAATGGCTCACTTACAATCTTTCTGGTCAGGAAAGTGGAGTGTGCTACATTTCCCCCACCATTGCTTCGGATATCAATTACCAAATGCTGGATGTTCTCTTTTTTTAACGTACTAAATGTTGCTGATAAGAAGGATCGCAACTGATAACCATTATTAAAAGTATTAATGGTAAGATAGCCTGTGGAAAGTCCGGTATCTATTTGTAATGAACGTGCGCGTTCCAATGACCTGGCTCTTTGCTCCCTGCGTTTCCAGGGTTTCACAACTTCCGGTACAATCGGCTTTTTGACCGAATCTTTTTTCGGCGGCTCAATTAAACGAAACGATATGGTTTCCTCTTTGCCGGTACTATCCAGGTAGCCAAGTTCATAGGTGTTGGAATATCCTGCCACCAATCGTAACCAACCCCCAAAGGCACCGCGATTGCTAAGTGTCTGCATCAGGTACTGCTCATTATTTCCATCAGCTGGTATGTGCCGGGCCAGGCTATCTACAATTTTCTGAATCGGCACCTTATTTAAACTGGTAAGTATGGTACCTCTTTTAACCAGAAGATTGCCTTTCTGCAAATTGTTATTGATGACAATGGTATCATTATCAAGAGCCTTAATCGAAATCGGGAATTGGGGTAACCTGGCGGTATCTAAAAACCGGAGAAACTTCCTTGAATACCGGGTACTTGTATGGCCGCATTTGACTTTTGCGATCACATAACTTAAGACCGATCTGAACTGTGGCTCAGTCATTGAATCTGTTAGCTGCCGATACCCCCAGTCGAAATAATAATCCATGCTGTCTTTCGGAGTGTACCAATACAAACTGGGATGTGATTCCTCCAGAACAGACCTGAATAGCTTGTAATCCTTTTTTAATTGCTCAGGTGCATAGGTCTCTGATGGAGACCATTTTGTACCCGATACAGCACAACTCTGCAACAGGGCCAAAAGGCACCCGAACAATAGAAATTTTCTAAGGAAAAAGTTACGCATGCAAACCGGTACTGATTCCGTTTATTGATCTTTAAACGCATTCCAGCCCTGTGCCGTGATGCGGAATTTGTTTCCGCCTTTTGTCAGGATGTGTGATCCTTCAGCTGCATCGGTCATATATCCAACTACACTGATCTGTTCATTTAATACCAGTTTATCGTATTCGGATTGCGCTATGGTAAACAGCAGTTCATAATCTTCTCCACCGCTTAATGCACAGGCAGTTGGGTCCAGCCCGAATTTAAATGCAGCCATCCGGCTGTCTTCGTGAATGGGAATTTTTTCTTCATACAGCACACAGCCCAATGAACTCTGCTT
Organism: Flavihumibacter fluminis; assembly: GCF_021491375.1. Lineage (GTDB taxonomy): Bacteria > Bacteroidota > Bacteroidia > Chitinophagales > Chitinophagaceae > Flavihumibacter > Flavihumibacter fluminis. Next base: position 304,726 of record NZ_JAKEVY010000003.1, read on the forward strand.
ACAGATATGCAGTATTTCGGAACTGAGACCATCACTTATATCCATCATTGCAGTTGGACGGATTTCATTCTCTGCAAGAAACGCGATGATGTCTTTCCTGGCTTCCGGTTTCAGCAAACGGCCAACAATGTATTGTTCATTTTCGAGATCTGGCTGAATCTTTGGATTCTCCAGGTAGATCTGGCGCTCGCGTTCTAATAAGGTCAATCCTAAAAAGGCACCACCCAAATCGCCACTCACACAAATCAGGTCACCTTTCTGAGCAGTTGAACGCTGTACAAACTGATCCGGGTTAACTTCCCCGAGAGCGGTGACACTGATAATGAAGCCACTGCGTGATGTTGAAGTATCGCCCCCGATCAGATCCACCTGGTAGCGTTCACAGGCTGCATATACTCCTTCATAAAACTCCTCCAAGGCTTCCACACTGAACCTGTTACTCACGGCAATGTTCAGGGTAATTTGAGTAGGGGTGGCGTTCATCGCATAAATATCACTGAGGTTTACCACTACCGATTTATAACCAAGATGTTTCAGCGGCGTGTACATCAAGTCAAAATGTACGCCTTCCAATAGCATGTCGGTTGTGATCACTGTTTGTTTACCAAAATGATCAATGACTGCAGCATCATCCCCTACACCCAGAATAGAGGAGGCATTCGAAAATTCTATATTTTTTGTCAGGTGATCGATCAGGCCGAATTCACCCAGACTGGAGATTTCTGTTCTTGTTTCCATTTGTGATTAGTTTATGTCACCATTGACCCAGCGTAAGAGGTCATCATGCAGTTTCCCATTGGATGCCACGATGAAGGGCTGATAGGGAGAATAATAGGTTCCTGCAAAATCAGTCACCTTTCCGCCCGCTTCTTCCACCATTAAAAAGCCCGCTGCACTGTCCCAGGCATTCAGCTTATGTTCAAAGAAACCATCAAACCGGCCGGCTGCTACCCAGCAGAGATCAATTGCTGCCGAGCCTAATCGTCTTACCGGTACACCTCTGCGGATGAATCTTTCAAAACATTCCAACGGACCGTTTGGCATATCCAGGAAGGTATAGGGAAAACCGGTTACCAGGCAACTGCTTGCCACATCGGTTTTATCTGAAACATGGATGGGTTTGCCATTGAGTGTAGCACCCTTGCCTTTTTCAGCCAGAAAAAATTCATTCAGGATGGGATTATAAACCGCGCCCATGGTCATGATGCCATCCACTTCCAATCCTACACTCACACAACATATAGGAATTCCATTCGCAAAATTGATGGTTCCGTCAATTGGGTCGATAATCCATTTATAAGGCGATGGACTTGCCATTTCGCCCGACTCTTCACTCAGGATGAAATGATCCGGGTATTGTGCCTGAATCACCGCGATGATGGCTTTTTCAGCTGCATGATCGGCTTCAGTTACGAGGTTATTTACGCCTTCCTTGTTGGAAATGGCCAGATCTTTCTGATTGAAAAAACGTTCGAGCTCCGCAGCTCCGGCCCGGGTGGCCTTGATAAGGGTTTCCAATAACATCGGACAAAGCTAAGCCTCTGAGCCGATAAAAAAATTACCAATAAATTCGTGGGATGCAGGTATCGGTGGTCATCGTCAACTACAATGTTTGTTATTTTCTGGAGCTTTGTCTCCAAAGCCTGCAATTGGCGATGGCTAACCTGGAAGCAGAGGTCATCGTGGTAGATAATGCTTCTACGGATGAGAGCCGCCAGTACCTTCCGCCACGGTTTCCTGCAGTTCAGTTTATCTGGTGTGACACCAACCTTGGTTTTTCAAAGGCGAATAACCTCGGGGTGGCCGCAGCCAAAGGTAAATATGTCCTGATCCTGAATCCGGATACCCTGGTGCCCGAAACCTGCCTGACTACTGCCCTTGATTTTTTTGCCGCCCATCCGGATGCCGGTGCCTTGGGCATGCGCATGTATGATGGCCGTTTTCAATTCCTGCCTGAGTCAAAAAGAGGTTTTCCCACATTGGCAACCGCCTTTTTTAAGTTAAGCGGACTCATTCACCTGTTTCCAAAGCATAAGGTGATTTCCAATTATTACCTCGGCCATCTTTCGGCGGACTATGTACAACAGGCGGAGGTGTTGGCAGGAGCCTTTATGTTTATTCCCAGGGAAATCTATTTACGGGTAGGAGGGTTTGATGAATGCTATTTCATGTATGCGGAGGATATTGACCTAAGTTATTGCATCGCGAAAGCAGGTTACCGCATTTTTTACCTGCCTGACCCGGGAATCATTCACTTTAAAGGAGAAAGCACTCTCAGAACCGCTGCCAATGCCCGGCATTTTTATGAAGCCATGTTGCTCTTTCGCCGGAAATATGGCAACCGGGTGTCTTTCCTTAGCCGGGCCCTGGCAGAAGCAGCAATCGCAACGCGAACCTTGCGCGACAAAATCAGAAGTAAAAAACCCATCCGAACAGGAAAGGAAGTCCGGTCCAGGGAGGCCTATAAAATATGCCGGGAACTTTCTGCTTATAACCCGGCTCAGCCCTGTCTTTTTGTACTGGGAGATGGTATCAGGCTGGAGGAACTTTTCACAGCATTGAGGCGGGAACCTCCCCACGCTCCCATTCGATTCAAGTGGAAAAACAGCGATGTTTGGATAGGAAGTGATGATCCGGATGAAAAGGGGGAAATTATACGGGAATAACTACTTTTGTTCTTCATCCTAATTGCAGACACACCCGAATGGCCCTTATTGAAATTACCTTGCCTAAAACGATTGCCAAAGCGCTCCGCCTGCCGGAAAGCTCTCCGCGCAGGCAGCAGCTTAAAGTGCTGAAGAAACTGTTGAAAAAAGCCCGTTTTACGGAATTCGGCCAGCATTACCGGTTTGATGAGATCCTGCTCAGCAAACACCCGGGTAAGAAATTTCAGCAGATCGTTCCGAGCCACGATTATAATTCCATCTATAAAGAATGGTGGCATAAGACCCTGGAGGGAAAGCAGGATATCTGCTGGCCGGGCAAGATCAAATATTATGCGCTCTCATCCGGCACTTCTGAATCGGCAAGTAAATACATACCAATAACAGAAGACCTGCTGGCCGGAAACCGGATCATAATGATCAAGCAGTTGTTTTCATTAAGGCATTATAATAATATCCCCTTTGGCAACCTGCGCAAAGGATGGCTCATGCTAGGGGGTAGCACCCAGTTGCAGAAAGCACAGGGATATTATGCAGGTGATCTGAGCGGTATTACCGCCAAAAAAGTTCCCTTTTGGTTCACCCCTTTTTACAAGCCAGGTAAGAAGATCGCCAAGATGACCGACTGGAACGACAAGATTGAAGAGATTGTTGAAAATGCGCCGGACTGGGATATCAGTTTTGTGGTGGGTGTACCGGCCTGGATCCAGATGTGCATGGAAAAAATTGTAGAGCGGTATAAGCTGAAAACGATCCATGATATCTGGCCAAATCTCTCCTTTTTTGTACATGGGGGGGTTTCTTTTGAACCCTATAAAAAAGGATTTGAGAAACTGCTCGCAAAACCCCTGACCTATATCGAAACCTACCTGGCATCAGAAGGATTTATTGCATACCAGGACCGCCAGTTTGCAAAGGGAATGAAGCTCAGTATCAATGATCATATCTTTTTTGAGTTTGTACCATTTGATGATGACAATTTCGATTCGGAAGGCAACCTGTTGCCTAATCACAGCGCCTATATGATTCATGAAGTGGAAGCCGGAAAGGATTATGCCATCCTGCTTAGTACAGCAGCCGGGGCCTGGCGCTACCTGATTGGTGATACTATCCGGTTTACCGATGTGGATCGTTGTGAAATTGTAATTACCGGCCGGACCAAACATTTCCTCAGCCTGGTTGGAGAGCATTTGAGTGTAGATAACATGAACCGTGCACTGAAAATGGCAGCAGAGGATCTGAATGTTTCCATTCCGGAGTTTACAGTGGCAGGTATTCCGCACGGAACATTTTTTGCGCATCACTGGTATGTGGCATCTGATGATCATGTGGACGCAGAAGTACTGAGGGGTAAAATTGATCAGTACCTGATGGAGCTAAACGATGATTATGCGGTGGAAAGAAAAAGCGCACTCAAAGAAGTATTGCTGGATGTTTTGCCGGAAGATCGTTTCCTTGAATTCATGAAATCCAAAGGAAAGGTTGGCGGGCAACATAAATTTCCCCGGGTGCTGAAGGGGCAGATGTTGCAGGACTGGCAATTATTTGTAAGTGAGACGTCAGACGTCAGACGTGAGAAGTGAGATGTTAGAACCAGCCGCGTTTGCGGAACAGCCACAACATATAAATAGGAACGATTAGCATCAGCACTACGGCAATGTAAAAACCATTTTCATGATGCAGGTAGGGGATGCGGTCGAAGTTCATACCGAAAATACCTCCAATTACGGTTGCAGGTGCCAGTAAACAGGTCACAATCGCCATTACTTTCATCACCTCATTCATTTTCAGGTTTACATTGTTAATGTAGAGATCCTGCATGTTCACCATCACATCCCGATAGTTTTCGCATAGGTCATTGGCCTGCATGATATGATCGTAAACATCTTTGAAATATTTGGTGGTGCGGTCATCCAATAAATCACTTTCACTCCGGATGATACCATTGACAAGGTCCCGAACCGGTGCGATATTCCGCTTCAGAACAATCAGTTCTTTTCTGAGGGAGCTGATCCTTGCCAGCGCCCGGTTATTAGTACTTGCAATAACCTGCTCTTCCAGGTCTTCAATCCGTTCTCCCAGTTTTTCCATTACAATGAAGTAATTGTCTACGATCATATCCAGCATGGAATAACAGAGATAATCTGCCGAGCGCTGGCGGATCTTGGAATTGCTCATGCGGAGTTTATCACGTAATGGATTAAATACATCCCGGGATGCATCTTCCTGGAAGCTGATTACAAAATCCTTTCCCAATACGATACTGATCTGCTCCTGTTCTACAGTTCCCTTGATTTCATTGAAATAAAGCATATTCAGCAGACAGAAAAGAACATTGTCCACTTCGTCCATTTTGGGGCGTTGCTGAATGCTGAGGATGTCTTCAATTAATAGCTGATGGATATCAAAATGTTGACAGATTGATTCAACATCTGATTTTCTGATACCGTCCACATTGATCCAGCTGATCCGGTTGCTTTTCAGGAACCGGAAGCAGGGTTCAACAGTATTAAACTCATGCTCTTCCAGCGCCTGCGCATTGTAATCATATACATATGTTCTAACCTCCCTGGCTTCTTCCCGGTGCGGTAGAACTGTAGGATTGATTTTCAGGATCTGTTTGGTTCGGTCTGTTCCAAACAGATTTTTAATCCCGAGATAACGCAGGTATTTTTTGGTAGGCTTGGTGATGGCGGTTTCAATGGTCTTGCGTATCATGAAACAACGAATTCAAAGTAAAAAAAAGCGACCCGCCATGCGAGCCGCTTTAAAAATACAATATATCGTGCGTTATCAGTTTACATCTTTGCAGGTGCATTCGTCACAACAGCCGGTGCTGTAGGTCATATTGTAATACCAGCGACCCTGGGTTCTGATAGGCCCGTCTGCAAGGCAGTTCCCACCCCATGCAGTTTCGCCTTTCTTTTTAGCAATTGCGTCTACATGAACATATACATACAGACCCTTGCCACTGCAATCCAATTTACCAGAGGTTTTGATAGAGGAGAAAGGAATAGTTACGGTATACCAGGTATAAGAAGGATCCACTTTTAACTTATATGGAAACTGGCCAGGGATCGGAGTTCCTTTATTGGTTTGAGGAAGATCCACCAGGTTGTCACCAACCCAGATTTTCACGTTTTCAGATACATCCTGAAATCCTTCCAGAGAATTGATAATTACATACAGATTGTTTTCGTCATTTCCGATAACCACTTTTCCGGTATTGATGGTTTGTCCGGCCCACAGACAAAAATCCCGGGTTTTACAGAAGGTAATTGCACTGGCCGAATTGGAAGCAGTTCCAACCACACCTTCCATACTAGAAAAAGAATTTGCTCTTTCCGTTCCATTATCCGGCTCAGCGGATTTCTGACAGGAACTAATAAAGAATACAGATGCCGTTACGGCGAAAAGGGCAATAGTGCCGCGCATGAAAGCAGGAAATAGTCGCATAACATTTGATGTTTAGAGTGTTTAATAGAATAGCTCTCAAGGCTATTGGAAGGGTAGGTATTCAACGGATAGCGACTGTCTCAGGATGCCAAACTCAAATTAGGGTTTCCCTACTGGGGTTACTGGGTAAAATAAACCTGATCGCTAAGCAAATACAAATTCTTAATATGTCCTAGTAATTTGATAAACTTTCGATAGAATGTAACAGGATCAAGTAATTTTACGTTTCTGAATTCGCAATGATTGACGCACTGATTAAAGGATTGGCACTGGGGAGCATTCTGGCATTATCCGTCGGACCTGTCATTTTTACCATTATCAAACAAAGTTTGAACAATGGCAGAGAGGGCGGGTTCAGTTTTGTGGCGGGGGTTTGGCTCAGTGATATCCTGTTGATCGTTATCAGTAATGCGTTTTCAGAGTGGGTGAAGGCCCTGCTCCAGTACAAGCAGGCAATAGGCTATATAGGCAGTGTATTCCTGATTGGGATGGGGCTTTTTTATCTTTTTCTTAAAAAAGTACAACTGGCTCAGCAGGCAAATGGGGAGGAGCAACGTTTTCGTAAAAGAGACATGGCCAGGATTTTCACTTCTGGATTTTTAATCAACAGCCTCAATCCGAGTGTGCTGCTTTTCTGGCTGATCAATGCTACTACTTTTGCGCTGACGCATTCCTTCCGCGATCGTGTTTTGATCTTTACTGTGTGCATGTTATTCAATATGCTGGCAGATGCGTTGAAAGTACTACTGGCTGGGAAACTTCGTAAAAAATTGACCCTCCACAACCTTTCCCTCGTAAATAAAATTTCGGGTGTAATATTGGTGGGATTTGGTGTTGCATTGTTATGGGGCATCGCATTTCACCTGGAGACTGTCTGAACCTAAATTGATTCCATGCGCGGTTTATTTATTTTGTTAGCAGTTTTGGCTGCTTCTTATTCCGGCTTCAGCCAGATGAGCGATTTCATTTCGCTCAAAAGAACCAATAACCGCCATGTAGCCAGTTACTTCAAAGGAAGCAGGATTGAATTACAGCATGTCAATGGCCAGGTTATCAGTGGCCCGATTGAAGATGTAAGAAATGACTCTGTCTTCGTAAGGCAGTGGCATATTGTTAGTTATATCACTCAACTGGGTACTTCCAAAGTGGATACACTTGGTTCCATGGTTTATGGATTTCATTACCAGGAAATCTTTCGGATTTTTCATGATAAAAGACAAAGCTGGGGTTTTGTCAGAAATGGAGCCATTTTTATGATTGGCGGAGTTGGTTATATAGTATTGAATGTCTTAAATGGCTGGTATCGAAAAGAACCAATTGGAGATGCAGATAACCTGAAATCCCTTGCTATTGCCGGTGGAGTTGCCGGCGGCGGTTTTTTATTGAATCGCCTGCATCGGTACCGCGAAAAAAATGGCAAAAAGTATAAGATCAATTATGTAAAGATGACAAACTGAGCAGCCATCTCATTTTCCCTATATTGCAGCCGCAACAATTTTTGGATCTTTCGTGAAGACAAAAGGATTAATCCCCCGCATAGGCCGATTTCTTAAAAAATTACTGCTCATCCTGGTGATTGGGCAATTCCTCTATATCCTCCTGCTGAAATGGATCAATCCTCCCATTACTGTTACACAACTTTCCAACTGGGTGAGTGGCTACGGACTAAAAAGGGATTATGTAGATTTTGAGGAAATGTCTTACTATGCAAAACTGGCGGTTATTTCATCCGAAGACCAGTTGTTTGCCGACCATTCTGGCTTTGATTGGAAAAGCATCGAAAAGGCGATGAAGTACAATGAGAAAAAACCCAACCGGGTTCGTGGAGCCAGTACCATCAGTCAGCAGGTTGCAAAAAATGTATTTCTATGGCAGGGCCGATCCTGGATCCGGAAAGGACTGGAAACCTATTTTACCTTTATGATTGAATTGATCTGGGGTAAAAAGCGAATCCTGGAAATGTATCTTAATGTGAGTGAAATGGGCCCCGGCATCTTTGGAATTGAAGCAGCATCACAGGCCTATTTCAAAAAACCCGCTTCCAAACTGAATAAATCGGAAGCAGCGCGAATAGCGGCCTGCTTGCCAAGCCCCAAAAAATACAAAGTGCAGCCCGCCAGTAAATATGTAGCAGGCAGGGGCTGGATCATCCAGCGTCAGATGAGTAATCTGGCAGGCGATGAAGAAATCAAAGCAATTATCGGCACCAATTCCAAAAATTAATCAGTTGACCTCTATTACTATAGCCGGACTATTCTGAGAATACAGATTGGGCAAGGAAGTTGCAATCCCCAATTTCATGATATACTCACCCGGCTGCAGTGAAATATTCTCTGTGCTGGTCAATGTCAGCGTATTTTCCTGAATTGGCGAGGCTGTGAGTGTTAAACGCTGTACCATAGATTTACCCACAAATAGGTCAGCTACCAATTGATTGGGTTGGCCTGAATTCTTCAGCAATTGCTTCAACTCATTTATGGAGTGTTTATCTACTTGAACAGATAGTTGTACTGGTTGCCCTTTTTTAAAACCATCAGATTTGTCCGACAGGCTTAATCTGATATGGGAAAAGGATTGGAGTTTGTCAATGACCAGCGCAGGGGTGATTCCTCTTGGTGTTGGAATTTCAAATGAGTTATCAATTGTTCCCAGGTCTTTGTCTACTACCAGTACTTTTCTGCTCTGCCATTCTTTTTCAATGGGCCAGAAATTGTAATTGTTCCTGCGGTAATAGGTGGTATTGATAGCAAAACTGGTATCTCCTGAATAAAACCAGTATTTGGAAGGACGCTGATAACTGTTCAGGAATACCACCGGCAGGCCATTTGATTTCTCTTTGATGGCTTTGACCCATTCCCGGTTTCCATGCATTTCATCCTTGAATATGCGGGTAAGACCAGAAATATCTGTCAGCATGTATACCCTTACCAGTACCACTAATACCAGTGAAGGTACCAGCAGTTTGAAGATCCACTTGCGCTGGGATAGGTTTTCGGTTATCCATGCATGTGAAAGTATAATAACGGGAATCAGTGCCGGAACCGTCCAGTTGGCTTCCACCCTGCCTTTAAGTGTGCTGATCAGAAAGAAGCCATAAAATCCCCACATACTCCACTGAAGAGCACGTGCCAGCAGGTCAGTTGTTTTATACCTGTTGGCTGCTCTTAATAACAGGAATCCGATTAAGGGTCCCGCCAGCAGAATCTGGCCGGCCACATATTCCAGTGTGAAGGCAAATTCAAAAGCAGGTGCGTTTCTTTCTTTGAGGTGATAAGACACGGAAGGGAAATCATGCTGGTATTGCCAGTATAAATGCGGAAAGAAAAGCAGCACACCAGCAAGTACGGCTACCCAGGCCCGTGCGTTCAGTACAAGTTTCCAATTGCTGAACAAGGTAAATAATATGATAAGTATTCCGTGGTATTTACTGTAAAGCATACCAGCCATCACGATTCCAAGGAGCAGTCCCTGTAACCAGCTGTTCTGATTTAAGAAACGTTTGTATTGCCAGAAAAACAGCGTGGTAAAAAATGTAAGTGGAATATCCGGTACGGCAAGAATGCCTCCAATTTGAAGAACACCCATGGAGGCGGTCAGTGCATAAAACAGGAGATCATCTTTTTTGATCAGCAGCTGGTGTACCAGCCAGAGCGTGGCGGTATTCATGAGTGCCATCATCAGGCGAACACCTAGTTCATTTGGAAAAATCAGGTAGCCCAGTTTTATCAGCACCGCGATCATGGGTGGATGATCAAAATACCCCCAGGCAGGATATTGGCTGTAAACCCAATAATAGGCTTCATCATGCAACAGCTCGGTGCCGTAGGACTGAACCAGGTTGATGATCAACCAGCCGATATAAAACCAGGCAGCCGGCCGACTGCGAATGGAAGAAGTCAATACGTTCATGCTGCATGCTTTCAACCACAAAAATAGGGGAGCTTAGCCGGCAAGCAAGTTATCTATTATGCGGATTGCCGTATTTGTGCGGTCTTTTCCAAGTCCGGATACTATGGACCAACCGGTAGATTGCCTTTGCAGTATGTCATAATAATGCTGAAATAATTTATTCCGGCGTTCCAGATCGGGATATTCACGAAGTTTATCATAGGTCCAGGGCAGGTCTGTCTGCATTAACAGGTAATGATCATATTTCCGCCTTACCACTTCATTCAGGATAAAAGGATCACATTTTTCAAAAACAAACTCCGACCAAACCTGCATCACCATCATATCTGTATCTACAAACAGGATGGATGGCTGATTACCAGAGGCTTCCTGCAGCGCCTGGCTTGTTTGTTCTTCCAGTTCCAGCTGTCCCTTGGCGATGGTGACCAGATCTTCATAGGTATAGGGACGATTCAGCTCAGCCAGGAATTCTCGAGCATATTCCGGTACCCAGGCGGTTGGGAAATCATTGGCATAATGCTGTGAGAGTTCCTGTGAGAGGGTGCTTTTTCCTGTTGACTCAGGGCCCACTATCACAATTTTCTTCATCATTAGGTCGGCAATTTACTGCTTTGACTTTTACGTTTCCAAGATTGGAGTCCGGAAATGGCCATCAGGGTAAGAATCACAAACTGAAAGCCTGTGAATACATATCCCTTTGAAAAGTAGAGAGGCACGGATGTAATATCTGTAATGATCCACCAGTACCAGCTTTCCACTTTTTTCCTCGCCATCAGCCACATACCTGTGTAGGCACTGGCGCTGGCAAAGGCATCCGCCCAGGGAATAGCTTCCGGGGCGAATTCTTTTTTCAACCAGGTCAGACTAACGTAAAGAACTGCATAGAAGAACAGAAAAAACAGGATCTGGTTCAGCCAGTCGCGCCGATTGGACCGCGTAATGCTAAGTTCCGGCCGGTGATCCGGTGTTTTTTTTGCCCATAACCACCAGCCATATATGCTCATGATGGTATAGTAAAGGTTAACGCTTGCCTCACCATATAAATGTCCTTTGACGCTCAGGTAGATAAAAATGGTGGTGCTGATCAGGCCAATCGGGTACAGTAGAATATTTTCATTCCGGCTGTAAAACACACTTGCAATACCGGTAATGACGGCAATGAATTCAAGTGCGGATGTTTGCATCAGACCAGTCAGGAATTGCTCCCAGATTGTTTCCATCCCTTAAAAATGCGTCAGAATTTTTAGATTGCCGGAAATTGTTTGCATGAAAATAGCTGTTTTAGGGGCTGGTATGGTTGGCAGAACGATCGCGGTAGACCTATCTGATCGCCACGAAGTTTATTCATTCGACAGGGATGAGGCAGCCCTGCAACTGCTTCATCGCAAAGCACCTGCTGTAAATACGCAGGTTGCGGATCTCACCAACTTTGCGGCGTATTCTTCCTTGCTTGAAGAGGTGGATCTGGTGGTAACTGCTGTACCCGGGTTTATGGGTTTTCGTGTACTCGAAGCCGTTATAAACGCTGGGAAATCGGTGGTTGATATTTCCTTTTTCCCGGAAGATGCGCTTCAGCTCGATGTGCTTGCAAAATCAAAGGGAGTTACTGTCGTTACAGATTGCGGTGTTGCTCCGGGTATGGGAAACCTGATCCTTGGCCGGTACAATGAAGAGATGAAGGTGAACCGGTTTGAGTGTTATGTGGGCGGACTGCCACAAATCCGCAAAAAACCATTTGAATACAAGGCGCCGTTTTCGCCGGTGGATGTGATTGAAGAGTATACGCGTCCGGCCCGCCAGATGGAAAATGGCCGCATTGTTACCAAACCAGCGCTTTCGGACAGAAGCCTGATGGATTTTGAGGGTATAGGAACCCTGGAAGCTTTTAATACGGATGGGCTGCGTTCTCTCCTCTTTACCATGGCACATATTCCGGATCTGAAGGAGCAGACACTTCGTTATCCCGGGCATATAGACTTAATTCAGGCTTTACAGCTGGCAGGGTTTTTTAGTGAGGAAAAGATGGAGATCAATGGGCACCAGGTACGTCCGCTTGATTTTAGCTCCGCGCTCTTATTCCGGCAATGGAAATTAGGAGAGGAAGAGGCAGAGTTTACCGTGATGCGGGTGATTGTGGAAGGGGAAAAGGAAAACCGGCCGATGCGGGTGGAATACAACCTGTTGGATCAGTATGATCCCGTAACGAAAACCTCCTCCATGTCGCGCACAACCGGCTATACCTGCACAGCTGTTGCGGAACTGGTTGCAACGGGGCAGTTCACAGAAAAGGGAGTGTTTCCACCTGAGTGGGTTGGGCGCCACCCTGTTTGTTTTGAATTTATTCTACGATACCTAACCAATAGGGGTGTAAATTGGAAAGCCATTATCAACCATTAAAACAATTACTATGATTCGTAAAGCAACTGCCGTTTGGAACGGTTCCGGAAAAGAAGGAAAAGGACATCTCACCACCCAGAGTGGCGTGTTAAGTGAAACGCAATATTCATTTGGATCCCGCTTTGAAAGCGGTATTGGTACTAACCCGGAAGAACTGGTAGCCGCGGCACATTCAGGCTGTTTTACCATGAAACTGAGTTTTGTGCTGGGTGAAGCAGGCTTTACCCCCACCTCCCTTGAAACAAGCTGTGCCATAACTTTTGAGAATGGTGCTGTTACCAAATCGCATCTGACCGTGAAAGGGGTGGTTCCAGGAATCAGTGCAGAACAATTTCAGGCTTGTGTGAAAGATGCGGAGCAAAATTGCCCGATCAGCAAATTGTTGAATACTTCCATCAGTTCTGAAGCAACACTTGGATAGTTGTCCAGGTTAGCAAAGCAGCTATCAACCATCCCACAATTTGTAAGCTCCTGGGGTGTTGGTAGCTGCTTTTTTTATTTCCAACAGCTACTAATAAAATAACCAGTGATACCGGAAGGATGATGCCATTTATCAGTCCCGCCGCCAATAATAACTGCACTGGCTTTCCCCAGAAGAGAAAAAAAATGGCGGAACTTATTATAAATACTTGTATCCCTTTTTCAGGATGTTTGTCCAGCCAGGGTAAGTAGCTTCTTGCAAAGGAGATTGAAGTATAAGCTGATCCGAGTACAGATGTTACAGCAGCACACCACATAACGATGCCGAATAACCGAAATCCGGTTTCTCCTGCGGCCTGTCTGAATACCTCTGCGGATGGGTTTCCCGATGCAGACAGCAAGCCCCTGCTTGCTACACCCAATGCAGCAAGAAACAAGAGATAGCGCATTATCGAGGCTGTCAAAATTCCGGTAATGGCTGATCTCCTTACCGACTTCAGCGTGATCTCTTCTGTTTTTGAGGCTTCCAGTATTCGGTGCGCCCCTGCAAAACAGATATATCCTCCAACGGTTCCTCCCACGATGGTTAGCAATGCTTTGTAATCAAACCGGGTGGGCAGTATAGTTTGAATTGCCAGTTCTCCTAGTGGCGGAGCTGATGATACTGCAACATATCCGGTTAATATGATCATACTTATGCCCATCCATTTTACAGCCTGATCCATAAATGGCAGGGCACGCTGTCTGCTCATCATCAGCAGCAGGATTAATCCTACGGTGATGGCTGCACTTATTCGGTTAGGGATCCCTGTTACCGTTTCTAATCCCAGTCCCGCTCCTGCAATATTCCCGATATTAAAAGCAAATCCGCCCATTACGATCAGCAGTGCCAGCACTTTCCCTAATCCAGGTAATAATGTATCCGCCACCTGGTTGGCAGTTTGCCGACGGGCAAAGAGGATCTGCCAGACATTGAGCTGAACACCTATATCCAGCAGGATGGATACCAGAATGATGCAACTGAAGGAAGCAAGTAACTCCTGTGTGAATACGGTGGTTTGGGTAAGAAAACCCGGACCGATAGCTGAAGTTGCCATCAGGAAAGCTGCTGCCCAGAAGCCGGATGAAGTTTTATTCTTCATGCAGGATTGGACAGTTGCAGGAATTCATAAATGCTTTTCGCCAGTTCAACCGCGGTCGAACCATCACCATGGATGCACAGTGTATCTGCTTTCAGGGAAATCCAGTTTTCTTCGGTTGTTCGTACCCGTTGATTCAGGAGAATCTCTTTCACCTGTTGAAGCACTTCTTCCTTATTTTGAAGTACCGCGTTTGCTAACTGCCTGGAGGCCAATTCTCCGGATGCTGTATAACGCCGATCAGCAAACGCTTCTTCTTTCACTGTAAGACCAGCTTTTTTACCCAGTTTTGCCAGCACACTATTGCTAAGTGCGTACAATTGAAGGGTAGGATTGAAACTTTTTATAGCTGTAATAATGGCTGCTGCTACCATTGGATCTTTAGCTGCCTGATTGTAAAGGGCACCATGAGGTTTGACATGTTTCATGGGGTAATTGTGTTGCCTGCAAAGTGCATCAAAGGCGCCCAATTGATAGAGTATCAATGAAACTATTTCGGCTGCAGGCAGCTGTTGCTCCGTTCTTCCAAAGTTTGCCCGATCATTCCAGGATGGGTGGGCTCCGACCTGAACCCCCAGCTTTTTGGCTAACGCAATGGTATTTGAAATTTCAACCGGGGATCCGGCATGCAGTCCGCAGGATATATTCGCAGCATGTATAAACGGAAGTATGGATGCTTCTGTTCCTGTGCCTTCCCCGAGATCGCAGTTGAGTTCCATCCGGTATTTGTTTAGGAGAAATAAAGATAATAGTCGCGTTTGAGCTGGAGCAATTGCTTTTCCCTTTCGAATAACAGGGTTTCTGCATCCGAAAGCGAAATTTTTTTGAAATGGATGGTAGTTCCCGGAGCTTTTTGGGCTGCCAGGTGAAGATCCACTGCTGTAACCTGCCCAATCCTTGGATAGCCACCGGTGGTCTGCGCATCCGCCATGAGTAATAATATTTGTCCATCCGGACTAACCTGCATTGTTCCAGGCAGTACAGGTTGGGATAGCAGCTCCCCGGATCGTTCGCGTTCCAGTTGGGGTCCCTGAAGCCTAAACCCCATTCGGTTGGATGCGACCCCCAACTGGAAACCAGTACGCTCCAGCAAAAGCCCGGAGTTTTCTGTGAACCAGTTATACTCTGGTCCCGGAAAAAAGCGTATATCCTGCTGAGCATAATTGGGGGTGATTGCCGGACTAAGACGTACCTGGCCACTTAGCTTTGATAAATAGTTGATGATATGTTGGCCATCTTCCTCTGGGAAATGGGAAACAGGAAGATGATCACCAGGTTGAAGCGCTTTACCATTCAGACCGCCAATTTTTGATGGCAAATGGGTAGCCCGGCTATCAAACTGCAGTTTTGTACGAATGCCACCATGAACAGATAGATAAGTAAATCCCACTTCGCGGGGAAAGAGCTGGAGAAATTCACCTTCTTTTACCAGGAAGGGTTGCCAGAAGGCAACTGGTCTCCCACTGACAAATCCTTCATAGCCCTTACCGGTTAGGGCTACCAGGCTGGTGCGGCCAAAACTGGCGGAAAAAGCACCATTACTTATTTCCAGGCAGGCAGCCGAGTCCTCATTTCCGACTAACAGGTTGCCTATACGCGATGCAAGAGAATCCATGCATCCACTGGTGGGAATACCCTGGTTTCGGTGACCGAATCGCCCCTGGTCCTGAATGGTGGAGATGCCGGTTTTAAGGATTCTCATGCTGGTTCAGGTATTTAAAGGTATTGGAATCAATAGGAGTAAATCGTACGCTGTCACCTGGTTTGAACAGGCAGCTATGCTGATCGGAAGGATTGAAAACGGAGAGAGGGGTACGACCAATGATTTGCCATCCCCCCGGGGAAGTATTGGGATAAATCCCTGTCTGTTGCCCCGCGATCCCTACTGAACCTGCTGGCACCTGCAGCGCTGGAGTGGCTTTTCGCGGCATGGCAAGTGAGTCGGGGAGCAGCCCCATGTAGGCAAATCCCGGATTAAAACCAATCATGAATACGTACCATTCCTTCGAGCAATGAGCTTCGATGATGGATTCCGGATTGGTTTGGTGGTAACTTGCAACAGCCTGAAGATCAGGCGCCATAATGTCCTCATAACAAACCGGGATGAGGTGGCGGGTCGCATCCGGAAGGGGAGTTTTGTTATCCCCTGAATTTGTGGTAAGCCTTTTTCGAATCTCTTCATGAACAAAGGCCAGCGGGGAGCGCTGGCCTTCAGAAAAAAGTCGAGCCGGGTTAAAAAAAACCGTTAGGCTGTTATATGTTATGGAAGTATCCAGGAATCCGCAGAACTGATTCTGGTGGAAAACCTGTTGCAGTTGAAGCAGTTCCTGGTGGGCTGGTATAGAAATCTCCCTGCCATATTCAATGGTAATGGCTGACTCAGCAATCGGATAAATATGGAAGGAGTCTTCCTGTGCCAAAATGCCTGTTTTATTCTGCTTCTGCCACTACCTCTTTTACTTCGGGGATCATACGTTTCATCATGCCCTCAATACCTGCTTTCAGGGTGATCATGCTGCTGGGACAGCCACTGCAGGAACCCTGCATCATCAGGTTCACCACACCATCATGGTAGCTTTTGAACTGGATAGCACCACCATCCATTTCAACTGCTGGTTTCACATAGTTTTCGAGCAATTCTTTGATACGCTTCACTACATCGTCGTCATCCGCACTTACTTCATTGCTTCCCTGGGGCTTCAATGCAGCAATTTCTTCCTCATTCACAACCACTTTGCCTTCTTCGAGGTAATCTTTCAGGAATTGGCGGATGGAAGGAATTACATCACTCCATTCAGTCTCCGGAGTTTTGGTAAGGGTTACAAAATTGCTGGCGATAAAAACGCTTTTTATAAATGGAAAGCCGAAAAGTTCCATGGCCAGCGGAGAAGCTTTGGCACTCTCCATATCCGGCAGATCAATGCTACGACCTGGATACAGAAGTTTATTGGCTACAAACTTCATAGTTTCCGGGTTCGGAGTCATTTCTGTATAAATGCTGATAACAGGATTTCCAGTCTTGATCATAATTCAACACGTTTAACTGCAAAAATAACAAATGCCAGCCGGGTATGTTTGTGAATTTAGGAAAACTTATGAAGGAAGGCAGACTTAGTGATTACAGTCGCTGGTATGGCAATGGTTCGCCCTGCGGCAAAGCTGATAATTCCGGAAATGGGCATAAACGATGGCGATCACTGCCGGAACCAGGAACCAAAGCTGCCATTCATGCCAGAGTTGTTTAGCCAGGAGCAGCAGAATTCCGATTCCGAAGAGGATATAGGGACTTGTTTTATGATGATGTCTTTTGTATCCATGCCAGAGCGCATTTGCTCCGATAATGAACGCGACGAGTATCATAAAATACTCAAATGCTTCATTATCAATGATATTAGTTCCAAAAATGGGAAGACTTGTGAGAATTAAGGGCAACACTGCACAGTGAATGGCACAGGCTATGGAGGTTGCTATACCCAGGGCGTCCCAGTTAATCTTAAATGACATCGGACAGCAAAAGTAAACAGATGCAACTTTGTTGCAAAATAATTTTTACCTTGCTCCATTCACCAAGGCCTCAATCTATGCTACCGGTCGGAGTTTATCCGCCAGAGGCGTATGGCAGCGGTCGGGTAAAGAAATTCGTAAATTTGTGGTTATGAGTAAGAAGTCGATTTTTTTCCTGGTGTTTTTTGCCGTGCTCTTTGTAGGATTTGTGTTTGCCATGAGTAAGTTGCTACCAGGATTCGGGGAGGTAAAAATGCCGGTACTGAGTTATGTTCAACCCTTCCGGTTCAGTGATCAGTATGGAAATTCCTTCAACCAGGAGAAGGTTCAGGGTAAGGTTTATGTAGCAGAATACTTTTTCACAACCTGCCCGGGTATTTGTCCGAAGATGAATAACAACATGAAAAAAGTATTCGAGACATATAAGAACAATCCTGATTTCATGATCTTATCGCATTCCGTGGATCCTGCAACTGATACGGTAGCAAGGATGCGGGTGTATGCAGACTCTATGGGAGTCAACAATGCCAACTGGTTTTTCCTGACCGGCCCGAAAGACAGTTTATACCTCGCAGCACGTGTAAGTTATTTACTCGATGATCCAAAAAACAACAATGAATATATCGAGGACCAGTTCATCCATACCCAGTTTTTCGCATTGGTAGACCGTGCAGGCAGAGTGCGTCGCATTTATGATGGTCTGAAAAAAGAGGAAGTGGATCAGATGATCAAGGACATACCTGTTTTATTGGAGGAGTCTCAAACGGACGCCTCTCGCTTACCAAAGACAACTTTCTAATTACGTACACTATGCAGGAAGCCGTACAGGATATTTTGAAAAAAAATCAGTTGAGCATCACCGGTAGTCGGGTTAAGATTCTCGAATTGTTCCTGGAACAACAGGGCGCTCTTGCTCATGGAGATATCGAACGCAGAACCGGTGAGAAGTTTGATCGTGTTACAGTTTACCGGACACTGCAGGTATTTCTGAATAAGGGTATTATTCATTCAATTCCGACATCAGACAATAGTGTGTTGTATGCATTGTGCAAAGATGATTGTGGAGAAGGACATCACCACGATAACCATGTTCACTTCGTATGCGATACTTGTGGAACTACCATGTGCCTGGATGATGTAACGGTACCGGCTATACGATTACCTAAGGGATTTAAGTTTAGTGAGATTCAGGTTGTGGTAAATGGAAGATGCAAAGACTGCAATCAGGATTAGTTCAAAAATAAAGCCCCGATGTAGACACACCGGGACTTTTGGTTAAGGCTCTGATTAGTAGCTATTTTAAGAATCTGTTCGGATTCGTTATTTCTTTCTAAGTGTTTTCTTGTACAAATATATTGTTATAAATCATTCTTTTCAAATTTTACCCATACCCTAATGTGGGTATTTTTTGTGGCCTGTTTAAAGTTTTAACATTTCTGAGGCTACAAAGTCCATCAATGTTTTAACACGGGTGGGTCCCAGGTCAAACGGTATGCCGGCAGCCTGATACAATTCAGGCAGCGTACGGGTTCCTCCGAGGGCCAGGGCCCGGCTATAATTGTCAAGAGCTTCTTCCTTGTTCTCCTTAAACTGCATCCACATGCCAATCGCACCAAGCTGTGCAATTCCATATTCAATATAGTAGAAAGGAACTTCGAATAAATGTAGCTGGCGTTGCCAACCATATTTCCTGAATTCCTCCAACCCGCTTAGATCCAGTACACCAGTTGAAAACTCATCATTTATCTCCATCCACTTTGCAGCACGCTCTTCCACACTGTGTTGCGGGTTTTCATAAACCCAATGCTGGAACTTATCGATGATAGCAATCCAGGGAAAAATCGTAATTACTCTTTCCAGCTGGTGCTCTTTTGCTCGTTTTAGTTCGTTTTCATCGTTAAAAAAACTATGCCAGTAGTCCATACTGAACAATTCCATACTCATACTTGCCACTTCGGCAATTTCCATCGGGTATTCCTTAAATGATGAAAGCCGCAGTGGGTGGGCAAGGAAACTATGAATTGCATGTCCGCCTTCATGCACCATGGTGGTTACATCATGCATTTGTCCGGCTGCATTCATAAAAATAAAGGGCGCACCACTTTCTGCAAGTGGACAATTATACCCACCTGGAGCTTTCCCTTTTCTGCTTTCGAGGTCCAAATGCCCCATCTTTTTCATGGTAATCAGGCATTCAGCAAACAAGGGGCGAAGCTGATGAAAACAGGTGATGGTTTTTTCCAGCAACTCTTCGCCTGTTTTGAATGGATGCAGTGGTTCAATGCCGGCCGGTTCTGCTTCGGTATCCCAGGGGCGAAGGGTATCCAATCCCAGTTTTTGCTTTTTCTTATTGTAGATTCCAGCAACGAGCGGAACTACATGCTGTTTTACAGCATCATGGAAAGCGAAACAATCCTCTTTGGTATAATCAAAGCGGCCCATTTCCACGAATTTGTAGTCGCGGTAATTGGCGAACCCGGCATTAATTGCTACCTGGTGACGTTTCTGAACCAAACCCGTGAACAATTCATTTAACTGGTTGCGATCCTGGTAACGGCGTTCCTGGATACTCCTGTAAACCGCTTCCCGCTTGGTTCTGTCGGGATGCTCCAGAAATTTAGAGGCTTGCTGCAGGGTATATTCCTTGCCATCAACTGTAACGCTCATCTTACCGGAAATGACTCCATATTGTTGGGCCATCACCGACAAATCAGCCTGTAGCGGAATATTTTCTTCCCGGTAAAGGTCAATTGATTTCTTAACTGAACGCAGGTAAGTAAAATACTCTTTCTGATCGAGTGCTTTAGTATATTCATTACTGATCAGCTTTCGGTTCAGCTGATCGGCATAGGGCTGAATTTTCGGCTGAATCTCCATCACAAAAAAAGTGAAAGCCTCTTCCAGCTCCTTATTTTCCGTATCACAGGTCATCCGGATCTGTCTCCAGCAGGCGTCTTCACTAACCGCGGCTTCCAGCTCACTGCTGTCTGCCAGCCATTTTTCCAGTTCATCCAATGAAAGAAGAGGCCGGTCAAGCAGATCTTTAAAATAAGGCTCCAGCGTTTCCCAGCTGGTAACCGTAAAGTCAGCCGGCAGAAAATGTCTGGGAGTTTTCTGAATATTGGCGATCGACATACTCAATGAATTATTCTTCTGATTTTTTCTTGCGGGCAGTTTTCTTAGGCTTTTCCTCAGTTGCTTCGGAATCAGCTGCCTCTTCGGCTGCTTTTTTAGGCGCTGCTTTTTTCTTAGCCTTTGGTTTTTCAGTCGCTGTATCCTCCTCTGTAGCGGCAGCTTCTTTCTTTACTGCTTTTTTGGCTTTTGCCGGAGCCTCTTCTTCCACTACCGTTTCTTCTTCTTCCGGAGCTGTGGCTTCTGACAGTTTGAACTCTATGTTGTTTCTGTCGATGATCTCAAACCATTTCACCATTTTCTTCATATCGCTGGCGTAAACCCTTTCGAAATCCATATCGGGATAGGTAGTTTCAAAATAGGCCTTCAATCCATTACCGTCTTTTACGTCCGGAAGCTTTGTTCCGCTGGATTTCATGGATTTGAATATTTCAACCAGGTTGACATTGTCTCGTTTTGTATAAATCTCTATACTCTCCAGGTGAGAGAAGTTATGCTTGCGGGAAGACACGAACTTGGTGGATTGATCCTCCAGGGAACGTACAATCGCTCCGTCCGTTTTACTGGCTACTAATTCAAACAATCCGGGTAATCCGGTTACGGCAATGATTCTGTTGTATTCCATATCTTCAAAATTGTAAGGGAGATGCAAGATAAAACAATTTTGCCACCCAACCGGTGAAGGCTCAGGCATCCAGCCAGTCCTTAAACGCGGCTGTCTGATCGGCACTGATGATGATTTCCTCCGGTGCCTGAGGAAATAATTCAACCTGCAATTTTCCTTTACCCACTGTTTTCAGCTTTTTTATGGCATTTATATGGGCAAGATATTGTCTGTTCAGTCGGAAAAACTGTGCGGGATTCAATTCTTTCTCAATATCAGAAAGGGATTTGTCCAGCAAATAACGCTGACCGCCTGTATCCACCAGGCAAATCATTTTATGGGCAGCATAAAAAAATGCGATTTCTTCGGTTTTCAGTGTGATATAATCTGCACCTCGTTTAATCAACCACCTTTTTTTATAACCCTCAGGGTTTTTATGATACCGCTGTAGTTGCTCCAGCGAATGGGAAAAATGCAATTTTAATTGCTCGTATTTCTGAATCGAAGCAGCCAGCTTTTCCTTTGAAACCGGTTTCAGCAGGTAATCAATACTGTTATACTCAAATGCTTTCTGCCAATATTCGTCGTAAGCAGTACAGAAAATTACCGGGCAATCAAGCCGGATCTCATCAAAAATCTGGAAGGATTGTCCGTCTGTCAACTCAATGTCCATAAAAATAAGGTCCGGCTGCTCATGTGTTTTCAGCCATTGAATGGACTCCTTTACTGTTGCCAGTAAGGCGATTGGCTGAAGGTCTGATCTAATTTCTGCCAGTGCTTCGATCAGTCGTTCTGCCGCAGGCGTTTCATCTTCAATCAGTAAAATTTTCATATCATCGAAGGGTTAGCAAGGGTAAGCGGACAGAAAAATGAGTATTGTTTTTTTCAATTGAAACCGGTCTGGAGGTAATCAGCCTGAACCTTTCAAGCAGGTTATTCAATCCAATACCATTGGATTGCCGAACTTTTTTTTCGCGTACTTCATTGGTAATGTGCAATTCACCACCTGATTCCTGAATTTTAATCAGCAGCGGTTGTGACTTGGAAAACTCATTGTGTTTGATCGCATTCTCAATCAGGATCTGAAGTGAAATAGGCGGCAATACAAATTGATCAATACTTGATGCGGGTATGTTTTTATTAACCAGGATACAATCGTCGAACCGGATTTTCAGCAATGCGATATAGTTATCCATAAAGTCCAGTTCTTCCTGTAATAAAACAAGGTCGCGCGACTTGTTTTGTAAGATATATCGGTATACATCCGCCAGGGTGTCATTAAAAACCTGGGCTTTGCGGGGATCCGAGCTGATGAGGTGACTCAATGTGTTGAGTGAATTAAACATGAAATGCGGATCGATCTGGTTCTTGAGGGCCTGCAGTTCAGCTTCTGCCCGGGCTCTTTCCAATGTAGCATTTCTTAGCATTTCTGATTCAGACTCCTTGACCAGGAATACGGTTTCATATACATGTACTATAAAGATTACTGATATCAGAATGATGAGGCTGTTGTTCCAGATAGTATTCCAGTTGATTTCTCCCTGAAGAAAAAGATGATACCAGCCAACCAGCAGCAATACAGTAGCGGGTATTGTAAAAAAAGGAATCACCAATAGAAGAGCAAGGATTTTCTTTACCGGCTGGTTAAACCAGTTGAAATACGAACGTAGTGTGAAAAGCAGAAACCTGTTGCCTTCCCAGATGATAAATGCAATTCCGATAGTGTAGAGATAACTTAACTTGATCTGCAGGAGACTGAATTGATGATGCGGCACCAGCGATGTAACCAATGGAATCACTATTCCGCAAAAAGGAATCAGGATCACACGGAATCCCACATCGTTGATCCTGCTTTCTTTTTCAGGAAGCTTTGTCGGAAAAAAATCGGCTTTGGTCGCCCTCGCTTCCGGGTTCATACTGGTTGTCTTGGTCATTGTGAAATTAGACAATAGTTTAGGAATCAAAACAGCTAATATGGACATGAGCAACATCAATTGGCTGGCCGTTCTGGTAGCCGGTCTCTCTGCCTTTGTAATAGGCGGGATATGGTATTCGCCCGGATTATTTGGCAATGCCTGGATGAAAGAATCTGCCTTAACCGAAGAACAGATCCGCGCAGGAAACAAAGGAAAAATCTTTGGATTCACCGCCCTCTTTTCCCTGATTATGGCTGCCAATCTGGGGATGTTCCTGATAGACAGCGCCGAAATAAAAACAGATCTGACATGGGGCGCAACTGCCGGATTTTTAGCCGGGATCTGGACCTTCTGTGCGATTGCGATTCATAGCTTATTCGAATTGAAATCCTGGCGATATATCCTGATCAATGGTGGATATTCCATTGTTTCCCTTACGCTTATGGGAGCCATAATTGGCCTCTGGCGATAAAACCCAAACATATGACACATTCAATCAGCTGGTTCGAGATCCCTACAATAGATCTTGCCCGTGCTCAAAAATTTTACGAAACCATACTCGGACTGGAACTGATTCCTATGGACATGCCGGGTATTCAAATGAGGATGTTCCCGGTTCCGGATCATACTTTTATAAGCGGAGCACTCACCTATGCCCCGGATTTTTATGAACCTCAGGCCAACGGAACTCTGGTTTATCTGAATGCCAACCCGGATGTACAGCATGTACTGGACAGGGTGGAAGCTGCAGGCGGAAAAATCATTGTCCCAAAAACCGAAATAAGTCCGGAAATTGGCTTTATGGCTGTTATTCATGACACCGAAGGCAATCGGGTGGCCTTTCATTCGGTTCCGGCTGGATAAAATTTTTACTATGTCAAACCGTGACTGGAGCAAATTCACCGTACGGATAAATATACGTGCACGGAGAAGTGATTTGTATGATGCCTGGACAACCAAAGCGGGAATGGAATACTGGTTTCTTCGCAGTTGTGAGTTTGTGGATGCCAAAGGATATATCCTGGATGAGGAGGAAACCATCCGTGCGGGATGTACCTATACCTTTTTTTGGCATGGATATACTGACGAGGTGTTTGAAAAAGGTGAAATCCTGGAAGCCAATGGTCAGGATCGAATTGTTTTCCGGTTTGGGAAAGCCGGCATTTGTACTGTTCGCATTTTAATGGCGGGAGATGAGCAGATAGTTGAAATCGAGCAGGCAGAAATACCAACAGATGAACATTCGCAATTTCAATATCATGTTGGATGTAAGACTGGCTGGACCTTTTACCTGACCAATTTGAAAAGCCTGTTTGAAGGCGGCATTGATTTAAGGAACCGGGACATCAATCTTCAGGACATGCTGAATTCTTAATTGATAGACAGATATACTTGTATGAATTTGCATTCTATACTGCTACTTACTTTCTTTTTCAAACTGGATGCCGATCCTTTTGATCAATTAAAACAACTGGAAGGTTGTTGGCAAAGAACCGGCACATCGGTACCGGAATTCGAGGAATGGAAAATCCGGGATTCGTTTTCCATGGTCGGACGGATGTATAAAGTAAAAGAAGGGGATACCATGGTTTCTGAAGAAATACTTCTCATTAAAAAACAACAACAGGTTTTTTATCAGGCAAAAACATTTAATCAACCGGAGCAGGAGCGTGTCAGTTTTCGGTTGACTGGTTATCAAAACGGATCCTACGTTTTTGAAAATCCCAAACATGATTATCCACGAAGAATTGTCTATAGTTTTAAAGGATTGGACTCGTTACATGCATGGATTGATGCAGGAGATAGCAAGGCATCCACCCGTGTCGACTTTCATTTTAAAAGAGTGAAATAAGACATAAGCCAAAACAGGTTCATATGAAAATTTTAGTGTTATTGTTTCTTTGCTCCTTGTCCTGGATTTCAGCTGCGTCCCAGGATTTCAGCATCGCTTACAATGTATATGATACAGTTCAAAAAGATTATGAGATTTATATAATGGATGCTGATGGTGGCAATAAAAAGAACCTTAGCAACCGGAAGGCAGTTGACTGGACTTACCACGCAGATGGACAAACGATTTATTTTATCAGCGACAGGGATACCTGTAGCCGGTGTTTTTTCCTATACAAAATGAATCCGGATGGATCTGGATTGAAGAAAATAAGTGACCTGCAATTGGAAGATTCCTGGATGGATAATTTCGGAAATACCATGCTTGTTAGTGCCAAAAAGGGCACTGCTATTCGTTTCCAACTGGCAACTATTGACCTTATATCCGGTTCCTTTAGATGGTTGACAAATGATACCGCGTCCTATTTTAACGATCCGGTTTTTATTGAAAACGGACGCCGTATCGCATACAGATTTCGTCAGCATCGCAGGAACCAGCAGGAAATCATAGAAATCTGGATCATGCAACGGGACGGAACAAACCGTCAACAGTTGACAAGATATCCCTCTTCGGATACAACAGCTAAGTGGTATAGTTATCATGCCGGAGCGCCCCGTTGGAACGCAAAAGAACAGTTTATCAGTTATCAATCATTCCGCAAAGGTCAGTATCAGCTATATGCTATTACACCCGATGGAAAAAAACAATGGCAACTAACTAATGGCGGACAGAATGCAGGTTGGCATGACTGGACTACCGACGGTAACTGGCTTGTAGCAGATATAACGGATAGTAGTAACCGGAGATATGACATTGGAATTAAACCGGTTAACGAAACGACTTTCAAAACTCTCACAGGAATCAAAGACTGGAAAACCAACCTTTCTCCTGTTATTGTTGAAATACGAAAACCCTGATACAGGGCTGACGCTACTGTTTACAAAGCCAATCAAACAGTCGTTCCACCTCTGCAGGTTGAAACAATTGAGTTCCCGGATTCATGGTGGCAGCTGTTCCGCATGCCACTCCATAACGAATGATATCAGCGGCTTCAGCATTTTTCCAGATTTGGTAACACATTCCGGCAACCATGGAATCACCGGCGCCAACTGTGCTCTGTTTTTTTACTGTGGGAGCCGGTACACGAATCACCTGTTCTTTGTTCACCAATATCGCACCCTGCGCACCCAATGAAACTGCTACCATCCTGCAGGATCCGCTTTTCAGCAGGCTTTGGGCTGCATCCACCACCTGGTCGGTTTCCAATGCCGGAACTCCGGACAATTGACTCAATTCATTCAGGTTGGGCTTTACCAGGTAAACACCAGCGGCCACCGCAAGTTCCAGAGGTTTGCCGGAACAATCGATTATAGGTTTGGCTCCCAGTTGATTGGCAAGTGTTACCAGTCGCGCGTAGAAATTATCATTGAATCCGGGAGGCAGACTGCCGCTTCCTACAATAATTTCCGGTGCAACCGGCAGGTTTTTTATTGCATTCAGGATGTCTTCTTCGATTTCCGCCTGAAGTGTTGGTCCCGGTAATACAAATCGAAACTGGTTATTACTTTGCTCTTCTAGTACCACGATATTCTCCCGGGTTTCTCCTGGTATCTGTATGGTATGGTAAGAAATCCTTTCTTCCTGAAGGCAGGCTTCTAGCTGCTTTCCATTGAAACCACCACTGGTAATCAATGCCATATTAGGCGCTCCTAATCGCTGGAGGCCTTTGCTTACATTGATCCCTCCGCCTCCTGCTTCCACCACCATATCACTGCACCTGAGTTTTTTTTCAGGAATCAACTGGGTTGTTCGCGTGCTTTTGTCAACTGCCGGATTGGGGGTTACAGTAAGGATCATGGCACTTAATTTTTATTCAGGTCAGCCAATACGGCTTCGATTCGTTGAATAAAACTTGCTTCATCGGTATACCCGCGGGCCAGCATAAAGAATTTGCTTTCGCTGACCTGCATCAGTACACAGGGATACCCGGTAACCTGTAACTGTTTACAAAGCTGAAACTCATAATAGGCTTTCTCCTTGTATTCTTCGGAACCCAGCTTTTGGTAGAAATCATCCGCGTCAATGTTATATTTCTCCAAAAGATGGCGGTAGGCCTCATTATCACAAAGATCCCTACCTTCAAAATGCAATGCATACTGTAAATCGGAAGCGAATTCAACCTGTTGATCCGGATAGAGTTCCTTGAAAATGCACAGCGCAATGGCCGGCTTTTCCGAATTCGGATACCAATCACTCAAGTCTGGGTTAAAAATATGCCAGAGATAGTCCTGTCCAAACCGGATGCCGGTTAATTCTTCCACTGACTTGTAAGCATCGGCAATATATCCGGCCATAACGCCAATATGCCTGGGCTGATCAGGCAGGATCATACCACCGGACAATACTTCGAATCCAACCCGGTCGGAATAGAGTTCATGAATTTTTTTGATAACCGGACTAAAACCGTAGCACCATCCGCAATAAGCATCATAGCAATAATAAAGTACAGGGGTCATGCTGCAAATTACCTGCTTTCAGCGGGACTTTCACTGACTATTAATGAGATCTTAACAACCGAACTGATTGTACCTGGGTTATTGTTTAACTTACACTAAAGCCGATTTTATGGAAAATGCAACAATTGAAGTAAGGAATTTAACAATGGCGGATTACCAGGAATTGAAAGAATCCATGATTGAGGCCTATGCCAGCATGGGCGGACAATACTGGGGGGAGGAATCCCTGTCCAAGCTTATTAAGAAATTTCCGGAAGGTCAGATCTGTGTAACATTGGATGGTCGTGTGGTGGGATGTGCCCTAACCCTGATTGTTAATTTCAACCGGTTTGGGGACACACATTCCTACCGCCAGGTTACGGGTAATTACACGTTTGACACACATGATCCGCAAGGGGATGTTCTTTATGGAATCGAGATGTTTATCCATCCTGAGTTTCGTGGCTTGCGACTGGCGCGGCGTTTATATGAAGCACGTAAAGTGTTGTGTGAAAACCTGAACCTGCGAGCCATTGTTGCGGGTGGCAGAATTCCGGGATATGGCAAGGTTGCGGAAGAAATGACGCCTCGCGAATACCTGGAAAAAGTCAAGCGCCGGGAATTGCACGATAGCACGCTAAGTTTTCAGTTGGCTAATGATTTCCAGATTAAAAAAGTGATGCAGCATTACCTGCCCGAGGACAGGGAATCCCGCGGTTATGCAACCCTGTTAGTATGGTACAATGTATATTATGAACCAAACCGAAATGCACTGAACCTGCGTAAGGATTTTGTCCGTATTGGATTGGTGCAATGGCAAATGCGGCAATATGGGACATTAAAGGATATGATGGATCAGGTTGAATATTTTGTGGATGCCGTGAGTGATTACAATTCTGATTTCTGCCTGTTACCCGAACTGTTCAATGCTCCCCTGATGGAGCAGTTTAACCATCTGCCGGGGCATGCGGCGATTCGCGAACTGGCTGCATTAACGCCTGATATCGTAGATGCGCTTTCCAAACTGGCCATTTCTTATAATGTGAATATCATTGGTGGTTCCATGCCTTCCATCCGGGATGGAGAACTATACAATACATCTTATTTCCTGCATCGGAATGGCCGTATTGACTTTTATGATAAAATCCATCCAACACCTTCGGAAGAATATGAATGGGCCATAAAAGGCGGAGATAAGATTCAGGTAATTGAGACGGATGCTGGTAAGGTTGGTGTGTTGATCTGTTATGATGTAGAGTTTCCGGAGTTATCAAGACTGTTAGCTGATCAGGGTATGCAGATTTTATTTGTTCCTTTTTTAACGGATACTCAAAATGCGTATAACCGGGTACGTTATTGTGCGGCGGCGCGGGCAATCGAAAATGAATGTTTTGTAGCCATTGCCGGAACAGTGGGTAATCTGCCTAAAGTGCATAATATGGATTTGCAGTTTGCCCAATCAGCTGTATTGACCCCTTCTGATTTTGCATTTCCGGTGAATGGAATTAAAGCGGAAGCTACTCCCAATACAGAGATGATCATTGTTTCGGATGTAGACCTGACCTTGTTATCAGAATTGCATGAATATGGAAGTGTGACTACCCTGAAGGACCGTCGCCACGATCTCTACGAGCTGAAATTACTCAAGTAGTTTACACATTACTTGTATTTCCAGTTGCGGTTTTTGCCATCTGCGATCCATTCTACTGCCTGGTTGATTCGTTTTTGTCGGGTGGCATCGGTTTTTGCTTCCGTGATCCATTCAATGTATTCTTTCCGGTGACTGTAGCTGAATTTATCAAAGACCTCCCAGGCGCGGTGGTTTTTCCGGAGTGCCTGTTCGAATTCCGGAGGAAGCATACATTCCTTTTGGGCAGATGTTGTTTTGCGGGGAAGTTTAATTCCCTGTTCGTTGAGCAGCATGGCCTCCTGAAGTAGCGTGGTGAAGCGAACAGGAAGATCGTCGATCGATTTGATAGGTCCGAGATGTCCCATAGACGTTTCTTCCCTGGCATTTTGCAACAAAGCGGTATCCTTCATCAGGGCTGCCTTCCAGAAGGTGAATGCGCAATGGTTCTTAAAACCTGCGAAACTGCAAAGAACTTCGTTTTTGTATTCAAAATGTGGCATGCCCCATTTAATGGTTTCTTTGACATCCGGGCAAGTCCTGTGAATTTGCTCCCTTAAATGCAGCAGGATAGGCTGAGCAAAAGGCTGTGCCTTTGCAATGTATTCATCAATGCGGGAGTCCAACTGCGGCATATCCTAATTTACGCAAATTCTC
Organism: Flavihumibacter fluminis; assembly: GCF_021491375.1. Taxonomy (GTDB): domain Bacteria; phylum Bacteroidota; class Bacteroidia; order Chitinophagales; family Chitinophagaceae; genus Flavihumibacter; species Flavihumibacter fluminis. Next base: position 334,536 of record NZ_JAKEVY010000003.1, read on the forward strand.
CCGATTCCAGGCATCCTGTTGGCGCCAACCAACGGGAGACTGTCTGACCCAGTCTAAGCAATTAATGTGCTTCGAGCCAGTTGGTTCCCTGGCCAACTTCAGCGATTACCGGAACCTCATTTGGGAGCGGCAGGGCTGATTGCATACACTCCAGGATCAGGGGTTTTAGCTGATCCACTTCATCCTTTCGTGCATCAAAAACCAATTCATCGTGCACCTGCAGGATCATTTTGCTTTTGAGTCCGGCTTTTTTTATGGCAGCATGCAGAGATGTCATGGCAAGTTTGATCATATCAGCAGCAGATCCCTGGATGGGGGAGTTGATGGCGTTGCGTTCTGCAAATCCGCGGACGGTAAAATTAGATGAATTGATATCACGCAACCAGCGTTTTCGTCCCATCAGGGTTTGAACATAGCCATGTTCTTTGGCGAAATTGACTGTTTCGTCCATGTATCGGGTGATACCACTGAACTCCTTTTTATAGTTATCTATTATTTCTTTTGCTTCTGTTCTGGAGATTCCAAGGTTATCCGCCAGGCCGAATGCGCCTTGGCCATAAATTATACCGAAATTGACACTCTTCGCTTTACGGCGCATGTCTTTTGTAACATCCGCCTCATCGATACCGTAAACCTTGGCAGCCGTTGCAGTATGAATATCTTTTCCCTGGCGGAAGGCTTCACACATATTCGGGTCACCGCTGATGGCTGCAACAATACGTAATTCGATTTGGGAATAATCGGCTGAAAGCAAGATATGCTCGTTGTTTCTGGGGATGAATGCCTTTCTGATTTCCTTACCTCTTTCTGTCCGGATGGGAATATTCTGCAGGTTTGGATTGTTGCTGGACAATCGTCCAGTAACAGCCACTGCCTGTGCATAGGAGGTGTGAACCCTGCCTGTTTTACGGTTGATCATCAGTGGAAGGGCATCCACATAGGTTGATTTGAGTTTGGTTAACTCGCGAAAGGCCAGGATATCATCCACAATGGGGTTTTGCATCGCGAGTTTGGCCAGCACATCTTCGCCGGTAGCATATTGTCCGGTTTTTGTTTTTTTGGCTTTGGGGTCCAGTTTCAGTTTTTCAAACAGCACTTCCCCTAATTGTTTGGGGGAAGCCAGGTTAAAGCGGACACCTGCCGCTGCGTAAACTCTTTCCTCAGCTGCTTTTGCTTCTCTTTCCAGCTCTTTTGAGTAGTCGTTTAAAAACTCTGTATCTACTTTAATCCCTTCATATTCCATATCAGTCAAAACCTTAACGAGGGGGTTTTCCACTTTTTCGAATACCGATTTCACTTCGAGGGATTCCAGTAGGGGAACGAATTTCTGTTTTAACTGCAGGGTGATATCTGCATCCTCGGCTGCATATTCCTTGATTTTCTCCAGCTCAACATCCCTCATATTTCCCTGGTTCTTGCCTTTTTTACCGATCAGCTCTTCAATAGGAACCGTTTCATAACCCAGGTATTTGGCACTTAGCAGGTCCATACCACGCTTTCCTTCCGGTTCGATGACATAGTGCGCCAGCATGGTGTCAAATAGCTTACCGCTGAGTTCGTAACCATACCATTTCAGGATAAGTAAATCGTATTTGATGTTTTGGCCCACCCATGTTTTGGCCAGATCCCTGAAAAGAGGATTGAACTGGTTCAGAATACTTTTTGTTTTGACCTGGTCAGACGGACAGGGAACGTAATAACCGGTATGAGGCTTAACTGAAAATGAGAGGCCTACCAGTTCGGCGTCGTTTGCGTCCAGGCTGGTTGTTTCGGTATCAAAGCAGATTTCTGGTTCTGCGGATAATAATTTAATCAAGGCCTCAATAGCATCGGAACCTTCCACCAGTTCATATTGATGAGGGGTATTTTGGATGTTTTTTTCAACAAAATGGCTGGAATTGCTGTCAGAATCATCTGATTTTTCAGAATTTATCTTACCTGCGCCATTATTTGGCGTAGCAAATGCATTGCCAAATAAATCAGTTTGAACAGATTGGTTTGCCTGTGTAACAACTTGTATATCTTCACCAAGAATGCGTTTGGCAACTGTTTTAAATTCCAATTCAGTGAAGATTTCTTTCAGCGCTTCCCGGTTCCAGTCTTTCAACCGGAAGTCTTCTTCATGAAATTCAACCGGGACATTGGTGATAATGGTTGCCAGTTTTTTCGAAAGGATGGCGGATTCTTTTCCGTTCCGCACTTTTTCACCCAAAGCACCTTTTATTGAATCTGCGTTGGCCAGAATGTTTTCAAGTGTACCATATTCATTTAACAGCTTGGAAGCGGTTTTTTCACCAACACCTGCAATACCTGGTATATTATCAACTGCGTCACCCATCAATCCAAGCATGTCAATTACCTGGTCAACGGAACGGATATTCCATTTTGAACATACTTCTTCAGGACCTAAAATCTCAATATCTCCACCCTGGTAGCCTGGTTTGTATATTTTGATTTTTTCAGAAACCAACTGACCATAATCTTTATCGGGTGTTACCATGAATACTTCATAGCCAGCAGCAGCCGCCTGTTTGGATAGTGTGCCTACCACATCATCTGCTTCATAACCATCAAGCTCTACAACGGGGATATTAAAACCTCGAATAATTCGCTTGATATCAGGAATGGCAAGAAGCAGGTCCTCAGGAGCTTCCTGGCGATTGGCCTTATAGTCGGTGAAATCAGTATGACGTTCAGTAGGGGCCTGGGTATCAAAACATACCGCCAAATGAGTGGGGTGCCGGTTATTTATAAGTTCCAGTAAAGCATTGGTAAAACCGAATTGAGCATTGGTGTTTTTACCCTGGCTGGTGATACGCGGACTGCGGATGAGTGCATAATAGGCTCTGAAAATAAGGGCCATCGCATCGAGCAGAAAAAGTCTTTTGTCCATATAACAAAGATAGGGTTATGAAAAAGAGCAGCGCCGCAAGGGAAAACATTGCCACTCAGCGTAAGAGGGAAAGTTTTTGCAGGAGATCGGCCAGGGATATCAGGGAACAATTAATGGTGGCAAGACTATCGGAAGGCAAATCTGTAGATCCACGCTCTTCGTTGTGATTTACCTGTACTATGTAGTTTTTTCTTGTGGGCAGATCCGACAAACAATTTTTTAGTGCCCTGTTAATCACGGGAATACTGCCCGTTTGAATCAAAACAGCAATAGCTGGCTTTTCGCTGCCAGCTGAAAATTTTTCTTTTTTAGTTATAACAAGTTGAATTTCAGCGGCATGTTGGGTGCGGTAGTAATACATCTGGTATTTATCTGGAAGGATTTTGGCAATTTCCTCGATAACATATCCTTCCCAGGAGCCGGCCTGACAGGTGGACTTACTCAATGCACGTAATGATTGGATACCCAATAAATGGTGCAGGATTCCTGCATCCCGGATATAAATCTTAGGTGCTTTTGCCAAACGCTTTTTGTTTTCTCCTGGTAATGCTGGAAGCAACCGAATAAAAAATGAGGCTTCCAGAAATTGTATATACCTCAGCACCGTTGGACCTGATATACCCATTGCTCTGGCAAGCACCTGAAAATTTAAAATACTTCCGTTCAGTTGAGCAATCAGTTCAAGACATCTTCTTATTTTGTTTCTATCAAGCTGATGTCCGACTAAAGGAACCGAATCAGCGGAAACAATTTGGTCAAGAATCCGTTCTGCACGATTTCCCATCACCCGATTAGAAGGGGCAGACAAAAAACCTGGAAAACCACCTTTCAGCCAATGCTGCCAAATAACTTCTGATTTGTTGAACTTAAGCGAAAGTAGTGAGCCAGGAAAAACCTCCTGGAGAATAAATTTTTTTGGAACCTGGAAAAATCTGAAAACCGTCTGAAATCTAAAATCTGTTGATAAAATGAATTTTGGTTGATTTTTGAATCTGGATGTAAATTTTTTTATATCCACCAAAATTGACGGCATACAATCAATGGCTTCAATAAAAATCAATTCTTTGCTGTGAGCAGAAAAAAATAAATCCGGATGAATGATTCTGCGCCGATCCATTGATTTTGATAAATCCAGGATCAAAATCTTCTTGCGCAACTGTTTTGCGATTTGCTCCGCCAAAACTCTTTTACCAACTAAAACGGGTCCATGCAGGACTAAAATTTGATTTTGTCTGAAAATCCGGCTAACTGCCAGGTTTAAAGTTGCCTTACCCACGGTTTAGGAGAAATTTAATTGAGTAAATTTAATATATTATATTAATATACCTCAAATTAAATTCTGTAATAATTTCCTTTTTAATTTCTATTTAGGGCTAATCATAAACCGTGATTTAGACAAAAAAACCTTCTATTTAAGGTCTGAATCAGATCGTTTCGACAGCATCAAAAACTGTGGAAAAAAATTACATTAGAACCCAATCGAAATAATTTTTTCTACGCAATAAATAATCTTTTGAAATAATAATTTCAATTCTTTAATTCTGTTTATCAATAATCATTCCACGCAGCTGAAATGCAGATCTGTAAAGTATTTCGGGAGACTTATAGTAGGCATTAACATTTTAATGGGATAATTCTGGCACAATGATTGGATTTACTTATCTGTTATCAAACAATTCATTTATCCAATTTAAAAATCAGTAGTATGAAAAAGTTACAAATGACCGCAATGGCACTGGGAATCGCAACAGTAAGCCTGTTTTCTTTTAAAGATGTCAATACAGCAACTGTGAAAGGTACCGTAAGTCCTGCCGAAGGCGCTACCCAGGCTTGGGCTTTATCCACATCTGACACAGTAAAAGCACCTGTTGCAAACGGAACTTTTGAGCTTAAAAACCTCAAAGCAGGTACTTATCAGATTGTAATTGAGGCTGTTGCCCCTTATAAGAATACGGCCAAGGATGGTGTTGAAGTTGCGGAAGGTGCTACTGTTGATGTCGGCGAAATCAAGCTGAATCAATAAGCCAAATTCGTGCTCATTGAGTACGGATGTGCTACCTTGAGTATAACCGGTTTCGCTATGGCGAGCCGGTTTTTTTTATGACAAACGTTTGCGTCAATTGGTCTGGAAACAAGGGGTTTTACAATTATTGAGGGTATCTTTCTTTTCTCAACTAATGGGAATTTTTATGAACCTCCTAATCTCCTTGCGATCACTAACTATCAGCAGTTTATTCCTACTGTTTCTGGCAGGCTGCTCACCACGCGGTGAGGCTGGATTTTTTTCTTCTGATATCCGGCTGGTAGAGTCAGTTCCAGGTCCCTGGGATTCCACAAACAACCCAATTCTGAAGAATGGTCAGGTTATACTTGCTTCGACTTTGTTTTCAGAAAAACTGCTGAAACCAACATATCGGTTAAATGCATGGAAAGGGGAACGTGTGCATGTACAGGTAGTAATGAAATCAAAGGTCGGAAAGGAAAAGAATAGATTTTCACTGGAAGTTTCTCCATTAGTGAATGAAAATGGGGATGAGATTACTGCATCCAATATATCAGTTCGACAGATAACGTTTGTATTAACAGATGAATATCGTAGCGGATGCGGATACCGTCCGGACTCTTCAGCTTTTTATACTTCAACTGTAACTGATCCCCTTATTCCGATTACTGAACCTGTTCTATCAGCAGACAGTCTGGCCTATTTCTGGATTAGCATTCAAGTACCACAAGATGCACAACCTGGTATTTACCAGGCTGCTGTAAATACCAGCAATAATGTAAAACTGGATCTTGAATTGACTGTCAATACGAGGACCTTACCACCACCATCTGACTGGACCTTTGATCTTGATCTTTGGCAACATCCGGCAGCCATTGCCCGTGTTCACAATGTTCCTTTGTGGTCTTCAGCGCACTATGAAAAGATGCGGCCTTATTATGAACAACTGGCAGCAGCCGGACAAAAAAATATCACAACATCCATTGTACACGAGCCATGGGGGCATCAGACTTTTGATGATTTTCCTTCATTGATCAGATGGATAAAAAAAACCGACGGGGGCTGGTCTTATGATTTTTCCAGATTTGATGAATATGTAGAATTTGTAATGAACTGCGGTATAAACAAACGGATTAATTGTTATTCCATGATTCCCTGGAAAATGATGGTTCGTTATTATGATGAGTCAACGCAGCGGGATACCAGTATTGCAACTGAAATAAACACCCCTGCTTACGTTGCAACCTGGAAACCTATGCTGGAAGCTTTTACCAATCATCTGAAGCAAAAAAACTGGTTTGACATTACTTCCATTGCCATGGATGAACGCCCTATGCCTGCTATGAAAACAGCCATTGCTCTTTTAAAATCGATTGATGCTTCATGGAAAATTGCGTTGGCTGGGGATTATCATCCGGAAATCGAAAGGGAAATTTTCGATTATTGTGTTGCTTCAAGATGGAGCCTGGACAGTACAATTTTGCATCGCAGAATAGATGAAAAACGGCCATCTACTTTTTATACCTGTTGCACCGAAGCATTTCCGAATGGTTTTACTTTCTCGCCCCCGGCCGAACATGTATTCCTGGGATGGTTTGCACAGGCTAAGGGCTTCACTGGATATTTACGATGGGCTTATAATAGCTGGACCAGAGATCCTTTTCTCGACAGTCGATATACCGCCTGGCCCGCTGGTGATACTTACCAGATTTATCCGGGGCCTTCAAGCAGTATCCGATTTGAAAAACTGGTTGAAGGCATTCAGGATTTTGAAAAAATCAGGATACTAAAGGAGGAATGGTCGAAGTCTAACCAGCAGGAAAAACTTATTCAGCTTAAACAGTTGCTTAACAAAATTGAAATAGCGAAGCTGGAAAAGCAATCTGCACAATCCCTTATCGGAGAAAGTAAAATGCGATTATTGGAATTGCAATAAACAAAATAATATGGCAAAGATATATTCACGCAGGAGCTTCCTGGAGAACAGTATGCTGGCTGGTTTTGCTCTTTCGATACCAACAGCTGCAATGGCTGCTGTAAAAAGCCTGGGAACTACAACAAGCATTGGCCTGATTGCTGATTTACACCAGGATATCATGCATGATGGAGCACAACGGCTGTATTCTTTTCTGCACTCTATGAAAAAAGAGAAACCGGATGCGTTATTTCAGCTAGGCGATTTTGCTTATCCGGCTGACAAAAATAAAGGAGTTATTGAAGCCTATAGAAATGCACATTCTAAAGCATATCATGTGATCGGGAACCATGATACTGATAATGGGCATACCATTGAAGAATGTATCAAAGTGTGGGGTATGCCACACCGTTATTATGCAGTAACTTTGAATGGAATCTTATTCCTGGTTCTTGATGGAAATGATAAAGGCTCTCCCTCCTATCAGGGCGGATATCCGTCTTTTATTAATGCAGAACAAACGAGCTGGCTGCAACAACAATTAAATGCAGCAAATCAGCCGGTTATAATTCTATCACATCAGCCACTGGGAGGCGTAATGGCAATTGATAATGCTATTGAAGTTCAGGGCATAATAAACCAGCACAAAGAAAAAGTACTGCTCTGTATAAATGGGCATACTCATTTGGATGCAGTTTATCTCGTGGATGATATACCCTATGTACATATTAATTCAGCCTCTTATTTCTGGGTAGGCGGTAATTTTAAACATGAGAGTTACGATACTGATGTCCACCTGCAATATCCCTGGATTGCCAGCACCTGTCCTTACGAATCAGCGCTTTACACTACACTTACTATCCATCCTGATAAAGGTCAGATAAGGATTGCAGGGAGGAAGAGCCGTTGGAAAGGCCCTTCCCCTGCAATGTTGGGCTATACACCTTCGTATAGCCTGGAAACATCTTCCTCTATTGCACCCGTTATTTCGAAACGATCCTTAAAAAAATTAAAAGGAATCAACCGGGTTCACCACGGATAGAATAAAATAGTAACGGTTCCCTTTGGGAGTTGACCAGATGAGTTCGTCTCCGGATTGCATACCCCACAATGCAGCCCCCATTGGACGAAACACATTATCACTATGTATAGCAGTTGCACCCGATTCCGGTAAGTTTAACCGATAACTAATATTCTGTTTCGCCACCTGATCGCGCAATAAGATGGTAGATTGAATTCGTGCAACACCATTGGGAAAATTGATTCCATCTAAAACGGTAGCAGCTTGAATTTTTTTCTTTAATGTTTCAATTTCAGGCCATTGCGGATGATGTGACATCAAATATTCAATCAAGACCACATCATCTTTTAAGAGAACAATTGGAAGTGGATGCAATAAAGGGGTCCTTCCGTTGGTTGACGGCTTAACAGCTTGTTTCATATGTATTGTTTTAAGTTATTCGTATTGTTCGAGACTCAATTCTTCGAACTGTTTGAGCATATTGATTTTTCTCTTCCAGTACGAGGCTTTGCGAACCAGTTGAGTTGCGTCGAGGTGGTGATATAGCACCACCAGGCCAATTGCCAAAACGGCAAAGGCCAGGTATTCCCATTGCATTCTATTTGTTTTTAAAGGAAAGAAAACGGATCACAAAAGATCCTGTCAAAGGATAAATCCCCGACTAGCAGTCGCCAATCGGGGTATTTGTATTAAAGTCCTTGAACGTTGAGAAGTAATAAATCATTCCCTGCGAATATAGGCTTGTAAAATGGCATCAATCCCTAGTGATTTGTTAAGAAGCCTTTTTGGATTTTTCTGTATCGGTGAAGATTCAGGACGAAAAAGGCGAAAATTTCCAAATCAAATAATAAGGGTACAAATATCTTTAAGGTCAATTGTTTCCATATGTTTAAATTTTTCCCTGTCTTAGCCTTCGCTATCCTGGTGGCATCACCCTTTGCTGGCTTCACTCAAACGGTAGCTACTACTTCAACCGCCCATAACATTCGATTTGACCAGCCTGCGAAAAACTTTACAGAAAGTGCTCCGCTAGGCAATGGTCGTATGGGACTAATGCAATTTGGAAACCCAAACAGGGAGCGATTGGTACTGAATGAAATATCCATGTGGTCTGGTGGCCCGCAGGATGCAGACCGGGAAAACGCACACCAATACCTCAAAACCATTCAGGAGCACTTAAAGGCAGGTAGGAATAAAGAAGCCCAGGCATTGTTAATGAAAGAGTTTATTGCAAAAGGTCCGGGCTCCGGATCCGGAAGTGGCGCCAATCAAAAGTATGGCGCTTATCAGATATTGGGCGACCTTCTACTAACCTGGAAAGACACGACAAAACCAGTTACTGCTTATAGTCGCGAACTTGATCTTACAACTGCAGTTGCACGTACCCGTTATACCCGCGATAGCGCAACTATTACCGAAGTATGCTGGGCTGATTTTACAAATGATATTCTCTGGGTAAGAATTCATAGTTCAAAACCCGGTGCGATAAACCTTTCGCTGGATTTAACCAGAAAAGAGAATGCTATATCCAGGGTATCAGGAAGTATGCTGTTAATGGAAGGACAATTGCCTAGTGGAAAAGATAAGGGATTGCGATTCGCTGCAGTGGTGCAACCTGAAATCATTGGTGGTTCAATACGGCAAACAACTATGGGAAATCGCCCAGTATTGAGTGTTGAAAATGCAGATGAACTGATTATCAAAATCTCAGCAGCTACTGATTATGATTATGCGAAGTTTGGAATTACAGGAACAGATCCATTACCAGCTGCTCTGTCTTATCTGAAAACAAATCTCAACTATAATTCAGCACTTGAAAAAAACAGAGCTGTTTATTCCGGTTATTATCAACGCAACCAATGGTCCATGCCGGAAAATCCGGAAGTATTGCATTTAAGTACTCAACAACGACTCGAACGTTATGCAGCAGCTTCACATGAGCCAAAACAGGGTGTTCGGCTTCAGCGGGTAGATCCAACCCTGCCAGTGCTGTATTATAATTTTGGGCGTTATCTGTTGATTTCCTCCTCCAGACCTGGATCACTTCCTGCGAATTTGCAGGGTTTATGGGCAGAGGAATACCAAACACCCTGGAATGGAGATTACCATCTTAATATCAATATCCAGATGAATTACTGGCTGGCTGAGACAACCAACCTTGCGGATCTGGCAGATCCACTGTTTCGTTTCACAAAAGCACTGGTTCCGAATGGTCAGAAAACAGCAAAAGCCTATTACAATGCCAATGGCTGGACAGCACATGTAATTTCAAATCCCTGGTTATATACATCACCTGGAGAAGGAGCTTCATGGGGATCTACTCTTACTGGCGGAGCCTGGCTTTGTGAACATATCTGGGAACATTTTCGATTCACCAGGGATACCTCCTTTTTACGTGAATACTATCCTGTTTTGAAAGGAGCGGCTCAATTCCTTCAATCTATTTTAATTGAATCACCAAGGCACGGGTACCTGGTAACAGCTCCATCCAATTCACCGGAACATGCTTATATAATGCCAAATGGATTTACAGGTTATACGGTAATGGGGCCTACCATGGATATGCAGATTACCCGTGAATTATTCAATGCCTGTGTTCAATCAGCAGCGATATTGAAGACTGATGAAGGGTTTAGAAAAGAACTGGAAGCCCTGATACCCCGACTGGCACCCAATAAAGTTGGAGCAGCCGGTGACCTGAATGAATGGCTGGATGATTGGAAAGATGGTGAGCCGAAGCATCGTCATATTTCACATCTTTATGGTCTCCATCCCTTTGATGAAATCACTCCCTGGGCAACGCCCGAACTGGCTGCTGCTTCCGGTAAAACACTGGAACAGCGGGGCGATGATGGAACCGGCTGGAGTAAGGCCTGGAAGATTGCCTTTTGGGCGCGACTCGGAGATGGTGATCATGCCAATCAATTGGTGAGGGGGTTATTGAGTCCGGCAACCAGCCTGGGTACCAATATGACGAGCGGAGGTGGAGTCTATGCCAATCTGTTTTGCGCCCATCCACCCTTTCAGATTGACGGAAATTTTGGGGGTACAGCAGGAATGGCTGAAATGCTGCTGCAAAGTCATGGAAAGGAAACTGCCATCCGGTTTTTACCTGCGCTTCCTACCCATCCCGATTGGGAAACGGGTACAGTGAAAGGACTAAGCGCCCGGAATGGATTTGAGGTTGATATATCCTGGGAGAAAGGTCGCCTGTTAAGTGCGGAAGTCCTTTCCAAAATCGGAGGAACCTGTAAAATCTGGCTGCCAAAAGGAAAACGAATCACCAGTGAATCCGGAACAACCCTGGCCTCTTCACAAAACCAGGATCGGATCGTGGAATTTAAAACTGTCAAAGGCAGGCGGTACCTTGTCAGATAAGTACCAGCTCGAAGGAGAATGTCGTAAATTAGCGCCGCAAGCAAACCAATCGACATGATCCAAGAACTGCAGCAACTGGGCCGACAATTAGAAGGTGAGTTGTATTATGATGCTGCGATGCGTACCCTGTATGCGACGGATGCTTCTGCTTACCGTGAAATGCCACTGGCGGTGGCTATCCCAAAGCATGAGCAGGATATCAAAACATTGATCGCATTTGCGAGAAAACATAAAACATCCCTTATTCCAAGGACAGCAGGAACCTCTCTTGCTGGCCAGGTGGTGGGATCAGGTATCGTGGTGGATGTATCCCGTACGTTTACTAAGATCCTGGAATTAAATAAGGAAGAAGGATGGGTTCGGGTTCAACCTGGTGTAATCAGGGATGAGTTAAACCTGTTCCTTAAGCCGCATGGCCTGTTTTTTGGTCCGGAAACCAGTACTGCCAACCGGGCGATGATCGGAGGTATGGTAGGCAATAACTCCTGTGGTTCCAATTCTGTAGTTTATCGCAGTACAAGGGAGCATTTACTGGAAGTAAAAGCTATCCTGAGTGATGGATCAGAAGCTGAGTTCAAAGCGCTCAACCTGGATGAATTTCATGCCAAATGCGAAGGCGATAATTTGGAGAACCAGATTTACAGAAGAGTTCGCAGTTTATTGAGTGATTATAACAACCAGGAAGAAATCCGCAGAGAGTTTCCCAAAAAGACGGTAGAACGAAGAAATACAGGCTATGCAGTAGATCTGTTACTGGATACAGCCCCTTTTACTGCCGGTCAGCCGGATTTTAATTTCTGCTCACTGATTGCCGGTTCAGAAGGAACCCTGGCCTTTCTGACAGAAATCAAGCTCAACGTAGTACCACTTCCTCCCAGGGAAATTGGGTTGCTTTGTGTTCATTTTAATACGATTGATGAATCCCTGCGAGCCAACCTGATTGCATTGAAGTATCGTCCGAGTGCAAGTGAACTGATTGATCATTATATACTGGAATGTACCAAGCAGAACCGCGAACAAATGCAGAATCGCTTTTTCGTGCAGGGTGATCCGGGTGCGATCCTGGTGGTGGAGTTTGCCAGGAATTCAAAAGAAGAAATTGAAACCGATGCAGCCGCCTGTGAAGCTGAAATGCGTGCTGCAGGATTAGGTTATCATTTTCCCTTATTGTTTGGTGCAGATACAAAAAAAATCTGGACGCTTCGCAAAGCAGGGCTGGGACTGCTTTCCAATCTGCCGGGTGATGAAAAAGCGGTGCCCGTTATTGAGGATACAGCAGTGGATGTAGAAGATCTGCCGGCCTTCATCAGGGAGTTCAATGAAATTCTTACAAAGCATGGACTGTACTCTGTGCATTATGCACATGCAGGCTCAGGTGAATTGCATTTAAGACCTATTCTAAATCTCAAGACAGCAGAAGGCAACCGAATGTTCCGGGTGATTGCAGAAGAGATTGCAACCCTGGTAAAAAAATACAAGGGTTCCTTAAGTGGAGAACATGGTGATGGACGATTGAGAGGAGAGTTTATCAAACAGATGGTAGGGGAGAAGAATTACCAGCTGCTGAAAGAAATCAAAAAAGTTTGGGATCCGGAGAATATTTTCAATCCAAATAAGATTGTGGATACGCCACCGATGGATACCATGTTGCGGTATACACCCGGACAAAAAACACCTGCTTTTAAAACTGTTTTCAGGTATCATAACCAGGATGTATTACAGCACGCGGAGCAATGTAATGGATCAGGAGATTGTCGTAAAACACATTTGAGTGGAGGAACGATGTGTCCATCGTATATGGCTACCCGAAATGAAAAAGATACCACAAGGGCGAGGGCAAATATCCTTCGTGAGTTTCTGACCCATTCAGATAAAGCCAATCGGTTTGATCATGAAGAGATCAAGGAAGTGATGGATCTCTGTTTGAGCTGTAAGGCCTGTAAAAGTGAATGTCCCTCGAATGTCGATATGGCAAAGCTGAAGGCGGAATTCCTGCAGCAATATTATGACAGCAATGGAGTGCCATTGAGAAGCAGGCTGATCGCGAATTTTACGTTGTCGGCAAAGCTGGGATCCATTGCACCCGGACTGTATAATTTTGCCATGACCAATAAGGTAGTGAGTAAGTGGGTAAAGAATTTTGCCGGTTTCGCTCTGGAGCGATCCATGCCAACGCTTGCCGACACTACACTTAAAAGCTGGTTTAAGACACACAAAAAATCAGAGGCACATACGCCTGAGACGGGCACTCACCAGAGGCGGGTATACCTTTTCTGTGATGAGTTCACCAATTACAATGATGTGGAGATCGGCAAGAAGGCAATTCTTTTATTAGAGCGACTTGGATATGAAGTAATCATCCCGGAACATGAGGAAAGTGGAAGAAGCTGGATGTCGAAAGGACTGATCCGGCATGCGAAGGGAATTGCAAACCGGAACATTGCCAGGTTACGGCCAATAATCAGTGATGAAACTCCTCTGATTGGAATTGAACCAAGTGCCATCCTGACCTTCCGCGATGAATATATTGATCTTGCGGAGGATGATTTGCTGGATGATGCAAAGGCATTGGCACAACATGTTTACATGATTGATGAGTTTTTGGCGAAGGAAATCAGTATGGCAAGAATTTCACCTGAAGTATTTACTAAGGAAAAGAAGCAGGTAAAGCTGCACGGTCATTGTCAGCAGAAAGCAATTTCATCCGTTGGTTCATCTGTTCAATTATTATCCCTTCCTGAAAATTATACAGTGGAAACCATTCCTTCGGGTTGTTGTGGAATGGCGGGCTCCTTTGGATATGAGAAAGAGCATTATGAAATTTCAATGAAGGTGGGTGAACTGGTTTTGTTGCCATCCGTACGAGCAGCTTCAGAAGAAACCATCATAGCAGCGCCCGGCACTTCCTGCAGGCACCAGATCAAGGATGGTACAGGTCGCAAGGCAAAACATCCGGTAGAAGTGTTGTATGAGGCGTTGGTGTAGTTAATCACTCAAACTCCAACACATAGGTTGAGAAATATTTCCCCAGATCTGAATATTTAAAAAACAAGCGGGCTTTTTTTCCGAGGCGCAAACTGGTGCGTTTGGTTTTTATGTCTTCTTCCGAGTTCATGGGTTGGAGAGAAGGATACCAGAGTACATGTCCGGGCTTCTCCAATAGTTTTTGAGGGGCGGACCATTGCTGGGAATTATCACCCTTACCAAGGTCTTTGTTTTTGTTGAAAGAGATATAGAGTTCATCACCAATCCAGGACTGCCCTTCTACTTTACCCATCAGCATAACCCAGCAGTTCAGGTATTCATTCCAGGAGACGGAGGGTCCCCAATGAAAACCACCGGTTGGAGAAGAAGCGGGTCCGCCACCTGCGTTTTGAGGAATCTGCAGAGACGCAACTGGTTTTCCGGTTCCATCCCAGGCTGCAGTAAATCCGTTGCCACCCCATCGTTGCGCTTTGCCCTGTGGTTGATCCAAATCGGAAATAGCAATCCTTGCTACACTGATACATTGTCCGCTCCATTCTTTGGTTGGATCGTAACTGGCAGAGTCATAACGTTCAGGGTAACCATACTCACCATAAAACAAATAGATCGAATCACCTACTGCAACTGCAGAAGGATCACCCACGCCACCGGCAAAAGTTTTAGAAGTATTATGTGGTTTGAGAATCATGCGGGCTTGTTTATCTTCTATAAAAAGGCCGCGGTTTTCCCAGTTCCAGCCACCGTCTGTTGATTTCATAATTCCAATTCGGCAAACTGCTGCAGGTGTGATACGTTCAGTTAATCCCAGTGGCCATTTCTGATCAATATAACCCTCACCAGTAACCGAATCATAAGGGAGTGTTTCGGGATAGTTTTCGTTATGGTAAATAGCATAGAGAGTTTTTCCGGATGGATCTTTGGTATCCTGGTAAACGGTTTCAAACCAGACAGCACCATGTAATCCGGGTTGACCAACAGGTGCATTGACTGGCAGTGTGGGTGCTATATAAGCGCTGGCCGGATTGCTGAAGGCTTCATCTGCATTACTTCCACTAGAAAACTTTAGATCGTGTGCAGCACCCCAAACAGGATCTTCACCATATTTTCCGGGGAAGATCCGGAAGGTATCACCGATCCAGGCTTCCGCCATGTTGCAGTCAACAAAATTGTTGAAATGAAAAGTGTCGGTTTCGATGAGTTTGAAACTGATAGGAGAATCGGTTTTTGTTGTTGTGTTTGTGCAGGAAATGATAAACAACAGGAATGCGAATCCAGCAATTAAAATTGATTTTGGCATATAGCAAATGGTATGACTCTATTAATATACAACTATTCATTTGTCGAATGAAGATTCTTCTAGAGACTCGCTGTTATACCATTGAAATTATTTTTTATCGCACCCTTGCAGGTAAGGCATCTCACAAAAAAATTAGGTGTTGCTGAAAATCCATTAGGGCTTTTTTAGTATTTTCATTGTAATCTAGACTGCTATAGAGCTGTGACTGCTGCTACAACAACCATGTATATTAATCCTGGTAGAGAACTGGAATTGGAGTTCGGAAGAATTTTCAATGAACATAACCAGTCCGTTTACCAACTGGCTTTAAAGGTCACAAAGTCGGGGCCCCAGGCTTGCGATATTATGCAGGATGTGTTTATAAAACTCTGGGAAACTCGCGATCAGTGGGAAGAAATCCGCAACATGGAGGCCTGGTTACACAGAGTAACACGTAACCGCCTGATTGATTTTTTAAGAAAAGTAGCAGCGGATCAACGCTTACAGGATAAACTCTGGAAGCGTGTTCAGGATGAGCAACCCTCTGCTGAAGCAGCACTGGATGCAAAAGAATCAGCCACTATATTGCAGCAGATCATAAATGAGCTACCACCTCAGCGCAAACTTGTGTATCTAATGAGTCGGGAGCAGGGACTTAATTACAACGAAATTGCTGAGGAATTGTCCGTTTCAAAGCATACAGTTAAGAACCAATTATCACTTGCTTTACGTTTTCTTCAAAAAAAGTTGTCCCTCGAATAGGAACATCTTAACTCCACTTCGTCATCTTATCAGATGGCATTAACATCATCCCAATGAATCAAAGGTTTAAACACCTGTTCAGGAAATACCTGGATAACAGTTGTAGCAGGGAGGAATTCAACGAGCTTTTCGCCTATATGGAACAAGAGGGAAACCAGGATTCCATGGAAGCCGTATTGAAATCCCTGACACAGGAGCAGGAACCGGAAAGGTCTGTGCGCCGAAAATGGTTATTGCCGGCAATTGCCGCAGCCGCCTCTATTATGGTAGTAGTTGCAGCATTCAGCTGGTGGCAGACTCAAAATAGCAACCCCGCAAAAGGGTTGGTTATGAATGGTATTGAACAGTCAGGAACAGTTCTTTCAAAGTCAACAGAAAAATCGGAATACAAATACATTTTGTTACCCGACAGTACACAGGTTTGGTTAAATGCCGACAGTAAACTGGATTTTCCGGAGCTATTTGACAGCAAAAAACGAGTTGTTTATTTAACCGGAGAAGCTTATTTCGATGTACGGCATGCTGATAAAATACCCTTTATCATTCATACAGGGAAAGTGAGTACTGAAGTATTGGGAACAGCCTTTAATATTAAGGCCTATCCGGATATGGAGAAAATAACGGTATCTGTGAAAAGAGGCAAAGTGAAGGTAAACTATGTAGATCGTGAGGTAGCTGTCTTAACGAAAGGAAAAGAGGTCGTGATCGCGCAGCAAAGCCAGCAGGTGAAAGAAAAGCCGGTAAAGGAAGAGCAAACTGCAGGTTGGCAGGAAGGAAACCTGGTTTATGATGACTATTCAGTAGGTGATATCCTGGCTGATCTGGAGAGAGTTTATAATGTAAAGATCCAGGTTGGGTCATCCGAGTTGAAAGCTATTCGGGTTACAACCAATCTGAAAAGGCAATATGGAGTTGAAAATGCATTGGAGATACTGGGTCGCCTTACCGGGACTGAAATAGCAATTGACAATGGTATTTATATTATGAAAAAATAATGACAACCACATGAGTAGTAGCTAAAAACAAAAAGACCGCTACAGGAGCAAGCTGTCGCGGTCTGGCTTAAAACTGTTTGAGAAAATTTAAACCAATCAAAACTATGAGTTTTAATTCAAAAACGCATAGGTGGAGGGCGTTTGACCTTAACCTAATGCCGTTCCTGCATCAAGTATTCAGCAGCAGGAAAATTCAAGTACTAGTTATGAGAGCATTGACCCTGGCAATCTTATTGACTATCAATGGTGTATTGATGGCCGAAATTTCCTCGGGGCAGGATCTGAGTAAAATCCGGATTTCCATTGACCTGAAGAATGTGCCGATGAAAGCAGCCCTGAAGAAGATAGAAGGCTCAACCGACCTTTCTTTCTCTTTCCGGACAGCCGACCTTTCAAGTCTGCGCAATGTCAGTTATGCAGCTGAAAACATCCCTGTTGACAAGTTATTGGATGCCCTGTTTGAAAATACGGGTCTGAAATACGAGGTTATCAACTCTAATATCATCATTCGAAAGGTAGCTACTCCGGAAGCACCGGCACCAGTACCTTCCGAGATCGCTTTTGAAGGTGGTATCCGCGGTAGGGTTGTAAATACAAAAGGAGAACCGGTTCCCAATGCATCTATCCTTGTAACGGGGGTTAACCAGGGTACAGCAGCGGACCAGGAAGGACGTTTCTCCTTATCCGGACTGAAAGCCGGAACCTATACTGTTGTTGTTACAGCAGTTGGATATGGCAAACAGGAAAGAACTGTAAGCGTAACAGATGACAATATTGCTACCATTACTATTGAACTTTCTGAAGATAATGCCGACATGGCCGAAGTTACTGTAACAGCCCTGGGTATCCGAAGAGAAAAAAGAGAACTAGGTTATTCTGCACAGGAGGTTAAGGGAGATGCCCTCACTGCCAGTCGTCAGCCGAATATTGTAAATGCTTTACAAGGGCAGGCGGCAGGATTGCAGATCAATTCCGGAGGTGGTGCACCCGGACAGGGATCCAAGATCATTCTTCGTGGTTTGAACTCACTGGATCCGAATCGTGATTTTCAGCCCTTGTTTATCATTGATGGAATACCGGTAGACAATACTACTGATGTATCAGATGGAAGCTCTTTATACGGAATCAGTAACCGTGCTGCGGATATCAATCCCGATGATATTGAAAGCATCAATATCCTGAAAGGAGGTGCTGCAACTGCATTGTATGGTTTGAGAGCATCAACGGGTGCTATTATCATTACTACCAAATCAGGTAAAGCAGGTAAACTGAGAGGAAGTGTTACCTCCACTTACGGAGTGGATGAGATCAATATGTATCCTGAAACACAAACCAAGTATACACAGGGCTGGCAGGGTGTGTATGACCCCAGCAGCTTCTGGCCAACTACAGGTCCTACAATTGAAGAGGCAAAGGCAATTGATCCAACCCATCCGGACAAGATCTTTAATAATTTTAAACACGGATACAAAACCGGAAACTCCTTCCGCAATTCTCTGAATATTTCCGGAGGATCAGAACGTGCCATCTTTACCGGCACTTTTTCCCAGTTCAACCAGGAAGGAATCATGCCGTTCACGGATTACAAAAATATATCCGCTAAAGTGGGTGGTGAATTCAAACTTTCCGAAAAGGTAAAATTTGGAAGCAGCGTGAACTATGTTAAATCCGGTGGGCGCAGGGGAAATGCAGATCGTTACAATGAAAACCTGACTTACTTTTCTCCTCGCTGGGATATCTGGGATTATATCAATGAAAACGGAACTCAAAATACCATTGTAGGTTCCGGAAATGATAACCCCATTTATGTATTGAGAGGTGTAGACTACAGAGACAATGTGGATCGTATTATCACCAACTCACATTTCACTTATTCCCCTGCAAAATGGCTGGATATCAATTATCGCTTTGGTGCAGATATCTACAGTGATTCGAGGACTTCAAAATCTCCTGGCCCAATGGGGTTGCCGGATGAAATTTATCCCGCCAGTGATTTTGGCTTTGGAAATATTTCCGAATACACAGCAAGAAATACCATTCTGAACTCAACCTTAATGTTGAATTTCAAGAATAAAATCGGTCAGCATTTACAGTCGTCGTTGAAAGTTGGACATGATCTGTTTGCAACCAAAAGAACCACTGTATATGCCAATGGTGATACCCTGGTAGTTCCCAATTTTTATAACCTTAACAATGCTAAACGTGTAACCGGTTCCAATTCATTAAGAGAATATCGGATTATTGGTCTGTTTGCAGACTGGACATTAAGCTGGAAGAACTACCTGTATATGACGCTGACTTACAGAAATGACTTTACTTCAACCTTGTCGAAGGATAATCGTTCCTTCAGCTATCCGTCAGCCAGTTTGAGTTATATCTTCTCTGAGACATTCAATCTGCCGGATTGGTTCACCTTTGGTAAGGCGAGAGTATCTGTTGCTAAAATTGGTAAGGATGCAGTTCCTTATGCAACCAGCTCCGGATTCAATCTTGGTTCACCCCTTAACAACAATGTGATTCCATTCTTCCTTTCTACTCAGACAGGAGATCCCAATCTTCGTCCCGAGTTTACTACTTCCTATGAGGGAGGCCTGGAGTTGAAGTTTCTGCAAAACCGGTTGGGTATTGATTTCACGTATTACAACAACACCAGTAAGGATTTGATTATCCCGGTAAAAGTGCCGGTAACCAGTGGATATGATCAGATTTATTTGAATAGTGGCAGTATCCGTAACAAGGGTGTTGAAATCAGTTTATCCGGAACACCTGTTCAGACAAGAAATTTCTCCTGGGATGCACGTGTGAATTTCACCTCCAACAAGAACACGGTATTGTCAATTTATCCGGGACTTACGGAGATTGCAATTGCCAGCCAGTTTGGATACCTGAGTTCTTCGGTTACTCAAAAATATATTCCTGGATATCCGGTTGGAGCTCTGTTTGGAAGAACCTATCAGCGTTATTATGGTGATAAAACAGAAAACCCGGCCATCCTGGAAAAAGATTTACCAATTGTTATTGGCGCAAATGGATTCCCTGTTTTAAACCCGGCATCCAAACAACAATATCTTGGTAATTCTCAGCCCAGATGGATTGGAAGTTTTGGAAGTACTTTACGGTATAAAGGCCTGAGTTTATCCTTCCTCTTTGATACACAACAAGGAGTTTACCGTTACAACCAGCTGGCTAATTTCCTTGCTGCTTTCCTTACTCATAAAGGATCTGAGAACCGGAATGATATTATCGTGTTTGACGGAGTACTGGCAGATGGAAGTCCAAATACCAAACCCGTATGGTTAGGACAGGGAGTCGGTCCGGATGGTGTGAATTATGGCAATGGTTACTACCGGAATATTTACCGTGGTGCATCTGAAACATTTGTAGAAGATGCTTCCTGGGTACGACTTCGTAACCTAAGCCTGGGTTATTCCATTCCGTCTGATATTGTTACTAAATCAGGCTTCCTGACTGGTGCGACAGTAACTTTTACCGGGAACAATCTTTGGATTAAAACCAAGTGGAGTGGATTTGATCCTGAAGCAAGTTCAACCAGTTCCGGAAGTGTAGCAGATGGTTTCTCCGGATTTACCTATCCCGCTACCCGGAGTTATCTTGTTTCACTCAATCTTAATTTCTAAAACAGGTAACCATGAAACGATTCCATCAATTATTATATACAGGCCTTCTTTTTATTGGATTAACCGGGTGTAGTAAATACCTGGATAAACTGGACAACCCAAACCTGGTTACAGATCCTCCATTGAATGGCTTGCTTGCACAGAATACTTATAATACCGGATACAATGTATACCGGATGGGATATACTGCTTCTTACTTTATGCAGTACCAGGCTTCCAGTGCCAAAGGAAGTGATACGGATATATACAATGAAGTAGATTATTCCACTTCCTGGACTGCCATCTATTCAACCATGATGAACCTTCAGCAAATGCTGAACAAGGCGGTCCAGGATAATGCCTATCATCATGTGGGAGTTGGGAAGATCATGATGGCGTATAATCTCAATATGCTAATCAATGCATTTGGTGATGTTCCTTACAGTGAAGCATTGAAAGGAGGCGAATTATTGATTCCCAAATTCGATGACCAGGCAGCACTGCATGCTACCTCTATGAACCTGCTGGATGAAGGCATTACAGAATTACAAAAAACTGGTGCCAGTCTGAACCTGGATGCAGCCAGTGATGTGATCCATGGTGGTAATGTAGAGGCCTGGATTAAAACAGCGCATGCATTAAAGGCAAGGTTCATGAACCAGCTTACGCGAAAGGCTTCCTACAATGCGGGCAATGTTCTTACTGAACTGAATAGTGCGTATGCGTCTAACACAGATGATGCCATGATGACAGTATTCCGTGGTCGCAGTCCCTGGAACCAGGTGGCGTACAACAATACCGTATTGCTATTGGATGGCTGGTTAAGTGAGCAGTTTGTAGATGCTTTGGATGGTACCACTTTTGGTGTAGAGGATCCGCGTTTACCACTGATTGCAACCTTAACCCAATTTGGTGATTACCGGGGAACGCCTAATGGAGCAGGCCGTATAGGTACAGGTACGGATGATGAGGAATCCTATCTTTCTGTAAATGGTTATTATTCCAGGGGCAATGCACCCTTGGCTTTGGTAACCTATGCTGAAATGAAGTTCATTGAAGCGGAAGCGGCATTCAGGGCGGATGACAAACCCAGGGCTTATGCAGCCTACCTGGCCGGTATTGCTGCTCACATGAATAAAATGGGTGTATCGGCAGCAGACAGAGATGCCTATTTAAGTGAATCCTCAGTGAGTGTGGGTGAAGCTAATATTACGCTGGAACTTATCGCCAAAGAGAAATATGTTGCCATGTTCCTGCATCCGGAATCCTGGGTGGATGGCCGTCGGTTTGATTATAATTACAAGGATTTTGAATTGCCGGAAGGTGCAGTACTCAATACGTTTATTCGCCGACTCGCTTACCCCAATGTGGAGTTCAGCAGAAATGGAGCAAATGTGCCTGATATAAGCGGACTGGATGAACGCCTGGCATTTGACAAACCATAATTGAGTAATGAGAATAAAAGGCCTGATAGTAATCGGGTTCCTGGTTGGGTCGCTGACTGGATTTGCACAGGACTTTACTATGGAATCAGTTACTTCCTATCCGTTTCCTTCTGAACTTTCTGCTTCAGCAGCAGGTTCCAGAATTGCAGTGGCATTGAATGAGCAGGGGAAGAGGAATATCTATGTAGCAGAAGGGCCGGAATTTGAATTGAAAAAAAGAACAGCCTTTGATCTGGATGAGGGTATGGAGCTAAGTTCTATCCGCCTCTCTGCAGACGGCAAATGGATTGTTTTTGTTCGCGGAGGTGATTATGGAGCCTTCGATGAAACGATACCAAGGAATCCTTCCTCATCACCTGCATCCCCAAAGGTGCAGGTGATGAGTCTTCCTTTTGAAGGCGGACAACCAACTGTACTGGATGAAGGAACAGAGCCGGTAATTGATCCATCAGGCCGGTTTGTGTTGTATGAGAAAAATGGAGCATTGTGGGAAAGTCCCATCGACGGGAGTGCTAAACCCGTTCGAAAATTCTTTACTAAAGGTTCGGTTAGCCAATACAGTTATGAGCCTGGTGGGAAGCGTATTTTGTTTGTAGCAAATCGCCGCACTCATTCTTTTATCGGCATTTATACAGATTCCATTCAACCCATTCAATGGATTGCACCAGCAGTTGCCAGGGATGTATCACCAAGGTGGTCACCGGATGGTAAACAAGTTGTATTTATCAGACGTACTGCTAGGGGTGGGCGTCCTGATTCCATAACGGTTCGGCGGCACCAGGCATGGTCTATCATGGTGGCTGATCCGGCAACAGGAAAAGCAACTAAAATCTGGACAGCTCCAGGTACACTGCGAGGTTCTTATCCTGGCACCCAGGGCGGGACTAACCTGCATTGGGCTGATCAGGATCGAATTGTTTTTGTTTCCTTCATGGATGGATGGCCACATCTCTATTCAATTCCCGTCAAAGGAGGAGAGCCCCTGCTGCTCACCAAGGGGAATTATATGCTGGAACATATACGCCTGAGCCCTGATCGTAAATGGTTGGTGGCGGCTGCTAATACAGGACCTGAAAAAGATGACCTGCATCGCAGGCACCTGGTTAAGATTCCGGTAGATAAACCAGCTGTTGAAGTATTAACTCCGGGTAAAGGAATTGAAGCCTTACCTGTAATCACCGGAGATCAGCAACATATCGCTTTTATCAGTGCAACAGTCCAACGGCCAGGGGTAGTTGCAGTTATGCCATTTACTGGTGGAAAAGCAAATCTTGTCGGTGCTTCCAAAATACCATCCGGATTTCCTGTTTCCAAATTGGTAGAACCAAAATCGGTGAGTTTCAGGGCTTCCGATGGTGTACTGGTGTATGGACAATTATTCGAACCTCCTGGAAATAAAGAGGCAAAAAAACCAGCTGTGGTTTTTATACATGGAGGTCCGCAGCGGCAAATGTTATTAGGTTGGCATTATGGAGATTATTACTCGAATACCTATGCATTGAATCAATACCTGGCAAGCCAGGGTTTTGTAGTGCTATCTGTAAATTACCGGTTAGGCATCGGGTATGGATATGAGTTTCAGTATCCACCTAACTGGGGGAGTTATGGAGCGTCGGAATACCTGGATGTGAAAGCCGCTGGTGACTGGCTGGCAAAGCAATCCTTTGTGGATCCGGCGCGCATCGGCACCTATGGTGGATCTTATGGAGGTTACCTGGTTGCTTTGGCATTGGGCAGAGATTCCAAACTTTTTAAAGCAGGTGTTGATATTCATGGTGTTCATACCAACCGGGAGAACTATCCTTCACTTGATGGAGAACAGGCTCCCGATGCTGCTTATGCGAAAAAAATCATCTGGCAGTCTTCACCTGTTTCCTGGGTTAAACAATGGACTTCACCTGTTTTGTTTATTCATGGTGATGATGATGGAAATGTTCCTTTTTTTGAAACTGCGGACCTGGTTCGGCGCTTTGAGCAGACAGGTAAATCATATGAAAGCCTGGTAATTCCGGATGAAACCCACCACTGGATGCGCTATCATAATCAACTCATAGTGAACAATGCGGTGGCTGAATTTCTATCGCGACAACTATTGAAAAAATAAGGTTCAACTGAAAACTCATTTTATGAAAAATGGCCGGAGAATGCTCCTACTACTGGCAGGTATCTGTTATGCCTCCCTGTTTTCATATAGCCAGAAAAAACAACCAGCCTTACCCCCCGGAATCGATGCGTATATAAACAAGGTCATCAGTTCCCTGAACGTGCCGGGAGTGGGTGTTGCTATTGTAAAGGATGGAAAAGTTGTGCTTTCAAAAGGCTATGGTGTAAAACGGATGGGCACCAGTGACAAGGTAGATGATCAGACCCTTTTTTTAATTGCCTCCAACAGTAAAGCCTTTACAGCTACTTCATTAGGGTTACTGGTGGAGGATGGAAAAATTCGTTGGGATGATAAAGTGGTGCAGCATCTTCCCTGGTTTAAAATGAGTGATCCGTATGTAACACAAAATCTGACTGTACGTGATTTACTGGTGCATCACAGCGGATTGCAGGCCTATGCGGGGGATATCATGTTGTTCCCGCCTGCCACCTACAGCAGGAAAGAGATCCTTCAAAAACTTCCACAACTTCCTCTTCGCTATGATTTCAGAACTACCTATGCCTATGATAATATCCTGTATGTGGCTGCTGGTGAACTAGTATCGACTGTAGCCGGGATGCCCTGGGAAGAATTTGTGCAGGAACGCATTTTCAAAAAGGTGGGTATGAAGGAAAGTATTGCACGGTATACTGACCTGAAAAAGAAAGCTAATTTTTCGTTTGGACATGCCCGTTCCTATAATGATATCCGGGTGGTTGAAACTTTCCGGGAAACAAATATCGGAGATGCAGGAAATGCCGCTGGTGGAATTGTATCCAACGCAAGCGATATGGCGAACTGGCTGATAACACAGCTGGATTCAGGAAGAACGCCGCTTAAGGAGCGTGTACTGACACCAGCAGCAACCGCTGATCTCTGGAAGATCATCCGGCCCATGCCTATTAGTAGAGTGGACTCACTGATTGCACCTTCTCAATCTGATTTCTGGGGCTATGCTTCGGGATTTCGCTCCTACAATTATGGAAAATATAAAGTAATCGGACATGGCGGGGCGTTGTCCGGATTTGTATCACAAATCGCGATGGTGCCGGACTTAAAACTTGGCGTAGTGGTATTAACCAACCAGGCTTCTACAGCGGCCTACTGGTCAATCATCTATCATGTGTTGGATTATTATATGGGCAATCCAACATTTGACTGGTTAGGTGGGTATAAGCGTATTCAGGATTCTGCAGTAGCACGTGCGCTTGCAAGGAAGAAGGACCTTAGTATTGCCAGGGCGCAGGGGGATAAACCATCCCTGCCTTTAAAGGCATATGCCGGCAGTTTTATGGAACCCTTATTGGGTCGTGCAACCATTCAATCAGAAGGCGATTCATTGGTATTACGGTTTGATAACATGGAGCATTATGTAGCAGATCTGCGCTATTTCCAATACAATAATTTTATTGCCAGCTTCAGAAATATGGGTGTTCCAACGGAAGCCTATGTTTCTTATGGATTGAAGGCGGATGGTACAATTGATCGGGTACGCATCGAAGTTAGAGATCCGGCATCACGCCTTGATTTTGAAGAGATGGAATTGAAACCGATTAAAGAGAAAAAAATGGATATCGTTAAACTGGATAAGTCATTGCGGGCGGAAATGGCCAAATATCCCCAGGCCTCCTTTGGTATTGCCTTCAAGGACCTGGGCACAGGACAAACATTTTTTATCAATGAGAAGGAAAATTTTCATGCAGCAAGTACCATGAAAACGCCTGTACTGATGGAAGCCTACAAGCAGGCTGCAGCCGGTAAATTTTCACTTCATGATAAAATAAAAGTGAGCAATCATTTTAAGAGTATTGTGGATGGGTCTGTGTTTAGTGTGAGTCCGGCGGATGACAGTGAATTTGAATTGTATCAGCTGATTGGTAAAGAACTCCCGATTTCGGATATCCTTCACCGTATGATTACCAAAAGCAGTAACCTGGCAACCAATATTATGATTGACCTGGTTGGTGCCAAAAATGTGATGGCCACCATGAAAGAAGTAGGCGCGCATGATATCCAGGTACTAAGAGGAGTTGAAGATCAGAAAGCGTTTGATGCAGGAAGGAATAATACTACTACTGCCTATGACCTCATGCTGATTTTTGAACAGTTGGGAAATGGAAGTTTTGTTAGTAAGATGGCATGTGCCGATATGATCCGGGTGCTTCAGGATCAGTATTACAAAGATGCTATACCGGCTAAGTTGCCGGCTGATGTAAAGACTGCCACTAAGAGTGGTTCCATCACCAAAATAGCACATGATTCCGGCATTGTGTATTTGCCGGATGGTCGGAAATACGTGGTGGTATTGTTATCTCGTGGATTTGAAGAACATTCCGATGCCACCGGAGTTTTGGCAGAATTGTCTAAGATGATTTATGATGCGGTGAAATGAAAAAAGTGGCCCGTTGCCGAGCCACTTTACATGTGTATATCTGAGCCTTAATTAACCTAAATCGAAGCGGTCGAGGTTCATCACTTTTGTCCAGGCAGCCACAAAATCATGCACAAATTTTTCCTTGCTGTCTGAGCAGGCATAAACCTCTGCCAGTGCACGCAATTCTGAGTTGGATCCAAAGATCAGATCTGCACGGGTAGCAGTCCATTTCATTTCACCGGTCTTGCGATCGCGACCTTCAAACAACTCCTTCGAACCGTTTGCAGCTTTCCAGGTAGTGCCAAAGTCAAGCAGATTTACAAAGAAATCATTGGTCAGCACTTCAGGAGTATTGGTGAATACACCTCTTTTGCTTTGATCCGAATTGGTATTGAGTACACGCATACCTCCTACAAGAGCTGTCATTTCCGGTGCTGTAAGAGTGAGCAGTTGTGCTTTATCTACGAGCATTTCTTCTGCAACACCAGTTGCACGATAGGGCGACAGGAAGTTGCGGAAACCATCTGCTGCAGGTTCCAGCACTGCAAAGGATTCAACATCTGTTTGTTCTTGTGAAGCATCTCCTCTACCAGGAATGAAGGGAACAGTTACTTCTACTCCGCCAGCTTTTGCAGCTTTTTCAATAGCAGCTGAACCACCCAATACAATCATATCTGCAATGGAAATCTGTTTGCCGTTAGATTGAGCCCCATTGAAGCGCGCGCGGATTGTTTCTAAAGTATCCAGCACTTTTGCCAATCTGGCCGGGTTGTTTACTTCCCAGTCTTTTTGAGGAGCCAGGCGGATGCGTGCCCCATTTGCGCCACCTCTCTTATCTGAACCACGGAAAGTGGATGCAGATGCCCAGGCAGTGGAAACCAGTTCAGCAATACTGAGTCCGGATGCCAGGATCTCGGATTTCAGGAAAGCGATATCATTATCATCTACCAAAGGATGATTTACAGCAGGGATAGGATCCTGCCAGATCAACTCTTCAGAAGGAACTTCAGGTCCCAGGTAACGGGAAATAGGTCCCATATCACGATGGGTCAGTTTAAACCAGGCACGTGCAAAAGCGTCTGCAAACTGATCCGGGTTTTCATAAAAGCGGCGGGATACTTTTTCATATGCCGGATCGAAACGCATAGACAAATCCGTCGTAAGCATAAATGGCTTATGGAATTTGCCGGCGATATGTGCATCCGGAATGGTTTCTCCTACATTTTTGGCTTCCCACTGGTAAGCACCCCCTGGCCCTTTAATCAGTTCCCACTCATATTCAAACAGGTGTTTGAAATAGTCATGGCTCCATTTGGCAGGTGTGGTTGTCCAGGCACCTTCAATACCACTGGTAATGGTGTCTGCACCAACTCCGGTACCATAACTGTTTTTCCATCCCATGCTCATTTCCTCAATGGATGCTGCAGCAGGTTCTTTCCCAACATATTTGGAAGGATCTGCAACACCGTGGGTTTTACCGAATGTGTGACCACCGGCAATCAGGGCAACTGTTTCCTCATCATTCATGGCCATTCTGCCGAATGTTTCCCGGATAGCCTTGGCTGCCAGGATTGGATCGGGCTTGCGATCTGGACCTTCCGGGTTAACATAGATCAGTCCCATTTCAGTTGCTCCGAGTGGAGTTTCCAATGCTTCCGGGTTCCTGTGTTGGGCAACCCACTCTCTTTCTGAACCCCAGTTCACATCTTCTTCCGGTTCCCAGATATCTTCACGTCCACCGGCAAAACCAAAGGGTTTGAAGCCCATGGATTCCAGGGCGCAGTTACCTGCCAGGATCATCAGATCCGCCCAGGATAATTTCTTGCCATATTTCTGTTTGATTGGCCACAAGAGGAGACGAGCCTTATCCAGGTTGGCGTTATCAGGCCAGCTGTTCAGTGGTGCAAAACGCTGAGAACCTGATCCGGCACCACCGCGACCATCATAAATTCTGTAAGTACCGGCGCTGTGCCAGGCCATACGGATAAAAAATGGACCATAATGCCCATAGTCAGCAGGCCACCAGTCCTGGGAATCTGTCATCAATTGATAGATGTCCTGCTTAACCTGGTTCAGATCAAGTGATTTAAATTCTTCCGCATAATTAAAAGATTCTCCCATTGGGTTGGAGAGATTTGAATTCTGACGGAGAATATTCAACCGGAGCTGATTCGGCCACCAGTCGATATTTTTTGTTCCTCCGCCTGCTTTGCCTTTCATTGCACCATTGTGGAAGGGACATTTTGAAATGTCCTGGGAGGGGTTCGCTGAACCGCCTTCTTCATTGACTTTTTGGAGGGTATCCATATGTTTTAGCTTAAATTGTTAGACGTTCGGTTTACTGCGAAATTATCGATGATTTCTTCAACAATTTTATTTATTTATTAAATCATAAGATAGATAAAATCTATATTGCGAATCCTTATTAAAACTTACTTATGAAAAAGATGGGAACTATTGCCTTATTGTTTTTAATGATGACATCCTTTCATTCCGGATCAGGGGATTTTGTAGGGATGATTAAAATGAAACACAAGTACAAAAATCTGGAGGGTAAGGATATTACATCCCTTCTGGCACCTTATCTGGGCAGAGAATGGGAGTACTATATTGATGATAAAAACTATAAATCGGTGAATGAATCCGGTAATTGGGTTCAGCTCTATACTGGAGCAGACAATCTGTATTATTCATTCACCAAAGAAAAGAGTGCATCAAAATTTGATGCAGGATCAACGAGCTCTTCCAAATTTGAAGTGACCTATTTAGACAGGAAGGAAAAGGTGGCAGGCTATTTATGTGATATAATGAAAGTGGAAACAGATAACCAGACTACCATTTATTACTACAGCAAGGAAGTCAGGACGAATCCGGAGAATTTTGCCAATCATAATTATGGTAACTGGAATCAGTATCTGAAAGCTGCCGAAGGGGGTATTACGCTCAAATTTGAATTAACGGATCACAAAAACAAGTTTATCTGGATTGCCACCGCCACAGCCGTAAAGCCGCTTGCCTTGACAGCAACTGATTTTGAATTTCCGGTGGGTTATACAATAGCAGAATAAACCCTACCCGCCGCAACGGGTAGGGAGGTAGGGAACTGTTTATTTTATCCGTTTAACCCGGAAAGTTCCTTCAATGGCTTCAGTTCCAATTTGACGTCCGCTTAAACCAGAACGTAAGCCGGATGGACTTACTGTAAAACGCCCGGTTACCAGGGTGCCAACAGGCCCCCAATTGTCGATAGTGATGTTTCCTCCACTATTTACTATTTCCCCAATGTTATTTTCAACAAAAGCTACATAATATTTGGAAAGCAGTTGATTGGTGATGGTCATAGCTACACTACCACCTTCGTAATTCCAACTATGGGTTCCGGAGGTTCCGTTCCAGATGATAGTGAGTACATCTTCTTCATCTTCTCCTGCCAATCCGGATTGATTACCTATTGTAGCACCAACATGGCCTGGAATCGTACGCCATTCACCATTTCCATATCGGTAGCGGATACCTTCACCGAGTATTTTGATGTTTGACAATAGCAGGAGTTGATGTGCCTTTGATTTAAGTTCTACCACAACAGTTGCACTGGTTTCAGCTGCAGCAGTTGCCGGTGCGGTGTAATTGCCTTTATTACCGGAGCCAGACAATTTACCCGGACCGGTCAGTTGCCATTTTTTAATCAGGCTGGCTGGCACCGGTGTGCCTTCACCTAAAGGCAGCGTTGAATTATCCGAACTTACCAGTGGGGCAAGCAGGTCATCAGAATAAGGATGAAAGTTTAGTACCGATAAGGACAACTCTTCAGAAGTATTGAGTTCAGCTGAAGACGGCGTAAGTTTTAACCAGGTCACCAGGACCCAGTCGCTGAAATGGGTAGTAGGTGTTTGAATCATTTTATTCACTTTGTCCAGGTTGTGTGGTCTGACCATATGCCAGATACCATCATCAGATTGATAAGCAATTGACAAAACATCTTCAGAAGCAATAGAGTCTACTAATTCTTCATAGTTAAACTCAAGCGTTACAGGTTTGGCAAAAGTCAGGTCATGTGGAAATAACCGGTATCCTCCCCCCACGCCTGCATCTGCTGTGTTAGTAATTGGTTGAACCTGAAAATTTATTGTTTCAGAAACTGCTCCAGCCGGAATAATCACTTTTAATTTCCCATCCGCTGACGTGAATTCACCACCCTGAGCACCGATTTGAAAACTTTGCAGGGCGCCGGTTGGATCTCCTTCCGGTCGGCTAACGGGAGATGGACCTTCATAAGGTATTTCACCATTTTTTTCTTTTTTGCAACTGGAAAATAATACAAGCAGGAGACAACTGGCAAAGAGGAAAATTTTGTTCATGATAAGGTTGTTTCGGGGCGCAACATAATCCAGTATTCAATTATTAAAATGTTAAGAGCAGCCTGCTGTACTTTTCCAATGATCGTTAGTGAAAATTCACTTTAAAAGGTATCCTCTAGAAAATTTTAGTCCATCAACAGGGACCATCCAAAGAACCAGGTGCAGCGTAAGAAACAGGCGAAACCGGACAGAAAGTGTTCGAAATCGAACAATGCATCCCTGGATGAAAGAAATAATTAATTGAAAATCAACTTCATAATGGATTGGCACATCCCTTGGTGGCAAAACAGTACAACTCATAGGTATGCTCAGAAATTACTGGCGGATTGCCGTGCGAAATCTTTTAAAGCACAAAGGGTTTTCAATTATCAATCTAACCGGACTAACGGTTGCGTTCACCTGCTGTTTGCTGATGTTCATGTATATCCGGCATGAACTTAGCTTCGACCGTTTCCAGGAAAAGGGAAACCGTATTGTTCGGGTCATCATGGAATACGGTTTTGGAGAGTCTGAAAAAGTTGCCGGAAATTATACCAGTACCAAAGTGATGCCTGCGTTTAAACGAAATTTTCCTGAAGTGGAAGAAGGTGTTCGCATGTATCCTGGAAGCGGATTACTTAAGATAGGAGATCAATTGTATGAAGATCCTGAATTCCTTTTTGCCGACTCTACCTTTTTTCATGTGTTTCCCTCCTTCAGGCTGCAGGCAGGTTCACCAGATAAAGTATTGGGCGCACCCAATCAACTGGTGATGACTGCATCTGCTGCTAAAAAATACTTTCCTCACCAAAATGCTGTGGGACAAACCATTTTGGTGGGCACCCAACAAACACCCTTTATCGTAACAGGTATAACAGATGATTGTCCGTCCAACTCCCAGATCCGGTTTTCAATGGTAGGTTCTTTTTCTTCTCTTGGACCTGCTCAGGAGGAAACTTACTGGAACGCGAATTACCAGACCTATTTGTTATTAAAAGAAAATACCTCCCTTCCCAATCTGCAGGCTAAAATCAGGCCTTTCATGGAGAAGGAAATGAATGATCCATCGATCTGGCTTACCTATTACCTGGAACCTTTGTTTGATGTTCATCTGCATTCTCCCCACAATGCGTATGTAGCGAATACTGATATCCGTTATATCTATATTGCAAGCGGGATGGCAATTCTGATATTGCTGATTGCCTGCTTTACCTACATCAATATGAGTACAGCAAGGTCCCTTGAAAGAGCACGTGAAGTTGGAATCCGCAAAGTTACAGGAGCAACCCGCCAGCAGGTTTTCAGTCAGTTTATTGGAGAGTCGCTGGTGCTATCAGTACTAGCTCTTTTAATCAGTTTTGCTGCTACTGCCTTGCTTTTGCCTCTCTTTAATGAACTGGTGAATCGGTCACTTAATATGATGGATCTGATACATCCGATGTTGCTTTTTTCTGCTCTTGGTATGGTGATTTTCATTGCTGTATTGGCTGGCTCCTATCCGGCACTGGTAGTATCAGGTTTCCAACCCATCAAAGTGCTGAAAGGAAATTTCAGAAACAGCGACAATGGAAACTGGGTCAGACAATCATTAACTGTTTTTCAGTTTACTATATCGGCATTCCTTTTAATAGGAAGTTTTGCCATGTACAAACAGGTAAAATTTATTCATGAAAAATCACTTGGATTCAACCGGGATCATGTGGTGGTTGTAAAGTCTGATTACAAGGTGAGTGAGAAAATGGATCTGCTTAAGAATCAGCTTAAAGCGAATCCCCAAATCAAAAACACTTCGTTAAGCTATAATGCTCCTATTTCTATTGTAGGCGGATATGGTATGCGCAGCGCAATCATGCCTGAAAACAGTTCACTTAATGTCTATGCCAATCCAATTGATGAGGAATATTTGCGGACAAATGAAATTCAGTTAATCGCCGGTGAAGACATCAATCGACAGGATGTGCTGGATGCTTCTCATCCGGAAAATGAAAAGAACTATTTTCATTTTATTCTGAATGAATCTGCAGCGAAGCAGTTAGGATGGAGCCCACAGGAAGCCATTGGTAAAAAAATGTTCCTGGATGAATCAAGGCCAGGTATTGTAAAAGGCGTAGTCAAAGATTTTCATTTCAGTTCCATGCATTCTCCTATTCAGGGCCTGGTGCTTTTTCCTTCTAATTATGGTAATAATCTGCTGGTGAAAGTATCCGGGAAACAATTACCTGAAACAATTGCTTTCATGGAGAAAACCTGGAAAGAGCTGGTGAAACATCGTCCATTCAGTTACAGCTTTATGGATGAGGATTATAACAGAATGTATCAAGCAGAACAACAAACCGTAAAAGTCATTGGACTCTTTACAGGGGTAGCAATATTGCTGGCTTGTGTGGGCCTGTTGGGTTTATCTGCATTCTCTGTACAACAAAGAACCAAGGAAATAGGAGTGCGAAAAGTATTGGGAGCATCAGTACAGGGAATTGTCTGGATGCTGGCAACTTATTTCCTACGACTGGTACTCGTGGCATCCTTAATAGCACTGCCAATTGGATGGTTTGCAACCAACAAATGGCTGGAAGATTTTAGTTACAGGACCAACCTGGATCTAACCGTATTTATTTGGCCGGTAGTGGGATTAAGCTTACTCGCATTAATTGCTATAAGTGTTCAAACCATCAGGGCGGCAGTTTTGAACCCGGTAAAAAGTTTGCGTTCGGAATAATTTGAGTTGAATTACGGCTTCAGTATCTTAGGCTGATATGGGACAGATCAGCCTGAAAGAAAAGATCGGCTATGGATTCGGCGATATGGCTTCCTCCATGTTCTGGAAACTATTTGGAATCTATCTCCTGTTTTTTTATACCGATGTAATGGGTTTACCTGCAGCAGCAGTGGGTACCTTATTACTGATAACACGGATTTGGGACACCCTGCTTGATCCGGTAATAGGTATGATTGCAGACCGAACTCAATCCCGCTGGGGAAACTTTCGCCCTTACCTGTTATACCTGGCTGTTCCCTTCGGGATCATGGGAATCGTCACGTTCACAGTGCCTAATCTTGGATCACAGCAGCAGCTGCTGATCTATGTGTATGGAACCTATTCCCTGATGATGCTGGTTTATTCCTTCATCAATGTGCCCTATGCTGCCTTACTGGGTGTCATCTCTGAAGACCCGAAGGAAAGAAATATCCTCGCTTCCTTTAGAATGGGTTTTGCTTTTGCCGGTAGCTTTGTTGCACTTGCACTGATAGAACCTTTGATCTCTTACAGGGGAGGAAGTACGCAGCTTGCGATGCCTCAAAATGCAACTGCCTGGCAATGGGCCGTGGGTGTGATTGCAATACTCTGTGTCATCCTGTTCTTATTTTGTTTTGCCTGGGTAAAAGAAAGAGTTCAACCGATCCGGCCAACATCAAACACTCTTAAAACGGATCTTCGGGACCTGCTCAGCAACAGACCCTGGGCTATTCTGGTTGTTGCCGGAATAGCTGTCCTGATTTTCAATTCGATCAGAGATGGCGCAGCGATGTACTATTTCCGCTATTATATTCACGAAAAGGAAGCAGTTCAACTGGGTCCGATTGCCATCAACTTTTCGACCCTCTACCTGGTTATCGGACAGATTGCCAATCTGATTGGGGTAATGCTGGCATTCCCTATTGCAAACAAATATGGTAAAAAACGATGCTTCAGTATTGCTATGGGGATCGCATCCATGCTTAGCATACTGTTTTTCTGGATGGGGCAGCATGATCTGGTACTGATCTTTTTATTACAATTTATGATCAGCTGCTGTGCCGGTACGGTATTCCCTTTGCTATGGTCTATGTATGCAGATATTGCAGATTATTCAGAGTGGAAAACCGGCAGGAGAGCAACAGGTCTGATCTTTTCATCTTCTTCTATGTCGCAAAAGATGGGCTGGACACTGGGTTCAGCTCTTACAGCCTGGTTGCTGGCTGCTTTTGGATTTCAGGCCAACCAGGTGCAGGAGGAATTGGCCCAAACCGGTATACGTTTAATGCTTAGCTGGCTTCCCGCAATCGGATCTGTAATCGCATTGATTATGATTTATTTTTATCCCCTTACAGATGCGGAAATGCAACGAATTGGAACTATTTTAAAAGAACAGCGTAGATCAGAAAATGCGAATTGACAGCACTATTCAAGATTGGAAAAACAGTCTTCAAATTGAATTGAATCGAATTCTTCTTTTCTGGAAGCAGGTAGTTATCGATAAACATACCGGAGCCTGTTTTGGTCGTGTTTCCAATAGTAACCAGGTGTTTGGGGAAGCGGAGAGAGGACTTGTTCAGCAGGCCAGAGTACTGTGGGCATTTTCGGCCGCCTATGGATTGAATAAAGCAGAGGAGGATAAACAGGTTGCTGACAAGGCCTATGAATATCTGATACATACTTTTGAAGACAAACAGCATGGCGGATATTTCTGGATCGTGGATCACCAGGGATATCCGCTTGTTACCAAAAAACAGTTATACGGACTAGCATTTGCATTATTCGGACTTGCAGAATATGCTGCTGTCATGCAGGTGAAGGAAGCAAAAGAGAAAGCCATCGCCCTTTTTCATATTATAGAGAACTATTTCTCCGACAATACATCCGGCGGTTATTTAGAAGCCTTATCTCAAAGCTGGGAACCCATTTCGGATATGCGGTTGAGTGAGACAGATCTCAATGCGCCAAAATCAATGAATACTCATCTCCATTTACTGGAAGCCTATTCCTGTTTTTTTAAAATCTGGCCGGATAAACAGTTAAAATCACAAATAGAACTGCTCCTGCAACTTTTTCAAAAAAAGATAATTGATTCAGCTAACGGTAATCTATACCTGTTTTTTGACATCAACTGGAAAGTTGTATCTGCTTCTGTTTCCCATGGGCACGATGTGGAAGCTGCCTGGTTATTGTGGGAAGCAGCCTTGCAGCTGGATGATCCGGACTTATTAA
The DNA here is from genome assembly GCF_021491375.1 of Flavihumibacter fluminis. Lineage (GTDB taxonomy): Bacteria > Bacteroidota > Bacteroidia > Chitinophagales > Chitinophagaceae > Flavihumibacter > Flavihumibacter fluminis. Next base: position 370,645 of record NZ_JAKEVY010000003.1, read on the forward strand.
AGCAGATCCAAACATCCTCTTTAGGTCTGCTGGAATCTGCTGTTAAAGGATTGGATAGTGATGGTGCTCTTTGGGAGGGTACTGAAAAACATTGGTGGCCCCAGGCGGAAGCAATGGTTGGTTTTTATACCGGTTGGCAATTTACCCAGGATCCATTATGGCTAACACGGTCCCTAAACTCCTGGAAATTTATCCGGCAAAAACTGGTGGACAAGAAAAACGGCGAATGGTTCTGGGGAATTGATGCTGACGGCAGGGTACTGAAAAAGGATAAAGCAGGATTCTGGAAATGTCCCTACCATAACAGCCGATCCTGCATTGAACTCATTCGCCGTATTGAAAATTAGCAATCTGGCTTGATTACGTTCTCCATTGTTTTGCCATCAAACTTAAACAAGCCAAAGCCGGTTGTTCCAAACCAGAGTTGGCCGGAATTGTCTTCATAAATGAGTTGGACAGGAGTTTGAATGGGCTGGTCGTTGGGACTCCTGGGCGAACGAAACATTGGAAGGGTGGTAAAGGCTTCATTTTCAAACTTCGCCAAACCTTTGCGCGTGCCGGCCCAGAGAATCCCCTTTTTATCAAGATAAAGATTAAGTATCTCATTATCAGGTAATCCATTTGCAGTAGTATAGGATGTCCAACCCTGCTTGTTTTTTCGGGAGATACCCCCGTTGGTTGCCATCCATACATTCCCCTGGCTATCCTGAAGGATGGTACGAACCGCATTGCCCGCAAGTCCGTCGTTTTTGGTAAAATAAGTAAAATCAGTTCCATCAAATACGCAAACCCCGTCCTCTCCGGTTGCGATCCAGACTGTCCCGGTTTTATCCTGCAAAACATACTGAATTGATTGACTGATCTGAAATTCTTCTGGCCCTGGTTTAAGTTCTTTCTTCATAAAATCAGGACCTGTCCATACTCCGATGCTGGTTGGTGAAGCATCCGCCGGTTGAGGTAATTCCTGCTGGTCATTGATCAAAAACAACCAGATCAGGGAAATTAAAATCGAGTTCATGGGAAATTGTTTAGTTTGAAAAATTGATTCAGGACCAATCTAGCAGGTGATTTTGTCAAATAGGGTAAACCAACTGTAAATTGATTGTAAACGACCTGTAAAAACCATTTTTTGAAATTTTACAGCATCCTGTAAAACATATATTTGACATATGAAATGGAAGCTGTATTGGGGGATTGTATTGCTGTTGCCGGTATTGGTACTGGCAGCATTTATGCACCGTGACTCCGCTAATGCTGAATATAAGAAGGCCCGGGAAGAAATCATTTTACGGAAGGTTTCACACAAATTGTTGCAGGCAGCCGGGGATAGCAGTTCCCGTGTGCCCGAAATCAAGAAAATTTCGGAAACTGAATACCTGCTTCCCCTGGAAACAGCCATTTCTTTTCATCCCGATTCACTGGTGAATATCATCAATCAGGTAATTCAGCAACATGGGTTATCCAACCGATACATGGTAAATGTACTGGAACAACCTGCTAATAAAATTGTATTTGGTTATGCAATGATTGGGTCCGAACAGGAGAATATCATACCCTGCCTGGGTCGGGAACAACCAGTAGGAAAATATTCGGTACTGATTCGATGGGAACCTCATAACAATTCAGGAACGGCTTTCTGGATAGCTGGGATAGTTCTTGCTGCTGGAATCGGGGCCGGACTGTATTTTAAAAGAGTCCGGCGCATGCCCAAGAAAGAAGAAGGTCAAGTTATACAGGAGGAAATCCTGCCTGGAAGCCTGTCCATCGGCCATTATCAGTTCCATGCTGAAGCGCAGGAGCTTCACTTTGGAGAAACCATCCTTTCTCTGACAGGGAAAGAAACAAAATTGCTTCAGATTTTTGCAGCCTCCCTCAACGAACTCGTAGATCGCAAAAGGCTCCAAAAAGAGGTTTGGGAAGATGAAGGCGTTATAGTTGGCCGGAGTCTTGACATGTATATCTCAAAACTTCGAAAGAAATTGGAATTGGACCCTGCAGTTCAGCTAATAAATGTACATGGCAAGGGCTACAAATTGGAAGTACGGGCTTAAACCAATTCCGGCTGTTCCACTTTTTTCAACCGTATGTAAAAACGGGTGCCTTTATTTTGTTCTGTTTCAAACCACAACTGCCCCTGGTGTTTTTCAATGATGCGTTTTACAATTGCCAATCCAAGTCCTGTTCCTTCGTAGTTACTGGCTCCTGGCAGTCTGTAAAATAAATTGAAAAGGTTTCCGGTGTGCCTTGGATCCATCCCGATACCATTGTCTACTACCGTGTAAAGAATAGCATCCTGTTCCGCCGATCCTGTCACCTGAACCAGTGGCTTGTCTGTTTTGGATGAATACTTCAAGGCATTGCCCAACAGATTGCTGAACACCTGGCTTATCATGGTGCTGTCGCCATAGATTTCAGGTGTTTCTCCAATCTGAAACTCAGGATGTATATCCTTGTAGGCATCCAGCAGGTCTTCCCTGATCTGATTCAGCAAGGTTTTCATATCAATCGGCTGTAGGCTGATTTGCTCCCGCCCCAGCTTGGTATAACGAAATACCTCTTTTATCATCAACTGCATGCGCTCCGCATTTCGTTTAATCTTTTCAGTTAGCAACCTGTTATCCAGGTTTGGATCTTCCTCCAGCAATAGTTCAGCAAAATTATAGATGGTGGCAAGTGGTGTTTTCAGATCATGCGATATCGTATAACTGAAACTGTCCAGTTCTTCGTATGCTTTTTTTAATTCATCATTCAGTCGCTTCAACTGATTGGTTTTTTCCTGAATGAGCAGCAGTATCTCTTCACGTAATTTATAAGCGTTGGATAACTCAGCAGTTGCCCATTTTTCAGATCTTCCCTTGAGTGACTGAATGAAAATGGCAAAGGAACTGCGTGGTTCAATTCTTGTTTCACCATCGGGATTGAGAACGACTGCCTTCTCGGGGTTTCCTGCCCATTTAATTTCCTGCTCTAATTCGGGTTTGAACCAGAGTATACAATCCTTCAGATCTGTAGACAATGGTGCGCATAACATTCCGCTAGCCGTTAAAGCTGCTGAGCCGGCAGCTGGATAAATGGAAGAAAGATGATTGGTTTGAAATACCTGGTTGGTTGGGGCTGTTTGAAGGAATTCAGATAACTCCATGAGAAACTCCTTTCCAGGTGTTTGACCAACCAATGTAATCTGTCCATCATAGATCAGCGCGGCCCCCTTTGCTCCATTGATGGATAGGAGGTCAAGACTTCCAGTGGATACGCCTTCTGCAATGGATTCGAATTGACGCATCTGTCTTACCAGTCCTGCCGTATTCTCTCTCCAGTAATGGTGTAATTGTTGTTTTTCTTCCTCCACCTGGTACCTTACAATAGAAGATAACATCTGTCCGACCATTTTTGCATGCAGGCGTTGGCGGTAATCAATATGCCTTGCTGTATAGTGGTGGCAGGCTATTAAGCCCCATAACTCCCCCTGCGACACAATGGAAATACTGAAGCTGGCGGCTACTCCCATATTCTTAAGGTATTGAATATGTGTGGGTGATACAGAACGAAGGACCGAATCTGATAGGTCGATGGAAGCGCCTGTGTCATCTGCTTCGTTTTTTTCCAGCAGGCTATCAGTTGCGTTCACATCTGCAATCAGCCGTACAAGGTTTTTCTTATATAGTTCGCGCGCCTGCTTTGGAATGTCTGATGCCGGATAATGCAGACCAAGATAGGGGTCTAGTCCTTTGTCCGCGACTTCCGCAACAACCTCTCCATGACCGTCTTCATGAAACATATAAACCATCACACGATGAAAGCCGCTGATCATTTTTACTTTTTGAGCAGCAGCCTCCAGGGCCTGTATCACTGAAGCTGAAGTACTCATTGAATCAAGCATATCCGCCATGATCATTTCAGAGGAATACGCATAATTCAGAACTGGTTCAAATTCCAGTAAAATATGATCTGCGGTCTGATGGGAGATCAGGTAACAATCTCCAGCCAGGCTTTTTATCTGCTGATAACTCCCATGTTCAAACGAAATAATGAAAGGTATATATTGCTGCAGCCCCTGAATTGATTTACCAAGAATCTGTCCGGAAGTAAGTGGTAAGAACTGGTTGATAGTAGAACTTGCCTGTTTTACTTCCAGTGAATTTTTATCTATAACCAGGGCAGCACCATGCGGTTGTATTTTACCCTGGAACTGAATCAGCTCGCGATCACATAGATGAGTTTGAATTTTTTGCATAGGAAGGTTTGTTGTTTATTTCCAACCACTTTTGATAAGCTGTAAAACAACAAATCGCGGAGGCGGTTATGGTTTCTGTATGAGGTTGTAAAGCAGATTGGTCAAGTGCCATGCGAAATTTATTCCACATAGCTTTTCTTTTTTCCTGGTAGTTTTCGAAGTACAGCAGCGTAGAATCAAGGCCCGTTTGCTTTCTTATCATCTTTGCGATAAACGGGCCGCCAAGTGTAGATCCTTCCAGCACATAGAGTGCACCTATTGCATGATATATAGTGAGAATTGGAGGAAGCGAAGCAGTTTGCATCAGTTCCCAGTTTTTATCATAATGCCTGATATCTTCCAGTAAATCTTTTGATCTCTTACGGGCATCTATAGCCGGAATCAGTGTTTTTAGAGGAAACTGATGAAGAACCTCTTCCATTGGCAAGAGAAAGGCGGCAATAGTTTTCAGGAATCCCTCATAGTCTTCCGGACTATTCACCGATTGAAGATTTGAAATAAATTGTTTTTCAAGTTGCCGGTGAGTGATGTCTGTATTGGAACGTAAATGAGGATGAAGCATTAAGAATAGATCAGCGTCAAAATTACGTTTAATTCATTTTTTACACTCAGCCTTGAAATGTTAAACAGAATTGTGTTTCTCTATATCACTCAATAGCAAGGGATCAGAGAAATTGTTGAAAAAATTACACAAGTTTTTATTGAAATGTTACAATTTTCTGAGAAGCAACTGTTGGTATTTAACTTGCAAATAGGGGTATAAAGCCAAGATATGATTTTATATATCCGAAACATGGCCTGCGAAAGTTGTATGATACTGGTCCGGCAGGAACTTGACAAGCTGGGTATTCAGCATAAACGAATTGAGCTGGGTGAAGTTGAAATCAGGGGGTTGATATCAGATGAAAAAAAGGAAAGTTTTGCGCAGGCTATTGAACCTGGTGGCCTTGAGCTGGTTGATTCCGCGGAGCAGGTACTGATTGATAAGATTAAAGCTACCATCGCGGATTATGTGTTTAATAAGAAAAACATCAAGCAGAATCTTTCAGCATACCTCGCAGAAGAGCTGGAGATGGAATATGCTCAATTGGCAACTTATTTTTCAGGCTTAACAGGTACAACGATTGAACAATATGCCATCGCGTTGAAAATTGAAAAAGCCAAGGAACTGCTTGCTGTAGAAAACAAGAGCTTAAAAGAGGTTGCTGAGCAATTGGATTATAAACAGGTCTCTCATTTATCAAATCAGTTTAAAAAAGTAACGGGAATAAGACCGTCTGAGTTTAAGAGAAAAGGAGTGGCATCCAGGAAAACAATTCAGGAGTTGGGAAAGGTAGGGTAACCGGTAGGATAGGGGCAAAATGAAAGCAGGCCTTCACCCCATCGAAAGACCTGCCTCATGGTTTCCATCTATAACATCATGTGTGAGAATCCTGTCAACAATCGTTATATAGGACTTGGAATCTGTAACAACCGACAAAAAAAATTCATTAAACCAAACTGCCTGACGAATGTACTGCGGTGCCTGTCCGGGAAAAAGTTTAATACACTAACTCCCCTCATTCTTGTACAAAAACCCGTTTTATAAGTACGAACCGGAACCGGTAGAATTGAAAAATTCAGGAACTACCTGTATTTTCAGGAATTATATGAACTAATACCTTATGTTTTCACGGATCGAAACCATTGAGGCCCGGAAACTTGCTGGCAAACAAATCAGCATGTCGCTCATCAACAACCAAACCAGTAGTTTGTGGGGAGCCTTTATGCCATTGAGGAGTCAAATCCGGGAGCGTATAGGAACAGCTCTTTATTCTCTCCAGGTCTACCCGGCAAACTATTTCAGCAATTTCGATCCTGCGACTACCTTCACCAAATGGGCATTAACAGAGGTCGGGTCCCTGGAAAATCTGCCGGAAGGAATTGAACCCTTTATGCTCCCTGCGGGAACCTATGCCGTGTTTATTCACAAGGGAAATACCAGCAGCTTTCCCAATACCCTGCAGTTCATTTTTACAAATTGGTTACCAGGATCCGGTTACCAATTAGACAATCGACCCCATTTTGAAATCCTGGGTGATCGTTACAAAAACAATGATCCCGACTCTGAAGAAGAAGTCTGGATCCCGATAAAAGAGTTATGAAAGCAAAGCTGCTTTGGGTAATTAAACTGATTGGCAAACTGGTACTTTTCCTGGTTTGCTTCATTGGCCTGTATCTTGGAATAGCCTATGTGCTTTCCTCCATCCAAATCGACAGAGAACCGGATCAGGGCCAAGATGTAAAGATTTACATTCTATCCAATGGAGTCCATACCGATATCGTGGTGCCGGCTAAAAATGACCAGTTCAACTGGACAAACCTGGTAAAGTACCATCATACAGCAGGAAAAGATTCAACCGCAGGCTGGCTTGCCATGGGCTGGGGCGATAAAGGCTTCTATCTTCAGACACCTACCTGGGCAGAATTGAAGGCCTCTGTTGCTTTTAAAGCAGCATTCGGACTCAGTAGCTCCGCCATTCATGCTACCTATTACAGGAAGCTGAATATTTCTGAACAATGTCGTGAAATTCATATCAGCAGAAAACAATACGATCGCCTGGTCAATCACATCCTGGCAAGCTTTGACAGAGATGCCTACGGTTCTCTCAAACATATCGTGACCAATGCGGTTTATGGGAATTCAGATGCATTTTATGAAGCGGTGGGTAGTTATAGCCTGTTTACTACCTGCAATACCTGGGCGAATAATGTGTTGAAAGCAGCAGGACAAAAAGCCTGTTTATGGACAGCCTTTGATTCCGGAATATTTTCAAAGTACGAGTAGCTTATTTCACCAGTTTTTCCTGGATCGCTTTACTAACTGCTTCAATTTGTGAACGCACGTGCAATTTGTCATAGATATGCTTGATATGCGTGCGTACTGTATCCAAACTAATGGATAGTTCGGCGGCAATCATTTTAAAACTGTTGCCGGAAGATAATAACTGAAGAATTTCTTTTTCCCGGTTGGTGAGTGAATAATCCTTTGCTGCCACTGTCGGCTGCTGCAAACTGGTAATGATCATTCTTGCTATCGATGGACTCATAGGTGCGCCTCCCTGCAGTACCTCCTGTATAGCGTGCAGCAGTTTGTCGGAAATGTATTTTTTCAGCAGGTATCCGTTGGCACCGGCATACATGGCATCAAACACATGGGTATTGTCATCGAATACGGTTAACATGATAATTTGAACCTGCGGATTGAATCCGCGAATTAACTTTACCGCCTCAATACCATTGATGCCGGGTAAATCAATGTCCATCAGGATAACATCAGGATCAAGCTGCCGAACCTGGTTCAATACATCAGAGCAATCGGGAAAACTTGCCAGCACCTCGTATTCCCCGGTTAGTGCCAGCAGGTTGTTAAGGCTCTCTCTCAAAAGCACATTATCCTCATAAATAAGTATCTGAATGGATTTTTTCATGTTATGGATGCCTGCAAACTAAGTTTTTCCAACCAGCCTAAAATACCCTGATCAGGTGATTGTTTTTTTCAGAAATATACTTGTTCCTGTGCCGGGTATGGATTCCAGCCGAAATTCCGCTCCCATAGCTTTAGCCCTGGTTTTCATGTTGTTGATGCCATTTCCAGAACCGATGTGCGCGGAATCAAACCCCTGCCCGTTATCTGTAATGGTAAGGCTAAGCTCTTCTTTATCGAACCTGAGCACGATATTCACTTCCGAAGCCTTACTGTACTTAACAATATTGTTGATGGCCTCCTTAAAAACAAGATACAGATCTTTTCTTTCTTCAAGATTCAGTGCAGCCTGCCTGGAAAAATCCCGCGTATCAAAATAATAGTTGATGCCAACAGGCTCGAGCATTTCAGCAGCAAATTCCTTCATTTTGATCAATACCTGATCAAGACTATCATTCGCCGGATTGATGGCCCATATAATATCACTCATACTTTCCATCATATTCCCGGAATAATCTTTGATCTTTTGCAGATATTCCACTACTTCAGCCCTTTCTTCATCTCTTGACATAGCTACTTTACTCAGGATATTGATACTCGTAAGTGTGGATCCCATTTCATCGTGCAGGTCCCTGGAAATTTTACTTCTGAGTCGCTCTTCCGTGATATACTTGGAGATTCTTTCTGCGCAGATCTGGGCAATGTTTTTTAAAAGTCTGCTGTGTCGTGCTTTGAAAAAATTTCTCTTTGAGTGTTCGGAGTCAATGATTCCAAACAACTGACCGTCTACCCAAATAGGAATAGTGATTTCTGAATTTCGACGCTGGTCATCAACAACGTACCGGGAATCACGGGCAGTATTTCCAATTCGTTCTGCTTTACCGGTTTGTGCAACTGTTCCTACTATTCCTTTACCCAGTGGTATTTCCAGGTGATTGATAATTTCTCTTGCTACATGCGGACTTTTTGGTCCGGCTGCGGCCCGCTGAACCATTACTTTTCTTTCAGGATCATATTGGTAAATGACGCAGTCTTCAAATCCCAGCAGTCGGACACAATTCAAAGCAACATCCCAGAAGATATCATCTATACTGGTTTTGCCATATAGGGAGGTGGCAAACTGGTTCAGAATTTTTGCATCCTTGACTTTTTGCCGAAGGGGTTCAATGATCAAAAACAGCACCCCGATTCCAGCTAGTAGTAGTGTAAACAGGAACCATGGTTGTTTCCACAATGGTGCAGAAATGGAGAAATTAATGGGTGAACTGGTTGTAATAATATTTCCATCACTGTCTTTCGCCCTGATCCTGAAACTATAGGAGCCATGTGAAAGATTTTGAAAAGCGATGTGTTTGCTAGCAACTGTATTCCAGACTTCTGATAACCCTGTTAACTGATATTCAAAGTGCAGGGGTTGCATTCCATAATAAAGCCCATCGAAACTAAAGCTGTGTATGTTAGTTTTATCTTTTCTCACGATCAGGGGAAAACGTTTTGTTTCTCCTCCTGCTTGCGGGTGGTATAATAACAAACCCCCGGCCACCGCTATACCAACTTCCTTGTTATTGCCATTATAAAAAACGCCGTGTGGATACCTGGGATCAGAACCGAAAGTTGAAATTGACTGGATGTTTTGAACAAGATGTTCTACATCCGGATGATGGATGTTGATGTAGGAAAGACCAGTTTCGGATAGTAGCCAAAGAATCGAATCCTCGCCTTTGGCTATTGCTATAAACTGATTGTGTTTTAATCCGTTTCGCATATCAAACGGACTAAAAGCCTGTTCAAATCCGGAGTCTGGGTTGTGTCGGTAAATACCACCTGCATTCGTTGCAACCCAAAGCTGACCCTGCGAATCGATTTCCAAATCATGTACCAGGTTCATATTCGCATAGTGTACCAATCCATTCTTTTCATAATAGGGCTGCAGTGTTTTATTCTTATAGGAATATTCAACCAGGTAATTCCCATAGGTTCCTATCCACATTTTACCCTGGATGGAATCATATGCAAGGGATGTACCGGCTGTGTTGATCCTTTCTGCTCCAGTTGCCGTTAACCTTGAAAATTGGGAGCCTTTCGTATCAAATAGTAGTACGCCTTTGTTAAAAGAGGTAATCCATATTACACCTTCGTTGTCCAGTTCCAGGTCGCGGTATATGGGAAATTCACCATCCACTGGAGTTGGAAAATGCTGTAGTGAATGATCGTTCTTGTTGATCCGGTACAATCGATCCCTCGTTATCAGCCATAACTGATCTTTCAGTTTTTTTATCCCATAGCAGGGCGATAACTCATTACCCTTATTGTCTTTAGAAATCAATTGGATCACTCCTGTGTTTCTGGATAATACAAATAGTCCTGCAGGATCGTAACTGCAGACATAATAGGTATCGGATCCTTCATCAAAAAAAACTCCACCCATTCGATTGGTTCCTTCCCTGTCAGGAGTTGCTATCAACGGAAGAAAGGAAGAGGAGGTGAATTTAAGGTCCTGCATAAACAGCCCATTCGGCGTACCAATCCAACCAATACCGGTTGAATCGATATAGGTTGTAATCACACCCCCCGGAGGCAATGAAAAACTAAGCGAAGGAATATTACGGTGAAGCTTAAGGGTGTTTGTATTGATGGCTGCTTTCAGCAACCCCTGCTCCGATGCGATCCAGATTTCTTTTTCCTGTTTATTGGGAAGATAACTGGATGGATAAGGTTCTTTTTCAGGAAACAATTCCTCATAACTGCCGGACGATTCTTTATAACGAAAAACCTGTCCGCCTTCCAGCGAAACCCAAACCTGCTGGCTGGCTGAATCATATTGAATATCGATGATATCGGCATAATAGTTCCCGCCGACAAAGGTGAATTTTCGGGTGCTTGTATTCAGATGAACCAACCCTTTATTGGAAGCCAGCCAGAACTCCTCTCTGTTCTTTTGCACAAAGGATTGAATGGCATGATAGCCTTCTTTCGTTTTGGTGCCACTAATGGTTTTCACAAATCCAGGCCAATCATAATACTCGAATTTGCGGGTAGAGGGATTGTAGGAAGTAAATTCCTTTATATCACAGGCTATCCAGAGTACGCCACTTTCATCCCATTTCAGATCCCAGATAAGAAAATTGTGAAGAGTGTTTTCGTTATTACCAAGACTGTCGGGCACCCAATTGGTCCAGGTATGGGTAACAGCATCCAATCTATTCAGCCCATTCATGGTACCAACCCAAATATTACCCTCTTTATCGCCGGTTATGCAGTTAATTATTTCGTTTGAAATTGAATTTTCCCTGGATGGTTTGTAAATCGTGAAACTTTGACCGTTGTATTTATTCAAACCATTTTTGGTTCCGATCCAGATATAACCACTTGCATCTTTATAAATAGCCGTAATCCGATTGTCACTTAAGCCATTGGCTGTTGTAAGCAGTTTTGCATTTAAGTATAACTGCGACCATCCCGTAGAATATATACAGGTGAAAAGGAGGAACAGTAAGCCTGATAATAGCTTCTGCAAGAGTTGACTTGTTTCTCTAAAGTACTGTTTTTCAAGCGCAGTTTAAAATCTTGAGAAAACATTAAGAACCTGAATAGTGTACGAAACTTTTCTAATGAGTAGTTTTTCCTTCCTAAACCGAATGATATGACTCAAAAACCGTCCAATGCTTTTGTTGGGGCATCATGGGTTGCCCTGGGTACAGGTGTTGTTGGTTACCTGATTGGCTTATGGAGAGCCGACATGCCGCTTAATGAAAAAGGTTATTATTTCACTGTTTTAATGTTTGGTTTGTTTGCCGTTGTTTCTCTGCAAAAATCTGTACGCGATAAACTGGAAGGAATTCAGGTTACAGAAATTTACTACGGACTCTGTTGGTTTGGTACACTGCTGTCTATTGCCTTATTGATTATCGGATTGTGGAATGCGAGTTTACTGCCCAGTGAAAAAGGCTTTTATGCATTTGCATTTTTACTGGGTTTATTTGGTGCGATCACTGTTCAAAAAAATACAAGAGATCTGCTGAACAGCAGGAAAGAATAGTACTATGAATAAATGGAAAAAAGGTGGATTAATTATTTTATGTCTTTTGGTCGCAGGCTTCCTTATTCCCGAATCTTTCCGGATGCCGGTTAGTGGGGCCGATCGCAACAGTTATGCGCAGAATTCCTTCTGGTTTTATCCATGGGGCAGTTCCATCACCCATAAAGGGGTGGATATTTTCGCAAAAAAAGGAAAGACGGTGACTGCAGCCACACCAGGAATTGTAGTGTATACGGGCGAGTTAAGTAAAGGGGGAAAAGTAGTGTTGATTTTAGGACCCAAGTGGAGATTTCATTATTATGCACATCTCGATGCTATTGAAACCAGCACGGGATCTTATGTAAATCACCATAGCATAATCGGAACCGTTGGCACTACCGGTAATGCACAGGGTAAACCTGCCCATTTGCATTATTCCATCAAAACCTGGATTCCCTATTTCTGGAAAGCGGATAAATCAAGACAGGGTTGGAAAAAGATGTTCTATTTGAATCCGGTCGAGTACCTGAACGCAGCTGTTGGTTAATCAGCCAGCTGTTTTTTTCTGACGGTTAATGCGCCAGTACACCATAGCGCCCATACCATTAATACCGGTTGAAAAAATAACCGGATAAGCCTCGTGGTGTCAGAATTCAGTCCGAATGCATCCACTTTGTTGATGTATTGAGATATGTTTCCGGGAAAGATGAGCAGAAAAAAAAGCGCTGCGGCCCAGCCAACCTGTTGCCGGCGTGATTTTAATAACAATAATGCAAGTCCCAGTCCAATTTCCACAAATCCTGAAAGCAACACTACCAGGTCAGCTTCCAGGGGTAGCCAGCGGGGTACCTGTGCCTGGAATTCTGCCCTTGCCCAGGTAAGGTGACCAATGCCTGCCAATAACAGAAAGATTCCAAGCAGCCAGCGGGCAGCATGTTGTAGTAAACTCAGTTGCATGGGAACTAAGATAAATAAACTTAATTGGTAATATAAATCAGGGTTATTGTTATCTGATCCTTTTGGTGCAACTTGCCAGTTGGTATGAATGTAAATTCAAAGAGAGCAGAGCAGGCGCGGGTATTGCGCATCGTGCGAAAAGTCCACCGCGCACTGGGTGCGTCATTGTTTCTTCTGTTCCTGGTAATTTCCATAACCGGATTACTGTTGGGATGGAAAAAAAACAGTGAATGGATTCAGGCTGAAACGGCTACCGGTAGTTCGGGCGAATTATCGAACTGGTTGCCAATGGATAGTTTATACAAGCAGGCCTGCAGGTACCTCCAGGATTCAGTATATGCCGGCTTGTCTGTTAAGCTGGATAAAATTGACCTCAGGGCTGATAAAGGAGTGGCTAAATTTATATTTTCCGATCATTTCTGGGGCATTCAGGTGGATGGTGCAACCGGGCAGCTATTGAAAATAGAACAAAGACGTTCCGATTTCATTGAAAAAATCCATGATGGATCTATTGTAGATATGAAGCTGCTGAATGGCGGAGATCTGTTTAAACTGATTTTTACTTCTGTATCTGGATTGGCTTTGTTAGGTTTTACCATCACCGGTTTCTGGCTCTGGTATGGACCTAAACGCATGCGCCGCTAAAGCCTATCTTCCATTCCTCCATCTTCCTATCCTCCATCTTCCATTCCTCCCTCCTTCCCGTCTCCTGTATCCCGTCTCCCGTCTCCTATTCCATAATTCCCTCCTTAATCTCCTCCCACAAATCACTGTAACATTGTGCTGCATACGAAGAAGGCGCAAAAGCGTGTAAGGGTGCCTGGTAGACGCCCATTTTTTCGACATCAGAGAGATAAGGAATATAATTATGGAAAAACTTATTATCCCGGATCAGTTCCTGCATGATTTCATTGTGCATATTTTTCCGGATATCTACCATCGTGAAACAGCACATTAACTTGGACTCGTCCAGGTTTTTTTCAGCAAAATAGTCTTTCACCAGCTCATAACTCCGAACCGAGAGCGTGGTAGGGATAGTTGGCATCAGGATGATATCTGCCGCATAAAAGATATTTTCGGAGAGCACGGAAAAGCCAGGCGGACAATCAATAAATACAAAATCATAGTCTTTCTCCAGCTGACTCAGTATGGACTTGAAGCGTCGTTTGGAACTGCGTAATTCTTCCAGGATGATTTCCAGGTTTCGTGCAGTCAGATCAGCGGGAATGATATCAATATTTTCATAACTGGTAGCCATTACCAGTTCATCGAGGTCCAGTTGCTCATTAAACAACTTCTGTGTCCCGCTTTTGATTTTCGGTTGCACATTATAGTAGAAGGAGGTTGAGCCCTGGGGGTCAAGATCCCATAACAGCACCTTGTAACCGTCCTGCGCTGCCAGGTAAGAAAGATTAACACAGGTGGCTGTCTTACCAACGCCACCTTTTAAATGGTAGAGTGCGATGGAAATCATATTGGAAAAATACCCTATTTCTTCATGCTTTCCAATTCCTTTTGCATGCGGAACATTTCATCCCGAAGTCGGGCTGCCTCCATGAAATCAAGATCCCGGGCAGCTTTCTCCATGGATTTTTTGGTCTGGGCGATAGCTTTTTCCATTTGCGGGATGGTCTTATACTGCTCCTGGTCTTCCGCCGCCACTTCTACCAGTTCACCATCCGGTGCCATGGCATAGGGGTTCTTGATATCATATCCCTTGATGTCCAGCACTGAGGTTTGCGCCATTACCTGTTCTATGGATTTCTTCACCGTTCTTGGAGTGATGCCGTGTTCCAGGTTATAGGCGATTTGCTTTTCCCTGCGCCGGGTGGTTTCATCAATGGTTCGCTGCATGCTTTCCGTGATCTTATCCCCATAGAAAATGACGAGTCCGTCTACATTACGGGCAGCCCTGCCCGCTGTTTGGGTGAGGGATCGCTCATTTCGAAGAAAGCCTTCCTTGTCGGCATCCAGGATTGCAACCAGTGAAACTTCAGGAAGATCCAGTCCCTCCCTGAGCAGGTTTACTCCAACCAGGACATCGATTTCTCCCAGACGCAGTTGCCGGAGGATCTCCACCCGGTCGAGGGTATCCACTTCCGAGTGAATGTATTTGGATTTGATATTAATGCGTTGGAGGTATTTATCCATTTCCTCGGCCATGCGTTTGGTAAGGGTGGTTACGAGTACACGATCCCCTTTTTTAACACGCAGATCGATTTCATGCAGCAGGTCATCAATCTGGTTGATACTGGGGCGAACCTCAATCGGGGGGTCTAGCAGTCCAGTCGGACGAACCACCTGTTCAACTACCACACCGCCTGTTTGTTCCAGTTCATATTCACCGGGAGTAGCCGAAACATAAATAACCTGGTTGAGCAGGCTTTCGAATTCATGGAAGTTAAGCGGACGGTTATCCAGTGCTGATGGCAACCGGAAGCCAAAATCCACCAGGTTCAGTTTTCTGCTGCGATCGCCGCCATACATGCCACTTACCTGTGGAATGGTTTGATGGCTTTCATCAATTACGCAGAGAAAGTCTTTGGGGAAATAATCCAATAAGCAGAAGGGGCGGGTGCCTGGCTGACGGCGATCAAAAAATCGCGAATAGTTTTCAACCCCATTGCAATAGCCCAGTTCGCGGATCATTTCCAGGTCATAGTTGACTCTTTCACTGATTCGCTGGGCTTCAATGAATCGTCCCTGTGTTTTGAAATACTCCACCTGGGCAACCATTTCATCCTGGATTTCATTGAGCACCTGTTGCATCATGTCCTTGGGTGCGAGGTAGAGATTGGCAGGAAAGATAGCAGCGTTTTCCAGTTTGCCAATGCGCTTACCGGTGGTTATCTCAAAGCTTTCAATGGTTTCGATTTCATCGCCAAAAAAGATGATGCGGTAGCCGATATCCAGGTAGGGGAGGTTGATATCCACGGTATCCCCTTTTACGCGAAAGGTCCCTCTTGTGAAATCCGTTTGCGTGCGGGTATAGAGGGAGTTCACCAGGGCGTGCAGAAATCCCTGCCGGGAAATCAGCTGACCTTCATGAATGCGAACGATGCCATTTTCAAATTCGGTAGGGTTACCCATACCATAGATACAACTCACAGAAGCCACCACGATGATATCTCTCCGGCCACTTAAGAGTTGGGAAGTTGCCTGGAGGCGAAGTTTATCCAGCTCTTCATTGATGGCGAGGTCTTTTTCGATATAGGTATCAGAAACCGGGATATACGCTTCCGGCTGGTAGTAGTCGTAGTAGGAAACAAAATAGCCAACCGCGTTATCCGGGAAGAATTGTTTGAATTCTCCATAGAGTTGGGCTACCAGGGTTTTATTGTGGGTGAGTACCAGGGTCGGTTTTTGCACCTGCTGAATCACATTGGCGATGGTGAAGGTTTTACCACTACCTGTCACGCCTAGTAAGGTCTGGTGTTTTTCTCCTGCTTTCAACCCCTCTGTTAACTGAGCGATGGCAGTGGGCTGGTCGCCCGCCGGTTGATAGGATGATTTAAGAAGGAAAGGCATGGAGCAAAGGTAGGGAAGCCGGAGGAAGGGAAGAAAGGGGGAAAGGAAGATGAGCATGGTGCTCTTCCACCCTTCCTCCCTCCTCCTTCTTCCTTTCTTCCATGCCCTTTGTCTCCTCTTCCATACCTTCGTCTCAAATTCACAACTCATGCAGGAACCGGCGGTAGTAAAAAAGTTCCGGGCTATTGGAACGGCTGAAGGGATTTCATTTCTGGTATTATTGGGTGTGGCAATGCCCCTGAAGTATATGATGGATATGCCGAAAGCAGTTACCTATGTCGGCTGGGTTCATGGAATCCTGTTTGTATGGTATTGTTATATGGTAATTGAAGCCGGACAGGCATTGAAATGGAAATTTGGCCGCATCTTCCTGGCTTTCCTGGCTTCCCTGCTTCCATTCGGACCTTTTTTATTTGACCGCTGGTTTTTGCGCAAGGGCAAATCCGTGCTGGGGGACTAAGAACTAATCTTCAATCTTTCTTTTCAGGTATCCCGAATAGTCGGGAATCACTGCCTGGTAGTGGTCAGACATAAGTGGTGAACTTATGATAAAGTCGGCTGTGGCGGGGTCATTTGCTACCACACAATTCCATGCAATGGCCACCCTTAATAAAGCTTTTACATCACTGTCGTGCGGCTGGGCCTCCATCGGGTCCCAGAAAAAAATGAGAATATCAATATCACCATCTGCTATCATCGCTCCAATCTGCTGATCGCCACCTAATGGACCACTCAGTAGTTTTTTAACCGGCCGGTCTAATTGATCTTCCAGCAATCTGCCTGTAGTACCGGTTGCGAGCAACTCATGGCGGGCAAGTATTACTTTGTTTTTCTCCGCCCACTCCACCATTTCTTTTTTCTTCTTATCGTGTGCGACCATAGCAATTCGCTTTCTGGGCTGGAAGCTTCGGTGGGTGATCATGTAGAAAAGTTTGCGCTATATTCCTGTTAAAGCATGGGCTTTGCTATTCTTCGGCATAGTAATTGTTAACAAGTTATCCACAACCCAAGGACCAAGACCATGCATTTACTAACCCCCTTTCTAACGGTGGCGATCATCTGCCGTTTATTACCTCTTACTGCTCAGCCTACTTCTGGCGCGCCGATCACTCCAACCATGGGGGTTCGCAATCTTTTATCGATTCGGTTAGCCGACCCTGTTATTCAGGTCCCTTCCAAAATTTTGCTGAAATGGGAACTGGCTTCCGTGAAAAGAGGTGGTTATGTGAATTTAGAGAGAGCTGCTTTTCAGGAGGGGCCTTTTGAAGTCATAGCTGTCATCCGACAGGATTCAGTTGAAAGCAATTTTACAGATGAACAACCTATGAAAGGAAAAAACTTTTATCGGTTGAATTGGGTATTGGAAGATGGGACCAGGCATGTTTCCAATACCGTGCAGGCGAATCTGGCGGGCGATATGACCTGTAAATTCTATCCTAACCCCGTAGATAATGTACTGATAGTACGTTCAGAACAGCCCCTGGATCTCATTTTGTCGGATGGAAATGGAAAAGTCCGGATAAACCTGAAACTTCAGGCAGGTTTGCAGACAGTAGATGTTTCTTCCCTTGATAAAGGGTTGTATATCATCACTTTAACACAGGCAGAGAGCGGTAGAAAGATAACTGAGAAGCTGATTAAGAACTAGAAATACCCTACGTATTTTTACGCAATTTTCAAAAACACTTGCATATATAAGAGAAAACTAGTATTATTGTAACGGTTTTTCATAGGATATTGGATTTTAAAAACGGGGTTGAATGTCTATTCTGACCCCTTTTTTTATGCCCGGAACCGAATAAACTTTCTCTCTCCTTATTTCTGCTATCCCTGAAAAGTTGAACGTTAAACTTCCGCTAAAACCATGCCTAAAATCTCAACAGTTAGATTTCTACAAGTGTTTTTGAAATATTTACTACAATAAGTAAATTCATAACTCCACCTACCTAACCTTTATGGCATCCAAATTTGAGGTATACAGGGCTCAGATCCTGAAAGAATTGTGCTTTGGAAAACTACTGTCTGCTTCTGAACTCAGTAATCGCATTCAGCGAAGCCTGCCTCTTACCATCCGGGTCCTGGATGAATTGGTGAAGGAGGGAATGATTTTCGAGAAAGGATTTGCGCCTTCAACAGGAGGAAGAAGGCCACAGGTATATGCACTTGCACCGGAGCGCATGTACGCCATTGCTATTGCTATGGACCAGTTAACCACCAAAATTGCACTGGTTGATCTCGAGAATTTTAAAAAATTAAATGAAAAGCGAATCAGTATGCCATTAAAGGATAACCCGGATTCTTTAGAGGAACTGATCGGCCTGATTAAAAACTATCTGCAGGAAATTTCAGTACCTGCTCATAAAATCCTGGGTGTTGGAATAGGCATGCCCGGTTTTATTGATCTTACCACGGGAGTTAATTATTCATTCTTCGAAAACAATGGCAAAAGTATTCCTGACCGAATGCAGAAGGAGCTGGGATTACCAGTTTACCTCGACAATGATTCCAGTTTGATTGCCCTGGCAGAATTGAAACTGGGAGGGTCCAAAGGCAAAAACAATGTAATGGTCATCAATCTATCCTGGGGAATTGGCCTGGGCATGATTGTAAATGGATCGCTTTTCAGGGGATACAATGGTTTCGCCGGGGAATTCAGCCATATCCCTCTCTTCAATAACAACAAACTCTGCGATTGCGGGAAGATGGGTTGCCTGGAAACCGAAGCTTCCATGAAAGTACTGGTTAACAGAGTAAAGGAAGGCATTGAATCGGGTCGTGTTACCAGCATAAAAACCTTGCCTGAAGATATGGACAGCGCTTTCGAGCTGATTATCCAGGCTGCGATCCGGGGAGACCAGCTGGCAGTAGAGTTGATTTCCGAAATCGCTCTTATTATCGGTAAAGGAATTGCCATCCTCACACATATTATGAATCCGGAAGAAATTGTATTAAGCGGGAGAGGTGCTGCTGCCGGCAAATTATTACTTCCTCCTATTCAGCAAGCCTTGAACAGGTATTGCATACCCCGGCTTACTGCCCATACCCAGTTGAGAATATCCGACTTAAATAAAGAAGCAGAACTCTACGGAGCCGCTGCCTTGGTGGTAGAACAGTTTGACAAACGATTCAGAAACAAACGCACCAATCCTGAAAATTATCCATTTGCTGCCTAAGCAGTTGATTATCGGGCATTAATCCTTAGCGCATTTTCTGGTTTACGGAACAGGAATCGCTGCGCCAGCCAGCCAAGTGTAAAGCTGGGTACAAAATCTGTAAAGGGCAGGAGTTCTTCTGCATAAGCGAAAAATCCCCCAAGGGCTCCCTTCCATCCCCCAAATAATTTAAAAAACAACAAACCTGATATCGGCGCCCAGATCAGATCGCCAAATTCACCCAAGACCGGTATGGCGTAGGTAAAGTATCCAACCAGGTCAAGCGCCAGGCAGATCAGCAGGGACGGTGTCTTTGGAAAGGAGTTTGTCATGCACAGCAAGACGTGGTAAAAACTGTAAAAGTTGTATTACAATCAAGAAAATCAGGTTCAAATGTGAGAAATATCACATGGGTGAGATTAGAATGAGATTAGATTCACATTAAAATAAAATTAAAATGCCCTTTCTGGTCTCTATCCTACTCCTATTATCCCAGGCAATTGCTCCCGTTTGGCTGCTGGATTTTTCGGAAGCTCAACAACAGGCAAAACAGGAACACAAGCAGATACTATTGAATTTTTCTGGCTCAGACTGGTGCGGACCCTGTATCCGGCTTACAAAGGATGTATTTCAATCCCCTGAATTTGAAGACCTGGCTGCCAAAGAATTGGTACTGGTCAGGGCTGATTTTCCCAGGTCCAAAAAAAACCAGCTTACAGCTGAACAGCAGCATAAAAACGATGCATTGGCGGAGCACTATAACAGCAAAGGCAGTTTTCCATTAACCCTTCTGTTGGATGAAAATGGTAAAGTGATAAAGAGCTGGGAAGGCTACCCGGAAAACAAAGCAACCGGATTTTTAAGCGAATTACGAACCCTCACCCATGAATAACGATCTTAAACTATTGCAGTCAAACGGAAACCTGAGAAAACGATCCCTTCGCCTGATGGGGAATCGATTTGAAATAACTGTGCTGGAACCTGATGAAAACAGGGCCGCCTGGCTGATCGAACGGGCAATTGCTGAAATCAGCAGGATAGAAGGTTTGCTGTCCACCTTTCTTCCGGAGAGCGAAACAAACCTTATCAATGAAATGGCCGGAATTACTCCTGTTGAGGTATCTGGAGAAATGATCGCATTGATTCAGCGCGCCCAGCGAATTTCAGAGGTTACCCAGGGAGCCTTTGATTTGTCTTACGGATCCATTGATAAACGACTCTGGAATTTTGACCTTACCATGAAATCGCTTCCCGATGCTGCAGTTGCCAGGAAATCGGTGAGGTTGATAAACTTTCGAAATATTGAAGTGGATCCCCTGAACCGGACCGTTTTTCTGAAAGAAAAAGGGATGCGGATCGGTTTTGGTGGAATCGGAAAAGGATATGCTGCAGATCGCGCCAAAGAAGTGCTTGTTAAGGAAGGGGTGACCAGTGGAATTGTAAACGCTTCAGGTGATCTTACTGCCTGGGGTAAACAGGAGAATGGGGAACCCTGGACGATCGGAATAGCTGATCCCAATGCAGCCAATCACTTGTTCTCCTACATCAACATTACCGATATGTCTGTTGCTACTTCCGGTAACTATGAAAAGTTTGTTGAGATCAATGGGAAACGTTATTCCCACACCATCGACCCTCGTACAGGCATGCCTGTTAGTGGAATAAAAAGTGTAACAATTATCAGTCCGTTTGCAGAACTCTCTGATGCTCTTGCTACTCCCGTTATGATCATGGGAACAGAAATTGGCCTGGATATGCTGAACCAGATGAAACAGGTTGCTGCGCTCATTATTGACGATTCTAACCGATTAAAGACAACCCGAAATATTCAATTGATATGATAAAAAAAATGGTAGTAGGTATTTTATTGCTAACCGGACTCAATAGCTGCCAGGTGGTAAAAGAGTTTCAGAAGAACCGCCTGAATGATGCGGAGATGATGTTAGGAAACCGCAAGGTGGAGAAAACAGAACTCAGCTTTCAATCCTACAGGGAAGGTGCTTCTGGTGCGAATGCCGGTAAATCCGGTGGTGGTTGTGGTTGCAATTAGAAACTGAAGAAGAAAACTAGTACATGAAAAAAATCTGCCTTACCGTAATAGGCCTCTATATTGGTTTATTAGCCGCTTTTTCTCAAACTGTCCAGGATAGTTCCTATCAAAAGCGCCGCCTGAAAATAGATGAGATCAACCTGGTATCCAGTTATTATCACCAGAATGGTGACCATGCTGCTGTTACCGGTGGCATTGGTTCCCAGAAGTTAACGGATCTGTCCAATTCGCTGGAAGTGAAGCTGATTCGGCTCGATCGTCAGCAACGAAAACAAACCTGGTCAGTTGATATTGGGTTGGATCACTACACGTCTGCTTCCTCAGATAAAATTGATCCCAAGACAGTAACCTCCGCCTCTTATGCGGATACCCGAATTTATCCTTCCGTTTCCTTCAGCCGTGAGAATGAAAAGAAAGGAACAGAGTGGGGAGGAGGATTATCCTTCAGTGGTGAATATGATTACACCTCAATCGGGGCGAATCTGCACGGGTCCAAAAAGACAGCCAATAAAATGGGTGAATTCACCGCGAAGGGCCAGGTATACATGGATCGTATCAACCTGATTTATCCCATCGAACTAAGAGATGGCAACTCTCCAGATCCTTTAAAGCGAGGCGGAGACAGCAGGAATTCATACAGTCTGGCTTTGTCCTGGTCCCAGATTGTCAACCAGCGCCTGCAGGTCAGCTTTTTGCTGGATCTCATTCAGCAACAAGGCTATCTTTCTCTTCCGTTTAACAGGGTGTACTTTACAGATGGCACTGTACATGTGGAGCGATTACCGGACAGCAGATTCAAAATCCCGATTGGATTCAGAGCTAATTATTTTGCGGGGGACCGGTTTATTTTCAGATCGTATTACCGGTATTACAAAGATTCCTGGGGATTATCAGCCCATACTGCCAGTCTGGAAACGTCCATAAAGCTCAGCCCGTTTTATTCATTGTCGCCTTTTTACAGGTACTATCATCAAACGGCCATTGATTATTTTGCTCCCTACATGACCCATGCTCCAGGTAAAGAATTTTACAGCAGTAATTTTGATTTATCCCAGTTCAGCAGTCATTTCTTTGGAGGAGGTGTCCGGTTTTCTCCACCCAGGGGCATACTGGGAATCCAACACCTGAACAGTCTTGAACTTCGATATGGACATTATACCCGCAGTAATACCTTACACTCGAATATTGTATCCGTGCATTTGAAGTGGAAGGGGTAGGGAAGAGGAGACACGTGAGATGTGAGACGTCAGACGTGAGAAGGGAGGAATGGAAGAGGGAACAAAGGAGATTGGAGACAAAGGAGATTGGAGACAAAGGAAACAGGAAGCAAAGGAGGCGGGAGACCGGAAGCAGGAGACGAAGGAGAAGGGAAACGAATGAGGCATGGAGGATGAGCATGGGAAGATGGAGGAATGGAAGAAATAGGGGGTACTGATTTCTGATGAATTTTATGGTTACCTATAGGTGACATTACATAGGGTTAATGATGGCTATATGCAACAATAAAAATGCAGTTGAAACCATACCAGGGAATCTGGCCACCAGATTTTATTGAGAGGCTATAAATTACTTTGAGTATAGCTTAATCTAATCTGGAATGGTTCATGCCTGTGGAGTATACTGGAGTGGTTGCAGAATGGTTCACTGGTGCTTCACTGGCGGTTCAAGAGTAGTGAAACAATGGTGCTAGAGTGGTTGTAATTGACTGAGTGGATAGAGAATAGTGGCCGAATGGATGGAGAAAAGAGGCCGAAAGGGAAGAAAGTGAGACGTGAGATGTGAGACGTGAGACGTGAAAAGAGAAAAAGGTGAAAGGGGCCTACCTCTTTCACCTTTCACTTTTTCCATCTCCTGCCTCCTTTGTTTCCATTCTCCATGCCTCCTTCTTCCCGTTTCCCTTCTCCTTTGTCTCCCTTCTCCTTTGTTCCCTCTTCCATTCCTCCCTCTTCCATTCTTCCTTTCCTCCACTAATAAGTTATCACCTGCTCCTGTATCTGTTCCGGCATTTCGCGGAATTCATATTGCTGATTACGGAGCTGGGGTTCAAAGCCGGCTTCGCGGATGGCTGCCTGAATGCTTTTGTAGGTAAACCGATGCGGTGCTCCTGCAGCACTTACTACATTCTCTTCAATCATGATACTGCCAAAATCATTCGCACCTGCATGCAGGCAGAGTTGTGCCACTTCCTTTCCAACTGTCAGCCAGCTGGCCTGGATGTTTTTCACATTCGGCAGCATGATGCGGCTGAGGGCAATCATCCGGATATATTCTTCTGTGGTAGTCAGGTTATGTACGCCCCGAATGCGTGCTAATAAGGTATCTACATCCTGGAATGTCCAGGGGATAAAGGCAATAAATCCTTTTACTCCATCCGGCTTGCGCGCCTGCACATCCCTCAGTTTTACCAGGTGCTCCATCCGTTCTTCAATGGTCTCGACATGCCCGAACATCATGGTAGCAGAAGTGGTCAGGTTCAGTTTATGCGCTTCGTGCATGATATCCAGCCATTCCTGAGATCCGCATTTACCTTTGCTGATGAG
Organism: Flavihumibacter fluminis; assembly: GCF_021491375.1. Taxonomy (GTDB): domain Bacteria; phylum Bacteroidota; class Bacteroidia; order Chitinophagales; family Chitinophagaceae; genus Flavihumibacter; species Flavihumibacter fluminis. The sequence continues at coordinate 394,590 of NZ_JAKEVY010000003.1, forward strand.
GCGCCGTACCCGGTCCACCAGAATTTCTGCTCCAGGTCCCGGCAGGGAATCCATGCCTGCATCTTTTAGTGCTTTGAGCACTTCATGGTGCGATTTCTTTTCCAGTTTGCAGATATGGGCCACTTCGGGCGGTCCCAGTGCATGCAACTTAAGGTTGGGGAAGAGTTGCTTGAGCTGTTTGAACAGATCTACATAATAGGCCAGTCCAAGTTCGGGGTGATGGCCCCCCTGCAGCAGGAGCTGTTCTCCACCGTATTTAAAGGTCTCCTCAATTTTGACTTTGTAGGTGTCCAGATCAGTGATATAAGCCTCCGCATGTCCCGGAATCCGGTAAAAATTACAGAATTTACAATTGGCGATACAAACATTGGTGGTGTTCATATTCCGGTCTATAATCCAGGTCACTTTTCCATGCGGCACCTGGATTTTACGTAAGGTATCGGCTACCTGCATCAGTTCAGCCAGGGGTGCATGGTGAAACAGGAAGACCCCTTCGGCTTCTGATAAAAACTCGAAATTCAGGGCTTTGCGATACAGTTCTGCTAGTTGCATGATGCGATTTTATTCCAATTGACCAACAAAATTAGGTTGTGAATGTTGGATGGGTTCAAATAATTTATGACCGACGGTTGAATTCGGTTTCAAATTGATTGTAAATTCATTCAGTGCGCTACCTTACTAAACTCCTATTGATTGCCTGCTGCGCCTGTTTCCAGTCGGTAACGGCGCAGGAGTATTTTTCCCAGCCCCCGGCACAACTCATAACCAGCTTTGGTTTCAGAATGTATAGCGGAGGAGTGGTTACCCTGAGAGCAAAGCTGAACGATTTCCCGGATTCTTTGAATTTTATATTGGACACCGGCAGTGGTGGTATTTCCCTGGATTCCAGTACGGTAGCCCGATTAAAAATTCCTTCAGTTGCTTCGGACCGGACGATCAGGGGCATTGCAGGAGTAAAAAAAGTCCGGTTTGCCAATAATAACACACTTCATTTCCCCGGATTAACGGTAGACAGCCTGAACTTTCACATCAATGATTATGAGATTCTGACAAGTGTCTATGGCGAACATATTGATGGTATTATCGGGTATAGTTTTCTATCCCGCTACATTGTAAAGCTGGATTATGATACCAATCGAATCTCAGTGTTTTCACCAGGTACGATTCGGTATCCGAAGGGAGGTTTTATGATTCGTCCAAACCTTGCTACCATTCCGGTTACCACCAACCGGATCAAAGAGGAGCGTAAAATCAATACCCGGTTTTTCTTTGATATCGGGGCTGGTTTATCCCTGTTGCTGACGGAGGATTTTATTGCCGACAGCAGTTTATACAGTAAAAAAAAGAAGTTCTGGACTACCCAGGCGGAGGGGCTGGGCGGGAAAGCATTCATGAAAATCACCACCACCAAAGAGTTTCGAGTCGGACCTTATAAATTTCGAAAGGTCCCGACTTTTATATTTGAAGATGAGTTCAATGTAACCTCCTATCCTTACCTGGGCGGACTCATAGGCAATGATCTATTACGTCGGTTCAATGTGATTTTCAATTATGAACGCAGGGAAATTTACCTGACTCCCAACAAACATTTTCGTGAACCGTTTGATTATGCATATACGGGCCTCGGTTTTTATTTCATCGATGGACAGGTAACCGTGACAGATATTATGCCTGGTTCACCGGCAGAAAAAGCAGGGTTCAAGGTTGGGGATGTAATTATAGCAGTTGATAATAATATGAGCAGGAATATCCAGGCATACCGCAGCATGTTGCAGCAAACTGGGGCAAAATTGAAGTTCCTGGTAGTGAGACAGGCAGATGGCGACCTGGAGGAACTCATCATGAAAGTGGGGAGTATTCTCAAAAAGAAGAAATGAGGTCTTTTGATTTAAGTTTGCAGTATGATTCAATTTTCAAGATTTGTCCTGCCCAATGGATTGAGGGTGCTGGTGCATGAAGATAACAGCACTCCCATGGCAGTTGTGAATGTGTTGTATGATGTGGGTGCGCGGGATGAGGATCCGAATCGAACCGGATTTGCGCACCTGTTTGAACACCTGATGTTTGGAGGTAGCATCAATATTCCGGAATACGATGATGAGCTTCAGAAAGCCGGGGGCGAAAACAATGCCTATACCACCAATGATCTCACCAATTACTACTGCCAGTTGCCTTCCGCCAATATTGAAACGGCGTTCTGGCTGGAAAGTGACCGGATGCTAAGCCTCGCTTTCAGCAAAAAAAGCCTGGATGTGCAGCGTAAAGTGGTTTGTGAGGAATTCAAGGAACATTATATCAATCGCCCCTATGGTGATATCTGGTTCAAGATGAGGGAAATGGCATATGAGCAGCACCCCTATCGCTGGATGACCATCGGAAAGGAACTGAAGCATGTAGAAGAAGCCAGCCTGGATGATGTAAAGAAGTTCTTCAGAAAACACTATAATCCCGCCAATGCGATCCTGGTGGTAGCCGGAAATGTGGTAACCGAACAGGTTTATGAACTGGCTATCAAATGGTTTGGTGATATTCCCGCAGGTGAAAAATACAACCGAAACCTGCCCCAGGAAGTTGAACAGCAGGAAGCGCGCAGGCTGGACATTACAGCAGATGTTCCTGTTGACGCATTGCTGAAAACCTGGCATATGCCTTCCCGGCTGGATCCCGACTACTATGTTGCGGATCTGATTACAGATATCCTGGGCAGTGGAGCCTCTTCCAGATTGTACCAGTCGCTGGTGAAAGAAAAACAGCTCTTTACCAATATCGATTGTTACCATTTCGGCTCTACGGATGCCGGGTTGATTTGTGTGGATGGGAAACTGGTAAAAGGAGTGCGACTGGAAGATGCAGAACTGGCAGTTCAGGCGCAGCTGGATTTACTGATCCGGGAAGGGGTATCCGTTATGGAGCTGGAAAAGGTGAAGAACAAAACCGAAAGCACCATGGCTTTTGAAGACATGAGTGTAATGAACCGGGCGGCCAGTCTTGCCTACTACGAATTGTTGGGAGATGCCAACCTGATGAACACCGAACTCGAGCGATACAATTCAGTTACCGCAGATCAACTTGTAGAATTGAGCCGGAAGCTTTTTGAAGAGAAGAATAGTCATACATTATTTTATAGAAGTAAATAAAGTGAGACGTCAGATGTGAGATGTGAGACAGAAGTCCTTCTCACATCTCACGTCTCACATCTCACGTTACAACATCATGAACAGAAAAATAGCGCCTCCCATAAAAGATGCGGTTGAGTTTGACCTGAAACTGAAACCGTACGATAAATATGTATTGAAGAATGGAGTGGAATTATATGCAGTGAATGCCGGGGCGGAGGAAGTAATCCAGGTGGAATGGGTCTTTTTTGCAGGTAATAGTTTTGAGAAAAAGCATATGGTTGCTTCGGCTACCAATTTTCTGCTGAAAAGCGGAACCAGCCAGAAATCTGCCTTTGCCATTAATGAACTGGTTGATTATTATGGTGCCAGCCTGGCCCGGACCTGCTACAATGAAACCGCTTCCATTACCCTGCACAGCCTGACCAAACACCTGCCTAAGTTGCTGCCACTTATTCGCGAGCTGCTGACAGATGCTATTTTTCCTGAAGAGGAGATTTTATTGTTCCAGCAGAACAATCGCCAGCGACTGGAGGTAAACCTTAAGAAAAATGATTTTGTCGCCAACCGGCTGATTGATGAATATCTCTATGGGTTTGAACATCCCTATGGAAGTTATAGCCGGTTTGAGGACCTGGCTGGCCTGACCAGGGAAGACCTGGTTGCTTTTTATGACCAGTATTACCGGAACGGTAAATGCATCCTGTTTGTGGCAGGTAAGCTTCCGCCGAATATTATGGAACTCCTGGATACTGCAATTGGGGATCTCCCCCTACAAGGCGGGCCTGTAGAGTACCCGACGCATACGATTCATCCGGCCGGAGAGAAAAAATATCGCATTAGCAATGACCCGAATGGAGTTCAGGGTGCTATTCGCATAGCCCGTGATTTCCCCAACAGGCACCACCCTGATTTTTTTGGAGCCCAGGTGCTCAACGCCCTGTTCGGAGGCTTTTTTGGATCCCGGCTGATGAATAATATCCGGGAAGACAAAGGATATACCTATGGCATTTACTCCTATCTCCAGAATCATATCCAGCGATCCGCCTGGATGATCAGTACGGAAGCCGGCAAGGAAGTTTCTGAAGCTACGATTGAAGAAGTGTATAATGAGATGGCCTTGCTTCGGGAGGAACTGGTAGATGAGGAGGAGTTGTTACTGGTAAGAAATTATCTCATGGGTAGCACGCTGGGGGATCTCGATGGGCCTTTCCATATCATAGGCAGGTGGAAGAATATCGTATTAAACGGGCTATCAGAGGATTACTTCTACCAGAGTATTCGTACTATTAAAACTATTCAACCGGAGGAATTACAGCAGCTTGCGAGGAAATACCTGCAACCGGAGGACTTCTATGAACTGGTAGTGATCTAATGCTGTCTCCCCTAATTATTGGTACATTCGGAATATGAAGCGGACGATTGTAAAGTTGGGTGGAATTGCTGTTCTGGCATTTATAGCAGCTTTACTGGTTTGGTGGTTCCTGCAAAAAAAGGGAAGTTCTGAACCGGAAAGTTTTGAAAATGCATACCAGGTTGCAAGCGCCCCGGCTCCAGGTGAAGCACCGGAAGGGATGGTCTGGATTCCAGGAGGCCAATTCCTGATGGGATCCAATGATCGAATGGCCTGGGAAGAAGAAGGTCCTGCTCATCATGTGAAAGTGAAGGGCTTCTGGATGGATAAACAGGAGGTCACCAATGCCAAGTTTTCCGAATTTGTTAATGCAACCGGATATGTAACCGATGCTGAAAAAGCGCCGGTTTTGGAAGAAATTATGGCTCAATTGCCTCCCGGAACCCCTCCTCCGAACCCCAAAGACCTGGTTGCAGGATCAATGGTATTCAGTCCGCCAACTCGTGACGTACCCCTTAATGACATTAGCAACTGGTGGAAATGGGTGCATGGTGCCAGTTGGAAACACCCTGAGGGTCCAGGTTCTGATCTGAAAGGACGGGAACAGCACCCGGTGATTCACATCAGCTGGAATGATGCCATGGCTTATTGCAAATGGGCAGGGAAGAGATTGCCAACTGAAGCGGAATGGGAATTTGCTGCCCGCGGTGGGCTGGAGGGTATGAATTTTGTTTGGGGAGATGAAGCACCTACTGATGATAAAACCTTCGCCAATACCTGGCAGGGTAAATTTCCAGCTGAAAATTTAAAGCGCGACGGATACGTAGGCACTGCCCCGGTTGGTCAGTATGCACCGAATGGATATGGGCTGTATGATATGGCTGGAAATGTATGGGAATGGTGCCAGGACTGGTATGATAAATACCTCTATCAATCCTGTGGACCGGGGGAGGTAAGAGATAATCCGAATGGTCCGCCTGAAAGCCGTGATCCATCCCAACCCAATATGCCTTTACGAGTTCAGAAAGGTGGCTCCTATTTGTGCCATGATTCCTATTGCCAGCGATACCGGCCAAGTGCCCGGCAGGCAAGTTCCCCTGAAAGTGGCATGAGTCATGTGGGATTTCGGTGTGTTCGTTAAAGTTGGATTGGTACGATGTTCGCATTCAACCAGGGAATAGCTTCAATTGTTGAACTATAAACCTTGGGTATGAAAAAATTAGCCAAACAGGGATCCCTGAACTTTCGGTTTGCTCTGCTGGCGATGCTCTCTCTTCTGGGTGTTTCCTGCCAGCCATCAGCTCCGGAGTTTGTTTCCGATTACGATGTTGTTTACACGAACTATGAGCGCAGTTTTGATTTTGGCTCCGTGAGAACGTATTTTCTTCCGGATACGGTAGTTCATGCTGTTCCTCCCGGAGAAACTGCTGACCATCGGTTTGATGATCAGATTCTAAGCAGCCTGGAAACCAACCTGAATGCACTTGGATGGACACGCCTGAATGAAAGTGCAGGAACCGGCGCAGATGTTGTCATTCTTCCCAATGTAAGTGAACAGGCATATGGTAGTTGTGCTACTTATTGCTGGTATTGCGACTGGGGCTGGTATCCGGGCTGGGGAGCATATTCACCGGGTTGGGGCCCTGGTTGGGGATGGGGATATCCCTCCGGAATTGTTTGTGGCTCCTATGCTACCGGAACTGTGGTGGTAAATATTACAGCACCCTCAATAGCCCGCGATTCCACACTTCCTGTGGTTTGGGTGGGTATTCTTAATGGACTGCTGGAGGGAACCGACGCTTCCATCAACACCCGGATTGGTCGCAATATTGATCAGATGTTCAGGCAATCTCCTTACTTGAAAAATTAGGAACATGAAAAAATTCATTGCAATACTGGTGGCAGGATTGGCATTTTGGAGTGAATCTGTAAATGCCCAGGTAGTGCCTGAAATCCATTACCAATTTTCCATTCCAACAGGAACGTTTCGAAATTTTGTAGAAAAACCGGGTCCGCTTGGAGTTGGATTTCAGGTACGGAAAACCTTAACCAATAACAGAATATCATTGGGTGGAGGTTTAACCTGGTTTTATTTCCCTGATAAAAAAGGAAAACAAACACTGGAACTACCCGGGGATGATGGTACCTATACCGGTTTCGTTACCAACTATACCAATATTTATGGTTTGCAATTCCTTGCTCAATATGAATTCAAAGACCCAAATGAAAACCTGGTACCCTTTGTGAAAACCGGTTTGGGGCTAGCTTACCAGAATCAACGCCAGGATATTGGATTATTTGCCTTTAAATATGATGGATTTCAGTTTATGCCTCACCTGGAAACTGGTATGCGATTCAGACTTCCCAGGCAGGGAGCGCTTAATCTTTCATTGACCTATCATTATTTACCCGGCGCGGGAGATGTTAACGCAACCAGCTTTGCAGGTTTGCGGATCGGATATTCTGGCTTCCGGATTCGATAGGTGAGCGGACTTACGTATATTTAAAATAAAAATGTTTAAGCTCCTTAAAACCCTGGTACTAATTGGGTTTGTTGCAGCTTGTAGCCCTAAGTTGCAGCCCTCCCCACTGACTCCCCAGGAAGTTTTGCAACTGGTTGATGACCAAACCTATCAATTCAATATGGAGTATGTGCAGCCGATGGGTGGAAGGCAGCGCCTGATCACTGGATCTTATACCTTTCGGGTAAACAAGGATCAACTGGAAGCTGATTTGCCTTATATCGGCAGAGCTTTCCAGGCACCGATAGGCAGTGGAGAAGGTGGAATGAAATTCACCTCGAAAGAGTTTACTTATTCCAGTACGATTGGTAAGGGCAATCGGAGAGAAATTAGCATTCAGCCTAAAGATCAACAGGATATAACCGGCATTAATCTGATCATATTTGAAAATGGCAATGCAGATCTGCGAATCAATTCAGTAAACCGCCAGCCGATCTCCTATACCGGAAATATAAGCCGGTTGCCGCAGCCCAAATAGCAGTGGAAAACAGCAACAGAATGCCTTAAGTTTGCTGCCCTAAACAGCAGGATATGTGGGGTCGTTTTATTCCAGTTGCTTTTTTAATTCTATTTGCCTCTGCTACTTCCTATTCCCAGCAGATTGTTTCCGGAAGAATAATCGCCCGTGATACTGATTTGCCTTTGGAAGAAGCTACCATTCAAATTAAGGGTCAGCCTGTACATACGCACTCCGGTCTGGATGGGCGGTTCACTATTACGCTTACAAAACCGACTGATACCTTGTACATCACCCATATCGGGTATGATCCAAAGACAATCGTATGGAATCAGCAGCTGGTAAAAGAACCAACGATCTACCTGTTGCCAGCCCCTGTTCAACTGAGCCAGGTGGTGGTTCAGGACAGCCGGAGAGCGTTGCAGCAGGTAATGCAGATCGATTTGAAGACCAACCCTGTTAATTCGGCTCAGGATATTCTGAGAAAAGTTCCAGGATTGTTTATTGGCCAACATGCAGGTGGTGGAAAAGCAGAACAGATCTTCCTGCGCGGTTTTGATATTGATCATGGCACCGATATCCGGATCACTACGGATGGCATGCCCGTGAACATGGTCAGTCATGCGCACGGCCAGGGATATGCAGATTTACATTACCTGATTCCTGAAACCATAAAGGATATTCAGTTTGGGAAGGGTTCCTATTATGCCGAAGAGGGAGATTTTGCCACAGCAGGATATGTAAATTTCACCACACACAATCGGCTGGATCGCAACCTGCTGAAACTGGAAGCCGGACAATTCAATACGCTGAGAACGGTCGGCATGTTCAATTTTTTTGAAAAGACAGGTGAAAAAAACAGCAATGCGTATATCGCGGGGGAGTATCTTTTCTCCAATGGACCTTTTGAGGCTCCACAAAATTTCAACCGGCTGAATTTTTTGGCGAAATACAATACTCAAATCAATCAGAAATCAAGTCTGCAGGTGCTTGCTTCCACTTTTAATTCAAAATGGGATGCATCTGGGCAAATCCCGGACAGGGCAGTAAGAGCTGGGCTGATTACACGTTGGGGTGCTATTGATGCAACAGAGGGTGGTAATACTTCGAGGTCGAATATCGCTGCAAAATACCGTACTAAAATCAGTGATACGGAAGACTGGCAATCGAATTTTTATTTCAGTCAGTACGATTTCAGCCTGTTCTCCAACTTTACTTTTTTCCTGGAAGATCCTGTAAACGGCGACCAGATTCATCAATCTGAAAAAAGAAAGATTTACGGTATGGATCACCGTTATACCAAACAGCTTTTTGGTGACAAGGCTGACTGGGTTTTAACTGCCGGTATGGGGTTGCGGCATGATGCGGTGAGAGATATTCAATTAAGTCATACCCTGCAGCGAAAAGAGGTACTGGAATATTTTGCCCTGGGCGATATTGATCAGACCAATGCCTCTTTGTACGGATCAGCAGAGTGGAGAAAGGGGCACTGGAAGGTAATTCCGGGTGTTCGGCTTGATCATTTTATTTTCAACTATGTAGATAAACTGCAGCCGGTGTACAGTACCCAGGCGGCACAAAAAACGATACTTAGCCCAAAGTTGAACCTGGTCTACACCCCCCATGCTAACTGGCAGGGATACCTGAAGATGGGCAAAGGATTCCATTCCAATGATACACGGGTGGTAGTAGCACAGCAGGGCCGGGAGATATTACCTGCAACCTATGGCGCAGACCTGGGAGCTATAATTAAGCTCCATCCGAAATTATTAGTGCAGCCTGCGATCTGGTACCTGTATATGGAACAGGAGTTTGTATATGTGGGAGATGCGGCGATTGTAGAACCATCTGGCAAAACCCGTCGGCTGGGTGCTGAACTGGGGATTCGCTACCAACCTTTCAGCTGGCTTTACCTGGATGCTGATATTAATTATGCAAAAGCGAGAGCGATTGAAGAAGCCAAAGGGAATGATTTTATTCCCCTGGCTCCATCACTTACCAGTACAGGAGGCATATCGGTTAGTCCGGTTAAGCGGCTTGACCTCAACTGGCGCTACCGGTATATGAAGGATCGTCCGGCTAATGAAGACAATTCCATCCAGGCCCAGGGTTATTTTGTAAATGACCTGCTAATCAACTATACGCGCAGCAAATGGGCATTGGGGCTACAGGTTGAAAATCTCTTTGATACAGAATGGAGAGAAGCCCAGTTTGAAACCGAATCGCGGTTGCGAAATGAGGTTGCTCCGGTTACAGAAATTCATTACACGCCCGGTACTCCTTTCTTTGCGCGGATTAAATGGAGCTTGTTTTTTTGATTAACTTCAACAAAACAACTGGTATGAATTTCCTGACCCGATTGCTGATCACCGCGCTGGTGGCATTTGGATTATCCTATTTGCTTCCTGGGGTGCATATGGACTCCTTTATTGCTGCTTTGATTCTTGCACTGGTACTTGCCTTATTAAATACATTGGTAAAGCCAATTCTGGTTATACTGACTTTCCCGATCACGATCATCACCCTGGGTTTGTTCCTGCTGGTGATAAATGCGGTAATTATATTGTTTGCTGCCAGGCTCGTGGAGGGTTTCAAAGTTGACGGGTTCTGGTGGGCATTGTTATTCAGTATTCTGTTATCTGTTGCGAGCTCCCTTCTGCAGGGTTCTGATGAAAGAAAATCCTAGTGTATGCAATTTGATCGAAAGGGTTTGTCCGATGAGGACCTTTTAAGATTTTACCTGGCAATCTTAAAGCCACGCATGATCGAAGAGAAGATGCTGGTACTGTTGCGGCAGGGCAGGATCAGCAAATGGTTCAGTGGAATTGGTCAGGAAGCCATTTCTGTTGGAGCAGCACTGGCATTACAGCCCGATGAATGGGTTATGCCCCTGCATCGTAACCTGGGTATATTTACCACACGTGGCATGCCGCTCCATAAATTATTCCAGCAATGGCAGGGACAAAAAGAAGGATATAGCAAGGGACGCGAAAGGAGTTTTCATTTTGGATCAGGAGAACATCATATCTGTGGCATGATCTCGCATCTGGGACCCCAATTGAGTATCGCCGATGGAGTTGCATTGGCGCATAAACTTCGCCGTGAGGATAAAGTAAGTCTCAGTTTTACAGGTGATGGTGGCACAAGTGAAGGTGATTTCCATGAGGCGCTGAATGTTTCTGCAGTATGGGATCTGCCTGTGATTTTCATCATTGAAAACAATGGATATGGACTCAGTACACCGGTATCTGAACAATATAGATGCGAGAGTCTGGTACAAAGGGCTAAGGGTTATGGCATGGAAGGAGTATGTATTGATGGGAATAATCTCCTGACGGTGTATGATACTATTAAAGGGGTACGTGAATATTGTATCCGGGAGCAGAAACCTTACCTGATTGAATGTATGACCTTCCGGATGCGGGGACATGAGGAAGCCAGCGGTACCAAATATGTGCCACCCGAATTATTTGTGCAATGGGCGGAGAAAGATCCGGTGAAAAAATTTGAGGAATGGCTCTTACTGGAAGGTGTATTAACCTACTCCCATATGGAGCAGGTTAAGGCTTCCATGAAAGCGGAAATAGAATCTGAATTAGTAAGGGCTGAACTGGGCGGACCAATTGTTCCGGTAACAACCGAAGAGCTGGAAGATGTGTATGCACCAGTTCCTGAAGTTGGAACTGATAAAGATATTGAAACAGTACGCCAGTTTTCAACTTCCCGACCGATACGCTTTATTGATGCCATTAAAGAAGGATTGAAATCCGGCATGGAAGAGCATTCCAACCTGGTGCTGATGGGCCAGGATATCGCTGATTACGGTGGGGCCTTCAAGATTACAGAAGGATTTGTGGAGCTTTTCGGTAAGGAACGTGTTCGAAATACACCCTTATGTGAAAGTGCCATTCTGGGCGCTGCACTTGGGCTTTCGCTGGAAGGATTCAAGTCGATGGTTGAAATGCAGTTTGCTGATTTTGTGAGTGTGGGATTAAACCAGATCGTCAATAACCTGGCTAAAATTCACTACCGCTGGGGGCAGCATGCCGATGTGGTGGTAAGGCTTCCTACAGGTGCCGGTGTGGGTGCGGGTCCCTTTCATAGCCAAAGTAATGAGGCCTGGTTTGTGCATACACCCGGATTAAAGATTGTATATCCTTCCACGCCGGAAGATGCGAAGGGGTTGTTGTTAGCTTCCCTTGCGGATCCGAATCCTGTTTTGTTTTTTGAACACAAGGCGTTGTATAGAAGCATAAGTGGAGAAGTTCCTGAAGCTTATTACACCATTCCAATTGGTAAAGCCAGGATCGTGCAGGAGGGAAGCGATCTCAGTATCATCACCTATGGAGCAGCAGTGCACTGGGCAAAAGAATATGCAGATCAGCATCCGGAATTAAGTATAGATATAGTAGACCTGAGAAGTTTGTTACCGCTTGATTATGATGCCATTAGGGCTTCGGTTACACGTACCGGTAAAGTGATTGTGCTGCATGAAGATACGCTGACCGGTGGCATTGGAGGAGAGATCAGTGCCTGGATCGGGGAACATTGTTTTGAACTGCTGGACGCACCTGTATTGCGTTGTGCATCTCTTGATACTCCGGTTCCTTTTAATCTCGAGCTGGAGAAAAATTTCCTGGCGAAATCAAGACTGGCTACAACAGTGGATCGTCTGTTGCGGTATTGATAACATCTTCATCGGGCTGTTCCGGGGCAAGCTCCATAACGGGAACAATTGGATCGCGTTCACCGATCTGCTGTCTCCACATGGCGTAATAAAGTCCTTTTTGTTCCAGTAATTCCTGGTGTTTGCCTTTTTCGGTAATCTTTCCTTTTTCCAGCACGAAGATGGTATCGGCATGCATAATCGTAGAAAGCCGGTGAGCAATCAGGATGGTCATCTGTTTATTGGTGGCAGAAATCTCCCGGATGGTGTCTGTTATTTCTTCTTCGGTGATGGAGTCAAGGGCTGAAGTAGCTTCATCAAAGATCAGTAATCGTGGTTCACGTAATAGTGCCCTGGCGATGGCAAGTCTTTGTTTTTCTCCCCCTGAAACGCGTTTGCCACCTTCCCCGAGGACAGTATCAAGACCTTTGGGCGAATTGGTAACCAGGTTGAGGCAGGATGCTTTTTCCATCGCGTCAAAGATCTGTTCATCTGTAGCGTCCGGTTTAACAAAGAGCATATTGTCGCGAATGGTGCCAGAAAACATTTGCGTCTCCTGTGTCACAAAGCCAAGTTGCCGCCGAACCCGGTTATAACGGAGTTGCCTGACCGAAATTCCATCAATCCGGATATCTCCTTCAACTGGTGAGTAGAGTCCGACCAACAGTTTTACCAGTGTGGATTTACCGGAACCCGATGGTCCTACAAATGCAATGGTTTGTCCAAGGCCAACGCGGAAACTGATATCATCCACTGCCTTTTGTGTTGCATTCCGGTGACGGAAGCTGACGCGGTCAAATTCCAGTTCTTCAATAGCCTGTATATCGATCGGTTCTTCGGGGCGGTATTCAGGCTCTTTCATCATGAGTTGGTTGAATACCTGCAGAGAGGCTTCCGCTTCCCGGTATTGAAGGATAATATTGCCCAGGTCCTGCAAAGGTCCGATGATGGCGGTGGAAATAAACTGCATCGAAATCAGTTCCCCGGTAGTTAATACATTCCGGAAGATGAGCCAGAGCAGGATAAACAGAATGGATTGTTTAAGCAGGTTCAGTGTGGTTCCCTGGAAAAAGGAGAGGGTACGCACTTTCCTGTTTTTCATCATTTCGAGGTCAAAGATCTGCTGCGTTTTATCTCGCAGGCGCCTGATCTCCGAGTAGGTTAGCCCAAGACTTTTAACCAGTTCAATGTTTCTGATGGATTCGGTAATACTGCCACTCATGATATTGGTCTGGCGAACAACCTGGCGCTGGATCATTTTTATTTTTCGGCTAAGCAGAGAGGTGAGTCCGCCCAGCAATAACACCCCGATTAGGAATACCGGTATCAGTGCCCAGTGTTTGGTGATGGCATACCAGATAAGAAATCCCATTCCAACAAGGGTTGAAAACAGGATATTGATAAAGGAGTTGATAAAACGTTCTGTGTCAGTGCGCACTTTCTGCAGCTTGGAAAGAGTTTCACCGCTGCTTTGGTCTTCAAATCCGTCATAAGGAAGGCGAAGGGTTTGGCGAAGGCCATCATTGAAGATTTGCATGCCGAATTTCTGCACTACCAGGCGCACCACAAAGTCTTTAAAGGTTGAGGAAATACGGGCTAGCAGGGCAACGCCGATGGCAAGCAGGAGCAGCCAGATAACACCATTGGTCCTTTCCTTTTCAGAGAGATTCTCCGGGTTAAGCGCATAGGTGTCTATGACTTTTCCGAAGATAACCGGATCGTAGAGGGCGAGCACCTGTGCCAGTGCTGCCAGCCCGAGTGCTAAAAAGACCCAACCCCGGTAGGGCTGGAGATACTTCCATAAAATTCTCATGTCATTTACTTACGGCTTTGAAGACACGTATAAAATTGCCGCCCAGTATCTTTTTGATATCCTGCCTGCTGTAACCACGCACCAGCAATGCAGAGGTGATATTCGGCATATCTTCCACACCATCCAGATCCTGGGGAGCCAGTTCTATGCCATCAAAATCAGAGCCAAGTCCGACATGGTCCACACCAATCATTCGAACTATATAATCCAGGTGATCGAGTAAAATATTCATAGAAGGCCGGAGCGCTTCTGCTTCTTCGGGAAACCGGTTACTAAGGTAACCGTCAATTTCGTAGTCTGGCATTTTTTGTTGAAGCAGAGAATCGACCACCGGTTTGTGTTTGCTGATAAAAGCAGCTTTATTGCGGTTATAGGTGCTATCCAGGAAACCCGCATAAAAATTCAGGAAGATGACACCGCCATTTTTTCCAATAGCGCGAATTTGTTCATCTTTCAGGTTCCGGGGTACAGGGCAAAGCGCATACACACAACTGTGAGATACAATTACCGGTTTGGTAGAAACGGCGATTGCATCATTGAAGGTTTGTTCACCAACATGGCTCAGGTCAATCATCATGCCCAGTTCATTCATTCTTCGTACGACCTGTTTACCAAAATCATTGAGCCCCTTTTTTTCGATGGGTGTTGGTTGCTGCCGGTCGTAATAGGTTTCATCCCAGGCTGAACTCGCCCAGGAAGTAGAGTTATTCCAGGTAAGTGTCAGGTACCTTGCTCCCCGATTATAGAGGCTATCAAGGTATTCCATTTTGTCTTCTATCATATGACCGCCTTCCACGCCTTTCATGGCGCCCAGTTTTTTCTTTCTGACTGCCATTCGGAGGTCTGCCGGAGAGTTTACCAGCATCATTTTACGCGGATTTCGGGCTACAATCGCATCCAGCGAATCAATTTCCCGCAGGGCGTGTGCAAAGGCAGTGCCTTTACCAAATCGTTCGTCGCAGAAAATGGAAAAGATCTGAATATCAATTCCGCCTCTTCGAAAACGCTCCAGGTCGCTATGCGTTTTTCCGCTCAGGTCTTCTTCAATATTCAATCCTTTCAGGGTTGCACTGGAAAGCACATCATTATGAGTGTCTACTACTATACTTTTCTCATGCAGGTTTTTTTGCGCAGGAAGCGTAAGTGACCAGGCTAGCAAAACCATGGTGGTAAACAACAAACGGAAGAACGGGATGGAAGAAAGCTGCATATGGCGAATTATGCCTTTAATATACCAAATCCGTGGCATGCTTAGGTTGGGGGAGTGGATAAAACTCACTAGCCGACCTGATCTGCATCAGTAAACCGGAGCAGATTTCAGTTTATTTTCACTGTTCAAACATAGTATATGAAAAAGAACATGGGTGGTACAGACCGTCTAATCCGCGTACTGGTAGCAGTTGTATTGGGATATCTCTATTTTTCCGGCACTGTAACCGGCACATTGGGATTGATCCTGGCAATTGTAGGAGGTGTTTTTATCCTGACCAGCCTGGTAGGATTTTGCCCCCTTTATACCCTGCTTGGATTAAATACCTGTCCCACTAAGAAGGCCTGATGTTTAATCGGAGCTTTTGTCGCCAACGAACCAGTCTTCTTTGTTTCTGAATAGTACATTGAAAGTGGTCAGGGTGCCATAGATCCGGGTGACATATTGCTGCAGGTTGATCTTCTCTTCGTCGGTCAGCACTTTATGTGCGTTGATCTGTTGCTCCATTACTCGTAAGCGATCGCGCAACATCACGATTTTGTGGAAGAACACCTCAATGGGAACTTCCTTGGCCTTGAGGGAATTGTCTCCCGGCTGGAGGATCATCGTACCATTTTTCCAGCGATCTCCCAGAGGAACAACCTCACTAACGCCGTTCCATAAGCGAAGAATCTTAAGCAGAGATTTTTCAATTTCGGAATGCGTTTCTATTTCTTCGGATACATTTTCCGGAATGATTTCTTCCAGCTGGTCATCGGTTTTATCAATTTCTTTTATTCCATGGTGGATAAAGGAGATCAGGTAGGTTGCATACCGGAGCCCTACTATAACTCCGGGTCCGAATTGTGTGTGTTGAAGTCGGGTTCCAATGCCCAGTACAAGTTGTTCCATATTCGTCTATTGTTTGTAGAATTCGTAAGAAGTAAATTCAATAAAATCAGAAACGGTGACGGTAACTGATTTTACTTTACCATCACTGATGCTAAAAGGCCATACTTTGTTGCCGAAGAGGGGATCATTGAAGCTGGCAAAAAAACGATTACCGCCCAAGGAGCCGAGTGTTGCAAAACGACCCGGGTGATGTTCAAAGCGGGCAACCAGCTGACCCTTTTCGGGTTGAAGGGTCATTTTTCCATAAACCTCATGCTGATAGGTTCCGGCAAATGCGGAAAGTGGAAGCTGTGGCGTAAGCTTTAATGCGATAGAATCTCTTTTTTCCTTGAGCGTAGCGCTTGCTCTTTTTTCGTGTTGCTCCTGTTGTTGCAGCGCCATTGCATTATAATCGCGGAAAGGGAGTCCGAGGCAGGCATCCACCAATTCCCATTTCATTGCTTCAAAAAATCCATTCGCATCGGTATTGGTTAGTACAACGATCCCGATATTTTCTTCCGGAATCAAGGTAAAGCTGGTAACAAAACCATTTACGCCGCCGGTATGTTCCACCAGTTTTCTGCCTTCATAAGATTGTAAGAGCCAACCCAGCCCGTACAAATAAAAATGTGCCCGGTTAAAGGGATGCCCGCCACTACCCAGGATGGAATGAGGTTCCATCGGTGTCTGTACCGCGGATGCAGAAAGAATTCGTTTGCCGTTGAGTTCACCCTTGTTTAGTAATGTTTGTGCCCAGAGCCCCATATCGTAGGCACTTGAAGCAATGGCACCTGCAGGCGCCATATTATCCAGGTTGCCATAGGCAACTTTTTTTAGTACTCCTTCCGTAACAGTATGGGCAGCTGCAATATTTGGCGCTTTCGCATATTGGTTGGAGTTAGCAATGGAATTTTTCATCCCGATGGGTTGAAAAAGCTGAGTGGCGATAAACTCTCCGAATGACTGGCCACTTGCTTTCTGAATAATTTCCCCCGCGATGGCAAACCCTGCATTGGTATAACCCCAGCGGGAGCGAAAACCGTACATAGGTTTAACCAGGCCGAATTTTTCTTTGACCTCCTGGTAGCTCAGATCGGAATCAAAATACATGAAATCACCCTGAAAGGTTTCATAACCCATACGGTGACTGACCAGATCACGTATGGTGAGTTCTTTGGTAACCCAGGTATCATAAACCTGGAAATCGGGAATCCATTTTTTTACTTTATCGTCGAGTGAAAGTTTGCCCTGTGATTCCAGCATCGCGAGGGCAGTGCCGGTAAATGCCTTTGTATTACTGCCGATTCCAAAAAGCGTGTGTTCATCAACGGTAGCATTGCTTCCTGTAACTTTAACCCCATATCCTTTTGCTACCAGCCATTCCCCGTTTTTCACAACTGCAATGGAAACACCGGGTATCTTCCAGGCCTGCATGGCTTTCTGAACATAGGAATCCAGACTGTCTTTCAGAAAATTGCGGGAAGATGAATGTTGTGCGGAAGCCGGGTTGGCTATCAGCAGGCAGGATGCAAGAACCGCAAAAAATAATCGGCGCATGGGAGTTTATTTACAACCTAAAAATAGCCGTATTATTCCCACCAGTTGTCTTCTTTTCTGCCTGAAATTTTTCCACCCATGGCACGAATCCGTTTGTATTGTTCCCCGGCTTTTTTCATGTACTCGAGTAATTCATACTCAGAGGCGGCCACCACTGCTTCATAAGGGGGAGCATAGTAGCGGTAGAAGGTATCCAGGTCGGGGCCTGTTATGCCGGTTATCTTGATAATTTTAGCGCGGGAGAAACGATAGGCGACATATTTATCCTGCTCTTCTTCAAGGAGGCGATCCTGGAAGGCAGCCATGCTCCTGTTTCGCCGGAAGCGGAACATGTTGATCAGTTCATTGATATCAAGTCCAACGCCAAAGTTGCCGGAAGCAGGGTTGGCGGAAGAAAGGGCAAGTCCTGGTTTTTTGTAGTCGAACACTTTTGCGTAATCCTGGCGATTCTGCATACTATCGATGCGGTAGTCTTTAGGCATCACCCTGATTTCGCGAAGGGTAGTGACATTAACGTGAAGAGATATATCGAATTGGGAGAGTGACTGAATGTTGCTGACAGCATATTTGGGTGTGGCTTTTCCCAGGTAGGAGAAATAAATGGAATCTTTTTCGTTGACAACGATACTGTAGCGCCCGGAGGAATCTGTAACGGTTCCTTTCCCACTACTGGTCAGTACACTAACAGAACCCATCGGAAAGAGCTTGTTCATTTCATATACGGTGCCGCTTACCCGCACCTGGCCTTGCAGGAGATTTGCCAGGAGGAGGCAAAGCAATACTAATATGGAACCGAACCAATTCATCCAGGGTTACAAGGGTACAACCAAAACCTGAAAATTATATCAGGACGGTTGATTTTTAACGAGTTTGCTAAGAATTACAGATTCAATAACAGCAGGGAAGTGCTGATGTTCGAGGGCATGAATCCGGTTGGCCAGGGTTTCCGGGGTATCTTCCGGAAATACAGGGCAGGTTGCCTGGAATATGGTTCCACCGTGATCGTATTGTTCGTCCACATAGTGGATGGTTATTCCTGATTCTTTTTCTCCTGCGGCGATGACGGCTTCATGAACAAAATTACCATACATGCCTTTGCCGCCATATTTGGGCAGCAGGGCAGGATGGATATTTATCATCCGGGAGGGATAGGCCTGGATCAGGGAAGGTGGCACTTTCCAGAGGAATCCGGCCAGTACGATGAAGTCGATTCCATGGGTGGTCAGTTCTGGTACAAAGCCATCACCCCGGAAAAAGCGTTCTTTTTCAATGAGCAGGGTAGGTATACCGGCTGCTACAGCTTTGTCCAGTACACCAGCTGTTGCCTTATTACTTACAACCAGGGCTACCCGGATGGAGGGATGGTTGTGGAAATGTTCAATGATTTTCTGGGCGTTGGACCCGGTGCCGGAGGCGAAGATGGCAATTGAAAATGGAGACGAAGGAGACAAGGGAGACGAAGGAGACGGGGGAATGGAGGAGGGAGGAATGGAGGAGGGGGTGTTTGTCATCTTTTGGAAGATTCGGAATAAGTAATTTTTGAAAAAGGGATATTGGCCGAAGGGAATGCTGACCAGTACTACCATCAGGGGCCAGATCAGTGTCATGGTAATAATATAGAGTATGGTCCAGCCCACAGGGTGCACTTCCGGAAGCTGTTGCAGGATTTTGCGGCCGACAATACCGGTCAGGCTACCTCCAATGGCAAAGGTGCACAGGATGGCGAGCAATTGCCATCCATTGACCTTCCACTTCTTCTGAAGTTTTTCAAACATGCTGCAAAGAAACTGGAATAACTTGAACAAAAGCGTTTACGAATGGCAAGTAATTACCATTTGAAAAATTGCACAATTCGTTGAAAAGCAAGCCCCGCGCGGCTAAAAAAAAATGAGAGATGTTGATAGATTGTCAATAACGTGTCATATTTTTGCCCCCGAATTGAGGCATTTTAACATTACCAACGATATTTCCAGCTTATGATTCACTATAGATCGATCTTGCAGAGAGTAGCACTCATTCTTTCAGTTTTGACCGTGCTTTGTTTCGATCAGGGCGTATTTGCACAGGATGGAAAGGCTTTGTTTCAGCAGAACTGTGCTTCCTGTCACGCGGTTCATAAAAATCTTACTGGTCCGGCCCTGGCTGGAATCGAGGAACGTGTTCCGGATAAGAAGTTGTTATATGACTGGATTCGTAACAGTCAGGCAGTGCTTCAATCCGGTAACAAGTATTTCAACGACTTATATGTTGCCTGGAATAAGACAGCGATGAACCTCTTCCCGAACCTGACGGATGAGGAAATCGGTGCCATGATTACCTATATTAATTCTGTGCCTGCACCCGGGGCTGCCACAGGATCTGGTGAAGCTGGTGTACAAGCAGCTGCCGCTGAAAGTGATAACTCTCTGATTTTCGGCGTGTTAACACTGATCCTGGCGATTATCGTGCTGGTATTGCTGCAGGTAAACTCCAACCTGAAGCGCCTCAGTGATGAGAAAGAAGGCATTCCTTCCTACGAGCCGGTTCCATTCTATCGTAATAAGGCCTATATCGCGCTGTTTGCGGTAGTACTCTTTATAGTTGGTGGTTATTACACTATTCAGGGTGCGGTAGGACTGGGTCGTTCCAAGGATTATCAGCCGGAGCAACCCATTTATTATTCTCACAAAGTGCATGCTGGTACCAACCAGATCAACTGTCTGTACTGTCACAGTGGTGCCCAGGAAGGCAAGCATGCCAATATTCCTTCACTGAATACCTGTATGAACTGTCACATGGCGATCAATGAATACGCCGGTGAAAAACTTTACAGAGAAGATGGAACGGAAGTAGATGGTACTGCAGAAATTAAAAAGCTTTATTCCTATACAGGCTGGGATCCGGATCAAAAGAAATATGTGAACGAGCCAAAGCCGATCGAGTGGGTGAAGATTCACAACCTGCCTGACCATGTTTATTTCAACCACGCACAGCACGTAAAAGCAGGTAAAGTTGCCTGTCAGACTTGTCACGGTGATATCCAGAATATGGGAGAAGTTTATCAGTATTCTGATCTGAGCATGGGCTGGTGTATAAACTGTCACAGGGAAACCAAAGTGCAGTTTGAAGACAACAAGTTCTACAGCATTTACGAGAAATTCCACAATGATCTGAAGAGTGGAAAGATGGATAGCGTAACCGTTGAAAGCATCGGCGGTACAGAGTGTCAGAAATGTCACTATTAATAGAATAGCATCTCAATAAACCATTTTTTATCACCAAAATCAGCACCCCTTCCGGGGTTTGGTATATGGAGCAAAAAAAGTACTGGCAAAGTTTCGGAGAGTTGAACAACTCAGCAGCACATCAGCAAAATGCACAGGATGAGTTCAAAGAAGAGTTACCCTTTGAAGGACTCGATGACAAAGGGCTGGGTTCTGCCACCACTCCTCGCCGCGACTTCCTTAAATACGTTGGTTTCAGCACGGCTGCAGCTGCAGTAGCTGCAAGTTGTGAAATGCCTGTAAAAAAGGCGATCCCATTTGTTAACCGTCCGGTTGATGCTATTCCGGGAGTACCTAACTATTATGCTACAACTTATGTAGCAGGTGGTAATGCGATTCCTGTTGTGGCAAAGGTTCGTGATGGACGTCCGATTAAAATCGAAGGAAACGAACTGTCAAGCTGGTCAAAAGGTGCTACCACCGCGCAGGTGCAGGCATCTGTACTCGACCTGTATGATACAGCTCGTCTGCGTTTCCCGATGGCAGACAAAAAAGAAGTAAGCACATTTGATGCTTTTGATAAAATGGTGGGTGAAGCGTTGGCCGGTTTAAATGGTGCACCTGTTGTACTCTTAACCAGCACTGTTAACTCTCCTTCCTCCAAAGCAGTAATTGCAGAGTTCCTGGCAAAATATCCGGGATCCCGTCATGTTCAGTATGATGGTATTTCCTACAGTGGTATGCTGCTGGCCAATGAAGCAAGCTTTGGAAGCCGCATGATTCCCTCTTATGCATTTGACAAAGCAAAGGTGATTGTGAGTCTTGGAGCTGATTTCCTGGGAACCTGGCTGAACCCAGTTGAATTCCAGCATGGATATACCCGCGGTCGTAAGGTGGATCCCAAAAATCCATCCATGAGCAAGCATTATCAGTTTGAATCCATGCTTAGCATGACCGGAGCGAATGCCGATGAGCGTTATACGCATCGTCCTTCTGAAACAGGTGCAGTAGCTGCTGCTCTGCTCTCTGCTATCAATGGTCAGGGTGCTGCTGGTATCAGCGATGCTGCTCTGAAAAAGGGAATCGAACAGGCTGCGAAAGATCTGGCTGCCAATAAAGGCCAGGCGCTGGTAGTAGCTGGCAGCAATGATGTGAATGTTCAGCTGATCGTGAATGCGATCAATGATGCGGTTGGTTCTTATGGAACGACCATTGATCTCGTGAGCAAACTGCAGAACAAGTCAGGTATAGACGCCGAGTTTGCTAAACTGGTAGAAGAAATGAATGCCGGATCTGTAGGTGCGGTATTAATATACGATGTGAATCCGGCATACGATTATTTCGATGCTGAAAAGTTCATTGCCGGACTTAAAAAAGTACGGGTATCCGTTTCTTTCAATGAGAAAATGGATGAAACCACTGAGCTCTGCAAATATTTATTACCGGCTAACCATTACCTGGAAAGCTGGGGTGATGCGGAGCATAAAGCTGGTTATATCAGCATGCTGCAGCCGACCATCGCGCCCTTGTTTAAAACAAGACAATGGCAGGATAACCTCCTGAAATGGAGTGGTAGTGCGGTAACCTATGCTGATTATTTCAAAAACTTCTGGACTACCCGTTTGGGAGGTGAAAATACTTACCTGAAAGCACTTCAGGATGGTGTTGTGGAATCACCTGCGATGGTAATGGGCTTCCCGAGCTTTAATGGCGGATCTGTAGCTGCTGCAGTTGCGGCGGTTGGATCTGCAAAAAAATCCAGTGGAACTGAACTGGTTATTTATCAGAAAGCTACGTTTACAGATGGCCGTCAGTCGAACAACCCCTGGTTGCAGGAAACTCCTGATCCGATTACACGTGCTACCTGGGACAACTACCTGATGGTTTCACCTGCCCTGGGTAAGAGTATGTTTGGTATTGATATTACCAACCCAACCCAGGCTGATGAATACGAAGCTTTCCCCAAGAAGCCGGTTGTAAAAGTAAAGCTGGGCAATAAAGAAGAAGAGTTGCCGGTATTGATCATTCCAGGCATGCAGGCTGATACCGTAGCGATGGCAGTAGGATATGGACGTGTGGATGCTATTGGTAAGGCTGCGGCAGGAGTTGGTAAAAACGCTTATAAGTTTGGCGTTTCCAATGGTACGACGGTTCTGAATACAGCAGCGGTTACTGTAGAGAAAACTGCTGGTGAATATAAAATTGCCACCACGCAGACGCACAGTTCTTATGAGGGTCGTTACGAGGTGATCAAGGAAATCACACTCGCTGATTATACTAAAAATCCAACCAAGATCCTGGATGCCCGTGCAAAAGAGCTTGAGCCCTGGGGTGGATTGGAGAATTACGAGAAAGATGGTACCATTTATCCTGTGTTCGATAAGCCAGGTATCAAGTGGGGTATGAGCATTGACCTGAACAGTTGTTATGGTTGTGGTGCCTGTGTGGTTGCCTGTACGGCAGAGAACAACGTTTCAGTTGTAGGTAAGCCTGAGGTATTGCGTGCGCATGATATGCACTGGTTGCGTATTGACCGCTATTTCGCAGGTGATCCCAATGATCCGAACAGCATCCAGACAGTGTTTCAGCCGATGATGTGTCAGCACTGTGATAATGCTCCTTGTGAGAACGTTTGTCCGGTTGCTGCAACCAACCACAGTTCTGAGGGTCTGAACCAAATGACTTACAACCGTTGTATCGGTACAAGATATTGTGCAAACAACTGTCCGTATAAAGTACGTCGCTTCAACTGGGCTGACTATACCGGAGCAGACAGTTTCGGAGACAACATGGTAGGTGGCAAGGGTGAGAATGATGTGATCCTGATGATGAACGATGATTTAACCCGCATGGTATTGAATCCGGATGTTACTGTTCGTAGCCGTGGTGTAATTGAAAAATGTTCTTTCTGTGTTCAGCGTCTCCAGGAAGGAAAACTGGCTGCGAAGAAAGCTGGTCGTCCATTGGAAGACCGCGATGTTAAAACAGCCTGTCAGCAGGCTTGCGCTGCCGATGCGATTGTATTCGGTAATGTGAACAATGCTGAAAGTGCAGTATCCAAACACCGCGCTGATAACAAGAACCGCCTCTTCTATGTGCAGGAGCAAATCCACGTGTTACCGAATGTGAGCTACCTGGCCAAGGTTCGGAATACCGGTGAAATCAGTGCGCATGAGCAGTATGGAAAGCCTCACTTCATGAATGAGGGTGGACATGCAGCTGAAGGAGGACACCATTAAGAAGTGAGAAGTGAGAATTTAGAAGTGGGAAGTGAGAAGGAATAGAAAGTCATTGAAAGAAGAGAAACTGAACTTATAAAAACCAACAAGCGAAGGGGTTAGAGCCGACGCTAAATGCTTATACGATATGGCATTATTAAGATACGAATCGCAAGTTAGAGAGCCACTGGTAACAGGTGCTAAGACTTATCACGATGTAACAGAAGACATCGTTAGGCCAATTGAAGCGGCTCCTTCCAGGTTATGGAAGATCGGTTTTACCATCTCTGTATTACTGTTGTTATTTGGGGTTTATTCTGTGTATCGTGAAGTGGTTTACGGTATCGGGGAATGGAACCTGAACAAGACCATCGGATGGGGTTGGGATATTACCAACTTCGTATGGTGGGTTGGTATCGGTCACGCGGGTACCCTGATCTCCGCGATCCTGCTGCTGTTCCGCCAGGGATGGCGTACCGGTGTAAACCGTGCGGCAGAAGCGATGACGATCTTTGCGGTAATGTGTGCGGGCCAGTTCCCCATCTTCCACATGGGTCGTGTATGGATGGCTTTCTTTGTACTGCCTTATCCAAACAGTCGCGGTCCTTTGTGGGTGAACTTTAACTCACCACTGTTGTGGGACGTATTTGCGATCTCAACTTACTTTACGGTATCCTTGCTTTTCTGGTATGCTGGTTTATTACCTGACCTGGCAACTGTGCGGGATCGTGCCAAAGTAAAATGGAGAAAAAATCTGTATGGTGTGCTTTCATTCGGTTGGACCGGTTCCACCAAGCACTGGCAGCGTCATGAAGCCCTCTCTCTTGTACTGGCTGGTTTGAGTACACCGCTGGTACTTTCTGTACACACCATCGTATCCTTTGACTTCGCAACTTCTGTAATTCCCGGATGGCATACTACGATCTTCCCGCCTTATTTCGTTGCGGGTGCGATCTTCTCCGGATTTGCGATGGTACAAACACTGCTGATCATTACCCGAAAGGTGCTGAACCTGAACGATTATATTACCATGGAACATATTGAAGTGATGAACAAAGTAATTGTTCTGACCGGTTCCATCGTGGGTATTGCTTATATCACTGAGTTGTTTATTTCCTGGTATGGACAGAACCCGTATGAAATGGCGGCCTTCAAAAACCGTTATGACCTGAGTACGCCCTATGCCTGGAGTTACTGGCTGATGATGAGCTGTAACGTAATCGCTCCCCAATTCTTCTGGTTCCGCAAACTGAGAAGAAATATCATCTTCACTTTCTTCATGAGTATCATTGTGAATGTGGGTATGTGGTTTGAGCGTTTTGTAATCATCGTTACTTCCATCTATCGTGATTACCTGCCCAGTAGCTGGAGTACGTACTACACTCCGTCTGTGTGGGAGGTCGGATTTTACCTAGGTACATTTGGATTGTTCTTCACCTGCTTTTTCGCATTTGCCAAATACTTCCCGGTTATCGCGATCGCTGAGATCAAGCATATCCTGAAGAAAAATGGTGAAAGTTATAAAGACAATATGGGTGAAGAAGAGAAGGCAACAGTGGAGCATTTCACACATGAGCATGCACACCACTAGAAGTGAGATGTCAGACGTGAGACGTGAGAAGAGAGATGAAAAAAATTAACAACAAAGAATTCGAATAAAAATGGCAAAAAAGAAATTCGTAGTTGGATGCTTTGATGACGAAAAAGTCCTTTTTCCAGCAGTGAAGAAGGTTCGTAAGGCCGGCTATAAAATTCATGATGTGTATACTCCCTTTCCTATTCACGGACTTGACCAGGCAATGGGATTACGGGATACCAGTTTGCACACAGCGGGTTTTATTTATGGTATCACAGGCACCACTACTGCCCTGACTTTCATGAGCTGGGTTTTCAATAAAGACTGGCCTTTGAATATTGGTGGTAAGCCACATTTCCCACTGCCTGCCTTTATTCCCATTACGTTTGAATTAACCGTTTTATTCTCTGCTGTGGGCATGGTACTGACATTTTGCTATCTGTGCCAGCTGGCTCCTTTTGTAAAAAAGCACCATTTCCATGCGCGTGCTACGGATGATCTGTTTGTGATGGTATTGGAATGTACATCCAGAACAAACGAGGCAGATGCCAAAGCGTTTCTGGAAAGTGTTGGTGCAAAAGAGATCAATGTTCAGGAAGCAGAAGATGGCTGGTGGCTTGGCAGGTATGCTAAGGATCAAAAGCTGTATAGCACGCCATCAGAAAATAGTTTAGCATAACCCTAGAAGAAGTCAAGAAGCATGAATAAGAAATCCATCATAGCGGTAGTTTTCGGTGCAGTGGCTTTCAGCAGCTGTAGCGACGTGAAGCGCACTCCAGGTAAGATTTACATGCCTGACATGGCATATAGCCGCGCTGTAGAGACCTATAATGACAACCGGGAGTTGCAGGCTGAAGGTATTAATTATAATGCCGAGCCAGTAGCAGGAACTGTTGCCCGCGGTGAAGAAGTAATATACAGGATGTTGAAAGACACTACTGGTACCTATGTTACTTCTGCAGCTCTCAAGAATCCACTCACTAACAGGCTGACAGAGGAAGACTATACAGAAACCGAAAGACTTTACCTGATCAATTGTGGTATTTGTCATGGTTCCAAACTGGATGGTAACGGACCTTTATACAATGATGGAAAAGGACCTTATCCGCTGGCTCCTAAGAATCTTGTTTCAGATGAAATCAAAAACATGGCAGATGGTACCATTTTTCATTCCATTACTTATGGAAAGAACCTGATGGGGTCCTATGCTTCTCATCTGACACCCAAGCAGCGTTGGATGATGGTTCAGTATATCCGTATGAAACAAAATGGAGAAACTCCGGGAGCTGCTGCTACCGACAGTACAACTGCTGCTGCACCTGCCGGCGCTGCAACTGCGATGAAATAAAAACCAATTTGACCAAACGATAAATTTTTGAGAATGTCTTTCAGAGAGCAATTTGAAATACCTGCCAAGTACAAGATGTGGTCGTTGATTCTGATGGCGGTGGGATTGGTTTCCATCCTTGTAGGATACTTTATCTATGGCCAGGGTGATGAGCATGCCGTTGCGCGCTTCTGGGCTGTATTATTGTACAACAGTGTTTATTTTCTGCTGATAGTGAATGCTGCCATGTTCTTTATCTGTGCAACTACGCTTGCTATGGGTGGCTGGCAAATGAGCTTCCGCAGGGTTGCCGAAGCAATTTCTACGGCAGTAATTCCTATCGGAATTATTACAGGTGTTATTTTAATTGCGCTTGTAGTAGGTCACCAGCATCATATTTACCATTGGATTACGCCAGATCCGAACGATCATATTCTAATGGGAAAAATTGGATTTCTGAATCCAACTTTCTTCATCGTTTGGACCAGCCTTACACTGCTTGGATGGATTTTCCTGGGTGCAAAAATGCGTTCTGTTAGTCGCGAGATTGACAACGGTGGTCCTCTCAGCGCTGAACAAGGAAAGAAATATATTTTCAAGAATACGATCTGGGGATCACTTTACCTGGTATGGTTTGGTCTTACTGTTGCATCCACTGTACCCTGGTTATGGTTCATGAGTATCGATGCACACTGGTACAGCACCATGTATAGCTGGTATACGTTTGCGTCCTCCTTTGTTGCTGGTATGGCACTTATTACGCTTTTTGTAATCTACCTGAAGAACCAGGGCTACCTGGAATTGGTAAACCAGGAGCACCTGCATGATCTGGGTAAGTTCATGTTTGCGTTCTCTGTATTCTGGACCTATCTGTGGTTCAGCCAGTACATGCTGATCTGGTATGCGAATATTCCGGAAGAAACGGTTTATTTCAAACATCGTGTTCAGGGTCCCTATCGTGGAATTTTCTTCCTGAACCTGATCATTAACTTTATTGCTCCGCTGCTGATACTGATGAGAAGAAGTTCGAAGCGTAACTATACATTGCTGGTATTCATGTCGGTGCTGATCATCTTTGGTCACTGGATCGATTTTTACCAGATGGTAATTGCGTCAGTATCGAAAGAGCATGTGGAACTGGGGTTATTTGATTTTGGTGTGGCGGCAGGATTTATTGGACTGATCATGTGGGCAACCGGAAATGCATTAAGCAAGCATTCCCTGATCAACCGGAACCATCCCTTCCTTAAGGAAAGTATAATTCACCATACTTAAGAAAAAGGAAGATTAAACAAAAGCATAGGATATAAGCTTTCATTCAAAACTTTGTATAAACACGGAATAAGACATGTCAACATTATTAATCATTGCGATCCTGTTGTTGGGTTTTATAGTGGTCTTTCAGATCGCAAAAGCCAGCGAATATGTATCTGTGTTGAAAGGTGAAAAGAAAACCTTTGAGCAGAATAACAAGATTAATGGTTTTCTGCTCCTGGCTTTCATGATCCTGGGGCTGATCGGAGTGTACTGGTGCAATGAATTGTACAAGGGCAAAATTCTTGGGGAAGCAGCATCAGATCATGGTGAGAAGATTGATACGATGCTGTATATCACTATCGCCATTACCGGGGTAGTATTTATCATCACGCAGATCCTGTTGTTCTGGTTTTCTTTCAAATACCAGTACAAGGAAGGCAGAAAAGCCTTTTACTATCCTCACAATAACAAACTGGAAGTTATCTGGACTGTAATACCTGCCATCGCTCTTACTGTACTGGTTGGATTTGGTTTGTATTACTGGTTCAAGATTACCGGTGATGCTCCAAAAGAAGCGAATGTAGTTGAGATCACCGGAAAACAGTTTGGCTGGATTTATCGTTATCCGGGTAAGGACAAAGTTTTTGGAAAGAAGTATTATAAGAACATTGACGAGGGCAAGTTAAACCAGCTTGGTTTGATTTGGGATGACAAAGCATCTCATGACGATGTAGTAACCAACGAAGCTATGTACCTGGTTGTTGGTAAACCTGTAAAACTGATCATCAACAGCCGCGATGTGGTGCATGATGTGGGTTTGGCACATTTCCGTATGAAAATGGACGCGGTGCCTGGCACACCTACTACCATGTGGTTTACGCCAAAATATACCACGGCGCAGATGAAAGAAAAAACTGGTAATCCTGATTTTGAATATGAAATTTCCTGTGACCAGATGTGTGGTAAGGGACATTATTCCATGAAGGGAATTGTAAAAGTGGTTGAGCCTGCAGAATACCTGTTATGGCTGGCCAAGCAAAAGCCCAATTATGTAATGTCAAATCCGGAGCTGGAATCTAAACCTGCTGTACCGGTTGCAACACCGGCAGACAGTACAGTAACAGCTGCAGCTAAGATTGCAGGATCTAATTCAAATTAAGGTCGTACCGAAAAACAAATAGATTTTTATGAGCCAAGAAGTGAATTTGCACGAGCAGGTGGGTGAGATGACCACGCATGAGGTTCATCATGATGAGCACCATGGTCATCACCACAAGGAAACCTTCATTACGAAGTATGTGTTCAGCCAGGATCACAAGATGATTGCCAAGCAATTCCTGATCACGGGTATGATTTGGGCAATTATCGGAGGTCTGTTTTCGGTACTTTTCCGACTGCAACTCGGTTTTCCCAATGAAACCTTCCCGATTCTTGAAGATATTCTGGGTAAATGGGCAGCAGGTGGTAAGATCCAGCCTGAATTTTACTATGCCCTCACAACCATGCACGGTACCGTTCTGGTATTCTTTGTACTGACAGCTGGTTTGAGTGGTACCTTCGCCAACTTTCTGATTCCATTACAATTGGGTGCCCGTGATATGGCTTCTCCATTCATGAACATGCTCAGCTACTGGTTCTTCTTCATTGCCAGTATTGTAATGATTTCTTCGCTGTTTGTTCAAACAGGTCCGGCTAGTGGTGGATGGACCGTTTATCCGCCTTTAAGTGCATTGGGTGATGCATCAGAAGGATCAAAAATTGGTATGGATCTCTGGTTGATTGCAATGGCATTGTTCGTGGTGTCTTCACTTCTGGGAGGTCTTAACTATATCTCTACCATTTTAAACATGCGGACCAAGGGTATGAGTATGACCCGTATGCCGCTGACCATCTGGGCATTGTTCTTCACAGCTGTGTTGGGTGTATTATCCTTCCCAGTATTGTTGTCTGGTTTCATTCTGTTGTTGTTTGACCGTCATGCCGGAACCAGTTTCTACCTTTCTGATATCTTCCTGGCATCTACTCAAAAAGCATTGCCGAATGAAGGAGGAAGTGCGATCCTGTACCAGCACCTGTTCTGGTTTCTGGGTCACCCAGAGGTGTATATCATCATTCTTCCAACGATGGGTCTGGTATCGGATGTTATGTCCGCTAATTCCCGCAAGCCCATCTTCGGTTATATGGCAATGGTTGGTTCTATGTTTGCGATTGCGGTACTGGCCTTCCTGGTTTGGGCGCACCACATGTTTGTAACCGGACTGAATCCATTCCTGGGTGCCTTCTTCGTATTATTAACATTGTTAATTGCGGTTCCGTCTGCGATCAAAGTATTTAACTGGTTGACAACGCTCTGGAGAGGTAACCTGCGGTTTACACCTGGCATGTTGTTCTCTATCGGATTTGTGAGTCTGTTCATTTCAGGTGGACTTACTGGTATCTTCCTGGGTAACTCTACTCTTGATATTCACCTGCACGATACATACTTCGTAATTGCACACTTCCATATTGTGATGGGTGTATCAGCGTTCTTTGGCATGTTTGCCGGAATCTACCACTGGTTCCCCAAGATGTATGGTCGCTATTTGAATAATACACTGGCCTATATTCATTTTTGGATTACGTTGGTAGGTGCTTACCTGATTTTCTGGCCAATGCACTACCAGGGTCTGGCAGGTGTACCTCGCCGTTACCTGGATTTCAGCGGTTGGGCATCTTTCAACCAGTTTGATGGATTGAATCGTTTTATCTCCATCGTAACCATTATGGTATTTGCTGTGCAATTGTTATTTGTATTCAACTTTATCTATAGCATCTTCAAAGGACGCAGGGTAACTTCCCAGAATCCATGGGGAGCAACCACACTGGAATGGACAACCCCAATCAATCCTGGACACGGAAACTGGGAGGGAGAGATTCCTGAAGTTCATCGCTGGGCTTATGATTATGGTAAGGATGGTCGTGATTTTGTACCACAAACCGAACCTATATCGCCCAATGAAAGTCCGGAAAGCAAGCATTGATTCGGGGGTGATAGTTGATGAATACTGAATCGAGTTAAAATGCCCTGATCAGCAATCGGGGCGTTTTTTTAGAGTGTACGATTTTTGTTTAATAATGATGAATGCAGCAGAGTGAATCAGTTCAACCGGGTAAAGAAAATGGTGTAATGACGCGGTTACGTGATTACCTCCTGCTGATAAAGTTCTCTTTGACAACAATGGTGGTGTTTTCAGCGGTAATAAGTTACCTGCTGGCACCAAAAATTGTGGAGTATGATTGGGCGATGATCTTACTATTGTTCCTGGCAGGAATGCTGGTAACAGGAAGTGCCAATACCATTAACCAGGTAGTGGAAAAAGATACAGACGCCCTGATGAAGCGCACTGCCAGCAGACCCATAGCATCGGGTCGGATGTCAGTGACGGAGGGTTGGGCTTTTGCAGTGATTAGTGGATTGCTGGGGGTATTTCTCCTCTGGTATTTTTTTAACGGATTATCCGCTGGTCTGGCAGCTTTCAGCCTCTTCCTCTATGCTTTTATTTATACTCCGCTAAAAAAGGTGAATTCCATCTCTGTGTTGGTAGGTGCATTTCCCGGAGGGTTGCCCTGTTTAATTGGGTTTGCAGCCGGAAATAATACTATCTTTTATGGAGAGCATGGATGGCGTGACCTGGGTGGATGGGCTTTGTTTGCGATCCAGTTTTTCTGGCAGTTTCCCCATTTCTGGGCGATTGCCTGGTTGTCGCACAAGGATTATGAAGCAGCTGGTTTTCGGTTGTTGCCATCTGAAAAAGGCCCTACCAAATATTCGGCGATACAGTCGATTATATATTCGGTATTTCTGATACCGGTTGGATTGACGCCTTATTTCACAGGTATTACGGGATGGGTAAGTTTGCTGATAATCCTGGTATGCAACCTGCTGATGGTAGCCCTGAGTGTCAGGTTGTATATGAAAATGGAAAAGTCCGCAGCTCGGGGTGTGATGTTTGGCAGTTATTTGTACCTGATGATTGTTTTTTTCGCCCTGGTGGCGGATAAGATATAAGGAAGAGGGAGGAAAGGAAGAAGGAGGAAAGGAGGAGTAATTAAAATTTAATGTATGAGGGTAGAAGCTATGGAGCAGCGAAAGAGGATACATCCGAATAAATTCACGATGTGGGTGGCGATTGCAAGTATCACCATGATGTTTGCGGGCTTGACCAGTGCCTATATCGTAAAGAGGAGTCAGCCCAGTTGGACAAGTTTTGAAATGCCAGTAATTTTTTGGTATTCTACCGCAGTGATGTTGGCGAGCAGTGTTACGATTTATCTTGCACTGAAAGCTTTTCGTGAGCGCGAGCGGGTAAAGTACCGGCAACTGATAACAATTACGGCTGTGTTGGGGGTGGCGTTTGTTGTACTTCAGTACTTGGGCTTTAAGGAGATCTGGGCCTCGGGTATCAGTTTTGCAGGGGCAGGTGGGGGGCAGTTTTTGTATATAATTGCCGGGCTTCATGGATTGCACGTGGTAGGAGGAGTAATTGCGTTGATCGTCTTGTTTTTTAAGGCTTTCAGCACCCGATTCCGGAATTATAACCCGGTACCGGTGGAGGTGATGAGTACCTATTGGCATTTTGTAGATCTGTTATGGCTCTATCTGATGGTATTTTTTATGTTATTGCAATAGTATATTCCGTATATCCAATTAAATTTGCGAACCAATCTTAAACACTGAACATGGCACAAGCAGTACCTGCAGAACAAAAATGGTGGAGTGGCGGAAAAAGCCCCTTCAACGTGGAGTATGGTAAACTGATGATGTGGTATTTCCTGATGAGTGATGCGTTCACCTTTGGTGCGTTTCTGATCTCTTATGGCACCATCCGTTTCGCCTCCAACTCATGGCCCGATCCCAATGAAGTTTTCCAGTCTTTCCCCGGTCTAGGAAACGGGCTTCCACTCATGTTTGTGAGTTTAATGACCTTTATCCTGATTATCAGCTCTGTAACCATGGTATTGGCGGTGCAGGCCGGTCATGCGATGGACAAGAAAGCAGTTGTAAGAAACCTGGTACTTACCATTATTGGCGGTATTGCATTTTTGAGCTGCCAGGCCTGGGAATGGACGCATTTACACCATGAAGGTGCCTGGTGGGGAAGCAACCCCTTTCTGAATGCGGATGGCACAAAAGCTACCACCAATTTTACTAATTTCTTTTTTACGATTACGGGATTCCATGGCTTTCACGTATTTAGCGGTGTGGTGATCAACATTATCATGCTGATCATGACCCTGAATAACGTATTTGAGCGGAAAGGACACTACCTGATGATTGAAAAAGCGGGCTTATACTGGCACTTCGTGGACCTGGTTTGGGTGTTTGTATTTACTGTATTCTATCTCGTATAACCATTTAAGAAACGCAATTATGCATCAAGATAATAACACTGAAATCACCTTCCATCATGAATATGATCGGGAGGCCAGCAGAAAAGAAGTAATTAAGATTACTGTAATCCTTTCTGTAATTACACTCATTGAACTAGCACTTGGCTTTTGGTTATACCTTTCTCATCAGAGCCTGGGTCCGTTTATGGTTCACTTGATCAAGGGCGTGATTTTAATACTCATGCTGGCCAAAGCCTTTTACATTGTTGCCTATTTCATGCACCTGAAGCATGAATTGCGCAACATGATTATGACTATTGTGGTTCCTTTGCTGCTCTTTGTTTGGTTTATTATTGCTTTCCTTGCGGATGGCAATTCGTACCGGAATCTGAAGAATACCTATGATCCGTATCATAAAGAACAGAGCGAGACAAAAGTGCAAAAGACAGAACACGGTAGCAAGGAAACGGATACCAAAGTTGGGCATTAAGATTTGAGGCGGATTAGATACTGACCAACTGGATAATAACTTTATTAAACAACTGAACCATCCGCCGTGGCGGATGGTTTTTAGTATTAATACTTTCGGATTTGAATAAAACAGCATTAGCAGGGATTTTTTTAGCGGTGATCGTTCCGGTGATCTGTTATTTTATCGTAGATCATTACAGTGTGGATGCTGTAGACATGCCTCGCCGGTATTATGTAGACACCGTGCTGACTAAAATTGAGGGCGGTAAAGAGATTACTGATACCGTTTGGCATAAAGTGGCTAATATCCAACTTACCAATCAGTTGGGAGAAGAAGTGAGTCTGGATGATATCCAGGGCAAGGTAATAGTAGCCAATTTTTTCTTTACCCGTTGTCCATCTATTTGTCCGACTTTGACGGTCAATATGAAAAGGTTGCAGAATGCATTAAAACTGCAGGATGTTACCCGTAAAATTGACACCACTTTTGTTCAGTTTCTATCTTTCAGTGTAGATCCGGAGCGGGATTCGGCAGTGCAGTTAAAAAAGTTTGCGGACCGGTATGGAGTTAATCATGATGTGTGGTGGATGCTGACTGGAGATAAAAAAACGATTTATGATTTCGCTTTGAATGAAGTGAAACTCTCAGCTATTGATGGTGAGGGAGTCGATTCGAATTTCATTCATACCGAGAAATTTGTACTGATGGATCGGGATCGGGTAGTGCGGGGTTATTACAATGGACTGGACAGCATGGCCATGGCTGACCTGGCAGGTGATATTGTCAAGATCTTCATTGAGAAGGATAAAAAGAAGAAACGAAATCTCTTTAGAAAATAGAAGCTATGTTATCAGCAATGATCAAAAAAAAGGATGCGACTGCAAAGTGGTTGATCGGATTGGTTTCTTTTGTTGTTTTTATAGCAGTGGTTATTTTGTCCAGAGTTAAACTGGATGTTCAGCTTGGCTTCGATGTGCATGTTTTTGCACGCATAAATGCCATGCTGAACAGTGCTGTTGCTGTACTGCTGGTTGCTGCGTTGGTTGCGGTGAAACAGAAAAAATTTCAATGGCATAAGCGGCTTATGTTCCTGGCGATTGCGCTGTCTGCCCTGTTCCTCATATCGTATATTGCACACCACCTGCTGTCGGAGCAAACACTTTATGGAGGCACGGGATGGATGCGGACTGTTTACTATTTTATTCTTATTACCCATATCTTTCTGGCCGCTATTATACTTCCTTTTATTTTGTTTACTGCCTATCGGGCAATGATAGCAGAATGGCCGGCGCACAAAAAGATAGCGAGAATTACCTGGCCAATTTGGTTTTATGTGGCTGTAACCGGGGTGCTGGTGTACCTGATGATCAACCCCTATTACACCTGAGTGAAAACCTGTAAATTGTGCCATGAGCAAAGCAACTGCGCCCTCAATTTTCCAGGATCTTCAACATCTGTACAAGACCCTATTGTATGTGCTGGTATTATCCATGTTGGCAGCATTTCTGTTGGTTCAATTTAACATCATCAATCCTGTAGTGGACATTCCAACGGATCGGCTGCTGCAGGTAGTAGCAGTGTTGTATTGTTTCGCCGCAGTGTTTGTGGGTTTGCAACTATTCCGCAGAAAACTTGAACAGATTAAGAAAAGCGATAGTACGGCCAGGGAAAAATTAAACCGATTCAAATCAGCTTCTGTTCTACAGTGGGGACTAATGGAATCTGCGGCAATATTCAGTACACTTTGTTACCTGCTCACCGGTAACTGGGCTTTTCTTGCATTGTCATTTACGCTCCTGGTAATTTTTGGAGGGTTGAATCCTTTCAAACATAAGGTGATGATTCAATTGCGCCTTAGTGAGCAGGAGGTAGCTGGTTTGTAATCCTTAGAGTTCTTCGGCCGGATCCCAAAATACATTACTGAAGTTCTGAATGGTATCGTTTAGTACAGTGATACCTTCTTTTTCGAGTAGCTCCTGCATGCGTGTAGGAGTTGGAAAATGGGCTTTGCCGGATAACTGTCCATTTCTGTTTACTACCCGCTGGGCAGGAATGTTTCGATCGGACAGAAAGGACCCATTAAGCGCCCACCCAACCATTCTTGCAGATAGTCCTGAACCGAGGCTGCGGGCAATTGCACCGTAAGTAGTAACTCTGCCTTTTGGGATCTGTTCTACCAGGTCGTATACCTGTTCAAAGAAAGAGGCAGAATTTTTTCCGGAAGGATCCAGTTGTTTGAGTTTGGTTCCGCTATTGGATTTGGTGGTTGCTGATTTATTTTTCTTTTTCGGACTGGCCATGGCTGGATTCCCGGTTTAAGCGAAGTTGCGATCTTTTTGGCTCCGGAACATTAATATAATCAAAAGGGCAATGCAAACAGCCGTTACCACAGCAGAAGCCTTTGTCCAGATGGTATTTGGCAGTTAATACGACGAAACCGGATTCGTTATAATAAAAATCTTCGCCTTCAATCAGTTGCTTTTTCATGTTCAAAAACCAGGTCGTGCAGCTTTTCATCAAAATCCGGCAGCATGGTAGCCGGCAGACGGAAAGCCAGGTAATGAATGCGGTTGCTTTGAGCGATATCCAGTCCTTCGTAATGCGTTTTTATTTTCAATTCCGGGCTGATATCCGGCAGGGCGTAGAGATCGTCTGTTTTGTTAACAAGCTCAAGCCCATAGAGTTCAATAGCCCATAAAGTAAATTGGAATAGTACGGGGGAATCTGTTTTCAGGTGAATGAGTCCACCGGGTTTCAGTAATTGCTGGTATTTGCGGAGGAATTTCGGGTGGGTAAGCCGCTTGGTGTGACGCGAGCGTCGCAACTGCGGGTCCGGGAAAGTGATCCAGATTTCAGAAACTTCAGCAGGGGCAAAATAGTTGGTAATCTGATCGATCTTGGTTCTCAGGAAAGCGGCATTGGTCTGTCTGTTTTCAAGACATTTTTTTGCTCCAATATAAATGCGATTGCCTTTTACATCAATACCAATGAAATTCTGGTTCGGGTGCAGCGCAGATAATCCAACCGTATACTCTCCTTTTCCGCAGGCAAGTTCCAGGATAAGAGGATTGGTGTTACCGAAATGCATTGACCATTTACCGGCCATGCCTTCAGGGTATTGGAAAACATTGGAAAAACTTTTGATAGCTTCAAAACGGATGAGTTTTTTTTGTCCCATGCCGGCAAAGATAGGAGGGAAGGGAGAAGGGAGGAAAGGAAGATGGAGGAAGGGAGGAATGGAAGAGGGAGGAATGGAAGGGGAAGAGGGGGATTAAGTTTTCGTGAAATGAGGTGTGCCGGGCGCAATTTGCTAAGAGCTAAAGGATTGCATTCAGTACATTTGGTAACACTAAACCCGGTAGCAAATGAAAAAGGCTGGATTATTGGTATACCTGTTATTGTTATACATTGTTAACGTACAGGCTCAATCCAAGATTGAAAATGTTATCCTTATTACTACTGATGGTCTGCGGTGGCAGGAAGTCTTCCAGGGAATGGATCCTGTGCTGGCCAATGACCGCGCCTTTAACCAGGGCGACAGCGCTGATATTTACAAGGCGTTTTGGGCTGCGGATGCGGTTGAAAGAAGGAGTAAACTGATGCCTTTTTTCTGGTCTACCATATCAACAAGCGGACAGCTTTATGGAAACCGTGCTTATGGCAATAAGGTGAACAATGCGAATCCGCACTGGTTCTCCTATCCTGGTTACAGTGAGATACTTACCGGTTATGGTGATGAGAAGATCAATTCAAATGATTTTCCTCCGAATCCGCATATAACCGTTTTGGAATTTCTGCACAAGCAGCCGGCTTATAAAAATAAAATTGCAGTATTTGGGGCTTGGGATGCCTTTGATCGCATTGTAAATGAACAGCGGTCAGGTATTCCTGTTATCAGTGCGTTTGATCCGGTTGGTGGAAGCAAGCCAACACCAACTGAACAACTGATCAATCAAATGCAAAAAGATGTGTTTAAGCCCTGGGATCTGCATGAATGCCTGGATGTATTTACGCATTTTGCAGCGATGGAAAATCTGAAAGTACGTAAACCCAAAGTGATGCAAATCTCCTATGGTGAAACAGATGAGTGGGCCCATGCTGGTATGTATAAGAACTACCTTAATGCCGCCCATATGGTTGATAAATGGATTGGGGATATCTGGAACTATGTGCAATCAGATCCGCACTATAAAAATAAAACAGCCATCATCATTACAACGGATCATGGAAGGGGTGATAAGGTTAAGGAGGAGTGGAAACATCATGGAAGCAAAATCGTAGGTGCAGATGAAATCTGGATAGCTGTATTGGCACCTGGTATTCCAGCAAAAGGAGAAGTAAAACAGCCGGTTCAATTATACCAGCAACAGGTTGCGCAGACAGTGGCGAAGTTTTTGGGTCAGACATATACTGCAACCCATCCTATTGCCCCAGCAGTGAAAGAAATATGGGAAAAGTAATCAACGTTTTAAGCTATTTACCGACTGAATTTCGATATTAAGCAGGGCTGAATTGCCGTTCCTGGAATGAATGGTGGATCGTCCGTTTATGACTACCAGCGTCCTGGAATCCGGAGTAAGAACTGATCGTCCTGCACCTCGGCCTGAAGGATGTTTGAATCCTGTAGATTAAAATCCTTGATTATGGTGCGCAGAACCAGATCAGGGTAGTGCGAAACAGCTTCCTTGAGTGTACCGAGCCTGCAATTTTTGAGTGCTGTGAGAATGCTATGTTTTTTAGAAACTGTCATACTGTTTATTTTGAGGCTTCTTTTTTGGCATCCTCTACCATTTTTTCATTGGCATAAATGGCAAACTCAACCCTTCTGTTTTTAGCCCTGTTTTCTTCGGTACTGTTATTAAATTTTGGCTGGTCTTCGCCATACCAGGAAGTACGGATCCGACTGCTTTTAATATCCTTTTGTTCAAGATAAGAAGCTACTGATTGCGCCCTTTGCCTGGAGAGCCGCTCGTTATAAGAATGGCTTCCCTTATTATCTGTATGACCCTCTATCAGAATATAGGTATTGGGGTATTTTTTCAGGATATCAGACAGGTCTGCAATTCTTTCAGCGGCCACGCCAGTGAGGTTGGACTGATCGAATCCGAAGAGCACTCCTGAGTCGAAGGTTACATTTATACCTTCACCTACCCGTTTAACTTCTGCACCGGGAATTTTTTCAATTTCTTCTGCCTGTTTATCCATTTTCCGACCAATAACACCGCCGGTAACACCGCCAACTGCAGCCCCTATAATGGCGCCTACAGCAGTATTACCTGCAGCTTTTCCAACACCTGCACCCAGTACGGCACCACCGGCTGCTCCGATGGCTACCCCTTTCTGCGTTTTATTCATGGATTTACAACCTATGGTTGTTGTACTCACGATGCTGAAAGCAGCTGCAACCCATGCAGCCTGCCTTATTTTATTTCCTATGCTGTTGTTCATATGGTGTAGTATAACGTTAATGAATATGCGATTACTGAACTTTTCCGATGCCGAAGCTTACGCCAACATTGATTCCGATATTTCTGTTTTTCTGATCAATGGAAGCTGCTTCCATTATGTCAGTTAAACCATGATAGTAATTCAGATCTACGTTTAGCCAGGTACGTTCAACCAATCGGTAATTAAAGCCTGCACTGGCAGCCACTCCCAGATCAACTGATTTTGCAAAATCGGAGGCTTTGGTTTCAACAGTTGTTTTAGTATCGCCTGCAATGGTAGTTGCTTCGTTTTTACCTCCAATTAGAAAACCAACTGAAGGGCCCACTGTTAATTTTGGTCTGAATGCGTTTCCTCGTTCACCAAAAAAGTACATGAGTTTTAGCGGAACACGTACATAGTCGAGTCGTGTTGTACTGGTAAGGTTGGATGTGGAAGTTTTTCCCCCTTCAATTGACCATTTAAGATCTGCGCCAAATCCCCAATTTGTTTCTGTACTGTATGTTAAACTAAGGCCCAGGTTACCAGCAGGCTGATAGCGGCTATTCGTTGAATTGGAGAGCCAGGTATGGCCAAATCCGGCAGTTCCGCCGAGGGATAAATTGTCTTGTGCTATTACGCTGCCACTGATGGTAAGCGCAGCAAGGGTAATGCGGATGCTTTTTTTCATGTTCTGAAGTTTTTCAGGGCATGAAAAAAATTATGCCAGGGAGGAAGTGAGAAGTGAGACGTGAGAGGTGAGACGTCAGAAGTGAGAAATGAAAAAAGCCCCTCAGTGAACGGAGGGGCTACCTAACAGCTGTAAACACACACATGAGAAAAAACAGTGTGTACCAATGGCATGCAATCGAAACCGATGCGGCGGTACAAAAAAATCCCGCGTTTAGGCCGGGATTTTTAAATGCTGTAGGGGGAGGAGTCGAACCTCCACGGGGCAGTTAGCCGTAGTACAATGCTTAGTGGTCAACCCTGGTCGGCTTTATTACAGTCCAGTTTGCACTGAACAGCAATACCAGTCGGCTCTATGCTACGTTTATCCTGTAATCCCCACCCTCGAGACGAGAGGGCATGTCTGCCAAAAATTTCATCACCCCACAGTGTAAAGAGCAACTATTAAAAGTTGGCTGTAGGAGGAGGAGTCGAACCTCCACGGGGCAGTTAGCAAGTTTTCACTTCTTTGTCCTGTAATCCCCACCCCCGAGACAAGGGGGCATGTCTGCCGAAAATTTCATCATCCCACAGTATGTTCTAAGAACTTTGATAGTGCAAACATACAGCAAAAGGCCAATTCATTGCAAATATTTCAAACAAAATTTAAAATATATTGAAATCATTCAAATAATTGTATATTGCAATAGAATTTATCAAAAAATACTTTCTAAAATGGCTGGAAAATTGAATTTAGACAAACTGGATTATCAGATTATCCAGGAGATGATGGAAAATGCCGAAACTTCCTATGCTGATTTGGGTAAAAAGTTATTCGTTTCCGGTGGAACCATACATGTCCGCATCAAAAAATTGCAGGAAATGGGCATTGTAAAAGGGAGCCGCCTGAATGTAGACCTGAAATTACTGGGGTACGATGTAATTGCCTTTATTGGTATTTACCTGGAAAAAAGTTCGCTGTATGACAATGTTGCGAAAGAGCTGAGCAAGATTCCAGAGATTGTACGGATGAATTATACAACTGGTAACTATAGTATCCTCGCGGAGATCATTTGTAAGGATATCAACCATTTAAGAAATGTATTGCATGACCAGTTACAGAAAATAAAGGGAATTGAGCGAACCGAAACCTTTATTTCGCTGGATGAGAGTTTGAACAGGAATGTGGAAGTACGGATATGAGCATGGAAGAGGGAGGAAAGGAAGAGGGAGGAAGGGATTGTGGAAGTTCTTCTCACGTCTCACATCTGACGTCTCACATTCTACGTTTCACATTTCTTGTGGTTCTAGGGCAGAAGCCCTATCTTTAGACTAAACGTATAATTTACACATTACATGAAATCCGTTTTAGCCAGATTACTGCTTGCCTCTTTAACTGCTGCCATCCTGTTACCTGCTTGTAGTGGTGGTGGAGATGATCCGGAACCTGCAGAAGAAAACCTTGTAATAACCACTACTCCCGTTTTAAATGGTCAGCAGGAAGCAGTGGCTCCGGGACCCAATTTCCCATTGACTGTAACGGTAACTTCCAAAATGCCTCCGCAGGGAGTGCGTATTGAAGTATCTGCACGCCCGGATGGAAGCGGCACGACGGCTTTCTTTACAGCTAATCAGACTACTTCCAATGCTACTACCATTTTCACAATAACGAATACGCCTCAATTGACGGTTTCGCGGGTTACTGTAACTGTTACTTCTGTTTCAAAACCAAGTAATACCAAGACGGGTTTTTATCTGTATTCACGGAAGTGAGATGTGAGACGTCAGATGTGAGAAGTGAGAAGATATCAGGAGCGAACGTCGAGGGCGTCGCGAATGCCGTTGCCAATAAGATTAAAAGCGAGTACCAATAACATAATTGCAAAACCCGGTGCCAATGCAAGCATTGGGTTATTTGTTATAATAAAATTATAGTTCTCCTTAATCATGGCCCCCCAACTGGGCTGAGGAGGCTGTACGCCCACGCCTAAAAAACTAAGCCCTGCTTCCACCACAATAGCAGATGCAAAATTTGCTGCCGCCACCACCAATACAGGTCCCATTATGTTGGGAAGGATATGTTTTACAAGTATTCTGAAATCCCGGTATCCCAGTGCTCTGGCCGCCTCCACATATTCCAGGTTTCGGGCTGCAATCAATTGCCCACGGACCAGCCTGGCCACATTCACCCACATGGTTAGTCCCACCGCTATAAACACCTGCCAGAACCCCTTACCCAATAGCAATGTTATCGCAAATACCAGTAGAAGCGTTGGAATGCTCCAGATCACATTTATCAGCCACATGATTACCTGGTCCGATTTGCCCCCATAATATCCGGCAATACTTCCGAGCAAAAGCCCGATTGTGAGTGATAGTACCATTGCGATACCACCAACCAGTAAACTGATCCGGGTACCTATGATGAGCCGGCTCAGCATATCGCGGCCGAATTTATCTGTTCCCAAAAGAAACCGTTGCTCTTTAATATATCGGTCTGGGTTAACCGAAGTAATCGATTGCTGGTTGTTCAGTTTTTGATCGGAGCTTGTTGTCCGGTTGGAGGCAGCCTGGTCAGCGGAAAAAAGTGTCAGCGGAAAAGCTACTCTTTCGTACAAGTCTTCATCGATGAATTGTTGCACAACAACTGAATCCTGGCCCCATTTATGACCACCAATCGGGATGAACGTGAAGCGATCGGGTTGTCCGTACAGGGTACGTTTCCACCAGGATACTTCAGGGGGTTGAGGAGATTTTGGGAGTAAGAGGAATTGCTGCCGGAAACCAGGAGGGCGACTTGCAATTTCAACGATCATGCGGTTGGCATCCGGGCTACTATCAGGGCTGATCCAATACCCGGATATTGCCAGCAATAATGCAAGGAAGGTAATCAAGCCTCCAATAATGGCGGAAGGTTGTCGTATTAACTTCAACCAGACAGAGGGCGATTGAACAGCTGACATGTGATAAAAATAAACAATTAGCGCACTTGACGACCCTTCCATTGATAGGTTCCGAACTGTCCGAAGGTTCCTGCTGCTACCGTATAAATAATATGAAGGGGTTGATAAAAGGGAAAGAAAGTCACAAGGCGGGAGTAACCGAAAAATGCACCTACCCGAATCATAAAGGGCCACTCAATAAGGGTTTTAATCAGTATCGCAGGCAGCGCAATCCACCAGAGCTTTTGCATAAAGAAACCGGATATCAAAAGAATTAGTAAGAGCAGATTTAGAAGGTAAACTAACAAAAGCACCCATTTTAGCTGGGATTCCTGATAGGTGCGGGCTTTACTCGCCCAGCGTATTCGTTGCTGAAGAAAGCTGGTGATGTCGGGCATGGCAGTTGTTTCAACGATTGCCTTTTTACTTTTCAGGTAAGCGGATTTTCCTGGAAAGCGGGCGGCAATTTTTTGATGCAGCAGCATGTCATCTCCGGAGGCAAGCTGGTCTATTCCTTCAAATCCGTTGACATCGAGAAAAGCAGCTTTCAGGTAAGAAAGATTGGCGCCATTGCTCATAGCATGAAAGCCTTTGGAAATGGAAGCACCGGTGATTCCCTGAAGACTGATAAAATCCAGGGCCTGAAAATGGGTAAGCCAGGAAGTACCGCGACGAATTTTTACCGGTCCGGATATAAAGCAGGCGCCTGTTTTCTGCTGGTAAAAAACATGTTGGAGGATCCAGTCGGGCGGCAGTATACAATCTGCATCCGTAGTCAGTATCAGCTCCCCGGATGCTTCGGCAATACCGGTTTCAAGTGCCTTTTTTTTATAGGAATTGAGTGGTAGTCCGGGTAGCTTATCTGCCAGCCGGATTAGTTTAATTCCCTGGTTCGCATATTCCCTCACAATCGCAGCGGTGTTGTCTTCGGAATGATCATCTATTACAATACATTCCCGCAATTCAAAAGGATAGCTTTGTT
The DNA here is from genome assembly GCF_021491375.1 of Flavihumibacter fluminis. Lineage (GTDB taxonomy): Bacteria > Bacteroidota > Bacteroidia > Chitinophagales > Chitinophagaceae > Flavihumibacter > Flavihumibacter fluminis. The sequence continues at coordinate 438,595 of NZ_JAKEVY010000003.1, forward strand.
TCAGATAAGATTCTAAACAGGCACGGATAGTAAAGGCTTCATTCCTTGCCGGAATCAAAACAGAGATTTTTAATGCAGGTGTAAAGTTTGACGGAATCTCATCCTGTATGGCTAGTGCCTTCCAGTTCCAATGGTAGAATGCAATAAGTGCGGCATATAAAACCAGCAGCAGTAATGTTATGAATACCAGAATGGTCATCAGGTGGAAGCATCAGGAGCCCGGTTCGTGAATAGGCAGCCGGATTGCTGCGGCAATATTAGGCGTAATGGCCGGATCGAGCAAACGGTGCCCCGTATTTAGCAAGATGGTGGTTGATAATGCAGCATTATTTTCCTGCATCCGCCGGCCATGGGAAGGTGGTATAATCCGGTCAAATTTTCCGAAGAATTGCCTTAGTGGAATTTGATTTGCTATTAGTTGATCTTTTAATTCCGCCTGGTTTACTTTAAAGTTTTTGTAGAAGGTCCAGCGTTCATACAGATCTTTCCTGGCCTTTTCCTGCATCAGGAACTGAATAGAGAATTTGTAAATACCCGGATGCAGCAGTTTCAGTGACCTGACAATTTTCATGGCTTTCAGAAACCATTGAGGTTGTTGCATCGTAAACTTAAAGAGGCGATTCCCCCAACCAGTTTGAGTGGCGATCCAATACCATGGGTTGCGATGAAAACCATCTGGTGCAAACAACCAAAGTTCTTCTATTGGCAACCTGGTGTTGGTAGCCAGGCAGCTGACCAAACGCCCTCCCATGGAATAGCCTGCGAGCACCACGGAATTAATCCCATGCTCCTGCATCAGCAATCGGATTATTTCTTCCAGGTCTGCAGGCGCAAATGGGGTGTCGGCTTCCCAGACTGATTTCCCATGAAGTGGCAGATCGGGACAAATGAACGTATACTCCCTGCTCATTTCAGCAGCCAGGGGGTGAAAGGAAATTCCGCTTTCGCCATACCCATGAAGAGCAATAACCCAACGGGGACCGTTCCCGATCAGCTGATAGTGCAGGTATTGATTCCGGAAGGAAATCTTCATGTTGGAAAGCGGATTTTTTTTCCGTCCGAAATTAGCAGGAAAAGATTGCAGGAGTCAATAAAATTTAGTACATTCGAATAGTTGTTTAACTAACTATATGCCAAACAACCAATTTAAGAAAGGAGAGTTATACAGTTTTATTACGGGTAAGGCATCGACAGCTATAGCGAGGCGGTTACAGAAAAAATTCAATTCGGCTCAACTGAACCTGACCATAGAGCAATGGAGTGTATTGTATCATTTATGGAAAGAGGATGGGATTAGTCAGCAGGAATTATGTAATGCCACTTTCCGGGATAAACCCAGTATTACGCGGCTGGTGGACAATCTCGAAAAGTTGAAACTGGTAAAGCGGGTGGCATCGAAAGAAGACCGCCGGATGAATATGATTTACCTGACGCCGGAAGCACGCAAGATGCAGGAAGCATCGATGGACTTGGCGGAAGAGACCTTGAATGAAGCGCTGACCGGTGTACCGGCTGATCAGGTGGAGATATGTAAAGCGGTGTTGCAGATTGTCTATGACAATTTGAAGTGAGACGTCAGACGTGAGATGTCAGAAGAAATTGATCCTTTAACTATTTAATCATATAACTATGTCCAGTGCATCCCAACAACAAGCGACCGTCCTGAAGGGTGGTGAATGGCTGATCAAGGAAAGTTCCCCGTTTGAAACCTTTATACCGGAGGATTTTAACGAAGAGCAGCAAATGGTAAAAGACATGTGTGCCAGTTTCCTGGACACGGAAGTTTTACCTATTGTAGACCGGATTGATAAATTGGAGCAGGGTTTAATGCCTTCCCTGGTGGAGAAGGCGGGTGAGCAGGGCTTGTTGGGAACATCGATTCCGGAGGAATTCGGCGGACTTGGGAAAGATTTCATTACTGCTACCCTGGTTAACGAAGGCCTGGGCGGTGGATTTTCTTTTTCTGTAGCAGTAGCGGCACATACCGGGATAGGCACACTGCCCATTCTCTATTTTGGAACACCGGAGCAGAAGGCCAGGTACATTCCGAAGCTGGCAACCGGAGAGTGGAAGGGTGCGTATGGATTGACAGAGCCGAATTCCGGTTCTGATGCGTTAGGGGCCAAAACCACGGCTAAGCTATCCGAAGACGGGAAACATTATATTCTGAATGGGCAGAAATGCTGGATCACCAATGGTGGCTTTGCTGATGTCTATACTGTATTTGCCAAAGTGGATGGTGATAAGTTCACCGGGTTTATTATAGAGCGTGGAATGGAAGGATTTACGCAGGGTCCGGAAGAACACAAAATGGGTATCAAAGGATCCTCCACTGTTCAATTGTATTTCCAGGATTGTAAAGTGCCGGTTGAAAATGTACTGGGAGAAATCGGTAAGGGGCATATCATCGCTTTTAATATCCTGAATATTGGTCGCCTTAAATTATGTGCCGCCGCACTGGGTGGAGCCAAGCGGGCATTTAATACCTCCATCGAGTATGCCAATACAAGGGAGCAGTTCAAACAGCCCATCAGCAATTTCGGTGCGATTAAAAACAAGATTGCGGAAATGGCAATCCAGATCTGGGTATGCGAATCGGCACTTTACCGTTCCAGCAAATGGATCGACAATAAAGAAGTGGAATTACTTGGCAGCGGCAAACCCTTTAATGAAGCTTTGTTAGGAGCTGCGGAAGAATACGCCATTGAATGTGCCATGCTGAAAGTATTTGGAAGCGAGGTATTGGACTTCGTGGTGGATGAAGGGGTACAGATTCATGGAGGAAATGGATTCAGTGATGAATACATCATTTCAAAAGCGTATCGAGATAGCCGGATTAACCGGATCTATGAAGGAACGAATGAAATTAACCGGCTGCTTACCGTTGATATGGTTTTAAAGCGCGCCATGAAAGGCAAGTTGGATTTGCTTAACCCGGCCATGGCGGTCATGAAAGAACTCATGAGTATTCCAGATTTTGGTTCGGGTGATGAGCAACCATTTGATGCAGAGAAAAAACTCATCGCGAATTTCAAAAAGGCCATCCTGATGACTGCGGGGGCAGCTGTACAGAAGCTTCAGATGAAGATAGAAGCTGAACAGGAAATCCTGATGAATATTGCCGATATGGCCATTCTGACTTATAATGCGGAATCCGCCTTACTGCGCCTGATGAAGCTGACCGACCAGCGTGGAGAAGGACAATGCCAGCTGGAAGCTGATATGGCAAGAACCTATCTGTATGATGTGGCCGATAAGATCAATAAATATGGAAAAGACGCCATCAATGCTTTTGCGGATGGTGATGAGCAACGTATGATGCTACTGGGCTTGAAACGCTTCACTAAAGCGGCGGCCTTCAATAGTAAGGAAGCAAGACGAAGGATCTCCGCGAAAATACTTGCGGACAATCGCTATCCCCTCTAAAATTCATATTTTATAAATGTTTACACTTAAGGAGCCTAAGGCTCCTTTTTTTATACCTACAAGAATTTGAACATATGTTTAGTTTTTTTTAACATTTTTTAAAAAAAATATTAAGTGTTTGATTGACCGTTATAAATTTTAACATATATTCAACATTGTAACCAAGCTAAAACCAATTTTATGTCACGATTGCTGCTCTGGCTCCGCCATGTTCGGGGTGACCTATTCCTCTTATTTAAAATTCCCTGTTTATCTGTTGATAGCTAATGCTTTACGTCCGATTTTGGCGATAAAGCAGGGTGCGCAGGACGCACCTGTTAACTCTAATCCAATTCAATCATTTTTAATCTACTTAAATGAATGCTTCATTTAAACTCAACCAGCTAAATGGAAAGGGCTTTGCTGCCCTGATCCTCGCTGCTGCGCTCGGGCTGGGGGTTTCGTCTCCATATCCCGTTCTCGCTGCTCCGGATGGTTATGCGGAAGCTCCTTATCAGCAGGGGCGTGAAATCAGCGGACGTGTAACGGACGAAAAGGGAAATCCCGTATCCAATGCAAGTGTAACGGTTAAAGGACGTTCTTCCGGTACCACAACGAATGACGATGGTTTATTTAAACTGACTATTGGGGAAGGCGATAAAACGCTTGTTTTCAGCTTTGTTGGATATAAAACCCTGGAATATGACCTGACGGCATCCAATTCTGTTGCGATCACGCTGTCTGCTGCCAATGAGCAGTTATCAGATGTTGTGGTAGTGGGATATGGTACCCAACGAAAGGTTACAGTAACCGGTGCGGTGGCGGCGGTAAAAGGAGATGCGCTGGTAAAATCACCGGCGGTTGATTTGTCGAATTCACTAGCAGGTCGTTTACCCGGACTGGTCGTAATTCAAACCAGTGGTGAACCAGGTTATGATGGTGCCACCATGCGTATCCGGGGTAATAATACCCTTGGTAACAGTAGTCCGCTTATTGTAATTGATGGTATTCCTGACCGTGATGGTGGTTTGGGTCGTTTGAATCCAAAAGATATTGAGTCCATCTCCGTATTGAAGGATGCGTCTGCGGCTATTTATGGAGCACGTGCGGCAAACGGTGCGATCCTTGTAACTACCAAGAGAGGGGCTTCCGGCAAACCAAAGATTACGTATGATTTCAACCAGGGCTGGAGCCAGCCGGCAAGGATTCCGAAAATGGCCAACGCTTATCAGTATGCCACCATCATGAATGAATTGCCGATTTACCGGAATGTGGCTCCTGCCAACTGGGCTGCTGCCTGGGAGTCTATTCAGGCCACAGGCACCTATCCCGGTGTACCCAGCGTTCAGTATTCACCTGAATCTGTACAGAAATTCAGGGACGGAAGTGATCCCTGGGGCCATCCTGATACCGATTGGTTTGGGGATGCATTTAAGACCTGGTCGCCACAATCCAGACACAACTTGCAGTTGACAGGTGGTAATGAGAATGTACGGTACTTTACCTCATTAGGATATGTTCACCAGGATGCTTATTATAAGAACTCAGCTACTTATTATAAGCAGTATAATTTCCGCACCAACCTGACAGCTAAAGTAAATCCATACATCAATGTCAATGTAGGAATTCTGGCCAGACGAGAAGACAGGAACTTTCCTACGGAAAACGCCGGTGCGATCTTCAGAATGCTGATGAGAGGTCGTCCTACTGAGCCGGAAGTATGGCCAAATGGATTGCCGGGGCCGGATATTGAGAATGGACAGAACCCATATGTAATTACCACCAATGCTACCGGTTACCAGAAAAACCCTACAGATTTTGTGCAGGGCAATGGTTCCGTTGAAATAACCAATCCCTGGATCAAAGGCCTGAAGCTTACGTTGTCGGGTGCTGTGGATAAAACCACATCCACCAACAAAACCTGGCAGACTCCATGGAGGCTTTACAGCTGGGATAAGATCTCCTATGAGGCAGATGGTGTAACTCCTTTGCTGGTTGGGGCCATACGTTCGAATTTTACTGATCCACGTCTGACACAGTCCTTCTCTTCCATTTTGAATACGAACCTGACAGGGATGCTGAACTATGATACCCGAATCGGGGATGATCATTCAATTGGAGTGTTAGTGGGGGTTACCCGTGAAACTTTTTCGGGCGAAGGATTCCTTGCTTACAGGAGAGATTTCCTTTCGACTGCAGTTGCGCAGATTGCAGCAGGTGGAACTGCTAACCAGCGTACTGATGGTACTGCGTATGAACGTGCCCGTTTGGGTTATTATGGTCGTGCTCAGTACAACTACAAAGAAAAATACCTGGCAGAATTTATCTGGCGTTATGATGGTTCCTATATGTTCCCGGAAGATTCCCGCTTTGGTTTCTTCCCCGGAGTTTTATTGGGATGGAACGTTTCCAATGAAAACTGGTGGAATGTTAAGGCCGTTAATAACCTGAAATTACGTGCGTCATATGGCCAGATGGGTAATGACCAGATCCTTTACAATGGTGTACTACAGGAGTTTGCCTATCTATCCATTTATGGGAGCGGACAATACCCGATCAATGGTCAGGTACAGAATACGCTGTTCGAGCGGTTGCTGCCCAACCCCTTCTTTACCTGGGAACGTGCGCAGAACTATAATATCGGTATGGATGCGAGCTTTCTGGATAACAGGTTTGATCTGACATTGGAATATTTCTACAATAACCGGACAAAAATCCTGATACCCAATACGGGTGTTACGCCGGGTTCGTCTGGTATTGCGGATCGTTTGCCACCACAGAACCTGGGTGAAGTAGACAACAGGGGCTTTGAATTTGCTTTGAATTACAACGCAAGAGCAGGCAAAGACCTGGTTATCCGTGCCGGTATCAATGGTGGTTATGCGAAAAACAAAGTGGTGTTCATGTCTGAAACCCCGGGTATTCCGGATTATCAGCGGATGGAAGGTAAGCAGATCGGAGCCTTCCTGGCCTTCCAGTACGATGGAGTATTCCGTGATGTGGACGACATTAATAAAAATACGGTTGACTATAGTGGGGTAACCGGTCAGCTGTTACCGGGAGATATGAAGATCAGGGACGTGAACGGAGACAATAAGATCAATGCCGATGATGCGGTTAGACTGGATAAAAACAATACCCCCACCTTTAACTATGGTGCAACCTTTGATCTTCGCTACAAAGGATTTGATATGAGTATGTTGTTCCAGGGAGCTACCGGAGCGTTGATCAGAATTCAGACAGAGTCCGGAGACATTGGTAACTACCTGGAATATTTCTATAAGAACAGGTGGTCCATTGACAATCCCAGCAGTGTGCATCCAAGATTGGCCAGCAGGGGTGATACTTATTTCACCGGAGGTAACTATGGTAATAACACATACTATATGTTCAGTAAAAACTATATGCGTCTGAAGAATATTGAAATCGGCTATAGTTTATCACCCGAATTACTGCAGCGCATTAAGATCAGCAATCTCCGCGTGTTTGCGAACGGATTGAATGTATTTACCATCGATAAGATGAAAGTGTACGATCCGGAGGCAACTGTTGAGAGTGGTGTTTATTATCCGCAGGCGAGAGTGATCAACCTGGGCTTTAGTGTAACTTTTTAAACTAGTACAGATGAAAAACGGGAAAATAATTACCACGATCGCATTGGCAGTTTTAGTAACAGCCGGTGCTTGTAAAAAAGACTTCCTGAACACGGAACCTCAGAACGAGTTTTCAAGTGAGTCGACCTGGACCGATGGTCCGCTTGCGCAGGCATTCGTGTTCAATGTGTACTCCTACCTGGGTTATGGTGGGTTTGAGGAACAGATGCTGGCTGCTTATACGGATGAAGCGATGTTTACCCATGCAGGAAGAAATATCAACACCTTCACTGAAGGAGCCGAAACCCCTTCGAACCCTGCCTGGTTCAGTGGCACGTATAGCTGGAATACCATGTATGAAGCAATACGGGATGCAAACATTGCCATCAACAGATTGCCTGGCGCATCCTTTGATGATCAGCCATTAAAGGATCGTCTTCTTGGAGAAGCCTATTTCCTGAGAGGGTATTACTACCAGCAGCTGATGCGCTTCTATGGAGGTGTTCCGCTGGTTAAACGTCCGTATGGACTAAATGAAGATTACAGCATTGAGAGGAGCAGTTTTGAAGCAACTGTGGCTTCTATTGTATCTGACCTGGATAGTGCAGCCCTGTTGCTGGATGGTAAACCGGTTACTCCCGGTCGCGCTTCCAAATTATCAGCAATGGCATTAAAATCAAGAGTATTGCTGTATGCTGCCAGTGATTTACACGATGCGAATACCGCAAAATCTAAATCTGCTACACTCAGCTCATTCTCTAATATTGAATTGGTAGCATATAATGGTGGCGACAGAACAGCACGCTGGCAAGCGGCAAAAAACGCAGCTAAAGCAGTGATAGATGCAGGCACCGGATATAAGCTCGATCTTACAGCTCCGGTATCGGCCGAGGAAGGCAAGAATAACTATGTTTCGTTATCAATGGGTGGCGGTAGTAAGGCTGCGGAAGCGGATGCAGCTGCGGCAGCTGAACTGATCTTTTTTAGAACACTTTCCGGCTTATATACACAGGAAAGCAACTGGCCACTGGGTGGTTTGCATTTTGGAATCAACAATGGTCCGAATGGTTATCATAACTGGGGAGGAAATACGCCTATTCAGCAACTGGTAGATGATTATGAAATGATGGATGGCAGCAAATTTGACTGGAATGACCCGGATCATAAAGCGGACCCCTATACTGGTCGTGACCCCCGCTTTTATGCAACTGTGCTGTATGATGGTGCACCCTGGAAACCCCGGCCTTCTGATGTAATCGGACTTGATCCGGTAAGCCAAATCCAAACTGGTTATTACAACAACGGATCCGGAACCATCAATGGTATTGATACCCGTGCCTCTTCCGTAGAAAACTGGAATGGATCCAGGACGCATTACTACAACCGCAAGTTTATTGATCCAAACCCGGCGTTACCGGATAACCAGTCCAATTTTCAGCTGGTACCCTGGCCCTTCGTCCGCTACACAGAAGTAGTGCTGAATTATATTGAAGCCTGTATAGCATTAGGTGAAGAAGCTGAGGCCCGGGCATGGCTTAACAAAATTCGTTTCCGTGCAGGTATGCCGGCTGTAACAGATGCTGGTCAGGACCTGGTCAACCGTTATCGCAACGAAAGGCGGGTTGAACTTGCCTTCGAAGAGCATCGATATCATGATGCCCGCAGGTGGATGATTGCGTCTGAAACAGTAGGCAGAGGTATTAAGAGCATCATCGTAAATGGTACACTGAAAAGTGGAGCCACTCCGCATATTCCGTATCGGCATGATAAGTCGCGGTATAACTATACCTATACCGTGGTGGATAATAACGAAAACGAACGGAGGAAATGGGATGATAAAATGTATTACCGTCCTATCCTGAGGGATGAAATGAATCGGAATGACAAGCTGATTCAGAATCCAGGATACTAATAAGAAAGATCAGAAGAATAAAAAGAATCTATTCCTAAATTGGGATAGATTCTTTTTATATAGAACTGTTTCATGAAATCACCTAGTTTATTTATACTACTATTGGTCGTTTATTTAACGGCTTGTAATAACCAAAACGAACCGGCTTCTACTCAGGCTGAAAACGGCCTTTTTGAATTATTGCCGGCAGAACAAACCGGAATCGCCTTTGAGAACAGGCTTACAGAAGGGTTGAATACAAATATCCTGATGTATGAATATTTTTACAATGGAGCAGGGATTGCAACCGGTGATTTCAATGGTGATGGACTCGAGGACTTATACTTCAGCTCTAATATGGGAGAGAATAAGTTCTACCTCAACAGGGGTGATTTTAAGTTTGAAGATATTACCCTGCAAACAATGGCAGGAGGAAGGCCCGGACCCTGGAAATCCGGCGTGAATGCAATAGACATCAATGGGGATGGAAGGCTGGATATTTATCTATGTTATTCCGGTGCCATGCCGGCGGAAAAAAGAAAGAACCAATTGTTTGTCAATACCGGCAATTCTCCGTCGGGTATACCGGTTTTCGAAGAGAAAGCAGAAGCTTACGGACTTGCACAAACGGGTTTCAGCAATCAATCCTATTTTCTGGATTATGATCGGGATGGCGATCTGGATATGTTATTGATGAATCACAATCCCAAGAATCTTCCCATTCTGAATGATGTGCAGACCCGGCAAATGAATGCGCAGGATAATCCGGAAAAAGGAGTCAGACTTTTTAAGCAGCAGGATGGAAGGTTCACAGATGTAACTGTTGGTTCAGGCATTAATGGTTCTGAACTTTGTTACGGATTGGGAATTGGAATCGGCGATTTCAACAATGATGGCTGGCCTGACTTTTATCTTTCAAACGATTATGCAGTGCCTGATTTTCTGTATATCAACAATCAGAAAGGAGGTTTTATCAACCAGTTGGAGACAGCCATGGGACATACCAGCCAGTTTTCAATGGGTAATGATGTTGCGGACATTAATAACGACGGGTTGACGGATATTTTCACCCTGGATATGCTACCGGAAGATAACCGCAGGCAAAAACTGCTGATGTCACCTGATAACTACGAGAAGTTTTCAGTGAACCTTAATAACGGTTTCTATTACCAATACATGCGCAACATGTTGCACCTGAACAATGGCAATGGGACCTTTAGTGAAATAGGACAGCAAGCGGGGGTTTCCAATACGGACTGGAGTTGGTCGGCCTTGTTGGCTGATTTTGATAATGATGGATGGAAAGACCTGCACATTACAAACGGTTACCTAAAGGATTTTACCAACCTTGATTTCATTCATTACATGAATTCCTATATAGAGCAAAAGGGAAGATTACAACGGGAGGATGTAATGGAAATTATTCAGCAAATGCCATCTTCCAATGTAAAGAATTACATTTTTAAAAATACAGGAGCATCCGGTTTTAAAAATATGGCTGCCAGCTGGGGAGTGGACCAGGTATCCAATAGTAATGGCGCTGTGTATGCCGATCTTGACAAGGATGGTGACCTGGACCTGATTGTTAATAATATCAACCAGCCTGCTTTTGTATATCGGAATACCGCTGCTGCACAAAGTGACAATAACTACCTGGGAGTTAAATTACTGGGCAATTCGCCAAATACCTTAGGTATTGGAGCAAAGGCGGTGTGTTATAGTAAGCATGGTATACAGGTGCTGGAGCAATATCCTGCAAGAGGTTATTTATCCAATGTAAGTTATCAGTTACATTTTGGAACTGGTAAGGATTCTATCGTGGATTCATTGGTTGTAACCTGGAACAGTGGTAAAGTGCAGGTCCTGAAGCAGGTTGGCATAAATCAGGTTGTCACCTTACAGGAAAAAGATGCACTTGAAAAACCCCGGTTACCCATTGCTTCTGATCCCATTTTCAGGGCAATTGCAAGTCCGGTTAAACACAGCATTGCAGACAATGCCATCAATGATTTTAACCGGCAATCGCTGTTGCTGCACCAGTTTTCGCATGAGGGTCCCTGTATGGTGAAGACGGATATCAACAAAGACGGACTGGAAGATATATTGATAGGGGGCACTCCTGGTGAACCAACTGCATTGTACATTCAAACAGCGGGGGGCGGCTTTTCACAAAAAAAAATACCGGTTTTTGAGCAGGATAAACAATTCCAGGATGCTGCAATAGCTGTGTTTGATGCTAACGGAGATGAATATGCGGACATTTATGTAGTAAGCGGGGGGTATCATGATTTTCAGCCGGGTGACGAACGACTGCAGGATCGGTTGTATATCAACTCTGGCAAACTGGAGTTTTCGAAATCAGCCGGACTTCCGGAGTTGCGTTCCAGTAGTTCTACAGTTGCTGTGGAAGATATCAATGGAGATGGTTCATTGGATCTTTTTGTGGGAGGAAGAGTGGTGCCCGGCCGTTATCCGGAACCGCCGGTATCTGCTCTACTGGTGAATGACGGAAAAGGTAATTTCAGGAATGCTACTGCTGAACTGGCGCCGGAACTGGAAAAAATAGGCATGGTAACAACGGCGCTATGGGTGGATCTGAATGGCGACAAGCAAAAAGAATTGATTGTGGCAGGTGAATGGATGCCGGTTTCCGTATTTGGAAATCAAAATGGAAAATTAAAAAATCGTACTGCTGAATTTTTACCGGATGCTGAATCTGGATTTTGGAATACAATAGTGACAGCCGATGTAAATGAAGATGGAAAACCGGATATACTGGCAGGCAACCTGGGATTGAATACACAAATACGTATCAGTAAAAAGGAACCGGCTGAAATGTATTATGCCGATTTTGACGGGAATGGTTCGGTTGATCCGATATTCAGTATGTATTTGCAGGGGAAAAAGTATCCGTATCTGACGCGTGATGAATTGATTGGACAGCTACCGGTTATGCGTAAACGATTTTCGAATTTCAAAACTTACGCGGATGTAACGATGGATGAACTCTTTGATAAGTCTGCATTAAACAATGCGGACCATTTGCAGGCAACTCAAACGGAGACGGTTCTTTACCTCAGTACTGCAGATGGAAAGTGGGTGAAATCATCGTTACCTGCTGAGGTACAATACTCACCGGTATATGCCATCGAACCCCTGGATTTTAATGGAGACGGTCACCTGGATATTTTATTCGGTGGCAACAGCAGTTCAGCAAAAATCCGGCTGGGCAAGATGGATGCCTCTTATGGCGGATTGCTGCAGGGGGACGGAAAGGGAGGATTTGCATGGGTTTCCAATAGGAAATCCGGACTGGCTATTCGCGGAAACATCCGATCCATTCTTCAGGTAAATGATAAACTATTAATTGGAGTAGTTGGTGAACCAGTAAAAGCAGTTACAATTAGAAAATAAACAGAATGCTGAACGGAGTCAATAACCGAAAGTATTGCTGGCCACTGATATTGTGGACGATCCTGAGTTGGTCCTGCAAACCTTCCGTATTCCCTCCGCCAACGGATGCGGAATTGGCCACGGCATGGGCAGAAATGACCACTTACCTGACGCAAAATACGCCTTCCAATTCGCCAACATTTGCATCAAGAGCCTTTGGATATATCGGACTTACGATGTACGAGTCCATTGTACAGGGATATTCAGATTACCAATCTGTTGCCCCTCAATTGAATGGATTGGGTTCACTGGCCTTACCTGAAAAACGGTTTGATTACAATTGGCAACTTGCATTAAATGCAGGCCAGGCAGAAATACTCCGATCTATTTATATACAAACCAGTGCATCCAATAAAAAACGAATTGACTCACTGGAAGCGGCAATTGAGCAGCGATGGAGAAAACAGGTGAAGGATGAAGAGGAGCTTTTACGATCCATTCAATATGGCAAAACCATCGCCATGCAAATTTTTGAGTGGTCAAAAACGGATGGTGGTCACAGGGCTTATTTAAAAAACTTTGACAAACAACTTCCGATCCGGACATTTCCTGGTTCGTGGAAGCCGCCGTTGTATGCACAGTCGTTCAGTCATTATCCACTTCATCCGCATTGGGGCAAAAATCGATGTTTCCTGGTAGCGGATTCAGTGATGGACGCACCGGTACCGTTGCCATATGATACGACACCCGGGTCTCCGTATTTTGAACAGTTCCGGCAGGTGTATGAAAAAAATAAAATGCTTACCCTGGAGGAAAAGGAAGCCGCTATCTGGTGGGGAGATGATCCTGATGTAAGTTTTACTCCACCTGGTCATTCCTATTCATTGGGAACCATAGCAATCCGGCAGCAGCAACCGGATCTGATCACTTGTGCGGAGACCTATGCGCGCATAGGTATTGCCGTTGCAGATGCCTTCAGGAATTGCTGGAAGTGGAAATTTCAATATTATACGGAGAGGGCCAATACATTTATACCAGAATATATTGATCCAAACTGGGAGTCATTCTGGCCGGATCCGCCATTCCCGGCCTTCCCTTCAGGGCATGCCATTCAAGCAGCGGCGGCAGCAACAGTTCTGACAGACCTGTATGGAGATTTCTTTCGGTTTACGGATAGCTCACATATAGGAAAACCGGAAGATCCAATTCGCAAAGTTGGTTTTAAGGCCAGAACCTTTAACTCCTTTTGGGCTGTAGCGGAAGAAACAGCTAATTCACGATTTTATGGAGGTATCCATATACCTATGGATAATGAGAAAGGATTAGAGAAAGGAAAAGAAATTGGTCAAAATGTAAATCGCCTGAAATGGAAAAAATAATTGTCCTGTTAAACGGCTTAATCCTGCTTGCATTTTCTCCATTAATGGCGCAACTGAAGTTTACTGATATTAGTTCAGAAGCAGGTATCCGGCATGTATATAAAGTACATGAGGGATTGTTTGGCGGTGGTGCCTGTGTATTTGACTTTAATAAAGATGGATGGGAAGACCTGTATATTACAGGAGGTAAAAAATCAGATCAGCTGTATAAAAATAATGGGGATGGAACATTCAGCGAGATACTGGAGACTACAGGTTTAACCACTACCCGTAATTATGTTACCAATGGAGTGGCAAGTGCGGATATCAACCGGGATGGCTGGCCTGATCTGGTGATTACTACAATGACAACCATTAAAAACCCACCGGTTATTCCGCGAGCGATTAATTTATTATTTCTGAATAATGGGAAAGGAGGGTTTCTGGATGTGACCAAAGAATTTGGTTTCGGAGAACTACTTTCATTTAGTACTGCTGCAAGTTTTGGCGATATCAACGCAGATGGCTGGCCGGATCTCTATATTGGTAACTATTTCAATGAGTTTACAGGCAACCTGGCGAGCATTACCGATGAAACTGTGGTGGGTGCGAATCAGATTGCAAAAGGCTATTTGTTTCTGAATGAAAAAGGGAAGCGATTTCGGGAGGTGGGTGCAGGGTATGGCTTGAATATAGCAGGGTTTGGATTTGGCGGGATCTTTACAGATTTCGACAATGATCGGGATCAGGATTTGTATATTAACCATGATTTTGGGTATAAGCGTACTGCAAATCTCCTGTATGAAAATAAATACCCTTCCGTTTATTTTCAGGAAGTAGGTAAGCCTACACAAATGGACTTACGTATCAACTCAATGAGTGCAGCTGCGGGTGATTTCAACAATGATGGTTGGATGGATTATTATATGACCAATATCCGGTTTAACTGGTTTATGGTAAATGAGGGGAAAGGGAAATTTTTTGTCAATCGTGTTAAGGAATTGGGTTGTAATTATATCGCAATCAGTTGGGGAGCGAATTTTGCGGATTTTGATCAGGATGGCGATCTGGATTTATATGTTGCAAATGGTGACCTGAACCCTAACTGTAATCCGATTGGCGATTATTTTTTTGAAAATACGGGGGGCAGGTTTCAGGAAATTGCAAGGCAGGTTGGATTGCAGGATTATGGTATGGGAAGAGGCTCCGTGGTATTTGATTATGATAAGGATGGTGATCTGGATGTGCTGGTGGTTAACCAGGAAGCAATTTGCGCCGAATACCCTGCCAGTTCTGTTACCCGCTTATACCGCAATGATTCGAAAACCGGAAACTGGATCTCCGTAGGATTAGAAGGTGTAGATGCAGAGTCCAATGGGATTGGCTCCCGGGTTAAACTGGTAGTTGGAAAAACTGCGATGATTCGTGAAATTGATGGCGGCGGATCGAGTCATGTTTCTCAGAATTCCATTCTTGCACATTTCGGGATTGGGGCTAATCAACTCATTGATTCTTTGATTGTGCAATGGACGGGTGGAAATACACAAGTACTCACCAATGTGAAACCCAACCAGTTTTTGGTTATCAGGGAAATACCAAAGCCGACAAAAAAGATGAATTGGATGTATGGGCTGATAGCTTTTGGGGTTGTGATGGCTGGACTTACCGTATGGGTGCTGCGCAAAAAAAAATCGTAGTTTCAACACTTTAAAGCAAGTAAACATGGATACACAATCCCGTCGTGAATTCATTTCATCAACCGGAAAACTTACAATTATGAGCGGATTAGGACTTGGCGCGGCCTCTTTGGAAGAAGAAACTGCCCAACTCAGGAACAAGTTTATACATCATGTATTCTTTTGGCTTAAAAATCCCGATAGCCAGGAAGACAAGCAAAAGCTGATAGCGGGTTTACAAAGACTAACCAAGGCTAAAACGATTGAATCAGCTCATATCGGTGTTCCTGCAGCTACCAATCGGGAGGTGATTGAGCGCAGTTATCAAGTGTCCTGGCTACTAGTATTTAAAAATGATGCAGACCAGGAAGTTTACCAGAGTGATCCAATACATCTCAAATTTATTGAGGAATGCAGCATGCTTTGGGAGAAAGTGGTGGTGTACGATAGTGTTCAGGCCAAATAAAAAAAAGATTCCTGGCTGCGCTTGTTAGAAAACGGACAGTCCAGGAACTCTACCAGAAGTGATCCTCTACACCTTCCAAATTAATCGAACCGTGTAGTATTTTTAAAGCACCATGATTTTGATGGCTTCACCATTCACCTGCATAACGTACATACCTTTTTGCAGTCCCTGGTGATCAAAAGCGTGACGGTTGCTATTGAAATTGATTTGTTTTACAAGTTGACCTGAGAAGGAGAACAATTTGATATTTCTTGCTTTCGACTCAGAGAATATTAATTCCGTACGACCAACCTGGTTGATAACACGCATGGTGCTAAAGCTTTGATTGATCCGGATAACATCTGAATAAACCATACGATCCAGGATGTTTACACCACGTACGCGGTAGAATCCATTCTGCAAAGGTGTTTTGTCAATGAACGTATATTGACCGGTGCGACCATTAACTGTAGCTACCTGGCCGATTGTTTCATATTTCATACCATCTTCAGAACGCTCTATATAGAAAGTTTTTGCCTCGTGATTATCAGCGGTAGTAAAGTTGATGCGGTTCTGACCGTTTTCAGCAAACCCTTTGATGCTGGTAAATTCCAGGGGAAGGGTTGAAAAGTCGTAGAAATAACCGGTTGAAAACTGAACAAAATTGTTGCGACGCTGGTTGCCATTGCTGTTAAAACTTCCAGAAATCCGGATCCGTCCGGTCAGTGTAAATCCATTGGCAAGTGTTGCATCCAACAGGTGAACGGAGTTATTGTCGCGCGGGTTTACGGTAAAGGTTTCCTGAATATTTCTGCCATTCAGTACCAGTTGGTCAATAATCATGGTACCACGATTACTTCCATTGTTTCCAATACCCATATCCAACTGCAGGTAATTCATATTGGCCAGATCTGCACTTTTGCGATTTCCTAAAAAATTGCGGAGGTTATTTATCTGTCCATTTTCTCTGTCTTCACGACGACCTCTGTTATCATATGTTTCTACTTCATTATTGAATTCATTCCTGGAAGGATTGTAAACAATTGTGAAACGGATTTCCGGTTCATTTTCAAAATCAAAATCATCGCTATTTCCTCTTGCTGTTAAGTCCGGAGTCCCGTAAATCACTTCAGCATCACCTTCGTTTGGATGAAGTCCCTGAAAACGTTGAGCCAATAAAGCATTTGATCGGTTAGCGGGAATAGCCCCGTTGTTGAACTGCGCTTCGCTCGTAACAGCGCATAAGATGATCAGGCAGAGCATGGGTATGCTCTTAAGAAGAATAGTTTTCATTTCTGGTACGATTAATTTTTTAATCGGCTTTTGGTAGGACGAGGATCGATTCTGGTATAGGGTTGATAAGGTTTAATCTGTAGATCGGTATAGGGTTTCTACCGATGACAACACAAAGGTAAACACTTAGATTAATTCTACTAAGGGTAAGCACCTATATTCGATGATAAGGCGATTTTCTTCGATGAATAGCATTTTTACCCAAAAAAAACCGTAGTTCTTCGGGTCTAACCGTATTTTCTGCAGGAATTCAGGGGGAGGGATCAACGACGTTCGAGTGCTGCGGCAGCAGCCTCATCCACCATCCAGATGGTAGTTCCTTCCGTGGCTTGAACGGATTGGGAAGGGTATTGGTCGATATCTCTTGGTCCTTCAAGTACGTTTGCCAATGCTTTTGCCTTACCCGAGCCGGTAGTGAGGAATAAGATACAGCCTGATTGGTTGGCAATCGGCCGGGTAATGGTTACCCGGAACATATCCTGTTGTTCCAGGAAAAAAGAACTGCACCACCGGGTGTTCTCATGAATTACCTCTGTATTTGGGAAAAGAGAAAGCGTATGGGCGTCATCACCCATACCAAGGATGAGAAGATCAAAGCTATGTGGTTGATTGTCAAAGTATTGATGTAGTATTTTTTCATAGGCGGCGGCTGAATCAGCCGGACTATCATAATCCGTCCGCATAACATGAATTTGCTCTTCCGGGATATTCACTTTATTTAACAGGGTGTCATACGCCATCCTGGCATTATTGCGATCATCTTCCAATGGAACATACCGCTCATCTCCCCAGAATACATGGATTTTACTCCAATCAATTTGGCTTTGCAGGGGTTCTTCCGCCAGTAGCTGGTGCAGGCGTTTGGGTGTGGAACCACCTGATAAACAGATGGTAAAACGATCCTGCCGGCTCAGTACTTCTTTGATCCGGTGAACGATGAAATGTGCTGCTTCGGTTGCTACTGCTTCAGCATTGGGGAAGACATGGAGTTGCATATACTATAAAGTTTTACCGGTCGGGTTAGCGATCTTTGTGAGGCTCGGGTAGAGAAGCCCAGTTCCGTCCATCCCGGGCGATCAGGGCTTCTGAGTCTTCTGGTCCCCAGGAGCCTGGTGTATAATTCGGGAAATCGACCGGCGGTCGTTGTTGCCAGGCTTCCAGTATAGGCATAATCACTTTCCAGGCAGCTGCCACCTGATCCTCCCGCATGAAAAGGGTAGCATTTCCTTCCATCACATCCAGGAGCAGGGTTTCATACGCTTCGGGTTCATGTTCTTCGTAAGCATCCTGGTAACTGAAGATCATGTCAACCGGGCTGAGGGTAAGATCCTGTCCAGGTCGCTTGGCCTGGAAACGCAGCCGGATATCCATTTCCGGAGCGATACTGATGGTCAGGCGATTCGCCCTCCAGGTTTCAGCAGATTCCGGCGGGAAAGCATAACTCGGAGCAGCTTTGAATTGAACGGTTACGATGGTCTCCTTGTCTGCCATACGTTTACCGGTGCGTACATAAAATGGAACATCCTGCCAGCGCCAGTTGTCAATGTAAAACTTAACTGCGGTAAAAGTTTCCACTGGTGAATCGGCAGCTACATTTTTTTCCTGGCGATACCCTGTCACTTCCTGGCCTTTCATCCAGCCTTCGCTGTATTGACCGCGTACCGCTATTTTGTGAACTTCTTCTTTAGAGATTTTCCGGATGGCGTGCAATACATCTACTTTTTTATTCCGGATCTCGTCGGCATCGAAACTTACGGGTGCTTCCATGGCTACCATGCAAAGCAATTGCAGGATATGGTTTTGCACCATATCACGGAGGGCGCCGGAGCTTTCATAAAAATCGCCCCTGCCTTCCACTCCTACAGTTTCGGAAGCGGTAATCTGGATATGATCGATATAATTCCGGTTCCAGATGGGTTCAAACAGTGCGTTGGCAAAACGGAGTGCGAGGATATTCTGAACGGTTTCCTTTCCCAGGTAGTGATCGATCCGGTAAATCTGTTTTTCATCAAACATACCGGCCAGCAATTTATTCAGCTCCAGGGCAGATGCGAGATCGTGACCAAAAGGTTTCTCTACAACTACACGGGTGCATTTGGTGTCTGCACAGATATTGAGCGGTCCCAGTTTGCTAACGATACCCGGCACGAGTTGGGGTGCTACAGCCAGGTAAAAGATCACATTGGGGTGCTCTCCGTATTCCGCTTCCTTGATTTTTACGATCTCGGCAATTTTTTCATATTCCTCCTCCTTTTCAGCATCCATCTGGAGATAGGCAACATGATCAGCGAAGACCTGCCATTTGCCACCCTGGTCATCTTTACGGCGACTGAATTGCTGAATCCCGTTAAACAGGTGTTTGCGATAAGATTCATTATCATAAGGGCGGCGGCCGATACCCACGATGTCAAATTTTTCGGGCATCCATTCGTCGATAAAGAGATTATAGAGGGCAGGAGAAAGTTTACGGTGATTGAGATCACCACTTCCACCGAAAATAAAAATCAGAGAAGAGGCAGGTCTTTTATGAGTAGCAGACATGATTTTTGAGTTTGTTGAATTTGCAGTTCTCAGGTCCATTGGGTATGAAATTTCCCTTCGCGATCCACTCTTTCATAAGTGTGTGCACCGAAATAATCGCGCTGGGCCTGTAAGAGGTTCAGCGGCAATCTTCCGGTAGTGAACGCATCATAATAGCTAAGGGCTGTCATGAGTCCGCCTGCAGTAAAGCCATTCAATGCTGCCAGGCTCACCGTTTTCCGCAGAGAGCTGATTTGAATGGCTACTACGTTTGCGATTTTACCATCGAGCAGCAGATTACTTATGGAAGGGTTGCGCAGGTAGGCTTCGTAAAAATTTTCCAGCAGGGTAGACCGGATGATACAACCACCGCGCCATACTTTAACGGCGTTATGCAACGGAATATCCATGGACAATTCTTTGGAGGCGGTATGCAGCATGGCCATGCCCTGCACATAGGAAAGAATTACTGCTGCAAAGAGTGCTTTGCGGCAATCCTCTGCCAATGCGGCTTTATCGAGTGACAGCGATTCAGATGCGGAAGCATGGGAATGCCGGCTGATTAACTCAGTGTGCAGTTTTTCAGCGGTTAAGCGATCGGTTTTTAGGGCTGAGATGGCCCGCATGGTAACGGCCATATCAATAGTGGGAATAGCAACTCCCAGGTCCATCGCGATCTGGGAAGTCCATTTACCAGTTCCCTTGGAGCCTGCTTTATCAAGAATCTGATCTACCAGGTGTGTCCCTGTTTCAGGATCCATCTGTTTGAAGATGGCAGCGGTAATTTCAATGAGGTAGGATTTCAATTCGCCTTCATTCCAGGTAGTGAAGAGCTGGTGCAGTTCTTCATTGCTGAAATTTCCACCCCGACGCAACAGGTCGTAGGTTTCGCAGATGAGCTGCATGATCGCATACTCGATACCGTTATGTACCATTTTCACGAAATGGCCGGCAGCTCCCTTGCCCATATAATCCACGCAAGGCTCATTATTTACTTTGGCTGCGATGGAAGAAAGGACAGGCTTAAGTTGTTGCCAGGCGGTTTCATCTCCACCAGGCATCATGGAAGGACCTGTGCGGGCACCTTCTTCGCCACCGGAAACGCCGATACCGATAAAATGGATTCCTTTGGGTTGCAGGTATTCGTACCGGCGAAGTGTATCCCTATAGTAGGTGTTGCCACCGTCAATAATGATATCGCCCTTGCTGATAAGCGGTAAGAGGCTTTCTATTACATCGTCCACGGGTTTGCCGGCAGGAACGAGGATCATGATACGACGCGGCAGGGAAAGTTGCGCCACCATTTCTTCGAGGGTATTCACCCCTTTAACGATGGTACCGGGAGTTGCAGCAGCTTCAAAGTCCCGGGTTTTCTTTGGATCTTTATCAAAACCGATGGCTTTAAAGCCGTGATCGGCAACATTCAGGAGGAGGTTGCGGCCCATTACGCCGAGCCCTACCATACCGAAATCAAAGGTTTGGTTGTCCATTGCAGTTGGTTGGATAGGCCGCAAAGGTAAGCAGCAATGCCGAACCATTGGTCAGCATTCTGCCCAAGGCTTCTGAAACCTATGCAAACGTTTTTCCGGCTTTGAATCCTTTGGCTGCGTAATAGAGGATATAGAGATAAGCCGGAGCTGAGCAGAGGAAGAAGGACAACTGGTTGGAAAGTCCCTGTGTATCCTTAAGCCATCCGTATAAAGGCGGCACCACTGCTCCACCGGCAATACCCATAATCAGAAAGGCGGAACCGATCTGTGTGTATTTCCCAATACCATCGATTGCCAGCGGAAAGATGGCGGGCCACATAAGGGCATTCGCGAGTCCAAGTGCTGCAATCAGGAAAATAGCGGTGTATCCTGAAGCAAAATAGATCCCTACGGAGATCAACAACCCAAGAATGGCGGAATAGCGAAGGGCGCCCTGTTGGGAAAGGTATTTTGGAATTGTGAAAATGCCGATGATATATCCCAGCAGCATAGCGAAGAGGGTATAGGAGGTAAAATACTTGGTTTCATCCAGGCTCATCCCCATTGCTTTGCCATAGGTTCCGATGGCATCACCGGCCAGCACTTCCACTCCAACATAGAGAAAAAGGCAAAGTACGCCCAGGAGAAGGTGTGGATAGGAAAACACAGACGCGCGGGCGGGATTGGTACCGGAAGCTTCCTCCTTTGGTTCTTCAATTTCAGGTAATCCGGAGCGATAGGTCAGGAAGGCCAGAATAAATAGGCAAATGGCAATTATAATGTAAGGTGGAATGATTCTGGCAGTCAGTTCGGTCAGCAGTTCGGATTTGAGCACGGGATCGGAGGTTGCCAGTACCTTTTCTTCAATGGCCTGCGCATTTTTGAGTACGATTGCACCCAGGATAAGCGGACTTAGGATACCGGCAATCTTATTACAGACGCCAAGAATGCTGATACGTTTGGCAGCGCTTTCAATTGGCCCGAGTATGCTGGCATAAGGGTTGGAAGCGGTTTGTAAAAGTGCGAGTCCGGCTCCCTGTACAAACAGGCCAACCAGGAAAAGTGTGAAACTCCGGTCGTTGGCAGCGGGTATGAAAACCAGGGAACCCAGGGCCATCACAGCGAGGCCGAGTGCCATGCCATTTTTATAGCCGGATCTTTTCAATATCCAGGCGGAGGGGATGGCGAGAAAGAAATAGGCCATATAAAAGGCGGTAGTAACAAAGAACGCCTGCATATCGGATTTAAGTTCGCAGGCTAGTTTTAAGAAGGGGATTAGTGTACTGTTCAACCAGGTGATAAAGCCAAAAATGAAAAACAAAACGGCGATAATAGCCAGTGCATAGGTCTGACTCTTAGGTGTTTGGGTTTGGTTCATGCTACTACGTTCAGGACTTCAAAATACAATGTTTGACATAATAAATCTTATGCAATCGATTCCGTATGTAATTTGCAGTCCTTAATGCATATATGTTGAAGAACCGGAAAGCCGCGCTGAGCTTCATTTTCATTACTCTCATTGTTGATGTAACCGGATTAGCTATAATCATACCGGTTATACCTAAATTAATCAGTGAACTAATAGATGGCAATGTAAGTGATGCGGCAGGTTATGGCGGATGGCTGGGGTTTGCCTATGCAATTACTCAATTCGTTTGTGCGCCGGTGTTAGGTAACCTGAGTGATCAGTATGGCAGGAGGCCAGTATTGTTATTCTCGTTATTGGGGTTTGGTATTGATTATGTTTTAATGGCATTTGCTCCAACCATCGGATGGTTGTTTGTAGGCAGAATTATAGCAGGATTGTTTGGTGCCAGTATTACTACAGCCTCTGCTTATATTGCTGACATCAGTACGCCTGAAAACAGGGCACAGAACTTTGGAATGATAGGAGCTGCATTTGGGTTGGGATTCATCATAGGACCTGTATTGGGAGGGATACTGGGAGAATACGGAGCGCGCATTCCTTTTTTTGCGGCTGCGGGGTTGAGTCTTCTGAATGCCTTATATGGTTATTTTGTTTTACCCGAATCGCTGTCAATAGCCAACAGGCGTAAATTTGAATGGAAGCGGGCAAATCCCCTGGGATCATTCAAGCAGCTACGCAAATATCCGGAGGTATCCGGGCTTGTCATTTCCCTGGTATTGATTTATGTGGCGGCGCATGCGGTGCAAACGACATGGACCTATTATAACATTGAAAAGTTTGGATGGTCAGAGCAGATGATCGGGTATTCACTGGGATTGGTGGGATTGATGGTGGCCCTGGTGCAGGGAGGCTTGATCAGGATAGTAATGCCAAGGCTAGGGTATCAGCGAAGCATTTATACAGGTTTATTTTTGTACAGTCTTGGTTTTCTGCTATTCGCTTTTGCAACGGAGAGCTGGATGATGTTTGTTTTTTCTGTTGTGTATTGTCTGGGTGGTATAACGATGCCATCCATACAAGGTTATATATCCACAGTAGTTCCACCCAGTGAACAGGGAGAATTGCAGGGTGGATTAACCAGCCTGATGAGTGCCACTTCCATTGTGGGGCCACTTCTGATGACCGGGCTGTTTTCCTATTTTACGAAAACCGGCACACCGCTGTATTTTCCGGGAGCTCCTTTTCTGGCTGCTGCGGTATTGGTATTGATTAGCGGATTGCTGGCAAGAAAAGCCTAGGATAAGGATACATTTGGCGGAACCAGTATTATAGTCTAGCTTTGCTGCGTTATTGAGTTATTGATCCCGGTTAGGATCGAGTTATTCTGCTACGCAAATTCTGCTATCTGATTTCTCCCGCCCGTATCGTATCGCTCATTTTTTATTATCATTTTTTTATTTACATGAACATTTACGTTTCAAACCTGAGCTTCAATGTTGAAGACGAGGACCTTAGAGAATTTTTCGCTGAGTATGGCGAAGTAACATCTGCCCGTGTTATCATGGACAAATTCACCAACAAAAGCCGTGGTTTCGGTTTTGTTGAAATGTCTGATGATGCAGCTGCCCAGAAAGCAATCGCTGAACTGGATGGTGGTATGGTAGAAGGTCGTGCTATCCGCGTAACTGTTGCCAAGCCTCGTGAAGAGCGCAGCAACAACGGTGGTGGTGGTAACCGTCGCTCTTTCAGCAACAGCGGAAGCCGCTGGTAATCTGATTTAACCGGTCAGGTTAACCTGACCGGTTATTCTTTCTCTTTTATTCAACGATGCGTTCCATACGTGTCAGTTTTCCTTCCACGTTAACTCCTTCCACAATTATTCTCCAGCGTTTTGTGCTATCGTTGTTGTAAACGGTAAACAGAATTCTTCGGTTGTCTTTATCAGTTATAATAAAGGGATTCCAGAAAAGTGTAGTGCGGTTGTCCGCCTGATCGTGCCGTTGATCATACCGCATGTAATCAGGAGAATAAAATTCTTTTTGAGGCACATATCCCGGAATGGTGGCAAAGTTTAATCCTTTGATATTATCATTGGCAGCTGCACCTTTTTTGGTATATACAGCGATAGCACCTCCGCTACCACCGCCGGGAGCGCCCAGGAAGGGCGGCCGGAATACCTTTACCATGGCAATATCGGTCATTGGAATATTCTGTACCATAGATAAGTCACTGATCATCTCATTCAAAAAGAGAGAAGGAACTCCACCTCTCCAGCTCATCGACATATTTGTGCCCATGCCTGAAATCTGTAGTCCCGCCACTCTACCCTGGAGGTATTGCAATACG
This sequence comes from Flavihumibacter fluminis, assembly GCF_021491375.1. Taxonomy (GTDB): domain Bacteria; phylum Bacteroidota; class Bacteroidia; order Chitinophagales; family Chitinophagaceae; genus Flavihumibacter; species Flavihumibacter fluminis. The sequence continues at coordinate 463,353 of NZ_JAKEVY010000003.1, forward strand.
GTCATAGCTCCTCTTCCAGCCGGATCATCTTCAACAATAAACGTATAATCATTTTGTCCGCGGAATAATCCGGAAGTATATTCTTCCTCCATTTTTTCCTGTTTGGACTTAACTTTTGCTGTTACAGTTACTCCTTCCAGGGTTTGAACTTTACGTGCGGCTTCTGCAGCAGCGAGATTTTTTTCTCCCATCAGCAATGATTTTTCAACCGCTTTCGGATCCAGCCTGGTAAATACAGGAACAGGTCGACCGGCAGTGGAGAAAGGAATTGCGCCCGGTAAAAAGGCGGGCTTCACATCTATCAGTGCTTTGGTAGTCAGCAGTTTGTTTTTATCATTATTGAACTGGTAATAAAGTTTGGCAGTATCATAAAAGACCATACCTCCCAGTTTGAAATTTCCATCGCTGGCAACCGGAATGGAAAGAAATTGCTGTCCGCCACCTTTTAGTGTAAGGATCCCTGTTAGTTCCTGGTTCGTAAGTTCACTTTTGGTAAGGCCGCTTACTTTACCATTGGCAGTGATATAATCTTCCGGCTTGTGTTTGATTTCAGGAAATTTACCGGCCAGTACATCTTCCCATTTGAACCGGCGCCATCCATTGGTCATCATAACGAGGTCCAGGTGCCTGGCTACTGAATCTGCTTCGCTGGAAAAATAATAACCTGGTTGATGGATATACCCTTTCAGATCAGGGCTGAGCAATAAACCGGAGTAAATATCTTCTTCGCCCTTTTGAACCGGATTGATATCTGCATCGGTAACGGACAGGGAGAGATTACATTGAATTTCGTCAGGAACATCAATCTGGATTACGTTTCGATCCCGCTTGGTCATTCCTTTCAGGGGTACATTCAGATCGGTAATAAAATAATAATCCTGGCGGTTTACAAACACAATCCGTTCTGCCAGTGGTTTATTATCTTCTGTGAACAGCGTTACCTGTACGATGCCGGCAGGTACATTTTCAATAGGAATAACCGCTTTCACCTCTGCGGATTTAGTCAGGTTCACTTTAGCGCGATAAATCATTTGCTGCTGGGTTTGTGCCACCACCTGTACTGCTTCAACAGCCGGATTTTCTCCCTCTTTTCTTTTTACGCTGTATTGAATGCCGGCCAGGTTGTTTTCAAGTTTCAGCACAACTCCCTGGGATTTAATTGCAGGCAGGTTTTTTTGCTGGATTTTACCGGCCGGATCTTTCCAGCTGGCTTTATAGGATTCACCTGCCAGGGGTGTCAGTTCAAAGAATCCCATACCATTGTGGGTGGATGAGAAACTAGCTACTTTAGCTCCCTTTGAGTTCTGAATATCCCCGCTAACGGAAATTGGTAGTCCTCTTTTGTCAGTTGCTTTAAAAGCCACCCGGGAGGGAACACCCTGCACCAGGTCGCCGCCTTCGGGAAAGAAATCAAGGAAAAACTGAGGCGTATTGGTGGCTGCTGGTTTAGCCGCAGCGCCGGTATTGGCTGCTGGTTGTAAAACCGGAATTGCTTTAGTATAAAGGAAGGAGGAATCGAAATTGAGCATCCAGCGGGTATAGGCCCGAATGTACACAATGGAATCCTTCAGGTTTTCGGGCAGATCGAAAGCGGCGGCGGCACCACCGACAGCAATGGGGCTGATCCGCCGGTCGAGAATTTTTCCTCCCGCGTCGATCAGTTCCGTGTACAGGTTATTACTGATAGTGGTGATGGTAGAGCCCACCATTATATAAGCTTTCAACCAGATGGTTTCCCCTGGGGTATAGGCTGCTTTATCGTATTGTACATAGATTTTTTCCTGGGGGTATTCATTATCCAGTTTAATCAGTACGGAGTCAATCAATTGGGCTTTGGCTCCCAGGGAGCAGGAAATTACCATTGCCAGTACGGCCAGAAATCTGTAGTTCAGTAGCTTCATAATCGGTAAACTTCAAGAAGGCTCAATATCCTTAATTTTTTTTTGCCTTCCTACATTTGCCAAATTAAAGAAAATGTATGAGTACGTTAATTCAGGAATTTAATGATTACCGGGCGAGAATGAATGAGGTCATCCTCAGTAAGAATAACCTGGTAATGAAAAGATTGTGGAATCTTGATACCAATACTTACGATGAGGGCGCGCTTGATAAGAAAACCAAGGAAATGCTGGGATTGGTGGCCAGTATGGTCTTGCGCTGTGACGACTGCATAAAATATCACCTGGGAAAAAGTTTCGAGCTGGGGGTAACAACGGAGCAGGTATATGAAGTATTTGCGGTAGCCAATATTGTTGGAGGTACGATTGTAATTCCGCATACACGGAGAGCGGCTGAATATTGGGAGGAGTTGGTGAAAGCTTCAGAAGGATCAGGTAAAAACCAATAAGATCGCAACCCGGATACCGTTGAAATTACCCTTAATTTCAGGGCAATAAACGATATTCTGATGCTAGTTTCAGTCCTTTCAAAATTCTCGGCCTGTATTGGCGGGCTCGCTCTGTGTATTTCATTGCAAGCCCAGATTTATACACCTGCTCCAGCCAACCTGGAAGCCAGAAAAACATTTCAGGATAACAAATACGGATTATTTATCCATTGGGGTTTGTCGAGCATGCTGGGGGATGGAGAGTGGGTGATGAATAACCGGAATATCAAGGTGGAGGACTACAAACGATTGTTGCCGGCATTTTATCCTGCGCAGTTTGATGCGGATAAGTGGGTGCAGACAGCCAAGAATGCCGGAATGAAATACATAGTTTTCATAACGCGCCATCACGATGGATTTTCCAATTGGGATACCAAACAATCTGATTGGAAAATCACCAATACGCCGTTTAAGCGGGATGTGTTGAAGGAACTGGCGGCTGCCTGTAAAAAGGAAGGTATTAAGCTGGGTTTGTATTATTCCACGCTGGATTGGTACCGCGAAGATTATCCGCATGAAACCGGCCGTACCGGACAAGGAACAGGCCGCACCGGCAAAGGGAATTACGCCTCTTACCTGCAGTTCATGAAGAACCAGCTCACCGAATTGCTGACGAATTATGGTGAAATCATGTCGATCTGGTTTGATGGGCATTGGGATCAGACCAACCCGGAAGGAGCACATGACAGAAGTTCGCGTATAGATTGGCGTTATGAGGAGATTTATGGATTGATTCATTCCCTTCAACCGCAATGTATGATTGGGAACAATCACCACCTGACTCCCTTACCCGGAGAAGATTTCCAGATGTTTGAAAGGGATTTGCCCGGCGAGAATAAATCAGGGTTGAGTTTCCAGGAAGCTTCACAGGAAGTGCCGTTGGAAACCTGTGAAACCATCAATGGTGCCTGGGGTTATGATATTAAGGATCGCAGGTATAAAACAGTAAAACAGGTGATTCAGTTACTGGTGGGGGCTGCAGGAAGAAATGCCAATCTTTTATTGAATGTAGGACCAATGCCCAGTGGTCTGATACAGCCAGAGTTTACAGATACCCTGGCTGCAGCCGGAAAATGGCTGGAGAAATATGGTGAAACTATTTATGGAACACGTGGGGGGCCGATAGCGCCACAGTCCTGGGGAGTGAGCACTCAAAAAGGGAAGAAAATTTACCTGCACGTATTCAAACAGCCCTATGGAAACATGATACTGTTACCTGGGTTTAAGGAGAAAGTAAAGCAGGTGCAGGTATTTATCAATCGTCAGCCGGTAAAGTTCAAACAGCAGGCCGAAGGGTTGATAATACAAACCGAAGGTATTTCATTTGACAGCGCAGATGAAGTCATAGATATAGAACTGCGTTAAGCAATGACAGCAAGAAGAAAATTTCTGCAAACAGCATCTTTTCTGGGCCTGGGATGGATTTTTCCAGAAAAGATGATGCCCGGCAAGGGGGCTGGTGTGCCTGTCCTGTCAGATAGCAGGGTTTTCTGGTATGAGTTGCTAAGTAAAATAGCTCTTCCCATACTTGATCCAATGAGCAGGGGACAGTTAAAGGCAAGTATGCAGATCGAATACAGTCCTGCCTGGGGTGCTCGTGATAAAACTGTGGCATATATGGAGGCATTTGGACGATTGATTGCTGGGCTCTCACCCTGGCTGGCCCTACCTCAGGATGAGACACCGGAGGGTAAGTTGCGTACTAAAATAACGGAGCTTCTGTTGAAAGCGCATACCCACGCTGTAAATCCAAACTCTCCGGATTATTTAACCTGGCACAGGGAAGGTCAGCCGTTGGTGGATGCTGCATTTATTGCCCATAGTTTCCTGCGTGCACCAAAACAAACCTGGGATATGCTTGACGGCAATACCAGGAAACGGTACATTGAACATTTTAAATCTCTTCGCAGAGTTAAACCGCCTTACAATAACTGGTTGCTATTTGCAGCTATGGTGGAGGCGTTTTTATTCTCAGTAGGGGAAGCATATGATCCTTTTCGGGTTGATATTGCGCTGAGAAAACACGAAGAGTGGTATGCAGGGGATGGCTGGTTTAAGGACGGACCTGTTTTTCATTTTGATTATTACAACGGGTATGTAATTCATCCAATGTTACTTGACATACTGAAAGTGTTTCAGGTACAGGGAAAACAACAGGAAGAAAAGTACAGGCTTGAACTAAAAAGAATGCAGCGGTATTCTACATTCTTAGAACGGTTGATTTCTCCTGAGGGAACGTTTCCTGCATTTGGAAGGTCGATCACGTATCGGTTGGGGGCATTCCAACCGCTATCACAGCTCGCACTAATGGATCTATTGCCGGATGGGGTTTCGAATGGGCAGGTAAGAGCCGCCTTGTCGGCTGTTGCAAATCGTATGTTTGGAGTTGAGGGAAATTTTACGGATAAGGGTTATCTCAGATTAGGGTTTGCAGGCCATCAACCTACTATCGCTGATTCTTATTCCAATTCAGGAAGTATGTACCTGACTTCTTTAGGATTTCTTCACCTCGGCTTACCGGCTGATCATGCATTCTGGACAGCACCTGCGGAAGACTGGACATCCCGGAAAGCATGGTCAGGTCAACCCTTCAACAAAGATTACGCGGTTGATTATTAACTATTACTCGGTCTCCCGCCCCCCGCCTCCTTTCTCCCGTCTCCTTTCCTCCATTCCCCCCTCTTCCATACTCACCTCTTATGCTCTACCAGCTCGCCATCAATGAGAATATTTTGAGGGGCAGGTTGTTGATCTTCCGGCGCATCCATTAGTTGCATCAGGATTTCCGCAGCCTTTCTTCCCTGTTTGCCAGGGTATTGTTCAATGGAGGCCATAGGTGGACTTTCAAGATAGCCGGAAATGGGGAGGTTAGCATAGCTGACGAAAAATATATCCTTGTTATTTTTAATTTTTTTGGACTTACAATATTGAATGGCGTCAAGGGCAACATAATCGTTAATCGCCAGGACTGCTGTGGGTGGCTGTTTCAGGCTGAGCAGACTTTCCATAGCTTCGGCTGTCCCTTCCCGTGTGAGATCGCAATAGGCTACCAAACTGAGATCAATTTTGAGCCTTTTTTTTTGCATCACTTCCATATAAGTATCCGTACGTTCTTTGGAAGACTTCATTTCTTTGGGGCCATTGATGATACCGATTCTGCGATGCCCTTTTTCCATCAGGAATGTAATTGCCTGGTGAGTTCCCTGCGGCATGTTAAAGGCCACTTTGTTATAGGCATTGGAGGCGGGTACACGGTCAAAGAAAACGACAGGAATTCCATATTTCTCCAGTACTGCAAAATGATCCAGATTTTTGGTATGCTTGGAAAGTGAAACAATGATGCCATCCACCCGCTGGTTTTTCATGGCTGTCAGAATTTCAATTTCGCGCTCAACATTATCCTGGGACTGTCCGATCAGCACATTGTATTTATGCTGCATGGCAAGCTCTTCAATTCCACTGATGGCACCTGCAAAAAAATCTTCAATCAGGTAAGGAAGTATTACGCCGATTGTAAAGGTTTTTCGCTGTTTGAAGAAAATAGCGGTCTGATTGGGTTCATAGCCCAATTCCCTGGCAAGTTCCTGCACCCTGGTTTTTGTTCTCAAGCCGATACTGGGGTGATCATGTAAGGCGCGGGAGACGGTTGAAACAGAGATTTTCAGCTGTTTTGCAATTTCTTTGATCGTTGGTACCTTACTCATGTTTGGCAGTGGGTTCGAATCCTAAAAATAACCATAAATAAACTAAACCGAAGGCGGTTTAAATTGTAATATTGTTCCTGGAATTCGCCTCTGATAGCAGCAGTAAACTTTTTACAAAATGAAAGTATATCCACCTGACTGCTTCTTCTTACTCTTCGTATTTCCAACAGTAATTTTTAATCTTAGTTTAATCTAATAACATATGGGAAAGCTTCTCCGGGTTTTATTTGTATTTATCGTACTGGCCGGTTGTAACAATGCTTCAGACAAATCAGTGAGCAGTAGCGTAGCATTGGTTGACAGTATTCAGTCTTCCACTAATCATTACTGTTATGAAAATGCGGCTGGAACTGATTCCATCCGGCTGAGTATTGACCTGGTTGGTACCGATGTGTCTGGTGAATTGCTTTATGCCATACGCGGTAAAGACAGAAACGAAGGTTCTGTACACGGAGAATGGTTCGGCGATACATTGGTGCTTGACTATATGTATCAGTCGGAGGGAAGCTTATCATCCCGCCAGGTTGTGTTTATAAAACAGGATAGTATACTGGTGGAAGGATATGGTGCCAGTGAGGAAGTGGATGGGAAAATTCGCTTTGTCAACAGGGCTGAACTTTCCTTTGGCCAGGGAATCAGGTTAAAAGAGGTGAACTGTGAAACACCCCTTGCGGCTTCCAGTCCGGTTGCTTCAACTGCCCCAATTCAGTTAGAGCAGGGTAGTGAAGTGTTGTACATGTATCGGTGGGAGTTAAAAGAACTGAATGGTACAACCATAGAAGAAGCCAGGCGGGGTCAGTTTTTTCTCCTCTTTACACCTGGTCAGGTTGGAAGGGTTTCAGGAAAAGGTGGCTGTAACCGGATTTCCGGCAATGTTGAATTGTTGGAAAACAGGGGCTTAAAATTTGGGGCAATTGCCAGTACTAAAATGGCTTGTCCGGATATGGAGCAGGAAGCAATTTTTCTGAAATCACTTGCAGAGGTAAATCAATGGAAGATTGTAAACAATGTGTTATACCTGCAAAAGGATGGCTCTAATCTGGCATTATTCCAGTCTGTTACAAACAAATAATATGGCAAAACATAGTGTATGGCTAGCAGGATTGCTGCTGTTTTTTATTGAACTACCTGCCCAATCGCTTCAACCCGGTTTTGATAAAGCAGAATATGAAGAGTTGATAAAAGTTTCGGTTCGAACTGCAAAGGAAAAAGCGTATGCCGATACGTTTCCGGAACCTCAGCGTTTTCAGATGGTGTATGAATCGCCTGTGATGGGACTTGAAAATCTGTGGGACTTATGGACAGACAAAAATGGGCAGGCGGTGATCAGTGTAAGAGGTACCACCACCAATATGGATAGCTGGCTTGCCAATATTTATGCTGCCATGGTTCCGGCCAGGGGGACTCTCCAGTTAGAGGAAGGATATAATTTTGATTATCAGCTGGCCACGCATCCACAGGCGGCGGTTCATGTGGGCTGGTTGCTGGCAACCGGCTACCTGGTTCGTGACATCTTACCAAAAATTGATTCAACCTACCGGTCGGGTACCAAAAATATCCTGATCATGGGGCATAGCCAGGGGGGAGGGATTGCCTATCTGCTGACGGCTCATTTATACAGTTTGCAACGATCAGGGAAATTACCGGCGGATATTCGTTTCAAGACTTACTGCAGTGCCGGACCAAAGCCTGGTAATCTATATTTCGCGTATGATTATGAGGCTATGACCTACGGGGGATGGGGATTTAATGTGGTGAATGCGGCCGACTGGGTGCCGGAGGTTCCACTTTCCATACAAACGATCCAGGATTTCAACAATACCAATCCATTTACCAATGCGAAAGCCCTGATCAAGAAGCAGAAATTTCCGGATAAACTGGTCTTGAAGTACGTGTACAATCGTCTGAGTAAACCAAGTATCCGGGCGCAGCGGAATTATCAGAAATACCTGGGAAAACATACTTCCAAAATCGTGGGTAAAAAATTAAATGGCTTCCAGGCTCCCGGGTATTATAATTCCAATCATTATGTGCGTACCGGGTCCACAATAGTGTTGCATCCGGATGAGGAGTACCGGATGCGCTGGCAGGATAGTGAAACAGATATGTTTGTGCACCACCTGCACAGCCCCTACCTCTTCCTGTTGCGAAAACTACCATAATACCACCCGACGGGTAAAAAACTTAACTTTGCGGATTATTTGAGGATATGAGTACAATTGAAGCGGCCCCGGCACCAATACCGGGATTAACACCCAAGGATTTTGCAACGGATCAGGAAGTGCGCTGGTGCCCTGGATGCGGTGATTATTCCATCCTGGCACAGGTGCAAAAAGTGATGCCTGGAATTGGTGTTCCAAGAGAAAATATTGTCATTATTTCCGGCATTGGTTGCAGCAGCCGCTTCCCGTATTACATGAATACCTATGGAATGCATTCCATTCATGGGAGAGCTACCGCCATTGCGAGCGGATTGAAAGCCACCCGTCCGGAACTGAGTGTCTGGATTGTAACCGGAGATGGCGATGGATTGAGTATTGGAGGCAATCACACCATCCATCTGCTGCGTCGCAATTTTGATGTAAATATCCTGCTCTTTAACAACCAGATTTACGGCCTGACCAAGGGCCAGTATTCACCTACTTCTGAGGAGCATAAGGTTACCAAGAGTACACCATTTGGGTCAATTGATCATCCCTTTAACCCACTTGCCCTGGCAATGGGTGCGGATGCCAGTTTTGTTGCCCGAAGTATGGATCGTGATCCCAAGCACTTACAGGAAATGCTGATCCGCAGTCATGCGCACAAGGGTTCCTCTTTCCTGGAAATCTATCAGAACTGTAATATTTTCAACGACGGTGCCTTTGAGATATTTACAGAGAAATCAACCAAACAGGAACAGGCCCTTTTCCTTGAACAGGGCAAGCCACTTTTGTATGGAGCAAATAAAGACAAAGGGATCCGCTTGGATGGATTGAAGCCTGTATTGGTAGACCTCAATGCAGGATTCAGTGCCGACGACTGCTGGATTCATGATGAAAGAGATTTTTACAAAGCCCAGATATTGGTTCGACTCTTTGATGATCCCCGGATAGAAGGACATATGCCAAGGCCATTCGGTGTTTTCTATGAAGCGGATCGTGCCTGTTATGAAGATATTATGGCGATGCAGATTGAAGAAGCAATTTCGCTTAAGGGTGACGGTGATCTTGACCGCCTGTTACGCGGTTCTGAAGTCTGGACCATTCAATAATCAGCCTGTTATATAGTACAAAAAATAAGCCAGCGATGGAAATCGCCGGCCTGTGCTTACCTCTGAAACCACAAAAAGAAAGAGGTTATATATGGGTTTTCAATAATCTCAGTTGGTATGCAAACGGATTGCACACAATAAATAAAGGGGGTAATCGATCAGATGGCTTTGTCAGGATAAGGCAAGCTTCGCAATACTAACAGGAAAGGGCAGGAATTGGAATCGCAGGAATTGGACTATAGGTTAAAATGTCTAAAAAACTGGTTAAAATTAAAGCCTGAAGCAATACAACACAAAAATTAATCGGAAAAATCTACTATTTTCTTTCTTTTGTACGCGTACCACCAGTTCGGCATTGTTTTTTTCATCAGCGTATCAATATTTCTCATACCGAAAAGATTCCAGGCACCATGCAGCTTGCCTTCCAATGACTGTTGCAAAGCGCGGAGACTCATCGCGAAGCCACTCTCCAGGTATTCCATGTGGTGCCAGTATCCTGCGGGCATGAAGAGTGTATCGCCATGTTCAAGTACCAGATCAAAGCCGGCTGCCTTTTTCAGGAGAGGAAACTCCTCCAGGTTCAGTTTGGATTGGGCAGGGTCATAATACTTTTCAAAGTTCGCAAAACTCAAAACTTCCCAGGGTTTACGGTAGATATAACGATGCTGGTTGTAGGGAAACAGTAAAACACGCTTGCGACCAATAAATTGGGTGTGCAGAATATGCGACATATCAATATCAAAATGCATATGGGTAACGGAACCCTGGCCACCTATAAAAAGCATTGGAAATCGCTTCACAAAGCCTTTCAGATAGGCATCCGGCCATGAAAAATCCTTCACTAACTGAGGTGCATGGGTAAAGAGGTTGAACAAAAAGATACGAAGTTCAACAGGGCCTTGTTTTATCTGGTCGATATAATCGCCAAAAAGCATATAATCGTCAGCTGTATTGATGGGAGTTCGGGCATCACTTTTGATGTTATTATACACTCCCACTTTTACGGAACCTACTGCATCTTTAAAATAATCCCAGTTCCATTTCTGGAAAGCAGGCCACTGTTGAGAGAGCTTTTTGATAACAACGGGTATTCCTTTGTTGTAATAAAGGCTTTTGAACTCATCCGGACTGATTGAATCCCAAACATCAACTGATTTCAATAGCATAGGTCTGGTGTTTCTTCTTAACTTAGAATATGCTTATTCATGTGCATCCGGAGAATCCGCAACCGCGGGCAATCCGGACCATTGTTGATACATTACGTGAGGGAGGGATTATCATTTATCCAACCGATACGATTTATGGTATTGGTTGTGATATTTTTCAACCTAAAGCGATTGAACGGATCTGCCGGATCAAACAGGTCGATCCTGCCAAAGCACAGTTATCCTTTATCTGTTACGACCTGAGTGATCTAAGCCAGTATACCAAATCCATCTCCACGCCTCTGTACCGTTTGTTGAAAAGTCATTTGCCTGGTCCGTATACGTTTATTCTTCCGGCCAGTAAAGAGGTCCCAAAAATATTAAAAAGCCGGAAAGATACCATTGGACTTCGTGTACCTGGTAATAATATAGCCCGTACCATCGTTCGGGAGTTGGGGCATCCCATTTTAAGTGCCTCTCTGCCGGGGGAAATGGTAGAAGAGTATACCGATCCGGAAATGATCCAGAGCAATTTTGGAAAACTCGTTGACGTGGTGGTAGACGGGGGCATTGGTGGCTGGACTCCTTCCACCATCATAGATTGCACACAGGATCCACCGGAACTGGTTCGCCAGGGAGCGGGAGAATGGTCAGAATCAGAATGATCAGAATAAGGATGGGGTCACCGGATTGATCTGGAAACTTTTACGATGGAATTCACAGAGTCCGTATTGCAGAATGGCATCCCGGTGAACTTTTGTGCCATACCCTTTATTTTGTTTCCAGCCGTACTGCGGATAAGAATAATGCAATTGGTTCATGTGATCATCGCGACAGGTTTTGGCAAGAATGCTTGCGGCAGCTATTGACGCGTACAGGGAATCACCCTTGACAATACAACGGTGAGAAATACCCGAAAAGGAGCGAAAGCGATTCCCGTCAATGAGCAGGAGTTCCGGTTTGGTAACCAGGCTCTGAATAGCGAGGTGCATGGCTTTCCAGGTAGCCTGCAAAATATTGATGCGATCGATCTCTGCTTCTTCCACGGATGCAACAGCCCAGGCTACTGCTTTTTCCTGGATGAAACCACGTAATTCGTACCGGTCTTTTTCCTTTACCTGTTTGGAATCGTTGAGCAAGGGATGATAGAAATCGGAAGGCAGGATAACAGCGGCTGCGAATACAGGTCCGGCATAACAACCCCTACCGGCTTCATCAATTCCGGCTTCCAACAAATCCTTCTGGTAGTAGTTTTTAAGCATCTGCAGGCTCAAAAATAGAAAGAATCTTTTGTCGTATTTTTATTGGTTTACAAAAACTCAGAAATATGTCAGTAACTGAAATCAGGGAGCATTTTCCAACTTTTGAAAAGGAATTGATCGACGATATAGAAGCAAAAAGTGAAATCCGTTCATTTACAGCAGGGGAACAACTGATGCGCACAGGGCAATATTTTAAAAGCACCATGCTTATTGTGGAGGGACTCGTAAAAGTTTACCGGGAAGATGACCAGGGGAATGAGTTTTTCATGTACTACCTGCAGCCGGGGCAAGCCTGTGCGCTGAGTATGGTATGTGCTGTAAAGCAGGAAACCAGCCAGATTATGGCTAAGGCGGTAAAAGATACCGAGGTGATCAGTATTCCGCTGGCCTATATGGACGAATGGATGGGAAAGTACAAATCCTGGTACCATTTTGTTCTGGAAACTTATCGCGCACGGTTTGAAGAACTGCTTGTAACCATTGATCATATCGCGTTCAGGGCGATGGACGAACGGCTGGAATTCTACCTGAAAAAACATGTCCAGACACTGGGGTCAAAGATCATTCCTATCAGTCATCAGGAGATTGCGGACGAGCTCAATTCATCCCGTGAAGTAATTTCCCGATTGTTAAAGAAAATGGAACAATTGGGCAAGGTTAAGCTGCAGCGAAACTCAATAGAAGTGATCCACCTGAGCTAGTGGAAGAATGTGACAAAAGTCATAGACCAGGGCTTTAATTAGTATCAAATTTGTGTTCGTAACAGCCAAATTATAGCAACATGAAAATCGAACAAATATATACGGGATGTCTGGCACAGGGTGCCTATTATATTGAAAGTGCAGGTGAGGCAGTGGTAATAGATCCGCTTCGCGAAGTGGAACCCTACCTGGAGCGTGCCAAAGCAGATGGTGCCAGCATTAAATATGTTTTTGAAACCCATTTCCATGCTGATTTTGTAAGCGGTCATATCGATCTGGCAAAGAAAAGCGGAGCCGCGATTGTATACGGTCCAAATGCAAATCCCAGTTTCGATGCCTACATCGCTAAAGACGGGGAAGAATTCAAAGTCGGTAAACTGACATTTAAAGTAATCCATACACCTGGCCATACGATGGAGAGTACCTGTTATCTTTTAAAAGATGCCCAGGGAAAACATATCGGACTGTTTTCAGGTGATACTCTGTTCATTGGAGATGTAGGTAGGCCAGACCTGGCGCAAAAAGCAGCAGACATGACACAGGAACAATTAGCCGAAACACTTTTTGATTCCTTAAGAAACAAGATCATGCCGTTGGCGGATGATATCATCGTATATCCTGCCCATGGTGCCGGCAGTGCCTGTGGAAAAAATATGAGCAAGGAAACAACGGATACATTGGGCAATCAGAAGAAAACCAATTATGCGTTGAGAGCGGATATGACAAAAGAAGAATTTGTAAAAGAAGTAACAACCGGCCTGATGCCTCCTCCGGCTTATTTCCCTCTGAACGTGATGATGAATAAAGAGGGTTATGACAGCATTGATGAAGTGCTGGAACGCGGACAACATGCCTTATCACCTGCGGCGTTTGAAGTAGCTGCAAATGAAACTGGTGCGTTGATATTGGATACCCGTGATCCACAGGTATTTGCAAAAGGATTTGTACCGAACTCCATTAATATCGGGATTGACGGAAACTTTGCTCCCTGGGTTGGCGCCCTGATTCCGGATGTGAAACAGGCGATCCTCCTGGTGGCAGAACCCAACCGCGTAGAAGAAGTGGTAACAAGACTGGCCCGTGTGGGATATGATTATACCATTGGTTACCTGGAGGGTGGATTTGAAGCCTGGGAGAAAGCAGGTAAGGAAGTGGATCGTATTAAGTCCATTACTGCTGAAGAACTGGCCGCGATTGCTGCAAAAGAAGACGTGCATATCCTGGATGTGCGCAAAAACAGTGAGTACCTGAGTGAGCATGTTGAGAATGCGGAGAATGCACCGTTGGATTATGTAAATGAGAGCATGCTTAAAGTAGATAAAAACAAAACCTATTATGTGCATTGCGCAGGAGGTTATCGTTCTATGATCTTTAATTCCATTCTGCGTGCAAGAGGATATGATAATCTGATTGATGTAAAAGGTGGATTTAAAGCAATCAAAGAGAGCGAAAAGCTGAAGGTGACGGATTATGTGTGTCCGAGTACGTTACTGTGAGATGTGAGACGTCAGAAGTGAAATGTAAAAAAGAAAAATTATGATGAATATTTTTAAATCAATGTTTGGTCCGGCTGAAGATTTTAAAGCCCTCAAAGAAGCAGGTGCAATCGTGCTGGATGTGAGAACTCCGGCTGAATTTCAATCCGGACATGTAAAGGGATCTGTAAACATTCCCCTGGACATTCTCAATAAGCAGTTGAATAGTCTGAAGAAAGAAGGTAAAGCAATCATTGCTGTTTGCCGGTCTGGAAACAGAAGTGCAATGGCGGTGTCTCAGTTGAAAGCGGCTGGGATTGAAGCGTATAATGGTGGAGCATGGAACAGCTTGCAGGGGAAGATCTAAGAGGTGAGACGTCAGACGTCAGACGTGAGAAGGGAGGAATGGAAGAGAGAAGAATGGAGGAAAGGACAAAGGAAGAGAGAGAGAAATGGTTAATGGAGGATAAAAATTAGTAAAAATGGAAAGAGTATTAAGGGGTTGGAATTTCATGCGTTGGTTGAGATTGGGTATTGGGGTGTATGCGCTGGTGGCTGCGGTGCAGCAACAGGAACTGATACTTGGCATTGCAGGAATCTTTCTGACAGCAATGGCAGTGTTTGGATTCGGATGTTGTGCAGGCGGTTATTGTGCACCTGCGCCCAGAAGAAATTCCCGCACTAACACAACCGGAACTTCCATCCAATTTGAAGAAATAAAATCAGATAATTAAGTACCATGAATAAATTTCAGGAACTGATCAATTCTGACAAACCCGTGCTGGTTGACTTTTTTGCAGAGTGGTGCGGCCCTTGTAAAATGATGGCACCCATACTAAAAGATGTGAAAAACAAACTGGGTGATGCGGTTACCATTGTAAAAGTGGACGTGGATAAAAATCCGGATGCGGCCCGCCAGTTTAATATTCAGGGGGTGCCCACGCTGATGGTTTTTCAGAACGGAGAAGTCAAGTGGCGCCAGAGTGGCGTTGTACAGGCGCGTCAGTTAGAACATGTTTTAAGTTCGGTGTAAACAATAAATTCAAAATCGTAAACATTAATCGATCCATATGCTTGAATGGTTAAAGCAGCCCTGGCCCTGGTATGTAGCTGGTCCGCTGATTGGGCTTACAGTGCCTACACTGTTAATTTTAGGAAACAAAAGTTTTGGGATTTCATCCTCCCTCCGGCATGTTTGTGCAGCCTGTATGCCTGCCAAAATTCCATTCTTTCAGTACGATTGGAAAAAAGAACTCTGGAATATGTTTTTTGTGTTGGGGATCTTTTTAGGTGGAGTGATTGCCGCCTGGTTGTTGTCAAATCCTGACCCCATGGTAGTTCATCCGAATCTACAGGCAGAAATGGCCGGATACGGAATTACTGACTACAGTGGGCTGGTACCAAACGAAGTTTTTAACTGGCCTGCACTTCTTACTCCGCGAGGATTTATAATGATGGTTGCGGGAGGTTTCCTGGTTGGATTTGGTACCCGTTATGCAGGAGGTTGTACTTCTGGTCACGCTATTATGGGTATCAGTAATCTTCAGATGCCTTCTGTGATTGCTACCTGTTGTTTCATGGTTGGCGGATTTATCATGGCTAACCTGATCCTTCCCTTCATTTTATCACTTTAAGATTTATTGAAAATGTCAACTACCAATACATTTGTTCAAAACCAGGAACCAAAGGTTCATGATACAGATTTTGAAGTCCGTTCACTCGACACCATGTGTGTTAGCGATACCGAAATTAAAGAGCCCTGGTATGGCAATCTGAAATACCTGCTGATAGGTGTGTTATTCGGGATTGTTTTTGTAAAAGCTGAAATCATCAGCTGGTTCCGGATTCAGGAAATGTTCCGCCTGCAAAGCTTCCATATGTACGGCGTGATCGGATCTGCCATAGCGGTTGGCATGCTTTCTATCTTCCTGATCAAGAAATTCAATATTAAAACCATTCATGGCGAGAAAATTGAATTCCATGATAAGAAATTCAACAAAGGACAGATCTATGGTGGACTGCTCTTTGGTTTAGGTTGGGCGATCACAGGTGCCTGTCCTGGTCCGTTGTTTGCACAAATCGGAACCGGAGCTACAGCTGTGGTGGTTACCTTGCTGAGCGCTATTGCGGGAACCTGGGTGTATGGAAAGTTCAGAGAGAAGTTGCCGCACTAAGAAGGTGAGACGTCAGACGTGAGACGTGAGAAGACGTGAAAGGTGAAAAGTGAAAGGTGAAAAAATCAGAGGACCTGGAAGCCGTAGGCATAAGGGTCGTCTTCGGGGTCAATGGTGATGGTATTGTATCCATACACTTTGGCCCATCCTTCAATACCTGGACGGATAGCCGGTTTACCGGCTATCGTTGTTTCCTCCTCGATCGTTCCAATAAAAGTGGATCCGATTATACTTTCATGGATAAACGGATCTCCTTTTTTCAGTAAACCTTTGGTATACCATTGCGCCATTCGTGCAGAAGTTCCGGTGCCACAGGGACTGCGATCAATGGCTTTATCTCCATAGAAAACCGCATTTCTTGCTGTGGATGCGGGATTGAGTACAGCACCTGTCCAGAGAATATGTGAACAACCCCGGATGGTTGGATCATCCGGATGCACGAATTCATATTGCTGGTTGATTCGTTTTCTCAACTCCCTTGCCCAGGCAATTAATTTATCCGCAGGATACTGTTCCAGTCCGGCAAAATTCTTCTGCACATCCACGATCGCATAAAAATTGCCTCCATAAGAAACATCGATCACCAGTTCTCCGAGTTCCGGGCAATCTACCGTTAATTCAGTTGCCGCGAGATAAGCCGGAACATTGGTAAGCTTTACAGATTTTACTTTATTGCCTTCCTGTTTGTAGGTGATTTCCACCAATCCGGCTGGCGCTTCCATTCTGATACGGCCTGGAATTTTAGGTGTAATCAATCCTTCTTCAACTGCAATGGTAATGGTACCAATCGTGCCATGGCCACACATAGGCAAACAGCCACTGGTTTCTATAAAAAGTACTGCTACATCATTGGCAGCATCATGTGGCGCATATAAAATGGAGCCGCTCATCATATCATGCCCACGAGGCTCGAACATCAGTCCTTTCCGGATCCAGTCATAGTTGTTCAGAAAATGCTGTCTCTTCTCACTCATGGTTCGGCCTTCCAGTGTTGGTCCGCCACCAGCTACCAGTCGCACCGGATTTCCACAGGTATGCGCATCGATACAGAAAAAAGTTTTCTTCATATAGAATCCTGAATATCCGAAATTACGGGTAGTTAAGCTAGTGCAATCACCTGTATTTAGTGAAAACTTTACAGATTTTAGCCAATCCCTTTATTGGTTAAATTCTGAGAATGACAGGCTAAACCAGGTTTATCTCTTCCCTTCGATTTCCAGTATGTTTGATCCAAACAGGCAGCGTTACATATGAGTACTAAATTATTTCGGATGATCCTTTGCAGTGGAATACTGCTTGGGGTGTTAACAGGAGGCAGTGTAGCTGCCCAGATAGATACCAAAAAAGAAATCTCCAGCCAGGCATCGGAACTGACCCATACCATACAGCAATATAAAGCGGACAGGGGTAGCCTGAGCCGGTTTTATTTCCTGGAAACATCTCCGGAACGTATTGAACGGATGAAAGAATTGACCCAGCAATACCAAAAGTTGCTGGATCGCTTTTCCTACAACCAGCTTAGCATGGATGGCAAGGTTGACTATGTATTATTCAGCCGGAATCTGCAAAATGAATGGAACCTGTTGGAGACTGGTGAGGCAGAACTCCCTATCGCGAAAGCCTATGTTACTTTTTCAGATGAATTGTTTGGCTATGAAAGAAAAAGAAGGAGGGGTGCGGTATTGCCAGCAGCAACCTTGGCCGGCGAATGGCAGGGTTGGAAAAAACAATTGGAAGAACGCATTACTGCAATAGAAAAAGATCAGCAACTAACACTATCGATGGCCTATGCAGTTCAGAAAAGACTGGAAGATATTCAGGTAGCTGCAAAATCCATTTATGATTTTTATTATGGCTATGATCCCCAATTCAGCTGGTGGATGGAACAACCCTATAAAGGAACCGACAGCCTGATCAAACGGTATAGCAGTGCTGTAATGGCAAAGGCAAGAAAAAACTCCGCGGCGGCAGATGATGGTAGCGGGATCCTGGGCCGGCCTATAGGAGCTGCGGAACTGAAAAGACAGCTGGAACTGGAATTCATCCCTTATACAGCTGAAGAATTAATAAAGATCGCAGAGGAAGAATTTGCCTGGTGTGATAAGGAATTATTGAAGGCTACCAAAGAAATGGGTTTTGGAACCGACTGGAAAGCAGCTATGGAGAAAGTGAAGAACAGTTATGTGCCGGAAGGCAAACAGCCTGAGATGATCCTGGATCTGTTTAATCAGAGTGTAGAATTTATCAAAAAGCATAAACTGGTAACGATACCTCCTGTTGCAGAAGAGACCTGGAGGATGAATATGATGTCACCGGAAAGGCAATTGGTCAACCCCTTTTTCCTGGGGGGAGAAAGTATTATCATTTCCTATCCCACGCATACCATGGCTCAGGCGGATAAGTTGATGAGCATGCGGGGTAATAATCCGCATTTTTCAAGAGCAACGGTGCATCATGAATTAATTGCAGGGCATCATTTGCAGATGTACCAGAACCAGCGGTATAAAACCTATCGTAATTTTTATACGCCTTTCTGGATTGAGGGATGGGCCCTGTATTGGGAGATGATTCTTTGGGATATGAATTTTCCACGCGGGCCAGAAGATAAAATCGGGATGTTATTCTGGCGTATGCATCGTTGTGCGCGGATCATTTTCTCCCTGAACTATCATTTGGGTAAATGGACACCTCAGCAGTGTATTGATTTCCTGGTGGATCGGGTAGGTCATGAGAGGGCCAATGCGGAAGGAGAAGTGCGCAGATCTTTCCAGGGCAATTATGGACCACTTTACCAGCTGGCTTATATGATTGGTGGCTTACAGTTTTACCAGTTGAAAAAGGAACTGGTGGATGGGGGAAAAATGAGTTATCTGCAGTTTCATGACCGGATTCTGCAGGAACACCAGATGCCGGTGGAAATGATTCGCCATATTTTAACCAACAAGCCGCCGAAGAAGGATTTTAAAACGGAATGGCGCTTTTATCCCAAACTCAAATAAAAAGATGCCAGTTAAAATTGGTAAATTTTAGATTAAATGCCGGATAGCTGGCTGCAAACACATGTTCTAATTTCGAATCAACATAACAAGCAAAACTACATTCTATGGCAAGTATAAACTGGAGCGGGGTGTATCCGGCTCTGCTTACGCCTTTCAATCAGCAGGAAGAAATTGATTTCGATCTATATAAAATCAACCTGGATGCCCAGGTGGAGGCAGGTGTGGATGGAGTTATTATCGGAGGATCACTGGGTGAAACCAGCACGCTGTTAGGTGAAGAAAAAAGAGACTTACTCATTTATTCAAAAGAAGTGGCGCCTGCTCATATCCCGGTACTAGTGAATATCGCAGAGCAAAGTACAAAAGTGGCAATAGCCCTGGCACAGGAGGCTGAACAGCATGGAGCTGATGGCTTGATGCTGCTGCCACCCATGCGATACAAGGCGGATGACCGCGAGACAGTTGAATTTTTTAAAGCGGTAGCACGTAATACCTCCTTACCGATCCTCTTATATAATAATCCGGTTGATTATAAAATTGAGATCACGCTGGACATGTTTGAACAATTGCTGGGTTTTGAAAACATCCAGGCAGTTAAGGAATCAACCCGCAACACGATGAATGTAACGAGAATGCTTAACCGATTTGGTGAGCGGTATAAAATCTTAACCGGCGTTGACCCGATTGCATTGGAAAGCCTGCTATTAGGGGCTCATGGCTGGGTAGCCGGACTTGTAGATGCATTCCCTCGTGAAACCGTTGCGATTTTCCGCCTGATAAAAGCAGGTCGTTATGAAGAAGCAGTTGCTATTAACCGATGGTTCCTTCCCCTCTGTGAGCTGGATATTCATCCGAAACTGGTACAGTATATTAAGCTCGCTGCAAAAGCAACCGGTATCGGATCTGAATTTGTAAGGGCACCCCGTTTATTGCTGGAAGGAGAGGAGTTGACACGTGTACAGAAAGTAATTGATGATGCATTGGCCTGTCGCCCTGAATTACCCGATTATCTCAACCTGCAAACAGTATCCAATGCTCAGTGGGCTTAGTATTATTGGTCGGAACCGCGGAGCTGTAACTGCTCATCAATTGAACGCAAAAAGTCCGGTTACCGGTCAATCCTTACCGGAGGAATTTCATATAGCAAGTCCGGATGAAATTAACCGGGCATTGGAACTTGCGGCAAAAGCAGCACCTGAATTCAGTTCATTAAAAGCGGAACAACGAGCAGCATTTCTTGAAACGATAGGGGAAGAGATAATGGCTATCGGTCCGGCTTTACTGGAGCGGGCGCATCTTGAAACCGGATTACCGGAGGCAAGACTGAGTGGAGAAAGAGATCGTACTGTTAATCAGTTAAAATTATTTGCTGCTGTACTGCGCGAAGGAAGCTGGGTGGAAGCTGTTATAGATACAGCCTTGCCGGATCGCAAACCTTTGCCACGCACCGATCTCCGTAAAATGAATGTGGCGATTGGGCCGGTAGCAGTTTTTGCTGCAAGCAATTTCCCCCTGGCATTTTCAACGGCCGGAGGTGATACAGCAGCTGCCTTGGCTGCAGGTTGTCCGGTTATTGTAAAAGCGCATGGGTCACATCTGGGCACCAATGAACTGGTTGCCATTGCTATTCAAAATGCTTCCATAAAGTGTGGCATGCCGGATGGAGTATTTTCATCGCTTATAGGTGAAGGTGCTGCATTGGGTCAGCAACTGGCTAAAGATGAACGCATCAAAGCAATCGGGTTTACCGGATCTTTTAAGGCAGGTATGGCTCTTTTTCATACTGCAACCAAAGAGCGAAAAGAACCCATCCCTGTTTATGCCGAGATGAGCAGTATTAATCCGGTGCTGTTGTTACCTGCTCTTGTAAAAGCGGATCCGGAGGCACTTGCGGCACAGTTGGCTGCTTCGATAACATTAGGTGTTGGACAGTTTTGTACCAATCCGGGATTATTATTCATACTGGAAGATGCAACTACAGACAAGCTCGTTCATGCGCTTACAGAAGCCCTGAAAAAAGCTGCCGCCGGCGTGATGCTGAACAGTTCCATCTGCCGGAGTTATTATACTAACCGAACCCACCTTAAAGGAATAGCTGGTGTGAAGGCATTACTGGAAGGAGAGGACGCTTTTGACAGTTGTAAAGGAAGCGCTGCCTTGTATGAAGTAAGTGCTGCTGAATTTTTGAAGCAACCCGCATTGCAGGAAGAAATTTTCGGTCCTGCATCTCTGTTAGTAAGATGTAAATCAAAAGCAGACATGCTGCTTGCCATTCAGCATATGCAGGGACAATTAACCGGTTCTGTCTTTGGACAATTAACGGAGTTGGATGATTTCAGAGATTGCATCACTATGCTGCAAAGTCGCGTGGGTCGTTTAATCTTTAACCAGGTACCAACCGGTGTAGAAGTTTGCCATGCGATGGTACATGGAGGCCCTTTTCCTGCTACCACCGATGCAAGCTCTACTTCAGTAGGAGCTTCTTCCATTGAACGCTTTTTGCGGCCGGTATGCTGGCAGAATTGTCCGGCTGATTTTCTTCCTGAGGCCTTACAAAACAACAATCCATTAGGGATCATGCGCAAGATCAATGGGCAGTACACCCGGGATCCCATAACCAGTTAAAGAAATGAAAGCGGTAATTATAGGAGGCGGAATCATTGGCCTGAGCAGTGCGTATTATTTATCGGAAGCGGGTTGGGAAGTAGAGGTACTGGAGGCCGGAGATTTTGCTGATAACTGTTCTTATGGTAACCTGGGCATGGTTGTGCCCAGTCATTTTGTGCCCTTGGCAGCACCCGGAATAGTAGCACAGGGGGTTCGCTGGATGTTCAATTCCAGCAGTCCGTTTTATATAAAACCCGGATTAAATTCAAAGCTGATCAACTGGGGATTAAAATTTCTTCGCAGTGCGAATGCAAAGCAGGCGGAAGCTGCAGCCAGGCCTTTGCTGGAACTGAACCTGTTCAGCAAATCACTATATGAAGAACTTGCAACGCAACTGAATTTTGGCCTGAAGAAAAAGGGCATCCTGATGTATTTCAAAACGGAGTCGGTTGCGGAGGAAGAAAATCATCTTGCTGAAAAGGCGAGGGCAATGGGGTTGGATGCTATTTACCTGAACAGGCAGGAATTGCTTCACCTGGAACCGGAGCAACAGCCGGATGTATTGGGAGCAGTGCATTATCGTTGTGATGCGCATTTGCATCCCAATGCTGTAATGCGTGAAATGATTAACATACTGAAGCAAAAAGGCGTCATCTTATCAGCTGGTAAACCACTTCAAAAAATAGTGCGTGATCAGGATCAGATCAGGGAAATCATCGCAGGTGGTGAATCGATAAAAGCTGATCTGTTTGTAATGGCCAGTGGCTCCTGGTTACCTGAAACCATGAAGCAGGCAGGCATATCCATTCCACTGATGCCAGGCAAAGGATATTCATTTACAGGAAATGAAGGCGGACCTTCATTACGTATTCCAGCTATCTTATGTGAAGCAAGGGTTGCTATTACGCCAATGGCAGGCCAACTGCGTTTTGGAGGCACCATGGAACTGGCCGGTTTCCAGCATAAAGTGAACATGAATCGGGTGAGAGGCATAGTGGAATCAGTACCCAACTATTTTCCGGCTATGAAGCTTGAAATGCCCCAGGAAAAGGAAGTATGGTATGGATTCAGACCCTGTTCTCCGGATGGGTTGCCCTATATCGGGTTTGCAAAAAATAGCAGGAACCTGCTGGTTGCAGGAGGGCATGCCATGATGGGACTCAGTTTAGGTCCCGCTACCGGAAAGCTCATTGCAGAATTAGCACAATCCAAAAGCACTTCCGTTGATATCAGTGCGTTTGACCCGAATCGTTTTTCCTGATTGCATAATAGATAGGAATTCCCAGCAGGGTGATGATCAATCCCGGCCAGGTATAATTCGGTTTGAAAAAGATCAGCAACACACAGAAACTCAATCCCATCAAGATATAGAGAATTGGCAGAACCGGGTATCCAAAGGCTTTGTAAGGCCTTGGATGATCCGGTCTTTTTTTGCGCAGAATAAAAATGCCTGCGATGGTCAGCATGTAAAAGGCAACAACCACAAAGGATATCATATCCAGCAGCTGGCCATATTGCCCGCTTACGCTCCAGGCACAGGCAAAAAGACACTGAAACCAAAGCGCATAACCAGGAACGTTATTTCCATTCAGTGTACCTGCTTTTTTGAAAAAGAGTCTGTCTTTGGCCATGGTATGATATACTCTTGCCCCTGCAAGAATCAGTCCGTTATTGCATCCGAATGTGCTGATCATTATCATGACTGCAATAATGATGGTACCTGCAGGACCAAAAATTACCTGTGCAGCAGCAACACCGACCCTGTCTTTTTCAGCACCAGCGATACCATCAAGTGGAAGCACTGCCAGGTAAACCAGGTTGGTGCATACATAGATGATGGTAACCAGCAGTGTTCCAAGAAACAAACTCAGGCCGATATTGCGTTGCGGATTTTTGATTTCCCCTGCAATAAACGTGACATTGTTCCAGGAGTCGCTGCTGAAAATTGAACCAACCATGGCTGCAGCGATAGCACCCATAACCGCAATCCCTGAATATAGTTCAGTACCCTCACCAGGAGTGAATTTGCCAAGGAGCCAGGGCAAATCCCAGTTCTGTTTCCATACCTCAGGCTGAAAGGCGAATAAACCAAAGAGGATCAATCCGAGCAAGCTGAGAATCTTGGTAAGCGTAAAAGTGGTTTGAATGAGTTTTCCACTTTGAATACCTCGGGTATTTATAAAAGTCAGCAATATAATAATGACAATGGAAAGCAACTGTGCTGCAGAAAAATGGAAGCTGCCAATGGATAACAGGATGGAATCTTCTCCAACAGCCGGGAAAATATATGCGGTAAATTTTGCAAAGGCAACAGCTACTGCTGCAATGGTAGCTGTTTGGATGACGGAGAAAAAACTCCAGCCATATAAAAATCCAATAAGGGGATTATAGGCTTCTTTCAGGTAAACATACTGACCACCTGCTTTCGGAAACATGGCACTCAGTTCTCCATAACTGAGTGCTGCAGTAATGGTCATAAAGCCGGTGATCAGCCAGATGGCGATCAGCCAGCCGGCACTTCCCACATTGCGGGTGATATCTGCACTCACAATAAAGATTCCGGAACCAATCATCGAGCCGGCAACAATCATAGTTGCATCCAGTAATCTAAGGGTAGGCTTAAAGTTCGAATCCTGCATACAGTTCTTTTAGGTAAAGGGAAATTAAGGAATTCATTTTCCTCCAAGCAATTCGGGTTAAAATCTGAACAGCTTCCGCTAAATCAGGTAAAACTCCGCCTGGCAGCTACGGTTAAGTTTGAAAACAAAAAGGCTATGATCAGAATAGTATGCATTCTGCAGGTTATGTTGCTGTTAAACGCAGAGTTGGTGTTGGCGCAATATAAAAGGGAAACAAAACCCTGGTGGCCTACCAGGGAAGAGATTCTGGCCCGATATGAGAAAGCAAAATGGCTGGACAGTGCAGCAAAAACAGCCGTATACTATCAGTCTGTTCAACCAGTTTGGGAAGAAAATGGTACCGGCTTCTGGTTTAAACGAACACATCCCGACAGCACGGTTGAGTTTCTGAAAGTGGATCCCACAAAAAGAAATCGTTTCAAGGCATTTGATCATCAACGGCTGGCGGATAGTTTGTCTTTTGTTGCCGCTAAAAGACTTACTGCTGATCGGTTGCCCATCACAGTTACAACTGTGAACCGAACAGCCAATAAAATCGAATTTAGTTATGATCAAAAAAGATGGCAGGCAGATCTAGGTACGTATTCCATAGAGGCAATTTCTCTGAATGAAAGATTCGGGCGCCGAAATTCCAATGGAACAGGTTGGACCCGCAGGAGTCACTGGATGAGCTTTGGTACAGATGCCTTGTCCCCTGATAAGAAATGGAAAGCAGTTGTAGTGAACAATAATATTCAGATTCAATCTGAAAATGGAGAAATAAAAAAGCAGCTTACCACTGATGGTACAGATACTGCAACCTACGGATCTGTTGCCTGGTCGCCGGATAGTAGGTATTTTATTTTTTACCGAATTGTTCCTTACAAAGACTCCGTCATACATTATATTAAAAAAGCAGTAGCGGGCACCAGCCGTGGGCAGCATTATGCCATTCCCTACAAGCAACCAGGAGATCCATTCACTACCTATGAAATGATGGTGTACAGGCTGGGTGAAGAACGTCCGAAAAAAATACAGACCCCTATCATGGATTTCTTCAGTGCTCCTTATCTGCATTTCAGTAAAAAAAGCCCGGGGAAATTTTTGTTTGAGAGGGTGGATCGTGGTCACCAGCGATTTCGCATACTGGAGGCTGATAGTGAAACCGGACTTGCACGTACCATATATGATGAGCAATCCTCCACCTTTATTTATGAATCCAGAATTTTTACAGATTATAATTTAGATAAAGAAGAATTGATTCTCAGTTCTGAAAAGGATGGCTGGCGGCATTTGTATTTACTGGACATAAGCAGCGGAAAAATTAAAAACCCCATCACATCCGGCAACTGGATTGTCAGGGAAATTGACAGTATTGATTATAAAAAAAGACAGATCTGGTTCCGCGCTTCCGGCATACAGCCGGGAGAAGATCCTTATTATGTACACCATTGCAGGATCGGCATGGATGGAAAAAACCTGGTTGTGCTGAATCCTGAACGCGGTCATCACCAGGTGAGTTATTCACCTGATGGCAACTATTTCCTGGATACGTATTCAGAAGTAAACAAGGCGCCGGTAATTACCTTGCGTTCTCCAGTGAATGGTAAACATATAATGACGGTGGAGCAACCCGATACGAGCAGATTACTACAATTGAAGCTGCCGGCGCCTATGCCTTTCACAGCAAAAGCACGTGATGGAATTACTGACATCTGGGGTGTAGTGTGCTGGCCAACTGATCTTGATTCTGGCAAGCAGTATCCGGTGATCGAAAATATATATGCTGGTCCGCAGGATGCTTTTGTACCCAAATCTTTCCTGCCTTACAGTGAGATGCAAAGCCTGGCTGCTTTGGGTTTTGTGGTTGTTCAGATTGATGGCATGGGAACAGCCAATCGTTCCAAAGCTTTCCATGATGTATGCTGGAAAAACCTGGCAGATGCAGGATTCCCCGACCGGATCAACTGGATCAGATCACTGGCCCAGTCATATCCATGGGTAGATACTAACAGAGTGGGATTGTATGGAACATCTGCAGGTGGACAAAATGCATTAGGTGGATTATTGTTTCATCCCGGCTTTTATAAAGCGGCCGTATCAGCCTGTGGTTGTCATGATAACCGCGTAGATAAACAATGGTGGAATGAACAATGGATGGGTTATCCATTAGGTAAACACTATGAGGAACAATCTAACATCACCAATGCCGGTAAACTGAAGGGTGAGCTATTACTAATTGTGGGTGATGAAGACAGCAATGTACCACCAGAATCAACCTATCGTGTGGCAGATGCACTTATCAAACAGGGAAAACATTTTGAAATGCTGACTATTCCCGGTATGGGACATAGCGATGGCGGTCCCTATGGCCGTATTCGTAAACGCGACTTTTTTGTGCGCTCACTTCTTCACCTCCTGCCTCCCCAGCGTAATTAAAAGGGGCTAATATCTGGTAACAATTAAATAAAATGTGTGAATCCATAGCTGTTTTCTCGTTCTACATTTAAGTGTAAAAATTACAATTAACCGATTGCTTTCTGTCACAACCAAAAATTGTCAAGCTATGAGAATTTCTTTCGGGAGGATCAGCGCTCTGCTTTTCTTTCTACTAATGACTGTATTTCTTGTTGGTGCCGGGTTAGAAGTCCGCGCCCAGGAAAGATCACCCAACCAGGTAAATGGAAAAATTACCAATGAGGAAGGTGTTCCGCTGCCGGGTGTATCGGTGACGGAAATTGGTACACAGAATGGAACTACTACAGATGAAAAAGGAGAATTTGTTTTAACACTGAGCCGGGCCAACGCGAAAATCCGGATCAGTTCTGTAGGATTTGCCAGCCAGGATATTGATGCTGCAGGGCGTTCCACTCTTTCCATACAAATGAGCGCAGCTCAATCCAGCCTGGATGATGTAGTAGTAGTGGGATATGGCAAGCAGAAAAAAGGCGAAGTAACAGGTGCCGTGGCGAATGTGAAAAGAGAAGATTTCACGCAAGGGTTTGCGCGGGATGCGGGACAATTGATCCAGGGTAAGGTAGCCGGACTCGCAATAGTTACTCCCAGTGGTAACCCCAATGCCACCACGCAGATATCATTAAGAGGAAATAGTACGATATTGTCTACAACTGAGCCGCTCATATTAATTGATGGTATCCCCGGCTCACTGAACACGGTTGCACCGGAAGATATTGAATCCATAGATGTATTGAAAGATGGATCTGCTGCTGCGATTTATGGAACCCGTGGTACCAATGGAGTAATCCTGATCACCACGCGCAAGAGAAGTGGAAAAATGCCTGCTACACTGAGTTACGACAGTTACGTGAGTGTGCAGACCATTGCCCGCCGCATGGAATTCCTGGAAGCCGGTGATGTACGGAAACTGGTAAATGATGGATTTTACCCCGCCACCTATGATAAAGGAACCAGTACCGACTGGTTAAAGGAGATCAGTCGCAATCCTGTAAGCCATGTACATAATGTATCGCTGCAGGGTGGCACTGCGCAATCCAATTATATAGCAACGCTTAATTTGCGGAATTGGGAAGGTTTGTTCAATCGTTCCGATAACAAACAGTTTACAGGTCGTATTGATCTGAATCATTCCATGCTGGATAACCGGTTGCGCTTTAACGTTAGTTTATTGGGCAGAAACCGGAAGTATTTCTCTGGCCCGAACTACGATTATATTTACCGGCAGGCAATCATTCGCAACCCAACCGACAGTGTGTATGATTATTTAGGTCGCTGGAAAGAAGATCCCAACGCCTATAATTATGACAACCCGGTTCGCAGTATTGAAGAAACATCTGGTGAATTCCGTACCTCAGAACTTCGTTTGAACGGTAGTGTGATTTTCTCTCCCATAAAGGATCTGAATATCAAACTCCTGGTATCGAATGTGAAGATCAATTCACTCTCTGGTTATTCCGAGACCTTTAATCACCGTGCATCTGTGGTGAATAACAGGACAGGGTATGCATCCCGCACCACCAGCCTCTTCCAGGACAACCTGCTGGAACTTACAACGGATTATACCAAATCATTTGGTCAGCATCGGGTAACCGTGCTGGGTGGATATAGCTGGCAGGATGTGACCAGTGAAGGATTTAACGCTGCCAACTCCAATTTTCCAACAGATCTCTATACCTATAATAACCTGGCAGCCGGTGATGCACTCCTGTTGCAGAATAACAGTGCCTTTGGATTGGGATCCTTTAAAACCAATCATAAGCTGATCGGGTTCTTCGGCCGGGTGAATTATTCACTCAGTGAGAAATATCTCCTGATGGCCAGTATGCGCTATGAAGGATCTTCCAAGTTTGGAGCCAACTATAAGTGGGGTACATTCCCCGCGGTTTCAGTTGGATGGCGACTTAACAGGGAATCATTCCTGGCAAATGCTGATTTCCTGGATGACCTGAAACTCCGGGCAGGATTTGGTATCACCGGTACTGTTCCGACCGATCCTTATCAGTCGCTCATTTCACTAACGTATAGCAATAACCGCTACCTGTACAATGGTCAGTGGATCCAGCCAATTTCTCCCACCAGGAACCCCAACCCAGATTTACGCTGGGAAAAAAAGGAGGAATACAATATCGGATTGGATTACGCCATGTTCCGCGGTCGCCTGAGTGGTAGTATTGATTTTTACCAGCGTAATACCAAGGATATGTTGTACAACTTCCCGGTTCCGGTTCCACCCAACTTGTTTGGTACCACCCTGGCGAATGCAGGCAGCATGTTAAACCGTGGTGTGGAAGTTTTGGTGAATTATGATTTTATCCGCAAGAAGGATATGGATTTCAGAGCCAACCTTACCTATTCTGCCAATAAGAATAAACTGATTTCCATTTCAAATGATTTGTATCAGACAACCAATGATTTCTTTTTCGCAGGGTATACCGGTGAGCCCATCCAGGAATCAACACACCGCGTGAAAGTGGGTGAATCAATCGGAAATTTCTGGGGTTACAAAACCATTGATGTAGATGCAGATGGCAAATGGATCATTGAAGGCGAGGATGGAAAACCCAAGCCGATCGGACAGTCTACCCCTTCTGATAAAAAAGTGCTGGGTAATGGTATTCCAAAACATGTAGCTGGACTCAATCTCTATTTCCGATACAAGAGAGCTGATATCGCTGTAAACATGCGTGGTGCATTTGGTTACCAGATTCTGAATTTCCAGCGTATGTATTATGAGAACCCCAAGATCAAGCAATACAATATGCTGAAATCAGCATTGGACCCGGTATATGGGAAAAGAATGCTGGATAATGACCTGGCTTATGTATCCCATTATATTGAGGATGGCGACCACTGGAAAGTGGATAACGTAACGCTTGGATACAGCTTTAATGTAACAAACAGCAAGTATTTCCGTACCGCACGGATATATGCATCAGCGCTTAATCTGCTTGTGCTGACCGGCTATAAGGGAATCGACCCAGAAGTAAACCGGTTGGGGTTAGATCCGGGCGTGGATTCAAGAGATAAGTATCCTACTACCAGAACCTTCACTGTGGGAGTAAACATTGGTTTTTAAAGTAAAAAAGAGTAATCATGAAACAACATAAAATTCTAAGTATCTCAGTATTGATGGCAGGTGCACTCCTGCTGAATACAGGATGTACCAAACTGGATGAGGAAGTATACGACCAGGTATTGGAAACTTCTTTTCGTCCGTCTGAAAAGGATATTCCGGCAATTATCGGCCCGGCTTATACCATCATGCGTCCCATGTATGCGGGCTGGCAGGGAAATTTTGATCTGCAGGAAGAACCGGCTGATGTAATTGTAACACCGGCGCGTCCGAATGGATGGTATGATGGTGGTACTTACCAGCGGATGCACAACCACGAGTGGAACCAGGTGCAATGGCAACCGCAGAACTTGTGGAACAACTGTTACAATGGAATTAATACCGTGAACCGGATTCTGTTCCAGATTGAATCTGGCTCCATTCCAATTGCCAATGGAAAAGATGCGCTGGTATCAGAATTGAAAGCGCTGAGAGCATTTTATTATTCACTCTTGGTGGATACACATGGCAATGTACCATTGGTAACGGATTTCTCGGATGCTACCTTGCCGCAACAGGCAACACGGCAGCAGGTATATGAATTTGTAGAGAAGGAATTGCTGGAGAATATGAACAACCTGAGTGTGGTTGCGGATAAATCAATGTATGGACGCATTAATAAATGGGTAGCTAAAGCAATACTGGCACGCCTTTACCTGAATGCGGAAGTATATACTGGAACTGCGCAGTGGCAGAAATGTATTGAACAGTGTAATGATATCATCAATGCAAACATTTATATCCTGGAGCCGAATTACAAGAACAATTTTGTAACGGCGAATGAAAATTCAAAAGAATTGATTCTGGCAGTTCCTTATGATGAGGTATTTGCAACACAGAATTCCATTCATATGAAAACCCTGGCAACGGCCCATCGTAATGTGTTGAATATGGCAGCGCAGCCCTGGGGTGGTAACTGTGCAGTTCCTCAATTCATTGATACCTATGATCCGGATGATTCAAGAATGAAGGATACCTGGATTATGGGACCTCAATACAGTGTAACTACTGGTGAAGAGATCCTGAATTATACCCGTCATGTTGATGGCATTGCGCTTGCAGGATTTTTCCAGGGTTATCGCATCGGTAAATATGAAATCAAAGTTGGTGCACGTGGTGGTTTAAGCACTGATTTTCCGGTATTCCGATATGCAGATATCCTCATGATGAAAGCCGAGTCGTTGCTCAGAACAGGAAATGCTGCAGATGCCGCAACCCTGGTAACACAGGTTAGACAGCGTGCATTTGCAACCACCAATCCGGCTAAGGCTGCTGTTACAGCAGATGATCTTACCAAAGGAAGTGTTTACAATTACGGTTACTGGAAAGATGGTGCTGTTACCGAAGTACAGGGTGGTGCAGATATTCCCTTTGGTCGCTTTTATGATGAACTGGGATGGGAGTTTGCTGCTGAAGCGCATCGCCGGCAGGATATGATCCGGTTTGGTGTATTCCATCGCAAAACCTGGTTCAATCACCGGCCCAAAAATGATGGCAAGATGAGAACCCTGTTCCCGATTCCGGAAGCAGAATTGAATAAGAATCCCAATCTTGCACAGAATCCGGATTACAGATGATTTACGTATATTGTTGTATAAATGTCATTAATACATTTATATGTTAAACTGAAAAAAGCATGAGAAATTTCCGTTTATCGATTGTACTCGCCACTGGTTTGATAACACAGACCGGAATTGCACAGGACGCTCAACACGATTACCCGATACAACCGGTGCCTTTTACGAAAGTGCATTTTCATGATGCTTTCTGGGCACCCAAAATTGAAGTGAATGCAAAAGTGAGCATTCCCTATACCCTTCAGAAATGTCGGGAAACCGGACGCATTGATAATTTCCTGAAAGCTGCGGGCAAAATGCCCGTGGGGAAAATCACAGAGTATCCATTTGACGATACAGATGTCTACAAGCTGATTGAAGGAGCTTCCTATTCGCTGCAGACCAAACCTGATCCGGAGCTTGAAAAAACACTGGATACCCTCATCAGTATCATTGCTGACGCGCAGGAACCGGATGGCTATCTCTATACTTTCCGCACCATGAAACCGGATACCCTGCATCCCTGGATCAGTCCGAAGCGTTGGGAAAAAACTCCGGATCTGAGTCATGAATTATACAATTGCGGGCACCTGTACGAAGCTGCAGTTGCGCATTACCTGGCAACCGGGAAACGTAATTTCCTGGACATCGCACTAAAAAATGCAGATCTCTTATTGCGTGATTTCGGTCCGGGGAAAGCAGCCTATTTTCCTGGTCACCAGGTGGTTGAAATGGGATTGGCCCGCCTCTATCGCGTCACTGGCAAAAAGGAGTACCTCGACCTGGCTAAGTTTTTCCTGGATATCCGGGGCAATGGCAATATCAAGGGATCAGAATATAGTCAGTCGCACAAGATGGTAACCGACCAGCACGAAGCAGTTGGGCATGCAGTTCGCGCAGCCTATATGTACACCGGTATGGCGGATGTTGCTGCACTCACCGGAAACAAAGAGTATATCAATGCCATCCAGGATATCTGGAAAGATGTGATGGAACACAAGCTGTACCTCACCGGCGGTATTGGTGCAACAGGGCATGGTGAAGCATTTGGCGCTGCTTATCAGTTACCCAATATGTCGGCCTATGCAGAAACCTGTGCCTCCATTGCCAATGTGTACTGGAACAGTCGCATGTTTTTAATGAACGGAGATGCACAGTATGTGGATGTACTGGAGCGCATTTTATACAATGGCTTGTTATCAGGAGTATCCTTGAGCGGCGACCGGTTTTTCTATCCCAATCCACTGGCATCAATGGGGCAGCACCAGCGAAGTGCCTGGTTTGGTTGTGCCTGTTGTATCAGTAACATGACACGCTTCATGCCATCTGTTCCCGGATATGTATATGCGAAAAAAGAGAATGATCTCTATGTGAATTTATACGTGGCCAGTACTTCGGATATAGAACTGCCGGCAGGGAAACTGCAACTGGAGCAGGTGACAGAATATCCCTGGAAAGGGCAGGTTGGGATGCTGATAAAAGAGGCACCCTCCAAATCATTTACCATAAGGTTGCGTATTCCCGGCTGGGCAAGGCAGGAAGCAGTACCAGGAAGTTTGTATGCATTCCTGGATACACAAAGAAAGCCCATTCGAATCCTTCTGAATGGGAAGGCGGTTGAGTATAAGATGGAGAAAGGTTACGCGGTAATCAATCGCAGCTGGAAAAAAGGAGATAAGCTGGAACTGGAGTTGCCCCTGGAAATTGAAAAAGTAATCGCCAACCAGCAGGTGAAAGATAATATCAATCGTTTTGCCCTGCAGCGCGGACCAATTGTATATTGTATAGAGGGACCAGACAATAAAGACAATGCGGTGAATAATATTGTGGTGGATCGTTCAGCAGGAATTCAGGCCAACTATGAACCGGAATTATTGAATGGGGTAATGGTGCTGACTGCAAAAGGGAGCAGTACTAAAAGACAGGTGAATACAACAGCACTCCTGCGTTCAGAGCAAACAGTAAAAGCTATTCCCTACTATTCCTGGAATAACCGTGGTGCAGGAGAAATGCAGGTTTGGATTCCCTATGCAGAATCTGCAGCCTTACCAATGCCGGCGCCAACCATTGCGTCCAAAAGTAAAGTCAGTTCATCACAGAAGAACCCCCGTATGCTGAAAGGGATGAACGATCAGTATGAGCCATCGAGTTCACAGGATCGCAATTCCATTTACCTGCATTGGTGGCCAAAGGAAAATACAACGGAGTGGGTGCAATATGATTTTGATCAGCCGCAAACCGTGCACTCCAGCAAATTCTACTGGTTTGATGATGGTCCCTTTGGAGGATGCAGGATTCCTGCCGGCTACCAACTGCTCTATGAAAAAGATGGCAACTGGCTACCGGTGGAAGTGGAGCAGCAGGATGCGATCACCAAGGATGCCTATAACAGCATCCGGTTCAAACCGGTTAAGACCAAAGGGCTTCGACTGGAGGTCAAATTACCGGAGAAACATTCTGCAGGTATGCATGAATGGATCGTGAACTGATTTAGCTGGCAACATCATAAGCGTGCAGCGTGTAGGATTCTACATATTCGCTGGGTGATTTGCCCAATACAGCTTTGAACACGCGATTGAAATTGGTAATGCTGTTGAATCCGCAGGTATAAGCAACCGTTGAAATACTGTCGAACCCGCCTTCCGTGAGTTTCTTACAAGCCTCATTGATTCGAACTTCATTGAGGAAAGAAACAAAGGTATGGCGGGTTCTTTTTTTGAAAAACCGGCAGAAAGCCTGTGGTGTCATATGTGCCTGTTTCGCTACATCGTCCAGGGTTATCTGCTCTGCATAATTGCTCAGGATAAAATTATAGATCCTGCCAAGACGCAGTCCTTCATTTTCACTGAACTGGACCATTTCGGAAACACTTCCCAGTTCCTTTAATTGGGAGGATGCACAACAGGCTCGCATCAGTTCCAGGAAACTGATGATCTGATCAATGCCGGATTGCTGCTCTATTTTTAACATCAGACTGCTGATTTCATCCGTCATTTCCTCTGGCAGGATAAAACCGGAACGATATTTCTGCAGGAACTGACGAATCAGTTTGGTCTCCGTGAGATCAAAGAGGAAATGCAACTTGCCGGAGGGATTGAAGAAAATGGTCAGGGCTTCTACTTCCAGGTTCCCGCCATAATAAATGGGATCGTTTTTAAAAACATGGGGCTGATTGGCACCAATACAAAAGATTTCATTCGCCCGAAAGGGGTACATATTGTTTTCCACTACGAGGGTTCCTTCACCCTTAATGATCCAGGTCAGTTGAACTTCATCGTGCCGGTGTAAATGCTGGTACATAAAGGGGAGCCTGTCTCGTTGAACAATGATGTTCTTCTCGCCCGGAACCGGAATGGTGAATTGCAGGACTTTCATGTTCAGTTAATTAAGTGTAGGAATGACAGTAATTTAATGTATTCCATTAAATTATCCCCCAATAGTGAAAATATGATGATAAGCGGTTAAAATCTGGGCAAACCAAAATCAGTTTTGGGAGTGACCCCGGTCACAATTGCCCGCTGCCCCGCTGTTTACCTTTAGTATTCAATGCAATGCCATGCAACAACATCATCAAATCTTAATTATAGGAGGGGGCAATGCCGGTATTTCGGTAGCTGCTCAACTGCTTCGTAAAAGAAAATCGCTCCAGATTGCCATCATGGAGCCATCTGATAAACATTACTACCAGCCTGCCTGGACATTAGTAGGTGCCGGCACCTTCGATATACATGATACCGTACGATCCGAAGCATCAGTGATGCCATCCGGCGTGAACTGGATCAAAGAGGCTGCGGCCAAATTTGAACCGGAGTCCAACAAAGTGATCAGTGCTAACGGCAATGAATACACGTATGACTACCTGGTCGTTGCACCGGGTATTCAACTGAACTGGCACCTGGTGAAAGGCCTGCCCGAAACCCTGGGCAGAAATGGTGTTACTTCCAATTATTCTTTTGACCTCGCGCCTTATACATTCGAATTATTAAAAGGTATGAAGGAAGGAGATACAGCTTTGTTTACAAGTCCGGGTACCCCGGTAAAATGTGGCGGAGCACCTCAAAAAATCATGTACCTCACAGCCGATTACCTGCGTAAACACGGATTGCAGGGTAAAACCAAGGTGGAATTTGTAACTGCAGGCGGCGTGATTTTCGGCATCAAAAAATATGCGGACCAGCTCATGAAAAAAGTGAATGAGTATGGTATTGAGCTGCATTTCAAACACGACCTGGTAGAGATTGATGGTCCGGGTAAAACTGCCACTTTTAAAGTAACCGATCCCCAGGGCGTGTCCAGTTATATCACCAAACATTTTGACATGATCCATGTGGTGCCTCCTCAAAGTGCACCGGATTTTATTAAAAGCAGTCCGCTTGCCAATGAAGCCGGCTGGGTGGATGTACATAAGTTCACCTTGCAACACAATCGGTTCCCCAACATATTCGGATTGGGAGATGCTACCAGCACCCCCAATGCCAAAACCGGTGCAGCAGTTCGCAAGCAGGCACCTGTATTGGTGAAGAATCTCTTAGCTGTAATAGATGGTCAGCCCCTGCAAGGAAATTATACCGGGTATGGAAGCTGTCCGCTGGTAGTGGGATATGGCCAATTGATCCTCGCGGAGTTTGATTATGACAACAAACCAATGGAGACTTTCCCCTTTGACCAGGCCAAACCCCGCTGGAGCATGTGGGCGCTGAAAAAATATGTCTTACCCTGGATGTACTGGAATAAAATCCTGAAGGGAACAGCCTAAGCAATTCTTGCGTAAATTGGGTGAAAGAGCTGGCATGACTGCAGACAAACCTACTCCTACACGCACCAAGCTATCCTTAACAGATGAACTGGCGGTAGAAAGGACCCGCCTGGCCAATGAACGTACTTTATTGGCCTATATCCGATCAAGTTTGTATTTTTCCATCGCCGGACTTACCCTGAATAGTTTTTTTCAACTGGAACTCGGCTGGTTGCTGGAGCTGGCATTCTGGCTGGTAGCAATAGGGATACTGATCAGTGGGATCATCCGGTACCGTCGTGTTGCTAAAAAACTGAATATCTCAGCATTTGCGCAGAAACGATGGCATTTATTAATGGAAGAAGAAGTTTAACGCATTGAATAAAAGAAGCACATGGCGAATATTTTAGTTCCTTTTGATTTTTCCCCCAATGCCATCAGTGCATTGGACCAGGCCTTATACATCGCAAAAGATAAGGGATTGACAATCGAAGTATTGCATATCCTGAATTTTAAAGCAGCACATGATTATCCCAACGAATGGCATATTGACCCGCACCATGTTGATTTGGGCGCGATTGAAGCAAAACTGGCGGAGCTTGTTGCCGAACGCAGTTCAGCCTGCTGTGGTGAGGCGGCACCTAAAGTAACTACCTCGGTTCGGGAAAGTGTCATGATTAATGGCGGGATCATCAACCACATGCTGGAAAACAAAGCCGAATTAATTGTAATGGGTACGCATGGAGCTTCCAATGCCGTGGAGCGTTTCTGGGGCAGCAATACCAGCACCATGATCAACCATAGCTTATTTCCGATATTGGCAGTACCGCGCGACTGGCATCCGGTGAAACTGGAAGAGTTACTGGCAGCCATCTCCCTGAAGGAAGCAAAAACCTGCCTGCCGAAATTGGCAGAATGGGCCAACTGGTTCAACGTTAAGGCAGAAGTTATTTCACTGACTTCAGTACCCGAAGCCGACCAGGATGAAATGGAAGCTGCTGTAAGGGCCTATCCCGAGATCACCGCACACCTGGTTCCCAAGAAAGATGACCTTCCCATGTGGAAGAACCTGGTGAATTATACTGCTGATCGCAAAAAAGCAGCCCTGCTGATGTTTGTTCATGAGCGGAGTGTATTTGATAAACTCTTCAATTACAGCATTACTTCCAAGGTAGCCGATGGCATTCATATCCCGCTGTTGGCAATTCCTACTACTAAAAAGTCCTGAGTTTCAACAGTGGTTGGCGTAACCACCCCAATGGGATAACTTTGCGGGCCATGGAAACCATTCGTCAGCAAAGAGGACAACGAGCCGTAGCCATTTGGCTGCTCATAGGGGTAGGAATGATCATCGTACAGATTTTATTGGGAGGAATTACCCGGCTAACCGGGTCCGGACTCTCCATAACTGAATGGGAAGTGGTGACAGGTACCCTGCCGCCCCTGAATGAAGCCGGATGGCTGGATAAATTCCGGGAGTACCAGCAAACCCCTCAATACCGCCTGCTGAATACCGATTTCAACCTGGATGATTTCAAGTTTATTTTCTTCTGGGAATGGTTTCACCGGTTTTGGGCCAGGCTTATTGGAGTGGTATTCGTAGTGGGATTTGTTTACCTGATTTCAAAGCGGTACCTGAAACGTGAAATGGTGAATCCCCTCCTGACTCTTTTTGTGCTGGGAGCACTGCAGGGAGCTGTAGGCTGGATCATGGTGGCCAGTGGCTTAACCGGTGATGCAGTTTATGTAAAGCCTACCCGCCTGGCCATGCATTTTGTGCTGGCGCTTGGTTTACTCTCCTATACTTTCTGGTTTGCCTTACAATTACTGGTTCCCAACCAGGAGCGGCGGGATGCACCCCAGGTAAAAAAGTTCACCTGGATCCTATTGGCCTTATTGACCCTGCAATTGGTGTATGGGGCCTTAATGGCCGGACATAAAGCTGCGGCAGTAGCATCTACCTGGCCAACCATCAATGGGGCCTGGGTACCGGAGGGAATGGGAAGTCACAGTCCCTGGCTGATTAACCTGATTGATAATACTATTACTGTTCATTTTATTCACAGAAACCTGGCTTACCTGATCACCATCCTGGTGATTCTCTGGTACCGAAAAGCAAGCCTGGAAACCATCTCACCAGCTGCTCGTGCTTATATACGCTGGCCCCTGATGCTGGTGGTGGTGCAGGTATTGCTGGGAATTTTATCCGTATTAACCAGCAAATCCATTGTGCCTAATCAATGGGGCAATTTTGAATGGATGGCCCAGCTACATCAATTGGTAGCAATGTTCCTGGTTTTATCGCTGGTGGGCATGTTGTATCTTTTCGGTGAGCGCAGGCAGCGCGCATAATTTGAGACTTGTCTAAACGTTCTAAGAGTGTATCTTGGAACGCGATGAAGCAACGCCTGAAAGCCATATTCTATTCTTTTGCCGTACAACTGGTGTTACTGCATTTCAAGAAATTCCAGATCCTGCTGATCTTCTGGCTGGCACTGTTTGGGGCGGTAAGTGGCAACTTCATGGCCAGTTTTGGGGTAGATTCCCTGTATTTATCACCGGAATACCTGGGCAGTGTAAATGCTATTTCAGCCGGGATTGTAGGCATGTCGGTCGGCATCTTCATCATGAGTTGGAACATTACTACGTTTATCCTCTTCTGCCGGCATTTCCGGTTTTTGGCAACTACCACCAGACCATTTCTGAAGTATTGCATCAACAATGCAGTAATTCCATTGCTGTTCCTAGTATTTTATTTTGTGAACGCGGTTGACTTTGATCTGCACAAGGAATTGTTGTCCGTAAGTGAAGTGATGACCCTGGTAGGAGGGTTTTTAATGGGACTGGTACTGATCATTTTTCTTTCGCTGGCTTATTTTTTCGGTGCGGATATCACGATTGCAAGGAACATGATCAGCCTGGATCCTTCACCCATGGCCTTACACAGGGGAGTGAAACCGTATATTGTATTAAACAGTGGTGGCAGCCGGTTAATCAAGGTAACGACGTATTTGAGTGGCCGCCTCAATGTAAAAGCAGTACGCGATGTGACCCACTACAGCAAAGAATTCCTGGAAAGTATTTTCAGTCGCCATCATTTTGCAGCAGTCTTATCCATCTTCATAGCTTTTGTGTTTTTGATGCTGGTGGGATTTCTGCTCGATTACGAAATGTTCAAGCTGCCGGCAGCAGCAAGTATCACCATCTTTTTTGCGATCCTGGTATCGGTAGCCGGAGCCTTTTCTTATTTCCTGCAAAGCTGGAGTGTTCCCTTTGCGGTGGTGTTAATCATCGTATTGAATCTGTTGTATCGCTATGGGGTGATCGATCCAACTAATAAAGCGTATGGATTGAATTATTCAAAAGAGATTCAGAAAGCAGCATATACGTCCGCTAATCTTGCAGCATTAAATACTGCTGAAAGGGTGACTGCTGATTCCCTGAGAATGGTGCAGGTGCTGGAAAACTGGAAAAGAAGGCAGGGGGTGGAGAAGCCACATCTGTACATCGTAAACGTAAGTGGAGGAGGAACCCGCAGTGCTACTTTCACAATGGGAGTGATGCAGAAACTGGACAGTATCTGTGGCGGTCAGTTGATGCGGAAGACCTTTATGATCACAGGTGCTTCGGGTGGTATGCTGGGAGCAGCTTATTTCAGGGCATTATCCAGGGAGCGGGACCTGGGCAAACCGATCCGGTTGCAGGATCCTGTATATGTGGATGATATCTCGAAAGATTTACTGAATCCGACCTTTTCTTCCTTTGTGGCGCGCGACCTGGCCGCACCTGCGCAGAAGTTTCAGGTGGGAGAATATGAATATGTAAAAGACCGGGCTTATTCTTTTGAACAGCAACTGAATAAAAACACCCGGTATTTACTGGATAAAGAATTCAGTGCGCTGGCGAAAGAAGAACAGGAGGCCCTGATGCCTACCATGATCTTTAATTCAGTAATTACGCGGGATGGCAGGAAAATGCTGATCAGTACCCATCCGCTCAGCTTTTTGATGAAACCATCGGGAGATCCGCGTTTACAACTTCCTACAGATCCGGATGCAGTAGATTTTGCAGCCTTGTTATCAAGGCAGGATCCGATGAATCTTCGCTTACTCACGGCACTTCGTATGAATGCTACTTTCCCCTATGTGTTACCAAATGTTTGGTTACCGACAGATCCGGTGATTGATGTGATGGATGCGGGCCTGCGGGATAATTATGGCATTG
Organism: Flavihumibacter fluminis; assembly: GCF_021491375.1. Classification (GTDB taxonomy): domain Bacteria; phylum Bacteroidota; class Bacteroidia; order Chitinophagales; family Chitinophagaceae; genus Flavihumibacter; species Flavihumibacter fluminis. The sequence goes on from NZ_JAKEVY010000003.1 coordinate 503,782, forward strand.
AAACAGCAGTACGGTTTATTCATGTTTTTCGGAACTGGATCAAAGAGAATACTACCGGTGTAACGCTTTTGCAGATCAAAGATCGCCAGGGTGGTGGATGGGAGCATCCTTTTGAGTCGAAGGCGGTTTCTGAAATTGTGACCAAGCCTTTGTTGTTGCTGCAACTGAACTGGTATAAAATGCAGCAGTACAATCACCAGGATCAGTTGGGCATGGTGAGTGATTTATTACCCGGACAATTCAACCGGATCAGTTTTCATTATCTGCCGGAGAAGGAAGAAACCAAGGCAGCTTTGAATTTTCATCTTACACAGCGCGAGAAAGTGGATATCCGGCATGCGTTGGATAACGAACTCAATGCGTTAGGATTTATACGGTTTAAGGAATCAATAACTATTGGAGCTGATTGATTTTTTTAAAGGCAAATCGAGGTGCAAGTCTTTGTAAAAAATAAAGTAGTTGCACTGCACCAACCCGAATTTCTGTTTGCTTATTTTCTATACCCTTCAACATTTTTTCTACAGCCTCTTTTGGTTGGATGGCAATTTTGGGTGCAGCTCCTTTATGCCAGGGCGTATTCACCACCGGAAATAAGACTTCAATGATTTCAGTAGGGTTCGGTTTGATTTGCTCTCTCAATACCTGGGTGAATGAATGGAGAGCTGTCTTAGTTGAATTGTAAATGGGGTAGAGGGTTCTTGGCGTATATACGAGCCCGGTAGTGATATTTATGATTGCGGCATTTGGTTGAGTACCCAATAAGGGTAGCAGCTGATGAATCAAATGAATGGGTGCAATAAGATTCGTTTCAATTTCTTTCACTGCTTTTTCATAACCGTTTGGGTCTAAAGTGAAATTTTCACGATGAACAATCGCTGCATTGTTAATGAGTACGTTCAGTTGGGGATGATTATCTGCAAGCCAGGCAACCAGTTTCAGTCGATCGCTTTCTAGGGCAAGATCACAGGTGTAGATATGAATACCGGGGACTTGCCACTGCGCTTCTAAAAGCGTTTCTTTATTTCTTCCGCAAATAATTACAGTGTTATTGAGTGCACTGAATTGTTTGGTCATTTCCAGTCCGATTCCGGAGCTGCCGCCTGTTATCAGGATGGTATTGCCAGATAGTTTCATTTCAATCAATTTTGCAACGAAACTAGGAGGCTACGAAGACCTGGAAATTGATCTATGTTAACCGATCATTTTTTTGCGGATGCGGCTTAAGGATTCAGGTTGTATACCCAGGTAGGAAGCAATCTGTTGTTGTGAAATTTGTTGCTCGAGTCCGGGAAATTCCAGCAGAAAGTTTCGATAGCGTGTTTCGGCATCTAATAATAGCAGATCGCGTTCGCGTTTTTCTTTGGATGCATAGCCTTTTTCAAGAGCCCTGATGAGGAATTTATCCCAGTAGGAATCCTGTTCCTGTAGAGAGAGCCAGCTTTTGTAATTGATTTCAAGCAGGGTGGAAGTTTCGAGTGCCTGAATAAAATATAAGGAGGGAGATTGGTTGAGCATGGAAGTATAGGAAGCCAACACATTACCGGGAGCAATAAAACTTTTGGTGAATTCGATGCCTTTATCGTTCTGATAGTAATAACGAATGAGACCGGATTGAACAAGTGCAAACTTCCTGGGAACCTGTCCTTCCCGAATAAAAAAATCACCTTTTTGCAGGATGGTTTGCTGGCCGATACCCTGTAGTATAGCTAAATGCGACGCATCAATCATAGTAGGTTCCTCATGTATGGTGCTTAAATTTACTAAAATAGCTGTCCGGTTTTGGGGACTTCACCTGTTATCTTTAAAACAAATCAGTATGCAAGAGTATGTATTGATCTTTCGTCATGAAGACGGAAAAGAAGTTGCTTCACCTGAGCAAATGCAGGAATGGATGAAGCAGACCATGGACTGGATTTGCACCATTGCCGCGAAGAACAAGTTTGTGAGTGGAACCGGTCTTCCCTTTGAGGAGGCAAAAGTTGTGAAGGCAACCGACAAGGGATTGATGGTAACCAATGGTCCGTTTGGGGATATCAAAGAAACCCTCGGCGGTTATATCATTGTAAAAGCGGATTCTGTGGAAGAGGCAGTAGAATTTGCGAAAGGGAGTCCGGTGCTTCAGGGAATTGGCAACAGTGTGGAGGTACGCAAAATAGCCAGTGGGGATGGTATCCATTAAGCAGGATACTGCCCAATTGGTGCCCCATTTATTCCGGTCGGAATTCCGGAAAATAACCACGCATATCTGCCACCTCTATGGGCGGGGGATATTGTTGGAAATGCCAACTGGCGCTGTATTGCAGGAGCGACTTGACATGGTATTGTTAACAATTTATCTCCTGTTTACGGAGGGTTATTATTCGGAAACGAAGGAGGAACTGATACGGGAGGATTTGTGTTTTGAAGCAATGCGACTGGCGTACCTGTTAACAGAGCAGGCGCCAACCAATAGTCCGAAAGTGCGGGCATTACTGGCCTTGTTTTGTTTTCAGGCATCGCGGTTTCCGGCACGCAGGAATAAGAATGGGGAATGGTTGTTGTATGATCAACAGGATGCTTCCTTGTGGGACCAGGGACTGATTGCAAGGGGAGTGGAGTGGTTGCACAAGGCAAGTGTGGGTGAAGAGTTTAGCTTTTATCATTTGGAGGCAGCAATCGCCTATTGGTATACGAGGCCGGAGGATACAAAAGAAAAATGGGCAGCAATCGTTGGGTTGTATGATCAGTTGGTTGAATTGAAGGCATCGCCTGTTGTAGCACTGAACAGGATTTTTGCAGTGTATAAACTAAGAGGTGCGAAAGAAGCGATTCAACTGGCTGATCAGTTGCAACTGAAGGACAATCCGTATTACTACATGTTGTTAGGTGAGCTGTACAGTAACCTGGATAAGGAATATTCGCAGGAATGTTTCAGGAAAGCCTATCAGTTAGTGAATACAGAAGCAGATCGTAGGTTTGTTGAAAAGCGGTTGTAAACAGAAGCATACAGATGTGTTTGTCCGGGTTCGAAATACTGGAAAACAACAGGCGCATCGGAAGCCCCCGGCATGATCGGCTGAAGTCATGATATTGTTCATGCTATGTATCACCTGTTGGGAGTTTTCCTGCCATAGCGGGAAAGGTGGTCCAGGGACCTCCATCAATACGGATGGAAATGCCATCATTCATCGGGATGATATAATGGATCGCTTTGAGCGTGATCTTCTCTCCCAAACCCACGGTAGCCACTATGGGTGTAAGTTCTATAGATGCGATCGCTGACCAGTCGCTGAAATGATTCGTTTGCACAGAAATAGTTTTGCGCACTAACCCGACTCTACGTTTGGAAACAAGTCCTAAATCTAATTTTCTATAATCCTGTTTTAGTATTAAACCGGTTTAAAAAAGAATCCACTTGCTTTTTATTTTTTAGGATAAACATACAGCACGGGACCATCATTGACAGCCACCAACATTCCTGGTTTTTTGTCAACCCGTATGGATTGCATATTTCTCACATCTTTTCTAAAATCCAAGCCACTAAACTGTTGTGGTAAAAATTCAAATTTATTCTCTCCCTTGTTAACCAGTGCCACACCATGGCTGGCACTATATTTTCCAAACCTGATCCTGGCAAAACTGTTACCGCCTGCCAACAAAATATCTGGCTTTTTATCTGCATTCAGATCCATTACGGCAGCCGCATAAACTGGACCATATTGCGCCTCCAAGGGAAGGGAAAGTGGCCTGAAACCTGCGGCACCATGGTTTTCCAGAAGCACTGTTTCCATGGCTGTGGCTTTAAGCGTAATGGCATCCTTTATCAATTCAGGAGAAAACAGGGTGTTTGAAGTAGCAGATGCATAGTCTTTATAAGACAAGTACTTTTTCTTGATAATAGGTACCTGGTCAGCCAAATCATCTCGCGAAACAGCAGGATAAGATACGCCATGGATGTAATAGGAAAGCAGGGGGTCGATGGTGCCATTCCCGTCAAAATCCTTGTAGGTGATGGTAACGGGCTCCGCTGGACTGGCCTGGAATTGCGTATTCCTGCCCTGGTTTCCCAATACCAGGTCCAGGTCCCCATCTCCGTCCAAATCGGCGGGCTGTATCAGGTTCCACCAGCCAAAACTATCGTGGGTGATGTATTTTGAGGAAGCATTTTGCAGTACGCCCTTTTTATTGTCAAAAACCATTACCGGCATCCATTCACCCACCAGCACCAGTTCAGGGGATTGGTCCGCATTAAGATCCATCCACGCAGATCCGGTTACCATTCCCACCTTTGCGAGCCCCGGCGCCGCCAGATCCGTAATATCAGTGAACTTTCCTTTCCCATCATTCTGCAGCAAATAACTTCTGGGTGCAACTGGATAGTTTCCGGGCACAATCCTGCCGCCGGCAAAAACATCCAAATCTCCATCCCCATCAAAATCAACCGTGCTAACAGACCCGGTACTGGTAAGCATAGAGGGCAATGCTCCCTCGTCCCGCATGAAATTTCCCCTGCCATCATTGAGGTAAATCCTGTCCTGTAAGGCTACATCGTTTGCCCTAAATTCATAGCCGCCTGAAGCAACGTACAAATCAGGCGATCCGTCGCGGTTAAAATCAGCAAAAACTGCTGCCACATCTTCACTTGCAGCGTCCTGCTTGAATGCACCGCCGGGACTGGATTTAAATGCACCACTGGCATCCTGCATGAAAAGCTGACCGGCCTGTTGTGCCGCCCCTCCCAAATAGAAATCATCCATGCCATCTTTATTTACATCAGCCACCGCTAAGCACGGCCCCAGGCGGCTGTAATAGGATGGCAGCAGCCGCTGTACCGAATAATCATTGAAAGTGTTTTCAATATGCCTGGCAACCGCAAGGGTATCTGTTACCAAAGCAGGCGCTTCAGCATGAGCAGGCAAAGCGTTGCCTGCAGGTGAATAGGCTACTGTCAGGGTTGAATTTACGGCAACGGATGTGGGCCTTTGTACTTCACCGTTAGGCCAGTAAATGACAACCGAATCAATGCGCTGGTGATTTCCCAATCCAAACACCAGTGTCGGATCCACAGAACTCTGGAAACCACGTACCGGGTATTGTTCCTGAAAATATTGTTCACCACCACAGTAAATTTTGATTTTTGAACCTACACCCTGCCTGTTTCCTGAAGGTCCTTTTAACTGCACGCGCAGGTAGGCATTTTTTTGTGAGGTCTCATTGTTATTCCGAAAAATACTGGCTTCCTCATTCGAGTTATTTACAACCAGGTCCAGATCACCATCATTATCGAGGTCCCCATACGCAGCACCCGCCGAAACAGTTGCCCTCGATAAGCCCCAGGCCGATGCCTGGTTGGTAAAGGTGCCGTTCCCATTGTTATGAAAGGCATAGTTGCTGATTTTATTGTCGGGCATATTCCTCAATACCTCCTGCACTGCGACTTTCTGGTTGGACTGTTTCGCCATAACTGCTTTGTTCATGGTGTACTGGATGAAGTCCATATCTGTATAGTCTTTCACATATCCGTTGGATACAAAAAGATCCTTGAATCCGTCGTTATCGAAATCTGCAAACAGGGGCGCCCAGCTCCAGTCCGTGTTGGAAATTCCTGCCAGTTGTCCCACTTCCGAAAAACTACCGTCCCCATTATTTTTCTGCAGCATGTTACGACTGTACTGGTAATAGAATCCCTTTTCAAATAAATATTGAAACTTTTCAAAGTTTTCTGCACCACTATGCATCTTCTGCGTGAAATTATCTTCAGGCAGCATATCCAGGGTTACAATATCCGTTAGTCCGTCATTATTAAAGTCCGCAGCATCGGACCCCATGGAATAGAGGGATACATAGTCAAAATACCTGGATACCGATTCCGTGAAATAGCCATTTGCGTTATTTAGGAAATAATAATCGTGCTCATTAAAATCGTTTGAAAGGTATATATCCGGCCAGAGGTCATTGTTGAAATCAGATATTGCGATACCTAGTCCGAATGAAAATACATTGGACTGAATATTCGCCGCAGCACTAACGTCAGTGAAACGGCCATTGTTGTTCTGGTAAAGCTTGCTGGAAAAGTCCGGATTGGATTTATTTCGCAGGGCCGCATTTTCCAGCGCCCCCGTGGTGAACTGCTGTAATGAATGATTGATAACGAAGCAATCCAGATCACCATCCCTGTCATAATCAAAGAATGATGCCTGGGTAGAATATCCGCTATCATCGAGTCCGTATTCGGCTGCTTTTTCGGTAAAGCTGAGGTCGCCATTATTGATAAACAGCAGGTTTTTCCGCTTTTCCGGCAGCCCGTCAGCACTCCGGCAGATATAAATATCCAACAGGCCATCAGTATTGATGTCAACCATAGACGCGCCAGTACACCAGCCCTGCTTATCCGAAACACCACTTTTGGCCGTTATGTCTTCAAAACGGAAATCGCCTTTATTCAGGTAGAGCCTGTTTTTCACCATATTTCCGGTGAATAGAATATCTGAAAGTCCATCATTATTAATATCGCCTATTGCCACGCCTCCGCCATTATAGAAATAGGTATAATTCAGAACATTGAATTCTTCCGTTTCTTCCAGTATATTCCTGAATGAAATACCTGTGCGGTCCTTTTCCAGCTGACTGAACTGAATGGACCGGTCTTCTTTACACGATGACAGAAGCAGGAAAAACACAATAGTAAAATAGAGGACACGCATAACAATAGATTTCAGTAACAATAAAACTACATAAGGAAAAAACACCGCCGAAGCGGTGTTTTTGATGCTTTAATTTTTATCCCACCACAACTTGGTGCTGGGTTTATCGGGCCCATCCAGCAGCTGTAGGGCAGCTTCAACAGCGGCACCATTTGTCCGCTTTTCCAAATCAATAAATGGAAGACGACGTATCCTGGTACCCACAGGCAGGTCCGGGTTATCACTGTTTACCAGGGGATACTGCTGCAGCACACCCATTCTTCGAAGATCCGCCCAGGCCTCAAATCCATCGGGGAATAAAGCCAGCCATTTTTGCTGGGCAATCTGCCGAATCTGCATAGAGGGATCTGCGCTCCACTTAACCGGGTAGTTGTTTACTGCAGGGGATGCCATTCCATCTTGTGGCGCAACTGGTTTGTTTTCGCTATTGGTATAGGCTGAAATGGCTGCCGCATCATTTATACCCCATTGATTCATGGACACTTCAATACCCTTTTCATATAGCTCTTCTGCCGTTCCTCCCATGTTCCATCCATTCAATGCACCTTCCGCACGCAGGAAATAGGCTTCAGCCGCATGCATAATATTCCTGGGGGTACTCAGGTTATTGTTCCAGTTGGCACCACTTCCTGTTACCCAACGGGTTCCGACATTGGAATTGTTGTCATTAGAATTCAGGGACTCCCCAAGCTGTGCGGGACTCAAACCGTTTCTCAATCCTTCGTATGTGCCAGTAGCGGAAGCCGGTTGAAAATACACACCAATCCGGGGATCTTCATAGCCCTTTAACACAGACTCCATGGTTGCACTCATCCTGAATTCATTCCACCCTGCTATACCTGCCAATCCATTCGCATCATTGCCTGCGGGAGTGGCTACCATATAGGCATCATCGGCAGTGGTGGTCATCACACCATCGGCAACCGCCGACTCGGCCTCAGATTTCGCGCGTGCTGGATCAGCTTTTGAAACCCGTAAGGCTAAACGAAGTTTAAGTGTATTGGCAAACTTCAGCCACTTAGAAACGCTTCCTTTGTAAATAAGATCAAAATTTCCATAAGGAGCTGCAGACTGGTTGGCTTCCAGCACATCAATTGCAGCATTTAATCTTTTAAAGAAATCATCGTAAATCTTATCCTGCGCGTCATAGGGTATAGAATTCAGGGGCTCACCTGCCTTGAAATATGGAATCGGTCCGTAATAATCTGTAATCCTGTGGAAAGACCACACCCACCAGATATTTGCCAGTGCATTTTCCGCAGAACCGGCATCTGTTTCACTCAGCAAAGTACGTAGCTGTGGCACTACTTCGGTATACTGAGGGAGCCAATGACCGGGTAACCAGTCAAATACTATTGTATATCTGTCACTTGCAAAATAAGTAGCGGATGTTGCATAATACTGGGCATACAGGTCCGCGAAAAGGTTTTGTGCTACCTGATAGTCAGCATATTTGTAGGATGCCGCCGACTGAGCCTTTGAAAAGAGAAACGGATATTCAGAAGCCCCCAATGAGGTAAGCTTGGTTTTATCGGTATTTAACTCTTCGAAATTTTTGGTACAGCCAGATAAGTAAACTGTTCCAGCCAGGATAATACCTGCTATTAATTTATTTTTCATAAATACTTTTTTCTGGGTTTTAGAATGATAATTTCAGGTTGAAGCCAATACTTCTGGTAGACGGCATATTGCCATATTCAACACCCTGGAAGTTAGATGCACCCAGGCTCAACTCCGGATCAAAATTCATTTTACGTTCTCCAATACCAGGAATATCCAGGATAGAGCTACCCCTATACAGGAAGAAAATATTCCTTCCCACCAGTGAAAGCTTGGCGCTCTTTACAAACTTGATGGGGAATTTATCAAATTGATATCCGATGCTCAATTCCCTCAATCGCACGTTGGTGGCGTCGTAAGTAAAGAATTCACCCCAGGAATAACGTCCGCCGGATACAGTAGTCCAGAATGTTTCGGCATTAATGGCTGCAGTGTTCTTGGAACCGTCTTCCTGAACAGCATCCAGTACCATATTGCCATCGCGGAAAGCTTCGGTATAATCTGCAGTACCATCGAAGGCAAAATTCGCATCAGTACCGGACGTTACCACGCCGCCAAAACGACCATCAACCAGTGCAGATGCCACCCAGTTGCCATAGCTGAACGTATTGCCAAAACCAAGATTGAATTTGGGGTTGAAATTGCCTACATATTTTGTATCGGCAGTTCTTACCGGCTTGCCCTGGTTGTCAACGAGGTATTTGCCATCCTGCTTTGCCCATCCATACGCATATAGATCACCGTAAGCGCCACCTACTGTAACTGCAACATTGGCTGTTCTGCCGAATGCACCGCCAATAAAGGCTGTATTAATATCGGGACTAAGCTCTATGATCTTGTTGCGGTTTGCAGACATATTCAGAATCATATCCCAGGTGAAATTGCCGGAACGGATCGGCTTACCGGTAATGCTTGCTTCGAAGCCCTGGTTTTCGATATTGCCGGCATTGATATACTGGAATTCAAACCCTGAAGCCGGGGCAAGTCCCAAACGAAGCAGCTGGTTCTTTGAATTCGTCTTGTAATATGTAAAATCCAGTCCCAGTCGGTTATTGAAAAACCTCCATTCAGTTCCAATTTCAAGAGCTGTGGTCAGTTCAGGCTTCAAATTTGTTATGGCCTTAGTTCTATCCTGGCTAATGAAACCACCGGTTCCTCCCTGGCTAAAAGTGTAGGTCTGAGCAAGTAGATAAGCTGGAGCATCATTACCTACTCGAGTATAAGATGCTCTAAGTTTGGCATAGGAAATTGAAGTTGGAAGATTCATCATTTCAGACAAAAGCGCTGTGATCCCAAAGGAAGGATAAAAATAACTGTGTGGCTTTGGAAGTGTTGACGCCCAGTCATTCCTGGCAGTAACATCCAGGTACAGGTAATCCCTGAAGCTCAATTGGGTAGTTCCATAAACAGAATGTAACTCAGTTTCCACATTTGAAGTGACAGTGGACAGATTGGCTGCAAAAGAAAGGTCGTACCTGTTTGGAACCTGCAGGCCATTGGCATTTGTAATGGAGGTATTGAGTTTTCTTTTCAATACGGATGTACCCAGGTTATAGTTGATAGAAAAGTCATCGGATATTTTATTGTTGCCGCTTAACAGCAGATCCATATTCTCTTCGGAAACCCGAATATTACCTACACCCATAGACCCTCCGGCTTTTGCAAACAGCAAGGTATTGTTTGCATACTTCTCCAGAATATTGTCATCGTACCTGTCATAGCTAACTCTTCCCTGAACACTTAACCAACTGGTCAAATCATATTTCATAGAAACAAGCCCATTAATCCGGTTTCTAATTTCATCCCGATGGGTGTTCTTCACTGTCCAGTAAGGATTCATGTAAATAGAGGAGGTAGTCCAGTAATTTTGGGTTTCGATTCCTGATGAATTGATGCTACTATAATTCTTCACATCATCAAGGCTTACGTTCCTGGGCATTTTATAAAGGTTCATCATCACAGAACTTTCTTCACCCAACCTGGGTTTGTTGTAAAGGTTCTGCACCGTATAGGTTGCTTTCGCGTCTGCCGACAGTTTACTGCTGATTTTGGAATTGATGCGAAAGTTGATGGTGTGTCGGTTCAACTGGTTATCTGGTATAATACCATCCACATAATTGTTGGTATAAGAAAAATAGGATTGTACTTTCTCAAATCCCCCGCTCACTGCTAAAGAGTTATTTACATTCGTACCCGTACGGAAGAAGTCTTTGATATTATCGGGTTGGGCATTGAGAGAAGTCTGTTTACCTGTCCAGTCAGTAACCTGCTGACCAGACATTTTTTGTCCCCAGCTTTGCCCGGCATTGGCAGAATAATTACCGCCGTTTCCCTGGGAATACTGGTTCTGAAACTCGGGCAGTATCATTGGCTTATCAAATGCCACACCGGTATTTACGTCCACGCCAAGCTTACCTGATTTACCCTTTTTTGTGGTGATCATAATTACACCATTCGCTGCTCGGCTACCATACAGAGCGGAAGCTGCCGCTCCCTTCAGTACGTTGATAGACTCAATATCATCCGGATTGATATTTGCTGCACCATCACTTCCATTCTGGCCACCAAAATCATTGTTCACCTGGCCACTGGGTGTGGAGTTGTCAATAGCTACCCCATCTACTACAATAAGTGCATTGTTGTTTCCCTGGATAGAACGGTTTCCGCGCAATACAATGCGTGTAGCACCACCAGGTCCGGAGGCAGACTGGTTCACCACCAGGCCGGCAACTTTACCAGACAGGGTGTTTGCAAAGTTCGCATCACGCACTTCATTGATACTCTCCCCACTGATTTTCTGAGTGGCATAGGTTAAAGATTTTGTTTGTCGCTGAATACCCAATGCTGTTACTACTACTTCACCCAGTTCGCCGTCAGTTTTTTGTAAGGAAATAACGGCTTCGGTTTCATTTTCTGCTATCATTACATCCATCGATTGAAAACCTACAGATGTAACAACCAGGGTGACCTTGCCGGCAGGAACGGTCAAAACAAACACACCGGCATTGTCGGTAGAGGTTCCCCCGGTTTGTCCTTTTACAATTACTGTAGCCCCCTGAATGGGCTCTCCGTTTGCGCCCATTACTTTACCCCGGATCACCTTTGTCTGGGCCTGGGTTAGCAATGTTAGCAACATTAAAAGTTGCAAAACAACTAAGCTTCTAAATTTTCGCATGGCAGTTTTTATTTGATTTCTGAATAATTCAACAGACAATTTTTTTTGCCTGAATTATTGTCTGCTGGTCTAATGTAGTTATAACCGTAGTACAAAATATCGGCTGAACGGACTATAACGTTGTAGTAAATTTTCTTTTGTTCAACTCTGTAATGTCTAATCCGAATGGAAGTATTTTATGCTTTCTGCTAAAATTGAAAACAAAAAAAAGAGAATACAGAAAATAAAAAACAAAGGAGAAGATCCTTTTATTACCTGCGTTGACAGACCATTTGCTTTATGATCATTATGACCAAACCGGAAAACTTTTGAACAACAGTGGTAGTACTAAAACATGCAGTCCGGAACATGTTCTCCAACAGACCTTGTATTTCCAATTTTCATATTTGTATCAGGAAGCACAGTTTATATCCTTGAAAAAAAGAACCTTGCAGGGAGCGAGCAGTACTTCCTGATTACATCAAAGAGGACATTGCTCATTCTGCTGATGAGAATTGGCTTGTACTGGTTTCCCTTCCTGCAGCATCAGTCATCAGTATGAGAACTTTCCCTCTTCCCAATGGTTCAGATCCCTTGTGTCTAACTGGAAGCGTTTGCTGATTACGATGTTTCTTGTTCAAAGGGAATCCTGTCGGTTAGGCTGAAATTATTGCTTAGCAGCTGATCACTGATTTTTTATAAAACGTTTTACTGGCAGTGCTTCACCGATTTATCGCTAATTTTTCAGGACAAATATTTTCATGATGAATGATATAACAAGAAGATCATTTATAAAAAACACTGCAATGGGAACCGCTGCTGCGGCCTTCCTGTCATTCCCGGTACAAATGATGGCCAGTGAAAAAGCAAGCCTGGTAAGGGTTGGGTTTATTGGCGTCGGGTCCCGCGGAAGACTTCATATGGAAGAAATGCTAAAGCGGAAGGATGTTGAAATAGTTGCAATTGCTGATCCTGCTTCAACAAGTATTGGGAAAGCCCTGAGCCTGGTTCGCAAATATGGCAAAAAGGAACCAAAGGTTTTTGGCAACGGCAATTATGATTTCAAAAACATGTTGAAGCTTGCTGAACTGGATGCCGTGTTCATTGCATCGCCATGGGAGTGGCACCTGCCGCAAAGCATACTGGCCATGGAATCAGGCAAGGCTGTTGGCCTTGAAGTTGCCGGTGCTATTAAACTGCAGGATTGCTGGGATTTCGTCAACACGTATGAAAAAACAAAATCCCCCATCATGATGCTGGAAAATGTTTGCTACCGCAGGGATGTTATGGCGGTGCTGAACATGGTGCAACAAAAACGATTTGGTGAGCTATTGCATCTACAGGGTGGATACCAGCACGATTTACGTGCCCAGCTTTTTAATACATCGCCGGAATGTTGTAAGGGTGTAGAATTCGGGGAAAAAGGAATCGGATCGTCCAGGTGGCGCACGGAATATTATCAGAAAGTAAATGCTGAAATCTATCCCACGCATCAGTTAGGGCCAATTGCTGTAATGACCGATATCAATCGGGGCAACCGGCTTACCAGCCTGAACAGTATGGCCACCAAAGCAAGAGGCATGAACCGATATGTTGCTAAAAATCTGGAGGGTGGCCCGAATCATCCTAATGCTAAACTCAAATTCAAGTTGGGTGATATTGTAACCACTTCGCTGCAAACAGCCAATGGGGAAACCATCGTTCTTACTCACGACACCAATTCTCCCCGACCGTATAATCTTGGATTTAAAGTACAGGGGACCAATGGTATCTGGCAGGAATTCCAGGAAGGCCAATTCAACCAGGGCATGATCTATTTTGAAGACAGCAGTCCCGCCCATACATGGGAAAACCCCCAGAAGTATCTGGAAGAATATGATCACCCCCTATGGAAAAAATTCGCAAAAGAAGCAGAGGGATCAGGCCATGGAGGAATGGATTTCTTTGTTGACAATGCCTTTATTGAGTGCATCAAGCGCAAGGTAGACTTTCCGCTGGATGTATATGACCTTGCAACATGGAGAAGTATCACACCCTTGAGCGAAAGATCAATTAATGAAGGCGGACAACTGGTGAAAGTCCCGGACTTTACAAGAGGGAAATGGAAAACAAGAAAGTCCTTTGGACAGATTTTTTCGCCTGATGCGACTTTTTAGGCAGTAGTTTTGAATTATAATTGGTAAGTTATGGTATTTCTATACCGTAACTTTTTTTATCGCTGTACAACATTAGCAGTCAGAATATTTTATTACCATGGAGAAAAAGCCAGTAACAATTAAAGAAATTGCAAGGCGACTGAACATTTCAGTTTCAGCCGTATCCAAGGCTTTACATGACGACCCCAGCATCGGCCTCCGAACCAGGATGAGGGTAAAAGCCATGGCGGAAGAGCTCAAATATGAGCCCAACCAGACTGCTATTTTTCTACAAAAAGGTCGCACGAACACCATTGGGGTAATTGTACCCAGCCTGGTAGAATCATTCTTTCCACAAGTCATTAGCGGAATAGAAGAGGTAGCAAACAAACACAATTATGTGGTTTTACTGGGTCAGTCCATGGAAGACCCGGAAAGGGAGCAAATGCTTCTCGAAACCATGAAAAAACACCGGGTAGATGGTATACTTATATCTATCAGCAAAAACACTTTCCAGTACGACCACCTCAGGAAGGTAAAAGAAAGTATTCCACTGGTATTCTTCGATCGTATTCCAGACATGAAAGAGATTCACTATGTTGCCTGCAACCTTGTTTCTGGCACTGTGCAGGCAATGAATTATCTGCTGCAACAAAAGCACCGGGTCATCGGTATGGTCAATGGGCCAGAAAAACTTTTTTCCAGCCGGGAGAGACTGGAAGGATTTCGCCAGGCACTTAGTAAGAGCAGGTTGAAATATGATCCATCGCTGGTGGTAAATTCAGATCTATCCAAAGAAAGTGTTATCCAGGCGGTTAAAGAACTTCTTGCCAATAAACGAAAACCAACAGCACTGATCGCCTTTCATGACAATGCAGCCATTGAAATTATTGAATACCTGAAGTCTATCAGGAAAGACAAATCCATTCCTGTAGTAAGTTTTGCCAACCTGCCCATGAGCTCCCACACTATGTTCAAACCAGCCGCATCAGTAGAACAATATCCATACCTGCAGGGCCAGAAGGCAATGGAAGTCCTGATAGATGTACTCAACAACAAAGAAACCGACCAGGGTGCCAATACTGCGTTTTATAAAATCATCCTGGACTCCAGGCTGGTTCTCCTAAAATAGTAAAACGTTATATTAAATTCTGTGGCGCTTAGTTTGATACATTCACCTCACAAGAATTTATATTAAACTGTTCACTGATGTCAGAATTTGAATTTGATGCCATTGTGGTAGGTTCCGGAATCAGTGGTGGCTGGGCTGCAAAAGAACTCACAGAGCAGGGACTTCGTGTGGTAATGCTGGAAAGAGGAAGAAAATTTGAACACCTGAAAGACTATTCCCATGCGCAAAAGGAATTCTGGCACTGGCCCCATCGCGGAACCCGTACGCGCAAAATGATTGAACAATACCCGGTGTTAAGCAGGGACTACCTGATGGATGAAAACCTGATGGATTACTGGCCATTGGAAGAAGAAAATCCATATACAGAAATCAAGCGTTTTGACTGGTTTCGAAGCTACCAGATGGGCGGGCGATCAATTATGTGGGGAAGGCAGAGCTACAGGCTAAGCAATTTTGATTTTGAAGCCAATGCAAAAGACGGAATAGCCATAGACTGGCCGATACGATATGAAGAAATCGCCCCCTGGTACGACCATGTAGAGAAATTTGCCGGTATTAATGGATCCTACGAACAACTACCACAACTTCCGGATGGCGTATTTCAGCCTCCCATGAAAATGAATTGTGTGGAAACTGACCTCGCCCAAAAGTTAAAAACACATTATCAAGGCAGGAGAGCCATGATAATAGGCAGGTCAGCCAATCTTACCGAAGCGTTACCTGGAAGAAACAAATGCCAGTACCGCGATAAGTGTGCCTTGGGTTGTCCATTTAGCGGCTATTTCAGCACGCAGTCTTCCACCCTTCCCGCGGCCCTGAAAACTGGTAAACTAAGCATCCATACCTGGAGTATTGTAACCAGGATCCTGTACGACAAGGACACACAAAAAGCAACAGGAGTTGAAGTGCTGGATGCAAGGACCAACGCAACCTATGTGTATAAGGCGAAAATCATTTTCCTGAATGCTTCTGCACTGAACAGCACCTGGATCCTTATGAACTCTGCAACGGATATCTGGCCGGAGGGGTTGGGTAGCAGTAGTGGCGAATTGGGTCATAACCTGATGGATCACCATATAGGAGCTGAAGCTTCGGGTGATGTTACCGGGTATGAGGACAAATACTACTACGGAAGACGGCCCAATGGAATCTATATTCCACGCTACAGGAACTTATTTGGCGACAAACGCCCTTACCTGAGGGGATTTGGCTACCAGGGTAGTGCCAGCAGGGAAGGATGGAACAGGGAAGTTGCCGAGTACCTCATTGGGAAAGAGTTAAAAGAGCTGCTATCCGAACCCGGCTCCTGGCGTTTTGGTATTGGTGCTTTTGGTGAAATGCTGCCGTACCATGACAATCGGATTACCCTCGACCGGCAGCGGAAAGATAAATGGGGGCTTCCAACACTCGCAATTGATTGCGAAATCCGAGAAAACGAGCGTATGATGCGCCGCGATATGGTAGGAGATGCCGTTGAAATGCTGGAGTCGATGGGCCTCACCAATATCCGCTCTGCTGATGAGCCTGGTGCACCCGGACGTGCCATACATGAAATGGGAACCGCCAGGATGGGCCGCGATCGCAAAACCTCGGTTCTGAATAAATGGAACCAGGTATGGGACGCAAAAAATGTTTTCGTTACAGATGGTGCCTGTATGACATCATCGGCTTGCCAGAATCCTTCGCTCACCTATATGGCGCTTACTGCAAGGGCAGCCAATTACGCAGTGGAAGAATTAAAAAAAAGGAATCTTTAAGCATCAATTGCCATCATGCCATACGAACACCAAACTTCAATCAAACGTCCTAACCAACTAGTCTACCCAATACTGATCATTGGTGTACTCTTTTTCATTTTCGGATTTGTGACCTGGCTGAATGGCACCCTTATACCCTACCTGAAAATTATTTGTGAGCTGGAAAATGATACCCAGGCTTTTTTAGTGGTCACAGCTTCCTATATGGCCTATTTTTTTCTCGCATTACCGTCTGCCTCCATCCTGAAAAAAATCGGTTATAAAAAAGGCATGTCTGTCGGGTTATTGGTGATGGTAGCCGGCACGCTCACCTTTATCCCGGCGGCAGATCAACGCAGTTTTGGCCTGTTTTTACTCGGCCTGTTTTTACAGGGTGCAGGTATGGCTTTGTTACAAACTGCCTCCAACCCATATATCAGCATCCTTGGCCCAATGGAAAGTGCGGCCAAACGAATCAGCATTATGGGAATCGCCAATAAACTGGCCGGCGTAATAAGCCCCCTGATTCTGGGAAGCCTGTTGCTGGCCAATGTCGGCAATATCCAGGTGCAGCTGAACAATAACAGTAACCCGGAAGCCAGGGAAAAACTCCTGGGAGAGCTGGCATCCAGGATCCATTTTCCATATATCATCATGGCCCTGGTACTGGTCGCCCTGGCCATTATGATTCACAAATCCTCCCTGCCTGAAATACAGGAAGAAGCTCCAGTACAAGAAAAAAAATCAGATGGGCAAAGCATATTTGGATTCCGTCACCTTTGGCTGGGAGTGCTTTGCATCTTCCTGTATGTGGGAGCAGAAGTAATGGCGGGCGATGCCATTGGAATTTATGGAAATTCCATGGGCATGCCCATTGAGGATACCCGCTATTTTACCTCCTTCACCCTGGCAGCCATGCTGGTTGGGTACATCATTGGAATCATCAGTATTCCCAAATACGTTTCCCAGCAACAGGCATTAAAGCTATCGGCAATATCAGGCATTATTTTTACCGCAGCCACCTACTTTACCAACGGATACCTCTCGATTACCATGATAGCATTGCTTGGCCTGTCAAATGCGCTGATGTGGCCAGCCATATTCCCATTGGCAATTTCCGGCCTCGGTTCCAAAACCAAAACAGGATCCGCACTGCTAATCATGGGTATTGCAGGAGGCGCAATCATTCCGCTGCTATTCGGTGAACTGAAAAGTATCCCATCAATAGAATTCAAAGCCGCATTCGCAGTGCTGCTTATTCCCAGCTATTGCTATATCCTTTACTATTCACTGGCTGGGCACAAACCAAGGCAATAAACCAACCAAGACCTTTCGGAAAATGTATATAGACGTAAGCAAAAAAGACAGGCAGGCAGGAAAAAGTTCTCCGCCCAAAAAACCGGATACCATTAGGGATCTGCTGACAGACCAGGCGGGAAAGTTATTCCAGACGCATAAGCTCCCGGCCAGCAGGCAGGAATGGGCGTCCATGAAAAAAACAATATCCGAATGTATTATTGAAAAGGCGGGAATCCAATTTTACCCCGAACTCCCATTCAACCAGGTTATAACGGGACGGTCCAGGAGAATGACTTATTCAATCCAAAACCTGTACTTTCAAACCCTTCCAGGCGTGTACGCTACAGCAAATATGTACATTCCCGATGGGGACGGCCCCTTTCCCGCGGTAATCAATTTCCACGGACATATAATCGATTCAAAGCTGGACCAATCTGTTCAGAACAGGGCACATATGTTGGCCCAAAACGGATTCGTGTGCTTTTGCATGGATGCCTTCGGAACCGGGGAAAGATCTGTACACCCAAAAGGATCAGATTATCATGGCGGCATGGAAGGAGCCAGCCACTTCAATCACGGGCAAAGCCTCCTGGGTATTCAGGCTTCCGAAAATATACGTATTGTTGATCTCCTGCATTCTTTCGACTTCATAGATCGAAACAATATTGGAGCCACCGGAGAAAGCGGGGGTGGCAACCAGGCCATGTGGCTGGCAGCAATCGACGATAGAATTAAGGCGGTAATGCCTGTTGTAAGCGTTGGCACATTTGAAGCGTTCATAATGGCGCACAACTGCGTATGCGAAACGCTCCCCCATGGACTGCAAATTTGCGAAGAAGCCCATGTTTTGGGAATGATTGCGCCCAGGGGTTTATATGTGTGCAATGCCCTGCAGGAAAAGCATAGCGCTTTTGCCACTGCCGAAATGATTCGGACAGTAACAAATACGGGCAAGATTTACCGGCTGGAAAACGCTGCGGAAAACTTTCAGATCCAGATATTCAACAACGAACATGAATATTCCGGCGAAATGCAGCAGTCCATGATCAACTGGTTTATTAACCGGCTGAAAGCGCACCAAAACCAGGTAACCGTTAATTTGAAAAAAGCAACTCTTAGCAAGGAGGAACTGTGCGTTTTCAATTACGAACCAAGAAACAGGAAAATTATTACCCAACCGGAATACCTCCGGATGACCAGTGAAAGACTCTTACACAGGAAAGAATTCAAGTACGGCGCAAATACGGAAAGAGCGGCATTGAAGCAAATACTAGGACTGGCTGAACCTTGGGCGCTGGATGCTAACGGCACCCAACCGGCAGGCGGGAGCCATACCATACACCTGAAAAGCAGGTCCTGTCAATATCCCACTCCCTGCAGCTATTTGACCAGGCCCGACAAGCCCAATAACATTACCATCTGCCTGGACCCCCGGGGAAAGGGCGCCGCTTTCCATGAGCTACCGGCCGCCCACCCATCTGAAAACCTGGTGGCAATTGAGCTTTTGGGAACCGGGGAATTTTCCTCCCCGACAGCCAATTTTTTCGATTCGGAAACTATCCCCTTTCACACCATCTCCAGGTCTTTGCTCTGGATGGGCAGGACGGTAATGGGTGAGTGGGTAAACCAAATACACCTGGCAACACAATTCGCCAGGGAAATGCAGGCAGCAACGTCGGTTCAGCTGGTGGCTTCTCGGGAAGCTGCTGTAGCAGCGATACTTTATGCGGCCATTTTTCAGGGCGTCGATAAACTGTTGCTCTCCGATGCTCCGCTGAGTTACCAGTATGAGGAACAGCATACAAGCAGGGCTTTCAACATGTCTGTTATTTTACCCGGAATAATTCCATGGGGAGACCTGGTGCACGCCATGGCTCTGTCAGATGCCGAAATTCATTGCATAGAGCCAAAAAACATTCATGGTACCCAATTATCAGACCAACAACAGGCAACAATCAGCGAAAGATTCAACCAAATAAAAGCGCACTACCAGACTCGCGCAACCCTTAATTTTCAGTAACTACATAATACAAACACATGCAGGTTCATATTCAAGCAAACGCCACGGAGCTGGGCAAAGAGGCCGGAAGGCAGGCTGCAGCAATCATACAACAAGCCATTCAGGAAAAAGGCCAGGCTAACATCATATTGGCAACCGGGGCCAGCCAGTTTGAAACGCTTCGGTACCTCGTCAATGATAAAGATATCCAATGGTCATCGGTGGTTGCTTTTCATTTGGATGAATATATTGGCATGCCGGATAGCCATCCTGCCAGCTTCCGAAAATATCTCCGGGAACGATTCATCGATCAGGTAACGCCCCTCAAAGAAATATTCCTGATCAATGGTGAAACTAACCAGGAGGCCGAGTGTCAGCGCCTTTCGGACGCCATTGCCCAATACCCAATTGACCTTGCCCTGGTAGGCATTGGGGAAAACGGCCACCTCGCCTTCAATGATCCCCCGGCAGATTTTGATACCAAAAGCCCATACATAATCGTTAACCTGGATGAAGCCTGTCGCAGGCAGCAAATGGGTGAGGGTTGGTTCCAAACATTGGAAGAAGTACCCTCCCAGGCCATCAGCATGTCTGTTCATCAAATTATGCAAGCCAAACATATCATCTGTTCCGTTCCCGACAAACGCAAGGCGGAGGCAGTTCGGAACAGTTTGAAGCAAGCAGTCAGCAATCTTTACCCTTCGAGCATTCTCCAGAACCACCCAAATTGCGATATCTATCTTGACCAGTTTTCCGCATCCCTTCTTTAACCTCACCGTTCAGCCTGTATTTGCATGAAATCTATTATCAGGAATGGGAAAATCATTACCAACGAGGGAATACTGCCGGATGGTTCCGTTGTCATAGAAGACGGCGTTATTTCGCATGTGGGCAATTGGGTCGGCGAGATCCCCGGTTATGACACAATTGATGCAACGGGCTGCTATGTTGCACCCGGGTTTATCGATTTGCACGTACATGGGGGCGGGGGCCATGATTTTATGGATGGCACAGTTGAGGCGTTTGAACAGGTTCTTCACACCCACCTGCTGCATGGAACCACCTCCATGATGCCCACCACGCTAACCAGCACTCCGGCAGCATTAACCCGTGTGTTGGATACCTATGAAAAAATCGCCGGAACAAATGACACGGGGGTAGGCTTGCTCGGCCTGCACATTGAAGGCCCTTATTTCGCCATGAATCATCGCGGCGCCCAGGACCCAAGGTTTATAAGAGCCCCGGACCCGGATGAATATATTTCCCTCCTTAACCGGTATACCTGCATCAGCAGATGGAGTGTGGCCCCTGAGCTGGAAGGCGCACTCAATATGGGATTGTATTTACGGGAAAAGTGCATCATTGCTTCCATCGCGCACACTGATGCCGTGTATGAGGACATCAGGCTGGCAGTGCAACACGGATTTACCCTGGTTACCCATCTGTATTCCGGCATGAATGGAGTGATCCGCCGTGGTGCATACCGCTTCGCCGGAACCGTGGAATCGGCCTTCCTGATGGATTGCCTGGATGTGGAAATCATTGCCGATGGAAAACATCTCCCGGTACCGCTACTGCAGCTAATTTATAAAATCAAAGGTCCTGACAGAATTGCCCTGGTCACCGATGCCATGAGGGCTGCAGGTACCACCCATACGGAAAGCATACTTGGGAACCTGGAAAACGGATTGCCTGTAATCATTGAAGAGCAGGTAGCCATGTTGCCAGATAAAACCTCCTTTGCCGGCAGCATTGCCACTGCCGACCGGCTGGTCCGGGTCATGTGGAAAGAGGCAGGAATACCATTATCAGATGTCATTAAAATGATGTGCCACACTCCGGCAAAAATTGCAGGCGTATCAAAGCATAAGGGCGAACTGTCAACCGGAATGGATGCCGATATTGTAATTTTTGATGAATCTGTACAGATCCAACAGGTATTCATCGGCGGCACCAGGAAAATATAATACAAGAATACTACCATCATGCAAAACAGGATATTGAAACTGGGTGCCACCGATTCCGTGTTGGTGGCCCTCACCAATCTTCACAAAGGTGAATCCATTACCCATGGCGACAGGTCTATTTCCTTAATGGAAGATATTCCGGCAAAACATAAATTTTTTATCCGCGACATGGCCGTGGGTGATGCTGTGATCATGTATGGCCTGCTGGTCCGTAAAATGACGGCGCCTGCCGCATCAGGCTCAAGGGTACATACCGGCAATGTACATCATGCCACAGAACCATACGACTACCATGGATACCGTTCCGTTTGGGAACCCCCTGATATCTCCAGATTTAAAGACCTGCGCTTCTCAGGCTATCACCGGTCTGATGGCCGGGTGGGTACAGCCAACTATTGGATTTTTATTCCTACGGTTTTTTGTGAAAACAGGAACCTGGAAGTAATTCGGGAGGTATTGGAGAACGAACTGGGATACGCTTCTACAGAAAAATATAAAGCCTTTACGCGCCACCTGTTGGCGGCATACCAGGAATCCGGCACACTGGAAGATATACAGGATTTCTCCCTGCCACCGGCGCCCGCCAGTAACAACAGTGGCAACCGGCCATTTAAGCATGTGGACGGAATTAAATTTCTGGAGCACCAGGGGGGATGCGGAGGCACCAGACAGGATTCGGAGCTACTGGGTAAACTGCTTGCCGCCTATGCCCATCACCCCAATGTTGGCGGCATTACCATCCTTAGCCTTGGCTGCCAGAATCTCCAGCTAGAGGAATTAATGCAACAAATTACCGGGCCCAATGGCAGTTTTGATAAACCCCTGGTAGTGTTGGAACAACAGCAGGTCGGATCAGAGGAGGAGCTGGTTAAAACTGCTATCCGACAAACTTTTGAAGGCCTCGTGAAAATCAATCGGCTGGAAAGGAAGCCCGCTACCCTGGACAAACTTTGTATTGGCGTGAAATGTGGCGGCAGTGACGGCTTTAGTGGAATATCAGCGAATCGGTGAAAAAAGCAATACAGTGATCCAACTGGATGATATTTATAAAGGATTGTCGGAATCTTATGAAGGGCTGCAGGAGTATAAAAAGGCGATGACTTATCACAAACTGTATGTTGTAAACTATGATAGCACAAATGGTGTGAAGCATAAGCAGAATGCTGCAGCTTTAGAAGTGAAATACCGTACAGCTCAAAAGGAAAAGGAACTCGCCGCACAGCAATTGGAGTTGGTAAAAAGCAGTCAGTATACATATGCCAGTATTAGCGCTGCTATTATGCTGCTTTTGGTATCGGGAATGGGCTTTATTCAGTACCGGAACAAGAAGAAAGAATATGCGAGGGAGATGGCATCGCTACAAAAAGATAAGGAGATTCAGTTGTTACAAGCTGTTATGCAGGGGGAGGAGAAGGAAAGAACAAGGGTTGCCAAAGACCTTCATGATGGTGTAGCGGGTATGCTTGCTGCTTCCAAAATGCATTTCAACAGTATTGGCACTCAGTATGCTGAGCTGGTTCAATTATCAGCATTTAAACAGGGACTGAATTTGCTGGATGAAGCGGCAACAGAAGTACGTAAGACTTCTCATAACCTGATGCCGGAGATTCTTTTGCAATATGGGCTGGATCAGGCTATCCGGAGGTATTGCAGCAATATCAATAATTCCAGGGCTATCAGTATAATCTATGATTCATGGGGAGAGATCAACCGGTATAACGATAGTTTTGAGTTATCGGTTTACCGTATTGTGCAGGAATTGCTCAACAATATTGTGAAGCATTCCAAAGCAACACAGGCCCTGGTGCAGGTAAGTCAGCAAAACGAGGTATTGTCCATCACGATTGAAGATAATGGTGTAGGTATGCAGGAAAATAAAGAAATGGATGGAACAGGCCTTCAAAGTCTGGCCTCAAGGGCAAAAGCCATGAATGGCAAGATTGAGCTGGAAAGTCGCCCGGGTCATGGGGTATGTGCCTACCTGGAATTTGATATCAGTGAAATGGAAAAAACAGCAAGCCATGCAACCAATTAAACTGGGCACAACCGATGACCATGAGGTAGTGATTAATGGTTTGAAGGCAATGCTTTCAAGTGATGATGGTGTAAGTATTATCCTGACTGCAAATAATGGTGCGCAATTACTGCAGCAATTGGAGGCGCAGCAGCCGGATGTATTGCTTATGGATATCCAGATGCAGGGGATGGATGGAATCGAATTAACAAAGCAGGTGCATAAGCTTTATCCATCTGTCAGGATAATTGCTTTCAGCAGTTTTGATGATACCCATTATATCCGGCAGATCCTGCGTAATGGTGCAGTAGGATACTTGTTGAAAAATGCTGATCAGTCAACCATCCTGCAGGCTATTAAGGTAGTAATGGAAGGAGAGGAATATATAGATGAATCACTCAAAAGGAACCTGTTGCAGGAAAGCATTTTTGGTAAGCGTCGTTCCATTTATGAGGTGCCGTTGACCAACAGGGAGAAGGAGATCCTTAAACTCATAGCGGAGGAGCACACGAACCAGCAAATAGCTGAAAAACTTTATATCAGTTTGCGCACAGTGGAAACTCACCGGCTGAACCTCACCCAAAAGCTTGGGGTTAAAACCCCTGCCGGGTTAGTAAAGGAAGCGATTAAACGAGGCTTGATTGCTTAGTTGTTAAACACAACAAGAATGTTTAAAAAGGAAGACTGGACCAGTAGGTATATCCTCCTTTAAGTTTGTAAAGAATAATGAATATGGAAGTGATCGTACCAAAAACTACCATGTTTTTACCATGCTGAACACTTTGAAAATCATAGATGTGAACAATCTCTCCGCTTTGCAAGGTCTTTTTTGCCTGGGAAATGGCAAGTCCGACAAAGACACCAAAGATGCTCAGGAAGCAAAGCATATAACCGGCAAGAATCCATTTAAAAGCAATTTTCTCGGGTTGGAAAGCCTTCTTGAAATTGGGTGTTGGGATGGTCGCTTCCGGATTTTTTTGTAGCAAAAACAATCGGGCTATTTCAAGGTCATATGCATTCCATTCATTGGGTTCAGCAAGAACTGCTGACAATTCATTTGCAGAATAAGATGAAAAGTAGTGTTCAAAATCCGGATGTACGAAATCCTGATTGGCCTGTTTTACAAATAGTTCATTGACTTTGGGAAAATCCTGCTGCTGAATTTTCACCTCAATTACAGGATCAGGGGTTTCACCTATAAAAATGCTTCCTACCTGGCTGGTATCTTTTTCAATTTTATACGGTATTTGAAGGTCTGTCAGAATATCGGTTAACATGCTGGCATCTTCCTGCGTCAGAAATCTGGAATAGGTTGCGAAATTTTTCATAGAAAGGAAATTATTGTCTCCCTGGTTCAGTTCCAGTGAAATTGATGCGTTTGAACATGACATCCGGACTGTTTTCGTCTTTGTGCAAGCGCAGAAAACGTTCACTTACTTCCAGAATCTGGATGGCATCACCTTCAATTAAAAGCATATTATCAACAACCTTGTAATCGGTTATTGAATTATTTTCTTTAACACCTCCGGGTTGATCAGATTCATATTGACCCATTGGTGAAAACCGGATGGTCAATCCCTTATTTGACTTGTTAAAAGTCTTCAAATCATCTTTTCGTGCTGCTGAAAGGTTCTCTTTGGAATAAAACTGATAAAACTCCCATTTCCCAATAATCATTTTTGCATAATCAGGAGTACCACAGGAACTGATTGCTGCAAGTATAAAAATGGAAATACAGACTCGAATTGAATTTTTCATTGTAGCCAAGATATTTATTAGATTTAGAAACTGCAATAGGGGCTAAAAGAAAAATCCATGCAAAATCTTAAAGTAGCAACTGCTCAATTTGAAAATCGGTCGGTTGATAAGTCGTATAACTTATCGGTAATGGATTCGCTGGCAGCTAAGGCTGCGGCAGATGGCGCGCAGGTAATTGCTTTCCATGAGTGTTCGGTGACGGGATATAGTTTTGCCAGGAAATTATCGCGGGAGGAATTGCTGGCGCAGGCAGAATTAATTCCAGAAGGGGAAAGCATTTCGCAACTCAGGCAAATAAGCGCCCGCCACAATATTGTGGTGCTGGCAGGATTGTTTGAAAAGGATCGGGAGGATAAAATTTATAAAGCCTATGTATGTGTGGATAGAAATGGTCTGATAGCTAAATTCAGAAAGCTGCATCCATTTATAAATCCTCATATTCTGCCTGGTACTGAATATTGCGTCTTTGAACTATTTGGCTGGAAGTGTGGCATTCTGATTTGTTATGACAACAATATTATTGAAAATGTACGAGCAACCAAATTGCTGGGGGCGGATATTATTTTTATGCCACATGTAACGATGTGTACGCCGTCTACACGTCCGGGTGCCGGATTTGTTGATCCTGCCTTATGGGAAAACAGGGAAGCGGATCCAACTTCACTGCGACTAGAATTTGATGGCATGAAGGGAAGGGCCTGGTTAATGAAATGGTTGCCGGCAAGGGCTTATGACAATGCTATTTATGCCATCTTCTCCAACCCGATTGGCATGGATGATGACCAGCTGAAGAATGGTTGTTCCATGATTTTGGATCCTTATGGTGATATTATTGCGGAGTGCAGAAGTTTTGAGGACAGTTATGTGATCGCAACCCTGACTCCTGAGAAGTTAACCCTGGCAGGAGGGCATCGGTATCTGAAAGCCAGACGGCCAGAGTTGTACAGAGACCTGATAGGGAAAGAACATCAATCTAAGCAGAAAATAGTTTGGCTGGAAAAGAAATAGAGCTTGCTTAATAATATTCATACGTATAACGGGTAACAAAGCTTTCTTTTTCGGATGATTTGTTCACGATATGGGATAGTGTTCCGTCTTTGTTGTAATAATATTCTTCAATGTAGCTATCCGGCACGGAAAGTGTTGTTTTATAATAGTAGAATTCATAATTAGTACATTGTCCAGCGACATTATACAACCAATAATATTCATAATTGGCATTCTTCATTGTTATAAATGTTCCGTTTCCATGTTTTTTTCGAATATACCGGATGCTGCCATGGTGATCATTCACAATACTATCCAGCAGGCCATCTGCATGGTAGTAATAGTGACTATTTTCTAAAACACGCCCTGTCTGATCGACTCTCTCATGTGAGATCATATTTCCCTGTGCATCGAAGGATTCGGTAGTGAGTATATAATTTGCTGTATCTACCATTGAAATGGAATGCAGTTTATCCTCTTTCCAAACTGATTTCTGTTCGGGATACTTATTGCCTTTGGTATCAAAATAGGTTGCTTTTGCCACCTGACCAGTAGGGTGATACTCGAATAGACTTGTTATGCAGAGGTCGGATTCCACTTGTGGTGTTTTTGGCAGGCAGGAAATAATACTTCGAATGTCACCTTTACTGTCTACGGATATAATTTTTATATAAGTTGTCTTACTTGCCGTTGGCGGGTCTTTAATAGCTGTAATCTTTTTGATTCTTGCTGCCCGTCTGATAGCCTTTGTATTTAGCATTGTATCTGAAAGATCACCTACTGAAGCACTTTGGGGATAACCATGCGATTGTATTTGAGCACTAGATTCCGGAATGTAACCAGTTAATAACAAAATCGCCAGATAGAACACTTTCAGCTTTTGAATCATAGATAAATATTTCACTTTATCAGTTTTCTATTCTTATCATACAAGCCTACCAGCAAACTATTCCCTTTAGTATCTATCCGCAGTCCTCCATACCTGGCGGAATCATAATTGGCAGCTTTGCCTTCCTGGAAAAAATATGACTCAGCACCAATGTTGATATTCCAGGGCTCGGGAGCTGTATAGCGTATCAATTGTTCCCCTGGTTGAATGGGTTTACCATCGCTTTGTATTCTAACCGGTGATGCAACACCGGCCTGATCCAGCTTTACTACAAGGAAGCCACGTTTGGGTACGCTATCCTCACTGAAATCGCGGGCGATTTTATAATTCAGCTGCATGTAATCGCCCTGCATAAGGGATCGGGGATCTACTGGTGCCAGTTCCAGCAATACCAGTTGGCCAGTTGTCAACAGCTTTTCTTTTTCCATGATGGAATAGAGAAAATAACCCAGCACTAAAAGCAGGTTGATCAATATAAGCCAGTTAAATTTTTTCATCCAGTCGTAATTTTTTTGATAGGATAAAATAGAGTACCAGGAATATGATTCCGGAAACCAGTAGGAGAATTGACTTCGTTAACAACGTAAAGGTCAAATCATAGTAATACTGCGATATAAAATAGATGCTACTGATTATGGCAAGTATGAAACCGGTTTTATATCCAAACTGGAAAGCTAATAACAGAAGAAAAATGGCTCCCGCTATCGAAGGTGCAAACAAGGTAGGAAGCAGGAACAGCAATGCTGCAATCTGTAGCTTTAAAGACCAGCCACTTGCTGGTTCGAAATATTGTTTGCTGATTGAATGAACCAGGTATAAAACAATAAGTATGATGCCTGCAGAAGCAATCCAGAAATGCGCCGGCGATATAGGTATTGTATATCGGATACCAGGCAGTATCAATGCACTTAAAAATGCCACGGTTATGGCTGTTCGGATGGCAGGATATTTTTTAAATCCATCCTGTTTGCTGTAAATATAATAGCAGCCTGCAGCTAAAATGGGAATGTAAGCAAGTATAATTTCGTGCAAGTCGTTGATCAGGATGATGGATACAATGCTTGCATGAACCGACAATAAAGCAACCAATGCCAACACTAAATTTTGGGTAATAAAGAAGCAGATAGCCCCTATCAATATATAGATCAGGCAGATTACTGTATTGGATGCTCCAAATTCACTCAGTCCCAGTCCGGTCATGAAACCACCTATCAGGAAAAGCGAAATGCTCATCGTATCCAACAGCACATTGTTGTATTGTTTATCCAACCAGATGGCAATCGCAATAAATAGCAATCCGCCTGCTACCTGTGCAACGGGGGATTCAAACAGTCCGACGATTAATAGAAATCCTACGAAACTGGAGCTGGCAAGTATCCCCCCAATAATGGAAATTATTTTTATGGGAAGTGAAACCTGTACCGGTGGTTTAGTTTCCATGTTGCTCATGTGCCCATTTTTTTTGAAGGTCCAGCAGATACTTGATCGTTACCGTAGCACTGCCTATAATAAAAAAGCTTGCCAGCAGGAAACCGCCTGAGTCATCTGAAATTCGGAGAATCCAGGTAGTAATCAGGATGATCAGGCTTAGCGGGATAATCGACAGATAAAAAAGCGAATGTTGTTTGAATCCATACCAGATACCTGTTGCATAAGCAAGTGCTGCCAGCAGGACAAGCAACCAGAAATCGAACTCCTTATTTCCGAATATTCCTATGATGATTCCCAGCGTGGAAAAACTGATGGCAGCCAGTGCTACCAGGTTGGTGAACCAGGTGGGAATTGTCTTTCCTGCTTTCAACAGGACTTTGCTCACGATCAGTGCTACCAGGTTTACGAGGAAGAGAATAGTGAAAACCAGTTTATCTGACCAATGATTGGCTACCTGATCGGCATATAGTAAAATCGTCGTGTTGATCAGTAATAGATACAGGACCCATAAGGGAGGAAAATTTGCCGCCAGCACCCAAATCGAGATGAAAACTGTCCAGGCAAGGAAAAAATCGTAGGCATTTGCACCGGTTTGATAGATCTGCCCGTACACAGCAAACAATACCGCCACCAATGCCGCTGAAGCGGTTAACAGAATGTTTCGGATCAGCGGATCAAATTGCGGCCTTAGGGAAAGAAGCGTGGTTGCAATAAGGAGTCCGCCTGTAATCGAAAGCTTTGCCAATTTTGGAAGGGCATCCCAATTGTAGGCAAAAAAGAAAATGATTCCAGCTACTGTAAACCCAATACCCAGGGTCAGCAGCAGGATCCGGACAAAACGGTACCAATCCTGCTGGCTGGGTGGATGATTCATATTGGTTAAGGTTTTAGGGTGGGTGATTTACAGTTTCCACTCGGGTCGTTCGAAATGGCAGGTATACCCGAATGGATTTTTTTGCAGGTAATCCTGGTGTTCTTCTTCTGCCTCCCAGAAATCTGTGGCAGGTACCACTTCGGTAACAATTTTACCCGGCCATTTACCCGAGGCTTCCATCTCTTTGATGAGTTGAAGAGCTGTTTGCTTTTGTTCTTCGTCCAGGTAAAAAATGGCGGACCGGTAAGAAAGCCCGATATCATTTCCCTGGCGGTTTTTGGTGGTAGGGTTGTGGATCATGAAAAAATATTCGAGCAGTTTCCGGTAGGAGAGCACATCCGCATCAAAGCTGATGGCGATGCCTTCAGCATGGGTACCATGATTGCGATAAGTGGCATTGGGAACATCTCCGCCAGTGTATCCAACAACGGTGTGTTTTACGCCGGGCAGGTGCCGGATCAGTTCTTCCACACCCCAGAAACAACCACCGGCCAATATTGCTTTTTCAGTTCTCATTGAAAATTATTTTACCATCAAACAGCGTTAAAACTACTTTTGTTTTGGCAATATCCATAGCAGGGATAGAAAACAGATCCTGGTTAAACACGATGATATCTGCAAGGTAACCCGGCTGCAATTTGCCTTTGCTGTTTTCCTCGAAGGAGGAGTAAGCGCCACCCTGGGTATAGGCTTTTAATGCATCCTGGATGGTGATTCTTTGCTCGGGTACCCATCCGCCAGGTGGATGTCCTTCAGGGGTTTGCCGGTTCACCGCAATATGCAATCCACGTATAGGATCGGGGGTGGTACAGGCCGGCCAATCACTGCTGAAAACCAGGTGCACCTTGTTCTTCAACATGGACTTCCACATAAAGGCATGCGGAATTCTTTTTTCTCCTACAGCTTTTGCCCATACTTCGATATTGCCCGGATCTGCATGAATAGGTTGCATGGAAGCCATCACGCCCAACTTTGCAAAGCGGGGAACATCCTGCGGGTTACATTGTTCGATGTGTTCAATGCGATGGCGCCTGGCTTTGGTGCCATTTGTTTGGTGTGCTTTTTCATAGGCATTCAATGCTTCCCGCACCGTGCGATCTCCAATGGCATGGGTATAAATCTGGAATCCTTCTTTATCAAACCGGTTTAAAAGCGATTGATATTTTTCAAGAGGCAAAGCAAAATCACTATTGGCATGCGTGCCATCGGGTAAGGCATCACTATAGGGTTCCAGCATGGGAGAAGTGTGCGATTCAATTACGCCATCCAGCATGAATTTAATACTAACGGCTTTGAGTAGGGGATGGCTTTTGGTGCGGTTTTTTACTTGTATGAATTGCTGGATGTCTTCTTCCTTTGTGTTTTTGCCGGCACTGAAGGCAGTGGAAGACCGAAGGGTGAGTTCTCCTTGTTTAAGCAGGGTTTCATACAATTGGAATTCAGCAACAGAGCCACTGGCATTTTGAATACTGGTGATACCGAGTCGCGCTGCATATTTCATACCTATGCGAAGTGCCTCCAGTTTTTCTTCTGTAGTGGGAGGAGGAACTATTTTCTCAACCAGGCTGCCGGCTGCTTCTGTGAAGGCACCTGTTGGCTTTCCCTCCGGATCTTTAATGATGGAACCAAATCCATCAAATTGGGTTGTACTGGAAATGCCAGCCAGTTCCATTGCTTTGCTGTTCACCCAGATACTGTGCCCATCATAGGCATCCAGCACAATCGGGCGGTCGGGACTGATTTTATCCAAAGCGATGAGAGCTTCCTTGTTGGGCATTCCTCCTTCAAAGAGATTGTACTGCCAGCCCATACCGGTAATCCATTTTTTGTTGGGGTGATCTTTTACAAATTTTTCAATTGCGGATAGGGCTTCTTCCAGTGTTTTCGCCTGGTAGAGATCAACGCCTGTGAGTCCCATGGACCCGGAAAGAAAATGGGTATGGGCATCGTTGATACCTGCTGTTGCGAGTTGGCCGTTGAGGTCAATTAGTTGAGTGGATTTCTGTGCCAGTTTTTTGATGTCGGCGTTTGATCCGATATGGGTAATGGTGTTACCGGTTATGGCAATTGCTTCGACAAATTCTGCATCATTGCCTGTCCAGATTTTTCCATTGAATAATATGAGTGTGGGAGCGTTGCTATTTTGAGCAAACAGGAGTTGACTACAAATGAGTAGTGCGGTAAGTAATAGGAGGAATCGCATAGTAATTAAAATTACAACTAAGCCGGTGTATTTATACTTTGTTCCATGCAAGAACCTGTACTCCTTCTGAATAATGGGTGCTGTCGGGAGGTATGCTGCCAAGGTTTAACTCGCCAACTTTATAATGGAGCTGTTGTGTTTTTATTTCAACCTCCGCAAGGGGCCATTCCAGGTGATGAATATCGAAGGTATAGATTTGATCCTGCTGCACCAGGTGGAGGCAATACCGTTCCGTGAGCCAGGTATCTAACAATGATTTATGTAAAACAGGCTTACCGATTTGATAGGAGAGATCCAATTGCTGATTTGCTTTTGGATTGACGGAGTTGTATGTTTCGGAACCTCGATGCATCCTTGCTTTCTGGTATGGAAGTCCCGATAGCATTCTGGCAAGAAAAGCTGAAATTGTTTTTTCTGCTTCAATACTCAGGAAATAAACACCCGCTTTGTTTTCATGATTCGTATAGGTCCGGAGATTTATCTCATGAAAAGTTGAAATCGGGGGAAAAGCAGGTAAGAGCCTGGGCCGGATATTTTTCATTGTAAAAGCTACAACGGAAACATAATAGTCGCCATTAAATGAGTCAAGGTTTAGTTTTTCCGGAACTAAAGGCCGTAAGGTTTCAAAAGGAATTTTCCAATGAAGAAAGAGGGCGTTTATCCATTCCTGGTAATAATTCCAGTTATTGGCTGGAAGAGGAAATGGACGATGATGAAGCTGGGATAAAATTATTGATGACATCACAAATGCGCATATTGTATTTAATTTAAAGGTAATTTGGTTGAATACTTGTAGCAACAAATTAATGTGATAAAATGAAATTGTATTTTCTTTTTCTATTAGGGTTACTTAATCTCACTTGTACTATTTCTCAATCATCCAAAATAGATAAAAAAGTGCAACCTATTTCTGAAGATGAATTTAATAATAAGACAAAGCATTTACCTTTTTTCGATGATTATATTAGTCCCTACGAAGCCTTAGTGATAAAGGGTGATGATAACAAGTACTATATCAATCATAAAGGGGTGTGTTTTGTAGTCGATAATCTTTCGACAGCTGATTCTCTATTGAAGAAGCGTAATGAGATTAAACCATCCCCCGAAATGATTAAGTACCTGGATAATCTTTCTGCTATTCAAATTGATTCCATTTCAGCAATAGTCATTCACTCATTGCAGAAATTAAATGTAGAAATTCAGGTGTTTGATGATGATGGTATCCATAAAATAGATGAACAGATAGCGGTACTTAAAAATAGAGAAGCATTACTGCCTGCTTTCTATCTCATAGTAGGAGAATATTTTCGGTATGTTACGAATAATGAATATCAATGGGATAAGTTAACAGATAGTACGTACAACAAATCAATTCCAACATTAGTAAATATTAAAACAGGTCAGCCTGTTCAATTTTCGTTGGAAGTATTTCAACCTTGTTCAAATCTCTCAGTTTCTACCCCATTGTATAATGCATGTCAGATTTTTTTTTGGAAATTGTAAAATAAGAAATTCATTCCCTAACTTTCAGCCATGCGTGTAGTATTCCTGAGTTTACTGATGGTGTTGTCTGTGCTGTCTTTTGCACAGCAGCCTGGGGCGATGCCAGAGGTGAAGAAATTCTATTTCAAGAGCTTTTTCGATCGGGTAAAATCCCCTCAGAAAGGAGCCGATTTTGTGGAAACGGTAACGGTTGGAGCAGACAGTATCACACATGTCGAGATCCGGCATATTACCCTGGACCAGATTGTGCTGGATGCTTTCCTGAAAAAAGAAGAACCGGTAGGAATGTGGTACTATCATCTTGCCAATGGTGGTCGCCTCCTGAATTATGATTTCAATTTAGTCTATGGATCTGCAGCACCGGATTCTACTGAGAAAGCATTCTTTGTGCCCAACCTTCCTGAAATAACCAATCTCCTGGTTGATGTGCCGGAGAAAAAGTATGTCGCGCCTGAACTGGCAACCGGCGATGGCGATCTTTCTCAATTCATGCAGAACAACCTGGTTTTTCCCTACTATTCGATGGTGAATAAACAATATGGTCGCGTGTTAATTGGATTACAGATTGATGAAGAAGGTACTGTTTCCAGGATTACTGTTGAAAATGGCGTGAATGTTTATCTTGATAAAGAAGCCATGCGGATCATGAAAAAAATCCGTTTTCGATCGGGTGCTAAATTGGATGGTCAGCCAAAACGAATCTATTACCGCCTCTACATTTCTTTTTTCCAATAAGTTGAGTCCGATGGATAATGAACTACTAATTAACCGTACGGTTGATTTTGTAAAAGAACAATTGGCTAATGCAGAAGGGGGGCACGACTGGTGGCATATTCATCGGGTATGGAAAACTGCCAAAACTATTGCTGAGCAGGAGCCCGTGGCCAACCTGGAGCTGGTAGAACTTTCCGCGCTGCTTCATGATATCGCTGATTCCAAATTTCATGGAGGCGATGATACGGTGGCTCCCAGGATAGCTGGAGAGTTTCTGGCATCGCAGGGTGTGGATCCCGCAATTATTCAGGAAGTACAATTGATCATTTCGCATATCTCATTTAAAGGCGGACATAATAAAGGAACGTATCAATCACTTGAGTTGTCGATTGTACAGGATGCGGATCGCCTGGATGCAATTGGAGCCATCGGTATTGCCCGGGCTTTCAATTATGGCGGATTCAAAAACCGGCCCCTGTATGATCCGGCACAACCACCGAACCTGCAGAAGACGGTGGAGCAGTACAAATTCAATAATGATCCAACCATCAATCATTTTTACGAGAAGCTGTTTCTTCTGAAAGACCGGATGAATACAGCTACAGGGAAGGCAATGGCGGAACAGCGACATGCTTTTATGGAAGCCTATGTGGAGCAGTTCTATGCCGAGTGGGATGGACATCGCTGATTTTATGCAAACGTTTTCATCGGTGGCTTTCAGGCTTATTCGGTATTTTCAGGACTTCATAAAAATGCTTGATTACCATGAAGTCAGTAGTTCGTATTGTTTGCCTGATGCTTTTTGTTGCGGCAGGCCAGTTTGTGCAGGCGCAACCCTCCCTCCTCCCAAAGCCTGAAAAAATAGTGATGGGCAGTTCAGGAGATCCCTTTCTGATCTCTCCACAAACTGCTGTGGTTGTGGCAGATAAAAGTCTGCAATCCAGTGCCGATTTTTTGAACAGTTACCTGTTGGATCGGTATGGTTTAAAACAGGCAAAAATTAAAAAAGGGAAGCAACTCAATTCGATTCAACTGCGGTTGGGTAATACAGGTTCTACCGTTTCAGGGGCATATCAACTGGAGGTTTCCGGGAAGTCAATTACGATCACCGGAACAGATGCACCGGGCGTTTTTTACGGTATTCAGACATTGATCCAGTTGTTGCCAACAGATACGGCTGCTCTGTTAACCATTGCTCCCATACAGGTGCAGGATGCGCCGCGTTTTCAATACCGGGGTATGATGCTAGATGTGAGTCGCCATTTCTTCCCTGCTGATTTCATCAAGAAATATATTGATCTGCTGGCACTGCACAAAATGAATCGCCTGCACTGGCATCTGACAGATGACCATGGCTGGAGAATTGAAATCAAGAAATATCCTCAGCTGACGGCCGTAGGTGCCTGGAGAAATGGAACAGTTATTGGCAATTATCCGGGACAGGGAAATACCAATCAGCGTTATGGTGGATTTTATACGCAGGCAGAGGTAAAGGATATCATCCAGTATGCAGCGAAACGACATATTACCATTGTGCCGGAGATTGAAATGCCGGGACATGCATCTGCTGCGATTGCTGCTTTTCCTTTTCTGAGTTGTTTTCCGGATCAGCCAACATTTATCAACAAGTTTCCATCAGAACTAAGCAAGCAAAAAGGTGGCAAGCAGGTGCAGGAAACCTGGGGCGTGCATACAGATGTATACTGTGCGGGAAACGATACGGTATTCAGTATGATGCAGGATATCCTCACAGAAGTAATCAATCTTTTTCCTTCTGAATATATCCATATCGGGGCGGATGAGTGCCCTAAAGACAACTGGAAAAAATGTCCGCGTTGTCAGCAACGAATCAAGGACCTGAAGCTGAAAGATGAACATGAACTGCAATCTTATTTTGTACAGCGCATTGAAAAATTCATCAATTCAAAAGGACGTGTACTGATCGGCTGGGATGAAATCCTGGAAGGCGGACTGGCACCCAATGCAGTAGTGATGAGCTGGCGGGGAGAAGCAGGTGGAATCGAAGCTGCCAAACAACGCCATGATGTGATCATGACACCCAACAGTTATGTTTATTTTGATTATTTCCAGGGAAAACCGGCTTTGGAACCCATGGCCATTGGAGGTTACCTGACCCTGCAGCGAGTGTATTCCTATGAGCCGATTCCTGCTTCCTTAACAGCAGAAGAAGCAAAACACATCAAAGGCGTGCAGGCCAATGTGTGGACCGAATATATTTCCAGTGCAGATAAAGTGGAGTATATGACCCTGCCCAGGATGGCAGCGATAGCTGATATTGCCTGGACAAGCCATCCGAAGGACTGGAATGATTTCACGCAACGTTTGGAAGTACAGTATGATCGTTATCGGTTTTGGAATTACAATGCAGCGCAGAGTGCGTACAATGTAAAGCAGTCGGTTGTAATAGATAGCGACCAGAGCAAAGCGACTATAAGTTTCAGTACGGATAATTATCAACCGGAAATCTATTTTACGCTGGATGGATCTGAACCAACTACTAAATCTACCTTGTATAAAAAGCCCTTTGATGTGCGGCGTTCGGTAACTGTCAAGGCAGCGAGTTTCAAAAATGGAAAGCAGGTAGGAAAAACAACGATACAACAGATTGTGCTTTGATGAAATTATTGCTCGTTTATACTATAACGTTAGTTGGTTTGTTGTTTGGCTGTTATACGGTCGAAGCTCAGCAGATGAAAGATCGGCCGAATGTGCTGGTTATTTATACGGATGACCTGGGTTATGGGGATCTCAGTTGTTATGGGGCCACCAAACTGCAAACTCCGAATATTGATAAACTGGCCAGGCAGGGACTTCGGTTCACCAGGGCTTATACCACCTCTGCCACCTGTACGCCATCGAGGTATGCCTTGATGACGGGACAATATCCCTGGAGAAAATCGGGTACGGGAGTACTGCCCGGTGATGCTGCACTGATTGTGCCAACCGATAAAACCAGTTTGCCCAGGGTATTTAAGCAGGCAGGTTATAGAACGG
The DNA here is from genome assembly GCF_021491375.1 of Flavihumibacter fluminis. Lineage (GTDB taxonomy): Bacteria > Bacteroidota > Bacteroidia > Chitinophagales > Chitinophagaceae > Flavihumibacter > Flavihumibacter fluminis. The sequence continues at coordinate 540,835 of NZ_JAKEVY010000003.1, forward strand.
GAATAGTGGGGAAGTGGCATTTGGGGCTGGGAACTGCAGTAGCAAAGGATTGGAATGGAGGCATCAAGCCGGGACCCAATGAGGTTGGATTTGATTATTCCTTTATTTTTCCCGCAACAGCGGATAGAGTGCCAACAGTGTTTGTGGAGAATCATCGAGTAGTGGCGCTGGACCCTGCAGATCCGATTGAAGTAAATTATAAAGAAAAAATCGGAGATGAACCTACCGGTAAGGAACAGCCGCATTTGTTGAAGATGAAAGCGTCACCAAATCACGGTCATGATCAGACGATTGTGAATGGGATTGGCAGAATAGGTTATATGAAGGGTGGCAAAACAGCCAGGTGGACAGATGAAGAAATGCCACTAACCTTTCTTTTAAAAGCACAGGAGTTTATAGGTGTGGATTCAAAGGAACCATTTTTCCTGTTTTATTCATTGACGGAGCCCCATGTGCCGCGAATGCCTTCCACGATGTTTAAGGGAAAAAGTGGCTTAGGATTCAGGGGAGATGCGATCCTGCAAATTGATTGGGCAGTAGGTGAAATTCTGAAGGTATTGGAGCAGTCCGGAAAGCTTGAAAATACCCTGATTCTTTTTTCGAGTGATAATGGGCCTGTCCTGGATGATGGATATGAAGATGGCGCGGTAACTCAATTGAATGGTCATCGTCCGGCTGGTGAGTTAAGAGGCGGTAAGTACAGCATATTTGAAGCAGGAACAAGGGTGCCCTTTATTGTATATCATCCAAAATTGGTGAAGCCTGGAACCAGTGAAGCGATGGTGAGCCAGGTAGATCTGCTGGCTTCCTTTGCGAGTTTTCTGAAAGTTAAATTACCTGCAGGTGATGCCCAGGATTCACAAATTCAGTGGGCTGCAATCATTGGTCAGGCTGCTAAAGGAAGAGCTTCCCTGGTGCTGAACGGTGCCAGTTATGCATTGGTGAGTGATAACTGGAAATATATTAGGCCCTCCAATGGGCCGGCGGTTTACCAGTTAACCAATATTGAGTCGGGGCATTCAGAACAGGCACAGTTGTATGATTTGTCGGCTGATCCCGGGGAGCGTGTTAATCTGGCTGAAAAGTTCCCGGAGAGGGTGAAAGCACTTGCTGCAGAGTTGAAATTGCTAACTACAGGCAGCAACTAAAAAATACCTGTTCATTTTTCGGTGGTGCGGGTGCTTGCGGTGGTGTTCTTTTGTATGCTTAAATTTAATACATGGCCAGCGCACTCACTGATGATCGCATGTACCAGGCCCTGGTAGAGAAGGACCCGGAATTTGAAGGAGTTTTTATAACCGGCGTAAAAACGACGGGAATATTTTGTCGCCCTACCTGCACAGCGCGTAAACCCAAGCGCGAGAATGTAGAGTTTTTTCCGGGGGTACGGGATGCCATTGCTGCAGGGTATCGGCCTTGTAAAGTTTGCCGGCCCATGGAGCAACCTGCTGCAACACCGGAGGCTATCCGGGGCTTGATCAGAGATCTTGAAAATGATCCTTCTATCCGGCTAAAGGATTATGATTTGAAGCAGCGTGGATTTGAACCAGCTACCCTGCGACGCTGGTTTCTCAAGCACCATGGCATGAGCTTTCATGCATTTCAACGGATGTTGCGGATCAACAATGCTTTCAAGAAAATTCAAAACGGCGAGTCGGTTACAGGTGCAGCATTTGATGCAGGATATGAATCCAACAGTGGCTTTGTAGAAGGATTTCGCTCGATCTTTGGGGTAACGCCCTCCAAATCAAAAAATGCTGGTATGATTGACTGTAAGCGAATTGAAACACCTTTGGGTACTATGCTGGCATGTGCAACCAGCAAAGGCATTTGTCTGCTGGAGTTTTCAGATCGTCGCATGCTGGAGACAGAACTGGTGTATTTGTCGAAGCGACTGAATGCGACCATTGTGCAGGGGTCTAATCCGCATTTTGAATTACTGGAAAAAGAACTGGCAGCATATTTTGAAGGGAAGCTCAAAACATTTACAACTCCTATTGATCTGATTGGAAGTCCGTTTCAGCTGGAAGTCTGGAATCAGTTATTGACCATACCTTATGGTAAAACGCGTTCTTATAAAGAGCAGGCGGACGCCCTGGGGAAGCCCCTGGCAATAAGAGCAGTAGCCAATGCAAATGGGTTGAACAAGATAAGTATCATCGTGCCTTGTCATCGTGTCATTGGATCGGATGGTAGTTTAACGGGCTATGGTGGCGGGTTGTGGAGAAAGGAGAAACTGCTGCAACTGGAAGGAGCGCCCATCCGCTTATCACTTTTTTGAAATCAGTTGGGTGCTTTTTGAGCAGTTAAATAGGCTGAATCAGCTGAACGCATCGCGGCAGTATCCGAATGTTCAGGGTTTCCAGGCTTTCTTTGGGTTCGCCATCAATATGTAAAGGCGCCAGATCCTTGTTGCGAATCTGGATTTTAGCTGTTTGAAAATATTGGATGGTTCCGGTTTGCTCTTCAAGTGCACTTGTAAGTTGCCCGGTTCTTACCTGCTGCATGAGGGCAAAAGGAAGTATCGCTTTATTCATTTTGGGCACAACTACGATATCCAGTAATCCATCATTAAGGCTTGCCTTTGGCGCTATGGTAAACTGGTTTCCAAATTGATTGCTGTTGGCAACGCTGATAAAAAAGGCATCGGTCTGGATCACATGTTCTTCCACTACCATTTCGAAATGATAGGTAGTAGCAGTGAAATAATTCTTGATGGTTTGCTGGGTGTAGGTAAGCAGTCCTCTACCTGGCTGTTGTGCAAAATCATGGGCTACTTTGGCATCAAATCCGAGTCCGCATAACATACAGGCGAACTGTTCATTTACCAGGAAGGCATCAATATAGCGGGCTTTTCCTGTGAAAGCAAGTTCAATCGCTTTTTGCGGGTTTTTGGGAATACCTGCGCAATACGCGAGACCGTTTCCGGATCCGCAGGGTACAATTCCAAAATGGATGTCCAAATCCCGGAGATCACTCATGACGTTGTTGACGGTACCATCTCCTCCGCAAATAATTACATCGGTATATGCTTCTTCTTCAATTCGTTGCCGAACAAAAGAGTAATCGCCACTGGCAACAGTTGGTAGGACAATAGCCTGCGACTTGAACCTTTCGGCGGTCTGTTTGACTAAATCAGCCAGATCGGCTTTAGGCCTGGTTCCGGAAATCGGGTTGACCAGGAAGATCAGTTTTTTCTGCGAGGGGTCCACTCTCATGCATTACCCTTTGGTTAAGGCAAAGCTAAGGGATCAGGGCTGTTTAAGATGCTTAAATTCTGCTGCGGAAATTTTAATAACGGTACCATGGCGGGCGCCTGCAGGAAATCTGAGTTGCGGGCTCATATCTTCCCATTGGCGCAAATCTTTTGACCGTAAACAGGCATACTGTTTGGCAGTATACTGATCATAGTACATCCACCAGTAGCCCTTATGGTAAATCATAGTGGGACCTTCGGCCCAGGTTTTACCGGAAATAGGTTCAGATGGTTTGGAATAGGGGCCAGTCAGTTGTTTACTGGTGGCGATCCGAATATTTTTCTCGGGCGATGGTTTCAGTGTTTCATCTTTCAGCAATAGGGTGTAAGTGTTGCCGGTTTTATAGATACTGGCATCAATCACATTAAAACCCTGGTCGTAGAGCAAGGCGGTTGGCGTGAATGATTTAAAATCCCGGGTTAGTGTGTAATAGATGCGGTGATTGTATTTATCATCTCCATTTCCTTCTGTTTTTGGGAAGCGACCAGGTATGGTCGATGACCAAAAGATGATGTATTGTTTGGTATTCGCGTCATAAAATACTTCCGGTGCCCAGGTATTAAGGGTGGCAGGCTCCTGTTTCATAACAGGGATGAATACCTGCTCAGACCAGTTAACCAGATCTTTCGAGTGTGCATAACCGATACCCTGATCATTCCAGCTTACGGTCCAGACCATATGAAAACGGCCATCCCCTCCGCGGGTAATGCAGGGGTCGCGCATCAGTTTATCATTGGCAACAGTGGGGGTAAGAAAAGAGGAATCTCCTTTAAGGGAGGCCCATTGTAAACCATCATAACTATATGCCAAATGAAGTCCGTCTTCTCCATTGCCCTTGAAATAGGAAAAAATAAGTACACTATCGATCTTGATTGCCTGGGCGGAGGAAAATACTGGCAGCAATCCGAAGATCACTGCCAGCAGGAGTTTATACTTTTGGAACTTTATATCCATTTTGGTAATTAGCTTTCAGCAGGGCGTTGGCAGCTTTGCTGTTGAATTGTGATTTAGCGTTGTCCCATTTGAGCAGTTCCTTTGTGCGGAAAGCGATGTTACCTAATTGACAAACCTGTGCGGTTAAGGATGCCTGTTGGATGGGCGTATTCAGTTTAGATGGATCTTTTGACTTGATTGCTTCCAAAAAATTGGCCATATGTCTTTCGAGAGAATCTCCTTTGTCCTTTTGAAACTCCACTGGCTCCATCTTTCCTTTTTCTTCTTTCACATACCATCCTTCCCGGTTTAATACCAGGGTACCGTTGTTACCGATAAAGGCAGTGCCATGTGTTAGTCCATATGGACCGAGATCGATACCGGTTGCGTGTTCCCAAACGATGTTAAACTTATCGTATTCAAACACAGCAGCCAGGGTATCCGGCGTTTCAGAAGCGTCATCCGGGTAGGCCATTTTACCACCGGAAGCCATCACCTGGTTGGGGAACTGGGCTTTCATGCCTAATAAAGCATAGTCCATCATGTGTACCCCCCAGTCGGTCATGAGTCCGCCTGCATAATCCCAGAACCATCTGAAATTAAAGTGAAAGCGATTCGCATTAAAAGGCCGTTTGGTGGCGGGACCCAGCCATCTCGTGTAATCTACACCGTTAGGAACTGCAGCATCCTGTCTGATGGGAACCGGTTTCATCCAGCCCATATAGGCCCAGGACTTGACAGTGCGGATATTACCCAGCTTACCACTATGCACAAAATTGACAGCTTCCTGGAAATGAGGTGCACTTCGTTGCCACTGGCCAACCTGAACGATGGAACCATAGCGTTGCTGGGCAGCTTCCATAACCCGGCATTCTTCTACTGAGTTACCACAGGGTTTTTCAACATAAACATGTTTACCGGCGGCACAGGCATCCACCATCTGGATACAATGCCAATGATCTGGTGTGCCAATGATCACAATATCTATATCCTTATTATCCAGTAACTCACGGTGATCCTTATAGGTTTTTACCGGCATACTGCGGGAAGCGAGTTCTCCGGCTCTTTTGGTTAATACATTTTCATCAACATCGCAAAGTGCGATACAGCGAACATTGGGTTGTTTAAGGATTGCCTGGAGATTACTCCATCCCATTCCGTTACAACCGATCACACCTACATTGATTTGATCAGCGGCGCTCAGTTTGCCGGAAAAAGAGTTTGCGAAAGAAGGCAGGGCAGTTACACCCAGTGCAAGTGTTGCGGATTGCGCGAGGAAACGTCTACGTTGGTTTGACATGACGGCTGGTTTGGTTTGTATGGATTGGTAATATACAAACTAAATCGTTAAACGCCATGCGGTACTGTTGGTCTTTACCACCTCAGGAGGGCACTTGCCCAGGTGAATCCGCTTCCGAATGCTGCCAGGCAAACCAGGTCGCCGGCTTTGATCTTTCCTTTTTCCCAGGCTTCACAAAGGGCGATGGGAACTGAGGCGGCAGTGGTATTACCATACTGCTGAATATTGTTATAGACCTGGTGATCGGCCAGCTGGAGTTGCTGTTGTACAAACTGTGCGATGCGCAGGTTGGCCTGGTGTGGGATCAGCATGTTGATATCGGAAGCCTTTAATCCGTTTGCTTGCAGGGCTTCATTGATGACTTCCGGAAATTTAACCACGGCTTTTTTGAAAACAGCGGGACCATCCATATAGGGAAAGTTCTGAGCCTTGTCAATCATTTCATGGCTCATGAACTGTTCTCCGATGGTGGCGCCTTCTTTAAAATCAGCATAGTGGCCCCAGTGATTGGCATGGGTACCAGGGTTGTACATGGCAAGCAGTTCAGCGCTTTCGCCATCACTGTGAAGGTGCGTGCTCAGGATACCCTGGTTGGAATTTTCGGTAGGTTGCAACACCACTGCGCCGGCACCATCTCCAAAGATCACTGCAACATTGCGCCCGCGGGTACTGAAATCAAGCCCGAAGGAATGTTTCTCACTACCTATCACGAGGATGTTTTTATACATCCCTGTTTTTATGAACTGATCAGCTACCGATAATGCATAAACGAAACCACTGCACTGGTTGCGGATGTCGAGAGCGCCAATCTCTTTCATTTTCATGGCCCGTTGAACCAACACGCCGCAGCCGGGGAAATAATAATCAGGGGAGAGGGTAGCAAAAACAATGAAATCAATATCCTGTGGGGTGATTCCTGCTCTTTCTATTGCGATTTTGGCAGCTTCCACACCCATGGTTGTGGTGGTTTCACCCTGGCGGTCGGCATACCTGCGTTGGGTGATTCCTGTTCGTTCGCGGATCCATTCATCACTGGTTTCCATATACTGGGTCAGGTCCTGGTTGGTCACAACATTCTTTGGAACATACATTCCTATTCCCGCAATCTTTGATCGGAGCATGGCAAACAATTATCCTGCAAATATAATCACTCCACCCGCCGTAAAGGAGTGAAATTTCGTAGATTAGGAAGATGCGTTATAAGTGGATCAGACAAAACCTGGAAGTGTTGTTGTGGGTGGGTGCTATTCTGTGGCTGGCCATAGGAGTGGACTATCGTGCAACGGCAGCAGGATTTTGTCCCTTTCGGATGTTGGGACTTGAAGCCATTACAGGGTTGGAAGGATGCCCGGGTTGCGGGTTGGGAAGAAGTATCGCGGCAGCGCTGCATGGTGAATTCAGACTTTCCTGGCAGCATCACTGGATGGGGATTCCGGCCCTGTTGATTATATGCAGCAGAATTGTAACTTTAATACGAACCCAAATTAAAAACCAACCCGGATATGATGGATACCTACCTGATGAGTCTGCCTGACCTGCAGCCCGAAGAGGCTGCGGGAATCAAAGACCTGACCAGTAAAATGAGTGAATCACAAAAGAATCAGTTTCTGATGATCTATAGCGGCAAGCGCAAAAAACCGGGTGAGATCCTGCTGCTAACCTGCCTTGGGTTCGTAGTGGTGGCAGGTATTCAACGATTTGTTGTTGGCCAGGTAGGCATGGGAATACTCTACCTGTTTACCGGTGGCTTATGCCTGATCGGTACCATTATTGACGTGGTAAATCATAAAAAAATCGCAACTGAATACAACCTCCAGCAGATGTACGAATCATCAAGGATGGTTGGCCTTTAATTGCAGCAGCCAGTCGGTAATTTCTTTTTCAACACCAGCGGCATCTTTTGATTTGAAAGGAGAGGCGATCACATGATCACCGGTATTCGGCATGGCGATTTCTTTCTTCAGGGCTTCGGGTGTGCCTACCTGTTGGAACATTTCGCGCATGGCGGAGACTTTCACCACGGGATCCTGTTCCTGCTCGTTTTTATAATAGTAGAGCAATAACAGGGGTTGTTTGACTTTGGCAAATGTTTCCGGCGTCATGGTAGTTTCCAGCAATTCCTCCAGGGCAACAGTGGCTTCCAGTCGGTATGGTGTGTTCCAGTATTGTTTATAAGTGGGACGGTCATCCGAAGCAGTCCGGTATTTACCACCCAGCACCAGCTGTGCAATCTGTAAGCCCCATGGATTGTTCAGCAGCCAGGCATTTGGATCATTAATCGCAATATTGGGTGATAATAACACCAATGCATATACGTCGTTCGGATAGGTGGCGGCTAGTTGCAGGGCGTTGGTGCCCCCGGTAGAAGTACCCATCAGAATAACTTTTTTGCCAAGCTGTTTACCAACTGCCAGGGCTTCCTTGGCCGACTCCCAATATTTTTCAGGAGTAAGATTGGCCAATGCATCACTGGTATCGATGCCATGTTCGGCTAAGCGTGCCAGGTAGAGATTGGCGCCCATAGCTTTAGCTGCATGCAGATGAGTAGGTGCTCCTTCAAATTGGGAGGCACTGAAACCATGCAGGTATACAATTGAATATTCGGTAGGCTGGCGCAGGGAATCATTGTTCCAGATTATGCGGGCCTCATTATCCGGCTTCAGTTTAAAGGAGGCTTCTTTATTGCGGACATAGGTCTCCACTTCCGGAGCATCAGGAACTACGGGCATTTGAGAAGAATAGTCCGGGGTGGAAGGATTGGGTCCTGCCATATAGGCTACTGCCAGAACAACCGGGATACCAAACAACCATTTTTTGCTTGCCATAAAAGGAATGCTTTGCAGGCAAAATAAGCATTCCTTTTATGAATCCGGTTATTAACACTGAACGGGCACTACGATTCCTTCCTTCCGGCTTTTCTCAGCTGCAAATCCCATCAGGTGACTTTCGATAGAAGCTTCCAGGGTGGAGGTCAGCATATTCGGATCATTGGCATGTACTGCCATAACAAAATCAGCCATGAGTCGGAAATCACCTCCGCCATGCAAGTCGGTTGTTTCTGCCCATTTTTCTTTTTTACCATTCTGAAAGCTGGTAATAACCATTTCGGTCATATCGCCCACAATATCACCGTGACTGCCCATCACGCGGGTACGCCGGCCTTCATAGGAAGTGAAAGCCTGCAAAGAGAAGCTTGCAGTAACGCCGCCTTCAAATTGAAGGTTGGCAACATAATGATCTGGCTGGTCATTGTCCATCCGGTATACGCATCTGCCATAATCAGTTGTGCGTAACTGTTCCATTATATAATCCCCCTGTGCATCCTTGTCTTCGGGCAGATCAAATACATAAGTACGCTCCCGCAGTTTGTGATAAATTTTGATCGCAGAATAGGGACATTCTTCTTCCACTTTGCAACCATCTGTACATCTATGGGTGCTGCCTTCTGGTGCATTTTCCTGGCGGAACCATCTTAGGCCACCAAATGCATGAACTGCGGTACAGGGTTTACCCACCAGCCAACGAAGAATATCAAGATCGTGGCTGGCTTTTGCCAGAATGATAGGTGTAGTGGTGGTACTGTTTTTCCAGTTCCCTCTTACATAGGAATGGGTCATGTGCACATGCTCGATGGGTTCCAGGTGCTGGATACTGATCAGTTCGCCGATGGCACCACTTCTGATCAGGCTGCGGAGTTTGCGGAAATAGGGGGCATATCGCAATACATGGCAAACTGCTACAATTTTTCCGGAGGCATGCGAAGCTTCCAGGATCTGGCGGCATTCTTCTTCTGATGGGGCGATCGGTTTTTCCAGCAATACATGATAACCTGCTTTGAGAGCGGCGAGGCAGGGCCCCACATGCAGGCGGTCAGGTGAAGCGATGATAACAGCATCTGCGAAGCGCGGTCTTGTAAAAACATCTTCCCAATTGAGAAAGCAGTTTTCAGCCGGTATTTTATGTGTAGTAGCATAGCGCTGGTTTCGGATTGGGTTGGGTTCTGCTACCCCGATGATATCAAACTGTTGTGGATACTGGGAGGCAAACTGTCCGTATACATATCCCCGGCGACCGGCACCAATCACAATAGCCGTAACCGGTTTTTCAATTGTTTCAAAACGTTCGGGTAACAGAATATGGGTGGTCTTATCATCATAGGGGAACTCCTTAAAATTCTTCGTCATAACCAATCTGTTTTATCGTTCAAAAAATAAGGTGAAAGGTACGAAGGGCGGGGAGAGGGGGAGATGAGGATTTGGTTAAAAAATGGAGGAAAGGAAGATGGAGGAATGGAAGAGGGGACTGCTGATTAACAGGGTGTTATGATATATAACATAATCTTTATGGGAATTTAGCTTGTGGGGCGGGCAAATAGCTGTACCTTTGCGCGCCCAAAGGCAAATTTTGTTCGGGGACAGAAATCGAGTTATGAATATTAGGAATATAGCCATTATTGCACACGTTGACCATGGTAAGACTACCCTGGTTGACCGGATTCTTCACACCACCAAAGTGTTCCGCGAGAACCAGGATACAGGTGAACTGATCATGGACAACAATGATCTGGAACGCGAAAGAGGAATCACCATCTTTAGTAAGAACGCAGCTGTTACTTATAAAGATACCAAAATCAATGTGATTGACACTCCGGGTCACGCCGACTTCGGTGGTGAAGTGGAACGCGTATTAAAGATGGCCGATGGGGTGATCCTGCTGGTTGATGCTTTTGAAGGTCCCATGCCACAAACCCGTTTTGTGTTGCAGAAAGCCCTTCAGCTGAACCTGAAGCCCATCGTGGTAATCAACAAGGTAGACAAGCCGAACTGTCGCCCTGATGAAGTGCATGACGCTGTATTTGAACTGTTTTTCAACCTGGATGCCACTGAAGAACAACTCGATTTCCCCACCTTCTATGGTTCGGGTAAAAATGGCTGGTTCAACAGTTCCAACACACCCTGTGAAGATATCACCCCGTTGATGGATGGCATATTGCAGTATGTTCCGGAACCCAGAGTGGAAGAAGGTCCGTTGCAAATGCAGATCACCTCATTGGATTATTCATCTTTCCTTGGACGAATTGCAATTGGTAAAGTGCAGCGCGGTGCAATCAAGGAGAACCAACCGATCGCATTGATGCAGGCGGATGGTACGATCAAAAAGCAGCGGGTAAAAGAATTGTATGTGTTCGAAGGCATGGGTAAGCGTAAGGTAACAGAAGTGTTAGCCGGAGACCTGTGCGCAGTAGTAGGATTGGAAGATTTCAATATTGGAGACACCATTTCTGACCAGGAAGTAATGGAGGCATTACCAGTGATCAGTGTGGATGAGCCAACGATGAACATGCTGTTCAGCATCAACAACTCTCCTTTCTTTGGTAAGGATGGTAAGTTCGTGACTTCACGTCACCTGCGCGACCGCCTGATGAAGGAAACTGAAAAGAACCTTGCACTTCGGGTATTCGATACTGATAGTGGTGATAGTTTCCAGGTTTATGGTCGTGGTATTCTGCACCTGGGTGTATTGATTGAAACCATGCGCCGGGAAGGATATGAACTCACAGTAGGCCAGCCACAGGTTATTTTGAAAAATATTGATGGCAAGCGTTGCGAGCCCTATGAGGTGCTGGTAGTGGATGTGCCACAGGAATTTGCATCTAAAGTAATCGATCTGGTTACCCGTAGAAAAGGTGAAATGCATGTGATGGAAACCAAGGGCGATATGCAGCACCTGGAATTTGAAATTCCTTCACGTGGATTAATTGGTCTGCGTACACAAATGCTGACTGCTACAACCGGAGAAGCTGTAATGGCGCACCGGTTCCTGGAATACAAACCCTGGAAAGGACCTATCCCCGGACGTAATAATGGTGTATTGATTTCCAAGAATACCGAAAAGACAACCGGTTACTCTATTGATAAATTACAGGATCGCGGAACCTTCTTTGTGGATCCGGGAGAAGATGTATATGCCGGCCAGATTGTGGCGGAAAACATCAAGCCGGGCGACCTGGTGGTGAACGTTACAGAAGGTAAGAAACTGACCAACCACCGTGCCAGTGGAAGTGATGATGCAACCCGCATTGCGCCTAAAACGCTGATGAGCCTGGAAGAGTGTATGGAATATATCCAGCACGATGAGTGTATTGAAGTGACGCCGAACTTTATTCGCATGCGTAAGATCCATTTGGATGAAAACGAGCGCATCCGCCAGGCGAAGTCAATGAAGGCCGAAGAAGTTTGATAAAAGCAGAAGATGTTTAATAGTTAAGGCTGTCTCACCAGAGGCAGCCTTTTTATTATATTCGTGCTGGTGCGTACCATTACAGGCATATTTTTACTGATTGTATTTTCCAGCAATATCACAGGGCTGCTGGTTGTATTTAAATTACAGCAACTGCAGATTCGAAGAGAGATAAAACGTCAGATTAAAAAAGGCGTTCCGGAAAATGAACTTCATCTTATAACAGTAAAACAGGGACAGGAAGAGCAGCTCGACTGGCAGAATGAGAAGGAGTTTATTTATAAAGGAACCTTCTATGACGTAGTTCGTAAGGAAACGGGGGCAGCGGGCACTACGCTTTATTATTGCATCAATGATACCCAGGAGGAAGAACTCTTTGCCAACCTGGATGCTCTTATAAAACAGTATTCCGAAAAGCAGCAGTCAAAAGGAAAAATGGCAAAGAAGCTCCTGAAACTGGCTCCGGTTGTTCTTAGCAGAGATATGCCTGGTACGGAACTTACAGTAGTAACAGTTGATCCTTTACAAGGCAGTTATTCCAACCAATACAATTCTCCCATTCTTGCTATTCCGGCACCACCACCCAAAGCCTGAGCTCCCAAGTAATTTTTAGTGTCTCAAAATCTAACGGATTTTTTCCCGGTTAGTGGCATGCGCCTACCTGGAAAAGCCATCCGTATTCATTCTTTCATCTGAATTAAAAAATGAAAAAACTATATCTGTCGCTTTTAAGCGTAGGGTTTGTCGCGCCCTTACTGGCCCAAACCCCTCAGGCAAAAGGCAGCGTAACAAGTGCTGAAACTGGAGCACCGCTACCTTATGCTACCATCCGTGTGGCTGGTTATAAAACGATCACAACTGATAAAAATGGCAGGTTCATGCTGCCTTGTAAGGACTCTGCGCAACTAACGGTAACCCATATAGGATTTGAACCCTATCGTGGAGAATTTGCATGTGGACAGGAACTGAATATTCAGCTACAGGAGAATTCCCAAACACTGGATGCGGTGGAGATTTCAGCGAGCTCCAATCCCAATAAATCCATGTTGTACCAGCCGGCTGCTGTTGCAAGGATTGGATCAACAGAACTCAATCGGGGTACCGGACTTTTACTGGATGATGCAATTAACACCAATGTAGCCGGGGTGTTTATGCAACGCCGCACCTTCTCAGCCGGGCAACAGTTTAACATTCGCGGGTATGGAAATGGTACCCGTGGTACCAATGGGATCAATAGCAATTTCGATGGACAAGGTTACAAGGTGTACCTGAATGGAATTCCTATAACCGATGCGGAAGGCATTACATTGATGGATGATATTGATTTTGGTTCGGTTGGCCAGGTGGAGATAATTAAAGGTCCGGCTGGTACCTTATACGGACAAGCAATTGCAGGGGTTGTACATCTGCAAACAAAAAAGCCGGAACCGGGTCGATCTGTTTTGAGTCAGGAGGTATTGCTTGGCAGTTATGGACTGCAACGTTATACGACCAGTTTACAGCTCAGTACAGAAAAATCAGCCTTGCTGGTAAATTATGGACGTCAGCACTTTGATGGCTTTATGCCACATACCAGGTCGGATAAGGATTTTGTGAACCTGGTGGGTGAATTCAATCCGAATGCAAAACAGACCATTACCAGTTATTTCGGCTATAGTAACAGTTATGAGGAGCGCAATGGGGAATTGACCATCGCTCAATATGAGAACCTGGATTATTCCGGAAACCAGGCCTATATTAAAAACAATGCACACTCGAATGTCAAAACCTTTCGTGCGGGTATTGGGCATGCATACTAGTTTAATTCAAATTTCTCCAACAACACCACGCTGTTTGGAACCGGTTTGATCAGTGATGTAAGTTCTGCAGGTGGCTGGACAGATAAATCGGCGGTTAATTATGGATTGCGTTCAACTTTGGACACCCGGTTTGAACTGGGAACCGGAATATCACTCAGTGGTATAACCGGACTGGAACTGCAGCAACAGCAGGCGCAGATCCTCGGTTATCCGATGGTGGCGGACAGTTCGAATTTGGCAGGTTATCGAATTCCGGGAGTGCTGCGCAGTAACCAGGTAACCACCACCGGTTCTCTGTTATTGTTTACAGAATGGACCCTGGCATTACCTGCTTCTTTTTCAATAACAGCAGGCATTGGGCATAGCCGAATGGATATTGCGTTGAAGAATCGGTTGTATGCACCTGCAACTGCTATACCAACCCGGTATAGTGCAGGCTATCATAACATGTATGCACCGCACCTGGCGGTGAATAAAGTGTTTTCGGAAAAAGTATCCCTGTATGCTTCATTCAGCCAGGGATATAAGGCGCCTGTAAGTTCTTATTTTTTCATACCGGTAACAGGAGAAGTAATCAGCGGATTAAAACCTAAAAAAGCGAATCAATTGGAAATTGGATCCAAAGGATCGTTATTGAAGAAGCGGTTGCAGTATGAAGTGGCTGCTTTTTATACGGTCTACCAGGATAAAATGACAACCATTGCAGTACCCAATTCGGCCAATACAGCCACCTCCTACGTGTATGTAGCAAACGCAGGAGAGCAAAAGAATCTGGGACTGGAAATTTCATTGAAAGGAACAGCGTATGAGTCGGCAGGATTTATCAGGGCAATTCATCCATTTACAAATCTCACATTATCGCATTTCCGCTATGGTAAGTTTCAATACGAACAATTGAGCAGCGATAAGACAAGTACGGTTGTGATGGATTTTACAGATAAAACGGTGGTGGGGGTACCGCCGGTAGTTTTCAATACTGGATTTGATTTGACAACCCAGTCAGGATTTTATTGGAATCTGACCTACAATTATCGTGATCCAATGTATTTCACATCTGATAATAAAAAACAGACAGCGAGTTACCAGTTGTTGAACACTAAAATCGGTTACTCACGCCATTTGTTGAAGCATTTAGCTTTAGATGCCTATTTGGGATGTAACAATCTGACGGGTCAACAGAATTATGTAATGGTATTTCTGAATCAGTTACCGGATGCCTATTTGCCGGCGCCCAGGGAAGCTAATTTCTTTGGTGGCCTGAATCTGAAGTACATTTTCTAAGCTGGAATAGCTAAAATAGTTTCAGAAAAGAGCATTTTCACAGAAGGCCGTCTTTGGGATATTGGGTAAATTGACAGACCATGTTTCAAAGGCGGTTTTTCTATTTGTTGAGCAGGTCAATTGGCCTGTGTTGCCTGGTTTCTTTCCTGCTGACAGGCTGCGCGCCTGACCTGCCGGAGGAGATTGAACAGGCCTATGAGCAATTGCCCGATAAAGTGGATTATAACCTGCATGTCAAACCCATTTTGTCGGATAAATGTTTTGCATGCCATGGTCCCGATCAGGCAAAAAGAGAAGCCGGACTGCGACTTGATCTGCCTACAGCAGCCTATGCGGAATTGCCTGAAACACCTGGTAAGGTGGCGATTGATCCGGGCAGCCTGACCAACAGTGAACTGTTTCATCGCATCTTGTCGGAGGATCATGACTACCGGATGCCTACACCGGAATCCAACCTGCAATTAAGCACGGAAGAAAAAGCCATCCTGATCAAATGGATCAAACAAGGTGCAGAATACCAGCCACACTGGTCTTTTGTTACACCAACAAAACCAGCTGTTCCAACAGTTAAGCAAAAAGAATGGGTACAAACACCGGTTGATGCTTTCATCCTGAAAAAACTGGAAGAAAAAAAACTGGCACCCGCAGACAAAGCATCAAAGGAGCTGTTGCTGAGAAGACTTTCCCTTGATTTAACCGGCCTTCCGCCAACGGAGGAAGAGATCCGCGCGTTTGTAAACGACAATTCGCCGAAGGCAGTTGAAAAGCAGGTGGACAGATTGCTGCAATCGCCTCAGTTTGGTGAAAAGATGGCGGTCGACTGGCTGGACCTGGCAAGATTTGCTGACTCACATGGGTATACGGTTGATGGATTAAGAGATGTATCAGCTTACCGTGATTGGGTGATTGCTGCTTTCAACCGCAATATGCCCTATAATCAGTTTATAGAATGGCAGCTGGCGGGGGACCTGTTACCGAATCCAACCAAAGAGATGAAAATTGCCACTGCCTTCAACAGGATGCATCCGCAAAACCTGGAGGGTGGTGTAATTGAAGAAGAGTTTCAGACTGAATATGTGGTGGATCGGGTGAATACAGTGGGAACCGCTTTTCTTGGACTCACCATCAGTTGTGCCCGCTGTCATGATCATAAATACGATCCGGTATCACAGCAAAATTTTTATGAGCTCTACAGTTTCTTCAATACGGTACAGGAGGCTGGGCAAATATCCTTTGACCTCACTATGCCATCCCCATCCATGCTGCTCACGGATGATGAAAAAGACAATGTGCTGGCCTTACTGAATCAGAAAATAAAAGAACAGGAGAAAAAATTGCTTACTAACCAGAAAGCATATACGAAACAGGCGCAGCAGTGGATTGACCAGGAGAAATATAAATCTATGCAGCAGGTAAGCCTGCCCGTTACCGGCTTGCAGACCTCCCTGAATTTTGATGGCGGGCATCTTCGTTCGGGTGGTGGAACTTCTAATATCACTGCTGCCATGAAGCGGGATTTGAGTTATTCAGCCGGAGATCCTCCCAAATTTGTTGCATCTCCCGGTGGGAAAGCCTTACTCCTGAATGGAGATGAATGGCTGGATCTGACACCGGTTGGCGCTTTCAAAAGGAATGATCCTTTTACGATCAGTATCAACTGCTGGATACCCAAAGATTTCCAGGAAGGGGTGATTTTTCATAAGACCATCGCGGAGCGTTTATTCAATTATCGTGGGTATCATCTCTATTATAAAAATGACCAGCTGGAAATGGGCATATCCCATGCGGCACCCTCCAATGCACTGACAAAGGTTTCGAAGCAACCCATACCAAAAGAAGAATGGATTCAGCTGACCATGACCTATGATGGATCTGCTACAGCAGCAGGCATGCACTTGTACCTGAATGGGAAGCTCATGCAGATGGAGATCACCATGGATCAGCTCACAAAAGATATACTGCCACCCTGGAATGCAAAGCTGGGTTTGCAGGTGGGTGCCTGGGATCGCGGTCTCGGTTTCAAAAACGGAAAAGTGGAAGAAGTGCTGGTATACGATCGTGCATTGAGTTCACTGGAATTACTGCAATTGAGTAATGCAACAGAATGGAAGTCGCTCTTCAGTAAACCCGCTTCTTCCTTGACTGCCAGCGAAAGAACACTGCTCCAGGATTATTACCTGGCCACCCAGGTTCAGACACTGAAACAGGACGCAGCATTGTTAAAAGCTGCCAGGCAGGAGCTAACGGATACGCTTACCCGCATACCCGAACTCATGATCATGCAGGAGAGCAAACAGCCGAAAAAATCCTATATCCTGGATCGCGGACAGTACGATGCAAAAACAACCGAAGTATTTCCCAATACCCCGGAAGCCATCTTTCCCTATAATTCCAAATTGCCTAAGAACCGCCTGGGATTGGCTAACTGGTTAACGGATCCAAAACATCCGCTAACTGCAAGGGTGGCTGTGAACCGGTACTGGCAATTATTCTTTGGCAAGGGATTGGTCAAAACAACCGAGGATTTTGGTAACCAGGGAAGTTTACCTACCCATCCGGAATTGCTGGATTGGTTAGCAGTAAGTTTTGTGGAGTCGGGTTGGGACCTGAAGCAGCTCATCCGGCAACTGGTTTTATCAGCCACCTATGCTCAGAGCTCTGTCGGTTCAGAAAAAAGCAGGCAACTGGATCCGGAGAATCTTTACCTGAGTCATGCTACTCCAACCAGATTAACTGCAGAGATGCTCCGCGACAATGCACTCGCTGCAAGTGGTTTGCTGGAACGTTCGATCGGAGGAAAAAGCATCAAGCCCTACCAGCCCGCGGGTTTATGGGAAATCAATAATACCAGTTACCAGGCAGATACAGGAACCGCAGTTTACAGAAGAAGTTTATACGTGCTGATCAAACGATCGGTTCCCAATCCAACCTTGGCCACTTTTGATGCGGGAGATCGCAGTTATTGTGTAGTACGGCGGCAGGCAACCAACACTCCCCTGCAGGCATTGGTAACACTCAACGATCCGGTTTTTGTAGAGAGCTGTAAAGTGATGGGAGAGCAAATGGTCAGAATGGGAGGCACTGATAAAGCTATTGAAACCATCTTTCTTCGGTTAACCGGACGCAGACCAGATCAAAAAGAGAAAGAGATATTGTTAAAAGCAAAAGCCAAACAACTGGCACTCTTTAAAAAGGAGCCGGGGAAACTGAAAGGATGGCTGGAGGCAGGCCAGTATAAAGTGGATGCATCCCTGCCAAAAGAAGAGATTGCTGCAAATGCTGTTGTAGCCAGCCTGATTTTAAATTCTGATGCTACCATCACCAAACGTTAAACTATGTGTGATTCTCATACATCTCCAAAACCACCCGGATGGTCGCCCGACCTGGATCAGTTGCAAAAGCAATTGGATCGGCGTCGATTTCTCACACGAACTGCTATGGGCCTGGGTTCCATTGCGCTGGGATCGTTGATGGGTAATACCCTGCTTGGTAAATCCATCAGCAAAATCGCGGCTGAAGATGCATCACTCAGCCTGGAGCAGGAAATCCTGCAGGCCATTCCGCACCTGGTACCAAAGGCAAAAAGGGTGGTTTATCTGTTCATGAGTGGAGGGCCATCGCAATTTGAAACCTTTGATTACAAACCGAAGCTGCTGGATATGTTCGGGCAGCCCTTGCCGGATTCTGTGCGCCAGGGACAACGCTTAACAGGTATGAGTGCGGGACAGGCCATACTGCCCGTGGTGCCATCTATTTATAAGTTTAATCAATACGGAAAATCGAATACCTGGGTCAGTGAATTGTTGCCGCATACAGCGCAGGTAGTGGATGATCTCTGCATCATCAAGAGTATGTATTCGGAAGCGATCAATCATGATCCGGCCATCACTTTTTTTCAAACAGGTAACCAATTGCCAGGCAGGCCATCTATAGGTTCCTGGATCAGTTATGGCCTTGGAACCGATAACCAGAATCTGCCTTCCTTTATCGTGCTGGTATCCAAAAATGCAGTGAAAGATCAGCCTTTGTATTCCCGCTTATGGGGCAATGGATTTTTGGCAAGTGAACACCAGGGCGTGCAGTTCCGCGCGGGTAAGGATCCTGTTTTATTCCTGGATAATCCGGAAGGATATGATGGCGAAGACAGGGAGGAAATGTTGCAATCATTGAAGGAGCTAAATACGTATCAGAATGAGGTGAACAAGGATCCGGAAATGGAAGCAAGGATTGCTCAATATGAAATGGCCTATCGCATGCAGACCTCCATACCTGAGGTAATGAGCGTGAAAGATGAGCCGGATGAAGTGTTTGAGTTATATGGTCCGGATAGCCGGGATCCCGGCACCTATGCAGCCAATTGCATACTGGCGCGTAAGCTGCTGGAGAAGGATGTGAAGTTTGTACAACTCTACCACCAGGGGTGGGATCATCATGGTGGCCTGCCTGCAGGTATGGCCAAGCAATGTAAGGATACCGATCAGGCAACTGCTGCACTCATCATAGATTTGAAACGGAGGGGATTACTGGAAGATACACTTGTGATCTGGGGCGGTGAATTTGGTCGGACCGTTTATTCACAGGGCAAATTATTTCCGGATAATTATGGACGGGATCATCACCCGCGCAATTTTGCCATGTGGATGGCAGGGGCAGGAGTCAAGGCCGGAATCAGTTATGGCGAAACGGATGATTTCAGTTACAATATTGTAAAGGATCCGGTGCATGTGCACGACTTCCAGGCCACCCTCTTACACCTGATGGGAATTGATCACGAGCGCTTCACCTATAAATACCAGGGCAGAAGATTCAGGCTGACCGATGTGCATGGTAAAGTGATAAAAGGAATTCTAAGCTGAGATGATACTACTTGAAATCAGCCAGTTCCTGGGACGATTGCATCCACTTATCGTTCATCTACCCATCGGGATACTGTTTGTTATTTTACTATTTGAGCTGCTGGGATATAAGAGCAGGTATAGCTATTTGAGGGATGCCATCCCTTTACTCAGCTGGCTGCTTTTTGCAAGCACCCTGTTCGCAGGTATTTTCGGTTATATCTTATCGTTGGATGGCGATTATCCGGGACCGTTAGTAAGTCAACATCAGTGGGCAGGCATTATTTTATGCATACTTGCACTTGGCATGGCCTTGCTGCAATCGGACAGGTTTCGGCAAAAACGCAGGTTGCCGGTAGTTGTACAAACCTCGCTGTGGGTGGTGATAGCAATGCTCACCACCTATGCCGGTCACCAGGGTGGAAGTTTAACGCATGGTGAAGATTATTTAAGCCTGGAACTGCTGAAAGAGCAAAAACGTCCGAAACCTGATTCGGTAGAAGCGGCCCTGGTGTATGAAGATGTCATCCAGCCCTTATTGATCCGGCGTTGCGGGCAATGTCATAATGAGGGTAAGAAAAAAGGACAATTATCGGTTACCAACCTGGCTAAGTTGTTGAAGGGAGGAAAAACCGGTCCGGCTTTGGTGCCTGGTGATCCTGAAAAAAGTGAACTGATCCATCGGATCAAACTGGATCCATCAGATGAAAAGTTTATGCCTACGGATGGTAAAACGCCCCTGACTGCCGAAGAAACGATCCTGCTGACCTGGTGGGTAAAAGAAGCTGGTGCGGCAGAAGGAAAATCGCTGACCAACCTGGAAGTTTCACCTGAAATCCGATCCATTGTTGCGAAGCAATTGGGGATGGAAGCCGGGAATGGTATAGAAACTTCAAATGAAACGACAGAGCAACTGAATATACCAGCCGGGCTCGCAATAAAAGCAGACAGCACGGCAATTCAGCAATTGAAAGCAGCCGGATTCATGGTGCGGTTGCTGTTGCGTGAACCGGAATTATTGGATATCACCTTACCGGAAGGCACTAAAGTAGATTGGAAAGCACTTGAGCCGTCACTGGGTAGCTTATCCAAACATACCATCTGGCTCAACCTGGCTGGCAATAGCCTGTCTGAAAAAGACCTGCAGGTGTTGACACAGTTCACCAACCTTGAAAAATTGCGGCTGGATAAAAATCCCGTGGGTGATGAGATCCTGCCCTTATTGGAGCCCCTCCAGCGGTTGGAAGCTATCAATTTGGTCGGGACGCGGATCAGTGAGGCGGCACTGGCAAAGCTAAAATCTGCCGGCACTATTAAAAGAGTCTATTTTTCGGAGACCTCATCGCCCTAATTAAAATCGTACAGCAACTGTTCGAAAACGAACACTGATTGACTTGATAATTTTGCTAAAATTCAGAAAATCAATTTATTAGAGACTGGCATAGGGGTTGAATCAGAAAAAGCATGTTTCGAAATTACCTGCTTACAGCCATTCGCAACCTGCGCCGGAATAAGATCTATTCCCTGATTAACATGCTGGGACTCAGTTTGGGTCTCGCTGCTGCCATCCTTATCCTTTTATATGTGAAGGATGAAGTCAGTTATGATCGATTCCATGCGCAGTTGCCACAGATTTACAGGGTTTACAATACCAGTGTAAATGAAGAAACCAAAGAGGTTCGGAAATCAGCCATCACCGGCTATTTCCAGGGACCCCGATTCTCCGCCTCTGTGCCGGAAATCAAGTCCTTTACCCGGTTACAGAACAACTCGGTCGATTTAAAAAAAGGCACAGAAATTACATCGCAGGACATGTTCTATGCGGACTCTGCCTTCTTTGATATATTCAGTTTTCCCCTGCTTCATGGTACTGGTTCCAGTGCACTAAAGGACAGGCGTTCAGCGGTTGTATCTGAAAAAATGGCCATTTCCTATTTCGGCAATACAGATGTGATAGGCAAGACGATGCTGATCAAACAGGAAGATGGTGCATTTGAACCCTATACAGTAAGTGCCGTTGCAAAGAATTGTCCGGAAAACAGCAGCATCAAATTCGAACTGCTGTTACCGATGGTTGTACCACCACAGGAAGCCACCAATGATGAAAACTGGTTCAATTTCTTTTTGAATACGTTTGTCGTATTACATCCCAATGCGGACAAAGCAGTAGTCGAGAAAAAAATCCAGGCAGTATTTGATAAGGAATCCGCTGATATCATGAAAGAGCTGTCGGCGAGATTCAATGTGAAACTGACAATGGACTATGGACTGCAGCCCTTTTCGGATATTCATCTCAGTAAGGACATGGGTGCTACCAATGGATTGGCAGGAGCCAGCAATCCCATGTACTCCTATATTCTTACCGGAATTGCCTTATTTATCCTGCTGATTGCCTGTATCAATTTTGTGAACCTTACGGTTGCGCGGTCCATCAAACGTGCAAAGGAAATTGGAATTCGGAAAGTGGTAGGTGGCAATCGTTCTCAATTGATCTTTCAGTTTTTGGGCGAGTCGGTAGTCATCTGTTTGATCTCCTTTCTGATGGCACTGGTTATTTCTCAAAGCCTGTTAGGATTTTTTAATCAGCTCTCGAATAAGGCTTTGTCGCTTGCATATCTCTTGGATCTGAAACTGATAGCAGGCTTCATCGTATTGTTCCTGGTAACCGCGTTCCTGGCGGGTTTCTATCCTGCCCTGGTTTTATCTGGTTACGATCCGGTGAAAACATTGTACAACCGGTTTTCCCTGGCTGGAAAAAATTATTTACAGAAATCATTGGTGGTAGTTCAGTTTGCACTGGCATCCTTCCTGATTGTTGGAACACTCACGATTTATTCCCAGTTTGAATACCTTACGAGTTTTGAAAAGGGGTATGATGATTCCAATATGGTATTGGTCAACAACTGGCGGATGAAACACAGTGAAGCAGATCTCTTCCGGAATAAGTTGAAAGAACATGCCGGCATCCAGGATGTCAGTTTCAAAAATGGTGGCTCCTGGGGAACCCGGGCCAGGGTAAATGGTACACAGGAAATCCAGTTTGCTTATGAAACGGTTGGGGTTAATTATCTCCCGCTGTTAAAGATTCAATTGAAGGAGGGAAGGAATTTTTCAACTGATTTGCCAACTGATTCCACCCAGTCGGTACTGGTGAATGAAACTTTTGCCAAAGAGGCTGGCTGGACAGATCCCATTGGAAAAGAAGTTGATTTCTGGTACAGAGATCAGAAGCATACGGTAATTGGCGTAGTGAAAGATTATCATTATGAAGGATTACATGAAAAGATTGGTCCGCAATTGTTTACAATGTTGCCTTCCAATCAATATGGTCTGGCCCTGATCAAGATAAAACCTGGAAGTTCTACAAGTGCCTTGAGCCATATTGAAAAGACCTTCAAGTCTGTTTTCCCGCTCAACCCTTATTCTTATGAGTTTATGGACCAGGTAAATCTTCAACAATATGAATCAGAGGAGCGCTGGAAAAAGATTATGTTGTTCAGCGCGGTGATCACCATCTTCATATCCTGTATCGGCCTGTTTGGATTGGCTGTATTGTCAACCGAGAAAAGAACCCGTGAAATTGGAATTCGTAAAGTATTAGGCGCATCTGTGCAGCAGGTAGCAACCATTCTATCGAAGGATTTCCTGTTGCTGGTGGCGATATCCCTGCTCATTTCCCTGCCGCTTGCCTGGTTGGCAGCCAACCGCTGGCTGGAAAATTATCCTTACCGGATCCAGCTGGGATGGAGTTTATTTGCGCTTGGGGCCTTACTGGTATTGGGGATTGCACTATTAACTGTTAGCTTCCAATCCATTAAGGCGGCGCTGCAAAACCCGGTCAGGAGTCTTAAAGTGGACTGATTTTTTCGTTACTTGCGGTTTGAAATGGAAGGCAGACCGTACATGCGCGAACAACCGGAATACCAGGATGCATTTGAACAACACAAGGCAACCGTACTCATCCCCACTTATAACAATGCGGGAAGTCTGGCTGCTGTGCTGCGCGATGTGCTGACCTATACCAACAGGGTGCTGGTAGTAAACGACGGTTCTACTGATGATACATTAAAAGTGCTGGAACAGTTTCCCCAGGTTCAACTGGTGAGTTATGCGCAGAACAGGGGAAAGGGATTTGCCTTGAGGAAAGGTTTCGAAAAAGCCCTGGAGCTTGGGTTTGATTATGCCATCACCCTGGATGCAGACGGACAACATTTCGCCAAAGACCTGCCTACCATGCTCAACTGCATTGAGCAGTACCCCAACACTATTGTGGTAGGTGCACGCAACATGAACCAGGAGAATGTGCCGGGTAAAAGCAGTTTTGGCAACCGGTTTTCCAATTTCTGGTTCTGGTTGTATACCGGCAAAAAAGCACCGGATACGCAAAGTGGGTATCGCCTTTATCCCATCCGGGCAATGAAGAAGATCCGGTTTTATACCCGCAAATATGAGTTTGAAGTGGAGGTGCTGGTGCGTTCGGTATGGAATGGATTGAATGTTGAGTTTGCACCTATCAGTGTATATTATCCCCCGGCAGAAGAAAGAGTTTCTCATTTTCGTCCCTTTCGTGATTTCTCCAGGATCAGCGTGTTGAATACAGTGCTGTTTTTTATTGCCTTTCTTTATATCAAACCAAGGGATTTTTTTCGGTCGCTTTTCAGTAAAGAAAAAAGAGCAGCGCTCTTAAATGAATTACTGGAGTCGGATCATAGTCATGAACGCAAAGCTGCATCCATTGGATTTGGTGTATTTATGGGCATTGTACCGATCTGGGGTTTCCAGTTGATTGTGGCGATCTTTTTGTCTGTATTGCTTAAACTTAACAAAGCCCTGGTAATAACTGCTGCCAATATCAGCATACCTCCCATGATTCCCTTTATTTTGTATGGGAGTTTCCTGGCTGGCGCTCCCTGGATGGGTGAGCAGGCAACTGCGGTTCCCCTGCCCAGCGAACTTAGCCTGGATTCGATCAAGGTTAACCTGCAACAATATATCAGTGGAAGTATTACACTGGCTGTTGCAGCAGGACTCCTGTTCGGAATCGTCTCCTACATTTTTATGAAATTGGTGAACAAAAAAACCGGACCGGTTTTATAGTCCCGTATGCAGAATCCTTTTGTTCAAATGGATCGCTTCTTCAGGAAACATCGACTTGTTTTCTGGATTGTATTCCTGGCTTTTGTCGGGGTCACTGCGCTGCTGGCTTCCCGGATCAAACTGGAGGAGGATATCACCAGCATTATTCCAAGGGATGAAAAGACCAATGCGCTGAACGAAATCTTTCAGCAATCCAAATTGCTGGATCGTATGATCCTGACTGTTGGAACCAGGCAGGCTGAAGCACCCGACCCGGATTCCCTGGTAGCAGTGGCCGAGGAACTGGCGGATTCTATTGCTTCACAGTTACCTGAATATGTGAAGGAATTACACCGGGAGGTAAAAGAAGAAACCACGCTGCAGTTGTTTGATGCGGTACATCAGCACCTTCCGATCTTCCTGGAAGAACGCGATTATGAAAGCCTGGATTCTCTTACACAACGTGATAAGATAAAGGAAACACTGGAAAGGAATTATGCGACCCTGCGATCACCAGCCGGATTGGCGTTCAAACAATTCATAGCGCGTGATCCGGCAGGGATTGCCTTACCAGCACTCAGAAAACTGCAATTGTTACAATATGATCAGCAGTTTGAATTATACGACAATCATATTCTGACACGGGATGGAAAGCAATTGATTCTTTTTCTGACACCAGAGTATCCAAAAAACAATACAGCGCAGAATGCGGTTTTCCTTGAGAAACTGGATCAGTTGCTGGAAACATTTCAACAACAATATCCTACCTATAGCATCACTTATTTTGGCGGAACGGCAGTAGCTGTTGGTAATGCGGTACAATTAAGAAAAGATACACTGCTTACGCAGGGCATCATGCTGGCGGTGCTGGTTATTTTTCTGGCCTTGTATTTCAGAAGGTTCTTTGCTCCGGTACTGATATTGGTACCCGCAATTCTGGGCTCCCTGCTCGCGCTCTCGGTGATTGCACTAACCAAGGGTTCCATATCAGTAATTGCACTGGCAACAGGGTCAATTATTTTAGGGATAGCAGTCAACTATTCGCTGCATGTGTTCAATCACTACCGGCACCAGCCGGATATGGAAAGGGTGTTGCGCGATCTGGCGCATCCTATGACCATTGGAAGCATTACCACCATTGGCGGATTTCTTTGCCTGCAATGGGTGCAGTCTGAAATGCTGCGCGACCTGGGATTATTTGCCGCCATCAGTTTATTGGGGGCTTCTCTTTCCTCGCTGATTTTTTTACCGCAACTGATCAGCCGAAAACAGCAACCGACAGCGCATGCGTCTGCAGGCTGGATCGATCGGCTGGCCTCTTACCGGATAGAGTCGAATAAAAAGTTAGTGGTTACGATTCTGCTGCTCACCTTGTTTTTTGTTTTTTTTATTCGCAAAGTGGGATTTGAACCCGATATGAATAAAATGAATTTCATGTCGGAGAAACTCCGCAAGGCAGAGCAGGAAGTGAACCGGCAGAATGCATTCGCGCTTCAATCCGTGTATATCGTATCCAATGGAAAAGACCTGCAGCAGGCATTGGAGCGAAATGAATCTGTGGTGAAGCGATTGAATGAAATGGGTGGTACAGGAGTGGTGAAAAAATATTCCGGGCTGTCAGCCATATTGATATCAGATTCCCTGCAACGCGAACGCCTTCAACGCTGGAATAATTTCTGGACGCCGGAACGCAAACAGGCTGTGCTGCAGTTAACGAAACAGGAAGCAGCTGCCATTGGATTTAGTGATCAGTTAATCCAATCTGTAGAGAGTATGCTCAGTACAAGCTATGAGCCACTGACTGATTCAGCGGCCATTAGTTTGTCGCCCGAACTGCTGGAATCCTATATACTTCCCACTGATTCACAAACCCGGGTACTTACGCTGGTAAAAACAGCTCCCGAAGACAAGTCCTTTATCTACACCGAGTTTGACTCACGGGAAGGCATAACCGTATTGGATATGCAGTATGTAACCGGCCGGCTGGTGGATATGGTACGGGCCGATTTCAACAGCATCAGCTGGATGGTTGCTGCGATTGTATTTATTGTACTACTGATTTCTTTTGGCAGAATTGAATTGACCCTGATTGCCTTTATACCCATGCTGATCACCTGGGTCTGGATCCTGGGAATCATGGGATTGTTTGGAATCAAGTTCAATATTGTAAACATTATAATTTCGGCACTGATCTTTGGATTGGGTGACGACTACAGTTTGTTTACACTGGATGGATTGTTGCAGGAATACAAAAACGGCAAGAAAAATCTCTCCTCTTTCAGGTCTTCGATTTTTCTTTCTGCCATTACAACTGTAACCGGACTGGGGGTATTAATCTTTGCAGAACACCCTTCCTTAAAAAGTATTGCACTCATCGCCATACTGGGAATTGTGTGTGTGGTGTTGATCTCACAGGTGATGATTCCTTTTTTGTTTCATCTGCTGATCACCAACCGGGTGAAAAAAGGAATGCAGCCATTTACGTTCTGGAGCCTGGCCAAATCTGCTTTCGCTTTTCTCTATTTTGTAATCGGGTCATTGGTATTAACATTGGTTGGGCTGCTCCTCGTTAAATTCAATCCTTTTGCAGGCGAAAAAGCTAAGTATCTGTTTCACCGGATTCTTTGTAAATACACCTGGAGCCTGATGTATATCATGCGGAATGTGACCAAACGAATTCACAATCCGGGTGGAGAGGATTTTTCCAAACCTGCTGTGATCATAAGCAATCACCAGTCGTTCCTGGATATCCTTTCCATTGTGATGCTGCATCCAAAAATCATTTTGCTCACCAACGACTGGGTATGGAATTCACCTGTATTTGGATTTGTTGTGAAGATGGCGGATTATTTCCCCGTAAACAAAGGTGTGGAAAGCAATATTGATGGTATCCGTGAACGTGTGAAAAATGGTTATTCGGTAGCCGTATTTCCTGAAGGCACCAGGTCCTATGATGGAACCATGAAACGGTTTCACAAAGGAGCATTTTACCTGGCAGAGGAATTGGGAATTGATATTCTGCCAGTAGTGCTGCATGGTACGGGTTATACCATGAGCAAGGGTGATTTCATTTTAAAAGATGGAACTATCACGATTGATATTTTACCCCGAATTAATGCGCAGGACCAGGTTACTTACGGAGAAGGTTATGCGGAAAAAGCAAAAAAATTAAGTCGCCAGTTTAAAGAGTGGTACGGTGAGCGCAGCCAGCAGTATGAATCGGTGGATTGGTATCGCGAACAACTGGTATACAACTATATTTATAAGGGCCCTGTGCTGGAGTGGTATATGCGGATCAAGACAGGGCTGGAAAAGAATTATTCACTCTTTGATCAATTGGTACCGGCATCCGGACATATACTGGATATTGGTTGTGGATATGGTTTCATGTCGATGATGCTGCATTTTCGATCAAAGGGCAGAATTATCACTGCACTTGATTACGATGAGGAAAAAGCCAGTACGGCGCAACACTGTTACGGCCGGGGTGCTGCTTTACAATTTCATGCAGGCAACGCTTTGGACTTTCCCATGATGCAATATGATGCGGTGTTGATTTGTGATGTATTGCATTACCTGTCGCCGGCAGATCAAAAGGCATTGATTCGGAAGGCGCTTGATCATTTGAATCCGGGAGGTAAACTGATCATACGGGAAGGAAATGCAGAAATCCGCGACCGCCACAGGGGAACTGAATTATCGGAGTTTTTTTCCACCCGGGTGTTTGGATTTAATAAAACATCCGCCAACGGGTTATCCTTTTTATCGGGGGCCACTATTCATGAATTAGCGATTGAGAAAGGATATACCTGTGAAGAAATAGAAGCTTCCCTGCGCACCAGCAATACTGTGTTTGTACTCCAAAAACCAGCTGTAGCCTATGTTGCCTGAGTACGATATAGTAATTGTCGGATCTGGATTGGGTGGCCTGCTTTGTGCTGCCCTGCTTGGTAAGGAAGGTTACAGTGTATGTGTGCTGGAAAAAAACAGGCAGTATGGTGGCAGTTTGCAGACCTTCTCAAGAGATAAAACACTGTTTGACAGTGGGGTTCATTATATCGGGGGACTGGCACCCGGACAAACACTGCACCAGGTGTTCAGTTATCTAGGTTTGACAGATGCGTTAAAATTACAGCAACTGGATACCGATGGATTTGACCGGATTGTTTTTCTCGAAGATGGTACTGAGTATGCCTTGGCACAAGGTTATGATCGGTTTGCTGCCAAACTCAAAGAGGCATTTCCGGGTGAAGAGTCGGCCATTGATCAGTATTGCTCAACCATTCGGGAGATCTGTTCCAGGTTTCCCATGTACAACCTGAGAACAGGAGAAGGGATGAGTGAGAAAGAGGGCGTTATGGGCATTGATACCCTTGCGTTTTTACAATCCATCACCACCAACCAGCGACTGCAGGAAGTATTGGCAGGAAATAATTTTTTATATGCGGGTGAACCAGATAAAACTCCCTTGTATGTACATGCGCTGGTTGTCAACAGTTATATCGAAAGTGCCTGGAAGATACTGGACGGTGGATCACAAATAACCAAACACCTCGTGAAACTGATCCGCTCTGCGGGTGGAGATTTGTTTAACCACACAGAAGTGATAAAACTGGAAGGAGATGATGAGCGTTTAACCAGGGCCGTTACCAAAGATGGAAGACAGTTCAAAGCGAAACATTTCATATCCAACCTGCATCCGAAACGTACCCTTGAAATTACGGAGTCGCCACTTCTTAAAGCAGCGTATCGAAACAGAATAAAAAAACTTGCTGACACGGTATCGAGTTTCAGTTTGAATGTGGTATTGAAGCCGGGAGTATTTCCATATTTGAATCACAATTATTACCTGCACCGTCCGGGTGCAGTTTGGGAGGCAGTGGAAGCAAAGCCCCAGGACTGGCCCTTATCTGCGGGTGTGTTTTTTACTGAGGATGCAAATCACCCCGGATATGCGGAATCGCTAAGCATCTTAACTTATATGTCGGCCGGTGAATGGGAGCCCTGGAAAAATACTTTCAATACCGACAGCCAGCAGGGTGAACGAGGGAATGACTATCATCGCCTTAAAACAGAAAAGGCTGAATTATTGCTGGACCTGGTGGAGAAAAGATTCCCGGATCTCAGGGAGGCTATCAAATCCTACTTCTGTGCAACGCCACTTTCTTTCAGGGACTATATTGGTACGGATGATGGAAGCTTATATGGGATTGCGAAAGATTACCGCAATCCAATGGCTACTTATCTCCCGACGCGGACCAAGGTTCCGAATTTATTTTTAACAGGACAGAATGTGTTATTACACGGAATTTTGGGAGTAACGATCACTGCCCTGACCACCTGTGCGGAATTCGTGCCGGTTGAGGAGTTGTTGAAAAAAATAAGAAGCGCAACATGAGTAAAGCAAATAAAACCATAGGCTGGAGAATTGGCAGAACCCTGTTGATTATAATGGGAATATTGTTGTTGCTCCTGTTAGCCTTGTTTATCTACCTCGTACAGTTATCTAAAATTGAGCCACCGACCATCACTGACCGATCTGCAGACCAACTGCAGAGAACCGAAGTATCAGACAGTTTTTATTATCTCAACAATAACTGGTTTCATGTTTCACGGTCTGGCTTATACGAATTGTATGTGGAAGGCAAACCCTATGAAAGAGGTGTGATCAATGGAAAGCTTACTAAGGAACTGGTGCAGCGACAGGAAGATCATTTTAGCGCCCAGATAGAAAAGATGATTCCTTCCACTTTCTACCGGCATTTCCTGAAATATTTTATTGGATTTTTTAATCGGGATCTGCCCAACCAGGTGAAGGAGGAATACAAAGCTGAAATCTATGGTGTATCACAGGCCGCTTCAGAAAAATACGGCTATATAGGAACGCCGTATCAACGCATCCTGAATTATCATGCGGCGCATGATATCGGCCACGCTTTGCAAACCATGGCCCTGGTAGGATGTACATCTTTTGGAACCTGGGGGTCGCATTCCAGGGACAGTTCCTTTATAATTGGTCGGAATTTTGATTTTTATGTAGGGGACCGCTTTGCCGATGATAAGCTGATCGCTTTTATAAAACCAGATAGTGGATATGGATTTATGACCGTAACCTGGGGTGGATTTACAGGTGCCGTATCAGGCATGAATGAAGCCGGACTAACGGTAACGATCAATGCTGCAAAAACGGATTTGCCTCCCGGGTCTGCAACTCCTGTTTCAT
Source organism: Flavihumibacter fluminis (assembly GCF_021491375.1). Classification (GTDB taxonomy): domain Bacteria; phylum Bacteroidota; class Bacteroidia; order Chitinophagales; family Chitinophagaceae; genus Flavihumibacter; species Flavihumibacter fluminis. Next base: position 571,779 of record NZ_JAKEVY010000003.1, read on the forward strand.
TGGTTGCGAGGGAAATATTGCAGTATGCAGGTAATATTAAAGAGGCAATTGCTATTGCCGGATCGCGAAAAATGTTTGTCTCGGAATCCTTCCTGGTGGGTTCGGCGGCTGACCAGAAAGCAGTTGTGATTGAAAAGACACCCGAGGCACTGGATGTATATGATCCCAACCAGAATTATATTATTTGTGCGAATCATTTTCAGAGTCCGGAATTAAGTAAACTCCCCTCTAACCAGGAACAGATCGCTGAAAGTGCATCTGCCTACCGGTATAAAAGAGTGCAGGAATTATTGGCGCAAGCTAAGGAGAACACGGTTGAGCAGACCATCAATATATTGCGTGATACCCGCGGACAGCAGGGTGCAGATATTGGTTTGGGAAATGAGAAAGCCATCAATCAGTTGATAGCACATCATGCTATTGTATTTGAACCGAATAAACGATTGGTATGGGTATCAACAGCGCCCTGGCAGGAGGGACAGTTTGTATGTTATGATCTGAAAAAAGTGTTTTCACTGCGCGGATTAAAAGAGGAACGTGAAATTGTAGACAGCAGTTACCTGATACCTGCGGACACATTAATGCAGACCGCAGAATTTAAACGATTTCTTCAGTTTCGTGCATTTAAACAGCGGATACTGGATGGAGGCATAGTTGCACCTGATAGCATCGTAGCAAGCAATCCGTCTTATTATCATGCGTATGTACTGGCAGGTGATATGGCAGTACAATTAAAAAAGCCGGCGGAAGCGATTCGCTATTACCGCCAGGCTTTGACAAAAGAGATTGCCACGGTTCAGGAGAGAAAATCAATTGAGGATAAATTGAAAAAATTCGGAGGTAATTAAACTTATTATTGCTCCAATTGACCCTCTTTTGCTTTTTGTTTCATTTGATCGTTGGCGATAACGGCCAGCTCTACCCGACGGTTTTTCTGGCGGTTCACTTCACTATCGTTTGGAAATTTTGGTTGTGTTTCGCCATACCATTTTACTTCCATTCTGTTTTCTGTTATTCCTTTGGAGGCGAGGAAAGCTTTTACTGATTCAGCTCTTTTCTGGGATAGCGTCATATTGTATTCATCCGAACCTGTATCATCGGTATGGCCTTCAATAACAATCAGTGTTTCGGGATAACGAACAAATACATCTGCTGCTCCGGACAAATCAGTTTTGTAGGCATCACTGATGACAGCGCTGTTGATGGTGAACATAAGTCCGGAGTCAAAAGTAACATTGATTCCTTCTCCTACCCGTTCCACTTCAGCAGTGGGTACAGCCTGCTTTAGTTCGCGGGCCTGCTGGTCCATTTTTTTTCCGATGAGATTACCTGCCACACCACCGATGGCAGCACCTGCAAGTATTCCCCAGATACTGCCCTTCGAAACTGCAGCACCGATAGCTGCGCCGCCTACCGCACCGACGGCTGTTCCTTTTTGTTGCTTGTTCATGGTAGCGCAGCCGCTAAATAAGAGCGCGACGGATAAAATCGGTAACAATACTATTCTCATAAATCTTTTTTACAAACAAGTGAAGAAAACATATCCCATTTCATTTCTCTTAAGCCTTTATCGATTGCGGTTTTGATTTCCCTGCAAACCAGCTCTTTTTCTGTATCCGTCATTTTTGTTCTCAATTCCTGTGCATTGGTGGTACCATATTTTTCCTGTACCATTTTCATTCTAGCATTCATCCGGGTGACATACATATCCAGGTCGGATTTACCCATCGATACAGATTTGTCATAAGCTTCGAAAGCAGCATCATAGTTCCTCTCTGTCACCCGCCAGTCGCCTTCCAGTAAATAAAATTGTGCGTTTTGCGGATCAAGGGATTTTGCTTTTTCCAGGTAAAATGCTGCACTGTCTTTGTTGTTTAATTGCTGTTGGTGCAGATTTGCCAGTAGGGCATAATTGGAAGCCTTCGCTTTATTGTCCCGATTCTTTTCTGTTAAGGAAATCAGTTTTGAAAAGCAGTTACTTGCTTCCTGTGGGCGGTTGAGAGCATTGAACGCCATCGCTTTTTGAAACCAGGCACTGATACTTTTGTTTTTTGATGCTTTCAATGCCAGATCACTTGCAGCAAGTGCTTCTTCATATTGACCCAGACCATTTAGGGCTGCTGCTTTTCCGGATTGAATTTGCTCCCTGGCATCTTTGGTCTTACAGCTCTTTTCCATATTGGAATATGCTTCCAATGCTTCCGCATGTTTTTTCTCTGCCAGCAAGGCCGCAGCAGCTTTTGATTGCTCATAACATTTGTTGCCCATGGTGAAGGTTTGCCCTGCGGCAACCTTCACCAGGAGACAACAAAGAATTAAGATGAATTGATTCTTCATATAGAAATTATTGAACACTCATCTCCACTCTTCTGTTCAATGCCTTACCCTTACTTGTTTTATTATCAGCTACCGGATTGGCTGATCCAAGTCCTTCGGTAGTAATCCGGCTCTCGTCAATGCCTTTGCTAACCAGGTAAGCTTTGGCAGCATCGGCACGTTTTTGAGAAAGTGGATTGTTGATTTTATCTGTTCCTGTATTATCTGTATAGCCTGTCAGTTTTGCAGATACTGTTTTGTACTTCTGCATGTAATCAACCAGCAGGTCCAGTTCTTTTTTACCAGCTGCGGTTAATACTGCTTTGCCTGATGCGAAGGTTACTTCGTTTGCCTGGAAATTCTCAACAGCCGGACAACCCAGCATGGCAGCAACACCTGCAACCGTTGGGCAGCGATCTTCTTCATCATTAATGCCATCGCCATCTGAATCCGGAATCGGGCAGCCATTGTATTTGGCCAGGCCTTTTTCATTGGGGCATTTATCTTCTTCGTCGTTAATGCCATCACCATCTGTATCCGGAATGGGGCAACCATTGTATTTGGGCAGTCCCACTTCATTGGGGCATTTATCGTTTTCATCATTTACGCCATCTTTATCAGTATCCGGGATAGGACAACCGGCGTATTTTTCAAGTCCGGGTTGGTCGGGGCATTTATCCACTTCATCATTAATACCATCACCATCCCGATCCGGAATGGGACAACCCTCATAGCGGGCCAAACCTGCCTGGTTGGGACATTTATCTTTTGGATCGGGAATGCCATCGCCATCTGAATCAGCCGGAATCAACTTTCCAAACAGTTTGAATTTTAATCCGGCCTGTATATTTTGATTAAAATATTTGGCATCTCTTGTTGAGTTGGTATTATCCATATTGGTTATACCATGGAAATACCTTCCGAATAAAACAAGCCGGCCATGCGGATTGATTTCAACTCCACCGAAAGCAGACAGACTGGTAGATTTGAAGGCATCTTTATCAACAATGCTGTTTTCATCTTTTACAGAAGTGGTGAAGTTTACCTGAGGACCAGCAACAATTGCAAAAACATCGCCCAGGTGTAATTTCAGTTGAAGGGGGATGGAGAGATATCCAATCTTACCATCCCGCAACAGGGTTCCAACATCCTGCGATTCGTATTGAAGCTGGGAAAAGGTTAATTGGGGTTCAAATGAAAAACGTTTACTGATGGGAAAGTTAACCCAGGCACCGGCTGTCCAACCCGGACGAGTATCGTACTTATCGGGAACAGAACCGGTGACTCTGAATTTATTAAAATCCATTGCACCCAGTAATCCACCACTAACGGTGTAATGTTCCTTTACAATGGTCTGGGAATAGCTGATCAGGCTGCCTGCGAGTAAAAGCAGGAGCAGTACAAATGGTTTTCTCATTCCTGTAGCATTTTAGTATGAATAAATGACTACTACAGGCCTTTAACCGGTAATTAAATATATTGATTATCCGATATATCAAAAATTATTTATTGCAGGAAGTCGAAATACGTTGCTTTAAGTGGTCCGGGATTTCCACTTGTTTGTTTAACTGTTAGTTTGATATAACGGCCCTGTTTAGCTGATGCGAATTTATAACTGCGTTTACTCGGGTCATTTATAATATTTCCAAACTCAAATACTCCTGCAGACTGCCAGTTTTTAGCATCTGTGCTGGTGAAAATTTCGCCTTTTTGCAGCAGGCCATTTTTAGTATGATTGGGAGGCAGGTAGGCAAATCCGGATAATGCATAGGTTTCACCCAGGTCTATCTGAATTTGTGCGGTTGTAGCTTCGATTGTTTTCCAGTTTACAGGTGAAATTCCAATCTGATCGGAAGTAACTGCCCCCATCTCATTGTTGGCAAATGCGACTGCTTTTATTTGCCCGCCTTTGAATTCAAACGGCGAAGTATAAAGAGAAGACTTATCTGAAGGAGCAGAGCCATCGGTGGTGTAATAAATTTTTATTCCGGAATTGATATTACCTCCATAGTTTTCGCCGTGAGGCTTCCAGTTGAATGTTTTTTGAACAGGCAGGATGGAGAGTAAACCATCTTTCGTGCGACTAAAACTCAGTTGAGGAGGACGTGTCTTATAATAATGCGCAGCAACTTCTGTTATAGCGGGCAGGTACCTGGTACCAGTGATGTGTAACCGAATACGATCCGTCGTAATTTCCGGAAACCGGAGGATGCGTTTGTAACCGATATTGGTAGCTGCGGCGATCTCCTTCCATTCATTATTGATCCATGCTTGCAGGGTATGGCTGGTAACCCTTTCACCATGAGATTTAACAGCTTCCTGAATCACAAACCGATTGATGGTTACAGGTTGTGGCGTTTTGATTTCTATAGCTGAAGAGGTGTCTTTTACAAAATAATAAGTGTTGTCTTGTTTATCCAGTAATCCAGCAGGGGCATCTGCGTTTTGCAGCAGGTTATTGGAATAGGTAGCGGTGATTCTTTTGCCAACTTCTTCCAGCACTCCAACATCTTCGGGTGAAAATTTTCCATCCCGGTTGGGCGGTATGTTTAAGAGGAAGGTGGAATTACCTCCCACAGAACGTTCATACATATCAAATACATCATCGGCACTACGGACTTTCTGTTCGGTATCGTCTCTGTAAAACCAGCCTTCACGGATGGAGGTATTGGTTTCAGCCTGCTGGTAGTGCAGGAATTTTGCTTTGTAGAGTTGTTCTGGATGACCAAGAGAATCATCTGTTAGGTCTGCGAAATTATTCATCAGGGCAGGATCTGTGTCATAAGGCATTACATTCCATTCAGTACTACGCGTATTACCGGATTCATTACCACACCAGCGAATATCCTGTTTTCCGAAAATCACGGCCTTGGGAGCAAGCGTGTGAATTAGCTTCTTCCATGCCAGGTAATTGTATTGTTGGCCGCCTTTGGTTTTGGGATGTGCACCATCAAACCAAACTTCATCAATGGGACCATACTCTGTCAGCAATTCAAATAACTGGTTCAGGAAATATTCGTTGTAGTCATCCACTTCAAATTCGAAAGTTGTGGTATTGGCAAAAGGCCGGCCCTCCACAGGGCGGGGAATGGTTCGTTTACTGATAGGTGAAAGATTGCCATACAAACCGATTTTGCTTTCGATCTGGAAAAGATCAGCGGGTGACAGATAGACGCCCAGCTTAAGTCCGTATTTTTTACAGGAGGCGCTGAGGTCTTTCATGATATCGCCCTTGCCATTTTGAAAAGGAGAAGACATGATACCATGTGTGGTATACCGGCTTTGCCAGAGAACAAATCCATCGTGGTGTTTCGCGGTAAGAATCACCATTTTCATACCGGCGGCCTTCATGGCAGCACACCACTGATCAGTATCGAGTTGTTGAAGGTTGAATATTTTGGGGTCTTCCATACCATTGCCCCATTCCATACGGGTGAAGGTATTTGGACCAAAGTGAATAAAGGCGATGAACTCATTTTTCAATGCTTCGTATTGGTTATCGGTAGGCACTACATGGGCTGCTTTCAGCAGGATGGAATCAGGTGTATCCGTTTCGGTAATAGCCACCGTACTGGCAGGGGTATACAGATTTTCCTTAACACTTGGAGAGCAGGAGAAAATTCCGGCAGCTATCAGGAAGAGCGAAGCAACTTGAAGTGGTTTCATACTGATTAAAATAAGGCATTAAATTAGTTTAAGTTATGGGTAATTATTGACTCATTCTTGTTCATTCAATGGCCTATATTCACTGTATGAGAGACAATTCAATCAAAAAAATATCAAGGCAGGGTTTCTTAAAGGAAGCTGGTTTGCTGACGGGTGGTATTTTTCTTTTTCCAATTCATGCTGTTTTTGGAGAAGAAAAAAACAATTGGGTAACCTATCAGCTGGTAGTTCCTGATAATGCAAACAAGATTGAAATGGAAGCTGCGGAACAATTGCGTCAGCAGTTACTTCAACTATCAGATTTCAGTCTTCCAATAGTTAAGGAGAGTGAGTATAAGTCCGAACCTGCTTTTTTTATTGGAAATACCCGCCAGGCCAGGACTGAAATTGTTGCCCGAAAGCTTGAGCAGGACAGTATCTTAATCAAACCTGAAGGGAGGAATCTCATACTTGCAGGAGGTGGTGAGCAGGGAGTACTGTATGCGGTATATCATTTCCTGGAATTGATTGGTTTTAGAAAATTTACCTCAACTGCCACGTTTGTTCCGAAGGCTGCAAGCATTCAGTTTCCGGAAAAAGAAATAGTACATGTTCCATTTCTAAAATACCGTACAACCAACTATAAAGACACACGTGACCCTGCCTATAGCAACTGGCATAAGCTTTCATCCAGAGAAGTATGGGGATTATTTGTACACACGTTTAACGAGTTGGTTCCACCTGATGAATTCGGAACAACGCATCCGGAATATTTTTCATTGATTAATGGCAACCGGTTGCCAGGAACACAAATTTGCTTATCGAATCCACAGGTGCTGGAAACAGTAGTAAACAAGTTGCAGAAAAAAATAAATGAAAAACCTGCGGCCATTTACTGGTCGGTAAGCCAGAATGACAACGATCAGCATTGCCAATGTACAGAATGTACCAGTCTTAATAATCAATATGGGGGTGTTCCCAGTGGCTCCATCATTTATTTTGTGAACCAGGTAGCGAAGAAGTTTCCAGGGAAAATTATTTCAACACTCGCCTATTGGTATTCGAGAAAAGCACCGGCCAATATTACCATTGAACCGAATGTCAATATTATGCTTTGTAATATTGAAAGCAGGCGGCACTTACCTGTTTATACTACTGATCCTGCATTCTCAAAGGACCTGACCGATTGGGGTAAGTTGACGAATAATATTCTGATTTGGGATTACAATATTCAGTTCACTAACCTGGTGAGTCCGTTTCCAAATCTTCACACGATTAAACCGAATATTCAATTTTATAAAGAGAATCGGGTCAACGCTTTGTTTATGCAAGCCAATGCCCAGGCCGGGGGCGAAATGGCTGGCCTGCGCGCCTATCTTATCAGTAAGCTGATGTACGACCCGGATGCAGATGACAATTCCATCATTAATGAATATTTGGATGGTTATTATGGGCCAGCTGGTAAATACATCCGGTTATATATTGACAGTATGCGGGAATCGCTTTTAAAAAGTGGAGCGCAACTCAATATTTTCGGCGGACCAAGTGATGCAAAAGAATCCTGGTTGTCGATAGAAATGATGCAGCAGTATAACCGAATTTTTGATCAGGCAGAGGCAGCAGTCAAGAACAATGCGGAGTTACTTAAAAGGGTAAGGATTGCGAGGTTACCCATCATGTATGCAGAGATACAGATTGGAAGAAATGAGCTGGACACAGCAAGAAGTATGTTTAAACGCATATCCGACAAAAAGATAATTGTAAAGCCTGAAATGAAAAATTTGGTAAAAGAATTTGTTCAACTGTGCAAAGAAGATGGAGTTACCAGGCTTCAGGAAAGAAGCACACCTCCTGATGATTTTCTTCAATCCTATAACAGGATTTTTAAAGGGATGGAAGAAATGGATAAGGTTATTTCAGTTGGTAAACGTATCATTCCTATTAGTTTTCCTGAAAAGAGCCAGGCAGCAATTTCAGCTTTGACGGATGGAGTCCTGGGTTCTTATGAATCATGGAGCAATCCGGATATACATTGGGTCGCTTATAAAGGGCAGCATATGGATTTTGTACTTGATTTGGGAAAACTGATGACCATCAATTCAGTATCTATGGATTTTCTGAACGTACAAGCCCAGGCAGATTGGAATCTGCTTGTTTTACCCTCCTTTGTTAGCTATGCTACATCCGTGGATGGCCAAACCTATGGTGCAGCACAAAAAATTGAGAACCCTCATAATCCGAACCCGTTTGAGAATCCAACCATCATCAACGTTCCTTTTCACACCTTCCGTGCAACCTTTAACCGTACCAAAGCAAGATATATAAAAGTGCATGCGGAGAGTATGTTGCAGTTACCATCCTGGCATATCAGAAAAGGACAGCCTGCCTGGTTGTATACCGATGAGATTATTGTAAAATAAAAACCGCAGTTGGTTTTGATCAGGTTGGCTCATCCAACAGGTATTTGTATGAGAGTCCGGCTACAGCGGCTCCGATAATTGGAATCAGAATAAACAGCCAAAGTTGTTCTATAGCCCATCCTCCTACAAAAACAGCCTGACTGATACTGCGTGCCGGATTCACAGATGTGTTGGTAACCGGTATGGAAATAAGATGAATCAGGCTAAGCGCCAGACCAATTGCAATGCCTGCAAAGCCATTTGCTGCACGTTTTGCAGTTGCTCCGAGAATAATAAAAAGAAACATGGCGGTCATTACGAACTCTGTTGCCAGCGCTGCTTTTAAACCATATTTTCCGGGAGAATGTTCTCTGTATCCGTTTGCCGCAAAATCACCAATCTGGGATCCATTGCCGGTAACTACCACATACAAAAATGCTGCTCCCAGTATGGCTCCCAACACCTGTGCGAGTATATACATGGGCGCCAGCCGGGCTTCAAACTTCCCGGCAGCAACTAATCCTATGGTTACAGCAGGATTCAGGTGTGCACCAGAAATAGGACCCAAAGCATAAGCAATAGTTAGTACTGTTAACCCAAATGCCAGTGAAACTCCCAGCAAGCCAATGCCAACTCCCGGAAATGCTGCAGCCAATACCGCACTGCCACATCCTCCGATCACCAGCCAGCAGGTGCCAATGAATTCAGCCAGATAAATTTTCATATATAAATATTTTGGTGGAAAATGAGATATGAAAAATTACTATATATTATTTATATACGTGAAATTTATTATATGAATGATCGAATGGGAAAATTTTTTCTTTGTTTTTTATTGTTACCTGTTAGTCAGCTCTTAGCTCAACCAGCCACTGAAAGCAGGGACAGTACGGCTGTTCAATTCAGGCTGTATGGCAGTTTCCGGGGGCATTTTGCGGCGTATAATAAAGAGGTGGAAATCCAGGAAAATGCTTCCCGCCTGGGTTTTGAAATCAGCGCAATACGGAAGGGGATCCGGTATTTTGCCGGACTCGAAATGCAGGTAAATATGTTCCGGTCGGCAACATCTTTTAACCTAAGTGCCAGCACAACGGGTGGGTACCTGCAAGCCGATCGTAACCAGGACCGCCAGCTATTGTCCAGCAGACTGGGATACATGGGAGTTGACCTGGGCAAATGGGGTACTGTTGTTTTGGGAAAGCAGCGCAGCATCTATTATGATATCACAGGTTATACCGATCGGTTCAATGTATTCGGGGGTGGCGCAAGTGCCACTTATACTGCGGGTACAGATGGGGGTTATACCGGAACGGGCAGAGCAGATCAGGCATTGACCTACCGGAATAGTACCGGCAGGTTTTCTTACGGAGCACAATTCCAGTTTCTCAACAGCAATAATAACCGTTGGCTGGATGGATTAGCATTTAATTTACAGGTTCAGCTTATTGAGCAGTTAAAATTTGGAATTGTTGTTAACCAGTCTTTTTTAAATCCCTCCCTTATCAATTCAGGAGAGTTTATTGGATTGAAAGGAAACCCCCGGTATTATGCGGCAGGAGTAAACTACAGAGCTGGCAATTGGGAAATAGCCGGACTTTTATCAAGGCAACAAAACGGAGATGCGGTTAATGGAAGGATTATTGATCCGGTGAATGGAATCAGCAATCCGGTGGTTGTTTTTGAAGCAGTGGGTGGAGAGCTGTACTTCAATTATCACTGGAAGAAAGTATCAGTACTTCTGGGCGGAAATTATTACCAACCCGATACAGATATCTTTACATCCAGAGGCGAACGACCCATAAATGCAGCGTTTAAAAGAAGATACATAATTGCCGGAGCAGCGTATCAACCCTTTAGGCTGTTAAAATTTTACTCGGAAGCCCGAATAGCGAATGGAACAGCTGCACTTGGCTCGAGAGAACCATCTGTATTTACAATTGGAATACGACTGGATGCTGAAGGCGTTTTTTCTAAAAAATTGTATGATTGATTATTCAGGCCACTTATAATTATTTGACCACTCCAGGAAGTTTTCTACAATTGATTCATTTTCTGTAATCCATTCTTGAATGTATTCTTCACCTGTAGTTACAAAAGCAATGTATGAAAACACTTCAGTAAATCCCTTTTCTTTCATTTCAATAAAATAGGGTACATAGTAACTCCAGTAAAAACCGGTACCTGATTGCTTTTGTTCTTTTAACGAACTAATCATTGTTTCCAGTTGATTCTGGAATTTTTTAACAGGTGACAATATAAGACGGACTGAATCAGTATTTAATCCCTCATTGAGAAACATTAATAATTCGGTAGTTGAAAAATTATTGTCAGACTTGTTTAAAGCAGATGTAAACAGATCTGCACTAATGTTTATAGTCATGCTATTTTCTCCGGTTTTTTTTGTTGCCGCGGAGAAGAGACTACTCATAAGTTTGAAATTATCACTTGTTCTTTGTGATGCGGGTTCAATAGTTATAAATCTTGCAAATGCCAAATAAGATTGAACCGGCTTTTTTAAACTCTTATTCATTCGCGCAATGCCATTATGAGAACTGGCATGAAGCGGATTAACCTGCACTGCTTTTTCGAAACTTTGCAAGGCTTCATTTGGCTGATTCATTCCAGCAAGGGTAACGCCTTTATTAAAGTGTAACTGGTAATAATTGGGAAACTGAGAAATGCCCTCATCATATATTTTTAATGCCTCTTTTTGTTTTCCTAATTGATCTAATGAATTTCCAAGAGTAACATAACCCGAGGAGAGATCGGAATTGCCTTTATTCTTTTTAATTGTTCTTTTACAGATTTCAGCTGCTTCCTTGTAATTTTCAAGGGAAAATAATGTTAGTGCCTTTTCAAGGTTAGCTGCAACGTTATTTTTCTCTAAACTTAGTGCAGCATCATATTTTGCAATAGCTTCCTGGAATTTTCCTTCATTATGTAATTTTACACCTTCTTCCAAAAGCGTTTTAATAGCACTCTCGTTAGCTTGGGAATATCCTGCAAGCGTAAGCAGGGTACTGCATAATAGGATAAGGGCTGTTCTCATGGCGGTTTTTTTCTTATAGAGATCAAAATACAGTGCCCTTTCCATAAATGCAAGCAAACAATAATTCTTACCAGCTGCTTGTTCTTGAACTACGGCCTGAACTGGTAAACACTTTTGCTTTAACACCTTTCTGTATCTCGATCGGTCCGGTATACTCCATTGATTTTTCTGTGGGTTCTGAACCATCTGTTGTATATCGGATTTTCATTCCCGGAAACTGAACATTCAGCAACAGCTTACCATTCTCGATTTTCATACCCGGCGGTGGTACGCGATAGGCAAACCCGCCTGCATAATAATCAAGCTTTGGTAATTCCTGCTGACCAACCTGATTGGCAAAACGATTCCAGTCTGCCGCATAACCTTCCGCGGCTTTAGCTGGATCAGCGGAGGTTGCCCATTCCGGGTCTTTTGACCAGGCACGTTCTGACAAGCCCAATAATTTCGGCAGGATCATGTATTCCAGGTTTGCTTCACTGCGCAGTGTTTCTGACCAGATCAATCCCTGCAAGCCAACAATATTTGATTTACCGAAATCGGTTAGCCGGTCCTTGCCAACAAATGCATCTGCTTTAACCGGATTACCTGCTGCATCTTCTTTTGTATTGCGGAAATAATCGTACGGAATAAAATAGAATGGTTTGTCTGCATCTGTAAATCCTCCCCAATAGTAACCAGGCTCGTCGGGTGATCTCAGGTAGGACATGTCGAAGTAATAATTGCTTACAGGAGACAGAATCACTTTATATCCTGCATTTGCGAGTCGGTAGGGCAAGTCTTCATTACCCCAACCCACCATATTATTCCAAACATGTAACCGGTAACCTTCATTTGCCAGTCGCGGATTTACAATCAGCTTCGATTGTCCCTGCAGTTTTGTCTTCCGCATGCCTACTTCTTCCCAACCCGATAATTCCAGTCCACGCTTCTCAAGAATTTTCTGCACTTTGGTAAAATAATAGTACCAGAGATCATCCACATTTTCCAGCGTTGGATCTTTTTCAATAAGGGCTTTACATTCCGGTGAACCTTCCCATACGCCGGCCGGTACTTCATCCCCACCCATGTGAATAGTTGTCAATGGAGCATCGGCTTCTTTATAAATACCTCTAATGTCATCTACTACCTGCTCTATGAAAGTATAAACTGATGGAAGTGCCACACACATCACGTTATCTGTCCAGGCTTGTGCAGTACTGTATTTCGACTGATCCATTGTGTCTCTCAGTAAATACTTCAGTGCCTCTGCTTTGTTTCCTTCTGCCATAAATTTCCGGTAACGTGCATCCATTGATTTGATAGCCGCTCTTGCATGACCGGGTGTTTCAATTTCAGGTATGATCTGAATATGACGAGCTTTGGCATAGCGCAGGATGTCAATAAAATCTGCCCGTGAATAAAATCCGCTCGCAGATAATTTACCGGTCTCTGGTCCGGCCCCATAGGAGGGAGGCAGGTTGTTTTTGCTGTCCAGCGGATGACCTCTCTGTGATCCAATGGCCGTCAGCTCTGGAAAAGAAGGCATTTCAATCCGCCAGCCTTCATCGTCATTGAAGTGGAGGTGAAGGGCATTCAATTTATAAATCGACATCAGGTCGAGCATGCGAAGAAGTTCCTGCTTTGGCTGAAAATTTCGGGCGATATCAATCATCAGGCTTCGAAATCCGAATCGGGGCGCATCTTTTATTTCCACTGACTGAACCTGTATGCTACCGGCTTTATTCTTCCATTGAACCGCGGGTATCATTGCCTGCAAACTCTGGATTCCATAAAATATTCCCGCGCCTGTTCCGGCACTTATGATAACACCATCCGGCTGTACAGACAGTTCATAAGCCTCTCCGGACAGGTTGTTTTTTTTCAACTGAATGGCTCCCTTACTGTCTGGGCTAGCCGAACTTACCGGCAGCGCTTTTCCAAACAAATGAATTCCCTGCTGCGACAAATAATTTGCTTCTGAACCAAAGGTAGGATCGGTAAAAATGGTAGTCTGGGCATCAAAGCTGAAACTACCATTGCCTGCAATCATGCTAAGAGGACTGGGAATTATAGCAGGCGTATTAATTGATTGCAGGGTTGCCGATGCATATTTCACGTAGAGATCTTCATGCGTTATATAGTTGATGGTTGTGTCACTGAAACGACCATGCTTTATACCGGCAAGATTGTATCCCTTCATGGGCTCCTTGTCCCAAACCAGGTAGATGCCATTGGGGGCAGCAGAGTGATTTAATGAATGACCGATTGTAGGGTACTGAAAACTTACTGCATTTCCCCTTTTAAGCGGGAGTGCTCCTTCTACCGGGAAGAGGCGGTATAAATCTCCATTTACATGTTCAATCCGCAACCCGTTTGAACTGGTAGGTACAGCTTCCCGGCTACAGGAAAAATAAATAGTCCAGCCAGTTGCAGGAAACGCTGTTTTACCAATATTCGTCAACTTTAGCTGGTTAAGTGCATTAAATTCCTGGTTGAAATTGTTGGTAAGCAGGGTCCATTCCAGTTCAATAGGAACCAATGGTGAGGTCTTTGGTTGAGCAACCACAGGCGAAGAAATTGCCAGTACGAGGGAAAGAATCAGAAAAGCCAACTTCATTTTTACAGATTGTGGACTAAAAATAGTCCACAATCTGTAAAAACTGCACTTATTCCAGTTTTCTCTCCCGCAAATTCCAGGGATAATTGTATTTCACTTCTATAGCATCTTTCCATTCAAAACTGTCTGAAACCCCTTTTGAGTCGGTTATAGTCAAACGAACGGAGTATTTGCCTGGTTTGGCTGTTTCATAATCTATAATAGGATTTTGTTCGAAAGAACTTCCCTGAACGGAACCTGGGAATTCCCATTTCCAACTGCTTCCTTTTCCAGCGATCGCCGAATGATCGTAGAAAAACACCTTCCATTCATCACTCTTTCCTGAAGGCAATTTTGTTTTATTCAAAGCAAAGAGCGCCTTGGGACTGTTTTCTTCAACCAGCGATGTTTCAAAAAGTCCGCGGTGTGTACCAATTCGAAGGAGCTGTTTGTCGTAGTTTATCATCAAAAAATTTACAGAGCTATAAGGAAGACCCTTACCTACTGGTTCCCAGGAATTCAGGTTTTCACTTGTATAAAAGACTCCTGGGTAACATCCAAGGTAAATACCTCCTTTTGTTCCCCGTTGAAATGCTGCTGTAAGAATTTCATTTTTAGGTAAGGATTGACTGCGGAAATCCGACCAGCTTTGCCCTCCATTTTTCGACTCCAGTACTTTTATTTCATTTTGAAATCCAGACACAGTGAGAAATAGATGATTGGGATCCCGGTCATCGATAACAATATCCGAAAATCCATATTTAATTGCTTTTTCGTGGTCGGGTGTAATAAGTTGCCAGGTTTTTCCGGCATCCATGCTTTTATAAACTAAGGAAGGTTTGTTGCAAATTGCATATACATATTCCGGATTACTGACACTCAATCGTACTCTTTTGCCATATGCTTTTTTAGGAAATTCCAATAAGGTGTCAATTGTTTTCCCATTATCCGGTGTAAAAACGATTCTGCAGGTATCATATCTCCAATGAGGTTTATCCTCATCAACAGCATAAAAAGAATAAATATTGGTAGGGTGAAATTCAACATTCCTGTAGGGGATATAACCAAAGCTGATGGGAGATGGAACTGAAGTTGCCTCATCTCTTAAAAATTTAGGTCGTTTAATGATTTGATGGTTATAAGGAGTAGCATAGATATATCTATCGTCAAAAGGGTTAACAGATGCAGTCATTGCATCGCCACCACCAAAGTGATACCAGTCTTTTCCATAAATTTTTTCATCATAAATCATGGTACCACTATGGTCTACTCCAATTGCCATTACCTCTGATTTAAAAGAAGTACTGAAACCCCAAAGATCCTGTCCGCTATAGCCCTCCAGTCTGGTTTGAACCCTGGTTTGCAAATCAATATGATTAACTCCACCATCGTTTACCAGCCAGACATCATTACCAATAATTTTCGCATGCTGAATATCTCCATGGATATGGTAATTGCCTTGCTTTCTTAGATAATTCCATGTAGTGCCGCCATCTGTACTAAGGGCTGCGCCCGAACCTGCCAGCACCATGGTTTTAGGATCTTTATCTGAAATGGCAAAAGCGGTTGCCCAACCAACCTGCTGGAAATTTCCTTGCCAGAAGGACTTATCCGCATAATCGAAATTGTACTCGTTTTTATTTTCATCGGCACTGTACGGATGGAATAAGGAAAAATGCGAATCAATCATTCTATAATTATTGGCCTGTGGAACCAATTGAAAACTTTTCCCTTTGTCTTTACTTACCAGAAAAGTTCCCGCCAGTTGTTTTTTATTTTCCTTTTTTACAGTGGTAGGAACCATGGCATCTCCAAAAATTGTTACGTACAATTTGTCGGGATCCGCAAGGCTAACTGAAGCTGTAATATCGTGGAGACGCACTAGTTTTGATGTATCTGGTAGTCCTTTCGTAACTGAAGTAAAATTATTGCCGCCATTGGTTGACCGGATAATAGAAAAAGCATTAGGCGTTTTTTTATTTGCACCACCGCTATAAATAATTTCCCCTGATCCTGGATGGTATTCAAGAAACTGACATAACCAGTCGGGTTTGATCAAATTCCAGTTAAGCCCGCCGTCTACTGATTTGTACAGGCTGTCATTGACTGCTGCGATTAATTCATTTTCATTCCTTGGAGATACTGTGAGTAAGGTTCTGTCATCATTTAGTTTCTGCCGGTCGGGACATGGTAGTTTTTGCAAAATATTCAAACTGGTGAATTTCCAATTCAAACCACCATTTTCTGATTTCAAAATACCTACCGTACTGGCTGCATAAACAATTTTGGGATTGGATGGTGCGATTTGAATTTTTTTGACATTTTCAACAGGGAGTTCTGCGGTAACACATTTCCAGGTAATTCCTTTATCAGTGCTCAACCATATTCCCGAAGACATTCCACCAATAAAAATATGATCCGGTTTTGTTGGATGAATGTCAATAGTACGATATACTCCTAGGCCTGGTGCACTTGTTTCTCCGGTTGATTTATGAATGGAAAAGGGACCCAATGCCCGCCAGTTCTCATATTTTAATTGTGCAAAAACTGAAATGGATAGTAGAAGTAAACTGACGATGAGCTTGAATTTCTGCATTCTTTTTTTTATGAAACTATCGCGACTTTACAGAGACTGCGAATGCAAACGATTGCTTAATTTTTGTTCCTTGGGTTATATCATAATTTGAAAAAATAGCGCAAACGTTTGATTACAAATTTCAATCGTTTGCGTGTTGATTGGTGTTCTCTCATTGAATCGGTCACATACCGAATAAGAATGCTTTGCAATTAATTTAGTTCTGTATAAACAATTTCAAAACAAACTGCTAAACTATGCTTGTGAGATTACAAGTGGTTGTACAACTGCTTTTAGCTGCACTTTGTGTGCTATGCCCATCATCGGAATTATGGGCACAGGAACGACAGATTACAGGGGTGGTCCTCGAACAGAAGACTGGCCAGCCGCTAGAAGGGGCAACCATCACACTAATTGGAGCCAACCGTTCTGTTCTATCAGATGCAGATGGCAGATTCAAGATGCAATTGCCACCAGGTAAGCAAACAATCACTATTTCATTTGTTGACTTTGAGACTGCCAGAGTATCCATTGGTGAGGGGCAACAGAATTTAGTACTGCGTTTGACGGAAAAGAGTAATAAACAACTAAGTGATGTGGTGGTAGTAGGATATCAAAAGCAGTCGTTAAAAAAGACAACTTCGGCTGTTCAGGTGGTATCTGGTAAATCCATTGAAAATATGCCTGCACCTAGTTTCGATCAACTTTTACAGGGAAAAGTTTCAGGCATTAACATTCAGAATTTTTCTGGTGAACCTGGCGTGCGTAATACCTTTACTGTAAGAGGTAATTCAACCATTGTAACTGACCTCAATTCTGGTGTTGATGATGCAAGAACATTAAGTACGCCGTTGTATGTGATTGATGGTATTCCTATTTCAATCACTGACCTTGAAAGTTCAGCAAGTACTGGTACCAACTATCTTGCCGGAATTAATGTGAACGACATCGAAAGTATTGTTGTTCAAAAGGATGCGGCTGCTACTGCAGTTTGGGGATCCCGTGGTGCTAATGGTGTAATTGTTATTAAAACAAAGCGTGGAAAAGCAGGAAAACCGCAGATGCGTTTTTCTTATTATACAGGACTTACGCAGAAGCCAAATCTCATGCGTACAGTAGCTGGCGCAGAAGAACGTTGGCAAAAACTGGGACTCATGCGTGATTATGGAACCTATCAAAATCTGTCAAATATTCCTCAGGTTCTATCTGACAGTCTTAACCCGGCTTTTAATAATGCTACTGATTGGCAGGATCTTTTTTATCAAAGTGGTTTAATAAACAATGCCGACGTAAACATATCTGCAGGTAGTGATTTATTGAATTATCGTCTGGGTATCAACTACTATGATGAAGATGGGATTATTCGTCAAACCGGTTTTAAGCGTTATTCCATTCGTGGAAATTTTGATTTCAAAGTGTCTAAAAAATTCAATGTCAATCTAAATCTGAATGCAACCAGGTCAGATCGTAAAAGAGGGTTAGGCAGGGGGCGTAATGATATCGTTCCGATTAATGCAGCTACTATGCCGGCAACCTTTTATGCGTTATCAGATGCCGACAAAGAGTTTTATTATGGGGGCTATGATAAACAAAAAGATAAAAACCAAACTGATGCCTTCTCAGCTTATGTACAGGCTAACTACGATATCGTAAAAGGTATTCAGTATTCTTTCCAGGGTTCATTAAGTTCTACAACTGATAAACGAAACAGATTTCAGCCCGGAGAAATTACACCTGATGGAAGGTCCTATGCGGGCTCTTTTCAGAATAATTACATGCAATATTATCTGGCCAACATCTTAACTGGCACAAAAACCATTGGCGACAAACACAATTTCGGAATGGTATTGACGCAAAGTTTTCAATTGGATGATAAATCCGGGTCAGTGATTGAAGGATTTGATGTTCCTGATGACAATATCCAGGTTGTTTCAGGTATTCAGCAACGTAATCTATTTGGTTATTCGTATGCTCAACAGGCAGGATTATTATCTTTCATGGGTCAGTTATCTTATGACTATGATCAGAAATACATTTTGAATCTTTCCTGGAGAGGGGATGCCAGCTCCAGATTCGGAAATGATTCCAAGTGGGGATATTTCCCGGCTGTTTCTGCTGCTTATATTGTATCAGATGAAAAGTTTCTGCAGAATGTTTCATGGATTGATTTATTAAAAATCCGTGGTAGTTACGGATTATCTGGTTCAATGCCTGATGATTTTTATGCTCCCTATAATGTTTGGGATGTAAACCAGGGCTTGTACAATGGTACGATCATGGCAACTCCCTCTTTTCAGAAACCAGTTACACTTCCTAACCTGACCTGGAATAAATCAGATCAGACAAATATTGGTTTTGATTTATTTATGTTCAAGAACAGGGTGAATCTGACAGTGGATTTTTATCGGAGAAATTCAATGAACCCGATATTGAATCTGCCTTTCCCGTTCTTTACAGGTTATACGTCACAAACGTATAATGCCTCGCTTAATATCCTTAATGAAGGGATTGACATTCAGTTGCAAACCAGAAATCTTGGTAAATCAAGTCCTGTTCAGTGGACGACCAATCTGAATATGTCGTTCAATAAAAACAGGATATCATCTTTACCAAATGGCAATAGAACTTTCTTTACAAATAGTTACAATTACAACCAGGAAATGATTTTTGCGGTTGGTCAGCCGATTTATACCTGGGCTCAAATGCGTTATTCCGGTGTATATAACAACCAGGCCCAGATTCCGGTTAATCCGCTTACTGGCCAGCCGATCAGTTATTTTAAAACCTATTATCCCGTACGTCCAGGATTTCCTATTTGGGAAGATGTGAACAATGACTGGGATGTGTGGAGCGATGAAGATAAGGGTGAAGCAAAAGGGGATCTGGTTGCAACTGGGAATCCAAATCCCAAACTCACAGGAGGATTGTACAATGAGTTTACTTACAAAAATTTCTCGCTTGGAATCCTCTGTACCTATACTATTGGCAGAGATATCATTAACAACCATCTTTCTTCCCAGTTTCAGAATGTTTGGAATTTTGGAGGCATCAATAATTTTGCGGCCCAGCGCCTTCCTGATCTTAGCCAGTTTAATTACTGGGTTCCAGGTGATGCAACAAAGGGAGATGACAATGCTGCCAGCTTTCCAAGCCTGAGTCCATATGGTCCTAATTATTATCAATTCCTTCCTTTCAGCACCATGTGGAATGAGAACGGTAGCTATTTTAAAATCAGGAATATTAGTTTGGGCTACAATTTCAACAGGGCGCTTGTTCAGAAACTGGGTGTTCAGAATATTCGGTTGTACAGCATAGTGGACAATATCTACAATTTCCAAAAGGCAAATGTTCCGGATGCAGAATTGGTTAGTCCGCAAGGTGAATACCGCGGTACGGCTTATCCGCTTCCAAGAAAGTACACCCTTGGTTTTGAAGTATTATTTTAATCTAATTCATTGTTATCATGAAAATGAAACCGTTTAATATATTGCCGGGAAAAACAGGCATCTACCCGGCGCTGGTTTTACTAATCGCAATATTGGTAATGACCAGTTCCTGCAGAAAATACATTTATCTTGAACCTAAAGATGCCACATACGATCAGGTTTTCTGGACAAATGGAAGCAATGTTGAAAAATCGGTAAGCGGTGCATATGGCATTCTCCGTTCCGCTTTCAGAGATGAACGCAGTTATTTTGTATTTGGTGATCTGCCAACGGATGCGTTCAGGCTTGATGGTGGTACATTCTGGAATTACCAGGATTTGCTTTATGAAAGACGTTTCACCTACAGTTATGCCCCTTATCTTGAACAAAGCTTACACAACTGGACAAGGTTTTACCGAGCTGTCAATCAGACCCATCTGATTATAGAAAATACAGAAAAAATTGATGTTGACAAGTTCAATGGTGGCCAGGAAGAAAAGAATCAATTACTGGGAGAAGGCCATTTTTTAAGAGCCTTTACCTATTTCTACCTTACAAGGGTTTGGGGTGATCCTGTAATAACCAGAGAATCAGTGAAAGATCCTACAAAAGTACAGCCCATCGGAAGATCAAGTGAAGCAGAAGCGATAGACTATTGCATTGAAGATCTTCAGAAAGCTACTCAGTTATTATCCTTTAATGCACAAACAGGTCTTGGTAAAACGAGGGCAGATAAAGGCGCAGCTTTTGCCTTATTGGCACAGGTGTATGCCTGGAAGAAAGACTATGCCAATGCTTCACGTTATTGTGATAGTGTAATAGTATCGAACCAATATGCACTCGAATCAACTGAAAATTATTCAAGCATCTGGATGGGTAATTCCCAGGAATCGATTCTGGAAATGTTTATGAAACATGATGATGCCAATACAGAAGCAACTGATTTTTTCTTTGGCAATTTTTTGCATGATCCGCTTGTAAGAGGAAAAGCATCCTGGACCAGTTGGAATGTCAATGCTGAGTTGGCATATCAGCTTTACGATACGGCTGTAGATGAGCGGTTTAAATCTACGATTGGACTCATAAATACCGGAACACCAGCTTTGCTTAAATACAGTAACGTAAATTATTTTGACCCTTCCAGGCCACAGACATATGTTGTGGACAATAACCTGGTATTGATCCGCCTAGCAGATATCATACTGTTAAAGGCGGAAGCAGCCTATCATCTTGGAAACGAGGGACTGGCTCTTCAATTGTTAAACGAAGTAAAAGAAAGAGCCGGTTTAGAAGAAGTTACACTAAGCGGAGATGCTCTTTATTTCGAATTGATTTATGAAAGATACCGTGAACTAATGGGGGAAGGAGTTTTGGCTTTCGATTTAATTCGCATGGGAAAATTGGTAGAATTATTTCCTGATGCGTATACCCAGGAAAGAATTAGTAAAAAAGGATATTACTGGCCTTTGAACATGCGAACACTTTTACCACAGGATCCGCTGTTAACACAAAATGAATGGTGGAAAAATCATTAAACTTAATAACTATGAAGAAGATCATACATACAACAGTATTGTTTGGCGCGCTGGTCATGTTTTTTTGTTCCTGTAAGCGCGATGATTATTTCATTGGTGGTTCAAAGCACAATGCAAAAGTTGACATGACTACCTATGATTATTTAAAGTCAAATTCTCAGGGTTTATTTGACACCTTATTATTACTGGTAGATGCTGCCGGTGTGAAGGAGAAAATCAATAAACCCGGGATCAGTTTTTTTGCACCAACTGATTATTCAATCAATGGTTATCTGAATAAAAGAGTGGCGGAAGAACAAAACATTGATCCTTTCAGAAAATGGACTATTGACTCAATGATAAAGTATGAGCTCCCCAAATTCAGGGATTCTATTGACGCTTACATTGTTGGGGAAAGTATAGACTATTCCACGATGACCCAGAACGGAAAGCTTTTTGGAACCATGCTGCCTGGCAGCCAGGTTGTTGTTTCATATGAAGAAACCCGCGATCCGGCGCTTGGTTATAATCCGAATGTCTCAACCATACCCAGGATTGTTTATTACACTTTTCTGTTCGGTCCGATAGCTCCTCCCATTGTTGCTCAGAATATTCCAAGCACCCTGGGTAAAAGGGAGCGTGTGCAGACATCCGGAATACAATCCAATTCGGGTATGATCCATGTCCTGAATAATCAACACACATTGTTTTTCAGAAAGTAAAAATCAGGTAATGAAAAAACTAACATATTTATATATGCTCCTCCTTCTTTCAGGAGTGCTTGCTAATACCGGCTGTAAAAAGCTGGATGATGGGTTTTTAAGTCCGATCATTCGATATGAAGAAGACCCAATTATAATACAGAGGGGAAGAGTCAAAGTGAGCTCTGCGCTTAACTTTGACGGATCCAGCAGACCAGTTACAGTAAAATTGCTTCATGTGTACAACAGGGTAACAGGGGCAGTTATGGATTCCGTTTTTTCTAAGCAGTATGAAATAAAAGGGTGGACTGGTTTGTATGATCCTAAAAGTGATACTACGCTTGAACTGATTGGTGCCAAGCAAAAGGAGATGCAGGTAAACCCGATCGTTATAAATCCTGTAAGTGGCCAGCTGGAAGCGAATTTTACTACTATTTACGTTCCATTAGGTCAATATGAGTTTGATCTTGAAATTTCTAATGCCGGTGGTACAAAAGTGTATGAAAAGATTGGAAAATTTGACCTGGTTGACGCCAAACCTTATGAAGCACATCCTGAAATAGGAACACCCTATAACAGAATGATCAAGGTTGGTGATGAAAATACTGGTTCAAATTTATTAAATCCAGAAGTAACTATTAAAAGAACAGCAGATGCTCCTAATAAAGTAGTTGTGCGATTCATGGATAAAAATGGCGTGACATTTAATCCTAAAGCCAACGAAATTCAGCGGAGACCCTATCCCGGCAATAATCCGCCACAGCCTTTCCTCCAAACTATGCAGGATTATTCACTGGCTACGGACTTGTATGATGATCGCATGGAGTTTTCTTATGGAGTTGTGCCCTTTCCTTTAAGTTCACTTGGAAATGGCTTCAATTATTACTACAGGATTCCTGCTAATCTCTTTACGCACGATAATCAGACCAGTTTCCCGGATGGTACTTATTCTGCAAATCCGAGATTTGTATTCAGGGCCTTTGTGCCCGGAACCTATGAAGTTGAATTCAAATTAATTGATTTGACCAAGAAGTAGGAGGATACTTAAAGAAGCGTATAAACCTGAGCAGTAACACGAAATAGGTGTTTCTGCTCAGGTTTTCTGCATTTCAGAGGTTTCAAAAATTGGAGTAGTTTTGGAGCATAAGCATATTTAATGATTGTAGGAACCGGCATCGACCTGGTGGAAACGGATCGGATTCAGCGAAGCCTGCAGGGTAAGGAAGGTTTCCGCCAACTGGTTTTTTCGGCCGGGGAAATTGCCTATTGCGAAAAGCAGGCCAACCCTTACCAGCATTATGCTGCAAGGTTTGCAGCCAAAGAAGCTTTTCTGAAAGCACTGGGTACCGGATGGATAAATGGAACCGCTTTTCATGAAATAGAAATCATACATAACGAACAGGGGCAGCCGCAGATCAACCTGCTTGGACAAACCGCTCAAACAGTTGCCGGTCGCAGCATCCGGCGTATACATGTATCTTTGTCGCACCAAAAATCCATGGCTACCGCAGTGGTACTGCTGGAAACCTGAGTTTTCAACAATCGTATGAATTCACCCGAAATTTCATTTAATCATGCTGAGCAAATCAGCTCCCTGCAGGAAAAAAAATTGCAGGAACTGATTCAATATGTTGCTGCAAATTCCCCTTTTTATCAGGAACGCTTTGCCGCTTGTGGAATAAATCCGGCCGATATCAGGAATCTGGAAGATCTGCAACAGCTTCCGGTTACTACCAAAGAAGAATTGCAATTGAGGAACTGGGATTTCTGTTGCGTGCCGCGTACTGAAATTGCGGAGTATATGTCGAGTTCGGGTACCCTGGGCGCTCCGGTAACCATCGCCTTAACGGAAAAAGACCTGGACCGACTCGCCTACAATGAACTTTGTTCTTTTAAAATGGCCGGTGGCACGGCAGCCGATACCTACCAGCTCATGTTAACCCTCGACCGCCAGTTTATGGCCGGGATTGCCTATTATATGGGGATTCGCAAATTGGGCGCTTCCCTGGTGAGGGTTGGTCCGGGTGCCCCCTTCCTCCAGTGGTCTACCATTCAGCGGTTAAACCCCACTGTTATTGTAGGTGTGCCATCCTTCCTGGTCAAACTCATTGAATATGCCGAGGCCAATGGTATAAATCTGAATACCAGTTCGGTTCGGAAAGCCATCTGTATCGGGGAAACCATTCGCCAGCCCGATGGTATGCCCAACCGGCTTGCCAATCGGATTACAGATGCCTGGAATATTCAACTTTATGGCACTTATGCTTCCACAGAAATGCAAACTGCATTTACTGAATGTGAGGCAGGCAGTGGCGGTCATCTCAACCCCGAATTAATAATAGTGGAGTTGCTGGATGAAAACAACCAGGCGGTAAAACCCGGAGAACCCGGTGAGGTAACCATTACTACATTGGGTGTGGAAGGCATGCCACTGGTACGATACAAGACCGGGGATATTTGCATTCAATATGCGACTCCCTGTTCCTGTGGGCGGAATACAATCCGCCTGAGTGGGGTGATCGGAAGAAGACAGCAAATGATTAAGTTCAAAGGGACTACGCTTTATCCTCCGGCGATCTATGACCTGCTTAGCGAGATCCGGGCCATCCGGGAATACGTAGTTGAGCTGAGAAGCAGTGAATACGACCTGGACGAGGTACGTCTGCACCTCGACATTCCTGAACCCTCCGAAAGCCTGTTAACCACAATCCGGGAAAAACTGAGATCCCATTTAAGGGTGATCCCTGAAATAATTTTGGCCTCCACTGCGGAATTGCAGGCACTTCAGTTTCCTGAGGGCGGCAGAAAGCCGCAGAAATTGATCGATCACCGCTAATTGCGGCAATTTTATGCATAATACCTATTTTTGAGCCCTTTCAATACCACTAGAACGTGACAAATTTTACGATCGAAAAGCAACTGACCCTATCCGATTTTCGGAAAATCGTGCTGGAAGAAAGGCCGGTTTCCGTGCACTCTTCCATTCTGGAAAATGTTGCGAAGAACCATGATTTTCTCAAAGGCTTCGCTTCCAATAAAATCATTTATGGTATCAATACCGGCTTTGGCCCGATGGCCCAATACCGGATCAGCGAGCAAAACCTGAATGCGCTTCAATACAACCTGATTCGTAGTCACAGTACCGGTAGCGGTCAGCCGATTGACCCCACCCTGGTGCGCGGATTACTATTGGCCCGGCTGAATAATTTCCTGCAGGGTTATTCCGGTGTCCATCCGGAACTGGTGGAACTGCTGGTTGAATTGCTCAATAAAAAAGTCTACCCTGTTATCTATGAACATGGTGGGGTAGGAGCAAGCGGAGACCTGGTTCAATTGGCTCACCTGGCACTTACCCTTATTGGAGAAGGGGATGTGTGGTACCAGGGTGTAATCAGGCCTACCGAAGAAGTATTTGCTGAACTTTCGATCCAGCCACTGAAGATTCATGTGCGTGAGGGACTGGCACTCATCAATGGAACGTCAGCCATGACGGGCATTGCACTGGTTAATCTGCTGCAGGCGAAAAAGCTCCTGGAATGGTCGGTGTTTTTATCAGCCATGACCAACGAAGTAGTAGAAGCCTACGATGATCATTTCTCGCATGAGCTGAACCATGTAAAACACCATCCCGGTCAGCAGGCCGTTGCCAAAATGATGCGTTCCCTGCTGGGCGACAGTCATATGATCCGCAGCCGTAAAAAGCATCTGTACGAAGGAGATAAAATGGATCAGGATGTGTTTGAAGACAAGGTGCAGGAGTATTATTCACTTCGTTGTATCACGCAGGTACTCGGGCCTATTCTTGACACCATAGAACAGGCTGAAAAAGTTATTGTAGCGGAATTCAACTCCGTAAATGATAACCCGATCATTGACCATGAGAATGCAAATATTTTCCATGGAGGTAATTTCCATGGCGATTATGTATCGCTGGAAATGGACAAACTGAAGATCGCGATCACCAAGCTGAGCATGCTGAGCGAAAGGCAGTTGAATTACCTGCTGAATGCCAGGCTGAATGAAAAATTTCCGCCATTCATGAACCTGGGAACACTGGGACTGAATTTTGGTATCCAGGGAATGCAGTTTACAGCTACTTCTACGGTTGCTGAAAACCAGACTTTCAGCAACCCAATGTACATACATAGCATCCCCAATAACAATGATAACCAGGACATCGTGAGCATGGGTTCCAATGCGGCCCTGCTAACCCGTCGGGTGATCAATAATTCCTTTGAAGTTTTGGTGATCCAGATGATCACGCTGCTGCATGCCGTGGATTACCTGAAATGCCAGGATCGCATGGCTTCTGCGACAAAGGGATTGTATGAAGAAATAAATGCCATTTTCCCCAGTTTTGTGGACGATGCGCCCAGGTATAAAGCCATCGCTAAAGTGAGGGCTTATTTTGAGAAATCAGAGCCGGTTGTGAGTAAGGCCATCCGTCAACAACAATAATACGCGTATGAAATCTGCATTGGTAACCGGGGGATCCCGTGGTATTGGTCGCGCCATCTGTATTAAAATGGCCGGATTGGGCTATCATGTACTGGTGAATTACAAAGGAAATAAAGTTGCGGCTGAAGAAACCCTGGAAGCGATTAAAGCTGCAGGCAGCACCGGTGAGTTACTGGCCTTTGATGTGGCTGATAAGGAGCAGATAAAAACCGTGCTGGGTGGATGGATCGAAGCCAACAAAGAAAATCCGATTGAAGTGCTGGTCAACAATGCCGGCATTAAAGATGATACCCTGATGATGTGGATGAAAGATGAGCAATGGGAATCGGTGCGGGCGACCAGCCTGGATGCATTTTTTTATGTAACCCGCGAAGTGCTGAGCGGAATGCTGATGAGGAGGATGGGAAGAATCATCAATGTGGTGTCTTTATCAGGCTTAAAGGGTATGCCGGGACAAGCAAATTATTCTGCTGCGAAAGCCGGTGTGATTGGTGCAACCAAGGCCCTTGCCCAGGAAGTTGCCAAGCGGGGAGTTACTGTTAATGCAGTAGCTCCGGGATTCATCCAAACGGATATGACGGAAGGACTTAATGAGCAGGAATTAAAAGCAATGATTCCTGTACAGCGCTTTGGAAAACCCGAGGAAGTGGCACATGCCGTCGCATTTTTGGCTTCGCCGGATTCTGGTTATATTACAGGCACCGTTTTATCAATCAACGGAGGACTATATACGTAACTGGCATGAAGAGAGTAGTGATTACTGGCATGGGGATTTATTCCTGTATCGGCAAGAACAAGGATGAGGTGAAGCAATCCCTGTACGAAGGAAAATCTGGTATTATCCTGGATCCTGCCCGGAAGGAATTTGGCTACCGCTCCGGCTTGACCGGATTTGTAGAGCGGCCTAATCTGAAGGGACTGTTAGACAGGCGGGCGCGTATCATGCTGCCTCAGCAGGGTGAGTATGCGTATATGGCTACATTGGAAGCACTCCAACAGGCAGGTATAACCGATGAAATGCTGGATCGCATGATCATTGGTGTTTTATATGGTAACGACAGTTCTGCTGAACCGGTCGTAACCGGTACCGATCTGATGCGGGAAAAAAAGGATACCACCCTGGTGGGCTCAGGTTCCGTATTCCAGGTGATGAATTCCACCGTTACCATGAACCTGGCAACCATCTTCCGGCTTAAAGGTGTGAATTTTACTGTGAGTGCGGCCTGTGCAAGCGGTAGTCATGCGATCGGGTTGGGTTATCATTTTATTAAATCCGGATTGCAGGAAGCGGTGATCTGTGGCGGTGCACAGGAGATCAATATTTATTCCATGGGCAGTTTTGACGCCCTTTCTGCTTTCTCTATTCGCGAGAACGATCCTACAAGAGCTTCCCGTCCATTTGATAAAAACCGGGATGGATTGATACCATCGGGTGGAGCGGCTACGGTTATTCTGGAAAGCCTGGATTCAGCGTTGGCCAGGGGGGCGAATATTTTGGCAGAAGTGGTGGGATATGGGTTCTCATCCAATGGGGAACATATTTCCAACCCAACAGTGGATGGTCCGGTCAGAGCGCTGACCATGGCGTTGAAGGATGCAGGCATTGAATCAAAGGAAATCTTCTACATAAATGCACATGCCACCTCAACTCCCGCAGGCGACAGCAGTGAAGCAAGGGCGATTCATGAGGTATTTGGGGCTACGCGTCCTTATGTGAGTTCCACCAAATCCATGACTGGTCATGAGTGCTGGATGGCCGGGGCCAGTGAGATCGTATATTCAATGCTGATGATGCAAAATAATTTTATCGCTCCCAATATAAATTTTGAAGAGCCCGATGAAGATTCGGCTCGTATTAACCTGGTAACCAAAACAATCGATACAGAATTCAGTTGTTTTCTGTCCAATTCTTTCGGCTTCGGTGGAACCAACTCATCGCTGATCGTAAAGAAATACGACAATTAATCACCAATTATCGACGTTTTATCCTTTTCTGGAATATAAAAAACCTTAACCGACTTAATTTCGCCGCTATGACAATGGAGCAACTTATTGAGAAGATTAATTACCTCCTGGTAGAGGAATTTGAAGTGGACGCGGAAAAAATTACCTCTGAAGCGAACCTCAAAGCAACTCTTGAGCTGGACAGCCTTGATTATATCGATATGGTGGTAGTGCTGGAACATCATTTTGGATTCAAAGTGAAACCAGAGGATTTTACTTCCATTGAAACCATTCAGGATTTTTACGATTATACCGCCCGCCGCATCCATACTAAAGAACTAGTATAATGGCAAGCTGGCAGGGAAGATCCCAGGCCCTTCCGCTGGGTTACCGGATTTTCGTTGTGGTTTTAAAGCGGTTGGGATTAGCTCCCGCCTATGGTCTTCTCCGATTTGTTGCAGCCTGGTATTTTCTGTTTTCCAGGAAATCTACCAGGGCGCTGAATATTTATTTTAAGGAGCGACTTGCTTATTCCCGTGGGAAGGCAACCAGGGCTATATACCGAACCTATTATCATTTTGGTCAGACCCTGATTGATAAAGTAGCTGTGATGGCAGGGTTAAATACCCCCTTCACGTATGATTTTGATGGAGAAGAATGGCTGCACCAGATGGTGAAAGAGGGTAAAGGCGGATTGTTGCTCAGTGCACACATGGGCAATTGGGAAATCGCCGGACACCTGTTGAAGCGACTGAAGGCACCTATTAATGTGGTTATGTACGATGGGGAGCAGGAGCAGATCAAAGCCTACCTGGAAAAAGTAACTGGTGGCAGGAATATGAAGCTGATCATTATCCGGGAGGATCTCAGCCATATTTTTGCTATCAATGAAGCCCTTCAAAGAAATGAACTGGTATGTATGCATGCAGATCGTTTTCTGGAGGGAAATAAAACAATATCCACCCAATTCCTGGGGAAAACCGCTAATTTTCCGGCTGGTCCCTTTTTACTGGCGGCCAGCCTGCAGGTTCCGGTTAGTTTTGTGTATGCTTTTAAGGAATCTAACAAGCACTATCATTTTTTTGCCAGTCCACCTGTCTTGTACAGAGAAGGTGCAAAACAGGAAAGAATATTGAAAGCGCTGCAGGATTTTGTGATGGAGACGGAGAAAAAAATCAGTCTTTATCCAACCCAATGGTTTAATTTTTACGATTTCTGGAAAGCATGATACTACTAAGCAAAGATCAACTGGCCTCTATTTTACCACAACGACCTCCATTTGTGATGATAGACGCGCTGGTTGCAGATGATCCTTTCTCTACTGAAACAAGTTTTGAAATCCTACCCTCCAATATCCTGACCCATAACGGAAAAGCGACTGCTGCTTTATTGGTTGAAAATATCGCCCAAACAGCAGCGGCAGGGGCTGGATATAAAGCTTTGCAAGGAAATGGACCGGTTTTGGTAGGTTTTATAGGAGCCATTAAGAACCTTGAAATCCATTCACTACCCGAAGTTGGAGCCCAATTGAAAACGATCACCAGGCAGGTCAATGCAGTTTTTAATGTATCGATTGTTGAAGGAACAGTGTACCGGGATGATCAGCTGCTGGCCTCCTGTGAAATGAAAATTTTTCTACAGGAACCCAAATCATAACCATTAATACTACAACCATGAAAAAAAATCTCTTATTCCTTTTATGCGGCATCTTTCTGTTTTCTACTAATTCATTGTTCGCACAGAAAAAAGCAGATATTCTGAATGAAGCTACACCGATGACTTACCTGGGGGTAGATTTTTCCAGGACTAAAGTGATCAATGACTTTGCTGCAACTGCTTCAGATATTAAGAACCGTCATTTCCCTGGCATCAACCAGGTAATTATTGCAGAGCCCAAGAAATTCGACTGGCCCAAATACCTGGATCGCGGAAACATCTCCAATGATATCGCTGCCGTTACTGCTATCAATGAAAAAGTGGATGAAAAAGATATCAGCAGCACTTCTACTGCAGACGAAACACATCTGAAAGAGTCGGATATCCAGGGTATGGTGAACAAATATGATCTTTCAGGCAAAAAAGGTGTAGGCCTTGTAGTAATCATGGAATCACTAAGTAAGCCTGCCGAAGCAGCATCCATGTATATTACATTCATCGACATGGCTACAAAAAAAGTTTTGTACACAGAGCGTATGGTAGAAAAAGCCGGTGGTTTTGGCTTCCGGAACTATTATGCCAGCACGATTTATAAAGCCATGCAAACCATTAAAAAATCAAAACTCAAGTCCTGGCGCTCCAGCTTCGGGTCCTGAGCTATAACCTATGAATAAAGGAACCCTTTCGTTTACCAGAGAAATTGCCGTACGCTTTAATGAAGCTGATCCGCTTGGCATTGTTTGGCACGGTCATTATGTTCGTTATTTTGAAGACGGGCGTGAAGCTTTTGGTCAGGCATTCGGACTAAGTTACCTGGATATTTACAAACATGGATATTCAGTTCCTGTAGTTAAGATTGACCTGGATTATAAGAAATCACTTAAGTATGGCGACCGTGTAATAATTGAAACGGAATTTATTCCCTGTCATGCTGCCAAGTTGCAATTTATTTATCGGTTATACAATGCCGTTACAAAGGAACTGGTAGCGAAAGGTTCCACAACTCAGGTATTTCTGGATCATCCCGAAAATAATCTGCAACTTATCAATCCGCCTTTTTTCGAAGCGTGGAAGCAAAAACATTTAGGTGCCGGCTAAAAATGAAAACGCGTCCCGCATATATCGTAGCTCATCATATGGTAACACCATTGGGAAGCGGTACCGCTGCCAACCTGGATGCTATTGCTTCCGGAAAATCGGCGGTAACAGATAATCTTCACCAGGTTTTCCAGGGCCAGGGTATTTGCGGGGCTTTGTTCAGTGAAGAGCAATGGAAGCAAATAAGGGCGCCCTATGATACGGATATTACCCATTTCGAAGCGCTTTTGTTACATTCTATCGAGGCTGCCATTGCAACTACCAACTTTACACTGAATGATCCGGCAACAGTTTTGATTCTGGCTTCTACCAAGGGAAATATCGGGGAATTGCAGGAGGGAAACGAAGCAGCAGCTGAGCGTGTCGGATTACATGAATCGGCAAAAAAGCTGGGATTGCTGTTGAATTATCACAGGCGCCCACTGATTGTTTCCAATGCCTGTATATCCGGGATGACTGCCTTGCTGGTTGCAAAAAGATTGCTACAATCAGGTCAATATAAACGTGCAGTAGTAGCAGGAGCCGATTCTATCAGCCCCTTTATAATAGCCGGTTTCAAATCATTCCAGGCCTTGAGTACATCCGTATGCAAGCCATTTGATAAAGAGCGGAACGGGCTGAACCTGGGTGAAGGCGCGGCAACTGTTTTGTTAAGTACAGAACCTGCCGGTACCTGCCTGGCCGTAAGTGGCGGTGCTACAACCAATGATGCCAATCATATTTCAGGTCCATCACGAACCGGTGCGGAAATGGCACATGCAATTAAAAATGCCATGAAGCAGGCGGGTGTTTCTTCAAATGAAATCGGATTTATCTCTGCTCATGGTACTGCTACACCCTACAATGATGAAATGGAATCGAAAGCGTTTCAGCAGGCAGAACTTGAAAAAGTACCTGCCTTCAGTCTGAAGGCCAGTTTCGGGCATACGCTCGGAGCAGCCGGACTGATCGAATCAGTCATCTCAATGGAGGCTTTTCAGCGTGGCTGGATCCTTCCATCAGTAGGATATTCCAGCCATGGTGTAAGCGCACCTGTGACCATATCAACAAGCTTAATGAAGGGGGTACCCCTTCAACATTTTATAAAAACAGGCTCGGGATTTGGAGGATGTAATGCCGCCCTTGTCTTTTCGAAAACAACAACCCAATAGTAGTATCCAACATGAATCATTTTTCTAAAGACAGATTAACAGCAGTTGAAGCAAAAGAAGCTGCACAGCGGGTCGCTTTTGGTCCCGTTATGTTCCAGGCGGCACAGGCCATGCGCAAGAATGGATTATTACAGGTAATTCGTGATGCTGGGAAAGCTGGTATTACCATAGAAGAAGCTGCTTCCCGGTCGGGATTATCACACTATGGGGCAAGAGTGCTGATGGAAGCAGGACTTGGGATGGGTGCGTTTCTGCTGAATGAAGACAAGTACACCATTACCAAAATGGGTTTCTTTCTCCTGTCTGATCCGTTGACGAATGTGAATATGAATTTTATTGATGATGTATGTTACGACGGATTGGCATCATTGGAGGAAAGTATTGCAACCGGCAAACCGGAAGGACTGAAGGTATTCGGCGAATGGAATACGATTTATGAAGCGCTTTCCAAACTTCCACCACAGGTGCAGAAAAGCTGGTTTGAATTTGACCATTATTATTCGGACGGATCTTTTCCTTTGGTGCTGCCCATGGTATTTGCAACCGGGGTAAAGAAGATCATTGACATCGGTGGAAATACCGGGAAATGGTCTATTTCCTGCGCACAGTATGCACCGGACATTTATGTTACCATAATGGATCTGCCCGGGCAGGTATCGATGGCGCAGGCAAAAATCAGGGAGCTTGGACTGGAAGACCGCATAACCTTTCATCCGGTGAATATCCTGGATGAGAACCAGCAATTCCCAAAAGGGCATGATGGTATCTGGATGAGCCAGTTTCTGGATTGCTTTTCTGATTCAGAAATAACGTCTATCCTTAAACGCTGTTATGAGGCCATCGATGAAAATGGATATGTATTTATTCTTGAGAATTTCTGGGATTGCCAGCGTTTTGAGGGAGCAGCTTTCAGTGTGCAGATGACCAGCCTCTATTTTACGGCACTTGCCAATGGTAACAGCCAGATGTACGATTCGAAAGTATTCAAGAAATGTATTCATGATGCAGGACTTTGTATTGAAGAACAGATCGATCATATCGGAGAGGGCGGGCATACCCTGCTGATCTGCCGTAAAGCATAACCCAACAACAGCCAGTATTTCAATCCTAAAACAATCGACGTGAAACATGTACAAACAGATGTGCTCGTAATTGGTGCCGGTCCCTCCGGTTCCGTGGCTGCTTCCATCATCAAGCAAGCCGGGTACAACGTAATCATGGTTGAAAAAATGAAATTTCCCCGTTTTGTAATTGGTGAGAGCCTTTTACCCCGATGTATGGAAGCATTGGAAGAGGCGGGCTTCCTGGAAGCGGTGAAAGCAAAATCCTTTCAGCAAAAGAACGGTGCGAAATTCGTTAAGGATGGTATGATTTGTGACTATTCCTTTGCCGATCAGTTTACTAAAGGATGGAGCTGGACCTGGCAGGTGCCAAGAGCTGAATTTGATAAAACCCTTGCCGATTGCTGCGAAGCAATGGATATTCCATTGCATTATGAAACAACGGTTACGGACATACGCTTTAAAGGATCCGACTCCATTACAACAGTAGTGGATAAAAATGGAGAAGCGTCAACCATTGGTGCAAGATTTATTGTGGATGGCAGTGGATATGGACGGGTTATCCCTAAATTGTTTGGGTTGGACAGGCCATCCTCTCTGCCCGGCAGAAAGGCGCTTTTCTGCCATATGAAGGACGAAAAAAGGCAGACTGTACATGAACCCAACCGGATCACCATCGTAACGCACAAACCGGGTGTCTGGATCTGGGTGATTCCTTTCGCGTCTGGCATTACTTCGGTTGGCTATGTGGGTGATCCTTCTTTCTTTGCAAATTACAGCGGTACAAATGAAGAGGTGTACAATGCCCTGTTGGAAGATGAACCTTACCTGGCTGAACGATTCCGTGGTGCGGAGAAACAGTTTGAAGTAAGAGTGCTGGAGTCCTGGTCTGCTACCTGTGATAAATTTTACGGCGAAGGATTTGTATTAACCGGTAATGTAACCGAATTCCTGGATCCCATCTTTTCTTCCGGAGTAACCCTTGCAACTGTGTCCAGCCAAACCGCTGCGCACCTGGTGATACGGAAATTGAAAGGAGAAGAAGTGGATTGGGATACAGAATACATGGATCATATGATGCAGGGAGTTAACACCTTTCGTACCTATGTGAATTGCTGGTACGACGGTACACTGGATACGATTTTCTTTTCAAAAAATCAGCAGCCGGAAATCAAGAACATGATCTGTTCGGTATTGGCTGGTTATGTATGGGACAAGGAAAATCCTTTTGTCAGAGAACACAACCGACAGGTAAAAAAACTGGCAAGAACACTTACGTTGAAACAAATACTGGAAGAGGATAGGAATGAGTAAGGAACTGTCAGGCAATTATTGGATAAACAAAGCTGCGAAAATCGGTTCGAACCGGGCTTTTCGGAATCAGCAAATCTTCCTGGAAAAACCGGAACTCACCACGGATGAATTTCTTGTGGCATTGTACCGGGAGATCGGTATGGAATATCCAAAATGGTTCAAGATGGACCGCTTGTCCAAACTGGGCATGCTGGCTGCTGAATTGGCATTAGGTATGCCGGGTGGTAACCTGGCAGATCCGTTTGGCTCGGCCGTTGTTTTGGCTAACCGGCACTCCAGCCTGGATACAGACCGGAAATTTGTGGAACAACTAAAAGAAATTCCAAGTCCCGCTGTATTTGTTTACACCCTTCCCAATATTGTAACCGGCGAAATCAGCATCCGCCATGGGTTTAAGGGCGAGCAGGCATTTTTTATAGACGATCTTTGTCCGGTTGAATTTATGGTGAATTATGTCCAGACACTATTTGATGAAGGAAACACCCATACCTGTTTATTTGGCTGGGTAGATATTCTGGGTGAGCAGTACAATGCAACGCTCTACAGTGTATCCGGTGTTCAGGAGGATTCAGTACATTCAATACCATTTACAAGTAAAAACGTATATCAATATTTTGATCATGAACAGGGAGCAGTTAGTTGAAGAATTAAAACAGCAGATCATTGAGCAATTAAATTTACAGGTGCAACCGGCTGATATTGTAGCCAGTGATCCCTTGTTCAATGAAGGCCTGGGACTTGACTCCATCGATGCATTGGAACTTATTGTGTTGATGCAGCAGAAATACCGCATCAAACTGGCTAATGCAGAAGACGGGCCGAAAATATTTCAATCGGTAGATACGATGGCTGATTTCATTCTTGCCAACCAAACTCCGCAAGCAGGCTGATATGCAGCAGGCGGTGTACATAGCGGGCAGGGGTGCGATCTCGGCAATCGGTAAAAACCGGGAAGAAAACCTGGAGACCTTAAAGAAGGCAGAAACAGGCATTGGTTCTATCCAATATCTTTCAACTGCCCATGCAGGCCTGTTCCCGGCTGGAGAGGTGAAGGCAGATAATGAAGAGCTAAGTAAAATGGCCGGTTGGACGGGCACCAATAGCAGGAGTTCTCTGCTGGGGTTTATTGCTGCGCGCGAAGCCTTACAGGAAGCCGGATTGATGGAGGGAAATCGGGTACGCCATACTGTTAGTGGAAAGCGACTGAAAATTGGTTTGATATCTTCTACAACCGTTGCTGGTATGGATCTTACTGAAAATTTTTTCCCTGCTTTTCTCCAAAACCGAAAAGGTGGTAAACTCCGGATGGTTCGTCAGCATGAAGGAGGAGCAACAACTGAGCGAATTGCACAGGCACTAGGCATAAGAGATTATGTAAACACAATCAGTACAGCCTGTTCTTCTTCTGCTAATGCCATCATGCTGGGAGCACGTTTACTGAAGGCGGGAGAACTGGATGTGGTGATAGCGGGAGGAACGGATGCCCTCAGTAAGTTTACCCTGAATGGATTTAACACCCTGATGATTCTGGATCAGCAACTTTGCCAACCTTTTGATCAGAATCGCCGGGGACTCAATCTGGGTGAAGGTGCGGGATTCCTGGTGTTGGTTGGTGAAAAAGCGGCGGAACTCCTGGGAGGTAACTATCGGGTTCGCGTGGCGGGATATGCCAATGCCAATGATGCACATCACCAGACCGCCTCATCACCTGACGGTACCGGCTCCTTTCTTGCTATGAAAGGGGCGTTGGAAATGGCAGGAATTACTCCGGATCAGGTTGGCTATATCAACCTGCATGGAACCGGAACGCAAAACAATGATTCCTCCGAAAGCATTGCAATTGAAAGAGTATTTGGAAACCGCTATCCCGCTATGAGCACTACAAAGGGATACACCGGGCATACGCTGGCAGCTTGTGGCGGATTGGAAGCTATTTACTCCTGTTTTTCATTGGAGCAACAACTCTTGTTTCCCTGTTTGCGCATACAGCATCCGGTTATAGAAAATCCGGGTGTGGTAGTAACCGAACTCCGCACTGTAAACGGATTACAGCATGTATTGTCCAATTCCTTTGGATTTGGTGGTAATTGTTCATCTTTATTATTCTCACTGAGGTAGTCATGTATATAAATGGAGCTTCCGCCATATCACCCCTTCCGGTTTTTGATGCAATGACATCCGGTATTTCTTTTATTCCCGGCGAAGGCAACCGACTGACAGCTTATGAACCAGCTTATAATAACCTGATTGATCCCAAACTGATCCGACGGATGAGCCGTGTTATCAGGATGGGAGTGGCTACCGCGATGGATGCCCTTCGTCAGGCCGGTGTTTCCAATCCGGATGCCATCATAACCGGCACTGCCTATGGCTGCCTGGAGGACACGGGTATTTTTTTGAAACGACTGGTTGAAAACGGAGAGGAAATGCTGACTCCAACTGCATTTATACAGTCTACCCATAATACAGTTGGTGCCCAGGTGGCATTGTTACTGAAATGCCACTCTTACAATAATACTTATGTTCAACGTGCACAATCATTTGAACGATCGCTCCAGGATGCACGGTTATGGTTAACCGAACATCCGGGTGCATCGGTTTTGGTAGGTGCCGCAGACGAACTGACCGATTATAGTTATGCACTCCTGGAACGATTTGGCCTGTATCGTCACCAGGCAGGAGGAGAAGGTGCTGCCTATTATCTGGTAACTGATGCTGCTTCAGAGAAAAGCTGGGCCAGGGTTGATCAGGTGTACACACTATTTGATCCCGGTCCGGAAGAGCTTCAGGATCTTGCTGCTGCTTTGTTGCAAGAGGCATCCGGACAAATAGATTTATTGCTGTCCGGTGAGGAAGAGATGGATTACAACGCTGATCAATATGCGAAAGTTTCATCTGTTTTGGGATACGGTCTGCCGGTAATTCGTTATAAAAAATATTGTGGTGTCTATCCTACAGCTACTGCATTTGCCAGCTGGCTGGCAGCCTGGTGGTTGAAAGCAGGGAAAGTGGAAGTAGATGGATTGCAGCTTCTTTCGCCAGGGCGGATCCTGATTTACCAGGCAGATCCATCCGGCTATCATTCATTTATCTTATTGTCCGCATGCTGACCTTTAAAACAAGTTCGGCACTGGTGATCCTCGCCTTATTGGCGATTTGGCTTATCGGCCTGCCGGTATGGGCAGGGATTGTAGTGGTATTGATCTATGTAGGCGGGTTAGTCTGGGGCAGTATCCGGGTATCTTCACAATTCTATATGCCATCAATTTGCAGTGGAAAAACAGCTGCAAGGCAAATTGCCATCAGTTTTGATGACGGTCCGCTGCCGGAGTATACAGCTGCTATTCTGGATAGCCTGTCTGCCGCAAACGTGCCGGCTTGTTTTTTCTGTATCGGAAAAAGGGTGGAACAATATCCCGAACTGGCCAGCAGGATCGTGGAACAGGGGCATATCATCGGAAATCACAGCTATAGCCATCATGCCTTATTTGATCTGTATTCTCCGGGGCGAATGAAGGAAGAACTGGAGCAAACCAATAGGCTGATATATGCTGCCACGAAAAGGAAGCCAACCTATTTTCGTCCGCCTTATGGAGTAACCAATCCTAATCTTGCGAAGGCAGTAAAAAAAACGGGTATGACAACCATTGGCTGGAATATCCGGTCTTTGGATACGGTAGCGAAAGACCAGGAAAAATTACTGGAAAAACTGTGGAAGGAGCTTAGGCCGGGAGCCATCATTTTGTTTCACGATACCATGGCAATAACTGCAGCGATGCTTCCGGAATTTCTGCAGGGTGTAAAAGCAAGGGGTTATGAAATCGTACCAATTGACCAACTGATTAACGAAGATGCTTATGCGTAAATTATTTCTAGTCATACTGGTTATCACTGCAACTGCGGTGAATGCTCAGCATAAGGGATATACAGCGATACCGGATCTGGGATCGTTTAAATCTTCTTTTACGGCAAAGTCGGCCCAGGTAAATTCGATCCGCGCTGATTTCACGCAGGAGAAAAATCTGAGTCTGCTGGCAGAAAAAATTGTTTCGAAGGGCAAATTCTGGTTTCGTAAGGAAACCCAGGTGCGCATGGAATACCAACATCCTTTTCAATACCTGATGATTATAAATGGAAAGAACATTTATATTAAAGACGGGCAAAAGGAAAATAAAGTGTCAGCCCGTTCCAATAAGCTCTTTCAGAAAATCAATCAATTGACCATTGACTGTGTGCAGGGTACGGTTTTTACGAATCCTGATTTCAAAGTGAAGGCATTTGAAAACAAATCGCAGTACCTGGTGGAGATGGTTCCGGTAGCAAAGGATATGCAGGACTTTTTTTCAACCATCCTGGTAACGATCGATCGGAAAGATTACTCGGTAGCCAGTATTAATATGATAGAAAAAGGGGGCGATAATACCCTAATCAGTTTTCAGAACAAGGAAATCAACCAGGCGATACCCGATGCGGTTTTCCAGTACAAATAAGCTGTTTCTACTATTACTGCTGGTAACGGTTATGAATAGTTGCCGTTCCATCTATAACAGTTATCCGCCGGTTTCGGTAAGGCAGGATTGTTTGATGGAACTGGCTCCCCGTTTTCAGAATGAGTTATACAAAGCGCAGGTAGACATCACCGGTAGATCGCTGGGTGGATTATTACTGATTAAAAAGATGCCGGATTCTTCCACCAGGATCGTTTTCTCTACGGAAATGGGAGTAAAGTTTTTTGATTTTGAATTCAGGGAAAATGGTGAATTTAAAGTCGTTGATATCCTCAAAAAATTAAACAGGAAACCTGTGATATCCGCACTACGACAGGATTTTGAAATCCTGCTCATGCAGGAGAGGGGGAAAATACCCGAAAGAATTCTTGAACACGGAAACTATCTTTATCATGGTTATTCAAAAGGCAAAAAACAGGCCTGGTATTTGACGGATAAAAATTGTCAAAATTTGGTAGGTGCGGAACTTTCTTCTACAAGAAAACCATTAGTGCGATTGAATTATTTCTACCAGGGCACTGGCAATCCGGACTCAATACAGATCAGACATCTGAATTTTTCATTCAATATAGCACTCAAAAAACTCGAGCGATGATACTCACAGGCGAATTTTTCACCATACATGCTCTTGAAAAAGGGGATGGGATGGTAAAAGCCGGACTATTATGGAATGCGGAGCACCCCATTTTTCAGGGTCATTTTCCCGGGCAGCCTGTCGTGCCAGGAGTATGTATGATCCAGCTGGTTCAGGAGATACTGGAACAGGCACTCGAAAAACCGGTTGAACTGGTGTCCAGTTCGCAGGTGAAATTTTTACATGTGATTGATCCACGTCAATTCCCGGTAACGGATCTCCTTCTTCAATATAGTGTAACTGAAAAAGGTACCTACCAGGTAAGCTCCACCCTGATGAAAGAAACCACCAATTTTATGAAGATGAATGCGGTGTTTAACGCTCCGGTGTTAAGCAAATAATCCACCATTGGAAAAGCTTCCCTAAATTTGTCAAAATTTGTGTTATGCGACTGGTGAGATGGACAATGATGCTCCTGTTTGTTGTAGTGCTTTCCAATGCTGCCGAAGCACAGTGCTCTATCTGTACAAAAACAGCCCAGCAAATGGGCGAAAAGCCTGCCAAAGCCCTTAATTCCGGGATCATTTATCTCGCTGCTACCCCTCTTGCGCTGATGGGCTTTATTGGTTATCGTTGGTGGAAATCCAACCGCGATATGTTCTGATACATGTAATCTCTTTCTAGCTTCCCGTCTCCCTTGTCTCCTTTGTCTCACATTCCTTCCGTTTGCTGCTCCAGTGATTCCTTCTCCATCCTTGCCATCTTCCATTTCTCCGTCTTCCATTCCTCCCTCTTCCTTTCTTCCTTGCCTCCTTTGTCTCCCGTTTCCTTATTTTTAACAAAACACACCATCATGCGCATTTTATTACTGCTGCTGATTCCTTTGTTTTCATTGGGACAGGCTCTTCCCTCCATCGAGGAAAAAACAAAAGGTCTTGAAAAAGCAGCAGGGTTTATCCCCTTTTATATAGATAAAGACAATGGAAAAATCTGGCTGGAAATAACTGAACGCGACCAGGAAATTCTTTACTGCATTTCCCTGCCGGCCGGATTGGGATCCAATGATATCGGGCTGGATCGCGGGCTGCTTGGTTCTCAGCATGTAATCCGTTTTAAGCGGAACGGGAAAAAATTGTTTTTGCATCAACCCAACTATGACTACCGGGCAAATAGTAAAGACGCGCTGGAGCGAAAAGCGGTAGAAGAATCCTTTGCTTCATCCATTGTATGGGGCTTCCCGATAGAAGCGGCAACAGGCAATACCTACCTGGTGGATGCTACTGATTTTCTATTACGGGATGCCATGAAAGCAGGTACCCGTATCCGCTCTGCCAAACAGGGATCATTTGTTCCGGATAAAACCCGGAGTGGCATTTATTTCGAAGCGATAAAGAACTTTCCGAAAAACACAGAACTGGAAGCAACTGTAACACTGGTTAATAATGATGGTGAAGTGGGACCACAGGTGCGGTCGGTCGCCGCCAACCCGGATGCCATATCCCTTCGCATGCATCATTCTTTTGTTGAATTACCAGACGATGGGTACAGGCCAAGAGCCTTTGATCCGCGTGCAGGTTATTTTCCGATTTCCTATTATGATTACAGCTCTCCAGTTTCGGAGCCCATTGAAAAATATTTTATCAGGCGCCACCGCCTTCAAAAAAAGAATCCCAAAGCGGCCATCAGTGAGCCCGTAAAGCCAATCGTTTATTACCTGGATAATGGCACACCTGAACCAATCCGTTCTGCATTGCTGGATGGTGCCCGCTGGTGGAATGAAGCCTTTGAGGCAGCCGGATTCAAAAATGCATTCCGGGTGGAACTGCTTCCGGAAGGTGCAGACCCTATGGATATCCGTTATAATATGATCAACTGGGTGCATCGCTCTACCCGTGGCTGGAGTTACGGAGCATCGGTTACGGATCCCCGTACAGGAGAAATTATCAAAGGTAATGTTACCCTTGGTTCGTTGAGGGTTCGACAAGATTATCTCATTGCCCAGGGACTGCTGGCACCATTTGAAAAGGGAGTACCTGCCAATGATAAAATGTTGTCAATGGCACTGGCCAGACTAAGACAGCTGGCGGCACATGAAGTGGGACACACACTGGGAATCATGCACAACTATGCCTCCAGTGTCAATAACAGGGCCAGTGTGATGGATTATCCTCATCCGCTCATCCGGTTAACTGCCAAAGGAGAGATTGACATGAGTGAAGTCTACGATACCAAAATTGGTGACTGGGATAAGCTGGCTATCGCTTATGGATACTCGCAGTTTGCAGATAATACCAATGAAAGTTCAGCTCTTGATAAACTGCTTCGGGATGGTGCAGCAAAAGGACTGCTGTTCATCGCAGACCGGGATGCCCGTGCACCCGGTGGTTCGCATCCGCAGGCGCATTTGTGGGATAATGGAACCGATGCAGTAACGGAACTGAAAGAAGTGATGAAGGTCAGGACAAAAGCACTGGATGCATTTGGAGCCAACTCCATTCGAAATGGTACTCCCATGGCAATGCTGGAAGATGTTTTGGTGCCGGTATATTTTTATCACCGTTACCAGGTGGAAGCTGCTGCCAAACTGCTGGGAGGTGTTTATTATAGTTATGCTGTAAAAGGAGATGGTTCTCCGGCTATGAAAATGGTGACAAAAGAAGAGCAATTAAAAGCACTGGATGCCATCGCGCAAACCCTTGATCCTGCGGCGCTGAGAATACCCGATAAGATTTTACAATTGATTCCACCAAGGCCGGCCGGGTATAGTGCCTCACGCGAATTGTTTACCAAGCGAAGCGGACTGAATTTCGATCCGCTCGCACCTGCAGAAACGGCGGCTGATCTGCCATTCTCTTTTATTTTTCATCCTGATCGCATCAATCGAATGGAAATCCAGGGACAACAGGGAGGACTCTCCGCAGGTGAAATGGCAACGAAACTGATAGAGCTAACTTTTAAGGCTAACCGAAAATCCGGAATGGAGGCAATGATCCAGCAACAAACAGAACAGGTATTGCTTACCTACCTGCTGAACTGGTCGGTCAATGAATCCTTATCCATTCCGGCGCGCGCCCGGGGTGCTGCAGTAGTCAGGGAGTTAAAAGAATGGCTCGAAGCTTCCCTGAAAAGCACAACGGATACTTCTTTAAAAGCCCATTATAATTACGCACTGGAACGAATGAAAGCCCCGGATAAAGCAAAACCTACGCAGCATGCGGTGATACCACCAGGGGCACCGATAGGATGTGAATGAGGAAGTGAGATGTGAGACGTCAAATGTGAGACGTCAGACGTCAAACGTGAGACGTGAGAAGTGAGACGATGGAAGTCTTTCCGTTCTCACGTCTCACATCTCACGTCTCACGTCTCACATTTCACATCTCACGTTTTAAAATTGCTGCACAAACTGATACAGGTTAAATGCATGTCGCCTTTGTAAATCTTCAATGGCTTCTTTCAAGCGTTGTTTATTTACATCTTTCATGCGGTTGCGTTCGATAAGATGATAGGCGCGTTCAGCGAGTAGCCAGGCACGTTTATCTGACTCTTTGTGTATGACAAGATGTGCTTCAATGGCCTGCAGCCAGTCGGATATGCCCTGCTTTTGAGATGCAATTGTTTTGATTATTGGAACTTCCGTGGAGTGTCTGCTGAAACTAGGCGCAAGCA
This sequence comes from Flavihumibacter fluminis, assembly GCF_021491375.1. Taxonomy (GTDB): domain Bacteria; phylum Bacteroidota; class Bacteroidia; order Chitinophagales; family Chitinophagaceae; genus Flavihumibacter; species Flavihumibacter fluminis. Next base: position 615,411 of record NZ_JAKEVY010000003.1, read on the forward strand.
TGCTGCGGAGATTGCGCAGGAAGAGATCCGCATCGGGCCGGTCTGCTTTGTTTACAATAAAAATATCCGCAATTTCCATGAGTCCTGCTTTCATGGTCTGAATCTCATCACCGGCTTCCGGAACCAATACCACGGTGGTACAATCTGCCAAACCGACTATTTCGATTTCACTTTGTCCTACCCCTACTGTTTCCACCAGTATGTAATCAAATGGAGTTACTTTTAACAGTTCCGTTATCTCAATAATATGCGGATGTAGTCCTCCTAAAGAACCCCGTGTAGCGAGCGATCGGATAAAAACCGAAGGATGATTGTACCAGCTGCTCATCCGGATCCGATCGCCGAGTACAGCACCAAGATGGAAGGGTGATGAAGGGTCCACACATAAAACAGCTACCGATTTTTCCTGCTGCACCAGTGCCCCAATCAGGGCATCCACGAGGGTTGATTTTCCGGCTCCCGGAGGTCCTGTAATTCCAACGATTGGGGTGGTATGATGCGGTAATGCCTTCAGCAATTCTTCATAACCGGGAACTTCATTTTCGATCAGTGAAATGCAGCGTGCAATGCTTTTAATATCGCCGTGTAAAATCTTTGACAAAAGTTGATCCCACATAGGATGAAGGTAGATAATCTTGCAGAATCCGGGTTTGAATCGCCTTTTGTTCTTAATATTGTTTGCTTTACGCTTATGACCAATTTTGTTCCGATATTTCCCCTTGGTATCGTGGTGTTTCCAGGTGAACAATTGAACCTCCATATTTTTGAACCTCGTTATAAACAACTGATCCAGGAATGTGTGGCCGACAATAAAATGTTTGGCATTCCAACCGTGCTCAACAATCAACTGGGTGAATGGGGAACCCTGGTAAGAGTGAAAAAAGTGAGCAAGTTATACGACAACGGAGAAATGGATATTGAAACGGAAGGGCTCACCGTTTTTAAAGTGCTGGAAGTGGTGAAATCCATTCCCGATAAATTGTATAGCGGAGCCATTGTTCATTATCCCCAAAACGTAGAGGGTAGGGGTAATCCCGAGCTGATGCGAAAACTGATCAGCAGTATCCGGGAATTGCATCAGGTTCTTAAACTGGATAAAAAATTTAATAAACCGGACGAGCTGCTGGTTAGTTATGATGTGGCGCATCATGCCGGACTTTCGGTTCAGGAAGAATATGAATTACTCAGCCTCCTGCATGAATTGCAGCGACAGGAATATCTAAAGCGCCATCTTGCCAAGGTATTACCGGTACTGGCGGAAATGGAGCAGCTAAAGGAAAAAGTTAAACTCAACGGCCATTTTAAAAACCTATCTTCGCTCGATTTTGAGTTGTAAATCCAGCGAAATCCCTTATGGCGCGCATTACGCTTTGTTTTGATTTTGGAAATACCCGCCAGAAAATGGCCATTTTCACCAATGGTGAATTTTCTGGTGTCCGTTTGCTGGAAAGCCTTGAGCCTGCGGCGATTGCACCCTTGCTGGAGGAATTTCCCGCAGAGAAAATCATCCTCTCCTCTGTTATGAATCATCCGCCTTCGTTGGAGGTACTTCTAGCAGAAAAGGCTCATTTTCATAAGCTTTCACACCTTACCCGGCTGCCTTTTACTACACCGGTTGGCAAACCCGAAACAATCGGTGCCGACCGCCTCGCATTGGTGGCTGCCTCCGTTAATCTATTTCCTGGGAAAAACAACCTGGCCATCGCACTTGGCACGGCCATTACCTACAATTTTGTAAATCGGAACCATGAATTCCTGGGCGGGGGTATTTCACCCGGTATGGAAATGCGGTTTCGCAGCCTGAAAGATTATACGGCCCTTCTGCCCCTGGTTAAGGAAGACTGGAATTTCCCCCTCGTGGGTTATGATACGGTCACCAATATCACCAGCGGCGTGATTCTGGGCATGGCCAAAGAGATCGATGGTTTCATTGATGCCTACAAAGAAAGGTATGGGAACTTTAACGTGCTGTTAACCGGGGGTAATTCGGCCTATTTTGTCCCCCACTTAAAAAACAAGATATTTGCCGACCAGAATTTAATCTTTAAAGGACTGTATGCGATCAGTGAGTGTAATTAAACAACCAATAAACCTTCTGCTCTTAACCGTACTGCTGTTTTGTGGGATGGTGACCAATGCCCAGGAAAACTCGCCGTACTCCCGTTATGGCTGGGGTAACCTGGTTCCTTCCACCCCGATCGTGACCAGAGGAATGGGCGGTCTTACCACCGGTTATGTTGATTTTGATGAGCGTTATGATGTAAAACAGGGTGTTCCCCGTTACCTCAAACCCCAATCCATCAATTTTCTGAACCCTGCTTCCTATGCGCGGCTGAGAACAACCTCCTTCGATATTGGCTTCGAAGTAGAAAATCAGGTGTTGCAGGAGCGGAATGTTATCGAGAAATACAAAGCCACCTTCGCCAATATATCCTACCTCCAGTTAGGAGTACCAATTAGTCGGAAACGAAATTTTTCCATGGTGTTGGGCCTGAGACCCATTAGCCGGATCAACTACCAGATTCAGTCGTATGGACGTGAAATCAATCCTGAAACTGGAAACAGCGTAGATTCAACCCTCACGCTATACCAGGGCAAGGGCGGATCTTACCAGGCCTATATGGGATTGGGTAAAGGTTTTGGAAATTTCAGCATTGGAGCCAACCTGGGTTATTTCTTCGGTACCAAGGACTTCGGAACCCGCAAATCCTTTATCAACGATAGTGTGGTTTATTACAAAGGAAATTACCAGACCAAGATCAATTTTGGTGGTTTGTCAATTAATACGGGTATTCAGTACCGGGCTAAACTAAGTAAGGATATAAGGTTGGTATTAGGAGCAACGGCCACTTTCTCCAGCGAATACAATGCTAATAGAGATATTATCCGGGAAACTTTCGAATATGATGCTTCCGGAGGAACTTTTATAAGGGATTCCGTTTACCGCGAGGAAGGTGTTCAGGGCACTGTTATTTTTCCTTCTACCTATTCCGGCGGTTTCACCATTGAACGTCAGGATAAATGGATGTTGGGTGCAGAGTATTCCACCACTTCCTGGGATGACTTCCGGCTTTATGATGCCAAAGATTCGGTTGGTTCAACTTATATGTTTCGTATCGGCGGGCAGTTTATTCCGAGCGCATACGGATCCAATTATTGGGGAAGGGTAACCTACCGGGCCGGCTTTAACCTCGGAACCGATTATATCCGGTACGGAGGTGAAGAGTTGAAAAAGTACACCGTGACCATGGGATTTGGTTTTCCTGTTCGTCCAAACCGATTCAGTAATCAGTTTACCATGCTGAACCTGGGCATTGAATTTGGAAGAAGAGGTACGCCAGAAACACGCCTCCAGGAAAATATGTTCCGGATCTCACTGGGCGCTACCCTAAGTGATCTCTGGTTCGTGAAGCGGAAATATGACTAATTTTTGTCACGATATAAGTAAGTCAAAATTAACAGCACTGTTAGGGTGCTGTCTTTTTTTTGGCCTGCTGCTGACTGCCTGCGAAAACAGCCAGGAAGAACTGGAAGCACTTTCCAAAAATCGGATTGCTGTTGAAGAAGCAAAATCCATTGAGAGTTATCTTAGCCAGGGAGGAAAGATGAAAGCCAAATTAACGGCACCTGTGATGAACCGGTATCAGACTGATTCTCCATATATTGAATTTCCCTACAGTTTGCACGTGGATTTTTATAACGATAGCATCCTGGTTCAAAGTGAACTGTTTGCCAAGTATGGCCGCTACCGGGAGACGGAGCAGAAAGTATTTTTGCGGGATAGTGTGCTGGTGTTCAATAACCGAAAAGACACCTTGAAATGTGAGGAACTATGGTGGGATCAGAACAAAGAAATTTTCTATACTGATAAAGATGTTCAGATCCACCAGCCGGATAAAATTATCTTTGGGAAAGGACTGGAGGCGGATCAGTCGTTCAACTGGTACCTGATCAAACAGATCACAGGCCAGGTGATGGTACCCAAAGGAGGGTTTGGCCCCGCAACCCCGGCAGATTCTACTGGTGTTGCCACTGATACCCTGAACACCCCGCCTGCCCGCCCAACGGGTCAATCGCCCGCCGCTCCGGTGGCTGAACCCATACCATCGGTTCCGCCAAAAAAAGAAAACTAAAACGCAATTCATGATATACCGTCGCATGGGCCGAACCGGCCTTCAACTCAGTGCACTCAGTTTTGGTAGCTGGGTAAGTTTTCACAAGCAAATTGGTGATGCTACTGCGAATGAACTGATGAGTATCGCCTACGAACAGGGAATCAATTTCTTTGATAATGCAGAGGGGTATGCGCTTGGTGAGAGTGAAAAAATGATGGGCCGGGTACTAAAAACCAAAGATTGGGATCGTAGTTCCTATGTATTATCCAGCAAAGTGTTTTTCGGCTGGCGCAAGGAGAATAAACCCAATCAAACGGGCCTGAGCCGAAAACATATAGTGGAAGCCTGTCACGAGGCGCTGGACCGACTTCAGACCGATTATCTGGATCTTTATTTCTGTCACCGTCCCGACCCCGCTGTTCCGATTGAAGAAGTGGTTTGGACCATGCACAACCTGATTACCCAGGGTAAGGTACTCTATTGGGGTACCAGCATGTGGAGTGGTGCTGAAATCATGGAAGCCCATCGCGTTGCGCAACAATACCGCCTGATTGGTCCAGTTGTGGAACAGCCTCAGTATAACCTCTTTGAACGTATGAAGATGGAACAGGATTACCTGCCAGTATTTCAGAATGTGGGAATGGGAACCACCATCTGGAGTCCGCTGGCGGCGGGTTTCCTGACCGGAAAGTACCTTCAGGGCATGCCGGAAGGAAGCCGGCTGGGGCTTGAAGGATTTGAATGGCTCAGGGATCGCTGGCTGCAGGAAGAAAAAATCGCGAAACTGAAAAAACTGAATGAATTGGCTGTGGAGTTGGGCGTTTCCATTGGTAACCTGGCGATCGCCTGGACGCTGGCCAACCCGAATACAACTACTGCCATATTGGGGGCCACCCGCAAAGAACAGCTGGTTGACAACCTGAAAGCCCTGGATGTGTTGCCATTGCTGACACCACAAGTACTGGCAAGAATCGACGAAATCATGGGAAATAAACCCTTCCTCAACCTCGCTTAATTTTCCCATTGGGTAACCAACGGGTTCTAAACTCTTTCAGACAGCTTGAGTGATAAAAGTAAAAAACCCGATGCAATGGACTGCATCGGGTTTTTTAATTCTTTGTACGTTCAGAACCAACGGGTCTCGGCCATCGATAGGTACAAATTTTTTTCAGGACGTGGTCATTCTCTAGGAATTGGATCTGATACTGGATTCTAAAAACTTACTACTTTGTCAGGTCAACGAGATCGAATCACTTGGTCTTTCTTCGGAACATTGGTTTTTTCTTGGTCTTTCTACCGAATAATTGGATACTTGGTCTTTTCTTGGATATTGTGATGCTCTTGGTTTTTCGGCTTTCGCCTTTAGGATCTTGGATACTTGGTTTTTTTTGGATCTTGGATGTCCGATTTACATCGGTCTGGTTTTTCTTTAGGATTTGGGTGATTTGATATCGATCACTGACATAACAAAAGTATAAACCACCTGCAACCTGCACAAGAGTGCTATTGCTGAATTTGCCCGCTTCATGATTTACTGGAGATTTCGTAGAATTACGAAAGGAAATTTGGTAGAACTCACCTAACTTTCGTTAGTATATTGAAAATAAACGATTTGTCATGTCATTTAAGAATAAAAACATCCTGATTACGGGCGGTTCCAGGGGTATCGGAAAGGCCATTGCGATGCGATTAGCCGCAGATGGGGCCAATATTGCGATTGCTGCAAAAACTGCGGAGCCCCATCCCAAACTGGAAGGCACCATTTATACGGCTGCTGAAGATATAAAGGCAGCCGGAGCGGGAAAAGTACTTCCCCTGCAGGCGGATATCCGTTTTGAAGAGAGTATTGAACAGGCGGTTCAGTCTACAGTTTCCGAATTAGGTGGTATTGATATACTTATTAATAATGCCAGTGCGATCAGTTTAACCCCAACTGAACAAACCGAAGCCAAACGCTGGGACCTGATGCATGGGATCAATGTGCGGGGAACCTTCCTGATGTCTAAAGCCTGTATCCCGCATCTTAAGAAATCGCACAATCCGCATATTCTGAATTTATCTCCACCGCTGAATATGGATCCGCGCTGGTTTGCTCCCCACCTTGCTTACACGATGAGCAAGTACGGGATGAGTATGGTAGTTTTCGGATTGGCAGAAGAATTAAAGCCCCATCGTATTGCCGCCAATGCCCTCTGGCCTAAAACCACGATTGCAACGGCTGCAGTTGAAAACCTGTTGGGAGGTGATTTTCTGATGCAAAGGAGCCGCACTCCAGAAATTGTAGCCGATGCGGCATATTACATTCTGCAACGTCCTTCCTTTGAATGCACCGGGAACTTCTTTATTGATGAAGAAGTCCTTTCCGCGGAAGGCATCACAGATTTCACCAAGTACGCCGTGAATCCGAACCAGAAGCTGATGAATGATTTGTTTGTATGAGGAAGTGAGACGTCAGACGTGAGAAGTGAGACGGAATTCCTCTTCTCACATCTCACGTCTGACATCTCACATTTTTACGCTTCCGGTCTCATCTGCGGGAACAACAGCACATCCTGAATAGACGGCTGGTTGGTCAGTAACATACACAGACGATCAATTCCAATACCAATTCCTGCGGTTGGTGGCATGCCATATTCAAGTGCACGGAGAAAATCCTGATCAATGAACATAGCTTCGTCATCGCCCCGTTCCATTAGTTTAACCTGCTCTTCAAAGCGTTCCCGCTGATCAATCGGATCATTTAATTCAGAATACGCATTTGCGATTTCCTTTCCATTGATCATCAGCTCGAAACGCTCTACCAGTCCGGGTTTGCTGCGATGTTTCTTTGTAAGCGGACTCATCTCCACCGGGTAATCAATTATAAAGGTTGGCTGTATATAAGTGTGCTCACTGGTATCACCAAAAATCTCATCAATCAGTTTGCCTTTTCCTATTGTTGGAGCTACATCAATCTTCAGTTGTTTGCAAACTTCCCGTAATCCCGCTTCATCTTTTTCACTGATATCGATGCCTGTATTCTCCTTGATTGCATCAAATATGGAAATGCGTTTGAAAGGAGCTTTGAAACTGATGATTTTTTCGCCCACCGGAATTTCCGTTGTACCATGCAATGCGATTGCTACTTGCTCAAGTAATTGCTCGGTAGTTTCCATCATCCAGTTGTAATCCTTATAGGCGGTATACCATTCCAGGATCGTGAACTCAGGATTATGGGTGCGATCCATTCCCTCGTTTCGGAAGTTCCGGCTGAACTCATACACCCAGTCGAACCCGCCAACGATGCAACGCTTCAGGTATAATTCATTGGCAATACGCAGATAAAAAGGAACATCCAACGCATTGTGATGTGTGATAAAGGGGCGAGCCGCTGCACCACCAGGAATCGCCTGCAATACCGGAGTATCCACTTCTAATGCTCCACGATCATTCAGAAAATCGCGGATGGTATTGATCATCTTGCTGCGCTTTACGAAGGTATCACGCACCTGCGGATTGATCACCAGGTCGGCATAGCGCTGGCGGTATTTGAACTCCGGATCCGTAACCTCGTCGAATGTTTGGCCATCAGCCTCTTTCACCACCGGCAGTGGTTTCAGCGATTTGGTCAGCATGGTGAGTTCCGTCACATGTACAGATGTTTCACCGGTTTTGGTTGTGAAAACAAATCCTTTCACCCCGAAAATATCTCCAAGGTCGGTAAGGTGTTTCCAGACTTTATCATAGAGGGATTTGTCCTCACCCGGACAAATATCATCACGTCTTACATAAATCTGGATCCGACCGGTACTGTCCTGCAGTACCGCGAAACTGGCTTTTCCCATATCGCGCACACTCATGATGCGGCCGGCCAGGCATACTTCGGCGAAATCGGCTTTATTCTCTTCGCCTTTATAATGACTTTTAATATATGCGGCGTTGGTATTGACAGGGTAAAGTGGCGCAGGATAGGGGTCAATGCCCAGTTCCTGCAGCTGGTTCAGTTTCTCTCTTCGGATCAGTTCTTGTTCAGATAAATGCATGCTGCCAAAATTTGAAGCGCAAAAATAACGCATCCACTGCAAAGCCAGACATTACAATTCTTTAATACATGGTTTACATGGGGGTAATATCCTTTGGGCAATTTTGGTAAACATCCCATTATGGAAAGACGTCCCCTTGATGTAGCCATCCTATCCGATCTCCACCTGGGTACTTATGGAGCCAAAGCCAGGGAAGTGCTGAACTATCTCAAGAGCATCGCACCTCAAATGTTGATCCTTAATGGGGATATCATTGATGCCTGGCAGTTCAGCAAACATTATTTCCCGGCGAGTCATATGGCAGTGGTGAAAGAAATTCTCTGTATGCTGGCCAAAGGAACCAGGGTTATCTATATCACCGGCAACCACGATGAGATTATGCGAAGGTATTCCGGGGTTGAACTGGGTAATTTTCAATTAACTGATAAACTGGTGATTGAAATCAATTCCAAAATGACCTGGATCTTTCATGGTGATGTTTTTGACAATACCACCCGCGGCTCCGCGAAATTCTGGGCTAAACTGGGTAGCAATGGATATGGTTTTCTGATGTTGCTGAATCGTGGAATCAATGCTGTGATGAAGGTGTTGGGACGTGAACGGGTGAGTTTATCCAAATCCATTATGGCCGGTGTGAACAAAGCGGTGATCCGTATCAATGATTTTGAAATGACTGCGGCCGAGATCGCCATCGAAAAGAAATATGATTATGTCATCTGCGGACATATCCATCAACCACAGAAACGCCTGGTGGAAACGGAAGCAGGGAAAGTGATGTATCTGAACAGCGGTGATTGGGTGGAGCATATGACATCGCTTGAATTTTATCAGAACGACTGGCATATCTACACTTACGATGAAAAACAATTTGCCAACAGTAAACTGGAAATTGAAAAAACGGAACTCACTGTCGTGACCGATGAAGTGAATTTTTATGTGCAATCGCTGGCGATATAAACCCTAAAAACAAACAAGGATGAAGATTTTTTATGCAGTACAGGCTACAGGAAACGGACATATCAGCCGGGCCGCGCAATTGTTGCCATATCTGCAACGCTATGGAAAAGTGGATGTATTCCTGAGCGGAGCCAATGCCCAGTTGCAGAATGAGTTACCGGTTCGGTACAGGAGCAAGGGGCTGAGTCTTTTTTACAATACAAACGGGGGATTACATTATAATCGTATTGCTTCCCAATTGAATCCATTGCGGTTGTGGAAAGAGGTTAGAGACCTGCCGGTTGAAAACTACGATGTGGTTATCAATGATTTTGAATCTATTACGGCGATGTCATGTCTGTATAAAAAAGTTCCCTCTGTAAATCTTGGACACCAGGCGGCTTTTCAGTCAGATCGGGTACCGCGACCGGCAAAGCAGGATTTCTTCGGAGAGTGGCTTTTAAAAAATTATGCCAGAGCTTCGCAGCATATAGGACTGCACTTCAAAAAGTACGACGACTTTATTTTTGAACCCGTAATTAAAAAGGATATTTTACAGGCAAGTCCCCGGAATATGGGACATATCACGGTGTATCTTTCTGCCTACAGCGATCAATCGCTGATCCCGGTTTTTCAGCAACTCAGGGCTTTTAAGTTTGAAGTATTCTCCAGGCAGGTCAGTCGCCCGGAAGAACATAAAAACGTAAAGCTACTGCCGGTAAATCAGCGCCTCTTTAATGAAAGCATGATCAATTCTTTTGGAGTAATTACAGGTGCCGGATTTGAAACACCTGCGGAAGTATTACACATGGGTAAGAAACTGATGGTGATTCCTATACAAGGACAATATGAGCAGTTTTGTAATGCGGCCGCACTTGAAACATTTGGTATTCCAGTGCTGAAAAAAATTGATATCGGTTTCTGTTCCCAATTTTTGAAATGGATTGGTACAGAACAGAGAAATGAGCTGCAATACAATAATAATATCCCGGAAATTCTCGATTACCTGATGGACAATTATCCATCAAAAGGAGTTTCACTGGAATTACTGTACCCGGATTTGATGATCGGCTAATTCAGTGCCAGCAATACCTGCCAGGCTTCCGCAACTTTTTGCTGATCCAGTAATTCTTTTGCATAGCGATGCAACTCCAGTTCCATTTCATCGGGAGTAACCGAGTAATATTGAAAGATATTTTTCAGGCGCTCATCGTGGAAGGAAGGATCCACATCCGGAATGGCCCTTACATTAGCCAGTTGCCCGAGATTATTGCCCGTTAAAATGCTGCTGTTGCGGATGGGGGCCGGTAGTGCATCCACCCCGATTCCCAGCTCCGTATTGGGTTTCTCCACTTCGAATAAATTGGAAGCATCCACCTTGCAATACCAGTTGCCTCCCAGGCGGGCAGTCAGTTCCAGTTTACACTGATCGATCATGGTGCCGGCTTCATTGAGGATACTATCGGCCACGTGCATACGAAGTACTTCACAAATGACCAGGCAACCTGCTCCTCCTTCTGTTCCCAGCTCTTTTGTTTCAAGCACTTTGCATTCGAGTTGCACCTTACTTTCCTTTACCCGCGGAGGTTTCACCAGGCTGGAGGCTTCTGGTGTAAAACCTGCCTTGATGAATTCATTGGTTCCTTTCGGGTATTCACAACTCGCGAGCGACATCTGTTGTACCATCTCGTAGTCCACAATATTGATCACAACTTCCGGAACCTCCAAAACATTTTGCAGTGTGTGCTTGGTAGTATTATCGCGTACCCGCCTGGATGGGGAAAAAACCAGGATTGGCGGGGTGGATGAAAACATATTAAAAAAAGAAAACGGGCTCAGGTTTACTTCTCCATGAGCGCTGATGGTAGAGGCAAAACAGATGGGCCTGGGTCCGATCGCATGTTGCAGCCACTGTTGTTTTTGGGGGGCAGTCAGTGTGTTGAAATCAATCTGCATGGCCGGATTTTTTTCTTGCCAGAATAGAATAATCAGTGGGTTCTGCTACAATGGTATTGCTTAATACACCAAGCTGGTCGATCGTTAATTCCACTTTATCGCCATCGTTCAGCCACTGTGCTACATAATTAGGATCATTGAGTTTTCCTGTTCCATTTAACTCCAGGAAACAACCGGTTCCAACGGTGCCACTGCCTATCAGATCACCAGGATGTAAGGTTACACCATAGGAACAGCGTTCTATGATTTCAGCGAAGGTCCAATCCATATCACCGAGGTTTCCATCGCTCACCTGTATGCCATTCACGTGACATTGCATGCGCAGGTTCCAGTTCTTGCCGGTATGACCGGGTTTTGGCGCAATTTCAAAAGGCTCCAGTTCGTCGAGTGTTACCAGCCAGGGACCGATCACCGTAGAAAAATCTTTTCCCTTGGCAGGTCCCAGGTTGAGCAGCATTTCTTCCATTTGCAGGCGGCGCGCACTCATATCATTCATGATCATTAGTCCGCCTATGTATTGGTCTGCTTCCTCCGCTTTGATGTTTCTTCCTGCTTTGCAAATAACGATGGCAGCTTCCAGTTCGAAATCCAGTTGTTCAAAATGATCGGGCATACATACTATGTCACCGGGGCCCTGGATGCTGGTATGATTGGTGAAATAAAAGATAGGATATTGATCGAATTCAGGAATCATGGGTACGTTTCGGTTCCGGCGTGCGGAAGCAACATGCTGGCGAAATGCATAGCCATCGCGGCAACTGGTAGGGAAAGGAATGGGTGCCAGGAGATAGGCTGCATCATAGGGGAGGCCTCTTTCTTTGGGGATTCGTCCCATCTTCACCATCTCTTCACCCTTCAATGCCAGGGGATAGGAGTCCTCCCAATATTGCAGGAACATACCCATTGAGCCGGGTAGATCGGGGTGGAGGGTTTCCATCGCGTAAATGTATCCATCAACATAAATACCCAACTGATCGTGTCCTTCCACTAAATAGGAAACCAATTTCATGTGTACTGTTTTAGCAAGCTTTGAAAGGGTCAAAAATAACAGGAATAATTATCTTCCTGTTTAATCAAGTGTTGAATTACCATGAATCTGTTCAAATTCCGGATTGGAATGATCGGGTTATTGAGTTTGCTGGGTGTTCAAATAAAAGCCCAGCAACGATTGCATGATGTGGCACTGGAGCAACGCATCCGGGCAGCTGCGAGTCCGGCTTTGAAGAATGTATTAGATCATCCCGAGATCTACCAATATCAACTGATTTATACCGAAATCACCAGGAATAGCTCGAATCAGCCGGTTTTCAGGCATCAGTATCTGAATGTCAGTGATTCAATGTATTTCAATCCGGCTTCTATGGTCAAATTTCCAGTGGCATTGATGGTGATGGAAAAGATGGATTCGCTGCGGTCCCTTGGAATAAATCCGCTGACCTTGTTAAAAACAGATAGTTCAGCGCCTAAATCTTTGCTGGAGCTAGTAAGAGAAGCAATGATTGTGAGTGATAATGTAGCTTACAATAAATTGTTTCAGTTCCTGGGGCAGGAGGCGATCAATGTCCGGCTCCAGGAAATGGGTTATACCGGTAGCCGGATCACACGTCGATTTATACCATTGACACCGGAGCAGCATCGGGTTACTGAAGCGGTTCAATTGTTAACCAGTGATGGCCGTTTACTGATGGAACAGCCAGCGATAAAAAGTGCTTTCCCCTTTGATTTCAGTCGCAGGATCCTGGTGGGCAATGCGCATTACAACTGGTCGGATTCACTGGTGCAGGAACCCTTTGATTTTACTACTCATAATCGTATACCCTTGCGGGATATGCAGCAAGTTTTGCAGTCCTTCCTCTTTCCTTCCAGCGTGCCTGAACGGCAGCGTTTTCATTTATCCGATGAAACGCGAAAATTAATGCTGGATGCGATCAGTGAATTGCCTTCAGAGTCCAGGTTTCCTGTTTTTGATACCACTGAATTCTTCGACAGTTATTCCAAGTTCTTTTTGTACCGTGATGGGAAAAGGAAAGTGCCGGATCATATCCGGATCTTTAATAAAACTGGCTGGTCCTACGGTTACCTGATTGATGTGGCCTATATCCTGGACAAGTCCCGCAATCGCGAGTTTATGTTAAGCGGGGTGATCTATGTGAACAGTGATGGTATCCTGAATGATAACCGCTATGAATACGATTCCATCGGTTACCCCTTCTTCCGCGAGATCGGTGAAATCCTGCTTCAATCCACCGTGGTGGATGCCACCCGCCATAGGCGGACAAGCTCCCGACCGGTCAGCGCAATCACAAGGGGCGATAGTACACGAAAGGCGCTTGCGCTGGTGTTTACCGGGCATGAATTCGGGGAAGGCGGAGCCACCATCCGGCGGGTATTAAAGAAGAAGGGAGTGAAAGCCTCCTTTTTTCTTACCGGCGATTTTTACCGGAACCTGAAACTCCAGAAACTGATCCGGGAGTTAAAAGCAGACGGACATTATATGGGTGGACATGGAGATAAGCACCTGTTATGCTGCGACTGGTCCAACCGCGACAGCCTGTTGGTATCAAAAGAGATTTACCAAAATGATATTCGAAACAATGAGGAAGCCATGCGGGCGGTTGGCATTGATGCATCACAATCAGTCTACTTCATGCCTTCCTATGAATGGTACAATGATAGCATCGTTTGGTGGACAAAGCAGTTAGGACGTCACCTGGTTAATAATACATCAGGTACCTTGAGCCAGGCAGATTATACCCGTATACAGGACAAAAATTACAGAAACACTGAAACAATTTTTGCTTCTATAAAAGATCGGGAGACCAAATACGGCTTAAATGGGTTCCTGCTGCTATTGCATGTTGGCACTGGTCCAGGCAGGCCCGATCCCTTCTGGAATCGGCTGGAAGAATTGATCACCTGGTTGCAACAGAGAGGATATCAATTAGAAACAGTACCTTCTTTGTTAGAGTAAGGCTTTTTTACCGGTTATTGATAGAGTCCGCCGCAGGCGCTGATTACCTGGCCGGTTACATAAGAACTCATCGGACTGGCCAGGAAGAGCGTTACATTGGCAATTTCTTCTGCTGAACCAAAGCGGCCCAGCGGAATTTGTTTCAGGTATTCATCGGCTCCGCTGCCTTCTTTCAGATAGTGCGTCATATCGGTTTCTACAAATCCCGGAGCGATGGCATTACAACGAATATTCCGGCTGCCCAATTCCTGCGCAATCGATTTGGTAAATCCGATTATCCCGGCTTTGGAGGCGGCATAACTTGCCTGTCCGGCATTTCCCTTCATCCCAATAATGGAACTCATATTGATGATACTGCCGGATTTTGCTTTCATCATCGGACGAATCACCTGCTTGGTCATATTGTAAACCGATTTCAGGTTGGTATTGATTACTTCATCCCATTGATCCGGAGTCATTCTGAGCAATAGATTATCTTTCGAAATACCTGCATTGTTCACGCAGATATCAATGCCGCCAAACTGTGCAATGACATCATTTACCAGGGTTTCGCAATCTTCGAATTTGCCCGCATTACTGCGATAAGCTTTCGCTTTTACACCCAATCCGGCCAGTTTTTGTTCCAGGGCGGCGGCTTTTTCCGCACTACTTTCACTGACATAAGTAAAGGCGATATGTGCACCCTGCTCAGCCAGTTTCAGGGCGATGGCTTCCCCAATACCCCGGGCAGCGCCGGTTACGATTGCGATCTTATTCTCCAGAAGTTTCATTCGTCTAAAAATTAGCTGTGAAATTAGGTAGTTTTATGAATTTGGCTATTTTTAAATCGAATAAACCTTAAACCTAATTACAACCTATGGTCTGGTACTCTAGAAAATTTTACGGACTAAATGTGCATGATAACTGGTTTTCCATTCGTCCGGGAATACTGAACAAATTTTTGATTCACTCTTTTAACCATGTTAGAGAAGACAAATGGCATCCCTTCCTGATCAGAGAAGCTAATTATACGGTTGAGTTGGACCTGACCAAATCGAAAGAGAAAATTTTGGATGATTTTGCCCGAACGGTAAAAGCCCAGGTTCGGAAATCAGAAGAAGATGGGGTAATCTGCTATTTCGATAACAACATTCCGAAGTTTGTTGCATTTTTTAATGAGTTTGCAAAAAGTAAAGGATTATCCCCCGAAACAAATGAACGTATTGCTTTCTTTGGCGATTCCCTGCGGATCAGTTATGCAGAATTAAACGGACAAATTTTAGCTGCACATACTTATGTATATGACCCTGAACAAAAAATTGTCAGGCAGATGCACTCCGCTTCCAAACGATTTGATGAAAACTTTGATCGCAATAAGATAGGACGTGCCAATAAGTATCTGCACTACCGTGATATGCTGGCATTCAAAGATGAAGGAATTGAGGTCTATGATTTCGGAGGGTATTCACCACCCAATAGCAAGGATGTAATTGATAGCTTGTTGCAGTTCAAACTGGATTTTGGAGGAGTAAAAAAAGTATCCAGTAATTATTTCACATTGCCCTACTACATTATGCGAAACCTGTACATCAAATTTGGTTCTACAAAAAACTAAGGATGGATTCCAGGATGGTACGGTCATTACTGAGACGGGGAACTTTATGTTGACCGCCCAGTTTGCCGCGTGAACGCAGCCATTCGTTGAAGAGGCCTTTTTTCACTGCCCTTACAACGGGCATCCGTAAGGCAATGTCTTTTTGTCTTTTTGCTTCGTAATCACTGTTCAGATTCTTGAGCGCTGAATCCAGCTCATAAGCAAACAGGGCCAGGTCTTCCGGTTCTTTTTCAAACTCCACCAGCCATTCGTGAGCACCGTTGCCATGCTGACTGAAATAGATCGGGGCAGCTGTATAGTCATTTACTGCAGCACCTGTTTTTTCACAGGCGGATGAAATGGCTTTATCTGTATTGTCCACAATCACTTCTTCGCCAAATGCATTGATAAAATGTTTCAGTCTACCACTTACCTTGATGCGGTAAGGAGCAAGGGAACTGAACTGGATGGTATCCCCAATGATGTACCGCCAAAGTCCGCCGGTAGTACTGATCACTGGCGCATATTGCTTGCCCAGTTGAACTTTATTCAATCCAACCGTGTTCGGGAACTTTTTGCCATATTCTTCAATTGGCATGAATTCATAAAAAATTCCGTGACGGGTGAACAATAACATGCCATCAGCATCCGGACTATCCTGTGCTGCGAAGAACCCTTCGCTGGCATTGTACATTTCCAGGTATTGAATGTCTTTTCCGATCAGTTGCCTGAATTGCTCACGGTATGGTACAAATGAAACTCCGCCATGCATGTATAATTCAAGGTTGGGCCATACTTCTGCGATGCAGGATTTGCCCGTCATCTCGAGTATGCGCTTCATCAAGACCAGGGTCCATGTCGGGACTCCTGAAATTGAAGTAACATTCTCCGGTATGGTATTAAGAGCCAATTGTTCAATCTTATGTTCCCACTCATCCATTAATGCAATGGATAAGTCAGGTGTTCTCAACCAGTGTCCCCAAAATGGTGAATTCTGCAGGAGCACGGCGCTCAAATCACCGTAACTGATATCTTCTGTTGCCTGGCTTACCTGGTGGGATCCACCAATCACCAAACCCTTACCGCTGAGTAATTCGGAGTCGGGATTGTGCCCATAATATAGGGTCAATACATCTTTAGCACCCTGGTAATGATTTTCTTCCAAACTCTCATCGCTTACAGGAATAAACTTGCTTTTATCGCTGGTTGTACCACTGCTTTTGGCAAACCAGCGGATGGGGGTATTCCAGAGCAGATTTTCTTCGCCCTGCAGCATGCGTTCAATGAAAGGCTTCAGATCCTCATATTCATGGACGGGCACGGTTCTTTTGAATTCTCTTACGGTAAACAGGCGATTAAACCCGTACTGGCGGCCGATTTCGGTGTATTGAGCGGAGGTCACTAATTCCTGTAATACCTCACGCTGAGCGGCTACCGGGTTGGCAACCCACTGCTCAATTTGCCAGAGCCTCAGCCGGGCAAGTCTCGATATGGCTGGCGAGATCAGTTTCATACTGCTGGCGGCAAAATACGAAAATTAGTCTTCAAACTGGGGTAAATCGCTGATCCCCTTCATCACTTCTTCGTGCAGATAATCTTTTCGTTTGAGTTCGAAGTTGCGGCCCAGGTACAACCGGCGTACCTGTTCGTCGTCTGCCAGCTCCTCTGCGGTACCATGTTTGAAAATTTTTCCGTCGATGAGAAGGTAGGCACGGTCACAGATGGACAGGGTCTCATTTACGTTGTGATCGGTTATCAGGATGCCAATATTTTTATACTTTAAACGGGCTACCACCGTTTGAATATCTTCTACCGCGATCGGATCCACCCCTGCAAAGGGCTCATCCAGCAGGATAAATTTCGGATCTACCGCCAATGCCCGGGCGATTTCAGTTCTTCTTCGTTCACCTCCGCTCAGGCTGTCGCCATTGTTTTTGCGAACATGGTGCAATCTGAATTCATCCAGTAATTCTTCCAGTTTATTCTTTTGTTGCTGGCGGGTAAGTTTAGTCATTTCCAGTACAGAGCGGATATTATCTTCCACAGAAAGGGAGCGGAATACAGAAGCTTCCTGCGGCAGATAGCCGATTCCCAGCTGTGCTCTTTTATACATGGGGAGTTCTGTTATATCCCTCTGATCCAGGAATACACGCCCCTCATCGGGTTTTATCAATCCCACTACCATATAAAATGTGGTGGTTTTGCCGGCGCCGTTTGGTCCGAGCAGACCTACAATCTCGCCCTGTTTAACCGAAACGGAAACATGATTTACAACAGTCCGGCTGGCATATCGCTTTACCAGTTCATTGGTGGTGATAACTAAACTCAAGGGATCCTGCTTTTGGCAAAAATACCTTGTTATATCCTAACGGCATCCTAAGTTTGCAGATAGTTTATTAACAGGCAAGCGTAATCATGAAGGTAATTGAACATATAAACCAGGCGAAAGATACATTGATTTCATTCGAGGTGCTTCCGCCGTTGAAGGGAAAGGGCATCAATGCGATATACAACCACCTAGATCCACTGATGGAATTCAAACCGTCCTTTATCAATGTAACGTACCATCGAAGCGAGACGATGTTCAAAAAGCAGGCGGATGGCAGTTTTAATAAAATTGAAGTTAGAAAACGCCCCGGTACCGTTGGTATCTGTGCGGCCATCATGCAGCATTATAATGTGGATCCGGTACCTCACCTCATTTGTGGCGGTTTTACCAGGGAAGAAACGGAGAATGCATTGATTGATCTCGCTTTCCTGGGTATCGATAATGTGCTGGTGTTAAGAGGGGATGCAGCAAAGAACGAAACTTTTTTCGAGCCCGAGCCAGGGGGCAACCGTTATGCAATTGATTTGCTGAAGCAGGTAATTGATCTGAATCATGGCATTTACCTGGAAGAAGAGGTGAAGGATCCTGGAAAAGGTACTTTTTGTGTGGGTGTGGCCGGTTATCCGGAAAAACATTTTGAAGCGCCTAACAAGGCTACCGATATCGCATACCTGAAAGCAAAAGTGGAAGCGGGTGCGGAATATGTGGTTACCCAGATGTTCTTTGACAACCAGAAATACTTTGATTTTGTACAAAGTTGTCGCGCTGCCGGTATCAATGTGCCCATTATTCCAGGGTTAAAACCTATTACCAACAAAAAGCAGATGACCATACTACCCCGGACCTTCCATGTGGATCTTCCGGATGAACTTTCCGCTGAAATTATGAAGTGTAAAGCGGATGCAGATGTTGAACTGGTGGGCACCGAATGGCTGCTTAACCAAAGCCGCGAATTAAAAAAAGCAGGCGTCCCTGTCCTGCATTATTATACGCTTGGAAAGCCTAAAGTGATCTGGAATGTGGTGAAAGAGCTTGTATAAAGTGAGACGTGAGACGTGAGATGTCAGAAATTACATTCTTTTCCATCTCACGTTTCACGTCTGACGTTTCACGTTTCACGTCTGACATCTGACGTCTCACGTCCTTACAGACTAATACCCAGAGACAAACTCCAAACCCTGTTTTTCAGTTTGTCATCCGCGCCGTTATCGCTGCCTGAATTTATTTTAGTGAGTCCATGTCCATAATTGATGGAGAGTAAGACATTTTTAAAAGCGAATCCGGCTGTGCCATTTACGCCAAAGTCAAAACGCTTCATGTAGCCTACTCCGGCACCTTCTTCGGTTCCTGTTGTAGTGGGATCATCATTGCTGAATTCAATTTTTTCCTCAGATTTGAATCCTACTCCAAAAACTTTTCCTTCTACTTTATTCTTCCCTCCGATGCCCATAGCTGCATAAGGACCAGCACCTACAAAGAATTTGGATTCCTTGTCAGCCAAAGGAAGGTTCACCACCAGGTTCATTGGGATTTCAATATACTGGGGGTTGGCCGTTGCTTTGAAATAGCTTGCATCGGTACTTTTTCCATTCTCTACTTTAGTACCCTTGCCAGTATAAAGAATGCCTGGCTGAAGGGAAAGCAATCCCGCTCCAATGGGAAGATCTACCATTAAACCGGCATGGAAACTGGAAAGCGCCCGTGCATCATCTACTGCGCCATCACCTGTTACAGTTACATTGGCGAGGTTGTAACCGCCTTTCAGATAGAGTTTATTGTCCTGTGCTTTCACTGCGGTTGTGATGGCTCCTACTGCCATCACCAAAATCATTTTCTTCATGATAGTGTTTGATTTATGGGTGTCAAAGTTAACGATTAGGCATAAACGCAGAAACCATGCCATTACCTGTTAAGACTATTCAAAACCGATTTGTTGATTTTTACCGGATAGGTCTTTTTCAGTTCCTGAATCCAGTTTTCTTCCAGTTGTAATTGATAATCGTTAAGTACATACCCCCTGGCATTTTCAAAGTCGCGGGGCAGATTGGCTGGTAATTTTTCTATGCAATAAACAAACCCGAACTGTTCCGAATCTTCAATTTGCTGCGGATTGGAAAGCCCACCGACTGCCAGTTTCACAGCATCCAGGTGAAAGGGTAGCTGATCGTACTCATAACGACCAGTGTCTGCGAGCACAGTATTTTTAAAGCGGGGTAGAATGGTATTCCATTGCTGTGGCTGCGATTTAATCTGATCATACAGGGTGGTTGCGGTGGCCTGATCGGAACAGGTAAATAGCACTCCCCGGAAGCTTTCCTTCCATTTGTAACGGGCTGAATGTTGTGTAAAATAAGTCTGCAACCCTTTTTCATCTGATGCGGCTTTATCCCAGATTTGCTGTTGCATCGCTTCAAATATCAGGGTGCCTTCACGAAACTCTTTTAATTGTGCGGCAAAGTCAGGGCGATACATCTCCAGGTTACGCAGGTATTCCTGCATGACCTGTTGCCTTATAAAATTCTCTCTTTGCATTTCCTCTGATGGCAGTTTTTGACCGGAAGAACCTAAGCCCGACTGGTCTTGCCGGTATAACTGAAACTCACCTTCGGTCAGTATCCGCTTGCCGATAGATGCAATAGGACTGGATGCATTTCGCGTGCCCTTTACCGGTAGCATCTTTAAGCCCGTCAACTTTCTTGCTTTCAGGTAAGCAGCTTCATTCGCTTTCTGATAGCGATCCGATGCAAGCACCCTGTTTCTGATATCTTCCTTGAATTCTTCATTTGTGCTTTCAGGGAGTGCTTCCCGGGATAAGAGTTTTATGATATGAAAGCCCTGGCTGCTTCGATAGGGGGCACTGATCGCACCGGGTTTATCCAGCTTCGACACAACCGCTTCGAATGCCGGGTCATAGGTTCCCGCCTGGAATGGTAACAGCTCTCCACCATTCTGATAACTTGCATTATCATTACTGAACTGATAGGCCATTTGCGCAAAATCAGCACCGGCTTTTAGTAGCTGGTAGAGCGAATCCGCTTTTTTTCGAATAACCTCTTCTGCGTTTTCCGGGATTTCCAAAAATATCTGCGCAATACTGGTTTTTCCGGTGGAAGGCCTGCTGTTCTGTACGTAAAACAGGTGAAAGGCGGAAGCAGAACGATAAACCGGACTTACCTGATTTAATGAAGTAGTATAGGCAAGGTTTTCCAGCTCATAAGGGAGTGTAAACACACTAATCCAGCCAATCAATCCTTTATTTTGTTGCACGGAAGGATCTTCACTGAATTGAAGCGCCACTTTTTCGAATGGTTCCCCCCTGGTTAAAGCTGCTTTCGCTGCATTGATTTTAGCTGCCGCAGCAGTTGAATCATTGCCGGCCGCAACATAGATATGTGAGATTAACCTTTCAGTGGCTGATCGTTTTAAAGCCTCATCAATCAATTCCTGTAAGGTGCTGTCGTCGGTCACGTACTGTCCGGCAACCTGGTTACGAAATCGTTCCCACTCCATCTGTATGGATGGTAGCGTATCCAATTGAGCCTGGTAGGCCCATTGAACTTTCAACCGGTACCGGATATAGAGTTCCAGGTATTCTTCCAATTCCAGGCGGCTCGCTTTTTTTTCTGGATTATTTTTCCTGAAAGCTTCCAGGAACTCCTGTTTGGAAACCTCGTTACCTCCAAAACTGAACAGCGTTTGTGCGTGCATGATAGCAGGCATCAGCAACAAAACAGTTGTTAGCAGCAAAAAACATTTTTTCCAACTCATTTGGATGCTTGCTTTTGTTGTTTCATCGAGATGACCTCATCCATCTGCTGGTAGGTGAGCTTTTTGGCAATAATTCGTTTCTGATCATCCAGCAGGTATAAAACCGGGGTCTGATATACATCGTACAACTGGCGGTAATTGGGCTTGCCTGCATCCTGTTCTTCTTTTCGCTGCTCAGGTGTCTGGTACACATGGATCCAGTCGTTCAGTTTGTGCTCTTTTATGAACTTAGTCCAGTTTTCTTTGCCCCCTTCTGTCATTACTCCATAGATTTTGATACCCTGGCTTTTCCATTTGGCCTGGTATATGGAATCGAGTTTGGGTACCAGCTCCTTGCAATGACCACAGGTAGGATCCCAGAAACAGATTACCGTATAACTTGCTTTTATTTCATATAGTGGTCTGAGTTTACCAGTGCTATCCACCAGTGGAAGGTCCCAGGCCGGGTTGCCGATCAGGTTGGCCATTAGTGAATAGGCCCGGTCGGTCATGTGCTTGCGGTATTTCTCCGTAAACCAGTCCACCTCCGGTTTTTCATTGATGTATTTTTCAAACAGATGGACATATACCGCATCCTGGCCCATGAATTCCGGTTGAATATACTTCTGAACAAAATGGGTCAGCAGAAACCGATACATGTCTTTACTGCTCCGGGCATACAGCAGCATATAATCAATTTCCTTTTTGATGGAATCCGGCTCAGGAGATACCAGGTTACGGAAATAGCGCTCCAGTCGGCCTTCAAAAAATGGTGTTCGAACCAGGCGCTCATCGCTGAAGCTTATATTGTCCCAGTAATGATCTTTAAAATACTGGTAGGCCCATGCCGTATCGTAAACTCCTTTCGGGTGCTGGGCTGCCGGGGGGATAACCGGTTCCTGGAGCGCCGCAAACAAAGCGCTTAAAAAACTCTCGGGCGACTTATTGATATAATTTGACCGATACTGTTGAATTGCCGTATTCAATTGTCCGATCTGTTGTTGTAACGCAAGAGAGTCCTTCTTGTTAGGAGCCGCAGCCAGCTGTTTTTGCAGAGCGAAGATTTCCTTTCCCCGGGTTTGGATAAAACCGGTATAAGCCAGGAACTCATTGTTGTCACTGCTTCCGGTAAATTTTATATCGTGCAATCGGGCAGTATCTGCCTGTACGGAAAACTTTTGTTCTTTGTCCACCAGCAGTTCAAAAAGAAATTCTTTTTTGGGAGATACCATGATGTATATACCACCAGGCAGCGGTTTGTTCCCTTTAAATACAGCGGTACCATTGGCCTGCACCTGGGCAGAATCCGCCAGGGCCTTGGTTTTACCATAATGATAGGCAAGGTAGAGGTATTGGTTCTGGTAGGCATTCAGGCTTACCCTGATTTCATAACCGGTAGAATTGCCTGATTGAGCAAGAACTTGTCCGCAAATTCCCAGACAGATGCACAGGATCCAGTTTTTCATTGGTTTCATTAACTGCTAATTTCACGAATTGGCCACAATAATATTGTGTTTACTTTTGCCGCATGCGTAAAAAGAACCTGCGACTGGAAAAATTAACAGTTGAAGACTATGCAGCCGGAGGTAAATCATTGAGCCGGGTGGAGGGAAAAGTGGTTTTTATTGAGGGGGCGGTGCCCGGTGACGTGGTGGATGTACGCCTGAGTAAAAACAAGAAAGACTGGGCTGAAGGTCGTGCTGAACATTTTCACAGCTTCTCTGCCGACCGGGTAGAGCCATTCTGTGAGCATTTTGGGATTTGTGGTGGATGTAAGTGGCAAATGTTGCCATATGAAAAGCAACTGCTATATAAGCAACAGGAAGTGGAACAGCAGTTACGGAGAATTGGAAAGGTAGTGATACCTGAAATTTCACCGATTCTGGGCTGTGATCAAACCCGGTATTACCGGAATAAACTGGAGTTTACTGCCAGCAACCGGCGCTATTTAAGTGCGGAGGAAATTCGCACCCGGGAAGAGATCCTGCCGGAAAATGCCCTGGGTTTTCATGTTCCAAGGCTTTTTGATAAGGTGATTGATATCAAAACCTGCCACCTGATGGCGGAACCCACGAATGCCATTAAGAATTGCATTCGCGACTATGCTGCTGCGCACCAGCTTGATTATTACGATATCCGGGAACATAAAGGGTTTCTGCGTACCCTCCTGATAAGAGTGCTTACGACCGGGGAAGTAATGGTAAATTTAGTATTCGGCCGGGAGGACAAAAAAAAGCGCGAAGCCCTGCTGAACCACCTGTTACAGCAGGTTCCGGGAATTACTACCCTGTTGTATACTATTAATACCAAATTCAACGATAGCTTACACGACCAGGAGCCAATTGTGTACGAAGGCAAGGGGTATGCGATGGAGCAACTGGAGGATTTTCAGTTTAAAATTAGTCCGAGGTCTTTTTTCCAGACCAATACCCGGCAGGGGGAACGCCTCTACCAGGTAACCCGGGATTTCGCCGAACTATCCGGGAAAGAAACTGTTTATGACCTGTATTGCGGTACCGGCAGTATCGGCATTTTTGTGAGCCGGAATGCCGCCAAAGTGATTGGTGTTGAGGTAATTGAGGATGCCATCGCGGATGCAAAAGAAAATGCCGCTCTCAATCAAATCCGCCATGCTGCCTTTTTTGCCGGTGATGTGGTGGATATTTGCAACGATGCTTTTTTTCAGGCACACGGTCAACCGGATGTGATCATCACGGATCCTCCCAGGGCAGGCATGCATGAAAAACTGGTACAGAAAATCCTGGAAATGGGAGCTCCAACAGTAGTATATGTGAGCTGTAATCCCGCCACCCAGGCACGTGATCTGAGTTTGCTAGATGAAGGATATATCGTAACAAAAGTGCAACCGGTGGATATGTTTCCGCATACCCATCACATTGAAAACGTAGTTCAGTTAAAAAGGAGAAACTAGTATGAGGCAATTATCACCCATCGTCAAGAATATCATCATAGCAAATGTACTGGTCTTTTTTGCCCAGTTTTTGTTTCAGGATAAGGGATTTCTGATTGAGCGTTACGGGGCCCTCTTCCCGTTAGGCTCGCCCTTTTTCAGGATCTGGCAGCTGGTAACCTATATGTTTCTGCATGGCGGATTGATGCATATCTTTTTCAACATGTTTTCACTGTTTATTTTCGGGCCGATCCTGGAAAATTTGTGGGGAGCGAAACGATTTTTTAATTTTTATATCATCTGTGGAATTGCTGCCGGCGTAGCGCAACTTTTTATTGATCCGAATTTTGATTTGGCTGTTGGTGCATCGGGTGCGATCATGGGAATTATGGCTGCATTCGCTTACCTGTTTCCCAATACAGAACTGATGCTTATGTTTATACCGGTTCCGATCAAGGCAAAATACCTGATTCCCGGGTTTATGGCATTGGACCTGTTTGGCGCATTTGCGCGGGTGGATGGTGATAATGTTGCACATTGGGCCCACCTGGGCGGGGCGCTGGCTGGTTTCATACTGGTGTTGATCTGGAACAAAACAAATCGTAATACGTTTTATTAAGAGGGGGTAACCTATGAATTTGCAGGAACAAAGAAGCGGCAGAAGAATTCTGCTGGGAGCAGATGGAAATGCACTGGTGAACCTGGTGGTGGTAAACGCAGTACTTTTTGTGCTGCTCAAATTTATTTATGTCATCTACCAGTTGAGCGGGATGAATATGAATTCTTTTGAACCAACCGTACTGGATTGGTTCAGGATGCCTGCTGCTGTTGAAAAACTGGCCACACGTCCCTGGACCCTGCTGACCTTCATGTTTACACATACGGATGTTTTCCATATACTGGCTAATATGCTCTGGTTATGGATGTTTGGCTACATTCTTCAGGATATGACCGGCAACCGGAAACTGGTTCCGGTATATCTGCTGGGTGGCTGGGTTGGAGGAATTGTTTTTGTAATCTCCCATTACCTTGTTCCACATCCCGCAGGACAAATGGCAGGAATCACATTAATGGGGGCCAATGCATCCATTCTCGCCGTTGCGGTTGCCACTACTTCAGTAGCTCCGGATTACCGGATCTTTCCCATGATTAACGGAGGTATTCCGCTTTGGATAATCACTGCAGTTTATATCATTGTAAACTTTGCAGGCATGCCCGTTTCCCGGCCAGAGATTTACCTGGCACAGATTGCAGGTGGGGCAACAGGTTTTATGTTTATCTACCAGATGCGGCGGGGCCGGGACTGGAGTTCCTGGATCAACCAGTTTTTCGATTGGTTTGAAAATCTCTTTAATCCGGAAAAACCTTCCCGCAAAACAAAAAAGAAAAAGGATAATTTCTTCTATAAAGTAAGCGGTCAGGCACCCTTTAAAAAATATCCTCATATCACACAACAAAGGATAGACCAGATACTGGATAAGATCAACCAGGAGGGCTATCATATGTTAACCGACGAAGAAAAAGATATTCTGAAAAGGGCGGCAAACGAAGAGGAATTGTAATTTCGGAAATGCCACTCCCATTGCGCAGAATTTCGAAAAAGCTGTTGGTAGCGCTGACTTTTGTAATATGCCTGCTTTATGGACTGGCCTGTGTCTCCTCATTTCTGCCTCCTTCGAAATACTGGTATATCGCACTGCTTGGGGTTGGCTATGCCTTCCTGCTGATCGTTTTACTTGGTATCCTGATTTTCTGGATTGTTGTTCGGAGCAAATGGTTTATCCTGCCCTTCCTTGTGCTGGTGGTTAGCTGGAAATCCATCAATGCTTTTTTTGCGTTTCACCTGATGGCGCCTTCAGTTATAACGAAACAGGAGGGCACCGTCCGGATTATGCAATGGAATGTGGAACGATTTGGTCAGATGAGACCCGGCACCAAACGCAACCGCACCCTTCGCAAACAGATTTTTGCCTATATCCGTATCCAGGATCCGGATATCCTCTGTATGCAGGAGTTTTTTGAGTCAAATGATCCTGAACGCTTCGCTGAAAACATCCCTTTTTTTCGCGATAGCCTGGGTTTCCGGTATTTCTATTACGCGATGGATCATCGCCGGCCGGATACTGCCTATGAACATGGAGTTGCGATCTTTTCCAAATTTCCCATTAAAAAGACCTTCCGGGGAAAGTTTGATGGGCCTAAAGAAAAGAAAGCGAATGAAAGTTATATCTATGCAGATTTGAATATACATGGCCAGATGGTCCGTGTAATGACCACTCACCTGCAATCCCTTCTCTTTACAGGCACAGAATTTCAAAGCCTGGAAGACATCAAAAAAGGTGATGACAGTACCCTCGTTAAATCAGTAGGTATATTCAGGAAATTCAGGCAGGCGTACGGTTTTAGACAGGATCAGGCAAATAAAGTGCGGAAGGAACTGGATAAGAGCCCCTATCCGGCTATTATTACGGGCGACTTTAACGACCTTCCACATTCCTATGTATACAATCGGGTAAAGGGAGATTATCAGGATGCATTTACTAAAAAAGGGTTTGGGGTAGGACGAACCTATTCTTCTATTTCTCCAACCCTCCGCATAGATTATACCCTGCTTGATCCGGCATTTGAAATTGTCCAGTGCCGCAATCCGCATCCCCAGCTTTCGGATCATTTTCCGCTGATTACGGATTTTCGTCTCCCGGATTCCACCCGGTTATCAAAGTGAAATAATTCCCAATATATAATCTTTTACCCCCTAAGAGCGTTATCCCTTTATTTTTGCAAGCAATCCATAAGATCATGGCTGAATTGAAAGTTTACAACTCCTACACAAGACAGAAAGAAGTATTTGAACCCATTGTACCGGGTTATGTCGGGATGTATGTCTGCGGTCCAACCGTAAGCGGTGAAAGTCATCTGGGCCATGCACGACCCTATATCACATTTGATGTATTGAACCGTTACCTGGTTCACCTGGGCTATAAAGTACGCTATGTAAGGAATATTACAGATGCCGGCCATTTTGAAGAAGAAGGCCGGGAAGCCGAGGATAAGATCTCTACCAAGGCCCAGATCGAGAAACTGGAACCGATGGAACTGGTGACCAAGTACACCAATCTCTTCCACTGGGCGATGAAACAGTTCAATACCCTGGATCCATCCATAGAACCAACTGCAACCGGGCATATCGTTGAGCAGATTGAAATGATTAAAAAGATTATGGCGGAAGGTTATGCCTATGAGCGGAATGGCTCCGTTTATTTTGATGTAAAAAAATATGCCGAGCATTATCCCTATGGCAAGCTAAGCGGGCGGGTAATGGAAGATCTCCTGGAAACCACCCGTGAACTGGAAGGCCAGGATGAAAAACAAAACAAACAGGATTTCGCTCTTTGGAAGGCTGCTCCGCCTGAGCATATCATGCGTTGGGCCAGTCCCTGGGGGGAAGGATTCCCTGGCTGGCATATCGAGTGCTCTGCCATGGCTACCAAATACCTGGGCAAAGAGTTTGATATCCATGGAGGTGGTATGGATTTGCAATTCCCGCATCATGAGAGTGAAATCGCTCAAAGTACGATCTGCAACAAACACGTTCCAGCCCGTTACTGGATGCACAATAACATGATCACCATTAATGGCCGGAAAATGGGGAAGAGCTATAACAACGTGATCAAACTAACCGAGCTTTTCAGCGGTACACATCCCCTGCTGGAACAGGCTTATCACCCGATGACGGTTCGTTTCTTTATCCTGCAGACCCATTACAGAAGTACACTTGATTTCGGAAATGAAGCCCTGCAGGCAGCTCAGAAAGGAATGCGCCGCTTATGGGATGCCTACCAGGTATTAAGTGGCTTTACTGCCGGAGGCTCTTCAGCAGCAGATGCGGAACTGGATGCAAAAGCCAATAAACTGGTGGATGAATTTGATGAATTCATGAACGATGATATCAACACTGCCAAGGTGCTGGCCAATATGTTTGAACTGGTACCTGTGATCAATGGCATGAAAGATAAACATATCCCGGCTGATGCACTCTCTAAAGCCACTGTCGAAAAAATGCAAAAGGCTTTTAAAGTGTACCTGGAAGATATTTTCGGATTGCAGGATGAACAGGCTGCAGCCGGACAGGATGGCAAACTGGATGGTGTGTTACAATTGCTGATCGATATCCGGAGAGAGGCCAAATCGAAAAAAGATTTCGCTACTTCTGATAAAATCCGAAACCAGTTACAGGAATTAGGTATATTACTGAAGGATGAGAAGGACGGTGGAGTAAGCATCAGTTATGCCTAATTAACCCGATATGTATAAATTTATCACACTGGTTTTTATAAGTGTTTTAATGAGCACTACCATACAGGCACAAACGAAACAACAGCATCACAGGCAACTTCGCCATGTGGTGCTGTTCTCTTTTAAGCCGGGCAGCAGCGCGGCCGATATTAAAAAAGTGGAAGACGCTTTTCGGGCCCTGCCTTCAAAAATACCGCAGATCAAAGGTTTTGAATGGGGTACGAATAATAGTCCCGAAGGCCTGGATCAGGGATTTACGCATTGTTTTTTCCTGACATTTAACTCTGAAAAAGACCGCGAAATCTACTTACCCCATCCCGATCATAAAGCATTTGGCGCAGTATTGAAACCTCACCTGGAGAAGGTGTTGGTAATTGATTACTGGGCTGAAAAATAGGAGCAGTCAGCACAGCTCAGGACGGTCAATCGCCGGTTTCCCTGTTACTTAGGCAAATTAATCAGCCAACGATTGTATATGATTGCCAGAATTTCAGGGAGTATCATACTACTCCTGCTTTGTACCTCCATTTTTTCACAGGTTGCGATTACGAATCTCAAGACAGAAAGCCTTACCAATCCGCTGGGTCTGGATCATCCGCAACCCCGCTTTAGCTGGCAATTAACCGGTACACAACGGGGAATCCGTCAAGCTGCCTATGAACTGGAAGTTCGGCAGGGTGCAATCAATGGTAAACAGGTTTGGCAATCGGCAAAACAATCTTCTGATAGTTCGGTACTGGTTTCCTATAAAGGAGCACCATTGAGTTCCGGTGAAACCTATTTCTGGAGAGTCAGGGTCTGGGATCAGCAAAATAAAGCATCCAAATGGAGCGATTGGGCCTACTGGCATACCGGCGCTTTTGATCCAGGCTTCTGGAAAGCTAAATGGATCGGTGTTGCGAAGGAAGAAGAGGGCAAGCCAAGCCCTGTTCTTCGGCGTTCCTTTAGTACAGCAAAGAAAAAAATCAGGTCCGCTCATTTATACATTACCTCCCTGGGTATGTATGAAGCACAACTAAATGGTAAACGCATTGGGGATGCTTATTTATCTCCCGGCTGGACCAGCTACGATAAACGCCTGCAGTACCAGGTATACGAAGTGAGTGGATTACTGCAACCCGGCGAAAATGTAACTGGTGTTAGTTTGGGTAGCGGCTGGTACAGAAGTTATATCGGTTTTGCCGGACAAAATAATTTCTATGGCAAAGAACTCGCCCTGCTCTACCAGTTGAAAATTACCTACAGTGATGGCAGTACTGACTGGATATTGTCCGATGAAAAATGGAAAAGCTCCTCTGCGGAAGTTCGTTCCTCGGAAATCTATCACGGTGAAACCATTGATAATAACAGAATGCTGAAAGGTTGGGCTGCTCCTGGTTTTGATGATCGCAACTGGGCGCCGGTAAAATTAATGCCCGCCTATACCAAAGCACTGGTTGCTACCCAGAATGAGCCGATCAGAAAAAGAGAAGTATTACAGCCGGTGAAATTTATCACCACTCCCAAAGGTGAGAAAGTGCTGGACTTTGGTCAGAACATGGTGGGCTGGGTGCGTGTGAAAGTTCGCGGTAACAAAGGTGACACTATCTCCATTTATCACGCTGAAGTGTTGGATAAAAAAGGAAATTTCTATACCGAGAATCTGCGTTCCGCCAAACAGTTAAATCAGTTTGTATTATCGGGTAATGGTTTGGAGGAATTTGAACCCAAGTTTACGTTTCAGGGCTTTCGTTATATAAAGATTGAAGGCTTGTCGAAGGATCCTGATCCGGCAGATTATACTGCCTATGTATTATACTCCGATATGCAAAAAACCGGGGAATTTGAAACTTCGAATCCGTTAATCAATCAGTTGCAGAAAAATATTCAATGGGGTCAGCGGGGGAATTTTCTGGATGTGCCTACTGATTGCCCGCAGCGGGATGAGCGACTTGGCTGGACGGGCGATGCACAGGCATTTTATCGCACTGCTACTTTCAACTTTGATGTACGTGCCTTCTTCTCCAAATGGCTGAAAGATCTTTCACTGGATCAGCTTTCCAATGGCGCGGTTCCCTTTGTGGTTCCCAATGTGCTGGGTGAAGGGGCTGTTGGCTCTGCAGGATGGGCAGATGCGGCAACCATCATTCCCTGGCAGCAATGGGTAGTGTATGGCGATCTGCGTACACTGGCTGAACAGTACGCAAGCATGCAGGCCTGGATTAAATTCATGAGCAGTAAGAGCAATAAAAATTTGTGGAATACAGGTTTCCATTTTGGCGACTGGCTGTTTTATCGTCCTGATGATGATACCGACGGCCGTGCAGCTATTACGGATAAATACCTGATTGCACAATGTTTCTACGCATACAGTACCCAGCTTACCATGCAGGCTGCTGAAGTGTTGGGAAAAACGGAGGATGCTGCCAACTACCGGTTACTATTAAACGAAATTAAAAGGGCTTTTCAACAGGAATATCTAACTCCCAACGGAAGGTTGGTTTCTTCCTCCCAAACTGCTTATGTGCTGGCTCTTCAGTTTGATATGTTACCCGAATCCATGCGGCAGCAAGCGGCCAACCGACTGGCAGAAAACGTGAAATCCTATAACAATCACCTTACTACCGGTTTTCTCGGCGCACCTTATCTGTGTAAAGTCTTGTCCCGTTTCGGGCATGAAGACCTTGCTTTCACCTTATTACTGCAGGAAACTTATCCTTCCTGGTTATACCCGGTAAAGATGGGTGCAACCACTATCTGGGAGCGTTGGGACGGCCAAAAGCCCGATAGCAGTTTTCAGAATGCGGGTATGAATTCCTTTAATCATTATGCCTATGGCGCAATTGGAGAATGGATGTATGAACACATAACCGGAATTCAGGCTGATCCCGCTCATCCGGGCTTTAAGCAGTTTTTTGTTCGGCCTCATACAGGTGGAAAGCTGACTTATGCCAAAGCGAGCTTGCATACTGCTTATGGCGAAATGGTTGCAGGATGGAAACTGGAAGATGACCGGTTGATTATGGAGATCGTTGTACCGCCCAATACGATTGCTACAGTTTTTTGTCCGGCTACTTCTGCAGCAGATATTTCGGAATCCGGAAAGCCTTTATTGGGCCGGACAGATCTTGAACCATTGGGAGCTGTTGAGGGCACTATCCCGGTGCGGATCGGATCCGGCAGGTATCGGTTCGAATGCAGAAATTGAATTCCAACTGACCATCAAACTTGAAGTATATTTAGGAGACAAAATCCCCGACAACTATGCAACGATTGATTGTTTTGCTGTTGATAATTGGATGTACTAACAGTATAGGTTATGCGCAGCAGGTAATTAAGTTATACAATGGTAAAGCACCCGGTTCTGAAAATTGGAACTGGACAGAGAAATACCTGGAGAATAGTTCCTGGCAGACTCCGGTGGTTTATAATGTTACCGAACCCAGTATCACGGTTTATCCGGCACCCGCGGGAAATAACACCAATACGGCGGTGATTATAGCTCCTGGTGGGGGCTTTCACGCACTCTCGATTAACAGTGAAGGTATTGATGTTGCCAAATGGTTAAATACAAAAGGAGTTACTGCCTTTGTATTGAAGTATAGATTGGTTAAAAGTCTTACGGATGAACCAACCATTGAAATGGGGAAAGCTATTTCAGGGAACGGCGCCGAGAAATACGATTATGCAACTGTGCTGCCAATGACCATGGAAGACGGACTAAAAGCAGTGGAATATGTTCGAGCGCATGCCGATGAGTTCAACATTGCAAAAAACCGGATTGGTTTTATGGGCTTCTCTGCAGGAGGTAATGTAACAATGTCGGTTGCGTATAATGCAGAAGAAAAAAACCGCCCGGACTTTATTGTTCCGGTTTATGCGTATACAGGAAGATTACCAGGTAAAACAACTGTACCATCTGTTCCAATGCCGGCATTTGTAATTGCAGCTTCGAATGACAATTTGGGACTGGCTCCGCATAGCGTGGATATCTACAACAAATGGCTTGCAGCAAAACAACCGGTGGAATTGCACATGTATGAAACTGGCGGACATGGATTCGGCATGCGCAAACAGAACCTGCATACCGATACATGGATGGAAAGGGTGGCCGACTGGATGGGAGAACATGGCTGGCTATGGCCTGTAAATCCAACCGGATGGAAAGCGAATACCGATTATAAGGGATGGAAAAAAGGTAGTATGGAACAGGAGCTTTTAAATAAAAATGATTGGGCTAATTTCCGCAGGTTTGCGAAAGACAATGAAGCAATCGGTGCACCTAAAGCTGGTGAGCAAAGGGTGGTGTTCATGGGAAATTCCATTACGGAAGGATGGAAAAACAGTCGCCCCGGTTTCTTTTCAGGTCGTCCTTACATCAACCGTGGTATAAGCGGACAAACCACTCCCCAGATGCTGCTGCGTTTCAAACCGGATGTTGTCAACCTAAAACCAAAAGTAGTAGTGATCCTGGCAGGGATAAATGATATTGCGGGTAATACCGGGCCTATGACAATTGAGCAGACCTTTGATAATATTGTTTCCATGGCAGAGATAGCGAAAGCAAATAATATCAAAGTGGTTCTTTGTTCAGTGCTGCCGGCCTATGATTTCCCCTGGAGCCCGGGCAAGGAGCCTGCGGGAAAAGTAGTTGCATTGAATGCACTGTTGAAAGAATATGCCAAAAAGCAGGGACTGGTATACGTAGATTATTTTGGTGCGATGGCGGATGAACGCAAGGGATTGCCGGCGAATTTGGCAAACGACGGCATTCATCCTACGGAAGCAGGATACAAAATCATGGAACCCCTGGTTGAAAAGGGTATTGCCGAAGCAATGAAGAAAAAATAATCAGAGCGATGGACGCAGAGTGAGTTTAAAGGGTACTTCAACTTCACTCAGTTGATTGTCGATAATCATTCTGGCAGTTGCTTCGCCCATTGCTTTGAAATCAGTAGAGATAGTAGTAATGCCGTTCAGAATAAAACGTTTAAGTGGTGTTTCATTGTAGGAGATGATACCTACATCCTGTCCGGGTTGCCATTGCATTTGCTGAATTTTATCCAATAATACCACGAGGTCTTCTTCCATCAGGTTGATATAAACCTCTCCTTTTGAAATGGTCTCCTCTTTGATGTTGGCGACCACTTTATACTGGAAGGCATATTCCCTGCAGAAATGAAGAAAGCCTTTTAGTATTTCATCTGGGAAATACGTGTAGGAAGGAAAAATAATTTTAATGGTATCATAACGCTGGAGAGCAGGCAGTGCTTCCCCGAGGGCGGAAAAAATATCGCGTTCAAAATTTTCATACACTGCGCCGAAAGGACGGTTAATACCCTGGATCTTTTTGTCGAGAAGGATAAGTTGAGCATTTTCTATCGCATTGATTTCCTGGTAAGCCAATTCGCCGCCTTCCAGGAAATGAGGTATGATCACACAATGCGTATAATCTGTTTTGAGATTGCGCAGGAGTTGTTTGAACAGACCGTAATCATTGTTGTAGATATAAAAATCAATTGCTGCTTTTTCACCCAGCATGGATACCATAGAATCGTAGATGATTTTTTTATGTGCGCTGAGTTTGTTGAATAAGAGGAAAACCTGGATGGTTTGGGAAATATCCGTTTTGATTATGAAGTAACCTTTTCCGGGTACGGAGCCGATAACGCCCATTTGCTTCAGATGCCGGTAGGCTTTTTCAGCGGTATCGCGGGAAATATCCAGCTCATAGCTTAATTCATTAATGGAAGGTAGGGGATAGTCGGTTGTAATGCCTCCTGATTCTACCGCTTTAAGCAGGGAACTAATAAGTTGCTGGTATTTGGGTGTTACAGAACGATCATCAATCTGGATATATCTGTAAATATTATCAGATGTCATAGTATAGCAAACAAGTTAAAAAAATAGATTTATTCAATTAGAAAGTATAAATAAATACTGTAGCAATTCGGTAGCTTTAACAAATTTAATTCAATAGCATGCAACGATTCTTCGCCGGAATCCTGGTTTTGGTAGTATCAGGTCTGATTTTTCTTCCCTCTTGTAATTCCCGTCCCGGTAAACCGAAAATTCTTGTTTTTAGTAAAACAGCCGGATTTTATCACAATTCCATTCCTGATGGAATGGCTGCCATTCAAAAATTGGGTGCAGAAAATGGTTTTGATGTGGATACCACAAGAGACGCAACTTATTTTAATGAAGACAGTCTGCGTAATTATTCTGCTGTAGTTTTTTTAAGCACTACAGGTGATGTATTAAACCATTACCAGGAAGCAGCCTTCGAGCGTTATATTCAGGCAGGAGGTGGTTATGCGGGTGTGCATGCTGCTGCAGATACTGAATATGATTGGGGTTGGTACGGCAGAATGGTTGGTGGATATTTTCTGGATCATCCCGGAATTACTGATACATTTCCCAATGTACAGGAAGGTGTATTAAAGGTAGTTGACAATACGCATGCAGCAACCAAACACCTGCCTGCCGACTGGAAACGTACCGATGAGTTCTATAGCTATAAAAAAATGAACAATGCTGTATCTGTGCTCATGAAAATTGATGAGAAGAGTTATAATGGTGGAAAAAACGGTGATGATCACCCGATGTCCTGGTATCATGAATACGATGGCGGTCGCGCTTTTTATACAGCTTTGGGTCATACCAAAGAATCATTTACAGAAGAGGCTTTTTTAAAACATTTGCTTGGTGGTATACAATATGCCATTGGAAAAAATAAAAAGCTCGATTATTCAAAAGCAAAAACAGCGATGGTGCCGGATGAAGATCGTTTCACCAAAACCATGCTGGTAAACGGCACTTTCTTCGAGCCTACCGAACTAACGGTGTTGCCTAACCTGGATATCCTGATTGCGCAAAGAAGGGGCGAGATTCTTTATTATAAGTCCGGCGATTCAACTGTTAAACAGGCACTCTTTCTGAATGCTTACTGGAAAACGGAAACACCGGGAGTAAACGCAGAGGAAGGAGTACTTGGATTACAGGCGGATCCTAATTTTGAAAAGAATAAGCAGGTGTTTATTTTTTACAGTCCGGCCGAAGCTTCCGTAAACCGGTTATCCCGCTTCACATTTGAAAAAGACACGCTGGTTAATGAAAAAGTAGTGCTGGAATTTCATTCCGATCGTAATATATGCTGCCATACAGGTGGTTCCATTGCGTTTGACAAAGACGGATTACTTTATGTTTCAACCGGTGATAATGCTACTCCTTTTGATGAACCCAAACAACCTTATGTAAGTCATGGTTATGCACCGCTGGATGACCGTCCCGGACATCAGCAATATGATGCACGTCGCACTTCCGGTAATGCAAATGATCTCCGGGGCAAAATTCTGCGTATCCGGGTAAAAGAGGATGGCAGTTATGAAATTCCGGATGGTAATCTCTATCCGAAAGGAACGCCCGGAACAAGACCTGAAATTTATGTGCAGGGTAACCGTAATCCCTATCGTATTTCAGTAGATCAGAAAACAGGTTATCTATACTGGGGTGAAGTGGGGCCGGATGCTGGGGTGGACAGTTTTGATACCCGTGGTCCAAGAGGATATGATGAAGTAAACCAGGCCAGGAAAGCCGGTCATTTCGGATGGCCTTTCTTTATTGCCGATAACAAACCCTATTATGAGTATGATTATGGTACGGGAACTACCGGTGCAAAGTTTGATGTAAATAAGCCGTTAAACAACTCCCGCAATAATACAGGTGTTAAAGAACTGCCGGTTCCTCAGTCGGCTTTTATCTGGTATCCCTATGGTCCATCTGCGGAGTTCCCGCAGGTGATGACAGGCGGAAGAAATGCAATGGCGGGTCCTGTATATTACACCGATCGTTTTCCTGCTGAAACCCGGTTGCCCGATTATTATAATGGTAAACTCATTATCTACGACTGGATCAGGGGTTGGGTAAAAGCGGTGACCATGTTGCCCAATGGCGATTTTGATAAGATGGAACCTTTTCTCTCCAATATCCGGTTCAACAGCATGATCGATATGGAAGTAGGTCCGGATGGCAAACTCTATTTCATTGAATATGGAAGTGGCTGGTTCAGCAAGAACCCGGATGCAGGTCTTGGCAGGATCGACTACAATGGTGGCAATCGCGCCCCCAAAGTGGGAACTGTTACACTTGATAAAACCTCTGGTAAACTTCCACTTACGGTAACGGCAAATGTGGAGGCAAAAGATCCAGAGAAAGATAAAATGAGTTATAAGTGGGATTTGGGCAATGGCGTAATCAAGGAAACAACAGAGCCTGCTATAACGCATACATATGAAAAAGCAGGCGACTATGAAATAACAGTAGAAGTGAGCGATCCTTCAAAAGCAAGCAGCAAATCTGCCGGTGCGGCCCTCTATGCGGGCAACATTGCACCTGAGGTAACAGTGATGCTTAAGGGAAATCAGCGCTTTTATTTTCCTGGTATTCCTGTGCAGTATGAAGTGCAGGTGAAAGATGCGGACGATCCGAATGCAGGTAAAGATCTAACAGACTTATACATATCTGCAGATTACGTGGAAGGTTTTGATAAGGCTGGCGCTAATCTTGGTCACCAGGTTGTTTCAGATGTAATCATTGGTAAGAGCCTGATTCAGTCGCTGGATTGTAAATCCTGTCACAAGGAAAATGAAAAGTCGATTGGTCCGGCTTATTTTGAAGTAGCTAAAAAATATGCTGGCCAGGCGGATGCCGCCAGTTACCTGATCAACAAGATGATCAAAGGTGGCGCAGGCGTATGGGGAGAGGTAGCAATGCCTGCGCATCCGGATCTGAAGCCCGGAGATGCGGCTAAAATTGTAAACTGGATTCAATCCCTGAATGCCGGAAACAAACAGAAATCCCTTCCGGTTTCCGGAAGCCTGCAGCCAACATTAGGAAAGCCGGTGAAGCCAAACGGAGCTTTGGTAATCTCTGCCACCTATTCAGATAAAGGCGGACCTGGTTTGCGTTCGCTTTCTTCCTCTGCACAGGCAGCACTCCGGCATCCAATCCTGAATTTTGCAGAAGCTGCTGATATGAAAGATTATTCGGTTATGAATTATAATGGAATGACATTAATGATAGTTCCGAATGGTGCTGGCCATTTTGCAATTCCTGATATTGATCTGACCGGAGTCAAAGGTATACAGCTTACAGCAGGCTGGCAGGAAGCACCGAAGCAGGCGATTGGTTTTGAAGTAAGGCTGGATGCACCGGATGGTAAATTACTGGGAACCATACAGCTTGGAACCACAGGTCATCCGGCTGTAAAACCAGGAAGTTTTGGCGGCACTATGCTTTCAGCAGCAATTGAACCAGTAACTGATGGAAAAATTCATAAACTTTACCTAGTGAGCAAGCCTTCCGGAGAAGGCAGCTTTACAACCCTGGCTTTACAAGGATTGACATTAACAGGTAATTAATTATTTGATCCGATACGATATGAAACGAGTTGGCTTTTTTATTTTATCCGCATTCCTATTAGTTGCTTCAATTGTTCAGGCTCAACAGTCTTTTACATTGAGCGGACGTATAACTGATATCAATAACCGAACTATTGCCAGGGCAACTGTTCGGTTATTGAATAGTGATGAAATACAAAGTACTGATGCCTCCGGCCAGTTTGAGTTCCGGCAATTAGCGCCAGGAAACTACCTGTTGGAAGTTACCGCTATTGGATATGCTATCGCAACCAAAGAAGTACAGATAAAACAAGCAGTTACAGACCTGACTATTCAGTTAACAGAATCGGTTGAGCAACTGGATGAAGTGATTGTGAGTGCTGAGAAAAAGGAACAGCGACTGACTACTATTCCGTATAGCATCAGCTCTTTATCTGCGAAAGAAATCAATCAGTACCGGTTATGGAATACGAGGGAGCTCACGGGTATTATACCCAATTATTTTGCGGGGCATTCCGGTGATGAAAGAAATGTAGTGGGCATACGTGGAATCACCACAACATCCTATGATCCTGCTGTAGCAGTGTACGTGGATGGCGTCAATCAGTTCAGCCTGGATACTTATATCCCCCAGCTCAATGACGTGGAGCGAATTGAAGTGTTGCGTGGGCCGCAGGGAACTTTGTACGGTCGAAATGCCATGGGCGGTGTGATCAATATTATTACCAAACAGCCTTCGAACAAAACAAGGGCTTTTGTAGAACTGACCAATGGCAATTATGATCAGTTCAGGTATACGGCAGGTGTTCAGACACCGGTTGTCAAAGATCGTTTGTATTTTGGAGCAACAGCTTTGATCCAGGGTAGGGATGGGTATTATACCAACGAGTTCAACAACAATAGTTTTGATGAACAGCAAACTATCAGCGGAAATTATTTTCTCAAATACCGCGTGAATCAGCATTGGTCTGTTACTGCGAATTTTAAACATCAGAATAACCGCAACTGGGGAGCTTTCCCCCTCGTAAACGGGGTGGAAACGGCATTGGAAGAACCTTATAAACTAAGCCAGAATGCGGTGGGTAAAATGATTGATAATACCCAGAATGCGAGCCTGGCTGTGCAACATCGTTCTGATAAACTGTTATTCAGTTCACAAACTGCCTTTCAGAAAAACTATCGGTACTATAATTCTCCGCTGGATGGTGATTTTTCTCCCCTGGATGCGGTTTCCATTATCAATGATTATGGCAAAGCATATAACAAGGTTAGCGTGTGGACCCAGGAGTTCAGGTTAACTAATACACCTGCTGCATCCCGATTGAACTGGACTGCTGGAGCCTACCTGTTTTCCCAGCAGGCGCCGGTAAAACAGGCTACTTATTTTGGAGAAGATGCCGGGCTGATCGGGGTGCCCATGACCAATTTCTCTTCCATAACTACATCCAAAGCAAGCAACCGCGGATTGGCATTTTTTGGGCAGCTGGAATATGCGATATCAGAAAAGTGGAATGTGCTGGCAGGATTGCGTTATGATTATGAATCCAAGAAGCTGAATGTACTGGGAGAGTTCCAGCCGGAAGGTGCTGATCCAATGGTGACCCGTCCGGACACATCTGCGAAGGCCGGCTTCTCTGCGGTTTCTCCCAAAGTGGGTATTAGTTATGAAGTGAATGAACAGGGAAGGCTTTTTGCCAACTTCACCCGTGGGTTCAGAACCGGTGGCTTAACCAGTCTGGGATCGGATCCCTCCCAGCCTCCCTTGTTTTCCTACAAACCTGAATACAGCTCGAACCTGGAATTGGGTTTCCGGCAGGAATTATGGAATCGCAAACTGCGCTTAGGTATTACAGTATTCTATACCGAATTAACGGATGCCCAGGTTCCAACCCTGGTGCTTCCTGATGCAATTACCATCACCCGGAATACCGGCAAACTGGTAAGTCGCGGTTTGGAATTCGAACTTTCTTCCAAGCCACTTAAAGGACTGCAAGTTGATTACAATTTCGGAACCACCCGTGCGAAATACAGCTCGCTCAAGGTTTCCAGCAATGGCGATGAAGTGGACCTGAGTGGCAGACGCCAGATCTTTACGCCGGCTGTTACTTCTATGCTGGCTGTTCAGTATGAGCGGATCGTATTTCCAAAAGCACATATGGGTATTCGGGTACGGGGAGAATGGACCTATCTCGGTGAACAATATTTTAATTTATCGAACAGCATCCGGCAATCGCCTTACCAGTTGCTGAATGCCCGGGCAGGGATTTATACACGTCGTTCGGAATTTTATTTCTGGAGCAGGAATATCACCGACCAGCAATATATTTCCTATGCCTATGATTTTGGTGCGGTTCATATTGCACCCCCTGCTACTTATGGGCTGACCTACCGGTATTCCATCAACTAATTGCCGGTCGGGTAACCGACGGGTAACTGCAGGACAGTTGAACAACAACTGTCCTGTATTTTTAAGGTATGCAAGCCATATTAGGAGTACTTTTTCACTTTATAGGAGGATTTGCCTCCGGCAGTTTTTATATACCATACAAAAAAGTTAAGGGTTGGTCCTGGGAAACCTACTGGCTGATCGGAGGATTGTTTTCCTGGCTGATCGTGCCGCCTTTGGCTGCCTGGATCACTATCCCGGGTTTTGCGACAATTATAGCAGAAACAAAGTTCTCCACGCTGGCACTCACCTATTTTTTTGGTCTGCTCTGGGGAATTGGCGGACTCACATACGGACTGGGTGTTCGCTATCTTGGCGTGTCTTTGGGTAGCAGCATAATCCTGGGTTTATGTATGGTATTCGGCGCCCTGATCCCCGCAATTTATTACCAGTTTAACCCGGGTGAAGGCAAGGATACTATCGGCATGCTCACTGGCACCTATTGGGGAGTTACTATTTTAGCAGGATTAGCTATTTGTATTCTCGGCATCATCTGGTGTGGCAAAGCCGGTACACAAAAGGAAAAATTTCTTCAATCCGGAACAACCGATACTACAGCAAACCAGGAATATAAATTTGGAATCGGATTACTGGTTTCGATCATCAGTGGCATCCTGAGTGCCTGCTTCAATTTCGGATTGGAAGCAGGAAAGCCCATGGCAAACACGGCGAATGAAATTTGGAAAGCAGCAAATACTGGTCAGGGTGAATTTCTTTTCCAGAATAATGTTACCTACGTTGTGGTCTTATGGGGTGGACTCACCACCAACCTGATTTGGTGCCTGATTTTAAATTATCGCAATAAGACCTTTGGCGATTATAGCAGCAAAACCGTTCCGCTTGCAAAAAATCTGCTATTCTGTGCACTGGCAGGCACAACCTGGTTCCTGCAGTTTTTCTTCTACGGAATGGGCGAAAGCAAATTGGGGAATGGTCCAAGTTCCTGGATTCTTCATATGGCTTTTATTATACTGGTGGCTAATGCATGGGGATTAATTCTCAATGAGTGGAAAGGCACTCCTGTTAAGGCACGCAGAAATGTTATCATCGGAATTCTGTTGATCATATTGTCTGTATTGGTAGTTGGTTATGGCAATTCCATTCGAAACTGATCATTTATTTGAAACTTATATATGACAACTGCGACGGATCAATTTAAATATGTCAATTATTTATGGGATGCAGATAAAGCAGCTTCCCTGGAGGGTGATGAAGTTGCGCTGCTCTTATACCGCTCCAATTTATTGGGTGCTGATTTACGGTTAACCAATTATGGTGGCGGTAATACATCCTGCAAACTTTTACAACCCGATCCTCTTACCGGCGAGCCGACCGAAGTGATGTGGGTGAAAGGGTCCGGTGGTGATATAGGTACATTGAAAAAATCCGGATTGGCAGCATTGTATCTGAACCGCCTGCATCAATTGGAAACTGTCTACAAAGGTATTGATATGGAAGACCAGATGGTGGAATTGTTTAATCATTGCATATATGATCTGAACAGCAAAGCACCTTCTATTGACACACCCCTTCATGCATTTCTGCCCTTTAAACACATTGATCACCTGCACCCGGATGCAGCCATCGCGATTGCGGCTGCTAAAAATGGCAGGAAGATAACAGAGGAATTATTCAATGGAAAAATCGGATGGGTGGATTGGCAACGACCTGGCTTTGATCTTGGATTGAAATTACGGCAATGCTTAAGCGAAAATCCCGGAATAAGAGGAATTATGCTGGGCTCACATGGTTTATTTACCTGGGGAGATACAGCTTATGAATGTTATATCAATACCCTTGAAGTGGTGGAACAGTGTGCTCAGTATATTGAACAAAAAGTGACGGCTAAAGTCCATCCATTCGGAGGCGAAAAAATCAAAGCTGCTTCAAAGGTCGATCGATATAAACAAGCGGCTGCATTGGCACCTGTACTTCGTGGATTTTGTAGCAGCCAGGTTTCCATGGTAGGGCATTTTACAGATGATGATCGTGTGCTACAGTTTATAAATTCGGTTAACCTTGACCGGTTGGCACCGATGGGTACCAGTTGTCCGGACCATTTTCTGAGAACAAAGATCAGTCCGCTCGTACTGGAAATTGCGCCGGATGCAGACTTGAGCAATACGGATTTGATTCGACAACGGTTAGCTCCTGCTTTTGAAGAATACCGTAACATGTATGCTGATTATTATACAGCATGTAAGCATCCTGATAGTCCGGCTATGCGAGACCCCAACCCTGTAGTGATTTTATATCCGGGAATCGGGATGTTCACTTTTGCTAAGGACAAACAGACAGCCCGGGTAGCAGCGGAATTTTATATCAATGCAATTAATGTGATGCGTGGCGCGGAAGCAATCAGTGAATACACTGCGTTACCAAGACAGGAAGCATTTAATATCGAATACTGGTTACTGGAAGAAGCCAAACTGCAGCGCATGCCGAAGCCTAAAGTACTGACAGGGAAAATTGCGCTGGTTACCGGAAGTGCGGGTGGTATCGGGAAAGCCATTGCAAAAAAATTCGCTGAAGAGGGAGCCTGTGTAGTGCTGAATGACCTGAATGAAGAACGATTGAAAAATGCTGAAACTGAATTTATTCACCAATTTGGAAAAGATCAGGTAAGATCGGTGCTTCTTGATGTAACGGATGGTACATCCATTCAATCCGCGTATGAAAATGTCGTTCTCCAATTTGGTGGAGTTGATATCATCGTCAACAATGCAGGGATCAGTATTTCCAAATCTATAGCTGAACATAGTTTGGAAGAATGGGATCGTTTGTATGATATCCTGGTAAAGGGGCAATTCATGGTATCAAAAGAAGGAATTACCATTCTTCGTAAACAGGGAA
The DNA here is from genome assembly GCF_021491375.1 of Flavihumibacter fluminis. Classification (GTDB taxonomy): domain Bacteria; phylum Bacteroidota; class Bacteroidia; order Chitinophagales; family Chitinophagaceae; genus Flavihumibacter; species Flavihumibacter fluminis. The sequence continues at coordinate 658,943 of NZ_JAKEVY010000003.1, forward strand.
TAGGAGGAGATATTGTGAACATTGTTTCAAAAAATGCAGTAGTGGCTGGCCCGAATAATCCGGGTTATGGATCCGCGAAAGCAGCACAGGCACATTTGACAAGATTAATGGCGGCTGAATTAGGTGCGGATAAAATAAGAGTGAATGCTGTTAACCCCGATGCCGTTATCGCCGACAGCAATATCTGGTCAGGTGGATGGGCAGAAGGAAGAGCTAAAGCTTATGGTATTTCTGTAGAGGATTTGCCAGCCTACTATGCAAAAAGAACCTTGCTGAATGAAATCATTATTCCCGAAGATATTGCCAATGCCTGTTTTGCATTTGTGGGTGGATTATTGAAAAAATCAACCGGTAATGCGCTTAATGTGGATGGTGGAGTAGGGATGGCGTTCCTTCGCTAGGGATTGTTTGAAAAGCGATAACTTACAAAAAACGATTGACTATGCTTTTGGAAGGCTCTATAATTGAAAAACATAATGAACAGCGACTTCGCCGACATAACCTTAAACTAGCTTCACTGCAGGATGAATTCCCAGAAACAGAGCAAATCATCCGGCAGATCGAAGCCTTTCAGGTGGCGATCCCCAGTTGGGCTTTAGGAACAGGTGGTACAAGATTTGGTCGTTTTTCAGGAGGTGGCGAACCCCGTTCACTGGAAGAAAAAATGGAAGATGTTGGATTGCTGCACCAACTCAATCGGGCCAGTGGAGCAATATCATTGCATATTCCCTGGGATGTTCCGCAAGATCCTGCTGCTATCAGAAAATTGGCTAAGGAATATGGGTTAACATTTGATGCGGTTAATTCGAATACCTTTCAGGATCAACCGCATCAGGCACTCAGTTATAAGTTCGGGTCATTACAACACGTAGATAAGGCTGTACGTAAACAGGCAATTGACCATAACATTGCAGTGATTAAACATGGTGTTGAACTTGGTTCCAAAGCTATTACGGTCTGGCTATCGGATGGATCCTGTTTTCCCGGTCAATTAAATTTCAGAGGAGCATTTGAACGCACATTGGAAAGTTTGCAGGAAATCTATCAGGCACTTCCCGCGGATTGGAAGGTCTTTATCGAATACAAAGCGTTCGAGCCAAATTTTTACAGCATGACAGTAGGGGATTGGGGACAATCCTTACTCTATGCATCAAAGCTGGGCCCCAAAGCCTATACCCTTGTGGATCTTGGCCATCATCTGCCCAACGCGAATATTGAACAGATAGTAGCCTTGCTTTTGATGGAAGGTAAACTGGCAGGGTTTCATTTCAACGATAGCAAATACGGTGATGATGATCTGACTGTAGGCAGTATCAATCCTTACCAGCTGTTTTTAATATTCAATGAACTGGTAGAGGGTATGAATGCAAGAAATATGAATCATGCCAAAGACCTGGGTTGGATGATTGACGCCTCACACAATGTGAAAGATCCGCTGGAAGATCTGATGCAATCTGTTGAAGCTATTCTGATTGCCTATGCGCAAGCCTTATTGATTGACACGGCTGCGCTAAAACAGGCGCAGGCTGCCAATGATGTGGTTCGTTGCCAGGAACTATTACAGGCTGCTTATCGTACAGATCTTCGACCACTCGTTGCGGAAGCACGATTTAGGAAGGGTGGTGCTTTGGAACCCCTTGAACTATTCCGGTCAGAAGCGTTACGAAACACATTGATTAAAAAAAGAGGAGAAAAAACGGTAGCAACCGGACTATAACCAGCGTGCATGATTCCTATAGCTGTAACTGCTATTTTTGATATTGGCAAAACCAATAAGAAACTGTTGTTGTTTGATGAACAACAGCGGGTAGTTGATCAGTATGCTGAACGCATTGAGGAATTAACCGATGAAGATGGTTTTCCCTGTGATGATATATTGGCGATTCGTCGCTTTATATTTTCTGCTCTCGATAGAATTATAGAAAACCCTGGCTGGAACCTTCAGGCAGTAAATTTCTCTGCCTATGGAGCAAGCCTGGTTTACCTGGATGAAAATGGTCAACCAATAACACCATTCTATAATTATTTAAAACCTTATCCTGACGAACTCTCAAAAGCATTGTTCGAGAAATATGGAGGACAGGAATCCTGGTCGCGGGAAACAGCGTCTCCATACCTCGGAAGTCTGAATTCCGGCTTACAGCTTTACCGGTTGAAAGTGGAACAACCGGAATTGTTCAAACGGCTGAATTTCGCCCTTCATTTACCGCAGTATTGCTCTTATTTGTTAACCGGACTTCACAGTTCGGATTCAACCAGCATTGGTTGTCATACGGGTTTATGGGATTATGAAAAAAATGACTATCATGAATGGGTCCAACAGGAAGGCTTAACCGAAAAATTGGCTCCACTGTTTCCTTCGGATTATAAAGAACGCGTTCGATACAAGGGGCAGGCTTTCTGGTGTGGGATTGGCATGCACGATAGTTCCGCCGCTCTTGTTCCCTATCTTCAGCAGGCGGATAAAAAATTTGCATTGCTTTCTACGGGCACCTGGTGTATTACATTGAATCCATTTAATGAAGATCCGCTTACCAGTCAGGAGTTGGAATTGGATTGTCTTTGTTTTCTGAGTTGCGAAGGCAAACCGGTTAAAGCAAGCCGGCTCTTTGGAGGGCATGAACATGAAATCCAGGTAAAACGTATAGCCGATCATTTTCAACTATCAGTTGAGCAGGTGTTATCGGTTACAGTTGATGAAAACTTTACTCCGATACCATCCTCCTTTACACCTGCACCCGGTTCCCTGATTGAAAAGCTCGCCTTCCGTGATCGTTCCTTACAGGAATTTGCTTCAGCTTCGGAAGCCTATCACCAACTAATGTTTGATCTGATTACCTTACAGGCAGTATCGATTCGTTTAGTTGTTACTGAAGATATTGGTATTCTCTTTTTGGAAGGTGGTTTTGCGAGAAATGAACTCTTCATTCACTTTCTTAAACTTGCATTTCCCAAACTGACTATACAGTTTGGTGAGAACGCACAGGGTGCTGCTCTTGGAGCACTGTTGGTGCTGAAAGATTCAGTTGCTTCTTCTCTTTAGCACCGTTTCAAACAGGTTAAATATTCGTTTGTATTCATCCGTCCAGCTGGAGGGTTCAACAAATCCATGATCCTCCATTGGGTACATGGCTACCTGCCAGTTTTCTTTTCCTAATTCGATAAGTCGTTGATTGAGTCGCACTACATCCTGAAAATGCACATTGACATCCACCATGCCATGGCAAATCAACAGATGATCCTGTAAGCCGGCTGCGAAATAGATGGGTGAACTTCTTCTGTAGGCAATGCTGTCTTCAGCAGGCGTGTTTAGAATATTGGAAGTATATCCATGGTTGTAATGTGCCCAGTCGGTAACAGGACGAAGCGCTGCTCCTGCTGCAAATGTTCCAGGAGAGGTAAACAAGCCCATCAGCGTGATGAAACCGCCATAGGATCCACCATAAATCCCAATCCGTTTGGCATCCACTCCATGTTCTTTTGCCAGCCATTTTGCTCCGTCGATATGATCAGTCAGATCCTTACCTCCCATGTGACGATAGATGGCAGTCCGCCAATCGCGGCCATATCCTGCACTTCCCCTGTAATCCATATCCAGCACATAGTATCCCTGGTCGGCCAGCATGTTATGAAACATATATTCTCTGAAATAACTGCTCCACCATTTGTGCGCATTCTGCAAATAGCCAGCTCCATGAACAAAAATTACGGCCGGCTTGGAAGGATCAGGATTTGCCGGGCGATAGAATCTGGCAGGAACCATCGCTCCATCTGCAGCCGGAACCTGTACCAGCTCCGGATCGCGCCAGGTATAAGAGGAAAACAATTCGGATTGGGCCTTATTGGTGATCTGTTGCGCTTTCGCTTTAGGATTATTATCCTGCAAATAGAGTTCCCAGGGTTTATTGGAATAGGAATATAAAATAGCCAGATGTTTTTCATCTGGAGATAGCACTACCTGGTTGGCTCCTGTAAGCTGTGTGATGCGTTCCGGTTTTCTACCGGTAACGGATAACCGATAAAAATGTTTTTCACCGGGATGAACTTCGTTTGTGGTAATGAAGAAATACTTTCCGTCTTTCGACACCTGTACGGATTGTACTTCATAACTACCTTGTGTAAGCGCTGTTTTATTGCCGGTTTGAATAGTATACTTGTAAAGATGTGAATACCCGGTTACTTCAGACTGGAACCAATATTCATGTTCATTAAGCCATCCGGCGGAAGCACTAAAACTCCCGATACCGGGGCCGCCAATCCAGGCTTCATCCCGTTGCCGGTCTGCGAGTTTCAATTTTCCTTCTGAGGGAATCAATTGCATGATCCATCTGTCCTTGTTATCCAGTGAATAGATTTCAACCATAGCATTGCTGCCGGAAGGTGACCAGCTCAGCCGGCCAACAGAAAGCAGGCGTTTGGTTTTTTTCGCAGCTGACAACCTGGTCGGATAATCTTTCAGATAGTCAGGAAGATCTTCAATACCCGGAATTGAATCCAGCGAAACAGCATGTAGACTGTCTTTTTCGCGATCATACACAAATAATTCACTGGTTCCCGAAGGGCTGCCTACTTTGGTTCTGGCCGGAATATCTTCCGTAAAACCTGTTTCAGTAACATAGTTGGGGACGATGGTTCGCTTGCCATTCTGATCCGGTTTGAAAAGTGTATAACTGATATAGCGACCATCTGAACTGATCTGTAGATTTCGCATCATTTTATCGCCGGTAAACAGTTGCCGAACCTGTTTTGGCTTTGGTAAAGATTTGGTAAAGGCTTCGGTGGCTTCTTTTTTTTCTTTACGTTCCCGGATAACTTCCATCCATTCCAACTGATCTTTTTTTAACCATTCCTCCTGTGAACCCGAACGCTGTTTGCTTTCTGCAGGGGCGGTTTTCTGAACGCTGATCAATTGTTGCAGCTGACCGGTTTCAGGATCCCAGGCATATAGGTCCTGCTGCTGTTGAAATACGATCCTCTTCTCATTGAAAGAAAAAACCGGATTCATTTCTGAGGCAACTGTTTGTGTTATCTGCCTGGTTTTTCCTGTTTTGGTATCCATTAGAAAAATATCACCGTCTTTTTGATAGAGGGCCTGACTGCGAGACAGGTTAAAAACCAGGTTACGATGGTAGAGAATTTCGTTCTTCCTTGAGCTAGCCAGTTTTTGTGGAGTACGATTTTCCTTTGTGATAAAATAAGTCGAATCGGCTGCTGCATTTTCCGGATTCCAATCGAAATACAGGATCGAACCATCAGCACTCCATTGCAGGTTGGATGGCGAACTTCCGATCCATTTGGGATCTGCCATAATTTTATCAATGGTCAGTTTTCCTGGTTGGTTTTGTGCATATAAACCAGTGGATAGGAAAAGCAAAACAGCAATAGCGATTTTTTTCATGCCCTTCGACTTTAACTGCTAAGATAGGGGATGAATACCTGTTATAACTTACCTTAGTAGAAATCAGTTTCTCCATGGAATTTTTTGTGGCAGAGAACTCCATTGTAAGGAAGATCTGGGGTAAGAGCGATACTATATTGTTCATATTTGCAGGCGCTGCGGCTGAGTTTGCACTCAATAAAGCGGTGGACTGGTTATACTATACGGGGAAACTTCCTGCAGATCCGATTGGCCGGCTGTTTTCCACTGTTGAGTATGCCCGAAGGATTGTATTTACACCAACTCAGCAAGCGCATAAAGCAATAGATACCATGGCTGCTATCCATGCAGGATTGGAGAAAAAAAGAGGCAGCCAGATCCCTGATTGGTCCTATCGTGATGTATTGTTCATGCTGATTTATTATTCAATCGCTGCTTACGAATTGCTGGAGCGGAAACTGACAGCGGACGAAAAGCAGGAGGTGTATGATGTTTTTTACCGTATGGGCTCACGCATGGGTTTAAAAACTCTTCCTGCAACTTATCAGGAATGGTTACCGGTGCGGGAAGCTCATTTAGAGCAGGATTTGGAGAAATCGCTTTATACCGAAGATCTTTTCAAGCAATATCGAAAGCACCTGGGCAATATGCGGTTCCGCGTATTAATTGAAGCCCAGAAACTGGTAGTGCCACATCAGGTAAAGGAATTATTACAGTTCAGTGATTTTTCATTGCTGACCCCTGTTGTTCCATTGTACAAAGTCAGCCGGCTTATGAAAATGGACTGGATGCTCAAAAAAATATTACTACCCGGCGCATACCAGGAGCAGATCCAGGGACTGGATATAGTTCCACCTGTCAGATAATTTACCTTTAGCATCGGATAAAAATTAAATAAAATCTGAAACAATATCTTCAGATTTTCGCTAAAATGTTTTCCATGTACACGGTTGGCTTATTTGTTCCCTGTTATATAGACCAGTTTTACCCACAGGTGGCCATTTCAAGCCTGCAACTGTTGGTGAAACTGGGCTGTAAAGTGGTGGTTCCCTTAAACCAAACCTGTTGCGGTCAGCCAATGGCCAACAGTGGTTTTGCCAGCCTGTCAAAAGGTTGTGATGCCAATTTCATTCAGAATTTTGGTGAACTGGATTATATTGTTTGTCCCTCCGGTAGCTGTACCCTTCATATAAAAGAACATCTCCACAGTGAACAGTTTCCTGAAAAAGCGACTCAAATTCAACAGCGCATCTATGAACTGACTGAATTCCTGACGGATGTTTTAAACCTGACCACCTTCAAAGGATCCTTTCGACATCGTGTCGGTTTACACAATTCCTGTCATGGTCAGCGTGGCCTTCACCTCTCTTCCATGTCTGAATTGGTAGCACCGGTTTTTTCAAAGCCGGCTGATTTGCTGAAGCGAATCAGCGGACTTGAATTAGTAGTACCGGAACGATCGGATGAGTGTTGTGGTTTTGGTGGTACGTTCTGTGTATTTGAAGAAGCGGTTAGTGTAAAAATGGGGAAGGACCGAATCACGGAACATGAACAAAACCAGGTGGAAATTCTGACCGGAGGTGATATGAGCTGTTTGATGCACCTGGAAGGTATTTTAAAACGCAAAAAAAGTCCGGTTAGAGTAATGCATATTGCTGAAATTTTAAACGCCGGATATGAGTAGCCGTCACGCGCAATTAGCCGAACAATTCAATGCTGATGAAGCACGCACCAACTGGCACGATCAAACGCTTTGGTGGGTTCGTCAGAAACGCGACCGTGCTGCCAATACCCTGCCTGAATGGGAACAGCTTCGGCAATGGGCATCCGATATAAAGGATCATACCTTGTCGAATCTGCATGCCTACCTGCTTGAGTTTGAAAAAAATGCACTGGCAAACGGAGTGTTTGTTCATTGGGCAAAAGATGCTCAAGAACACAACCGGATTATTTACGATATCCTGCAAAAGGCCGGTGTAGACCGCATCGTCAAGAGCAAGAGCATGCTCACGGAAGAATGTCACCTCAACCCTTACCTGCAGGATAAAGGCATAGATGTGGTAGATACCGATCTGGGTGAACGAATCGTACAGTTCAGGGAAGAAGCGCCCAGCCATATTGTTTTACCGGCTATTCATCTTAAGAAGGAAGATGTCAGTAATACATTTCATGAACACCTGGGAACAGAAAAAGGGAATAATGATCCGCAATACCTGACACATGCAGCCCGCCTGCATCTCAGGGAGAAATTTATCCAGTCGGATATTGCCATCACCGGCGTCAATTTCGCCATTGCCGAAACAGGCGGTATTGTAGTTTGTACTAATGAAGGCAATGCAGATATGGGGGCACATGCAGCCCGGATTCATATCGCCTGTATGGGATTTGAAAAAATCATTCCCAAAGCTGAACACCTGGGTGTGTTTACCCGATTGCTTGCAAGAAGTGCCACCGGGCAACCTATCACCACTTATACCAGTCATTTTCACCGGCCGGCACCAGGTAAGGAAATGCATATTGTGCTCGTTGATAATGGCAGATCAAGACAGTTAGGAAGGGAAGATTTTCGTAATTCGTTAAAATGTATCCGTTGTGCGGCCTGCTTTAATACCTGCCCGGTTTACAGACGAAGCGGGGGGCATAGTTATCATACCGCAGTTGCCGGACCGATCGGTTCCATCCTGAATCCCAACCTGGATATGAAAGCAAATGTAGATTTGCCATTTGCCTCCACGCTTTGCGGCTCCTGTTCGAATGTTTGTCCGGTTAAAATCAATATTCACGAACAACTCTGGAAGTGGCGACAGGTTATCAGCGCAGAAGGACTTACAGCACCCTCCAAAAAAATTGGTATGAAACTGATGGCCTGGGTACTGGCCCGACCAGGTGTTTATCGTTTTGCAGGAAAGACTGCCAGATGGGTGACTGCAAACCTTCCCTTCCTGGTAAAAAATAAAACCTGGAACCCCTGGTTCAAACAGAGAGAAATGCCGGAAGCGCCCAAACAGAGTTTCCAGGAATGGTATAAAAAACAACAACGTTCATGAGTAGCCGAAATCAAATACTGGAAGCCATTAAAAATGCACAACCGGCAATTAAACCATTGCCAGTATTGGATTATACGGCGGTAACACCAATCAAAGAGTTGATATCCTCTTTTGAACAATTTGTAAATGCTGTTGGTGGCAGGGTTCGGTTCGTTGATCAGTCTGCAGAGCTTACCCTGGAAATTGAAAATGCAAGACAGGAAGGCCGGTTAATTCTAAACAGGCTGAATGGATTTTCCAGCATGGATGAGATTTCACCAGACCTTAACGAGTTGGAGAAGCTCGATCGGGTTTATGTCCGGGGAAGCCTGGGAGTTGCAGAGAATGGTGCGATATGGGTGGAGGAAACGTCCATGGGTAACCGAATATTACCATTCATAGCACAGGAGCTTGTAATAGTATTACGCGAAGAGGAGCTGGTTCCCACCATGCATGACGCTTATCAACGTATCCGGATCAACCAGGAAGGTTTTGGTGTTTTTATTGCGGGGCCTTCTAAAACAGCAGATATCGAACAATCGCTGGTAATTGGCGCACATGGTCCCGTTGCACTTACTGTTTTGATCCTGAAATCCGGGTTGGCGGTGCCTGCTTAAATATTTTCTCGAGCATTTCGTACAACTTTGGATGCTTGGATTTCAATAATGCCGGGCGTTCGAAAAAGTATTCAGCGGCAACAGCGAAAAACTCTGTCTGGCTGGTTGCACCATAAGGATTGATATCTGACTCATCTTCCTTAATCTCCTGGATTTTCCGGTGAATCAGCTTCAGCCAGGGCAGGCTATATTGTTTGGAGAGCAGTGCCTCAGGAACTCCGTCAACAGCGCCATCCGCCTTGTCCAGCAGATGTACAAATTCATGAATGGCTGTGTTGTGTTTATCTGTTTTGTTGGAGAAACCTTCTCTTAAAGCCTGTTTACTGAGGATCATTTTATGATTCATAACGCCGGATCCGACCATGCCCAGTATATTCCGGTCGCGTGATTTGGTATCAAATTCCTGGTCAAAACTATCATTGTAAATCAGCACATCGGTAAGGTTGCTATAATGCCATTCCGGAAATCCGAAAATTGGAATAACAGCACTGGCTGCTACTAAAATACGGTCAGCATCCGTTATTTCGGTTCCTACGGGAGTAATACGCGTCTCACGCAGGAAATCTTCCACTTCAGTTATAAATCGTGGTCTATCGTTCTCAGGCAGAGAGCGATAATAGGCCACTTCCTGCTCCAGGATCCCGGGTATATTAGCTGGCAGGGGTGCAGCCGCCTGTTTTTTGCGATCTGACTGTTTCCACCAGATCACCGCAAGAATCAGCGCTCCAAAAAATACAAGTCCAAACATATGCAAATGTAACTACCGCTCGGGTAACCGACGGGTAGGGGAAGCAGAAAAGCAGTTCACGCCTGAAAATATACAATTCACTCCCCTGTTAAAATCTTAACAATTGTGCTAACTGTAATATCTCAAACTCTTTGTTATGCTAAACAAAACTATCTTACAATTTGCCCGTACATGGGCGCTGCCATTGCTTGCAGTTTTATTTCTTGCCAGTTGTCAGAAAATGGGTCCTGTTCCTCCACCATGGAAAAATCAGGCGAAGAAAAAAACAATCTGGGAAGTTGCTTCATCAGACGGACGTTTCAGTCTGCTTAAAGCGGCAGTAGCCCGTACCGGCCTGGTTCCTGCACTGAATGATAAAAAAGCGAACCTCACCGTATTTGCGCCTACAGATGATGCATTTAGAGCGGCTGGTTTCAGAACTGTATCTGACATCGCAAAAGCTCCCGTTGATGTGCTGAAAGCTATCTTATTGTATCATGTTGTTGGGGATGAAGTATTTGCTGCTGAAATTCCGCAGGCTAGCAATACCCCGGTTCCCAGTCTGAATGGTCAGCCTTTATATGTTACCCGCACAAGCGCCGGTAATGTATTTATAAATGGTGTTAAAGTGATCATCGCCGATATTGATTGCTCCAATGGAGTAATTCATGTAGTGGATCGCGTATTGATTCCTGCTCCGGGTAATATTGTTGCGCTGGCATCAGGAAATTCAAATCTCAGCTTCCTGGTTGCTGCAGTAATTCGCGCCGGTGCTACCGGTACGGATGTTGCTGCTATTCTCAGCAGTGATGGCCCGTTTACCGTATTCGCCCCCACCAACCAGGCATTTGCCGCAGCCGGATTAACTTCAGTTGAGGTTATTAACAATGCTGATCCGGCCTTCCTCTTAAATGTACTGGCCTATCATGTGATTGCAGGTGCCCGTGTATTCAGTTCTGATTTGGTTGATGGCGCTGATGTTCCCACTTTCCAGGGTAGCACGTTGGAAATCAGTCTGGGATCCGGTGCAAGAGTAAAGGGCAATGCAAATGCTACAGCGTCCAATATCACCATCACAGACCTGCTCGCTACTAATGGAGTGGTACATGTGATTGACCAGGTATTGCTCCCATAAAATAGCATTCCCAATAAATAATTTACAGTTCACTCCATTCATTCAACAACTCACTCCATTCTGTTCATCTTTTGCCTTTCGATTCTGTTACAAAAGGAAAATCTAGCATCATGAAAAAATTTATGACATCCCGCTTACTTCTGATCGCGGTGGCCTTATTCAGTGTATTTACATTCTCAGCTTGTTCTGATGATGATGATGACAATCAGCCAGCAGATCCAACTATTACAGATGTGGTTGCTACCAACCCTAACTTCTCACTGCTCCTGGCTGCGGTTTCCAAAGCAGGTTTAGCAGATGAGTTGGCTGCTCCCGGCAATCTGACCGTATTTGCACCTGATAATGAAGCTTTCGCGGCTGCCGGTATCAACCAGGCCTTTATCAACAGCGCAACTCCACAGGCATTGGCTGATATCCTGCTGTACCATGTAGTAGGTGCGAGAGTGGGTTCCGCAAACGTGCCTGCAAGTGACAGCGTGCGTACACTGGGACAAAAATTAATCTTTGCCTCCAGAAATGCAAATGGAGTGTTTGTGAATGGAGTGTCTGTAAAAAATGCGGATGTAGCTGCCAGCAATGGGGTAATTCATGTAATCAGCAATGTACTGATTCCACCAACCCAAACAATTGCAGGTATAGCAACAGGATCTTCTGATTTCTCCATACTGGTTTCTGCTGTTGTTAAAGCAGGATTGGTAGATGCAATCAGCAACCCTGGTAAGTATACCGTATTTGCACCTACAAACGCTGCCTTCCAGGCTGCCGGTGTAACTCAGGCAACTATTGATGCCCTATCTGTTGCTGAAGTAACTGCTATTGTCGGACAGCACGTAATTGGTACAAACGTTTACGCAAGTGATTTGATCAATAATGGAACTGCTCCTACGTTAAATCCAGCTGCAACACTTACCATTGGTACAAATCCTCCCAGCGTAAAAGTAACCGGCAGCAGTAGTACTGCGAGCAATGTAGTTACCACTACCCCTGGAGCCACATTTAATATCACTGCCACCAACGGTGTGGTTCATGTGATCGATCGCGTTATCCTGTAGAAAGATTGTAGTAGTTTTGATACTGCGGGGATGGCTAGATAGTTCCGGCTTTAACGCCGGAACTATCTTCTTACTTAACCTCTACCCATGTTTGCCCATAAATACAGACTCTGGTTCGCCCTGTTTCTTGGATGCTATTCTTACCTGAATACGCTCTATGCAGAGGTTTATACCTATTACCAGATTCAGGCTCCCTGGTACCTTAGCCTGCTCACCATTTTACTGGTAACGCTGGGAGTTTGGGAACTGAACCGTTTACTGGATAACAGGATTCAAAAACACTGGGCTGACAAAACACAACTCACCCGTATCGGAATTTCCTTCCTTGCCGGAACCATCGCCTCGGTTTTGATTGCGCTGGTTATCATTGTCATTACTGCAAGGGGCCTTGCAGGACTCAGAGGTTCTGCTGTTTCTCTTCCCATGAAGCTGACTACCATGTATGCTACCAGGATCAACCTGTTCTTGCATATTATTAATGCGTTGTTTGTTTTCATCGGCAACCTGCGGCAAAAAGAAGTGGAAGCGGAAGCGCTCAAGCGAAGCACAGCGCAGGCACAGCTTCAGATTATCCGTAACCAGATCAATCCGCATTTTCTTTTCAATAACCTGAATGTACTATCCGGACTGCTCGTTAAAGACAACCCGGAGGCTAACGAGTTTGTTGAGTCTTTCGCTGCAGTTTATCGCTATTTATTAAGCAATCAGGATAAGGAATTGGTATCGCTTCGATCTGAACTCGAATTTATTCAGCCTTATATCTTCCTGTTAACCAAACGATTTCCTGAAAGTTTATCCATCTCCCTATATGTTCAGGAAGGCGAAAAAGACAAGCGTATCGTACCTGGCGCTTTACAATTGTTGATCGAGAATGCCATCAAGCATAATATATTGTCTAAACAATTCCCACTGGTTATTGACATTTCAGTGAACGGAAATAACAGTTTGGTTGTTAGTAATAACCTGCAAATCAAAAGTCCAGTTGAACCGTCTACGCAAATAGGGCTTAATAATATCCGTCAGCGATATGAATTAAGTACTGGCCAGACGATCACTATTAAAAAGGACGACCGGATTTTCAGTGTTTATTTACCATTAATAACCTAATCTCGTTTATGCGAACGCTTATTGTTGAAGATGAGCCATTGGCTGCGGAACGTCTGACAGTACTCCTCCAACAATTGCGCCCGTCTGCAGTTGTAGCGGCTGTCACAGATAGTATTTCAGAAACCATTCAATGGTTGAATGAAAACCCATCACCTGACCTGATCCTCATGGATATTCAGCTCTCAGATGGACCCTCCTTCGAAATTTTCAGAACAATCAAATCAGAATGCCCCATCATTCTGACAACCGCATTTGATTCTTATGCGATGGATGCTTTCAAATTGATGAGTATTGATTATTTACTCAAACCTGTTACCAAATCTGCACTTAAACAGGCCCTCGATAAACTGGATTTGCTGTCAGGAAAAAATACAATCCTTCCCAAGACCTATAAATCACGCTTCCTGGCCCGGATTGGCAGTCGCAGTTTCTTTATAGATACCACTGATATCGCTTATTTCTCTGCCGACAATAAAATTGTATATTTAAACGCGCATGATGGTACTCGTTACATTGTAGACTATACACTGGAAAGTCTGGAACTGGTGCTGGATCCACGACAGTTTTTCAGGCTAAACAGAAGTATCATTGTACAGGCATCCGCTATTCAACACATTAAACCATATATCAACAGCCGACTCAAACTCAATGTGAAAGCTGGTTCCAACCTGGATGAACTGATCGTCAGCAGAGAACGGGTACCGGCATTCCGCGAATGGGCTGAGAGTTAACTTATTACTTATGAGAATTTCATTGCTCATTCTGTTTGTCTTGTTTTTTGTTGGTGCAGTGGCCCAGGGTAAAAAGGAAACTGTAGTATACCTGAAAAACGGATCTGTTATCCGTGGCCAGCTTGTTGGTTCTTCAGATCAGCAGACCCGCATCCTTACGCAGGATGGTTCTATATGGTCTTTCAATAAAGCTGAACTCGACTCTGTCCGAGCTGAAAAGCGCTTTCGGAATTTTGCCTATAAAACAAAAGGCTTTGCACATTTCAGTGAACTGGGTCCGCTGGTAGCCGGGAAAACAACAGTTGACGGAGTAACCACTGCCGCCTTTTCCTTTCAGACCGTTAACGGGTATAAATTCAACCAGTTTGCCATGCTGGGTTTTGGTACCGGTGTGGATCTGTATGCTACGCAAACCATTGTTCCGCTTTTTGCCAGTTTCCGGGGAGATATCGCTACCAATGGTACCGTGCTTCCGTTCTATTTTATCGATGCAGGATATGCTGCCAACATTACCCAGGATTCACAGGCCGGTGAAGATTTTAAAGGAGGGTTATTATATGCTGCGGGAATCGGTGTAAAAATCCCGTTCAATCGTTCTGCCGGCTTTCTGCTGAGCATTGGGTATCGTTACCAGGCAACCCAATCTATCCGCAACCAGGATCAGATCGATACGAAGTACCGCCGCCTTGCCATCCGCGCAGGCTTTTTCCTTTAAGTTGTCATGGGTTTAGTGGCTCGAACCATTTCTCTTTTGCCAGGCGGACCAGGAATTTTTTCAATGCTGAATCCCGCTGCCTGCATCGCTCTTCTTACTATGCCTTTACTGCAGTAGGTGACCAGTATGCCACCCGGGTTCATGTTAGCAAACAGTTTTTTGAATACGGATTCGGTCCATAATGCCGGTTGCGCCGTTGGTGCGAATGCATCAAAATAAACAATGTCATAACTGCCGGTGGGATGAAAAGCTTCGAGTGTACCTTCCCGCTTACACAAGTGAAACCCCGGAGTAACTTTCACCCACTCATTCCATGCTGCCAGATGTATGGCTTTAAAATAGTCAACGGCACCATCCTGTTTCAATAATGCTGCATAATTCAGCTGCATGGCCAATTCCACTGATACTGGATAAGCTTCCAGGCTTTCATACCAGATTTCCCGGCCTTCAGCTTCCAATAACGTGAGTAAGGCATTCAGTCCGGTTCCAAAACCCATTTCAAGAACCGACAGCGAATCATTGGTCGTCTTTAGTTTAAATCTCAATCCCGCTTCAATGAATACATGCATTGATTCCTGCACAGCGCCGTGTTTGGAATGATAGGTTACCTGCATTTCAGGTATCGAAATAGTATGACTGCCATCCGCAGTTGCCTCCAGGATTCTTTCCATGCTGCGAAGTTAATTACTACTTTCGGGTATGTCTTATTTTGATCACCTTTCACTGGATAAGAAGATGGCTTCCATCCTTGACGGAGAACCCTTCGTGCTTAAAAAACAACAGCGGCTGGATTTCTATCTGTGCAGTTCTATTATGAGTCAACAGTTATCTGTAAAGGTGGCTGCCGTAATCAAGCAGCGATTCTTATCACTGTATGAGGGTAATCTGCCTCATCCGCAACAGATCCTGGAGACGCCTTTTGAAACATTACGGGGAATCGGTTTGTCCAATGCCAAAGTAAACTATGTACAAAATGTGGCGCGTTTTGCCCTTGAAGAGGGGATGGATTACAAAAAACTCAACAAGCTTTCCAATGAAGAAGTAATCGCCTATCTCACACAGATCAAAGGTGTTGGCAGATGGACGGTAGAAATGTTACTCATGTTCGCCATGGCAAGAGAAGATGTGTTTGCTATTGATGACCTGGGTATTCAAATGGCGATGAAAAGACTCTATCGCCTCGATGATGCTGATCGAAAATTATTCAGGGAAAAAATGTTGAAGATCTCAAAGAAATGGGCTCCCTATCGGACCTATGCCTGCGTACATTTATGGAGATGGAAAGATAATGGGCCGGCTGTTTAATGCATCCTGGTTACCGTTACATAACTAATCTCATTCCGGATCACCTTGAATTTTTTTAACAGGATACGCTGAGGTTTTACCCATTCAAAAACCAGTTCGTCCGCACAGGAGGAAGGAATTTTATATACTTTATCAAAGCTGGAGCCAACCATCTTGTCTTCATGTACCAACTCGCCTTCCTGATCACGCACAAATAATGTGGTCTTTTCTTTTTTTGAAGTATTCAGTCGGGCTTTGAAAAACAGGTAACCGTCTTCCGCTTTTAGAAATTCGATTGAAGCTGCACTAGTAGCTGTTTGCCCGTTTACTGAAAGCAAACAAGCGAAAAAAAATCCCATTAGAAAAAGGATTCTTGCCCCTATGGTAGTACAATTTTTCATGCCTGAAAACTACCTTCTTAAAGTTACCAAAAAATTAATTCCCTGTTATCAAATCAAACTCTTTTAACAACGCGATTAGTCGGGGTTGGTTCACTAATCTGCGATCCATCTGGTTACGGACACTATCAGATATAAACCAGTTCATGGCATAGGGGCCTTTGGAAAGCGTATCACCCGGTACATCCGGATCATTGTACAAATGAATGGGGATGTATTCAAAAGACCTGAAAACTCCTTTTGTACCCTGTTGCTGCAGGTCCTGAATGTAGGTGATAAAGCGGCGATCATTCACGGTTGTCTGCATATCAAATGCACCGGTGATGGTGAGCAGCGGCGAGAGCAGATCGTTGACAAATGGACCGATCGGTTTTAATGGAACAGTCCCCTGTGGACTGTTGGTTATCTGAATTACCCGAATGTTCAGTTTTGCTGATCGTTTGCGGATTTCATCATCCGGACTGGCAGCTGCCAGTTTAAGAAGCGTCCGGATCATTTCCTGCACAGCACCGGCTCCTGAATTATCAAAATACCCTCCGTCTACGAAATAATGCGCCCTGGTAGTGTCTGTACCGTTGGGAGAGGAGGGAGTTTTGATCTGGTTGATGCGCCCTGCGGGACTGATATACGGAAACCTGGCTCCCAATATCGTGGCTGTGCTTAGACGGATGGTTTGATCTTTTGGCAAAAGTGCCGCAACATCTACCCTGCGGTTGAAAACATTCGGGGCGATATGAATGTTGGACACTACTCCGGGGCTTCCATCTTTAACCCGGGTGGTATTGATGAAAAGTACAGGCAGGGAATGCGGTACTCCGGTTTTGGTAAGGCACTGATCAAACCAGGTACTGTCGAAGCCCACCCGATAATAGGATGCATCAATACCTCTTTCAATGGCCTGCTCCAATGCTTCCGCACGATCTTCATTAGGCACAATCTTGTTAAGCAGCGGTATGTAGTTGAAGAAATCCGGTCCCAGCATCCTTGCCAGTGTGAAACTTAAAAAATCCTGGCGCAGGAACTCACGGCCCGATGCTTCAAATCCCTTTACCGGTTCTTTATTTTGCTGGTGTAGTAAGGTGGTGTAAAAATTGGCAATACCCAACCCTCCTCCGGAAGTACCTGATAAACAAAAAAGATGACGTGAAAAACGGCCACGGGGATCCTGTAATGAAGCATCTTCCAGTTTGCCTAAAACAGAAGCTACCCAATAGGCTGATCTGGATGCGCCGCCATTTGCCAATACCAGGTACATATCATACGAAGCTGCTGTATCAATTTCCGGTCTTGATTTTACCCAGTGATAAAAATATTCGGATAACTGCTGCCGCTTTTCATAGATCGCCGGATCCAGTTGCCGCTCCGATAAACTCCCTGTTCTTACAATATGGTGATCCGGTGTTGGAAGAAAAGCTGCAAACAGGAAAATGAAAAAATGAAAATTGACCTGGAATTTACAGGAGAGGGCGGATAGCATATTACCAAAGCCCTGGAGAACTGCGAAGGCAAGCAGGATAACTGCAAAAGGGCCTATTTGTACACTGGCTGCAAGAGAGTTAATCGCAAGGAGGTAAAAGCATAAACCGATTGCTGCCACCAGGTTAAAAACGGCGAAATAATTTTTCTCTTCGTTCGGCAGGTGTAAAAATTTCATTGACCGTTCCACCAGCCTTTCAAAAGCTTTGGCGGGATGAATGCCCGTTATCCGCCCTGCCTTCGATCCTTCTCTTATCATGTGTTGGCGACGTACATTGATGTACAGCATATAGAGAAAAAACAGGAGCAGTAGCAGCAGCAGAATATAGGGTATTCGACTGAACAGATCATACTTTACATATAAAACCGGCAGCAGTAATACCAGCCCGAATAAACCCCAGGCAATATTCCTTAACAAGGCGGATTTACCCGGCAATTGCACCAGCCGGATCAGCGTGCGATCAGCCAGCCAGGCAAGTAAGGTGGCTCCAATCAACACGAGGAAAGGCTGTTCCTGAGCCCAGCTATCGGGAAAAAGAAGCAGGCTCAGTACAATCATAACTACTAACAAACATCCATAACCGATAATTCGGGGAAACCGTTGCAGAAACCTCAATTCCATATCGTATAAGGATGCATAGGCCTGATCACTTAACACCGGATCTATAATCCGTACGGCCTCCCGGTGTTGCCAGCCTTTGATGTAAGCAACCATCCGGGATGAATACCAACTGACATAAACCCAGAAAAAAATCGCCACCAGGAAGATCATCTTGGCAGCCAGTACATGACCAAATGCGCCTGCAGTTTCAGTGAAAGAAATCAGGATATCCTGTCCCTGGCTAAGTTGAGAAAATGCCACCATGGCCAGGATGATGAATACCAGCGATGGGAAAAATAGCCAGCAACTCCGGAGCAGGTTCGACAGGAATCGTAAAAAGGGATATTTTCTGAGTCGGATCGATAAGAAAATACTTCCTGTACGCATATGAAAAGGTTTAGTCCACCGGTCGGTTGAGGATCTGCCAGAGCAGGTCTTTTAATTCCTTCAGTCCCTGTTGGGTTACAGAAGATATGAAAAGATGCGGATATTCGACAGGCAGCTCTTTACTGATGGCTGCTTTTAACTCATCATCCAGCATATCGCTTTTGCTTATTGCAATTACAATATCCTTTTCCAGTAATTCCGGGTTGTATTCTTCCAGTTCGTTGAGTAAGATCTCAAATTCCTTACGGTGATCCTTGCTGTCGGCAGGTATCAGGAACAGGAGTGCGGAGTTGCGTTCAATATGACGCAGGAACCGGTGCCCCAGTCCGCGTCCCTCGGCCGCCCCTTCAATAATTCCGGGCAGGTCAGCAATACAGAATGATTTTCCGTCCCGGTATTCCACCATTCCCAGTTGAGGGCTCAGTGTGGTAAAGGCATAATCCGCGATCTTGGGTTTGGCAGCGGTGATCACACTCAGCAGAGTGGATTTACCGGCATTCGGAAAACCTACCAGTCCCACATCTGCCAGCACTTTTAATTCCAGTATTTTATAACCCTCCGCTCCGGGTTCTCCGGGTTGGGCATGCTCAGGCGCCTGATTGGTGGGAGTGGCAAATCGGGCATTTCCAAGCCCGCCACGGCCTCCTTTCATCAGAATGACTTCCTGCCCGTCTTCCAGGATTTCGGCTTCTTTTTCGCCAGTTTCCTCGTCAAAGGCAATGGTTCCAAGAGGCACGTCAATGTAAATATCCTTTCCGCTACGTCCGGTGGAGTTATTGCCGCTTCCGCTCTCCCCGTTTTCGGCAAGGATGTTTTTGTGATAGCGCAGGTGCAGAAGAGTCCAGAGGTTTTTGTTACCACGCAGGATGATATGTGCACCCCGGCCGCCGTCGCCACCATCGGGACCGGCTTTCGGGTTGAACTTGGTTCGCATGAAATGTTTACTTCCGGCTCCGCCATGACCACTTCGGCAAAAAACGCGGATCTGATCAACAAAATTTGATTTCTCTGACACGATTATACGCTGTTAATGGGCGAAGGTAGTTCATTTGGACAACTGCCATGTTTCATACAGGATCTCCTGGCTGGGACGGTCGGCCGGAAGCTCCGTTAATGGTTCGCAAACCTGGCTATATTGCTGCATTTCTTTGGGCAGTGCCTGGTATAAGGCGGTGCCTTTGGTTTTCCAGGAAAGCATTTCGTCACTTACTTCCTTAATGATTTTTCCGGGGTTGCCCACTACCAGGCTTCGGGGAGGAATAATGGTTCCTTCTTTAATAAAACTTAATGCACCAACGATGGATTCATCACCCAATTCAACGCGATCCATGATCACCGAATTCATTCCTACCAGGCAATTGCGGCCGATCTGGGCGCCATGTACAATGGCACCGTGACCGATATGCGCACCCTGCTTAAGTAATACTGTATAACCTGGAAACATGTGAATGGTGCAGTTTTCCTGCACATTACAGCCGTCTTCCAGAATGATGCCACCCCAGTCGCCACGTAAAGCTGCACCCGGACCAATATAACAATCTTTCCCAATGATCACATTTCCGGTTATGCATGCCTGTGGGTGTACATAGGAACTAGGATGTACTACCGGAATAAATCCCTTGAATGAAATAAACATAATATGTCAAATATGCGTTTTCCCAGTTCGGAAACAAGTTCCTTTGAAAAGGGCTACCTGTTCATTACGCTGGTTGAATATGCCTATGGAATAAACTCCAGTACTCCGGCCATTGTGGATTTCCGTTGCCTCGGCAGTCAACGTATCACCGATCTGAACGGCCCTGGTAAATGAAATATTGGTATCAAGGGCGACCGATAAATTGTTGCGATTGTTGCAGGCAAATGCAAAGGCACTGTCCGCCAGAGAGAATGCAATACCTCCATGTGCAATGCCAAACCCGTTTACCATTTCCTTCCGGATGGTCATCCTGATGCGGCTGTACCCTTCCCTGATTTCCAGCAATTCGATACCCAGCCACTGGCTGAACGCATCCTGCTGCAGCATGTGGTCAACCACTTTTTCGTAGGATGATTTTTCCATCTTATTTTCCTTTAAATACAGGGGCTCGTTTCTCCAGAAAGGCCTGGACGCCTTCTTTGAAATCTTCGGTATTGGCTGCGCGTTGCTGCAGTTTGTCTTCATTTGCTAACTGTTCAATCAGTGCATGTGTGAACGACCATTGCAATGCTTTTTTGGTATAGGCCAGTCCAACTGTTGGCATGGTTGCAAGTTTCGCTGCAATGCTAAAAGCCTGCTCCATAAACTGGTCATCTTCATAAAATTGATAGATCATACCCAATCGTTCTGCTTCTTCCGCACTTACTTTTTCCCCTAATAACATCAGGGCACTGGCTTTCTGATGACCGATTAATCGCGGCAGGTAGAAAGTTCCTCCACTATCTGGAATCAATCCGATTTTAGAAAATGCCTGGATAAAACTGGCTGATTTCGCGGCTACCACAATATCGCAACCCAGCGCAATATTGGCTCCTGCTCCAGCTGCCACACCGTTTACTGCAGCTACAACAGGTTTTTTCAGATCGCGTATACCCATTACAATTGGATTGTAATGCTCCGATAAAATTCTTGCCATGCCAGGTCCTTCCGGATCTACCACTTCTGCCAGGTCCTGGCCCGCAGAGAATGCTTTGCCTGCGCCGGTGAGAAATACGGAACGGATTTCAGGAGCTTCACATTCTTTTAATACTGCCTGTAATTGGAGAGCCATTTCCCGGTTAAATGAATTCAGTTTATCCGGACGGTTTAAGGTAATTTTTCCTACCCCCTCTTCAATGCTAAAAAGTATGGATTCAGCCATAGATTGAGTTTCTGCCACAAACCTAAACAATTAGCGTGGCACAGTTAATGACATTTGAAATAATCAAAAGGCTCTTTGCAGTCCTCACACTGGTACAATGCCTTACAGGCAGTGCTGCCAAACTCACTGATCCTCCGGGTATGAAAGGATCGGCAATGCGGACATTGAACTGCTTCTTCCTGTTGAAAATAATCCGGTGTGCATACCTGCTGTTTGGGATTTGGCGGTGCGATACCATAGGCCAGTAACTTTTCTTTTCCTGCTTCGGTCATCCATTCGGTTGTCCATGCCGGTGAGAGTACTGTTCTGATGGTTACCGGTAAATAACCATGGCCTGCAAGTACCATTCTGATCTGCATCGCTATCACATCCATTGCCGGGCATCCGGAATAAGTGGGAGTGATGGAAATTTCCGCGCCGTTTTCAGTTTGCTTTACGTCGCGGATAATACCCAGATCTACTACCGATAAAACCGGTACTTCCGGATCCTTCACTTCTTCCAGCAATTTCCATATGGTCGATTCGGTTGACATATCTATTCATTACCCGTCTGTTAATGACGGTGGATTGTTTACCATTGCGCGCCGGGGTGACTGCGCTGCAGGTATTGCATTTCGGCCAGCAGGTACCCCAGGTGTTCCGTATGGATTCCCTGTTTGCCTCCTTTCTGGTACCAATTTGGTGCGGGAATCATTAATCCGGCCTGCTCAAATGCGGCACGCGTTTTTTCCAGCCAGGGCTCTCGATAATACTCCGGATTTTTTAGCAGTCCCGATGCTGCTGCCTCCAACTGAAAATCAGCTGGTATAAACAATTCTCCCACATAAGGCCAGAGCTGATCGATGGCTGTTTCCATGCGGTGATGACTTTCCTCCGTACCGTCACCAAGCCGAATCACCCACTCACCACTCCAGCGAACATGATAGTTCACTTCTTTCAATGATTTCTCTGCAATAGCAGCCAGCCTTTTATCAGCTGAATATTGGAGATCCGTATACAATAATTGCTGGTACAGGCTCATAAAAAATTGCCGGGTAATTGTTACTGCCCAATCCCCTTTATTCAATTCCACCAAAAGATGATTGCGAAATTCCATCGCATCCCGCAAGTAGGCAAGATCATCTTCGTCAATTGATCCGATTACCTGGAGAAAAGCCGGTGAACTTATAATATTCGTATATGCATCCTTGTTAGCATTATACAGTTCCGCTGCGTATTGATAAAAATTTCTTGCCTGTCCGATCTGGTCCAGCGCAATATTTGATATGGCGATATCCTGCTCCAGGTTCGGCCCATGTCCTGTCCATTCGCTGTTGCGGTGTCCTAGAATTAAGGCGTCATCGGCCAGGTGAAGAGTAAGATGAAACATTTGAATTAGGAAGTATGAAATGTGAAGTATGAATTAGGAAGTGAAATGTGAGACGTGAGATGTCAGAAGTGAGATTTTGGATTGGTGTCACGTCTCACATCTCACATCTGACGTCTCACATCTGTCGTCTCACATTGCTTTTAGTTCATCCGGTAAATCATAAAATGTCGGGTGCCGGTACACTTTATCATTGGCAGGGTCATAGAAGCTGGCAGCTTCATCCGGATTGGAGGCATGGATGTATTTGCTCTCCACCACCCAGATGCTAATCCCTTCCTGGCGACGCGTATATACATCCCTTGCGTTTTCAATCGCCATCTGGGCATCTGCTGCATGCAAACTCCCCACATGTTTGTGATCTAACCCCATCTTGCTGCGGATGAATACTTCCCACAATGGCCAGTCGGCCTGGTTTTGAGTTGCCCCTTCCGCTTTTACCGGTTCGCGATCACCATAATCGCCATATCGTTGTATCTGGATAACTATTTTCATGCTACTGCTGCGCTTTGTTTTTGAGCTCGTTTAGTTGCGAATGCGGTTGCTGCTTCCCGCACCCAGGCACCTTCTTCATGTGCTTTTACTCTGGCGGCAATCCGCTCCTTGTTACAAGGGCCGTTTCCACTGATCACCTGCCAGAATTCCTCCCAGTTGATTTTTCCAAAATCATAATGTCCTCTTTCGGCATTCCATTTCAACTCCGGATCCGGTAATTCCATGCCCAGGATTTTCACCTGATCAGCACAGATATCAACAAATTTTTGCCGCAGTTCATCGTTGGTAAAACGTTTGATCTTCCATTTCATGCTCTGCGCAGTATGAGGTGATGCGTCATCAGCAGGACCGAACATCATGATACTGGGCCACCACCAGCGGTTGATCGCGTCCTGGCACATAGCTTTTTGCGCTTCGGAACCTCTGCTCAGGGTCAGCAAAATCTCAAACCCCTGACGCTGGTGAAAACTTTCCTCCTTGCAAATCCGTACCATCGCACGGGCGTAAGGTCCATAGGAAGTGCGACAAAGTGGAACCTGGTTCATAATTGCAGCTCCATCTACCAGCCAGCCAATAGTGCCGATATCAGCCCATGTGAGCGTGGGATAATTGAAGATGCTGGAATATTTTGCTTTTCCGGTGTGTAGCTGGTCGATCATTTCAGCGCGACTGATACCCAGGGTTTCTGCAGCGCTGTAGAGATAGAGTCCATGACCCGCTTCGTCCTGCACTTTTGCAATCAATGTCGCCTTCCTGCGCAGTGATGGGGCTCGGGTTATCCAGTTGCCTTCCGGTAACATGCCTACAATTTCGCTGTGTGCATGCTGGGAAATCTGACGGATCAGAGTTTGACGATATTTATCCGGCATCCAGTCTTTTGGCTCAATGCGGATATCCTGATCAACACGGTCCTGGAACTGCTGCTCCAGGTTAATAGTTGCCTGCTTTTCCATAGCGTAAAAATAGCATTTTAGGCGTAAAAACTAACAACTGTTAGGGGATTGCTTATTTCTGGTCAAAATCGATCAACAGCTCTGTGCTTCTTGGGTGGCTTTGGCAGGTAAGGATAAAACCTGCTTCTAACTCATCGGGTTCCAGGGCATAATTGGTATCCATGGTTACTTCACCCGTCACCAGTTTGGCTCTGCAGGTACAACAAACCCCGCCCTTGCAGGCATAGGGCAAGTCGGCACCTGCCTGGAGGGCTGCATCCAGGATAGCCGGACCCTCGAAAGGAACCTGTAATTCAAGTGACCGGCCATCGGCTTTAATGGTCACTTTTGCGAGTTGTCCAGGTTCGGTGGAAGCAGTTGTTTGCCTGGTCTTGGTTGCGGAATCCTGACCGGGCGTGGTAAATAACTCAAAATGGATGCGATCAGCTGGCACTTTTTTTTCCTGCAGATAATCGCGCACTGAAAAGATCAGTTGTTCTGGTCCGCACAGAAAATAGTGATCCACCTGCTTCCATTCCAGTAGTTTATCTCCCAGTGCTTCACATTTGGCAGCATCGATGCGTCCATGCAATAGTGGGGCATCGGTTTTTTCCCGGCTCAGAATATAAATCAGCCGAAAGCGATCCATGTATTTATTTTTCAATGCTTCGAGTTGTTCCCGGAAGATGATGGATGCCCTGTTACGGTTTCCATACACCAGCGTGAACCGGCTCTTCGGTTCTGAAGCAAGAACAGTTTTAATGATCGAAATAATGGGCGTAATACCACTGCCTGCTGCAAATGCCATGTATTCTTTGGAAGCTGCTCTGTCAATAGGCGTATAGAATTTGCCGGTGGGTGGTAAGACGTCCAAACGATCGCCCTTTTTAAGTTGCGTATTGGCGTAATTGGAAAAACGTCCGTCTGCAATTGCTTTCACTGCTATACGCATTTCATCCTCCAGCGGTGAACTGCATACGGAGTAGGAACGTCTTACTTCTTCACCATTGATGGTGGCCCGCAGGGTGATATTCTGCCCTTCACGAAAACGATACTGCTCTTTAAGATCTTCGGGAATTTCGAATGCAATGGATACACATTCATTCGTTTCAGGTCGGATATCGCTGATGGTCAGCTTGTGGAAATGCATGGTCATGCTTTCAGTCCTTCAATCATGATCAACACCATATTTTCTTCGAGTTGTTTGGCAGAGATTTTTTCCCTGCTTCGATGCCAGCTTTCAATACCGTTTACGGCATGCAGCATGATCAATACAACAGTGGGAGCGTCAACTTGTTTGATCTCGCCGGTCTGGATTCCCTTCTCGATAATTCCTGCCAGGCGTTTGCGATATGTGCGGCGCTGGTTGTGAAAATTGGAAAGATAGGGGTCGGAGAGGTGTTTCCAGTCGCGATCTGCCACCAGTACCAGCTCGTAGTGTTCCAGCATCTGGCGGATATGAAAGCGCAATATTGCTTCCACTTTTCGGATCGCCGGCAGTTCACTGGATTCAATGGTATCCAGGTGCTGATTAAAGGTGTTGGCCACCTTGAAACAGATTTCCTGGAGTAATTCTTCCTTCGATTGAATATGATTGTAAAGGCTGGCTGCTTCTACACCTACAGCTTCCGCCAAATCGCGCATGGAAGCGGCTTTAAAGCCTTTTTCGCGGAACAACCGGGTAGCGGCTTCTACGATCACTTCCTTTTTAGTGCCGTTGTTTTTGCTCTTGATCTTCGCCATATGACCCCAAATATACATACGAACAAACGTTAGTGCATCCGGCTTCAAAATTTTCGGGTACTTTTGCGCGCGTTCACTTCATCCGCCATCCGCTCTGGGAGGAATGGAATCCCCGCTGGCGGAATGGTGGAGTAAAGCAAAAACACACAAATATGTCTTTAATCGTTGTAGGTACGATGGCTTTTGATGCCATTGAAACGCCCTTTGGAAAAAGCGGACAGATCATCGGAGGTTCCGCCACTTATGTTGCCTATGCTGCTTCCAATTTTGTGAAGCCCGTAAACCAGATCTCCGTAATCGGGTATGATTTTCCAGAAGAGGAACTGGAAGAATTGAAAGGGAGAGGGGTTCAGATGGATGGCGTGCAGGTGAAACAAGAGGAAAAATCCTTTTTCTGGGCCGGTAAGTACCACCTCGATATGAATACCCGCGATACCCTGGATACCCAACTCAATGTACTGGCCAGCTTTGAACCGAAAGTGCCGGATGCCTACCAGGGATCGGAATTCCTCATGCTCGGTAACCTGATGCCAAGTCTTCAACTGAGCGTTATCCGTCAATTGAAAAACCGTCCGAAATTGATCGTGATGGACACCATGAACTTCTGGATGGATACGGCCATGGCTGACCTGGAAATTGTGCTAAAAGAAGTGGATGTACTGATGGTGAATGATAGCGAGGCGCGCCAGTTAAGCGGTCAGTTCTCCCTGGTAAAAGCAGCCAAGGAAATCATGAAAATGGGACCGAAATTCCTGGTGATCAAAAAGGGCGAACATGGTGCCCTGCTCTTCCACGAGAATGAAGTTTTCTTTGCACCGGCATTGCCCCTCGAAGAAGTCTTCGACCCAACAGGCGCAGGTGATACATTCGCAGGCGGATTTGTAGGTCATCTTGCAGCCACCCAGGATATTTCCTTCAACAATATGAAAACGGCCATTATCAAAGGTTCCGCGCTGGCATCTTTTTGTGTTGAGAAATTTGGCACAACCCGGATGAAGGAAATCAATGCGGCTCAAATTGATGAACGCATTCAGCAATTTGTGGACCTGGTGAACTTCGAGATCAAACTCGCAGAATAAAGCTTGGCTCGGTTTAATATTTTTTACCCAACGTTACCGCCAGCCGGTAACGTTTTGTTTTTCCGGAAAGATGCCAGGCATCCACCACGATTATGTACAAACCATTAGCTACAAGATGATGTTTATCATTCCTTCCATCCCATTTAAAACTTCCTTTCATCGCACAAATGCCATTGTTAATAAACATTCGATGCGGATTTCCCAAGTGGTCAAAAATCCGGATGCTTACCTGGTATCCTGGTTGTGCAAACTCGTATTGTATTTCACAGTAATCCTGGTGGCCGTCACCATCTGGACTCACCACCTGTTCAGTTAAAAATACCCGGTCCGGATCATCAGGAATACCTGCTTGCGAATTTTCATAACCTGGCGTACCATAACCGGCATGCGCAGCCGCGGATGTCCAGTTCAAGGCTGACAGACTGGAAACTGCCGGATCCCTGCGCTCCAATGAAACATTCTCCGTGTTCCGAAGCATCTCATGGTGCCAGGCTGCATCGTATTGGACCTCATCTATCACTTGCTGCATCGCATCCAGGAGTACGACTGTTCCTTTGTCATTCGGAAAGGAAGGCAGGGAGGCCAATTCCACCAAACAGTTGGGATGTTTCACCAGGTATTGTCGCTGTATCCAGTTTGCATCCGTAGTTACAACCAGGAAATCTCCCGGATAGAGGAAACGAGGACCCGGAACCAAGGCCCTGAGGCCTGACAAATTTCCATTGCTGTTTCTACTGGCAATCTGCCATCCTTCGAGTTGAACCGGCGCCTTACCAAAATGAAAGAGTTCAATAAAATCACTACCTCCGTTTATTGGGTCTGCTAAAATCTCATTTATAACGATGGCTTTCTCCGTAGTATCCGCTAAACCAACTTTTAACTTTCTGAACCCTGCTCCCTGCTCAGGATCTTCATCACACCCTGGAATAGCGGCTACTTGCAGTGTATAAATTTTTCCTGGCTCAAGGGCGTTTCGCAAATGTAGCAGCATCTCCTGTTGGAAAGGTGCCAGCAGTTCCACTTTTTCCACTTCCGGTCCGGCCTCCAGCTTATACAACGCAGCCTGTTCGGCAACCAACTGGTGAATTCTATCGGTGAAGGCTATTCGAATCGTGTACTCATCCGGGCACCAGGCATGAATTGGATCCACAACGGGTAATGTAACAATTGAAGGTGAATGACTATTGGTTTTGCCCGGGCTTCCTCCCGATGTATCCAAACTGGCGCGCCAGTTGTTTATCTGTCTGCAGGTCTTTTCTTTGTTCACCATTTCGAGGGACCAGCCCCCATCTGCTTTCTCGTCTTTCAAAAGAGAAGGAAGATAGGCGGCTGCAAACACCAGTTCATCTTTTTCATTCAACAAGAACAGGGTATCGCCAGCATTGGAAATCGCAGGAAATGGGCTTAGACCGATGGTGCGCCCATAGGAAGTAAAGAGGTTAATCGCTCTGGCCGGACAAAGAATCAATATTTCACCGGGAGCCATGCGAACACTGTCTCCTAACCTTCCAATTGTTCTGCCATTGGAAAGTTTCCATCCACTCAAACTGATCTCAAGAGTACTAACATTGGTTAGTTCTACAAACTCTTCTGCAGGCAACCCAACGCTGGGTAAAGGATCCCCCATGATCTCTGTAATAACAACCGGAAATCCTTGTCCATAAAGGGTTTCAAAAGAAAATACAAGCACCGCAAACTGCATCCATTTCCACATGATCTAAAACTACTCAGTCTGCCAACTATTGTCAAGTCCAAATAATTATTTGGGTGAAAAAACCCTTCGCATTAATTTCGTGCACCATGATTACAATGAAACATACTACGAAGACCAAGAAACAGCTCCCACAAGTGGAAGGTGTGTGATCTCGTATATGTTCACTAAATAACACAGGCCTTCCCAAGTAGGGAAGGCTTTTTTTATAACCAAAATGCAAGCAAAAACGCAATGAAAGTCGCAGTTGTAGGGGCCACCGGACTGGTTGGAACCAAAATGTTACAAGTATTGGCTGAACGGAATTTTCCCGTTACCGAATTGATTCCAGTAGCTTCTGAAAAATCAGTGGGTAAGGAAGTGGAGTACCAGGGTAAAAAATACAAAGTGGTTAGCATGACAGATGCCATCGCAGCCAAACCCGCGGTGGCGCTCTTTTCTGCCGGCGGAAGCACCTCCCTTGAGTGG
This sequence comes from Flavihumibacter fluminis, assembly GCF_021491375.1. GTDB lineage: Bacteria > Bacteroidota > Bacteroidia > Chitinophagales > Chitinophagaceae > Flavihumibacter > Flavihumibacter fluminis. Next base: position 688,207 of record NZ_JAKEVY010000003.1, read on the forward strand.
GCTCCCAAATTTGCAGCTGCGGGTATTACTGTTATCGATAACTCTTCTGCATGGCGCATGGACCCTGCCAAACCCCTGGTAGTGCCTGAACTGAATGCCGATATTCTTACTGCCACTGATAAAATCATTGCCAATCCGAATTGCTCAACCATTCAAATGGTAGTTGCATTGAATCCGCTGCATAAAAAATACGGTATCAAACGGTTGGTGGTATCCACTTACCAGAGTGTAACCGGTACCGGTGTAAAAGCGGTTGACCAATTGATGAATGAGCGTAAAGGTATTCAGGGTGAAATGGCCTATAAATATCCGATTGATCTTAATGTGATTCCACAAATCGATGTATTCCTTGACAATGGTTACACCAAGGAAGAAATGAAAATGGTGAATGAAACCAAAAAGATCATGCGGGATGAAACGATCCGTGTTACTGCCACTACGGTTCGGATTCCGGTAATGGGTGGGCACTCTGAAAGTGTGAATGTGGAATTTGCGCAGGACTTCGATCTGAACGAAATACGTTCTTTGCTTTCTTCTGCACCTGGTGTTGTACTGGTAGATGATCCTGCCAACGCACAATATCCGATGCCAAAGGATGCACACGAAAAGGACGAAGTTTTTGTTGGTCGTTTGCGTAGGGATGAATCTCAACCCAATACACTGAATATGTGGATCGTCAGCGATAACCTGCGCAAAGGTGCCGCCACCAATGCGGTTCAGATTGCTGAATATCTTCAGCAAAAAGGATTATTGTCCTGATAATATAAACAGCCGAACCTTTCTGCGCGGGTTCGGCTGTTCTTTACTTTTATTACTCCAAACTTCTCTTGATAAATGCCAGGAGTGGTTGGAGCGTTTCAAAGGACTTAAGTATTTTTTTACTGATGCCAGGGTCGGTTAATTCCTTATCTGTAAGCGGCATCATGGCTACATAACTTTTGTACACCAGGTAATCGGCTGCCGGAGAGTCTTTATCAAATCCCTGCGGCACACGGGAAAGTTTCATTCCCTCGCCATCCGATAATCCGCCAAAAGTTGAAACAAAGGCCTTCGATTTCAAAATTTTTTCAAACTCTTCCGCATTGTAATCAATTTCCTGCCGCACTTTTTTTAGTTCGGGTGGCATCGGCATGTAAATACCTCCACCAGCAAAACTATTACCCGGTTCTATGTGTATATAGTATCCCCCTGCAAGCGCTTTCTTTCCTCCCTCATTGATGCTGGCTCCGAAATTCGTTTTGTAAGGTGATTTGTCTTTACTGAAGCGCACATCCCTGTTAATACGGAACATACATTTTTTCGCCTCCAGTTCCGCGATGCCCGGATCTTTTTTCGCATGTGCATCAATGATAGATTGTACAAATTGCTCTACATCTTTTCGGGCTGCTTCATAAGCCGAACGGTTCTCGTCGAACCAGGATTTGTCGTTGTTTTTTTTCAATCCCTTCAGAAAGGATAAGGTGCGTTGTTGTATCATAGAATTATTTTAATGCGCCATACAAACTTCCCCCTTTATCGAATAGGCGTTCTACTTTTTTCTCTACCTCCGGATCGGTTACTACCGCAGGAGCATGATGCGGTTTAATACGGGCATCAATGATCAGTGGTCCGCGACACCCCCAGTGTTTATTTTCCGTAAATGCATCAATGCCATATATGTCATGTGAGGGATTGCTGCGGGTGAAACTTACCCAGAGCCAGTTCCGCAGATTGGCAGCCGTGAATGCTGCATCATCACACCAGATCATCAGCGGCAGTCCGTTTAATTCATCAATTGATGACCGTAAGTAAACATCCATTTCCTGGATGGTTTCTCTTGCGGCCCCCGCTCCCGAATAGGCAGAGGTTTGAAAAGCCACTACACCCGGCATTACCCATCGGGCATCTTTTACAAAAGGCAACCTGCCCATCACCTCCGGCACTGATTGGCAAAGTGTACGCACCGGCTCACCATAGGCTGCAAACACTACTTTACTGCCGGTATTCAGGCCGGTGCCAGAATAGTCAAGGGTATCAATGGTGGTATTGGTATGGAAATGAACATCGCGGTCGAGATGAATCCGCTCCAGCAGATATTCAAAAAAAGCCTGCTCATGATGGGTGCTCACCCGGTTCTGGTCGTCGGCTGTAATAAACAGAAACTTGGCCAAACTTAATTGCCCTGTGCCCAGCACATGATTGGCAATGGTGAGCAGTTCGGCCGGTTGTTTGGTTGGCAGGTAAGGAGTATATCGCTCGCTTCCAACGGCCAGCAATAAAGGGTGTACACCAGCTGCATCCACGGCATGCACTTCTTTTAATCCTGGGATCTCCTGAGGAATGGCGTCTCCGGTGATTTCATGAATCAATTGTCCAAAGCTGGTATCTTCCTGGGGAGGGCGACCTACCACAGTAAATGGCCAGATCGCATTTTGACGTGCGTACACTGCTTTTACCCGCATCAGCGGGAAATCATGTCGCAGGCTATAATATCCGAGGTGATCTCCAAAAGGTCCTTCCGGTTTATTCTCTTCCGGATACACTTCTCCGGTTATCACAAAGTCTGCATCGGTGCTGATACAAAACCCATCCCGATACGTATACCTGAAACGTCTACTGCCCAGCAAACCTGCAAATGTCATTTCACTCATGCCTTCCGGCAAGGGCATAACGGCCGAAACTGTGTGGGAGGGAGGTCCACCTGCAAATACAGATACTTTAAGCGGTTGACCCTTCCTGTTAGCCTTGGTCTGGTGTACGCCAATTCCCCTGTGCAATTGATAATGCAGCCCGATTTCTTTATCCTGCACGTACTCATTTCCGGATAACTGGATACGGTACATACCCAGGTTAGCTTTCATAATACCTGGTTGATCGATGTCTTCTGTATATACCTGTGGGAGTGTAACAAAAGCACCACCGTCCATTGGCCAGTGGTGTATCTGCGGTATTTCGCTTATGCGTATCTGTTGGTATAAAACCGGCTTGTTAAGTGGATTTTTTAATGGCAATGCTTTTAATGCCGCCCATCCTGCACCCGCATACTGAAAGGGATGCTTGAGCGCTTTCATGGGATCGTTTTTAAGCCGGATGAGTTGCTGTACCTGGTTCAGACTTTCCCTGAAAAGAAAGCGGCTTCGGTCCAGTGTTCCAAATATATTGGAAGCAGCCCGAAACCTGCTGCCCTTTACACGTTCAAAAAGAAGTGCCGGTCCGCCGGCTTCATATACCCGAAGGTGAATAGCCGCCATTTCCAGGTAAGGATCCACTTCCTCCCGAATCCGAACCAGTTGCCCGGTTCGCTCCAAATCCAATAGTGCTGCTTCCAGTGAAGAGTATGCCATGCGATTGATTGAATGTGCAAAGGTAAAACAGAATCGCAGGCATCTTGTTTACTTCACCTTGGACCAGTTTTCGCCACTTTTAATGCGATAGAGTGTCATTTCACTGACCCCATACTTTTCAGCCAGCTGGCGGATGGTCAGTTTACGGTTTTTGCTTTCCAGTGTTTTCTTGATGGAACGAACCTGGGTAGCATTCAGTTTTAATCCGTTGGAACGGTTGGCCTGGACTTTTTTATAAGCCACTTTAGCCGGACTGCTTTGCTGGTGTTCAATCATTTCTTCCAGGGTTGCCCATTTCAGATTCTTAACAGAATTATCAGTTTTGTTATGATTCAGGTGAATCACATACCGATGCTTCGGAGAAGGTTTCTTGAGGAAGAGGCGTGCAATTTCACGATGTACGTACAAGGTGCCATTATTTCCCGGACGGTGCAGGTTCAATGTTTTGTAACCGGTGGTCAGGGAACCATTCAACAGTTTACCATCTTCCAGCACATTTTCAGAATAGCTGGCAATGCGACCGTTAGAAGACAAGGCATACTGTTTGCGAAGGTGTTTCCATCCCGGAAACTGAAGTGGCTTCCATACTTCGCCAGATATTGATTTGATCATCGTACCCTTTTTTTTAAAGTTACGAAAAGATATGACCCAAATTCATTATGCGTTTATTCTTCCTCCATCATTTTTAAAAAATCTTCTTCCGAGAGGATCCTGATCTGGGGAATCTTCTTTGCTTTCTCCAGTTTTGAACCTGCATCTTCCCCAACAACGAGGTAATTCAGCTTACTGCTTACCCCGCTGAGCAGCTTTCCCCCACGGGCTTCCACCATCTCTTCGGCTTCTGATCGCTTTAATCGGTTAAGGGTACCCGTGAACAGGAAGGTTTGTCCGGATAATGATCCTCCTTCCACCGGACCCTTTTTCTCTGTTTGCATGGAAAGTCCGAGGCTTTCCAACTCCCGGATCAACTCCACATTCGAGGGGTTCTTAAAAAACTGGTAAATACTGTTGGCTACTTTCACCCCCACATCCTCCAGCGATTGCAGGTCTTCCAGGCTCATACGGCTCAGGTCATTCAGGTGCGTGATCGATTGTGCCAGGGTCTTTGCTGTAGTTTCACCCACATACCGGATCCCAAGGGCAAATATCAACCGGTGCAGGGGCTGTGATTTGGACTTCTCAATATTTGTTTGCAGGTTGGTGATGGATTTCTCCCCAAAACCTTCCAGCTTTCTCATTTCATTAAAGGGAAGGCGGTAAATTCCCGGGATATCTTTGAGCCAGCCCAGCTCATAAAACTTGCGCACATTCGCCTCTCCGAAACTCCGGATATCCATGGCATCCTTGGAAACAAAGTGTATGATGCGTTCTACTACCTGGGCCGGACAATCAATATTAATACAGCGCCAAACGGCCTCCCCTTCTTCACGGAAAAGGGGCGATTCACAACGCGGACAATTCCGCGGAAACAGAATCGGTTGTTCTTCCCCGTTACGCAGTTCTGCCATTGATTTTACAATGTATGGAATCACATCACCGGCACGCTCTACCAAAACGGTGTCACCGATCATCAGGTCCTTCTCCCTGATCACATCTTCATTAAACAGGGAAATCGATCCAACCGTAACACCTCCGATTGGAACCGGATCTATTTTAGCAACCGGTGTAATGGCTCCGGTTCTGCCTACCTGGAATTCAACTCCCCGTAATTTACTGGTGGCCTGCCGTGCTTTAAACTTATAGGCAATGGCCCATCGGGGGTGGTGGGTAGTCATGCCTAACCGGTCCTGCAATTCCGCACTGTTTACCTTGATTACCATACCATCAATTTCATAAGGCAAATCATCTCTGCCCGCCTCAAAATCCTGGCAATATTGTATCACGTCCTGAATTCCGTTGAAAACGCGTTTTTCTTTAGCCGGACTACGGAATCCCAGCTCCCAGAGCAAATCCAGCGCCCCACTATGGCTAAGCAAGGCTTCTGGTGGAAGATTGTTCTGATCTACATGATAACTTACATGGTATAAAAAAGCTTCCAGGTTTCGACGCCTTACTTCTTCCGGATCTTTAATGCGCAGGGAACCGGAAGCTGCATTCCGTGGATTGGCCAACGGAGGTAAATTCTGTTCCGCCAGTTTATCATTGAAAGCCTTGAAATGCTTTTTTGTAAGCAAGACCTCACCTCGTATTTCTATTTGAGTAATACCGTAATCCGAAAATTTTGCTGATAAGGGCACTGACCGTATCTGGCGAATATTGGTGGTGATATCATCTCCCTGTACACCATCACCCCTGGTAGCCCCGCGTACCAGGATATCATTTTCGTAAATCAATGAAATACTTGCTCCATCAAATTTGGGCTCTACGCAGTATTCAATGATATCCCTGCGCGCACCTTCCCGCACCCGGCGGTCCCAGTCGACCAGGTCATCCGCATTGTAAGAGTTATCCAATGACAACATGGGCACCAGGTGGGATACAGTTGGAAACGCACTGTTTAAACCACTTGCCACCCGTTGTGTAGGCGAATCAGGCCGAATCAGCTCCGGATGCGCTTTTTCAATTGCTTCGAGTGCCTTATACAATTGATCGTATTCGTAATCTGCTATCAGCGGTGTGTCCAGTACATAATACCGGTATTCATGAAAACGCAAGACATCTCTTAACACCTCCACTTTCGACTCCGCTATGGCGGGCAATTGTTTCAATAAGGTATTGGTCCTGTTTTGAAGATCAATGGTTTGTTGTTCCGTATACATGGGGGTAAAGTTTCAACAAAATTTGGTTAGAAAGTTTTAATGTGTATTTTTAACACATTATTGCTTTGCCATGAGAAAGACTGCTTATCTCTTTTTATTGCTGTTCCTGGTTTGCCGTGTTCAGGGCCAGATTTCGGTGAATCCTTTTTTTCCAACTGACGACAAAGGGGTAATCATTACCTATGATGCCTCTAAAGGCAACAGGGGGTTACTGAACCATACCGGCGATGTTTATATTCATACCGGAGTTATCACGGATAAAAGCACCAGTAATACCGACTGGAAATATGTAACCACCACCTGGAATACCAATGATGCTGCTGCCCGCATGATAAAAGGTTCGGGATCTACGTATCAATTCACCATTCCGAATATCCGGACTTATTACAACGTTCCAGCAGGCGAAACCATTCTGAAGATTGCGATGGTTTTCCGGTCGTATAATCCAACCGGAAACGCCCTGGAGGGAAAAGCATCTGATCTGGCTGTTGACCAGGGAAATATATACTGGGATGTATACCCGACCGGTAAAGCAGCCATCCGGTATACCAAACCTGAATTTGAGGCCAGGTACAAACCTTTCCTCGCACCGCTGAATCTGAGCATTGGTTCAACGATTGAAATTGAAGCGCGCAGTAACCAATACCAGAAACTTGTTTTGCAGCGAAACGGCAATACACTTGCAACCGTTAATAACGATACCATTATCCGGCACACGGCAACGATTCCTGCTGCCGGTGAGCATGTATTTATTGTAAGTAATCCCGATAATGCTACAGTTGCAGGCGATACCTTTCGGGTCTATGTTGCCCCTCCCACAACGGAGGCGCCACTTCCTGCAGGTGTAAAAGAGGGCATCAACTATGAAGCCGGAGGAACTGCTGCTACACTGGTTTTATTCGCGCCTGGAAAAAACCGGGTGAATCTGATTGGTGACTTTAACAACTGGCAGGAATCCCTTCCTTACCAGATGAATAAAACACCGGATGGAAATTATTTCTGGTTACGGATTACCGGGCTCACCCCCGGCACGGAATACGGCTATCAATACCTGGTAGATGGTACGCTTAAAATTGGTGATCCATATTGTGAAAAAATATTGGATCCCTGGAATGACTCCTTTATTGCTGCCAGTACCTATCCTGGCCTCAAAGCCTATCCAACGGGTAAAACTACCGGTATTGTGAGTGTTTTGCAATCCAATGCGCCCGCTTATAACTGGGAAGTGACCAATTTCCAACGGCCAGCCAAAGAGAAACTCGTGATCTATGAAGTGTTGCTGCGTGATTTTGTGGAAAAACACGACTGGAACACCCTGAAAGATTCGATTAACTATTTCAAATCGTTGGGCGTAAATGCCATTCACCTGATGCCGTTCAATGAATTTGAAGGGAATATCAGCTGGGGCTATAATCCATCTTATTATTTCGCACCGGATAAATATTATGGTCCTAAAAACACACTGAAAGCGTTTATAGATGCCTGTCATAAAAACGGGATAGCCGTAATCATGGACATGGTTTTAAATCACTCTTTTGGTCAGTCGCCCATGGTACAACTGTATTTTGATGGAGCGAATAACCGTCCGGCTGCCAATAATCCCTGGTTCAATCCCGTTGCTAAACATGCATTCAATGTTGGATATGATATGAACCATGAAGCCTCTGCCACCAAACGTTTCTTCAGCAATGTTTGTGCATTCTGGTTGCAGGAGTACAAACTGGACGGATTCCGATTTGACCTATCGAAGGGGTTTACGCAAACCAAAACCTGTGACGATAATGGCGGCAACTGTGATGTAAACGGATGGAGCGCCTACGATGCCAGTCGCGTTGCCATCTGGAAAGCCTATTACGATACGCTGCAACAAAAAGCTCCCGGATCCTATGTTATTCTTGAACACCTGGGTGTCAATAACGAGGAAAATGAATTGTCAAATTATGGTATGATGCTATGGGGAAATATGAATTACAACTTCACAGAAGCCGCGAAAGGTCAGATACCTAATTCCAATTTCAGTGGCGCTTTGCATACGGTTCGTAACTGGCAGAAACCCCACCTGATCAGTTATATGGAAAGCCACGATGAAGAACGCTCCATGGTAAAATGTAAAACGGAGGGTGTTAGCGTAAGCGGTTACAATATCCGTGACGAAGCCATCGCCCTCAAACGAAATGAACTGGCGGCAAGTTTCTTATTGGCTATGCCCGGACCAAAACTGATCTGGCAGTTTGGGGAACTGGGATATGATTTGTCGATTAATTATTGTCCGGATGGAACCGTAAACAACAATTGCCGTACAGATCCCAAACCAATTCGCTGGAATTATTACCAGAATGCAAACCGGGTTCAGTTGCGAAATGTGTACAAAGCCATGCTGGACCTGCGGAACAATCCGTATTTTGAAAAGCTGTTTATTGCCGGAGATGTGCAGCAAGACCTGGCAAATGCCACCAAATGGCTTCGTGTAACCAGCGATAGTTCCAAAATTGTGGTAGTGGGAAATTTCGGAACCAGCCAGGCTCCGGTGCAGATTTCCTTCCCGCAGGCGGGGATTTGGTATGAATTATTCACAGGTGAACCTTTTGCGGCTACCGGTGGTTCACAAAGCATAAATTTGCCGGCGGGTGGCTACAAAGTGTACCTTAACAGGAATCTCAATGGAACCACGCCCACACCCGTTCGGGATATTGAAACAACGGATATATTCCGCTTGCGGATGAGTCCGAACCCGGTTCAGTCGAGCTCCATTATCCGTTATGAATTGCCGGAAGCAGGAAGGGTTGAGTTTACCCTGATGGATTTGAATGGAAGAACGATTGGAACACTGCCGGTTGGCAACAGAGCGATGGGTTCCCACCAGGCCAGACTGGATCCGGCATGGATGGGAAGTTTGAGAAAAGGCGTGTACCTGTTACAGCTAACGGTAAACGACAAGCGAAAAATTATAAAACTGCTGGTGCAGTAACAACAACAACATGAAACAGATTTCGAGATTCAGTCACTTTGGTGAATTGAGCGACAAAGATTATTTCCGGATAGCCCTTTCTGTGGATTGCGTAATTTTTGGCTTCGAGGACGATGAATTAAAAGTACTGGTGATTAAATGTAATATCAAGGAATACAAAGGCATGTGGTCCTTGCTTGGAGACCTGGTAAGACCGGATGAAGACCTGGACTCCGCGTCCTATAGAATTTTGAAGGATAGAACCGGTTTGGATGATGTATACCTGGAGCAGGTTCAAACTTTTGGAAAGGTGAACCGGCACCCTGCCGGAAGGGTAATTACCACCGCTTATTTTTCGCTTGTGAACATCAAGGATCACCAGTTGAAACTTTCCGATAACGAACTGCACTGGCATCCGGTAAAGGAAATTGCCGAGATGGCCTTCGATCATAAGAATATCCTGGATACCTGTTTGGAGCGCCTGCGGGAAAAAATCCAGGATCACCCGGTAGTGTTCAATCTGCTTCCAAAGAAATTCTCCCTGAGGGAGCTTCAGAGTGTGTATGAAGCGGTACTCAATTGCGAACTGGATCGCCGTAATTTCCGAAAGAAATTTTTCATGATGGACTGGCTCATTGATCTCAATGAACTGGAGGAAGATGTACCGCACCGCCCGGGTAAACTCTACAAGTTTAATGCAGCCAAGTTTGCCAAAAAGACTAAAAAAGTTTCCTGATCGGCTGTAAAAAAATTTCTGTTTAACCTGATAAGCTGATTCTCACAGTCTTAATGGCGCTTGTTGAAAGCTCCTGTCCACAGGCCATTCTGGCCAAAAAAAAATCTTACACAAAAGTTAACAACAAGAAAAAATAATTATATGTTTGTGTACTTTGTACACATTTTAATATGTAAAAAGTACACAAAGTAAGATTAACGATTTCTTCATTATAAAAAACGCAACACGTACGATTATGTCATTGAAACGTCTGCTTACGATTGCCTTGCCGTTGTTGTTCCTAACACTTCTGCAGCAGGGCGTTTATGCACAAACAAAAACTATTTCCGGTAAGGTAACAGACAGTAAGGATGGCTCACCCATTGTTGGTGCCACGGTGCTGGTGAAAGGAACCAGTTCCGGTGTACAAACGGGTGCTGATGGATCCTTTACCATTACTGTTCCGGCATCCGCCAAAACGCTGGTTATTTCTTCGGTAGGCTTTGCCAGCCAGGAAATTTCCACTTCCGCAGCAAGTTTCGCAATTGCGCTTGGGCCTGATAACGCTGCCCTTGGGGAAGTGGTGGTAGTAGCTTACGGAACCCGGAAAAAATCCGATCTCACGGGTGCTGTTACCTCGGTTACTGCGAAGGAATTTCAAAAGGGTGTAATTAACTCTCCGGAGCAATTGCTCACCGGTAAAGTTGCCGGTTTGCAAATCACAACCGGAGGTGGTGCTGCTGGTGGTGGAAGCCGGATCCGGATTCGTGGAGGTGCCTCCCTTAACTCCAGTAATGATCCCCTGATTGTAATCGATGGAGTTCCTGTTGATGGTGGTGGTGTGGCAGGTTCTGCCAACATCCTGAATACGATCAACCCCAATGATATTGAATCGATGAACGTGTTGAAAGATGCAGCGGCTACGGCGCTGTATGGTTCACGTGCGTCAAACGGGGTATTGATTGTTACCACGAAGAAAGGCACAAGCGGTAAACCAAAATTCAATTTTAATTCTACGCTTTCGTTGGGACAGTTGACTGATAAAGTTGATGTGCTGTCTGCCGGTGAAATAAGAAGCCTCATTCGTGAAGAAGGAAATGAATCCTTTTTGCGTTTGCTTGGATCAGCCAATACCGACTGGCAGGATCAGATTTTCCAGGATGCCGTTGGATTCGATAACAACTTTAATGTAAGCGGTTCGCTTGGAAAAAAATTACCATACCGGTTGTCTGTAGGATACCTGAACCAGGAAGGAACGCTCAAAACCAACGAATTTGATCGTTTCTCTACTTCACTGAATCTGAATCCTAAATTTTTTGATGACCATTTAACACTAAACGTTGCGGTTAAAACAGCTACTACCGCGAATCGTTTTGCAGACGAAGGTGCCATCGGTGCAGCTGTTACTTTTGACCCGACTCAACCCGTATTCAGTGGTAAACAGGAATGGGGTGGCTATTATGAGTGGCTTCAAAGTGATGGACTGCCCATTAACCTGGCAACCCGTAACCCGGTTGGTTTATTAAACCTTCGTGACAACCGTTCCAATGTTTTCCGTTTTATCGGTAACGTACAGGCAGATTATAAACTGCATTTCTTCCCTGATCTGCATGTGTTGGTTAACCTGGGTGTTGAATACAATGAAGGAGAAGGACGTGATATTTTTGACCGCCGTTCTGCCACTAATTTCCGCACCAATGGACGTGTTTCTCAATATCGCCAGATGAAACGTAACCAACTGGCAGATGTTTCACTTTTTTACACAAAAGACCTTCCTTCCATCAATAGTAAACTGGATGTATTGGTAGGACATAGTTACCAGGATTTCCTGATTAAGAATTACAATTTTGCTGCCTTTGGACAGGATGGCAGACAGATTCCTGGAACAACTCCTAACTTTCCTTTTGATGAGCCGCGTTACAGGCTGGAGTCTTATCTGGGACGTTTGAACTACACCCTGGCCAATAAATATTTACTGACTGCTTCCATCCGTCGGGATGCGAGCTCCAAGTTCTCTCCTGATACCCGCGTAGGTTATTTCCCCGCGGTAGCTGTGGCCTGGAAAATCAACGAAGAGTTTTTCCGCAACAGTAATACCCTGAACGACTTGAAACTTCGTATGAGCTGGGGTGTTACCGGTCAGCAGGATATTGGTGATTTCTATTCCTACCTGCCCCGTTATACGGCCAGTAACCAGACTGCACAATACCAGTTTGGAAACAGTTTCTTTTCTTTCCTGCGTCCTGCCGGATATGATCCGAATATCAAATGGGAAACAACTGAAACCTATAACCTTGGTTTGGATTTCGGTTTCCTGAACAATCGTATCTCCGGTAGTGTGGATGTATACCAGAAAAAAACCAGGGACCTACTGAGTACTGTTCCGGTTGCTCCCGGTTCCAATTTTGTAAACCTGATTACCACCAACGTAGGTAACATTGATAATAAGGGTGTTGAATTTGTATTGAATACGGTGCCGGTTCGGACAAACAATCTGACCTGGGATTTTGGCTTCAATGTAACTTACCAGGACATCAAAATCACGAATCTGTTGAAACAGGAAGATCCTGCGTTTACCGGAATTGATGTGTTGGGTATTCAGGGTGGTACCGGAAATACCATCGCGAAACATGTAGTAGGATACAGACCCTATACATATTTCGTCTACAAGCAGGTGTATGATCCGGAAACCAATAAACCCATTGAAGGTTTGTACGAAGATCTGAACCGCGATGGTGTTATTAACCAATCGGATCGCTACCTGACTCAGCAGGGCGCACCAAACTTCCTGTTTGGTATTAATACACAGATTAACTACAAGCGTTTCATGTTTGGATTAGCAGGACATGGAACAACTGGTAACTACATTTACAATAACGTAAATTCTGAAAGAGCTGCATTCCGTAATGTTCAGAATCCGATCAATTTTGTTCAGAATACTACCCGTAGCTATTTCAATACCGGTTTCTTTAATAACCAGTATTTATCAGATCACTACATCGAGAATGCATCTTTCTTCCGTCTGGATAATATCAACCTCGGCTATACGGTTGGTAAGGTATTGCAGGGTAAGGCGAATATGCGCCTGGGTGTAAGTATTCAGAATGTGTTTGTTATAACCAAGTATTCAGGTCTTGATCCGGAATTGGCAAATGATGGTGTGGACAATACCATCTATCCCCGTCCCCGAATTTATTCACTGGGTATGAACCTTGATTTTTAATCAACAATTGTTTGCAGTATGAAAAAGATGATCTTATCAAAATTTACGATAGTGGCGTTGGGAGCAACATTGTTGGGCTCCTGTGCCAAAAAACTCGACCTCTTTCCAACAAATGATTTAACTCCTCAAACAACCTACGCAACTCCGGAAGGCTATAAAGCGGTACTGGCAAAAATTTACGGTGGCATGTCAACCACAGGTAATGCTGGTCCGGCTGGTGCCTCCGATATCCAGGGCCTTGATGAAGGTTCACAGGCGTCCTTTATCCGTGGATTTTTTAACTGCCAGGAACTGCCTACAGATGAAGCGGTGGTTGCCTGGAACGACCAGACGATTCAGGATTTTCATGCGCTTCGCTGGACAGCCGGTGATCCGTTTTTACTGGGTATGTATGCACGCCCTGTATATAATATCACCATCTCCAATGAATACTTACGTGAAGCCACAGACGAAAAAATTGCATCTCGTGGCATTACAGGTGCCGCGGCTACAGAAATTGCAAATACACGTTCAGAGGTTCGATTCCTGCGTGCCTTCAATTACTGGGTAATGCTGGATCTGTTTGGAAAATCAACCTTCGTAACTGAGGCAGATCAGATTGGTACGGCGCTTCCAAGAGAGATATCCCGGGAGGAATTATTTGCCTACATCGAAACCGAACTGAAAGCAATTGAAACAGAACTTCAGCCGGCAAGATCCATTGAATATGGGCGGGTAGACCAGGGTGCAGCCTGGGCATTGCTGGCTCGTTTGTACCTGAATGCAGAAGTATACACAGGAACTGGCCGTTATTCAGATGCGCTTACCTATGCAAAGAAAGTGATCGATGCAGGGTATGAATTACATCCGGATTATCGGGAGGTTTTCATGGCAGATAACGACAAGGCTGCCAATGAATTTATGTATGTAATCAATTGCGATGGACTGAGAACACAGAGTTACGGTAATACCACCTTCTTTATTCATGCTGCAGCAGGCGATAATTTTGCCGACTATGGAACCAATGGTGGCTGGTATGGATATCGTGCGACTTCTGCGTTGACTAACAAATTTGCCGATTTATCAGGTAATACCGACCAGCGTGCCATGTTCTCTAACCTGAGCAATGCTACCATCAATGCACTGAGCGATTTCAGCCAGGGAGTATGGGTTCGCAAGTACGTGAATATTCGTTCCGATGGCGGACAGGTAAGTGATGTTAACCGTGAGTTTTCAGATGTAGATTTCCCTGTTTTCCGTTTATCTGAAATGATCCTGATTTATGCTGAAGCACATTTACGCGGCGGCGGTGGCGACCTTGCAACAGCGCTGGCACAGTTAAACCGTATCCGTTTCCGTGCCTATGGACAGAGCTATGGTCCGAATGATGTGGGAAGAATCCTGAGTTCAGATCTGAACCTTCAATTTATTCTCGATGAAAGAGCGCGTGAATTATTCTGGGAGGGGCATCGTCGTACTGACCTGGTTCGCTACAATCAACTGACTACAGGAACTTATCTCTGGCCCTGGAAAGGTGGTGTTGCATCCGGAACTGCAGTGGATGATAAATTCAATCTTTTCCCGATTCCGGCAACCAATCGTACGGCAAATCCGAACCTTAGTCAGAATACTGGTTATTAATTCAAAAAAATTATCTGAGATATGAAACGCTTGTCAATTTTTTTACTTCTGGGTGTTTTGCTGACCAGCCTTTGGTCCTGCGAAAAAGAAGAGAATCGCGTTTATTTCGAAGGCGGTACTCCCCCTGCTTTAACTGTAAACAATGCTTCACCTGGTTTACGATTTGAAGACAGTGATAAAGAAGCTATTCGCTTTAACTGGACTAATCCTGATTTTAAATTCAATACCGGAATAAGTTCACAGGATGTCAACTACATCCTTGAAATGGATACCGCAGGTGCTAACTTCAGCCGGCCTACCAAAGCTTCGGTTAGTGTTAACCGTGAGTTGAGCCGCAGTTTCACTGTTTCCCAGTTCAATGATGTTCTACAGAATACCATGCTGCTGGCGGCCGGTAAAGAACACAATCTTGAAGTAAGGGTTCGTGCATCTATCGGAAATACGGCTACCGCTGTATTTTCCAATTCAATTTCCATAAAGGCAACTCCCTATGCGCTGCCCCCCAAAATAGCTCCACCAACTACAGGAGCCCTTTATATTGTGGGAAGTGCAACACCTGGCGGATGGAACAACCCGGTGCCTGTACCCAGTCAGCAGTTCACCAGGGTTAGTGAAACGCTGTATGAGATTACGCTTGATATGGTTGGTGGTGGAGCCTATCTGTTGATTCCAACAAATGGACAGTGGGCAAAATACAATGTGAATGATGATACCATTCCTGGTATCGCAGAGGGCGGCGATTTCTTCCGTGAAGGAAGCAAGGATATTCCTGGGCCAGCTGCTGCGGGTACTTACAAAATCACGGTTGATTTTCAGCGTGGCAAATTCACCGTAGTAAAACAGTAATTAACCAGAACTAAAAGTATTTTGCGATGAAGCATCTATTTAAAATTTTATTTAATTCCCTGCTGGCAGCGATAGTGCTGACAGCTTGTGAAAAAGCGGAAGACCTTCCGTTTTACGAAAATGGCACAGCTCCGGCAGTTACTGCATCTGCGAGTACGATTGCGCCGATTCCTGCTGATTCATTGGCAGCGGGACTGATACTCAACTGGACTAACCCGGCTTATGCGGCTGACTCCGCAACTTATAAATACATAGTAGAGATCGACCGGGCTGGAAATAACTTTGCTCAAGCTGCTCAACGTGTAATTACAGGTTCATTGAGTACAACTTACCTGAACAAGGAGTTGAACAATATCCTGATCGATAAGGGCCTGGAATTTGGTACTGCCTATGATATGGAAGTGCGGGTGATCTCATCTTATTCCAATAACAATGAGCGGCTTATTTCAAATGTGCTGCCCATTAAAATGACTCCATATAAAATTCCTCCGCGAGTGGAGCTTCCCTCTTCAGGTAAACTTTTTCTGGTAGGTAGTGCAACCGGTAGTGGGTGGAATAACCCTGTGCAGACTCCGGAGCAGGAGTTTACACGCCTGGATGAAACTACGTTTGCAGGTGTCTTTAATTTGAAGGGGGGTAATGAGTACCTCGTGCTGCCGGTGAATGGGCTTTGGGATCAGAAATATTCAGTGGCAAATAAAAATCTCCCAGGCCTGGCAGAGGGTGGGGATTTTGGTTTTGGTCTGAATGATAACATTCCAGGTCCTGCTGCTGATGGTATGTACAAAATTGTACTGGATTTCCAGGCAGGTAAGTTTATAGTAACACCCTATACGGAAAATAACCTGCCATCAGCGCTCTTCATGGTAGGTGACGCTACCCCAGGAGGATGGAATAATCCTGTTCCTACTCCTTCACAGCAATTTACCCGCCTTAATTCTTCGGAGTTCGAATTAACCCTAGAGTTAACGGGTGGCAAACAATATCTTTTCCTGCCAGTGAATGGTGATTGGAGTACAAAATATTCTGTTCAGGACAATACCCTTACAGGATTGGCTGAAGGTGGTAGTTTCGGTTACAACCTGCCCCAGAATTTCCCTGGTCCCGCAACTGACGGTACGTACAAAATCAATGTAAACTTTGCTACCAGCAAATTCTCAGTAGTCAAACAATAAATGTCCGAAGTATCAGGTACCTGTTTAGGCAGGTATCTGATACTTTAAAATAAAATCAATTACTTCCTCCAAACTAAGATTCGTACGCCCGATTGCATCATTGATTTCATCCCGGTTTACCTGGGCTGCGAAAGAGGGGGTCTTTAATTTCTTCAATACGGATTTCACATCCATTCCTTCATAACGGGTAGGCCGAATCAGTGCTGCGGCATGTATAAAACCCGACAATTCGTCAAATACATAAATCATTTTTTCCATCGTGCTTTCCGGTTCCACTCCAAAATGCCGGGGACCGTGGCAGGCGATTGTGCGGATTACAGTTGGATCAATCTGTCGCGTTTCAAGTTCTTGGATAATTCGCCGGCAATGTTCTTCCGGGTATTTCTCCCAGTCGGCATCATGTAGTACACCGGCCAGCCACCATTTATGAGCTTCTGATTCCGGTAGGTTTTCGCGTTCCAGGGCCCAGGTTTTCAGCAATGCACCTACCTGCCGCATATGCAGGCGGAGCCGCTCATTAGGTACCCAATCTTCCAATAATTGCAATGCTTCAGCTTCTGTTAAAACCCTCCCGCTGTTGGCAGGATCCCCAAATTGGGTCCTTCCGAGCTGTAAATTTGCCATCTATGAAAATTTATTGTAAAAATATTTATTGATTATCAATTGATTACAAAAGGTGCTACAAAAATTTCATCCCAAATAATTGGTGAAATGCAGTGCATCGGCCTACCTTTGCGCTCCGAATTATTTCATCATTCCCGTTACCGGGATGGCGGTAACGGACTAAATTAAGTTTAAATGAGCAAATTACATTTCACCACCAAGCATGCGAACGAGGCTACCGTACAGCGTAACTGGTACGTTGTAGATGGTACCAATCAAACCGTAGGACGCATGTGTGCCAAAATCGCGGCCGTACTTCGTGGTAAGAACAAAGCGTATTTCACTCCCCATGTAGATTGCGGAGATTTCATCATTGTTATCAATGCTGATAAAATTCAGTTTACCGGACAGAAGCTGGATCAGAAAGTGTATGAGAACTTCAGTGGCTATCCTGGTGGACGTAAGGAAGAGGTTGCGAAAGACTTGTTGAAGCGTCGTCCGGAAGTGATCATCGAGCGTGCTGTAAAAGGTATGTTGCCGAAAAATCGCCTGGGTCGCAAAATGTACAAGAAGCTTTTTGTTTATGCCGGAGACACGCATCCGCATGCAGCTCAGCAACCCAAAGAACTGAAATTCTAATCACCAATCATTATCTCAAATTCCAAATAGATGGAAAAGCAAAAAAATGGATTAGGCCGTCGTAAGGAAGCCGTGACCCGTGTATTCCTCAGTAAAGGCGAAGGCAAAATCACAGTAAACGACAAAGACTATAAAGTATATTTTCCACTGGTTTACCTGCAAAACCAGGTAGAAGCTCCGTTGAAGGCGATTGAAGCCCTTGACAAGTTTGATGTGATCATCAACGCTACCGGCGGTGGTGTGAAAGGTCAGGCGGAAGCTGCAAAGCTGGGTATTGCCCGTGCACTGCTGGAAGTGAATGCAGAATATCGTCCAACCCTGAAGGCTGCTGGTTTTCTGACCCGTGATCCCCGTGGTGTTGAACGTAAAAAACCAGGTCGTAAAAAAGCACGTAGAAGCTACCAGTTCAGCAAACGTTAATCTGTCTGCTTCAACCTTCAAACAAATTTTAATAAGACTACGATGGAAAATAATACATCCTTACAACAGCAACTTCTCGATGCAGGTGTTCACTTCGGTCACCTGAAGAAGAAGTGGAATCCTAAAATGTTGCCTTACATCTTCGCAGAGAAGAAAGGTATCCATATCATCGACCTGAACAAGACTACTGAAAGTTTGCAGGAAGCAGCAGCTGCTCTGAAGCAGATTGCCCGCAGCGGTAAGAAGATCATGTTCGTAGGTACGAAGAAACAAGCGAAAGAAATCGTTACTCAATGTGCTCAGCGCGTGAATATGCCTTATGTTACTGAGCGTTGGCTGGGTGGTATGCTCACCAACTTCAATACCGTTCGTAAGAGCGTAAAGAAGATGCAGAGCATCGAAAAAATGCTGGGTGACGGTACGCTTGATAACATCACCAAGAAAGAACGTCTGACCCTGACCCGCGATAAAGAGAAGATGGAAAAAGTGCTGGGTGGTATCGCTCAACTGGGTCGTGTACCTGCTGCTTTGTTCATCATCGATATCGGTCATGAGCACATCGCATTGGCTGAAGCAAAGCGTCTCGGTGTTAATACCTTCGGTATGGTAGATACCAACTGCGATCCGAACAAGGTTGACTTCCCGATTCCTGCGAACGATGATGCTACAAAGTCAATTGCTATTATCGTTGAATACATCACAGCAGCTATTGCTGAAGGTCTTGCTGAAAGACAAGAAGCAAAAGATTCTGATGTAGAAGAAAGCAGCGATGAGAACGAAAGACGTGCAGCTCGCCTGGAAGCAGAAGCGCAGGCTGAAGCCGCCCGTGGTGGCCGCACTCGTGGAACCAACGCTCCAAAGCGTCGTGTTCCCAATAGTCCGAAGCGCACCGGAGCGAGATAAGTAATTTCTAGTAAATGGTGAACAGTGAATGATTACCGGGCCTCTCGGCCTGAATACCATTCACTTTTCACTATCTATATCATTTACAATATAAAACCTCTATACAATGTCTACTGTAACAATTACAGCTGCGGATATCAATAAACTGCGCCAGGCAACCGGTGCAGGTATGATGGATTGTCGTAAGGCACTGACCGAAAACAATGGTGATTTTGAAGCAGCGATCGACTGGTTACGTAAGAAAGGTGCGAAAGTAGCTGCCTTGCGTAGCGATCGTGAAGCAAAAGAAGGTGTAGTATTGGCAAAAACTACTGCCGATAACAAAACCGGTATCGCTGTTTGCGTTAGTTGCGAAACTGACTTCGTTAGTAAGAATGCTGATTTCGTTGCCTTTGCTCAAAGCATCATGGATGCAGCGATCGAGAACAACGTTAAATCTGTAGAAGAACTGAATGAGGTAGCAATCAATGGTCAGAAAATTGCTGATCTCGTGAACGACAAACTGGCTTCTATTGGCGAAAAAATCGGTATCTCCAAGTTTGAGCGTGTGGATGCTCCATATGTTGCCTCCTATATCCATGGTGCTAACCGTATGGGTGTACTGGTAGGTTTGAATAAGGAAGCTGCTGAGGCTGGTAAGGATGTTGCCATGCAGATCGCGGCCATGAACCCAGTAGCCGTGGATGCTGATGCGGTTCCTGCTGATATCGTTGCCCGTGAGAAGGCAATCATTACTGAGCAGGTTGCTGCTGATCCCAAAATGGCTGGTAAGCCGGCAGAAATGATCGAAAAGATCGCTGCAGGTAAACTGGGAGCTTTCTTCAAGGAAAATACCCTCACTGCACAGGCCTTCGTTAAAGATGGTGGTATGAGTGTAGGTGATTATCTGAAAAAAGCAGGTGATGTAGTGGTGTCCGAATTCAAGCGCGTTGCGTTAGGTTAATCCAACTTCGGTTTATAAATACTAAGGGGCTGTATGGTTAATTCCATTCAGCCCCTTTTAATTTGTAGCAACTTCCGGCCATGAAATTCTGGCAATTCGCTGATAAACCAGCCATACCGCTACACCACTCAATACCACAGAAATCAGGACTACTATCGGAAATCCATAAACGAAGTAGTGCGCTACTCCGAAAGCTCCATTGAAAACAAGCATTAGTAAGCCACGTAAAAAATTCCCTGTTCCATCTGCTTTATTTGCGGGCAGAGAGGCTGGTAATTTTTTATAATTAATTAGTAATAGTAGTCCTGATATCAGCAAAATATTGGAGAACCCCAATAACAGATTGGGTACCACTACCCAGCCCTTCCAGGCAAATCCAAGTCCGCTGACCACTATTGCAAGCGGCAGAAAGAATTGCGCCAGTAAGGCTTTCAACATGCCAAGCAGGATCGGTCCGGGTGCTGAAACCGGCGCGCTGTAAAAGATCCAGGAGGCTTTGTACTCATCAGCCTGACTTATCTGTTGAATGGCACTGATAAAAATGAAACAACTCAGGTAAATAAGTCCGAGTAAACCTGCAGCACTCCCCTTCAAACCAGTTTCACCTGATTCTCCCAACTGAAAGACATTCCGGTAAATACTGATCACAAACCAAACCAGAATATATCCTATTGCGGGGTACACACGCATCCGGAATCCGCGATTTCGCAAAGCCCATTTCCAGGTAAATAAAAAGCCCGCACGCTCTACCGTTCCAGCTGTTAGAATTCCTGCGAGGCGTTTCACATAGCCAGTTTCGCTAGCCAATGATCCCGTGTTTTTTTTCTGCGATACCAAACTTTCTGAACTGCCTCCCAGCATCGCCAGTTTTTGGTTAAACCTTGGAGCCAGATAGCGTACTACAATCCAAACGCTCAGCAAACTTGCTATCGAACTAACCAGCAGCCACCACCAGGCATGCACAACCGAAGCTGCAAACCAGTAGGGTGGCAGGAACCGCACATAACTGTAATCCGATACCGTAAATTGCTGCAGGTTCTCCATTGCAGTGGCCCTGGGCATTACCTGGTAGGCTCCATATATCAGGATCATAAACCCGATCTGGAACCAGGCAATGATGGATTTAAATCGCTCTGGCGTGGTAACACGAATAATCAACAGATATAAAGCATTGATAAAAAAGATAGCCATCAGGCTGGCCAGTGCCGCTGAAATCAAAAACCTGATAACCACTGCTAAATTGTATTCAATTGCCAGGTAAACAATCGCAGGAAGCAGCATCGGCACAATCACCCTGAATAGATGTACCATGATGTGCAGGATCCGGGCCAGTAAGAAGGTTCGGTCATTTACCGGTTTGGGCAGCAATATCTGGGTGTCCCGCGGGTCAATCAATACCGAGGTGAAGTCACTGATAAGGGTTGCCGATAAAAGGAACAGGAAGAAGGAAAAGTAAATGGTAAAATAAGTGATATCATCCGCCCCCATGGCAAAAGCGATCAGGTTCAGCAGCCCCATAAACAGTGCAATCAGCATGGTGCCATAGGTGGCCCTGCTCACCCCTTCTTTCTTCCGGTTGACCTGTGTTTGCTGAAAGGTATTGGGCCGGCGATCATCCATAATCAGCTTGTAACGCAGGATCAGCGCCAGTTGTGACCGGTTGGCTCCCATCTGTTCATACAACTTTGCCGGCAACATCGCCAGCCAGAAAAATAAGGCACTGATCTTATTCATGCGCACCTCCCTCTTTACGAAAAGCACCTATCAGTTCAGAAGCAGTATCACTTAGGTTATCCGTTGCCGTTAGCTGGGAGAAAATCCGTTCCAGGCTGCCTGCTCCCATTTGTTCCTGCAGCGATTCAAAACTGCCATCCGCCAGTATGCTGCCCTGGTTGATGAGCACTATCCGGTCGCTCACTTTTTCCACCACATCCATCATATGGCTACAGTAGAAGATGGTTTTTCCTTCTTTTGCAAGCCGGCTGATCAGTTCTTTCACAATAATTACGCTGTTGGCATCCAATCCACTCAGTGGCTCATCTAATATGATAATCGATGGATCGTGTAGTATACCTGCAATGAGCAATACTTTCTGCCGCATGCCCTTGCTGAAAGTGTCCATCCGCTGCTGCATATTTGCTCCCAGTCCGAATGCCAGTAACATTTTCTCCATCCGCGGCCGGCTTATTGCAGGATCCAACTGGTACAGTCCTGCCATCAATTCCAGGAATTCCAATGGTGTCAATACTTCATATAACTCCGCGAGTTCGGGAACATATCCGATCATTTTTTTCACCGCCACAGGATCCTGCTGAATATTCACTCCATTTACCAGCACTTCGCCTTCAAAATCGGAAATGAGTCCGCATAAAATTTTAACCGTAGTACTTTTTCCCGCACCATTCGGGCCGATATAACCGATCACCTGTCCGGGGTAAATAGCTAAATCAATATTGTTCAATACCTGTTTGGCACCATACGACTTGCTCAACCCGCTGATCCTGATCACGGGGTTCACTGATTCATTACCTGTTTCCGTCATTTCGGAAAGATAAAAATTCCTTTCTTTGCACCACACTGTAAAAAGAGCGCACATGCAACCCAAGTACAAAAGAATCCTGTTGAAACTATCGGGCGAAGCCCTGATGGGGGAGGCCGGCACCAATGGTTACGAGCCCCTGAATTCAGCCATCATCGCCCAGTATGCCAAAGAAATCAAAGCGGTTGCAGCAGCCGGAGTAGAAGTAGCCCTGGTAATTGGAGGTGGTAATATCTATCGTGGTATGAATGAAGCGGAAACCGGCATTGAACGCGCCCATGGCGACTATATGGGCATGTTGGCTACCGTTATCAATGGGATGGCCCTGCAAGCCGGACTTGAAAAGGAAGGCCTTTTCACCCGTCTTCAAAGTGCTATTAAAATGGAACAGATCGCGGAACCCTATATCCGCAGACGCGCTATCCGCCACCTTGAAAAGCACCGGATCGTGATTTTTGGTGCCGGAACCGGTAACCCTTATTTCACCACCGACACGGCCGGCTCCCTAAGAGCCATTGAAATAAAGGCGGATGTGATCCTGAAAGGCACCCGCGTGGATGGCATTTATACAGCTGATCCTGAAAAAGACCCTACCGCTACCAAGTTTGACAGCATCACTTTTAAAGAGTGTATTAGTAAAAATCTTAAAGTGATGGACATGACGGCTTTTACTCTATGTATGGAGAACAACCTGCCAATCATCGTGTTCGATATGAACAAACCGGGGAACCTGATGCGGGTGGTAATGGGCGAGGGGGTAGGCACCCTGGTTAAGGGTTAATGCGTAGTTTTACTCGAAAGCCGCGTCCGGCTTGCATAATTCAAGGAAGCGTGCTATTTTGCATACTGAAAAACCACCTCTTGCAGGGTGGTTTTTTAATCCCTCGTCTAAAGATCCTCTGGAAGCCCACGAATTAGGATGTACTCCGAAAAACTCCGACCATTATGAGGACGTTATTGAATTTATTGGTAACCGACATTTCCGTGGGAATAGCTGAAATCATCATTTTCCAGCTGGGCGCTATTGCGCTTGGATTTGCTATTCATTTATTTATTACCTCACGCAGAAATACCAAACTTCAGATCGGTGAAACTGGCCCCGGGTCTGCCTTACAGGAGGCGGATGAATGGAAGCTGAAATATTTCAACGATACGGAAGAGCTGGAAAAGAGAATTCAAAAACAGCAACAGGATCTTGCCAGGTATCAGCATGAATTAAATAAGGTGAAGGAAAACGAGGAATTTCTTTCCATGGAAATCGAATCCCTTCGGGCTGAACGGGAAGAGTTGCTGGAAACACAGGCTACGCTTTCAAAGGCTGCTGCTCCAAAAGAAGAAAATCAGTTGGATTACCTTGGCCAGCTGCGCGAAACACAACAGCACGTGCAGCAGTACAATCAGCATATCACACAGTTACTCGGACAAATAGATCAGCTCAAGGCGATGGAACTCAAACACCAGGAGCTGACCCTGCAGAATGAAACACTCAACCGCCAGGTGAGTGAAATGCGCGTGAGTCTTGTAGAGAAAGAACAGGAGATTCGCGGACTGCGTCAGCAGAATCGCTTGGGTGAGGAAATGCAACAGCGACTGGAGAAAGTGTACGCAGATTATAACAGCCTGCTGGAAAAAATGCATAAACTGGAATCACATGTTTCTCATTCGCAGAAGGAGGGAACCAGTTATGCCGAGTTGCAGGATTCCTATTTTAAAGTGACCAAAGAACTGGATGAATTCAAATTGAAATACCTGCACCTGCTCGAAGAAAACCAGCGCCTCACACGCTCTGTTGCTGATCTGGAAGACAAACTGCGGGAAACCAATTTCCAGCGCCAGCAATTGCAGAAAAAAGCAACTTATCTCGAAGAGCTGAACCAGGATCTGCAGCAGGTTGCCGAGCAACACAACAAATTACACAGCCAGATGCGTCGAATCGCTGAAATCGAACAGCTGCTGGCCAAAGCCACGCAATTATCCGGATCCACTGACAGGGAAGATCCGGCTATCTGATAAACAGCTAAAATCAACATGGAATTTGGCAGCAGGTTGAATAACTTTGCTGCCAAATTTTTGTATGTCCCACCACTCCATTGCTTCCATCCGGAAAGATTACAAGCAACATCGTTTAACTGAAGCGGATGTTGCGAAAGATCCTATCACGCAATTCACCAACTGGTGGCAGGAAGCGCTGAAAAGTGAAATTGATGAAGTGAATGCAATGACCCTGGCTACAGCTTCAGCAGATGGGTTTCCTTCCGCGCGGATTGTATTGCTGAAGGGGTACGATAGCAATGGATTTGTTTTCTATACCAACTATCACAGTTTCAAAGGACAACAATTGGAAGAGAACCCCAGGGCCTGCATTGTATTTTTCTGGAAGGAATTGGAACGCCAGGTACGCATCACCGGTCTTATTCACAAAGTAAGCAGTGAAGAGAGTGATGAATACTTTCACAGCAGACCGGAAGGCAGCCGCATCGGGGCCTGGACATCACCTCAGAGCCAGGTGATCGAAAACCGGGAACAACTGGAAAAAAAGGAGAAAGAATTAAAAAAAGCCTTTGAAGGAAAGGAAATTCCAAGACCGCTGCATTGGGGTGGCTATTGCGTGAAGCCACTAATCGTGGAATTCTGGCAGGGCAGACCAAGTCGGTTGCACGACCGGATCCAATATACAATGGAAGATAATGGTGGATGGAAGATAGAACGCCTGGCACCATAACCATCCAACCATTCAACCTCTTTACGCTTTCTTCTCAGCAGCGGCTGCTTTTTTAGCCTGAGCTGGACGAGCCGGACGGCTTTTGCCAAAAGAACCTTTGAAGATTTTACCTTTCTTGGTTTTTTTATCTCCTCTACCCATAATAAAAAATTTAGACGGCGAAGGTACATAAAAAACAGAAAGGGAACAGGTAAAACCTATTCCCTTTCCCCGGAAAGCGGCATCTGCAGGAGATGCCTCCGATTATAATTTAGAAGACAGTTCTTTACCAGCCTTGAAGCGGGCAACTTTTTTAGCCTTAATCTTGATAACTGCCCCGGTCTGAGGGTTACGGCCATTACGTGCGGCTCTTTTGCTAACAGAGAAGGTACCGAAACCTACCAGAGTAACTTTACCACCACCTTTCAGCGTTTTGGTAACTGCCTCGATGAAAGAATCCAGGGCAGCATTCGCCTGTGTCTTGGTAATTTCTGCATCTTCAGCAAGTTTCGCAATTAATTCAGCTTTGTTCATAGTGTGAAATTTTAGAATTTTAAGCAGAACAAATATATACGGTTTTTACATCCAGCAAATCTTTTTTCAAATTTATTTATCCTCTTTTAGATCGCTGGAACCCGCATCTATGCTGCATTGTAGCGAAAGTCTAGGATTTGTTGGGGAAAACCTGCTGCATGACCGAACGAAATGCAATGAACTGATCACCCCAACGATCGAAACTTTTTTTTCTCAATGCTTCAGCATGATTACTGATATACCGATTATACATGGCTTTAGATGGCGACATATACTGTGCCGCATAAGTTGGACCATCTGTTTCATCCACTTCCACGAGTCGCAATAAACGACTGCTTTCAAAACAGCCGGTGGCCACAACTTCAGGCATATGTTCTGCTGTCATCCACCTGAGCCATTCTTCATGTATGCCCCAGGTTAGCTGGATGGTTACATTGTAGATAAACATAGTTAATAGTTGATTTTAAGATATACAGGACAGTGATCACTGTGTTTTACATCCGGATAGATTTCGGCATCGAGTAATTGTTTCTTCAACTCTTTGGTCACGTTAATGTAATCAATGCGCCAGCCTTTATTATTCAGGCGTACACTGGGGAAACGCTGACTCCACCAGCTATAACGATCTGGTTCGGGATGAAATTCGCGGAAACTGTCCACCCATCCGGCTTCAAAGAATTTATCCATCCAGGCACGTTCCTCGGGTAGAAATCCGGATGATTTTTTATTGCCTTTGGGATCATGTATGTCAATCTCTTTGTGTGCAATATTCCAGTCGCCACATACAATCAGCTTCGGCCTTTCTTTTCGTAACTGTTCTGTATAACCGAAAAACTCTTCCAGCCATTGATATTTATACAATTGTCTTTCATCACCGGATGTGCCGGAAGGGAAGTAGGCATTAATCAGGGTAACATCTCCGTAATCTGCACGGATCACACGACCTTCTGCGTCACTTTGCATGAAACCATTTCCCATTTGAACCAGGTCTGGTTTGATTTTGGAAAAGATCGCTACGCCACTGTACCCTTTCTTTTCGGCAGAGTACCAGTAATCATGATAGCCAAGCTCTGTGATAGCTGCATGATTTACATTATCCTTATGAGCTTTTGTTTCCTGGACACAGATAATATCAGCGGGATCTGTTTTCAGCCAGTCGACAAATCCCTTGTTCATGGCTGCTCTCAACCCGTTGACATTGTAAGATATAATTCGCATAACCCGTTTCATTTATTATATTGGTTTCAGATTGTTCAAATTTATTGAAATGGCGCCTCAACAACCGATAATTCCTCCAAAAGAACTTTTTTACCTCGATGGACCCAAGCCCCGTAGTTATGAATTGGGCTTCGCTTTTAAAGTTTTCAGGCAATTTATCAAAGGGTTCCGGACCCTGCACTTTGTAGGCCCCTGCATCACCGTATTTGGGTCTGCGCGTTTTCAGGAAGATCATCCCTATTATGAACTTGCAAGAGAATGCGGGCGAAGAATCGCGGGACTGGGTTTTACTACCATGACAGGCGGTGGACCAGGTATTATGGAAGCTGCCAACAGGGGAGCATTTGAAGTGGGTGGCTATTCAGTGGGTTGTAATATCCAGCTTCCTTTTGAACAAAAGGCGAATCCGTATCTGAATAAATCGATCACGTTCGAACATTTTTTTGTACGGAAAGTGTTGCTGGTGAAATACTCCTATGCCTTCATCATTATGCCGGGTGGCGTAGGAACCATGGACGAATTTTTTGAAACACTGACCCTGGTTCAAACCAAAACAATCATTCAGTTTCCAATCGTGCTGGTAGGCAAAGCATTTTATCAGCCATTGATGGATTACCTGGAGTTCATGAAAGAACAAAAGACCATTGGGGAACATGATCTTGATCTGGTGTTATTAACTGACGATATCGGTGAAGCAATGGATCATATCAACAAATACATTGGTACTAATTACCAAAAGAAACCCCGCAGGAGCTTGTGGTGGTTATTCGAAAAAAAATAACCGGATGGAAGTAGTAGATGCTGAATATGAATGCAGTTCCTGTGGTGCTGCTTTGCAACCAGAGGAAGTAATCTGTCACCAGTGCGGACAACCCACCATTCCTGTCGAAGAGTGGGATGGTGCCTATGAACGTTACCGTTTGATGGTGGTTATTTTTTTCAGTATCAATCTTTTTGTGTGCCTTTTGTTTAATTTCTGGCCGCCGGCAGGAGAAACCATAACTGGTTTGGTGCTGATTGATGGTTTTTTGTTGAGCTGCGGACTTTTTTTCGCTTACCTGTTATGGCCGGAAATTAAACCGCTTTTGAAGTGGAATCATTTTGCGTGGTGGCGACTCATACTTCTGGTAGTTATGGCAGTTGGGGCAGCATTGGTGGTTAACTATGGTGTGAAATGGATTAATGAAAAAATATTTGAACGCGAACTCTATTACTATTCTTCTTTCCGTCATCTGCCGTACCCTAAAACAACCATGTTCCTGCTGATTGCATTGGTTCCGGCATTTTCTGAAGAACTGGCGTATCGTGGAATTATCCAGGCAGGCTTATTAAAAATAATGCACGGCAGACAGGCAGTAGTGCTTACTGCGCTTCTGTTTGCCATCATTCATATGAGCCTGATCTCCTTTGTCTGGTTACTTCCTTTTGCCTTATTCCTCGGCTGGTTAAGACAACGAATGAATACACTCTGGTATGGTGTTGTTATTCACTTTTGTTTCAATGCAACTACCTGCCTGATGGAATTGTTGGAACTCGGCTTACTGTGAAGAAACGAATTTCAGTCCGATGATGGAAGCGATTAAGGTTGCCAGGAAAAACAATCTCCAGAACTCAGCCGGCTCCCGGAAATAAAAGATGCCAACCAACACAGTTCCCACAGCACCTATCCCAGTCCAAACGGCATAAGCTGTACCGATCGGCAGTGTTTGGGTAGCTTTATACAGGAGGAACATGCTGATGGATAGGCATACAAAGAAACCTATCATCCAGTAAGTGGAGGTGAGGCCGGTTGTTTCCTTTGCCTTCCCAAGGCAGGTTGCAAATCCCACTTCAAAAAATCCGGCAATGATCAGTAAGATCCAGTTCATGGTTGGCGAAGTTTTTCATGATTAATCTTCCAGGATCGGCCGCAGCCAACGGGTGATTTCTTCTACCGAAAGCCCCTTTCTTCTGGCATAATCTTCTAGCTGATCCTCCTTGATTTTTCCGACACCAAAATACTGACTTTGCGGATGAGCGAAATACCAGCCGCATACAGAAGCAGCAGGATACATTGCCAGTGATTCCGTAAGTGTAATTCCGGTAGTCTGCTCTCCGCCCAATAAATGGAATAGCTTGTATTTCTCCGTATGATCCGGACAAGCAGGATAACCTGGAGCCGGACGAATACCTACATATTTCTCTTTGATCAATTCTTCGTTGGTGAGTTGTTCATCTTTTGCATAACCCCACCAGTCGGTCCGCACTTTGGCATGCAGCCATTCCGCAAGTGCTTCTGCCAGTCGGTCTGCCAGTGCCTGGAGCATGATTTTATTATAATCATCGTGCTGTTCAATGAAGTGCTGCAGATGCGGTTCAATACCTTCAATCGTTACAGAGAAGGCTCCGATATAATCTTCTTTACCGGCAGTTTCAGGGGCAATAAAATCAGCCAGGGAGAAATTCGGTTGTCCGGGTGCTTTTTTAATCTGCTGCCGCAAACACTCCAGGTTATAATAACTTTCATCCGTGTGAAGGCGGATGCTGTTACCAGTTGAAACAGCCGGCCAGAAACCAGCCACTGCTCTTGCATTCAACCATTTTTCATCCACTATTTTCTTCAGCAGGGCCTGCGCATCATTGTAAAGTTTAGTGGCTTCCTTACCAATCACTTCATCTTCCAGCAGTTGCGGGAAGCGGCCACCCAGTTCCCAGGCAATGAAAAAGGGCGCCCAGTCTATGTATGGTACAAGTTCGTTTAAGGGTACCTGTTGTAATACTCTTGTTCCGGTGAATTGAGGTTTCACAGGTTCGTAAGACGACCAGTCAATGGCTGTTTTATTAGCCGAAGCTTTTTCGAAATCCAGGTAGGTTTTGATGGTTTTTTTCTTCTCAAAATCAATTCTGAGCTGTTGGTATTCTGCAACGGTGTCGTTCAATAGTTTATCCCGCTGTTCATTGCTTAACAGAGAACTTGCCACTGTAACACTTCTTGAAGCATCCAGTACATGAATTACCCCATTGTCGTATTGCGGTGCGATTTTAACGGCAGTATGCATGCGGCTGGTAGTAGCGCCACCAATCAACAAGGGTTGCTTCATGCCTCTGCGTTTCATTTCATGCGCTACGTGCACCATTTCATCCAATGATGGTGTGATCAATCCGCTTAATCCGATAATATCAACATTTTCCTTCACTGCTGTGTCCAGGATTTTATCTGCGGGCACCATTACACCCAGGTCAATGATATCATAACCATTACATCCCAGCACTACACCCACAATATTTTTACCGATATCGTGTACATCACCTTTTACAGTGGCGAGTAATACTTTCGCAACGGACCCCTGCTGGGCAGCCGGATTGTTTTTCTTTTCTTCTTCAATAAAGGGAGTGAGCCAGGCCACACTTTTTTTCATCACGCGGGCGCTTTTTACTACCTGGGGGAGGAACATTTTACCGGCGCCAAAGAGGTCTCCCACTACATTCATGCCATCCATCAGGGGGCCTTCAATTACATCCAGTGGCCTGGGGTATTTCTGTCTTGCTTCTTCTGTATCAATTTCAATATAATCGGTAATGCCATTGATGAGAGAGTGGGTAAGCCTTGTTTCCACGGGTTCTTTTCTCCAGGCTTCGTCCTTCACGGTTACCTTCCCCTTGGCTTTTACTGACTCAGCAAAAGCGATCAGTTTTTCTGTAGCCTCGTTATTATCGTTATTCCGATTCAGGATAACGTCTTCGCACAACCGACGTAGCTCTGGTTCGATCTCATCATATACCACCAGCTGACCTGCGTTCACAATTCCCATGTCCATGCCTGCTTTGATAGCATGAAACAAAAACACACTGTGCATGGCTTCACGCACATGGTCATTCCCGCGGAAAGAGAAAGAGAGGTTACTCACTCCTCCACTCACTTTGGTGAGGGGCATTTTCTGTTTGATGATGCGGGTTGCTTCAATAAAATCAACTGCATAGTTATTGTGCTCTTCCAACCCGGTAGCAACCGCGAAAATATTAGGATCAAAAATGATATCCTGCGGATCAAATCCCACTTCCTTCACCAATATATCATAGGCGCGGGAGCAAATATCCACCCGTCGTTGCAACGTATCTGCCTGTCCCTGTTCATCAAAAGCCATCACCACTACCGCGGCTCCGAATAGTTTACAGATAATAGCTTCCCGTTTGAATTTTTCAACTCCTTCTTTCATAGAGATGGAGTTCACGATGCATTTACCCTGCACGCATTTTAAGCCCGCTTCTATGATCTCGAATTTGGAAGAGTCAATCATGATGGGGATGCGGGCGATATCTGGTTCGCTTTGCAGGAGGTTCAGGAATTTCGTCATGGCCTGCACACCATCCAGCAATGCATCATCCATGTTTACATCCAGAATCTGTGCACCGTTTTCCACTTGCTGGCGGGCAACAGAGAGTGCTTCTTCGTATTGATTCTCGCGAATTAGACGCGCAAATTTTTTAGATCCGGTTACGTTGGTGCGCTCTCCAATATTTACAAAATTTGTTTCCGGACGAACAACCAGTGGTTCTAAACCGGCGAGGCGCAGAAAGGGATAAATCGTACTCATGCTTCAGTTTCAGTTGCGATGACAGGTAAGGAACGAGGTTTGAATTTTTTTACATGCTCCGCGATATGGCGGATGTGATCGGGTGTAGTACCACAGCATCCACCCACGATGTTGACAAAACCTTCACGGGCCCAATCTTCCAGGAAATGCGCAGTTTGTTCAGGTTGCTCATCGTATTCACCCATGGCGTTGGGCAAACCTGCATTCGGATAGGCGGAAGTATAACAGGCCGCGATCTGGCTCAACTCTTCAATATGACTGCGCATATCAGCTGCACCCAGCGCACAGTTCAAGCCAACACTCAGCGGATGTGCATGCATAACCGAAATATAAAAAGCTTCCAGTGTTTGTCCGGATAAAGTGCGACCAGAAGCATCTGTAATCGTACCACTGATCATGATGGGTAATTCGGGTTGTCCCGGATGATCCTGGAAATATTTTTTCACTGCGAAGATGGCAGCTTTGGCATTGAGGGTATCAAAGATGGTTTCAATCAGTAAGATGTCAACACCACCTTTTACCAGTCCGTCGATTTGTTCGTAATACGCTTCCACTGCTTCATCCCATAGGAGCCCGCGGTAACCAGGATTGTTAACATCCGGGGAGAGGCTGAGTGTTTTATTCAGAGGGCCAATCGCGCCAGCAACAAAACGAGGTTTGGAAGGATCCTTCGCAGTATAATCATCTGCCGCTTTCCGCGCAATGCGGGCTGCTGCTACATTGATCTCATGTGCCAGTGCCTGCATGTTATAATCTGCGAGGCTCACCTGTTGTGAGTTGAAGGTATTGGTTTCAATAATATCGGCACCGGCGTCCAGGTATTCGCGGTGGATGCCTTCGATGATTGTGGGCTGTGTGAGGCAGAGCAGGTCGTTATTGCCCTTCAGATCGGAGGGCCAGTCCTTGAAACGTTCACCTCGGTAATCTGCTTCGGTTAGGCGATGCCGTTGGATCATGGTACCCATGGCGCCATCAATGATCAGGATGCGTTGCTCCAGTGCTTTTCGAATATCTTTCATAATCTCTTAATCAACAGTTGTTATAACCAACAGTTGGCATGCACTATAAACGCGGGGGAAACAGAAAGAGGGAGTTTCGGGAGGCGTTTATTAGTTCAGTTAAGCGCTGTTGGCGTTGCCAGGTCGAACAATAAACAAATCCCCCTGGCGGAGCAAAGATAGGGAAAACGGGGAGAATGGAAGATGGAGGAAAGGAAGATGGCTGTTCCCTCCTCCATCTTCCTTTTCTCCTTTCCTCCTATACTTTTAGATTCTCCACTGGCATCCTGTGCTGCAGGCTGCGGGCGAGGGTCATTTCATCGGCGTATTCAAGTTCACCACCAAATGCGATGCCGCGGGCTATGGTGGTTACCTTCACCGTGGAGGGTTGTATTTTCTTTTGAATGTAGTAGATAGTAGTATCGCCCTGGATGGTTGGGTTTAATGCGAAAATTAGTTCCTGTATCCCATCTTCCTGTACGCGTTTAACAAGTGGCTCAATGTAGAGCTGATCAGGACCCACCCCATCCAGCGGAGAGATGATGCCTCCAAGTACATGATAGGTTCCGTTGTATTGCTGGGTGCTTTCAATTGCAATCACATCGCGGATGGATTCCACTACACATATGAGTTCCTGCTTACGCATCGGGTTGGAGCAGATGGAACAAAGCAGGCTGTCGGAGATATTGTAGCAACGCTGGCAGATATGGGTATCCTTTCGCATACGTAACAGCGCAGCACCAAACGCCTCCACTTTCTCCGGTTCCTGTTTCAGCAGGTGCAATACCAATCGAAGGGCGGTTTTCTTTCCGATTCCGGGTAATTTGCTGAACTCGTTCACCGCTTGTTCCAATAAGGCAGAGGGTAATTGCATCCTGCAAAATTAAGCATCTACAGGGTGATATCGATCTCGTTATCCCAGTTGCCTTTGATGGTTATTTTCTTACCAACGGCCTTCACTTTTTCGGGCTGTCTTTTTTCACCGAAGAAACTGCCATAATCCCATTTGCCATTCTGGTTTTCATCAAAGAGAATGCGGATTTCAAATTCAGCCGGACGGAATCGCGCAATGCGTAATTCCTTACCAGGGATGGGATAGCTGAAAGCGACTTTATCATTCTGCACCAGTTGTAATACCGGGTGTAAACTGGTATCAATATTCGGGAAGCGGAACCGGATGCTGCCATAATCACTGTCCTTCATTGTGCGGAATGAAATGGTATCGGTTTTTAAGATCGATTTGCCCAGGCTGTCTTCTGCCATCCCTTCCTGTGCTATCAGTTTGAAACCCTGGTCGATTGGCCAGTTGTAAAACAGAGAGTAAAGTTTACCAGTGCTATCCACTTCCAGGCGGTAGGCCAGGGGCTTGAATTGTTCATCCGTAAGGATCAGTTTGGAACTGTCGAAGCTTTTTAGGGAATCCGGGAAATTCAACACCAGGGTTTTAAGTACATCGAAGGTGCTGTTTTCCAGGTTGAGACCAAATCTCAACCGGCGATCCTGCTCTTCTTCTTTTTCTTTTCTTTTGTTGGCGGGTGCAGCAGGTTTCTTAGGTTTCTGTGGTGGTGCGGGTTCCGCGTACGCATAGAGCTGGATGGGTTCCCGCTTCTGTTCATTCAATACCAGGGTTTGTCCATAAAAGGCAAACAACTGTGTGGGATCACTGTACTGGGGCACGCCTTCATTCTTCAATGCAAACAGATTATAAGATCCAGGTGCCAGGTTGTGGAAATGGAAATTACCGGAGCTGTCAACTTTGGTATAATACCTCGGACGTTCTTTTACCACCGCGGAATCATCCAGGTTACGATGCAGCAACACAATCATGGTAGAATCGTGCTTGCCGGTTTGCGCCAGGATTACATTCCCTGTAAGCTCCAGGGAATCAATAAAATTTCCGGTTGAGAAGGTATAGGTGAAATTGGTCAGCGGATTGTTTTCATTGACATCGCGGATCGCTTTTCCAAAATTGAGGGTATAAGTAGTATTGGGCTCCAGGGTATCACGCAGGCGAACGCTTACTGTGCGCAGGCGAGACTCCACTGTAGGGTTGATTTTGGGAGTCGGACTCACCAGCAGGTTTTGCTGGATCTGGTCGAGGTTCACATATTCATTGAAGGTGAACACGATCCTGTTCCCTTTGAAATTCAGGGTGGAATCCTTGGGCTGTAGCAAAACGGGAATCGGGGGAATAGTGTCTTTGGGGCCGCCCAGCGGTGGAATAATATTCGCGCAGCTTTCTGCCAGGGTAATCAGGAAAAGCAGGGCCAGGAACAGCATGAGGCTGCCGGTGGCCTTTTGTGGAATCTTTTTAGGTGATCGGGTGAAATTCGCTTCCATTGAAGGTGCAAACTTAACCGATTTGCGCGCATCCTGAACCATTTTCCTGTAATGGGGTTGTTAAAGCAGCAATTTCAAATCATGGCTGTATACTCTTTAAAAACCGTTCAGGTACTTCCCGTCACCCTGGAGAAGGCCTGGGACTTTTTTTCAAGTCCGGCTAACCTGGCTACCATCACGCCCCCACACATGGGCTTCAATATTATTTCCAAACATCATGGAGCTAAGATGTACCCCGGACAAATAATTGAATACACAGTGAAACCCTTGCTGGGGATTCCCCTGTATTGGATGACGGAAATCACGCATGTGGAGGAGGGGAAGTATTTTGTAGATGAGCAGCGATTTGGTCCCTATAGCCTCTGGCATCACCAGCACCATTTCCGCGAGGTACCGGGTGGGGTGGAGATGACGGATATCGTGCATTACAAAATACCCCTGTGGATTCTGGGAGATATCGCGAATGCGCTCTTTGTGCGCAAGCAGCTGAAAGGCATATTTGATTACCGGTATAAAAAGGTGGAAGAGTTGTTTCGCTAAGGAATTTTAGCCAGGCATCCTTGCGATATACTTCTCAATCTGCTTGATCTGATCCGCGATCTGCGGAGTGGTAGGTTTCAGCGCTTTTGCCTTGCGGAAGAAATCCTTGGCAGCGCGGAACTCTCTTTTGGTCATCATGATGGAGCACAACTGCAGGTAGGCTGCGGCTTCGTTTTCCTTATCTGGCAGGCCTTTGCGCAGGGCGGACCGGATATAACTTTCACCGGTTTTCATGTCGTTTTTCTGTAATGCGATCATGCCCATTTGCAGGAGGGAAGCGCCCTCGGCTTCTTTCATCGGCATACCGAGATCGAGGCCTTTTTTCATCATTTTTTCAGCCCCGTCATAATCCTGTTTCATCATCGCGATATTACCCTTGAGGGTATAATACACGGAGCGGATGGGCTTATAAAGCAGGTTAGGGTATTTGATCTGGTTGAGGATACGCTCGGCACCATCCATATCACCTGTTTCCATATATTCCTGAATCAGGCGCATGGGACCGAAGAAGAAATGCCCGAAAATCAGCACAGCGCCCACCAGGTAGGCGATAAAGGCAGGCCAGAAACCTGCGTAAATATTGGTAACGATAGCGATAGCCAGGAAAAGAAAACCCAGCAACAATCTATAGCGAATAACAAAATTGTAAAACTTCATAGTTCAGAAATGGACCGCAAAGTTAAGGAAATCAAGTTGGACGTCCGGTCGGGTTTTCCCGCCCGGTAAGTTAGCAGGTTAAAAATCATCATTGATTTCAATCCAATACCCATCCGGATCTTTCAGATAGATCTGCCGGATGCCATCCACTCTTTTTGTAACCGTAAAGGCTTTACCTGGCCAGTCTTCATAGTGGATGCCTTTGGCTTTGAGTTTTTCAAGCAGTTCATCCATTTTGCCGGTGGAGAAGCAGAGATGGGTGTTTTTCTCCGCCTCGGGAGGGTTAGCGCGGCCCGAGATCAGGTGCAGGTGGGCGTTTTCGCTAACACTGAACCAGGTGTGT
The DNA here is from genome assembly GCF_021491375.1 of Flavihumibacter fluminis. Classification (GTDB taxonomy): domain Bacteria; phylum Bacteroidota; class Bacteroidia; order Chitinophagales; family Chitinophagaceae; genus Flavihumibacter; species Flavihumibacter fluminis. Next base: position 724,767 of record NZ_JAKEVY010000003.1, read on the forward strand.
CGGCCATCATGAAAAGGTTCGGGAATGGTATCAAGGCCAATCACATCCCTGTAAAAATTGGTGCTGGTTTCGAGATTGGTAACATAGAGGGCGATGTGATTGATGCGAATCTGCATAGCGGAGTTGGTTTTGGAAGGCTTACGGTTTTTTTGTGCCTGCGTTTTGTTGGTCAGGCTCAAACATAGAAATCCTATCGCCAGAGCGATCAGCATCCTGCTGATGCAGGCAGTTGGAGGGTTGGTTGTTGATGGTTTCATATGCCGGTTTTCAACCCGAAAGCTAGCCAATAAATCAGTTGTTCAACCGGTCAAAACCATTATTTTTGCCAGCCCGGAATAAAAAAGTTCCGCTGGTCCCGTAGTTCAATGGATAGAATAGGAGTTTCCTAAACTCTAGATACAGGTTCGATTCCTGTCGGGACTACCATTGGAAGTTAGAAGTGAGAAGTATGAATTAGCCCTTTTTGGAGGGTGTTTTTATTTAATAGGTTTGATTTTGAGTTATTTTTTTACGGACTCGTTTACGCTTTTGATTTACAAATGTCTTGAAGGGAAGGAATCAGGGAGTGTTTGTGGAGCTTTTGAGGAGCAATGTGGAACCTTTGACACCATGTGTTAGCTTTGTACAATGGCTTTTAATGACGAATACATAAATGTTTTCTACTCCTTATTTAGGGGCCGGGAAAATGTATTTGCTATTCGTTGGGAAAAAGATGGTAAAAGCGGTTACATACCCGCCTATGATCTGAATTGGGATGAGTTTAGAATACATAAAGCCAAAGGAGGTACTTTAAAAGACTTTCAAAACAAAAGGTATAGTCCACTTACTAAAGAAAGAATTTTAAACCATTTTGAGGGGAAAGAAGTTGTTGGCATCTATCCGCTATTAGCTGATAATACATCTTGGTTCATAGCCGCCGACTTTGACGAATCACTTTCAAGTAAAAAAACCTGGATAGAAGAATGCAGGATTTTTCTGAAAAAATGTGAGGACAATAATATCCCTTCTTATTTAGAAAGATCAAGAAGCGGTAAAGGAGGCCATGTCTGGATTTTCTTTGATAAGCCTTATCCTGCTCATAAAAGCAGGAAACTTATTCTGCATCTTCTTGAGCAATCCGGAATTATTTCTCCGTTTGATAAGAACTCCAATTACGACCGCCTGTTCCCCAATCAGGACTATCACTCCGGAAAGGGACTGGGTAATTTAATTGCTGTGCCTTTTCAGAAGGCAGCACTTGAAAAAGATAACTCCTGCTTTATTGATCCTGAAAATCTACAGCCATTTCCTAATCAATGGGAATATATGAAAGCTATTGAACGTGTATCCACCAGTCATCTGGATGAAATATATGCCCGGATAAATAACATTTCTGTCCCACTACAGAATTTAAAAACTGATTCAACTTCAACTGATGGAACACTTCAGATTAGCCTTGCAAACAGTATTGAGTTAAACAGAAATGAGATCGGAACGGGACTGATAAATTTTTTAAGAGAGAGCTTGAACTTTGTTAACTCAGAATACATTATCAAAAAGAAGCTTGGTAAAAACACTTATGGAACAGAGTCTTATTTCAAGGCTCTTACAGAAAAAGAAGATAAGTTAATTATACCACGAGGATTTGTCGGAAAATTATTGAGGTATTGCAAAGAACAAAAAATTCAATACCAATTACAGGACAATCGAAAAAAACTGACATCAATTCAGTTCAATTTCCGGCCATCATTGTATGAACATCAGGAACAGGCTGTTGCCGCTGTTGAAAAGAAGGAGATGGGTATTATTGTAGCGCCTCCAGGTTCGGGTAAAACAGTCATTGGTTTGGCAATAGCAGCTCAAAAGAAGCAACCAGTTCTCATCATAGTACATCGCCAACAACTTTTTGACCAATGGATTGAGCGAATACAATCCTTCATGGGGATTGCGGCAGCACATATAGGCAAAATTGCACAAGGCAAACAAAAGATCGGAACTCACATAACCGTTGCCATGATTCAATCTTTAGCGGTTGTTAAACCAGACAACCCACTGTTTTCTTCTTTCGGCACTATTATAGTTGATGAATGCCATCATGTGCCTGCCAAGACATTCCGAGAGGTAATCAGTCAACTATCTTCTTATTATTTATTCGGGCTTACGGCTACTCCCATCAGAAAAGGAAATGATGAAAGATTAATCTTTGTTCATATTGGAGACATCATACACGAAATAAAAATTAATTCACAGCAGAGCCGGAAATTATCAGTTATTATTCGGGAAACTGATTTAATGATTCCTTTTGATTATAAAACTGACCAAACAGAAACACTGTATAAGGCGCTAATTCACGGCACCAGCCGAAACCAACTTATTTCAGAAGATATACAGGCAGAAGTAGCAGGCGGAAATAAAGTATTGGTTCTCACTGAAAGAAAAGAACATATTGAGGCGTTGCAGCAATTTTTGAAAAGTAAATGTGAGGTACTAACTGTTTCCGGCGACGATTCTGCTGCTATGCAGAAAATAAAGATGAAGCAAGTTGCAGACAGTCAGTTTCAGGTATTGATTACCACCGGACAATTTTTAGGGGAGGGTACTGATATTACAAATATTGATAGCCTTGTTTTGGCTTTCCCATTTTCTTTTGAAGGCAAGCTTATTCAATATATCGGCAGGGTACAGCGATCCGAAAATATTCCCTTTATCTATGATTACCGGGATAAGCATATCGAGTTCCTGGAGAATCAATTCAGGCATAGAAACAAGTATTATAGAAAACTCCTGAATTCCGGAAATCTCAAAAAATTTGATCAGCTACTCCTGCTATTTGATGGAGATATTGTCATGATAAATTCAGCAGATTGCCTTTTGCCAATAAGCTGCCTGGATATTGAAACACCTATTGAAAGATTTAAAGAAGGGGTTGCCTGGTTAGTACAAGTACTAAACTACAACGAGGATACCGGTGAATTAATGACGGAGATTATCAATTACAACGCTCATCCCGAACCTGGCAGTTCCGTACAGGTGGAATTTCAATTTTTACCTATCGAGAAAATTAAGTTTCGTACCATTAACACCTCCCATTTACTGCATTCCGTTCATCTAAGGCAATTTCCTGTTAGCACCCAAAATGCAGGTCAGTTTAATGAGCCTGTATTGCAGATAGTACCGCAAAATGTAATGAAAAAATCGGCTTGCTATACGCTTAAAAAAACAATGAAAGTGCCTTTTGTGAAACTTCAGTTTCAGCAAGCTTTCGTTTCTTTTTCAATCTATATAGAAGAATTGAAACAAGATGTTTTCTTTGAAGTCGAGAACCCAGATATAAGACCGGAATTTGAAGTAGTCAAAGAGTATTTTTCAAAAGTACTTAAGAAAAAGCTGATAACTACTGAGCTTGAAATAAGATATAATGAGAAAGAGATACTTTCAGTCTCTGCTCGCTCAGAAGATATTGATCAGATTAATCATAGTATTATTGATAGTGTACGATTTGAGTTTGTAAAACGTGGAGTAATTGGGTTTAACGGCAAAACTGATAACACGCTGCATACAATCGATACGCTCCTTCAAAACCCTGTGGGAACAGGAAAACTGTTTGAATCTGATCAAAAACTGGTGGATGATATTCTGGCCGTTAAAAACTCAAAACATTTCCATCAGCTTAAGTATTTATCATCTCAACATCTTTCCCAGGTTTTGAAACTCAGGTTTATCTTAAATCCCTTTTCCTTCCTGTTTTTATTAACCGGAGAATCAAAATACCACCTGGTGTGGGAAACCCTGAACAGTGAAGAAGCAACTTATATCTGGCATTTTGATAAAAACACCGAAGCACTCCGGCTGGGGTTGAAAGAAGTAGATGCCATATTAAAAGAAATCAGGGAGACCGGAAAACAGGATTATCTGAAGAAAGATCATGCAAATTTCAGTCGTGTTATGCATGATTATACCGATGCTAAGAGCGGCTTTGTGAGCTGGAAGGGTATCTTGGAAGCACAGCTAGTTTAAAACTTTTTGTTGATGGCCTCATAGTACCTCGGCAAGTAAAAAATGTGAGTTATTTTTTGCAAAAAGTAGTGAAAAATGCTACCTTTCGCAAAAAATAACTCTTTTGGGGATAGTTAAGCCAAATACAAGTTTGGAGGATTGGGTTAGCGACCTGGCTGCTAGAGGCAAATTCTCTTTTTCCCTTGAGATGCTTCGTGATGCATTCCCGGAACAGACCACTGTAGCTGCTAAATATTCTTTGATGCGTTTAGCGGCAAAGGGCAGTATTTTATCCATTCATAAAGGCTATTACCTCATTATACCTCCGCAGTATAAATCCAAAGGTGTACTGCCGCCAGCATTGTATCTCGATGCTTTTATGAAAGAATTGAATCGTCCCTATTATCTGGCGCTGCTAAATGCAGCAGTCTATCATGGAGCTTCGCATCAGCAACCACAGGAATTTTTTGTGGTAACAAACTTTCCTGTGCTGAGGCCTACTGCAAAAAAAGGATTGAAAGTAAATTATATCAGCAAAAAGGAAATACCGGAAGAATTGCTTGAAAAACGCAAAACAGAAGCAGGCTATCTCAACATATCCAATCCCGTTCTTACAGCAACTGATTTGGTACAATATGCTAAAAGAGTTGGCGGCATTACAAGGGTGGCAGAAGTACTGATTGAACTGGTTGACGTAATAAAGCCTGAAGCTTTTAATACTGAATTAGTTGATTATGTTCCTGCGGCCATCTTACAGCGTTTGGGTTATTTACTGGAAAAAGTATTGCAAAACTTTTCACTTGCAGATGCTTTAGAAAAAGCCATTCAGAAAAATGAAATTACAATGTTTCGTACCCCGCTTAAAGTAGCAGCGGAAACAAAAGGGTTTCCGGTAAATGAACGCTGGAAAGTAATTGTAAATACTCAGGTTGAACTAAACGAATGATACCACAGGCATATATTACCGAATGGGCCAATTATGTACCATGGCAAACCACCGAGCAGGTGGAGCAGGATCTAGTTATTTGCCGGGCTTTGGTGGAAATATTTTCTGATGAATGGCTGGCAAGCCGTCTGGCTTTCCGGGGTGGTACTGCGTTGCACAAACTGTACATTCAGCCGCAACCAAGGTATTCAGAAGATATAGACCTGGTACAAATTACAGCCGAGCCTTTTGGCCCGATAGCAGACAGGCTGAAAGAGCGGTTGACATTTTTAGGAGAGCCGCAGCGAAAGCAGAAAGAAAACAATTTCACACTGCTCTATCGTTTTGAATCCGAACTTCCTCCGGTTGTAAACCTCCGGTTAAAAATTGAAACCAATTGCCGGGAGCATTTTACCGTGATGGGTTATCAGCAATTTCCATTTGAAGTAAAATCTGCCTGGTTCACCGGCTCCTGCAGCATTACGACCTATCAAATAGAAGAACTGCTGGGAACAAAGCTTCGGGCTTTATACCAGCGCCGGAAAGGACGTGATTTATTTGATCTGTATAAGGCCATTTCTGTTATAAATAGGCTGGATATAAATGCCCTGCTGAATTGCTATAACAGGTATATGGATTTTGTGGTGGAGCATCCGCCCACGCAAAAGCTATTTGTGCAGAATATGGAACTGAAACTGAAAGATGATGCGTTTTTTGGCGATATAAAAGCGTTGATACGGCCAGAGGAGCAATATGAGCAGGAAAAGGCGTATGAAAGGGTAAAAGTAGAAATATTGGAAATGATGAAGTAAACTATATGTTAAGTACAAAAATATAAATGTAAAGTCACCCAAAATTGAATTTGTAAATTGCTACTTGTAAAGGAAAGAATCAGATGTCGGAAAATAACGGAATACATACAGACTTAACATTCTTCACGAATGAGCCTGGCCAAACATTACTGGATAGGTTTAAAGCCACACTAAGTGATACTCAATACTTTGATGTGTTAGTAGGCTATTTCCGTTCTAGTGGTTTTTTTCAATTGTCAGAAACTATCGAACCAATAGATAAGGTGAGAATATTAGTTGGCTTGGGAATAGATGAAGATGCTTTTAATACCATTAACGAATATCAAAATCAAACCACATTTGACTTTGAATCGCATCACAATGCCAAAAAGGAATTTCAAAAAAACCTTAACTCTATTTTGTCACATTCGTAAATACAGAGAATTTCTTACCAAACGCTTGTCTGGCGGTTGTTTCGATAGGATGTAATCTAATAAATCTTCGATGGTCCTTTTTACAAAATGAAGCGACGATTTGATGGTTTGTAAAACATCTTGTGTTGTCAGCCATAATTTTTCTTTTTCATAGTGAACTATTTTTTCCTGGTTTAAGAATAATTGTGCCAGCATAATCATGGCCATATGTTTTAGCCAGCTTTCTTCACTTCTTGTCTGATATTCGTTCAACCCCAGTTCTTTTTTTCCTTCCCGGAAGGCCTTTTCTATAAAGTAACGTTTGCATTGCCGGTAAGCTAATTCCTGTAACGAGCATCCCGGGGAATGACAAAAGCTATATTTTATGGTTCCGTCTTTGTCTTCCCTGATCAATAGCGTTACCAGTTGCTTACGATTGGTCAATGGATTTAAAATATAGATGTCTCTGGAATGGAACCAGGCCTGTAATTTTTTACCACCGCTTTGATGACGCACGGTAATAAATTTCCATTGTGTTGGTAACAAACTCGCGGCATATGCCTTAATGGAGACGGAAGGTCGGTTTGGTTTTGCAAGCTTCGATTTGCGACCTCTAGCACCCGGCTGCTGAACTGGAATGCGCATTTGAAAAGCCTCGAGCCAGATTTGAAGGTTATCCTGAACATCCGCTACGAACTCAATGTCATTTTTAATCAAATCCGCCAGCAGTGCAGCATCCCGGCCATAAAAAGCGTCAAAGCAAATCCAGCGAACAGGTAGTTTCAGTTCCTTCATTACATGCCGGATGATGCTTTTAGCTTGTTCAATCTTACTACCATTGGTGGCTGTTCCAAATAAAGAGGCTTGCACCAGATTCACTAGCGAACCAGCACACAAAGCACCAAAAACACCTACCTGACAATTCTCGATTTTACCTACCTGACCACAATATTGACGTTTTACACCCGCCGAATGACGTCCTTTTTTAGGATTTCCGGCTTCATCGATAATAAGACAACTGTCTTCTGTAAGCCCCAGTGATTCGATAAGTTTCCAAAACTGCAGGGTTACTACATCCATGACCTGGCGGACGTTCCATTTAGACTGTGCGATAAAATGATGTAAGCGTTGTTGATTCGACTCCTGAAGTTCCATGGCCATCTGCTGACAATTGCGGCGACGGCAAAGGAGCAGACCCTTTAAATAAACCAGGGCATTGCCCGATACCTTACGGGTAAGTGTGAAAAAAAGAAATTCAAAACGGAGAAGAAAATTCAATAACCGACTCTCTACGAGTCGGAAATTATATATTTTCGTCCCATAGTTTTTTTTATTTACACCCCGTGAGTTTCTACTCGTGGGGTGTGTCTTTTTTCTGACCGCTAAAGTACGTGAATTCCGCGTCCGGCGTGCGTTTCGTCCCTAAAAAATTCAAAGAACTAAATTTGACAAAGTAGAGCTAATTCGTTTCGTTCATCCGAATCTGAATGATCGAATCTATGCTGAAGGTTATATTGTTTTCTTCTGCTGCTTTGAAGAGATTGTTTAATTCATCCCGATTCTGTTTTAATTCATCAATCCTGCTCTGGGATCCATATTCAGGTTTTCCAAATCTTTCCATCAAACTGAAGTTTTTCATTTGATGGAAATTGATTTTATTGTTTAACAGCGTGATTAAAATATCCTTTGCTTCTTCAGCGGAAAAATTTCCTTTTATCAGGGTAATATTCTTTGTTGTTTCTGACATGGTTATGCAATTTCAATGTTTGATTGTATAGCTATTCTGTTACTTTGCTGATTGAATTCCTCCCGTAGTTTGGCCAAATCCATTTGAAGCTGACGAATCCTTCCTTCCCTTCTTTCAATGTCCTCTTCATTTTCAGAACGACCGATTTTGTTTTCATGGTAACGAATTTTTACCTGAACGAGTTCGGTGATAAGATCCAGTGCATCTTCCTTTTCAAAGCTGCCCTGGATGAGCTGTAATGGATTCATGATTTTTAGTTTTACTGGTTTATTGGCCCTGTCCCAGGGAATATCCCTGTTTGCCGTTGAAATTGTAGAGATTTTCAGTTTTGATACTGTCGATTCCCTGTTCTTCTGCGCGACTCAGCAATTGTATGATATGCTGTTTGCTGATTGGATGACCGTTTACCGGTTTGAAGCGACATCTCCAGTGGTCTGTACAAAATGTTTCTTCAAATCCATCCGGCCATACTTTAATACCGCGATTGGTAATCATGCTTAGTGTTACCTCGTTGTCCCCAATTTTTTTAACTTGTTCCGCCAGTTCATTAGGATTAGTACCTGACCAGTGTACAAAAACATCCACTCCTACCAGTTCTTTATTTGCTGGCTCCTTACGTTTGTACGTGGGCAGGTTCATCGTTGACCCCTTGGGGAATTGAACCGGTTTTAAAGTTGCCGGTTGTTGTCCGAGGTTGGCGATTACCGCTTTGGCAAATTCCTTTGTACCTACCAGTTGTTTACTGGTACCTTCTTTATAGATGTCATAAGTGTGTATGCCATCTTCCATCGTCTTAAGCCAGGCGTTTTGTACTTTCTCCGCCACTTCAGATTGGCCGATATGATTCAGCATCAGGATAGCTCCCTGCAGAAGTCCGGATGGATTGGCCACATTTTGTCCGGCTCTTCTGGGTGCTGATCCATGGATCGCTTCAAACATGGCACAAGTTTCGCCGATGTTGGAAGAGCCCGCCAGTCCTACTGAACCGGTAATCTGGGCTGCTACGTCTGACAGTACATCTCCGTAAAGATTCGGCATTACAATCACATCAAAGGCTTCCGGGGTATCGGCCATTTTTGCAGCACCTATGTCGATGATCCAATGTTCATTTTCTATCTCCGGGTATTCGGCCGCTATCTCGTTAAATACCTGGTGAAACAAGCCATCGGTTTGTTTCATGATATTGTCTTTGGTAAAGCAGGTTACTTTTTTCCGACCGTATTGTTTTGCGTATTCAAAGGCATATCGTACAATTTTTTCACATCCGGGCCGGCTGATCAGCTTTAAGCACTGAACTACTTCATCGGTTTGCTGGTGTTCGATACCTGCGTAGAGATCCTCCTCATTTTCCCGGATGATTACGATATCCATAGTAGGGTGCTTGGTCTTCACATAGGGGTGAAGGCTGAAACAAGGTCTTACATTGGCATAGAGTCCCAGGAATTTACGGGTTGTTACATTCAGGCTTTTGTAGCCGCCACCCTGGGGGGTAGTGATGGGAGCTTTCAGGAAGATTTTGTTTTTACGGATGCTGTCCCAGGCTTCCGGGGCAATACCTGCTGAATTTCCAGCCAGGTATACTTTTTCACCGACTTCTATTTCTTCGATTTCCAGTTGCGCACCTGCGGCTAAGATGATCTCAAGAGTGGCATCCATGATCTCCGGACCGATACCATCTCCTTTTGCTACTGTAATTTTTGTCATGGTTCAACTTTGTTTGTTGGCTGCAAAGTTGATACCTTAGATACATATAGTTATATTTATAGTTGGTATAGTAAATATAAAAATAGTTTATATGCTAATCTTCTTTTCCATACTTGCCATTCTGCTGATTGCCGGACTGTTTTATTTGCAGCAGCCGATTTTTGGCAAAGCACCCGAAGGTAAACGTCTGGAGCGCATCCGGCAGTCGCCAAATTTCCGGGAGGGGAAATTTCAGAACCTCAGCTATACCCCAAATCTTACAAAAGGGTATTCCTTTGCGGGCGTGCTGTATGATTTTTTCTTTAAAAAAGTGCCGGATAAAATGCCAGCCGGAACGCTTCCTTCTGTCAAAACTGATTTGCATGAATTACCAGCAGATAGCGACCTGCTGGTTTGGTTTGGTCATTCTTCCTATTACTTGCAGGTAAATGGCTTAAGAATATTGGTGGATCCGGTCTTCAGTGGCAATGCCTCACCTATTCCGGGAACTACCAGGGCTTTTGCGGGCTCCAATGAATACCAGGTGAAGGATATTCCGGAGCTGGATTATCTGCTGATCAGTCATGATCACTACGATCATCTGGATTATTCTACTGTAGTAGCACTTCAGCCGAAAGTGAAAAAAGTGATTACGGGCTTAGGAATTGGAGCCCATCTGGAATACTGGGGGTATGCACCTGAACAGCTTATTGAAATGGATTGGGAGGATTCCATTAGACTTTCCAATGGCAGCCTTCTGCATGCTTTGCCAGCCCGCCATTTCAGTGGCAGAACCTTTACCCGAAACAATACACTCTGGCTAGCGTTTCTGCTGGAGGCGGGATCAAAGAAATTATACCTGGGCGGTGATAGTGGATATGACAGTCACTTTGCTGCTATTGGAAAGCGTTTTGGCTCCATAGATCTTGCCATTCTTGAGAATGGTCAGTACAACCTTGCCTGGCAGGCCATTCACTGTTTACCAGAGGAAGTGCTGAAAGCAGCAAAGGACCTGAATGCGAAAAAAGTGCTGCCGGTTCATAGCTCCAAATTTTCGCTGGCGCTTCACAGTTGGGATGAGCCATTGAAAGAATTGCATCGCCTAAATGAAACCTACCAGGTCAATCTCCTAACTCCAAGAATTGGTGAACTGGTGAATCTTAACATTGAGGAACATGCTTTCACAAATTGGTGGAGTGAATGATTACCGTATAGGATGAATAAAATAAAATGTCTCTGGCATATTAGTCAGGATAGCCAGACAGGTTGCATTTTCACAATTATAGGTGGGAGGGTTTTTTGAAATCAGTACTTTAAAAGAACTGGGTTCAAAGTTTCCATCATTGTTTGGATATAGATTGGTATTTGCAAATTCTGAGCAAAGTAACTGGCTTGAAAACACGCCATTGTATTTCTTTCCTTTGTACGTAAAATTCTGTTCTCCGTACTTTTTAAGGGAGTCTTCCTGGATTTCAAAGATAACGGAGCCGCATAGGGCATCAATAGCTTTTACAGTAACAATTGCTTCTCCTGTTAGTTCCTGCTGTTGATTTACTTTCTGGCAGGCGGTAAAAAATAGCGTAGTTGTTAATAAGGCAAGACAAAGCTTTCGCATATATATTAAATTTTGGTTCTCATGTAAAGGTTTGACAAAAGCTTTCCTGATTGCGTTGCATCCCTACCGTATTTATAGTAGTTTTAAGCCATGGCAACTGTTTCGCTTAAGGATATTGCTGAAAAGGCCGGAGTTTCGGTTACCCTGGTTTCCTACGTGCTAAACAATCAGCATGAAAACAGGATTAAAAAGGAAACTGCGGATAAGATTCGGAAAGTAGCTAAATCGCTTAATTACCAGAAAAACATTGTCGCGCGGAGTCTGAAAACCAATAAAACCCAGAGTATTGGGCTGATTGTTTCGGATATCGCTAATCCTTTTTTTGCGCAGCTGGCACGTTGTATTGAAGATGAAGCCGATCGCCACGGTTATGCTGTCATTTTTGGCAGTTCGGATGAAGATCCGGCTAAATTTAAACGGGTACTTGATTTTATGTCCACCCGGCAGGTGGATGGCCTGATCATTGCGGCACCTGCGGGAAGTGAGACATCCATCCGCAGTTTAAAAAAATCAAAGGTTCCATTCATTTTAATCGATCGCTATTTCCCGGGTATTTCCTGTGATTATGTGGGACTGAATAATTTTGATGCCGCGCAACTGGCAATCCGGCAATTGCTGTCGCAAAAGAAAACCCGGATTGGTATGCTTGCCTTCAGTAATCCATTGCATACACTTCAGGAGCGAACTCGGGGGTATGAAGAAGCGTTGCGATCAGCAGGCATACGGTTGGAAAAATCCAGGGTTAAGCAGTTGGGTACTTCTGTTAGTTATGCTGAGGTAAAAGCAGCCATGGATGCCTTACTCGACCAACCTAAACCGATCGATGCCATCTTTTGCGCATCCAATCTAATGTCGGGGTATTGTCTGCAATACATTCATGCGAAGCGAATAAAAGTGCCGGAACGTATTGCCCTGGTAGGGTTTGATAGCCTGGATGATTTTGAATTGTTTGATGCGCCGTATGCGTATATACGTCAGCCTATACAACAGATGGGCTCATTGGCCATTCAGCGCCTGCTTTCCAAATTGAATGGTGAAACCAAATCCGCTTTTCTGGAATTGCAGGCAGAGCTCATTGTAAAGCAACCGGCAAGAAATCCTGAATAAACTGCTTAATGGGCAGGCAGATAAGCCGCCGGGGAACTTTCTTCTGTCTTGTATTTCAGGATGAAAACTACGCTTAATGCCAATCCGCCTAAAGCCATAATAGCACCAGCCAGTGAAGGATAATTAAATCCTAATCCATACGCAAGCGGGAGTCCGCCAAAATAAGCACCCAGAGAATTGGCCACATTAAATGCTGCCTGCATGAAAGCGGCACCCATTCGGGCTGAATCTTTTGCTGTGGTAATCATCAGCATGTTAATGGGAGAGGAAACAGCCATTGCCAGTAATCCGCAGAGAAAGGTCAGTATCAGGGAAAAGTATTGATTATCGGAAAAGAAGAACACTGCCAGCAGCGTGATAACCTGCAGCAGGAAAAGCAGTATGGCAGCTTTATCTGCCCGCATTTTATCTGCGAGTATGCCACCCAGGATATTTCCGATGACCATTCCAATTCCGGCGAGTAGCATGATATAAGGAACAAAAGAAGGAGAGAAGCGGGATACATGGATAGACAAAGGAGCTACATAACTGAACCAGGCAAAGAGTCCACCGAAGCCGATGGCAGTAATGAGCAGAATCAACCAGGCTTTGCCGGTTTTGAAAAACTGCAATTCTGATTTTACAGAACTGGAGGAATCTGCCTGTTGATCTGGTAACCATTTATGGATAAAGAATACGGTAACAGCACCAATCAATGCTACAAACAGGAAGGCGAATCTCCAGCTGAGTGCTTGTCCCACCAGTGTAACCAGTGGTACCATTGCCAGGTTGGCAACTGTCAAACCTAAAAACATCATGGCAATGGACTGAGCCTGTTTCCCTTCTTTTGCCATTTGGGAGGCAACCACAGCTCCGATACCAAAAAACGCGCCGTGAGGCAATCCGGATAAAAAACGCAACAGGATCAGTGAATTGAAGTCAGGTGCGAGTCCGGATAATCCATTGAATAAGGTGAACATTGCCATTAAGACCAGCAATGTTTTTTTAGGATTGTGTTTGGTAGACATTCCAACCAGTAAGGGAGCACCAACTACAACGCCCAAAGCATAAGCAGAAATGAGGTAACCTGCAGTAGGAATGCTAACACCCATAGCGGCTGCCACTTCTGGCAGCAGGCCCATGATCACGAATTCGGTGGTACCGATACCAAGTCCGCCGAGTGTCAGTGGGAATATATACTTGTTCATTTGCCTGCCTGTTTAATATGCGTAATGTTGAAACGTTTCAACAAATTTACAACAGATTGTGTAAAATGTACACAAACGGAGTTGAAAAAAATGTTAATCGAAAGAGAATGGGCAGGAATGACTTCCACTTTTGAGCCTGTGAAGCATTGATTTACAACCGATAGTAATTTGTTTTAGCAAACCTGTCTAGCTGCAAAAAAAATTGGAAAAGAAGTCGGAAGTTCTATATTTGCAATAATGTTGCAAAAAATTAGATTTCAAATATTGTTGCTTCAGCTCTTATTAGGAAACTGGCCAATCACTGCTCAAGTGAGTTCAAATCCATATGGACTCCCAATTCAAACCAGCCTGCAAGAGCTGCGTCAATCGATTCATGCTGACTCCAATAAAGCAATGGTGAAGCTGAGTGCTATTATTCCAGGCATACAGCTGGATATCAAGTATGCCGGAACTGCAAATATCTTTTATGAACAATTGTACGCCCGGCCGCATGCTTATGTACGATTACCCGTGGCCAAAGCATTGGCAGCGGTTCAGCAGGAACTTCGGGAAATGGGACTTGCCCTGAAAATTTATGATGCATACAGACCCTACTCAGTTACCTGCCGTATGTTTGAGCGCCTACCGGATACCATTTACATGGGGCTTCCACGAACCGGGAGTAAGCACAACCGGGGAATAGCGCTGGACCTTACATTAATCAATCTGAAAACGGGCAAAGAACTCGAAATGCCAACTCCTTTTGATGCACTAGTGTATGCCTCTCATCCTAACTTTCAACAACTACCCGAGCAGGTTATTCGAAACAGGGAAACACTTAAAAGTATCATGCAGAAACACGGCTTTGAAGTGGATCCTGTAGAATGGTGGCATTATAATTATAGCGCAGGCAAGAACTATGAATTGATGGATATAGATCCCGATCTTTTTGAACAACTACGATAAATGGTAATTCCAGTTAAAGTTTGAAATTTTACCTACGATATAAAAAGCTTGTGGCAGGTGTATTGCTACTGCTTTATGGCTTTATTTCATTACCTGTAATACTGTGGCACGACCATGCTTATTCCGAAACCCAACAGGACTTTAAGCAAAACAATACAGAATCATTATCCAAACTAAACGAGGGTACCTCTAACTCCTGTTCAATTTGTGCTCATGAATATGCAGCATATACAGATGAACATGGCTTCCGATTTATTTCAGCAGCAATATATTGGGAAACTACCTCAGCAACAACGATTCATCAGCTAATGTGTTATGAGCTGGCAAATAGGTCGTATCGGGGGCCTCCTGCTCTTTAAGTTCCTATTCCTGTCTCAACTCTAACGGAGTTTTCTTTTTCATTCAAAAAATAATGTCATGCCAGTTCTTGAAATGGTCGGACTGTGCAAGCACTATAATGATGTGCCTGCCCTCAACGACCTTACCCTCCGTATTGAGGAGGGCGAAGTTTATTGCCTGCTTGGTCAGAATGGAGCAGGTAAAACCACTACCATTCATCTTATTTTAGGCTTTCTGGAAGCCAGTTCCGGATCTTGTTCAATTAACGGGATTCCTGTTCAGGTAAACCGCACCGAGAGCCGTAAGGAAGTAGCTTATATTCCTGAAATTGTTCAGTTATACGGACAATTATCAGGCCTCGAAAATCTTGATTTTTTTAGCCGGCTTGCGGGCTTGAAATACCCGCAGGCAGAATTGAGTGCTTTTCTTTCCAAAGCAGGGTTACAAAAAGATGCCCATACAAAACGGTTAGCCACCTATTCAAAAGGGATGCGTCAGAAAGTAGGTATTGCAATCGCCCTCGCGAAAAATGCAAAATTGATTGTAATGGATGAACCTACCAGTGGACTGGATCCCAAAGCAACTGCTGAATTCACTGAGTTGTGTAAAAAGTTATCAGCTGAAGGCACCACCATATTTATGGCAACCCATGATATTTTCAATGCAGTCAGTTTAGGTACCCGAATAGGAATTATGAAGGAAGGAAAACTGGTTCATGAACTTTCTACCAAAACCATCAATGCGGAAGCCCTCCAACAGCTTTATCTGGAAACTATTTAAGCTTAATCAAATGAAATATATAGTTCTCATTACGTCATACATGCTTTTTGTTTTTCCTTGCCTTGCTCAATTTTCAATTTCAGGTAAAGTTGAATCCGAATCAAAAGAACCTCTATCAGGAGCTACCATAGAACTTCGATCAAAGAAAAACAGCTATTCAGCCATAAGTAATGATCAGGGAATATTTTCGCTGTCATCTCTTGCTGGTGGCCGTTATATGGTAAAGGTTTCATCAATTGGATATGAAGAATATATTGAAACAATAGTACTAGATGAAAAAAAGGTATTGGATGATCTGAAAATTCGTTTAATTCAGTCCCATTCCTTCTTGCAGTCGGTGGAAGTTACCGGAAGAGCATCCAGAAAATATACCAGTGATTATTCATTCGGAGCTACCAAAACAGCAATGCTCAACAAAGATATTCCGCTTGGAATTGCTACTATCACAAAAGAATTAATACAGGACCGACAGGCTTTTCAATTAGCAGATGCGGTCAAAATAGCCAGCGGAGTAATTCCATCGAGTTATTACAATCAATATGCTATTCGCGGTATCAGCCAGAATGAAGAAGGTCAGATTATCAATGGCATGCGTACCCGACAGTTTTATTTTCTTCAACCACTTACTACCAATATCGAACGGGTAGAAGTAATTAAAGGTCCGGCCAGTGCAAGTTTCTCCAGCGTGGATCCGGGTGGCAGTATTAATCTGGTAACCAAAAAGCCTCTGGATGTTTCCAGAAAGAACATTAGTATCAGTGCTGGTAGCTTTAGTACCATACGTGGTACTCTTGATTTTACTGGTCCGCTTAATGAATCAAAAACATTACTGTACAGATTGAATGCCGCCTATCAGGAAGCCAAAAGTTTTCGTGATCTGATCGGCCAGAAAAATTTATTACTCTCTCCTTCTTTCAGCTATATCCCAAATAAAAAGACATCTGTAAATGTTGAGTTGATTTATTCGAACAATGATGGGAAGCTGGATCGTGGTCAACCTATTTTCGGTGCAATTGCTGGCCAGACCAGATTAAACAGCACCCCCATTGAATTGAATTTAGGTGCACCCAATGATTATTTTAAATCGAAAGAGCTCATTGTCATGGGAAACCTGTCTCATGAATTGACAAAAGGTGTCAGCATTATTGCTTCCTACATGAAGCAAACCTGGAATGAGGATTTGCTTGAACACCGAACCACGAATGCTTTTGCAATTGATTTGCAAAATCAGCCTGTTACCACCCTGGCAGCCATGCAACTGGTACAGCGGCAACAAAACTGGAATATTGACAATTACAACAGCTATTTGAAGTTTGATTTTTCTACAGGCGCTGTCAGACATACGTTGCTGGCTGGCTATGACCTCCACAGCTGGCAAAAACTAAAGGGAGGCGGACAGAATGCAGCCCGCGGTTTTTACCTGAAAGATGGAACGGTAACCAATAGCTTTAATCCGGCTAATGCTGATAATTATCAAACCATCTTAGTGCGGGGCATTACACTGCCAAGGCCCAATGTGCCACATTTTGATTTGGAAAATCCAGTATATACCATCCGTAATATCAGCGATTATCAATTCTCCCGAACACAATTGCCACCCGCACTGACAACAACCAATTCAGTATTTATTCAGGAACAACTGCAATGGAGAAAGTTTACCTTATTGGCAAGTCTTCGTAATGAGTGGTTCAGGGATTTAACCAATTATAAAAATGCTAATGAAATAACTGTCAGGCAGTCCCGCCTGCTTCCAAGAATCGGCTTAACCTATTCCATTCTTCCTGCATTGAATATATATGCCACCTATTTACAGGGATTTCAGCCGCAGGCAAACACCGTTACGCTTATGCCGGTAGCAGCACCTTCCGGAAGTAGTTTTGCGCCCCTGGAAAGCGATTTGAAGGAAATGGGAATGAAGGCAACGCTACTTAAAGGGAAACTCTTTTTAAATGCGGCGATTTATGAAATCAATCAGCGAAATATTTTAATGAATGCCAACGACACGACCAATCCCGATTTACTGGTTACCAGGGGAGCTGAACGAAGCAGGGGATTTGAAATGGATGCAGCAGGTTACCTCTTGCCCAATTGGCAAATCAATATTTCTTACAGTTATATTGATGCCATTATTGTAAATGATAGGGAAGAATCATTAAAAGGAGCGAGAAAGCAGAATACTCCCTATAACAGCGGCAATCTCTGGACCCGTTACAATTTTGCCAGGGGAACTTTGCTGAAGGATTTGGGAGTGGGAATTGGACTGCAATACAATGGGGATCGCATACCATGGTTCAACCGGTCCTTTAAAGTTCCTGCTTACACCTTACTGGATATGGCAGTTTACTATAACCCATCGGGCAGTAATATGCAATTGTCCTTACAAGTCAATAATCTCCTGGATGAAACGTACTGGATTGGTGCACAAAACTATTTGCGCCTGTTTCCTGGCGCACCCAGAAATCTGATGTTAACTATTTCTTACTCATTTTAAAAGTTATTGTATGTTGAGAAGATCAGTTTGCTGGATGCTGGCAAGGCATACTTTTTTTTTATCCGCAATTAGCAATCGACCGGTTCAGTTCCTGATAGGACTTATATTGTTATTGTTGTTGTATGCAAACATAAGCTCCTCTACCCAGTATCGGCAGCAGATTACAACCCAAAACTATTACCGCGAACTGGTTCGCAATCATTGGGAAGAAATGCCGGATAAACATCCGCATCGGATGGCACACTATGGATACATTGCCTTTCGTTCGATTGATCCCCTGAGTTTGTTTGACAGAGGCATAGATAATTATGCTGGCAACGCCATTTTTTTGGAAGCGCATAAACAGAACACTGTCAATTTTTCAGAAGCAGGACTTAGTACCGGTTTACTTCGGTTTGGAGAAATCACGCAATCGATGGTATTACAATTACTGGTTCCCTTGTTGATGTTTTTTATTGGGTTTGGTGCCATTGCTGCAGATCGGGAAAACGGTACCCTGAAAATACTTTTTAGTCAGGGTACAAGCTGGAAAGAATTGCTGCTAGGAAAAAGTTTGGGACTCTGGCTAATTGGAATATTGTTCTTACTGGTTGGTATGTTATTGCTGGTTGGTACATCCCTTTTTATTCCGGAATTGGAAATGAATTCCGATTGGTGGGTTCGTGTTCTGGTGTTACTGCTTCTATACAGTATCTATTTTTGGATTATAGCTGCCATTACAAGTTGGGTTTCTGCTAGTTCAAAATCGGCAAAGCTTGCGCTGGTTTCATTGATTGGTATTTGGTTGTTGATGGGAATTATTTTGCCTCGTGCCATACAATCGGGTGCATCCTGGGTATTCCCAGCACCTTCTAAAATACATTTTGATTCAATGGTTGAACAGGAGCTCATTAAAAAAGGCGATAGCCACGATCCTAATGATCCTTATTACAAAGCTCTGAAAGATTCCGTATTACGTGCGCACAATGTTAGCACAATAGAAGAGTTGCCTTTTAATTATAGTGGTTTTCAGATGAAAGAAGGGGAACGTATCAGCACTGAACTGTACAACAAACAGATGGCTGTTCTCATGGGTATTTATAAAAAACAGAATAACCTAAGCAGTTTGACTGGTTGGGTGAATCCATTTGTCCCAATCCGGTTGTGCTCTATGTCATTTGCCGGCACTGATTTTTCATCTTATACAAGGTTTCAGGAAGAAGCAGAGAGCTATCGCTACCGGTTGGCCCAACAGATGAATGACTGGCAGATTCAGTATATCTCAAATAAAAAACCAACACCTGGAGAAAAGGGTCCGGCTATTAGTCGCGATTTCTGGAAAGTATTTCCTGAATTCACGTATCCCTCTACCAGCTGGAAACAGGGGCTTAATGAAGCTGGCTATTCGGTGCTGATGCTGCTAGCCTGGTTCCTTTTTTCCCTTTGGTTGCTGATTTTCCGTTCACAAAAATTAAATGCCCTCTAAACGATGTGGAAGCTTTGTATAAAAAACTTTGTTCGGACCTCCGTCGCCCAGGTAGGTATATCCGCCGTTTTAATTGCTGGTATCATCAGTTTGCTGATTGGAAGACAGCACCTGGTTAAACAACAGGAAGCAGTTAAGCAAACAATGGTTGCTCAAAACGAGCACATTAATCGAAATAAAGAGTTTTTTTCCGCTGAACTTGGATTGCTGTTTTATTATCTGAAGTTCAGTCTTGTCAATGAGTTGGATCCCATAAATGGCCTGAGCATTGGGCAGCGGGATGTAAATCCTTCTATCCAAAGTGTTACAATCCGGAACCTGGAGAACCAGCGTTATGATACTGACCTGTACAATCCGAATGTATTGCATGCGGGGAATCTTGATCTGAGTTTTGTTTTACTCTACTTATTCCCATTATTAATCATAGCATCCTGTTATTCTGTTTTGTCGGCAGACCAGGAAGCCGGTACCTGGAATATGACCCGGGTGCAAGCCCGAAAACCTGCTGCTTTACTTTGGAAAAGCATCGTAATCCGTATGGGCTTTATGTTCTCCTTATTTTTTGTTTTGATCGGCCTTGCTTTTGTTTTATTACCCTTATCCATTAATTACAGGATTTTGCTGTTTGTAGGAACAGGGATGGCTTATTTGTTATTTTGGTTTGGCCTTTGTGCATTCATTATTTCATTGAATAAAAATTCCAGTACGAATGCAATGCTTTTATTGAGCTGCTGGATTTTGTTAGCCATCATTTTACCTGCAGCGGTTAACAACTACCTGACCTCCCGCTATCCGGTACCTGAAGCATTATCCACGATGGTAGAACAACGGGAAGCCTATCACGAAAAATGGGATATGGAAAAGACGCCCACATTGAAGGCTTTTTACAAGGTTTATCCGGAATATGAAAAATACGGATATCCGCAGGAAAACTTCAGCTGGCTTTGGTATTATGCAATGCAACATTTAGGTGATGAGGAGTCTAAAGAGCAAAGCGCATCCTTCATGAACAAATTGGCTAAACGGGAAGCTGCTGCCCGATCCATTTCTTTCTTTATACCAACCCTTCATACACAACATCAGTTTAATTCATTGGCTAAAGCCGGATTGGAAAATCATTTGTTGTTTCTGAAGCAAACTGCAAATTTTCATGAGTCTTTAAGAAAACAGGTTTACCCGCTGATCTTCGAAAACAGGCAGGTCGATGAAGTGAATTGGAAAGCGTTATCGGTTCAGAAATTTGAGGAAAATCAACATAATGATTGGGTGCCGGTCTTCCTTCCCTTCCTGGTTTTCATCCTGGGATTATTTGGAATCAGTTGGAAAAGATTGCATTCAATGGTATAAGTATAAAAATCTAATTATGAATAAAAAATTACCGGTAACCGTGTTAAGTGGATTCCTGGGTGCAGGAAAAACTACGTTATTGAATCATGTTCTCAAAAATAAAGAAGGACTTAAAGTTGCTGTTATTGTAAATGACATGAGCGAAGTGAATATTGACGCGCAATGGGTAAAGAATGAAGAGACACTTCATAAAACAGAAGAAAAGCTGGTCGAAATGAGTAATGGTTGTATTTGTTGCACGTTGAGGGAAGACTTACTGATTGAAGTTGAGAAGCTGGCTACGGAAAATCGTTTTGACTACCTGTTAATTGAAAGCACAGGCATAAGTGAACCTTTACCGGTTGCTCAAACCTTCAGTTACCAGGATGAACAAAGTGGAATTGATCTGGGTCGCATTGCCCGGCTGGATACCCTGGTAACCGTAGTAGATGCCTTTAATTTTATACGGGATTATTCTACCATGGAAAGCCTGCATGACCGAAAGCTGACAGAGATGGCAGAAGATCAACGGACCATAGTAGATCTGCTTACCGATCAGGTTGAATTTGCTAATGTTATTATTCTTAATAAGACAGATCTTGTATCAGCAGACCAGGTAGGTGTCCTGCGTACTGTTTTGAAAAAATTAAATCCAGGCGCCCGGGTTATTGAATCCAGTTTTGGTATTATCCCACTTAAAGAAATCTTAAATACCGGTTTGTTTGATTTCGAAAAAGCAAGTGAAATGGAAAGCTGGAAAGAAGAAAGAGAAAAGGAACATACTCCCGAAACGGAAGAGTATGGAATCAGTTCTTTTGTATTCACAGCAAAAGCACCTTTTCATCCCGAACGTTTCTGGGCGTTCCTGAACGACCAATGGCCAATCAATATTATTCGGAGTAAAGGCGTATTCTGGATTGCAAGTCGCCCAGATGAAGCACTGAACTGGAACCAGGCTGGTGGAAGTTTACGGGTGGATAAAGCCGGGTCCTGGTGGTGTTCCATGCCCTATGGGGAACGAATCCGGTATGCTGCTTTTGTTGACAATCAGGCTGCCATTGAGCGTCGATGGGACAAAGCATTTGGGGACCGGTTCAATGAACTGGTAATAATAGGGCAGGAGCTGGACAGGCAGGTAGTGGAAGTACAATTACAATCCTGCTTATGTACTGAAAAAGAAATA
The DNA here is from genome assembly GCF_021491375.1 of Flavihumibacter fluminis. GTDB lineage: Bacteria > Bacteroidota > Bacteroidia > Chitinophagales > Chitinophagaceae > Flavihumibacter > Flavihumibacter fluminis. The sequence continues at coordinate 746,739 of NZ_JAKEVY010000003.1, forward strand.
GCAGCAATGAAAAACGGACAACGGTTTAAAGACCGGTTTCCGGTATAAATGGAACTTAAAACATTTTATCATCGTAAGAATAGAATATGAATAAAGCAATTGAAGTTGTAATAATAGGGGGATCCTATGCGGGTATGTCAGCAGCCATGGCACTCGGACGTTCATTAAGAGAAGTATTGGTTATCGATAATGGTCAGCCATGTAACAGGCAGACCCCGCATTCTCATAATTTCCTGACCAGGGATGGCGCCACCCCCGCATTTATCGCATCAGTTGCAAAAGAGCAGGTGCTGGAGTACCCAACTGTTCATTGGTTGGATGAAACCGTAAGCAGGGTAGAAGAAACCGATGATGGACTCCTGGTATATACCTCGGATGGTTTGCAATTTCATACCAAAAAACTCCTTCTGGCAACCGGAGTAAAGGATGAACTGTTATCCATTCCGGGTTTTGCAGTCTGTTGGGGCATCTCAGTTTTACACTGCCCATACTGTCATGGGTATGAGGTCAGAAATGAAACATTGGCTGTGTTATCCAATGGAGAAATGGCAATGGAATTTGTACAGCTGATCCGGCAATGGTCATCCAGGATTCAATTGCTTACCAATGGAAATCCTATGCTTACACAACAGCAACTGGCTCAATTGGAAAAAGCCTGTATTCCGGTAAAGTCTTCACCCGTTAAGGAAATCTTACATAAGGATGGCTATCTCTATCAGGTTCAATTCGAAGACGGATCACTTATCCCTTTAAAAGCGCTCTTTTCAAGGGTTCCGTTTAGTCAAAGTCCATTGGTTCAGCAACTGGGACTTTCATTGAACGATCATGGCTATATTACCGTTACTCCTTTTCAGCAAACATCCCTCACAAATGTTTTTGCTGCAGGCGATTGTACAACTCCAATGCGTTCCGTTTCAACGGCAGTGGCTCAGGGAACCATGGCGGGTGCGGCTATCAACAAATTTCTTTTAGAGTGGTAATTGTTATAAAACAAAATAAAGAACTACCAGGAAAACCAGCAGTACAATCAGAATACTTTTTGTAGGATATCCATCCTTTTCTTTTTCTTCTGACGGTTCATTTATTGGAATATTCATCTGATACAAGTTTAGTTAATGGTATTAGCCCTAGTGAAACCATCCCAGCTTGAAATAGGCAATCCAGGAAAAGGCTACCAACAGACCGAAGACCAGTACGACCAGCAAAAAGTCTTTTAAAGTCGGGGGTTTATATTTGTAAGTTTGTTTTTTCATGGTAGTGACTAGTTAAAGAGAGCTTTACATACAAAGGCAAAAACTATCAGTGTGAGGTAAATGACATAAAGGATATGAATCGGGCGTACCTTGCGATTCAGGATTCGAAAATTCGTTTTCATATATTCATTGTTTGAATACACTTATCCAAACCGGATACCGGATTGATGAATATTATAAGAACTTGATTATAGATTTGATTATCAATAGTTTATTTATTCTGATAACAGTTGTAAAAGAGTTACCCAGAAATAGATCCCTTTCAAAATGACATTGCAATATGCCATTTTGAAAACCTGGTCCGGCTAGTAAGTGATTAATTTGATTTGAATGGTAAGGTGAATCCAAACGTACTCCCTTCTCCCATGTTACTTTTTACCCAAATGGTACCACCCATTGCCTCTACCATTTCTTTGCAGATGGCCAGCCCGATTCCTGATCCTTTTTTACTGGATTGTCCGGGTACCTGGTAAAATCGTTCGAAAATCCGTGCCTGTAAGGAAGCTTCAATTCCAGGGCCGTGGTCTTTCACGGAAAACTCTATGGCAGCCGGAGTTTGTACAACCTGTAACAAAATGGTATCATCAGGCGGACTAAATTTTATCGCATTTGTAAGCAGGTTGTTAAGTATCCAAACTATTTTATCCGGATCACCTTCCATTTCCGGAAGTGTGGTGGGAATGCTCTTTTCAATTTGAACTGTTTTCTCTTTTGCCGCCGCAGCCACTGCAGTTACTGATTCTTCTACTACTTTTGTAATAGTTACAGGCTGTTTCTTCAATTGAATCCTTCCTGTTTCAATCTGTGCCAGATTCAGTAATTCACTTAATATCCGAACCATTCTCTGGTTATCTGCACTCAGATTGTTTATTAACTCTTTCTGCTCAGGGGTTAATTTCCCAATTCGTTCATCGTTTAATAATTTAAGACTGAAATCAGATGCTGCCAACGGAGTTTTTAATTCATGTGAAATGGTTGCAATAAAGTTTGTTTTGGCTACATCCAATTCTTTGAACGAGGTTATGTTTTTAAGTACAATCAGTTTTGCACTTGTGCTTTCCTGTTCTATTTCGATGGTTTCTTTTAAGAAGTAATTTTCCCGGTTCTCAATGATCACTTTAAACGGGTTATTGGTCTTTTCTTCCAATAGAAACCGAAATAAATCATTCCGGCTGGCAAGAATAGCTGATTTTACCCCAACTACCTCTTTTGCAGCTACGCCAAGTAACTGTAAGGCCTGCTCATTGGCAAATAATATGGTATCATTTTTATCAATTCCTATACTCGCATCTTTGAGACTGTTGATAACCGCCTCTGCTCTTGATTTTTCAAATATGAGTTTGGCAACATTGCTGCTTTCAAAATATTCCAGTCGTTCTGCCATCTCATTAAAGGAGTTGGCTAATTGGCCAAATTCATCCTTTGACTGAATATAGATTCGGTGGTGGTAATTTTTTTGACTTATTTCATTGATTGCTTCTGTTAATTTGGTAATGGGATCAGTTAGAACAGATGGAAAGTTTACTGAAAAAGTAAAACCTATGAGTAAAATTATAGCTACCGAAGTAATGATAATGGTTACCGCCTTTTCAGATGCAGCTTCGGAGTTTTCTGATTTTTGTTGAATAGCCTGCATATTGAGGGAAAGGATCTTTTGCAGTTGCTGCCGAAATAATCCTGCATCACTATTGTCGCCATTTTGTAGTTGTACAAAAGCATTTCGTAATAATGCGGTCGCTTCTTTCTCTCCGTCTTCAGTGATATTGGTTTCCTGTTTTTGCAGATAAAATTCAATGGAGTCTGCATAGCCAGGGTTTCCCAGTTGTAAACTGTCAAACGCAATCTGCATCCGGTGCGCATATTGCAGCGACTCATAATTGGCCGTTAGTATATTGTTGGTTTGTTGCCGGAGTTTGACCAGGTAAAAAATCCCTACCCCTCCCGAGGACATTACCAGAAAGAAAAGGAAAATAGTTCCTAATCGGATTTTATTTTTAACTGTTCCTATCATCAGGATAATATGACTAAATCAACATCATTTTTTGTCAATGTTTTTAAGAGCTGATTAAAAACACCCGTTTTTAAAATAATCTGCCATAGTTTGAGATGGGGCTTTCCAATACACACGGTTGTAATTTGGCGCTCTTCTATAGTTTTAAGAATGGCCGCCGAAATATCGTCCTGTTTGTACTGAATGATTTCAGCACCCAGTTCAGTGGCGTTTTTAAAGTTATTGATTAAATGCCGTTGTATATCCAGGGGGATTTTATCCGGCGCCTCCCTGGCTGTTTGTACATAGAGCACAAACCACTGACTGTTGTAATAGGATGCCAGCCTGGCTGTTTTTCGGATGATCCTTTGTGCTATTTCATGGTTACTGGAAACACAGGCCAGGAAACGTTCGTGCCGGAAGGGATTTTTTTTATATTCAATAGAATATTCTACTTTTCTTTCCACCTGTCCAGCTACCTCCTTTAGTGCCAGTTCCCTTAACTGAAGGATTTTATCCGGCTGGAAAAAATTGGTTAATGCCTGTTGAACTTTACTATGATCATATATTTTGCCTTCCCGCAGGCGACGTATCAATTCATCGGCCGGCAAATCAATATTTACAACTTCATCCGCCACCTGCAGTATTTTATCCGGAACCCGTTCCTGCACTTCGATCCCAGTAATACCTTTTACATCTTCATTTATACTTTCAATATGCTGAATGTTTATTGCTGAAATTACATTGATTCCAGCATTTAATACATCCAGCACATCCTGCCACCGTTTTTCATTTTTACTTCCTGGAATATTGGAATGGGCCAGTTCATCTATCAATACCACTTCCGGATGAACTAAGAGGATTGCCTGCACGTCCAGTTCTTCCAACCGCTTTCCTTTATAGAAAACCTCACGCCTTGGTATCAGAGGTAAGCCTTCAACCAGGGCGTGAGTTTCTTTTCTGTTATGCGTTTCGATATAACCAATCCGCACATCCACACCATCCTTCAGTAATTGATGTGCTTCCTGCAACATGCGATAGGTTTTTCCCACCCCCGCACTCATGCCAATATAAACTTTGAGTTTACCCTTTTCATTTCGGGAACCACCTATTTTTTGTAACCATTCTTCCGGGCTATGTTGCTTTTCAGTCATACAATACTACACAGGTATAATGATTTTAAAATCCAATGGCTGTTGAGAACGTAATGGCGGTATTATTCCTGCTATTCGCTCCTTCTTTTTCAAAAATTTCATCTTTGCTGTTAAGATGACGAAGTTCCAATCTCAGCAGTACATTAGTTAAAGGAGAATAATCAACATTTACCGAAGCTCCGGTAGTCTTAAAACCATTAGGTGTTCCGGTTCCAATTATTACTCCATTTGCGTCACTGAAATATTCACCCCTGAAGGCAAACGCCCAATTAGAACTTGGAGTAATACGTAAAATGGCTACAGGTGTATACCAGGTATTCAACTCTTTATCCTTTGGAGTTTGCTGCTCCAGGCCAATATCCAGACTGGTAATCAAGCCAATTTTTTCAGACAATTGAAAAACTCCATACAAATTGTTATGATATCTCCAGAGCCTGGCACTATCCGGTTTGTCTGTTCCTATGAAAGTACTGTAGTTTAGCGTCACTTTATCAGATGGTTTGTACGTAAGCTGAGTTCCCCAGCTCAATAGTGAATTTCCTTCTACTCTTGTAATACGCTGCCAACCATTCAATGCCAGTGCTGCCAACTGCAATTTCCCATCGGCGCTGGCATAGGAAAGTTTAGCACCGCTTTCAAAATAGGGTGTATTTTCGGCTACCATACTTCTGGTAAGGGTCCAGTTGTCTTTTCCGATAGCGGATTCGAAGCCAATATGCGAGGGTATGATCCCGATGTCTAACCAGATATCATTTTTGGCGCTCAGCTTATATCCTGCATTTGCCTCAAAAATATTTTTTAGCACGCCAGGTTCGGCCGCATAGTTGGCATTCATATAGCTACCAACACCAATTGCCAGATTTGCACGGGTTCGTTCTGTAGCATATGCTGCTTTTACAAATCCAACATTCAGATTAAATTCATTGTGACGATTAAAATTGTACAAAAACCCCGGCCTGTTATTATTGTCCGGCCGGTTGAAGTCATAACTGTAATAACCTTCCACGTATCCGCTAATTGTCAGCGGATTGGTGGTTTGCTTTGTCTGTTGAGTACTGTCCTGCGCATGAGCAGCCAGGGTAGTTAAGGCGGCTGCCATCAAAACTGTCTTTTTCATTTATGATTTATTTTAAAGCATCCAGTGCTATATTCAATTTGAGCACATGTACGAGGTCTGGCCCAATAGGATTCGTTTCAATATGATTGTTAACGAGGTCTTCTACTTTGTTTTTATCCAGCTTTCTTATCCGTGCTACCCGATCCACCTGTATCAAAGCGGCAGCGGGGGATATATGTGGATCAAGTCCACTGCCGGATGCTGTTACCAGTTCAGCCGGTATTTGCTCTTTTGTGATGGCAGGATTATGAACGAGGAAACTGTCAATTCTTTCCTGAACCAACGCAAGGTAATCCGGATTGGAAGGACCTTTATTACTTCCACCAGAACCACTTGCATTATAGTTAACCGCTGATGGACGCCCCCAGAAATACCGGTCCTTCGTAAATTGCTGACCCAGTTTTTCATACCCGACAACTTTCCCGTTTACCTTAATGGTTTCGCCATCACCTCCTCCAGGCGACATTTTACCAATAACAGTCACTATTCCGAAATAGATCCCGCAACAAAGTACCAGCATTACCGCTGTCATTTTTACCGAGGGTAATAGATATTTTTTCATTTCTGCTTATTTCTTTTAGTTAGATAAATAGGCCGATGATCACATCAATCAGCTTGATTCCGAGGAAGGGCACAAGTACCCCGCCAAACCCGTATATCAGCAGGTTTCTGCGAAGGAGCGCAGAAGCGCCAATTGGTTTATAGGCCACTCCCCGCAAAGCCAGCGGAATCAGTATGGGTATAATTATCGCATTGAAAATAATGGCGGATAAAATAGCTGTCTCCGGACTTTTCAGGTTCATGATGTTCAATCCTTGTAAGGATGGTATAGAAGCCACAAACAATGCCGGAACAATAGCAAAATATTTCGCCACATCGTTGGCAATAGAAAAGGTTGTCAATGTACCCCTGGTAATTAAGAGTTGTTTTCCAATTTCCACTACTTCAATCAGTTTGGTTGGATCGTTGTCGAGGTCAACCATGTTGCCGGCTTCTTTGGCCGCCTGCGTTCCACTGTTCATGGCTACACCAACATCTGCCTGGGCCAATGCAGGAGCATCATTGGTACCATCACCCATCATGGCTACCAGTTTCCCTTTAGCCTGCTCTTCTTTGATATAATTCATTTTGTCCTCAGGTTTCGCTTCTGCAATGAAATCATCCACCCCAGCTTTTTCAGCAATGAAGCGCGCAGTGAGTGGGTTATCACCCGTTACCATTACTGTTTTTACGCCCATTTTGCGAAGTCGTTCAAAGCGGTCCTGCATGCCCGGTTTAATGATATCCTGCAGTTCAATTACTCCACGAACAATAGTATTTTCAGCTACCACCAATGGGGTGCCGCCATTTTTAGCTATACTGTTTACCTGTTCTGTTACAGCATCAGGAAACTGACCCCCATTTTTAAGGATGTAATTCCGGATACTATCCTGCGCGCCTTTTCGTATCCGCCTGCCATCCGGGAGATTTACACCACTGCTTCGGGTTTCTGCTGTGAAACCAATAAATTCCATTCCGTTGCTACGATGCATGTTAATGCCTTTCTGACCCGCCAGTTCCACAATGGATTTTCCTTCCGGGGTTTCATCTGCCAGTGAACTTAATGCAGCGAGCTCTATGAATTTTTTCTCCTCATTGCTATCAACTGCATAAAAATTAGTGGCCTTCCGGTTTCCGATGGTGATAGTACCTGTTTTGTCCAGCAACAAGGTATCCACATCGCCAGCGGTTTCAACTGCCTTGCCGCTTTTCGCTATTACATTAGCCCTTAATGCCCTGTCCATACCTGCAATTCCAATAGCAGATAACAATCCGCCAATAGTAGTAGGAATCAGGCAAACAAAGAGAGAGATAAAGGCTGCGATGGTTATCGGCGTATTGGCATAATCAGCAAATGGTTTAAGGGTAACGCATACAATTATGAATACAATTGTGAAAGATGCAAGCAGAATGGTTAACGCAATTTCATTCGGTGTTTTCTGCCGGTTGGCACCTTCCACCAGTGCAATCATTTTATCCAGGAAGGTTTCGCCTGGCGCTGTGGTTACCTGAACAATAATCCGGTCAGATAATACTTTTGTTCCTCCCGTTACAGAAGATTTATCACCCCCTGCTTCCCGGATTACAGGAGCACTTTCACCCGTTATGGCACTTTCATCAATGGTAGCAATTCCTTCGATGATTTCTCCATCCATTGGAATCGTATCTCCGGCTTCACAAACAAACCGGTCATTAAGTCTCAACTGTGCGGAGGATACAACCCGGATTTCTTCCGCAAGACTTCCTCCGCCTACGGGTGATACCAGTTTTGCAGGTGTATCCTGCCTCGTTTTTCGTAAGGTATCAGCCTGGGCCTTTCCTCTCGCTTCTGCAATGGCTTCTGCAAAATTGGCAAACAGAAGGGTAATGAAAAGGATGATAAAAACAGCCAGATTATACCCCAATGAACCCTGTGCTGTATCACCGGTGAATGCGGTATACAGTACTACAAAGAACATGATGAGGGTTCCGATTTCAACGGTAAACATTACCGGATTTTTAATCATCAATTTTGGATGAAGTTTGCTGAACGACTGTTTCAAAGCCGTATTCACCAGCGCGGGTTCAAACAATCCAATGGATTTCTTATTGTGAACAGACATATTATTTCGTTTAATCTACTATTAGCGAATGGAAAAATATTCAGCCAGGGGGCCCAGGGTCAGTGCCGGAAAAAAGGCAAGGGCTGCAATGATTACAATTACAGCAAATGTCATTATTCCAAAAGTGTAACTGTCACTCCTCAGGGTACCTGCAGTTTCAGGAATGTACTTCTTCTGTGCCAGTAATCCAGCAATCGCCAGGGGGCCGATGATGGGCAGGTAGCGTCCAAGTATCAATACAAATCCGGTGGATACATTCCAGAATATATTATTGTCTCCCAATCCTTCAAATCCACTCCCGTTATTGGCAGCGGCTGAACTGTACTCATACAACATTTCTGAAAATCCATGAGCGCCCGGATTGTTCAGCCAGGCTGCTGGTTGCACTGCCCAATTGGCTTCGGGATAATACACTAAAATATAAGAAGAAAGGGCTGTTCCCACCAGGATAATAAATGGATGTAATAAGGCAATCAGGGCCGCAATTTTCATTTCCCTGGCTTCTATTTTACGTCCCAGGAATTCAGGTGTTCGTCCCACCATCAAACCGGATATAAAGACGGCTATGATCAGGAAGATGAAAAAATTCAGAAAGCCTACACCTACTCCACCATAAAAGGCATTGATCATCATATCCAGGATTTGCATGGCTCCGCTTAGTGGTGTATGGCTGTCGTGCATGCTGTTCACAGATCCGTTTGAGGTAGCCGTAGTGGCAATACCCCAAAGCACAGAAGCTGCCGGACCAAAACGAACTTCCTTGCCTTCCATACTACCGGTTGGTTGCTGGAGTCCCAGTTTTTCCAGTTCCGGATTACCATTCAGTTCTGACCAGATCGATGTTGAAAGTATGAGCAGAAATCCAAGCGTCATCACAGAAAATATGACCCGGGATAATTTGGGCCGCTTCAGATAGTAACCAAAGGCAAAGACCAATGCAATTGGAATCAGCAGAATAGAAACGGTTTCAACTGCATTGGTAAAGTAATTGGGGTTTTCAAGCGGGTGGGATGAGTTTACTCCAAAATAACCACCCCCATTGGTTCCCAACTGCTTGATGGCAATCATGCCGGCTGCAGGACCGCGACTAACAGATACACTGTCTCCCTGCAGGGTTACAATACTGTCTTTCCCTTTCCAGGAACTGGGTGTGCCGTTAAATAGCAAAAGAACCGCCACCACCAGCGAAAGAGGCAATAAAATCCGGGTAATGCTTTGTGTAAAGAATACCCAGAAATTACCCAGTTTATCGGTTACTTTATCCCGTAATGCCCGGAATAACACGAATAATGCAGCAATACCAGTGGCAGCCGTAACAAACTGAAGAAATGCAATCACAAATATCTGAGTCAGATACGTTAATCCGCTTTCTCCGCTATAATGTTGCAGGTTACAATTTACTAAAAAGGAAATGGCGGTGTTAAAGGCCAGATCCGGTGTTTGTGATGGATTGCCATCAGGGTTAAGAAATAAACTCCCTTGTGAAATCAACAATACAAATGAATAAACAAACCATACAAGATTGATGGTAAGCAAGGCTTTTAAATGTTGTTTCCAGGTCATTTCTTCCTCCGGATTGATTCCGCAGATCCGGTAGACCAGGCGCTCTAAGGGAGCCATTAGATTCCAAATGGATTTTTCACCACGAAGCCAGCGGGCAATGCTCCTGCCAAGAAGTATTGCTAAAAGAATGGTCAGGCCATAAATCAACACTACGCCAAGAAGTTCTTTGTTCATAGTCAGTTGTTGTTAGAATTTTTCCGGTTTGATCAATACATACAGCAGGTAAATAAATACCAGCACAGATAGTACAAATAAGATGCTCATCATGATGATTAGATTTTTTCGAAGAAATCAATGGAGTTGAAAAAAAGCCAGAAACAGAGCAGTCCGGCTACCAGCAGTAAAATGGATAATAGCATACGATTCAGAATTGTTGATTGAGCTCCATCAGCCAATTCCGATGCCATATCCCAGTTCCAAATTATTCAACAGAATATCAATCAATTAAAAAAGGGAAAATTTTATTGATTGCTTGTACGAACGTTCAAAATGAAAAGCTTTTTTTCATTTTGAAAAAATTTAGTGGAGTTGGTATTCTTCCATCTTCCGGTAAAGCGTAGTCAGGCCGATACCCAGTAATTTGGCCGTTTCGGTTTTATTGTGGTTACATTGCTCCAGGACTTTCTGTATATGGGCTTTTTCCATGCTTGCCAGATCAACGCCTACTGCATCGGGTTGTGAGGGTAGGGAAGAAGGTTCCAGTTCGGTACCGTCTGTCAGGATAACACTTCGTTCTATACAATTTTTTAATTCCCGGATATTACCTTTCCAGTTCATTTTACATAACCTGGTAAGATAGGCGTCTGAAATAAACGTTACTTTTTTGTTCATCCTGGCTGCAAAGACCTGAATGAAATGATTGGCAAGCAGAGGGATGTCTTCAGTGCGGTCTCTCAGTGGTGGTAATTCTATCTGAAATACAGACAAGCGATAATAGAGGTCCTCCCTGAATCGGCCGGCTTCCATTTCTTTCTGAAGATCCCGGTTGGTGGCAGCGATCAGACGGATATTCACTTTCCTGACCTGGTTGTCACCCAACCGGTAAAATTCTCCTGTTTCCAGTACTCTTAACAGTTTGGCCTGTAAATCAATCGCCATTTCACCAATTTCATCCAGGAAAAGCGTTCCTTTGTCAGCCTCTTCCAGCAATCCTTTACCATCTTTTAAGGCGCCGGTAAATGCTCCGGCTTTATGACCAAATAATTCATTCTCCAGTAATTCGCGTGAAAATGCTGAACAGTTGATTGCCACAAAGGAATTGTCCTTTCGGTTACTTTCTGCATGGATGGCCTGGGCAAATACTTCTTTACCTGTTCCTGTTTCCCCGGTAAGTAACACGGTGGTTTCTGTTATGGCTACCCGCTGAGCAGCTGCAATAGCAAATTTGATTCGCTGAGAATTACCCAGTATGGAACTAAAGGAATAGCGGGCGCTGATTTTATCCTGCAACTCCTTTACTTTAATTTGCAGTTGTTGCTTTTCAATGGCGCGCTGAAGCAGCGGAATGATTTTATTATTATCCTCCCCTTTGGTAATATAATCAAAGGCCCCGTTTTTCATCGCCTGGATTCCATCCTGAATGGTACCAAATGCGGTCAGAACAATTATCTCGGTTGCAGGAAAATGCTTTTTTAACCAGGAAGTGAATTCAACTCCGTTTCCATCGGGTAATTTCACATCGCAGATAAGTACAGCAAAGGGTTCCTTTGCCAGCATTTCTTTCGCTGTTTTTAAAGTAGTAGCTTCTTTTACGACATATCCTTCCAATGCCAGGATCCTGGCTAGTAATCCCCTGAGTTTTACCTCATCATCTATTATCAGTATTGCTGGGTTCACTCCTGTATGCGTTTAATTTTTATATCCACCGGCGCTACAATCAATGGGAATTTTTCTATTACAACTTTTCCGGGATCCAATCCGAATCCCTTTTCTTCCGAGAGGCTGATTTCTTTCAGGAGAAAATGAAACTTCATGACAATCTTTTCCCAGAAACTTAATTCATTGTCCTGGCTCAGGTATTTTTCCATAACGATAAACTGGAAATCCCCTGCAATATTGTTTTTACCCAGGCTTTCATAGCGACTGGTTACGTTTACTTCGTGATTGATGACCAGGTCTTCTACCACCTTCCGGAAGAAGAGATCAATTTTCGGTTCAACGCGAAAGCCTAACCGAAAATCGATACGAATTATATCGTTTGGAATGATATGGGTTACCTTATACTCCGCTGTGTAAGGATCATCCAACGTATCCACATGTACAAACCAGTATATATCAGCCCGCTTGGGTTTTTTAAAGAGGATGGAATAAATGATTTTATGTTCGATTTCTTTCTCAATGTCTGCACTGGTCATATAAACAAGGTGCGTAGCATACCTGGGAACCGTTTTATCATTGCTCAACTCCTGGATCTGTGGTACGTATTGATCCAGCCGGACAAATTCCACATACCTGTTTTTAATCTTACGGGCCCGGTACCAGTCGTACATGATGAAGAATAAGCCACCTCCTACAATTAAAGTTACATATCCGCCATGTGTAAATTTTTCCATATTGGCCCACAAGAATGAAATTTCAATACTCAGGTAGACCAATAGATATAAATAAATGAGCGATGGTTTTGCTCTCTTTTGTACGAGATAGTTCGCAAACAGAATAGAAGTGGCGATCATACAAAGTGTAATTGCCAGGCCATATGCAGCTTCCATATTGGAAGCTTTTTTAAAGTAAAGCACAATCCCGATGCATCCTGCAAACAATAAAAGATTAATGGCTGGTATAAAGAGTTGTCCCCTTGCTTCTGTTGGATATACAATTTTAAATTTTGGCCATAAATTCAATCGCATGGATTCACTGATCAGGGTAAAGGATCCCGAAATAAGGGCCTGGCTCGCAATGATGGCTGCCGCCGTTGCAATGGTAATTCCGAAATAGAGAAACCATCCTGGCATAACCCCATAAAAAGGATTAAAGCCGGTTTCCAGCATGGCTGTAGTTATTACCGATCCTTTATGATTGGATAAAAGCCAGGCGCCCTGTCCCAGATAATTAAGGATCAGGCAGGATTTTACCAGGATCCAGGAATACCGGATATTCCATTTGCCGCAATGCCCGAGATCAGAATACAGCGCTTCTGCCCCTGTGGTACAAAGAAACACACCTCCAAGAATATAAAAACCTTTTGGATAGGTCACCAGGAGGTGGATACCATAGTAGGGATTGAAGGCTTTAAATACCACCCATTCATCCGTAAAGTGAAGCACCCCCAGTATAGCCAGCATGGCAAACCAGACCGACATTACCGGTCCAAAGAATTTTCCAATAAAGGCAGTTCCGAATTGCTGAAGAAAAAATAAGACGGTAAGAATGCCAATTACAATATAAATGATGGTGGTTTGGGAAATACTGGAGAAAGCAGGCACCTGCTTTAATCCTTCAATGGCAGAAGTCACGGATATCGGAGGCGTAATCATTCCATCTGCCAGCAGAGCAGCACCTCCGATCATAGCCGGAATGACCAACCATTTTCGTCTGCGTCTTACCAGTGCAAACAGGGAGAATACACCACCTTCACCCCGGTTATCTGCCTGCAGTGTTAATACTACATATTTAATAGTGGTTTGTAATGTTAAGGTCCAGATGATAAGCGAGAGCGCACCTACTACCAACTCTTCTGTAATTTGCTTTCCGCTGGTAATGGCATTTAATACATATAGTGGAGATGTTCCGATGTCGCCATAAATAATGCCCAGGGCGATTAAAATACCCGCTGCGCTGAGTTTCTGGTGTGATCCCATAATTAAGAATGAGGTGTAAAAGTAATTAGCAGCAAAAGGTTTGAAGGATTCACAACCCGCTACTTTAAAATCTTTATAAAATCTTTATACGAGGCCTGTACTTTTGCTCATGATCTCCCTGTTCCAGTTATACCGGATTAATCGCAACTATCAATACCTCTATAGTGTAGGAGCTGTGTTGCTGGTTGCCGGGAGCTGTTTTATTTTTTCCAGTCTGATTGATTATCACATTGTAGCCTTTTTCTTATTGGTTACAGTTTCCCTGGCTGCCGTCAGCTTTGATATCAAGCCTGTTTTAGTGGCAGCGTTGCTTTCTGCTCTGTTATGGGATATCTTGTTTATTCCTCCCCGCTTTACCTATGTTGTCACCAACCCGGAAGACCTGGTATTGCTGCTGATGTATTTTATAATTGTGCTGATTAATGCAGTGTTAACGTATAGAATCCGGCAGGTAGAATTACTGGCAAGGCAACGGGCGGAAAAAGGCAGGGAAGTTCATCTGTATAATACCATCCTGAATTCCCTCTCTCACGAATTAAGAACACCCATCGCTACTATCGTAGGTGCCACAGATAACCTCCTGGATAATAAGGATACCCTGAGTACGGAAAACAAATCCATTCTGTTGCAGGAGATTAGTCATGCCGCGGAACGACTGAACCTCCAGGTAGAAAACCTCTTGAATATGTCGAGGATTCAATCCGGTCAACTAAAACCTAAACCGGACTGGCTAGATTTACAGGAACTGGTATATGGACTGGTGAAAAAATTACAGGACACCCATCCAGCTAAAAGAATTGAATTCCTGCTTTCACCAGATTTGCCTTTTGTTCAGCTGGATAAAGGAATGCTGGAACAGATTTTATTTAACCTGCTGTCCAATGCATTGGTGCACACTCCAGAACGGATCAACGTGATTGTTTCGTGTACCTATACCAGTGGTTGGCTTGAATGCCGCGTGGAAGATAGTGGTACCGGATTTCCATTGGAAGAGCAGCAAAAAGTATTTGATCGGTTTTATCGGATAACCGGAACCAAAGGAACCGGAACCGGATTGGGACTTTCCATCGTAAAAGGATTTACAGAGGCTATGGGGGGTGAAGTTTTGCTTACTGACAGTAACCTGGGGGGTGCCCTGTTTATTATTAAGATACCTGCTGTTGCGGCAGCGAAAATGTCGTCAAATGAATAAGGTTCGCATACTTATAATTGAGGATGAGCCTGCATTGAGAACCATGCTGGAAATTACCTTGCAGTCGAATAATTACCTGGTTCAGTTGGCTAAAAAGGGAAAGGATGGATTGGTAATGGCAGAAAATCATCCACCGGATCTGATCCTGCTGGACCTGGGTTTACCGGATATGGGAGGACAGGAAGTACTGGCAGCGCTTCGGTCCTGGTACACCAATCCAATAATTATCATTAGTGTTTTAAAAGCCGAAGAAGAGATCATCCGGGCATTGGATGCAGGAGCTAATGACTATCTGTCCAAACCCTTCAGAACCGGGGAATTACTGGCACGAATCAGAGCGGCACTTCGTTCCGTTGTGACAGAAGACTATCAGTCAGTGCTGCAATTTTCCGGTATAGAGATCAACCTGGATGAACGAACCGTTAAACGCGACGGGGAACTGGTGAAACTAACCACCACGGAATACAATCTTTTATTATTACTGGCAAAAAATGAAGGGAAAGTTTTAACGCATGCCTTTTTGCTCAGAACGGTATGGGGACCAGGATTCATCAACCAGGCCCAATACCTCCGGGTATTTATCGCCCAATTGCGAAAAAAGCTGGAGCCGAATCCAAACGAACCGGTTTACATCCATACCGAGTCGGGGGTTGGCTACCGTTTTTTAGGTATGTTTGGATAATAATTGTGCTTATCTATGCAGGAAGCTTTCTGGAGGGAATTGCTGGCGGAATTTCATAGGCCACTGTCTAATCCCGTGTTAATTTTTTCACTCCTCCTCCTTATAATCCTGCTATCACCCATTCTGCTTCGTAAACTCAATATTCCGGGTATTATCGGGTTGATTATTTCAGGTGTAGTGATTGGTCCGTATGGGTTAAATATCCTCGCCAAAAATTCTGCAATCGATCTGTTTTCAACTATCGGGTTATTGTATATCATGTTCATCGCCGGACTGGAACTCGATCTGAATGAATTTAAAAAGCATAAAAACCGGAGCTTTATTTTTGGCGCGTTAACGTTTTTTATTCCTCTTTCAATCGGTTACCCTGTTTGTCTTTATATATTAGGGTATGATGCTAATGCCAGTTTTCTGACTGCCAGTATGTTTGCAACCCATACACTGGTTGCCTATCCGATTGTTACACGTTTTGGAATTTCCAAGCAATCTGCTGTTGCCATTGCTGTAGGAGGTACTATCTTAACAGATACAGCAGTCCTGATTATCCTGGCTGTAATTATGGGTGCCAACAAAGGAAGCCTTAACCAGGAATTCTGGATCCGGCTCGGCACTTCCCTGGCAATCTTCTCAGCTATCATGTTCTTCCTGATTCCAAGAATTGCCCGCTGGTTTTTTCGCAAACTGGAAAGTGAAAAGACATCCCATTATATTTTTGTTTTATCAGTGGTGTTCTTTGCCGCCTTCCTGGCTGAAGTAGCAGGAGTGGAGCCCATTATTGGTGCCTTCGTAGCCGGATTGGCGCTTAACAAACTGATTCCACATTCTTCCGCGCTGATGAACCGGATTGAATTCATCGGCAATGCCATATTTATTCCCTTCTTCCTTATCAGTGTAGGTATGCTGGTGGATGTAAGGGTTGTATTTAATGGGTATACGGCACTGTTTGTGGCTGCCGTCTTAACGATTACCGCCTTGTTTGGAAAATGGCTGGCAGCTTTTATCAGCCAGAAACTGTTTAGTTACAAAACAGCGGAACGCCAACTGTTGTTTGGATTGAGTTCAGCGCACGCAGCAGCTACCCTTGCTATCATACTTGTTGGGTTCAGGGAAGGAATCCTGGATGAAAATATTCTGAACGGCACAATTATCCTGATCCTGATAACCTGCCTGGTTGCCTCTTTCGCTACTGAAAATGCTGCAAAGAAACTGGTATTGGATGCGGATGCCGGTATGGCTATTGAAACGGATTCAGTTACCGACAAAGAGCACATATTATTGCCCATTGAAGAACCAGAAAGAATGGAATCCATGCTGGAACTTGCCATCCTTTTCAAGGATAAAAAGTCGCCTCACCCTATCACTGTATTATCCGTTGTGCCCAACAATGAAGAGGCAGAAAATAATCTCGCTATTGCCCGAAAAAAAATGGAGAAATCCTACCAGATTGCAGCTGCTACTGATACCAATCTGAACGTGGTTGCATCTATTGATCATAATATCAACAGCGGCATCGTTCGTACCTCCAAAGAAATCATGGCCAGCCTGGTAATGCTGAACTGGCCGGAAAAGAATACCCTGCTGGAAAAATTCTTTGGTGAGACTACAGAGAATATTTTATCGGGACTTGATCGTAATATAATGATCTGCAACATCCGTTCTGTTCTGATAACTCACAAGCGGATACTGCTTTTTTGTCCGCCACTTACTGAAATGGAGAAAGGATTTTCTTCCTGCCTTGATACTATCATGCGGCTTTCAAAAGAATTATCAATTCCTGTTTTCTGTTATTGTAATGCAAAGTCCAAAAGGGATATCAGTGCCTATCTGTCAAGCTCCAAATCGGGCACGATAAGTTTTCACCAGTTCGACGACTGGGCCGATTTCCTGGTCTTATCCAGGGTAATTTTGCCAAATGATCTGATTGTATTTTTCTCATGAAGAAAGGGCTCTATTTCTTATGATCCCGTATTTGATAATGTTCTGTTTAAACTGGATAAATACTTCAGTTCTACCTCTAAACTGATGGTATATCCAAGTCAGTTTGATACCGACCATAAGTTTGAGGAATACGAAGACATTAATCCGGAAACGCTCAATAAAGGAATTGAAAAGATCCAGAAAATCGGTCGTGAAATTGGAAATATATTCAAGGGAGGAAAGGGGGATTAAAGTAATATCTTCAGGCAAAGCAACTGCAAATGAAAACCTGGTTATTGGTCCTTAGCCTGTTTGTGGGCAGCACCCTTTATTCGCAATCCAACCGACTGATTGCACACAGGGGTGGTGTAGTGGATGAGAGCAGTCCGGAAAACAGTCTGCCCGCTTTACAAAAAGCAATTGAACAACACTACTGGATGGTTGAAATTGATCTGCGCCTTACTGCAGACAGTGTCCTGATCACCCAGCACGACCGGAATTTTAATCGGTATTTTGGTGTTGACAGCCTGGTGACTGCTATGAATTGGTCAGCTGTACAAAAACTTCGTTCCAATGCAGGAACCCGTGTACTACAATTTGAGGAAGTGCTGCAGCAATGCCAACAAAAGATCCATGTAATGATTGATAATAAAATTCAGGGCTTTAATGAATCCCTTTTCCAACGGGTACTCTCCTTGCTTGACAAGTACCAGTTGCGGGAATCAGCTCTGATGATCGGCACAGATGAATCAACTGAATTTTTCAGGGGAAAGATCAAACTTAGTTGCACCCGCAAACAACTGGAGGAGTATCAACAACGACCTGATTTTAATCCTGCACACTATTACCTTTTTTCTTCTCAAATCTCCAAAGAGGATGTGACATGGGCAGAAAAGCAGGGAATCCTGGTGGTTGGGGTACTGAATCACCGGAATCCGAATTTAGCGGAAGCAAAGGAAAAAATGAAACTGCAGGCAGCTGAACTGATCAGATCCGGTGTAAGGATTTTTCAGCTTGATTCTGCATTTAAGGATTTTGTAAACTAACATCAATTCATTGATTCTCAGAACTTCATTTTTGCCAAATTGTTAAATTACTGGTACTAATAGGTAAGATTCAATTAGATGTATATCTTTGCATTCATTAAATAATACGATTGCCTGCATCTAGCAGGCATTTTTTGTGCCCGCTGGTCGATTTAGTAACGAAAATGAAGTGTATGAAGAACCAGTCATTACCTATGCCCAATTGGAAAAAAATGTATGTAGCCTACCCGGCTGCCAAAAAAACAACCGCAGCTGTTAAACCTGCTGTTCAGGAAACGGAAGCAGTTGAAAACGAACCGGTTTCCATTCCGGAATTTCAGCGTAAAGCCTTTGTAGGCAATTATTTCGCTGGCCCGCATTGCCTCTTTGATCCGCGACTTTTTAAATAACTCCGGCTCTAGGAAGGTTCAAAAACTTGGAGTAAATTAGGGACATAACCTGTTTACTCCATGATGGACTTCCTGCTTGCTGTTTGGGAACAATTCCGTTCCTTTTTTGGTTTTGATTCACTGATTCAACTGATTGCTGAGGGAGATTACAGCAAACTCAGAACCTTTGAAGGCATTGCTGCTTTTATTTCTCCTGTCATTCCTATCATCCTGATCCTGGAATTAGTAAGAGGAATTTTTTATAAAAAGTTCAGTGTCATTTCTTATAAGATTCCCTTCTTTTCCTATGTATTGAATGCCTTCCTGGGAAGATTTATTGCCATTGGTATGACTTTCCTGGTGATCGGATGGCTGGAAGATAAAGCCCTCTTTACCGTACCATTTACCTGGTATTGGTTTGTCTATGGCTATGTGATATGGGAACTCGCGCATTTTGTTTACCACTACCTTGGGCATAAAGTACGTTTACTCTGGTGCCTGCATTCAACACACCATGCCCCCGAAACAATGCATCTCGGGGTTACGCACGCACATTTTTTTCTGGAAGCGCCTTACGCTGATTTGATTCGAACAACTATCTGTATTTTATTGGGGGTTCCTCCTCCCATGTTATTTGTAATCATGTTTATTGATGGTACCTGGGGTGCGTTTATACATGTGGGTGAGTCAGTAATGAAAAAAGGGAATATGGGAAAACTAGGTCAATGGATTCTCACTCCTTCCCATCACCGGGTTCACCATGCAAAAAATGTTGAATACATGGATACCAATTTTTGCAACCTGCTCAATATCTGGGACCGTGTTTTCAAAACCTACCAGCCAGAGAAGGAGCATGTTCAGATTAAGTATGGCATCACACGTGATATTAAACCCAATAATTTTCTGGATGCCTACTTCGGTGAAATCGTTGCGCTTGCAAAGGATGTGTATCGTGCACCTGGTATAAAGAATAAATTATTGTACCTGGTGATGCCACCGGGCTGGAGTCATACAGGTGAACACAAAACCGCACGTGTCATGAAACAACAGTTACAGGAAAATAAGTGATCAACCTAAATACCATTGCTATGCCTGCCAATCTTGCCAAACGCCAATTCAACGGAATCCTCCTGATGGTCATTGGAGCATTCATCGGTTTCATCAGTTGTGTACTGAGCCTGATCAACCCCATTCCTGAATTCTATGGTATCTTTTTGTATGGTCTTACTTCTATTGCAATCATTCTTGCATTAATCGGACTATACTTTTTACTCGAATGAAATTTTTATTACTTTTCCTGCTTGCGGGTTTTTCTTCTTATGCAGGTGAACCCGCCCCGATTGATACGAAAGCTACCAAAGAAACCAGGGCGCTTTATCGTAACCTCCACCAGTTAACTGAAAAGGGTATCCTGTTCGGGCATCAGCATGCCACTGAATATGGTCATGGCTGGAGCGGAGAGTCCAATCGATCCGATGTCAAATCGGTTACAGGTTCTCATCCCGCTGTTATTGGTATCGATTTCAGTGGTTTATCCGGCCGGCCAGACAGCCTGATAAAGCGGGAAGAAAGCCACCTTCGAAAGATTATAACGGATACGTATAACCGGGGTGGGCTCATTACCGTTTCCTGGCATTTCAACAATCCGCTTTCGGGAGGTGGATTTTATTGGAAAGAAGGCGTATCAAAGGCTTCTGTGAGAGAAATGATCCCAGGCGCTGTAGCACATGATACATATAAAAGCATTCTCAGAAGAATAGCTGATTTTTTGCATACGGTAAAGGGTGCTGGTGGTGAACCCATCCCAATGATCTTCCGGCCCTTTCATGAACTGGATGGTAGCTGGTTCTGGTGGGGGAAAAATCATTGCAGTCCGGATGAAATAAAGACGCTCTGGAGATTCACAGTCACCTATATGCGTGATTCAATGAATATTCATCAGCTGCTCTATGCCTTTTCACCGGATTGTACTTTTCAATCTGAATTCGAATTTCTGGAGCGATACCCTGGTGACGACTTTGTTGATATGGTAGGCATGGATAACTATGCCGATTTTGGTCGGGATGGAAAATATAATCTTCCCGCTGCACTAAAAAAATTACAGATCGTCCAGGCTTATGCCAACAAGTCCGGCAAGCTGGCGGCTCTTACAGAAACAGGACTTGAATCCATTCCAAACCCAAATTGGTGGACAGAAGTATTATTAAAAACGATTACAACACCGGGCTTGCGTTTATCTTATGTACTGGTATGGCGAAATGATAAAACAAGTCCAACGCATTATTATGCGCCCTTTCCAGGCCAGGTTAGTGAACCCGATTTTATCCGGTTTTACAACTTGCCTGTTACGATTTTTGAAAAGGATTTACCGGCTTTATATACCGATTAGATATTCCCTTTTTTCATTTCCTGAACGGCATAATCACAGGCTCTTGCGGTTAATGCCATATAGGTAATGGATGGGTTTACACAAGATCCGGATGTCATACAGGCCCCATCTGTTACAAATACATTTTTCACCGCATGCAGTTGATTGAACGCATTCAGTACAGAGGTTTTTGGATCTCGTCCCATGCGCGCTGTACCCATTTCATGATTGGCATTTCCAGGGAATGAAATCTTGCCACTCACCGTAATATTTTTGTATCCGGCTTTTTCAAACAATTCCACTCCGGTTTTGGCAGCATCTTCAAACATGCGTTTTTCATTGTCCCGGAACTGTGCATCAAATTGTATGATAGGTCTTCCGAATGGATCTTTTTTATCGGGATGCAGACTCATTTTATTCTCCTGATAAGGCAGACATTCACCAAAATGATAAATGCTGATCTTCCAGGGACCTGCTTCACTCATATTCGCTTTTAGCTCTTCACCAATGCCTTCTGCCTGTCCGCGTGTCCGATAGGCGCCTCCCCCAAAATGATATCCTCTCAAAAAATCGCCGGTTGCCTCAGTAGCATTCCGGAATCTTGGTATATACATATTGGTAGGTCTTCTTCCCTTGTAATAACGATCTTCAAATCCGTCAACATCTGCTGCTATTACCAGCCCTTTATGATGATCCATCAGGTTCAGTCCCAATTGCCCACTGTCATTTCCTAAACCATTCGGGAAACGATTGGATACAGAATTTAACAGGATAGCTGTTGTGCCGATCGTGGATGCATTGATGAACAAAAGCTTAGCATAGTACTCTTCTGTTTGTTTTGTCTCTGTATCAATGATCTCTACGCCGGTTGCTTTTCCTTTCTTTTCGTCATATAAAACCTTATTCACCAGTGCATGTGTTCGGATGGTTAATCTTCCTGTTTCCATGGCTGCAGGCAGCGTGCTGGAATTCGAACTGAAATAGGCACCAAAGGGGCAACCTCTGTGGCACAGACTTCGCGACTGACATACACCCCTTCCCTTGAGCGGTGCCGTTAGGTTAGCGGATCTTCCAATGATTACTTGCCGGGTGGAATAGGCTTTGGCAATTTTTGCTGTAAAGTCCTTTTCCACACAATTCATTTCGAAAGGAGGTTGAAATACACCGTCTGGTAAATGCGGAATACCATCTCTATTCCCACTGATGCCTGCAAATGATTCAACATAATCATACCAGGGCGCCAGGTCTTTATAACGGATAGGCCAGTCCACCCCATGCCCATCTTTGAGATTCGCTTCAAAATCAAGATCACTCCAACGGTAGCAGGCTCTTGCCCATAAAAGGGAACGGCCTCCCAGCACATCCGCCCTGATCCAGTCGTACCGTTTTATTTCTTCATACGGGTTTTCCAGATCCCTGGTATAGAAATGTTTATTGTCTTCATTGATGGAATAATGCCTGGTTTGGATGGGATATTTTTCCCGGTCGGCTTTACATAAACTGTTGCGGTGTTCAAACTCCCAGGGATGCATCAACGAAGTTGGATAACTGGGATGCTGAACCGGCCCGCCTCTTTCTAATAAGAGAACGCGTAAACCTTTTTCACATAATTCTTTTGCGGCCCACCCTCCGCTAACGCCGGATCCAACAATGATGGCATCATAGGTATTTTGATGTACAACTTTGGTATTTAAGTAAACGGAATCTCCAGGCATTTTTCAATATTGGATAGATTATGCAAAATGTGTTTTCATTGCTTGCGGAAAATCTGCCAGCGCTAGTTCTGGTTCGGCAATTTCGGGATGCCATAATTTTTCCCATTCAAAACTATAAAACCCTTTATAGTTATCCCTTGCAAGCAGGTCTATTCCTTCAAAAATAGGCACCTGCCCCTTTCCTAAAAAGGTATAGCGAAGTTTTCCTTCATCTTTAATGGCATCCTTTACATGTACATGCCGGATGTATTTTTTCAACGCCGGATATACTTTGGCGGGGGCTTCACCAGTTACCGTCCACATGTTGGAAATATCCCAGATCAAACCGATTTTCGGATTATTTACTTCTTTCATGATCTTTTCCAGATCAGCCAGATAAACAAGGTCGCCATGTGTTTCCATCAATACTTCAACACCTGATCCTTTGGCATGTGCGGATAATTCAAGCAATCCTGCTTTAATCAGATCCATGGTTTCTTCCCTGCTCTGTTCTTTGGGAAAATTATTGGGGAAGACCCTCACATAGGGACATTTCAGTTGCTCGGCAAGGTCAATAAAACGTTTGCCATCCTCCAACTGTTCTTTTCTTTTAACCGCTTCCTTAAAATGCAAGGTGGAGGAAGATCCCAATCCAACAAAACGCAGTCCTTTTTCCTTCATACGCGCCATGGTTAATGACCTGGCCGATGCTGAATTGAATACGGGCGATTTCACTAAATCGAGTTCACGCTGAATACCCCGGATCTCCAATCCTTTATAGCCATGTTCGGCTGCGAATTGCGTGATCTTGTCAAAGTTCCAGTCGGGGCAACCTAGTGTAGAGAAACTTAGTTTAGGAGCGTATCCGGTTTTTGCAAATGCAGGAAGATATAAAAGACCTCCCAGCAAAACCGAACTTGTCTGTAAAAATTCCCTGCGTGAACGGGTTGATTTCGCTTGCATGTCGAAAAGATAATAAATAGCAGGGAATTAGCGGTAATATTCAGGTAATATTGGGATAGTAGATTACCTGAAAGCAACGATTATGGATGCGTTTATTTATACTCTCCTTGCAATCGCAGTATTGGTTTTTATAATATGGACCTGGAGGGTCAATCGTAAGGAAAAGAAGAAATTAAGTAACCGGCTGAACAGGGACTTCCCTCATCGCGAAACCCATAAAGAAACAGGGGACCCTGATGATCTTAAACAGGATTAACTATAAATCGATTTCCTCTTCAATGGCAACATAGTTGGTTAATCTGCCAGCTTCATTTGCCACAGGATAGCCCTCAATCAGGCAATTGTAGAGTGTCCCATCCTTTCGATAATTCAGAATGGTGCAGTTGAAGGGCTTCATTTCAGTCAGTGCATTCCGGATCATCAGCCTGCTGCTTAGCTGTGTAGCTGGCCCCTGGAATAGTTTCGGTGATTTTCCTATTACTTCCCAGGGTTGATATCCATTCATGCGCTCAATATTTTTACTGGCAAACAGAATCTTCAGATCTGCAGTGGTAACCAGTATCGTTTTATTTTCCCATACCAATGCATTATCTAGTGACCTGCCTGGAGAATACTTCCAATAGCCCGACTCCTGCAAGTGGTTCAGGTAAGAGATATCCTTGCTGAATTCTTCTCTTCGGGATCTGCCCTCCAGTATGATATCCCAACAAAGCAATGGATGCGACATATAAAACTTTTATTGAAACTACGTTAAGGTTCATTGAATCGCATCATTTGTTGAATATTAAGAAGTCAGAATTATGAAAGCCTTATAGCTTTGTTTCATATTACTGATTTATCAGATAGAAATGTTACACAAATTCTATTTCCGTCACTAGCAAGTATGGTTCAACTTATTACAATATGTGGATTTGCTCTGGGTAGCATTTGTCAAACTGAATCGCAGAAAGACTCATTACCCAAGCGCTACGATGTGCTGAAAACGCAGCACAAAATTCAGATTGATGGGAAAGTAGATAAGGTCTGGAAAAAAGCTGCGTGGACCAGTTATTTCCAGGATATTGAAGGCAGCAAAAAGCCGGTTCCAAGATTTAAAACCCGGGTTAAAATGTTGTGGGATGAGCAGTACCTGTATATCCTTGCCGAAATGGAAGAGCCTCATCTCTGGGCTACACTTACCGATCGGGATGCTATCATTTTCAACGATCACGATTTTGAAGTATTTCTGGATCCTAATAACGACCAGGAACAATACTTCGAATATGAAATCAATGCACTAGGTACGATCATGGACCTGTTTATGACCAAGCCGTATAAAAAAGGCGGACCTATGGTGATGGGCTGGAACTCGGATCGATTGTTATCTGCAGTACAACTTAAAGGTACGCTTAATGATAACCGTGATATTGATAAAGGCTGGATAGTTGAAATGGCGATTCCCTATAAGGATCTGGAACGTCCAGGCCGTATTTCACAACCTCAACCCGGTGCTACCTGGAGAATCAATTTTTCAAGAGTGCAGTGGACCATGGACATGGATGGACAATCCTATAAAAGGAGAATAGGGCCGGATGGTAAGCGGCTTCGCGAAGATAACTGGGTATGGTCTCCACAGGGATTAATTGATATGCATGTGCCTGAACATTGGGGATACATTACATTCAGAGAAAAGTGAACTAACAAGTATGAGTAACCGCAGAAATTTTATAAAAAACAGTTTGCTTACAACAGCCTCCCTTTCAATTGGGTCTTCTCTCAGCGCTGCAGATTTGGATTTCAAAAAAAGAAAGGCAAAACACTGGATCTGGACCAGACCGAATCCCAAGGATTCAGAAGCAGAATTGTATGAACGATATGCTGCATATGCTGCAGCCGGAGTTCGGGGTGTTTTATTTGAAGATGATTCCGAGAAACATTTCAGGGCCGCCAAAAAAATGAAGCTGGAAGCGCATCGCTGGAACTGGACCATGAACAAGGGAGTAAAAACCCTGATGGAGCAACATCCAGAATGGTATGCGATTTCGAGAGAAGGGAAATCGGTTATTGATCATCCGCCCTATGTTGGATATTATCGCTGGTTATGCCCCTCCAAACCAGAAGTTCAGGCTTACCTGAAACAGGAAGCAGAACAGATTCTTTCGAAAGATTATATTGATGGTCTGCACCTCGATTACATCCGGTTTTGTGATGTGATACTTCCGCTTAACCTTTGGAAGAATTACAACCTCGTGCAGCAGCAGGAATTGCCTGCTTATGATTTCTGTTATTGTTCTACCTGCAGAGCTGAGTATAAAAAAATATCCGGTAAAGATCCGCTCGATCTGCCTTACCCGGATGGCGTTTTGTCCTGGCGTCTCTTCCGTTACAATGCCATCAACAAGGTAGTTAACCAATTAGCAGAAGTTGCCAATCGTCATAAAAAATGGATCACTGCGGCAGTATTTCCAACTCCCGAAGTGGCGCGCAGGATTGTACGGCAGGACTGGACCAACTGGAACCTGGATGCTGTATTCCCCATGATCTACCATAAGTTTTACCAGGAAGATGTTAAATGGATTGGCGATGCGGTAACGGAAGGGGTTCATTTCCTGGCTGGAAAATTTCCGCTGTATGCTGGTTTGTACCTTCCCGATTTTGATTCCATGGAAGAACTAAAAACGGGGATTGAACTATCAATGGCAAATGGTGCAGCAGGAGTATCCCTGTTTGGTAATGTAACTCCTGAGGTATTGGCTACCCTTAAGAGTACGCAATTTGCTTAACATAGAAATGTGTATCTACCGGCATTCTCGGAAAAAAATCCGGTAATGCTTCTACAGCGATTTTATGAAAGTCATTTTTTTCATAGAATCGCTGTGCTGCTTTTAGCTGCTCTACTGTTCCAAGATAAATACTGCTGATTTCATGTTCTTTACACCAGTTAATGGCAGTATCCAGTAATGCCTGACCCAACCCTGTTTCCTTTCCACGATAATCAGCCCGTACAAACATCTTTCGTATGGCAGCAGCCTGGTGCCCGATGTCAATCAGTCCGATGCTGCCGATTACATTTTCCTGATCTGTTGCAACCCAAAAATTGCCTTTGTTTTTCTGATAAAATTCAGGAATAATCAAAAGGTCAGGTTGATCTTTAATTGTGACAGGCACACCAAATTCGATTTGCTGTATGGGTAATATCAGGTTGATAACACCCTGCTGGTAGTTATCATGATAAGGATGAATGGAAAATGTTTTCATCAGGAAAATACAATGGTTTTATTGCCAGAAACAAAAATACGGTCTTCTAATACCAGTTTTAATGCATCCGCAAGTACGGATTTTTCAATTTCATGTCCCGCTTCAATCATGTCGGTTAAGCCATCATCATGTTTTACCGGTATGATCTGCTGAGTAATAATGGGGCCTTCATCCAGATCGTTGTTTACAATATGCGCCGTGGCACCGATCAGTTTCACACCCCGTTCAAATGCTTTTTTATACGGATTGGCACCAATGAAGGCAGGCAAAAAAGAGTGATGGATATTGATGATCCGATCTTTGTAACGTTGTACGAACTCTGGTGTGAGTATACGCATAAATTTAGCCAGCACAAGGTAGTCGGGTTGGTAGGTTTCCAGCGTTTGCAGGATGGTTTCTTCAAACGCTGTTTTGCTTATACCCTCATGACTTATATAATGAAAGGGAATTTCAAATTTTTCAGTAAATGATTGTAGCATGTTATGATTGCCGATTACTGCAAGTATCTCAGCGTGCAGTTCATTAAAATAATGACGAACTAACAGATCGCCAAGGCAATGGTATTCTTTAGTTACCAACAGTACGATCCTTTTCTTATTTCTGGGTATGATTTCAACTATTGCGGAGGGTGGCAACAAATACTTAAGTTCCGATTCCAGTTCCTGAGGTTCTAATTCTCCGGCGATTTCAAGCCTTGCAAAAAACTGTCCGGTTTCGGTTTCCACGTATTCTTTCATCACCAGGATATTGTATCCCCGTTTGAAGAGAATCCCGGCGATACCGGCAATAAGTCCTTTCTGATCCGGGCATTTAATTCTTATGACGTGATTTTTTTCCATGCTGCCTGCTTGAGTAACAAATTTACCTGCTTTCTTAAATTCGGCTACATTTGCTTTGCTCCCAGTTCAAATAAACAATATGATAAAAGTTGGCGAATTCAATACACTGCGGGTTATCCGGACAGTAGATTTTGGTGTTTTCCTCGATGATGGAAAAGAAGGTATTCTCTTGCCCAAACGATTTGTACCTGCTGGATTAAAGGTCGGTGATGAATTGGAAGTATTTGTTTATCATGATTCAGAAGACAGGTTGATTGCTACTACGCAGAAACCACTGGGTACTGTTGGAGATATCGTGGCATTAAAAGCAGTGAGTGCAACAAAACTGGGAGCTTTTTTGGATTGGGGACTGATGAAAGATCTCTTTGTTCCCAAGTCGAAACAACTCGGTACGATGCGGGTTGGTGGTATTTATATTGTCAGAATTTATATTGATGAACAGACAGGGCGTGTTGCCGCTACAGAAAAAATTGAAAACTTTCTTTCCAATGAAGACCTCGACCTGAAAGAAAAAGATGCTGTTGATCTGTTGGTCTATCGTCGTACGGATATCGGTTATCTCTGTATTATAAATGGAAAACATACCGGTGTTTTACACTTTAGTGATATCTACCAGAATATCCAGGTTGGCGACCGGCTTAAAGGTTATGTACGTAAGATCCGCGAAGAAAATAAAATTGATCTGGCACTTGGCGAGCGTGGCTACCAGCGGGTGAGCGGAGAAGCAGGAAAGATACTGGAACTGCTCGACCAGCACGGTGGTTTTTTGCCCTACCATGATAAGTCTGATCCTGAGGATATATATGATAACCTCGGGATGAGCAAAAAAGCCTTCAAGATGGCAATCGGTAACCTCTTCAAACAGAAACTCATCCGTATCAAGGAAAACGGAATCGAGAAAATTTGAACTCAGGAGTAGATCCTTTCGATCTCATCCCGGTACTTTTCCTGGATTACTTTGCGTTTCAGACTCAGTTTAGGGGTCATTTCGCCGGTTTCAACGGACCAGTCCTGGGGCAGTAATTCAAACTTTTTAATTTGTTCTACGTGGTTGAAATATTTGTTGAAACTCTCTACCAGGTCGAGGTATAACTCAGCCACTTTAGGATGGCGGATCATCTCCTCATTGCTGGAATATTCAATATTTTGCTGCCGGCACCAGTCGCGCAGGTTGGCAAAGGAAGGCACGATCAGGGCCCCTACAAATTTTCTTTCTGCACCCACTACCAGCACCTGTTCTACATATAAAGACTCCTTGAGTTTGTTTTCAATTGGAAGAGGCGCCACGTATTTGCCTCCGCTGGTTTTGAACATTTCTTTTTTGCGGTCGGTAATCTTCAGGAATTTACCCTCTTCAAACAATCCGATATCACCCGTACAGAACCAGTCGCCCTGCATCACTTCAGCTGTCAGGTCCGGCCGTTTGTAATATCCCATCATAGTGTTCGGTCCGCGGGATAAAATCTCTCCATCTTCAGCAATCTTCACTTCCACACCGTTAATAAGTGTACCAACGGTTCCAAATTTGCGGCCGTGTTTGCCATAGCGGTTCACTGCAATTACCGGAGACGTTTCAGTAAGGCCATAGCCCTCCATAATCGGAATTTGTGCGGCTGTAAAAATCCGGATGAGTTTTACCTGGCAGGCCGCGCCGCCACTAACAATCGCTTTGAGATTCCCGCCCAATGCTTCTCTCCATTTACTGAATACCAGTTTATTGGCAAGTGCAAGTTGCGTATTGTACCAGAATCCCTGGTTTTTATGCAATTCAAAATGATCGGCAAGGTCATGTGCCCAGAAAAAGAGCTTACGCTTAATACCCGTTAGTTCCATTCCTTTCAGCATAATCTTTTCGTACACTTTTTCGAGCAGGCGGGGTACCGTAGTGAATAGGGTAGGCTTAACTTCCTTGAGGTTATCACCTATGGTTTCCATGCTTTCAGCATAATAAATAGTGGTGCCGGAAAACAGGTAGATATAGGTAACCATTCGTTCAAAAATATGGTTAAGAGGAAGGAAGCTGAGGGCTTTTTGTCCCTCTACACCAATTTCCAGGAAAGCCGATTCTATACTGCTCAACACATTACTTAGTACATTCTTGTGCGATAACATCACACCCTTCGGAGTGCCTGTAGTACCCGATGTATAGATGATGGTGAAGAGATCTTCGTAGGTGATTTTTGAGACGATCGCCGGAATTTGTTGCTGTGCTTCCTCACTGTTGTTCCGGATTACATCTTTCCAGTGTGCGGCATTAGTAACGTGTTCGAACGTAAAAATGTGCTGGAGACTGGGCACCCTCGACTGGACGCTCAGGATTTTGTGATAGAGTTCTTCATCGTTCACAAACGCCATTTTAACGCCGGCATCATTCAATACAAACTCAAGTTCCTTGGCGTTGATTGTTGGGTAAACAGGCGTAAGGATGGCTCCTATCTGTTGAACGGCCAGGTCCACTATCACCCACTCCGGGCGGTTTTTGGAAAGGATGGCAATTTTATCCCTGCCTTCCGGCGTCATATCGCCACAGCTCATACCAAGGTTGAGCAGGCCCCCACTTAGCTGGTCTACGAGTTCCTTCACTTCCTGAACCGAATACTCTTTCCATTGTCCGTTTTCCTTGCCTGCAAGCAGGGGTTGGGCGGGATTTTTGTCCATAAGTACCTGCAGACAGTCAAAAAGGCGTTGTGGCTGATTCATATGCATCAATCGTTAGTGTGTGAATAATCCATTTCAAATATAGGTAACCACCTCCATAAAAAAACCGGGAGCCGAAGCTCCCGGTTGATCCAACTCAAAACATCACTAGAAAAAAGCGAGTTATAATTTGTTGGCGTTGATATTCAATTTGATATTAACCTCCGGACGGATGAATTTATCACCCAGGCTCTGGTCATTGCCATAGAACATACCCCACTGGGTACGGTCAATATTGAAGTTAGCAGAAGCTTTCACGCCTGTCTCTGCTACAGTTACCTGTGCAGGGAAGCTAACATTCTTGGTGCTGTCTTTCAGTGTCAGGTTACCGCTGATTTTGTGGGTAGCAGTACTGTCGCCGGAAATAGGCTCAACTCCGGTAATCACGAAGCTGGCAGTAGGAAACTTCGCAACATCGAAGAAATCAGCGCTCTTCAGGTGACCTTCCAGTTTGTCTTTCATTTCACCGTTCATGTCCAGGTCTGTCAGAGAATTTACGTCAATGGTGAAATTTCCTGCAGTGATGTTTCCTTCAGCAATGCTGAACTCACCGGTAGAAATTTTCATAGTACCATTGTGCTGACCAACGGGTTTGGTTCCCAGCCATTCTACTACGCTGGAAGTGGTGTCGATACTGTAGGTAGCCCCTGTGCCGGCAGCAGCAGCCTGTGCGTCAGCGGTAGTTGCAGTTTCTCCTTCCGGAGCATTGTTACAAGCAGTTGCCAGGGCGGCAAAAGCAGCGAATACAAAAATTGCCTTTTTCATTGTGTGTTGAAATTTTCTTTGTCGAACAAAATTAATAAAAAGTATAACACCAATGTTCAAACATTGATTAAATTATTTGTCAAAATTTGGTAAATATTTTTAAACAATTGAAAATCAATGCTTATTTCTTATTGTCCAGGAATCGATAATCCTGGTTCGCAGGTAATTTGAATACCCTGCCACGCTGGTATTGCAAAAAGGCTTCATATGTGGTGGCATTGGCCTGGGACCATTGCTGGAATGCAGGCAGGTTTTGAGCTGCACCGAAGAGCCACTGATTATAGGCTTCAAAATAGCCTTCTCTTAATAATTGACGGTGATATTCAAACAGACGGAAAGGATAAGCGACCGGCTCTTTTTCATACCAGTCGAGTATGAATTTGCTGCGCAGTTTGGTTAGGCTGGCTGCACTGATTCCGGAACTTACCGTTCCGGCATGTTTGTCGAAGATTCCGCTTACAGTCAGTTCAAATCCATTTTTGGGGTTGGCTGGCTGTAATTCACCCATCTTGCCATAGTATTTTTTGTATCCGTTTAGCAGGAGTTCCTTGATCTCCGGAGTACGCCGGCTGTAACTTTCCAGATTAACGAAAATCTCCCCATAGATCAGTGCCCAGATTTTGTCCTTGGTCAGGTAATAATGCTTGGCAGCATTATAATAATTACCGGAATAATTGGGATCTGCCGCTATTCCCTTTTCCCATTGCTCTACGGCCGCTTCAAATTTCTCTTTAGCCCAGAGGTATTCTCCAAATTCATTGTACAGTACACCACTATTGGGATGAATACGTATCCCGTTTTTATAGAGTTTTTCTGCTTCCTTATTTTCTTCAATAGCGCGATAGGTGAGTCCCAGTAACTGAAAACTACGAATATCCGGCTTGTCCGTGTTCACCAGCTGTTTTCCCAATTCCATGGCTTTTCCATAGTTACGGGCCAGGTAATAAGTGAATAGCAAATCATTTTGCAGGTCTGCATTCGCTGGTTCAAGGGATAATGCCTTATTCAAAACCAGCACAGCGTTGGAATAGTCGGATTCCTGCATATATTTCCTTGCATTGGCATGTAAGGATTTGACATCTTCCTGTGCAGCCAGTTCAATACTGCTTCCCAACCAAATCAGACAACACAGAAGAAGGACTTTTCGCATTATTCGTAGATTAAATGAGTCAATAAGCCATCGCGTAACTTGGGCTCAAACCAGGTACTTTTTGGGGGCATTACATTTCCGCTGTCGGCAATATCAAACAATTGCTGTATACTAACGGGATGAAGACTGAAAGCGATTTTCATTTCGCCGCTGTTCACCCGCTTTTCCAGTTCGCCTAACCCGCGTATGCCGCCAACAAAATCAATTCGTTTATCCGTCCGCTGGTCTTTAATGCCAAGCATAGGATCCAGTATCAGTTCCGAAAGAATGGTCACATCCAGCACACCAATCGGATCAGTTTTATACGTTCCTTCTTTGGCTGTCAGTTTAAACCATTGCTCTCCCAAATACATACCGAATTCATGCAGCCTGGTGGGAGAAAAAGCGGAAGGCATACGCTCCACTTCAAAATGATCATATAAGGCCCTCAGAAAATCTGATTCAGTATGTCCATTCAGATCTTTTACCACCCGGTTATAGTCCATGATATGTAATTCACCGGCAGGAAACAAGGTCGTTAAAAAATAATTGGCATGATCATGATAACCTGCCTCCAGTGATTTCCGCACTTTTGCTGCGGAAGCTGCCCGGTGATGTCCATCCGCTATGTAGGTATATGGTACTTCTTTGTCAAATAGTTCTGTTAACTGCGCGATGGCTGCCTCCTCGTTAACCACCCAAATAGTATGACCGATACCATCTTCTGCTACGAAATCGTATAATGGTGTCCGTTGCTTCCAATCTTCAATCAGTGAGTTAATGGCTGCTACATCGCGGTAAGCCAGGAATACATTTCCTGTTTGGGCACCGCTGGTGCGAATATGATTGATTCGATCCTGCTCTTTTTCAGGCCTTGTGAATTCATGTTTTTTGATAATGTCCGCTTCATAATCATCTACAGATGAAACTGCAACAAGTCCAGTTTGATGCCTGCCATTCATTACGAGTTCATAAATATAATAGCAGGGTTTATCCTCTCTGATAAGTATGCCTTTCGAAAGAAAATCCTGCAGATTGGATTTTGCTTTTTCATATACTTCAGCGGTATGAATATCAGCAATTCCCGGTAGATCCACTTCGGATTTGGTAATGCGTAAAAAACTGTTGGGATTGTTTTTTGTCTGTTCAGCAGCTTCTGCTGAATTTAATACATCATAAGGTGGAGACGCTACCTGGGCGGCTTTTTCTGTCTGCGGGCGAACTGCTTTGAATGGTTGTATCCTGGCCATGTTATTTAAATGTAAGGATTATCCTTTTTTTGTTGCGAATTCTTTCATGAATTCGGTTAATGTTACTACACTTTCATAGGGTAATGCATTGTACATGCTGATGCGGAAACCACCAACGGAACGATGTCCTTTCACACCATAAAACCCTTCCGCTTTTGCGGCTGTTAAAAATTCTTTTTCTACCTCCGTATCCTGTATGGTGAATACCGCATTCATCCGGCTCCGGTCTTTTTTGGCTACCGGTGCTGTATAGATGCTGTTCTGATCAATGGTATCATACAAGAGTTGTGCCTTCTTTTCATTGATTTGCTGAATAGCTGCTACTCCTCCCTGTTGTTTCAGCCAGCGTAAGGTGAGCATACATACGTATACGGCAAAAACAGGTGGCGTATTCAGCATGGAACCGTTTTTAATATGCTCCCTGTAATCCATCATAGTGGGGAGGGCCCGATCTGCTTTACCAAGAATGGAAGGATCCACAATCACCAGGTTTACCCCTGCTGCACCAATGTTTTTTTGCGCTCCTGCATAGATCAGCGAAAAGCGATTGAAGTCCATCTGCGTGCTCAGTATATCACTGCTCATATCTGCTACGAGTGGAACATTCGTTTCGGGAATTGAATGCATCTGCGTGCCTTCTACCGTATTGTTGGTAGTATAATGAAAATAGGCTGCATCATTGGGAATCGTATAACCATCAGGGATATACGAATAATTTTTGTCCTTCGAGCTGGCTACTACTTCTACAGTGCCATATAGTTTGGCATCTTTTATTGCTTTAACTCCCCATGTTCCTCCATCCAGATAGGCAGCCTTACGATCTGCTGCCAGGAGGTTCATTGGCACCTGGAAAAACTGTGTGGAAGCACCGCCGTGAAGGAATAATACTTCTTTCTGGTCATTTAGCTGCATCAGTTCTTTCACCAGTGAGCGGGCTTCGTCCATTACTGCCTGGAAAGCATCGGTGCGATGCCCGATTTCCAATATGGAGAGCCCCATGTTATTATAGTTGAGAATGGCTTCGCTGGCCGCCTGGAAGACTTCTTTGGGTAAGATAGACGGGCCTGCATTAAAGTTATGTACCACTTCGTTGGCTGGTTTGGTGAGTCCGCAAGTTCCTTAAAAAATGTCAATTCTCCTTGCCCTTAGTCGCAGGATTTACCCTTGATAGGTTGGCTTCTCCATAAAATACTCAGGCTGTCAAGTCCTGGCTCTGCATTCGGTTGGGTTTTGTTTGTAACCAATTGTTGCAGGGATGGCTGTCCCGCATTTACCCAGGCCGTGTACCAATAATCTGCTACTGCCTGCACTGATTGTCGCATCCGGCGTTCTACCATTCCTTTCAGGGCCTGGTTATACAGCCTGCTGAACTCGCTTGAATACTGTCTCACCAGGGTTTGCTTGCGCCACTCAAAGGCAAATTTCTGATCGGGTGGAATGGTTTTACTCAGTATCGCTTCCAGCTCCAGCACCGAATCCACAGCGGCTGCACTTTCCAGGATGATCTGCCAGGTTCTTTCCGCTGGCTGTGGGATATAACTGGCTTTTTCCAGAAAGAAATCCCATTCCTGATCCGCCAGCAATTCAGGTAGCCGGCTTTCCCAGAAGCCATGAATGCCATGCTGGTTGGTTTTCTGGCCATTGTGATTGGAACTGGTATGCAGGGGCACATGCGCATCTCCGATATAATGCCCGAGATCAGCAGAAAGCTTCAGGATCGAAGCGGTATTCTTTCCCCTGAAAGCACTGGTCAGCATACCGAGCACTTGTAAAATACGCCAGGGAAGAATGCCATGCTGTTGCAGGCTGTCCTCCCCGAATTTTTTACGGGCATCTTCCCATTTTCGGGGTAATTCGGTAAATGGGTATTGGCCATATTGGTCCAGGTCGATGAAATGTCTTGGCCCTTCTGCTTTTACCACATATCGACGTTTATCCGGATCGGTTGCATGGGTTTGCAGGAAAGCCTGTGATGGCTTGTAGAATACCAGCATTTCCGGAGGCAGCAGATAAACCGCATACCCATTGATTTTTTCATGTGCAAAGAAACCCCAGCAATAAACGGGGTTATACAGCAGAAGAACTGCTGCCAGTAAACATATAGTTCGCATATCCAACAATTTCCTACTCGCGGGGAGGGGTAGGTTCCTGGTCGGGTTCGGCGATTCCTCCCGATACCACATATTTCATGGCATCAGCTGGTTTGATATGATCCAATGGACGCACCCTGCTCCTGGGAACGAGATAGGTTTGTCCTGCAAAGGAGTAAGAAAATGGAATGTATACCGTGATATAATCAGAGAATCCGAATTCGCTGGCATCCTCATCTGTTATAAACCCGATCTGGAATACATCGGGCTGATGCAGAGATACCGCCACCGGTTTATTGAATTTACGTTTGTTACCTGCAAATGCCTCGAAGAAATCCTTGATGGATGAATAAATGAATTTGATGCCTGGAGCTTTCTCCAGGAACTGGTCGAAAAAACTGAAGAGTCTGCTGGTGATAAAGTTGGAACTCAGGTACCCGATAACTATCAGCGCCACAATAATGATGATAAACCCTAAGCCATAATTCCGGGTGGATAGTCCGCCCTCGGGTGTTTCTTCCTGGAAGATGGGAAGCAGGTTATCCACCGAAGAAACAAACCAATAAACCAAATAACCCGTAATTACTACAGGAGCAGTAACCAGTAATCCTTGTAAGAAATACTGGAAAATTTTTTTCCAACGCCAGCCATCGGTTCGAATCGGTTGATTGTCCATAGTTCAGTTCCTGGTGCAAACCTACTAAAATGCGGGCAGGCACCCTGCCGGTATTTTAACCCGACTTCGTAGGGCGTGGCGCTACTCCGCTTTTGGCGGATGGCATTCGCCAAGGGAGTGTTGAAGGACGGTGGAACACTCAATTTCTGGACGAATGGTAAAATAATGTGATGGAAACTTTTGTTACATTTAAAGTTTCCATAGTTTTGTGCCCGATTATGAGTGAACAGGAAACAAGGGACCGCATTCTTATCCGGAGCCGTGATTTATTTATGAAATACGGCATCCGGAGCGTGAGTATGGATGATATCGCCAGTGAAATGGGGATCAGCAAAAAAACGATCTACCAGTATTTTGCCGATAAGGAAGAACTGGTGCTGGAAGTGATTCAATGTAAAATCTGTGAATCAAGGGACCGATGTGATATCGATAAGTTCAGTGCAGAAAATGCCATCGATGAAATGTTTAAAGCGATGGAAATGGTGGAAGAGATGTTTCGGAATATGAACCCCTCCGTGATACTGGATCTGAAAAAATATCATCCTAAAGCCTATGAAAAATTTCTGCAACACAAAAACGATTTCATCTACAATACCATTCGAGACAATCTGATCAGAGGCATTCAGGAACAACTCTACCGTCAGGAACTGAATGTCGACATCATCGCCCGATTCCGTATTGAAAGCATGCTTATGCCATTGGATCCCGTGTTTTACAGCGGGAACAAATTAACCCTTGCCGATGTTGAGCAGCAGATTATTGAACATTATCTGTTTGGTATCGTCACACTGGAAGGGTATCGGTTGGTTCTGGAGTATCAGCAAAAAAAGAAAAAGATCTAAATCAGTTAACAATGAACAAGCAAACGTTGTGGAGGTTCTTATCAGTTGGATTACTACTTATACTGATAAGCAGCTCTTTGGACAGCTACGCACAGGAAGGAAGAAAAACAGAAGCCTTAAGCATCCAGGAAGCAGTTGCCTATGCCAAACAGCACAGTTACCAGGTAAAAAAAGTGCTGGAAGATATTCGTATCCAGCAACAGGTAAACCGCGAAGTTACTGCCAGCGCCCTGCCCCAGGTGAATGGTTCTTTTAATCTAATTGATAATATCAAACTGCCGGTCAGCCTGGTTCCCGGAGAATTTTTTGGTGGAGCACCCGGCACTTTTATTCCGGTACAATTTGGTGTACAGTACTCATCCACCACAGGTGCTGAGCTCAACCAGATCCTGTTCGACGGACAGGTATTCGTAGGATTGCAGGCACGGAATGCAGCTATGGAATTCGCCCGCAAAAATGCAGAGATCACCGAAGTTTCCATCGCTGTCAATGTTCATAAAGTTTACTACCAGTTATTGATCGGTGAACAGCAACTGGAGCTTTTTCATGATAATATAGAACGCTTTGAAAAGCTCTACCATGATACCCGTGAGATCTATAAAAATGGATTTGCAGAACAATTGGATGTAGACAAGGTCAATGTTACCCTTACCAACCTGCGTACCGATAGCCTGAAACTTAAAACCCAAATCAATAACGGTTACTTAGGACTGAAAATGTTGCTGGGTATGCCCCTGACCGACAGCCTTGTGCTAACAGATAAACTCAGCGATGATCTGATCAAGGAAAATTTACTGGATTCTGCCTATTCGGTTAATGATCGCCGTGAATTTCAGTTATTACAGATCGGTAAAGAACTGAATGATTATAATGTCAAACGATATAAACTGATGGCCCTCCCAACCGTCAGCGTATTTGGGAATTATTTCACCAACGCTCAGCGAAACGAATTCGATTTCTTCAAATCTGGTGGACGCTGGTTCCAGCAAAGCACCCTCGGGCTTCGCATCAATGTTCCCATTTTTGATGGCAACCGTCGCCGTGCCTTATTAGAACAGGCAAGGTCAGCAGTGAGAAAGACAGAGTATGATATGGAACTGCTCAAGCTTTCCATTGAAAACGATGTAGCCAGTGCCAGGAACCGATACCGTGCATCCGTGCTGGCTGTAGACGCACAAATGGAAAATGTGGAATTGGCAGAGCGGGTGTATGATCAGACTAAAAAGAAATACGAACAGGGCCTTGGCTCGAATACCGAAATAAATGCAGCACAAACGGAATTAAGAACTGCTCAAACCAACCTGTTCACAGCTTTATATGAAGCTGCTTTAGCCAAAGTAGATTATCTGACGGCAATTGGAAAAATTTATTAATCAACTGAATCCATCTAAATCGATTTATATGCAAACCGGTATACAACAACTACTCTTGTCTTCTTCCCTCTTGCTTTTGGTAGCATGTGGTGGCAGCCTGCTGGAGAAGAAAAAAGCAGAACTAGCTTCTTTGAAAGAAACGAAAGTGACCACAGAAACAAGGATTGCTGAACTGGAAAAAGAAATCCTGTTATTGGATTCCACTGCCATTCCCCCTGAAAAGCCAAAACTGGTTGTTACCACTCCCTTATCGTCAGCACCTTTTACTCACTATATTGACCTGCAGGGTAAAATTGAGGCCCAGAATATTTCCTATGTAACTCCACGTGGAATGGGCGGACAGGTACGTGCTATCTATGTGAAACAGGGTGATGTTGTTTCAAAAGGAAAACTGCTGTTGAAACTGGATGATGCAGTGATCCATCAGCAACTGGAAACGGCCAAAACACAACTGGACTATGCTAGAAACCTGTACTCCCGGCAGAAAAATCTCTGGGATCAGAATATCGGTACCGAAGTTCAGCTGATCACCGCCAAAAACAATGTAGACCAGGCGGAACGCCAGATAGGTATTCTGGAAGAGCAATTGGCGATGACAAACGTATATGCCCAGGTGAGTGGGATTGCGGATGAAGTAAATATCAAGGTTGGTGAAACCTTTACCGGTTCTCCAATGAATGGTATCCGTATTGTAAATACCAGTGAATTGAAGGCAGTTGCACAAGTTCCGGAAAATTACCTGGAAAGAGTTAAAGTGGGAAGCCCGGTAAAAGTAATACTGCCCGATATCAGCAAAACATTCAATACAAAAGTGAGTGTATCAGGAAAGCTGATCGATCCAAACAGTCGTTCTTTCTACATCGAATCCAAAATGCCGACTGACAAACAGATACGTCCTAATCAGATAGCCAATATCCGGATCGAAGATTATACGGTGAATGATGCTATTACCATTCCTGTGAATACTCTGCAAAATGATGAAAAAGGCAAATTCGTACTTGTAGCAGTGAACGAAAATGGTAAACTCAGAGCCAAAAAACGTCCGGTTGAAACAGGCGAACTCTATGGCAATGAACTGGAAATCCACAAGGGACTGCAGGCCGGTGATATCCTGATCATTGAAGGATTTCAGGGGCTCTATGATGGGCAGTTGATAACAACTTCCCTATGATTTCAAAGCCATTGACATTCACCATTCACTATTCACCATTCACGGTGAATGGTGAATAGTGAATGGTGAGTACAACTAATTGCAAACGAGTAAACTAATAAAATGAGTGCGCTTGAAAATATGAAGGAGAAGTTCAAACAATTTGGACCTACTACCTGGAGTATCAAAAATAAAACGTCGATTTATCTCCTGATGATCTTCGTGAGTATTATTGGAGTATTCCAGTTTGTGACACTGCCCAAGGAGCAGTTCCCGGATATTGTGATTCCTACAATTTATGTACAAACTGTATATGTAGGAAACTCACCCAAGGATATCGAAAACCTGGTTACCCGTCCCATTGAGAAACAAATCAAAGGGATTACCGGTGCTAAAATCAAAAAAACCACCAGTACCTCACAGCAGGATTTTAGTGCCATCATCGTGGAATTTGATACGGATGTAAAAACAGATGTGGCCCTGCAGAAAGTGAAGGATGCGGTGGATAAGGCAAAAAAAGATCTGCCTACTGATCTTACGGAAGAACCTTCGGTACTGGAGGTTAGCTTCTCCGAACAGCCAATCATGTATGTGAACGTAAGTGGTGATTTTGATTTGCAGCGACTCAAAAGTTATGCGGATGAATTACAGGATAAGCTCGAAGAATTGCCACAAATCAACCGGGTTGATCTGGTAGGTGCTCCTGAGCGGGAATTCCAGATCAATGTGGACAATAACCGGATGGAAGCAGCCAATATCACGTTTGATGATATCGCCAATGCCGTTGCCCGGGAAAACCTGGATATTTCAGGTGGTTTGCTGGAAGTGGGCAACATGAAAAGAAACCTGCAACTGAAAGGTCAGTTCAAAACAGCCTTTGATATTGAGAAAGTGATACTACGCAATACCAGTGGTGCACCCATTTATCTTAAGGATATCGCTACTATTAAAGACACTATCAAAGACACGGAGAGTTATGCCCGTTTAAATGGCAAAAAAGTAATTACGCTTAACATCATCAAACGTTCCGGTGAAAACCTGATTGAAACATCTGATGAAGTGAAAAGAGTGGTGGATGAGTTGAAAGCAACAGAGTTTCCTCGTGAACTGAACCTGGTAATTACGGGTGATCAGAGTAAGGCTACCCGCGTTTCCTTCAACGACCTCGTAAACTCCATTGTGATCGGATTTATCCTGGTACTCATCATTCTGATGTTTTTTATGGGGGTTGTCAATGCCTTCTTTGTAGCATTAAGTGTACCACTTAGTATGTTCGTTGCCTTCCTCTTCTTACCGGCCGCTGAACTGATTGTT
This sequence comes from Flavihumibacter fluminis, assembly GCF_021491375.1. Classification (GTDB taxonomy): domain Bacteria; phylum Bacteroidota; class Bacteroidia; order Chitinophagales; family Chitinophagaceae; genus Flavihumibacter; species Flavihumibacter fluminis. The sequence goes on from NZ_JAKEVY010000003.1 coordinate 787,847, forward strand.
GGGGGAAATGTTACCCTGAACTTTATTGTGCTTTTTGCCCTGCTGTTCGGACTCGGAATTATTGTAGACGATGCCATCGTTGTTATTGAAAACACCCACCGGATCTTTATGGAGGGTAAGGGCAAAATCAATTCAGAGAAATCAGCAATGATGGCAGCAGGCGAGGTATTCATTCCTGTATTGGCAGGAACCCTCACCACGCTGGCTCCTTTCGTTCCGCTTTTATTCTGGCCGGGTATTATCGGTAAGTTCATGATCTATCTTCCTACCATGCTGATCTTTACCTTATCGGCTTCTCTGGTGGTCGCTTTTATCATGAACCCGGTATTTGCAGTGGATTTTATGAACCACGATGAAGGAGATGGCAATAAAACTTCCATTTTTAAAAAGAAAGGATTCTGGATCGCTGTTATCCTGGGTGTATTGCTGATTACAGCAGGTACCAGTTTCGGTCAGGCATTACCGGGAGCGATTAACTGGTATTTCTTCTGGGGTAATTTGCTATTGTTCTTTGTGGTGCTGGCCATTCTGAATGTTTTTGTCCTGGATAGAACCATTCATAACTTCCAGAATCGTGCACTACCCTGGATCATGTCGCACTATGAAAGTTTGCTGCGCTGGTCGCTCCATGGATGGAGGCCTGTAAAAATTCTTCTCGGTACAATTGGATTACTCATTTTTTCATTTGTATTCTTTGGTCTTCGTAAAGTACCTGTTGTATTCTTTCCTTCCGGAGATCCCAACTTCGTTTATGTATACCTGAAATTACCTGTAGGAACTTCCGTTCAATACACCGACTCAATTACAAGACAACTGGAGCAACGGGTGTATAAAGTGTTGGATATGGATGGAGGTAAAAAGCAAAACCCGATTGTAGAATCAGTAATCTCCAATGTGGCGGTAGGTGCCAGTGATCCAATGAGTGGTGATCGTAGCACACGTCCCGAGCTTGGAAGAATTCAGGTTTCTTTTGTGGAGTTTGAAAAACGCCATGGTGAATCCACCAAACCCATACTCGATTCCATACGGGCAGTTGTAAAAGGTATTCCCGGAGCAGAGCTGAGTGTTGACCAGGAACAAAGCGGTCCGCCTACCGAACCACCTGTTAATATAGAAATCGCCAGTGAAGATTTTGACAATCTCACGAAATCTGCTGTTGCTCTCAAAAACTACCTCGATTCCATACAGGTTTCCGGTGTGGAAGAGTTGAAAATGGATATCGATTTGAACAATCCTGAAATTTCGCTTACTATTAACCGTGAGCGTGCATTGAGGGAAGGCGTTTCTTCGGCCCAGATCGGTATGCAGATCAGAACAGCGCTGTTCGGTCGCGAGATCTCCAAGATAAAAGATGGGGAAGATGAATACAAAATTCAACTGCGAAATACCGCAGTGCAGCGCCAAAACCTCGTGGATCTGCTCAATATGAATATTGTTTTCCGTGATTTTGCCAGCGGAGGCGCGATTAAGCGAATTCCAATCAGCTCACTGGTAGATGTTGATTTCACCAGTACACTGGGAAGTGTTAAGCGCAAAAACCAGAAGCGGGTTATCACGTTGCGCTCAAATGTATTGTCCGGTTTCACACCAACGGAAGTGAATCAGCGCATTAAAGATCATATTGATAATTTCAATCTCACTGCAGAGGGAGTTACCATCCGTCAAACAGGTGAAGGGGAACAACAGGCAGAAACAGGAGCATTCCTTATAAAAGCACTTTTTATTGCATTGATGCTGATTTTGTTCATCCTGGTATTGCAGTTTAATTCCATCAGTAAACCGGTTATTATTCTTACGGAAATTGTATTCAGTGTAATCGGAGTATTACTTGGTTTTGGAATTACCAAAATGGAAGTGAGTGTGGTGATGACAGGTATTGGTATTGTGGGACTTGCAGGTATTGTGGTGAAGAATGGAATCCTTGTGATCGAATTTGCGGATGAATTGAGGGCACGTGGCATGAAAACCCGGGAAGCCGTTATCCAGGCTGGTAAAACCCGGATCATTCCAGTATTGCTGACTGCATTGGCTGCGATTCTGGCGCTGATTCCGCTGGCAGTTGGATTTAATATCAACTTTATTACTCTGTTCGCAGAACTGGATCCGAAAATTTTCCTTGGTGGGGACAACGCAGTATTCTGGAAGCCACTGAGCTGGACAATCATTTTTGGATTGACAGTTGCCTTCTTCATGACCCTGGTTGTAGTACCTGCCATGTACCTGATGTCTGAAAGATTGAAAAGGCCCATGCGCAACCAATTCGGAGGAAAATGGGTCTCTATCATGGGAATTCCACCATTGACTTTGTTCTTTATTCCAATGGTACTCTACACTATGTTGAAACATAGGATTAGTGTTGCCAGAAGAAAACGCAAGATCAAAGGCAATGAATCTGATCCTGCCTACAAAGCATTTGTTGGCAGTTGGTTCTAAAACTTAGTAATTTTATTCCATGAGAAGTAATCACGAAATTGACTACAGGATTTATGGGGAAGAAATGCAATACGTTGAAGTAGAGCTGGACCCCAATGAAACGGCCGTTGCTGAAAGCGGAAGTTTTATGATGATGGACGATGGCGTTCAAATGGCCACTATTTTTGGCGATGGTTCCAAACAGCAAACCGGTGGTTTTCTGGGTAAGCTGGTGAGTGCAGGTAAACGCGTGTTAACAGGTGAAAGTTTGTTCATGACAACCTTTACCAATATGGCGCATGGAAAAAAGAGAGTAAGTTTTGCATCACCTTATCCCGGTAAAATCATTCCACTGGATCTGATGCAGTTGGGAGGAAGGGTGATCTGTCAGAAAGATGCTTTTCTCTGTGCTGCAAAGGGTGTGAGCGTGGGAATCGCATTACAACGCAAACTGGGTACCGGTATTTTTGGTGGTGAAGGTTTCATCATGCAGAAACTGGAAGGAGATGGTATGGCCTTTGTGCATGCAGGTGGCCATGTTTTTGAGCGTGAACTCCAGCCCGGAGAAACCTTGAAACTGGACACTGGTTGCGTGGTTGCTTACACACAAACAATCGACTTTGATATCCAGTTTGTAGGAGGAATCCGGAATACCATTTTTGGTGGTGAAGGATTGTTTTTTGCAACGCTTCGCGGACCAGGTAAGGTATGGATTCAAACCCTGCCAATCAGCCGCCTTGCCAGCCGCATCATGCAATATGGGGGACCCCGGAGAAAAGAAGAGGGTGGTATCCTGGGCGGACTTGGAAACGTTCTGGATGGAGATGGATGGTAAAACCAATCAACACTATAGAAAGCCGGGCTTAGTCCCGGTTTTTTTATGGCTTCCGCTCAAGTAATTTTTTTCGGATGGGTTGGAATTCAGTCCAGGGAATAAAATGTCCACCATCCAGCCAAAGCGTGTCCAGTTTGGGGGCATTGATCAGTTTCTTCAAACCGAACTCAACATTGACAGGTGGTACCCAACTATCGGTTCGTCCGTGTATAAAATAAACCGGCAGGTTAATAGCACTTAATGCCGGCTCCATCTGTTTCAGGTCCTTTTTCAGATAGATCAGTTCCGTATTAGAAGGCCTGAATGCACCGGGTAAAAAAAGCTTGAGTGGTGTTTTATCCATCACATACCGCCATCTTTCCGGTTTCTCAGCAGCCGGATCTATGCTTCCGGAAATAATTACCAACCCGGTTGCCAGTTGTGGATAATCCAGGGCCAATTGCAGGATCATCGGTCCACCCAGGCTATGTCCCACAAGCCAGAAGGCCTCCTTATTTTTAAGTGATTCAAGTACAGGTCCGATTATCCGCGATTGGTCCGGCAGGTTCAGCGCTTTTCCGAAATTACTGTATCCGAAACCCGGGCGATCAATACTGATCAGGCGGTAGTGCGCTCTCAGTGTACTATCTTTTAAATAACGGTCAAAAGCATTCCAGCTTCCCGGTGTTCCATGAATGAAAACGAGTGTGGGCAGGCTATCATTTCCTGTTTGCACATAATGCAGCGGAAAGCCCTCCTCATTTATAGTAGCTGTTTTCAACGGGATGCCATCTTTTTGAAAGCTGCTGATCGCTTTTGAATCAGCAGTTCTGAATGTGAAACAACTTTGTGCGAGGATCAGCCATCCACCCAAAACCAGTAAAATCAGCAACAATGATTTTTTCATAAATAGCCTAACTTGTACAAACAGATTTAAAATTAGTTCGATATGAAGAAAGGTTTCCTGATTGGTAGTTTGTTGATACCCGCTGTATTGTTTGCGCAAAAGAAACCCACGGTGAAGGAATTGGATAAATGGAAAACACAGACTTCTTCGGTTATACAGGAACGTTATAATCTTTATAAAGATATTGCATTTAAGATATGGGACTATGCAGAGTTAGGTTATAAAGAAGTAAAAAGTTCCGCCTTATTACAGGAGACATTGAAGAACAGTGGGTTCAGCGTAGAAGCAGGGGTGGCCGGCATTCCAACTGCATTTGTTGCCACCTATGGTTCAGGATCGCCGGTATTGGGAATATTAGCTGAATTTGATGCATTACCGGGCTTATCGCAACAGGCAGTTGCTGAAAAAAATCCGATAGCCGGACAGGCAAACGGACATGGATGCGGGCATCATTTATTTGGGACCGCCTCTGTAGCGGCTGCCATCGCAGTGAAAGAACAACTTCAGGCCCAGGGATGGAAGGGTACGATTAAAGTTTATGGAACACCGGCGGAAGAAGGAGGTTCCGGAAAAGTATATATGGTTCGGGCCGGGTTATTTGATGGAGTGGATGGGGTATTGCACTGGCATCCGGCTGATGAAAATACTACCTGGGCGGATGGTGCACTGGCTAATAAATCAGCCAAGTTTCGGTTTTATGGAACTGCTGCACATGCAGCGGCAGCACCAGATAAAGGAAGATCCGCTTTGGATGCAGTAGAGGCAATGAATCATATGGTGAACATGATGCGGGAACACATTCCATTCGATGCGAAAATCCATTACGTAATTACACAGGGTGGGAAGGCTCCGAACGTGGTACCTGATTTTGCTGAAGTGTACTATTATGTACGGCATCCAAACAGGGAAATTGTTATGCAGTTGTTTGAACGCATTCAAAAAGCAGCTGAAGGGGCTGCAATTGGAACTGAAACCCGAACTGATTTTGAGATTATTGGGGGAACATATGATTTGTTGCTCAATAACCAGCTTGCGGAAATCATGCAGGCGAACCTTGTTAAAGTAGGAGGGGTTACTTACACTAGTTCTGAAAAGGAGTTTGCCAGTAAAATACAGGATGGCCTGGGATTTAAAACTGATCCGATTGAAACAGCAGGAACGGTAAAGCCCATCCAGATTAATACCGGAAAAACCACCGGCTCAACGGATGTGGGCGATGTAAGTTATACGGTACCAACGGTGGGCTTACGTGCCGCCACCTGGGTTCCGGGTACACCAGCCCATAGTTGGCAGGCGGTTGCCTGTGGGGGAACGGAAATCGGAATCAAAGGAATGATGGTGGCCGCGAAGACTATGGCGATGACCTTACTGGACCTGTTGCACCAACCGGAGCAATTGAGTAAGGCCAAAGCGGAGTTCGATGCTGCCCGTGGTCCAGGCTTTCGATACATTCCATTGTTAGGAGATCGCCCGCCCGCCCTCAATTACCGAAACTGATTCAACGTGCCAGTTCAATGATCTGGATGGTGTTGGCACCGTCAGTAGATTTCCATTGCTGAAAGTGGCGTTTGTCGCGCACAATGATCCAGCTTTTGGCAAAATCGGTATTGTTGCCACTAATAGTTACAGTATTGCCGTGACGCACCCATTCAAAAGGCTGGTTATCGAATTTGGTGATGCCAAGAATAGAATATTGTATATCCTTTTCACCTGTTCCATTTCGGTTGAATTCCATCGAACCCACATTACTAATAATTAGACCGGATTCTCCCTGTTTGATTACTTCAAATCGTTGTACATTCCAGTTCCCAACTGGCCTTGGTGAACAGGCGGTGAAGCCTGTGATTAATGCTGCTAATGAGCCTGTTAAAAATAACTTATACATGCCCGTTATAGACCAAGAATCATTCCGTTTAATAAAGGCTTGATTTTTTTCGAAAAACATAAAAAAACAGGGCTAAGGTAGTATAGCCCTGGGGAAAATATTGCTCAATATGTGAAGATTGTTATCAGTTTGAAGCACTGCTAGCTTCTTCAGCAAGCTGAATCATGGCAGAAATTTCATCTACTGTTTGTGATTCATTTCCTCCATATCCAACTGATTTAAAACGTACTTTACCATTTTTATCCAGGATGAATTTGGTTGGGATACCATCTACTTTGAAACTACTTACCATTTTATCCTCAGTATCCAGCGCATGTTGGGTAAAGGAATAGGGTTTGCCCTTAAAGAATTCCTCAACATTTTTCTTTTTGTCTTCTGCCTGCTCCCAGGTATTAACAAAAAGAAAAACTACATCCGGGTTTTTAGCATGTTTTTGTTGTGCGGTATACATGGCAGGGAAGGAGGCTATGCAGGGACCACACCAGGTTGCCCAGAAATCAACTACTACAACTTTTCCTTTCAGGGAAGCCAGGCTCACTTCTCCACCATTCAGATCTTTTAATTTAAAATCAGGAGCTGGTTCATTCAGGATAGACGCCCTCAATTCCTTCATTTTATTCTCTTTCATTTGTTGAGTGAGGCCGTCGAAGTATTGATCAAATGGCTGTTTCTTTTTGGAGGCAGTGTACAGTGTTTCCAGCTGTTTCTTCATACCACTCGAGTAGGCCCCTTTAATAACAGACTTTTCCAGAAAATCAAGGGCTTTGGCAGCACCTTTTTCTTTTTCCAACAATAAGGCATACCGTTCATTATATTCAGAAGATCCGGTACCAACTAAATCAATGGAACGCTGCATATATTTAAAGCCTTCCTTATAGTTCCCCTGTTGATATAGTATGTAGGCGTACGTGTCTGAAAACATTCCTTCTGCTTCATCCAATTCTTTCAGGTAATCTGTTCGGGTGTTATAGCTGGGTTTGTTACTCAATGCCTTTTTCTCCAGGTCTAAAACCTCTAATGATTGTTTGGATATTTTAGCAGCCTCCTCAAGATTTGCCCCTTTTTCGGCAGCATTCCATGCAATGCTGTTCAGCATTGATGCCAGATTAATTCCTTTCTGGTTAGTTTCTACTATTTCCCGTGCTTTGGAAAGATTTCCTTCCCTGCCATGCATTACTGCAATATTGGATTCAATATTGGTAATTACGTTTTTTTGCCATTCCTGCGGCGCTCCTTTTATGGAATTTTTAAAACTGTCAAGCAAGGCGGCTTTTCCAGCGGCGGTTTTTTCAGCATTGAACCTGGGATATAATTCTCGCACTTTCCAGGAACCATCCGGATATTTCAACTTTAAATAGGCTGTCAATAATTTACTCAATGGCTTATTGCCATACCGGTCAGCAAAAAAAGGAGCCTGGAATAAATCATCTTCTATTATGTTTGGATCAGAAGGTAAATCTGCCAGATAATTGATCAATGCAGTACTGTCTTTTTTTTGTTGATAATATGTAATGGTTTCATTAAAACTGGCATCTTTGGGTAAGCCCTGATCATAGTATTTATTGAAATAATAATCAGCCTTTTTCTCGTCGGGTTCAAAGCCCATTCTTTCTCCACTTCCCCGATAAAAATTCCACATGCTGTAATAGGATTCCTTTATCGGTTCACCTGAATCATCCATCACAAAAAAGGCATAGCCCTTCTTATCATTATTATCCGTTTCTTTTCCTGCAACAATTTTTACAAAAAATGCAGCGGCACTGTCTGGCAATTGAAAGTTACCTGTCCAGTTAGTTTTGTTTTTTTTCAACTGCAGCTCACTTGCTTCCATTCTTTTTCCGATAAAATAGTAGATAGCCGCTGTTAATGTGGGTTGCTTTTTAAAAGTTGCCGATTCCGGCTGGTAGTTAAAGGTGATGTTACTACCTGGACGAGGAGATTCCGGTTGTATCTGTAATCGGGAATAGCTTACCTGTTGTGCAACAGCAGAAATACCGGTGACAATTACAGTCAGCAAGAGCAGTAGTTTTTTCATTCCGTAAGGTTTATGTTATCATAAATGTACCGCATAAAAAGAAAACCGTTTAAGCCGGGAGGCGTTAAACGGTTTATAAAATTTTACTACATTAAACTAGTATACTTATGCGCCAGGGTTCGGACCGGGTTTGGGTCCTTTTGGAGCTCCACCTCCCTGAGTTGGACCACCACCCTGGTTACCACCTCCCTGTCCCTTAGGATTTCCACCTTGCGGCCTTGGTGGACGTGGGCCTCTTTCCTGTTGTTGTGGTCTTGCGGGTCTTGCTCCCGACTGCTGACCACCACCCTGCGCCGGACGATTTTGCTGCGGCCTGCCCTGTTGGGTTGCCGGAGTTTTTCCCTGCTGTTGGGGACCAGCTGGTCGATTTCCTCCCTTCTGTCTTTGTTGTTGCTGTTGCTGCTGTTGTTGTTTTCTGCGGCGATCATTTTTCTCCAGGCTGCGCAGGCTGATTTGTCCCACTACATCCACAAATTCCGGCTCTACTTCCTTGGGCTTGGTACTGGTTACATCTACCGCTTCCAGTTCATCCGGGATGATTCCCTGCGCATTCTGTGAAAGAATCTTACGTACCCGCTCTATCGTCAGTGGATACTGTTTGTTACTATCAGGTAATGTATACCACATCAGGTTTTTGAAAATATCCTTCTTGATCAGCGTTGCCGTTCCTTTTGCAACCCGAATGGTATCTGCGCGATCCGGAAAACTTTGAAGCGCATCCAGGTAGGTATCCAGCTCATAATTCAGACAGCATTTCAAACGGCCACATTGTCCGCTTAATTTGGTCTGGTTAATACTCAGGTTCTGGTAACGGGCTGCCGTCGTATTTACACTTTTGAAATCTGTAAGCCAGGTACTGCAACAAAGTTCCCGACCGCAGCTACCAATTCCACCAACTTTTGCGGCTTCCTGGCGGGCCCCGATCTGTCGCATTTCAACTTTCACTTTGAACTCGCTGGCGTATATTTTGATTAACTCACGAAAATCCACCCGATCATCCGCTATATAAAAGAAGGTAGCTTTTCGTCCGTCTGCCTGAATCTCTACTTCGCTGATCTTCATTTCCAGTTTTAACTGGCGGGCAATGGCACGTGCGCGAATCAAGGCTTCGGCTTCCCGGGCCTTATTGGTTTTCAGCAATTCCAGGTCTCGTTCATTTGCCCTGCGCAATACTTTCTTCATCTCGGGGTCAAACTCATTTACCCCGCGTTTTTTCATTTGAATTCGTACAATCTCGCCCATCAGATTTACTTCGCCAACATCCACCCCGCTTACTCCTTCTACTGTTACCAGTTCCCCTTTTTCAAAAACGGTGAGGGTATTGTTGCGAAAAAAATCCTTTCTGCTGCCATTATTAAAAGAAATCTCAACCACTTTACATGCCGCTTCCGGATCTGCAAAGGGAAGATTCTGTAGCCAGTCGTACGCATTCATCCGGTTGCATCCGCCCGTTGCGCATCCGCCGTTGCTTTTACAACCATTTGGTTTTCCTGTTCCACAACTACTGCATCCCATATATGTCTAATAAAATGAATGTGAATTAATTGTATTTTACAAATATAGGCGAAAACTACCACGGCTCCACCCTGGCCCGATCGCGAAGAATATGGAATAACTGGAGGCTCAAAGCATGAAAGAGCATTTTCGCATTAGCATTTCTTTCAATATAATAGGCGGCTTTATCCAATTCCTCTACAATAGCTTCCTGTTGTGCCAGGTCGGCCATTTTATTAATTCGTAGTATGAAGTCTCGTTCGGCAACAGGAAGATTGGAAGCCCATTCACTGTTTTCACCCAAAATCCGGATCCGGATACTCTGTTGCAACAGGTGATTGAAAAAGCGAAGGAACTGCTTTTGCTTTTCTCTTCCCTGTTTGCTTATGTCCTCGATCCATTTAACCAGGGAGACAGGCCCATTTTTCAAAATGGCATTCAGCCACTCCCGTACCAGTAATTGCCAGTCTTCGCCTGCATGATTCAGTTCGGCAAGCGCTTCGCGATAATTTCCTTCTGTGATGGCTGCGATTTGACGCGCCTGTTTTTCATCCACACTTCGTTTCATTATCAATGCATTGGCAACGTCCTGATCCGACAAGGGAGGAATTCTTACCAGCTGACAACGCGATAGTATGGTAGGCAGGATTAATGCTTCACTTTCCGCAACTAACAGAAAGAGTGTATTCGGTGGGGGCTCTTCAATCAGTTTTAGCAGTTTGTTGCCTTCCTTGCCCAGCATTTCCGGCATCCACATCACAAGGATCTTATACTTGCTTTCAAAGGTTTTCAGGCTTAGCTTCCGTATGATCTCATTACATTCTTCGGAAGTAATATTACCCTGTTTGTTTTCAGCCTGGATGAACTGCAGCCAGTCGTAAAGGCTGCCATAAGGCTGCTCACCGATAAAACTTCTCCACTGGGTAATATAATCCGTACTGATGGGCTTGTCGCCACTTTTTTTAGGTATAACCGGATAGGAATAATGGATGTCTGGGTGCACCAGTGCAGTAGCTTTTGTGCAGGCTGCACAACTACCACAAGCTGCGGATGGAAATACAATCTCTTCGACTGGTTCAGCTTCACCAAATAAGGAGGGACCTTGCGGAACCGGGTTCAGTGCCAGCTGGACTTTCTCACATACTATATATTGTGCAAAGGCAAGCGCCAGGGGTAATCCGCCAGAACCATCTTTCCCTAATAAAAGCAAAGCATGGCTCAATCGGTTGGATTGAACCATGTCGCGTAATTGATCTTTTATTTCTTCCTGGCCTACTATATCGTCGAAAAACATTCGGCGAATATACTAATTCAGGTACTTGGTAATTGCTTCGTCAGTGGGTTTAACGCCGCTTGGGAATACAGCCAGCAGTTTACCGTTTTCATCAATCAGGAACTTGGTAAAATTCCATTTGATTGGTTCTTTTACTCCCATCTTACCCGCTTCTTCGGTGAGGTATTTAAACAGGGGATGGATATCGGATCCTTTCACACTTACTTTTTCGGCCATCGGAAAACTTACCCCAAAGTTTTTCTTACAAAAACTGGCGATCTCTTCATTGGAGCCGGGTTCCTGTCCACCGAAATTGTTGGCTGGAAAACCTACCACCGTTACTTTTGAACCGTATTTTTCATACAGCTCCTGGAGGTCAGCATATTGCTTGGTATAACCACATTTGGAGGCTGTGTTCACGATCAGCATTTTTTTGCCTTTGAACTGGGCCATATCCATAGGTTTACCATCAAGTGTCTTTAGTTTAAAATCGTAAATACCTGTAGTAGCTATCAGCAACATAGATATTATTAATGTTTTGAGCATAAGAATACATTTATCAGTTATCTAACAAATATCCGTCATTATTGTTTTTCATAAGCGCCCAGGTCGGGCATCCCGACAGGTCTTTTTTTTCCATCCAGGTCAAGTGTTGTGCCGGTAATGATTCCACGATCGATAGCAGGAGACATATCTTTCAGCCGGAAATTATAGGTGCCTGATCCAGGTTCCAGCAATTCAAATTGCGGATCAAGATTGGTTTCGGTATCAGCTACTTCGATATGCTGCACGGGCTGGCTCATTTTCCAGATACCAGTTTCAAACCGGACCAGGTATGGCTGCGTACCTTCCCGAAGGGCTACCATTTCATTTTCGACAGTACCACCTCCACTCCATATTATACTGTTGCGGAAGAATGCCTCCAGTGCAGCTTGCACAGGGTTGCCATTCACCAGAACAGAGTTGCTGATTAATACCACCGGATCTTTGTGTACAATAAGGTTATTGGAATAAGCAGCAAGCGTGGCATGATTAAAATTATATTTTCCGCCGCCGCCGATCTGCAGGTTCTTGCCACAATTACTGATCAGCAGGTTATTGGCCCGAACTGAACTGTTGATGCAAAGCAGTCCGGCATCAAATGCATTGTCAATGATGACCTGGTCCATTTCCAATTTGTATTCACCAACTGTTTCCCTTCCTTCCAAAACAACAGCCTGGTAGGCATTCCGGATATTCGTGTATGCAAAACGGTTAGTATGGCTGGTATTGGTAAAATAAATCCCTGGCCAGGAAGCGGGGAAACCAGCATAGGGCTGGTCTAACCGATCACCTGTGAATACTACCCGATCTGTTTGAGCGGTATCGCCTGCTGCCTGCAAGCTTCCCTTTACGAGGATAGGAGCATCTGCATGCACATAGATCCGGGTGCCTTTGGAAATGGAAAGTGTGGTGTTTTCTTCAATGGTGAAAGGACCAATTAAAACATAGGGTAATGAATTGTCCCAACTGGTATTGCTGCTGATGATTCCATTCCGGATATAACGTGCATTTTGTCCGTATGCATCCAGCTGGATCCACTTTTCCTGTCCGTTCCATTGAATGGAAATACTATCCCGGACCAGGAAAGGAAGTGTTTCACTATTGGCGGGAATCTGAAGGTTTACGAAAACATGTGCACTGTCGCCGGCGGCTATTTCCACAGCTTCCACCAATGGCCCTGGTTCACCATTCACATTCATTCTGAATACTCCTGTGTTTGAACCTGCAAGGCGAATGGAACTGATGCGGATGCGTTGATCATTATTATTAATGATCCGAAAAGATTGGGTTATTGAACCTGCTGTTGTGAATACAGTATCGAAGTGAAGACTATCTGCACTGAGACCTAAAGGAGCATCCGAACTGGTTAGCAAGCTGTCTTTGCTACAGGATATGATAAGCATACTGAAAATAAACAACCACAGAAATCGCCCCATACCATCAAAAATAAGGCAGGCAGCAGGAAATGGGAAATTTTAATGGGGTAGGGTATAAGCAAAACAGAGCAGGCTTAGTCGGGTACCGGGCACCTGAAGTATTTTTTCACCCATGGCCTCCAGGGTGGCACCGGTTGTGATGACATCATCAATTAATAATACGTGTTTCTGTTCGATGGCAGTAGGTTTACTGACGCGGAAAACTTCCCGCATATTTTGCCAGCGTTCGGATCGGTGCTGTGTTGTTTGGGAACGGGTTGGGGTAATTCTTTCCAGGCAATCGGAATATAAGGGAAGGCCGGTTTGCTGTTGAATGCCGATTGCCAGCAGTTCAGCCTGGTTATATCCTCTTGTTGCTTTTCTTTTGGGATGAAGTGGCATCGGCAGGAGGCAGTCTATTTTTGAAAACCAGTCTGCAGATTGAAGGTGAAAGCCCATCCATGCGCCCAATTGAAGTCCTAACTCTTTTCTGTAAGCATATTTTAGCTGGTGTAAAATTTCTTGTACGATGCTTTTGTGTGTGAAATAGGTGGTAGCAGCAGCATGTTCAAGTGAAAGCCTGCCATAAAAAATCTTTTCTACCTCATTGGCTGGCAACTGAGTAAATCCGGTTACGGGTAGTTCAAAAAGGCAGGAACTGCAAATGCCAGCATTCTCCGGTAATTGATTGGTACCGCAAGCAGCACAGATGTGTGGAAAGAAAACAGATTGGATGGCATGCAGTAATGGCGAGTTCATTCGCCAAGCTACAAAGGTGGGCTCTCGGTTGCAAGCGTGTTTTCACCGGATTGTTACATCACCCAAATAACAACTGATAAACATCTTCTACTCTTGCCAGCGGTACTATTTCTATATTACCAGTATGGGTGATGTTTCCTTTTTGTCCAAATCGGGAGATGAGTATTTTCTCTAGTCCGAGTTTTTCCGCTTCAGAAATTCGTTGTTCTACTCGATGTACGGAACGAATTTCTCCACTGAGTCCAACTTCTCCGGCAAAACAGGTGGTTGATGGAATCGGGATATCGGTAAAGGAACTGAGCAGCGCACATAATACCGCCAGGTCGATAGCCGGGTCCTCTACTTTTAATCCGCCGGCAATGTTCAGAAATACATCTTTGGTGCCGAATTGAAAGCCGCCTCTTTTTTCCAATACGGCTAATAAAAGCTGTAAACGTCGCGAGTCAAATCCTGAAACAGTACGTTGGGGCGTGCCATAAACGGATGGTGTAACCAATGCCTGCACTTCAATCAGGAAGGGACGCATTCCCTCAATAGCGGCTGCGATGGCGATGCCGCTGAGTTGTTCACCAGTATGGGATAACAGAATATCACTTGGATTGAGTACTGGTTTCATACCGGCAGAGCTCATTTCATAAATGCCTAATTCGGAAGTGCTTCCAAAACGGTTTTTCTGAGTGCGAAGAATCCGGTAGGCATAGTGGCGGTCGCCTTCAAATTGTAACACAGAGTCTACCATGTGTTCCAGGATTTTTGGTCCGGCTATTGCACCGTCTTTCGTAATATGCCCGATCAGGAATACCGGTGTATTGGATTCTTTTGCATACCGTTGCCATTCTGCTGCTGTTTCTCTTATTTGAGAAACACTGCCAGGAGAAGATTCAATGGTAGGGGTATATAAGGTCTGAATGGAATCGATGATAACCAGGTCGGGCTGGAGTTGTTTTATCTCCTGAAAAATTTGCTGGGTATTCGTTGCCGTTAGTAAATAGAAGTTTTCACTTTCGTAGGGAAGTCTTGCTGCCCGAAGTCTTACCTGTTGTTCGCTTTCTTCTCCACTTACATATAAAACTTTCACCTGGTTGAGTTGCAATCCTAATTGTAAGAAGAGTGTTGATTTGCCGATTCCCGGTTCACCTGCAACAAGAATAATGCTTCCATTTACAATTCCTCCTCCGAGTACACGATTCAATTCGGTATCGGGTGTTACCAATCTTGCTTCTTTGGTTACCGGAACATCCTGTAATCTTGTAACAACTGCTTTATATGCTGAACCTTGTTGCCATGGATTGGAAGGTGCTGATTCTTTTTGTTTGATTTCTTCAACGAAGCTGTTCCATTGTTGACAAGCGGGACATTTACCTAACCATTTGGGACTTTCATATCCACATTGCTGACAGAAGAATGCTGATTTGGTTTTGGCCATGATGAAGGTGAAATGTGAGACGTGAGAAGTGAGACGAAATATGTTTTTGAATGCAAACTTAGATGAAAGTAAAAAGGCCAGCATTGCTGCTGACCCTTTACTTACTAACCCATTAAATTCTTGCACTAAATTACGAATAAGGGGCACATTTCAAAATAAATTTTTGCCCCTGTGAATAACTTTTGCAGGTTGGGGGCGGGGTGGGCGAGACCTTTAAGGTGGTATTTAAATCGTTGATAATAAATAAATTATGTTTACATATTAAAAATGACGAAAACCTCTCATAGGTAATATTGTCAGGTTGAATTCGGGTGATTTTACCCGGGTGACAAAACGGCGGAAGTCCCGCGTAAAAAAGGCTGATTTGGAGGAAATTAGTTAAATTGGAAAGTGGTTTGATAATAGAATTGTTGCTTAAAAATTGACTTATGACACCTTCCATTATGTTCGTTTCGTTGTTGTTTGTGGGCATCAGTTTGCTGGTTTCCTACATGCTGAAGAGTAAGATCCGGAAGTATTCGGAAACACCGATGCGTTCAGGGCTATCCGGACAGGAGATCGCGCAGCGTATGTTAAAAGAAAATGGTATATATGACGTGCAGGTAACCATGGCTCAGGGTTTTCTGAGCGACCATTATAATCCATTAACTAAAACGGTTGCTTTAAGTCCGGATATCTACCAGGGTCGGAACGTGGCAGCTGCTGCAGTGGCTGCACATGAATGTGGCCATGCCATCCAGCATGCAACAGCGTATCCCTGGTTAACCATGAGATCCAAGCTGGTACCGGTTGTTCAAATGAGTTCCATGCTGGTACAGTGGGTACTATTGGCGGGTATTATGCTAATTAATACCTTCCCCAGCCTTTTGCTTGGCGGTATTATACTTTTTGGTCTTACTACTTTGTTTTCTTTAATCACCTTGCCAGTAGAGTTTGACGCCAGCAAAAGGGCCCTTGCCTGGCTGGAGCAGACCAATATCACTACTGCTCAGGAGCAGCCACAGGCAAAGGATGCGCTGAAATGGGCGGCCATGACCTATGTTGTTGCGGCGATAGCCTCATTGGTAACATTGATCCAATACATCTTTATATATATGGGAAGAAGCAGAGAATAACTGCTTCTTAAAAATGTAAAGCCGGTTTGTAAAGTACAAACCGGCTTTTTTTATACATAAACAAATAGTTATAAAAAATATATAAAGCAAACGGTTAAAAAATCATGTTAATTATTGAATATTGTTATTGAAGATAAATATGTAATTTAAATTAATATAACATATTTTTCTAAACTTTTTTTACCATAAAAACAGCAGAATTGGAAACTAAACTGTCTAGCTATTAATAATTTGATATTTTTTTAACAAAAAACCCTCAAATTTGTCGGGTTGAATTTTTAACCGCCACCTTTTTTGGCAAAACTAACACACGTGAATATGGCTGCAAGAAAAAAAATGGCCGGATGGCTCTGGAGCCTTGTGCTTCTGTTCGCTGCACTTACGGTGCAGGCCCAGGACCGGCAAATCACCGGAAAAATTACGGATCGTTCAAATGGTTCTCCCATGGTTGGAGCTACCGTTACAGTTAAGGGAACTACAATTTCGACTTCTACAGAAGTTGATGGAACATTCAGACTCTCTGTTCCCGCCAATGCAAAAACTTTAGTAATTACATCCATTGGATTCCAGTCTACTGAAGTGCCTGTAACTGAAAGAGTGGATGTTAGCATGGTAACGGGAAATGATGCCCTAAGTGAAGTGGTTGTTGTCGGGTATGGTTCACAGGTTCAGCGTGAACTAACCGGTAACATTGCACGGGTTAAATCAAAGGACATTGAGAACCTTCCCTTACCAACCGTTGACCAAGCTTTACAAGGTAAAGCCGCGGGGGTATTCGTAAATGCCCAATCCGGAAAGCTTGGTCAGGCCGTTACAGTCAGGGTTAGGGGCAACTCCTCAATTAGTGCGAGTAGTCAACCACTATATGTATTGGATGGCGTGCCCATTACAACCGATGATCAGAGTTCATATGGTGGTAATATGAACCCCCTAATTGATCTTAACCCTAATGATATTGAGTCAATCGATGTACTTAAAGATGCTGCAGCGGGTGCTATTTATGGTTCACGAGCTGCTAATGGGGTGGTTTTGATCACTACTAAAAAAGGCAAGACTGGTAAAACTAATATTTCTGCAAATTTTCAAACAGGATTTTCAGAAGCCACTCGAAGAGTGGATTTCATGAATGCAAAAGAATATTCTGAACAACTATTGAAAGCAGCTGGATATACAGATAACTTCGACGGACTCGACCCATCTGACCCTACCAGTACTACAAGTTATGTTCTTGATTTCCTCGACTTTTTTAGCTTTGGAGAGTGGTCGCCAACATCCACTGCGAACTATGATTGGCAGGATAAGGCGTTCCAGCGTGGCAATTATAACCAGGCTGATATCCAATTGTCTGGAGGTAATGATAAAACACGTTTCTACAGTTCATTACAATATCTGGATCAAATTGGAACAATAGTAGGTAATGATCTGAAGAGATTGTCTGGTAGAATTACACTTGACCATAAGGCTAATAATTGGTTGAATGTCGGATTTACCAGTAGTTTGGCAAGAACTACAACAAGACGTCTGCCGGATGACAACGCCTTTTCAAACCCTTTACAGGCATCAGCATTGCCCAACATCACACCATTTACTGATCCGGAAACCGGTTTGATGACTGGAACTCCTCCAGGTGAAGTAAACACTCCTCTTTATTACAATCCATTCCTTACAGTTAAATATGGCAGATTCACACAGCAGAGTTATCGTAATTTTAGTAATGCATATGCTGCTGCAACTATTCTGCCGGGATTAACCTTTAAAACAGAATTTGGATTGGACCTGTTATCGCAAGAAGAAGAAAGTTATTTCCAGTCACAAACAGTGCGTAACCAAACAAGAGCTGGAAATGGCTTAGGCTCTTATTCTACAGCGTTTGTATTTAATTACAACTCAAACAATTATTTTACTTATCTGAAAAATTTCGGGAAACATTCCATTGAAGGAACGCTTGGAATGCAGTACCAGAAGTCGTTATCTAAATATAGTTTTACAGAAGGTTTGCAATTCCCATCTGATTCCTACCAGAAAATTATCAGTGCTGCAACTAAATCAGATGGAAGTTCATCTGAGACAGAGTTTGCTTTCCTTTCTTATTTTGGACGTGTAAACTATAAGTTTGACGACAAATATCTCTTATCGCTCAGTCTGCGTAGAGATGCTTCATCCCGTTTCGGTAGAAATTCACGCTACGGATATTTCCCAGCTGCTTCAGTTGGCTGGATCATTTCGGATGAGAAGTTTTTCAATAAAAGCGACTTTTTATCTTTCCTGAAGTTAAAAGCCAGCTATGGTGTTGTGGGTAATGCTGAAATCGGAAACTTCCCTCAACTTGGCCTGTTTACCGGGGATGCCGGATATGCAGGAAGTGGTGGTCAGCGTCCTTCCCAAATTCCTAACCCGGATCTGAAATGGGAAACTACCGCACAGTTTGATGTAGGTATTAATTATGGATTTTTCAATAACAGAATCACCGGTGAAATTGATTACTATATTAAAAAGACCTCCGATTTGTTGCTGAATGTAAACGTACCAGCAACAACAGGATTTAACACACAAGTTCGAAATGTTGGTAGTCTTGAAAATAAGGGCGTTGAGTTTGTATTGAATACAGAAAACCTGGTTGGTAAATTCAGATGGTCAACCAATATTAACCTTGCATATAATCGTGGCCGTGTTACTGATATTGATGGTCAGATTATTGAAGGTGGTATCAGCAGTATGAACCGCGTTATGGAAGGCCAACCAATTGGTGTTTTTTACACAGTTGAATATGCTGGTGTAGATCCGCAGAATGGTGATGCACTTTTCTATAGAAATACAAACAATAACGGACAGTTAGACAAGACAACCGTTAATGCCAGTGGTTACAATCAGGCGCAACGTATAGTTACAGGCGATCCGAATCCGGATTGGATTTTCGGAATTACCAATAACTTCTCCTATAAAGGATTTGATCTTTCAGTTTTCTTTAATGGCGTTTTTGGAAACCAGATCAATATTTATGGTATGGGTCGGTATTCCTCTGCTAACTTCCGCTTCGAAGACAACCAGACAAGGGATCAACTTGCTGCCTGGACCACACCAGGCCAGGTTACCAATGTTCCACAAGCAAGATTGTTCTTCAACAATGGTGCACAGGTTAGTAGCCGTTACATCGTTGATGGTTCCTTCATGCGCTTACGTAATATAACCTTAGGATACAACCTGCCAAAAGCTATAACATCAAAAATTAAACTGGACAGAGTGCGATTGTATGTTAGTGGTCAGAACCTGTTAACATTTACTAATTATCCATATTGGGATCCGGAAGTTAATGCTGATTCATTTGATTCCAATATTGCTAAAGGAAATGACTTCTACACACCACCACAGCCAAAAACTGTTTTATTTGGTCTGAACATCGGTCTGTAATTGAAGTGTTTGATTGTTTATTTTAATATTTAAATTATGAGAATTTCGATAATAGCTATAGCATTAACCGCAATATTTGCTTCTTGCGAAAAGGGGCTCAATATTGAGCCAACCGCAAGTATTTCAGCTGAAAGGGCGCTCCTGACTGAAAGCGATGTGCGTGTAACCTTGATTGGTGCCTATGATGGTCTCCAAAGGGCTACAGTTCTTGGAGGTGATATTCAGGTAATCAACGAATTACTGGGTAATACCGATAATATTCGATTTACCGGTACTTTTGCAGGTTTGTCGGACATTGCTTTCCTTGAAATGTCAGCTCCTAATACGTTTGCTCGTGATACCTGGGCTGCAGCTTATAACACCATTCTTCGTTCAAACTATGTGCTCTCTGCACTGGATAAAGTAACCTCTTCCCAGGCTACAAAGGATCGTTTTGAAGGAGAAGCTTTATTTATCAGGGGTGTTTTATATTTTGAATTGGTTAAATTGTTTGGTAAAGCATGGGGTGATGGAGATAACAATGCAAACCCTGGTGTTCCAATTATACTTGCTCCGACAACTTCAGTTACGCCTGAGAGTTATGTTTCCAGAAATAGCGTTGCACAAGTATATCAAAGAGCAATTGATGATTTGACTAGAGCTGAAAGTCTTCTTCCTGCAAGGAATTCTTTTTATGCAACAAAAGCTGCTGCTGCTGCAGTACTTTCAAGGATAGCATTAATGCAGGGCGATTATGCAACTGCACGAGATGCAGCAAATCGCGTAATTGAAAGCGGTATTTATTCCTTAACACCCTCTTTTGCGGAGTTATGGGTAATTAATCCAAATGGAACTGATTTCACAACTGAAAATGTTTTCGGTATGAAAGTAACTGTTCAGGACGGAACAAATAGCTTGAATACCTACTTTGGGACTGGTATTGGCTCAATCCCTGGAACTGCTGGTCGTTCTGATTGTAAAATTCTGCAAGCTCATATTGATAAATATGAAGACGGTGATTTCAGGGGTGATTTCTTCCAGCAGGTTGGTTCTTTCACTTATACACGTAAGCATCTTTCCAGATTTGGCAACGTTGCATATATACGTTTAGCCGAAATGTATCTGACAAGAGCAGAAGCTAACTTCAGATTGGGTACTTCAGTTGGAAATACACCAGTTGACGATATCAATATTATTCGTAACAGGGTTAACATCGCTGACCTTACCACAATAACTTTGAATGATATCTTGAACGAACGATATCTTGAACTCGCATTTGAAGGAGAACGTATGGCTGATATTAAACGTACACGTGGAACTGCTGATGGAATTGCATGGAATTCACCATTGTTAATTCTACCTATTCCTCAACGTGAAATTGATGTGAATCCGAACCTCGTTCAGAACGAAGGGTACTAATTGTTTAATTAAAATTTTCAATAAACTGTATCCAGAAAGCAGCCCATTTTATAGTTTTATTTAAACGACAAGAGGCGGTAGTTTTACTACCGCCTCTTGTTTATTTCCCTATAATAATTGTCTGATCAAATCCTATCGTATCAGTTAGAGATTAATCACTTCGTAAGGTAGAGTATACATCACATTTGTGTTGCCGTCAAAAATCGGCCATTGTGATTGGAAGCCCCAGCCCTGATTCGTTGTTCCTGTTCCAAAATAGAAATTTCTATTTATAATGAAATTTCTGATTATTGGGTCATTCGTTCTAACAGTACTGGAAACATTTACGCTTGTTGTGACTCCATTATATGAATAACTTACTGTTGAGGTTAATGTGCTTGGATCATTATTATCTTCTTCATAAATTCCAAGAGCCTGTTCGACCTTTTCAGAAGTCCAATTAGTGTCCCATAAAGTTAACACCTGCTTCCAGGTTCCCTTTCTAATTTCTTTTCTTTTCATATTCACTGCTATGAACGGGAACCCTGGATTTACATTTCCATTCGCATCTGCTGTGGCAAAACCACGTCCAAATCTTAACACTCCGACCCACCACCATTCCTAATGGAAATCAATTTATCGTATTGTTTGGTACATTTTACCCAACCTAAATAAACTTTATATATTGTAACTCCTGTTATTGGAGGATTAGGTGGTGGAGGTGGATCACTTCTTACATCCATAATATTAATAATATGCGTAGCCTTTGTTAACTCAGCATAGTTATCATTAACTGTAACTGTTCGCCACCGAAGTTGTCGTGGAGCGTCTCTTCCAGCTTGATAATAATAGGGTTCATTTCCTGGTCCAGAATCCGCTTCTCTGTCGGCTGCGACTAAAGTCACCAAGCGCTGCATTTGATCTGTTACTGTATTTAATCCGGGTGTACCAGGATTATAAAGACTTCCCCAGTTTTCTGAATATGGGAAATATATTTTAATGCTATTAACATTAAATACTTCAAGTGGTAAAGAATCCAGCGCAACCATCACATCTGAAGAATTACTATTTGCTGATGACCCTACTTCATCAGAAAGGTATCCAGAATAGTATTTTTGAATTAATGGATATGACTTTTTATTTAATTGTTTTTTGAATTCTTCTTTAAATATACCATGGTCAATTTTCATTTCAAGAAATGCCGGATGATTATATAATCCAATTCTGTTTGGAGACAACAGACTTGTAATTGAAATAGACTCATCTGGTTCAAAAGATGAATAAATTGCTGCATTTACCTCATCTAGCGCATTTTGATTTAAATACACAGATTGTAAAACCTCTTTTAGCTCTTTTATCAATGCGATTTTAGTCCTATCAGCGTTTGAAAGGCTGGGGTCTAAATCGGGATTATAATTATTAAAATCTTGATCAAGGTTTTTTTTACACGAGCTAAAAGCAAGTAAAGTGATTAATAAATAGGTTATAAACTTCATAAATAGTTAATTTGGAAAGATTCATTGTTAGAAATAAGGTTGTTGTTTCGATAGATTTTTTCAGGAACAGGTTTTGATAAATAATTTTATTAAGGGAAATATTTTCCATCATGTCCAAATATTTATATGGATAAGATGTTATACCTTATGAATATATAAAGCTAGATTGGTTTCTTTTTTAATATTACACCAAAAGGCATTTTGTAGGTACCAAACTAGTTTTAGAATGTATAAAAAGTGACTTTTGATAAGTAAGTTTTATAGCTGTTCTTTCAAACAAAAAAGCTACCTGATATCAGGTAGCTTTTTACTTTTTACAACTTTATCTCTTCCTCATGGTCATCGTAAAAGTGAAACTCAGTGAGGTGATAGTTGGTATTTGCCTGTAATTTGATGTTTTGTTTGAAACGACGCTTCCATTTCCAGAATTTGCTGAAGATCCAGCCCTTGGTGAGATAAGCATACATAATCGGATGCACCACAAGGGTCAGGTTGGAATGCTTATGTGTAATGAGATAATTCAGGTTCTTTTCGATTTCATCTTCAAGAACCAGTGAAGAGGATATTTTACCTGTACCATTACAACTGGGACAAACCTCCATTGTATTGATGTTCAGCTCCGGTTTCATCCGCTGACGCGTGATTTGCATCAAACCGAATTTGGAGATCGGTAAGACGGCATGTTTGGCACGGTCGGGTTTCATCATAGCCTCCATCGCGTCCATCAGCTTCTTTTTATTCTCGGGTAGCTTCATGTCGATGAAGTCTACTACGATAATACCACCCAGATCGCGCAAACGTAACTGACGGGCGATTTCCTCAGCAGCTTCCATATTCGTTTCCAGGGCATTCTGCTCCTGGTTATTGCTCACACTTTTGTAACCACTGTTCACGTCAATGACATGCAGGGCTTCCGTATGTTCAATAATCAGGTAAGCACCACTGGGCAGGTTAACAGTCTTGCCAAATGCTGCTTTTACCTGCTTGGTTACACCATACTGATCAAATATGGGAGAGCCATTGTGATAAAACGAAACGATATCTGCTTTATCAGGAGCAATACGCTGAATATAGGTTTTGGTATCGTTGTAGAGATTCCGGTCGTTCACTACGATGCGGTTGAAATCTTCATTGAGCAAATCCCGCAACATACTGGTGGTCTTGGTTTGCTCACTGAGGATTTTGGCCGGCGCAGCTGCCCCTTTTAAGTTCTGCTGAATCGTTTTCCAGGTTTCTACCAGTGCCAGTAAATCCTCATGCAGCTCAGCTGTGTTTTTACCTTCCGCCGCAGTTCTTACAATTACCCCAAAATTCTTGGGCTTGATCGCTTCAATGATTTTTTGCAGGCGCTTTCGTTCATCCGCAGAATGAATCTTACGGGAAACTGCCACAACATCATTAAAGGGGGTAATAACCACGAATCGCCCGGGTAGCGATATTTCACAGCTCAGTCGCGGCCCTTTGGCTGCAATTGGTTCTTTCAGAATCTGCACCAGGATATTAGGCTTGCCACCCAATACCTCATTGATCTTACCGGTTTTTACGATTTCAGCTTCGACCTCAAACTTACCGAAGTCAAAGCTGCCGGAATTATCAACAATGGATTGCTGTGTGAATTTGAGGAGCGACTTGGCATAGGGACTCAGATCGGTATAATGCAAAAAAGCATCCTTTTCGAACCCTACATCCACAAATGCAGCGTTCAAGCCAGGTATCAGTTTGCGTACCTTCCCTAAATATAAATCCCCGACAGCAAAACTGGCATCTGCTTTTTCATTATGCAGTTCGACCAGCTTTTTGTCTTCCAGGAGAGCTATCTCAACACCCTGAGGCGCTGAGTTAATAATTAATTCCTTGTTCAAGCGAGTAATCTTTTAACATCAGTCCAATCTCACCAAAAGGAACTCAGCTGTGTTTGATAGGAACGATGGTTTTTAGTTTTTTGCAATAATCACCTACAACCACGTAAAACGAACAGCTGAAAGGGAATAAAGCCGGAATAAGATAATTCATTCCGGCTTTATATAAAGGCGTTGAAAGAAGGAAAATTATTTCTTCTTCTTATGACGATTCTTTCTCAATCTTTTTTTCCGCTTGTGCGTCGCAATCTTATGACGCTTTCTTTTTTTACCACAAGGCATCTTCAGTACTATTTACAATGTTAACAATTCAAATCACTTCAGTTGTTTGATACGCTTATCCAGTTCCGCTTTTAATACCGGATTCTCGATATGTTCGGCAGCGTGCTCATACCATTCAATCGCTTTCGCTTTATCGCCTTTCCGTTCGTATCCTTCTGCCAGCATCAGCAACACTTCCAGATTATGAGGTTCAGATAAGGCAACTTTCTCCAGGCGTTCAACGGCTTTGTCGTATTGCCCCGATACAATTCCTCCGATTCCCAACATCTTCTGCGCATACATATTGGTGGAATCTTTCCTGCTTACTTCCAGAATTTTCTGGATGCCCTGCATCACCGCCTGGGGATTTTCTGCGGAAGCTCCGAAAATATAAGTGCTTCCCAATCCCACTTGCAGTGAATCATTGGAAGGATTCAACGCAATTGCTTTTTCAAATAACTCTTTCGACTCGCCGGCAAGCCAGGATTTTAATCCCGGATCCTCCACTGCGCGGAGGTTATCCAACAAGATTCGGGCTGCAAAGGTGAGACTTTTTTCAGAATTTTCCAACTTGGCCGCTTCCGAGGTATAATAGGCGAATGGAACAAAGGCCCTGGCAGAGTCACTCCAGAACCTGGCCAGCTGCTGATAATTCTTGATTTTTTGCTCTTTTACATCCCCCCGAACCACGGCTTCGCTTAACCCATTTACATAAGTTTGCTGCGATTCACTGAGTTTTGCAGTAGCTCCTTTGATAACAGACTGAATATCAAATGTTTCAGAAGGTGCAGAAACAGTTGCCCCTGCCTTTGCCTTTACAGGCGGGGTCGTCTTGCCAAAGAAAAAAACTACCAGTAGCAGAAGAACACCGCCTCCTACTACTAAAAATTGCTGCTTTTTCAAATCCTACATTTAAGGCAGCAAAATTACATTTCTTCGTCGGGGTTTGGTTGCCCTTCCTTAACTGTTTTGAGTTTTTTTACTTCCTGCACAAATTCCTTGGCAGGTTTAAAGGCGGGAATAAAATGTTCGGGAATCTCTACCGCAACATTCTTTTTGATGTTACGCCCGATTTTGGCTGCTCGCTTTTTCGTAATAAAGCTGCCAAAACCCCGGATGTAAATGTTCTCTCCCTGCGACAACACATCCTTCACCTCTTTGAACATTGCTTCCAGGGTTACCAGCACATCCACTTTTGGGATGCCGGTTTTTTCTGCAATTTGATTGATGAGGTCGGCCTTTCTCATAATTCACCTGTTTTGAATCTTTTGTCAAGTGGCGGAATGCTGGCCAGTTAACCCGGATTCCACAACAATGCGGTTTTGTTTTGTTAATATAAAATAAACTTCTAATCCGTGCAACTCTTATGCAATTTATTGATTTTGAATTAAATTGAAATATTTTTCCAACATTCTGATGAACCTGCCCGAGTTTACCAAAAACCTGCTCAGCTGGAACCAGTTCAGCAACTCCCGCCAGATGCCCTGGAAGGGTGAAACCGACCCCTATAAAATATGGTTGAGCGAAATAATTCTTCAGCAAACACGTGTAGAACAGGGACTTGCATATTATGAAAAATTCATAAGCAGATTTCCAAAGGTCCAGGACCTGGCAATGGCTCAGGATGCTGAAGTGTTTAAATACTGGGAGGGACTCGGCTATTACAGTCGTTGTCGAAACCTTTTGGCTACTGCCCGTTGGGTAGCTTTTGAAAATAAAGGCCATTTTCCGCCTGATTATGAAGGATTATTAAAGTTGAAGGGGGTAGGTCCATACACGGCTGCAGCCATCGCTTCCTTTGCATTTGGTGAGCCCCGTGCCGTACTGGATGGAAATGTTTTCAGAGTGCTTTCGAGGTATTTCGGAATCAATACACCAATCGACAGTTTGACTGGTAAAAAACTCTATGCACAACTTGCCCAGGCGCTGTTGCCAACCGATCAACCTGGAGCCTATAACCAGGCGATAATGGACTTCGGTGCCGTCGTATGTAAACCCCAGGCACCACTTTGTTCAGCCTGTGTGCAGCAAACTGATTGTGAAGCATATCGGTTGGGTGTAGTGGGTGATCTGCCAGTGAAGGAAAAATCAATCAAAAAAAGAACGCGCTATTTTTATTACTTCCTGCTAAAATGGAACAACCAGTATTATGTAAGGCAAAGAGGGGGAGGCGATATCTGGCAGGACCTGCATGAATGGGTGCTTATAGAACAAGCTGAACCGCTTGCGACGGATCCTTCTATTTACCGGAATCTTTTGAAAAAATACCTGGGAACTGCCAAACTCAAACAGCTGAGAGTAGGAGAGGAAGTGCGGCAACAATTGTCTCATCAAACCATTATCGGACGCTTCATCACCGCTGAACTTACCATACCGCTCTCAACAGAAACCGGATATCAATTACTTTCTCCAGATGCCCTGTCCAAACTGGCTTTCCCCCGTTTCATCACCGCATTTTCACCCAGGCTCTGATTACTGCCTTTTCGCCAAAGGCGGATGCTTACCGGTTGGGTGCCACCCGACCGGTGAAGCGATGACGTTAAAACTGCATTAATGTCTCAAAAACAAGGAATTCCTGCGAAAAAAAATTAATTTTAGAGAGTACAAACAGGGATAGACGATTTTAAACACAAATGAAAGCATATGAGAGGTGTAAACAGAGTGATGCTGATCGGAAACCTGGGCAAGGATCCGGATGTACAGTTCCTGGAAGGAAATATCGCCGTAGCAAAATTCTCTCTCGCTACCACTGAAACCTACAAAGATCGCACCGGCAAACTGATTTCTCAAACAGAATGGCATACGGTTGTTTTATGGCGTGGCCTCGCTGAACTCGCACAAAAATACCTGCACAAGGGCAGCCTGGTTTATATTGAAGGCCGTTTGAGGACCCGCAGCTGGGAAGACAAAGAAGGCAATAAAAAATTCGCAACAGAGGTAGTGGGTGATAACCTCATCATGCTCGATAAAAGAAACGATGTACATGGACAATCCTTTAACGGACTGCACGGAGAAGGATTAGATGGGATTACAGGCGAAGATGCACCTCCTGAATCCAATCCGGATCTTCCTTTTTGATTGGAGAAAATAGTGCAATTTTGCTTCTATTGTAAACAAAACCCACTGCTTTGGACTACGTTTCAGTTGATCCCTTCTCAAATACCATGCTGAGCCTCCTGTTCCTTGCTTCCAATGTACAGGGAACGACTGTAATGGTAATCATGATTCTGGCACTATTGGTCGTTTCTTATTTCATTTCGGGATCTATGGTTGCTTTTTTCAGCCTGACCAGCCGGGATATCAATATGCTTAAGACCAAGCAGGGAACTGCCTGGAAGCGAATCGTGAACCTGCTCGAAGAACCCAAGATCCTGCTCGGTTCGATGCGGATTGGAAATACTTTTGTAAACATAGCCATTATCATCCTTTCCAATTTCCTTATCAATGAGCTGATGCCAATTCAAAACAGTTTCTGGTTCTTTGAACTGTTATTGAAAATTATCATAGTTACTTTTTTTCTGATCCTGTTTGGAGAAGTACTTCCAAAAGTGTACGCTTCTCAAAATAATCTTCGCTTCGCCCGGGATGCTTCCTTCCTGGTGGAAATTGTATACCTGCTTTTTAACCGGATAAGCCGGTGGCTGGTTGGTATGTCGGAGGGTGTTGAAAAATCATTGCGCTCTGAAGATGCAGCCAACCATTTCGAAGAACTGGAAGATGATTCCCTTGCTTCGGAGGAGGAAAAAAATATCATGAGGGGTATTGCCAAATTTGGCAACATTACGGTAAAGCAGATTATGAGAACTCGTCTGGATGTGAGCGGTGTTAATTTCAACACGACATTTACGGATGTATTGAAACAGGTTGAGGCCCTTCATTATTCCAGAATTCCCGTTTACCGTAACAACCTGGATGAAGTTGTAGGAATTCTTCATTCCAAAGACCTGCTTCCTTATCTCAAAGAAAGTGATTCTTTCAACTGGCATTCCCTGCTCAGACAACCCTATTTCGTTCATGAACAGAAACTGATTGAAGACCTGCTCCAGGATTTCCGCAATCGCAAAACACATTTTGCCGTAGTAGTTGATGAATTTGGAGGAACCAGCGGCATCGTGACCCTGGAAGATATCATGGAAGAAGTAATCGGTGATATCAGAGATGAATTTGATGATGAAGAAAGTATCAACCGTAAACTCGATGAGAACAATTACCTCTTCGATGGCAGAACCATGATTTATGATGTTTGTAAAATTATGGACCTGCCTACTTCCACCTTCGATACCGTTAAGGGGGAAAGTGATTCACTGGCCGGGCTCATCCTGGAAGTTGCAGGAAAGATTCCCGCAGAAAATGAAGTAATTGAAGTGGGTGATTTTCAGTTGGCCGTCCTTGAACTGGATCGCAACCGAATTAAAAAAGTGAAAATAACGATCCGCCCCGTTTAACTATTTGTATGATTTTATTCAAGCGCTTCTCCGGTAAGACTATTGCCTATCTTTCAACAATGCTGGTACTGATTGGTTTTCAACTGATCGCTGCCTGCAACAGTCCTTTTACACCCAAGCCCCGGGGATATTTTAAAATCGCCCTCCCGGAACATGAATACCAGGTTTTTGAAAAACCTGGTTTCCCATACAGTTTCGAGTACCCGAAATATGCAACTATTATTCAGGATAGTACCTATTTTGATGAGCAGCCTGAAAATCCGTATTGGATCAACATTGATATTCCGTCTTTAAATGGAAGAATTTATATCAGCTATAACCAGATAGGAGGAAAAGCGAGATACAAAGTACAAAACAAATCAGGAGCATATGTTGATTCTTTCGGAGTTAACACATTCGATAAATTGCTGAATGATTCGTACACGCTATCCTATAAGCATTCTTATAAGGCAAGTTCAATTGAAGACAGTGCCTTTGTATCGCAGGGTGGAATAAATGGCATTTATTTTCGCATTGGCGGAAATACGGCAACTGCAAACCAATTTTTGCTTACTGACAGCAGCCGTCATTTCCTGCGGGGAGCTCTGTATTTTGATGCGGCTCCTAATGAGGATTCACTTCGGCCCATCAATAATTTTCTCAGAGAAGACCTGAAACATCTGATCAATACCCTTCGCTGGAAAAATTAATCAAGTGCACTATAGACCAATACTTTGAATTTTTCATGAATCTCACCATGACTATTTGGCCACTGGTTGATAAATAACTGTGCAACTATTTTTTGTTCCGGATCAATCCAGTAAGATGAACTGAATGCGCCACCCCAGTCGAAGCTGCCTTCGGATACTCCCAGCTTTAATGACTCCTTCGACGAAGTAATTCCGAAACCAAGTCCGAATGAATTATAACCAGATTTTAGATGCCCAATCTGGTTGGTGGTCATTAGCTTTACGGAATTCGGACTCAGAATTCGTTTCCCGTTCAGGCTTCCCTTATTCAGCATCATCTGCATAAAAAGCGCATAATCATAAGCGGTAGATACCAGTCCGCCTCCACCTGAATATAATTTGCCCTGTACATTCGGGTAATTGACAAGCAGGCTGGTGCCATTGACATCCAGTTCCTCTTTCATGGTGGTAACTTTTTTAAGTGAGTCTTCACCATGTAATGCCACTAATCGTTTTTGTTTATCGGATGGAAGATAGAACCAGGTATCTTTCATGCCCAGGGGTTCAAAGATCCGGGTACGAAAAAAATCTGCCAGAGATTGTTTGCTTACCACTTCAACGAGCCTGCCCAACACATCTGTATTCAAACCATACGTCCATTTTTCTCCCGGCTGATGTTCAAGTGGAATGGCTGCAATCTTATTTACCTGTTCCTCCAGCGAATGAAAAGGCACACCAATCTGACCAAATACACCCGCTTTGGCTGCCATTGCATTATAGGTTTCTGATCCAATTTGCGCATATCCAATACCGGAAGTATGGGTAAGCAGGTGCCGGATCGTAATCTTCCCTTTAACCGGTTTGGTAGTAAAACTGGAATCTGCATTATTAAATTTATCCAGGACGGCAACTTTGGAGAAAGCCGGAATGTATTTTTCAACCGGCTCATCCAGTAACAGCTTGCCCTCTTCGAGTAAAATCATCACGGCCGTACTGGTTATTGCCTTGGTTTGAGATGCAATCCGGAAGATGTGATCGGTCCGCATTTTCTCTTTGGTTGAGATATTACTGCTGCCAAATGCTTTATGGTATACAATTTGACCCTCTTTCATGACAATGGCAGTAGCACCTGCAATCCATTGATTATCGACATATTGTTGAATAAGCTGATCAATACGGTTGGCTGCTACTGGAACAAAACTGTTGGTTTTGCTGGCAGGCGGTGTTTGTGCCAGCAGTATTGTCTGCAATAGCATTGACAGTAATAGCAGTACCGGTTTCATGTTGGCTGATTTATTAAAAAAAGGTACTATTAATTTTTCGAAGAATTAACTTTGTCAAAATACACTGCATGATCGTTATAGAACATACCCTGGTTAGTGATGAGGTGTTGGAAGAACAGTTTGTATGCGATCTCAACAAATGTAAAGGGGGCTGTTGCGAGGATGGGGATACCGGTGCACCGCTTGAAACAGATGAATTAGATATCATTAATGAGGTATTTGAAACCGTAAAGCCATACCTCGCACTGGATGGATTACGTGAAATTGAGCGGGTTGGCCGTTACCAGTATGATAAAGAATTCGGGTGGGTTACCCCAGCTGTTAATGGTGGCATCTGCGCCTATGGGTACCACGACGAAAAAGGCATTTTGAAATGTGCATTTGAACAGGCTTATAATGATGGCAGGATTAGTTGGAAAAAGCCCATCAGTTGCCACCTTTTCCCGATCCGGATCAAATCCGGCAAAGAGTATGATATGCTTAATTATGAACCACGGGAAGTCCTGTGCGCACCGGCCTGTGTACTGGGAAAGAAACTGAAAGTTCCGGTTTATCAGTTCCTCAAAGAGGCCCTGATTCGCAAATACGGGCAGGAATATTATGAGGGGCTGGATGCTTATTATCATCAGTATCACGGTAAAAACCAGGCAGGATGAGTACAGACTATAAATCAGGTTTCCTGGCTAAAAGCACGATTAAGGCGGCGGATCTTGACCACCGCCGTAAAATCAATTTTAATATCGGACGGTACAATTCCGTTGTGCCCCTGGGTAAACAGCAATTCAGTGATCTGGAACTGGCTCGCGAAAGAGCCAAGAATATCAAATGGAGGGCTATCGAAACCCTGGATCAGCAACTCGAAAATTTTGAGGCCAATTTTACTGCCCGGGGTGGAAAAGTGATTTGGGCGGAAACTGCTGACCAGGCCAGAGAAGCCATTCTTGAAATCTGCCGGGATAAGGGCTGTAAAACCCTTGTCAAAAGCAAGAGCATGGTTACGGAAGAGATACGGTTAAACGAGTTCCTGGAGAAACATCATATCGAAAGTGTTGAGACCGACCTTGGAGAATATATCCAGCAACTGGACGGCGAATCTCCCTATCATATCGTTACTCCGGCCATGCATAAAAGCAAGGAGGATGTAGCCAAATTATTTGCCGAAAAACTGGGAACCGATCCAAAGCTGAATCCGGAACAATTGACGCTTGAAGCAAGAGCAAGACTGAGAGAAAAATACATACAGGCCGAAGTGGGTGTAACCGGTGCGAATTTTCTGATCAGTGATATTGGAGGCGTGGCGGTTACGGAAAACGAAGGGAATGCCCGCCTGAGTTGCGCCTGGCCTTCCACCCATATTGTGGTAGTGGGAATTGAAAAAATGATCCCCTCTATGCAGGATCTGGGACTATTCTGGCCATTGCTCGCAACCTATGGAACCGGTCAGTGGCTGACCGTTTATAATAGTATCATCAGTGGTCCGAGGCAACCAGGCGAAACCGATGGTCCGAAGGAAATGATCGTTATTCTGCTGGATAATGGTCGAACCAACCTGCTTGCCAATCCCAAAACCAGGGAGAGTTTGTATTGCATTCGTTGCGGTGCCTGTCTGAATGCCTGCCCGGTTTATAAAAATGTTGGTGGACATACCTATAGCACCACCTATAGTGGTCCCATTGGAAGTGTGATCACACCACATTTGCGCGACCTGAATGAATGGAAACACCTGAGCCATGCATCCTCTCTTTGTGGCAATTGCACGGAAGTTTGTTCTGTAAAGATTAATCTGCATGAACTGCTACTGGAAAACAGGGCGGAAGCAGTTCGGGAAGGGTATAGTCCTTTTGTAGAACGCATAGCCTGGAAAGGATGGAAAATTGCCATGCTGCAACGGAAATGGATGAATAAAGGTAAAGCAGGAATGAAAGACTGGGTTGTTAACAAGATGGTGAAGGGATGGAATACACACAGGGCTGATCTGCATTTCCCGGAGAAATCCTTCAACCAGCTCTGGCGCGATAAACACCCCGCTAACTAATATGCTGGTATATTGCCCTGACCCTTCCCCCCGACTCGCCTATGTGCTGGATTTTATCAGTGAGGAAATGCTGATGGAAAGGGCTGTGATCTGCCAGGACATGAATACCTTTCTGCATTTTGAAGGAGTTCGGATCAATTACAGTGAGCAGGATTTTGAAGGCGTATATCATACGATTCGCCCACATTCGTTGCTTCGGGAAACGGGCATTGCAGTGCAGGATATAAAGATGGGACGATGGAAAAATCTGCCGGTTTTCTTTTACAGGCAACAAGCCGGCTTGAGTTTTGATCTTTTTGCTGCTATCTTTTATTTGCTCTCACGATATGAAGAATACCTGCCGCATGAAAAAGATGAATTCGGCCGATTTTCTCATAAGGCTTCACTTGCATTCAGGGAAGGATTCCTGGATCGCCCATTGATCAATGAATGGCTGATGGCCTGGCGAGAAGAACTATCAGCCATCTTTCCGACGGCCGTTTTTAAACGCAGAAGTTATCGTTTTGTTCCCACCTACGACATCGATATGCTGTATAGCTATCAGGGTAAAGGATGGCTGCGCAATATCGGAGGTACAGCACGTTCTTTTTTACATGGAGATGTTAAACAAGCAATTGAACGTTGGAAGGTTTTAAGAGGAAAGATGAAAGATCCTTTTGATGCCTATGAATGGCTCGATGCCCTTCATTTGTATTGCCGGGTTAAACCAATTTATTTTTTCCTGGTGGCGCAAAAACAGGTGGGACTGGACAAGAATATTTCAACTTCATATAAGCCTTTCCAGGACTTGATCAATTATTATGCATCCGTTTACAAAATCGGTTTACATCCTTCCTGGCAGAGCAGTGTGGAAGATGGCAACACCATTTTGCGGGAGGAGAAAGAATGGCTGGAGGCGGTTTCCGACATACCAATTGAAAAAAGTCGCCAGCATTTTATCAAGTTCACATTGCCCGGTGGTTACCAACGCCTGCTGGACTCAGGAATACAAAAAGATTATTCCATGGGTTATGGAACAATCAATGGTTTCAGGGCTTCCGTTGCATCCTCCTTCTACTGGTTTAACCTTGAGACCAATTCAGCAACAGCACTTCGTTTGTATCCCTTCTGTTTTATGGAGGTCAATGCATTTTTTGAGCAAAAGCTGACTCCACAGCAGGCATATACTGAGCTCATGAAGTATTATGTGGCGGTAAAAAAGGTACAGGGAATTTTCATTACGATCTGGCATAATAACTATTTGGGATCCGATCCAAAATATGCCGGCTGGCGCGACCTGTACGAAATCTTTATGAAAGAGGACGCTTATTGGGATGCGGTTGGTTGATCGGAGACAATTTGTTTTTTCCGGAAGGCTTCGTTTACCAGGTATACTCCAATCAATGCAACTACTCCGCCAATCAGAATATAGGCGTTGAGTTTTTCATCAAACAACCAGGTGCCAAGTAAAAGGGCAACTATCGGATTGATATATGCGTAAATAGAAACCTGCTCTGTAGGCAGGTGCTGTAAAGCGTATAGATAAGCCATAAACGCCAGGACAGAACCTGCTACCGCGAGATAAAGGATCGCTATCCAGGAGGGCATCGGTATTTCGGTTATAGGAATATGTTCGCCCGTGATGCGGGTTACACCAAACAGGGCGATACCTGAAATCATCATCTGCAAACCGATGGAGAAATAAGGATTGAAACCCAGTACCTGTTTTTTTGTATAAAGTGTTGCGAAGGCCCAGCTTAGTGTACCCATTACCGATAGAAAAATGCCAAACCTGAATTCAGGGTTTAAAAAATCTGCCAGGTGATCATAAAAGATGATGCAGATGCCTGCAAATCCAAGCAGGAAACCAATGATCGATTTGGTCGTCAGCTTCGAGTTACCCGCGATCAGCGCAATAACAACCAGCCAGAGTGGGAATACTGCTCCGATGATGGCGCCTAACCCGCTGGAAATGTATTTAACTCCCCAGGTGGAGAAACTGTTGCTGAGGAAGAAATTTAGAAAACTCAAAGTCAGGATGGGCCACCATTCTTTCCCCCTGGGGAAAGCGCGGCCCTTGGCCATAAAGAATCCGATGTACAGGGCACCCCCAAGCATTTGACGAATGCTGGCTAGTTGTAGTGCAGGCATGTATTTTACACCTGCTTTGGAGCCAACCCAGGTAGTACCCCATAAAAAGCTAACGGCAGCCAGCGCTAATAATGCTTTGGCATGTGTCCCTCTTTTGTGAAGGCTTAGTGGATTCATGGAGGCCAGCAGCTTTGCCAAACAGTCCTCGCTTTTCGTTTAATGTTTGAAATGACGCATGCCTGTCATCACCAGTGCGAGCTGGTGTTGCTGGCAATACTCTACAGAGTCTTTATCACGGATGGATCCACCCGGCTGAATGAATGCCTCTATACCGGCTTCATGACCCATCTGAACGCAATCGTTGAACGGAAAAAATGCATCACTTGCCAGCACTGCACCTTTCAAATCGAAAGCAAATTGTTTTGATTTTTCAATAGCCTGACGCAGCGCATCAATCCGGCTGGTTTGGCCGCATCCTTTACCAATCAGTTGCTTGTTTTTCACAAGGGCAATTGCATTGCTCTTCAGGTGTTTGCAAACGAGGTTGGCAAATTCAAGATCCGCTCTTTCAGCGTCGGTAGTAGTGCGACCACCGGCTTCTTCCCATTTTTCATAATTGCCTTCATCATGCTGTTGAACCAGTACTCCGTTCAGCATGGATTTGTATTGGTGGGAACCGCTCACGGATTTTTTTTGCTGCAGGAGAATTCTGTTTTTCTTGGATTTCAGTATATCTAAAGCAGCAGGTTCAAATTGTGGAGCAATTAAAACTTCAAAGAAAATTTCATTGATGGCATTTGCAGTAGAACTGTCGATCGTACCATTGCATACAA
Source organism: Flavihumibacter fluminis (assembly GCF_021491375.1). Lineage (GTDB taxonomy): Bacteria > Bacteroidota > Bacteroidia > Chitinophagales > Chitinophagaceae > Flavihumibacter > Flavihumibacter fluminis. Next base: position 823,660 of record NZ_JAKEVY010000003.1, read on the forward strand.
GTACACCGCCAAAAGCGCTTTCCGGGTCTCCTGCCAGTGCTGCATCCCATGCCTGCTTAACAGATGCTCTTGCAGCGATACCACATACATTGGTATGTTTGATGATGGCAAACGTATACTCCGGTTGTACATTAACGTTAGAATCAAACTCACGGATCAGTTGTACTGCGGCATCTACGTCAACCAGGTTGTTATAGGAGAGTTCTTTACCATTGAGCTGGGTAAAAAGTGTATCCAGTTGGCCATAGAAAATACCCTGCTGATGCGGGTTTTCACCATAGCGCATGATTTTTGGTGAAGGTATGGAAGCCAGGAAATAATTATCCTGTTTAGGTGTGAAGTATTGTGAGATAGCCACATCATAATGCGCGCACACTTCAAATGCTTTTGCCGCAAAATGTTTGCGTTGTTCGAGTGTGGTACTGCCGTTCTGATCTCTTAACATGTTTTCCAATAAGCTGTAATCCTGTTTGGAAGCGATCACCACAACATCCTTGTGATTTTTCGCAGCCGCGCGGATCATAGACGGACCACCGACATCAATTTTTTCAATAATGGCCTGCTCATCACTTGTATTGGCTACGGTTTCTTCAAAGGGATAGAGATCTACAATAACGAGGTCCAGTTCCGGAATTTCAAATTCTTTCATTTCGCTCAGATCCTGCTCATTGGCTCTTCTGCCCAGAATACCTCCGAATACTTTAGGGTGAAGGGTTTTTACCCGTCCGCCTAAAATGGAAGGATAAGAAGTAACAGATTCCACAGGAACACAGGGAAGATTCAGTTTTTCAATGAATTGCTGGGTGCCACCGGTTGAATAAATCGTTACTCCCTGTTCGTGCAGGAGTTGTACTAGGGGCTCTAAACCGTCTTTGTAAAAAACGGAAATCAATGCAGACTGGATCTTCTTGTTCATACCAAGGAATTATCAGTTAAAAGATGGGCAAGCAAAACTTCGACAGAAGGCGCAAAGCTACGGTTTCGAATTCATTTTTCCGGTATGGGATTGGGAGGAATGGTTGAAAGGGATTGACAAAACGCACCTTCCTGCCAGGTTGAATGGACCCGGTAGCCGGCCCTTGAGAGTGCTGAATGCCATTGGGCTGCCCGCGATTCGGGAACTGATCCGTCTATTAACAGGAACGTTCTTTTTGCGGGTCTATTCAAAAGAGCCTGTATGGAACTGATCTGCCTGTTAAGCAGGAGATAATCGGGGTCCAGCTCAAGGTATTGTACCAATTCTCTATTGTTTCGCGGCAGGGCGAGTAGCTGGTTTTCAAAGTTTATTATACTGGCAGTAGCGTACTGACTTGTATTAATACCAAAATGTCTGCGGGTATCATCCAGCGTTTTATGCGTTGGGGGTGAGAATCGGTTCAGGTAAAAATGAGCTGTTGTTCCGCTGATAATAGTCAGGATTGACTTGCCTGGCAGATGATGGAGCAGTAAAAGTTCCTGTTTCGCCTGGTTCCATTTCTGGCTAAGCCTGAGTGTTAGAAATCCTGTGAGCAGTATCAGGGAGAATATGAATAATCGTGGCTTGCGGAATTTTAACCAGCCTGTCAGCACGACCAGTAAAAAATAAGCGAGCATAACCTGGCTAGAGGTCCAGTTGATATCAGGGATCAGTGCGCCTGGTAAGCGACTGATCTGCTCAATTCCAAGATTCATCCAATGAATCAGATAACCCGTAAAGGTACCCAGGAGGGGGAATGTTAATCCAATGGCTGCTATCATCCAGATGGCCAGGGTACCAATAAGGGCCATGCTGGATAAGGGTACAGCCATTAGGTTGGCAGGTAGGAAATAGACTGGAAGCTGGTGAAATAACAGGATGCAAATTGGAATGGTCAGGATTTGGGCAGCGATCGTTACGGCACTTAATTCCCAGACAGCTTTCATGAAGGGGTTCTGAACCGATACCAGGGTTACCCAACTTTTTTGATACAGCACAATGCTCAGGAGGGCTGCAAAGGAGAACAAAAATCCGGCATCCCAAAGCCAATTGGGGTCTATCAGCAGGAGTATAAAAGCAGTGAGGGAAATGGATTGAAAGGAACTCACCGGTTTGCGGAGAAGTTTGGCAAAGAGTATGAAACTAAACATGGAAGCTGCACGGATGATGGATCCGGCACTCCCTGCCACTGCCGCAAAAAACCAGGTAAATGCAACCACCAGGAGGAATTTTATCCATTTGGTGAAGGGAAATCTGCTTTCCGGGAATACGAGGATTCGCTGAAGGATTAGGAAAATGAGTCCCAGGTGCATGCCAGATACCGCTATAACGTGTACTACCCCGGTTTGCGAATAGGTATCCAGCAGTTCCCTGTCCACTTCTTCCCGGTAACCGATCAGCAGAGCTTTTGCCAGTTGGTTATGTGGAACCTGAATCGAGGAATCCATGGCTTCAAGTGCTATTTGTTGTGCGCTCGTTAACCATTTGCGATACCGGTTTTCATAGGTAGCTGGAAATTCAACAAGCTGGCTACTGTCGAGGTATAACTGGTGAAAGATGTTTTTTTTCCGGTTGTAGAGTGCGAAATCAAAACTTCCCGGATTTCGGTTGGGTATCAGGGTTTTTAACCGGTCGGCAGGGAGGAGATAAGTTGTACCAGGTTGCAGGTATCCGGATTGATCCTTTGGAAGGTATAACAGGAAACGACCTTTACGTTGCTGGTTGATTCCGTCTTTGGTAATTACTGATTTAACCTGCATGGTAAATCGGGCGGATTTGGCTCCTAATGAGGGAAGCGCCTCTGGTTCAGCCATTATCAGGATTTGCTGATTCAACTGATGGCCGATCCAGTTGGGGGAGTGCCGGATATCATGAAGGAGCAGGCTGGTCCAACCCAGGGATACTAAAAAAAATTGCAGGCAACAACCAAATAAACGGTTGAATGCCTGCAACTGATTTTGCATGAGTTGGTGAAATAGAAAACAGCTCAAGAGCAAAACGATGGATGCCGCTGAACTTAACTCTATACAGCGGGGCAGCAAATTGTCTCCCAACCCGATACCACCAATAAAGGGTAAAACCAGGCGGATAAAGGGGGCTGCCATCCAGGGAGCTGCATCTTTTTGCATAGCTGTTGATCTCCCTGAAAACTAGTGCCCGTCTGGTTTCCCTGCAAGGGTTTTTTAACCCTGATTGCTTGTCTGTTTAGTTCATGTTGAATGACAGTTCCCTCAAACTTACTTCACGTCTTACTTTGGGAAGTTTGGCAAGAGGATCTTTTTCCTCATCCCGGAAACCGAGCGCCAGGAGGAGTACGGCACTGGTGCCATTTTCATCCAGCCCCAGGATTTCATTTACTTTTTCGGGATTAAAACCTTCCATCGGTGTACTGTCAATTTTTTCTAGAGCGGCTGCCGCTGTGGCATATCCTAGCGCGATATAGGCCTGACGGGCGTTCCACTGAAATAGGTCCGCAGCTGATTTACCTTCCGTATTGGCGAGGATCATGTTTTTAAATCCGTCAAGTGATTCGACGGGAACCTGCCGAATCCGGGCCATTTGATCAATATAGGCGTCCACCTGGTCATTAGTAATGTTCTTCCAGACTGTGAAAACCAGCAGGGCGCCGCTTTCTGTAATAGCAGGCTGGTTGTAGGCTGCGGGTGCGAGCTTTTCTCTTAGCTCAGGATCCTCAATTACCAGCACTTCAAAAGGTTGAAGTCCGAGTGAACTGGGTGCCAATTTTATAGCTTCCAGTATGTTTTGAAGCTTTGTTTCCGGTACGGGTTCTCCATTGTATCGCTTGGTGGCATAACGCCAGTTCAGCTGTTCGAGGTAATGCATAATGTGTGTTTGGTGTTATTAATTGCACATACAATGTTCAAACATCGTTCCGGTTTTAAACTTACTGCCAAGATTGCAGTTTCCCTTCACCGGTCGGGTGGCACCCGACCGGGGGATGAAGGAATGAAAAATCCCCTGGGCCGGGTTGACGCAGGGGATTGTACAAATTGAGTAAAGGATCTTATTTGCTGAGGTACATCGAGCGGTCTTTGTACAACTGCCGGAAATAAGGATCGCGGAGGTCTTTTACAAAGCGGATGGCTTCACCAGTACTTTTCATTTCCGGACCGAGTTCTTTATTCACGCCAGGAAACTTGTTGAAACTGAACACGGGCTCCTTGATTGCAAATCCTTTCAGTTTTTTCTCGAATTTGAAATCAGTGAGTTTGTTCACACCTATCATCACTTTCGTAGCAATATTCAGGTAAGGAATCTGATATGCTTTCGCGATGAATGGGGTAGTACGGGAAGCACGTGGGTTCGCTTCAATCACGTAAACTTTTCCATCCTTAATGGCGAACTGAATATTGATCAGTCCCTTGATATTTAAAGCTCTTGCAATTTTCTCCGAATAATATTCCATGGTGGTCACCTCCAGCGGGGTCAGGTTGAAAGCTGGCAGCACTGCATTGGAGTCTCCCGAATGGATGCCTGCCGGTTCAATATGTTCCATTACACCCATTACATGGAAATTCTCACCATCAAAGATGGCATCCACTTCCGCTTCCTGGCAGCGATCCAGGAAATGGTCAATCAGTATCTTGTTACCGGGGATATGTTTCAGCAGACTAACTACTGCCTTTTCCACTTCTTCGTCGTTGATTACGATCCGCATTCTTTGTCCGCCCAATACATAAGAGGGTCGCACCAGCACAGGATAGCCAACGCGATTGGCCACTTCCACTGCTTCATCCACATCGTATGCTGTACCATAATCAGGATAAGGAATACCCAGTTCTTTCAGCATATCGCTGAAGCGGCCGCGGTCTTCAGCGATATCCATATTATCAAAAGAGGTCCCAATGATGCGGATTCCTTTTTCATTCAACCTTTGTGCAAGTTTGAGTGCCGTTTGTCCGCCTAATTGAACGATTACGCCTTCGGGCTGCTCATGTTCGATGATTTCCCAGAGATGTTCCCAGAAAACAGGTTCGAAATACAATTTGTCTGCGATATCGAAATCAGTTGAAACGGTTTCCGGGTTACAATTTACCATGATGGCCTCGTAACCGGATTCCTTTATAGCCAGTAACCCGTGTACACAGCAGTAATCAAATTCGATACCCTGTCCAATTCTATTGGGACCAGAACCGAGTACCACAATCTTTTTCTTATCGGTAACCTTGCTTTCGTTTTCGCCACCTTCTTCAAAAGTGGAATAGAAATAAGGTGTTTTTGCTTCAAACTCCGCGGAACAGGTATCTACCATTTTATAGACCCTTCGGATACCGGCTTCTTTACGTTTTGTATAGAGATCATCTTCATGACCATCCTGCATGATGCGGCAGATTTGTTCGTCGCTGAATCCATGGAGTTTTGCTTCGCGAAGCAGCTCAATGGGAAGAGTGGCCAGTTTGTATTTGGCGATTTCTTTTTCCAGGTTAACAATCTTCTGGATCTCATAAAGGAACCAGCGATCAATACCATTCGTAGCTTTTGAGATGGTGTTGATACTAACACCGAGCATCAGGGCATCTTTGATACGGAAAATGCGATCCCATTTCGGTGTTTTAATATATTCAATTAACTCTTCCGCATGCATCTGACTCTTGCCATAGTAGCCGAGTCCGACTGCATTATTTTCCAGGCTCTGGCAGGCTTTCTGTACGGCTTCCGTAAAGCTCCGGCCGATACCCATCACTTCACCCACACTCTTCATCTGCAATCCAAGTGTATCATTGGCCCCTTTGAATTTGTCGAAATTCCAGCGGGGAATTTTCACGATTACATAATCCAATGCGGGCTCGAAGTATGCGGAAGTACTTTTCGTGATTTGGTTTTCCAATTCATCCAGTGTATACCCGATGGCCAGTTTAGCGGCAATTTTTGCGATGGGGTATCCGGTTGCTTTTGAGGCAAGAGCGGAGGAACGACTTACGCGGGGGTTGATCTCAATAGCGATAATCTCTTCCGTGGCTGGGTTCAGTGCGAACTGAACGTTACAACCTCCGGCAAAATTACCCAGGTCACGCATCATATTGATGGCGGTATTGCGCATCAACTGGAAGGCTGTATCGGAGAGTGTCATCGCAGGAGCCACCGTGATGGAATCCCCGGTATGCACACCCATGGGATCAAAGTTCTCCACAGTACAGATGATCACCACATTGTCATTGGCATCCCTGAGCAGTTCAAGCTCAAATTCTTTCCAACCGAGTACAGCCTGTTCAACCAGTACTTCGTGAATGGGGGAGGCTTGCAATCCGCGATTCAGGGCTTCATCCAGGTCTTCTTTGTCATGCACGAATCCACCGCCGGTTCCACCCAGGGTGAAGGAGGGACGAATTACCAGGGGGAAACCGATCTGCTGGGCAAACTCCTTTCCTTCCAGGAAACTGTTGGCTGTTTTTGCAGTTGCTACCGGCACTCCGAGTTGAATCATCCACTGGCGGAATTTTTCGCGGTCTTCGGCTTTATCGATTGCTTTGATGTCTACACCGATCAACCTCACGCCATATTTTTCCCAAATTCCCAGGTCCTCTGCTTCCTTGGCCAGGTTGAGCGCCGTTTGTCCGCCCATGGTAGGCAATACTGCATCAATCTGGTTTTCTTCCAGGATCTGTTCAATACTTTCTACTGTCAGAGGGAGAAGATACACACGGTCGGCCATCATGGGATCGGTCATGATCGTAGCTGGATTGCTGTTGATCAGAATTACCTTAATCCCTTCTTCGCGTAAACTACGTGCAGCCTGGGTTCCGGAATAATCGAATTCGCAGGCTTGTCCGATGATAATGGGTCCTGAACCGATGATCAGAACAGATTTGATGGAATTGTCTTTTGGCATGGTTGCGGAAAAATAAATTGCGCAAAAGTACGGTCCGGGAAGCAATATTCCCTGATTAATTTTCACCCGACCGGTGCCATCTGACCGGTGGCACTGGTCGGGTGGAAAGGGAGGCATAAAAAAAGGCCCTCACCGGGGTGAAGGCCTGCTTTATGCGGAAGAGGTGCATTAACTATTGTGATATGCCGCCATTTCGATGTCATCCAGCAAAACCTTCCCTTTGCGTACTTCCGCTTTACGGATCGCACGGGATTGCTTTTCTTCCTGCTTGCTCAGGATTCTGAACATCCATTTCTGGCGGGCCTCCTGACCTTTAAAAGCCCCGATCAGGGATCCCACTACCATTACCACCATCACTACTGCTTTTTGTTGGAATCTTTTCATACCATTCTATTTAACCTTTATAAAATTGCTGCAAGCCAAGCCTCATTGTTTAGACACTTGTATAACAACAAACGCTGTTCCATGTTTGCAAAAGCCATACCTAAACCGATCATTTATTTTAATTTAACAAGTTGTTTAAACAACTAAAAAATTTCTACGTTCCATTCCTCCCTCCTCCATTCCCCCCTTCCCTGCTTATCTTTGCGGCTTCAACAAAAAAAAGCCGATGATTCGACTTACCCTGATGGCCCTTTTTCTTAGCAGTTTGGTCCGGGCCCAGTTTCCGCCCAGTCCGGATTATCCAAAAGGTTATTTCAGTAATCCACTTTCCATCCCGATCAGCCTGAGTGGAAATTTCGGTGAGCTCCGTCCCAATCATTATCACATGGGGCTTGACCTTAAAACGGAACGCCGTGAAAACCTGAAAGTGTTTGCTTCGGCGGAGGGCTATATCAGTCGGATCAAAGTGGAACCTGGCGGATTCGGAAGAGCCATCTATGTGAATCATCCAAATGGACTTACAACAGTTTATTGTCACCTGAATGATTTTTTCCCGGAACTGGAAAAATGGGTGAAAGACTTGCAATACAAGAAGGAATCCTGGTATCTGAACGATGAGGTTCCTGCCGAAAGGTTTCCTGTAAAAAAAGGTCAGTTTCTGGCAAACAGCGGTAATACCGGAGGTTCACAGGCACCACACCTTCATTTTGAAATCAGACGAACTTCTGATGAGGTCAATCTGAATCCGATGCTGTTTGGTTTTCCATTAGCAGACCAGACCAAACCTACCATTCTTCGGGTAGCCATCTACGATAGAACCAAATCCGTATACGAACAATCGCCCAGGCTTGTACCTGTTGTTAACAAAGGAAGTGGGGAATACAGTACGGCCGTACAAACAGTGAGCACACCCAAAGTAAGCCTGGCGCTTACAACCTATGATACGCATTCCGGTTCTTCCAACCTTAATGGTGTTTTTGAAGCGGTTTTGTTTGATGAAGAGCAACCGGTAGTCGGATTCCGGATGGATCAGATCAGCTATGATGCCACCCGTTACCTGAACGCGCATATCGATTATAAAACCAAACAGGGTGGAGGCTCTTATCTGCAACACCTGAGTGAATTACCGGGTTATATCAATTCGATTTATACGAGATTCAATGGCGACGGAGTAGTGGATTTATCAGATGGGCTGGTGCATGAATTGTCAATCGTGGTAAAAGATGCCTATGGAAATGCAAGCAAGGTTAAAGTGCCGGTAAAATTCAATGGAGTACAAGCACCCAGACTGGCATTACCGGGTAAACGCTTTTACCCGATGATGGTGGATATCTTCGAGTCGGAGGAATGTGAGTTTATCATTGGGGAAAGAACCCTCTATGATTCTGTCAGCCTGGTGCACAGAAAACAACCGGCAATGGGAGCGGGTGTGGTTTCTTCCGTTCATACGATTGGAACTCCTTCCATCCCCCTGCAGGATGCCATGATGGTGCGGATCCGGTTGACCGAATCTCTTACAGATTTTCATAAATCGAAAGTAATCATGCAACGGATTACCGGCACCCGCAAGGAGGTTCAGAAAGTTAGCTGGGAAGAAGATTGGGCGCTTGCCGGATTCCGTGAATTTGGATCCTTTCAATTAGTTCTTGATACCACGGCACCTGAAATTATCCCTGTCGGATTCAAAGATGGAGCCAACCTTTCGGCGGCATCGCGTGTTGTTTTTACCGTTACGGACAATTTTGGAAAATGGAAAGTGCTGAGAACGGAACTGGATGGGAAATGGATCCGTTTTACAAATGACAAAGGGAAAAATTTTATTTATGTGTTTGATGAACACTGTCCTCCCGGTGAACATGAATTAAGAATTGTAGCAGTTGATGAAGCGGGTAATGAAAGGGAAGAGAAGTGGAGGATAAGGAGGTAAGGAAAAGGAGACAAGGGAGACAAAGGAAACAAGGGAGACAAAGAAATACTCTATGAATAAGTTGGAGGCGGGCGTTAAGGCGCCGGTATTTAGTGGAAAAGATCAGAATGGGAAAACAGTAAAGCTTTCTGATTTTAAAGGTAAAAAAGTAGCACTTTATTTTTATCCGCAGGATATGACACCAACCTGTACGGTGCAAGCCTGCAATCTGCGTGATAATTACAGCCTGCTCCAGGCAAATGGAATCCAGGTGATCGGGGTATCACCGGATGAAGTGAGCAGTCACAAAAAATTCGAAGAGCGCCATCAATTGCCATTTCCTTTGATAGCAGATACAAAACATGCCATCATTGAAAAGTATGGAGTTTGGGGGGAGAAACAATTATATGGCCGTAAATACATGGGACTGCACAGAACCACTTTTCTGATCAATGAAAAAGGGATCATCGAGAAAGTGTTCCTGAAACCCAAAAGCAAACAGCATGCGGAAGAAATCCTGGACGCTATAAAGTAAGGATAGAAGCATCCCGGGAATATACCATTTGTCCGGATTTCGTTCCTGTTGACATATTACATAAACCAGTTGTACCTTTAAGAAGCGTAAGGGCTGGTTAGCGGCAATATCTTGCATGTCATTTTCTAATTAACCATTAAACCATTTTGACATGAAAAATTTATTGCTATTGCCATTGGCAATGGGGCTTTTCCTTTTTCTGATAAATAAAAGTCCGGTTGCTTCAGACAACAATCTAGTAACCTCCTCCAGCATTTATTGTGCGCCGGTGCTTGACCTCGCTAAGCTAAGTGATGAGCATGGCCCGCTAATAAAAGCGTTTAAATTGGTTCATTTTCCTGTCACCACTAAAGTGGATTCAGCTCAGTTTTATTTTGATCAGGGATTAAGTCAGTTGTATGCCTTCAATCACGGTGAGGCCGGACGTTCCTTCAAAACGGCTATCCGTCTGGATCCAACCGCTCCTATGCCTTATTGGGGAATGGCAATGGTTCTGGGCCCAAATTATAATGCTGCCCTGAATCCTGCCTTGCTGAAAGATATTAATGCAGCTATTGAAAATGCAAAAGCGAGGATAGCAACTGCAACTCTTACAGAAAAAGGTCTTATTGAAGCACTTGATCTGCGGTTTCCTGAAAACAAGGTGGACGACCTGACACCCTATAACGAGGCCTATTCTGCGGCAATGAAAAAAATGTATGAAACGAATCCGGCCAACGCAGAAATAGCAGTGCTCTATATCGATGCCTTAATGAATGAACATCCCTGGAATTTCTGGTTAAAAGATGGCACAGCCCAGCCATGGACGGAATATACCCTTTCAACCATTGAGTCTGTTTTGAAAAAATGGCCGGAGCATCCGGGTGCCATTCATTATTACATACATCTTACTGAGGCGTCCAGGCAGGCGGAGAGAGCGTTGCCATATGCAAATCGGCTTGGCGAGCTTGCGAAAGGGAATGGCCACCTTGTTCATATGCCCTCTCACACCTATATCCGTACTGGTCATTATCACCAAGGTGTACTGGTTAATGAGGCTGCAGCTGCTTCTGACAGTGCTTATATCAGTCAGTGTCGGGCAGAAGGTTTTTATCCGATGATGTTATATCCGCATAACATTCATTTTCTGGCGGCCTGCGCTTTCCTCGAAGGAAGCTCTAAAAAAGCAATCGATGCAGCATGGGCTGTATCAAGGCAGGCAGATAAAAAATACCTGGCGGAGAGCATTACTGTTCAGCATTTCTACAGCATCCCCTACTATGTGCTGGCCCAGCTTGAAAAATGGGAGGATATTCTTCGGTTACCCATGCCCGGTGAATCATTGAAATATCCCAGGGCCATCTGGCATTACGCAAGAGGATTGGCATTTGCAGGTAAATCGGACTATAAAAATGCAGGCCTGGAACTAAATGCCCTGGAAAAAATTTCCGCTGAAGGAACCCTGAAAAATTACATGATCTGGGATTTAAATTCAGCCCAGCAACTGGTAGATATGGCGGTTCTCATTCTGAAAGGTGAATTGAACGCCCGGCTGGGAAAAGTGGAGCTGGCCATAACACAATTCAGGGAGGCTGTTAAACTGGAAGATCAGTTGAATTACAATGAACCACCCGACTGGTTTTTTTCCAATCGTTTACGATTAGGGAGCTGGTTGATAAAATCCGGCCAGTTTGAGGCAGCTGAGAAAGTGTATCGGGAAGACCTGGAAACCTTCCCGGAAAATGGATGGGCGTTACATGGCCTTCAAAAAGCGCTGACCGGCCAGGGGAAAACGGCTGCAGCAAGGGAAGCGCAATCCCGTTTCCAAAAAGCCTGGCAGTGGGCTGATATTACGCTAAAATAATTTTCGATCGGTGTCAGCCAGATATAGGCACAATGTGTTAACATCGTGGTTACATATGGCTGACACCTTTCATATTAAGGAAGATTCCTTTTGGGCAAAACTGGCGGCCAAAAGGATGAAAGCTGATAAAATGGCTATGGTGCTGGGCACAACCATTCATCTTTATAACACGCAGCCCCAGGAATTTCTGAGAAACAAACGGTGGCTTCGGCATGAATTGGCGCATATCCGGCAGTTCCGGCAATATGGCTGGATTCGTTTTCTGTTTCTATACCTGGTGGAATCCGTTAGAAAAGGCTATTATATGAATCGCTTTGAAGTGGAGGCCCGCGAAGCAGAGCAGGATCCTTTCCTGGAGGACAAGTATTCTTTCATACCCAATTTTGCCCAGTCAGAAAATCTAACCTGATTATATCCACTCTATCTCTCCAACCCGGAATCGGCGGTCGGTTTGATCCCTGGTCAGGAGTTCTCCGTTTGAATCCACACCAAGCACCAGGCTTTCAAAAACAATAGTATTCTTACGAAAGCGGCAGATTTTTCCTTTTCCAAACAGATGCGCCTGGTAATCCTTATGCAATATTGATCTCTTCCCATCTCGCAACTGCTGCCATCGGAACTCCAGGTTTTCAAAGAGTTTACGGGTTTCCTGCATCAGGTCATAGGTTTTTCCGGTTATTTGCCGAAGCGAAACCGGTTTCCGACCCGTTTCTTCAAATACTACCTGGTTCACATTGATACCAAGTCCTACTACGGCAAACTGCCAATCTGAACCGGACCATTTGTTTTCGATCAGGATACCGCCTGCCTTTCTGTCACGCCAGAAAAGATCATTCGGCCACTTAACCCGGGTCTCCTCTCCGGCATGCTTAGCCAGCCAGTCGTGGGCTCCCAGCGCCATTGCCATACTCAGGTAAAACAGGTCCGAACTCGCCAGCTGACTGGTTTCCAACACTATACTTACCATGATATTGGTGGCTGGCTCACTTTGCCATTGCTTGCCTCTTTGTCCTTTTCCTGCTGTTTGTTCCAATGCAAAATAAGCGGATCCATGTTCTGCCTTCTGTGACTGAACCTGGCCCATGGCATAGTTGTTGGAGCTATCTACGGAGTCCAGAATCGTAAGCTTATGTCCTATAGGATAATGAGGCATAGGATTGCGCAAAAGATTAGTACTTTTGATCGGGACGAATGTAGTATTTTCAGTTTTTAGTTCACTAAAAGAATAGATTATTGGAACCATTGTCAGCTTTAGCTTCACGTCAACGCAGTAGTGTGACTCGCCTTACCAAAAATTCCAAAATCCTGACCACCATTATAAAGGCTATCCAGGATAAGAAGGGAGAAAACATTGTTTCCCTGGATCTCAGAAAGATTCATGAAGCTGTTGCCGATTTCTTTGTGATATGTGAGGCCAGCACCAATACACAGGTAAAAGCCATTGCCGATTCCGTTGAACAATCAGTAAAAGAAACCCTGGGCGAAGCGCCCTACCGGCATGAAGGTCAGCAATCAGCCCAATGGATTTTAATCGATTATGTAAATGTGGTGGTGCATGTTATGCAACCTGAAACCCGCCGCTTTTACAAACTGGAAGAAATGTGGAGCGATGCACCTATGACCAATTACGAGTCATAAGTTTAACCACTTCATTTGAACAAAGACGGCACATAAGCATTAAATATTTATAGTTATCTAACATATGTCACAAGAAGATCTGAAATCAAACGACAGGGGAGGATTTAACCGGATGAGGCCGAGAATGGATGGAGGTGGAAATGATCCGCGCCGGGGACCCCGTTTTAATATTTACTGGGTGTGGGGCGCGCTGGCGGTAATCCTGCTTGGATTTAACCTGTTCAGTTCCTTTACCCCGGATGCCAAGCGAATCAACTTTGATGTGTTTAAGGAAATGCTGACAAAAGGTGATGTTGCCAAAATTGAGCTGATCAGTAACAAGAACCTGGTTCGTGTTTATATTAAACGCGATAGCCTGAACAAGCCATTTTATAAGGATAAATTACCCAAAGGTTTTAATGCAACCTTGAGTGATAAAGCCCCTCAATTTGAATTTACCATTGCCAAACCGGAAATCTTTACCGACGACCTGCGAGATTTTTATACCAAAAACCCGCAGGTGAATGAAGTGCCGCGACTTGATGAAACAGAGGGCGATTGGTTGGCACCTATCTTCCAGTTCGTATTGCCGATTTTCATAATCGTGCTCATCTGGGTACTTCTGATGCGGAAAATGGGCGGTGGCGCCGGAGGCGGTGCTGGTCCGGGTGGTATTTTCAATATTGGAAAATCCAAGGCCCAGCTGTTTGATAAAGGCACCAAAGTAAACATAACATTCAACGATGTTGCCGGTCTCGATGAAGCTAAAGTGGAAGTAATGGAGATCGTTGACTTCCTGAAGAATCCAAAAAAATATACCAACCTGGGTGGAAAGATACCTAAGGGTGCATTGCTGGTAGGTCCTCCGGGAACCGGTAAAACCCTGCTTGCCAAAGCCATGGCAGGTGAGGCACAGGTGCCTTTCTTCAGCCTGAGTGGTTCCGATTTCGTCGAAATGTTTGTGGGTGTGGGTGCCAGCCGGGTACGCGACCTGTTCAAGCAGGCCCGTGAAAAAGCGCCCTGTATCATTTTCATTGATGAGATTGATGCAATTGGTCGCGCACGTGGTAAAAATGCCATCATGAGCAATGATGAAAGAGAAAGTACCCTGAACCAGTTGCTGGTTGAAATGGATGGATTCAGTGGAGAAAGCGGGATCATTGTACTGGCGGCAACCAACCGTCCGGATGTTCTGGACACCGCGTTGTTGCGTCCGGGCCGATTTGATCGTCAGATAACCATTGACAAGCCGGATGTAAAAGGTCGCGAAGCGATTTTTAAAGTACACCTGAAACCGATCAAAGTTTCAGAGCAGGTGGATATTCATAAACTGGCTGAGCAAACTCCTGGATTCGCAGGTGCGGACATCGCCAACATCTGTAACGAAGCCGCACTGATCGCTGCCCGTAAAGGCAAGGAAGCTGTGGACATGAGTGATTTCCAGGATGCGGTGGATCGTGTTATCGGAGGATTGGAAAAGAAAAACAAGATTATCTCCCCCGAAGAGAAAAAGATCATTGCATATCATGAAGCAGGCCACGCTATCTGTGGCTGGTACCTGGAACATGCGTATCCGCTGTTAAAAGTAACCATTGTGCCGAGGGGTACAGCAGCGCTGGGATATGCACAGTATACACCGAAAGAACAGTATCTCTATAATACCGATCAGTTACTGGATCAGATCTGTATGACATTGGGCGGAAGGGCGGCTGAAGATATTTTCTTCAATAAAATTTCCACCGGTGCTCAAAATGACCTGCAGCAGATCACCCGGATTGCTTATTCCATGGTTACTGTCTATGGAATGAATGAGAAAGTGGGGAATGTAAGTTTCTATGACCCTCAGAATGAAAATTCTTTCACCAAGCCATATTCAGAAGAAACTTCCAAACTCATTGACGAGGAAGTAAGAAAGCTGATAGATTTGGCTTATGACCGGACGAAGAAACTTCTTGCCGAGAAGAAGCAGCAGGTGGAGATACTTGCAGAAAAACTGTTGGATAAAGAAGTGCTCTTCCAGAGTGATGTGGAGCAACTGATCGGAAAGCGTCCGTACGAAGAGAAGAAGACACTGGAAGTGGACGAGTCACCGAGTATTGCCTGATAGTCATGAAAGCGGCTGCATCCAAAGAATCAATTTTAAAAAAAATACGGAAGGCGTTGAGTGAATCAACGCCTCTTCCATTTCCTTCGAGTGAAGGCAATCATTCTGTTTTTCAACCTGCACCTGATGACCTGGATCTTTTATTTGCTGAGCAGTTCGGGAAATTACAGGGCAAGTTTGTTTTTTGTCTGAATGATCAGGAGTTGCAATTACAATTGGCTCTGCTTGCCAAACAGAAAAATTTCCAGAAAATTTACTGTAGGGAAGAAGATTTTCGGTCAGGTATAACCGAAGAAGCGGTTCGTTCAGTTTTGCTGGAAGATCAATCTCCTGAAGCATTAAAGAATTGTGATGCTGCAATTACCGGTTGTGAATGCCTGGTAGCCAGAACCGGTACAATTGTACTAAGCAGTGCACAGGCCAGTGGCCGTACTTCCAGCGTATATGCTCCGGTGCATATATGTATTGCTACAACCAGTCAGTTAGTCTACGATATCAAAGACGGACTTCGGCTTTTGAAAGAAAAATATGGAACCAGTCTGCCCTCATTTATCAGCTTTGCCAGCGGCCCAAGTCGTACTGCAGATATAGAGAAAACATTGGTTGTGGGGGTTCATGGTCCGAAGGAAGTCTATCTTTTTCTTGTTGATAATTCATAAACCTGTTATCCATGTTATTGTTTGTCTACGGATCCCTGCGAAGAGGTTTTCATCACCCGGCTTATTCCTATATCAGCCAGCATTTTGATTTTGTTGCGGATGGAAAAGTGAGAGGTGTATTATACGATATGGGAGAATATCCCGCAGCTATTCCTACAACTGAGGACCGCTGGATACTGGGAGAATTATACCGGTTAAAGCCGGAAGCAGATTGGGATTGGGCTATCGCCCAGCTGGATGATTATGAGGGAGTGGCTCCGGAGGAAGGTGAACCCGCCTTGTATAAAAGGGAGATGGCCAATGTTCAATCAGTCAACGGCCAATCAACAGAAGCCTGGATTTACTGGTTTAACGGAGATGTTACCGGAAGACCACTGATCCCAAGTGGGGATGTGTTGCAATACCGACGCGAAAAGGGATAATAGTATATTTGCGGGCATGCAACTGGAAGCTGGAAAGAAAATATATTTTATCTCGGATTTTCACCTGGGTGCGCCTGATCATGCGCAGAGTCTTATACGTGAAAAAAAAATCGTTCAGTTTCTGGACCGAATTGAACCTGAGCTGGGCCAGTTGTTCATTGTGGGAGATCTCTTTGATTTCTGGTATGAGTATAAAACGGTGGTTCCGAAAGGGTATGTGCGATTGTTGGGTAAACTCGCATCCCTTACTGATAAAGGCATACCAGTTCATTTCTTTGTGGGGAATCACGACATGTGGGTGGATGGTTATTTTGAACAGGAGCTCAATATTCCCGTTTATTACGAAGAAAAAAGATTTGAATTCAATGGAAAGAAGTTCCTGATTGGGCATGGAGACGGACTGGGACCCGGAGATCACGGATATAAATTCATCAAAAAAGTTTTTCGGAATAAATTTTGCCAGTGGTTGTTTGGAGCCTTGCATCCCAGTTGGGGAATTGGAATAGCGAACTACATGAGTCGCAGAAGCCGGGCGGCAACTGGTCAGTCGGACGAACTATTTCTTGGAGAAGATAAGGAGTGGCTGATCCAATATTGCAAAGAAGTTTTGCAGAAAGAGAGCTTTGATTATTTTGTTTTCGGTCACCGCCACCTTCCTATTGATTTCAAACTGAATGAACATAGCCGTTATGTTAACCTGGGCGATTGGCTGCGATATGATTCCTATGCTGTTTTTGACGGCACTACTTTACGTCTCGAATATTATACACCATGAGAAACTTGTTACTACTGGGATTGTTGTTGCTTCGGCTGGTTGTGCAGGCAGCTGACCCGCAATTCCTGAATGACAGTTTTCGTCTGAAACAGGTGGTAGGTGAGAATCTCACTGGTTTTGCCGTGGATAATCTCGGTTATATGTACCTGTTAGATGCAAGCGGGCAGCTGAAAAAACTTTCTCCCAAAGGTGATTCCATCAGCGTATTTAATGATGTGCGCAGGTATGGGAAGTTATACTCCATGGATGTTTCCAATCCGCTTAAAGTGTTGTTGTTCTATAAAGATTTTGGAACTATCGTAGTATTGGACCGGTTTTTGAATAACCGCTTAACTATTGATTTGCGAAAGCACCAGATTTTCCAGGCAAAAGCAATTGCTCAATCTTTCGATAATGGGGTTTGGGTGTATGATGAGTTGGAAGGCAGATTGAAACGACTGGATGATAATGGTAACCTGGTTGGTGAAACAGTTGATTTCAGGGTAATTGTGGATGATGCCCCATCTCCTCAGTTTATTGCTGATGCAGACAGGCTGGTTTATCTATATGATCCTGCAAGAGGCCTTTTTGTACTGGATTATTTTGGTACGCTTAAAAACAAAGTGGCATTAACCGGATGGACGGATTTACAGGTAATAGGGAATAGGGTGCTGGGAAGAAAAGGAGGTATGTTGGAAAGTTATGTTCCAGGGAGTTTGGAGTTGAAGGAGCAGGCTGTTCCTGAACTGCTGGAAAAAGCTAGTAAAGTTCAGGTCAGCCTGGATCATTTATATGTTTTAAAGCAAGGCAGGTTATTTATTTACAGTTTATAAATCGGATGTCAATATGAAGGAGGTTTTGGACTATGTTTTCCTTGAGAATACGGTTCGTGCGTATATCATCTGTTTTGGAACCATCCTGCTTGCTATTCTGTTTAAGCGATATTTGTCCAGAGTATTATCACGTATAATTTTCAAAATAATTAAGCGCAGATCCTGGAAAATAGATCAGCATTCTTTTGTTGAATTGGTTTTCCAGCCAATACAGGTATTTCTGATTGTCTCGGTAACCATAATTGCGCTGGATAATCTCAGATTCCCTACAATATTCAATGTGAAAATCTATCATGTTGAAATCCGTGAAATTTTGGCCAGTATTGCCAGGGGTATTTGGGTGATTATTTTTATCTGGTTACTGCGCAGAATGATTGATTTCATTGCAATGCTGATGGAGCAAAGAGCCAATCTCACAGAAGATCTGGCAGACAACCAGATGGTTGTTTTTTTCAAGGAATTCTTTAAGACCGTTTTGGTTATCGTCGGAATTCTGCTCGTTATTCGTTTTTCTTTCAATAAGGATATTACTACTTACCTCGCAGGTCTCTCTATCGTTGCTGGTGCTCTTGCCCTTGCTGCGCGCGAGAGTCTGGAGAATCTGATTGCTTCTTTTATCATTTTTTTCGACAAGCCATTTCATGTGGGTGATACTGTAAAAGTGCATCAGATAACGGGTACGGTTGAACGAATTGGTCTCAGGAGTACAAGGCTAAGAACGGATCAGAAAACCTATGTAAGCGTTCCCAATAAGCAGATGGTAGACAGCATTATGGATAATCTGAGTTTGCGTTCCCAGCGTAGGGCCGATCTGAGGCTCGAACTTTCTTTGAAAACCTCCACCGTAAAACTGGATCATGCAGTTGCAGGCATTAAAACCATTCTGAGTCACCCTGCGATTGAAAATTATTCCTGTTTGCTGAGTGATATTACAGCCAGTGCATTCATCATAACAGCTGAATATTATACCGGAATGATACCAATGGCGGAGTTCAATCAGTTGAAGCAAACCATCAACCTGGAAATATTACGTCTGCTCGAATCAATGGAAATTGAGCTGGCAGGAGAAACTCGCGAAGTGGTGGTAACAAATCAACACTAAATCAAAGATTCGCTTTCAATTCCAGCAGGAAAGCTTTCAGCTGTTGCAGTTTCTGGATAACCTGGAACTGGTTTTCCATTTTTTTCTTTTGTCCTTTCAGGTGTTCTTTGGCCCCTTCCAGTGTGAATTTGCGAACGCGTACCAGGTGATAAATAAGGTGCAGGAATTTTACATCTTCCGGCCGGTAAAATCGGTCTCCTTTGCGGTTTTTCCGCGGTTTTAACATGGATTCAAATTCATTGCTCCAGGTGCGGATCAGGGCCGGGTTCATCCGGAACATATTGGCCACATCACCGATACTATAGTATTGTTTGGTGAATAACTCTTCGTCGGAGGGAATTTCAACCAGGTCGGCCTCGGCTGCTATTTCCTTTAACGATTTACGTCCGCGTTTGCCTGGGGTGGCAGATTTCCAGGTCTTTTCTTTTTGTTTGCGGCCGGGTTTGCGGCGAATGGTGATGCTGGTTGATTCGGTTGTCTGTTCAATTTTGACTGGCGCTACTGTGGGGGCTGCCGGTAATGGGGCTACCTCAGGAGTTTCCGGTTCCTGAAATCCAAAATCTAATGTGATTTGTTGATATGGCTTTCCCATTGACGCATAAAGATACAATGGTCGTGCCGCAAAACGGTATCGCTTTAATCAAAACTTTGGTTGCTGGCGGCAGCCATTTTAAGCAAACGATCGTACTGCTCGGGAGTAAGGTCGTTGTAGAAGAAATACACGGGGTCGAGCCGTTTCCCATTTTTGTGCACTTCATAGTGCAGATGCGGACCGGTTGATTTTCCGGTACTTCCTACATAGCCGATAATCTCACCACGTTTTACCCGTTGACCGGATTTTGCTTTGATCCGGTACATATGTCCGTACAGGGTTTCGTATCCATACCCGTGATTTACGATGACATGGTTGCCATATCCATTACCGGTGTTGCCTGCAAGTTTGATGGTTCCATTGGCTGTTGCATAGATCGGGGTTCCCTGTGGCGCTGCAAAATCTAATCCCGCGTGCATTTTTACGGTTTTATAAACCGGATCGATTCGGTATCCAAAACCGGAAGCGATCCTTCGTAAATCTGAGTTGCTTACAGGTTGAATGGCAGGAGTAGCGGCCAGCAGAATCTCTTTGTTTTTAATAAATCCTTCGATATCATCGTATGATTTATGCTGATAGGCTGCCCGTTTGATCAGGTTATTTAAGGTTCCAACGATATCTGTATACAGTGCATCCGCGTCCATTGCCTGGACCAACTGGATCTCTTTTTGCTTTTCCATTTCCTTTACCCTTGCGCTGTCGGGGATGGGACTGGCCTCAAAAATGGAGCGGTAAATTTCATTGTCCCGTTTCTCCAGTTCTGTCATCTGCTGCTTCAACTTTCCTAGTTGCATATTGAGCAGGTCATAGTTGTCCCGGGCCCGCTCGTAATTCTGGCGGAGGATTTTTTCTTTAGGAGAATCCAGGTATTGAAAGGCGATGGAGACTATAATCAGGGCGGTAACCAGGGAGCCGGCTATAAAACCAAGGGCGCGAAGTAGCTTAACCCTAAGGGGGGTCTCAAGCTTCTCGTATCGAAGGGTCGTCGGGTTATAGTAATATTTGATTTTTTTCATATATGCCTGCACAGCCCATTTCCTTAGCTTTGCACCACTTTCACCGGCTTTGCGCAAATATAGCAGGCGCGGCGAAAAATACGCTCAAGAATCATTCCGAATTATGTTGACAAGTGCTGAAATAAGAAAAGCTTTCCTGGATTTTTTTGCTTCCAAGGGACATGTAATAGTGCCATCTGCACCAATTGTAGTGAAAAACGACCCTACCCTGATGTTCACCAATGCGGGTATGAACCAGTTCAAGGATTATTTCCTGGGAAATAAAAAAGCTCCCTATACCAGGGCAGCGGACACCCAGAAATGTTTGCGTGTGAGTGGAAAACACAACGACCTGGAAGAGGTTGGCGTGGATACCTACCACCATACCATGTTTGAAATGCTGGGTAACTGGAGTTTTGGAGATTATTTCAAGAAGGAAGCGATTGAATGGAGCTGGGAACTGCTGACCGAAGTATACAAGATTCCCAAAGATCGGTTATACGTGACCGTTTTCGAAGGTGATCCTGCTGAAAACCTGCCGGCATCTACTGTTGCCTTGGCGAAATGGAAGCAGTTGGTGGCGGAGGATCATATCGTTTATGGAAATAAAAAGGATAATTTCTGGGAAATGGGGGATACCGGTCCATGTGGTCCCTGCAGTGAGATCCATGTGGATTGCCGTCCGGATACTGAACGTGCCCAGGTACCAGGTCGTGATCTCGTCAACAAAGACCACCCCCAGGTAATTGAAATCTGGAACAATGTATTTATTCAATACAACCGTAAGAAAGATGGTAGCCTGGAGCCGCTTCCTTCTACGCATGTAGATACAGGGATGGGATTTGAGCGACTGGTGCGGGTATTGCAGGGTAAACAATCCAACTATGATACGGATGTATTTACCGGAACCATTACTGCGACGGAAAAAATCACCGGTAAGACCTATGGATTCAGTGATAACCGCGCGGATATTGCGTTTCGGGTAATTGCGGATCATATCCGGGCGATTGGATTTACTATTGCAGACGGACAGTTGCCTTCGAATACGGGTGCGGGTTATGTGATCCGCCGGATTCTTCGCAGAGCGGTTCGTTATTACTATTCTTATCTCGATTACAAGCAGCCTTTGTTGTTTCAATTGATGCCGGTACTGGCAAAACAATTTGAAACAGTGTTTCCGGAATTACAGCAACAGCTGGATTTTGTGAGTAAAGTGGTAAAAGAGGAAGAGGAAGCTTTCTTGCGTACGCTGGAGAAAGGATTGAAAAAAATGGATGATATAATGGCAGGGTCCGCTACTTTGATTGATGGTGCGGCTGCTTTTGAATTATACGACACTTATGGGTTCCCGTTAGATCTTACGATGCTGATTGCACGGGAAAATAAACTGGAGGTTGATGAGGCCGGATTCAGGAAGGAAATGGAGCAGCAGAAAGAACGGAGTCGCGCTGCAACTGTGGTAGATACTGAAGACTGGGTAGGTTTCCAGGAAGATCAATCCTCGGTATTTGTAGGATATGATCAACTGGAAGTGGAGACAAAACTAATCCGGTACCGGAAGGTGAAAGCAAAGGGTAAAGAAGCTTACCAGTTAGTATTGTCTGCAACCCCTTTTTATGCTGAAAGTGGCGGACAGGTTGGGGATACCGGGGTGCTGTCCTTTGAAGGAGAAGAGATCATGGTGGTGGACACGAAAAAAGAAAATGATCTCATTATACATGTGTCGGAAAAATTGCCGGTTAACATTACCGGTATTGTAACAGCGCGGGTGGATGCTGCAAAGCGCCAGGAAACTGCAGTGCATCACTCCGCAACACACCTTTTGCATGCAGCCTTGCGCGGGGTATTGGGTACACATGTGGCACAGAAGGGATCGCTGGTAAACGCACGGCAATTGCGATTCGATTTTTCGCATTTCGCAAAAGTGAGTGAGGAGGAGTTGGTGCGGATTGAAGCGATGGTGAATGAAAAAATCCGGGAGAACTGGCCGGTTGTAATTCGGGAAATGCCAAAAGAAGAAGCAATAACAGCTGGCGCAATGGCACTCTTCGGGGAGAAATATGCCGACCTGGTGCGGGTGGTTACGATTGATCCGAAATATTCAATTGAACTATGTGGGGGAACCCATGTAAAAGCGACCGGTGAGCTGGGCTATTTTAAAATTGTTAGTGAGTCCGCTGTGGCAGCCGGTGTACGCAGAATGGAAGCAGTTGCCGGAGGTGCTTTTGGAAGTTGGCTGACGGACCAGGTGGATCAATTGGAATCGGTGAAGACTGCATTTAAAAATCCCAAGGAGCTAACTAAATCAGTTGAGGCCGCGCTGGCAGAAAATGCCCAGTTGAAGAAGCAACTGGAATCGTTGGAAAACCGCGCCCTGGTTGGTATCCGGAATGAGTTGCTTCAAAAAGATGAAATCGTGAACGGCATAACATTTATAGGCGATATCGTAGAAGTAGGAAATGCAGATGCGCTGAAAAAATTATGTTTTGATCTGAAAAATAACCTGAACGATTATGTGGTGGTATTGGCTGCCAATATTGGCGGTAAGCCATCCGTAGCGATATCCATTGCGGATACTGTGGTGGCTGCCCGTGGCCTGGATGCAGGTAAACTTATTAAGGAAAAAGTGGCGCCCCTGATCAAGGGTGGGGGTGGAGGACAAAAAAACCTCGCAACTGCCGGTGGTCAGGATGCCAGTAACCTGCCTGCGGTAATTGCTGCTATTCGTTCCCTGCTTTAACATTATCCACACAACTGATCAGATCCCGCCCGTTCTGGCGGCTATTATTCCGCCTAGGGAGGACGGGATCGTTCAGCAGGAAATTAACATTTCCGAAATGTTTCGTAGATTGAAAACTTCTCCTATATTTGATCTACGAAAATCACCGTAAATGAAAAATAATATGAAAGCGATTCAGTTTGCAGCCGCTGGTTTAGGGATACTGATGGTTATGGCACAGCCGGTATCTGCCCAGCAAAAGGAAAAGGAAGGACTTGGGGAATATGATCAGATTATTATAAAGAGGAAGGGAGACAAGGCGGACAAAGGAGACAAAGGAGACAAGGGGGGTAAGGATGTGAAGCTGACGATTGTCATAAAAGATGATAAAGTGGAGGTTAACGGCAAGCCCCTGGCAGAATTTAATAACGATGAAATAGCCATTCTTAAGAAGAATATCATTGTACGGGATGGAAATACCATGCGGGTGACCATTCCTAGGCAACCCCGTTCACCTTTTCGGGATGGTGGGTCGCAGGGCCGTGTAGAGGAAGAAAGGATCATTGAATTCCGGGGTATGAACAAGGCATTCCTTGGTGTGTCTACCGAAAAATCAGAACGCGGCGCGGTTATTATGGAGGTAACAGAAGGTAGTGCAGCGGAAAAAGCCGGATTGAAGGCAGGTGATATTATTACCAAAATTAATGACATTAAAATTGAATCACCCCAGGCGCTGACCGATGCCATTGGGAAATTCAAGCCGGAAGAAAAGATCAAAGTAGGGTATTTGCGGGATGGCAAATCAGCTGAGCTGACAGCCACCCTGGGGCATCGGGCATCGGCATTCAGTTTCAATGGCAGAGAGCCCATGGTTATACCTTTTGACAATGAAGATTTCAATATTGAAGGCTTCAGAGGTCGGAATTTCAATTTTAACTGGAATGAAAATCAGCCTAAACTTGGCATCAAGGCACAGGATACAGAAGATGGTAAAGGAGTAAAAGTGCTGGAAGTGGATGAAGAGTCAGCTGCTGCAAAAGCCGGTATCAAAGAGGGGGATATCATTACTTCCTTTGATGGTAAACCAATTAATAGTGTGAATGAACTGGTAGATGGCAACAGGGCTGCGCGTGAAGCTAAAAAGATCAGCCTGCCCATTGAATACCTTCGTGATGGCAAATCACAGAAAGTTGAAGTAAAAGTTCCCCGCAAACTGCGGACCGCAGAACTTTGATTTTTAATGAGATTAAATAAGAAGGGTGGGGGCCGGATTACTGCTACCCACCCTTTTCGTTTCCGTCTTTCTTTGTCCTTTCCTCCATTCCTCCCTTGTCTCCTGTATCCCCTGTCTCCTGTCTCCCGTCTCCTCTGTCTCCCGTCTCCCTTGCCCCTTCTTCCGTTCCTCCCTCTTCCATTCCTCCTTTCCTCCATTCCTCCTACCTTTGCGCCATGGAAGCAAGCATCCGGGAAGCACCGATTCAGCTGGAAGAAAAATATGAACTGGTCATAGGATTGGAAGTACATGCCCAATTATCCACGCAAACCAAATTGTTTTGCGGTGATTCTGCCAGTTTTGGCGGGGCACCCAATACCCATATCAGTCCGATTACCCTTGCTTACCCGGGAACACTGCCCAGGCTAAATAAGGAAGCCATGGTGGCGGCTGTGAAAATGGGCCTCGCCTGTGGCTGCAGGATCACTGAAACCAACTGGTTTGCCAGGAAGCATTATTTCTACCCGGATTTGCCGAAAGGATACCAGACTTCCCAGCATATCAACAATATTTGCCAGGGAGGGGAAGTACGGATCCAGGTAAATGGTCAGGAACGTGCTGTTAAGCTGCATCATATTCACCTGGAGGAGGATGCCGGTAAAAGTATCCACGATGCGCATCCTGAAAAGACAGCAATAGATCACAACCGGGCAGGCGTACCACTAATTGAAATTGTATCCGAACCTGATTTGTATAGTGCAGAAGAAGCGTACGCATATGTAACTGAGATCCGGAAACTGGTCCGTTTTCTGGGTATATGTGATGGGAACATGGAAGAGGGAAGCATGCGTTGTGATGCCAATATTTCAATCCGCCCGAGAGGCGAAAAAAAACTGGGGACCAAAGTAGAGGTTAAAAACCTGAATTCCATTCGAAATGTAAAGAGAGCAATCGAAATAGAAGCGCAGCGCATGATGGAAATGGCTGAGCGGGGAGAAACCATTCAACAACAAACCAGAAGTTTTGATGCGGAACGAATGATAACCTTCTCTCTAAGATCCAAAGAGGAAGCAAATGACTATCGCTATTTTCCCGACCCGGATCTACCGCCATTTGTAATTTCAGCTGCTCAACTGGAGTCTATTCGTGCTGGGATGCCTGAATTACCGGATGCAATTCAGCATCGATATATCAAAGACTACCAGCTACCTGTATACGATGCCAGATTGCTAAGTGACGAAAAAGAATTGGTTCAATATTTTGAGGCAACCATTCAATTCACAATACAATACAAAGCTGTTGCGAACTGGTTACTGGGTCCCATCAAAGCATGGCTAAATGAAAATAATCTGAACATTGATCAGTTTAAACTGGAGCCTTCGCAACTGGCCAGGCTGGTAGAATTGGTGCATTCCGGAAAGATCAGTTTTTCGTCGGCCTCTTCCCGTTTATTCCCAAGATTGCTTGAGCAGCCTTCTGCAGATCCTGTTACTCTTGCAACCTCCCTTCAGTTGCTGCAGGATGCCGATGAAGACCAGATCGAACAATGGGTTGCAGAAGTGTTATCAAAAATGCCTGAGAAAGTGGCTGAATACAAAAAAGGTAAAAAAGGACTGATTGGCCTGTTCATGGGAGAAGTGAAAAAAGTATCGAAAGGAAAAGCAGATCCCAAAACAACTACGGCAGTATTAGAGCAAAAACTAAATCAATAATTCAGTGAGTATGAAATTTTCCCGTTCAATAAACAGCATGGCTTTTATCCTGCTGGTAATTCTGGCATCCTGCCAGACCAAAAAGGCCGGAGGTGATTTTTCGGTTACAGTAAAATTTAGCAATGCGGATCAGCTAACTCCAATGCCTAACCGTAGAATTCAAATAGAAGAAATTCCATTTGGATCTGATGCGGTTCCGGTAATTCTGGATTCTGCCACAATAAAAGGTGCAGCAGGTACTGTTACATTAAATGCAAAGGCAAAAGAAGAGGGAGTATATGAGGTTTCGGTAGATGATGGACCTGTATTTCTGGTAGTGAATGATACGGAAGAAATCACAGTAGAATTGGATATGTCAAAAAGGGAGCGAAATTATTCGGTTACTGGTTCTTCAGCCAGCAAACAGATTCAGGATCTCATCAATGAGTACAGTGATCGAAGTTTACAGATCAATGATGTATTTGCGCAACTGGATAGTATAAAATCCTTCCCCGGTTCGGATACTATGGTATTGGAACTCACGGATAAAAAAAATAAGCTTATTGCTGATCTTACAGGTTATGTGAAAGGGGTGGTTAGTAAAAGTGAAAGTCCGGCAGTGAGCATGTTTACCCTTGGACTTGCTTCTCAGATAGTTCCGAGAAATGAATTTGAACAGATTTTAACGGAAACGGTTAACCGCTTTCCTGCATATGGAAGTTTACAGTCAGTTAAGAAAACATTTGATCAGCAAAAAGCCCAGCTGGAAGAAATGGAGAAAAGACAGTCGGCTAAAAGCCTGGTTGGTAAACCTGCGCCGGAGCTTACCATGCCGGATGAAAATGGAAAACCCATGTCTATATCTGGTTTCAAAGGAAAATATGTATTGGTAGATTTCTGGGCTAGCTGGTGCGGTCCATGCAGAAAAGAAAATCCCAATGTGGTTAGAGCCTATGATAAATTTCGTGCAAAGAACTTTACCATTTTAGGTGTATCACTGGATAAAAGCAGGGAAGACTGGCTGCAGGCTGTGAAAGATGATAAGCTGACCTGGTCGCATATGAGTGATCTGAAATTCTGGGATAGTGAATCTGTAAAAGTGTATGGTTTCGAAGGAATTCCTTACAATGTATTAATTGATCCCAATGGAATTATCATTGCAGAAAATTTACGCGGGCCTGATCTTGAGAATAAATTGCTGGAAGTATTGAAGTAATTAATTTGCCATTCAACTAAAAAAGGAACCACCATTGGTTCCTTTTTTAGTTTCGTAAACTATTCAAGAAATTTAGAATTTATTCACAGTCTATATACGGTAAGCATTATCAAATAAAACAAAATTTAATAGGTATAAATCACATACGAAATTGTAAAAATAAAATAATGATATAAACAACTATGGATTATACCATAAACAATTAACCTTAGTTTAAACATTGTGTGTTTAATTTGTTAATTCCAGACAAAATATTACACACATGAGAACGTTGCGCTGTAGTGAGAGAAGCCCTCTAGTCATTATAAGTTCCGATCAAATTATCTTGAATAAAATTTCTGGTTCCACCTACCAGTTTTAAAGCAGCTATTCAAGTTTTCGCCTGTCATACATATTAACAAAGATTTTTTTTAATCAAACACACAATGTACATGAGAAAAATGCTCTGCATGCTTTTGTGCATGGTTGTCCTGGCAGGGCAACTATGGGCACAATCCCGAACTATTACGGGGAAAGTTGTAGATGACCAAGGAAAGCCGCTATCTAATGTAACAGTTAGAGCGATTGGCAGCAACATTGGGTCTTCAACTGATGATAATGGTAATTTCACATTATCTGTTCCAACCAGTGCGCGTGACCTTGAATTTACTTCAATTGGTTTTGCCACTAAGTCTGTATTAATTCCATCTTCAGGTTCTATTGAAGTGAAAATGGAAAAAGGAACATCTACTTTAAGTGAAGTAGTTGTTACAGGTTACTCTTCACGTAAGAAAGCAGAATTTACGGGTGCGGTAGCCAAAGTAGTGGCAGAAGAAATCAACCAGGTTCCACTGGCATCCTTTGAGCAGATTCTGCAAGGACGTGCTCCTGGTTTATACATTGCTTCCGGATCTGGCTTGCCTGGTTCATCTGCAAGGGTAAACATCCGCGGCGTTGGTTCAATTTTCGGTGGAAATGATCCGTTGTATGTAATGGATGGTATTCCTATTGAAGCTGGTGTATTTCGTTCATTAAACCCCAATGATTTCGAAAGCGTTGACGTTTTAAAAGACGCTGCTGGTACATCATTGTATGGTTCAAGAGGAGCGAATGGTGTAATTGTGATTACCACCAAAAAAGGAAAAGGGGGTAAAACACAGCTTAATTACAGAAATATGTTTGGGTTTGCTGAACCTCCTCAGTTGAAGAATGTAAAAATGATGAATACAACTGAGCGTTTGAGATATGAATCTGAAATTCTTGGACCGGGCCTTTTCCCATCTCCAACTGGATTGACAGGGTTACCTGGATGGGATTATTCTCCAAACAATCCTAGGTATGCAGGATTAACTGATGCACAAAAAGAATTGAATGCGCGTTTATTGGATTCCATTTCCAGAATTAATACCAATTGGCCTGATCAGTTTACCCAGAGAGCCCCTTTTCAGCAACATGAATTGAGTGCGTCTGGTGGCAATCAGAATCTGAATTTTTATACTTCTCTTTCATATTTTGATCAGGAAGGTATTATCCTGAATTCAGGATTAGAGCGTTATACCTTCAGAGCGAATATTGATTTTAAATCAGACAGATTAAGTGTATCTGTTAGATCTACTGCTGGTTGGAGTAAGCAAAATGGTATTGAATCTGAAGCAGGTGTAGCTTTGGCAAACCCAATCGCCGCTTCTTACCTGGAATTACCTTACAGGAGACTGCGCAATGATGCAGGCACGGTAATAACCGGTGCTGGACGAGTGGGAAGTAATGCATATGACAGAATATTCACTACTACCAACATAAATAATCAATTCAAGGGAAATCTTGGTGTCACAATTAACTATAACATCTGGAATGGTATTTCATTCCGTACTATTAATGGGGTAGACTGGAGAAACACCAACACCAGCCGCTTTATTGATCCTACTTCTTTTGCAGGTACAACGTTTACTGGAGCAGGATCAGGTAACGCAGGGGCAGGTTTCCCTACTTCTGGTGTTTATGGTGAAGGAAATGCTGAAAACTTAGGATTGATTTCTACAACTGGACTAGTATATTCAAAAAGTATCGGAGAGAAGCATACAGTTAATGCTTCTGCTATGTTTGAAATGATCCGGAATAAATTCAGAAGTATGGGGATAACGACTTTCGGTATTAACCCAAGTTTGCCTAACACCTTTGCTGGAGCTTCTGCGGGAACTGCTACTAACAACTATATTCCAACCTTCAGTGGTGGTAAAACTTTAAATGGGTTATTCTCCACTTTCGCAACGGTTGATTACACCTATGATGGCAAGTATACTTTCTCTGGTAGTATTAGAAGGGATGCTCCTTCTCAGGTTCCAGAAACCAATCGTAATAACATTTTCTATTCTTTTGGTGCAAGCTGGAATATCATGCGTGAAAACTTCATGGACAAACAAAATATTTTCCAGGATGCGGTGTTGAGAGCTAGCTATGGAGAAAGTGGAAACGCAAATGGATTTACCAGCAATTTTGGTTATATCGCTACTTATGGTCAGTTAGGGGCAGGCTACGCAGGTGCACCTGCTATCATTCCAACTTCTCCTGGAAACCTAGATTACAAATTGGAGAGCCAGGTAATTTCAAACGTTGGTTTGGATTTGAGTTTCCTTGACAGAAGAATCAATACCACTTTCGAATATTACATTAAGGACACTAGAAACCTTTTTGTAGACCAAAGTCTTTCCCGTACTACCGGTTTCAATGCATTGTCAACTAATGCTGCGAAGATGAGAAACCAAGGTTTTGAGTTCTCTGTAAACGCTGATGTAATTCGTAGAAATGATTTCCGACTTTCTCTCGGTGTTAATGGCGCTACCCTTAAGAATGAGATTCTTGATTTAGGTCAGGTTTCTGAAATTCCGTTAGGTACAGGCATTATTCGTGAAGGATTGCCTTTAGGTACCCACTTCATTGTAGGTTATGCCGGTGTAGACCCGCAAACTGGTGATCCTATTTATACTGATGTCAATGGAAACCCTACTTCTGTTTATTCTGCAGCAAATAACAGGGCTGATTTTGGTACCTACCTGCCAAGTTTCACTGGTGGTGCGAATATGGATATTAACTTCAAGGGATTTGATTTCTCTATTTTCTTTTCAACTGCACAAGGTGTAAAACGTTTCAACAACGAATCTTTCTTCTACGAAACAACCAATTCAAATATTGGCTTTAATAAAAGAGTTGAAATGTTAACCGAAACATGGACTGAGTCTCGTACCATTACTGATTATCAGCGAATAGGAACACAGCGTCAGTTTAGTAGCAAAGATATACGTGATGCCTCTTTTGTTCGGTTGAGAAATATGCAAATTGGTTATACACTGGATTCAAAAAGAATCAAAGGCATACCAGTTCGTAGTTTCCGTTTCTGGGCACAGGGTCAGAACTTATATACTTGGACAAAATGGCAAGGTTTTGATCCTGAAGAAAGCAATAACATTGCTACGTATGAATTTCCAAATCCAAGAACAATTACAGTAGGATTGGACATCAACTTTTAAATAAAAAATTGCTTATTAATTATGAAACGACTATATAGAACGTCACTAGCAATCCTTCTCGCTGCCTCATTAGGAGCTTGTGAGAAAAAGGTTGTTGATCTGGATCCAATAGACCAGATTCCTACCGACCGAGCAATCAGAACGGTGGCTAATGTGAATACAGCAGTAAACGGTGTTTATGGTACCTATCAATACAGAAGAAATGTGTATGTGAATGCCTTTATTTCTGATGAACTCAGACTTGGTACTGGAACAGAATACAGAAATGTTGGAAACATTCTTTTCAACTGGCAACACGTATCTGATTCACAGGATTGGAGAGATGGTGAAACCGGTGGTATCTGGACAAATCGCTATGCTGTAATTGATCGTGCCAACAGGATTTTAGAGTTGATAGATGGAATTCCTGCAAATACACCAGCAGAAGAAGCTTTGAAGTCGCAATACAAAGGTGAACTTTTGGCAATGAGAGCAATTGCCCATTTTGATTTGCTCAATTATTTTTCTGCTACACTGGCATATGATCCTACTGCATTAGGTATTGTAGTTCAAGCCGAGTCAGCAAAATCTCCCAGCTCTTATCAGCCCGCAAGAGTAAATCAGCAAGAGGCAATTAATTTGATCAATGCCGATTTAGTTCAAGCTAAGACCTTAATCCCCGCAACATTCACCAATGCCAGCCGTATTACACGAAATGCGGTTTCTGCAATGCAGGCAAAAGTTGCCCTTTATACGCGTAATTGGGGTGCCGTTGCAGGTTTTGCAGATGAGGTAATAAACTCACAGCCATTGGCAACAATTTCAGCCTACCCTTCCTTGTGGAGCACGAAATCACTTCCTGAGAACCAGAGTACCGAAGTAATCTGGAAGTACAATGTAAATGCTGCTAACTCTGGATTTAATATTGGCGGATTGTTTCAGGATGGTAATGGGGCTGTTCAGGCATCTCCTTCTCAAAAGTTGTTGAATACTTACAATCAGGAAGATGACGTTCGTTTCACTACATTCTTTCTTACCGCTCCCAGAAACCTGATTGCGAAGTACGGTGTAGTAACAGGAACAATTTCTGATAACTTCCAGTATGATATCAAAATCCTTCGTACTTCAGAATTGGTTCTTGCAAAGGCTGAAGCACTTGCAGAACTCAATGATCTTGATGGCGCAAATGATGCATTAGCTTCATTACGATCAAATCGTATTGCGGACTATGAACATACGGATATAACTGACAAGGCTGCTTTGATAGATGCAATTCTGGAAGAGCGTTATAAAGAATTGGTTTATGAAGGCCATCGTTATCTGGATCTTCGCAGAAGGAGTCTTCCAATTACCCGTTTGTTGGAGGATGCAGGTGGAAATCCGCAAAGTACTACATTGGCAACAAACAATACCAAGTATATCTTGCCTATTCCGCAGCAGGAAAAGTTCGCAAATCCGAATATGCAACAAAATGCAGGTTATTAAGTACTGTGGGTATTTGATATAAGCACTAAAAAGGCGGCTCTACAAAGGCCGCCTTTTTTATTTACTAATGGAATTAATATCCATCATTCTGTTCTACAATACCTCCACTAGTTTGCACTTCTCTTAGTGGAATCGGATACAATGCCCGGAAGGCTTCATTAATACCCAAACTTGCAATCTTATTATACCGACGTAAATCAAACCAGCGATGACCTTCATGTGCCAGTTCAACCCGACGTTCTTTTTCAACCGCAAGAACTGCTTCTTCTGCTGATGCAGGAGTAATAGGATCCAGTCCAGCCCTTTGACGAACAATATTAATATCTTCAGCGGCCCCTACTAAATCCGGACTAGCTTTACGTGCCCTTGCTTCTGCACGGATAAGATATAATTCTGCCAATCGCATTACAATTACATTGTCATCACCCGCAACACGGAAAGCTTTCAATGTTTTGTTAGCAGGAATTCTGGGAACTGATGTATTATCAAGAACAGTTACATTGACTGCCTTTCTCAGATCGCCTTCTTCATGCGCGTTTGCTAGTCCCGGAGAAGAAGTGATTTCATTTCTTCCACCATTGGCACCGGGGAAATAAAAGAAAGCAATGGAGTTTGCATCATCAATTGCAAAAGGCAATTCAAACACTGATTCTGGAGCAACATTTTTAACTGCCCAAAGTGAACGGTAATCCGGGGCCAGTCCGCCTAGTGTGGCACCTGCATAAACAGAAAGTACTTCTGTTGCGGTTGCTTCTGCTGCAGCGAACTCTTCATTGTACAACTCAACTCTGGCTTTGAGCATTCTGGCAGCTCTTGCTGTTGCCCTGGCAACGTTTGTTCCGGTAAGATTAGCCACTGCGAAGTCAATATCGCTTTTGATTTGGGTAATCACTTCAGCTTCTGTTGCTCTTTCTTTTGGATCAGCATCGGAAGGGGTAAGCGTTGGAGCAGTGAATAATGGTACTCCAACTCCATTTCCTTTGTTGTATCCTGTAGCACTACCGCCAAAGTAGCGAAGCAAATCATGATACATCAATGCGCGAAGGAATCTAGCTTCTGCAATTGCGTTTTGTTTGTTGAATGCCGGATCTTCAAGGTTTTCGGCAGATGCGATAATATTATTAGCGCGATTGATACCATTGTATATTGTATTCCACATGTTATTCAATTCGACATTATCCGCAAGGATTTGTTTATTGAATATCTGGGCAAAACTGGGAAAGGTTCCAGTATGATTGATATTATCGGCTCCCATATCAGCAAATGCCTGGTAGCGCAATCCATAGTAGTTGCCGCTTTGCAAGGCATCATATATACCGATCAGGCCAGCTTCAACACCTTGTCTGGTTGTGAACGCCGTAGTAGCGTCCAGTGCTCCCTGTGGCTCCTGTTCGAGAATCTTATTACATGCAGATCCTGTAAGCAGGACAAAAGCAAATATGATTGGAAATTTCATTCTTTTCATTTTTTCTCAATTTGGATTAAAGACCTAGGTTAACTCCGAATGTGATGGTTCTGGCCTGGGGATAGGTCAGGAAATCTGTACCGGGCGCAGTGTTGGTAATACTGAACGTACTAACCTCCGGATCGAAGCCCTGGTAGTTGGTCCAGGTTTTCAGGTTTTCACCTTGGATAAAGAACCTGATATTGTTCATCTTCAGTTTTTGAACCACTGTTTTTGGAAGGTTATAGAAAAGCTGAATGTTTTTCAAACGAAGGAATGATCCATCTTCCAACCATCTGGTAGATGTTCTTCTGTTATTGGAAGGATCTCCAAACACCGCACGAGGCAATGTTGCTGATTCTCCCTTGTCAGGTGTCCAGCGATTCAATGTGGTAGATAATTGTCCGAATACACTATTCATGCCTTCACCAAATGCACGGGTGTTATTGTAGATCTCATTGCCAGATACAAACTGCAGAAATACATTCAGCCCGAAACCTTTGTAACTCACTTCGTTAATCATACCACCAAAGAAATCAGGAACAGCACTTCCAATGATGCGCTGATCATCAGTTGTGATCCTGTTATCGCCATTCAGGTCTTCGAATTCAATATCACCAGGACGTGTAGCTGCAGAATGAACAGGTGCTGCTGCAATTTGATCCTGATTTTGGAAAATTCCTTTCACCACAAATCCTCTAAAAGCACCAAGATCCTGGCCTTCTTCTACCCAGCTTGCAAAGCCGGATGCAAAGGGTGTTCCAGCCAGCTTCACTACCTTATTGTCCGGGAAGGTAATATTGAAGTTGGTAGTCCAACGGAAATCACGCTTGTTGATGTTTGTAGTATTCAGTGAGATTTCCAAACCCTTATTGCGGAGTGATCCGATGTTTTCATTAATTGTGGTGAAACCGGAAGAACCCACCAGTGGACGTGCCAATAAAAGGTCATTGGTATTTCTGATATAATAATCTGCAGTCAGGTTGATGCGATCATTGAAGAAACCGAGATCAAGTCCGACGTTGATTTGTTCAGAGTTTTCCCATCCTAAATTAGGGTTACCCAATTGTGAGGGAGCCAGACCTGCGGCCTGTGCAAAGTTCTGACCGGCACCAACAAGCGGAAGGGAAGCGAAATCTCCAATGCTGGAGTTACCAGCTTGTCCCCAGCTTGCGCGCAGTTTCAGATCACTGATGAAATTACTATTCTTCAGGAAGTTTTCCTCACTAACTCTCCACGCTACAGAAGCAGCGGAGAAAGTACCCCAACGGCGGTCGGCACCAAAACGGGAAACTCCATCTCTTCTCACACTGGCAGTAAGTAGGTATTTGCCTTTGAAACCATAAATGGCTCTGGCAAGATATCCAACAATACCGTAGGAAGATCCATTGGAAGTAGCAGCCACTCTTTGTGAACCTGCAGTAAGTCGGATGATTGCGTCACCAGGGAAATTGGTTGCCTGCGCAAAAATGCTTTCAAATTTAGATTCCTGGAAAGAGGCTACACCGGTAAAGGTCAGATCGTGGTTATCACCGATTCTTGGTTTGTAAGTAAGAATGTTTTCATTGGTCAGGTTAATATCCTGCGTATAACCTTCTCTGCCATCCCCCCGAACACCTGCACCCTGGATATGGGTTGAAGGAATGTACTGTTGTTCACGAAAGTTCAGGTAGTCTACCCCTGCAACAGAGCGGAAGCTGAGTGAAGGTAAAATCTGCCATTCTCCATAACCATTCGCCAGTATACGATTGTTCGCAACATTATATGTAGGTTCCAGTGCGTTGGCGATGGCATTTTCGATAGAAGCATTCGGATCCCGTCCATAGGTTCCATTCTCATTAAATGCCGGGAAATAGGATCCGAGAAGAAGTGAAGTACTAACAACACCGTAGATATTGTTATCGTTTTGAATTCGGGTACTGTTAGAGCGACTTAAACCAATGCTGGTACCAATTTTGATTTTTTTGGAGAGGTTATTGTCAACATTGATCCGAAGGTTATAGCGTTCAAATTCAGATCCGATAACAATACCTTCCTGGCCGAAATAAGAACCTGCTATAAAGAATTTGGTATTCTCATTTCCGCCCTGCAGGTTTACGTCCATTGATTTTACGTTGGCACTTCTGAAAATTTCATCCTGCCAATTAGTAGTTGGGTAGGAAGAAGGATCATTATCATAGCCCACCAAACCGAGCTGACTGGGAACAACGGAAGCGCCAAAACGGTTACGCACCATTTCCTGCATTTGCTCGATGAATTGAGGACCTGTTAAGGTTGGTAGTTTTCTGTAAACCTCAGATTTACCCAGGTAAGAATTGATGTTTACACGGGTTTTGCGGTTTGCTCCTCTTTTAGTGGTAACCAGAACAACACCATTCGCAGCCCTGGAACCATAAATGGCGGTTGCAGCTGCGTCTTTCAATACTTCAAAGGATTCAATTTCGCTGGGGTTGATATCCGCCAGGGCATTCATGGTTTGGCCACCCACGCCAATCTGTGAATAGTTGCCTATGTTGATGGGAATTCCGTCGATAACATAAAGAGGTTGAGAACTGGCGTTGATGGAGCCGGTACCCCTGATGTTGATGTTGATAGATCCCCCAGGTGTTCCAGAGCTCTGGGTAACATTTACCCCTGCAGCCCTACCTCTCAGCGCCTGATCCGGACCCTGAATGGGGATGTTCTGCAGATCAGTTCCTTTAACCTGTGAAACGGAAGTGGTCAACTCACGTTTTTTCTGGGTACCATAGCCAACAATTACAACTTCAGACAAATTTTTGTCAGAGGTAGAAAGTTGGATACTGAACTCATTCTGAGACCCCAGAGTTTGGGTGAAGTCGCCAAATCCAATGGCAGAAATAACAATGCTTTTCGTGTTGGCGGGAACAGTCAAACTAAATTTACCTCCTTCTCCGCTTGTTGTACCAATATTGGTACCCTTGACAACAATGGAAGCATTTGGCAATGGCTGACCCAGGTTGTCGGTTACCACGCCTGTGATGGTCCGGCTTTGGGCAAAGGCGGAGCCAATCACTACCAGTACGCATAGCAGCGTGCTTAGCAATTTTCTCATCAGTGTATGTGTTTGGTTAAAAAATAAACGGCTACCAGTTCAGAAATTGGATTTTACGGTAAGGAACAGGCCTTATTTTTTCAAGGATGAGGTACTTGTCAAGAACTTAACAAGATAAGTAGGTAAAAGTTGATAAAAATAGGGTAAAAATAAAATTAGTACATGTTTAATTAAAAATAATACCATTGTTTATTTGGCTAAACAAACCAAAGAATGACACTAATATGGCTGTTCGAATTAATTAATGGTCAATAAAAAAGAGGCTGCTCCATTGAGACAGCCTCTTTTACATGTTATTGAATTGCGTTAATTGTCTTCACACAGGCTATTCAATAAAAGTTCTGTTGAAGAAATTGGCCAGATATATTCCTGTTGGGTTGGCTGAACTGCACTAACCCCGGGTTTTGCTGGTAGTGCCAGTCCTAATCTGGTCAGATCCTGCCCAGCCAGCCCTTCACCGAGGAATTCAATTCTTCTTTCCGTCAGGATGGCATTTGCCAGATCTTCAGATGAAGCAAAATCACCCGCAACAAAGGTGGTAGTCGCGTCAGAGCGCTGGCGAACCGCATTCAGCAAGGCAATAGCGCGGGCATCTACAGTATTTGTGCTCCTGGTAATGGCTTCAGCCAAACTCAATAATACCTCCGGATAACGGATAACCGGTGCCCAATCGGTAAAAGGAGCCGCTTTAGGGTATTTATTCAGGTATTGCTTACCACCGGATGTTACAATCAGACCTCTGCGCGCATCGGTTTCCTTCCAGCCGGTATTGGAAATAATTCCGGTTGATAACAGAGAGTATTCTCCATTTCCTCCATTCATGGCTGCAGAACCATAATAGTAACCTAACTGGTTCTGTGTGCCTGGAGCTTCTACATCACTGAAAGGCATAGATAGAATGGATTCAGTAGTGGTATAGTTTGTATACAGCGTTGCAACATTCGCCTGTAATGCATGTGCCACACCGCTAGGAGCTGTAAAGGGAGCAGCTGCACTTACAATCTTATTTGCTTCTGTGATTACATCTGAATAACGTTGCATTGCAAGATAAACGCGGGTCTTGAACGCGATTGCAGTATTCTTGTGCGCCCTGGTGGTATTCAAAGCAGCAGTGGTATAATTGGTCGGAAGATTTTGTTCTGCGTAATCCAGATCTGCCAATATTTGAGTATAAACTTCCGCTACTGTACTTCTAGCCAGATCATAATTTCCGGAACCAGTATTGGGCGTCAAACGCAATGGTACTCCTGGCTTACTTCCATTTCCATCCCAAAACGGGCGGGCATACAACTGCAATAATGCATAGTACGACATCGCGCGAACAAATCGGGCTTCAGCCCTAAAGTTATTCGCTTTAGCATCTCCCACCACGCTGGCTCCTTTTGAATCCATACCTGCCAGAAAGACGTTAGCCAAGTTAATCGCGTAATAGGCTCTAGCCCAAACGGCCAGAACAGAGTTTCCGGAACTATTGCTGGGAGTATAATTCCAAACATCAAACCCTGTTACAACGTTTGTTCTGTCGTTTTGAAAATCTCCACCACGTATATCATTAAAAATCTGGTAGCGACCTCCATACATTCCTGCGTTCTTGATAGTTGCATAAATGGCGTTTACCTGGCCGACAATCCGAACCTCACTATCAAATGCAGATAAATCAGATACCACGTTGGTTGGAACGGGTTCAAGATCTTCTTTTTTACATCCGGCCAAATGAATTACACCAATTGCAATGGCCGCGTATAATAATTTCTTTTTCATTTTCTTGTTTGATTTTGGGTTAGAAGCCTACATTCATACCTACGGTCACACCTCTCTGATTACCTACCGTGTTTCTGTCAATACCCTGGTTAATATTACCGGTACCGTTGGATGAAACTTCAGGATCCGGACCAGGATATTGAGTACCAATCCAAAGGTTATTTCCTGCTACATAGAAGCGCAGGTTGTTTATTTTAACCCGACTGGTAACTGCCATTGGGAGATTGTAAGCAAGTGTAAGGGTTCTCAACTTGATGAAATCACCTTTGAATACATTGATATCAAGAGGGAAAGAAGATCCGTTTGATACGTTGTCTCCAAAATAGGACTTCGGCATATCGGTTACATCACCAGATTTTGTCCAGGCTCTCAGTACATCCGTTGAATTGTTCCAGAAACGCTGATCACGTAGACCTGCATAAGTACCCCAGTAAACGTAATTTCCTCCTTGGAAAGTGAAGAGGGTATTCAATTCAAAGTTTTTATACCGGAAGGTATTGTCAAAACCTCCAAAAAACTTGGGGAGTGTGTTTTTGTAAACGACCGCATCAGCAGAACTAATATTTGGAGCAGCTGTTCCATCCTCATACTCAAACCGGAAACCAGTTGTACCGGCTGGAATCACATGCTGGAACAATACTCGATCACCATCTTTATTTATAAAGATACGACGACCTGTAGCTGGGTCAACACCAGCAGTACGTGTAACAAATAACATACCCAGTGATTCTCCAACTACTGTGATACTGGGCGACTCAAGTCCGCCGGTTGCAGCAATAATATTGGTTAGACCTGGAGCAAGAGAGGTAACCTCGTTTTTGTTGAAGGTTATATTGAAATTAGCTGTCCAGGTGAAATCCTTTTTCTGAACCGGAACAAAATTCAAAGCAATTTCAACTCCTTTGTTGTACATAGTTCCAACGTTTGTTGGAATATTACTGGGCAAACCTGCTGAAGGTGGTGTTGGAACGTTCAAAATCAACCCGTCTACATCATTTTTGTAGTACGTTACTTCACCTGTAATCCGGTCATTAAGCAATCCAAAATTAATTCCGATATCTGTTTTGGTACTGGATTCCCAACCCAGGTTGGGGTTCCCAGCCTGATTAAATACAAGGGTACCATTTCCACCATAAAGACCTGATCCAAAGGTGGAAAGAGAAGCATATTGACCAAGTCCGTCAATATTACCAACCTTACCATAACTACCCCTGATTCTCAGACTGCTGAAAATTTTATTCAATCCCGCATCTTCGAAGAATTTCTCATTGTTTACGTCCCATCCCGCAGATACTCCCCAGAAGTTACCCCATTTGTTATTTTGTCCCAACTGAGAAGCACCATCTCTACGCAGATTCGCAGCCAGGTAGTATTTGTTGGCGAAGTTGTAGGTTAGTCTTCCGAAATAGGATAACAGATAGTTTTCACCAATACCCAATCCGGAAGCATTCGGAGTTCTCCAGCCACCCTGTATGTTAATGAAATCAGGATCGTTAGCACCAATCCGGTTCAAACCATAACTTTTATTATTACTTTTTTGTTGCTCAGTTCCGACTAGCGCACTGAAATTATGATTGTCTCCAATTGACTGATCGTATTGTAGGGTGTTTGACCATACCCAACGTTTATTCTGATTGTAAATAGAAGTAGCGCTACCTCCATTTGAAAATCCCTCACCTGAAATCGGAGACCAGTAAATTTCATTGTCTACATACAGATAATCAATATTATACTGTGAGCGGAACGTAACTCCTTTAACTGGTTTGATTTGTACGTATGCATTTCCCAAAATACGGTTTGCTTCAGAGTTACCTCTGTTTTGATCCAGTTGGATAACCGGGTTATTAAAACCTACCTGGCCTACTTTATTGTTCATAACTCCAATAAGCGCACCGGAATAATTGTAACTACCGTCATTATTATAGGGCGAAACATTGGGTGCAGTAATCAATGGTACACGACCAAGACCCGCTGTTGCGAATGCATCGCCCAATGAGCCTGAACTGGTTGCAGCAAAGTTTTTCTCATTGGAAAATTGGATTTTTGTACCAACAGAAATCGCTTTGTTGACTTTGTGATCTACATTCATCAAAGCTGATATCCTCTTAAAATCGTTCCGCTGTATAATACCTTCCTGTTCTGTATATCCGATTGAAGTATAATATTTGGTTGATTCATTTCCGCCAGACATACTCAGTGAGTTATTGTGAGAAAAACCTGTCCGATATACATAATCATACCAGTTGGTATTGATTGGCTGACCATCCGGTCCCTCTGTTAATGCAAACTGATTTGTAGCTGAAAACAAACCCGCATTTGTCAATGACTGGTTCTTGTATTCAGTGTACTGAAATGCATCCAGCAATTCTGGTAAACGCTGTACTTTACTCCAGCCCACCCAGCTATCCAGGTTTACTTTAGGGCGACCTGATTTTCCTTTTTTGGTTGTTACAAAAATGACACCGTTGGCAGCGCGTGATCCATAAATAGCTGATGCTGCTGCATCTTTAGCGATATCAATGCTTTCAATATCATTCGGGTTTAAGGAAGCCAATGCATTTCCGGCTGCGGCTGTTGAACTGGCATCCCCTGAATAAACAGGAATACCATCAATAACAATCAATGGTTGAGAGGAAAGGGAGATGGAGTTTGTACCACGAACCCGGAAAACCGGTGGAGCGTTCAAAACACCACTTGGGATTACAACCTGTAAACCTGGAGCTCTTCCGCCTAAAGCCTGGTCAAAGCTTTGAACAGGCCGGTTTGCAACAGCATCCCCTTTTACATTGGCAATGTTTCCGGTTACTTCTTTTCTTTTGATTGCGGTTCCGTAACCCACAACAACCACTTCCTGTAAATCTCTATCTTCTGCAGAGAGTGAAATGTTGAATAAACCGCGGTTACCAATAGTGATTTCCTGAGATTGGCTCCCAATGGCCGAAAACACCAATACCTTTGCATTGGGAGGGAGAGTTAATGAAAAACTACCATCTTCTCCGGTTGTAGTACCTACCGAAGTTCCTTTAACCAAAACAGATGCATTGGCTACTGCATTGCCACTAGCATCTGTCACTTTTCCGGTCACCGTGCGTGACTGGGCCAATAGTTGACTATTGAGCATAATGATGCCCAACAACAACAAGACGATTTTTCTCATGTGCGTTTAGTTTTGACTAGAAATTAAAAGAGTGTTAAAAATAAAGACAATTGATGAACGGTAAATGATGCATGCTAAACGGTTCGAAATAGAAAATTTTGGTAAATGCTATAGTTATTACAGTATAAAAAATATTATATATATATGTAATTG
The DNA here is from genome assembly GCF_021491375.1 of Flavihumibacter fluminis. Classification (GTDB taxonomy): domain Bacteria; phylum Bacteroidota; class Bacteroidia; order Chitinophagales; family Chitinophagaceae; genus Flavihumibacter; species Flavihumibacter fluminis. The sequence continues at coordinate 865,606 of NZ_JAKEVY010000003.1, forward strand.
TAAAGCAGAATATTTGTTTCGAAAAACAAAAAAGAGACTCAAATTAAAGAGTCTCTGTATATTAAATTTCTAACCTAATTCTAATTTGTTTAAGATTTTTTTAACCCTTTTGTGAGATCAATTAACAGGGAAGGGAGCAAAACCAGGTTGGTTATGGTTGCAATAACCAGGGTCAGCGAGGTCAGCCAACCCAATCCCTGGGTACCCCCAAATCCACTGAAACAGAAGATTACAAAGCCCGCAATCAATACCAGGGAGGTATAAATAATACTGATTCCAGTGGAATGAATGGTTTCAATCACCACCTGCTGGCGCTCTTTCTCGGATCCGCCCTGCTCCTGTTTGTAGTTTACCAGGAAGCGAATGGTAATATCAATAGCAATTCCCAATGCCACACTGAAAATAAGTACGGTTGAGGGTTTAAGCGCCACACCTGCCCAGCCCATAATCCCGGCGGTAATTATCAGGGGCACCACATTAGGTATCAGGGAACACAAGAGAATACTGCCATTTTTGAAAAGGTATAACATACAAAGGGCAATCAGCAGAAAAGCCCAGAAGATACTTTCCTTTAATCCGTTGATGATAAAGGTACTGCCCTCCAAAAAAGTAATGCTACTACCGGTTAGGGTTACCCGATACTGACTGGTATCAAAATACTGATCGGTTTTGGTCTGAATTTCATTCAGGATTTCCGGCAATCGCTTACTGCCCACATCTTTCATGTTCACGCTGATCCGGGTCATCTGTTTGTCCTCATCCATAAACGAACGCACCAGCTGGCCCATCTGATCGCCCTTGTCTTCCGAACCTTTCATATTCAGGTAAACGGCCAGGAAACTGATGTCAAAACTGTTGGGTAAGCCATAATTACTGCTGTCGCCATCATAATAAGCCTGGCGGGCAAATTTCATTCCTTCCACCACTGATAATGGCCTTGCCATTTCTGGTAACCGGGTGATATAATTGGATAACGAATCAATGCGCTCGAATAATTGCAAAGGCTGCCGGCGAAGACCATTTTTAATTTTGGTATCAACCACAATCTCCAGCGGCATTACGCCTCCAAAATGTTGTTCAAAAAATTTCAGATCGGTATAGATTCTGTCTGTTTTAGGAAGGTCATCCACAATAAAGCCTTCTGATTTGAGCCGGAGAATGCCCAATATGGCAACAATAGTAACAGCCAGGGTGGTGCCATAAATCAGCTTCCGGTGATTGAGCGACCAGCGTTCCAGCCGGTCAAGAACAGCCTGGAGCCACCTGTTTTCCAGGTAGCGGGTATGCCTGTTCTTAGGTGCCGGCAGATAACTGAGCACCACCGGAATAAAAATAAAAGAGATCAGAAAAATCACCATGATGCTGATACCTGCCACCACACCAAACTCTTTCAGCACAGCACTTCTGGTCAGTGCAAAAACTGCAAAGCCAATCGCGGCAGCGATATTGCAGAACAGCGTCACAATCCCCATTTTTCCTACCATGGTCCGGATCGCTTCTTTTTGAACACCTGTCTCATTCCAGGATACATGGTATTTGTTGAGGAAGTAAATACAGTTGGGTATGCCAATCACCACAATCAGCGGTGGAATCAGCGCGGTGAGCAGGGTAATTTTATAACCGATCAATACCTGAATGCCGACACTCCAGATAACTCCCATAATTACTACCGCCAGGGAGATTATTGTGGCACTGATACTGCGGAAGAACAGCAACAGGATAACCGCCGATAAGGCAAGCGATCCGATCAGCAGCCATTTCATTTCGCGCGCAATCCTGTCTGCGATTTGCGTACGGATCAGCGGTAATCCACTATAATGTATTTCCAGCTGATGCGCCTTACCAAATTCATCAACTCTGCTGACAATATCCTGGATGATTTTTGTCCGGGCCGGAGAAGCCATCAAATCCCGGTTCATGCCCAGTGCCATCAGCCAGCTGCTGGTTTCCGGATTATATAGCAGTCCGCGATAAAAAGGAAGACTCCGGAACAATACCTGCGCACTGTCCAGTTCTGCCTGGCTGACTGTAGTATCGGGAAATATGCGTTGTGATTGAAGGCGCTCTGAAACCGGGTCCTTCACCAGGTTAACGGCACCTGGAATACCCAGGATATTTTCCACCCCCCTGATTTTTTTCAGGTCTTTCTGCAGGAGGCGATAGGACTCAAATATCGGTTGGCTAAAGAGTTGATCGGTTTGAATGCCTACCACTACCAGGTTGCCATCTTCTCCAAACTGTTGTTTAAATGCGATATAGGCCTGGTATTTCGGATTATCGGTGGGAATTGCCTTGGCGAATTCATAACTCATTTCCACCTTGCTGGCATGATATCCCATAAAGCCGGTAGCCAGCAGCAGGAGCAGAATCAATACCAATCTGTTTTTCAATACAAAAGAACCCAGTTGATGCCACATGAACAGGAGGTTTTGCAATTATAGCACGCAAAGAAAGCCATTTTAGCGCTATTAATCGGTTAAAAGCCGGACTGAAGCGGTTAACTTTGACATCTTATGCGTTCCCGCTGTCTCGTATTCGTATTGATTTTCCTGCTTTCAACTGCCTGTTTTGCTCAACCAATCGGTACCTGGCAGGAGCATTTATCCTACCAATCTGCGATCGCAACAGGAACTGATGGCAGTCAGCTGGTAGCCGCCAGTCCCTGGGCAGTTTTTCAATATGATCCCCAGGCAGCGACTTTCACCCGGTTTTCCAAAATCAATGGATTATCTGAATCCGGTATTAAAACCATTTACATAGATGGACCGCTGACGATCATTGCTTATACAAGTGGTCAGATCGATCTGTTGGAAGATGGTAAAACAAGAAGTGTAAATACCCTTCGACTCAGCAATATTCCGGCAGATAAAAAAGTGAATGCCATCTGGAAGGAAAATGAACGTTGCCTGCTGGCTACCGGCTTTGGAATTGCTGTGTTGAATATAGAAAAAGCAGAAATCGGGGATGTATATCTTATTGCTAACGGTGGAGTCTATTCGAAAATAAACAGCATCGCAGCAGATGCTGATTATTATTATGCAGCAGGCGAAGCAGGGCTCTACCGGGCTTCCCGATCAGCATCGAATCTCGCAGATTTTCGCAGCTGGACCCTCATGAGCGGATTGCCAGCCGGTGCAGTACATAAGGTGTTTATATGGCAAAATGAACTATACGTGCAAATCGGAAATCAACTTTTTAAAGAGGAGGCAGGTGGTTTCATTTCCATATATGAAGACAATTGGCAATGGCAGGGAGTTGATACCAGTTCATCAGGAATTTTACTGGCACAACGAACTAACGGTGCCGCAAGAGTGCTGCTTATAAACAATGCAGGAGAAGTTCAAACTTCACTGGTTCATCCACTGATTCAATGGCCTCATCAAACAGTTTATTTTCAGGAACAGTATTGGGTGGCGGATTCATTAAACGGACTGATAAACATAGACGGCAATTTTGTAGAGCGACTGGCGCCTAACTCACCGGCAGGAATAGGAACAGGCGGACTGGTGGCAGGAGCTACAGGCTGGTGGATGGCAAACGGAAATCGCTTAAGCCGGTTTCAAGATGGAAACTGGCAACTATCAACCACATTTGACGCTATTGGTCCATTGCTTGAAACCGGTGATGGAGGACTCTGGGTGGGATCAATGAATTCAGGATTGGGGCTGTTTCGGGATGGCAACCTGCAGGTTTTTCGGGAGGAATTGCTGGATGAATCTGTCCAGGAGCCAGGTATGTATAAAGTAGGAGGACTTGCATTGGATGCAGGCGGACAACTCTGGATCAGCAATGATGAAGCAGCAAGGGGGGTGCTGGTTAGAAGACCGGATGGTACCCGCCAGTCCTTTGAGATTCCTTTTTTTTATCCGTCACTTCGGGTAAGGGAGATCGTTATAGATGAACTAGATCAGAAATGGATCGCTTCTCCGGGAAATGGACTCTTTTGTCTGAATGGCACGAATGACCAATGGCGGTTCTACCAGGCAGGGGCCGGAAATGGTAATCTGCCTTCCAATGAGGTTCTTAGCCTTGCCAGGGATCAGTTTGGTTTTATCTGGATTGGTACCGCAGATGGTATCGGAATCATACAATGTGCCAGCCAGGTTTTTTCAGGCGATGGTTGCGATGCAATCCTGCCGGTTGTGCAATCCGATAATTTTGCCGGTTTCCTTTTTAAGGGAGAAGCTGTTCAGACCATTGCGGTGGATGGAGCCAATAGAAAATGGATAGGGACAAAAAATGGTGTCTGGCTAATCAGTGCAGGTGGTGAACAAACCTTATTAAGATTTACGACAGCAAATAGTCCCTTGCCGGATAATGATATTCGTAAGATTGCAATTGATCCTAAAACCGGAACGGTTTTGATTTCAACTGCAAAAGGACTGATGAGCTATCAGTCAACAGCAACCGAAGGGAGCAGAACGAATACTAACGTACTGGTATATCCGAATCCCGTTCCTCCCGGATATACTGGAACGATCGCCATTCGTGGCCTGGTAAGCAATGCGGTGGTCAAGATTACAGAGTTAAATGGTAGATTGATTTACCAGGGACGCGCATTAGGCGGGCAGTTTATCTGGAATGGTTTAGACCTGAACGGGAAAAAAGTTGCTACGGGAGTATATCCGGTTTGGATCAGTAATGATGGAAGAACAGAGCAGGCAGTTACTAAAATTGTTTTTATTCAACAATAGTCATGAATTTTCATACCAAAGGAGTTGTGTTGCGGACAGTAAAGTATGGAGAAACAAGCGTCATTGTTTCCATCTTTACCGAATTGTTTGGTATGCAATCCTACATTGTAAATGGCGTACGATCCTCTTCAAAGAAAGCAGGCACCAAATCCAACCTATTTCAGCCTACGGCTTTGCTTGACCTGGTAGTCTATCACAATGAACAGAAAAATCTGCAGCGCATTAAAGAGCACCGGTGGGCGGTATTGTATGAACACCTTTTTTTCGATGTTTTCAAGGGAGCGGTGGCAACCTACATGGTGGAATTATTGCAGAAATGCCTGAAGCAACCGGAGCCCAATCCGGATCTCTTTTATTTCATGGAAGATGCATTACTGCATCTGGATAAAGCTAGTCCGAAAATGGTTGCCAACTATCCGCTGTTTTTTTCATTGCACCTGGCTAATTTTTTCGGATTCCGGCTGGTTGATGAATACGATGAAGCGCATAACATACTGGACTTGCAGGAAGGTATGTTTTTGAATCAGTATCCAACACATACGCATTATCTTGAAGGGTTCAATAGTGAAGTAATAGCAACCTTATTACGTGTAATGCAACCGGAGGAACTAAACCAGGTTCACTTACCCGTCAGTACCCGAAGATACTTGCTGCAGCAACTGGAATTGTATTACGCCCTTCATGTGAGTGATTTCGGACATCTGAGGTCAATGGCTGTCTTACAGGAAGTTTTAGGTTAAAGTAGTCGTGTAACCTTCCAGTCCTTCAAAGTGATCACCCCGGGTGTTTTTGCTTTTTCAAAACTACCGAGTTTGTTTTCCATATTTAATGCCTTTGCTCCATTGTATGTAGCCCATTGAAGCAGGTGTTCCAACGGAATTTCCGGGTAGAAGCCTGCCAGTAATTTCAATTCTTCGGTTATGGATAACTGGTGGTTAGAAGCCAGGCTGTCGGTGCCGATTACAATTTTATCAACTTGCGATTTCAGCAAGAACCCCGGAGGAATACTTTGATTGATATATTGGTTTGCACCCGGACAAACACAAAAATAAGTTTCGCCTATTGGTTGCTTTTGCAGGAAGGCAAGATCATCCGGACTGGTTACAACATTGTGTACCAGGATCAGTTTCGCTGCCTTGTTCAGATAGGAGAGTACGGCCTGCATACTGGTGGTGCCGGGTGGTTCAAAAAAATCTACGTTTACTCCAATTGCTGTGAAGAGATCCCGCATGGGAGATTGTCCACTGATAAAAAAATCATTCTCGGCTTTTGATTCCTGGTTGTGCATGGTAAGCAAGGTACCAGGATCGAAGTCGTTGATCAGTTGAAACAGTTCGGGAGATACGGAATAAGGTGCATGGGGGGATATACTGGCAGGACCAATCTCCCGGAATTTTTGCCATGCAGTTCTGGCCTGTTCAAACCGGTTTTGAGCAGTGGCACCAATGAAACCGCTGACTTCGACAAAGCTGTGGTATTTCAGCGTACTCAATTTTTTTATATCCAGGCTATTAAGAGTATTGCATATATCTCCCACGGCTACGATACCTTCCTGCTGCATTTGCTGGTCGGCATGATAGCTGGCTTCCTGGATAGCTTCGATGCTAGCCTGACGGTGAGTCATAACGCTCAGCAGAAAGGGGATCATGCCAGTATGGGGTGGAATTTTTCCTGCCATATGGCTGAGTTCCAGGTGACAATGGGCATTGATAAATCCAGGGGAAATGATTCCTTCTACCGGTTGAATATCATCGCCGGCTTCTGCAATTGGAACGATCGATTCAACCTGTCCATTTGATTGGGTGATGAGTACGGAATCCTGCGGAGCCCAGGATTTTCCGGTAAAAAGTTTTGTTCCCCGAAACTTTCGATATGCCATGCCTGCTTTTCTGTTAATTTTGCCAACCTTTTCCCGGTATAAAAGTAAGCAACTATGTTAGACAAGCTGGAAGCGATTGAGGCAAGATTTAAAGACCTGGGCGTGGCACTGACCAACCCTGAAATCGTGGGTGATAATAAGAAGTTCAGTGCCCTGAGCAAGGAATACCGGAGCCTGGAAAAGATTGTTGAGCAATACAACCAGTATAAGTCTGTTTTGTCTGATGTTGAAACCTACCGGGAGGCGTTGGCAGGAGATGATGAGGAATTGCGTGAACTCGCCAAGGAAGAACTACCGGTACTGGAGGAAAAGGAAGAAAAGCTGCGTGTGGCCATCCGACAAATGCTGATTCCAAAAGATCCGCAGGATGAGAAAAATGCCATCCTGGAAATACGTGCCGGAACAGGTGGCGACGAAGCTTCTCTGTTTGCCGGAGACCTGCTGAATATGTACCTGCGCTATTGTAATAGTAAAGGCTGGAAAACAGCTATCCTGAGCGAAAATGAGGGAACTGTCGGTGGCTATAAGGAAGTGAATGTGGAGGTGATTGGAGATGATGTGTATGGAACAATGAAATTTGAATCAGGTGTACACCGGGTGCAGCGGGTGCCGGCAACCGAAGCAAGCGGAAGAGTGCATACCAGTGCGGCAACTGTGGCAGTAATGCCGGAAGCAGAGGAAGTGGATGTGGAAATCCGGGATGCGGATGTTAAAATGGAAACTGCCCGAAGTGGTGGAGCCGGTGGTCAGAATGTGAACAAGGTGGAAACCAAAGTAATGCTGACGCATATTCCAACCGGAACGGTAGTGATTTGTCAGACAGAAAGAACCCAGCTGGCCAACCGGGAAAAAGCCATGCAAATGCTGAGAACCAAACTCTACGAAGAGCAGGTGCGTAAGCAGGAAGAAGAAATTTCCCGTCACCGGAAAAGCCTGGTAAGCAGTGGTGATCGCAGTGCAAAAATCAGAACCTATAATTTTCCGCAAGGAAGGGTTACGGATCACCGGATTAACTATACCGCCTACAACCTCGACGCTGTTTTGAATGGCGATATCCAGGAATTTATTGAGCGTTTACAGTTTGCAGAGAACGCAGAAAAAATGACGCAGCAACAAGGAAATTAATTTTGTTTTTACGGAATTAATGTGGTAAATTCAGTAGGTGATCGGGTGAATCGAAATTGCTGTTGTTTTTACTTCTTTTTCTATCATTTTGTACTACGAATACCCTGAACAGGGTATATCAAACGTTTGCGTAATCCCTACGAAAGCAGTCGTGATGCGGGGTCCTGTTAATTATTTTAAAAATCAAAAGGGTACTGATTAAATAGCGGAGATACTGTCGTTACTTTGTGTTATCAACGAAAGAGAGAAAGCGAAAAAGTAGTGATTGGTAAATTTCAAAGTTCTTTAACGATTCGAAGCACACTATTTGGTCACTTTGATCGTTTAGTATAATAGAAAATAGATTCAACGTTTTTGACTCTCACTTAAGCAGTCAATTTTCTCATAAGCAGTTAGTTTTGGTTACGGCCCCTGTTTCCACAGGGGCCTTTTTTTATGGTGAAAAGTGAAAGGTGAAAGGTGAAAGAAGGTGAGACGTCAGACGTGAGATGTGAAAACTAGGTGAAAGGGGGGCGTTTGATTTTTTTTGTGAACCAGAGTCCGCCGATGAGGCCTGCAAGTGCACCGATACCATCCGCCAGGGCATCCATCCAGTCGAAATCGCGGTGAATAAGCGGGGATGCTTGCATGAACTCTACAATAATTCCATCTCCTATTGCCAGTAATACAATGATAAAATTCCAGGTTCTTTTCTGGTGTGGGTTGAGGTCGTCTTTCAGGTTAAAGAAAATAATCCAACTACCAACCATCAGTGAGTATAGCCCGAAATGAACCAGTTTATCGGCATGAGGAATAAGTTCGATTTTTTCTTTGCCGAAACTGCCTCCTGGTAACAGCAGGAGGAAATGAACAAAAACCAGCAACACTAAGGGGAATGTTCGTCTTTCAAAAAACGAGTGCAACATGAAAATGTAATTATACTTTTCCTAACACATACATAGCCGTCAGCGTAGGACTCTGACTGCCGCCTGCATTTTCCAGGGTGATAGCAAAAGCTTCTGCACTTGGAATATTTTTCATTTTCACCAAACCATCTCCGGGTTCAACATCAATTACACCCGCATCTACAGGTTTACCATTAACGATCGCCCACAATTGATATTGTTTTCCTGGTTCAGGTTTCGGTAATTGGTTTACCAACAGATAAACTTCCGCAGAATTTTTATCCCAATACACAGTAGTTAAACTATTCGTATTATTTACAGCTGTCATTTTAATCGGCTGTATGTTGGGATTTTTGATCCTGCTCAAATCCGTTTCCAGGTCGGTCAAACGGGTTTGCATGCTACTATTATTCTCGGCGAGCTGCTGCTGCTGGGCAAGCAGATCTTTGTACAAGGAATCAGATTGCTGATAACGGTTGTATAGGTAAATATTGAGAGCGGCACTTCCAGCCAACAGCACAACCGAAGCAGCTACGAGGTATTTTTTCCAACCGGCACCAGAGTACGCCTCCGGAGTTGGCAGTTCAACAACTGGGGCGGGCTGAGTGAGAGAACCTGATTCAGGTTGGGTGATTTTTTCAAAAATGGACTCGCGAAGTGCAGGAGGAGGTGCAACCGCACCGGCCATAGCGCTGGCTTCGAGGCTGGCCTCAAAGGCATCGCGGGCAGCCCGAACCTCAGGATAAGCAGCGCACATACGCTCCAGTTCCTGCTGTTCCGCCTGATCAGCGAGCCCCAGCACACAGCTTTCTATGCTGCCACTTTCTATGTATTCCTGCACATTCACGTTAATAATTTTCTAAGTTGCAGCAAGGCGGCACGGATTCTCGTTTTCACGGTCCCCAGGGGGATCTCCAGCAGCTTTGCTATTTCCTCATGCGTATATCCTTTCAGATAAGCCAGATCTATTAATACCCGGTGTTCTTCTTTCAATTGACCGATTACTTTCGATAAGCCGATATGGTCCAGAGATGGGTTACTGCCGGCTGACGGTATATGTACGTCAGAATCCAGTTCCCGGTTTTTCTGGCTGTTCTGGTAAGCTTTTGAACGGGTCATATCAATGGCCGCATTCCGGGCGATGTTCAGCATCCAGGTAAACAACCTTCCTTTAGAAGCATCATATGTCTCCATCCTGCGCCAGATATTTAGAAAAACCTCCTGCAAAACATCAGCTGCAAGGGCCTGGTCAGGAATGATTTGAAGAATCACACCATTTAGGGCACCTGCATAATGATCGTACAGATACTTAAAAGCAGTCTCCTCTTTTTGCCTGAGCAGTTGAACCAGTTCCGGTTCTGTATATGTGTTTGCAGTTGTCAAGAAGGGATTATCCGATCAGTGTCTTGTAACCTTCCGCATCCAGCAGGCCATCCACATCAGCCGGATTGGAAACTGTCATTTTGATCATCCAGCCTTCACCATAGGGGTCGGAGTTAACCAGCTCAGGGTTAGCAGAAAGGGCTGGATTTACTTCGTTAATGGTTCCACTAACCGGTAAGAACAGATCTGATACGGTCTTTACTGCTTCTACTGTACCAAATACAGCTTCCGCTTCCAGGTTTTTACCAACTGTTTCGATTTCCACATATACAATATCACCCAATTCTCCCTGAGCGAAATCAGTGATGCCAATGGTTGCAATATTTCCTTCCAGTTTGATCCATTCGTGATCTTTCGTATACTTTAATGCTGCGGGGATATTCATATCATGAAGTTTAGTGCTGCAAAATATGGAGAATTATGAATTAAGAAGTATGAATTATGAATTAGGGTCGGCGGACGAGGCGGGCTTTCTTTATCACCACCGGCTCAAGGGGGCGATCTCCACCCGTACGGCCACTTGTTTTTACTACGGCGATGGAATCAACAACCTCCAGGCCACTGATCACTTCTCCATAGATCGTATAGGCCTGATCCAGGTGCGGAGCACCTCCAATTGTTTTGTAAACTGCCCTGTGTGCTGCAGGTAGTTTCCGGCCATTCAGGCGATGGATTTCTACCGAGTCCAGGGACTGATCTGTAAACACCCTGCCCTGCACAATATAAAACTGGCTGCCACTGCTGGCTCTTTCGGGATTCACATTATCGCCCATACGGGCAGCAGCCAGCACGCCCTTGCGGTGAAAATACTTTGGACGTATCTCGGCCGGAATGGTATATCCTGGACCCCCGCTTCCCAGCTTAGTGGTGTCTGGGGCTTTTTTGGATTTGGGATCCCCCGCCTGAATCATAAACTGCTGAATCACCCGGTGGAATTGAATGCCATCGTAAAAATCGGATCGCACCAGGCGGATGAAATTATCACGATGAAGGGGTGTTTCATCGTATAGCCGTAGCCGTATGGTCCCCTTGCTGGTTTGTAGTTCCACATCGCGTTTCAGCAGGCGTTTGGGAACAGGTGCCCCTGCTTTGGGACTGCAACCAATCAGCAAAGAAACTAAAACCAGCAACCAGGCGATCGGTCTAAAACTCATTTTTATCAAAGTAGAGTAAAACATGGTCTTTTAAAAAGAGTTCCTGCTCATTTGGTGGCAGTATTGGCAGGTCTTTCAATTGCCTGAAATGAGGCCAGCCATCGCGATCGCGCCCTTCCAGTTCATAATAACCACTTTGAGCCAGCAGGCTGCAAACAGCCACATGCATCAGATCCTGTTTTTGCTCCTTACTGAATTTCTCCTTTACTTCTCCCAGTTCCTGGATCCCGATCAGGAACAAAATCGTTTCCATATCGGGCTTCTTACCGAAACGCTCCACCAGCTTAGCTTCCAGGTTCCACCAGCGTACCTGTAAATCGTCCTGTACATTCATGGTACAAAGATAACCGGACGGGTCACTTATATTTGCGTCAAATTCAAAAAGAGATGTTACAGGTGAATTTTATCAGGCAGAACGCGGATTTCGTGAAGGAAAGACTGGCCGTAAAACATTTTTCCCAGTTGAACCTCGTGGATGAGCTGATTGCACTGGATGAAAAAAGAAGAAAACTCCAGTTTGAGCGGGATGAATTGCAAAGCAAGGTGAATGCGGCATCCAAAGAAATCGGCAACCTGATGAAATCGGGCAAAAGGGAGGAAGCGGAGGCGCTGAAGGCGGAAGTAGCTGCCATTAAAGTGCAAATGGAAGATACTTCTGAACTGGCTGACCTTGAAACAGCGGTTCACAGCATCCTGGTGCAATTGCCCAACCTGCCGGCTGCGGAAGTGCCTGTTGGTCGCACACCGGAAGAAAATGTAGTGGTTCGGGAAGGAGGCGTGAAGCCGGTTCTGGCTGCAGGCTCCAAACCCCACTGGGACCTTGTATCGCAGTATGGTTTGATCGATTTCGAACTGGGTAACAAGATTACAGGAAGTGGTTTCCCCGTATATAAAAACCAGGGAGCTAAATTGCAACGTGCACTGATCAGTTATTTCCTGGATTATAATACGGCTGCTGGATATGTGGAGTATCTGCCTCCACATATGGTGAATGAAGCATCTGCTTACGGAACAGGACAATTGCCCGACAAAGAAGGGCAGATGTATCACGCCACAGCAGATAATTTTTACCTGATTCCAACTGCTGAAGTTCCGGTTACCAATATTTACCGCGATGAGATTCTGAATGCGAATGAACTTCCTGTGAAGATGACTGCCTATACACCCTGTTTCAGAAGAGAGGCTGGTAGTTATGGTAAAGATGTTCGCGGCTTAAACAGACTGCACCAGTTTGATAAAGTGGAAGTCGTTCAACTGGTACATCCTGAAACGAGTTACGAAGTATTAGAGGAGATGGTGTTGCATGTGGAGAAGTTATTACAAAGCCTGGAACTCCCTTACCGCATTCTTCGGTTATGCGGCGGCGATATGGGCTTCACATCCGCACTGACCTATGATTTTGAAGTGTACAGTGCTGCCCAGGAAAAATGGCTGGAAGTGAGTTCTGTTTCCAATTTTGAAGCCTATCAGACCAACCGGATGAAAATCCGTTTCAAAGATGAAAAAGGCAAAACACAATTACTTCATTCTCTGAATGGTAGTTCTATGGCCCTGCCGCGAATAGTGGCAGCGCTGCTTGAAAACAATCAAACCCCGGAGGGGATAAAATTACCCAAAGCGGTTCAGCCTTATTTTGGTGGGGAGTGGATTAAATAAATTCTGTATGAAGCGACCCTTCTTATATCTTGTTTTAGTTTTTCTTGTACTATTGGGTTGCAGGAAAGATAACGCATCAGATAAGAGCCGCGGATTATTAGGTGTTACTCCCTGGCCGGCTGATTTCACTCTTGAGGAACAACAAAAAGCATTGGCCTTTATCTCAGCTGATTGCGATTTGGTTTCACATCATTTTGATGATGGTATTCCCTATCAGGAAAGTTTTACATCATCCGAAATGCCTTCCGGTTTAATAGCTGATGTACAATTCATAAAAAGTCAAACGGCTGGGAAAAAAAGACTGCTCAGTGTGTCAGCTTTAGACTTGAGCCGAAAAGCAATGGCTTCCTATTACAGAGATTCTCTTGCTGTTTCAGCAGCGATACGGCAGCATTGGAAGAGCTTACCGATTGATCATCCAGACAGAATTACTGCTTATGTGAAATATATTGGCTGGTTGGCAGATCAGTTTAAACCCGACTGGATTAATTATGGTGTAGAAAGTAACCTGGCAGAATGGGATCCTGCTGAATTTCAGCAATACAAAAAATTTCTGCAGCAGGTTTACAAAGCACTTAAAGCAAGTTACCCGCAAACACCAATTTTTCTTAGTTTAATGGTTACTGAGCAAGCATTGTCTATTGCCCATGCCCGGGAGTTATTGCCTTTGTCGGATTTTGTTGCGTTGAGTGCCTACCCTTATACTCATGTAAGCAGTAGCAGTAATGGGAATACCGATCCGTCACTTTTCCCAGACCGATATTTTGAGCAATGGTTAGACCTTGCACCAGAAAAACCCTGGTGTTTTGCGGAAACTGCCTATATCGCAGAACCACTTTCAGTTCCTGAATATTTTTTAAATAAAGAGGGGAATGCAGCCTGGCAAAAAACTTATCTTGACCAATTATTGAAATTGCTGGATCAACGGAAAGGACAATTTTTAGTTTGGTTTTGTTATAAGGATTATAATGCTGCTATTAAGCGATTAAAAGAGTCCGGTCAATATCAGCCGCTGTTTTCTTTCTGGCAGGATACGGGCTTGTTTGATGAAAAAAATCAGCCCCGACCTGCTTTGCAAAGTTGGAGAAATTATAGAAAATAACAAGGCAGGTTAAACTTACTCTTCTAGCGAAAGTCTTATACCAAACATTGGACTGTGAAAGATACTCAAACAGCTCTTCAACATCTTGCGTGGAGGGCAGGGTTTGGTCCTGCAGCAGCAGAACTCCCTAAAATCCGAAAAGCGAAGTTGGCAGAATTCAGAAAAGCGCTGCTTACTAATTCCGTTAGCCTGCCAGCTTTTTTGGAAGCAGTAAAGAATCCCTACGAAGGAATGGCTCCTGAAGAGGTTATCCAAAAAATGAGAGGCGCCAGTGAGGAAGCCAGAAAGGAATTGAGAGCGTTTAATCAGGAAGGAATTAAAAAGTTGAATCGGCTCTGGATTAAGGAAATGATCAGCAGTAAGGCTCAACTCAGGGAGAAGATGGCTTTTTTCTGGCATGATCATTTTGCCTGCCGCTCTGGCAATGTGTTACATGTTCAACAATATCTTCAGATAATCAGAAGCCATGCATTGGGAAAGTTTCCGGATTTATTGCTGGCAGTTAGCAAGTCTGCTGCTATGATCAATTATCTCAATGCGAATCAGAACAGAAAAAACAGTCCGAATGAAAACTTCGCCAGGGAAGTAATGGAGTTGTTTACTGTTGGTAAAGGCAATTATTCAGAAGAGGATATCAAAGAAGCAGCCCGGGCTTTTACCGGATGGACTGCCACCTATTCGGGTGAATTTGTATTCAGACCCGGACAACATGATGCAGGCACCAAACGGATCTTCGGCCATACTGGTAATTTTAACGGAGAAGAAGTGTTGCAACTTTTAGTGAAGCAGCCAGCAACAGCTCGATTCCTGACTGAAAAGATTTACCGGTTTTTTGTGAATGAAGAAATCGATGAAAAAATAGTTTCCTCACTTGCCAATGGGTTTTATGAATCAGGTTATGATATCGCTAAACTGATGCAAACGATTTTTTCATCTGACTGGTTTTATAAAAAAGAAAATATCGGGAACCGGATCAAATCGCCTATTGAGTTGTGGGTTGGAATCAATCGCCAACTTCCTATGGATTTTGGTAATGAGGATGCGGGTATTAGCTTTCAGCGGATAATGGGCCAGACACTTTTTAATCCGCCCAATGTAGCCGGATGGCCTTCAGGAAATGCCTGGATTGATAGCACTTCATTAATGTACCGATTGCAACTTCCTAAAATCGTCAGTGCCGGAACAGATTTTGCGATTACACCAAAAGCAGATGATGATGTGCAGATGGGAAAGACAGCCAGGCCCATCCGGGCGCTTTCAGCTATGATAAAATGGCCTCTTTACTTCCAGTCTTTCGCAGCTATCGATCCTGAAAAATTGCGGGAGGCGGTGAAGCTTTTTTTGCTGCAATCCACTACCTGTCCTTCAGATAGTATGCTGGATAAATACAGTAAAGAAAATAGCAGAGAATCGCTGCTTTCAAGCCGGACCATCCTGCTGATGCAGAGTCCCGAATATCAATTATGTTAATACCTTATTGCTATGTTAATAAAAAGAAGATCATTCATTAAAGGAACGGGACTTGCAACTGCCTCCTTATTGATGCCACGTTTTCTGCATGCATTTGATGCAGATGGAAAAGTACCTCCGGGAAATAAGGTGTTGGTGGTATTGCAGCTGAGTGGTGGCAATGATGGATTAAACACAGTGATTCCCTATCGCAATGATATTTATTATAAATCCAGACCTGGAATTGCAATTGCAAAAGAAAAAGCTATCCGTCTGACGGATGAAGCTGGTCTGCATCCTTCTTTGAGCTTTTTGGGTCAGTTGTTTGCAGAAGGAGAGATGAGTATCCTTAACAATGTAGGCTATCCGGAACCCGATCGCTCACATTTCCGAAGCATGGATATCTGGCAGAGTGCGAGTGGAGCAAAAGAGTATTTGGAAACGGGCTGGCTGGGCAGATTGCTGGATGAACAGTGTAAGAACTGCGAACATTCAACGCAGGCCATTGAGATTGATGATATGTTAAGTCTCGCTTTAAAAGGAAAATCAAAAAATGGATTTGCGTTTAAGGATCCCCGTAAGTTGTACCAGGCGGGGCGATCACCATTTCTGCAGGACCTGTTGAATGCACATGATCAGGAGCACGCGGAGCATACGGTATCTTACCTCTACAAGACATTGGCAGACACCAAAAAAAGTACTGCCTATATCTATGAGCATAGTCAGCAGGTAGCGACTGGTGTGTATCCAAATCATGAATTGGGCAGGAATTTAAAGACGGTAGCTTCTTTGATTCTCTCAGATATAAATACCAACGTGTATTATGTATCCATTGGTAGTTTTGATACCCATGTGGGACAGGATGTGCAGCAATCGCGCTTGTTTGGTCAAATAAATGATGCATTGCAGGCATTTGTATCTGATCTCAAAAAGAACAACCGCTTTGAGGATGTACTGATTATGAGTTTTTCAGAATTCGGAAGAAGGGTGGCGCAGAATGCCAGCAGGGGAACCGATCATGGCAGTGCCAATAATATGTTTTTCATTTCGGGTGGCTTGAAGCAGAAAGGGCTGCTGAATGAACTGGATGATTTAACTTCTCTGAAGCTCGGCGATCTGCAATACAAAATAGATTTTCGCCGGGTTTATGCTACGGTACTGGAGAACTGGTTAAAAGTAAAAGCAGAGCCGATCCTGGGCAATGCCTTCGAACCGCTCCGCTTTGTATAGTTAGTTACCTCACCGGTCGGGTGCCACCGGTCGGGTGAGGGGAAGATCAGAGTTTGCGAACCCAGATATTCCGGAAGCTAACAGGATTGCCATGGTCCTGGAGTTTGAAACCCATTGGACCATGCTTTTTGTAGGTAGCAATTCCGATGAATTCGGTGGCGCCGGCAATAGTGGTATTGTTCTGAATCAGGACACCATTGTGCAGCACGGTAATTCTTGCAGGAGATTTCAGCATACCATTATCAAGGAAGCGGGGCGCTGTGAAAATAATATCGTAGGTCTGCCATTCACCCGGACCTTTACTCGCATTCACCATTGGCATACTCTGTTTGTAAATGCTTCCGGCCTGACCATTTGAATAGGTCGTGTTGCCATAACTATCCAGGACCTGCAACTCGTATTGTTCCATCAGGAAAACTCCGCTGTTACCTCTGCCCTGGCCTTCGCCTTCTATCTTTGCCGGTGTTCTCCATTCGATATGAAGTTGAAAATCTTCAAAAACCTGTTTGGTTTTGATATCACCAGATCCCGGTTTCACAGTGAAGATGCCATTCTCCACTACCCACTCAGCGGGACTTGTACCATCTTTTGCACTCACCCATTCGGAGAGATTTTTACCATCAAAGAGTACGATGGCATCTGATGGTGCCTTTTGGGCTGAACCTGGATTGATAACCGGGGGAACCGGATTCCATTGTTCTGTCAGTTTGGGATCTTTCTGTGCAAAACAGGCACTGAAGCTAAAGCCTGCGAGGAGGCATGCCGATAAGAATTGTTTTTTCATATTACTTGCTTGCGTATCGTTGAAGAATAAGTGTGAAATCTGTTTTTAAATGTAAGCAATCCGACCCAGTTTTACCGGATCAATTGCAAACTGCCTTTTTTCCGGTAAGCATTACCGTTATAGTCTTCTCCACTGATGACCCACACATAGGTGCCGGAAGGCTGTTCGATGCCACCCAGGCGACCATCCCATCCATCGTAACTGATGCCATCATAAACCAGTTGTCCCAGGCGGTTGTACACCCGGAAATAGTCAACTTTTCGCATGCCTACAGCCAGGAAAGAAAAACGATCATTTTTGCCATCTCCATTGGGGGTAAAGGCATTGGGAACATATAACTCGGGACCTTTAAAAACCCGGATATGAACGGAGTCTGTGGTTGCACAACCTACATCCGTAAAAGCAGTAAGGACCAGGGTAGTGGGCCTGTCCAGCGTAGCAACAGGATTCGGCAGCGTTGGATCATTAACCGCACCGGCTGGCGACCAGCTATAGTATTGTCCGCCTGAGCCATTTAACTGAATTGGCTGATTGATGGCGGCGATGGTATCTCTTCCGGCATTTGCCCTGGTCTGAAAAAAACTGGCGATATGTTCTATCGGATCACTCCAGCAACCATTGGCACCTAGTCCCCGCAACTGAATGGGGAAATCTCCTGCTCTGTTGCTGATTAAACGAAATTGTTCTGCTGCTGCAATTCCAATTCCGGAAATCCAGGCCCATTCTACAACAGGATTGGAGGGCAGGTTGGAGCTGGCTTCGAGGAAAACTTCATCTCCCACACAGGCCGCACTTACCTGCGAAGGAAGGCTGATGGCCGGTTTCTCCAGGAAATAAACAATCTTTTCGACAGTGCCGGATTCACAGCCTTCTTTGGTTTTGACATTGAGTCGCACGGGGACCTGGGCCGGACCATTAATCTGCATTTCAGGTGGAGATTGCCCGTTAAAAGGTTGTCCATTTATTGACCAGTTCCATTCTGTGATGGTGCCATATTCAACAAAGGATCGATCGGTCGCTTGCAGGATGGAACCTCCGCAGATGGTATCTGGTATAATAAAATCTGGTTCCGGAATGGATCCGATGGTGATGACCTGCCGGAATGTATCTGACCAACAGCCATCATTTCCAAGTACTGCTGCAGAGATGGTGTAATTGCCGGGTGTAGCGTAAGTATGTGGAGGTGGTATCTTTTGATTATAAATGGTGCCATCGCCATAATTCCAATGCCAGGCAACTATATAACCAAAAGATTGGGCCTGATCAACCAACTGGATTTCCTGAGGCGCGCAGGTTTCAGGGGATGGAACAAATTCGAATCCTGCTTTCAACGAGGTGCAAAATCGCTGGTGATTGTTCGCGCCACCGGTTGCTGAGGTGAAGCCCCAGTAAACAGAAGGATCATTTCCAAAGACATCTTTAATAAGGTCAATAGTTGCTGTTACCCGGAGTTCATTATCTATAAAAGCAGAAAAAATTTTGTTATCCGCATCCCATTTGATGGTAAATGCATGCCATTGACAGTCTTCAATATTATTATTGTTAAGAATGGCAGTTACTGGTCCCGCAAGGTTATTACTGCCGCCATGTCTAATATCGCCATTCAATTGAATGCTGATATGATCATAGGTGGGATCATTGTTCTCCAGGTTTTGCCAGGTATCAATTTCAATAGCCACTGATGGACGAACGCCATCGTATCCTATACCTCCACCCTGTGATCCGATATTGGTGGAAATGGGTTGCAGCATAAATACCATACCGTCGGCACCATCGGCATCTTTGCAACCGAGGTTTACATCGAACTTGAACTCGAATGAATTATCCAGCCGGATTTTATTCATGTTCCACACCGAGCCTGATTGTGCATTGGCAGCATCCGTCAGTGTGTAGCAGTTGCAATTTTCTTTGTATGCGGATCCATTCAGATGATAGGGAGGGTCAATCGTGGATTGACTAAAAACAGCGAAGGGAAACAGGAGCACCAGGGAAAGTGGGACCCAATATGGACAAAATCGTTTACTCACAGAGTATGAAAATAAAAAAAAGCACCTGCCTCACAAAGAACAGGTGCTTTTTTATTCGTTGAGTTGGAAAATTACCAACCTTGTTTAGCGATGCCGGCTTTGATAGCAGCAAGGGCTTTCTCTTCACCCAGCATGGTAGTAAGTTTGTTACCCTTACCATCATTACCCTGTGCCATATAACCGCCTCTGGCAGTTTTAGTGATCACTGCGTCTTTGATCTCTACACCTTTTTCCTTGGTCTTTACGTTATATGCGGTCAATTTGATATCTGCCATGTTTTAAAAATTTTAAATGAACAATAGGGTTAAAACGCGCGCACAAGCTAGCCAAAAAATCTTAGAATGACCCTGATACGCGGATATAAATAGGAAAATTTTAATATCAGATGTCGATTTTGGCGTATTTAGCGTGACTTTCAATGAATTCGCGGCGTGGCGGTACTTCGTCGCCCATCAGCATACTGAATACCCTGTCAGCTTCTGCAGCGTTTTCAATGGTGACAAGTTTGAGGGTGCGGGTATCCGGATTCATGGTAGTCTCCCAGAGCTGCGTGGCATTCATTTCTCCCAAACCCTTATATCGCTGAATGGTTACACTGTCTTCCTTGCCTCCACCGAACTTTTCAACAAGCATTTTTCGGTCTTCTTCGCCCCATGCATATCCCTGCTCTTTTCCTTTTTTAACCAGGTAAAGAGGCGGCTGTGCCAGGTATACATATTTATTAAGAACCATTTCAGACATATACCGGTACAGGAAGGTCAGAATCAATGTGGCGATATGTGATCCATCCACATCAGCATCCGTCATGATGATCAGCTTATGGTAGCGAAGTTTGCTGAGGTTCAATGCTTTAGGGTCTTCCGGGGTGCCTACTGTTACACCGAGGGCGGTATAGATATTCCGGATCTCCTCATTCTCATAGATCTTGTGCTCCATGGCTTTTTCCACGTTCAGGATCTTACCTCTGAGTGGCAGGATGGCCTGGAAATTCCGGTCGCGGCCCTGCTTGGCAGTACCACCCGCTGAGTCTCCTTCGACCAGGTAGAGCTCACAACGCTCAGGGTCCCGCTCCGAACAATCTGCCAGTTTACCAGGCAGGCCACCACCCGAAAGAACTGTTTTCCGCTGCACCATTTCGCGGGCTTTTTTAGCAGCCACACGAGCCTGGGCAGCCAGGATCACTTTGGAGATAACATTCCTTGCTTCCTTGGGATTTTCTTCGAGGTAGGATTCCAGCGCGCGACTCACAGTTGTTTCCACCACACCGCTAACATCACTGTTGCCAAGTTTGGTCTTGGTTTGTCCTTCGAACTGAGGCTCCGGAACCTTCACTGAAATGATGGAGCTGAGACCTTCGCGGAAGTCATCCCCTTCCACTTCAATTTTGGCTTTTTCAAAGAGTCCTTCCCGGTCGCCATAGCTTTTGAACACGCGGGTTAAAGCTCTGCGGAAACCTGTTACGTGGGTACCACCTTCGATGGTGTTGATATTATTTACATAGGAGAAGATATGCTCCTTGAAATCATTGTTATAGGAGAGAGCCACTTCCACCGCCACATGAGAGGTTTCATCGTACCCTTCTACATAGAGGGTTTTGGCAATGAGTGGTGTACGGTTGGCTGCCTGGTCGAGCATCTCCACAAATTCAGTGATACCACCTTCAGAATAGAAGGAGCTGCTGTAATGCTGACCATTTTCATCGAGTTCACGCAGATCGTTTAGAACGATATTGATTTTGCGGTTCAGGAATGCCAGTTCACGCAGGCGGCCTTCCAGAATTTCTCTGTTATATACCAGGCTGGTGAAGATGGTATCATCTGGCCAGAAGTGAACACGGGTGCCGGTTTTCTCAGAACTGCCAACTTCTTTTACGGCGTACTGGGGAATACCAATTTTATATTCCTGTTGGAAAATCTTGCCTTCGCGCTCAACAGTTACTTTCAGATCGCGACTGAGGGCGTTCACGCAACTCACACCCACCCCGTGCAGACCACCGGAAACCTTGTAGGTGTTTTTGTCGAATTTACCACCTGCGTGCAGCACGGTCATAACCACTTCCAGGGCAGATCTTTTCTCCTTGGAGTGCATGGCAGTGGGGATACCCCGCCCATCGTCCTGAACAGAGATGGAATTGTCTTCGTGAATGGTAACTTCAATATTCTTGCAATAGCCTGCGAGGGCTTCATCAATAGAGTTGTCGACCACCTCATAAACCAGGTGGTGGAGACCTTTTACACCGATATCACCAATATACATGGCAGGGCGCTTCCGAACTGCTTCCAGTCCCTCCAGTACCTGGATACTATCTGCACCATAACCATTGTTGTTTGCTAGGGTTTCTTCCTGAATTTCTGTACTCATAAATACTGGTCAATACGCTTAAATGGTAGAAAAAAAGACTATTGGCAAATGTACGGAAAAGAGGTCAGATGTGAGACGTGAGACGTGAGAAGGGAAGAAGGGTGAATGGAGGAGGGAGAAGGGAAGATGGAAGAAGGCGCGCGGGTCCAGAAATGACAGAGGCATGACAGGTGGAGGGGGGATTGATGGCGGACCATTTACCTGAACTTGCCTATTTTTGCCTGTTGATGTTTCAGTCTCCTGATATATTATCCATAGCCCGGAAAGCGCCGGTGATGTACAATGAGTTGGAACTCCTTTACCAGAAGGAGCAGCAGATTCCGGGTTCGGTTCATTATACCATCCACCGGTATCGTAAAAACAGTGCCTTTGAGATGGATGATACAGGTTTCCTGGTTTATCACCGGGTGCCGGCGGATGAGAAACAGAATTACCTTGAGTTACGCTTTTGTATTGCTGGTAATATGTATTGCCGTCAGTATCAGACTGAGTGCGATAGCTGCCGGGTTACCCAAACCCCTGCCTGTGAGCATCGCACCCCTAGTGTGGATGTGATGAGTTTTGTATTCAGTCCGGCTCATTTATCGCAGTTTGTTGGCTCCGGCAACATGAATTCCCTGCAGGATGATATCATCCGGTTTCGCCATCGCACTACCTTTTCCAAGGCCTTGTCACTTTGCAGCCGGACACGCTCAGTATTGGAAACCCTGTTGAATCACCAGTACAATGGTTCGATGGAGAATATCTTCATCAATGCACAGATGCAGATGTTGTTGTTGTTCAGCCTGGATTGTATGGTGGGAGAGAAGGAAGAGATTGCTTTCTCCTGCAAGTTCCTGGCTAATGACAATGACCGGGTGAAAATTGAAAAAGCACGCGAACTATTACTCCAGCATATTGGTGAACCAATCACCATTAAAGAACTCAGCAAGAAAGTCGCCATTAATGAATGTTACCTGAAAAAGGGCTTCAAGGAAATGTATGGCACTACGGTTTTTGATTTCTACCAGAGCCAGCGCATGGAGCATGCCCGCTATCTGCTCTACGAAAAAGGCCTCAGTGTTACAGAGGTTTCCATGATGCTCGGATATTCCTCCATCTCGCATTTTTCAACAGCGTTTAAGAAGCATACGGGGATAAAACCTTGCGAACTATTACTCCATTGAGGTGAGACGTCAGACGTCAGATGTGAGAAGTGAGAAGTGAGAAGTGAGACGATTAGGCTGATGACTCGGATTGTTTAATTAAGTTTGAGAGAAGGGCAAAACAATGATTCATCAGGCCGGAGATGGTTGAATTCGATACTGCATCAAAATAACCCAGGTGATAGCTTATTTCGAGGGCGGCATCTACTTCGATTAAAGATGCTCTGGCAATTTCAAAAAACCGAATTCTTTCTTTGGCTGTTTTTCTTCCGGCGCCTTCTGCAATATTTAGAAAAACAGAAACTGCTGCTCTCCGAATTTGTTGTGTAATTCCAAATTTTTCAACTTCAGGAAATAATCTGGTGATTTTATAACATTCTATTGCACAATCTCGGGCAATTTGAAAGACAGTAAGCTTTTGATGTTTTAGTTCTAATAACATAGCCCCATATTTCCTGTAAAGAAAATATGGGGCCATTGATTTTAGTAGAGTGTTTTCACCCTTCTCACGTCTCACTTCTCACGTTTGACGTCTGACGTCTCACTTCTCACCTCCCCTATATGCCATTATATCCCTGTCAAACAAATACAACCCACTCTTGTCCTCGCCAATCAGTTCTAATTTTTCGTTGAGTGTACGGGCGGTACGTTCTTCTTCCATCTGTTCGGTTACATACCACTGTAAGAAATTGTGGGTGGCGTAATCTTTTTCGGAGAGGGAAAGATGTACGATATCGTTGATGCTGTTGCTGACTTTGATTTCGTGTTTGAGAAATTCGGCAAACGCAGATTGCAAACTGCGGAAGGTCAGGATGGGTTGCTCTAATGGGGGTACCATCGCGAAGCCCCCGCGTTCATTGATAAAGCCCATGAGTTTCAGCATGTGCATTCTTTCTTCGTCTGCTTGTTTGTAAAAGAAGGCGGCAACACCTTGTAGTCCTGGTTGAATATCAGCCCAGGAAGCCATTGCCAAATAGGCTTGTGAGGATTCGGCTTCCATTTGCACTTGTTTGTTCAGGGCATCCTGCATGGTCTTTGAGAGCATAAAACTATTTTTCTGGAAGATACAAAATCAGCCTCATCCCGGGAAACTCAATTTGCCCATCGATACGGTTGGAATACCATTTCGACCTTCCCCAAAATTCACCCGGCCACCTGTTAGCCATTCATTTGCCAACACCGCAAACAGGACAGCTTCTTTGGCATCGGGATCAATGCCCAGTGCATTGGTATCTGTAAATTGTATACCGGGAAGTAAATCGCGCAGATTGTCCATCAACACCGGGTTGTGCATGCCGCCGCCACTTACATAAAATTGAAAGTTGGAGGGCGCATCGATTTGTGATTTCACTGCCTGGGCTATACCTTCCGCCGAAAACCGGTTTAAGGTTGCCATGGTATCCGCTTCTGAAATTGCAGTGATGCCAGCCTTTCTTTTGGCAGCATCCAGGTAAGCCAGATTGAACAATTCCGGTCCGGTTGTTTTAGGAAAGGGTTGTTCAAAAAAAGGATGATCCAGTAATGCCTGCAGGAGTTTTTCGTTTATTCGTCCCTGTGAGGCGAGCTCACCATTGGCATCGTAATAGGTACCCGGACGCACTTTCTGTATATACGCATCCATCAGGGTATTGCCTGTTCCGGTATCAGAACAAAAAACGCGGTCGGGATTCAAGTCGCCCGGTAAAAAAGTGAAATTGGCTATGCCTCCAATATTCAGCAAGATCCTGTTCTCCCCGGCTTTGGAAAAAATCAGGTAATCGCCATAGGCAGCCAGTGGCGCCCCCTCACCTCCTCCGGCAATATGTTTTTGGCGGAAATCGCTGATCGTGATAATGCCGGTTTTCACTGCCAGGTGATCACCATCGCCCAGCTGCAGAGTACCATTACCAAATTTCTCGATCCGGTGTAAGGATTTGGGTGCATGAAAGATAGTTTGACCATGACTCGCAACGATGTCGATCTCTTCGGGTGAAATCCCCCATTTTTTTAATGCCTGGCCAATCAGCGCTGCATGCTGTTCAGCAATCCAGCCATTCAGCAGACAGAGTTTTTGCAGATCCACCTGGGATTTTGAAAATACCGAAGCAATTTCTTCTTTGAATTCCGCTCCATAGGGTAGAGTGATGAACTGCTCTAACCGGATCTCAGTATCCATTCCATTCCCCCTGAACCGGCACAGGGCGATGTCCAACCCATCTACAGAAGTGCCTGACATGAGCCCGATGATCCTCCTTTCCGGACGGGAAGCAATCCGGTACAACTTATCTAAATACTGATTCATAAGCAGAAATTTAGCGGTTAAAAAGCCTGTTTTTGCGGAAATATTCTTGAATATACGTAAGTTTATGCAATTATATGCAGGTATATGCGGTTATCTTCTGCGTTGCCTGAGTTTAACTTCAACAGCATGGCATACCAACGAATTACAGAAGAAGCATCCAACTACCGGCATCTCGAGACCTGGAGTATGGGAGAGATCCTGCGTACCATAAATAAAGAAGACAAATCAGTACCGGACGCAATTGAACAAGTGATTCCCTCCATCGAGGCATTTGTAGAGGCAACGAGTGATCGCATGCTGGCAGGTGGCCGCCTGTTTTATGTCGGAGCAGGTACCTCCGGGCGCCTCGGCATTCTGGATGCAGCTGAATGTCCACCTACTTTTGGAGTGCCACCCACCCTGATCATTGGTGTAATTGCCGGTGGCAGCAAAGCCATCCAGCAGGCAGTTGAAAATGCAGAGGATGATACCGAACAGGCCTGGCTCGACCTGGCCCCCTATAAGCCAACTGAAAGGGACACCATCCTGGGAATCGCAGCAAGTGGTTCTACCCCCTATGTCATTGGCGCCCTGAAAAAAGCCAGGGAATTGGGCTTGCTGACCGGCAGCCTGAGTTGCAATCCCGATAGTCCCATTAGCGCCTGGGCAGATTATCCCATCGAATGTGTAGTAGGACCAGAATTTCTCACCGGCAGCACACGTATGAAAAGTGGAACCGCGCAAAAACTGATCCTGAATATGATTTCCACTTCCTTAATGATTGCACTCGGCCGGGTGGAAGACAACAAAATGGTGAACATGCAACTGACCAATCAGAAACTGATCGATCGCGGCACCAAAATGATCATGGAGAAAACCGGCCTCACAGAATACGAGCAGGCAAAGCGTGCCCTGTTAAAGTATGGTTCAGTAAAAAACGCAATGCAATCTATTAGTATCGATATTTGATTTCAAACGCTGTCATCATGCAACCGGCCAGTCCGCACTATTCTTTCAACACCTTACAGGCTTCCTTGTCGGGCGATCTGTATTTTGATGATTCCTCCGAACACCGCGCGGTACGAATGGCTTATGCAACTGATGCATCCGTGTACCAGGAATTGCCAATTGCGGTTGCCCTTCCCCGTGAGGAAGCCGACCTGGTGAAGCTGGTGAGTTTTTGCCGGGATACGGAATTGCCTATGATACCCCGAACAGCAGGTACTTCCTTAGCCGGACAAGTTGTTGGAAATGGATTGGTGATTGACTTATCGCGCTACATGAATGCCCTGCTGGAAGTAAACAAGGAAGAAAAATGGGTACGCGTGCAGCCAGGCATCGAACGCGATGTGCTGAATGAATTGCTCCTGCCGTATGGATTGTTTTTTGGTCCCGAGACTTCCACCTCTAACCGGGCTATGATTGGGGGTATGATTGGTAACAATTCCTGCGGCTTGCATTCTATGGTTTGGGGCGCTACGCGCGATCATGTACTGGAAGTAAAAGTCATTCTTTCCAATGGGGAAGAGGCGGTTGTGGGAGCATTGGATGCAGCGGGACTCGAATCAAAACTTACTAAGCCCGGGCTGGAAGGAGATATCTACCGAGCTATGCACCAGTTGTTGGGGGATGAGATCAACCAGGCTGCTATTAAAGAAGGTTATCCCGATCAAAAAGTAGTGCGCAGAAATTCAGGGTATGCACTGGATGCTTTGCTGGATGCGGAACCCTATGGCGGATCAGCTTCGTTTAACCTTTGCCGTTTGATTGCAGGATCAGAAGGCACGCTCGCGATGATCTCCGAGGCCAAACTTAACTTACTTGAATTACCACCAACAGAGAAGGGATTGGTTTGTGTGCATTGCAGCAGTTTGAAAGAATCGCTCCTTGTAAACCTGGTTGCGATTAAACATGGCTGTTATGCCAGTGAACTGGTGGATGATGTGATATTGAGCTTCACCAAAAATCACCGCGAGCAACAGAAGAACCGGTTCTTCATTGAAGGGGATCCTGCTGCGCTATTGATGATCGAATTCATGGAGCAGGAAGTGGAGCAGATGCAGGCAAAAGCAGTGGCATTTATAGATGAATTGAAATCCTTGCAACTGGGATATGCGTATCCGCTATTAACGGGATCATCTATTAATAAAGCATGGGAGTTGCGCAAAGCGGGACTAGGATTACTTCGCAATATCCAGGGGGATGCACAACCGGTGAACCTGATTGAAGATTGTGCCGTAGCGCCGGAGGATTTACCTCATTATATTGAAGACCTGCAGGATTTGCTGCGCTCCATGAATTTGAAAGCATCATACTATGCGCATGCAGGAGCAGGTGAATTGCATGTGGAGCCTTTGATCAATCTGAAATCAGAGGAGGGGAGGATACAGTTCCGGGAATTGTTGGCGCGTACTGCAGCCATCGTTAAGAAATACAAGGGATCCTTAAGTGGTGAACATGGGGATGGCCGGTTGAGAGGGGAGTTTATTCCCTTTATGATGGGCGATCGCTGTTATGAATTGTGTAAGGAAACTAAAAAAATATTTGATCCGAAGCAGTTGTTCAATCCGGGTAAAATCACTGACGCACCTCCCATGGATGCAGCTTTCCGGATGCCAGCAAAACCGGCCGCAACCAAAGTAGCAACGCATTTTAATTTCGACCGGGAGGGAGGTATACTTGCCTTAGCAGAGAAATGTTCCGGATCTGGCGACTGCCGGAAAACGCATCGGGCAGGAGGTACCATGTGCCCGAGTTATATGGCCACAAGATTTGAAAAAGATACCACTCGGGCCAGGGCCAATGTACTACGCCAATTTCTAACTACAGATACCAGTGCCAAGGCCTTTGATCACGAAGAAATTCATGCAGCGATGGACTTGTGTTTATCCTGCAAGGGATGTAAAGCGGAGTGTCCGTCCAGTGTGGATGTTTCCAAACTGAAAGCCGAATTTCTGCAACAGTATTATGAACTGCATGGGGTACCACTGAAAGCGCGATTGATAGGAGAGTTCCCGGCATTAACGGCATTGGCGAGTAAGTTTCCGGGGGTGTACAACTGGTCCATGAAGCAGGGGATATTCAGTAAATCGCTTAAGAAAATCCTGCATATGTCGGAGCATAGAGAGTTGCCCGCATTATATAAGTTTACGTTGAAAGAATGGGCAGGGAAGAGGGGGACAAAGGAAGCAAAGGAGACAGGGAGACGGGTCTATTTCTTCTGTGATGAGTTTACGAATTACAATGATGTAGAAACTGGCATCAAGTGTATTGAATTACTGGAGCGCCTGGGATATGAGGTGATCCTTCCGAAGCATATTGAAAGTGGGCGCACGCATTTATCAAAGGGACTGGTAAAACGGGCAAAGGAAATTGCAACAAAGAATGTACAGTTGCTGGAGCCGATACTGGCGGATGAATATCCAATCATTGGGTTGGAGCCATCGGCAATTTTGAGCTTTCGCGATGAGTACCTGGACCTGGTACCAGCGTCCTTATTGGAGCAGGCCAAAAAGCTGGCTGCCAAATCATTCCTGGTAGAAGAGTTCCTGGCAAAGGAAGCTGCGAGCGGCAGGATTGGTCCGGCTCAATTCCATTCGGATAAAAAAGAAATCATCGTACACGGGCATTGTCATCAGAAAGCATTGTCTTCTGTGTCTTATGTGATGGAGATCTTATCGATTCCTGCGAATTATGTAGCCACCGCGGTGAATTCGGGCTGTTGTGGTATGGCAGGATCCTTTGGCTATGATAAGGAGCATTATGAAGTCTCCATGCAAATCGGGGAGCTGGTCTTATTTCCAGCGGTACGCAAGCAGTCTGCCAACACCTTGATAGCAGCCTCGGGAACCAGTTGCCGGCACCAGATCAAAGATGGCACCGGTCGGGTGGCGATGCATCCGGTGGAGATATTGTATGATGCGTTGGTAAAGTAAGATCACCAAAGCGCTTCTACAATTCAACCCCAAGAACTAATAATCCCACAACATGGTTTCCCTGGAACAGCTGGTTGATGAAAATCATCTGAATTTATTGTTGTAACCCAACCTCAGATAAAATGGTATCAAAGGAGTTGTCTTAAAATCCTGAGTGATTACTTTTCCAAAATTGAGCGTAATATCTGATTTCTTAAAAGAATATCCGGTTTGCAATCCATAAGAGAAATTACCACCTGTAGCAGGTTCATACCATCCATCTTTTACATTCTGATAGATATCTTTTTTGTATGTATCGGAATGTTTGAAATGTGTTAGAATGGCTTTATCAAAACCAACTTCACATGCCACCAGCCATTTTGGTTTATAGTAACCGAAGGTACCTTTCACCTCACTTCCAATATTCTGTAAACGAACTAAGTCGTTTTCAAATCTGCGATATATTCCATTCAAAGTTATTATTCCTTTGAAAGTAGGTTGATTGAGCAAGACTATCTGACCACCAATTTTTGTTTTGAAATCGTCCAATAGGTTTTCTCCGGAAGCTTTTGTAAAATTCAAACTTAAAACTATCGGAAGTTTAGTATTTAATTTATAGCCGTATCCAGCGGAATAGGATAAACTATAATCCCATGCAAAACCAGCAGTCACTATATGTTTAGAAGAATCTATTGTTTTCCAATTGATAGTTTGACCTTTTACGGTTTGAAATAAGCCCAAAGCTATGATTGTTATTATTAAAGGTTTCATTATCTGAGAGAATTTAGGTAGTTAATTAGTAAGGGTTGAGTAATATTGTTCCAGGTATTTAATTGATCAAACATTCCGGAATGTCCTACTCCATTTATTTTCACAATTTGCTTGTTGGGTAGTGTACTTGCAATTTTTTGTGCCCAACTATCGGGGTATGCTTTGTTATTCTCGCTATAAAGAAATAAGATTTTTTTCTTGAATTTTTCTATTCCTTCTGAAAAATCAGGTTTGTACTTATCGGCTATTTCATAGGCTGCAGCACTAATTACAGCTCCATCCCTAACATTTGGATAATGTTGCTTATTTGTGCCTAAAATCGAACCAAAATCACCAACAATATCGTTTCTGGATGACAATAAAAGCGCTTTGTAATCTAAAATCGCATGTTCATTTTCTTTACCTGTTATGAATTGATCAAAAAAGGTAGCATCATTTAATAATTCACTCCAGAGGTTAAAACTTCTTGAAGCCTTAACATAAGTAATTACATCATCCCACTTGAATCCACCGGGCTCCGCTAAAATGAGTCCGTCTATTTCAGCAGGATACTTTCCTGCATAGCCGGTGGCAAGTATGGAGCCCCATGATTGTGTAAGCAGAATAACTTTCTGATCTGGATGCGTTTTATAATGCGCAATTACGGCTTTCAATTCATCGTAGAAAATGTTATTTATTCCATTTGCTCCAAAACTCGTGTAATAGGATTTTGGTTTTCGTTCAGAAAGCCCGGCTCCTACCTGGTCATAGTACACCATTCGATACCCTTCATTTGCCAATGAGATGGTATTTAATAAATATTGGTAGTTATCACCAGGGCCTCCATGAATGCAAATCACTAAAGTACTATCCTGTGGCCCGAAAGCCTGAGCATGTAATTTTGCACCATTTGCTTCTATAGAAGGCAAACCAGGATCTTCCACGACAGTTTTTGGTACCAAACTGTCGGGATCATTAATTTCATTTTTCTTTTCGCAGGATACCAGGAGGGTAAGTATCAATCCCAAAGCGGTAAAACTTTTTAATGCCATTCTTTTTTTGTGTTTTAAAATTCATGGCAAAAGTCTGTGTTGGAAGGATACCAGTCGCCCCACTATGAAAAGTGGAACCAATCATTCCACATTCTACTTAACGGATTAATGTTATGATAATCAGGTAATTGTGAGAATTGAACCAATGTTTTAGGAAATGGAACCTGTTAATTTGAGACTTTTTTGATTTCTCTTAAGTATGCTGATGGAGATATTCCCGTTTGGTTTTTGAAATTTCGATTAAAGGATGTTTTTGAATTAAACCCGCATTCCAAGGCTAGAGACAGGATTGTGTACTTTTGATTTTCGGGGTTGGCAAGAAGTTTCTTAAACTCTTCAATCCTTAAGTAATTTATGTAGTCGAAGAAGTTCTTTTGTTCTACTGAATTGATAACTTGAGAAAGTCTGTTTGGGTGTACATTGAGTTCTTCAGACACCATTGCCAAAGTAAGTTCGGGTATTTGGTAAAGTTTCTTTTCTTTCATTATGTGCACGAGCCTTTGATGGATTTCCTGGGATTGATCTTCAGGTAATAAGGAATTTTCATATTTAATATTACTTAAAGGAGTATCCAATAGCTCGATTTCTTCTGTAGATTTTGAAAATACAAATGCTGCTAACGGTGGCTGATTGCTAAAAACACCAACTTGTTTAATACCATAATATCCAATTAACACAACAAACAGGACAACGGAAGAGAATATGATTTTATCATCAGCAAAGAGAACAAGGAACCATATACATGATAAGCTGAGAATTATTCTAAAAAGCCAAAGCAGGTTTATTCTTTCAATATAGGAGAAATTGTTCTTAAGCTGTATTTTATATCTTCTTAAAACTAGTAATGATAATATAGTATAGGTAATTCCCGACAGGATGATTCCAACAAAAATGATCGTTAAAATGGTTTCGAAACCCTTACCTTTTTTTTGGTAAACAAGAATTTTCTCATCCGGGCTAAGGAATAGGAACGGGATTATTGCGATGAATGCAATTGCATAGGGTAGAAAATGGAGAAGAATTTTTGGTCTAATATCTTGTTGAGAAGTGAGTGTCAAGGTGTACAGATAAAGAAAAGGGCCATGAAGCAGGGGTAATGGTATTTCAAGTCCTAGGAGGTACGGAAATTTCAAATATTCATTGGAAGAAATAATCGAATACAAAATCAAATGCACCAGAATCAAGCAAAGCCAAATGAATAAAATTGTATCTGCTATACTTTTTCCTTTTTTGGTCAATAAAAGAAATGAAAGGAAGGAGGTTATGATTATTCCGATTATGTATATCATTTATTTACTATGTCCTTTTATCTGACGTACAACGTGCTGGTATTTCCAAGTGTGTTAACTTTTGCAAAAGCAAGTTAAGTTTTAATATAGATCATGAATTAGCAATGGTACTTAAATTCTGATTTTTTCAAATCGAAGACCTTGTACTTGATGTGGCTCTATCCAAGGCCAGGAAAGTACAGATAAGTCCGACCAGCCATATTAATGACCTCACCCAGTTCATGTTGCCCCATTCAGCAGCTACTCTTTTTAGCGTTTCGGTATCGGGAAGTTGTGCTGAAAGAAACATGATCTCATTTCTGGGATAGAAATAGGTAAAGGTTAAAATCAGGGAGGAAATAAAGCAGAGTAAAGCGATCCCCAGGAATACTCGGATGGAAGTTGATTTTTTCCAAAACAGTATTAATGAAAGCGCTATTAAAAGCAGGTTAGGTAGGTCAATTAGTTTGAAGAAACTGCCCGGATTGGCAACTGTAAAAAAGTCTTTAGTGGCTTTAATTGAATAAGGGATGTTACTTTCCCAGTTAGCCGCATTTACAATGGAATTATAAATATTGGTAAAAAATAAACCGCTTGATAACGCGATAGCTACGTAAAGAACTAACTTTTTCATATTTCGATATCTTTATTTCAGTAAAAATATCTATGAAAAAAAGGCGGCTATAGTAAGAAAACGACAAAATCAGAGTTTGTCCCAGTCCAGCTGAAATTGCATATGCTCTTCTCTCAACTCTTTGTAAACCAGGGTAGGAGTTTGTTTTGCGAATTCCTTAAAATCTTTAATAAAGTGCATGTGGTCAAAATAGCCCACCTTATAAGCCAGATCTGTCCATGCAATGGTTGGCTTCGTTTCAAGAATTTTATATGCCTTATGGAACCTGGCGATTCTTGCATACAGTTTGGCCGAAATCCCCAATCGTTCCCTGCATTTTCGTTCAAAATTTCGCAGGCTCATACAAGCCATACCTGCAATCTTATCGATGCTTGTATTGTAGTTTAGGAACAGGTGTTGCAGCGCCAAATCAATGGGTAAGGGTTCTTTTACCTGGGAAAGTTTACTGAGAAAATAGGATTGGATAATTTCATCCAATTCATCAAAAGAAATAGTTTCATGTGATTTATCCAGCAGTTCTTCTATTTCCTTTCCTATAACTTCTCGGGCACTGTAACCATTGTCGAAAAGTTCGGTCATCGGAATATTCAAAAACCGGTTTAGTCCGCCTGGTTGAAAAATGACGGATACCGATTTATGACTTTCTTCTGCCAGCAGTTTGAAAGGGGTAATATGTGCTCCTATTAAGGTGCAGGAGGTAACGGTGTTATAGCTTTTTTCTTCAGATTTTCTGGACTTAAACCGGGTATACAGATTGATAAACATGGCTTGCTCCGGCGAAGGCATATAATTACCCTCGATGCTAGCGGGATTATCGCCGAAATCAGCTTCAATAAAAACGATATGCCGAATTAGCGAACGTAATGCAGGATGGATAAGGCGTTTATGTGTGGATATAGTTGGCATTATATCGACTACTAGTTT
Source organism: Flavihumibacter fluminis (assembly GCF_021491375.1). Classification (GTDB taxonomy): domain Bacteria; phylum Bacteroidota; class Bacteroidia; order Chitinophagales; family Chitinophagaceae; genus Flavihumibacter; species Flavihumibacter fluminis. The sequence continues at coordinate 899,281 of NZ_JAKEVY010000003.1, forward strand.
TTCAAAGTAGCTTGCAAAGGCTAATTTTTGTCTGGATTATGCTGGTAGCAATAACCATTTCCTATTCGGGTCATGTGTTTACAGCGGTTTCCTTGTTTGGTAATACCTTTGCATTGAACAGTTTCTTTTTGCGTTCCTGATTTTGGGGATAGAGTAGTTGAAATCAATGACAATGTTTTTGGTTTACATATTTTACAGGGCTGCAGCCCCAATTTTTGCGCTTCAGCAACAGTTATCTGTCTTGATACATTTTCAACCATCCGGCAGGTTTCAAGATGATATTTTTGGCCAGAAGGAGTTTTAAAAATATTTTGACTACTTGCTGAATAACTAAACAGGAGTAGAATAATAATTTTGATCATTGCATTATTTGTGGAATATACTATCCACCTTTACGTTTTTTTTTGGAAAAAAGAAAGGTTCATTATATTCCTTTGAATAAATTAAAAGTCTCTTGGATATCAGATGTGGGCATACAGGTACAGGAGTATACAAGCACTGTACTTGAAAATAAAAGTACAGTAAACAGTATGAGATTTTTCATAAGAATAGTCTATTGCACTGGCATTGTGTTAAGGAGAAAGTAATTGTCTTTCGAATTACCGTTAACGTAAAGGTTTTATTGTGCCTTGCAGCTTACTTAGTTGAAAGTCTTCGCTTTTTGTGAAATACTCAATTGCCAAAACCAATAACATAAAACAGATAAAAGTAACCTTTTGCATTACGGCCAACAATCCCCAATCTCCCGCCCCATACAAGAACAAGGTCAAATAGAATATAAGCATACTCGCAATACAAAAAAACTTCAACCAATGGAGCTTTGTCCTTAGTATAAATACTGTAATGTAAAATAAGCCAAGCATGGTAAGTGTACTCGAGATTGTTACCATAAGGTCATGCAAAGGGGTAGCTATTAGAATGGTAAAAACCATGTTGGCAATACCCACTGATTTTAAAACCAATTCGGTATGATTATGGGGTATCTTACGCGCAGTATGCATAAAGAAAATGCCATACCCGATTGAATGGAAGACCATTCCGATGAATGCCCAAAGTCTTGATGGGTTATCAGTACCATTTAGAGCCTTTGGTAAAAATAAATTACTGAAGAAATTCTTTGACCAGGTAAACCCTACCGAATTTTTGTCAAGGATTGATCCACCTGGATAGAGAAAGGTTGCTATTAGCAGAAAAATGATAGTTATGAGCACGCATAGTAGAACTGAATATTTGCGCATTCGTTTTAGAGTTTAATTATTACCATATAGTTCTGGCAAAAAGAATTCAAAATTTCCAACTTCTTCTATGTTATGTTTCAGCCAGGCTGTTCCCATTTCGTTGGTAAAAATTAGAGGTCTGACATACGAGTTAAAGATATTCTTCCAAAATGCGTTACTTGTTCCAATGATCATTTTTGATTTATAAATCGTATTGTTTCCATCCTTGATAAAATCGTGTTGGAGAGAAAATACTTCAATTTTCCCAATCTTTCTTGTTAATCGCATTCCTGTTTCATCAAGTTTTTCAACTAGTTCTATACTGTCAATTAAGAATTTCATATTTCGGTCGAATGCTTCAACAATTCTAAAATATGAACCCGGTTCGATTTTATTATTTGCTGAAGATTTTTTCAAACTCCAATGTATATGATCTTTTGGATGCCAAACCAGGTATTTCGGGTATGTTTTTCCTTGATAAGTCATTTCTCCGTCTATATTTTGGAACCACCAACAGAGCATTTTCGGTGTGACACCACGTAGTATATCGTGTTCAATTGTTAAATGAAAGACGTTATTTTTATCTATTAAAAAATTTGTTTTGGCTGAGGCTAATGTTTTCATATTCCATCCAAAATCCCTTTCTGGTGGAAGCGTCCATTTGGTATATAAGTTTGTCAAATTTGGCATTAGTCAAAGTGTTAAGTATATCTCCGAAATGAATACGTTGATGTCTTACATTTTAATTTGCCTATCATCTCCATTTGTTTACATGTTCAACTTTTTCGTCAAATTGTGCTGCCAAAGATTTAACTCTGGATTTTAAAAGTAATTTTCTTCCTTCAATTGTTCTTGTGAAAATCAACTCGCAAGATCCTACAAGTTTTTCCCATTGGCTTTGAAAATATTCAGCTAAAAATTTGTTTCGGCCTAGTATTTCTGGAACAGAATGATAGTCTTTCTGCTTTATGAAAAGAATAAATCTATTTTTTCTAATAATCACATATCTTGGATTGTCAATTGGAGCAATGATTTCTTGAAGAGCGTTTATAAATGTTGATTTGTCAAAGGTAGTTCCACCTTCTAAATGACAATAAACAGCCCCCCAATTGTCAACAGAGGTTTCAACTTTTAATTTTGAGTAGTCTGTGCGAATTACTTCTGCTTTAATTAATGAATTCAAAAGTGCGTCACCGATTTGATGAATGTCTTTTGAAATATCTCGGTATTTATAATAAAGTTTCAATGTCTTGTAGGTCTGTCTTCCGAATATAGCCATACCAATAGTTCCAAGAATTGCTAGAAATATATAAAGATCTTGAGTTGTTTTGATGTTTCTTCCTAATCTGCCAAGTACTTGTAAACTTTCGAAACCAAAAACAATAAATCCTGAACCTAAAGTTGCCAATAGGTTTTTAATGGTTTTGTCAAAATACATTGACTTTACAGTTTTGTATTCCCGTTCTTCTGGGAAGGGAATTTTAATTTCTTCTACAAGGTTTACACCTGTTGCCAATGCATTTTTCCAACGATATTTCAAATTTTCTCTGTCACTTGCATAGGTAAACATTTCAAGGTTTATCTTTGCAGCTTCTTCTTTAAGGTGAATATTTTCGGGCAAATTCAATCTGCTAATTCCGTTTTCAATTCCGGAATCTTCTTTGAAGGAAACACCTACAAAACTTCTGAAACGTCTTTTTAGTAAATCAAAATCGTCTCCACCTGTAGGTGTAGTTGGGTCCATACAGACCAAATGCCAAATATTTCCTGTCTTGTCGCTATTCCCGTTTTGTCTTCTAATTGCTCTACCGCGCATTTGATTGGAAAGCACAAACGAACCTACAAAACTTGCCAAAATCAAAGAATTGATTGCTGGTGCGTCCCATCCTTCACCTAACAAGGATTTTGTACCTATTAAGACTTCAATTTCTCCTTGTTGAAAGATTTGGGTTACTATGTGAACAATGTCGTGTTTGAGTTGCTCTGTTTGACTGATTAAAACGTAATTACTATCGAATGGAACAGGATTAGAACTAATTTTCGTAATGCCATATTTAGCGGCCTTAGCTTCAAATGTAGGATAAGCACTAACAGGAATTATTATCATTGATCCTGTCAAAACTGCAATTTTCTTGTTTTCCTTATTTTCTCGTCTTAACTTTTCAAATATTGGAATGACACCGAGTTTATTTAGCTCAAGATTATTTTCAGGAGCGTTGATATAAAACTCTTTACGAATGAAATCGGAAAGGATTACTAAACGTAAGTTGCTACCTAATTTATTATATTCAAAATCAACAATTTCATTAATACCGTTTAGCTTACTGATGCTTGATGTCAAAAAATCTGTAACTCGTTTATTATGTGAAAAATCAATTTGTCTTCTTTCTATTGCTCCGTATTTTCTTAGTCTTATTTCAAGTGATTTTTGATGTTCTTCAAAAGCCTTAAAGTGTTCCTTTTCTTTATATAGATAAAAATCCAAAAGTGTTTCAATCCACTCGTAATCGAGTTTCGGAATTTCAAACATTTTATCTCCAATTACTTCAAGATGAGTTTCGGGGATGTCCTTATCGTTGGCTTTTAGAAAAATTAAACAGGCTGAATAATAGGAGAGGTTGTTATAAATCCAATCTAACTGCTCTATCGGGTTTTCCCAAATCGGATGTTGTTCAACTGCCTGAATGATTGTTTTATCATTTTTTATTTCCTGAAAAATATTCTCAATATTTTGTCTAAAATCAATAATACTTTTATTTTCATGCTCGGTTGGGAGTGTGAAATAAACATAATCCTGATGAGGGCATAAATCTCCTTCTATCACTAATTCAGGAACCGAAATTTCTGTATCAACAGGTCCGTTTAAGTCAATGTATCGTTGCCATTCTGTGGCTGTGACGTCATACGGCGGTGTGGCTGTTAGTCCTACAATAATCGGTTCTAAAGAATCTTTAACTTTTGTCAGCGTTTGCCACCATTCATTTTTTAAATGGTGTGCTTCGTCAACAACAATCGTTTTTATATTTTGAGCTTTTAGTCCGTTTACAATGTTGTCAAGATTATAATTTGTTATTCTGCCATTTTCGTTTGCTTGTTCTGTTTCTTCTTCTTCGCTTTCAATTTCTTCTTCGTCAATTCTCCAGTTATTACAAGCTGCGTGAAGACCTTGATACGTTACAACTGTCATAAATTTGGGATTTCGAATGTCTTTTGAAATCCATTCAGGAATCTTGTTGGTTTGAAGGAACAGTTCACAAAAACGTTGTATCCATTGGTTACGAATTGCAATTGTCGGGGCAAGAATTAAAGTCGGTTTGTTAATCCGAATAGCAACTTCAAGACCTAAAACAGTCTTTCCCGAACCTGGGGGAGCAATTACGTGTAAATGTCCGTCAGTTAAGTGGTCGTCCAAGTCGTCAAGCACTCGTTGTTGGTATTTTCTCCAACAGTATTTGAATTTTATTTCTTTAGGATATTCTGTCAATGTGTCGGTTTCTTTTAATTAAACTCCCAATGTCTTTATTCTACATTCTTTTTAGTCTGTACCCCCAAGAATATTTAGTTTGTCAAATAGGTTCGCTGTGAAATAGAACGTAGATGAGATAAATATAGCAAACATGATTGTGATGATTATTACTTTTAAGTTACTGGCAACCTTTATCTTACTTAATAATTTCTTTCGGTTAAGATTAAGGCTCAAATTTAATCCGATTATTATTGAAGCTGAATAAATCATAACCTCCCATCTGCTTATTTTTACTTCGCTTGTTTCAACAGTGTCAAATAATAAAAGCGCAATAATCAGGAGTCCCACAAGTATTACAGGAATTAATAACTTTAATATCATTGATATCTTAGTTCTCCATATTTTTCTTGAAAGTGCGATTATGCTACCAATTGAAAGGAGAAGCATACACAGATATAAAATAATGACGAATATTGTATCATGATCCATTATAATTATTTATTTGATGTGCTGTATTTCATGACTATAACGCTATGCCTACTTTAGTCCTTTCGTCTTTTAGGAAAATTTCCAATCTTGTAGATTCCGGACCATCTTGACCCCCCTGTTCCGATTCAAGTTGACCCCCTTATTCCGGAGCAACTTGACCCCCGGGATTTTTTCATGATTGGCGGCATTCTGGGATGTTGACCCATCAGATTGCCAACTTATTCCGGATGATCTTGACCCCTCTAGGGTTGTTTTTATCCACTGGCATTCCGGCACAAGTTGACCCCCCAAAGGATGTAAAAGAGCAGTTGTAGTTTTAGACTTGCCTCCTTAAAAAACAGCGTTAAGGATGGCAGCAAAACCAATTGCAATGGAACAGCTCAAACAAGTGCTTAAATTGAAGCAGGAAGGTCACTCCATCAAAAGTATAATACGATTGACCGGCCTGGCTCGCAATACCGTAAAAACCTATCTCAAACGCATACTGGAAGCTACTGGCGGCACTACTACCGATAAAGAATTGGCCGGTTTATTTTATAACCAGGATACACCGCTTCAGCAATCATCCCGTTTACAGCAGCTCCTTCGGCATTTTGAAGGTATTGACAAGGAACTCACACGGCCTGGCGTTACGCGGCAACTACTATGGGGCGAGTACAAGGAACAGCATCCGGATGGATATGACTATAGCAAGTATTGTGAACACCTGAACAGGCCCTGAACAAAAATGACGTGGTTATGCAGCTGGAGTACAATCCTGGTGAAGAGATCATGTGTTTGGTGCCACTCTCCCTTACAGTGGCCTGATTTTCTGTATTGCGCTGGAACACCAGAAAACAGCCGACCTGTTACATGGCATCAATGAACTGCTCCGTTACCTGCAAGGCGTAACACAAACCATCACCTGTGATAACATTCGTACGGCCGTGACTAAAGCAGACCGATACGAACCTGTATTTACGGATCTCTGTTATCAGATCAGTGAACACTATGGTACTACCTTCTCTGCCACCAGACCGGGTAAACCCAGAGACAAAGCGATGGTTGAAAAAGCCGTCAACCTGGTTTACAAGTATGTGTATGCGCCGTTGCGGAACCAGTGTTTTACTTCTTTATTGGAGATTAATTATTACTTCCGGATCCAGCTTGATCAGCCTGGCACGAGTATGTCAGCGAACCTATGATTGATGATGCCATAATGGACAGACTGACAACCAACGCACACCGGATAGAATTGAAAGGCGACTCCCTGAGGAGAAAAAAATAACAAGGTATCGCTTAAGATAAATACTTTTGAATCCTACAACTGCTCTTTACATTGCTGCACTTTTAGGCCCTAAGAAAAAGGGGGCAACATCACCCTGAATGCCGGGGTCAAGATTATCGGAATTTACAATAATAAAATTTGGAAATATTTAACCTATCGCTCATTAGAATTAAATCTTGTTGTGCGTTCGCATTTCTGTCACATGTGAACTGGCTCCTTGTCCATGATGAAAATTGTCACACTTGGTGGATGACCTCCCAATCTTAAATTTACAGACGCTGTATCGTCTCCAAGTTTATTTATAAGCATGTTAGCATGTGCAGTGTCAATAGGCAAATAGGAATATGATATAAAAATCCACTTGTCATTCCCCAAGTAAATTGGTTGCTCAGCTAATGCTTGTCCATTGTCAGCAGTAACTTTTTTTACATATTTTCCTTTTGGTAAAGAAATATTAGAAGTATTTGAAAGGTCTGGCTGAATGCCTGTGTATCGTATACTGTCATCCAGAACTTTTTTGGCTGCTATAGATACTTTAATATCTACTGCTTTTCTTTCTTTACTAATGTTACTTATAAAAAAATAAGCGGTAGGTCGAAACCAGTTGCACCCTGTCAAAAAGATAGTCAGAAAAGCAATAAGGAGGAGTCGGAATATTTGCATTATTAGTTTGTCTGTTCAAAGTGACGCACAACGTTGACGTATTTGTTTTTCCAGGACCATTACTAATGTCCATATTTATAACCAAAAACCCAATTGAAAACTTGACAAGCCTGGGCTAATTCTCATCAATGGTCTACTGTTGAAGTTTCAATTTTCCGCACTTTTAATAAAAATACACTTATTAGTAGCTGTACTGTAACTAATTCTAACGAATTAGCCTTTCAATTTTTTTAGTGATCTTCTCCGCTTCCCAAGAATATATACACTGTCCAAATTTTACATGCTCTGACTTATAAATAAATGTGAGCTTACTTGTACCATAGTCATTTACTTCAATGTCCGGATCTATTGGCGAAAAATCAATGTTGGAATTATATTTTGTATCATAGGTTTTACTATTAATATTAAACAAAACACCCTTCCTTATAGTAATCGCATCTTTATTTACAAAAACAATTTCCTTTAAGTATGTAAATCTCAAGTATCTCAGAAATACTAAAAAGGTTAAAACAAGACCAGCTAATGAAAGAAAATTTCCATACCCATGGTATTGACAAGTAAAAACAAATATGTGAATAATATTAAACCAAGCCCCATAATAATAAGAATTATAAGATTGAATACCTTTTCAAATCTTTTTATTGTAGGATAGAATGTAATAATTATTTCGTTACTATTAGCTTTCAATTTCATTTTATCGAGAATTGTATAGCCGCTAACGTGAATACATTTTTTAACGGCTGTCTTATCAGTTCATGTTTTTCAAGTCCATATATAATGAGAAAAACATGCTACCTAAAGTCACTGCAACCATCGAAAAATTGATTATTGCGGCAATTGCTTTGATATACTTCAGTTTTTCCTTTCTTACAATACTGATTATGGTAAATACTAGCCCAAGTATCATACTTAATAAGAGACATATTATTGTTATAGCAAGGAAAGCTGGATTGTTTGAATTTATTCTAATTATCGCTGTTATGTTTGCAATAAAAATGAAAAAAATAGAAGTTGTAGCAATTGAAAAACCAAAGGCTATTTTAGAAAACTTTGGCGATTTTCTATTTAGCGAAGGCTCGTATTCTACTAATAAGTTATTCATTTGGTGGATACTTAGTTGTTAAATCTTTATGTATCTAGGAATTGAAAGATGATATCACTTTAGTTTGTCGAACAGATAACTAATTACTTATACGGCTTGTCGATATACTGTTCTGTTTATTTGATCCCTTTCTACCAAAATTTCCTCCACGGTTTTACCACAGGATTTGTTTCGCTTCTTTTTAAATTTGCAGTTATTTGCTTCTGTTCTTGAAACCAATTTTCGGTCAGCTCGATTGCTTTTATAGTGAAGTTTCTAAAAGGTGTAGGTATTCCTTGAGATAACTCACCATAGAGAAATTGAACACCTGTTTCAATGCCAGGTCCACCAAACAAAACCTTGAAGTCGCATGCTCGCCCCTTTTTGTCTGGAATATCATATGTCTTTCCAAAGAAATCCTCCATTTCTTCGGTTGCAAAAGGTTTTAGTTGCGCAAACAAGTTATCCCTGGTAACTCCTATGAACAAGTCGTTGTCTCTACAATCAGGACTTCCATTGCCTTTTCTGTTTATGGAACCTTGTTCATCAAGAACAATAAAAAGTACTTGATTCCCCGCAACCTCTAATGTTATTAAAGTCTTATTAATTTTGTCCAGTGTTGTCAAAGTCGAATAATTTAGATTTAGAACTTGTGTTCTCCGAATGGCGCCAATGTTCATCGGCTTTGCGTTCGGCGTGGCATTCTGTGTTCCGTCGCTCCTGGACTGCTGCCGATGTTTTTACTAATGTACAAATTTTATTCTTCTGCTCAACTGCGTTCCATATTGCCGATAACTGAAGAAGAAAAACGTTACTATTGTTGATGCTGCGTTGAGTCGCCCTCCGCAGATGCAAAACTACTGTTGTAGGCCGTTTTGTCTGCTTTTGGGATAGCTTTTCTCTTTTTAATCTTTAGCATTGGTATCCACGAAAAGTACAATTCAATAGCTAATAATGGAATTATCCAACTTATCCATTCCAGCGTCGTGGCCCGAATTTCAGCTGATTTAATAAAAAAGAAAAGCTTTTCCTGCGGAATGTACCTACCAGTCGCAGAAAGATAAACACCAATGCAAGCGCATAGCTCCTTATCTCGAATAGCCTGTGTCCAACGATGTTTCCGTTCTTGATAGTAATCCAGGCAGCAACAGTCATAAATATCCAAGTAAGCGAAAGCAGGAAAAGGGGGCCACGATACAGGTAATAAGTACTCAATAATACCAGTGTCAGCCAGAGAAACTTATTTAAATGTCGTTTTTTCAATAGCAGTTAGATTTTGTTTATCAGCTTAATGAAGTTTTTACGTTTTGTTGTCATTTCGGTAATAAAATGGCCTACAAAGGATACGCGTGTTAGTGGTTGGTTTTTTATCGTCGTGCCTTAAATTTCCTTTCATAAATTGTAAAAGGCATTTTCTAAAATATAGAATTCCTTTTCGTATTTATCTATGAGTTGATTGTCCAATTTATGTTGATTGACAGCTTGTCCGGTAGAATAATTATCAATTTTTATTATTTTGTCATCAATTATGTCAATAACTAAGGTGTCGAGAAGTTCGTTAGTTGGCAATTCCGACGTCTGGAAGATTACGGTCTTGTTATCTGTAGTTTTGCAAGCATAAATTACATACTCCGTGTTTGAAATAAACTGAAAATAATAGTCAGTTATTCTGAAAGTGTGTTCAGTAGCTGTTTTTATTGTTTTAATATGTTTATTGAATTTGTTAATTCCTCTCAAATAATAAATAATTGCATTTAATGTAGAAAGTCCAATTAAAAAAAGTTTTGAATATTCTGTTGGAATATTTATTTTGAATTTTTCACTAAGGATTAATAATAATATAATCCCAAAGAACGTAAGTATTCCAACTATTATGCTCTCGCTGAGTACTTTTTTAATTTGTCTTGCTTTTTGCTTATAGTCAGAAAGTCCTGAAGTTGATAGTTTTTTCTCAACAGTTATCATGTCCTAATAGTCGCGTTTTGATTGCTATATCAGTCGCAGAACTTGCCACTAACGAGCAGGTATTGCAGACGGTGGGGAATTTTTTATTCGTCGAGCCCTGAACCACAGTACAGCGCAATTACTGCTGCTGATTGCTCCAATGTCTATCCCCATTATCGCCAGTACCATGTTAGTGGCATGTAGCTTTGAATTAGAGTGTCGATTTTGATTTAATAAATGAATATAGTAACAAACATACAAGCCCGACAATTGCTAACCATCCAAATATGTCTCCAATGAGAGGATACAAAGTCCAGATTTTTCTATTCGGAACATCTCCAGACATAATCCATGAATTAGTGGCAAAATGATCCATCTGGGAAATGATTTTTCCCCTTGGATCTGTTATAATTGAAAGTCCATTTCTTGTTTGACGAACTATAGAACAACCATTCTCAATTCCCCTAAAAACAGCAACATTTGTATGTAACGGGGAAATCTCTTTCCAATTTGACGCAGGTATCAATAAAACATCGGCATTAGATTTTCCAATCTGCTTTACAATTGATGGAAAATCTGCGTCCCAACAAATTAAAGAAGCCAACTTACCATATAGAGTCACACTTGTGTTAATTGTTTTGTTTCCTTCCAAAGTGCCTTCCATAAAATTGCCACCATATTTAATGTGTTTGGATAATAACTCACCTTTGGGTGAAAAAAATAAGATTTTATTTTCTGAAATGGCAGCATTAGTACCTATTGAAAAGGGGTTCGTTAATAAATATATTTTTTCTTCTTGAGCAAGTGTTCTAAATACATTGACCAAACTATCTTCATCCTTATCTAAGATTAAGGTTGATATTTCACTCCAAACTATAATTTTAGATTTGTTTTTTGCTTCTGCTTTTGTTTCATTAATTAATCGACTAATGATTGAATTTGAAATTTCTTTAAACTGTGTCGTGTCTTTTTTACTGAGTACAAAATTCATTTTCTCTCCTTCTACAACCTTATCATGTGTATGAATTCCTGAAATTCTCACAAAGCTTTTCTGCAATGGCATATTGATTCTCACAACTCCATAAACCAATATTGATGCAAGCAAGGAAAAATATATAAGTCCACCTATAAATCTTTTTTTCCATTTAAAACGATTGTCAAACAACCAGCATATAACAGAACCAAACCAAGTTATCATAAAAGTCATTCCCCACATTCCAGTCAAGGAAGCAAGCTGTGAAAAAGCTAAAAAATCTAATTGTGTATACCCTAAAAGTCCGGCTGTCCCAAAGGGATTAAAAAGACTAAGTAAAAACTCAAATGAAGTGTAAGCAAGCGGGAAAATTAATGTTGCAGCAAATTCTTTAATTTTTTGATAAACAATTGCATCAATGTAAAATACATACCCGTAATAGATTCCAGCTATAAATGGTATATAAAATAGATAACTTCGAGTATTGTCATATGTAAATTTCCAGAATGATAATTGACTAATTATCCCGAAGATTAAAGGAATAACTAAGAAAGAAAATATTCCTTTCTCTCTCCTTGAAACTAATATAAACGGTATTGAAAATAACCAAGTTGCAATAGAAAAGAATATTGTTCCATTACTGAAATAAAGAAATAATGCTCCAAATAAAAGAAGCGTAAATATGGTTATTGTTCTTGGAATTTTGCCTTGAAAATCAATCATAATATTCGATAGTTAAAATAGAACCGTTAATGCCATTGCCACTAACAGCGGCACCTTTGAGTTCGGCAGGGCAGTTGGAAAACGTCCAGCCAGAAAGTGCAGCCGATTAAGGATACTGAATTTGAAAATATATTCTATTGCTCGTCCTTGTTCGGTCAGTCGGATATGTAGATGGTAGTAGTACTGCAGATGAGAATTTATTCGTCGCCCCCTGCTGACGAAAAACCGAATGTTGGAAGAGGCACATCGTCACTTGATGCCATTCTCCTTTAATAATTTCGTAAACGCCCTACCTCCCCAATCCTTTCTCAAGGCTGGGTTTGTCTTGGCTACTTCTACAATACGTTGATCTATTTCTTTATCCTTTAAGGCAATCAATACTGATGTTGCTTTTAAATATATATGTGGATTATCTTCTGTCTTAAGTCTATCAAAAAGTGATGATACAAAAGAAGTGTCTCTAATTTTTAATGCTTTGTCTGCGAATGTTGGAAACTGATGTACGTTAATCTCTCTTATATTTTTGTTGATTAATTCAATGGCATAGACTCGGTCCCGCACTAGAATTGTGTCAAGCATTATGTCTAAAAGATTTACATATGTTGATTCATCGTCACTGAAACTACCTGTGTTGAGATAGTAAAAATCGTCTGCATTTTTAAGTGTCTTTTTTGTTAGTTGAAATGCTCTGTCTGAATTTTTTATGTAAAGCAAGTTGAACACTTTTTCATTTATTTTATTTTCGTCTCCCCACATTGTCCAAAGAAGTTCATCGTAAATTGGCGTATAGAAATCTTGTACAGCTAAGAAAATAAAATCAATGTGATATTCTTTTATATTTTCATGTTTAACTTGGGTAAAAGGAATTGTAAGTAATTCAAGAGCATTATTACTTTTATAGCTGGCAATAGCTTTATATAATTCCCTCCATTCCATGCTGTAATGTTCATCATTTAATGTTAGCATTAGTTTATTTTCAAGAAATGGAAAAAAGTCTGGGTGTGGGAATTCACAAATTGCTCGATAAGTAAAAAAGTAACCATCATCTGGATTTTTTCCTTTTTTGTTTTTCAGAATTAGCGGAATATCTTGTTCTTTTTGGTATTTAGCTAAAGTGACCAAAGCTTCTTGGTTTTTATCTTTAATTACTAAATCCTTGGCTCTTGCATAAAACCTTTCCGTCAATTTTGCTCTACTGATTGCTTCTTGTTTTGCGTAAAGATTGTTTGGTGTATAAATGAGAATACTGTCTATAATGGCAAATTGAAAACTGTCAAGTTTTTTTGAATTTATGTTTACATAGTTAGGTGTTGCAAGATTTATGAAGAAGTCTCCAACTTTTTCACTACTTACTACACATCCAAACATAGTTCTCACATTTTCATCGTCGGAAATATGTTTTATAAGTATTGGAAGCAAGTTGATTGAGGTATCAAAAGTTAATGCCCAAAACGAATAGCAACGAACTACGCCATTTGGATGGTTTGTTAGTTCTTGTAGTTCAATTGTTGTAGCTGTGCTTTTTAGTTCTGTGAAGTTGTCAAATTGTTTAGGTCGAATGCCAGCGTTGCCAACTGCACTACCCATTAGCATATTTTCTTTTTCAATTTTAGCAACGATTGTTTTTGTTTGAATTGAAATCTTTGTCTTGTCAAACTGATACCGCTGTCCATAACAGTTTAGGGTAAATGTCACGATGATGAAGGTAACAAGTTGTTTCATTTGTATTTCTGCCTACGTTTTTGGGCTTGGCGATTTGGCGGAAAATTAGCACAAAAGTTCAATAGAATAACTGCCATTGAACCTTGCGTAAATGTTTCATAGAAGCACTTCAGCCGCCATATTGCCAAACCGATTTTGTGCGTTCGTATTTCTAAAATTGCTTTTCAAATGTATTTTCGTTAAACCTAAATATATTTCCGTCTGCTATTCCAAAAAGCAAATTGTTTTTGTTGTCTTTATAAATAGTCCAAATCATTGGGTTAGATAGTTTGTCACTAATTGAATAGTTTGTCAAAGTTTTACCATCATATTTCCAAGCTCCTGTATATAAATCTCCAAACCAAATATTCCCTTCTGAATCTTCTTCAATAGCAAAAGGGTGTTCTAATGTGCCTGGTTCTGATTTATTTCCATTTCTTTTACTTGTTGGATGAATTAAGTGATGCTTTTCAGAAAAATTAATTGTTGAATTGCCTTCCATAAGTAAAACACCAATTCCATTATTTCCTATCCAAATTCGTCCTTTTGAATCTGCTAATACACTTCTTATGTGTAAACGCTCATTAACTTTTAAGTTTAAATTTTCTTTATCAAAGATATTTACCATTTTACCATCATATTTAAATAGCGCTGCATAAGTAGCAATCCAAATTTTACCATCTTTATCTTTTGATATACCCGTAACACCGTAAGTATTGTCAGCATTATCAGCATTTTTATTTTTGGGTTTTGGGAAAATCAAATGGTTCATATTTATTCCGTCAAAACGATTTATTCCGTCTTCTGCACCTGCATTAAACCATAAATCTCCATTGGTTTTATTCCAATCAAATATTGGGTTGTTATTTATAAATGGATAATTAGTAAACTTTCCTTTGTCATACACACTAACACCTCTTGCAGTTCCAAACCAAATTTTCCCATTTTTGTCCTCTTGAATTGAACGGATTTGATTGTCGGATAAACCTTCATTTGCTGTAAAGTATTCAAATGATTTTCCATTATAAAAACTTACACCTTCATTATGACTGCCAAACCAATAATTGCCTTTACTGTCCTGAAAGATAGCACGTACTCCAGAAGTAAATTTTAAAGTGTCAGCTTTTGAAGTTGCAACCAATTCAGGTTTGTTAGTTTCTTTTTCTAGTGATTTCTTTTCAAAGCAAGAAAAGTTAAGTGTCAATATGAGTATTAGGTAAATCAATTTAATTTTTTTGTCCATTTCAGGTTTTTATGATATAACGCCCAATGGTGGCAGCTTGGCGCTGGTGGGGGATTCATGTTTGTCCACGCGTACTACCGCTGATTATTAATCTATAGTTCAAATATATTTACCAAAGTCCTTACTGCACTTCCGCTGAAACTATTGATTGGTTCTTTACTTCCAATGATCTTTTACCCGTCCAACCCACTAGCGCCAAACTGCTCTGTTGTGCGTTCGTGCTTCAGTCGGCTTCCCAATTATAATTAGATTTCGTTAATTTATCCCCAATGGCTATTAGTACGTTATGATGATTTTCACACAATAGCCATTCTTTTTCCTTGTCGATTATGTAATACTCAAAACTAAAACACTCTCCGATGATATCTTTAATTACTTTTGGATCGCAATCATAGACAGGATAAAATGGCTCCTGATCATCTTCAGCTATTAGCCAAACATTTCCGTCATACAACGGAATTATACTGTCTATGTAAGTAAAAGGATAGTCTAAACCTATTACCGAGTATGATGGTAGTTTAAAATTCTCCCACCACCAACGTCTGTCGCCAGATTGTACAAAATATTTAATGCATTCGTCAAATATTTTCTTGCCTGAAGCTGTATCTAATAGCCGAATGCTACTTTCGTCAAGTCGTAGTTTATTTATAGCATTTTGTATTTCATCTTTTACTTCTCCCATCTTGGGTAGTGTTGGTTAGCATGACGCCAATCCGATTGTTGTACGCCGTCTTCGTTTCTTTCAATGCTCAACCGCTAAAGCGTCAAGTCTATTTGCTAAGTTTGATGCCGTAAGAAAAACACTGTCTCTGGATTTGTTTATTTCTGGACACCTGTACCACATAAATCGATATTTCATGCGATTTGACATTTCAATAAAGATGTCTTCACCATCCATGCAGCCATAGTCGTCACCATTTTGAAGGTCGCTTTGTGATGTCAATGTCCAATACTTATTAAGATTAAGACTGTCAACTGAGGTATGTCGAAGTACAAGTGAATAGTCATTGTAAGTGCTGTCGACTTTGGTTCGGTAAAACGATATTATTCTTAAAGTCCATTTGCTAAAACTGTCCGGCTTGGCGATAAAAGCAACTTGAGGGTCGTATGAACCCGATAAATACCAAACTCGAATTTCATCATTTGCTGTTCCGTCAATGAGAGATCCGATTTTTAGTGACTTTTCAAATGTTCTTGTCTGGCTGAAAGCGTCACGTGTCATTCGCCCTGCCCATGTCCTTGATGTGTCGGGTATAACCCGGCTCAAAGCATTAATTCCTGTGTCGCCTTGATTGCGACAGGATGCAAAGAAGAAAAGCAATATTGCAATTGGTAGTCTCACTGATGGCGTACAACTAATACCGATTGACGATATGGTGGTATTTGAAAATTGTCAGTCCGTAGCCGGTGTTTAATTCATAAATATAAGTTCATTGTTTATTCCAGTGCTAGGTTGTATACTACGGTTGAATATTGAACATAAAGTTGATTTTACATCCGTCGCCCCGCCATATTTCCAAACCGCCTGGTCTATGCCTGTCGCACTGGCTTTTGATCGGTTGTCACTGTATTTAGGGTTCGAATTATCAATAGTTTCATTAGGCATATCTGAAGCTCACAAAGTCCTATTTACTTTTTGTTTGGGTATGCTATTCACTGTATCTTTCTCGAAAATGAATGCATTGGCTATCCAACAGTCTGACTTTTCTGTGCCGATTTCATGACCATTTATGCACACTTTGTTTATACCATTTAAGCCATCTAATCCACAACAGCCGTTTAGTCTGCTTGCATCTGGATGATCAATGCAGTTAAGAAGATCGAATATGTTTATAATCAGTTTTCCTTCCGAGTCTGTAAAGTACTCACCGCTACTAATCACATAGTATCCTTTCTGAATGAACTCTTCTCCGTCTTGTTCATTCAGTAATGAGCTTTCAGGTAGTTCCTGAAGGATGTTTGAAACTGGGATATTACATTTTCTGCAAAAAAGCTGCATTTAGTTGGTTTGAAAGGCGTACAACGGTTAACAGTTTGCTGCAATAGCGGCATTCTGTGTTCGTTAGCTTAAATTTAGGACTTAGTTCAATATAACTCCAGGTTT
The DNA here is from genome assembly GCF_021491375.1 of Flavihumibacter fluminis. Lineage (GTDB taxonomy): Bacteria > Bacteroidota > Bacteroidia > Chitinophagales > Chitinophagaceae > Flavihumibacter > Flavihumibacter fluminis. The sequence goes on from NZ_JAKEVY010000003.1 coordinate 916,152, forward strand.
TGAGCCCTTGTTCGTCAAGCCGCTATTGCAGCAAGCTGCTGTTGTACGCATCGTCTGGTCGGAAAAGAGTGGGGCCAGCCTAAGTTGTCTTTCTTGATGGCTCACTACATTGTCTTTGGCTTAATTTTTCTAATTCCGCGGTTTTATTGCCGGAGGTCTAGTCAATCAAGATTGTAGGGTCAAAGATTTCCTGTCGCTTTGCTATTATGCTGTCTATGGAAATATTTGGATTTACTGGCCTTGATAAGTAGGTTTCTTTAGTGTGATAGAGTTCAAATATTTTGGTCTTAAGCTTGCTGGAAGGTTTCGCCAAATAACTTTCGCAAAGGCAGATTGCTAGCTTCCGCTTCGCAGACTCTAGCTCCCAGTCGTTCGATATTGAGTGTCCAGGAAGGCTCGGCAACTCTTTCTCTTCTCCCTGATAAACGTTGTACTTAACAACACAATTGTCATATTGTATGGTTTCCACCTTGTCCTTACAACTCAAAAACAAAATTGAAACAAGTCCTACAAATACATATCGCATTCGACGAGAGGTGAGTTTTGGTTTGCGCACAACGGGCATGCATTGGTGTAGGCACTGCATTTAATCTATGCTGCCTGGTACTAAAGCTGATCCTTTATAAATAGTTTATTGAATAGTTCATACTTTCAGTAGCACCACTGTCGCCGAAACAATAGCTGATCAGTGGAATTATCGATGAAGCGTTATACGTCCGCCGTGCTTATACTAATGCAATTGTTGTGTACTGTATTTATTCTATTCTCCAATCTAATTTTTCTTCCTCACTTAATATTTTAAATATTTGGTAGCCGAATTCTGCTAAGTAGGTTAAAAGTCTATCCATTGTTCTATAGTCAAATACTAACGGCACCACCTCTCCTTTCAGTTTGTTAAACGGAAACAAATATTCAAAAAGTACATTATAATAATCGCTTTTCATGAGTTTAATAACTTTTAATTCTCCTTGGGAATGGGTAACTGCATGTCGGACTTCAGCGAAAATTGTAAATATCTCTTTGAACTTGAAATTGTGATTGTTATCACGAGAATACTCTTTAAAACGCAATCCGCCAGCTTTCTTTATTAAATCAAATATTGCGTCCCCTCCTTTCAAACTGTCTCCAGTTGAATATTTTTTATCTAATAGCAAAAGTTGAAATTCTTGATTATTCCTTCCTTTTTCTCGTGCAACTCTTTTTAAAAACCTTTCAAGAGCTTCAAAACATTGTGCGAACGCCAGCCCAAATTCCCGTGACAGGACTGCGTTTATTTCGTTCGCATAATTTTCTTTGAATGTAGACTTTTGAATGCCTGTATGAAATTTGAGCTTCCAGCCATTATCTGTGGGTCCAGTCCAGTCTCCGATTACTAGTGCTGTTCCTGAAAAGAATCCTGCACCTTCAGCTGTATAAATTTTCACGTCGTTAAGCAAAACCTTGTTCAAACGGTTCGCGGCATGTTTGAAATCTGTGATTGTCTCGAAAAAAGAGTTTAAATGAAATCTATAAGGATTGGTCATAGTTAATATAGCACACAACGTTCAGGGCTTGGCGAAGTGCGGGACATCTGCGTTCCGTCTGCCTGGCTTACTGAAGTTGATGAATGTTTTATTGGTCAAGTTATAGATTTTGTTCGATAGCGTTCTGTCAGCTGATACAAAAGCTTAGTTGAAAAATTGCAGTTGAAGAAAAAGTTCCCTCAGCCCGCATTTTGCCAAACCCCTTGTTGCCTGCTGGCTTTCGTCACTTGTGTGATGAAAGCCAAACGCTGTCGTTTGCTTTCGTTGTATAATTCCATAGTAGTTCGTCGTCAATTTTACCTTCGTAAAATATCTGTCCTTTAATGTCTATCCATTTATGATTGTAATATGTCAACACTTGCTTTATTCCTTCGTAATATTTTTTGTCAAGCGGATTTCTGTCTTTAGAAAACTTACCTTCTTTCTCATAAGTGGGATAATACTCAAAGTATTTATTTGTCAAGCCTGCTTGGTTAAACCAAATGTTTTTAAAATAGTCTTTGTCGCCAACAGAGTATGCCCAATCACTTCTTTGCTTAATTAAGTCGCTGCTTGTTCTGTAAGAAAGCGAACTGTCGCCTTTGAAATGAATTGTCAAAGAGTATTCTTGCAAATATTTATAAGGTCCTTGGGGAGTTGAACTATTCCAATTGTCAATAAAGTCAACGACTTGGTCAGTTGTCAAGGGTAATGAAACTGTGTCAAACTGTTTACGAATTTCTACATATTCAACATTGTCTTTGTCCACCTTTTGTTTATCGTTGAATGTACTAATACAAGATGTCAAGAAAAGCGATATGATTATTAGGGACTGTCTCATAAGCTTTCAGGCAACGTTAAAGCATTGGCGATGTGGCGGTATTCTGTGTTCCGTCTGCCCGGTGCCGCTGCTGTTTAAAAATACAAAAGCTCATTGTTTATTCTATTGCTCGGCGTTATTCATTTGCCGAAACTGAAGCTGAGTAGCGATTTGTTGCTGATGGTTTATTCGTCACCCGCCATATACGCCAATGCACTGTTAGCGGCAGATTTTCGTGTCAAGTTTCCCAATCTAAAATGAACTGTTGAATTTCGGTAGTCGTCTATTTTCCTTGTAATATTTGTAAAGCAAAAGTGCTTCAATATAAGCTGGTGGTTCGTCCTGTTTTGAATATATAATATAAAAATCCAGCGTCCTAATTCTGTGCTCTGCCATTAGTCCTTTAATGTAGTCGTTGGTTTGAAGATCCTTTTTCGTCACTTTATCCTTTCCTCTAGATGCCAACAATCTATTTTGAATAGAGTGATCACCCAACGTGCCGTCGGTCTTGATTTTTCCTGCCATACCGATATAAACGATTTCCCCTGTTTCCTTGTCAATCCAAATGTATACACCGTGCTTTCGACCAACTTTCTCTCGGATTGTCTGGTTATATAGTTCTCGTCCGTTGTCTTGGTCAAAAATTGTTTTCTCGATTTGGAAGTTTACAATTGGTTCGTCCACAAACTCCTTAATGATTTCTTTTGCGTCGTCAAGTTTCATGTGTAGAATGATATTGTCAATTTGCCGCTAACGGCCGGCAGCTTTGCGCAGTGCTGGTAATGAAGCACTATTGCCGGATCCGCTGTTCATTTATTGATTACTGTTTCAATCTCTGTTCTTTTGATGAATCTGTACATAGCCTGAATTGCTGTACAGAAAGGAACTGCTGTTCATTGTACCGATGTCCCGCCAGCATTGCGCAAAGCATCTATGTAAAAGCGATCAATTAAGCTGCCCAATTTTTGATGTGGTATAAGTATTCATTACCCACTAAAATTTCGAACTATGCAGTCTCAAATGATCGCTACACTGAAGTTATTTATTGGCTTAGATGTACACAAAAAAAGTTGGCAGGCCCACCTTCGAACTGACATTTCAGATCATAAAGGCTTTAGCTTACCCCCCGATCCGGAAATTCTGGCTAATTACGTGTTTAAA
>NZ_JAKEVY010000039.1 GCF_021491375.1 Flavihumibacter fluminis
AGGGGTTATCGGGTATGGTCATATAGGTACTCAGCTCGGGATCCTTGCCGAGACCTTGGGCATGCGCGTCATGTTCTACGATATTGAAGACAAACTGCCGCTGGGAAACGCTCAGCAGGTGCACTCAATGGAACAGCTGCTTTCCCTGGCCGATGTGGTCAGTCTGCATGTGCCTGAAACACCGCAGACCAAGGAGCTAATCGGCAAAGAACAGCTATCTTGTATGCGCCCAGGCAGCATATTAATCAACGCTTCCCGCGGGACTGTGGTGAACATTGAA
>NZ_JAKEVY010000040.1 GCF_021491375.1 Flavihumibacter fluminis
GCCCACCACGCGTGCCGAGATGGACGCGCTGGGCTGGGACAGCTGCGACATCGTCATCGTCTCGGGCGACGCCTATGTCGACCACCCCAGCTTCGGCATGGCCGTCATCGGGCGCATGCTGGAGAACCAGGGCTTCCGCGTGGGCATCATCGCCCAGCCCGACTGGCTGAGCGCCGAGCCCTTCAAGGCGCTGGGCAAGCCCAACCTGTTCTGGGGCGTCACGGCCGGCAACATGGACTCCATGATCAACCGGTACACGGCCGACCGCAAACTGCGCAG
>NZ_JAKEVY010000041.1 GCF_021491375.1 Flavihumibacter fluminis
TTTCCAAACAATAAAGAAAGAACAAGGAGGCTATGACTATTCAATGAAATCGGATAAATCTAAAAAGAGGAAGTATACTTCTTGGAAAACTTTTCGCGAAATCATCGGATCTTATCTCGCTGTGGTTGTGTTTTTACCTTTGCTTTATATGGCTATGACAGAACAAACCCGTTTTATCGATGTAGATACGCAATATATAGCCGAAACAGGATTTTTATTTATCTTTATCTTGATTTTTGCGTTCTATAAATCCTTCCACACAAAATAGGAGGCACAGCT
>NZ_JAKEVY010000004.1 GCF_021491375.1 Flavihumibacter fluminis
GCCGCCAGCTTCCTTCAGATTCTACCTCGCGATAGACACCCTTGCTCTTGGCTAATGGTTGGCGATTACATACCCCCATAACGGACTTGCACCGTCGAGTCTGACGCCATGCATGGCGCACAAAAAAAATGCAGCCTTCAAAGAAGACTGCATTTCCTGCGGTGAGGGAGGGATTCGAACCCTCGGTACAGGTTTAAGCCCGTACAACGGTTTAGCAAACCGGCCCTTTCGGCCACTCAGGCACCTCACCTACCGACCCCGAATCGCATTCAGGGAGCGCAAAAATAGCTATTTCCAGGGTTTCCACCCAAATATTTCACCCTAAATTTTACAAGCTGGCTAACTGCACTTTCTGCTGCAATTCCATCACATTCTCCCGGAAAATCGTGTCCGTATCCATCAAATCCTTCACTGTCTGGCAACTGTGGATCACCGTGGTATGATCCCGGCCCCCAAAATGCTCACCGATCGTCTTCAACGAATTCTTGGTAAAGGATTTCGCCAGGTACATCGTGATCTGCCTGGCCTGCACAATCTCCCGCTTCCGGGTCTTCTGCAGCAATTTATCATACGGAACATCAAAATAATCGCAGACCATCTTCTGGATCGCTTCAATAGTGATTTCCTTGGAAGAGGTCTTCACAAAGTTACGGAGTACTTTCTTGGCCAAATCGAGGTCAATTTCCCTACGGTTCAGCGAAGATTGTGCCAAAAGCGATATCAACGCTCCTTCCAGCTCCCGCACGTTATTATTGATATTGTAGGCCAGGTACTTTACTACCTCCTTCGGCATGTCCAATCCATCGTTCTTCATCTTCCGCTCCAATATCTCAATCCGCGTCTCATAATCCGGCATCTGCAAATCCGCACTCAAGCCCCACCTGAACCGGCTCAACAATCGCTCCTGCACCCCCTCCAGGTCCTTCGGCGCCTTGTCAGAAGTTAAGATCAACTGCTTGCCACTCTGGTGCAAATGGTTGAAGATCGCAAAAAACGCATCCTGCGATTTCTCCGCCCGATTGAAGAACTGTACGTCATCAATAATCAATACATCAATCAACTGATAAAAATGTATGAAATCATTGATCGCATTGTTCCGGCTATGATCCACAAACTGGTTGATGAATTTCTCCGAACTCACATACAATACCACTTTGTTCGGATTGATGCGCTTTACCTCATTTCCAATCGCCTGCGCCAAATGCGTTTTACCCAATCCTACGCCACCATATATGACCAACGGATTGAATGAATTCGCACCCGGTTTCTCCGCCACCGTTTTACCGGCCCGGCGTGCCACACGATTGCAATCACCTTCTATATAAGCATCAAATGTATAAATGGGATTTAACTGCGGATCAATTTGCATCTTCTTCAATCCAGGAATCACAAAAGGATTCTTTACCGGATTGTTGATCACCAACGGGAAGTCCATTTCATTATTGGAATAGGTCTTGTAACCATGTGCTGGTACATCCACTGTTAATGGCTTGCTTTTATGATTACCACTATCCACCATGATACGATATTCCAACTGTGCGTCTTTCCCTAACACCCTGCGCAATGTTTTTGCCAACAGGTTTACATAATGCTCTTCAAGATACTCATAAAAAAATTGACTGGGTACCTGAATCACGAGTACGGTGTTCTTGAGTTCAACGGGTTTGATTGGTTCGAACCAGGTTTTGAAATGCTGCCACTCCACGATATCCTTGATGATCTCCAGACAACTATTCCAGACTGTATCTAAGGTTTTGGTCATTTGTGAGCGTGAAGTTTTTTTGTTAGTAGTACGTTGATAAAAAATTAACGTAGGGGGACGAATATCAAATTTTTTCGTTGAAAAAAAAATTTTTTACTCACTTGTTTTTTTGCCAATAATAACACTGTGAGATCGCTCCAAATTTTTCTTTTTATTCCGCTGAAACTCAAAGTCCATGCGGCCTAGAACGATTCCAGCCCACCCCACCTGATTCACTATCACATCCGATCCAAATTTATTTTTATACACAACAGGTGCATCTAAAAACGTATGTGTATGTCCACCTATAATCACATCAATATGTTCTGTTTCTCGTGCCAGTATTTCATCACTCACTTTATTCGCTTCCCGATACTTGTATCCCAAATGTGACAAACAGACAACCAGGTCACATCCTTCGTTTCGCTTCAAATGCGCTGCCCACTTGTTTGCTGTTGCAATCGGATCTAAATAAACTGTGTTTCCAGCCAGGTTGTCAGGCACCAATCCTTTCAACTCAATACCAACACCTGTTAGTCCGATTTTCAATTTTCCTTTCTTTACAATATGGTAAGGTCTTGTTTTACCTTCCATCGGTGTATGCGTGAAATCATAATTGCCTACCACTATCGGAAATTGCACATGTTGTAACTGTGTTGCAAAATTTTCCAGTCCCGCATCAAAATCATGATTGCCCATCGTTGCTGCTTCATAACCCATCGCCTGCATGGCTTTCATCTCCGGCTCCCCTTTGTAGAAATTGAAATAAGGTGTACCCTGGAAAATATCTCCTGCATCTACTAATAATACATGGTCTGCTTTTTCCCGGATGGCCTTGATCGCTTCCGCTCTTGCTGCTACTCCTCCCAATCCCTGGTTTCGGCTGCCATCCATTGGAAAGGGTTCCAGCCGGCTGTGTACATCATTGGTATGTAAGAGGGTCAATTGTTGTACCGGACTTTCTTCCAGTCCTTCCTGTCCCAGTACCCGCTGTGTCAGCAAGGCTCCGGTTGCCATTCCTGCCGTTTGTAAAAATTTTCTTCTATTGAGCATAGCGAATTCTGTTTTCAAGTGCTGCATTCAGTTTTTTCCCTTGCTTAGTCTGCGCTTCGAAATACTGCAGGAATGCATCCCGCATCAGGATGCCTTTATTGATCTGTGGCAGCTTTCGCAGCATATCACAATCATCTCCACCATTCGCGATATAATCGGAATTGGCTACCCGATAGGTAACCTGCGGATCCAGTGGCTTGCCTCCTACGAGTACATCAATCGCTTTTTTATCCTTTATCACAAATTGTACGCCAGCTACCGGCCAGCCTCCCCGTTCCGCGATTCTGTTCAGGAATTCCTGGAACACGCTTCCTTTCAGCTCCTGGATGATCAGCAGGTTATCGAAAGGCATTAGCTCAAATACTTTTCCGATGGTGATCGGTCCGGCTGGTATTTGTGAGATGCGCACGCCACCATAATTTACGAAAGCCGCATCCACAACACCATAGGCCTTCTTTGCTTCTGCCAGCAGGGCATCTGCTACCAGGTTATTCAGGGTACCTTCCGGTAATTTTTTCTCCATGGATATAGCCAGCTCGGCAATCACTTTGTTCATGCTGCTGTTCACGCTATCGGCGTAGGGACTTAGTATTGCTTCAAGTTTGGGATCCCTGGGCGCTTTATCAGTGATTCGCACGGAATCATACTGAACCTGCGAGGGCTGGTAGGAGGTGGCACAGCCTGTTATAGCAAATACAGCTAGCAGGACTGCCACTCGTATGGAGGCAGACGAATACATGGACATAGACGAAAACTTAAGATACAACTTTATTAAGGTGTTGCTACCTCAATAAAGGGGTGCAAATATAAATGAAGTGTTTTTACGCAGCGGTTAAATTTAGACGAACTACTTTTGCCCTGTTTTAGGACAACTACCTAACCATGCAACAAACCTTCACGATACAGGTGAGTCCGGCGGAAGCTGCTCATCCCGAGTCCATTCTTGACTACCTGGCCGCTGCCAGTGGTCAATCGCGACATCAACTCACCGGTTTCCATATTCTCAAAAAATCCATCGATGCCCGTGGCCGGCAGATAAGGATAAACCTTAGCCTGCGTGCCTTTATCAATGAACCTTTTGTGGAACGTCCGCACGAGGTATTTCAGTTCCCGGATGTACGAAACGCCCAACACCAGGTGATTATAGTGGGCGCGGGGCCCTGTGGCATTTTTGCCGCCCTGCAATTGATTGAGCTGGGCATCCGCCCGGTGATCCTGGAAAGAGGCAAGGATGTCCGGAGCCGCCGGCGCGATCTGGCTGCGATGAACAAGCAGGGTATTGTCAACCCTGAAAGCAATTATTGTTTTGGTGAAGGAGGTGCCGGCACCTATAGTGATGGTAAACTCTATACCCGTTCCACCAAGAGAGGCAATATCGACCGCATCCTGCAACTCTTTGTACAGTTCGGGGCGGATGAGCGGATCCTCTATGAAGCGCATCCCCATATCGGCACCAACAAACTGCCGCATATTATGGTGGCCATGCGGGAGCAGATCCTTCAGAGTGGTGGTCAATTCCTCTTTGAAGAAAAGATGACTGGTTTTGAGCTGGTCAACAACCAGGTAAAAGCAGTCCTAACAGCCTCGGGCAACCGATTTGAGGGTGATGCCGTGATCCTGGCTACCGGCCATTCTGCCCGGGATATTTTTGAATTGCTCCATCGCCAGCAGATCCTCATTGAAGCCAAGCCCTTCGCCCTGGGCGTGCGCATTGAACACCCGCAGGAACTGATTGATCGGATACAATATCATTGTCCCACCCGCGGAGAATTCCTCCCCCCTGCTTCCTATAGCCTGGTGCAACAGGTCGAGAACCGAGGGGTATTTTCCTTCTGTATGTGTCCGGGGGGTATCATCGCGCCGGCGGCTACTGCTGCGGGTGAGTTGGTGGTCAATGGCTGGAGTCCCTCCAAGCGCAACAATCCTTATGCGAATTCAGGCATGGTGGTGAGCATTGAAGAAAAAGACTGGCAACGGTTTACAGGTCCCCTTGGCGCGATGGAGTTTCAGCGCCAGGTGGAGCAGCGGGCCTTTACAGCAGGAGGTGGAGCCCTGGTGGGTCCGGCTTTGCGCATGACTGATTTTGTACAGAAGAAGGTTTCAGCTGATTTGCCCGATTGTTCTTATCTGCCCGGGATCAAGGCCGCGCCGCTTTGGGAAGTGCTACCGGACTTTGTGTATAAGAGCCTGGCCGGTGGTTTCCAGGCATTCGGAAAAAAGATGAAAGGCTATTTTACTCGCGATGCTGTGGTAGTAGCTACCGAGTCGCGCACTTCTTCCCCGGTGAGAATACCCAGAGACCCGGAGTTGCTGAATCACCCGCAGATAGGAAATTTATACCCTGCTGGTGAGGGCGCTGGTTATGCAGGAGGCATTGTGAGTGCAGCCATGGACGGAGAGCGCATTGCGCGGGTCCTGGCTGCCATCTACCAACAATAATATTATTGGTGGCGCTTGTAATGTTTTGGTTTTTCAGGCATCCAATAGACAGCAACTATAACTTTCTAAACCAACAACACCAAATATGCCTTTATTGGAGGTTCACAACCTGAAAAAACATTACGGCGCGCACAAAGCCGTAGATGATATCAGTTTTTCGATTGAGCGGGGTAGTATTTTCGGTTTACTCGGACCTAACGGTGCCGGTAAAACGACCTTACTGCGCATGATCACAGGGATCTTTTACCCGGATGGCGGACAAATCAGTTTTGATGGCCGCCCTTTCAAAGCGGAGGACGATATCCTGCACATCGGCTATATGCCCGAAGAACGCGGACTCTACAAGAAAATGAAGATCGGCGAGCAGGCCATGTACCTGGCCCAGTTAAAGGGACTCTCCAAGGCCGAGGCCCTGGAAAAAGTCAAGACCTGGTTCGAGAAATTCGAAATGCAGAGCTGGTGGAATAAAAAAGTAGAGGACCTCAGTAAAGGGATGGGACAAAAACTGCAGTTTGTAACTACTGTACTGCACGAGCCCAAGCTGATCATTCTCGATGAGCCCTTCAGCGGTTTGGATCCCGTAAATGCGAACCTGATAAAGGAAGAGATTTACAACCTCGCGAAAAGAGGCTGTACGGTGATCTTCAGTACCCACCGGATGGAGCAGGTAGAAGAGATCTGCGACCAGATCATCCTGGTGAACAAGGGACAAAAAATCCTGGATGGTACGGTACATGGTGTGAAACAGGAATACAAGAAGAACCAGTTCAAGGTGCTGACAGAAGAAGGGATTAAGTTACCGGCTTCTGCACAGTTCCAACTGGTACAACAAAACGGTCATGAATACACGATTCAGTTAGCAGGAGGTACAAGTACCAATGCCGTACTGGAAGAGTTGATTCGCAACCAGGTACCCGTGCTTGGCTTTACTGAAATCCTGCCATCGCTGAATGATATCTTCATTCGCCTGGTGGAAGGAACCCATGCAACCACCCGTGCTTTCCAAGCTGCTTCCTAACCATTAACACAGAACCATGAACAAGACATTTATCATTATAAAACGCGAGTTTTTAAGTCGCGTGCAGAAAAAAACTTTTTTACTCTCCACCATTCTGTTGCCGATATTAATTTTTGGTCTGTATGGACTGATCATTTATTTCAGTGTAAAAGGGGAAGAGGATATTCGGGTAGCCATTGTAGATAGTAAGGGTGTATTGGAAAACAAGATCCAGTCTGACAAGACACTGAGCTTTACTTTTCTGAAACAGGCCGATACCGCACAATTGCAGAAAGACCTGGTGGATAAAAAATATTCCGGTTATATCCTGCTGCCGGATAGCATCAGCCGGCGCGATAGCCTACAGTATCATACCCGCAACAACGTGGGACTGATGACACAGGGCAAGATTGAGAGTCGCATTAACAAGGCGCTGGAGAAAAGCAGCCTGCAAACCCTGCTGGCTCCCGGTGTAACCCTGGAGCAGGTGGAGACCAACAAAACCAAGGTGGATCTGAAAGTATCCAAGTCGGATGGCAAAACAGGCAATGCCGGATTTGCTACTGCGCTCGGATTTATTTGCGGATTCCTGATTTACATCGTGCTCTTTATTTATGGCTCCATGGTAATGCGTGGTGTGATGGAAGAAAAGACCAACCGCATTGCGGAAGTAATGGTGAGCAGTGTGAAGCCTTATCAATTGATGATTGGCAAGATTGTAGGTATTGGAGCCGTTGGCTTGGTGCAGTTCCTGATCTGGGGGGTGTTGATGTTGTCCTTGCAGTTATTGATTCCGGTGTTATTCCCGCAGGTGATGGAGCAGGCAGGTGCTGCACAGGCAGCGGTGGACCAGGCAGGTGCGGCTAAATCATCCATGCTTACTACCATCATGAATAATTTACAGTCGGTGAATATGTTCATGATTGTCGGACTCTTTATCATTTATTTCCTCGGTGGCTACCTCCTGTATTCTTCTCTCTTTGCAGCTGTAGGTAGTGCGGTGAATGAAGATCCGCAGGATGCACAGCAGTTGATGTTGCCCATCACGATGCCCATCATCTTTGCCTTTGTGATTATGACCCAGGCGATCAACAATCCGGATGGCGGACTCGCGATCTTCGGCAGTCTCTTTCCCCTCACCTCTCCTATTGTAATGATGGCCCGGATTCCCTATGGCGTACCAGCCTGGGAGTTGATCCTCTCCATTGCCCTGTTGATTGGCGGTTTCCTCGGCACCACCTGGTTGGCTGCTAAAATCTATCGTACCGGAATTCTGATGTACGGGAAGAAGGTAACGTGGAAGGAGTTGTGGAAGTGGGCACGGATGTGAGGAAGTGAAAGGTGAAAGGTGAAAGGTGAAAGAGGGTGAAAGGTATGGAAGGTGAAACGACGGAGCAGTCTTTCACCTTCTCTCTTTTCACAACTTTCACCTTTCACTTTTCACCGTCCTGTTAATTCTTCCCCAATCACTTGAAATTTCTTGTCTATTACGAAACTAGTCGTACATTTATACGAACAAATTCGTAATATCTAAAACTTCCTTCTATGAATCAATTCAAAAATTTACTACTGGCTGCAGGCTGCATGCTGGCGGTTGGAACAACACAGGCTTTTCCTTTTATTCATTCAGGCGGACTCATGGGTGAGTTGCTGCTGGAGGAACAGCCGGTGGTGGATACTGTACCGGGATCATTGGACGATCATCTGAAATCACTTGACAAGGCAGAGAAATCACTGACTTTGGAACTCGGCAGTAAGAACTGGGAATCGGTAGAGAAATCCATGCAGGCGGCACTGGCGAAGCTCAATTCCGGAGAAATTGAACGCGAACTGGCCAAAGCCATGAAAGAAATAGAAGCTTCCAAAAAGCATATTGCCGAAGAGTTGAAGGCAGCTTTTAACAAGGAAGAAATGCAGGAGCACCTAAAGGAACTGGATAAGGCATTGGCTCAATTGAAACTCGAGCAGTCCAGGATGAAAGAGGAGATCGAAGCCCAGCGGGAAGCAATCAAAACAGAACTTAAAACTTCCCTTCCCAATATGGAAAAGGAATTGAAAAACGCAAAGGCAGAAATCGCGAAAGCAAGAGTGCTGCTAACAGGTTATAAGGAAATGATCGGTAAAATGAAAGCAGAGGGACTGATCAAAGACGAAGCCAATTACCGCATTGAATATACAGGTGAGGCACTGATCATTGATGGCAACAAACAATCCGAAGCCACCCTTCAAAAATACCGTTCCTATTTCCCGGATAAAAACACAGTGATTGAAAACAAAAACAATCGCTTCGATATAAAAAAGGACTAAACCTTGTCCGCATGAAAAAAAAGAGAGCCTGGTCGTTGCCAGGCTCTTTCGTTTATGTACTTTAATTTAATTATGACTTGTCTTGTAAGCTTTTGTTTTGTTTGTTCTTGCCAACATTGGGACATTTAGCGACAGATTTACTTTTGGTCACTATCATCTGTGCATTCATGGTAGGCTGCCTCCAAGTCCTGACCAGTAACCCCCCAGTCGGAACGAAGCGCTTTTAAATCAGCTAAGTTTTCGCTTTTAGATGTAGCAAATTCAAAATAGCTGCCAGCAATATTCAAAACAGAACCCATTCCTGTTAAAAAATCAGTATCAGGAAATAAGAAGTCAGACCTGAACATTTGCTCTTTTTTCATACCATTCAAATTTAGGTTTTAAGCTACCAAATTTGGACTGCAAAGGTAACCCGATTTTTATACGCAAAAATTCTTTGTAATTTCAGACTATGTCTAATAAGCTACTTACGAACAAGATCTTAGATTCAAACAATAAAACTGGAGTGAACCCTTTTAGACAAGCTCTAAAAAAGATCCGTTCTAAGAGAGCTCAGCTTTCTTTAGCAGAGATTACAAAAGAAGTAGAAAAAGTTCGGGCGAAACGTTATGGCAAAAAAGCCTGAAGATTTGCACTATTAAAATATCCCATCAATCAATCTTAGCACCGGGTGCTCATATACTGTATCCATTTCTTCTTCGCGTAGGTCGATGGTGAGTTTGGTGACAGTTTTATCTTTCAGTACAAGCGGAGATTTTTTCAGCATGCGGTAGCCTTTCTTATCGAAATAGATGAGGACTTCCCCTGAAGGCATATCGTCGAGTTTGAAATAACCACTGGCATCGGTGGAAACTTCTTTCTTGAAATTTTTCTTTTGATGAGAGGCGGAAACCGTTACGCCTGCTACCGGTTTTTTGGTAGTAGCATCTACTACATACCCATGAACCGTGGCATCTTCTTTTGGTAATTCACTGCCGGGTTTGGGAGTAGTGCCATTATTGGCGAAAGTTGCTCCGGAAGCCAGTAGGCTGGCACTGATAAGCAGCGCGTTGAATAATTTCATAGTTGCAGTTTTACTAGTAATTGGTCTCCACAGCCGTCCGGAACTCAGTTATCAAATTACGAATTATTTCACTAGCCGGTAATATTTCTTTTATCAGGGAACTCACTTGTCCGATCTCCAGTTCACCCTCTTCCAGATCGCCCTCAAACATGCCTTTTTTAGCTCTCGCCCTACCCAGGATCTCCTTCAGTTCAGCGGGATCTGCTCCTCGCTGCTCTGCTTCCCAAACGCGCTGATAGAAGGCATTCTTCAGGAGTCGTACCGGTACCAGTTTTTTCATACTGAGTTGGGTATCACCTTCCTGTGAACTTATCAGGAGTTGCTTGAACGCGGGGTGACTGCTTGCTTCTTCACTCGCTACAAATCGGGTTCCGAGTTGTACCCCATCTGCCCCCAGGACCATGGCTGCCAACATCTGCCGGCCGGTAGCAATACCCCCTGCTGCCATCACCGGAATGTTTACAGCTGCCCGTACCGCAGGGATCAATACAAAACTGGTGGTTTCCTCTCTCCCATTATGTCCGCCTGCTTCAAATCCTTCTGCTACAACGGCATCAACTCCCGCTGCTTCTGCTTTGCGTGCAAACTTGCTACTGCTTACCACATGCACCACCGTGATGCCTTGCTCTTTCAGTTTGGCCGTCCAGGTTGCAGGATTACCCGCCGAAGTAAATACAATCTTCACTCCTTCGGCAATAATCAAGTCCATCAACTGCTCAATATCCGGATACAGCAAGGGCACATTCACACCAAAGGGTTTGCTGGTGGCCGCTTTCATTTGCTGAATATGTTCTTTCAATACATCCGGATACATACTGCCTGCACCGAGTAATCCGAGTCCGCCTGCATTACTAACGGCACTGGCTAAACGCCATCCGCTTGCCCAGATCATGCCGCCCTGTATGATGGGATATTGAATCCCGAACAGGCCGCAAATCCGGTTGTTGTCAAATAGTTCCGGCATAAAAAATATTATCGTTTACCGAGATCGATTTCTGTATTGTCGCCAATATTCAAACTGCGACTCTCGCCCCTTACTTCAGTATCGGAGCCGATGAGTGATTGTGTGAGCACGATATCCTTCAGATCGGCAAAGGATCCGATGATGGAATCTTTAATGATGGAATCACTGATGGTAACACATTCCCCGATGGCTACATTCGGTCCGATGATACTATTGGAAATATCACATCCTGCAGCGATGCTTACAGGCGGAATGATGATCGTATTTTCAAAGGGCTTGTCTGCCGCGATGCTTTGTCCCATTTTCTTGAGCAGGGTAGCATTACTGGCCAGCAGGCTTTCCTTTTTACCACAGTCGAACCAGTTCTTCACTTTGTAAGCCCGGATGGTGGCACCTCCGCCGATCATACATTCAAGGGCATCGGTCAGGTTGAATTCACCATAGGAAGTGACATTCCCCCTGAAATTATTATCCAGGCATTCAAAGAGCAGGCGGGTTTCGCGAATTCTATAAATACCTGTGAGGGCCATATTGCTTTTAGGAATCTGTGGTTTCTCCACCACCCTGGTTATCAAACCTTCTTCGTTGATTTCTGCCACCCCAAAATCGCGGGGATCATCCACACGCTTCACTGCCAGCAGGGAGGTTTGGGAATCAACTACTTCTTTTACATCGTATTCGCAGATGCTATCCCCCAATACTACAATGATTTCATCCTCTTTTACAATCTCGCGGGTCAGGAGAATTGCATGCCCGATTCCCATGCGCTCATGCTGTTGTATAAAATGTGTTTCCAGGTAAGGGTATTTCTCTTCCACAAAGTCCTGGATCTTATCACCCAGGTAGCCAATGATGAAAATAAATTCCTTTACACCGGCTTCCACCAGTTGGTCAACAATAATAGAAAGAATGGTTTTCCCTGCCAATGGAATCAGCGCTTTTGGCTGGGTATATGTATGAGGGCGCAGCTTGGTACCAGCACCGGCTACGGGGATAATCGCTTTCATAACTTGGGGGTGAAATTAGGGAAAAATCAATCGCAACATTAATAAAGGTGCCAATTGGAAGCGATGCTGTATTTTTGCGGCAAATTTTAGATTTCATGATGCATGATTCACTGGTTTTCGACCTGATCAATAAAGAACTGGAGCGCCAACGCCATGGTATTGAGCTGATCGCTTCTGAAAACTTCACCTCCCTGCAGGTAATGCAGGCCATGGGAAGTGTGTTAACCAACAAATACGCGGAAGGATATCCTGGTCGCAGGTATTATGGTGGTTGTGAAATTGTGGATCAGGTAGAACAACTGGCGATTGATCGCATCAAACAGGTTTTCAATTGTGAGTATGCGAACGTGCAGCCGCACAGTGGTGCACAGGCAAACGCTGCCCTGATGCTGGCTATTTTGCAACCGGGAGATAAAATCCTGGGACTCGACCTCAGCATGGGTGGTCACCTTACCCATGGTTCCAGTGTGAACTTCAGCGGAAAGATTTACCAGCCCCTGTTTTATGGTGTGGAGAAAGAAACCGGACTGGTGGATTATGCCATGCTGGAAAAAGTGGCGCGCGAAGAAAAACCCAAACTGATCATCTGTGGTGCATCTGCTTATAGCCGCGATTGGGATTATGCCCGCATCCGCAAAGTAGCAGATGAAGTAGGTGCTTTTGTATTGTGTGATATGGCACACCCTGCCGGATTGATTGCGAAAGGATTGTTGTCCTCTCCTTTTGAACATTGTCATTTTGTAACTTCTACTACGCATAAGACCTTACGCGGTCCCCGTGGTGGTATTATCCTGATGAAAAAAGATTTTGAAAATCCCTTCGGTTTGAAAGATCCCAAGGGTAATATCAGAATGATGAGCAACCTGCTGGACATGGCAGTATTCCCTGGTACGCAGGGTGGTCCGTTGGAGCATGTGATCGCTGCGAAAGCAGTAGCTTTTGGTGAATTGCTGAGTGATGAGTTCACAGTTTATGCAAAACAGGTAATTGAAAACGCACAGGCCATGTCTGCTGCGCTGGTAAGCAGAGGCTACCAGATAATCAGTAATGGAACCGATAACCACCTGATGCTGATTGATCTTCGCAATAAAAATATCAGTGGTAAAAAAGCCGAGCAGGTATTGGGCAAGGCGGATATCACCCTGAATAAAAACATGGTTCCTTTTGATGATAAATCAGCTTTTGTTACTTCGGGTATCCGGGTAGGTGTACCTGCGATTACCAGTCGGGGTATGAAGGCATCGGATATGGAATTTGTGGTGGATGCAATTGACACGGTGTTGATGAATGCGGATGATGAAGCCAAACTGGAATCGGTTCGCAAGAAAGTAAATGAATTCATGGCGCAGTTCCCCCTTTATCCGGAATTAGGATAATACCATGCAACGAAACTTTGAAAAAGCGACTCACTGAGTCGCTTTTTTTGTTGTAAATTCAGAGTACTTCATCACCCTAATAATACACCCAAATGAACCCGATCTTATTACTGATTTGGAGTTTCCTCTTCGTGCCGGAATTCCAGACAGAAAAAAAACTCTTCACCCTGCAGGAAGGCGAAAGCATCGTTTACAATGAATCCCGTTTGCTGGTTGGCGCCGGTGGTGGCGGTTACAGCATCATTACCAAGATCAAAGGGAAGTTTTTCATCAATACCGAGAAAGGCAGAACCGGTCCGTTAGATAAGTTGCCGGAAGATGTTTTGCCCAAAGGCGGATTGAAATCCAATTCCATGCAGGAGTTCCAGGAAACCAAAGTACAACCTGAAATGGGTTTCACCTCCGATGGTAAAATGCAAATCAAGCTGGGCGGTAAAGTGGTAGGCACCCTGGAACCCGGTGAAATGCCCGCTGCCGCGGCAGAGGATCCGGTTAAAAAAAGAGTGGCATTTGTATCCATGACCGCCGATGAAAATACAGGCGCCATGAACAGCACTGCCCATTTACCCGGTGGTAAAAAAATCAAAATGCCCGGCGTGATGATGAGTAAAATTTTGGTAAATCCTTCTACCGGTACCTTTCTGATTGAAGCCATGGATGCTTCGATGCAGAAAGTATATTACACGGAATCCGGAGCTAAGTATGGTCCTTACAGCAACAACTCCAAAGCTTTCGACCTCAATGGCAGTTCAGTAATTGTAATGGATCCCGATCAGCAGGGCAATGGACAGAAAGTGTCCCGCGATGGCAAATCCCTCTATACCCTGCAGCGACTCAATTCCAGCTCTACCTATATCTTCAATGCAGATGCCAGCAAATATGCGGAGATCAATTACAAAGGCATCACGTTTTCAGATGGTAAATTGATTGAACGCGCTTTTGTTCCGACCGTGGAAAACAAAGGCAGTTCCAGCACCCTGCATTACCTGCAGGTGAATGCAACAAAAGATGTACTGCTAACCAGCATGCCTTGGTAAAGCTGGTTACCATACTGATGCTCTTACCTTTCTGCCTGTTTGCACAAAGCAAGGCAGATCCTGAATTGCAGGAGGCAACTGCAAAGGCAAAGCAATGGATGCAGCAGGAAGCACAACGCTGGGAAGCATTACGCAAACAGGGGCATGATCCGCTGTTTGCCAAGGCAATTATTTATCCCGAGTTGCTCCGGTATTCGCAGTTCCGGGATCAGTTCGAAACGATTGCCTTGCAGGTATTGTATATCCAGTTTGGTTCGGCCTATGCAGATTTCTCGATCGGGCCTTTTCAGATGAAGCCCAGTTTTGCATCCAGGCTGGATGCCTTACCTGAAACAGAATTGGATCGCAAGAAAAGAATCGCGGCATTGACTACTATAGACGGACAGTTTGATTACCTCAGCCATTTTCTAGCTGCCATGGACAAACGCTGTGCTAAAATGCGATGGGCTTCTGCAGCAGAGAAACTCCGCTTTTATGCAGCTGCTTACAATGCAGGCTTTCATCGCAGTACTGCAGGTATTGTTGAAATAGCAGGCCGGGCGAAATTCAAACTAAGTGAATGGAGCAATCGCAGTTATAAGTATACGGATCTGGCACTGGCCTTTTATCAGCAGGAGCTGCAAGCCGGCAATTAGCAATTTCTATATCTTTACGCTACTCAATCAGACAATCATATGATTCAACGTATACAATCGGTTTGGCTGGCACTGGCTGCCATTTGTGGCTTTGCGATGGC
This sequence comes from Flavihumibacter fluminis, assembly GCF_021491375.1. GTDB lineage: Bacteria > Bacteroidota > Bacteroidia > Chitinophagales > Chitinophagaceae > Flavihumibacter > Flavihumibacter fluminis. Next base: position 14,721 of record NZ_JAKEVY010000004.1, read on the forward strand.
GAAAGTTCCTTTGTTTGCAGCAACCCTGCCAGATGGTACAGTTCGACATTTCCTGGCAACAGAAAGCCTGCTGTCCTTTGCATTGGCAGTTGGTATTGCAACGCTGGCAACGATTACCATTTTCCTGTTTAAAAACCGGAAGACCCAGTTGCAACTGGTTTGGTTAGGCATATTAGCATCGGCGGTGGTAATTGGCTTGCAGGTCTATTCTGTTGAAGGCTTCAAGACTTCCACCAATATGACCCAGGGTACGTATCAGTGGGGTGGTTTATTGCCCATTGCGATGCTGATTTTCCTGATACTCGCGGCCAGGGGTATCCGAAAAGATGAGAAACTCATTAAAAGCCTGGACCGGCTCAGGTAAGAAACCTGGCCGTCCAGCTTTTTTTATTCTTTTTAAGTCCGGATGGCAGTCCGGCATATACCAAGTCTCCTCCTTCATCACCGGCTTCCGGACCCAGATCAATCACCCAATCGGCTGATTTGATCACATCGGTATTGTGTTCAATTACGAGGATGGTATGTCCCTGTTCTACCAATGCATTGAAGGAAGCCAGCAGTTTTTTGATATCGTGAAAATGCAGGCCGGTAGTGGGCTCATCAAAGATGAAGAAGATATGTCCCTGTGAGCGCCCGCGCCCCAGGAAGGAAGCCAGCTTTACGCGTTGTGCTTCTCCGCCGGAAAGGGTATCCGAAGACTGGCCGAGTTTTACATAACCGAGACCCACATCACTCAGTGCCTTGATTTTATTCACCACATCTTTTTCTTTGGCAAAAAATTCCATGGCCTGGTCTACACTCATTTCGAGTACATCGTGGATGTTTTTTTCCTGGTAGGTAACTTCCAGCACTTCTTCTTTAAACCGTTTACCGCCGCATACATCACAGGTGAGGTGTACATCCGCTAGGAATTGCATTTCTACAATCTGTTCGCCTTCCCCTTTACAGGCATCACATCGGCCTCCATCCACATTGAAGGAAAAATGTTTGGGTTGGAAACCGCGCATTTTGCTCAGGGGTTGAGAAGCATAGAGATCGCGGATTTCATCATAGGCTTTGATATAGGTAACCGGGTTGGAGCGGGAGGATTTACCAATTGGATTCTGATCCACCAGTTCAATCTGTGTGATAAAATCAAGATCGCCTTCAATGGATTTGTGCATGCCTACTTTAGGTGAGGACTCTCCTTTCAGTTTTTGCAGGGCGGGATAGAGAATTTGTTTTACCAGGGTGGTTTTACCGGAACCACTCACGCCACTAACGGCGGTGAATACCCCAAGTGGAAATTCGACATCAATATTTTTGAGGTTGTGTTGTCGCGCACCTTTTACAGTAATGGAGCGCATCCATTTTCTTGGTTTCTCGGGAGCATCAATTGTGAGAGCACCACTGAGGTATTTTCCGGTTAAACTTTTTTTGTTGGCGATCAGTTCATCATAATTGCCGGCTGCCACTACTTCGCCACCGAGATGAGAAGCAAGGGGTCCCATGTCGATGATATAATCCGCCTCGCGCATCATCATTTCATCATGCTCTACTACTACCACCGTGTTGCCGAGATCGCGTAAGTTTTTTAACACACCGATCAAACGTTCCGTATCCCGTGAATGCAAACCAATAGAAGGTTCATCCAGGATGTATAAGGAGTTGGTGAGATTGGAACCCAAACTGCGGGTGAGCTGGATCCTTTGGCTTTCACCACCACTGAGAGAGTTGGCCAGGCGTGATAAGGTAAGATAACCCAATCCCACATCCATCAGGGTGCCGATCCTGGTTTCAATTTCAAGTAAAATACGTTTAGCGATCTGGCGATCATTGTCTGACAATTTCAGTTCTGCAAACCATTGTTGCAGATCGCGCACCGGCATTTCGCAGAGTTCACCAATATGTTTGCCACCCACTTTCACATAGAGGGCTTCCTTGCGCAGGCGATAGCCTTCACAATCGGGACAGGTAGTACGTCCCCGGTACCGTGATAACAACACACGATACTGTACCTTGTATAAATTGGATTCCACTTCCTGGAAGAAATCATCAATGCCCAGTGCTGGCGAGATGCCTTTCCAGAGTTGGCGGTATTGTTCTTTGGTAAGATCTGCAATTGCCTTGTGAATCGGGAAGCCGGTAGCTTTGGAAGCTTTTACAAACTGTTCTTTCCACCAGCCGAGTTTTTCTCCTTTCCAGGGAGCTACTGCACCTTCGTATACACTTAACCGTTTGTCGGGTATAACCAGGTCTTCATCAATACCGAGTACCTGGCTGAAACCCTCGCAAGTGGGGCAGGCACCAAAGGGGTTATTAAAAGAAAAGAGATTGGGAACCGGCTCTTCAAAAGTGATGCCATCCAGTTCAAAGCGATTGGAAAAATGCAGGTGTTGGTTGCCATCTACCTGGAGTTCAACAGCGCCTTCTCCTTCATAGAAGGCAGTGCCAATGGAATCGGCGATGCGATGTAAATCATCTTCATCAAATGCTTTTACCACGAGCCGGTCAACTAATAAGTATACCGGTTTTTTGGGAGAAGGTTTCCAGGGTTTGCCACCGCCTTCCTGGAAAGAATCGAGCAGGTCTTCAATGCGCAGGAGTTCTCCATCGTAGAGGCGACTGAAACCTTTCTGCAATAATATATTGAGTTCTTCCGGAACCGAGCGATTGGCATGTAAATGAAAAGGAACCAGTACCAGTACTTTGGCACCTTCTTTCAGCTTTTTAATGGCATCCACTACATCAGCCACATCATCTTTGCGAACACGTTTACCGGATACAGGAGAAATGGTATGTCCGACACGCGCAAAGAGGAGTCGCAGGTAATCATAGATTTCTGTCATACTGCCTACTGTGGAGCGTGGGGTGCGGGTAATCACTTTTTGTTCGATGGCAATAGCCGGGCAAAGCCCTTTAATAAAATCAACATCGGGTTTGTTCATGCGCATCAGGAACTGGCGGGCATAAGCGGATAAACTTTCCGCGTAGCGACGCTGGCCTTCTGCAAATAAGGTATCGATGGTGAGGGAACTTTTACCAGAGCCGGAAACACCTGTAACCACTACCAGTTTGTTGCGGGGAATGGTAACATCAATATTCTTCAGGTTGTGGACGCGAGCACCTTTTATATAGATATCCTGCATCAGGGTAGACGCGGGTTTGGTAGCTGATTTCATAGATATGCAAAGCTACGATAACGTGGTGCCAAAAAAATAGTTGGGAAAACAAACTGCTTTTTATCTCTTTTCGTATGTAGCTAGGTAAATTCCTTTAGACTATTGACCGATAATTTTCGATAACTGGAAAATAATTTTAACAACCTCTTGTTTTTTCGAATAAATTATTATTTTTAGTTAACCAAACGTCCAAAACAAAAACCATAAATACTTCGCCTATCGTAGAATTACTAATACACTCGTAATTTTCCCACAAATCCAAGTAACCAATATCCCATTTAATACTAAAACCGTAGATGTTTATGAAATCACATTGCGTCAAAACAGACAATGAACTCATCCATTTGTTCATGGATGGAGACATGGCAGCCCTTGAAACCCTTATCCTCCGCCACAAAGACAAGTTGTACACGTCCATTCTTTTCCTCGTGAAAGACAAGTATCTCGCAGAAGATATTTTCCAGGACGTACTCATTAAAATTATTGACACGCTGCGCGCGGGCCGCTACACAGAAGAAGGTAAATTCCTTCCCTGGGCGATGCGGATTGCACACAACCTCTGTGTTGACCACTTTAGAAAAGTGAAGCGTTCTCCTGCAATTAAAACCAGTGATGATCGCGACATCTTTGAAGTGATCAATTTCACAGAAGAAGGTGCGGATGCAAAAATGATGAAGCGTCAGAGTCATGACCGGGTGCGCCAGATGCTGGATCGTTTACCGGAAGACCAGCGCGAAGTAATCATTCTGCGTCATTATGCTGAGTTGAGTTTTAAAGAAATCGCGGCGCTTACCAACTGCAGCATCAATACTGCGCTTGGCCGTATGCGTTATGGTTTGATCAACCTGCGTAAGATGATGACAGAGAAAAATATTGCGCTCTAGTTTTAATGATTTTTTAAATAATAAAAAAGAACGGAAACAATTTTACACTGTAATATTGCTATAGTAAAAAAACGATTAGCAAATCAAAATAATGTCATTCTGTAGCTCCCTCTGACATTTCCAATGTTCGCTTGCCAGCCAGAAGGCTGTTACAGAATGACGCCAAACTGAAGCCCCCACCCAGGGGGCTTTTTTATTACCCCTCTTCCTTTCCTCCTTTCCTCCATTCCCCCCTTTCCATTCCCGCATTTTCCCTCAACTCCCTCCTCATTACTGCCCTGATAATGAAAGTTTTAGCAAGATTAGATAAGTTGAACTGAGAATTTCTGCAATTATTTGCTGGTTTTTGCAACAATTTAATAGAAATAATAGTTAATTTCAGGTGCTGCTAAAAACTGAGAGAACTGTACTGCCCTACCTCCACCCGTATTCCTATTCTGAGGATACCTAAGGTGCATGCCTGTATTCCGGTTATTCGCAGCAGGTTTTGAAATCATCATTCATTTTAACTAAACACTGCTTTTATGAACTCAAGAACAAGTGCAAAACGAAGGAGTTGGAAGGTGCTGTTGCTTGGCCTGCCGCTTCAGTTGTTTGCCCTGGCAGTCATTGGACAGGTCAGCATTTCCGGAAAAGTTACTGACGAAAACGGACTGCCCCTTCCTTCCATTTCTGTGCAGGTAAGAACCACCACTGCTGGTGCCACTACTGATGAAACCGGTAGCTATACCATCACCAGCGATCTGAAACCCGGACGTTATGTACTGGAGTTTTCAGGAATTGCTTTTAAAACCATTACCCAGTCGCTGACTATTTCAGCAGGTGTTAGCTCCTATACCCTGGATGCCAGCCTGAAGTCAGACGCCACCAGCATGGATGAAGTAATCGTAACAGGTACTTCCCTGGGTACTACGCGTCGCCAGTTGGGTAACTTTGTTGCCACTGTTAAAGGTGATGAACTCACCAAGGGTGCAACCGGTAACGTACTGGCCGCCATGCAGGGTAAAACACCAGGTGCCCAGATCATCCAGAACAGTGGTGACCCCGGAGGAAGTATTTCTGTACGCCTGCGCGGTACCAGCACCATCAATGGTTCCAGTGAGCCGCTATATATTGTGGATGGTGTAATCGTAAGCAACAGTGCCCGCCGGGTTACCAATACCCAGGATGCTTATGACGGATTAATTTCTCCTGCCCCTAACCGCCTGGTGGATATCAACCCCGCCGATATTGAGCGCGTGGAAATCCTGAATGGTGCAGCTGCTGCAGCTATTTATGGTAGTCGCGCGAACGCCGGGGTTGTACAGATCTTCACCAAAAGAGGTAGCTCAGGCGCTCCTGTGGTTAGTTTCAATACATCGGTTAACATGAACCAGTTGAGAAAAGATGTGGGTTATAACAAAGCGCCTACCAAATTCGGCGGACCAGCTGATGGTCCGGGTGCTGTTACACAGGACATCCTTTTAACCGGATTAACCAACACCACTCCTGTTACACGTTACAATTACTGGGATTATATCTTCCGCACAGGTATCGGTACTGATAATAACATCTCTGTACGCGGAGGGAAAGACAAGACCAAATATTTCATGTCTGCTTCTCACCTGTACAACCAGGGTATTATCAAGAATACTGATTTCCAGCGTTTCAGTTTCAGAGTAAACCTCGACCAGGAAATCACCAAGTGGGCCAGTGTGAATGCCGGCCTGAACTATGTGAACAGCATGGCCAATGAGAAGCCGGATGGCAACTCTTTCTTCTCCCCCATCAACAGTGTGACCATCATTGGTAATTTCCATGATATCTGGCAGAGAGATGCCAATGGCAACCTGCAGGCAGTAGGTGAACGCGGTCGGATCAACCCGGTTAGCATTATTGAAGACATCAAACAGCGCAACCAGACCAACCGCATCATCAGTTCCCTTGGGTTAAAATTGAAACCCATGAAGGATCTGACCATTGATTATACCATGGGTATTGATAATATCTCGCAGGTAGGTACAACCTATATTCCTCCTTATACCTACAATGCCAGTCCGGGTTTCTGGGGTGGTGGTCCCTCTCTTGACCCAACCCAAAATGGATATGCATCTGTTGGTAACAACCAGCAGTTCCTGATCAACCATGAGATCAATGCTACGTTGAACAAGAACATTACAGAAGATTTTATTTCCACTACCCAGGTTGGTTATTCGCTGCAATATGAAAGATCCAATTTCTCTGTAGCACAGGGTCGTGGTCTGGCTCCCTTTGTACAAACAGTAGGAGGCGCCAGTACGGTACTTCCGGGATCAGATGCACGTTCTGAAATCTCTATTTCAGGTGGTTACCTGCAGCAAAACTTCAAGTTTAAAAATCGCTACTTCTTAACAGCTGCCGGAAGGATCGATGGTTCTTCTGTGTTCGGTGAAGATCAGCGCAACCAGTTCTATCTCAAGCTGAGTGGCTCTTATGTGATGAGTGATGAAAACTTCTGGGAGAAACTGGGACTCGCAAAAACCTGGAATTACTTCAAGCTCCGCGCAGCTTATGGCGAAAGTGGTAACCTGACTGGTATTGGTGCCTATGATCGCTTCAATATCTACAATGCTTCTCCCCTGGTGGGAAGAACAGCCCTGTTATCACCCGGACAACTGGCCAATACCAATATGCGTCCGGAAGTACAAAAAGAGATTGAGATCGGAACCGATATGGCCTTCTTCAACAGCCGGCTGAATGTAACCTTCAACTGGTACAATAAAAAAGTGACCGACCTGTTGATTTCGCGCTTTATTGCTCCAAGTACCGGTTACAGCAGCCTGCTGGATAACGTAGGTGTGGTTCGTAACAAGGGTATTGAACTGATGATTGGTGGTTCACCCATCCGCACTAAAAATTTCCGCTGGGATGTGGATGTAATCTTCAACCGCAACAGAAACGTAGTGGAAGAAATCCCGCAGGGATTGATCCAGTTTAACCTGCCTGCAGGATCTGTATCGCTGCTGCGTGGTGCACCCATTGGTGTGTTCTATGGATTCTTCTTTGCGAGAGACGAAAATGGTGGAGAAATCAAAAATGCAAATGGCATCCCTGTTCAGGAAAGAGGAACGCAGAACAGTCCGCTTTCGTATACGCCTCAAAGAGGAGCAGACGGATTGCCAACCGGAACACCTTTGCGTAAGATTGTTGGAGATCCTAACCCCGACTGGACAGGAACCCTCGTGAACACCTTTGAATACAAGAATCTGTCTTTGCGTGTACAACTGGATGCGGTACAGGGCGTAGATGTATTCAATGCTGATTTCCGTACCCGCCAGGGCGTAGGAAACGGGGCTGAATTTGCAGAAAAAGAACACCGTGGTGAATTGCCAAGAGGTTATATCAGTGGCATCTATGCCATTGAAGAGTGGAGAATTGATGATGGAAGTTTTGTAAAACTGCGGGAAGTATCACTGAGCTATGGATTGGGTAAAGTTGGTAAAGCCATCAGTGATCTGCGTATAGGCCTTTCCGGTAGAAACCTGATCAGCTGGGATAATTACAAAGGATTTGATCCGGAAACCAATGCCGGTGGTGGAAGTAATATTGCCCGTGGTATTGACTTTGGTAATGTGCCCATTCCGAGAACATTCGCCTTCAACATCAGTGCAAGATTCTAGTACCTAACCTCCAATTAAAACGTATGAAAAGAATTATTTATAAAGGATTCCTGCTCACTTCCCTGGCGTTCAGCCTGGTAGCCTGCAGCAAGAATTTCACTAACCCGGGTGCTACCCCGGTAGAGGATGCGCTGTCGAATTCAACCGGACTTACCGGTGTGGCAGTAGGCGTGCAGAAACAATACAGTGTGGGTCGCCAGTCGGCTTTGTACAACCTGGTAACCGCCAATGGCTTCTCCTCCTTTGAACTGAGTTTAAGAAATGAAGGAAACGTGGATGAGTTTAACTTATGGCGGGGTGGTATCAATGTGGATGGCAACAACAATATCCTGGGCAACCTGTGGACCAGCAGTTTGAAAGTCATCTTTGATGCCAACAATGTAATTGACAATGCTGCCAACCTGGGTGATAGAGGATATGCAGCCGGACTGATTGGTTATGCGTCCATCTTCAAGGCCATGGCATTGGGCAACCTGTCGATGTATTGGGAACAAATCCCTGCATCTATTGGAACCAATGTGAGTTTTAAGAGTCGCGCTGAAGGATTTGCAGAAGCGATTGCAACATTGGATGCAGCTTTGGCCGCGATTGCTGCCAATCCTATCAGTGCGCAGTTTTTAACCAACCTTCCCGCCGGCATTGAAATCCCGAATACCCTGCAGGCACTGAAGGCCAGGTACTCCCTGTTCAGTGGCAATTATGCAGCTGCGCTGGCTGCCGCCAATGCGGTTGACCTGACCAAGAAGAGCACCATGAATTTTGATGCGGTATCACCCAACCCTATTTTCAATGTGTCTACTGCCACCAATAACGTGTTCCAGGTAATTGATTCCACTTTTGGTTTACCGGAAGCGTTGAGACCTGATATGACAGATGGCCGGATTGGATTCTACATGAGTGTGAACCCAACCATAGCTCCCCGCTGGCGCATAAAAGGTTTTGGTGCAGAGCTGGCAACTCCCTGGGCGATTTATGTTCCGGGTGAGATGACCCTCATCAAAGCTGAAGCCCTTGCAAGAGCAGGTGGTGCTTCCCTGAACGATGCTGTTACAGAACTCAATAAGATCCTTACCAAAACCAGTGCAGCTGATCCCTTTGGTATTGGTGCCAATCAACCGGTATATGGTGGTGCGGTTACACAGGAAGCAGTGCTAACAGAAATTTATCGTCAGCGTTGTATTGAGTTGTACATGCAGGGCTTCAAAATGGAAGACATGAGGAGGTTCAATCGTTCCAATGATCCCAATGTAGAGAAGAAAAGAAACTTCTTCCCTTATCCTTTCCGTGAGCGGGATAATAATCCGAATACGCCTACGGATCCTACCTTCTAGCAGTTAGTTTGGTTTTAATTATAAAGGTTAGGCTGTTAGCAGTAAGCAAAGAGGCTGTCGAAATCGACAGCCTCTTCTTTTATTTCTTTTCAAATGCATCCAGTCCGCATTGCAGCCAGTCGGCATAGGCTTGCTTGTCCGGCGTATACCCCACGGGGTTATTCATCAGTTTTTCTTCCGGTGAAAGAATCACATACCAGGGCTGAGAAGCATTTTTAAAATTCTCGGTCTGGAAGGTGACGAATTTATCACCGATGGTTTTAATTTCTTTTTGCACTCCTTTTTCATTGGTGTAGATAAACTGTTCCGCATCAGGCAGAAGTTTTCGATCATCCACATAAAGTGAAACCAGGATAAATTTTTCCATCAGGGCTTTGACATTCGCATCCGGCCAAACATTCTCTTCCATTCTGCGACAGTTCACACAGGCCCATCCGGTAAAGTCGATCAGCAGGGGCTTATTCAACTCTTTGGAAAGTTTCAGCGCCTTTTCGTAATCATTTACAATGATGGTTTCTTCGTGATGATACACACTATAGGTCAGGGGTGGAGGAAATCCACTCAGCAATTTCAGATTGGCGTAGGGAGTATTGGTCAAGCCGGGAATCAGGTACAAGGTGAACAAGGCAAACAGGGTTCCAAAGACTTTGCGGGTAGTGCCCAGTTTTTTAACCGGACCTTCATGCGGGAAGCGGATCAGTCCAAATAGGTAGAGACTGGTAACAAGTCCGATTACAATCCAGATACCGAAGAATACTTCTCTTTTAAGGATACCCCAGTGCATTACGAGATCTGCATTGCTCAGGAATTTAATCGCCAATGCCAGTTCTACAAATCCGAGCACCACTTTAACGGTGGTAAGCCATCCTCCTGATTTCGGGATCGCATTCAGCCAGTTGGGGAAGAGGGCAAACAAGGCAAAGGGTAATGCCAGTGCGAGACCAAATCCACCCATGCCGGCAGTAAGCTGCATAGCTCCACCATTGGAGGAAAGAGATCCTGCCAGCAGGGAACCCAGGATGGGACCTGTACAGGAAAACGATACCAGGGCCAGGGTCAGGGCCATAAAGAAAATACCCACGCTGCCACCTACACCGGTTTTGGAATCCACCGAGTTGGAGATACTACTGGGCAAGGTGATTTCAAACAAGCCGAAAAACGAAAGGGCAAACACTACGAAAATCACAAAGAAGAGCAGGTTGAGCCAAACGTTGGTCGAGATATTATTCAGTATTTCCGGGTTCAGTGTATCCAGGAAATGGAAGGGCGCAGATAAGAGGATATAAATCAGGAAAATGAAAAAGCCATACAACATCGCATTGCCGATTCCCTTTTTGCGATCCTGTGATTTTTTGGTGAAAAAGGAAACGGTAAGAGGAATCATTGGGAATACACAGGGAGTGAAGAGGGCAATCAACCCACCCAGGAAACCGAGCACGAAAATATTTAGGAGTCCGCCTTCACCTTCTTTCACCAGTCCGGTTCCTCCGCAATCGGCGGCAGGCTGATCCAATTGAATGGCAGCTCTTTTAATGATACCCTGGGTGCCATCTACTGTTTTCAGCGTAGCAACAGCAAGCGATCCATCGGCTTCCAGTTCAAAGCGGAAAGGAACTTCCTCTGGCCCGATGATCTCCTCCCCTTTCAGGGCCATGTAATTGATACTGCCCTTGAGCAGTTGCTGGCCACTCAGGTTCTGAAGCGGGATACGAATTTCCAGTTCATTTTGGAAATAGGGAATCCGGTCGTTTTCAAACAGGGGTTCGGGCTGATTTTCCAGCTTTCCTGTTTCCACTGGGGTTCCCATTTGGGCAGCCCAGGAGGAGTCCGCAACAATCCGGGTATTGGGTTGCTCATCGGTGGCGGTGATGGAATACAATTTCCAACCGGGAGCAATTTTTGCTTTTAGTATTATTTCAGGAGTTCCGGAACTGTTGGAACCGGTAAAGGTCCATTCAACGGGCTTCGGAGTTTCCTGCGCATGCAGGGGCAACTGGAGTACCAGTAAAATTAGGGGTAGTAAAATTCGATTGAGCATACCAATCAGGGTTTATTAACCACCGAGCGCTACCTTGAAATTGACGGTGGAGGGGGGAAGGCATTCTTTATCGTTGCAGACCATGAATTCAACTTTGCCTGCGAGGGTAGGTTTGGCCTTTCCTTTCACTTTGACAACCTGAATAAAATCTACTTTTTTCTCGTAATAACGAACTTCAGAGCTGAATGCTTCTTCGTACACTTTTTTGAGTTTGCCTTGCTCTTTTACCTGGCCATCGAAGCTGATCAGGGGGTTTTTGGTAAAATCAAAAGTGGTTGAAACCGGACCATCGCCTCCATCCTGTGCGTACATATGAAAATTACCGCCGATATCAGCAGTCATGCGTACCTCATAGGTATTTTCAGCAATTTTTTTGGATTGAAAGGTCCAGCGAACCTGTTTTTCGCTTTGGGCAAAAGCACCTGTAGCAAGTACCAGTACCAGAAAAGAGAGTAACATTTTTTTCATGGCTCAAAATTCAGCGAAAAAAATCAAATGTTATGTTAACCAAGTCACACAAGGTCCCAGATTAACAGTTATCTGACACCTAACAGGGAGGCAAAAACAGTGCGGCCATCCAGGTTACCGAGGGCTTCTGAAGTAGCTCTTTCGGGGTGGGGCATCATTCCGAATACATTTCCGGCGGCATTCCGGATACCGGCAATATTTCTAAGTGCCCCATTTGGGTTGGCTTTGGTGTCAATGGAACCACCGGCATCACAGTAGCGATAGATCACCTGGTTATTGGCTTCCAGTTGATCCAGGGTAGCTTCATCTGCGAAAAAGCGTCCTTCACCATGGGCGATAGGAATTTTCAGGGCCTGGTTGGAATCGCCTCCTTTCAGGTACACATTTTTGCAGATAAACTGCTGGTTGGCATTTCTTAATAATACACCGGGAAGAAGGTGAGCTTCACATAAAATCTGGAAACCGTTACAAACGCCCAGCACTTTTCCTCCTTTATTGGCAAATTCAATCACGCTTTGCATCATCGGGCTAAAGCGGGCTACTGCACCACAGCGCAGGTAATCGCCATAAGAAAATCCTCCGGGTAAAACAATGCAGTCGTTGGTGTTGAAGGCGGACAGGTCCTTGTCTTTATGCCAGAGCATGATGACTTCCTGCCCCAGGTCATTTTGCAGGGCTTCCTGCATATCGCGGTCACAGTTGGATCCGGGGAAAACGACTACACCAAACTTCATGTAGGAGAATTTAAGGCGCAAAAGTAATGAAATTGATGGCCATCACAAAGGCAAAGAGCAGCCAATGTAAAATCAGCGGAAACAATTTCTTATCGGGGTAAAAATAGGCTGCCGCATGAAAACAGGCGATGGGAATGACACTCAGCATCCAGTGCTGGTAGTTATCACCCGGATTTACGAGGATGACGATGAGTCCGACCAGCAGTATCAACAACAGCAAACTCCAGTTCTTCCGCACCTGGATCAGCATTTTATTCAGGTTATCCTGTACAAAAAAGGCGCCTACCAGGAATGGTATGACCAGCAATAAAATTCCTCCTGTAGTCCAGAGCGATTCCGGCAATTTCGGCAGGTGGAACTGGATGGAAGGGATCAGTTCTTCAGGGTGCCAGTTATCGGTCAGGTACATGATCACCAGCAGAAAATAAAAGGGTGCCATATAACCGATCAGGGCTACCACGAATTCTCCTATCCGGAGGGGTCGGGTAATAAAAATGCCCAGGATTACCATTACCACAAATCCAATGGAGGGGGTATATAATAAAGGCAGGATACCTGCCAGCAGGGTAGTATTAAAAATGGCTCCCATGGCCCGCGGATTATTGTACCAGCGCACCATACCATACCAGATCCAGATCAGGGCAAAGTTCACCAGCAAGGTACTGGAGAACTGGTTCCATTCCGACAGCAGGCTGCTGACCAACAAGAACGCCATCCCAAAAAGGTAATTGGGCTTGGGCAGGAGTTTGATGGTATTGGCGATCCGGTTCAGGAGGCTGGCCTGCAGGTAGAGCAGCAAAAAAGCAAGCAGGGGATAAAAAAACCCTTGCTCACCGAAGAAAGGAGCAAGGGTATTGAGTAATAATTTATAGAGATAATTATCATCCTCCTGCTTCAACGGAGCAGTGGCATGCAGAAATACCGGGAATTTTAGTACAAAGGCATAAATCAGCAGGATGAGGGCATTGCCTGGATTTTTCTGCCTGAAAACTCCTATCACGTTGGCTGGGTTTTAAAAATCGACCCTGGCGAAGCACAGGTAATTCCTGTACAGGCAGGGTATGATGATCTGCCTGCCACTAACCTGCTTCGCGAATCTAGGCATGAAATCGTATCCCTTATCCAGGTTTTTCAAAGTTGGATAGCGGGTAATCTTACCCGTTGGATCCAGGCTTTGGTCGGTCAATACAAAAGTTCTTCTTTCGAAAGTATTAAAAAGAAAGTGAACTTCCCCGCCTGTATTCATGATTCCATAAGAAATCAGGTTATCGCTTTCATCGTCGAACTGATTTTTGGTAATCACATTGCTCCATTCCCTGGTACCATCCTGGCTGAAGGAAATCACCAGAACGTTTTCAGCAAAATAGCGGTTCATAGGGTTGTTGTTCCAGCCATACCGGTTCCAGGGCATGCCAAAAGGAGAATAAATCGGCGACCAATAACCGTAATTCATGGGACCGAACCAGGGATTGCCCCAGCCCATATAATCCCACCGGTTGAAACCATTATTGCGAGAAGTGGTATAAAGAGACTCACTCACGATAGCAAAACCACCATCCTTCCGGGTAAAGATATTTTTGATGAAGAAATCATTGAAGGCTGATTTTTTGTTGGCATCGGTACCTTTGGCCATCACCCGCAGATCATCAGTAAATACAATAGCCGTATCCATCACTTTGGCATTATTGCCTTTATCCCAGTTCACCAGGTAGAGTCCTTCTATATTTCCTCTTTTCTGCCGGGAGAAAAAGGAAGCCAGAATCACCCGGTTGTTACTGTTATCGATTTTCATGAGCAGGTTGTCGAGAATCTGTTTACCGATTTCGACATTTCGGATACTAAAACCCAGGGAATCCGGGTGTTTGATTAACATATTCACCCCGGATATGAAGTCAGAGTTACCTGCTCTTGAGAAGCGGGCTACCACCAGTTCTCCGGAATTGCTCAGGTGAAAGTCTGAGAAATAATCACCTTTTTCATCCATGTCAACCTGGCTGAAATTGCGGGTGATCAGGGCCAGATTCTCATCATAAAGGAAAGAAGTGATGAAGAATTTACGCGGATTACTACTGTTAACCTTAAACAACATGATCTTTTGTTTGTCGTCACTGTTGATGACGGTATAGATCTTATTGCTGGATGTATAACCGATTTCGGTGGTATCCAGGGTTACCGGGTTGCCCAGGGGTTTACCATTGGCACCGATGGCGATATAATCACAATACACCACCCGCTTGCGCTGGTACTGGTAAAAGAAAAGGATTTTTTCAGGATAGGTGATATAATCCACATTGATCACACGGTCGGGCATAAAGTCCATAAGCACCCTGTCCTGCGACTTCATTTCATCATCATAGATGGAAATCGCATGTTCTGTCCGGTTATTTTTATAGATCAGGATGTTGCCGTCTATTTTTCCCAGGATCTCAAAAGAGGTACGGCGCGAGTCTTCCTTTTCAGGCTCCGTATATACTATCCGGGGAGCCTGGGCGTTTACATTAATAAGGGCCAATAAAAAAATGCCAAACAATACGAGTTTGATTTTCATTTCGTACGCTTTAGTTAAAGGTAATATCCATTGCAGATATTTATAGGACAATTTTACGCACCAGTCGGTTGTTTATGTTCACAACATATGCATAAGGTATGATTATTTTAACTATACCTTTGCAAGACGACCATCCATATAGCTGGTCTATTCTGAATACCAGTCGGCAGTTGAATGCCGGCGCAATAGTCTAACAGTGGGAAAAAATTTAGACAAAGTCTCATTAGGAGGCCTCTTAATTGCTTTAGGAATTATTTACGGTGATATTGGAACTTCTCCTCTCTATGTATTTAACGCGATTATATCCGGCAGGACTGTCACGGAGGATTTGATTGTTGGAGCTTTGTCCTGTATTATCTGGACCCTCACCCTGGTAACCACGGTTAAGTATGTATGGTTGGTATTGCGGGCAGATAACCGGGGGGAAGGCGGAACCTTTGCCCTGTATGCATTGGTACGGCGAAGAAAAAAATGGCTGGTAGTACCGGCCATGATTGGGGGGGCTTCCCTGATGGCAGATGGTATCATCACCCCTCCCATGACCATTACTTCTTCCATTGAAGGATTAAGAGAGTTGCCGGTATTTCATGAATTGCAGACTTCCACCATTGTATATATTGTATTGGCGATTATATCGCTGTTCTTTTTTATGCAGCAGTTTGGGACTGCTTCCATTGGAAAGATGTTCGGTCCCATTATGATGGTCTGGTTTACCATGCTGGGTATTTTGGGGGTATTGCATATTACAGATGATCTATCCATTTTAAAGGCGATCAATCCTTATTACGCGGTCAACTTTTTGGCTACCTATCCCAAGGCGATCTGGTTGCTGGGTGCGGTATTCCTTTGTACAACGGGTGCGGAAGCGCTGTATAGTGACCTGGGACATTGCGGTCGGGATAATATACGTTTCTCCTGGATTTATGTAAAAACCTGCCTGTTGCTGAATTATTTCGGACAGGGCGCGTTTTTGCTGGCCAATCGTACCGGCATTGAAGTTACCCCTGCGGCAAAAGCAGAGCTGGGTATTAATGCTTTTTACGACCTGATGCCACAATGGTTTATTATACCGGGGGTGATTATCGCCACCACTGCTGCCATTATCGCCAGCCAGGCAATGATCTCCGGTGCCTACACCCTGATCAGTGAAGCCATGCGCCTCAATTTGTGGCCCAGGCTGAAGATTCGATATCCTTCTGAGGAAAAAGGCCAGTTGTTTATACCGGGTATCAACACCATGATGTTTATAGGTTGCGTGGGCATTGTATTATACTTTAAGGAATCTTCCCGTATGGAAGCTGCCTATGGTTTGGCGATTATAGTTACCCTGATTACTACCACGATCCTGTTTTCAAATTATATGGTGGCACGCAGGATTAATTCGGGACTGATCTACCTGTTTCTGATTACCTTCCTGGTGATTGAAATAACCTTCCTGGTAGCCTTGCTGGAAAAGTTTACCCATGGGGGTTATATCACCCTGATTATTGGGCTGGGTATGTTCATCATCATGTATGTATCCTACCGGAGTCGCAAGATCAAAAACCGCTATGTGGAATTTGTTCGGCTGGAGCATTATGTGCCCATGATCCAGGAACTCAGTAATGACAAAACAGTTCCGAAACATGCTACCCACCTGGTGTATATGACCAGTGCGAACAACCCCAAAGAGATTGAACACAAGATCATTTATTCCATCCTGAACAAGAAACCCAAGCGGGCAGACATCTACTGGTTTGTGCATGTGGATACGCTGGATGATCCTTATACCTGTGAGTATGTGGTAGACCATATCATTCCCAATGATATTATCCGGGTGGAATTCAGGCTGGGCTTCCGGATGGAACCAAAAATCAACCTGTTGTTCCGCAAAGTGGTGGAAGAGTTGGTGAACAATAAGGAAGTGAATATTTACAGCCGGTACGAAAGCCTGGAGCGAAACAATGTGGTGGGTGATTTCCAGTTTATCGTAATGGAAAAATACTTGAGCCAGGATAATGAACTGCCATTCTTTGAGCGCATCATCATGAAGATTTATTTCTGGCTGAAAGAAATCAGTCTCTCTGAAGAAAGAGGTTTTGGTCTCGACCCCTCCAATGTCGTGGTGGAGAAATTCCCGCTTATTGTTGCACCCGTAACCACGATACGGTTGAAGCGGGTGTATCATGAGGAGGAATAAGGAAGAGGAGACAAAGGAGAAGGGAGACGGGAGGAATGGAAGAGGAAACAAAGGAGAAGGGAGACGGGAGACGGGAAGCAGGAGACAAAGGAGGCATGGAAGAGGATACAAAGGAGACAGGATACAGAGGAAACAAAGGAGACAGGATACAGAGGAGACGGGAGAATGGGAATACCGAGGAATGGGAAAAGTGCACTAATTGGGGGTAAACCCGACGGGTAGAAATTCACCATTCACTTTATTCACCTCATTGACCTTATTCACCTCATTCACTCGATTCACCTCCTTCCAATGTATTATCTTCCATACCATGATCCTCCTCTACATCTTCCTTGCCATATTGCTCCTGAGCGTGCTGGGATATTTCCTGCAGGAAAAACTGATTTTCAAACCGGAGAAACTGGCGGCTGATTTTGAGTTTAAATATGATAGTCCATTTCGGGAATTGTTCTTTCATCCGGAGCCGGGGGTCAGTATCAATGGACTGCATTTTTACCGCGACAAACCGGAAGGATTAATCCTCTACCTGCATGGCAATAGTCGCAGTATTAAGGGCTGGGCCAAATATGCCCGGGATTTTTACCGGTACAACTATGACGTAGTGCTTATTGATTACCGGGGCTTTGGAAAAAGTACCGGCAAAAGAAGCGAGAAACAGTTGCTTTCAGATATCCAGTTTGTTTACGCTGAACTTACCCACCAGTACCCTGAACATCATATCATTGTTTATGGCAGAAGTATAGGTAGTGGATTTGCTGCCAAGCTGGCTTCGGATAATCGTCCCCGTTACCTGATCCTGGACGCGCCTTATTATAGTTTCAAAAAAGTAGTGGAACGATTTCTGCCCATCCTGCCGGTGTCTGTGGTATTGCGTTATCACCTCCGAACAGACAAATGGATCCGGCATGTGAATTGTCATACCTATATCCTGCATGGCACGCGCGACTGGTTGATTCCCATCCGGCACAGTGAAAAATTGCAGGCAATCAATCGTTCCAAAATCACCTTAATACGGATCGAAGGTGGAGGGCATAATAACCTGCCCTCCTATCCGGAGTACCATAATTTTCTGAGAGATATTCTGAAGTATTGATCCAACCGGATTATTCATTTGTTGTCAACTGCTGCTCTACCTCTTTCAGCTCATCAATGATCGATTGAAGGCGCCCTTTCTCTTTACGTATACTTCTCTTACCCAGGTAAAAATAGGCGAAGAGAATCCAGGCTGCTGTAACCACCACCGCTATCGATGCCTGGAGCATTTTCATAAAAGAGAGTACTTCAATATAATAGATGCCAATAGCCAATGTAAGCAGGATGGCAAAGACTGGTGCCTGGAATTGAATCATGCGCATCCGCATGGCATAATACTCCTCCCATTGCCGTAGATGAGCCGAAGGAGCAGCCGCATCATCAATGGCATTGATTTTTGAGTAGGTATAGAACATGATTCCCATCTGCATAAGGGATAACAATACAATCAGTCCCATTGAAAAATAGGTGTACCAGTATTTGAAACCGAAATTTCCATAGAAGATCATCCAGGTGATAAAGGCCGCAGTAAAAATCTGGCCGATGGCACCAATCAGTTGGGTATTCTTCAACCACTTGCGGTTACGCTGGGAGGTACTGCTGAGTTCAGCAGGTGTAGAAATCTGCCTGGCTGTACCTGGCTCCTCCTGCCAGATTTTTTTCAGTGCATCAAAGTCTTGCATATTGATTATAGATTTCTGTCAATTGTTTTTTAATACGATGAATTTTCACGCGCAGGTTGTTCACACTGATATCAACTACTGCAGCAATTTCCTCATAGGACTGATCTTCCAGCACCATGGAAATAAGGAGACGATCGGCTTCCGGAAGTTTGCTGATGCAGGTGTACAATAACTGTACTTCCTGCTCCCGGTTTGATTTTTCCTCCTGTAACTGTGCAACCGGGTGTTCATCAATATCCACGGTTTTCAACTTACGCTTCCGCAAATAGGTGAGGCAGGTATTCACCGCGATTCTGTAAATCCAGGTTTTCCAGGAAGCTTCCTGCCGAAACTTGTGCATATTGTTCCAGACCGATAGAAAGACTTCCTGCAACAGGTCCTCCGCCTGCGTACGGTCTCCGGTATAACCCATACAGAGTTTTAGTATACCGGGAGCGTACTGCTCGTAGAGATCCGTAAATTCTTTGTGTTGCTTCACCTGCTTATTTGTTTAAAAATGCAGTTAATTCAGTTATAAACCAATTCGGCTGATCGTACATGATGAAATGTTTACTATCAGCAACTTTAATTACCAGGTCAGGTGTTTGCTCATATTGCTGCTTCAGCCAACGTTCAGATTGCTCTTTTGTCTGATAAATACTACCCATCACCAATACAGGTTGAGGAATTTTCTTTAATGCTGCGCGAAGATCGGTGGTAGACATTTCCAGCAATGTGGTAGCAAGTGTTTTGCGGTCGCTGTTGTATTGCCAGATTGCGATCTGCCTTGCTCTTGCAGTATCCTGTACCTGCCAGCGCATAGCCATGGCTGTTTGATCAACAAACCCTTTATCGGGAAGGTTTTGAAAATTACGAATCACCAGTTCCGGATTGAATGCCGGATTTTTCTTCACTGAATCAACCGTGATTTGAGGTCTGCCTAATGCTGAAATAAATGGCACACCATCCACACAGACAATTTTTCCAAAGAGTCCCGGTGCTTCGCTTGCCACCCAGATGCTCATAAAAGCTCCGAGGCTATGCCCCACCAGAATTGGTTTATTTAGTTTTTTATCTTTTACATAGCGAATGATATCTCCTTTTACTGTTTTCAGTACCGGTGTATCTATAGCCGGTTGGCCTGCATACCCGGCCAGGGTCAACACATGACACTCGTAGTTTGCGCTAAGGATTGCAACCGTTTCCTTCCAGACATCACCACTGCAGCTATAGCCGGGAATCAGCAGCAGGGCTGGCCCCTTTCCGCTTACTTCTGTTTTAAATGCATATTGAGCCTGGGATTTCAATACTATTCCCAGATAAAATACCATACAAAAAAGGATTCGAAGGTTCATATTTTCAGGTTTTATACTTCTATAGATGCAGGATCGAACGCTGCATTACAGAATTCCCGGAATTTTTTTCAGTCCCCTGCTGTACCTTTCTGTAATGAAAAGAAATCCTGTTCAGATTCTGTTTTTTCAGTTGATAACTGCCTGTTTTACCCTGACAAGTTTTGCGCAGCAAGGGTACTATCCCGACAGTAACTGGATCCGGCAACCGGCCGCCAAACTGGGCATGAAACAAGAACTGGTGGACAGTGCCGTAGCATTGGCAAAACGATCCGAAATTGAACTGGATACCGACCTTAGAATTGCTGCCTATAAATCCTATCAGCGAGAACCGGGTTACCAGATCCTGGGGCCCATGAAGGACAGGGGTAAGCCAGCCGGACTGATTATCAGAAAGGGATATATTGTTGCCAGTTGGGGGGATATCGAGCGGGTGGACATGACCTTCAGTGTTACAAAAAGTTATTTATCAACCATAGCCGGACTGGCAGTAGACCAGGGACTGATTCGTTCTACCAATGACAAACTGAATAAATACGTATGGGATGGATCTTTTGATAGTCCGCATAACAGCAAGATTACCTGGGAACATTTATTAAACCAGAGTTCAGACTGGTCGGGTGAATTATTCGGTCAGCAGGACTGGGCCGACAGGCCTCCCCGCGAAGGGACTATCGACGATTGGAAAAACAGGAAATTAAATGAACCCGGTACTTTTTTTAAATACAATGATATCCGGGTAAACCTGCTGGCATATTCTCTCTTGCAGGTTTGGCGAAAGCCACTGCCACAGGTTTTGAAAGAACAGATACAGGATCCCATTGGAGCTTCCACTACATGGAGATGGTATGGCTATTCAAATTCATGGGTAACGATGGATGGATTGCAGGTACAATCAGTAAGCGGAGGTGGGCATTTTGGTGGAGGGATGTTTATCAACACAGTGGACCAGGCACGATATGGATTGCTCTTTCTCCGAAAAGGAAAATGGAAAAACAAACAACTGCTCTCAGAAAACTGGATACGGCAGGCACTTGCACCATCGCCTGCAAATAAAGCCTATGGATATCTATGGTGGAACAACAGTGATCAGTCATTGAAAGGAGCCCCGCGTGAACTCTATTATGCAGCAGGATACGGTGGTAATTATATCATAATTGATTATAAAAATGAACTGGTTGTTGTAACAAGATGGACGAATCAACAAGTTGGAGAAATAATGCAGTTGATAATTCAAGCATGTGAATAACTGCTTACCATTTACATCCTTACAAAGCCGTTGCTGTAGTATATTGCGGGCGGTTGATGAAACTGACCGAAATTTCCGTACCCCAAAGCAAGATCCGATATGAAAATCCAGGAAGGCTTTATTGAAAGAAATGGCTTTAAGCTCCACTATTTAAAAGAAGGAAAAGGAGAACCAGTATTCGTAATTGGAAGCAGGCTTTTTTACCAGCGTCTGTTCTCTGCATCCTTAAAAGAAAAACTGGATTTTGTATTTGCTGACCACCGTGGCTTTAGCATTCCTCCAGATAGCACAGAACCAGTAGAAGAACTGTATGCGTTGGAGGAGATCATTGAGGATATGGAAGCGCTTCGAAAGGAACTTGGATGGAAGCGGTGCTGGATTGTTGGTCACAGTGGACATGGGTATATGGCATTGGAATATGCAAAAAAATATGCCGACCATGTTAAGGGAGTAATACTGACCGGCATGGCCACATCCCTTTCTACGGGAAATCATGCGCTGGCTGATCTGCATTTTGAAACACTGGCGGAGCCTGAACGTATCAATGCCTTTCGTGCCAATATGGAAGCATTACCTGCAGCCATTGAAGCTGAACCGGACAAATCCTTCCTCTTGTATAACCTGGCACTGGCACCCAAGAGCTGGCTGAATCTTGAAATAGATGCTGGCGCTTTCTGGAAAGATGTTTATACCAATATGCCGGCGATAGACTATTTGTGGGGAATTGTTTTCAGAGATATTGATATAACCCAGGGACTGACTGATTTCTATGTGCCGGTTTGGCTTGCACATGGAAAATTCGACTACCTTGCTGGCCCCGCAGATCAATGGACTGGCATTATGAAACAATTCTCAGACATCACACTTGAATTATTTGAACACAGTGCACATAACCCTCCATATGAAGAAACTCCCCTGTTTGAAGAAAAACTCCTTGCCTGGATGGATCTGTATCGGTAAGATATTAATGATAGTGTTATGCCTTGCAACCGGATATAACCTGCAGGCACAATCGAAATCCTATGCGTCTTCGCATTTGAAGATTACTCCCATTCAGCCTAATCTGTATGTACATGAATCTTATCTGCAAACCGACAACTGGGGTAAAGTTGGTTGTAATGGCATGATCTATATCAGTGGAGATTCTGCTGTTGTGTTTGACACGCCCGCATCGGATACGGCGAGTATTGAGTTGATCCGGGTGTTGAGAAAAAAATGGAAGCTGAAGGTGAAGGCTGTTGTTATTAATCATTTTCATAATGATTGCCTGGCTGGATTGGCGGAGTTTCATAAAGCGGGTATTCATTCCATTTCAAATGAACTGACAAGAGAGTTGGCAGAAGCTGCAGGCAGTCCTTTGCCCAGGCAGGTTTTCAAAGGAGAACAGCAGCTCTTCCTGAATGGCAAACCAATCATTAACCGATATTTCGGAGAAGGACATACGAAAGACAATATAGTAAGTTATGTACCGGAGTATAAGGCCCTGTTTGGAGGATGCCTTGTTAAGTCACTGGATGCCGGGTTCGGATTTGTAGGAGATGCCAATATCACCAGCTGGAGTACCACCATTCAGGCTGTGCAAGCTGCTTATCCGGAGGTAGCAACCGTAGTACCCGGACATGGTCCTTACGGAGATGGAGCCTTGCTTGCATTTACCGCCACCCTGTTTGCTGTACCTGAGATCGCTAAATCTGGTACAGCTACTAACCGGGATAGTTTATATTACCAGATCCAGGCATTGGACAGTGCCTTTTTTGATGCGTTTAACCGACGCCAGTTAGATGAAGTCATGGCTTACTTTTCTCCTGATCTTGAATTCTATCATGATAAAGGAGGAATGGACAATTATGAACAAACCCGAACAAAATCAAAACAGCTGTTTGAGAGAAACACGGAATCCGGTTTCCGTCGGGATATGGAACCTGGTACATTAGAAGTATATCCTGTTCCGGGTTCGGGTGCAATCCAGATCAACCGCCATCGTTTCTGCCATATAGAGAATAACAAAATGGATTGCGGCAGTTTTAAAAACATAATGGTGTGGAAAAAAGAGGGTGACCGTTGGCTGATCACCCGTGTTATAAGTATAGATCATTAATTTCCGCCACCCGGTTTTTTAACCGGGCGTGTTGCCGGTTTAGGTGCCGGACGAGCAGCCGGAGCCGGTTTCACTGCTGGGCGTGTGGAAGGTGCCGGGCGTGTTGATGGTGCCGGACGAGTAGACGGGGCAGGCCTGCTAACCGGGTTTGTTGGTCGGGTAGTTGGTTTTTGCGGAGTAGGTCTTGCAACAGGGCGTTCCACCCCAGGTTTTGCGGGAGCTGGTTTGGAAGGAGCAGGTCTTGTTGTTCCTGGTCTTTCAGGAGCAGGCCTGGTTACTGTAGGCTTGCTGGGTGTAGGTCGGGGTGCAGGTCGGTTTACACCAGGTTTCAGCACCGGCCGGTCGGGATGCTTTTGGGTGTACATCGCCATCCCATCCCTTCTCAATTCAGGCCTGGAATAAGTAGACCGGTAATAGCCGGATCTGCGTCTGTTGGTGACTGTTATTGAAACAGATCTGCGGTTGCTGTAATAAAAAACAGACCAGCCGGGATAGTAGTGATAATAACTTCTTCTGTAGAACCCATAGTAATGGTGATACCAGTTGTAATGGTATCCATAGTACTGGTGCCAGTACCAGGGGCGCCAGGGCCTCCACCAGGGCGGATAATATCCATAGTAATAGGGAGAACGCCATACCACATAGGTTGGCTGGTACATATAAACCACCACCGGCCAGGTGGCAATTTCAGTTTGAGGGACTGAATTGGCTACAATGAGCTTGTCCTCGATTTTTTGTGTTTTGCCTGTATAACCCGGATTGGGTCTCCCATTGGAAGCGCCTTCTGTCATATTGGGCTCAATAATATAATCCTTGCCATACAGTTCTTCGTCCCCTGTTAACTGGATCCGCACCTGGCCATCCTTGATTTTTTCCACTGTGAATACGGCTACGTCCTGCTTCTCCTTATCATTCAGGGACACCTGCAGAATAATATTGTGAACATCCCCATCCACTTCATCGAGGACCTTGATATAATCGATTTCATCATCCCCATTCAGATCCAGGTTATTGATCCGGTTATCTTCTTCGTTAAGTTTTTTTTCAAAAATTTCCAGGGTCTCCGATTCCTGGAACATCTTCATAACAGCATAGAGGTTCAGGTTATCTCCCGGCAGGTTTAGTTTCTCCTCCTGCCCTTCTGTTTGAGCAGAAAGCTGTAACACTGAGAACAGGGCTATAACAAGCATCATCAATGAAAATCCACTTTTCATATATTACTATTTACATATTCAATATAGTATTAATTTATTTACCTGCAAGTGGAGCAGGCTGCTTTCTTATTTTTGTCGGATGAAATGGCTGAGCCGACTTCAAATTGCAGTGGTATTGTATGCGGTTATTGGAATCGCAGTTTTTTATTTACAGGATTATTTTTTGTTTCACCCCGAGCCGCTTACCAAATCGAGTCCCTATAAATTTGAGCAACCCTTTAAGGAAATGAATATCCCCATTAAAGAAGGGGTTAACATGAATGTAGTATGTTTTTTACCTGCTTCAGACAGCAGCAAACCGGCTTCAGGCGCTGTTCTTTATTTCCATGGCAACAAAAAAAATATTTCGCATTATGCGAAATATGCCGGCTATTTTACCAGCAGGGGATTTGAAGTTTGGATGCCCGATTATCCGGGCTTTGGCAAAAGCACCGGGGAACTGACGGAAGAACAACTTCACCAGTTTGCCAGGCAAACCTACAAGCTGGTTAGGGCCAGGTATGCTGCTGACAGTATTTTTATCTATGGTAAGAGCCTGGGTACCGGAATCGCGACCCGACTGGCAACCGAATCGGCTACGCAAACACTGATTCTTGAAACGCCCTATTACAGCATTACTTCCCTGTTCAGTCGCTACCTTCCCATTTACCCGGTAAGCCGGATGATAAAAATGAAATTCCCAACCTACCAGTACATCCAACAGGTCAAAGCTCCCATTCTGATACTACAGGGCACAGATGATGGTGTTGTTCCTTATTCCAATGCGAGCAGGTTGAAACCGCTATTAAAAGCAGCCGATAAATTTGAAACGATAGAAGAAGGAAGTCATAATGATCTTACAACATTCC
Organism: Flavihumibacter fluminis; assembly: GCF_021491375.1. Lineage (GTDB taxonomy): Bacteria > Bacteroidota > Bacteroidia > Chitinophagales > Chitinophagaceae > Flavihumibacter > Flavihumibacter fluminis. The sequence continues at coordinate 40,157 of NZ_JAKEVY010000004.1, forward strand.
CTGCATATCAAGCCGCGATCGATTCTGTTTTAAAATACAAGAACTAATTATATCCAGACCAGTATGAGTGTTAGAATCAGAAGAGTGGCAAAAATAATTGGTATTTTATTAGGCAGCATATTGGCATTACTATACCTGCTTCCCTTGCTTTTTGCAGATCGGATTGAACAGTCAATCAAAACCTGGATCAACCAAACGGTGGAAAGCCAGGTCGATTTTAAAAAAGTCCAGATTGGCTTTTTCAGTCATTTTCCAAGGCTGACACTTACACTAAAAGACTTCTCCTTAACAGGGGCAAAACCTTTTGAAAAAGACACCCTGATGGCAGGCGAAAGCCTGAGTTTTGGGATTAATCTGGCCTCCCTCTTTCAAGACGATCTCGAAGTAGATCAGTTTTTCATAGAAGGGGCCAACGTGAAAGTTTTAGTTGACAAAGATGGAAAAGCCAATTATGCAATCTATAAAGCAAAGAATAAAACTGACACTGCTGCAGTGAAAAAGTCCGGAGGAACGAGTTTACAAATACAGGGAATATATTTTTCGGATTGTTCGTTGTACTATGAGGATGCGTCCATTCCCTTGTTAATAGAATCCAATGAATTTTCATATGAAGGAAGAGGCATGCTAGATCAGGAAGAGTTTGATCTCACCTCCTCGCTTCATGCAAAATCCATGAGTGTTGAATACAATGGCACCCGATACCTGGATCAACGCAGTGTGGATGCTGATTTAATTACCGGCGTAAATACCTATTCACTGGCCTTACGCTTTCAAAAAAATGATATCCTGATCAATCAATTACCGGTTGATTTTTCCGGAACACTATTTTTCGTGCGGGATGGCTATGATATTGATCTAAGTCTTGTATCTGGTTCGACAGACTTTAAAAACATATTCTCTGTTTTACCGCCAGGGTATGACAGCTGGTTCAAGGATACCCGCATCACCGGAAAAAGTAAAGTAACCCTGGATCTGAAAGGCGCGTACAGAGCCGGTACCGGCGAAGCACCCGACATGCATATTTCCTGCCTGATTAACGAGGGAAGCATACAACATAAAAATGCGCCTAAGCCTTTACGTAACGTTCAATTGAAGGCTGACCTCTACCTGCCCCGGCTGGAACCCGACAGCATGCTGGTGAAAATAGATTGCTTGTATTTCACACTGGATGAAGATAGCTCCCAAATCAAAGGACAGGTACAGGGATTCGACAACCCAATCATTCAGGCGGATATCAACAGCAGAATAGAACTGCAGTTATTAGACCAGGCACTTGGCCTGAGTGATGTTGACATCGCTGGTAAATTAGCTATTCGGGCAAACATAGATGGTCAACTGAAAAGAGGACAGAATCCTTCCAATTTTCGGCCAGATACCATTTTATTGTCTGTCCCCTCCTATCAACTTAATGCGCGCCTTGAACAAGGCAAGATTAAATTCCAACAGTTACCATTGGCGGTTGCTGAAATCTCTGCCAGCATTGAATCCAGCCTTACAGGGTCCAATTGGGAGGACATTCATTTAAAAATTCAGGAATTCAAAGCAAAACCAGGTTCTGGTCAGATGGAAATGACAGCAGAGCTGGATGGACTGTTTCCCTCAAACATGAAAATCTCCGGAAAGGCAACCCTTCCTATGAAGGAAATCAACCAGGTATTTCCACTTGAGGGTTACCGTTATGAAGGGGACCTTCACATGCAAATCGATGCGGCGGGTGAGCTAAATACGGAGAATAATGCGTTCCCAGTAACGGCTGCTCAGCTCCAATGGAAAGCAGGACGAATTCAAACCCCTTTTTCAGCAAGCTCCCTTGATAATATCTTTATTGAATCATCCATTGAATCCAATACAGGGAATTCCAAAGACCTCAGGATTTCGATTCCAACAGCCAAATTCCAATTCAATAATCAGCCTTTTGAATTGACCGGAAAACTGGAAAACCTGCAAGACATCCATTACCAGATTGCAGCAAATGGAACGCTGAACCTGGACAGCCTTTACCAGCTCCTGGCGATTGATGATTTCCGGGTTGGCGGAAATCTTGAAATGAATCTGGATCTGGGCGGGCGCGTATCTGATATAGAGCAAAAACGATACAGAAACCTCCGGCAAAAAGGATACCTGCAGGCAGAACAATTACAACTGCGCAGCAATGCCTATCCTGCACCCTTTGTATTTCCTTCGTTGCGATTGGAATTCAACCAGGAACATGCCTGGCTGAAAAACACCACCCTACAGTATAAAAGGAATCAACTGAATTTGGAGGGAGATGTGCAGCAAATAGTCGGGTATCTTATGAATCAATCCGAACTCAAAGGGATCTTATCCATAAGAGGAAAACATTTGCAGTTGGATGATTTCACAGCTTTTGAAGCAACAACTGTGTCAGACAGTACTTCAACTGGCAAAGAAGGTTCAGGGGTTTTATTATTCCCTGATGGAATAAATTTTATACTGAAAGCCGCCATTGATACTGTTCAGTTTGGAGAAAGCAGCCTGCATCAGCTGGCCGGCCAATTGCAAATACAAAAAGGAGTAGCCAAACTTAGTCAAACAACCGCCCGGATTGCAGGTGCCCGGGTGTTCCTGGAAGCCGACTACCAGCCTGAAAACCCCTACTCCGCAAAGTTTTCAATTAAAACCCGCGCTGATTCTTTTGATGTCAAAAAAGCGTACGAGGAAATCAGTCTGTTCAGAGAAATGGCGCCATCTGCTGCCTATACCAAAGGGCTGATTTCAATGGATTACTTTTTATCCGGACGAATCAATGAACAAATGGATCCGGTAAATCCATCTCTGAAAGGAAAAGGAAAACTGGTCCTGGAAAATGTTGAAGTAAAAGGATTGAAACTGTTCAATGCGGTCAGTAAAGCAAGCGGCAAGGACAGCATCAATAATCCTCAACTGAAAGCAGTTGTTATTAATTCTTCCATAAACAACAACCTGATAACAATTGAGAGAACGAGAATGCGCATATTCGGATTCCGGCCAAGGGTAGAAGGACAGGTTTCCCTGGACGGACAATTGAATTTGCGCTTCCGCCTGGGTCTGCCTCCCCTGGGCATTATTGGGATACCCATGACCGTTACCGGCACCTCAGAAAATCCGGTTGTACGTGTCCGCAGAGGAAAAGACTCCGAAGAACTGGAGGAAACAGTAGACGAAGCAGTTACCCCTCCTGAACAGGAATAACATTTCGGGGTTTATTCTTCCGGATTTTTTCAGGCAAACTGGACAGTACACATTCCTTCAGCGCCTCGAGTAATTTCTCCTTCACAAAGGTTTTGCTGGCAATCAGGCTAACCTCCCGCATGGGTGCAGGTGTTTTAAAGTGTCGTAACATTCTTTGCTGGGAAGCAGTCAGGTCATAGGTGGCCAACTCTGGTAAAATGGTAATACCACGATTGGTTTCCACCATTTTCTTAAGTGTTTCCAGGCTCCCGGCCTCGTATTCGAATAAGAGCAGGTCTTTGTGTGCCTGCTGCAATTCACAAAGGTTCAGTATCTGATCCCGAAAACAATGCCCTTCTTCCAGCAACCAGAGATCATGTACATCAATGTCCTTAGCCAGCATGTAGGTTTTTTTATACGCCGCATGCTTGCGCGATACATAGGCCATCATCTCTTCGTAAAAAAGAGGATATTCTTCTATTCCTTTATGATTCAGTGGAGTTACCACCAGTGCCATATCCAATCGTCCTTTAGCAACTGCTTCAACCAGATTATCGGTTGTCATCTCCTTCACCTTTAATTGCAATTCCGGATATTTCTCCAGAAAGGAGGGCAGAAATATGGGCAGCAGGTAGGGAGCCAGCGTAGGGATGATCCCAAGGCGCAACTCTCCATGTATCAGTCCCTGCTTTTCCTTAATCACATCTTCCAGCAGTTTTACTTCCCGCATCACCCGCCTGGCATGCTCCAGCACCAACTCACCCAAAGGGGTCGGTATTACCGGTTGCCTGCTGCGATCAAAGATTTTCAACCCCATTTCCTCTTCCATTTTCTGTATCTGCATACTGAGAGTTGGCTGGGTCACATAACAATGCGCAGCTGCCGTAGCAAAATGCCGGTGCTCATCTACCGCTAGTATATATTCAAGCTGAGTAAGTGTCATCTGATAGATAGAATCTATGTATCTATAAAATTAATCAATCTTTTCACTATTTGAAAAAAGGATAAATTTGAATCATAACAATCATAAAATTTTTGCTTAAGTCACTGGTTGGTAGTAAGCACACTAAAGCCACTCGTCCATACGGGTGGCTTTTTTCATTATATTGGGTCAAATTTCCTCCAATGCAACGAACCCACTTTATGGCCCTGCTTGCCCTGGGCTGGCTGGCCTGTAATGATGGTATTGAAGTAACAACAGATATAACAGTTCCGGAAACCCGAACCGCCCTTTCACTGAATGAACTGGCTTCCTACTATGCAGATACATTACCCTGCGCCAGTTGTGAAGGGATCTTCACCGAATTGGCTATACTGGATGACAGCACCTATTTTCTATCCGAATCATATATCGGAGAACAAAGCCAGCCCCTGGGTTCTATCGGCAGATTCAGCCGGGAAGGCGATGTTCTTACCCTGGGGTCTGCTGATGACAGCGCCCGCAGATTCAAGATCATGGAAGACCGTGTTGTGCAATTGGACAAAGATGGCTCTGAGATGATAACCGGACTGGATTACAGTCTTGAACAAACAACCCAACCAGTCAACCTGATCACCCGCCCTTTTTTGACGAATGGATTCCTGAAAATTGAAAACAACCAGGGGAATTTTCAACCCTGCGGAATTGCACAAAGCTGGGAACTTATGAATGATGCAGGAATTAAAGAAGCCAATCGGTTTTTTGCAAAACAGGCAGCCAAACTTGCTGAAGGAGTATATGTTCGTGCTTCCATTGAATTGCAGCCGGCAAACGATAGTACAGGCTTAGCTTTCCATGTTAAACTGAATACCGTTTCGGAACAGCTTGCAACTGGCTGCCAGTAATCAGCCTTTATCTACCAGTCGAACTTCTGATGGAGAAACCAGTAACTGATACCTCGCACCAACTTTCAGGGCGTAATTTTCTTTTTCATGACTGACCGGAAAACCAAAGCAAACCGGGTAATCACGATCCTTAACCAGGTGATGCAGGATTTCTTCCACGGTTTGACCAAAAGGGCGTTCTGTATCTTTATTATCCGTAAACCCACCTAATACAAGTCCGGCTAATCCATCCAGCAGACCAGCTCTTTTTAACTGGTAAAACATGCGGTCTACATTGTATAATAGTTCTCCCACATCTTCAAGGAACAGTATTTTCCCCTTTGTTTTATAGGCAGAGTTTGTTCCGACCAGGTGTGCAATCAAACTCAGGTTGCCACCTACCAGTCGCCCCTGTGCAGTTCCAGCAATATTAAAGGGATGAGGTGTAGCCTGGTATTCCGATTTTTCACCGAGCAACATTGCTTTGAGTGAATGAACATAGGGATTTTCATCGCCACCTTCATTAAAGGCTGCAGCCATGGGTCCATGAATGCTTGCAATTCCGCATACCCTGTTAAGATGTGCATGCAGTACTGTGATATCGCTAAAACCAATAATCCATTTGGGGCGACGTTCGAATTTTTTAAAATCAAGCTGATCTATGATACGCCCCATCCCATATCCGCCTCTTCCGCAAAGGATGGCCTTGATTTTTTTATCATCCAGCATGCGTTGCAGATCCAGTTTGCGCTCCTCATCCGTCCCTGAGAAATAGGTAGTTGAGGCACTATTCATAGTAGCACCCAGCTCCACATTAAATCCCCAGTCCTGCAGGGTTTGCACGCAGGTTTGCCATTTTTCAGGTGCCATAAAACCAGCCGGACAAACCATTCCAATGGTATCGCCTTTTTGTAAGTAGGGAGGATAAATCATACTTCAAATATCGGTTTCCTTCCTTATTCCCTTTTAACTTGTGTATTTTTAATACACATGAAAGGCTTAGAACAAAAATGGAAGGCACCCGAACAAGCCCGGATTTCCTGGTTCCTGATTCGGTGGACCATTTTGGCAATCCCTCTTGCGATTTTGGTTGGAAGCCTGGTGGCCTTTTTTCTCTGGTCCTTGGATGAAGTCACCAACCTGCGACTTCGAAATCCCTGGTTACTGGCTTTTTTACCAGCCGCCGGCGTACTTATTTATTTTTTATATGACCTGGCTGGCAAAAGAACCGAAAAAGGGAACAACCTGATCCTGGACGAAATTCATGAACCCAGTACCGGCATTCCACTAAGGCTGGCCCCACTGGTATTGATAGCGACCCTGATCACCCATTTGTTTGGCGGATCAGCCGGGCGAGAAGGCACAGCAGTTCAGATGGGAGGCAGCCTTGCCGATGCACTGGCAAAACCTTTCCGGCTGGATCAGGAAGATCGCAAAACCCTACTCCTCTGCGGAATGGCTGCCGGATTTGGGGCAGTATTTGGCACCCCGGTAACCGGTGCTCTGTTTGCTGTGGAGGTATTATTTCTTGGACAGATCCTGCATACCGCGCTACTCCCCTGCCTGATCGCCAGTTTGCTGGCTGATATCACCTGCCAGTTCTGGGGCGTTGGGCATGTGAGTTATTCCATTCTATCTGAGGCGATAACACTCACGGTGCCGGAAAACTGGTGGAACTCAGGCATGTTGCTGGTTAAAGTAATTCTCCTCGGAGCCTGCGCGGGATTGGTTAGTGCCTGTTTCAGTATGCTAACCAACCAGGTTAAATACATCTCCAATATGCTGATTCCCAGGCCCTGGCTGGTACCAATTGCAGGGGGATTAATCATAATTGGACTCAGTATGATACCAGGCAACCAGGACTATCTGGGGCTGGGAGTCTGGAATGCCGATCCATCAGTAGTCACCATCAGCTCTGCTTTCAGTACGGGAGGAGCGGAAACTTTCAGTTGGGTCTGGAAACTGTTATTTACAGCCATCACTATAGGGATGGGATTCAAAGGAGGCGAGGTTACCCCCCTGTTTTTTATCGGTGCTACGCTTGGCAACGTTCTGGCTGTATGGATGGGGGCTCCGGTAGACCTGATGGCAGGACTTGGTTTTATTGCCATGTTTGCTGCAGCCACCAACACACCTATTGCCTGCACTATTATGGGAATTGAATTATTTGGCGGAGAGCATTTTCTGTTTTTCGCAATTGCCTGTTTTACTGCCTATTATTTCAGTGGCCATACCGGTATCTATAGTTCCCAGCGCAGCGGTATCCCTAAAACGGGCAGGCTTTTAAAAAAGATTGAGGATGAGCCGTAGGTTTTTATAAGAATCAGCGTCCAATACTTCACAGACCTATATTATATGAAGTATTTCCTTGGACTCGTGCTGGTTTTGGTTTCAGTTTTACCTTCCTATGCACAAAACCGGATTACCGGAAAGATTGAAGACAGTACCGCCAAAGCTCCCTTAACAGGCGCCACTGTACAACTCCGGAACAGTAATTTCAGTAGAAATGCAGTAACGGATAAGACCGGCTCCTTTAGTTTTTCAGAGATTCCTAATGGATCTTACAAAGTTGCTATCTCCTTTGTTGGTTTTGCCCCCTTTGAAAAACTGGTAACCCTGCGGGGTGGTGAAACCAGTTTGGGTACCATCCGGCTGGCAAAAGGCGAAGATGCCCTGGAAGAAGTAGTAGTAAAAGCAACTACCCCTCCTGCCCAGCAGAAAGGCGATACTGTTCAGTTCAATGCCAGCCAGTTCAAAGTGAATCCCGATGCAAATGTGGAAGACCTGGTTAAAAAAATGCCGGGTGTATCCATAGAAAACGGTCAGGTCAAAGCCCAGGGAGAACAGGTTCGAAAAGTAACTGTGGATGGCCGTGAGTTCTTTGGAGATGATGCCACGGCCGCGTTGCGTAATCTGCCTGCCGATGTAGTAGATAAAATCCAGGTATTTGATCGTTTGAGCGACCAGGCACAACTTACCGGTTTTGATGATGGTCAGGGGTATAAAGCTATCAACATTGTAACAAAAGAAGATCGCAGGGCCGGGCAGTTCGGCAGAGTATATGCCGGTTATGGAACCAATGATCGCTACCAGGGCGGAGGCTCTGTCAATTTCTTTAACAAGGAACGCCGCATATCGGTGGTTGGGCTTTTCAATAATATCAATCAGCAAAACTTCTCAAGCTCTGATTTATTGGGACTTTCAGGTGGTGGAAGTGGCCGTGGTGGTGGTGCTGGCAGAGGCGGTGGAGGCAACTTCCAGGTACCCGGATCCAATGGGATTACTACCACCAATGCATTGGGCATCAACTTCAGTGATCTCTGGGGCAAGAATTTCAATGTAAGCGGCAGTTATTTCTTTAACAATGCCAACAATGAGAATGATTCCAGATCAACCCGCGAACAATTCATCCGCCCGGATTCCAGCACTTTCTACAACGAAGAATCACTGAGTGAAAACAAGAATTTCAACCACCGCGTCAACATGCGGATGGAATACAAGATTGATTCTAACAATACGCTTTTGATCATACCCAGCTTCAGCTACCAGAAGAATGATATACAGAACACGATCAGCGGTATTCAGACACAACAAAATGGTGACCTGATCAGCGAAACCGAAAACCGAAACCGCACCACCGGAAATGGTTACAACTTCAATAATACCCTGTTGTATCGCCATTCCTTCGGCAAAAGAGGAAGATCCATTTCAGTTGGAATTACAACAGGTATCAATGACCGAAACAGCCAGAAGGATGTTTCAGCGATTTCAACTTTCTACAAAGCCGGTATACCAACCAATGATTCTTTGTTACAGCAACAATTGGCCGACACCAAGGGATATAATTTATCAGGAAATATTTCTTACACCGAACCTATTGGTAAACGCGGACAATTGCAATTCAGCTACAACCCTTCCTTTACCAAAAGCGATGCAGATCAACGTACCTGGGCATTTGACAATACAACGGACAAGTTCAGCATCCTCGATACCAGTTTATCCAATGTGTTTGTAAATGAGGTGACCACACATCGTGGTGGCGTTACCTATAGGATCGGGGATCGTAACATGAACCTCAATATCGGACTGGATGCACAGCATACCACGCTGGATAACAACCAAACCTATCCGCAAACCGGCAACCTGAAAAAGACATTCAGCAATTTGTTACCAAACGCTTTCTTTCGCAAGAAACTCAGCGACAGGAGTAATATCCGCATCTTTTACAGAAGCAGTACTAACAATCCTTCCGTAAATCAGTTGCAGAATGTGATCAACAACACCAATCCTTTGTTCCTGAATACTGGTAATCCGGAGCTCGAACAGACCGTGAGTAACCGCGTTGGTGGCCGCTACACGTATACCAATAGCAGGAAAGGAAACAGTTTCTTTGTGAACTTCTTTGCAACGCAATCGGACAATTTTATCACCAATGCAACTTATACTGCTTTTTCGGATTCCGTACTAACACCAACGGTTACCCTAAGAGAAGGAGCACAGTTGTCCAAACCGGTCAATCTGAATGGATATTGGTCGGCCAATACCATGTTCACCTATTCCTTTCCATTTAAAGCAATAAAATCGAACCTGACTTTTAATGCGGGGGGAAATTTCAGTAAAACACCTGGCATTATCAACAGTGTATCTAACATTGCACGCAATACAACCTGGAGTGGAGGAATGGTCATCGCCAGCAATATCAGTGAGTATGTCGATTTTAACCTGAATTACAATGCGAATTACAGTACGGTTAAAAACAGTTTCCAGCAATCGCTGAACAATAATTATTTCAGTCAGTCTGCCGGCCTGGGTGTAAACCTGTTGAGTAAAAATGGATGGATCTTTAATACCGATATCAACAATCAATTGTTCCGTGGTTTGACAGCTGCATTCAATCAGAACTTCTGGTTGTGGAATATGGGTGTTGGGAAAAAATTCCTGAAGGACCAGAAAGGTGAACTACACTTAAGCGTATTTGACTTACTAAAGCAGAACCGAAGCATTAGCAGAACCATTCAACCGAACTATATTGAAGACAACCAGACGCAAGTGCTGACACAATATTTCATGCTGACCTTCTCTTACCGGATCAAGAATTTTGGTAAGGCTCCTGCCCCGCAACGTCGTCAGGGGCCCTGGGGGCCTGGTGGCGGTCCCGGAGGATTTGGTGGTCCGGGTGGTTTTGGCGGAACAATGAATTAACCTGTAAATTGGGGCTGAAACAGGCAATCAGAAAAAAAAGTGACCGATCCCCAATTTATAGAACTGCTTCGCAAGGGAGATGAAACAGCTTTTCATCAACTGGTGGAGGATTGGAAAGACAGGATATACAATACAGCACTTGGATTGGTGCAGCAGGCAGAGGATGCAGAGGAAATAACACAGGATGTTTTTATTATCGCCTGGAAATCGGTACAACAGTTCAGAGGCGAATCCAGTATCCAGACCTGGCTGTATAAAATAGCGGTACACCAGTCGCTCGATTGCATCAGAAGAAGAAAACGCAAGAAACGATTTGGCTTCCTGGTGCCGCTTTTTGGATCGGAAGAAGAACAGGAGCAGGAACCCGGAAATTTTCTGCATCCGGGTGTGCAATTGGAGAAAAAGCAGGAAGCGCAGGTTTTGTTTAAAGCGATTCGTAAATTACCGGAACAGCAGCGTGTGGCATACAGCTTGCAGAAAATTGAAGGATTGGCCATTAAAGAAATAGCACAGGTATTGGAAACAACGGACGGAGCTGTGGAAGCATTGTTGAACCGGGCAAAAACCAATTTGCAAAAAATATTGAGTAGCTATTATCAAACACACAGAGATGACTAATAAAAATCAGGTACAGGATCAGGTCGCGAAAGCGATGAGCAGTTTGGACGGCATTCAGCCGGCCACCGCTAACCCTCATCTGTACACGCGCATCAAAGCGAAGCTGGAGCAGGAGAAAAGCAGTTGGGGATGGCTGGCTGCATTTCTCTCAAGACCTATTGTGGCCGTTGCGCTGGTGGCTACCGTCATCCTGATAAACATTTTAACCATCACCGCCAATCGGTCGGTTCCGGAAGAAACGACTGATCAACTGGTAAGTTTGGCACAGGACTACAGCTTCCAGCCTTCCAATATCCTGGAGAATGGTTTTAATCAACCCTGATTCGTATGCAGAATAAAACATTAATCATAGTCATAGCAGCCCTGCTGATCAGCAACCTGGTATTGCTGGGTGCTTATTTCTGGGGGCGGGAGAAAAAAACACCCCAGACCAACCGGAATGACCGGTCTCCCGTGGAATACATGACAAGAGAAATTGGTTTTGACAGTACCCAAAAGCAACAGTTTCGGGAACTCTGGGAAACAGTATCTAACAACAACCGGGGATTATATGATTCGATTCGTCAGAATCGGGAGGCATTGTATGCTAATTTAAAACTGGAACCTCAGCCGGAAACATTGATCGACTCATTAGCTGGGAAAATAGCCGGTTTTGAAAAGCAGATCAGTATGAATAATTACCGGCATTTCAGAAAAGTTCGGGCTATTTGCAGCAATGAACAGCAGGTAAAACTGGATACGGTCATCAACCGATTGGCCAAAAAAACCAGGAGGCGTTAAATTTCATTGGCCGCAGTTAAAATGAGCGGCTCTTTTTCAGTAACCATGATGGTATGTTCATGCTGGGCAACATAACTTCCATCTCCGGTAACCAGTGTCCATCCATCTTTCAATTCTTTCGCCCGCTGACCGCCTGTTGAGATAAAGGTTTCAATAGCCACTACCATATTTTTCCGGAAACGGTCCTTGTTGAAGGGATCAAAATAATTAGCAATGGAATGTGGGTATTCGTGCAGGCTTCTTCCAATACCATGCCCTGTAAGATTCCGGATAACGCGAAAGCCTTCTTTTTTTGCAGACAGCTCAATCATTCTTCCCATTTCAGCGATTTTCATACCGGGCCGGATGGCTGCAATAGTTTTAAGGAGAATATCGCGGGAAGTATTCACCAGTTTAGCATGACCATGAAGATCAGCACCCAATACAAACGAGCCTCCATTATCACCCCAATAGCCGTTTAATTCAGCAGAGACATCAATATTGACCAGGTCACCTTCTGCAAGAATTTTGTCCTTACCGGGAATTCCGTGTGCCACTTCCTGGTTCACGCTGATACAAGTATATCCGGGAAACCCATAAGTGAGTTTAGGAGCAGGCCGTGCTCCGAAGTCAGCTAGTATCTCTGCTCCATATTCATCCAGCTCGGCACAGTTCATACCGGGTTTGGCAAATTCCCTCATTTTTTTAAGCGTAATGGCAACGGCTGTGCTAACAGCCTGCATTCCCAATAAATCTGCTGTTGAACTAATTGACATAAGTCAAAGGTAGGGAAGACTAAAGTCAACTCAACATTAAATACTTTATCTTATAATTGTATATCGTTAAGGCATAAAGAACAGGCAATTGATTCTTACCCTGGAAGCTCAACATTGAGTCAATAAGTTATATGCCTTTTATTCATCGAACATTACGGTGGGTGACAGCTGGCTTCCTGCTGTCAGTTTGCAGTCCGGTCTTTTCGCAAGACAGCCTGGAGGATCACTCTGAAAAAAAACAGGGTTATATAGCCAGCATGAATGAGTATATAACATTCAAACTGGCCCAAACTACCGATCAGGAAAACTTCTCTGTTTTTACGAATGGTACCAAATCCCGTATTGATCCTAATGCCTCATCCGTCTCAACGCTCAGCGTCAATTATTCTTTTATCTCCCTATCCGTTCGGTTCGTTCCTCATTTCCTTCCAGGCAACCGCGATACAAAAGAGAAAGGAAAAACCAGGAGTGGTGGACTTGCTTTGAATTTTTATTTGGATCATTGGCTCCAGGAATTATCCTACCAGCGTACCCGCGGTTATTACCTGGAAAACACAGCCGATTTCAGGCCGGGTTGGCAGGACGGTGACCCCTACATTCAGTTTCCAGATCTGCAGTACCGGAGTTTCCAGGGTATGACAGGCTACAAATTCAACCGAAACTTCTCTTTAAATGCCCTGGCTACGCAGTCGGAGCGACAGCTCAAAAGTGCCGGCAGTTTTATTCCACAATTGTTATACCGGTATTACACCATAGATGACAAGACTAAATTGGTAAATCCAGGCCAGACATCCCAACGATCCAACAACCTGGAATTAGTATTGGGGGCCGGCTATTATCACAACTTCGTTCTGAAGGGCAACTTTTATTTCGCACTGGGTGTAACCCCCGGTGCAGGTATATTATTCATGAATCTCACTACCCGTAGTGGTAATGGAGAAAGGATCAAAACCCGTCAGCAGGATTTTATATTTCGACTGGATAGCAGAGCCGGTATTGGCTACAATGGCGAACGTTTTTTTGGTGGCCTGTATGCAACTGCTTTTACATCGTCCTACCGGCAGGAGAACACCCAGGTCGTGAATGGGAATGCCCGTATTGTTTTTAAACTGTTTGCAGGCTACCGGATTCCTGCACCTCGAGTCATAAAAGAACGTGTTTCAACTATTAAAACCAAATTAACGAACAAGCTTAAAAAGTAAACAATGAAAAAGCTACTTATTGGAATTTTATTAATTTTCTTCAGTTCAATATTGTTGGCCCAGACAGATACAAAAAATGATGTTATTCTAAAACTCAACGGAGATGAGTTGGTTGGGAAGGTTATGGAAATTGATGACAATGAAATCAAATTTACCTACAAAGGGGAGTCGCTTGTTTACAAAATCAAAAAAACGGATGTCCTGAAAATAACTTATAGCAGCGGCAGAATTGAAATGTTCTCGAAACCAGCATTGCCATCTGAAGCGAGTTCAAAATCTGCTTCAACGGCAGCAATGAGTGGCCCCGGACTGGCTGACCACCATAATAAGGTAGCCATCCTCCCCTATGCGTTTTTGAAAGACGGGGAAACTGCATCTGACGATATCAGTTTCAAGGTGCAAAACGAAACCTTTGCCTTTCTGAACCGTCATGCGGGTGTAATGAGCATAGTAGACCCAAGAACAAGCAATGCTTTATTAATTAAAGCAGGAATCAACAGGGAAACAATTAAAGGATATACCATGGACGATCTTTGTAATATTCTGGGAGTTGAATATGTAATTGATGGAATCGTCTCAGTAAATAAAGGTAATCAGACAAATATTACGACCGGTAATTCGAACACTACCTACAGCAGTGGTAATAACAATAAAAACAATCAGTACAAGAGCAGAGAAAAGAGTTCCGGATCGGTTGTTTCAACCAGTACCCAGAATTTCGAAACCAGTTTAACGCTCAGTATTTACAATGATAAAGGAGTTAGTATATACAGTCAGGAAAGGAGATCCTTCTGGAATACACAGGATGCTTATAAAATTACACTGGAATACCTTTTAAAAAGATGCCCGCTTTATTCAAAGTAATCATTTTATGAAAATCAACCGTTTCGTTTTTCTTCGGCTTACTATTTTTTTTGTTTTTTGCTACAATTGTTTTGAAGCTGTTGGCCAAAAAACCGACACCCTTCATACGATGGCAGCATCAGACAGTTCTGCTTTTATGAAAATGGTTAAGAAAATCGGCATAAAAGAAGAATTGAGCAGTATTGCCAAGTTTGAAAAGGGCAGAATAGAAGCAAGGCAGCGTAAAGTATTGGAGGCCGTACGCCAGGAAATTCAAAAAGCGGGACTTTTTCTCAAGCAATCAGTTGACACCATCAATATCATTCGGGATCTTAAGAGCAGCAAAGCTTCCTTTGCTATTGTTGGTGATGGTGTATTCCGGAACCAGGGAACTCATCATACACAGCGAAACCTGTTTGTTTCTGATGCCATACTCGAACAGGTTGCTTTTACGCTCGAAAGTCACAGATCCAAACTTGACACTTACTATCAGACACTTTCAGGTTACCGTTACAGAATCGACTCCTTGTCCAGTGATTCTATTATATATCAATTTCCAAGTGATTCAAGCGAGGTGGTAAACTATTTCAAAACAATGCTTTCCATCCTTAAGGAAGTTGCCCCACTTGATAGTTCCATAACTAACGCAGTTTCTTCTATTCAGCACTTACTCCAGGATGTTGACATGTTTTTATTCGAGGTTCATACAGCAAGAAATGAGATTGAAAAAATCAATGCCAACCTAGCAGCAAATTTGGGAAATCGGGAATTCCCCAACCTTTGGGAAAAGCCAAAAAACAAACGGCCATTACCTGAAATCCTGAACATTTCAGAAAAAAAAGAATCGCTGGCGTTAAAATTTTATTTGAAAGACAATATCACAAGATTGCTGCTGCTCGCAATTATAATAATGATTTGCACCTATTTTTTAAACACTCTTAAAAGTCACCTTAAAGAAAACAAGGCCCTTCATACAAATTATGAAGGCCAGCTGGTAGTCAGATATCCTGTATTGTCTGCCATCATCATCAGTAGTTCCATTTTCCAATTCATGTTCCTGGATCCTCCCTTCATTTTCAGTTTTATATTATGGATAGCTGCTGCCGTTTTCCTTGGTGTATTGTTTAACAGGTACATCACTCCATTCTGGATGCGATTCTGGATTATTATAGTAGCAGCTTTCGCTCTATCAGGATTAAGTAATCTTATACTGCAAGCTTCCCGTATTGAAAGATGGGGAATGTTAGCCTTGCAGGTTTTTGGAATTGTCTATGGAATATATATTCTTCAAAACAAGCAAAAAGCTCAACTGAGAGAACGAAAAATTCTCTATTTCATTGGTATTTTTACTATTATAGAATTGCTGGCAGCCGGATTCAATTCATTCGGTAGGTATAACCTCTCCAAGACGTTTATGATTATTGGATACAGCGGGTTAATAATCGCTATTCTGTTTCTTTGGACCGTTCGACTTTTAAATGAAGGTCTTGTGATTGCCTCCCAGATTTATCAGCATCCGGATAAAAAACTCTTCTATATAAATTTTGAAAAAGTTGGAAACAGGGTACCTGTCCTATTTTATATTTTTCTTATAGTTGGCTGGGCAATTTTAATGGGCCGTCATCTCTTTGTCTTTCGGCAATTGGCAGGACCATTCAATCTATTTTTGACGACAGAACGTACAATAGGTGACTACAGTTTCAGTATCAATGGCATTTTTATTTTTGTGTTGATCCTTTTCGGTTCACTTTTTCTTTCCAGGCTTATCTCTTTTTTTGCGGCCGAACCGGATGCAACTTCACCACATCAACAAAAAATAGGCAAAGTATCTGTAGGGAGCTGGTTATTACTGATTCGAATTATCATCATCAGCACGGGACTTTTTCTTGCCATTGCGGCAGCAGGCATTCCCCTTGACCGGATAACACTGATTATTGGAGCACTGGGAGTTGGTATTGGATTAGGCCTGCAGGGGCTGGTAAATAACCTGGTAAGCGGACTTATCATCGCCTTTGAAAAACCGGTGAATGTGGGAGATATCATTGAAGTTGATGGCAAATCCGGAACCATGAAGTCCATCGGGTTTCGTTCAAGCGTAGTTGTTACATCCGATGGATCCAGCCTTATTATTCCGAATGGTGATTTACTTAGTCAACACCTGGTAAACTGGACCATGAGCAAAAACAGAAAGCGGATCAGCCTGGTAGTTGGTGTTGCTTATGGAACAACTATTTCGCAGGCTAAAGAAGTAATTACCGGAATACTTCAGGCGGATACCAGGATTTCAACCATTCCGCCACCGGTGGTACTTGCTCGTGATTTCGCACCCAGCAGTATTGAACTGGAAGTATTTTTCTGGCTCAGTGATTTGAGAATGGCAGGAGAGGTTAAAAGCCAGGTTATTCAGCAGATCCAGGAACAATTTGAAGCTGCGGGTATACAAATTCCAATTCCTCAACAGGAAGTATTGCTTAGAACACCTACACCCCATTCGCCTAATAATAAAACCAAATAAAATGTCTCCTAAACAACAATTGCTCTGTTTGATGGTAATTGGCCTAAGTATTACAGCCTGCCAGAATACTTCTACTACCAGCCTTGAAACAGCGGTAGCAGATAGCAGCTTAAGCTACGGTCCTGATACCCACCGACCGGAAACCGCCAAACTGGTAATTAATACCTTAGCCACTCTTTACAAATCCGATATTGAAAAAAATCTGATTGATTCCTTTAGCAGAACCTTTGTTTTTTTTGAATATGATCTTAATGAAGATGGCAGAAAAGAAATTTTTGTCAGCCATACCGGCTCCTATTTTTGCGGCACTGGGGGTTGCAACTTACTGCTTCTTTCTCCCGATGGAAAACAGATTACCCAATTCACCGTTAGCCGAACACCGGTAATTGTGCTTAAAGAGCGTTCAAAAGGATGGAATGACTTACTCATTGAAAGCGCAGGAAAATTACACCTGCTAAAGTATGATGGGAACTCCTATCCTTCCAACCCAAGTGTTGCACCGGTATTCACGATGATACCTGGTGATGAATTACCCCGGCTGTTAGATACAGAACATGAACCTTTTCCTAAATTCTCTTTTTAATAAATCGAAATTACACAACGCGTATTATACTGGTTCATTTCCGGCTGGCACACCTGTATCCTCTTTTTTCCTGCTGATAAACCGCCAGAGTGCTGTACCACCTCCTATCAATGCAAATGCTATGATTTTCCAGAATTTCAAGAGTACCGCAAAAAATCCGGCCTTGGCCAATACCTTACCGGCAACCAGTCCGCCTACGGTCCAGGCTGCCACTTCATCAACATTTGAATCATAATCTGCATACCGGTGGCCATCTTTAAAAGATACACTGGCCAATACAGGTTCAATAGAAGTTTTGACCTGCGGCAGGTCTTCCATTCCTGCAACTGCATTGATCAGAAAAATACCTTTTCTACCAAGGATCCGTAGATTATAATTTAGTGTATGGATACTGTCGCCATCAAACTCCAACTCTTTCGCCCAGTGAAGGGTTTTCTTCGACTTGTCATAATAAGGACTAGAGGCCCAGCCAACTAATTCTACTGTAGAATAACCCGCTGCTGCACGTTCTGCATTGGCAGCCTTAGCATCCGCCTGCTGCTCCTTTAACAAGTCATCGTAATTGATATCTTCTGCATCACTATCTTTTACATAGCCCATCTGATCAAAACTGATAGTAAATGCCCAGGAGTTGGGGCCTACCACCCCTGCATTCTCAGGAACCAGCATACCCAGGATGCTGGTATCTTCCGGGTTACCCCAAAGATCTTCCAAAACATAGCGGCTTTCGGTACGGTCCAGGAATTTAAATCCCGCTGGTACTTTCAGGCTGGCATTTCCGGATTCCAGTTCGATGGTCCCCTGCTGGTAATGCAGGGATTGATTGATAGAATCTAATTTGAATTGAATACTGTCGGCCATCTGTGCAAAACCAACAAAAGAAAGGAGCAGCATCGAAACAACTGCCAAAAGGCATCTTTTCATGAATAAAGTTTAGAGCGCCAAAATAATAGCCGAACCTCATATTTACAAGCAAATTGTTAAAATCATTTTAACAATTCTCACTTTAGTGAAGTTAATTCGGTTAACCGAACACTGGATCCGGTTACCTCCAGGCGTACCAAGGCTCCGCATTTCAGCGCGAAATTATTTTTCTGATGACCGACAGGAAAATCAAAACAAACCGGGTACCTGCAATCATCCAGTTTTTCCAGGACAATCTGCTGCAGGTTTTTACCAAATTCTTCTTCCAGCTTTTCTGCCGGCTTGTGTTTGAATCCTCCGATGATGAGTCCGGCCAGGTGTTCCAGTTTGCCGCTTCTCTTAATATTCCAGAGCATCCGGTCAATACTGTAGAGGTATTCACCGGTATCTTCCAGGAATAAAATTTTACCTCTGGTATGCAGATCGGAGGCAGATCCGGCCAGCGATTCGATGGTCTTACAGTTTCCACCAACCAATTGCCCCACACCAGTTCCCAATTGGTTATAAGGGCCCGCAGCATATTCAAACTTCATGGGTTCACCAAACAGCAAATCTCTTATGGAAAGTATGGTGGCTTTTTGCAACTCATCCGCCTTTGACCAGTCGTCCGGAAAACTGTTGCACATTTTGGAATGAATCGAAGCCAGTCCGGTTTTTCGAAACAGGTGCGCATGCAGCACGGTTACATCACTGAAGCCTATCAGCCATTTGGGGTGCTTGCGAAGCGGACGGAAATCAATCCCGTCAATAATACGAATCAATCCATACCCCCCTCTTGCACAGAGGATCGCTTTTACCGAAGGATCGTTGATAAGCTGTTGCAAGTCGGCCGTCCTTTCCTGATCGGTGCCTCCAAAGGTTCCATCCCGTTTTCCGATGGTATCACCAATGCGAACGGTCAAGCCCCAGGACTGCAATTGCTGAACAGCGGGGTTTATTTCTTCCCGGGTTATATAACCAGCCGGTGAACTGATGGCGATGGTATCACCTGCCTTCAAAAAAGGCGGCTGAAATACAGCATTGTCTTCCGGTTCCATTGAAAAACTTTCATAAGGCAAACCGGCACCCAGTGTAAGTGCACCCAGCTGCTGTAGAAAATGATGGCGTTTCATAGGCTAAAGATAAGGTTGCCTGCCTTTTCGTATTTTTGCGCCATGCAAGAACCAAAAAGATACCTGATCACTGCAGCACTACCCTATGCAAATGGTCTGAAACATATTGGCCACCTGGCAGGCGCCTACCTGCCAGCGGATATCTATGTCCGTTATCTCCGGGCACAAAAAAGAGATGTTGTCTTTGTTTGCGGAAGTGATGAACACGGTACTGCCATTCCCATCCAGGCAATGAAAGAAGGCACCACGCCCCAGGCGATCATTGATAAATACCACGAGATCATCAAACAGAATTTTGCCGACCTGAGTATCTCCTTTGATATTTATGACCGTACCAGTGCCCCGATCCATCATGAAACTTCGCAGGAGTTTTTTACCGCGCTGCAGGAAGCCGGTGAACTGGAAACCCGCGAAACCGAACAATATTTTGATGAGCAGGCAGCTACCTTCCTGGCCGACCGGTATATCAAAGGCACCTGCCCGAATTGTGGATTCGACGGAGCATTTGGCGATCAGTGCGAAAAATGCGGTACGGCATTAAGTCCGGATGAACTCATCAACCCGGTTAGCACCCTAAGCGGATCTGCCCCTGTCAAGAAAAAAACTACCCATTGGTACCTGCCACTGAACCGGCATGAAGACTTCTTACGGCAATGGATACTTGAAGAACATAAAGACGACTGGAGAGCCAATGTACTGGGACAATGCAAGAGCTGGATTGATGGTGGCCTGCAGCCCAGGGCAGTAACCCGCGACCTCGACTGGGGGATCGCTGTGCCGCTGGAAGAAGCCAAAGGAAAAGTATTGTATGTATGGTTCGATGCGCCCATTGGCTATATCAGTGCCACCCGAACCTGGGCAAAACAAAACGATAAAGACTGGAAACCTTATTGGTATGATAAGGATACCAAGCTGGTGCATTTCATAGGGAAAGATAATATCGTGTTTCACGCCATCATCTTCCCGGTGATGCTGAAACTGCATGGCAATATCCTGCCAGATAATGTACCAAGCAATGAATTCCTGAACCTCGAAGGAGATAAAATGAGTACCAGCAGAAACTGGAAGCTGGATATGCAGGATTTTATCGACGATTTTGTAAAAAAGGAAAATGGCGGGCCGCAACTGGTAGATGCGCTGCGGTATTACCTGACACAGATCGCTCCGGAAACCAAGGACAGCGAGTTTACCTGGAAAGGATTCCAGGATGCAGTGAACAGTGAACTGGTAGCGATTTTTGGAAATTTCGTCAACCGGACATTTGTGTTGATGCACAAGCTCACCAATGGCAAGGTGCCGCCTGTTCATGCAGACATACTTGATGATAAAGACCGGGAACTGGCAGCTGCCATTCAGGCGGCCAAAGTAAAAATAGAAGCCCTGCTGGAGGGTTATAAGTTCCGGGAAGCCCAGTTTGAACTGATCGACCTGGCCAGAAAAGGTAACCGTTACATGCAGGAAAAAGAGCCCTGGATAAAAGCAAAGGCGGGAGCATCAGCACAACCTGAAATTGACAACTGTCTTCATTATTGTTTGCAGTTGTGCGCGAACCTGGCTATACTATCAAATCCTTTCCTTCCGAACACATCCAGGAAAATGTTACACCAGATGAAAGTGGTGGATCGTATGCTGGATTGGGAAAATGCCGGCTCACTGAAACTACTGAGTGTTGGTTATAGTTTGAGAGCACCGGAATTATTATTCAGAAAAATTGAAGACATGGAAATACAACAACAGATTGAAAAATTAAAGAGTAACAGTCAGCCTGCGCCGGAAGCACCAGCAGCAGTGCCTGCAGAGCAACCGGCCCCACCTGCAAAAGCCACCATTCAATTCGACGACTTTGCAAAAATAGAATTGAAAGTAGGTACTATAGTAACTGCTGAAAAAGTGGAGAAAGCAGATAAACTATTGAAATTGTCGGTTGATATGGGAACTGAAACCAGGACAATCGTAAGCGGCATCGCCCTGCATTTCAAACCGGAAGACATCATCGGGCAACAGGTGGTAGTAGTGGCCAACCTGGCACCGCGTAAAATGCGTGGTATCGAAAGCAATGGCATGATCCTGATGGCAGAGGACAAGGAAGGTAAATTACATTTTGTACAACCGGGCACACAAATTAACCCGGGTGCAGGGGTAAGTTAAGCAGTCAGAAAATACATTGTAAAAAGAGGTTGTTCGGGTACACTTGAACAACCTCTTTTTTTTGTTTAACTTGTATCTTATGGGCAGGATTTTGCGTAAACACTGGATAATGATGGGAGCCGGGATCACGTTGTTGGTACTTGGATTGGTGCTGGGGTATTTGCTACGGTACCGTTCGGTGGAAGCAGTGGAACAATTGGTGAATAATTTATCAGGCGGGCAGTATAAATTAACCGCCACCAGTTTCCGGTTTAACCTCTTTAAATTCCAGATCAATGCAAGAAATCTCCATGTAGCGCCTACTATTGATAATGACGACAACAGTCTGTTTGAATTCAAAGCCGATTCGGTTTCGATACAGATTAACAATCCCATCCAACTTTTACTGTTTAAGCGGCTGGCGGTAAACAAACTGATATTAAAAGCTCCCTACCTGGAATTAAAAAGGGCTTCGAAGGACAGCACCAGGAACCGATCACTACGACCCCTGCATGTTGAAATTGCAGCTGTCCAGGATGTGTTTTTTAATGTCTTGTCCTCCCTGGAAGTACAGCAGTTCAGGATGAGCGACGGCAGTGTTTCCATTTATCCGGAAACCAGCATTCACCAGCGACGTTTTTTTCTGAATCATATTTACCTGGCACTGGATGATCTGCACCTGCTGAGAAAAATCAAACAATGGGATAATACCAACCGGGTAGCGGTAGATTTTCGATTGTTGAAACCGACCATTGAATATCCGGATTCTACACTGCAGGTGGTACTTGATAAACTGGTCTGGCAATCCAAAACAAGACGATTTGAGCTAAGCGGACTTGATTTTCATAAACGAATGGAAGACTATAAAGAAAAATCAGGTTTTCGGTTGGAAAATATTGAACTGGATTCTTTAAACTGGAACAAATTATTGACAGAAGGAAGAATTGAACTTGGATTATTGAAAGCGGCAAAGGGATATTTTACCAGTAATAATATTCGGTTCCGCAAGGCCAGGAATAAAGATTCAGTACGCATAGAAAACAGTTTCATGGATGTAATGGGGGCAATTAAAATAAAAACCGTCCAGATTGACAGCATTCAATTTAAGGGCAGCACTATTACCCGAAGGGGTAATGAGAGTCTTGAAATATTGGGTGATAATTTTTATGTTTCCAATCTGGTGGTTGACAATTCCTTACCAAATAAAATCGAGCTGGATGATCTTGAATTTGCAGTACGCGGCTTCCTCGAATCAGACAGCAACAAGACCTTTCAGACCGGGTTTGACGGCATGCGCATCAAAAAGAATCAGTTAACCCTTCAAAATTATTTTCTCCGCGCGTCTAACCGAAACAAAACAGCCAATACCAGTATTTCCACCAGTCAATTGATTTTGAACAACCTCTCTATTCCCGCTTTGCTGAGCGGTCAGTTAAAAGCAGATGAGCTGGATCTGATCAGTCCCAATGTAAGACTCCAACTGGCAGGTAAGACTGCTGGCAAAAAACTAAACCCATTGCGCGAAATTCAACGAACCATTCGCCGCAAACTCCAGATTGAAACCATCCGTGTGTTTGATGCCGACCTTCAGATATCTGCAAGGGGAGCCAAAAAACCGCTGGTCAGCTCAACCTCTTTTTCTGCCATCATCTCAAGTAACAGTGTATTAAGGGCAGGTACGCTCGAGGAATTATTTGATGGCAAGAACCGGTTGGAAATGCCTCAACTGGCACTTCGTCTTAAGAATTTCAATGTAGATTTAACAAATGCAGTTTACGAAGACAATGACCTTCGTGCCAGCCAGGCTATTGGCAACACCAGTGAAAACAAAATCCGTTTTGAGCTTCGTAATATTCATGTACAGGATATCAACGCTGCCGGTATCATTGAGGGGAAGGATACCAACTGGGTGCGATTGATTGAATTGGGAACTGGCAAGGTATTCCTAGGTCATCTATCAGGGAAAAATAATTCCTCCTCAAAAACGAAAATTCCCCAGGAAATGATCCGGAATATAAGAACCGGTAAAATTGAGCTTGTACTTGACCAACCCGGACTATCCATAAATACTTCCATTGATAGCATTGCAGTTGATAGTCTACGGTATCAGAACCAGCAATGGACCTGGTTTCATTATTACCTGACGGGACAAAAACTGAAACTAAATCAGGATAAGCTGGCCCTCAGTATTGGACCTTATCTGATTTCATCTGATCAAACCAACCTGCAGGAAGTTCAAATTCAAGCGAAAGGAAATCGGTTTGATTTAGCAGGCCAGATACCAGGAGTGCAGTTATCAGGAAGTCCCGCATCGCTGAAGGATCCATTAGCCAGCATAAAAAAAGCAGTACTAACCTGTCCCGATATAAAACTGGTACTTAAGGAAGTAACCGAATTTGAGGAAACTGCGGCCACGGCTAACCGTTATACTAAACTGCCTGCTCTTGAATTAAAAGATCCGGCGCTGAATATCTCAAGAGAATCAGAAGGCAGAACCATTGAACTCTTTAGCAATAGAGGCGGAAATATCCAAACAGATGTCATAAACATTAATGAAGGTCGCGTCTCAACAGCCCTTGTAGACCTCTCCCTGAATAAGATTATTGCAATGCCGGAAAAGACCAACCTGCGCATTGGCAACTTTCAACTACGTGCGAGCGATTTTCACCTGGACAAAAACCTCCAGACAACAATCCAGAAGATTTCACTAAAGGAAGGAAACATTGATCACCAAACCGACAACTATCACTTGCGGATAAATGACATTATATTCCTGACCAAAGAACCGATTCTTTTCTCCAGCAAAAAAGAAGAGCTCCGCAAATTCCTGGAAAACATACCCAATATTAACCTGGAAGCGAAGGAAGTCTTCTACCAGAAAAAGGATCGTAAATGGGAAGTCTATAAAACGATTTTGGATGCTGACAAAAAAATCATCGGGTTCGACAGCATACGATTCAGCAGCCTGATCAGCAAAGACAGTTTTCTTGCCAGATCACCCTACCAGACAGATTTTATTGAATTCAATGCCGGAAAAGGTAGAATACTTGGACTGGATCGTGACCTTAAAGAAACCGATACCGTATGGATGGCGAATCGCATCGAACTGGACCATTTTAATATGGAAGTGGAGCGCGATAAAAGAAGGCCGGAGGATACTGTCAGCTATCGCACCATGTTACCCGGACTCATCAAAAAAATTCCGCTGAAGCTTGAAATCGGTTCCGCATTGTTAACGAAATCCCGCATTCAGTATAGTGAAACCAGTGGTAAAACAGGAAAGCGGGGAACGGTCTGGTTCAATGATCTCAACCTGGTAGCGGGACCAATTAAAAATTTCGAATTGCAACCAACTGATTCCTTACGGATTACTGCCACCACTCTTTTTATGGACAGCGGTAACCTTCGTTTTGGATTTCAACAGGCATATCTCGACAGTCTGTATGGGTTCTATTTATTGGCAAGAATGGGAAAGATGGAATTAAATGCATTGTCCCCTTTACTTATGCCCTTGTTCAATCTGCATATTAAACAGGGTCGCGCAGATAGCGTCTGGCTTCGGGTTAAAGGCAATGATTATTTTGCCTATGGCCATATGGAACTGGATTATCGCAAGCTTAAGTTTGAACTCTATGACGAGAAAGGTAGAAAAAAGAAATTCACCAGCTTCCTGGCGAACCTGTTGATAAAAAACAGGAATGGTAAAAAAGGGCTGGTCTACCAGGAGCGGGTTCAGAACAAATCCACTTTCAATTACTGGGGTAAGATTGCATTAAGCGGATTAATGACCAACCTGGGTGTAAAGTCCAACAGAAAATACCTTCGTAACTATAAAAAAGAAGCAAAGCGATTGGAGATTCCAATTGAATTGCTTGATTAACCATATGAATTCTGCCATCTATTTATTTTTCATAATAGGCAGTGCGATTGCTTTCATCATTATTGCCTGTGCCCGTTTGAAATGGCATCCAATGCTGGTATTGCTGACTGCCGCCTTGTTTGTTGGAATAGGTTGCGGTATTTCTCCCAAACAAACCATTGAAACCATTTTAAGCGGAGCAGGGTCCATTTTTGCAAGTATAGGATTCCTGATCATACTCGGTAGTTTCCTGGGGGAAGTGCTGGAAAGAAGTGGAGCCGCGGCCAGAATTGCCAGCGAGCTCATCAACAGTTCCCAACAAGCAAGGGTTCCTTATCTGACACATGCATTGGGGTTACTCGTCGGGATCCCGGTTTTTTGTGATGCAGGATTCATTTTATTATCAAGGCTCATTCATTCCATGCAAATGGTAGAGGGCAGTTCGGTTGCTGCTCTGCAGTTATCCCTCGGTACCGGATTGTATGCATCGCATGTTTTGATACCCCCTACGCCGGGACCAATGGCTGCAACCGGCAACCTGGGTCTTCAGAACCAGCTTGGCTGGGTAATACTGCTCGGCCTTATAGTATTGATACCGGTTGCCATACTAACTAGTATGTTTATTCGAAAAATGGATAAACAGTTATTTGCAATAGATCCTCCGGCACGCAAAACCGATTCAGTAACAGAATCAAGCAAGGTGCAAGAACAAACACTCCTTTCCTCCCTTATTCCCCTTCTTTTACCCTTACTGCTGATCACCACTGGTTCAGTGGCTCCTTTTTTCATCAGCAATGAAAAGCTGCAGCATGGTTTTCAATTAGTAGGACACCCGGTGCCGGCACTCGGAATAAGTGCTTTGCTGGCGCTGGTTTTACTGGCCCGAAAGGATCGCAAAAACTGGGGGGAATGGTTTCAACAGGCCCTGGTAGCATCCGGTCCTATTATATTTATTACCGCAGCTGGTGGCGCATTCGGAGCTGTATTAAAAGCTACGCCGATTCAGGATGTACTATCAGGATTCCTGCATACATCCGGTATACCCAACTGGGCCATTTACCCGGTTGCCTTTTTACTGGCTGCCCTATTGAAAACCGCACAGGGGTCATCCACTGCATCACTGATTATCACTTCGGCATTACTCTTCCCCGTCATGGGATCTTTTGATCTTAACACTCCGCAGCAGGCCCTGGTAGTGTTGGCAATCGGCGGTGGGGCGATGACGATAAGTCATGCCAACGACAGTTATTTTTGGGTAATCCATCAATATGGCAATATCCCTGTCAATAAACTATATCGAAGTTACACCTTGCTAACTGCAGCTATGGGAATCACTACCCTTCTTGGGGTACTGGCTCTTTATGTTCTAACAGGATAAGCAGGATATCCATCACATTGGTTTGGGTGGGTCCTGTTTTCACCAGACCTCCTGCAGCAGAAAAAAACGTATAGGCATCCTGGTTAGCCAGGAATGAATCAGGATTCAATTCAGCTTTTCTTACCTGCTCCAGCAAGGTTTCATCCAGCACTGCACCGGCAGCATCCGTTGGTCCATCGGTACCATCGGTTCCTCCACTCAGAAAAGCAAATGCATAGGATTTCAGCTGTTTGATAAGATCTTCATTGTTCAGGCATTCTACCAATAAGGCCAGCATCAGTTCCTGGTTTCTCCCACCCTTTCCTTTACCAGTTAAAGTCACGGTAGTTTCGCCACCCGCCAGAAAACAGCGGGCCGTATAATCGCCCTGTTTTTTGTATGCTTCCATTTGGGAGAGCGCCTGCCGAAGAAAATTAACACCTACTTCCCGCGCTTCTCCTTCAAGTGATGCATGAAATGTTATTGGTTCAAATCCAAAGTCCAGTGATTTATCGGCACAAGCTTTTAAAGCAAGTAGATTGGTTGCCAGTAAATGATGCTGCACCCGATGAAAAAGCGGATCCCCAGGTTTGGGAGTTTCCCGAGAGGGATCTGTTTTCAGTCGGTTGATATAATCCTGTAAGCCTCGTGGCATCTTTTCGGTTATACCAAACCGGTAGAGCAATTGTTCCACCTCTGAAATACTGCTGCTGTCAGGATAAAAAGGTCCACTGGCAATAACGGAAAGATCATCGCCGGGAACATCGCTCAGTACTCCCACTTCGATGGTGGCCCCACCTGCGAGCCTTGCGAGCTGACCTCCCTTCAGGGAAGAAAAATGTTTCCGAACAGCATTCATTTCAGCAATGGAAGCCCCGGATGCCAGCAGCGACTGGTAAAATGACTGCAACTCTTCCTGGCTGCAACCTTCCGGCAGATCAGCCACCAGGGCACTGGTACCACCGCTGAGTAATACCAGCAAAAAATCCCTCGGATCCAAACTGCTAACCAGGTTTCGAACCGCTAGTCCCGCATCAAAGCTTTTCTGGTTGGGCACCGGATGCCCCGCTTCCAGTTGGGGCCATGCTAAACCAGGCAATGCATGCTCCTCCTTGGTCACCACCAGGGCCTGATCAACCCAATCACCCAGGATATTTTGTGCTTCAAAAGCCATCGCAGAAGCGGCTTTTCCCATGGCCAGTACTACTAGGCTCCTTATCTCCTTCCGGGCAAACCATTGCCCTCCAACCCGAAATGCGGCATCTTTTTTCTCCAGAAAATCCGCCATGAACACGGATGGAAGCACCGCCTCTACGCCGGCCTGGAATATGGTTTTGGCTGTAGCATTGTTCATATCGCCAAGATAGGACTTAAATAAAACGAACGACTGTTATTGAATTTCCAATAAATCATTAACTTCGACTCAATTAGTTGTTTAACTAACTAATTTTCTATCGGAATACGAAACATCAACTTGTTATATGAAAAGAACGATCAGAAAAGTGGCGGTACTGGGCAGTGGAGTCATGGGCTCCCGGATTGCCTGTCATTTCGCGGGAGTAGGTATTGAAGTGCTGTTAATGGATATGGTACCAAAAGATGCCCAGGAATCCCAGGACAAAGCAGCCCGCAACAAACTGGTCAACGATGCGCTGCAGGCAGCTCTGAAATCCAACCCCTCTCCGGTTTACAGTAAAGAGGTCGTAAAGAGGATTCGTACTGGTAATTTCACTGATAACATGAAGGAGATATCGGGAGTGGACTGGATCATCGAAGTGGTAGTGGAGCGATTGGATATTAAACAACAGATTTTCGAACAGGTAGAGCAGTATCGTAAACCCGGCACACTCGTTAGCTCCAATACCTCAGGCATTCCGATACATATGATGGCTGCGGGCAGATCGGAGGATTTTCAACAGTATTTCTGCGGTACGCATTTCTTCAATCCGCCGCGGTACCTGCGGTTGCTGGAAATTATTCCAACACCACAAACCAAACCGGAAGTGGTGGATTTCCTGATGCAGTTTGGCAGTTTACAATTAGGAAAAACAACCGTTCTCTGCAAGGATACACCGGCTTTTATCGCTAACAGGATTGGCGTATATGGCATCATGGCGATATTTGGACTGGTAGATAAACTGGGACTCACCATTGATGAAGTAGATGCACTGACCGGACCAGTAATCGGTCGCCCTAAATCAGCCACTTTCCGCACGGCTGATGTGGTAGGCATTGACACCCTGGTGAAAGTGGCTAAAGGGGTGGCGGATAATTGTCCGGCTGATGAACAGCGGGCCGTTTTCACTATTCCGGCCTGGCTGGAAAAAATGGTCGCCAATAATTGGCTGGGGGATAAAACCGGACAGGGATTCTTCAAAAAAACCAAGGGAGCAGGCGGGGAAAAAGAAATTCTGACCCTCAATCTTTCCACTCTGGAATACGGTCCAAGGCAGAAGCCAAAATTTGCCGGACTGGAAGCAGCCAAACCGGTTGAAGACCTCGCAACCCGTTTGAAAATGCTGGTTCAGGCTACTGATAAATCAGGAGAGTTTTATCGTCATTTTCATTATGGACTGTTTTCGTATATAAGTCACCGTATTCCTGAAATCTCTGATGAGCTCTACCGCATTGATGATGCCATGATGGCTGGTTTTGGCTGGGAAATCGGAGCATTTGAAAGCTGGGATGTACTTGGGGTAGGCAAGACCGTTAGTAAGATGAAGGAAGCGGGTTATTCGGTAGCTCCCTGGGTAGAAGAAATGCTGGCAGCCGGGCATACTAACTTTTACAAAGTGGAAAACGGCAAACGTTTTTATTACGATATCGCAACAAAAGCCTGCCAGCCGATACCGGGTGGAGAAGCTTTTATTGTGATGAAGAATTTTGAAGGGCAAACCGTCTGGAAAAATGCTGCCTGCAGAGCGTATCACCTGGGTGATGATGTAATCGGACTGGAATGGTCCACCAAAATGAACAGCATTGGTGGTGAAGTGCTGGAAGCCATCCAAAAGTCGATCGGGCTTGCGGAGGAAAAATACAGGGGACTGGTAATCGCCAATGAAGGTGCGAATTTCA
This sequence comes from Flavihumibacter fluminis, assembly GCF_021491375.1. Taxonomy (GTDB): domain Bacteria; phylum Bacteroidota; class Bacteroidia; order Chitinophagales; family Chitinophagaceae; genus Flavihumibacter; species Flavihumibacter fluminis. The sequence continues at coordinate 70,083 of NZ_JAKEVY010000004.1, forward strand.
GTGCAGGTGCCAATGTGGGCATGATCTTTATGCTGGCCATTGAACAGGAATACGATGAACTGGACATGGCCATCCGTCAATTCCAGCAAACCATGATGAGAGCGCGGTACTCTTCTGTACCAGTAGTAGTTGCGCCACATGGACTCACACTGGGGGGAGGGTGCGAACTGAATTTACATGCAGATAAAATCTGTGCTGCCGCTGAAACCTATATCGGACTGGTTGAATTGGGTGTAGGATTGATTCCCGGTGGTGGAGGCAGCAAGGAATTTGCATTACGCGCAGCAGATGAAATGCATGAAGACGAGCCCGAAACCATCACCCTGAAAAATCGCTTTTTGTCAGTTGCAACTGCAAAAGTGGCTACCTCTGCGCAGGAAGGAATGGAGATGGGCATACTGCGGAAAGGAAGAGATGAGATCGTGCTGAACCAGGGCCGCCGAATCAGTGAAGCGAAGCGTTCAGTACTTGAACTATACGATAGCGGATATATCACACCGATACCAAGAACTGATATTAAAGTATTGGGCAGATCCGGCTTGGGAACTTTGTTAACCGGCATCAATGGAATGCTGCGTGCCAATTATGCAACCGAACACGATGCGCTCGTGGCACGCAAACTGGCCTATGTTATGTGCGGAGGTGATCTCAGTGAACCCACCCTGGTTTCTGAACAGTATTTGCTGGACCTGGAGCGGGAGGCATTTCTGTCGCTCTGCGGAGAAAGAAAAACACTGGAAAGAATTCAAGCTGTTTTAAAATCGGGCAAACCGATTCGCAATTAATAAAGGATGCTACCAGCAGCCATTTTGTAACACACATAGGAATGCCGGCCTTCGGGCCGGCTTTTTTTGCCGGTCCTACAATAGTTTTCTGATCCTGCACCGCTTAGCTTATCTTGTTAAAAAAACTAATGGATGTATTGACATTGGATTCCATCCATAAATCTTACGGTCCCATCCAGGCATTGAAGGGAGTCAGCCTTTCTGTTCCCAGGGGTACGGTATTTGGGATCCTTGGTCCGAATGGAAGCGGTAAGACAACCCTGCTAAGTATTATACTGGATGTATTGTCTGCAGACAAGGGACAATATACCTGGTTTGATCAACCTGGCTCCAAATACCAGCGCAGGCAAATCGGCTCTTTGCTGGAAACGCCCAACTTCTATCATTATCTATCTGCGGTAAATAATTTAAAAATCACGCAAAGCATTAGCGGGCGGGGATCTCTTGCTGAAATTGAAGACGTATTAAGAAAGGTGAATTTATACGAGCGAAAAAACAGCAAGTTCAGCACATTCAGTCTGGGTATGAAACAGCGTTTGGCGATAGCTGCCGCATTACTGGGCAACCCGCCGGTACTGGTGTTGGATGAACCCACCAACGGACTGGATCCGGTTGGTATTGCTGAGATTCGATCACTCATCAAGCAACTAAGTGAAAATGGCACTACGATCATACTCGCCAGTCATCTGCTGGATGAAGTGGAAAAAGTATGTACCCATGTAGCCATTTTGAAAACAGGCACATTAATCACACAGGGAACAGTGGATGAAGTGCTGGCAGATGAAGATGTGCTTGAATTGGGAGTAGAAGATCAGGTTGCGGCAAAAGCAGCACTGTATGGATTGGAAGGAATTGCAGCGATTGAAGAAGCAGGAAATTTATTGCTGGTGAAAGGGCCCAAAGGCAGCCTGGACCCTGCAGCGATCAACGCACATTGCCATGCTTCAGGAATTCGGATCAATCATTTAGCAATGCGTAAAAAACGATTGGAAGCCCGCTTCTTTGAATTAACCAGTAACTAACACATTATGTATTCTCTATTCCGGACAGAGTGGTTAAAACTGAACAGGTATCCAGCTTTCTGGCTGTTGCTGGGAATCTGTATGATTACCTATCCAGGCATTAACCTGATCGTATTAAATATTTATCACGAAGTAACGCAGAAGGAATCCACAACAGGACAGATAGTAACCATGCTGCTGGGAAACCCATTCTCTTTTCCGGAAGTATGGAAAACAAGCGCCTATCTCTCTTCCATTTTTGTATTTATTCCCGCGGTACTGGTGATTATGCTGATCACTAATGAATACAATTATAAAACATCCCGGCAGAATATAATTGATGGCTGGAGCCGAAGTGATTTCATGCTGGCAAAAGCTATTGATGTATTGCTTATTACTCTGATTGTTACTATCATGTATGCAGTGGTAGCCTTTTTCATGGGCATGCAGAATACTACCGGAGAGGAATATGCGATTTTTGACCAGATCTATTATATCGCTTTATTTTCACTTCATACGTTTTCCCAATTATCCATCGCTTTTTTGGTAGGTCTGCTTGTAAGGAAAGCCTTTCTGGCCATGGCGATATTTCTGTTTTATGCCCTGATTGCAGAACCGATTGCGGTGAACCTGTTGAAGTATAAATTCAAATTGGAAATCGGACGTTTTTTTCCGCTGGAGATTGCAGATCGCATGCTACCACAACCAGCTTTTATGAGCAGGCTGGACGAAGCCAAGTACCAGGCTGCACTTGACGCAGTATCAACTCATGTATGGTTAACAGTTGCACTGGTGGCATTAACCTGGGTCGTAAACTATCGCCTGTACCTGAAGCGGGATTTATAATTAACCGGCAGGCTTGCATCTTTGGATTCTCCATACTATTTTGTACAATCAAAATAACGTATGGAAAATGCCCCCTACACTGCTGATATACTCGAAGAGTTCCATGAAACTTCCCAATTTGAAGCAGCTTCAATAGGCCAGCGGTTTGCAAACCTGTTGCTCGATTATGCGGGATTTTATGCCTCGGTATTTGCATTTGGTTTTTTGATTGCTGTCATTTTTGATGCAGCCGGCGAACCCTTTTTATGGCAGGAGGAAGATGTTAATCCACTTATAGACAGAATCTTTACCATGCTGGTTTATGTAGTCTATTATACCTTGTTTGAATACTTTTCCAGGGGTCGTTCTTTAGGTAAACTGGTAACCCGAACCAGGGTAGTACACGTGGATGGGGCCGAATTGACCTTTAAACATTACCTGTTGCGGAGTTTAACCCGACTGGTGCCCTTTGATGCGTTTGCCGCTCTTAACGGTTATCCATTTCATGACAGATGGACAAAAACCAAAGTTGTGCAATTGAGGTGATCAATTATTTATTTTACCAGTCCATGCAATGCAGCTTCTATTGTCGGGAAGGCAAACTGGAAGCCTGCTTTCCGGATTTTGTCAGCACTTACTGTGGTGCTCTTCAGGACTTCAATACTCATTTCACCCAAACCGATTTTCAGGAAAACACCAGGAACATGGATGGGAATAAATGTATTTCCACGCATTTGTTTCGCAAGCTCCAGCACCAGTTCCTTATTTGATACGGGATATGGTGTTACTGCATTATAGGCACCCTGCCACTGCTCATTTTGCATTGCTTCCAGGTACATCCGAACCATGTCCTGGATATGGAGCCAGCTGATCATCTGTTTGCCATTACTTAAAATGGCGGCAATTCCAAACTTAATGGGTTTCATGAATTCGGCGAGTGCACCGCCCTGCGTTGCCAGGACAATTCCGGTACGAAGGTATACAACACGTTTACCCATGGCCGTTAGTGGAGCCAGCGATTGTTCCCATGCTTCGCAGGTGGATCCCAGGAAATCATCGTGTGCAGGGGCCATTTCCTCAAATGGTTTTGGATTGGGAACCTGGGGATCCGGTCCATACCATCCGATTGCCGAGGCAGATACTACAACGGAAATTTCATTTGGGATAGTGGAAAGTGCTTTACATAATAGTTCTCCCCCCTGCACCCGGCTATCGCGGATTTCTTTTTTCCGTTTTTCAGACCAACGCTTGTCGGCCACACCAGCACCCGCCAGATGCAAAATCGCATGCCCACTTCGAATAGCAGCTTCATCGATGGTTCCCTTAGCAGGGTCCCACGCAGCGTAAGTGCAATTTCCAGTTGCTTTGTATTGTGCAGGATTACGGGTAAAAATAATCACCCGATGCCCCGCCTCCAATAAAGCAGTTGTAAGGGCCCTGCCAATCATGCCAGTACCCCCTGTTATAAGTATTGTTTTCATTTTCCCTTTATTTCTTCTTCCATTCCTCCATCTTCCATTCCTCCGTCTTCCCTTCCTCCGTCTCCCTTGTCTCCTCTTCCCTTCCCCCTAGTAAAAGGCCCCTCGCAAAAACGAAGGGCCGACTATCCTTTTCGGATAAACAACTAAAAACAAAAATCGTTGGCAAAAGCCGGAACAATCGGATTAATCCGGCTTTTTACCATCCAGAAAAGTATTGATCGTACTGATCTGGGTATTATTATGCTCATCTGTTTTTACCGTGTAATTGCTGTAAAAATTTTCAGCCGGTGAAACAGTGTTGTAGAGTTCAAGGTTGCGGCGGATATAAGCCGGCACAGTGTCAAACTCATTGTTCGGGTCCGCTGCATTGATGTTAAAAGACAGATTACGTAATTTCTGAATTCTTTCTGCTGCTTTCCTTTTTTGTTCCTCCACTTCGTCCAGCATCGCCGGCTCCTCAGCAGAGGGGATAAAAGAAGATTGAGTTGATGGTGCCAACGGCTGCTCCGCCGCAGGTTGTTCATCTTTTATCACCAGTTGCATATCGAAAGAAGTTGCGTCATCTTTCTGTGGCGTTGCCGGCAACTGCTGACGGATGGGTTCGTTCACAGGAGAACTGTCTTCTTGGCGAGAACTGGGTTCAGGCCCTTGTACCGGTTCGGCATAAATATTGGATGGCTTGGCCAAGTATCCCCCTGATGCTGCAGACACCGGAGAATTATTTTCCGAAAGATCGAATTGAATTTTAGCTTCGGGTACGGATGAGTGTGAGCCCGACGAAACTAAGGTTTGATTATCTTTTTCTTCGGTAGAATTATCCACAGTAATTGTACGATCGTCATCCTCCGTAAAAGAAATAACCGGACTCGTAGTTTCACGAACAGAAGGCTCTTCCATCAGTCTTGGCTGCATTCTATCCTCTACTTGTGACGCAGACGTTGATGCTGATGCTGACGTTGGCGCTGGTACTGGTGTTTCTGCCGGACGCAATACGGAAATTGCAGGCTTCACGGCCGGTGTTGCAGCAGCAGGCGCAGTTTGTACTGCAGCACTGGGAACCGGATTATAATAGGCTTTATCTTCTGTTCCAAATGGCAGCACCGACTGATCCAGGGTCATCACAATCTTTTCATCTTTCTTCACTTCGGGCTGCTTCGCTGCACGTTTGTTGAAGGGATCCTTGTATTCAAATCCGGTTGCGATCAACGTAATACCAATCTCATTTCCAAGGGAGGCATCATATCCCAACCCGAGAATAACATCGGTATCCTCACCGGCCTGGCTCAGCAGATGATTTTGAATAATATCCACTTCATCCATGGTGAATTCATGTTCCCCTTCTGCAGAATTGATATTGATAAGGATCCAGCGTGCTCCGCGGATATCGTTATCATTCAGAAGCGGTGAATTCAATGCCTCTTCAATAGCACGCTGTGCCCGATTTTCACCGGATGCAGTTGCATTACCCAGAATGGCAACGCCTCCATTCCGCATTACAGTGCATACATCCGCAAAATCGACATTGATCTGACCCGTGCTGCTGATCACATCCGTGATACATTTTGCAGCCGTAGCCAACACATTATCCGCTTTGGCGAATGCCTCTTTCATTTTGAGGTTGCCATACTGGTGCCGCAATTTATCATTACTGATCACCAGCAGGGTATCCACATGATCCTTCAGTTGCTGAATGCCATCTTCGGCCTGCAACTGGCGCTTTCTTCCTTCATAGGAAAATGGCGTCGTCACGATGCCAACTGTCAGTACACCGAGGTCCTTACAGATTTTGGCAATGATCGGCGCTCCCCCGGTTCCGGTTCCACCACCCATACCAGCAGTAATGAAAGCCATTTTGGTATTTACTTCAAGGATGCGCTTAATTTCTTCCAGGCTCTCTTCAGTTGCCTGTTTACCAATCATTGGATTCGCACCGGCACCAAGCCCCTGTGTCAGGTGTGGACCGAGTTGTATTTTATTAGGCACCTGGCTTTGTGCAATGGCCTGAGCGTCTGTATTACAAATAATGAAATTCACCCCGTCAATACTTTGACTGAACATGTGGTTCACAGCATTGCTGCCTCCGCCTCCTACACCAATCACCTTAATGATGGATGATTTTTCCTTCGGTAAATCAAAGTGTATCATATCACGTTTTTGTTTTAGAATAGTTGGGTTAGTATGTGATCCTTAAAAATTCTTATCCTCTTCTTCCTTGAACAGGTCGATCAGGTTGTCTTTGAATTTGCTCCAAAAGCCATTGATGCCGGCCAGCTTCCGTGTTCTGGCCGTTACTTCAACAGGTTCTTCTTTAACATCAGCTGCTACTGAATCCTGTACAGGTGCTTCCTGGATTTCCTTTTTGAGCTCTTTCGGAATTTCCACCATCTTAAACTGCTTGGTGAAGAGTTTCCGGTTACGCTCATAATCGTCATACCCTTTCAGGATCAGACCGATACAGGTAGCATACATGGGCTTGGTCAACTCATCGGTATGATTCGAAGCCAGGTGCTCATTCGGATAACCTATTCGTGCATTCAAGCCCGTTACATATTCTGTCAGTTGGATCAGGTGTTTAAGCTGAGAGCCACCTCCCGTTAATACGATGCCACCGTTGAGCATCCGGCTGTCCATGCCAACCTGCTTCAAATGATAGGTTACAAAATCCAGGATCTCACTCATTCTTGCCTGGATAATGTTGGCAAGGTTCTTTACACTGATTTCCTTAGGTGGTAACCCACGCATACCCGGAATTGTAATGAAAGCATTCGCTTTTGCTTCATTGGACAAAGCCGACCCAAACTGAACTTTCATTTGCTCTGCCTGGGTTTTCAATACACCCAAACCGGTTTTAATATCATTGGTAATATTCTCTCCGCCAAAGGGGATAACAGCCGTATGCTTTAGGATGCCTTCATAAAATACAGCCAGATCAGTTGTACCACCTCCAATATCCACGATGGCCACGCCGGCTTCAATATCTTCCTGCCCCATTACTGCCGCAGCAGAAGCCAGGGGCTGAAGTACCAAATCCTTAGTTTGTAATCCACTTTTTTCAACAGCGCGGTTGATGTTGCGGATGGCATTTTTATCACCGGTGATGATATGAAAATTGGCACCCACTTTCACACCGCCATACCCGATGGGGTTGGGAATATTCTGAAAATTATCAACCGTAAACTCCTGCGGTATCACATCAATGATCTGATCACCCGCGGGGATATAGGTTTTATACTGATCTGCAATCAGCTGATCAATTTCGCGCTGAGAAATTTCCTCTTCATTAGACTGACGTACAATATCTCCTCTGGTCTGTAAACTCTTGATATGGTGACCGGCAATCCCTACATATACCTCCTTGATCTGTAAATCAGGATTGGAGGCGATGCAATTTTCCAGTGCAACTGCAATTGCCTTGATGGTTTCGTCAATATTCAGTACCTGTCCGTGCTTGACTCCATTACTATTCGCACGACCGAATCCCAAAATCTCCAGTTTGCCAAACTCATTTTTGCGACCCGCAATGGCAGCAATCTTGGTTGTACCAATATCGAGCCCTACAATAATGGGTTGTTCGTTGTTCATTCTATCTTGTTTTTAGTTGTTTTAAAGCAGTTGTCACAGGGGCTGGACCGGATAAAAGACGGGATTCGGAGGATACTGGATTACTAACCTGTAAAGGTGCTATTGTGAGCTTGTACGGAACTATATTTTTATCCACGGGTGTGGATATTCCTGCTGCCCTTGTTGCTACAACCTGCCCTGCAAAACCAAGATCAATCGTAGCATAATAATTCATGCCTGTTTTGATCAGCACTTTCTCGTAAAACAGTTTGAGTCGCGAGAACTTTTTTGCCGCCTCACTGCCATTGCCAAACAGGATCCGGTGATTTCCCACCAAGGGTATCAGTTCAATTTGTTTTTCTGGCGTATACACCACCTGTTCGATTTGTGCATCCCAGAAAGGATCCTTATTCAACACTTCCACAATGCCCAATACCCTTGCTATCAGGGAACTGTCGCCAGACCTTCTTTTCAATAGTTTCTCAGGCAGTCCTGTCACTACCGGTAATTTCACCGGAGCTTTTCCATATACGATGGGCAGATACACACCGGCTGTATCCATGTACCAGGAGGCCCCATTGGCTGTAAATACGCGAACAACCGGCGTCCGTTCCTTAACCATTATCTCCAGTTCCCGATCCGCATTAAAGTAGAGCTCTGCATCTCTTACCCAAACATTTTTACGAATGCGGTTTTCCAAACCACGGAGATCTATTGACTGCATTGATTTGCCGGCAAACGATCGGGTTGTTTTGGCACCAATTATGGAAAGAATATCTCCACGATCCACAAAACTGGTTTCACCAGATCCTTCAATAGTTACTTTAATTACTGAACAATTGGCATCGTTGGTCCGGTTGATTGCTGCGATCAGCACTACGAGCAGGGTTGCTCCCACCAGCATCCAGCTGAGGGCCACCAACACTTTTCGTATACTGATTTTTTTACCCGGCATGGTCTTCTGTTAATTTTGCAATCGGCAGAACCAGTGCATCGATGTCTCCGGCTCCGGCCGTTATCAATAAATGCAACTGATCTTTATTATTCAATATTGTTTCTTTAATATGATTCAGTAAAGCTGCTTTCTCAATCAGTTGAACTTTTCCCGCTTGCATCTGATTTGCGATCAATGCACTCTCCACTCCTTCCATTGGCAATTCTCTTGCCGGATAAATCGGCAATAGCAACACCTTGTCAGCCTGGTTGAGTGCCTTAGCAAAACCCGATGACAAATCATGGGTTCTTGAATACAGATGCGGTTGAAAAATTACAGTGCAGACACGATCCGGAAACAAGGCTTTCGCTCCATTGATCAACGCATTCAATTCTTCCGGATGGTGTGCATAATCATCTACAAAGACCATGCGAGAACTTTTCACTACATACTCAAATCTTCTTTTCACACCTTTAAATGCCGCAATTGCTTCTTTTATTTTTTCCGGACTTATTCCCAACTGCTGCGCAATGGCGATCGCCACCAAAGCATTCTCCACATTATGCAACCCGCCCATATGCAGTGCTACATCATTCAGTTCGATATCCGGCAGTTTCACAGAAAAGCTGTAGCTGCCATCCTGCATACGGATATCTTTCGCATAGATATCGGCATTGGTATTATCCAGGCTATACGTAAAATGCTTACCGGCCTTTAGCTCCGAGGATCTTGGCAATCCGTATTTGCTGAATAATAGTCCCTGCGGTTTCAGTTTTTGAGAAAACTCAATGAACGCGTCCTGCAGGTTTTTTTCAGTTCCATAAATATCCAGGTGATCCGGGTCCATGGAACTGATCACGGCAATATCCGGATGCAGGCGTAAAAAACTGCGATCGTATTCATCGGCTTCAATCACTGCTACATTTCGTGGATCGCTCCAGAAATTGGTCTGGTAATTCACACTGATACCCCCGAGAAAAGCATTACAGCCATAACCTGTATGTCGCAATACATGAGCTGTCATCGTAGTAGTGGTGGTTTTACCATGTGTTCCACCAATACAGATATTGAACGAACTGTTACTGATGATGCCCAATACTTCGCTCCGTTTCAGTACAGGCACTTCCTGCTGCTGGTAATAGAGCAGTTCGGCGTGTTGTTTCGGCACAGCAGGGGTATAAACCACGAGATCCGGGCGCTGTGGAATCAGTGTCAGATTTTCTTCAAAATGAATCGCTATACCCTCCGCTTCCAGTTGTTGCGTAAGAGGCGTAGGCGTTTTATCGTATCCGCTAACGGTTTTCCCAAGCGCATTGAAATAACGCGCAAGTGCACTCATTCCGATACCGCCGATACCGATAAAATAAACGGATTGTATGTCTTTAACGGATAGCAAGTTTATTGTAATAAATGTTTTGCAATTAATTCATCAGCATCCCGGATTGCCAGGAGGGCCAGTTTTTTAGTCATGGATTCCCGTTTTGCGGGATCTTCCATTAACCGGATAGCTGTAGCCACCAACTGTTTAGCAGCCTCTCCATCCCTTACCATAATCCCCGCTTCCTCCTTTACCAGGTAACCGGCATTCACGGTTTGGTGATCTTCTGCTGCAAAGGGATAAGGAACCAATACAGCCGGTTTATGTACTACACAGATTTCAGCAATACTCATTGCTCCGGCTCTGGAGATCAACGCATCCGCCGCAGCATAAGCATACTCCATCTCTTTGATAAAATCATTCACCCAGATTCCTTTTCGGTTAGCCGTTGCCGTTTTAGCCGTCTCCGCAAAAGGTTTACCCGTTTGCCAGATCAGCTGAATACCTGCCGCCTGTAAAGCATCCAGTCCGGCCGCGATGGCTTCATTGATACTTTTGGCACCCAGGCTGCCACCTACCGAAAGCAGGATCGGGCGCTCCGGATCCAATCCAAAAAATCGGGCCGCATCCGTTTTTGATAATTGGCAGTTCACAATGTTGGAACGTACCGGATTTCCACTCACCACGATTTTATCTGCCGGAAAAAATTTCTCCATCCCGGGTGTAGCAACAAATACAGTCCTTGCATTCTTGCCAAGCAACTGATTGGTTTTACCGGCAAAGGAATTGGCCTCATGCAAATAGGTTGGAATCCCTTGTTGCTGTGCATATTTCAATACAGGGAAACTGGAATATCCTCCTACACCAAATACCAGGTCGGGTTGAAAGCGATTAAATATGCCACGTACCTGGAAAAAACTTTTGATCAGTTTAAAGGGCAGCGAAATATTTTTCCAGAGTGCCGTACGATTGAATCCAGCAATATCAAGCCCTTCTATCTGGTAACCGGCCTGCGGCACTTTTTCCATTTCCATCTTTCCTTTGGCGCCAACGAACAGAATTTCGGTGGAGGGCGCCAGTTTTTTTATAGCATTGGCCACTGCCACTGCCGGAAATATGTGCCCACCGGTTCCTCCTCCTGCTATGATAATCCGCTTAGGCATGGGCTACCTCCTTTTCGTCATGCGTTTCTTCCTCTTCTTCTTCCTCCTCTTTACCTTCCAATTGATTTTTCTCTACAAACCTGGATACACTCAGAATAATTCCGATCGCCGTACAGGTAAATAAAAAGCTGCTTCCTCCCATACTTACCAATGGGAGTGTTACTCCGGTTACCGGAAACAGGTTCACATTTACTGCCATATTGGTCATGGCCTGTATGACGAGCGTAAAACTCAATGCCAATGCAAGGAAAGCACCAAAGGCAAACGGACATTTCCGGAACAGTTGAATACTCCGGAATAAAAACACGAGGTATACAAACAACACAAATGCTCCTCCCGCAATTCCATATTCTTCTATGATGATCGCATAAATGAAATCAGAATACGGGTGTGGCAAAAAGTTGCGTTGTTCACTATTGCCCGGGCCCAACCCCATCCAGCCCCCTTTCGCAATCGCTATTTTTGCCTGGTTAACCTGGTAATTATCCTCATCATTTTTCAGATCACTGCCATACATAAAGGTTTCCACCCGGTTCACCCAGGTAGCGACCCTTGCCGTTAGCTTATTGCGATTTTCCACCTTAGGCGCTACACCGTTTCCTTCTTTATGCTGCCATACTGCCATCAGAATCAGGATCACTACCGGAACCATGGCAATCAGTCCGGTATAAAACAGGTGTTGCATACTGGCTCTCCCAATGAAAAGCAGGAGCATACTGGTAGCGCCAACCAGCAAAGCCGTGGATAAGTTGGCCGGAGCAATAAATACACATACAAGGCCAACAGGTATGATCAGCGGCAGAAAACCTTTTTTAAAATCCTTGATCACTTCCTGCTTTTTACTCAGCATCCGGCTCAGATACATGAACAATACCAGCTTTGCCAGGTCGGATGTTTGAAAGGTCAGATTGATAATAGGGAGTTTGATCCAGCGACTTCCTTCATTCAGCCGAACTCCAAAAAACAGGGTATAGATCAAGAGCGGAATAACCAGCCAGAACAACACTTTCGACACACGGGAATAAATGGTATAATTTACCTGGTGGAAAAAATAAATCAGCACCAGTCCCACACCGATAAACACCACCTGCTTGAACAGATAGATTTCGGTATTCCCTTTATACATTTTATAGGCCAATGAACCAGTGGAACTATATATCACCAGCAACGACATCAGTGCCAGGAGCACTACCAGTGCCCAGATCACTTTATCGCCTTTGGTTTTATTTAAGAGTTGGTTCATTCTTCGTTTTTAGAGCGCTAATACAGCTTCTTTAAACTGCTTACCGCGGTCTTCGTAATTTTTAAACAGGTCAAAGCTGGCACAAGCCGGACTCAACAATACCACATCGCCCTTGTTCGATAGCTGGAAAGCGGAATGCACGGCTTCTGCTGCACTTCCCGTATTCACCATAACCGGTACATGGTTCTGAAAAGCCTCCTGGATTTTTCGGTTGTCCACACCCATGCATACAATCGCTTTTACTTTTTCTTTCACCAGGTCCAGTAACAGAGAATAATCATTCCCCTTGTCCACTCCACCCAAAATCAGGATGACCGGTTTGTTCATACTTTCCAGTGCATACCAGGTACTGTTCACATTGGTCGCCTTACTATCATTGACGAATTCCACTCCACGTACCGTGGCTACGGTTTCCATCCGATGTTCCAGCGCTTCAAACGACTGAATGGCTTCCCTGATCTTATCCTTGCGCAATCCGATTACAGACGCGGCCAACCCTGCTGCCATAGTATTGTATTGATTGTGTTTGCCTTTGAGCGCGAAATCGTAAATGCTCATCTGGAATTTTTCATCTTTTGTCGCGATGTTCATTTCCTGGTCTTTGATAAAGGCGCCCTGCAGTAATTCTTTTCTCATACTAATAGGTAATGGGTTAGATAGTAGTTGGAATTCATTTATATGTTGCATCGTTACCTCATCATCCTCACAGTAGATGAAATAATCGGATGGTCCCTGGTTCATGGTAATCCGGAATTTGCTCCGGATATAATTGATAAACTGATAGTCGTACCGGTCTAAATGGTCTTCGGTAATATTTGTCAGAACTGCCACATGTGGCCTGAATTCTTTTATATCATCCAGTTGAAAACTGCTCACCTCCGCCACATACCAGGGCTTTGGATCCAGTGCAACCTGCCTGGCAAAGCTGTAACCAATATTTCCAACCAGTGCACAATCCAATCCCGCATGTTTACAGATATGATAAGTCAATGCTGTAGTAGTCGTTTTCCCATTGCTTCCAGTAATAGCAATCACTTTACTGTCTCCAATGAATCGCCAGGCCCATTCAATTTCACTCACCAGTTCAATACCTTTCTCGCGAATCTTTTTTACAAGGGAATTTTTTTCAGGAATACCCGGACTCTTAATCACAATATCAGCCGTGAGTATGCGTTCTTCACTATGATGCCCTTCTTCCCATTCAATATCAAATTGCTTCAGTTCTTCGAGATGAGGGGGCTGCAATTTTCCGGCATCACTCACAAGGCAGGTGAAACCCATTCTTTTAGCAAGAATGGCAGCACCTACACCGCTTTCACCGGCACCCAATATGACTACAAACTGATTCATTCGCTGATTCATGCTACCCACAATTCGGGGGCTTTTCATAAACATAGGATTCACTGCACCACAATATCAATTTCTCAGGCAGGTGGTTTTTCGCTACTCTCCTAGCGGATTTTCAAGGTTACAATCGAGAAAATCACGCAAAATATAGTTACGATCCAAAACCGTGTTACGATCTTGCTTTCGTGATAACCAAGCTTTTGATAATGGTGATGAAGCGGACTCATTAAAAAGATTCGTCGCCCTTCACCGTATTTCTTTTTGGTGTATTTGAAATAACTCACCTGTAACATTACACTCAGATTCTCCACCAGAAACACACCGCAAAAGATGGGAATAAGTAATTCTTTTCTCACTATAATAGCCAGCGCTGCGATTATTCCTCCCAATGTTAAACTTCCGGTATCTCCCATAAATACCTGAGCGGGATACGCATTGTACCAAAGAAATCCAACACAGGCCCCCGTCATCGCGCCAATAAAAATCGATAGTTCACCAAGATTTGGGATATACATGATATTCAGGTAATCGGCCAACAAAAGATTACCACTCGCGTAGGCAAATACGCCTAAACAAACACCAATTATCGCACTGACACCCGTTGCCAATCCATCGATTCCATCGGTGATATTTGCACCGTTAGAAACGGCTGTTACTATAAAAATTACAATTAGTACGTATAGTACAGAGGTGAATCCTCGTACTGCTTCCGGAAGTAATTTGGCATAATTGAATTCATGTCCGGCTACAAACGGAATAGTTGTAATGGGTTCATTTGCTTCTACAAAATACCGTTCCGTATTCTGCTGCTTCACTACTTTCACATTTTCATTCGAACCCGGCACACCTTTATACTCTCTCCATACCTTGGTATTGTCGTTGAATAAAAGTGTGAGTCCGATAATCAACCCCAATCCTACCTGTCCCAATATTTTGAACCAGCCAGCCAATCCATCCTTATCCCCTTTTTTATAGGCCACGCCCTGTTTCTGTGCGATTCTTTTGGCACGCAGTTTCAGGTAATCGTCCACAAATCCGATAATACCCAACCAGATGGTTGAAAATATCATTAATCGCACATAGGCTTTATTCAGATCAGCGAGCAAGAGGGTAGGCAGAAGTATTGCCAGGATGATGATGAGTCCTCCCATTGTTGGCGTTCCCTTCTTTTGCTCTTCCCCTGCTAATCCAAGATCCCTGACAGATTCACCCACCTGTTTATTCCGCAAAAAATTAATCAGCTTTTTCCCAAATACCGTAGTGATGACGAGTGATAAAATCACAGCCAGTAACACCCGGGAAGTGATAAACTGCAAGAGCGCACTTCCCGGGATTCGGATGTCCATTTCCTTTAACCAATCAATTAAGTGGTACAGCATGATGGTTTTTGTTACTGGTTGTCAACCGGTGTCCAGCCGGTGACTGTGATTGAATGTAACCGTCCTAAGAATTTGGAAGTATGAATTGGGAAATATGAATTGCCCTTTTCAAACTCAAAATATCTTTATAAAGTCTCCTTTGTCTCCTTTGTCTCCTTTGTTCCCTCTTCCATTCCTCCCTCTTCCTTTCCTCCTATCTTCCCAACTCCCTTATTACCCTTTCCATCTCCTCTTTATCATTAAAGTGATGTTTCACTCCTTTTATTTCCTGGTAATGCTCGTGTCCTTTACCTGCCACCAGTATGATATCACCTGGCATCGCCAGGCTAAATGCTGTTCTTATTGCTTGTCTCCGATCGGCGATTGAAATATATTTTCGCCTTGCTGCCGAGTTCAAATCCGCTTCCATATCACGTAGAATCGCTTCGGGATCTTCTGACCTCGGATTGTCGGAAGTGAAAATCGCTTTATCGCTGAACTCACAGGCCACCTGCCCCATAATCGGACGTTTGGTTTTATCCCGATCACCTCCGCAACCCACTACCGTAATCACTTTCTCCTCTCCCTGCTTCAGCTGCTTAATCGTTTTCAGCACATTCAGCAATGCATCCGGTGTGTGTGCATAGTCCACAATGCCAATGATCTTATCAACTGGTGACACCTGGTAATCAAATCTTCCTTCCGCTCCGGATAATTTGCTTAAGCATTCCAGCACCTCCTGCTTATCTTCTCCCAGGTTAACTGCAGCACCATACACAGCCAGCAGATTGTACGCATTAAACTCTCCAATCAACCTGAAATGAACTTCCTGATCATTGATCGTCATCAGCAAACCTGTCAGTCCATTCTCCAGTATCTTGCCTTTGAATTCAGCCATCGAACGCAAACTGTAGTACTGCTTGCTGGCAACGGTGTTTTGCAGCATTACCATTCCACGTTTGTCATCCAGGTTGCTGATCGCAAAAGCCGAAGCAGGCAACTCATCAAAGAACTTTTTCTTCACCCTGATATATTCATCAAAGGTTTTATGATAATCCAGGTGATCATGCGTGATATTGGTGAACATGCCGCCAGCGAATTCCAATCCTGCAATTCGGTTTTGATGAATAGCATGAGAGCTCACTTCCATGAATGCATACCGGCAACCTTTATCTACCATCCGCTTCAGCAAAGCCTGCAGCTGGATAGCATCCGGCGTAGTATGGGTTGCTTCGATCACTTCTCCGGCGATTACATTATTCACCGTACTGATCAATCCGCAATCATATCCCAATGATGTAAAGAGCTTGTACAAGAGGGTCGCAACCGTTGTTTTTCCATTGGTACCGGTTACACCCACCAGTTTTAACTTACTGGATGGCTGCCCGTAAAAATTGGAGGCCATCACACCTGCTGCTACTGAACTATCCGCCACCTGTACATACACCACTCCTTCTTTCAGTTCAGCCGGCAGCACTTCCGCAATTACCGAACCCGCACCTGCTGCAACCGCTTTTTCAATGAACTGGTGACCATCCGCCTGTACTCCCTTAATGGCAATAAAACAGGAACCGGATACTATTTTTCTCGAATCAATCTGCAGATCCTTTGGCTCCGTAAGCAGGTTTCCTTGCACCGAGCGGATCGAAACCCCGTATAATATATCCTGCAAACTGGTCATCAATTCAATTCAATCGTAATCGTTTGTTTTGGTTGAATCATACTTCCCGGAGCCAGCGACTGGCTGATCACTTTTCCTTTGCCTTTAACCTGCACTTTCAGTTTTCGTTCTTCCAGCAGGAAGAGCGCATCTCTTAATCCCATTCCCTTCAGATCCGGCATTTGTCCTGAGCTTTTTGCATCCAATGCTTTTACAACCGAGCGATAATTTTCATCCGCTTCGAGCACTGCCCAATCCGTTTGAGCAGCACTGTCTTTGTACGGCAAGCTCAGCGTTTGCATAACCGTCTTCATTTTTTCATTTGCTCCGGCATAACGAAACTTACTGCTGTCGGGCTTCGGCAAAGACACTGTCTGAACAGGTATCTGCTGTGCCTCCAATGCAAAGAGCTTATCGGCAATTTCCCGGAATACCGGTCCGGCTACCGTTCCGCCGTAATATTTTGCAGCAAAGGGTTTGTTCTTAATCACCACAATGCAACTGTATCTTGGGTTGTCCGCCGGAAAATACCCGGCAAAAGACGACTGATAAATATGATCTGCGTATCCTCTGCTTCCGTTCGCTACCAGGGCCGTTCCTGTTTTCCCGGCGATACTGTAATACGGAGTAGACAGTGATTTTGCAGTACCATTCAACACAACACCTTCCAGGCTCGTCTTCAATTGCTTCAGTGTTGTTTCCTTGCAAATCGATTCCACCATCACTTCGGGCTCCCTGTTCCAGATCGTTCTGCCATCCTGCTGCACTTCCTGTACCAGGTAGGGCCGCATCATCTTACCATTATTTGCCACTGCGTTGTACAACATCAGGGTTTGCAGCGGGCTCACCAGCACTTCATATCCAAACGACATCCAGGGCAGCGAAGTAGCACTCCAGGTTTTGGATTTCGGAGTTTTGATGATGGGCTGTGTTTCACCAACCAGATCAATCCCCGAAACTTCGTGTAAGCGTAACCGTTTCAAATGACCGATGAACTTCTCCGGGTTACCGTTATAATGCTGCATCACCATTTTTGCCATTCCCACATTACTGCTCAACTCAAAAGCCTGCTGCAGCGATACATTGGTCCGTTTGTGACGTTCACTGTCGTACACCGTTCTCCGGTTTACCTGCCATACGCCATTTTCCAGGTTTACCTGTGATCCGAGATTCGCTTTCCCGTCTTCCAGTACCGCCAGCATGGTTGCCAGTTTGAACGTGGAACCGGGTTCAGAAGCACGGATCGCATAGTTCAGATCCTCCCAGTATTCACCTTCTCCTCTTTTTCCCAGGTTGGCAATCGCTTTGATTTTTCCGGTGGCTACTTCCATCACAATGCAGGTTCCGTTTACCGCTTCATTCTCGATCATCATTTTGAGCAAGGCCTGTTGAGCGATGTCCTGGATATTCACATCCAGCGTGGTGATCAGATCTTTTCCATTTTCCGGCTCCACTTCATACCCTTCCACCGGAACTGCTACACCTCCTGCGATGAAACGAACCAGCCTTTTTCCTGTTTCTCCTTTAAGCAGACTGTCATAGGTTCTTTCGAGACCAACATTCTGCGCATTCTCCCTTGCCAGTCCGATCGTTCTGTTCGCGAGCATACCAAAGGGATTCAGTCGTCTGCTTTTTACCTCTGCAATAAATCCGCTTTTGTTTCTGCCCAGCCGTACCAGTGGAAATTCCCGCAGTTGTTTGTACTGCTCGAAATCGATATTTTTCTTCAGCAGAAAATAGCGATCTTTTTTCCGGTAGCCGGCTTGCAGCAGTTTTTTGTAACCATCCGCAGATTTATCCTGAAAAAGACCAGCCAGCGAATAACTGAGCGAATCGAGATGTTCACGAAACCGTTTTCCGTTTTTATCTCTCAATCCTTCGGCACCGAAATCAATATAAATATTGAAATAGGGTATCGAAGTACTCAGCATACTGCCGTCTTCACTGTAGATGGTACCACGGTCCGCATCCAGATTTATGATCTTGGTATGCAAGCTGTCGCTTTTGCTTCTCCAGTAGGCGCCTTCAGCCTGTTGTATGTAAAGAGCTTTCCCAATCACCAGAAATGCAAACACTACCATACCGATAAAACACAGGTACACTCTCCACAGTATGTCGCGTTTTACTTCCACAGCGCCGGTCGATTAGGTTTCTGTTTTTATTACTGTCCGGCATCTTTTTTAATGACCACCGGAGGCGTTGTTAATTCCATTAATCCAAGTGGAGCTACCGCCTTCGCAACCTCCGTTTGTTTGCTGCGAAACATCACTTCACTTTTTATCGTTTTATATTCAAACTGCAGTTCCTTTAACTCCTTATTGGTTCTGCTGATGGATTTGATAATCTTATCAGAATAGTGTCCGTTGTAGATATACACCACGGCCAGTGCACTCAGGAAAAGAAAAAAAGGCAGGTTTTGCACTACCGCCTGGTAGTTGATCCGGAATCTTTTTTCTTTTTTGTCGTTTTGTTTTTTCATACGACTGGCTGGTTGATCAATAGGACATTAACATTTCACTACTACGATATAGACCGTCTTTATATTCGTTCTGCCACCCTGAGTTTTGCACTCCGGGAGCGGCTGTTTCTTTTTTGTTCTTCCATTGTTGGTACAATGGGCTTTTTCGTTATCACTTTCAGCAGACTCACCTGTTTTTTGTTTTCAAAGGGATGATCTTCCTCCGGTTCAAAACTTCCCTGTTTGAAAAACTGTTTCACCAGTCGATCTTCCAGGGAATGAAAGGTGATGATTGCCGCTCTTCCTCCCTGCACCAATACTTCAGGCAATTGCTCCAGTAATTGTTTCAGCGCCCCCATCTCATCATTCACCTCAATCCGCAGCGCCTGGAAAACCTGCGCGAGGTATTTATTCGGATTGCCTTTCACCACACCCTGAATGGCAGCTTTGAACTGCTGAATGGTTTGCATCGGCATCGTAGCCCTGAGGGTTACAATGGTTTTTGCTAGCGTTCTGGCATTCGTTACTTCTCCGTACTGCTCAAATAATTTATGCAGTTGCTGTTCGGAGTAGGTTTGTAAAAGCTGTGCGGCAGTTCGTTCAGAACGGGCATCCATGCGCATGTCCAGGTCAGCATCAAAGCGAATGGAAAAACCGCGCTCCGCTTCATCAAACTGGTGACTGCTCACTCCCAGATCTGCCAGCACCCCATTCACACTGTTTATCTTATGCAACCGAAGGAAGCGTTGCAGGTGCCGGAAATTATGCGGTACAAACAAGACCCTCGGATCATCCGGCAGATTCTGTGCGGCATCTGCATCCTGGTCAAAGGCCACTAACCGCCCATCCGGACCCAGCTTATCGAGTATGGCCCTGGAATGCCCGCCTCCACCGAAGGTGCAATCCACATAGGTGCCAGCCGGATCAATCTGCAGGGCCTCCAGGCATTCGGCAAGCAGTACCGGTATATGGTAAGCTTCCTCCTGCATATCAAACCCCGTTTCCGTTTCCGCCACCCATCACCTGTTGTGCCAGGCTGCTGAAACTGTCAGCTGAAAACGATTCAAAGAACTTCTTATAGGTTGCACTGTCCCAAATCTCAATTTTGTCGACCGCCGACACCAGTACGATGTCTTTGGATAGCCCAGCATATTCTTTCAGATTGGGAGGCAATAGCAACCTTCCGGCTGTATCGGGCTCCACCTCTGTGGCCCCGTTCATGAAAAACCTTCTGAATTCCCGTACTTTGGGGTCAAAATCATTCAGCTTGCTGATCTGCGCATATATCGGTTCCCAGCTTGCCTGGGGATATAAGGTGAGGCATTTTTCAAACCCACGGTTGATGACGAATGGCATCGCGTTCTCCGGCAGTTGCTTTTTCAGCCCGGCCGGGAGGAGGAAGCGCCCTTTGGCGTCCAGCGTTGCTTCGTATTCGCCCAGAAAACCTTTCATTTATCGATATATGCCCTGATTTTGACATTTATTACCACAAAATAACACTTTTTCCCACTTACGGGAGAAATTTTGGATGCTTTATTTTATCCACATGGGAGATTTACGTCAAACCCTTAGTAGATCTACGTTTCCGCCGAAAATGTGGGTAAACCCGTGAGAAGGCTGTGAATTGAATGTGAATAGCTGTGGATAAGCTGAATATTCGACTTATTTGTTGAAATTTGCGCCCTCATGGCTACTGCAGAAAACCCCCGTTCCATTCGAATTGAAGCTTTCCGGTATCATCTGCCTGAGGAGCGGATCGCCCTGTATCCACTCGCAGAAAGAGATGCCTCGAAACTCCTGGTATACCAGGCTGGCAATATATCAGCATATACCTACCGGGAACTACCGGAACTGATCCCATCCGGCTATACCCTGGTATTCAACAACACCAAGGTGGTACAAGCCCGCCTCGCCTTCCGTAAACCTACAGGAGGAGCACTAGAGTTGTTCTGCCTGGAGCCGGATAAAAGGTACCCCGATATTACCACCGCGATGTTGCAGAAAGGAGATGTGTTTTGGGTTTGCCTGGTTGGAGGAGCAGCCAAATGGAAAGATGGACAGGTATTGGAACTGGAATCGGAATCCGGCCTGAAACTGGAAGCCAGGCTCGCTGAAAAACGATCCGGTGAATACCTGATCCGGTTCACCTGGAACCAACCCACGCTAAGTTTTGCAGAAGTATTACACCTCGCCGGAAAAGTTCCAATTCCTCCTTATATCAAAAGAGCAGCTGACAGCACCGACGAACAACGGTATCAAACCGTGTACGCAGAAGCAGAAGGATCTGTAGCTGCGCCTACGGCAGGTCTTCATTTTACCCAATCACTTCTGAATCACCTAACGGAAAAGAACATACGTAAAGAAATGGTCACCCTGCATGTTGGCGCCGGAACCTTTCAACCGGTAAAATCCGATACCATGCAGGGGCATGATATGCATGCCGAGTACATTGATGTTAGCCGGGATTCTATTAAAAACCTTCAGCAACAGGCTGATCACCTGATAGCAGTTGGAACTACTTCGCTAAGAACACTGGAAACCCTCTATTGGATGGGAGTAAAAGCGCATTACCTGCCCCAGGCTTCCATCGGAGAACTCAGTATCAACCAGTGGGAAGTGTATGATGAATGGATGCACAAGTCGTTGCCTGCAACAGTAGCATTACAATCCTTACTAACCTGGATGGATAACCGCCAATTGGATTGCCTTATCTGTAAAACACAGATTCTCATCACACCCGGTTATACCATGCGTATGATCAGGGGACTGATCACAAATTTTCACCAGCCTCAATCTACTTTGCTATTGCTGATTGCTGCTGTTGTTGGAGAGGATTGGAAAAAAATCTATCAATACGCGCTTGATCATGAATTCCGTTTCCTGAGTTATGGTGACGGCTCCCTGCTCTGGTGCAAACAATAATCAGGATTCTTTACTGTAGGGCATTTCAATGGTGAAAGCGGTTCCTTTCCCAATAGTACTATCTACTTTTATTTTTCCCTGGTGTGCATCCACAATGGTTTTCACATAACTGAGTCCGAGTCCAAATCCTTTTACATTGTGCAGATTACCGGTATGAACACGGTAGAATTTTTCGAAAATCCGCTTCACACTTTCCTTGCTCATTCCAATGCCATTATCCTCAATTCGAATCACAATACCCCTTGCATTGGAGCTGGTGTAGAGTTTTAACACCAGGTTGTCTTTGGAGTATTTTACGGCATTGTCAACCAGGTTATTGATCAGGTTAGTGAAATGAACTTCATCGGCCATGATCAGATCATTCTTCGCATTCAGGTGCAGATCCGCATAACCATTCTTGTGCTGCAACTGCAGATCAAAATTCTCCAATACCTGCTCAATTACTGCATGCACATGCACCGGCTTTTTATTCAGATTGATTTCCTGGCGGTCCATAAGAGCCGCCTGCAGAATGGTTTCCACCTGTTTGTTCATCCTTTTGTTTTCTTCCTTGATGATGCCGGTGAAATATTGCATCTTCTCTTTATCGTTGGAAACTTTTTCTGTTCGTAAAGCGTCTACCGCCAGTGAGATCGTGGCGAGTGGTGTTTTGAATTCATGCGTCATGTTGTTGATGAAATCGTTCTTGATTTCACTGAGTTTTTTCTGACGCAACAAGGCACTTACCGTAACATAAAAGGCAGCCAGTAGAATTAATGTAAACAGGATGGCACCACTCAGCATCCAGCGCAACTCCTTAAACACAATATTCTTCACATTGGGCACCACCACTACCATCGCTTCTTCCGGAACCAGTCCTTCCATATTACTGCCACCCGGAACCAGTAAGGGATAAATAAACCGACGGTTTCGCACGGTATCTTCAAATACTTTGTCGAAACCCGGCGAGCGAAGTTCATCGTAGGTAAGAAAACCCGCATCAGATGTGATCAGGAATTCAAAGCGGGTATTTTTCAAACCAAATGCGTTGAAATTTTTTCTCAATTTTTCCTGCACTTCGAAGGGAGTGAATTTTTCGGAAATAGTTGAGGGCTTCATCAGTTCCATCATTAACTGATCGGAAGGCCAGCTCAGATTGGGACGCAGCCGGCGATTTTTCAGCGATGGCAGGGTGCCTTTCTGGGCCATCAGCTCCTCTCCCGTTTGTCCCATTGCTTTGACAATATTATCAGCCAGCTGTTCTTCCTTTACCACCAGCATACTCCGAAACCAGGATATCTGGATGACAATGATGCCAACCAGGGAAAGAGCCACCAGTAAAATGATCAAAGGAAAAATTCGCTTCATTCCGGCAAAAATAGCGTTGGTTAATGATTTGGCCTATCTGCCCCTGCATTCCCGCTGTGAATTAACAGTTGTTTATAGGCGATCCTGAACAAATATTGTTCTATTTCCCAATATTCCATAAATTAACTGTATGACACAAATCTTACCTGCTGCAGGAACCCTTTTAATTGCGGATCCTTTTCTGAAGGACCCTAATTTCATGCGTACGGTGGTTTTCCTTTGTGAACACCAGGAAGAGGGCAGTTTCGGGTTTGTTTTAAACCGTTTGTATGATTTCACGCTGGATCAGTTGATGGCCAGTGCGGAGGGCATGCCCTTACCTGTTTATTACGGCGGACCAGTACAGGTTGATACCATCCATTTTTTGCATCAATATCCGGATCTGATTCCCGGAGGTTTTGAAGTAGCGGAGGGTATTTATTGGGGAGGAGATTTCGAAACTGCCGTACAACTTTTACGCGATAACGAAATAACACCCCGGGGTATCCGCTTTTTTATTGGATATTCCGGCTGGTCCGAAGGACAATTACTAAATGAGCTGAAAGAGAAGTCCTGGATCACCTCCAAAGGCAACCAGCGACTTGTTTTTGAGATAGATCAGAATGCCATCTGGAAAGAAGCCCTGAAAGACCTGGGAGGAGAATACGAGCAGCTGATCAATTATCCCATCGATCCGCAACTTAACT
This sequence comes from Flavihumibacter fluminis, assembly GCF_021491375.1. Classification (GTDB taxonomy): domain Bacteria; phylum Bacteroidota; class Bacteroidia; order Chitinophagales; family Chitinophagaceae; genus Flavihumibacter; species Flavihumibacter fluminis. The sequence goes on from NZ_JAKEVY010000004.1 coordinate 94,172, forward strand.
AAACAAAAAACCGGCACTTCATAGGAAGTCCGGTTTTTTGTTCCACTTACTACCCCTCCAGCCAATTTCCTTCTCACGTATTCACTCTTCGTCTATGGCTGGTTCCCGGAGTGAAAGTACAAAGGGAACGAATCACCTGCCAGCGTGATAAAACGGTTTATTCAAACGTGTTTGAACGGTTTTAGTATACCTACGAAATCAATCCAGTTGCAGACGTTTTTCTTTTGGATATTTTACCGTGAACCGAATTGTTTTCTTTTGTTCTGTTCCCGGTGCTAACGTAAGGTTCCAGCTTACCAGTCCGGTTTCACTGTTCAACCGGCCGCCATCATGTCCATCCCGCTCCACTTCAATCTCCTTCATGGTGGAAATCGGATATTGATCCTCCAGTAAAATAGTAATAGGTTGTTTTTTGTTGTTGCGCACACTCAGTTCAAATTGTTTGCTTTCCGATTTGTTTCCGCCCATGAATCGTTTCGAGCTGAAATCCTTTACCAGCGTGCGTTTCACTATCACATTCGCGTCCCGGCCGAGTGACAGATACAGCGTATCTTCTGCCAGTGCGGGATCTATAAAACTCTTGCCCAGGAATGTGCCTTCAAAAAACAGGTTTGCTTCACCGGCCATCAACTCCAGTTCCTGCCAATTCGTGAGCCGGGCTGTCAGATAGGCTGCCTCCTCCAGTTTAGGTGCGGCATAATATTCATATACCGCCGGAAGCGAAGATTTCTTTACATCAATGGTATTTACTTTACCATCATTGAGGATGGTATAAATTTCTTTGATCTCGTATTTGGTGGTGGTGGGTTGGTAGGTGGTGGTTACTTCCAGAGGCTTGGGTGACATTTCCCTTTTACTCCTTTGAACACCTGCAACGCTTCCTTCCAGGGCATCGCTTGTGCCACCATATCCCATCACGACCACTTCTTCCAATGCATTCGCCGAGTAGGCTAATGGAATACTTAAGAAACCACCTGTGAAAATCATTTCCCTTCCCTGGAAACCGACACTACTAACCACCAGGGTTGCTCCTCTGGGAACAGCATTCAAGGAAAAATAACCGTTCGCATCGGTTAGCGTACCAGCTGCCGTTCCTTTGACCATCACGCTTGCTCCGGCAATCGGCATTCCCTTGTCTTCCACCACCCTGCCCTGCGCAGCAGTTCCATTCAGCACATTTCGAAACTGTCCGGAACTCATTCCAGGAGTCATATACCTCAAATACCAGGGCTCCAGCTGTGGCTTCTCATTATTCTGGGACGGATTTCCACTTGACAAAGCCAGCTTAATATCCTTCCACACTTCTCCGCTCGACTGGTACACATTCGCCACAAACTGAATGTCAAGTGGAGCACTGATATCTTTCACGGAAATCGAATAGGATGGATGCCATCCCGCTTTATTTACCAGGTAAGTTGCCGACAACGGCACCAGCCCTGCACGGCGGCATTCGACAACTGCATAAATTTCATTTACCGCCAGATTTCGTACACTGTTCATCTCATTGGCCTGGTTCCGCAAAGACTGTTTGTCCTTTTCCAGTTTCACCTGGCTTTTTTCAATTTCCAGTTGCTTGTTATACAACTCTTCCAACCGCTCTCGTTGGAAATCCAGGGCGGCTTTCAGATCAGCCGGCTTAACAGCAACTGTTCCTGATTTTAATTCCTGGTTTCTCACCAGCATGGCTTCTTCCTGCTTCAATACTTCAAGCATTTTGCGCTGGCGCGATTGCTTTTCTTCTATGCCATTAATCTGGTCCTGCAATTGCTTTACTTCCTCACGGATCTTTTCTTCCTGTAAAAAATTCTTTCGAACACCCACTGAAAGAATGGTAAGGTCTCCTTCCAGTTTTACCTGCACACTGGGCGATTCAATATCTGTAGAGATTCCCTGTAATACCAGTTCTGATTTACCAAGTGGTACTGCAACCGTTCCGGTTCTTTTAATCTCCGCTCCTTTCAGAAAGACTGTTACGGATTCAATTTTAGTGTCCGCAGTTATCCGTTTCGGTTGTGTATAACTGTTGAAGCCCAAAAGGATAAGGAAAGGCAAAAGCAGGTGTTTCTTCATACGGCCTTTTCTTACAAGAGCAAAAAAATGAAAATATAGCTGCAACCAGTAACCGAAAAAAAATCCCGCAGCTGTTAACTGCGGGATTAGTTATTCCAAAAGACACTTGGTGTTAATCATTCATAGGTATGGCCCCTTCCACTAAAACGGTCACCTTGTTCTGAAAAACTTCCACAAAGCCACCCTGGATGGAATACTGCTCGGTATCAGATTGCTGCTTGTCTTTCAACACTTTCAGCTTACCCGCCTTGAGCGCACTTACCATGGGTGCGTGTTTTTCGAGAACCTCAAACAGTCCGTCCACACCAGGCAACTGTACTCCGTACACATCACCTGAATAGAGCTTGCGTTCTGGGGTCAATATTTCTAAGTTCATACGTTCGTTTCAATGATTCGGAACAATTCCTGTCTTATCCCTGTGCCTGTGCCAGGAGCTTCTTACCTTTTTCGATCGCGTCTTCAATGGTACCTACCAGGTTGAAAGCAGCTTCCGGATACTCATCCACTTCACCATCCATGATCATGTTAAATCCACGAATTGTATCCTCGATGCTTACAAATACTCCTTTCAGACCAGTGAACTGCTCAGCCACAAAGAAGGGCTGGCTAAGGAAACGCTGCACTTTACGGGCGCGCTGTACGGTCATTTTATCTTCATCGCTCAATTCATCCATACCAAGGATCGCAATGATATCCTGAAGTTCCTTATAACGCTGAAGGATCAGCTTCACGCGGTTCGCAGTATTATAGTGCGCATCACCAACAATGAGAGGAGTCAGGATACGGCTGGTTGAATCCAGGGGATCCACCGCAGGATAGATACCAAGGTCAGCAATCTTACGACTCAATACTGTTGTGGCATCCAGGTGGGCGAAGGTAGTTGCCGGAGCGGGATCCGTCAAGTCATCCGCAGGTACATATACCGCCTGTACGGAGGTAATAGAACCATTTTTAGTGGATGTGATTCGTTCCTGCATCAATCCCATTTCTGTAGCCAGGGTAGGCTGGTATCCCACCGCAGATGGCATACGTCCCAACAGCGCCGATACTTCGGAACCTGCCTGGGTGAAACGGAAGATATTATCAACGAAGAACAGGATGTCTTTTCCTTTTCCGGTACCATCACCATCACGGAAGTATTCCGCAATCGTCAGTCCGCTCAGTGCCACACGTGCACGGGCTCCGGGAGGTTCATTCATCTGACCGAATACGAAAGTCGCTTTGGAATCTTTCAGTTCTTCGAGGTTTACTTTATCAAGGTCCCATCCGCCTTCTTCCATGCTGTGCTTGAAGGCTTCCCCATATTTCATGATACCTGCCTCGATCATTTCACGCATCAGGTCATTTCCCTCACGGGTACGCTCACCAACACCCGCAAATACGGATAAACCACCGTGTCCTTTTGCGATATTGTTGATCAATTCCTGGATCAATACGGTTTTACCTACACCCGCACCACCGAACAGACCGATTTTACCACCTTTAGCATATGGTTCAATCAGGTCAATTACCTTAATACCAGTGTAAAGAATTTCAGTGGAAGTACTCAGGTTTTCGAACAAGGGTGGTTTGGCGTGAATGGCACGGCCATTACTTTTATCAATTGCAGGCAATCCATCAATTGGATCACCGGTTACATTAAACAAACGGCCATAAATTCCGTCTCCAACCGGCATTGCGATCGGCTTACCTGTGTCAACAACTTCCATTCCACGTACCAGACCTTCGGTACCATCCATCGCGATACAGCGCACGCTGTCTTCTCCAAGATGTTGCTGTACTTCCAGCACCAGCGGATCCGCATTCGGGCGCTTGATTTCAAGGGCATTGAGAATTTCTGGCAGTTTGCCATCGAACTGCACGTCCAGTACGGCCCCGATGATTTGCTTGATCTTTCCTTTCGTTGACATATATGAAGACCTTTTAAGGTGAGGTTTTCGAATTTTGCCGCAAAGGTAAGGGTTGGCAGCTAAAATCCATCATTTCCAAAAGGAATTTGAAGGATTCCTACCTTTACCTCAAACCATTGACTTATTCCTTTTATGAATCGGCGCCAAAGATACCTTTCCAGCCCGTGCTGGCCCTGCTTTTTTTTGATTTCAATCATTTTTTTAAGCCTACTTCCTGCCTGCCAGGAGCCCTCGGCCAATGGTCAGTCTCCCGCTGTCCGCGATACGGCCATCACCGGACAGAATGCCTTCTCCACCCTGTTTTTCGATAGCGCATCCCTGGAAAAATTCCTGGACGAACGCTCCATGCCCGATACAGCCCGGCAACTGGTCCGTAATTTTTACATCCAACGAAATTATCAGTTTGCCTGGTTCGACAGTACGGGTGTAGCAGAGCAGGCCCTCCATTTCTGGAACCTGCAGGCGAATTACCTGGAATACAGCAGGGATAGCTCCATTTATAATGCCTACCTGCAAGCCTGGGCAGATTCGGTTCAGGCCAATGGAATGGCAGCCGTGCCCGATTCAGCCCGTCAGCGGGTTGAATGGCAACTCACATTGCAGTTTTTCCGATATGCGGCCAAGGCCTATATGGGCGACCAGCGGCTGAATGCCCGTGACCTGAGCTGGTTTATTCCCCGCAAACGGGTGGATATACTATCCATGCTCGATACCCTGGTTAAAGAAAAAGGAAAGGATATCAACCGCTATGAACCAGTGAACCGCCAATATGCCCTGCTGCGCGATCAACTTAAAAAGTATTATGAAATCCAGCGGCTCAGTTCCTGGACCCAACTCGATTTAACTGCCAAAAAACTGGTTAAGGGAGACACCGGAAAAGCCATCATCCAGTTGAAAAACAAACTTTCTCTATTGGGCGATTTACCAGTTGCAGACTCCGGAAATATTTTCGACGAAAGCCTCGAACTGGCTGTAAAAAGGTTCCAGTCGCGATATGGACTCAAAGAAGATGGCGTAATCGGCGGCAGTACACTACGCGAGTTGAGCCAGCCCCTTGATTACCGCATCCGGCAAATCCTGGTTAATATGGAACGAATCCGTTGGGTTCCACAGGAACCAACGTCGGATTATATCCTGGTTAATATTCCTGAATTCAAGCTGCATGTTTATGAAAATGGCGAGTATGCACACAACATGAATGTTGTTGTCGGCACCGCCACCAATAACACGGTAATCTTTACCGGTAATCTGAAATACGTGGTATTCAGTCCCTATTGGAATGTGCCACCGGGCATTCTAAAAAAAGAAGTGCTGCCTGCTATCGCCAAAGATCCCTCCTACCTCAGGCGGAATAATATGGAACAATACGGAAACGGGCAGGTTCGCCAAAAACCTGGTCCGCAGAACTCACTGGGACTGGTAAAATTCCTTTTCCCAAACAATTTCAGTATTTACCTGCATGACACACCCAGCAAAAACCTATTTAAGCAGGATAAGCGTGCTTTCAGTCATGGCTGTATCAGGATATCAGAACCAGTATGGATGGCAACCTGGTTACTACGATCAGACAGTACCTGGACGGATGTTGCAATAGCCAAAGCGATGAATGCCGGGAAGGAAAGATTTGTGACCTTAAAAAAAGAAGTACCTGTTTTTATTGGATACTTCACGGCATGGGTTGATCGGGAAGGCCGGCTTAACTTCCGTGACGATATCTATGGCCACGATAAAAAAATGATGGGCAAGATGTTTAGGTAGTCCGTTTTTTACGAGTAAGTAGTTTTAGCAATACAGGTGCTAAGGCAACCAGCCCAGATTTGGCCAGCCCCATTCCCGCCTTACCAGCAACAGCCGCCGTCGCTTTTTTAGTCAGAAAAGAGCCTAGCAAGGCAGTTCCTGCCGTTACTGCTACACCGGTGAGCGCTCCCTGCCAGCCAATCCCTCCTCCGGGCTTACTGGAAAATAGCCGACTTGTACCTGCTTTAAACGCTTCGGTAGGAAGGGCTTTTACCTGCTCCCGTAAAACACGTTCCTGGTGCCGGACAGTAGCCCTCAACTCACGGGTATGCGCAATGAGTTCAGCAAGATTGCTGATATGAGAATAATCTTTATGGTGTGCCCGGTTCTCTTTCATCGTCTTCATTTTTTTTTCTCTAAGAAAAGTCGGATAAGTTTATTGATCAGGAAAGGACCGATGTAGTTTTTACGGAAAACCAGCACCAGCACCAGCAGGAGCATGTAAATCCCGGTAACAATACTGAAGCCATAAAATAAACTGCCGGTTAGCTCCGCAAAATAATACCCGGCCATCAGGCTGATGAATAAAAGCACAAAAAAAGCAAGACCAGCAACTACAAGCATAATCAGTGCCAGCGAGGTTAAACGGGCCGCTTTTTCTGTAGCCTCCAGTTTAACCAGCCAGATTCGGTTATTGATATAGTCCTGGAACTCGTTTTCCAGCTTTTCGAAATACCCGGGTTCCTGTGCTTCGCTCATAATATATCATTCAGGAGGTGAAGGAATCAGTTCGCGATTGTAAATCGCTTGCCCATTGTTTACCTTTTTCCAGCGCTTCATTCAATTCCGCTTCTATCTTTCCGGCTGCTGCTTTTACTTCATCACCGGCTTCCGCCGCTGCTGTTTTGATTTCTTCCACGATTTCCTTTCCCTTATCACTTGTCAGCAAGTAAGCAAGGGCAGCACCGGCAGCGGCGCCTAGCAATAATCCGGCTATAAATTTTGACTGGTCACTCATGGCATACTATTTTATAGAACTAACTTGTTTAAAATTACAACTTCCGAACGGACAAATACACCCAACATGGAAATAAGGCAGGACCACAAAATCAACCGGTATTTTTTTCTGGCTATCATTATTGTGTTTGGCCTGATGCTCCTGTATAGCCTGATCCAGTTTTTTACCGCCTTTCTTGGAGCAGTCATGTTTTATGTTTTGAGCAAGCCCATTGTTGAATACCTGGTCAAGAAAAAAGGCTGGGGCAAATCCATTACCGCCGTATTCATTATCCTGATGACCCTGATCATCATCATGGGGCCTATGACTCTTTTTATCACGATGGTATATAAAAAAATCGGAGGCTTTCTCGAAAATCCGGATCTTATTTTTCAAACCCTCAAAAAATTTGATACACAGGTTTCCAAACAAATCGGCATACAGTTGTTATCCCCTTCCAATATGGAGAAAATCCAGACCAATGCCACCAATCTCATGACGGCTGTGCTGAACAACAGTTTGAATTTTTTCAGCACCATTACCATGATGTACTTTTTCCTGTACTTCATGATCATGAATGTAAACCGGATGGAAGCAGCCATCATTTTTTACCTGCCTTTTCCCCGTCAGAAAATAGAACTCTTTGGACGTGAACTGGTGGCACAAACCTTCAGCAACTCCGTGGGCATACCAATGATCGCCATAGCGCAGGGCCTAACCGGCTACGCAGCCTACAAGGTGATTCACCTGCCGGAGGCCGGTTTTTGGGCCATCATTACAGGCTTTGCCTCCATTATTCCCATTGTAGGTTGTGCCATAGTGTGGATTCCGGCAGCCATTTACCTGATGGCTACCGGTCATATCGGACAGGGGTTTTTCCTGATCGGCTGGGGAGCCATTATCATGGGCAGTGTGGACAATGTGGTACGTTTCCTGCTGGCCAAACGCATGGCAGATACCCATCCAATCGTAACTGTTTTAGGAGTAATAATGGGATTAAAATTCTTTCAGTTACCCGGACTCATTTTTGGTCCGCTCCTGATTTCCTATTTCCTCATATTGTTAAAAATTTATTATTGGGAGTACCAGCAAACCACACCGGTGTTAAAAAGAAAGAAAAATAGGCCTGTTCGTTTTAACTTGCCGTTTTTAGGCAAGGATCATAAATGAATAGCATGAAAATAGTACCGGTAGACGATCCAGCACAAGCAAAAGCATTCCTGCAGGTACACCTACAGGTCAATCAGCAGAATCCAGATTTTGTACAGCCCCTGAACCAGGATGTGGAGGCTGTGTTCAATCCGGAAAAGAATAAATTATTTCGCCAGGGTCAGGCCCGGAGATGGCTGCTTCAATTGGAGAATGGAAAATTTGCTGGCAGAATTGCTGCCTTTATCAATCCAAAGTATAAATCGAAAGGTGATACGGGCCCGATAGGCGGATTTGGATTTTTCGATTGCATTAATAACCAGGAAGCTGCCAACCTCCTGTTTAATACAGCAGCAGGCTGGCTGAGAGAGAATGGCATGGTTGCTATGGACGGCCCCATCAATTTCGGGGAACGTGACAAATTCTGGGGAATGCTGGCAGAAGGTTTTCAACCTCCTCCCTATGGCATGAACTTTAACCCGCCTTATTATAAAACCCTGTTCGAAAACTACGGATTTCAGGTTTTTTACAACCAACTCTGTTTTCGTATGGACGTAGCCGGTAGTGCCACACAGTTGCAGCCTAAATTTTATGAGGCACATCGGAAATTTGCTGCAGATCCGGCTTTTCAGGCAAGGATGGTCGAGAAAAATAACCTGGAAAAATATGCAGTTGATTTCTGCAAAATTTACAATGAGGCCTGGGCTAAACATGAAGGCAACAAAGAAATGCCGGAGCGGCAGGCCATTGCATTATTCCGAAGTATGCAGGCAATTATGGATGAGAAAATAGCCTGGATGACGTATCACAATAATGAACCGGTTGCCATGTGGATCAATATCCCGGACCTGAACCAGATTTTTCGCTTTTTCAAAGGCGAATTGAACTGGTTGAATAAACTCCGGTTGATCTACCATTTAAAAACCGGAACCTGTAACCGCTTTATTGGAATCATATACGGAATCGTGCCTGCTTTCCAGGGAACCGGTATCGATTATTACATGATTGTTGAAGCAGAAAAAGTAATCAAGAAACAAGGGCGTTATAAAGAACTGGAATTGTTATGGCAGGGCGATTTCAACCAGAAAATGCTGAACATCTCCCGAAATCTGGGCGCTACTGAAAGCAGGCGACTGATCACCTGGCGTTATATGCTGGATCCCAAACATCCCTTTCAACGTCATCCATTTTTAAACTAACCCAAACCATCCCGGAACCGACCGATGAAGATCGAAATAGTTCAATCCGCCACTCAGATTAAAGAATTCCTGCAATTGCCTGTTCGTATCTATGCTGGGCATCCGAACTGGATCCGCCCCCTGGACAAGGATATTGAAGCTGTTTTTGACCAGCAAAAAAACAAGGCATTCCGAAATGGACAAATCATTCGATGGATCCTGTACAACGATCAACGGCAAACCATTGGAAGAATAGCAGCTTTTTACAATAAAAAATACCGTAACAAAGGGGATGAGATTCCGGTTGGCGGGGTTGGCTTTTTTGAGTGCATCCATCAGCAGGAGGCTGCGAACCTGCTTTTTGATACGGCTCGCAACTGGCTGATGGAACAGGGCGTGGAAGCCATGGACGGACCGATCAATTTTGGAGAACGGGATAAATGGTGGGGACTGGTTACACAAGGCTACCAGCCACCGCTGTATTGCATGAATTTTAACCCGCCGTATTACATTGAACTTTTCGAACAGTACGGTTTTCAACCTTTTTATAACCAGATCTGCTTTGGCATGCATCCCCACGAACCTTTGCAGGCCAAGTTCTACGAACGTCATGCTAAACTGGAAGTTGATCCCAATTTCACAGCAAGGCACATACGAAAATCAAATCTGAAAAAATACGCTGAGGATTTTTGCACGGTATACAATAAAGCCTGGGCGGGGCATGCGGGCAACAAACAATTGAGTCCGGGTCAATGCCTTCGGTTATTCGAACAGATGAAACCGGTAATGGATGAAAAAATTGTCTGGTTTGCGTACTACAAGGAAGATCCCATAGCCATTTTTATCAACCTGCCGGATCTCAACCAATGGTTCAAATACCTGAACGGAAAGTTTAATCTGCTGGCAAAGCTGAAATTTTTATGGATAAAGGCGACCAAGCCCAACCGGCGTTTTGTTGGACTGGTATTTGGCGTGGTACCGGAATACCAGGGCAAGGGAGTGGACAGCTTTATCATTGTTGAATCAGCTAAGGTGATCCAGCATAAACTGCCTTACGATGAGTATGAGATGCAATGGATCGGCGATTTTAACCCCAAAATGATCGCGGTTGCAGAAAATCTCACGGACGAAAGAAGTCGAATCCTTACCACCTACCGCTATTTGTTCGACCGCACCAAACCTTTCCAGCGCCATCCACTCATCGGGTAAAGGTGGGGTAACCGAAGGGTGGGGGGAATTCTGTAATTTAGCCGCCGTATGGAGCAGTTTATAGTATCAGCGAGAAAGTATCGTCCCCAGAACTTTTCAACAGTCGTGGGACAGGCACATATCACCACCACCCTGAAAAATGCGATCCGTAACCAACAACTGGCACATGCCTTCCTGTTTTGCGGTCCGAGAGGGGTTGGCAAAACCACTTGTGCCAGGATCCTGGCCAAGACCATCAACTGTGAACATCCCACCCCGGATGGTGAAGCATGCAACTCCTGCCAGTCCTGCGTATCTTTTAATGAAGGCAGCTCACTGAATATTCATGAACTCGATGCCGCCAGCAACAACTCGGTGGATGATATCCGCTCCCTGGTGGAGCAGGTTCGCTTTGCTCCACAGGCAGGGAAATACAAAGTCTATATCGTAGATGAGGTGCACATGCTCAGTACCAGCGCCTTCAATGCGTTTCTGAAGACCCTGGAAGAACCTCCTCCCTATGCCATCTTCATTCTGGCGACCACTGAAAAACACAAGATACTGCCAACCATTCTCTCCCGTTGTCAGATTTTCGACTTCAAACGGATCACTACACAGGATACAGTGGATCACCTGGCAGAGATTTGCCAGAAAGAGGAGATCAAGGCAGAATTACCGGCCCTGCAGGTAATCGCGCAAAAGAGTGAAGGCTGTATGCGGGATTCACTCAGCATACTGGATAAAATTGTCAGCTTCACCAATGGTGAGTTAACTTATAAAAACACCCTGGAGCACCTGAACATACTGGATGCAGATTATTATTTCAAATTGATGGACTGCATGTTGAAGCAGGATCTTTCAGGAGCTTTACTATTGTTTGAAGATATCAACCGCAAAGGATTTGAGGGCGACCTCGTGCTAAATGGCTTTGCGGAATTTATCCGCAACCTGCTGCTCAGTAAGGATGAAAAGGTAGCCAGCCTGGTTGAAGTGGTGGAAAGTTTCAGGCAGCGTTATCAGGAAATGTCGGCAACCTGCAGTACGGGTTATCTTGTCAGCGCCTTAAACATACTGGCAGAAGCAGAAATCAATTTTAAATCAGCACGCAACAAAAGACTGCATGTTGAATTGGCGCTCATCAAACTTTGTTATCTGCAACAGGCCCTAAGTGTGGTGGCAGATTCCGATAAAAAAAAACAAACGGACCTGAGGCCACTTAATTTTCGGGTAATCCAGCCAGTTAGAGTAGCTGATGCCGTCTCATCCAATCCGGTTCAGACCGTGCAACAGGCTCCCATTCAGGCGCCTCCGGTTCAGCCAGTAACCAAAGTTGCATCAGGTCCAAAATTGATCATCGAAGATCAACTGATTGCGGAGAAAAAAACAGCTACCGGCAAACTTGGATCCTTGCAGAAGCTAAGACAGCAGGTCAGCTCAACCACCCAAAACAGCAAGGAACGATCTGTCATTTTTATAACGACAGAATTGTTACAGGCCGCCTGGCAGGAATTTATTGAACAACTGAAAGTCAACCGCAATCCTGCTGTTCAGAGTTTTGAACTGGCAGAGCTAAGGGTAGTGAATGAGGAGCAGTTTACAGTGGTAACCCCCAATAATCTCCAGCAAAAATTCATTGACGGAGAACGGATTGCACTGACTGATTATCTGCAACAGCGATTCCACAACCGCCGCCTTTCCTACCAGGTAGTGGTAGAACAGCGGGAGGACCTGAGCATTAAAATTGAAGCTCCGCTCAATTCAAGGGAACGGTTCCAGCAACTGGCTGAGCAGTTTCCGTTGATAAAGGACCTGAAAGACCGGCTGAAGCTGGAGTTGGACTACTAAGCAAGTCCAATTGCAGTACCAGCAGCTTTTTGAATTGCTCAAAAACTGATTCCTGTTTTAAGTCAGCTGTTGACCGGTACAATTCAATCAGAGTGTTGAATTCCGATTCAAAAAACTGGTTGTTCGCGAAGTAGACAAAATTGGCGTTGAGGTAGTTTTGAACCTTTTGACTCAATTCCGGTTTGTCTGTATATAATCCATCTTCCATAAAGGCTTTCAGGTATTGTTTAAATGCAGGCTCACGATTGGTCGTATGCTCCACCATCATGGAAGTAATCAGTTCAATAGTGATACTTTCTCCCTTAAAAATCGGCTCCAGCAATTGAAACATATAGGACGCATCTTTTTCAAAATTTGAAAATTGATCCCTGACCGATAAGAATGTAGTATATGAGTTGACTAATTCCTCCTCCCGCTGAATTTCCTTTGCTTTTTGAAGCGCGATTCTTGCCATTTGCAAATCAAAATCAACCAGAGCAGCTTTCCACTCCTCCCGATCAGCTTCAATCTTTGCCTTTATTTGAGCAGCATCAGCTTCCTGATATTTCGCTCCTTCAAAATCAAAACTGGTAATCTCCACTTGCTTGTCCAGAATGGCCTGTAACAACTGAATATCCTGCTCTGCAGCAATAATCCTGCGATAGATAGTTGCCTGATCAGCAGCGCAAAGTTCTTCCCAATTCTTTTTTTCCGGCGGAGCCGCCAGTATTACTTCCATCGTCAGTTCACTGAAAGGGCGGCCATCATAACATCCGGCATATGCTGCAGGTAAAGAATAGTGTTCCTGTTCAAAATCATAGCGCCTGCTGAATTCGGATAAATCAATATAACTGGTATTCGTTGTATCGACTCCACCATTCCTGTATACCAGGGAAGTCATGGATTCCTGTACAGATTCTGGTTGTTGAAGTAAATCCCAGGCAACACCTGTATCTGCAGATTTATCCCTGTTCAGGGCCTGAAGAGCTTTGACCCGTTCCTCCATCGGAGGATGGGAAGCCCATTGGTCCTTGCAGTTGATACGATTGAAAGATGTTGTCCAGTTTCCCGTTGCATTCTGGCGATTTAGCAGGTACTGCTGTGCGGTATAAAAATTTCGAGCAATCTGCTGGTCTTTCAGCCAGCCATCACACCTGTTCAGTACCCATTGGTAGGAGGCATCTCCTAATTCGAGTTTGGTAAGTGCTGTAATCAGATTATTGGCTCCGGCCACCTCCGCTGCAACCGCATCTGCATGAAACTCCATTTCCCTGGAAAGGCCCATGTAGGATTTATTAACCTGGGCATACATTTTCTTCTGAATGGATTGAATACCCTTCACAATGCTTACCGTTATCTGCGCAAAAACCGCGAACGTGCTGCTCACGCTGGCCCAGGCATTCAGGGCTTTTCCAAATCCTTCATTATCATAGAGCATGTTATAAATCACTTTGTTCACCTGGTAAACATAACTTCCCAGTTTCATGGAACTTTGGGAAAAGTGTCCGAATTCATGTGCCAGCACTGCTTTCAGTTCTCCCTTGTTCAGCGTATTGATGAGTCCCAATCCGATAACCAGGTTTTTCCGAACCGGAAAAAACATGCTCCAGAATCCTGAATCATAAAACACACTGGCATTCACATCGGGTGACAGGTATACATGTTTGGGGAATGGCGCACCAATTTCGGTAGCCAGACCGCGGATTGTTTCAAAAAGTTCGGGTTGTTCTCCCTCCATAATCCGGATATAACCGGACCTGTCCTGCCTGTTTACGTGAAAGAGGAATTTCAGCAGGAAAAAAAGTACCATCAAGCCAAGTCCGATGATACCCACCCCTACCAGCAGGATGAAAAAATTGGGGATCGCCATCATCAGCGCAAGTCCTCCCAGAACGCAGGCCGTTGCCAATGCTGCGCCGGCTAGGACCAAAACTAAATAGGTTAGGATAAAAAAGAGGATCTGTACAACGACCTGCCGGGCAGACCGCTGGAAATCAGGATGAGGTTTAAGCATGCGGGGTACTTTGTTTAAGCGAATAAGATAAAAATAGTTTCCGGAATTTAAAACACCTGTCGGCTTCGCATCAAAACCAGTTACCTTTGCGCCAATGAATAGTCCTCTTCCACACGATACCATTGTGCCCTTTGGCGATGAGAATAAAAGTAAAAAAGAGCAGGTTGCGGAAATGTTCGACCAGATCGCTTTTCGGTATGATTTCCTGAACCGGTTTCTCAGTGGAGGCATTGATGTACGGTGGAGAAAAAAGGCCATCCGGGAATTGCAATCTATCCAGCCCAAAACAGTACTGGATGTAGCCACGGGAACGGCAGATGTGGCCTTGATGACCTACAAATATCTGCAGCCAGATCATATTACAGGTATTGATATATCCAATGGCATGCTGGATATCGGTCGCCAAAAAATAGCCCGGCTGGGACTGGAAAAAATCATTACCCTGCAGCAGGCAGACAGTGAGGCGCTTCCGTTTTCTGATAATCAGTTTGATGCCATTACCGTAGCATTCGGAGTTCGGAATTTTCAAAACCTGCACAAGGGCCTGGCTGAAATGCTGAGGGTGTTAAAACCCGGGGGCAAACTGGTGGTGCTGGAGTTTTCCAAACCGAAAACAGTTGGATTCAAATCCCTGTACAAGTTTTACATGAACCTGGTAACACCAGGTATCGGCAAACTGATCGCAAAAAATAAATCTGCCTACCAATACCTCAACGATTCCGTGCAGGCTTTCCCGGAGGGGGATGATTTTCTGAAAATTTTAAGCGCAACCGGATTTGAAGCTACTTACCGTAAACCGCTGACAATGGGCATCAGCACGATTTATGCAGGTACTAAAGCAATGTTATAATCAGCTCAGCCGACAATAGAACCAATTTTTGGCCGTTTATTTGATTATTGAAGCCAAACACCAGCCTATAGTTCGATTTTTACGTATGTATGCAGTTATGAAGGTTAGCCCGTTCAGGATGCCGGGTGTTTGTTTTTCCCTATTATTCAGTTTGATGCTGCTGTTTCAGGCAACAGAAGGGCATGCCCAATTGCGAAATACCATTAACCTGCCCGACAATGACGACAAGTGGTATCATATTGGGATTGTGATCATGGGAACTTCCAACCGGTTCCAGTTTAATCAGCATCCCCGTTTTCTCCAGTACGACAGTGTGATGGTCAGTAACCCGAACAACAGTTTCGGTTTCGGGATCGGTGGCATGCATACCTTTCGGATCAATCACCGATTCGAAGCGAGGGTGGTTTTCCCACAGTTATTGTTTGTGAACAAATCGATCAACTATAACCTGAAATATCCCAATTCCAATAATGACGAGGCGCCGGTGATGAACCAGCAGGTTGAATCCATTCTCCTGGGGGTTCCTATCCAGTTAAAACTCAAATCCGACCGAATTGGCAATTTTCGGGTATACATGATGGGAGGTGTGAAATTTGAAACGGATCTTACATCCAAAGCCAATAGTCGGAACGCGGAAAATTTTGTGAAACTGAAAAAAGCCGATATGGGTATTGAAGCCGGTATCGGGTTTAATTTCTATAACAAAATGTTCATTTTTTCACCGGAGATCAAAATCAGTAATGGAATCAGTAATGTGCATGCACGTGACCCGGATCTGAAATTCTCGAATGTGATTGACCGCATCCAGAGCCGCCAGATTGTATTTTCATTAATCTTCGAAGGCTGATATCCGCAGATTTTTTTTACTGCCTTAAATACTTTAAATTACTGGTACAAAAATTTTACTGGTATAGCAGGTATCTCCCATCAAGCCATTTCATGCTTTTCCCAATTTCTGACGATAACAGCGACCGGCATATTACCCCTTTCATAACCTGGGGCTTGATCGCGCTGAACATTTTTGTCTTTGTATTCTTACAGGGATTGGGATCCAATATCGGATTTACCTATGCGTTCTCTACCGTACCGGCAGAGATACTTACCAATAACGATCTCATAACGGAAGGCAAATTGATACGGGATATGGCAAGTGGTCAAACTTTCCAGGTGCCCGGCCTGCAGCCAACTCCCATTCCGGTTTACCTGACTTTGATCACCTCCATGTTCATGCACGGCGGTATTGCGCATATTGCAGGAAATATGCTGTATCTCTGGATCTTTGGAGATAACTTGGAAAATCGGCTGGGCCATGGCCGTTACCTGCTCTTTTACCTGTTAACCGGAATTATCGCTTCGCTGTCGCATGTATTATTCACCCAGTTTGCCGGTGCTGACCCGATGATTCCAAGCCTGGGTGCATCCGGTGCAATTTCGGGCGTTATGGGCGGCTATTTACTCCTGTATCCAAACAGAAGGGTAAATGCACTGGTTGGCTGGTTCATCATCGCCATTCCATCTTGGATTGCATTGGGCATGTGGATCGGTCTGCAGTTAGTGAGTGGCTTCGGCAGTTTATCCGGCCAGTCAGATGGGGTGGCTTATGCCGCACATATCGGAGGATTCGCAGCCGGATTTTTACTGATCAAATTCTTCGACCGGGGTAAACCCGTGCCACCAAAGCAAACCCAACAGCAGTGGATTTACCGCAGAAGATAAATGGCGGTTTAAAAACTCACCCCACTGTTGATCCTGCTTAATAACTGCTGATAAGTAGCCCTTATCAACTGATCCGCGATTTGTTCCCGCGTAGGAGGATAATCATTCCATCGATTGTTCAGCAACGCAATATCAGCAGGTTCCAGGGCCCTTCGATCTCCGGTAAACCGGGCACGCTCCTGTGTCCAGTTGATTCGTTCAGGAAAACGATCGTATAAACTATTCTGGTTGCTGAGGCGGTCATAAATCCGGCATTCCAGTGTGGCATAACTGGTCATATACTGTCGTTCCACAAAAACAGTAGCCCTGACAGTGGTATATACCGGCTGAGGAGGTTTGGATTTGGTTTCACCTGTTTTGATGTTTTTCACTCTTTCATATTGCCGGCGTTCTGCATGCACCCGGTCTACGAAAAGTTCTACAAAATCCAGGTCCACAATTTTATCGGGCACCAATTGTTGTGCTCTTAATTCCCACTCTGTAAAAAAACGCACATTTCGAAACGCGCGGGCATTCAGATCCCTGACCATCTGCTGCTGCAACCAGTCGTTTTGAAATCCCCAATAACCAAATCCATAACGGTTATAATTAACCGGATTAACCAATACCCGGGTAAGTGCTCTTTCTGCTGCCAGTTGAAGTTGCTGGTTAACATCTTTGTAACCAGGCCAGGCTTTGTTTGCTTTCTCAAAAAAATCATAGGCCTGCTGTGCCTGCTGACGGGTATTGTATCCCATATATGCACGTCCCGCCTGGTAGTATTGTTCGGCCGCCTGCTGGCGTGCCAGCTGCTCCTGTGGCCGGGGATCCGGCAAGCCAGGAAATTGTTTGACCACCTGCGGAATAGCCTGGATCTGCTCATACATTTGTCCCACTACCTGCCATTCCCTTACCTGCTGCATATACTGATCACCGGCCTGGCTGCCCGCATAAGGCTGCGCCATCCTGGCTCTTTTCTGAAAAGCGGCTTCATAAGCATCCGATAACAAACGGATACTTGCTTTGTCTGTGGGTTCTTTTTTGACCTGTGTGATAAGATCAAGTACCGCGCGATCTTCTTCTGTATAGTATTTGTTTAACCGGCCCGAACCACCACAACCCAATACCAGAAAGGCTAGTATTGCATATAGAATCCGCCAACATTTCATATACTCTTTTTTTATGCTATACAAATTACGACATATCAGTCATCCCAAATCAAACTCCGGTTTCTGGCATGAAAATTCGATTAAAACCGGGCGCCTTATTGATTAAGGGGGATGAATCGCTAGTATTGGCGATAACTTTATAAACCGGAAGAATCAAAAAACCTTTGCTATGGTCTCTGTTGTAATACCCGTTTTGAATGAAGGAGCAACGATTCGGAAAGTGATTAAAACCATTCGTAAAACAAGCCTTCCGCATGAGATCATTGTTGTTGATGACAATTCTACAGACAATACGATAGCAGAAGCGTTGAAGGAATCGGTTCGGATAGTTACCAGCAGCCAGCGTGGCAAGGGACTTTCCATGCGAGAAGGACTGCTGGCTTCTAAATATGATACCATCCTTTACCTGGATGGAGACATTACCACCTACCCACCCAATATTGTGGACCTGTTGGCTGCTCCGATCCTGGAAGGGAGGGCTGATTTTGTAAAATCCTGTTTCACACGGCAAGCCGGACGGGTAACACAATTGGTAGCAAAACCTTTATTGAGTATTTTATTCCCCGAACTGAGTCATCTTGATCAGCCCCTGAGTGGCATGATCGCAGCCAAAAAAGAATTGCTGTTGCAAGTTGGTTTTGAAAAGGATTACGGTGTTGACATCGGCTTACTGATTGATGTACATAAACTTGGTGCGCGTATTGAAGAAGTGAATATCGGCCGGGTGCAGAATGCTATGCAAAGCCTGGAGCAGTTGGGAAAAATGTCAAAACAGGTATCCAGAACCATTTTGCAAAAAGCCAGTGCAGAGGGCCTGCAAAGCCTGGCAACTATTGGAGAGATCAATATCATTAGCCGTCAACTGGAAAACTCTGTATTGGAATCAGTTGATCAGATTGATAAAATGGTGCTGCTGGAAATGGATGGTGTAGTGCTTGACGGACGTTATCTTGCTGCAGTATCCCAACAGTTAGGCCTAACCGAAGAATTGCTGCCTATTGTTTCGAGTGCTTCACCAGCCCATGAAAAGCTACAATCAATTGCCGCTCAGTTCAAAGGAGTAAGCATGCCCGAACTGCTCGAAATCGCAGATGATATACCCCTTGTTAAAGGCATTACACAAGTAATTTCGGAATTAAAGAAAAAAGGATACAAGATCGGCCTGGTCTCAGAACTTTTTACCTGTGTTGCAAGTCATATAAAAAACAAACTCGGGATAGATTTTGTTTTGAGCAATGAGTTATTACTGCAAGACGGCATTATTACAGGGGAACTGGAAATTGCTCCGTTTTTCCTTGATGGGGAGCAGTATGGTAAAGAACATTTATTTGCGCATATCCACGACCGTTATCAGCTCCCCGCTGCTAATATCATTTATGTGAGCGCCAGTCGACGCGATCATCCTTGTTTACAAAAAGCCGGCATTGGATACTTTTTTCAATCGGAAGATCTGACTGATCTGCTGGAATTGATTCCGGGACTTAAAAACCAGTCTTCCTGGCAAGGATTACCCAATCCGTCCAGGCCTGCAACCCTCGTTTTACCGGGCCTTTTTGCTGCAGCGCTGGGATTTCTGGTGTATTCCAGTTGGAGCTGGGCAAGAAAAAACCCGCCGGTGACAGCGGGTTGTTAATATCTGGTGCTGATTTATCAGATCAACATTCGGAGTGGTTCTTCCAGCAGTCCTTTAACAGTTAGCAGGAAGGCTGATCCTGATGCTCCGTCCACAACCCGGTGGTCGCAACTCAAGGTTACTTTCATTACGTTCCCGGGCACCACTGCTCCGTTTTTCACAACCGGAACCTGCTGAATCGCACCAACGGCGAGAATACAGCTATCCGGCGGATTGATGATTGCGGTAAATTCATCAATTCCAAACATACCCAGGTTACTGATGGTAAACGTACTTCCTTCCCAATCGGAGGGCTGTAATTTTTTAGCCTTGGCTTTACCGGCAAAGTCTTTCACTTCCGTAGCGATCTGAGAAAGGCCCTTAGTATCGGCATTACGTACTACTGGCACCAGCAGTCCTTCGTCAACAGCCACAGCCACACCAATATTTATATGATGATTGGTACGAATGGTATCTCCCAGCCAGCTGCTGTTTACCACCGGGTGCTGTTTGAGAGCAATAGCCACTGCTTTCAGTACCATATCGTTGAAGGAAATTTTAACAGGAGCGAGTTCATTGAGTTGAGCACGGCTCGCAACTGCCTTATCCATATCGATGGACATGGTTAGGTAAAAATGCGGAGCTGTGAACTTGCTTTCAGCCAGGCGGCGCGCAATTACTTTACGCATCTGGGAAACAGGGCGATCCTCGAAGCTAACCAGGCCGGTTCCACCACTTGTAGTGGTAGTTGCCGGTTGTACCGGAGTGCTCGCTGCAGGTGCAGCAGCTGTGGCAGCAGCGGCCGGTGCTGCTTTACCAGGTTGGAAACTTTCAATATCTGATTTTACAATTCTTCCGCCATCTCCGGATCCCTGAACCTGCTGCAGGTTGATGCCTTTTTCAGCAGCCAGTTTACGGGCCAGCGGAGATGCTTTTAATCTTCCATTACTGGTTGACTCCTGTGTAGCAGTAGCCGCTTCGGTTGAACCTGATGCTGAACCCTGCTCAACAGCTGGAGATGCTGAACCAGCAGCTACTGGTCCGCCATTGGCTGCAGCTTTAATTGCATCCAGGTCAACGGAACCAGGCTCTCCAATAACACAAAGCAGGGTATTCACTGGAACCTTATCGCCCTTCTGCGCACCAATATATAAAAGTGTACCGTTCTTATAACTTTCCAATTCCATGGTAGCCTTATCGGTTTCCACCTCGGCCAGCAAATCACCTTTGCTTACCTTATCACCCACTTTCTTATGCCAGTCTGCAATTACCCCTTCGGTCATGGTATCACTCAAACGGGGCATCAGGATTACTTCTTCAATTTTTGAGAGATCAACGCCGGCGGTTGCAGGCGCAGCGGGTGCAGCGGTTTCTTTGGAAGCAGGTGCTGCTGCCTCCGTTTTTGCAGCAGGAGCGGCGGCGCTTCCCCCTGATTTAACCAGATCCGCAATATTTTCACCAGGTTCTCCGATGATTGCCAGCAGATCATTTACCTGCAGCTTTCCTCCTGGTTCAATTCCAATATGTAATAAGGTCCCATCTTTATAACTTTCCAGGTCCATAGTAGCCTTATCGGTTTCTACTTCCGCCAGTAGTTCCCCTTTCTTCACAGCATCTCCTACCTTTTTGTGCCAGGCTGCGATAACGCCTTCGGTCATGGTATCGCTCAAACGGGGCATCAATATCACTTCTGCCATCTGAATGAAATATTTAGTTTTCGTTTGCTTATGAGAGGCCGAAATTAAGGAAAAAGACGGAAGTCCGACTCCCTATCTTTGCGGCATGCACATCCAACAAGCGGTTTACCTGATCAGCAGTCCCGAAGTGGAAAAATGCCCGGCTCCCGACCGGCCCGAATACGCATTTATAGGCCGGTCCAACGTGGGAAAATCTTCCCTTATAAATATGATCTGCCGGAACCAGAAACTGGCCAAAACTTCCGGTTCTCCGGGAAAAACCCAGCTGATCAACCATTTCAACATTATTTCGAGTTCAACGGAAGGATCAAAAGATACCACCCGCTGGTACCTGGTTGATTTGCCCGGTTACGGATTTGCCAAAGTTTCCCAGAATCAGCGCCGGCAATGGGAGAAAATGATCGAAAATTACCTGCGTAAAAGAGAAAACCTGGGAATGGTCTTCGTACTTATTGATAGTCGCCACAGTCCCCAGGCTATTGACCTGCAATTTGTCAACCAGTTGGGGGAATGGGAAGTACCCTTTACGCTGATTTTTACCAAATCGGACAAAGAAATTCAACGGGTAGTTTCAAAAAATATACGCGATTTCCTGGATGCTATGCGGGAAACCTGGCAGTTTTTACCGGCTCATGTAGTTACAAGTGCTGTTAAAGGAACAGGCAGAAAACAAATTCTGGATATGATTGCTGAATCGAACAGCAGCTTTGGAGAGAGGAGATAATGCCCTTAGCAGTGTGCAGACACCACTTTCAACAGGGTAAATGAGCAGGGCCAATCAGTTCACTACTTTATTTGCGCAGCTGCTGCTGGCAAATGCTTCCGGCTTGGCTTTGAAGGCAAAGCCCATCCCCAGAATATACCCCATGGCTTCTTTCAGCGCATCGTTGCTTTTGAAATGCGGGTTCGTGTTGATATCGGCATGCACTTCCATATCAACATTGTAATCAGTGAACAATCCACAAAGTTCATAGGCAATTTCGATACTGCGGGCCACTTCTACCAGCATTCGTTCTTTAATCGAATACTTCTGGCGGGTTTTTTCATTTTGGATGAACATGAATCCACCATGACCTTCCCGTAAAAAAACAATTACGGTGGCAAATTCAGTTTCGGATCCTTTTACCTGGGAATCAGTGCCAATGCAAACCTTAAGCCGATAGCCTTGTTCGGTTTCTCTCCGGATGGCTCTTTCTACAGCTTCACGAATCGGAAGATCGATCGTGTCGCCGTTAAATTTTCTCCATAACATATAAATGGGTTTACCCAATTTACCAAAAAACCCTTTTATGTATACAGTTTGTTTGTGTTATGTAAAAATTAACTCAGTACTGACCAGTGCTTAGTAAAACAAGGGTGCAGGCCTCCTGCGGATAGATCTGGTTTTCCCTTGCAAGTCGCGCCAGCTCAGGATTTTCTGCTCCTAGATTGAAGATGATACGCTTAGGCTTCAGTGATAGAATATAAGGAATGTATTCCGCCTGGTTTTCTTTGGACAGGTAGAGTGTTACGGTATCAATTTCTTCCAGCTCTGGAAGGTTGGTTTGGATGGGAATTTCATTTACCATACCTGGCCGGCGGCCAATGGCCACTACCGGATGATGGTGGTTAACCAAACTCTGTATGGCAAGGTAACTGTACCGGGATGGATTTTCAGAAGCGCCCAGCACCAGTGTTTTCTTAGGATCCGACATGGTTTGTTATTTTATCAGTTTGATCAGGTTACCCCAGAACCAGCTCTCGTCCGCTTTAACCAGGGAGTCCAATGATTTATCTGCCTGGCCCACAAATTTCTGAATGTTTTCAATTGTATCCGTGAATGCTTTTGCTTCCCGGTTTTTCTTATCCCCTTCAACTGCCTGTAACTGCTGCAGCACTTTTAAAAGCGGTTCCAATTCCCGTTTTTTTCGCTCCTTTACAATCTGCCGGAAGACTTTCCAGATATCCTTTTCTGCCAGAAAAAACTCCTTACGCTCGCCAGGAATAATCACCCGGTCCACCAGTCCCCAGTCAATCAGTTCCCGGATATTCATGTTCGCACTGCCCCTGCTGATACTTAGCTCTTCCATCAGATCATCCTGGCTTATGGGATCCGGTGTTACCAGGAGCAGCGCATGGATCTGGGCCATGGTTTTATTTATGCCCCATTGCGTGGCAAGAGAACCCCAGGTCTGAATAAATTGCGCTTTTGCTGCTTCCAGTTTCATACGGCAATTTACCGAATCCTTCTAATCTTTCAATAGTTATTGAAAGATTTAACTAATAGGGAGGGCAATCCAGGCCCCGGTCCTTTTTTTCACCGGTTACGCGTTTACCCGGACGGATATTTATGGTGATATACCCCCCTCCATTTGCCATGGATGTTTTTCCAAATACATTACCCAGGTTATGCACCCCCAGTAGCAGGGGACCTACCTTTACAGCAGCTCCTACCCAAAACTGGTTCTGCGCATTATAGAGTAAAGGCAGATAAGCACCCAACCTACGGGTTTCCCAACGGGGTGTCAACCGTATTGCATTCATATTTCTGACAAAGAGCCGTTGATCGCCCAACAGATTGATAACATTAATACTCAATTCAGCATTCACATAAAAGGCACTGCTAATAAACCGATCCACATTTAAAACCAGCCGGGTTGGAGCCCAGATCCGGAAATCTCCGGATAAGGTGCGCGCATCAAAAACCGCGTCTACCGAATCGGAAAATGCCTCCATATTGGCAACACCTTCCACAAAAGCCTGGTCGAGACGGTCTGCGTTTAAGCCGGTTACAGGAATTCTTCCGGTTCTGCTATTGTTACTATACCGGTAAAAAGCATACCCAAGGTCAAGAACAGATGCACCAATTTTCCAGTCGTAATCATAATAGGTCTCCTCATCCTCCATAAACCCCGGATCACCTGCCGGCTTGATAAGGAGTTCCAGTCCGGCATCCAGCGATAATCCCATACGCGTCGCCGTTAGTACTTCGCGAAGATTTCCCATGGTTGAACGATTGGAATTCCAGCGATCAATATTGGATGAATAACCATAGGCAAACTGTCCCTCCCGAAGCGCATACTGAGGTTCCCCATTTACAATGGTACGTTCCCGATACATGCCATCCAATTGCATCCGACCACCTCCTATTCCCCGGTTAACCTTCATCGTTAGTCCCGCATTGATACGAAAGCCCGGTTCATCAAATAAGGTTCTGCCAATTGCACCATATAACTCTATCCAATTGCTGGTGCGGATGCTGGCCTCCAGCGGGCTATTTCCCGGATTAAGCGCAAATAACTCATTTGCTGTTTCAATACTATCCACAAAATTGTATGACGAAGTACGGATATTGGCGAAGGATCTCAGGTTGGCACCAAACGCGACTACAGTCTTTTTCCCGAGTGCGATACGTGTATTAAGCAGGTTCAGATTCAGCTGTTCGTTACCCTTACGCGCATATTCACCACCTGTAATAAAAAACTCAGAAGCTGTTGGAGAAGACAGAAGTGAATAATTCACCACTTTAATGACATTGGTCTGGTATTTCGCCTGTAAACCTGCCAGCGTTACGTCCCAGGGATAAGGAATATTCACAATAGATGCCGGATTGTTATGCACACTAAGTGCACCTGCATAATTGGATCCACTGATAGCGTGATAATCCTGAGCCGAAGCTTTGATAACACCTACAGCCAATGCAACCAATAGGATCGTACGCTTCATAGCTACGGATATCCTGCTCATACATAATTTTTTCCGTGAGTTTTTCCAATCAGCCACCTTGTGAGTCCCGGAAATTTGTTTCCTGCGAAAATAAGACCTTTTGATAACCAGGGGTCACCAAAAAAAGATTGGATCATTCTGCCGGTACGTAACCTGGATGAAAAAGAACGCCGCCAGTTTTTTGTATAGAGGGTTTCCATTTCAGTTCTGGAACAGGTACCCTCCAGAAAAGGAAAGGCAGCCTGAACAGCCAGATAACTGGCATGTAAAGCCATACTCATACCGTTTCCACAAAGGGGGGTAATCAGGCCGGCAGCATCCCCCACCATCAGCACATGATTTTCCACCTGCGATTTTGGTGCAAATGATACCTGGGCAATACTCAGTGGTTCCTGCCTTATTTTTTTTGCATCCCGAAATAGCTTGTCGAGATAGGGATTGACCGACAGGATTGTTTTTTCCATTTGTTCAATGGAATTATTACTCAGTCCCAGGTTATTGGCCGTTGTCAGATAACATAAACAATACTGAGCATCTTCGATCCGGCTGATACCACAATAACCATCTTTAAAATTGTGAAGACTGATCAAATCTTCCGGATCATCCCATTCAATATGATATTTGATACCAATAAAATTATTGAGCTTTCCCGGCTTTTCGAGCGCGAAGGAACGATTCATTTTCAGGTCCAGGGAGGACCTTTTACCAAAACAACCTAGTACAAGCCTCGACTCCAGCAACAATCCGTTTATCTGCACTTCCATCCAGCCGTTCCTATACCGGATATCCTGCACTTTTACACCTTCCATTACGGTGGCTCCCGCCAGCTTGGCCTGACTTGCCAACAGGGCATCCAGCCGGTAGCGACTAATACCAAAACCTCCGGGGTCGAGGTCGGAAATCAGAGCAGTTCCATCCGGTGCAGTTACACGAAGGCGCCGGATTTCGGGCAATTGCAGAGAACTAATGGGTATTCCCAAACGCTCCAAAAGGGGCCGGCTTTCCTCACTGATATATTCTCCGCAAACCCGGTGAAAAGGGTAATAACTTTTTTCTATCAGAGCTACCCTATACCCTTTGTCTGCCAGCTGAATAGCAGCCGACAAACCGGCAAGGCCCCCTCCTGCTACAATTACATCATACCGATTTGGATCCTGCATTACTGTTTTTTTTAACAATGATCAGCCACCTGAATGCCCAACGCCAATGGATTTCAACCTCCGTTATACCGGCCAATTGAAATAAATGCTGCCAGTCTTTTCGTTTAAACCCCCTTCTGACAGACAAGGGTGCATCATGACGAACCAGTCGCGATTGGGAAAATAATGAGGTAAGCAGGCGGATACTCCAATAGGCAATCGGATGCCGATGCAGATCATTGATAACAAAGCCGATTTGAGAGTTTTCGTACATCCATCTCAGTTGGCCTACCAGTTCTTCGTTGGTAAAATGATGGCAAAAAAGGGATGAAAAAATAATAGCGGGACGAACTGACGTATTCACCAGGCGGTAATCCGATTCCAGGTACTCTGCCTGTGGAAAAGCGTTTCGGGCATAGGTTATACAGGCCGGATTTATATCTACCCCCATGTATCGTACGCCCTCTTTTGGTAAGGCTTTTGAATCCTTTAAAGCTTTTAAATTATCACCGCCCCCACAACCGATTTCAAGGATCAGGTTATTGGCTACCGCTGTTTTCGGGACTAATTTTCGTATACCCTCCACCGTTATCTTGTGCCCGCCCAGCCACCGGTTGATAAAATCTAACTCCCGCATGTTGAGTTGTATTTCCTCAAAAGGAACAGTAAGGTCATCCAATAGTTCTTTCTGATTAATACGTTCCTGCATCTTACTGGTTTATTTCAAGCAGACAGGTTTCCATGGTAAGTCCCGGACCAAAAGCAGCCGCCAGTGATACCCCTTTTTTACCCGCTTCCACTAATCGTTTCAATACAAACAATACCGATGGAGAGGACATATTTCCGTAATCCCTTAATACTGATGCGGAAGCTTCCAATTTACTCTCTTCCAATTGCAATGATTTTTGAACAGCCTGTAAAATCCGTTTACCTCCTGGATGTACGCACCAATTCTGAACTTCGGTAAGCTTCGCCTTATATGCCTGCATGGCCCTTTCCAACAGCGGCTTGAAATCCGTAGATATCAATTCTGGGATATACCCGCTGAGTGTCATTAAAAAACCGGAAGACGATAATTCCCAGCTCATATCCCGTTTCCCTTTTGGCACAACTTCCGCATAAAAACCACGAATGGATGCAAGTGCTTTGCCCTGTTTTTCTGAACCCACTAATACAGCAGCTGAACCATCTCCAAAAAGAAGGGAAGCTGCAAGGTTATCCGGTGTGGGAATTTTCTGAAAATGCAGGGTACATAATTCCGTGCAAACAATCAGCACCTGGGCGGAAGGATCAGCCCGGCAGATGCTATCGGCCATTTTCAAGGCATGTAATGCCGCATAACAGCCCATGAAGTTAATGGAAGTCCGATGCAATTGCCTGGGCAGCTCCATCATTTCCATTACCTGCAGATCGAGGCCCGGCGCACTCATACCGGTACAACTCACCGTAATCAGGTGAGTGATACCGGTACTGCCGCCTGGCATGTGTTGTAAACAATCACGTATGGCATCTACCGAAAGAGAAGCAGCATGTTTCTGATACCAGGACATCCGCAGTTCCAGGTTGGGGAAAGGTTCCAATGATTCTTCTGCCGGATAAAACTTCCATTCCCGCATGGATTTGCTGTAGTCGGGAATACAGGAATAACGCTGCTGTATGCCACTTTGCTGGTATAAAAATTTCAGTTTTCTCGCTTCTGTAGCGTCCAATGCATACACCCGCTGCATAAAATTCAAAATCTCCGTTTGAGCATGCCGAAACGCAGGAAGGGATGTTCCGATGGATAATATTGCTGTCAATTCATTTCCAGATTAATAGTGATCCAAACGCGGCTGTTGAACAAATGGCCGAAATAATATTCATTTTCATAAGATGCCGAAAATCAGCTTTAGCCGGATTTTTCCATACCTGAATCCCCCACCATAAGAAATATACGGATACCGGAAGAAAAAAGAGCAATAACAACAAAAACCTGTCCAGCTCCAGTTGCAATCCAAAATGAAGGCCCAGTACCAGGAAAGCCAGCATAAACAACAAACCAGAAAGCCGGAAAGTTCCCCGGATCCCCATTCGCATACTGATGGTTGTTACCCCATCTATAGCATCCTGCCGGTGCTGATAAATTTGGGTAAGCGGATAGGCTCCTGCTAATAGGAGTGTACTGACCAACATCCCTGTAATGGGAACATTCAAGCTGAGCTTTGCATGTGAAGCATGATAACTTAGCCAGAATATAAGTCCACCCTGGCAGCTGATAACCACCAGGAACCCGAAAAAAGCGAATTTTTTCAGGCGGATCTTCCTGCTGCTGTAAGCTCTTGACGCAAGAATATAAAACGCTACAGCCATTGCAGCTGGATACGAAAGCAATAAACTCAAGCCAACAGCTATGAGATCCATCACAAGGGTAATCGTCCACAGCTCGCGTTCAGGCGGAGGCGGATGCTCAAGTCCCCCGATTGGAGACTGATCTCTGTCCATATAACTGTTATACCCATTGCTGCTGGGGTAAACAAGAAAATGGAGGATAAAGAACAACAGCGCCGCTCTTATCCAATTGATATCAAGCGGTTGGCTGATTCCAAATAAATACACCGGTAACAGAAAAAAGGAAAAGGGGAACCGGAGTAATTGTATGGTAGAAGATTTAATAATCATATTCCCGGCGGAACATATTCATACGCAGACCGAGACTGAATATAGTACTATTCCTGGTTAATCGGGCATCATCCGGAACATCGAGGTTCCGCAACATCAGGCTGGCATCAATGAATAGATTTTCTTTCAGTTCATAACCTGCCCAGAGGGATGCATTTACACCGCTGGAGGCTCTGCCTTCACCAATATCCCATCCGTAATCAAAAGGCCTTGTAGTATACAGGCTCGCAGGCCGGCCCCCAAAATTAATGCCGGCTGAATCCAATCCCTGTTTCCAAACAATCAGCTTTCCCTGAAGCGTTAGTTTGGGGTGAGGTTGGTAACGGGCAATACCTACCGCTTCTATGAAATTGGCACCTCGCGGATGCGCCAGGGGCTGATTGTAATGCATGTAATTCGCAACCGAATCACGGAAACTATACGTAAAAGGACGAACAATATTCAATTCACCCTGGATATCCAGGTTCTTTATACCTGCCACATCAACATATTTCCCACCCAGTTGCAGGCCATATTTATTTCCCCACCAGCCATTGCCTCCCCGAACTTCACTCAGCTTGAATTCATCCAATAGGAGTTGTCCGTATAACTGTACCCGTTTGGCAATGTTGGCTTTGAAATCCATGCCCACATTGGCATTATCCGGACTCCCGTTCTGCTGCTCGATGGAACGATAGAAGATGATAGGATTGAGATAACTGAAATCATACCGGTTCGGACGCCCAAATACTACCGCTTCAAAAAATCCGATATTCAGCCAGCGGGTTGCCTGCCAACTAAGGTGGTGCATGGTTACGTATTTTTTATCCAGCAGGTTATCGCCTCTTCGTATGTGCGAGGGGTTTAGTTCCATGAATAGATTCTGGTAATTCAGTTTCCAGATCCTTGTATTGATTTTCAGGAATAGATTACTATTCCCAAAGTCACTAAGGAACATGCTTCGGTAACCATTACCGATAAAATTCCGGTCGTATCCAAATTGGATATTGATATAATCGGTTACATTAAAAAAGATGGAACCACGGGCATCGAAATAATCGTAGGCGGTACTTTTAAAGGATTTATAATAACCGGCTCCTGGTACTGCCCGGTTTGCTGCGACAAAATCCTTCACAAAGGAAGGTGGTCTCTCCTGGTTATCAGTCACATAAAAGTCGAATCCAATCCGGTTGGCAATCATACCTCTGCCACGTGCTCCTTTTGTGTTCTGAAACAGTGATTCATCATTATCAGACTCTTTCATTACCGTGAACTGTACTACCGGATTAATGCTCAGAAAAAAATCTTTTACATCCACTAACGCAAAATCAGACGGGTACTGGTAAAAACTCTTCAGTATCGGCTTTTTGCTCAGAAAGGCTGATTTGTCGCCACTCACCCACTCCAGGTTGTTCATCAGCGCACTCCTGCGGTTATGCGCATCTACCCGACTCAGTTCTTCTTCCGGAATAGTTTCCAGGAATTTTACCCAACCTTTACGATCGTAGGGTTTGATATGCTGAAGGGAGAGGGCACTATCACGGTACATGATTTCCAGCCGGTCCATCAGGGGCTGGTGTTTATACCCCTGGGGTAACAGTGTCGACTGGGAAAATCCCACAACCGGAAAACTTAAGCAGGCGGTGTAAAGCAGTCTTTTTATAACTTGCATTCAATGGTTTTTAAACAGGAATGAACATCTAATATGCAAAAATATCTCATAAAGAACGCGCAAATTGTCAACGAAGGAACGATTCGCACAGCGGACGTTTTGCTTTCGGGGGGACGGATTGAAAAAATCAACAGCCAAATCAGTGCCACAAATGGGGCTATCGAAATAAACGCAGAAGGAAAACATTTATTACCCGGTGTAATTGACGACCAGGTACATTTCCGTGAACCGGGTCTCACACATAAAGCTACCATTTATACTGAATCAAAAGCTGCTGTAGCGGGTGGTGTAACCAGTTTCATGGAAATGCCTAATACACAGCCCCCGGTTTTTACGCAGGAATTACTGGAAGATAAATATGCGATCGGTGCTGCCAGTTCCCTGGCTAACTATTCCTTTTTTATGGGAACATCCAATGACAACCTGGACGAAGTGCTGCGTACCAATGAGAAGAAAGACAGGGTTTGCGGAGTAAAGATCTTCATGGGCTCCTCTACTGGGGGGTTGCTGGTAGATAACCCACTCTCACTCGAACATATATTCGAGGGTACTGAACTTTTGATTGCCACCCATTGTGAAGATGAACGGATCATCCGCAAAAACCTCGAAGCTGCCAAAGCCAGTGGAAGAACCCTGACTGCGGCAGACCATCCTATTATCCGAAACGAAGAAGCCTGCTTTGAATCTTCTTTTTATGCTATACAACTGGCCAAGAAATTCAATACCCGGTTACATATTCTGCATATTTCAACGGAAAAGGAACTGACACTTTTCGGTAATATGTTACCGTTAAAGGAAAAGCGCATTACCTCCGAAGTTTGTGTGCATCACCTTCATTTTACCAGTGAGGATTATGCGCAGCTGGATAACCAGATCAAATGTAATCCGGCCATCAAGGCACCAAACAACCGGACTGCCCTCTGGAAGGCACTGCTGGACGACCGGCTGGATATTATCGCAACCGATCATGCACCACATACCTGGGCCGAAAAACAGGAAGATTACCTCCATGCACATGCCGGACTTCCATTGGTTCAGCATTCACTACCCCTGATGCTGCATTATGTGAAAGAAGGGGCAATCCGGCTGGAAAAAGTAGTTGAGAAAATGAGCCATGCACCGTCAGAATGCTTCCAGATTCGCCAGCGGGGTTATATCCGGGAAGGTTATTATGCCGACCTTGTACTGGTAGACCTGAACCAGCCGACCACGGTTTCCAAAGACAATATTTATTACAAGTGCGGATGGAGCCCGCTGGAAGGAACAACTTTCCCATCTTCGGTTACTCACACTTTCGTGAATGGACACCTTGTTTATGGAAAAGAGGGGTTCGATGAATCACAAAAAGGAATGCGACTGGAATTTGATCGCTGATTGTAGCGGATTAACTAAATTGTTAGCCCATGGATATAGATAAAACCTCCCTGCTGGACCTTAATATATTCCACCCGGAAGAGGAATATTCTATTTTTCACCGGCTTAACTTCACCCGTACCGTAGAAGGAAAGGAATGGCTCCGCCTGCGTTTCCAGCAGCCATTTCATGATCTGAAATCAATTCTCCAAACGCAGCAAATTCTGCAGTTAATGCTACAGGAGCTGGATAAGTGGCCGGAGGATATCACCAATGGAACCCTGATGGTGATGGAAAAGTTTTTCGGAACCCAGCTCGACAGCATTCCGGTAGATAACAATTGGGTGAACGCACAACTCTACAAATTGTTTCACGGTCCCGATTATGCGATCATCCGCTTCAGCCTGCAACATTTCGGAGATTTTGTCAGAGGGATACAAAAGATCATTCAACTCTTTGAAGGAAAAGCAGTCCCGCCCAATCTGGAGCGGATCCTGGAAAGAGCCGGAAAACTGACCAGCGATATACACCTGAAAACACTGGCTGATAAGAACCGGGCAGATGAATTAACCCCCAAACAAGTACTTTACTTTGGTCATTATATCCGCTACAAATTCAGGAACGCAACTACCGAACTAACGGAGATCTATGGCCAGCTGGACGGATGGTATGGGATGGCCGCAGCCATGCGGCATTTTAAACTCAACTTTCCTGAATTTGCAGAATCAGAACAACCCTTTATTGAGGCGGAGGAGTTATTTCATGTATTGTTACCCAACCCTGTTGATTATTCCATCAGCCTCGATCAACAACACAATTTTCTCTTTCTTACCGGAGCCAACATGGCTGGAAAAAGCACGTTTATCAAATCGGTGGGGGCTGCTGTTTACCTGGCCCACCTGGGGATGGGCGTACCAGCCAAACACTTACGATTGTCTTTATTCGAAGGCATTCTCAGCAATATCAACCTGACTGATAATATTGTTAAAGGAGAAAGCTATTTTTTCAATGAAGTACAACGCATCAAAAACACGATCCTTAAAATCAATGACGGTCGTAAATGGCTGGTATTGATTGATGAATTGTTTAAAGGCACCAATGTACAGGATGCCATGAAATGTTCATCCACTGTAATTGAAGGTCTTATTAAAATAAACCACTCCCTATTCATTCTCTCCACCCACCTCTATGAAATCGGAGAAGCACTCAAAGCCTTTCCGAATATTATCTTCCGTTATTTTGAAACAGAAGTAACGGATGATCAGTTAACATTCAGTTACCAGCTCAAAGAAGGCATCAGTAACGACCGGCTGGGTTACCTCATCCTGAAACGCGAAAAAGTGGTGGAATTACTGGAGCAAATCCCTGATGCAAATGGGTTAAAGAACGGTTGACCTGCCAGCTGCGCTGCTTTACCTTGGCTATATGTTAGTGAAAACATATGGTTCAGCAGTAAATGGAGTAGAAGCCATCACCATCTCTATTGAGGTCAATATTACCAACGGAACACAAACCTTCCTGGTAGGGTTACCAGACAATGCTGTGAAGGAAAGTATGCTACGCGTGGAAACCGCGATCAAAGCCATCGGTTATTTCATGCCCAGAACCCGGGTAGTGATCAATATGGCACCGGCAGATATTCGCAAAACAGGTACTGCTTTTGATTTGCCAATTGCGATCGGCATACTCGCTGCTACTGAACAGATTATTAACCTGGAACCACTTCAAAATTGGGTATTCTGTGGGGAACTTGGCCTGGACGGCAGCCTGCAGCCAATCCGGGGAGCACTTCCCATGGCACTAACAGCGAGAAAAGAAAAATTCAGCGGCATTGTGGTTCCTATTCAGAATGCTGCTGAAGCAGCAGTGGTAGACAGCCTACCGGTAATGGGCATACGCTCTTTAACAGAAGCCATACAACTAGTTGAGGATCCTATGCGAGCCAAACCACATCATTCAGGCATTGAACAATGGTTCAATGAACCACCTGGCTTAGAAACCGGAGATTTTTCGGATGTAAAGGGACAGGAAAATATCAAACGGGCTATGGAAATCGCGGCGGCAGGCGGGCATAATCTATTATTGATTGGTCCGCCTGGTGCTGGCAAAACCATGCTGGCAAGAAGATTACCTGGTATTCTACCGCCCCTGACACTGGAGGAGGCACTGGAAACCACCCGTATTCACAGTGTAGCTGGCAAATTGACAACCGGAACAGCCCTGGTACAAAAACGCCCCTTCCGACAACCACATCATACGATTTCTCATATGGCCATGGCCGGCGGTGGCAGCAACCCGTTACCTGGAGAAATATCCCTGGCACACAACGGTGTACTTTTCTTAGATGAATTACCAGAATTCAACCGTTCTGTGCTGGAGGTGATGCGCCAACCCATGGAAGAACGAAAACTCACCATCTCACGGGCACGAATAAGCGTAGAATTTCCAGCCGCATTTATGCTGGTTGCCTCCATGAACCCTTGCCCCTGCGGCTACTACAACCATCCTGAAAAAGAATGCAGTTGTCCGCCTGGTTCCGTTCAGAAATACCTGCAAAAAATCTCCGGGCCATTGCTGGACCGGATTGATCTGCAGATTGAAGTAACACCAGTACCGTTTCAGAACCTGAGCAGCTCCTCCCGTACTGAATCCTCCCAGGAAATCCGGAAAAGAGTCATACAAGCCAGGCAAGTTCAGGCCAGGCGGTTTAGCGAAATCAAGGGAATCTATTGTAATGCCCAAATGAACAGTCGACAGCTGGAACAAACTTGTTCTCTTGGCTCCCCCTCACGCCAGTTATTAAAAACCGCTATGGAGCGGCTCAAATTATCCGCCCGGGCATACGACCGCATCCTCAAAATGGCCAGAACTATTGCCGACCTGTCCCAACACGAATTGATTTTACCGGAACATATCGCTGAAGCTATCCAGTTCCGCAGCCTGGATCGCGATAATTGGGGCTGGAAGTAGGGATTGTCTTAATTTAGTGTTCTACCATTATTTTATGCAATTACTACTTCAGTACCTCAAGCCTTATAAATGGCTGGTACTTCTCACCTTGTTATTAGCCGGTATCAACACTGGTTTTTCCCTGTTGGACCCCATTATATTTGGAAAGATTACAAAAGCCGCATTTACTTACAAAAAGTACGAGAGCTGGTCCAAATTTGCACAATCCATCGGCTGGCTGCTGCTGGCATCCATCAGTGTGGCCATGGTTAGCCGGATTGCCAAAGCCTTCCAGGATTATTTCTTCAATGTAATAACGCAAAAGTTTGGAGCAAAGGTTTTTACGGATGGATTACAGCATGCGATGAAGCTCCCCTACCACGAGTTTGAAGACCAGCGAAGCGGAGAAACCCTGAGTATTCTGCAGAAGGTTGAAACAGATACAGAAAAATTCATATCCAACTTCATCAACGTACTTTTCGGAGTGTTTGTAGGCATTCTGTTTGTTTCCATATATGCTTTCCGAATTCACTGGTCTTTACCCCTCACCTATTTTGGCGGTATCATTCTGCTAACGCTACTTACCAATGCCTTAAGTAAACGAATCAAAACCATTCAGCGGAATATTGTGAGCCAAACAACTTCATTGGCGGGCAGTACCACAGAATCCCTGCGGAACATTGAACTAATTAAAAGCCTAGGGCTCACCAACCAGGAAGTAGACCGGTTGAATAAGAATACCTACAAAATATTGGGACTTGAACTTACCAAGGTAAAGCGGATTCGCAGTCTGAGTTTTATTCAGGGGACTTTTGTAAATACCCTGAGGCAGGCGATCCTTTTTATCCTGCTGTGGCTTATCTACCGGGAGCATATGGATCCTGAACAACTGGTGACCATGCAGTTCTTTTCCTTTTTCATTTTTGGTCCCTTACAGGATATCGGGAATATCATATTAAGTTACCGGGAAGCAGAAGCCTCACTGAATAATTTCAAAAACCTGATGCAGAAAAAACCGGAACCTCGTCCGGAACATCCGGTAGTTTTGGAAGCCATTGAACGCCTCCGGTTCGACAATGTTCATTTCAAACATAAAACGGCACAACAGCATGCATTACAGGGCATCAACTTTGAAGTAAGTAAAGGAGAAACCATCGCATTTGTTGGACCATCCGGATCCGGAAAAACAACCCTGGTGAAATTGCTGGTAGGCTTGTACCGACCGCAGGAAGGCAGCATTTCCTACAATGAAATTAATGAAAATGAAGTTGACTATGATGAGCTTCGCAAACAGATCGGTTTTGTTACGCAGGACACCCAATTGTTCGCCGGAACTATCCGGGAAAACTTATTGTTCGTAAAACCGGATGGCACAGACGAGGAATTACTCGATGCGCTTCACAAAGCAAGCTGCCAGACGCTTTTACAAAAAGCAGACAAAGGATTGGACACCATGATTGGTGAAAGTGGTTTAAAATTAAGTGGTGGTGAAAAACAGCGGCTCTCCATTGCCCGCTCCCTGTTACGCCAACCCAAATTACTGATCTTCGACGAAGCCACTTCTGCACTGGATTCATTGACAGAAGAAGAGATTACTTCTACCATACGGAAAATTTCCGCCTTGCGTTCACAGATTACAGTATTGATTGCTCACCGACTAAGTACGATCCTGCATGCAGATAAAATATATGTACTGGAGAAAGGAGAAATAGCAGAGACCGGTACCCATCAGCAATTACTGGAAGATAAAGGTCTCTACTATGCGATGTGGAGGCAGCAGATTGGAGAAAGAAAAACTACTGCATCTCCCTCGGTTACTGAATCTTCGTCGTAAAATTCAGGTCAATATCAGTTTCGCCCTTGGTAACCGGATCACCAACTGCTTTAGTACCAGGCTTGTGTTTTAAAACAACACGAACAGTTCCGGTTGAAGCGGCTCCGGTAAGCCAGGTTGAACTCAAACCAACGGGAAGACTTTTACTGTCAAGATCAACCCTATTAATAGTGATATTGGCACCGGCTGGAATGAAATATAGTTCATGATCATCTGCCTCTTCCCGCACCTCTTCTGTTATATCTTCTGCAGGTGAAACACTTTCGTTTAAGAGCTCTACGGAACAGGAATAGTTTGCATTGGGTTTCAATACAATTTCATCAAAATTTGAAGGTGGATTTCCTCCTTCACCATCCGTGTCGCGAAAAGTTGCAACAAAACTATTTGCTGTTCCAATTTCCTGAAACCGAAGCGAAACAGTAGTTATCAACTCCTCTTCATTACTTACTTCATCTTTGTCTTTCGAACAACCAGCCAGAGTAAGCGCAAGAAGACCAAAACCGCTTAACAACTTCACCCATTTTTGTTTCATAGTATCTATTTTAAGTGGTAAAAACTCAATGTTGTTTGCCCAGTGGCAGCATGATACGCAGGCCAATATTCCGACCGGTTTCCCAGGCGAAATACCGGAAAGCATTCATGTAATCGCGATAAGCCGAGTTCAGCAAATTAGTAGCTGTCAGGCTCAGCTGAATCGGTTGCTTTCCCCAGAACAGCTTTGTACCAGCTTCCAGGTTAAGTAGAAAATACGCTGGTGGAGGAGGTGCATAATCAGATTCCATCCGGATTGTCCCATCCGGTTGTGGTTTTTCAATATTTCCTGTAACAGGTACCCTTGTTTGCCTCAGCACCTGCTGTCCACTCAGTTTCACATAACTATCCTGCCAGTGTTTGGCATTTCCAAATTCATATTGCAATCCGAGCTCATACCGGTCCGCCGGCATCTGGATCAACCAGTCATCGGCCGTTTTATCCCATGCCCTTAAGATAGACGCCTTTGCTTCCGCTTTCCAGTGTGCGGTAAGCACATACCCCACAGTAGCATCCAGTCCGTGCAAGCGGGCATCGGTCTGCCGAAAAGAAAAGGAAGGAAACGCACCCCGGATCGTTAACACCGGGGGATAATCAGGCGCCAGGTATATGAAATTGGAAATGTCCTTAAAATAAAATCCGATATCAAATCGCCAGCGGAATGGCTGGTAATCCATATTCAGCATCCAGCTGTTAGCTCTTTCAGGAACCAGCGTGGGATTACCGGTTTCAATTCTGGCTGAACTATGATGCAGGCCGTCACTGTACAATTCATTGATCTGTGGTGCACGCCAGGCCGATGAAAAATTCAGGGTGGTTGTCAACTCCGGACTCCATCTGTAACTTCCACCCAATGAACCACTCACACTGCTGAATTGCTGATCCGCGAATCGTTCATTACGATTATTTTCTATGTCGAATAATTTCCGCCAGTCGTACCGCAATCCACCTTCGAGCATCCATTTCCCTTTTGTCCACTTTTCAATCCAGAACACCGCTCCATTCCATGCCCGGTAATTCGGAATAAATACCCGTTGTTTATAACTGTCGTTCAATTGAAAGGAGCCGCTAACGCCAATGGTTCCGCGAAAATTATTCCAGTTGTTATGATCCCAAACAAGGTCAGTTCCGACCGTACTGATGCTGAGATCCAGCTGAGGTGCATCTGAACTGGAAGCAAATCGCTTTACATCAAATTCCATCCGGTTATTGTACTGCCCTGATAACACTAGATTCAATTTTCCTGCTGTACCTGTTGTATGATGAGCCTTCAGTTTAAACAAGTGATGGTGTACCTGCTGGTATGGACGGTCGATCGTATAGGTGAAGGGAGCTGATTTGATTTCTTCAGATGGCTCTCCCCGTTCAATAGCAGTTTCCAGGTCGGTTACATTCCCGATATGCGCACCTCTGAATATACCAAGCCGGGTATTGAAATTGCTATAGAAGAGTTCAATTCCCCGATGCGATTGCTGCCAGCCTGCAGCAGCAGAAAAATTATATTCTTCAATACCGGTATTCATCAGCCAGTAATCAGGCGTACGTGAATTGCCGCCTTTTTTCAGGGTACCCTGTAATCGCCAGGCAAATGCCGGATGCTTTGCTGAATTATTTTCGATAATGCCGGATAAAACTCCCTGCCGGTTATTTGAAAAAAAGGCAGTATTAATTTCACCATACAGGCCTGGTGCTGCAGGTAACAATCGTGGCTCTACCAAAACCACACCACCAATTGCATCACTTCCATACCGGATACTGCTGGCTCCTTTGATCACCGTTAAGCGATTCGCGATATAAGG
Organism: Flavihumibacter fluminis; assembly: GCF_021491375.1. GTDB lineage: Bacteria > Bacteroidota > Bacteroidia > Chitinophagales > Chitinophagaceae > Flavihumibacter > Flavihumibacter fluminis. The sequence goes on from NZ_JAKEVY010000004.1 coordinate 132,881, forward strand.
ATCCACCTCTGGCGCATGTTCACTTCCCCATTGCTGTGATTCCTGCCGGATCCCATTGTTCAGTATCAGAACCCGATTACTGTGCAGTCCATGTATCACCGGCTTAAAAATAGTAGCACCTGTCTGCAACACATTCACGCCACTGATGCTGCGAAGGGATTCACCCAGGCTGGTTCCTCTGGTTGCAGCCAGTTGTCTCCCCTTAAGTTCTTCAGCTATTGCCGTACCGTGTTTGTGGGTAGCTCCAACAACCACTACTTCTTCCAGTTCACTGTGCGTATGCGGTAATACGAAATCCTGTGACAGGTCATCTTTCAGGTGGATATGTGATTCCACCGGCTGACATCCAATATGAGTAATAAGTATATTATAACTGCCCGGACAAAGGCCTTCAAACAGAAACCGTCCCTGCTCATCCGTTTTCACCTCGAGCCGGATATCCTTGATACGTACAGTTGCTCCCGATAAGCGTTCGCGGGTATCCGAATCAGTGACAACACCGCTGAAACGCAAAATACATTGTGCCTGGCTGCTGTTGACAACCACCGCCAATATCAGGATTCCTAAAATTCTTCTAATTGCAAACACCTTGTTCTGTTATGAGAACAAAACTAGGGAATTCTGAAAATTTGCAACAATGTTTCTTTTTTATTTTTTAAACCGGACCAAAAACCGGCTTCCTGCACCCGGTTCTCCAATATATTGGAGGGTGGCACTGAGTTCATTGGCCAATCGCTTTACAATGGACAAACCAAGGCCGGTAGAAGCTTCACCGGCTGTGGGTTTCGGAGAAAGGCGACCATATCGGGTAAACAGCTGCTGCTGCTCCTCCTTACTGATGCCAGGTCCTTGATCTTCCACTATAATATCAGTAAAGGCTGGGCCGGTTTCAACAGAAACCCTAACAGGCTGACCCGGTTCGCTGAATTTAATGGCATTTGAGAGCAAATTCTCCAAAATGCGCTGCAGAAGCTGCTGATCCGTTAGCAGGAATACATCGGATTCGCTGGAGGGGCCAAATAGCCGGATCTTCTTCTCATTTGCTATTGGTTGAAACTGGTCCACAACATGATTAAGAAATGCAGTAAGATTAATTTCCTCCAGTTCCAGCTTTTCCTGAATAGTGCCAGCTCTCTCCACTTCCAGTATCTGCCGAATAAGCTGTTCGCCATTTTCTGCTGCTTTCCGGATATTCTGTGTGGCTTTCTTCTGCTCCTCATTCATGTGCTCATCCGTTTCCAGCAACCGGCTCCACAAATGAATGCTGGAGAAAGGTGTACTGAGATCATGCGATACGATGCTCATCAGGTTGTTTTTCTCCTGGTTCAATTCAGACAAAGCTTCTTTCTGCCGATTAATGATAGTATTAACTTTTACCAGTTGCCGGTTTGATTTACGGTATACAATGAGCAGAACGACACTCAATACCAGGATCAAAAATGCGGCAAGGCTGAGTGATCGAAGATTTCGGTTCTGCAATTTTTCTTTTTCAATTGCAGCCTGCAAAAGCTGGTTTTGTTTTTCGCGGTCGCGGGCATTGAATCGTTCCTGCATTTCTGCAATGGAAGCGGCAGTTTCCTGGTTTACCATGGCTGTATCCAGCTGGTACCACTTTTGTTGGAAGTTATAGGCCTCACGGAAGCGCCCCAGTCGCTCGTTCAATTTGGCCAGCAGTGCATAGGAATTGGCCTCCTTACTTCTGGAATTCAGCAGCTTTGCTATCCGAAGAGCTTCCTCACAATAAAATCGGGCAGAATCTATTCGTCCAAGCTCAATGTAAACATCTCCCAGGTTCAGATAATCCGTCCACAGGAGTGTCTCCTGCCCTTCTCCCTGGTGCAGCGCTTTATTGGTTAAGAAATAATTCAGCGCTTTTTGGTAATCCTTCTTTTTAAAAAAAACATTACCCAGGTTATTGTAGATACTGGACAGTGATTGACTCGTGTTATATTGCATTGAAAGTCGAAGCCCTTCCTCCAGAAAGAGTTGGGCACTATCAGGCTTATCCAACTGGTTGTAAATCGCGCCCAGGTTACCTAATCCGGATATAATACTGGATACTTCGCCCCTGTCCAACGACAATTGGAGGGATTGCTTGTATACATCCTTAGCCTTTTCATATTGTTTAACTTCACTGTAGGCAATGGCCAGGTCACTCAATGCAGCAATTTCATATTCAATCCATTTGCCGGTCCTTGCATCATTCAATGTTTGAAGGTAAAGTGAAATAGCCGCTTCGTAATTCCCGGAATATTCTTCCGCAAGACCTCTCAGTCGTTTGGCGAGCAATTGTCCTTTAGTGAATTCCGCCTTCGCTGATTGAGCTTCGATTTTGTCTGCATTCTCCCGGAGTTCTGCCACCCTGTCCTCAGCAAAATCAAGCGATAGATCGTACAAATTTTTGATGGCATTGGTATCAGGCTGCTGCGCCTGTAATAGACCACTATAGACGGATAACAGAATTGCTAATATGAGCCGGTAGCTAATCAATCAATGAGATTATTCCTCAGTGCGAATTTTACAAGTCCCACCGTATTCTGCACCCCCAGTTTGGAAATCAGATTTTTACGATGGGTTTCAATGGTACTGACGCTCAAAAAAAGTTGCTGGGCAATTTCAGCGTTGCTGAATTCCCTGCATACCAGTCGCAGCACTTCAATTTCCCGCCTGGATAATATTTCATCCACTTTACGATCCTCTATGGTCAGGGTATTGCGAAAATTTTCTCCACCCAAAATATCTACTTCCTTACTAAAATAAGTTCCGCCTTCCTGTACGGTTTTCAATGCCAGCAACAACTCTTCAATTGAAGCATTTTTCAGTATATAACCCTGGATATGGAATTTGGATAAACGGTGAACATACCGCGTACCCCGCATCAGTGTCAGGTACAAAATTTTCTGCTCGGGTCGAATCTTCCTGATCTCACGCAACAGTACATCTTCTTCCATATCCGGCAGGTTCACATCCAGTAACAGGATATCCTCTGTTGATAAATTCGGAAGCTGCTGCAGCAACTGGTTAGCAAGCTGACAGGTTCCTACTACCTGTAGGGTCGGTTGTTTTGCCAGTAACAGGGAAAGTCCCTCCAGATACATCTCATGATCATCTACAATAAAAACCCTGGTCATGCTTGGTAATATGTTTAATAAATATTGGTTTACAGATAATTCATCTATTACAAAGAAACTATATTTTACCCTTACTTAAAACGAAAACGCCGGATAGAATCCGACGTTTTCAATAAAAAGCTACCTGAACAGCCTAACCTGTTTATAAATTTTCAATGATCCCGGCAATTCCCTGCCCTCCACCTACACAGGCCGTTACCATTCCGTATTTTTTATTGAGTCGCTTCATATCATGAATTAATTGAATACTTAATTTAGCACCCGTACAACCTAATGGATGCCCAAGGGCGATAGCTCCCCCATTGATATTGACCTTCTCCGGATCCAGACCGGCTTCTCGGATGACTGCCAGCGCCTGACTGGCGAATGCTTCGTTTAATTCGACGAGGTCTACCTGAGAAAGCGACAAGCCTGCCTGCTGAACCGCTTTGGGAATAGCAGCAACCGGACCGATTCCCATAATGCGGGGATGAACACCGGCGCTTGCGCAACTTACCAGTCTGGCCAATGGCTGCAGCCCCAGTTCTTTCACCATGGATTCACTCATCACTACCACAAATGCTGCACCGTCGCTGGTTTGGGACGAATTGCCCGCTGTAACAACTCCACCTGCAGCGAAAGCAGGTTTCAATTTGGCAAGTGCTTCCAGGCTGGTATCTGCACGCGGACCTTCATCCGTATCCACCACGTATTCCTTTTTCTGTTTTTTACCTTTGGCATCCAGGTAAACCTGTTCCACTTTCATGGGTAGAATACCTGGTTTGAAAAAGCCGTTTTCAATTGCATGAATGGCTTTGCGGTGACTGTTATAGGAGAATTCATCCTGCGCTTCGCGGCTCACGGAAAATTCTTTGGCCACTGCCTCCGCCGTTAAGCCCATACTCAGGTAATAATCAGGATTTTCAGTTGCCACACTATACGCAGGAACTGTTTTCCAACCTGCTGTGGGAACCATACTCATACTCTCTGTACCTCCCGCAATAATGCAGGAAGCTTGTCCCGACCGGATCTTTGCCGTTGCAATAGCGATGGTTTCCAATCCACTTGCGCAATAGCGGTTGACGGTCATACCCGGCACTTCAATACCCAGGGCTCGAACCGAAATCATTCTGCCCACTTGTAAACCCTGTTCAGCTTCCGGTACTGCATTTCCTACAATCAGATCATCTACCCGTTTGGGGTCCAGTTGCGGTACACTGGCCATCAACCCCTTGATCAGATCAACCGCCAGGTCATCCGGCCTGTAAAACCGAAAGCCTCCCCGTTTGGATTTTGTCACTGCAGTTCGAAAGCCAGCTACGATGTAAGCGTCTTGCATGGAATCATGAATTAGGAATGGTAAATTAGAAAGGAGTATCAATTCATACTTCAGAATTCATACTTCTAACTTCAAATTGGTTGCATAGACAACCTTCTACACCAAATTTAGGAGAATCCGCGTAGATGGAAAAGATTTTTTTGCAATCCCCCGGCAATGGTTTTTTTTTGATTTATGTATTCTTTTATACGCACCCTGCTTTTCTGGTTACCTGCTGAAACAGCACACTATTTCTCGATGAACAGCCTGCAATTTTTCTGTGGGATACCGTTTGTCCGCAGCCTGGTACAGCGGAACTTTACTTTTAAGCAGGCCAAACCGGTTAAAGCATTCGGGCTGGAATTCAAAAATGGAGTAGGACTCGCAGCAGGCTTTGATAAAAATGCCAGATACCTGAGAGAATTGGAATTACTTGGTTTCGGTTTTGTGGAGATCGGAACAGTTACCCCGCAACCACAGGAAGGAAATCCCAAACCCCGACTCTTTCGCCTGCCTAAAGACAAGGCCCTGATCAACCGGATGGGATTTAATAACGACGGCGTAAAAGTAGTAGCAGAGCGATTGAAGAACTGGAAATTGGCTCAGTCCTTTATTAAAGAAGGATCACCCCGGCTGATTGTGGGTGGTAATATTGGGAAAAATAAAGTCACCCCGAATGAAGATGCCTGGAAAGATTATGAAATCTGTTTCCGGGAATTATTTGATGTGGTTGATTATTTTGTGGTGAATGTAAGTTCTCCCAACACCCCTGGATTGAGAGCGCTGCAGGAAAAAGACGCTTTGCATAAAATTTTATCTCACCTCCAAACCATCAATGCACAACAGCCCCACCCCAAACCCATTTTCCTGAAAATTGCTCCTGATTTAACGCGCGAGCAGGTGGATGATGTGGTGGAGCTGGCCAGGGAAATCCAGTTGGATGGTTTAGTAGTGAGCAACACGACCATATCCAGGGAGGGTTTGCAAACCAACCTGAAGGAACTGGAAAACATCGGCGCGGGTGGATTGAGCGGTGCCCCCCTAAAAGAGCGGGCCACTGAATTGGTACGTTATATTTGCCAGCAGTCTGAGAATGAAATTCCCGTAATTGCCAGTGGTGGCATTTTTACGGGATCAGATGCACAGGAGAAAATCAATGCTGGTGCCTGCCTGGTGCAGGTATGGACTGGATTTATCTATGCAGGCCCAACTATTGCAAAGCAGATCTGTAAAACAATTTAAATACGTATTTAACCCCGATATGGAACACCTGTTAACCACCGAAAGCATCATCAGTTTTATCATACTGGTTGTTTTGGAAGTAGTACTCGGAATCGACAATGTGATCTTTGTAAGTATCATCATGAACCGCCTGCCCGAGGAAAAAGACCAGAAAAAAGCGAGAAGGTACTGGATGATCATTGGTATCATCATGCGCAGTGCCCTGTTGTTTGGTTTAACCTGGTTATTGGGGCAGAAAGGCAAAAACCTGTTTTCAATCGGCAGCAAAGGATTTGACCTGGCCAGCCTGGTAATGCTGTTTGGTGGTCTGTTCCTGATCTATAAATCCGTAAAGGAAATTCACCACAAACTGGAAGGAGATGATCCCACAGAGAAAGCTGAAAAAAAAGCCGGACTTGGGTTTGCGCAGGCAATGGTACAAATTGTTATACTCGATGCAGTGTTTTCTTTTGACAGTATCCTAACTGCCGGAGGCACTGCCAAACACATAGAAATTATGATTGCGGCGGTGATTATCGCCATGTTTGTGATGTTCCGGTTTAGCCCCAATATTTCCGGTTTCATACACAAGCACCCAACCTTAAAAATGCTGGCCTTGTCCTTCCTGGTGATGATCGGCCTTAGTCTTGTTATCGAGGGATGGGATAGTGAAGCTGCCCATGAACTACACCTTAAAAACTACATCTATTTCGGAATGGCATTCTCTGTGGGAGTTGAAATGCTGAACATGGCGATGAGGAAAAAGACAAAATTGGCGCCGGTTTCCCTTCGGGAACCCAAATTACCAGCTGACAAAGGCACTGCTGATGATTATTCCGATATGGCGAGGTAATACTAGGAAATACAAAGCAGGGTGGCGCCCACCACACCGGCGGTTTCCGTTCGGAGCCGGGTGTTACCCAATGTTACTGGCACGAAACCGGATTGAATTGCCAGTTCAATTTCTTCCGGAGTAAAATCTCCTTCCGGACCAATCAACAGGAGCTGGCTATCTCCGGGTACTGCAGCTGACCGCAGCGATATTCGTTCTGTTTCCAGACAATGCGCAATCCATTTACGTTTGCATCCATCCAGTTGTAACAAGTCATTATATCGTAGCGGCTGGGTGAGTTCGGGTATCCATGCCTGTTGGCTCTGCAGCATGGCACTAATCAGGATTTGCTGCATTCGCTCCCGGCGGAATTGCTGTTTTTCGGTTCGATGTGCAATCACCGGAATTATTCTTTGAATACCGATCTCCGTTACTTTCTCCAGGAACCATTCAAAACGTGTATTATTTTTTACGGGAGAAATTGCAATGGTTACATTGGGACGCAGATCAGTCTCCTGATCAGTATGAAGTACCTCAACACCCGCTCTTTTTTTATGCGCTTCGGTTATACGGCACCGTAAGATCAATCCTTTCCCGTTGGTCAGCAGCAGTTCTTCGCCTTCCTTCATACGCAAAACAGCAATCGCATGCCGTGAATTGCCTTCATCCAGTTGAAACTGTGTAGCCCCTTCATACGTGCTGAGATAAAAAAAGGGAAGCGCCATTAGAACGGTGTTTCATCATCATCAAAGGGAACATCGTTCATACGGCTGCCGATCTGGCGATAGCCGCTTCCCATATCCGGGCCCGGCCCCATCGCACCACCTCCACCGGCAGAACCAATGGGTTTCCAACCGCTCGGTAACTGACCAGCAGGAGCGCCATCTCCACCTTCAATGCCCTCATCCACAAATTTCTGGATATGCAGCATGGCGCGCAGTTTGATCGTTTCCAGCGAACCATTCCGGTGTTTCGCGATCCGCACATGGGTTTCTCCCTTCACACTTTCGCCGTTTTCATTCGCATTGAGATCATAATATTCAGGACGATAAATAAACATTACCATATCCGCATCCTGTTCGATGGCACCCGATTCCCGGAGATCACTCAACTGCGGCATCTTATTGCCTTCCTTACGGGTTTCCACCGCACGGCTCAACTGGGAAAGAGCAATAATGGGAACTTCCAGTTCTTTCGCCAGTTGCTTGAGCGAGCGGGAAATCTGGGAGATCTCTTGTTCCCGGTTGGTATTACCACCGGCACCACTCATTAACTGCAGGTAGTCGATGATAATCAGTCCGAGATCGTGTTTGTTCTTCAGACGGCGGCATTTGGCGCGCAATTCAAAAATATTCAGCGCAGCAGTATCATCTATAAAGATTTTGGCCTCTGATAACCGCTGAATACCCTTGGCATAGAGTTGTTTCATTTCATACTCTTCCAGTTTACCCCGACTGATTTTCTCCAGCCAGATTTCAGACTCTGCGGAAAGGATACGTTGTACCAACTGGCCCGCACTCATCTCAAGGCTGAATACCGCCACCGCAGTTGGACGGGTAGGATTCAAGGCTGCATTACGGGCAAGATTCAGCGCGAATGCAGTTTTACCCACAGCGGGACGTGCAGCCAGGATGATCAAATCCGTTTTCTGCCAGCCAAAAGTAACTTTGTCAATGCTGGGGAAACCAGAAGGGACACCTGAAATATCTTCTGTCTGATTGCGCAGGTCTTCAATTCGCTGAACCGCCTGAACAAGTACAGAATCAATGGAATTATAATCTTTCCGAAGGTGATTATTGGTTATATCGAAGAGTTTGCTCTCCGCCGCATCCAGCAGATCGAATACATCCGTAGAATCTTCATAAGCATCCGCAATTACTTCACCGCTGATCCGAATGAGTTCACGCTGAATAAATTTCTGAAGAATGATCCGGGAGTGAGCATCTATATTGGCAGAAGAAACAACAGTATTGGTGAGTTTGGTGACATAATAAGGCCCCCCTACCATTTCCAGTTCCTCCCGCTTACGGAGCTCTTCCACCACTGTGAGAATATCGATGGGCTGACTCTTTTGGGACAATGCCTGCATGGCCCGAAAAATGCGCTGATGCGAATCCACATAAAAACATTCGGGCTTTAGAATTTCCACAACGGTATCAAAAGCAGTTTTCTCCAGCATAATGGCACCCAGTACGGCTTCCTCAAGATCTTTGGCCTGGGGAGGTACTTTTCCATACACCATGGTGCTCAGGTCAAGGGTACCCTTGCGCCTGTTTTTTCGGTCCTTATTTAGATTAGTGATATCCATTTGAACTTTGCAACGTTACCAGAACATTATGAAATCGTGAATCAGGTGTTAACACCCATAATCAGGACGGCGAATATAGACCCCCTCCCAACTTCGAAAAAATTTTTTAAACCGTTTAGTTTTGCTAAAGTAATGCAGGGGTTTATCCACAGCTATCAGACGGTTATCCACGCCCAAAGGTGGTATATACACAATTTAAAAAAGTTTTCCTTGATATAGCACTCTTTATTCACACCGGTTGTGAACAAAGATTTTGGGTCGGATCGTTGGCCAGATACTAGAATTACCAGGATGGCGTTTGCGGCGATTTTGACCGGTTTTGAAGTTCATGAAATCGCGCAAAAATCAAGCAGGAAGAGCATTGTGGCAAAACCAGCATTTTGATAAAACAACTCAAATACAATGCAGGCAACTGTTTCACGCATTTGAAAAAAACAGTAAAATCACCTTTTTTTTCAAAAAGCATCGGTTTCACTACTGTTTCACGCATCCGCCAAACTTCAGTTGGCGACCAGTGGAACATGCTGAAGAAGTGCTGAAGGATGCCTGCACAATCTGTTATATTTGCGTTCTTAATTGATAATTACCTACATGACGATTTCGTATAACTGGCTGAGTGAATATCTACCCGTTTCGGTTGACCCCGAACGGTTGTCGCGCATTCTTACTTCAATAGGACTCGAAGTAGAAAGTATGTCTCCCTATGAATCTATCAGGGGAGGTTTAAAGGGACTTGTAATAGGAAAAGTGGTGGCCTGTGAACGTCACCCCAATGCAGATAAACTATCTCTGACCAAAGTGGAAATCGGCGCCGAAAATCCACTTTCCATCGTTTGTGGAGCTCCCAACGTAGCGGTTGGACAAACCGTTGTGGTGGCACCTGTGGGTACCACCATTTATCCTTTTAATGGTGATCCCCTTACAATGAAACTGGCAAAAATTCGGGGAGAAGAAAGCCAGGGAATGATTTGTGCGGAAGACGAGATTGGATTGGGGCCGGATCATGGCGGCATCCTGGTTCTACCAGACAACCTGAAAGCAGGCACTCCCGCCAGCCAGCATTTCCCGGTTTATACCGATATTATTTACGAGATAGGTCTTACCCCCAACCGGATGGATGCCATGAGTCATATGGGTGTAGCCAGGGATGTTTGCGCCTACCTGACCCATCACGATAAAAAAGAATTGCAGCTTCGTCCGGTTTCTGTCAACAGTTTTAAAGCCCAGGACCAATCGCTTCCTATCCAGGTAGAATTGCTCGATACTGAAGGATGTCAGCGCTATTCGGGGGTAAGTATTACCGGTATCACGGTTGCTGAATCACCTGAGTGGCTGAAAAACCGGCTTTTATCAATCGGATTACGTCCTATCAATAATATAGTGGACATCACCAATTTCGTGTTGCATGAAACCGGTCAGCCTCTTCATGCGTTTGATGCTTCAGCCTTACAGGGCGGCAAAATTATCGTACAGCAGGTAAAACAGGACACCCCATTTGTAACCCTGGACGGTAAGGAACGCAAACTGGATGCAACAGATATTATGATTTGCGATGCAGTCAACCCGGTGTGTATTGCCGGAGTTTTTGGCGGTCTGGGAAGTGGTGTTACCAACGAAACCCAAAATGTATTCCTTGAATCCGCCTGGTTCCATCCCAGCCGAATTCGCAAAACCTCCTTCCGGCATGGCCTGCGCACGGATGCTGCTACCCGTTTTGAGAAAGGGGTGGATGTTTCGCAAACTCTCTATGCCCTGAAAAGAGCGGCCCTTTTAATTAAAGAACTGGCAGGTGGCACTATTTCATCCGATATCGTGGATGTATACCCGAACCAGGAAGAAAAAAAACAGGTAGCCATCAAATACCACTACCTGAAAAAACTCAGCGGTAAAAGCTATCACCCCGATACTATCAAAAAAATTCTCGAAGCGCTTGGCTTCGAAGTAATAAAAGACAGCATCGATGAACTAAGACTGGCAGTACCCTATCATAAACCGGATATCTCCCTGCCGGCGGATATCGTGGAAGAAATTTTACGAATCGATGGCCTGGATAACGTGGAAATTCCACAAGCTATCACGATCACTCCCTCTGTTGAAAATGATGTTGATGGTAAGCTGAAAGAAAAGATTGCCCAGTACCTGGCAGGTTCCGGCTTCAGGGAAATCCTGACCAACTCCATCACTAACAGTGCTTACTACACAGAAGAGCAGTTGGCTGGAACAGTCAAAATGCTGAACAACCTTTCTGCCGAATTGAATATACTGCGCCCCTCCATGATGGAAACAGCAATGGAAGTGATTTCGTACAACCATAACCGAAAGAATGACCAGTTGCGTTTGTTTGAATTCGGGAAAACTTATTCAACAACAGGAATTGGCAATTACAGGGAACAAATGCATTGCTGTATCTACCTGAGCGGTTTATATTCAGAAGGATCCTGGCGAACTGAAGCACAACCAGCGGATTTATTTGCGTTGAAAGGAGTACTGGCCCGTTTATCTGCATCGCTCGGTTTAAATGCACTCAAATTACAGGAAACAAATCTTCCCGGATTACAGCCCGGATTTGAGGTATATGCAGGCAAAGAAAAGATTGGTACAATTGGTCAGATTTCCAAAGCCAAAATGATTCAGTTTGACATTAAACTGCCGGTATTTATGGTTGATCTTGATTGGGCCACGGTAGTGACGCTCGCTGGTTCCAAAAAACTGGTATTCCGGGAACTGCCCCGCCAAATTGCGGTAGAAAGAGACCTGGCCATGCTGGTAAATCGATCCGTGGCCTATGGCACCATTGAAGCAGCCATTCGGAAAACAAATCTTCCGAAACTTGCCGGTTACCGGTTGTTTGACCTGTTTGAAAGCGACAAACTGGGTGCTGATAAAAAATCAGTGGCCATTAACTTTTCTTTCCTTGATGAGGAAAAAACCATGACGGATAAAGAGATTGATGCTCTTATGCAGAAACTGATTCAATCGCTGGAAAAAGAAACCGGGGCAGAAATCCGGAAATCCTGATGCAGGCACTACTAGACCATATCAACCGGATCCAGGATAAACTGGCAGAGCTGCAAAAGCAGTATTCCCAGGCGAAAAAGGAACAGGATCGGCTGCAACAGACCTTTCAACTCCTGCAGGAAAAAGATCGTTTGCAGCAGGCCAGAATTGAAGAACTGGAACGTCAATTGGAAGTAGTTCGTGCTACCCGGCCGGCTTCGATGAGTGATGCAGATCGACAAGCGTTGGAGAAAAGAATCAATCAATACCTTAAAGAAATTGAGCAATGTATTGCTCTTTTAAATGAATAAGCCATGGCAGACCAGTTGATTCCCGCCAATATTGTAATTGGTGACCGCACCTACCGGATTAAGATCCGGATGCAGGATGAGGAGGCGGTCCGGGCAACGGTAAAGCTCATCAATGAGAAGATACTGGAGTTCAAAACCCAGTTTTCAGCCAAAGACATGCAGGACTATATAGCGATGGTATTGGTATGGTATGCCACTGAGCAAAGTTCTTCCACCCGATCACAGCTGGATACCCGCGCTATTGAGGAAAAGCTGGAGCAAATGGAACAGTTTCTGGATAAAATCAAGCAGGGATAAGCCTTTTTCTTAATGGAGTTTCTTTTTTATTCCGGAAGGAGTTCGCCCAGCTTTTCAAGCAGCTCCTTTCCCCGCAGATTCCGGGCAATGATCCTGCCCTCCGGATCGAGCAGAAAATTCTGCGGGATGGCATTGATCCCATAAAGAAGTGCCGCTTCATTATTCCAGTACTTCAGATCCGAAACCTGGCGCCAGGCCAGTTTATCATCCCGAATAGCTTTTAACCAGGCGGCCCTGCCATTGGGCTGATCAAGTGAAATCCCAAGGATATCAAATCCTTTTTCCTTGAATTTGGAATAGGCAGCCACCAGGTTAGGATTTTCATACCGGCAGGGACCACACCAGGATGCCCAGAAATCGAGCAATAAGTACCTGCCCCGAAGGGAGGAAAGAGAAACCGGTTGTCCAATTGTATCGGGAAGCGTAAACTCAGGAGCTATTCTACCGATGGAGGTAGCCCTGGCGAAATCTATTTTTTGTCGAAGTGCCTGAGCAGATGGGTAGTTACGAATCGAAGGAGCCAGTTTTAAAAAGAGGGGCTCCACTTTCTCAGGATCCGTTTCAATGCCGGCAAATTCAGTTAAGGCATAAAGTGCCACCGGGGAATTCGGGTTGTTCGCGGCAAATTTTCCGTACACTTGCTCGCGGTGTTCATTCGCAACTGCCGTGATCTCCGCCTCGATCCGGGCTATTCCGGCAGTATCACGTTTCCCCCTCAGTTTGCTGAATTGCTCATACAGGGTATCCAGCCGATACCTGTACGGGGCTGCCGCTTTTTCCAATTCCATGTAATCAAGCTGTGCCAGGGATCCATAGACCCTCAGATTCGTGATGGTATCGGCATGTAAAATCCGAATGGTACCTGGTTCCAAAAACAGACCGATTACCTGCGATGAACCAGATAAACTGGCCAGGGTGGGCTCCTTCAGTTTCCCGGAAAAAAAATAATTCCCATTGGTTACCTCACAGCTGTCTTTGATCCATTTGTCGCCCAACGCATATTGCAAGTACAGCTTTTGGGGTATGTTTTGAATTCGGGAGAAACTCCCCTGGAGATTGAAGGATTGATCCTGGGCCCAGAGTGCGGAACAGCAAAACACGAGTCCCAGTGCCATTTTAAAGCGCTTCATCATGGATTCTTTCATCCAATTTACGGCCAGATCGGAAAAGCTGCAACCTTTTATGCTTTGAATTCGTATTTTCGCGAATTAGCGTCTTATTCAACCAGTTATGAGCGATAGACGACCGAAAGACACGATTGAAAAAAGATTAAAACAATCCATCAATGAACGAAACCATCATACTATTGATTGTTGCCATACTTGCACTAGTAGTGGGCATAGTGGCAGGAAAATTTATTTTTAAAGCAAATACTCAGCAAAAAATCCTCGATGCAGAAAACCAGGCACAGAAACTTGTAAAAGATGCACAATTACAGGCCGAGACCCTGAAAAAGGAAAAAATACTGGAGGCCAAGGAAAAATTCGTTCAACTAAAAGCAGAACACGACAAAGAAGTATTGGATCGGAATCGCAAACTCAGCGATCTTGAAAACAGGGCCAAGCAGAAAGAGGTAAGCATCAACCAGAAGGAGTCCAACCTGGACAAGCAGATTAAGGAAAATGAAGCGATTAAAGAAAATCTTAACCGCCAGATTGAGCTGGTAAACATCAAGCGCACCGAACTGGAAAAGCATCAGGAAGAACACATTCGCAGACTGGAAAAAATTGCCGGACTCACAGCAGATGAAGCAAAAGCGCAGTTGGTAGAAAGCCTTAAGAAGGAAGCCCAAACACAAGCTATTGCGGTGCAGCAGGAAATCATCGACGACGCGAAGCAAAAAGCCAATAAGGAAGCCCGTAAGATCATTATCCAGACAATCCAGCGGACCGCCGCTGAGCAGGCAATTGAAAACTCCATCACGGTTTTCAACCTGGAGAGTGATGAGATCAAAGGACAGATTATCGGTCGCGAAGGCCGTAATATCCGCGCCCTGGAAGCCGCAACCGGTGTAGACCTGATTGTGGATGACACCCCGGAAGCCATCATCCTGTCTTCCTTTGACCCACTGCGCAGGGAAATTGCCCGCCTGAGTTTACAGCGACTGGTAACAGATGGACGGATTCACCCGGCCCGTATTGAAGAGGTGGTGGAAAAAACCCGCCGTCAGATTGAGGAGCAGGTAATGGAAATCGGCGACCGTACCGTAATTGAACTTGGAATCCACGGCCTGCACAAAGAACTGGTTCGGATTGTAGGTAAAATGCGCTTCCGTTCTTCTTATGGCCAGAACCTGCTGATGCACAGCCGCGAAGTGGCAAATCTTTGTGCGATCATGGCTTCCGAACTGGGCATGAATCCTAAACTGGCAAAAAGAGCCGGACTTCTGCACGATATAGGTAAAGTTCCGGATGAGGAATCTGAACTGAGCCACGCCCTGCTGGGAGCTAAACTGGCTGAAAAATACGGTGAGAACCCGGCGGTTGTAAATGCCATCGGAGCCCACCACGATGAAATGGAAATGCAATACGTGATTTCTCCCATTGTACAGGCTTGTGACGCCATCAGCGGCGCTCGTCCCGGAGCCAGAAGGGAAATCATGCAGCAATACCTGCAGCGGATCAAGGATCTTGAAAATATGGCGATGGCTTATCAGGGTGTTGAAAAAGCCTATGCGATCCAGGCGGGTCGTGAGTTACGGGTAATTGTGGAAGCCGATAAGGTAACCGATGCCGATAGTGACCGCCTCAGCTTTGAAATTGCCCAGAAAATCCAGACCGAAATGACCTTCCCGGGTCAGATACGGGTAACAGTAATCCGGGAGAAGAGAGCGGTGAATGTAGCGAGGTAGCATTTTTTTATTTTACTTTTGAATATTCACAATCTTTCTCTTACCTTTGCCGTCCGATTAAAAAAAGAACGTCATGAACGCAGTAGCATTTGTTCACGAGCAATTAACCCCCAAAAGAGAATTTCCTAAATTCAAAGCGGGCGATAACGTGACTGTAAACTATAAAATTGTAGAAGGTAATAAGGAGCGTATCCAGAGCTTTAAAGGGGATGTGATCAAACGTCAGGGCCAGGGTACTACCCAAACCTTTACTGTTCGTAAGATTTCTGACGGCGTGGGAGTTGAAAGAACTTTCCCCCTGTTCAGCCCGAACATCGATTCTATCGCTGTTCACAAAGTAGGTAAAGTACGCAGAGCAAAACTTTATTTTCTGCGTGAGCGTAGTGGTAAGAGTGCTCGTATCAAGGAAAAGAAAATGGCAGTTGCTAAATAAGCAATACGCTTTAAACATAGTAAACCGCCTTTTGGCGGTTTTTTTTATGTTCAAATCTAATGCTGGTATAAAACCGTATCTTTACATACTACAAAATCAATCTTAGCATGTTAGTAGCTAATCAATTATTAATGATTTCGATGCCAGGGGGCAGTGAGTGGATCCTGATCATCCTGGTGGTATTGCTGTTATTTGGTGGAAGAAAGATTCCGGAACTGATGCGTGGGCTGGGCCGTGGTATCCGTGAGTTCAACGATGCAAAGAACAATGTGAAGGAAGAAATTGAACAGGGCATTAAAGAGAAAGATAAAACTACTTCTCCCCAGCAATAAGCGTTGGATTCCCGTTACGCAAGCGTTGAACCAAAGAAATTAGCGTGGCATTGTTTGTATTTGAATCGATAGCTCAATATCATAAGGAATTAAACGATGGCTCCACTACCTGTTTATCAGTAGTGGAGTTTTATTTGCAGCAAATCCGCCAGCAACAGCATCTGAATGCCTACATAGAAGTATTCGAAGCGGAGGCACTGGAACGGGCAGCACAACTCGACCGGAACAAACCCATCGAACAACCCTTTCCCCCTCTTTTTGGCGTTGTGGTGGGCATAAAAGATGTTTTATGTTATGAAGGCCATGTAGTTTCAGCCGCATCCCGAATGCTGGAATGTTTTAAAGCCCCCTATTCCGCAACCTGCATTGAGCGCCTCATGGAGGCAGGTGCTATCATCATTGGCCGATTGAATTGCGATGAATTTGCCATGGGATCATCCAATGAGAATTCCGCATTCGGTCCAACGCTTAATGCACTGGATAATGACCGGGTTCCCGGAGGCTCCTCTGGAGGATCTGCCGTTGCTGTGCAAGCCGGACTCTGTATGGTTAGCCTGGGTTCCGATACAGGAGGTTCTGTTCGCCAACCCGCTGACTTTACCGGTGTCTATGGCTTAAAACCCAGCTATGGCCGGATCAGCCGTTATGGCCTGATTGCCTATGCTTCATCATTCGACCAGGTAGGCATTTTTTCGAAAAACATCGAAGATGCAGCGCTTGTACTTGAAACCATTGCCGGTGCCGATGCATTTGATAGCACCAGCTCTCCTGTTCCGGTTCCAGCCTATTCAAAAGAACTTAAGGCACCAGAAAAGCCATACAAATTCGCTTATTTCCGGGATGCAGTAGAACATCCATCTCTGGATCCGGAAATCAAAGCTGCCCTGGTCAATAAATTCGAAGCACTGAAAACAGCAGGTCACCAGGTAGAGGCTGTCGAATTCCCACTACTGGATTATATTGTTCCTACCTATTATATCCTCACCACCGCAGAAGCTTCTTCCAACCTCTCCCGCTTTGACGGTGTTCGGTATGGCCACCGCAACAAGCAGCCGGTGGAGGATTTAGCAGATTTTTATGCACAAAACCGATCCGAAGGATTTGGTCCCGAAGTAAGGCGCCGCATCCTGCTTGGCAGCTTTGTACTGAGTGCCGGATACTACGATGCTTACTTTACCAAAGCCCAACAGGTAAGACGCCGCTTATTCGACCAAACACAATTGATATTCAAAGACTTTGATGCAATCTTAGGTCCAACAGCGCCAACTCCGGCCTTCCGTTTCGGCGAGAAAAAAGACGATCCGATCGCCATGTACCTCGGTGATATTTACACCGTTTTTGCCAATCTGACAGGCCTTCCAGCTATCTCCCTCCCAATTTTTTGGCACAGTAATGGCATGCCATTTAGCCTCCAGGTTATGACAAACCGATTCGAGGAGCTATCTTTGCTCCAGGTTTCAGCGTCACTGGTGTAGCAATTGTATCTGTCCATCCCTTGAAAATGCGCCAAAAATCTCTGTGAGAAACTGTTTTAGTTGTTAACCAAAGTCTGGAACATGAAACAATTTCTGTTGGCGGGATGCCTGTTCTTCGGTACCCAAACTAGTGGATTCGCCCAAAATGCGGATCAACCGATCGTACCTGAAAAAAACAATGCAGATACCACCCTTATAGATAAATCCGCTCAACCGGCTGTAGCATCAACGGCGGTCGAGATGGAAACCCCCTCCACTATCAGAAATCTTTTCGAAGAAACCGGCACTATTATCGGTTCTCCCAAACTGAATCCAAGAGCAGTGAGTTTTGTACAGGATTATGTTCAGTCCTATGGCAAATCCTTGCATGCCATGAAAGAATGGGCACTACCCTATTTCAATATGATTGATGGCATCATGGTACAATATGGCTTACCAAGGGAATTGAAGTACCTGGCTGTAATTGAATCCAAATTGAAATCAAACGCCGTATCCCATGCGGGGGCGGTTGGTCCCTGGCAGTTCATGCGGGGTACAGCCATCCGATTGGGACTGAAAGTGAATAAATCAGTTGATGAGCGCACCAACTATGTAAAAAGCACACACGCTGCAGCCAAATACCTTAAAGATCTTTATAAAATATATGGCGACTGGCTGTTGGTGATTGCTGCCTATAATGCAGGTCCGGGCAATGTACAGAAAGCTATTGCCCGCAGTGGCAGCCGTAATTTCTGGGATCTTCAGTACCACCTGCCTGCCGAAACCAGAAAACACGTAAAGAAATTTATTGGCACTCACTATGTGTTTGAAGGACAAGGCGGACTAACAACATTAACAAAAGCAGAAACCCGCGACCATTATGGTGATGGGTTGTACGCTTACATCAGGAAACTCACACAGGAAGAGGAAGCTTCTGCACGTTCCCAATCAGTTGCCGGAAAATATCAATCTGTAGTTATTGCCAAGCATATTTTGATGGACATAACCGATTTCAATCGTTACAATCCCGACTTTGATCGTGTTATGTCAACATCAGGCAATGCATATGAAATGAAATTACCGGCTGATAAAATGGAGTTATTCAATGCCCACAAATATTCCATACTTCAGGAATCTGTCCAGTTGCTACTTTCCTCCACCGCTGTCATGAGCAGTCCCGGCAAATAAATCAGAAGTCGGATTATCTTATTGGCTCTAATGCTTTACGGATGGCTGCCACTTTAAGCAGGCATTCCTCGTATTCCCTGGCTGCATCCGCGTACCAGGTAATGCCGGAGCCAACCTGGCAGGATAAATACCGGTCCTCCTGATTATACATGAGGCTCCGGATAACCACATTAAAATCAGCTCTACCATCCGGCGTACAATAACCTACTGCGCCGGAAAATATGCCCCGTTGAACCAGCTCATATTCCTCAATTAATTCAAGGACTCGCTTTTTGGGTGCTCCTGTCATGGATCCCATTGGAAAGATTGCCTGCAACACGTCCACCAGGTCAATACCCTCCTGCAATTGGCCGGATATGGTAGAGATCATTTGATGCACCTGGGGAAAACTGTAAATTCCAAAAAGTTCATCCACCTCGACCGTTCCTGGTTTACAGATCATGGACAGATCATTTCTCACCAGGTCAACCACCATCACATTTTCCGAACGTTCTTTTTCACTGGCTACAAGTTCTTCAGCGGAACGCGCATCTCTTTCCGGATCAGCATAGCGGGGAGCTGTTCCTTTGATGGGTTGCGACCAGATTTTTCCTCCTTCCATTTTAAAGAATCGTTCCGGGCTTGCACACATCAGATAGCGGTTTTCCCACCTGTAGAAAACAGAATAGGGATTGGGTGAAATTGAAACCAGTTTATTAAAAACAGCAATGGGATCGATGATTGCATTTTTCGCCCGGAACTCCTGGCAGAAATTGATTTCATAACAGTCACCCCGATGGATATGCGCTTTTAAAGCTTCCACTCTCCGGATGTAATCTTCAGCGCTCATAACGGCCTCAAGAGTTGCTGAAGGACCCTGAGTATCCAATTGACGCGGACTATCCATGAGCTGCCGGTAAACCAGCTCAGCCTCCATGGAATAACTACTGATCAACAAGTTATTTTCTCTTACCAGAACAAGTGTATCCGGAACAAAAAAACTGCAATCGGCAAATCCGATTGGATCAGGCAGTTGTGTAGAACTTTTTATGGTTTCCGCTTTCATGCCAAAACCAAGGTGGCCGAAAGTCCAGTCGGAATTCTCTTTCAAAAATAGACGGAGAGCAGGCAACGCGGTTCCTGCCTTTTCTGAGAATTTTTTCCATGAACCAGCTGCTAACAGGCATTCATAGCTGTGCAGGCTTTCCTGGTAACCATGATTGTCCATAAAGCAACAAATGTTGAACGGGTTGGCCCAGTTCAACATTTGCAATTTCAGTGCTGGCAGTTGTTCAATGGTGTAGACCCTGAATGTTCTGCCATGCAGCAATATTTCAGTTGACATTAGAAGTCGTCCTCTTCATCATCGAAACCGGAGTCATTGAAAAGATCAAGGTCTTTAAAGTCATCATCAAGACCCAGATCATCCTCTTCTTTACCAGGCTTCTTGGTTCCGGTACTCTTTTTGGTTTTTGATTTAGGCAGATCGAATTCCTCAAAATCAGGATCCCAATCGTCCTCTTCTTCTACTTTTTCCCAATCATCATCCTCCAGATCATCCGTATCTTCTTCCTCCTCCTCATCATCCTCGTCTTTTTTGGATTTCGCCGATTTGGATGCTTTCTTGGAAGCTTTTGGAGTTTCCTCCTCATCTTCCAGCTCATCCTCCTCGTCTTCCATTTTTTTCTTGGATTTTGAAGAAGTTTTCTTTACCGGCTCATCACTGGATGAAGCCTTCGGGGTAGTCTTTTTTTCCTTATCAGATTTAGCAGCCATAGCACAAAAGGGATTACATTGTAAATTTTCAGCGTTCTTGTTAAATAGCCAAATTTTCAACTAATAATTTTTAGCGCTCATCAGATTTACAAGGTAACAATCTGATCGCGACCAGGTCCGTTAGAAATATGACTAACGTCTGCACCTACAAACTTATTGATGAAGGAGACATATTCTTTCATGGATACAGGTAAATCCGCCGGATTTTTCAACTGACTGGTATCCTGGTTCCATCCTGCAAATGACTTCAGCACAGGTTTGATCTGGTGACGGGTCATCTGGAAAGGAATATAGGGCGTTTCCTTACCATCCACTTCATAAGCCGTACAAACCTGGAGTTCCTTGAATTGGTCCAAAACATCTGCCTTGGTCATAATTACTTTGGTAACACCATTAATCATGCAGGCATATTTCAGGGCTACCAGGTCAATCCATCCGCAACGGCGGGGACGTCCGGTAGTGGCACCAAATTCGTTGCCCAGTTTGCGCAATTCTTCGCCAGTTTCATCCATCAGTTCAGTTGGGAAAGGTCCGCTGCCTACACGTGTACAATAGGCTTTTGTTACCCCCATCACTTCACGGATTTTCTGCGGGGCCACACCCAGTCCATTACATACACCGGAGGTAGTAGTGTTGGAAGATGTAACAAAGGGGAAGGTTCCGAAATCAATATCCAGCATACTGCCCTGAGCGCCTTCTGCCAGTACTTTTTTACCGGCTGCCATTTGTTCGTTGATGAAATATTCTCCATTCACCACATTCA
The DNA here is from genome assembly GCF_021491375.1 of Flavihumibacter fluminis. Classification (GTDB taxonomy): domain Bacteria; phylum Bacteroidota; class Bacteroidia; order Chitinophagales; family Chitinophagaceae; genus Flavihumibacter; species Flavihumibacter fluminis. The sequence continues at coordinate 154,051 of NZ_JAKEVY010000004.1, forward strand.
GGCTGCGCAGGAATTCAATTGCTTCAAAGAATTCTTCCTCCCATGCAGTGATATCTTCCTGGAAATTAAAATTATCCAGCAAACGCTGGTGTTTCAGCCGTAACCGAATATAGGAAGTGGTAAAGTTTTTATCGAGCAGATCTCCCACACGCAAACCGTTTCTACCGGTTTTATCCATATAGGCAGGACCAATACCTTTCAAGGTAGAGCCGATCTTATCGTTTCCTTTTTGCAATTCAGAAGCCTTATCCAATGCGCGATGTGTAGGCAGGATGAGGTGCGTGCGATGAGAGATAAACATATTCTTACGCACATCCACCCCAAAACTTTTTACCGTTTCACATTCTCTTTTCAGCGTTACGGGATCCAGCACCACACCATTGCCAATCAGGTTGATGGTATTTTCATGAAACACACCGGAAGGGATCTGGTGTAATACTACTTTTTTACCCTCCACATAGAGTGTATGTCCGGCGTTCGGGCCTCCCTGGAAGCGCGCGATGATATCGTATTGAGGAGCGAAATAATCAACGATTTTGCCCTTCCCTTCATCGCCCCACTGGAGGCCTAAAATTGCATCTACCATTTTTATAATTTGACTGCTTGCTTATAATCAGGCAGCAAAAATAGGTGGATCAGACTCAAATAAAAAACCTGATTCGGGAAATAAAAAAAGTCGGAAGAAATCCACCTTTCGGGATTCTTCCGACTACCAAATTATTAGTTCAACCAAAAACTCTTACCCGCTTATTGACAAGGGTTTACACTATCCCAATCGGCTTCGGCACGAGGTATGTGAAATTTTTCAAATACCGAATGCGAAGGTTTATCAAGCGGCAGGGCATTCAGCTTGTTGTAGCGCCGCATATCAAACCAACGATGCCCTTCCATGAACAGGGAATACCGGCGTTGGTGCAGCAGTTCATCTATCAGGGCGTTCTTGTTTCCGATAATACCCGGTTTGGCAGTGGCCAATGCAGCCAAACCATTTTGGGTGCGGATATAATCCAGCGCAGCAACTGCCGCCGCCAGTTCGTCTTTTTGCAGTTTTGCTTCCGCATACATCAGGATCAATTCTTCATTGCGAAGAAATTTAACCGGTGAAGTATTCGTAGCAAACATCTGTACCTCATGCGTCATGAGAGGATAATCCGGGGGTGCTGTAGCAGTGGTACGCTGCCGAACCCTTGCCGTTCCACCTTCTGCCATGCTGGCTCCGAAGACCCGTTTATCGCCCGCCTCTGCTTCAGGCACAAAATCAGACTGTACCAGAATCGGTGTACTGTTGTTTTCAATACTGCGCCAAATGGGATTGGTTTCATCACCCAGTATGGTAGAGTAAAGGAAAGAGGGTCCAACATTCAGGTCTCCGTTGAGGTCAAGAAACGACTGATTGAGGGTTGTTTCCAGGGTATTCCAATCCTGATGATATAAGGCAATGCGGGCTGCTACAGCACGATTGAATTGCTTGAATCCGCCAATGGTTGCAAGATCACCCCAGCCATCTACCATTGGGAAAGGAAACTCCGTAGTACCAGCCTGCTCCAGGGCAGCCAGGCCTTCATCTGCCAGGCCTTTCAGATAAGTAAGTGATTCAGTATAGTTCTTAAAACAACCCGGCTTCAGCAGATCGCCTTCTGTACTCAGATCCGAAAAGCTGGTCCGGATTCCATTGGAACCCATCATGTTCAGACAGTTCAGCATAACATAGGCCTGAACAGTTTTACCGAAACCTTTCGCGGCAGCTTTTTCAGCATCTGATAAAGCAGCGGTGTTGGTAGCAGACTGCAGCATGATTTCAGCCCGGCGACGGGTCTGGTTGAAATTGGAATACCAGCCATACATAATACCGGCAGCATCAAGTGGAATTTCCCCTTGCAGCTCGCGGTAATAGCGGCTTTCCGTCTGAGCAAAGTACACTACTTCACGACCGATGGAACCCGACCAGGTCCGAAAAGAGAATACACCATCACGCATAACCGACTGGACACCCACGCCCAACTGGCTGATCTGCTGCCGGGTGGCATTTCTCAATACCGATTCCTGGGTAGGTGCATTGGGGTTGGGAACATATTCCGTTTTGGTACAGGAACTCAATTGTACCGCTGCAAGGGCCAATACAAGCAACTGGCTTTTATAGATTCGTTTCATCATTACTATCAATTTTATAATCCGATATTGAGGTGAAAGAAATAGCGCTTGGCAAGCGGGAAGGGGGCCAGGTCAACACCGCCAGTTAGCGCACCACCGGCGTTACCCGTATTGAAGTTGGAAACTTCCGGGTCGTATCCGTAGTAATCGGTAATGGTTACCAGGTTCTGAGCAGAGAAGCCCAGTCGTACACTTTGCACCACTTTTCCAAAACCGGACTCCAGGAACTTCGCTGGAACAGTATAATAGAGACCTAATTCCCGAAGACGGATATAACTCGCGTCAAAAACGAAATTGGTGATCTCTGAACCCTGGCGTTCGATGCCCACCGGATCTCCGGATTTACCAATCGTGCTCCAGTCTTTGGTGGTTCCTCCTTCATCTTTCAACAAGCGGGTGAGGGAAGCATTGTAACCACCCTGACTGGTATGCCAAAGCATGTTGAAATCAAAGTTCTTCGCAAAGCGAATATTGTTATTCCAGCTCAACTGGAAATCAGGCTGGTAATCTTTGTAACGAACGGTATTTCCGGCTGTATCCAAACCCCACCACGCCGTGGGCGAAGTTCCGAGTGCTATTCGTTTTCTGCCATAGGTACCGAAGCCGGAACTAGCTACATAGGAGGGCGGAATCGCGAGACGGGTTACTTCTGTCCGGTTATTCCAGAACTGCACGGAACTGCTCCAGTCGAAGTTGGCACGTTTGATGATCTGTGCATTCAGGCCGATCTCTATACCCTTGTTTACAAGGTCTCCAACCGGGAACAGTTTGATGGAGGTTACACCGGTACCAGGTGCCAGCGTATAGGGATACAAAAAGTCTTTCACTTTCTTACTGTACCAGGTAGCTTCAAGGGTAATACGGTTTTGAAGGAATCCGAGATCCAGACCAAATTCGATTTCCTGTGCCCGTTCGGGATCAAGCGCACTCAGACCCAGTAAGGTAGGCGGTATGGATCCGAGTTCTCCCCCATAGTTTACCCCTACCAAATTGGAATACACTGCGTCAAAAGAAGGGAATCCGGATGCTTCACCATAGGCGGCACGTGGTTTCACCTGGGTAATGATGTTAGAATTCCAGAAACCGAAATTCGCCACATTGACGGCAACGGCAGCTCTTGGGTAATAATAATATTTGTCAAAATTGAGTCCGGACAAAGTTGACTTATCCGCTCTTACGCCAACCCGGCCAATGATCTTATCGTCCCAGTTCAATTCCTGGCTTGCATCAAAAGCTACCACACTACTACGGTTGATGATATTACCGGAAGTAACCCGCTGGGCAATACTGGGGTTACGCTGGGCCGGCAGCAGGCCTTCTCCCTGGATAAAGGATTGATCTGTCCGCTGATCATCACGAAGGAATACAAGACCCGTGGTGAGTTCCAGGTTATTACCGACGGTAGTGTTGAAATTGAGGCCCGCCTGCATGTAGGTATAGCGGGATTTATTTGTAGTCAGGCGAATGGCGCCTTTAAGTGCTGCTTCCCGCATCAGTTGCAGATCTTCCGGCAGATAAACGGTTGGCTCGGATACCAGGAAGTCAACACCACCGCGTATGCCTAACTTTAGGGTTGATTTACCCCTGGAAAGCAGCTTGATATTCATCTCACCTGAATTGAGAAAACGATTGGTTTTTTCAATATTCTCCGCACGATCAACAATTTCCATCGGGTTTTGAGCACGGCCCGGAATCAGAGGATAGGATCCATCCGGGCGACGAGCGATGTCCAGGAAATTCGGAATATAGGGCAGGTGGTACGTTAATGAAACGCCGTTGTTGTCATTTCCTGTAAAACTTCTGCTCGCATAGGAGTTGATGAAATTACTGCTCACTTTAAAATCAATCCGGTCAGTCAGCTTGTGATCCAGGTTCATACGGAAAGATTTCCGGGTATAGCCGGTTTTCTTCTGAATACCGGTTTCCCGCTGATAAGACCCTGCGATATAGTAACGGGTACGATCGTTTCCACCCGACACATTCAGGCTGGTGTTGTTGATCTTGCCGGTATGACCCCAGATCATTTTTTCATAATCCCAGGTACGGCCATTGGCAGCATCAAAGAGATCAAGTGCATCCTCTTCCGAAATATTGTAAGCGCCGCCATAGGTCTGGATTTTTTCTCTCGACCAGTTGGATGATCCCAGGAATTTACTGGCTTTGGTAAAACCTGCATCCTGGTTAATGGTAATACGTGCTTTACCGGTCTTACCTCTTTTGGTGGTAATTACGATCACTCCTGCACCCGCTCTTGAACCATAAATTGCAGAAGCGGAAGGCCCTTTCAGTACTTCCACACTTTCAATATCAGCCGGATTGATATCTGCAATCCTGTTGGGGGCCTGGTCCTGTGTACCGGCATCCAGGCTGGTGGCACCGGTAAATGCGCGGGTACCCGTTCCCGTTGCAAACTGATCGTTGTTAACAATAACACCATCTATTACGAATAGTGGTTGGGAAGAACCGGCAACGGTAGATACACCTCTTAAGCGTATACTCACGCCACCTCCGGGTGCACCAGAGTTAGCTGTGATTTGTGCGCCGGGAATCTTTCCACTGATTGCACCGTCCAGGGTAGGCGGACGAGTGGAACCAGTCAACTCTTTGGCACTGATTCTGGCCACCGAGTTGGCAGCATTTGATTTCTTGATGGTTGATGCCAATCCGGTTACTACTACTTCATTCAAATTGGAGTCATCCTCTTTCAATTGAATAAGCAGTTCTCCTGAACGGATGGAAACTACCTGGGTTTGAAATCCAACAAAGGATACTTCCAACCGGTTGGAGCCTGCAGGCACCGAGATGGTAAAATTTCCGTTTTCATCTGATTGGGTGGATTGTTGTGCGCCTCTCACCTGGACGGTAGCGCCCTGCAATGGGTTTCCTGCAGGATCTGTAATCCTGCCTTTCACAGTCTGCTGTGCAGCCGCCAGCAGTGGCAATACCAGTCCCAGCAGGACAGGCAGCCAGGTCCCGAAAAATCTTCTCATGAATTCATTTTGATTTGGTGTTTACAATGCCTCAACAATTAATAAATTGTTAAGACGATAACGGGGACACTGACTGATTTAAAACCGGATGCGTTGCAGTGAAACCTTACCACTCATCACGAAAAAAGGGCCTTGAAAAGATTGTGCTTATCAAGACCCCAAACAATTTGAGACCATCTTATCGTGAACTAAAAAATCAGCTTAGTTCTGCATCGAACCGATCAACGCTGTGAATACCACTGAGCCCTTTGAGACGGGCGACCAACTCATCGAGTTCTTCCTTATCATGAACGAATACTTTGATAGCACCCCTGAAGATGCCCTCTTTAGCTTCAATGGAAAGAGCACTGATATTGATTTTCATTTCACCTGAAATAAGATTGGTGATCTTGTTCACCACCCCCACATCATCGAGTCCAATAATATTGAGTCCGGTCAGGAACGATATCTCCTTATTTTTTGCCCATTTGGTTTTCACTACCCTGTGACCATAATTCGCAAGCAGTTTGGACGCATTCGGACAATTGGTGCGATGAATAGTAAGTCCTTTTCCGGTGGTTACAAAACCAAATACATCATCACCTGGAATCGGCTTGCAGCAATTCGCCAGGTTGTACATAATCTTATCGCTGCTTTCTCCGAAGATGATCAGTTCTGTATCTTTTTTGGAGAAATCACTAATGGTGGGATGCTCATTTTTTTCTTCTACCGGCTTTACAGGTTTGGGTGCTTCCAGTTTATCACCCAGCACATTGAATTCTGATAATTCTTTCAGATCAATACCACGGGTAGCCACCTGGTAGAAAAAATCAAGCAGTGAAGGTTGTTTGTAAAACTCAGCTAGTATCTCCGTATTGTGGGTGGAATATCCGGCACCCATTCCCTCCAGCTTACGTTGCACAATGTATTTACCATCCTCTGCAATTTTTCTCTTCTCCTCCTTCAGGGCATCCTTGATCTTGGTCTTTGCTTTGGCAGTTACTACAAAATTGAGCCAATCTTCCGATGGCTTCTGTTTATTGGAGGTAATGATTTCGATCTGATCACCGCTTCTGAGTTTATGACTGAGCGGAACCAGTTTATGATTTACTTTGGCACCGATACAACGGGCACCCACAGCCGAATGTATAGAGAAGGCGAAATCCAGTGCTGTTGAACCTACTGGCAGCATTTTCACATCGCCTTTGGGTGTATACACATAGATTTCTTCGGCCAGAAAACTGGTTTTGAAATCCTGCAAAAAATCGACCGAATCATTATCGGGTGTTTGAAGCACTTCGCGGATCTGATGAAACCATTTATCAAAACGGCTTTCATCTGCCGCCCCTTCCTTGTATTTCCAATGCGCGGCAAGTCCCTTCTCAGCGATTTCGTTCATGCGTTTGGTACGGATCTGAACCTCCACCCATTTCCCTTGCGGGCCCATTACTGTTGTATGAAGGGCTTCATATCCGTTGCTTTTAGGATTGCTGAGCCAGTCGCGAAGCCGTTCGGGAGAAGGAGTGTATTCATCCGTGATCATTGAGTAGACTTTCCAGCAATCTTCTTTTTCACGTTCTGTGGGTGAATCCAGAATGACACGGATCGCAAAGAGATCATATACTTCCTCAAAGCTGACCCCTTTTTTCTTCATCTTATTCCAGATGCTATGGATGCTTTTGGGACGACCATGAATTTCAAAATTGAAGCCGGTCTTTTCAATATTCTCCCGAAGGGGGCGGATGAATTCATTGATATAGCGGGTGCGTTCTCTTTTGGTTTCCGCAAGTTTACGGGCAATTTCTTTGTACACATCGGGCTCCATATATTTCATCGCAAGGTCTTCCATCTCGGTTTTGATGGTATAGAGCCCCATACGATGTGCAAGCGGAGAATAGACATAAACAGTTTCCGATGCGATTTTGAGTTGTTTTTCCCGCTTCATACTCTCCAGGGTGCGCATGTTGTGCAGGCGATCGGATAGTTTGATGAGAATTACACGTGGATCATCGGTAAGGGTAAGCAGGATTTTTTTAAAATTTTCTGCCTGTTGAGAGGCGTTCACATCGATTACATTGGCGATTTTGGTAAGGCCGTCTACAATGCGGGCGATCTCGGACCCAAATTGCCGTTCAATGTCATCAAGTGTGATATCGGTATCTTCAACCGTATCATGCAACAGGGAACAGATGGTAGAACGGACCCCCAGTCCTATTTCTTCCACGCAGATCCTGGCTACGGCAAGGGGGTGCAGAATATAGGGCTCCCCGCTTTTGCGCCGCATGGTTTTATGTGCATCGGCAGCCATTTCAAAAGCTATACGCACCAGTTCCTTATCGCCGGGTTTGAGTTTTGGTTTAAGGCATCGGAGCAAAGCCCGGTATTCCCTCAAGATCAATTTCTTTTCCTGCTCTTCGGTAAGATTATATTTCGGTATCACCGCTACTGTTTCCATACATTACTTGCTCCTTATCAATATAATAAACACTACGAATTTAAAGAAAAGAAGGATGTTTTCTTTTATTGGTGAAAACCACTACATTTGCAGCCCCTTCGGGGAGTGAGACGTGAGACGTGAGACGTGAGACGTGAGACGTGAGACGTGAGACGTGAGACGTGAGACGTGAGAATGCGGGCGTGGCGAAACTGGCAGACGCACCAGACTTAGGATCTGGCGCCGCGAGGCATGTAGGTTCGACTCCTATCGCCCGCACAAAAAAGCGATCGTTCTAGCAGCGATCGCTTTTTTTATGTCAGATGCTGGTAAACGGCCACCAGCTTCCAAAATCCGGCCTCTGGGCCAGGCTTCACTGGTAATTTCCTTAACTCATTCAGCACTAATAACAGCAGTTCATCCTGCCATTCAAAATTGCCCAGGATCAGCTCCAGGTCAGTAAGGAAAAGTCCCTGTTTCCCAATACACAGATGGATATTTTCTTCTGAAACAGCCTCAAAAACCAGTACATCCCTGGGTTGATAAAGTGAATAAGAACTATGATGCGCCATATTGGACTGATAAGAAACCGCCAGCAGGGAGTGATAATTCATCTCCGGAAGGGTCAGTTTGGGGAACATTTCCAGGTCTGTAAACTTTATTTCGCGGTAGGAGGCCTTCAGAAAGATGGTTTCACTAAGAAAAGGAACCTGTCGTAGTTGCATCTGAAGCAGTCGCTGTTCCTCTTCCAGCAGTTTATCACCATTGAATTGCAGAATTTCGTTGATCGTCAGCGTTCGGGTAATAAATGCCTCCAGCGGTATGCAAAAATAATTGGCAATTCGAAGAGCAGTTTCAAGCCGGGGTTCCGCTCTGTTCTCTTCATAGGAAGAGATATTTCCCCGAGTGAGTTCAAATAATTCAGCAAAAGCCAACTGGCTTAATCCTTTGGCAGTTCGAATCTTTTTAATATTGGCTCCGATCCTCGTCATTCATCCAAAGATAAGTGATATTCTTTTTATCTATGTGCTAATTTTTTTTGCATTTTTCATTTTTTTTATTAGATTTGTTAGGAACCTTCTGAGTATGGCAAATCATTATATAGAACAAATTGAAGCCTTTACCCGGCAGTTGGACTGCAGGATTCTGTATCGAAACGAGCAACAGGGCATCCTGAAGATTGATAATCCCGCAGACGGTATTCACAACCTGATCATCGGCATTGCACCTCCGATCCTGATCATGGAACAGTTTCTGTTTTCCTTCCAGCAGGATCAATGTGATATGTTTAAACAACTACTGCAGAAAAACAGGGATACCATACATGGTGCATTTGTTATTAATGAAGAAGGTAATAAAGTGCTGTTTCGGTATACCATGCAACTGGAGCATATAAATTTTAATGAGTTTGAAGGAGCGATCAATTCACTGGGACTCCTCCTCAGTGAATACGCAGACCAAATCATTGATTTTTCAAAGCGATAGCAACAACTGATTTAATCATATTCAAAACAGTAAACATGAACATTTTTAAACGACTTTTCCGGATCGGACAGGCTGAAATACATGCCGCGGTTGAAAAAATGGAAGACCCGGTTAAAATGACAGAACAGGGATTGAGAGAACTTCGCAAGGAACTGGCGGATGCCACCGAAGCATATGCGAAAGTAAAAGCACTTGCAATCCGAACTGAAAATGACCAACTCCATTGTCAGAAAGAATCGTTGAATTATGCAGAAAAAGCTATTTTAATCATGCAGAAGGCGCAGGTTGGCCAGGTAGATATGGGTAAAGCAGAAGAGTTGGCAAGGGAAGCCTTATCACTCCGAAGAAAATTTTGGGCAGAATCTGAGGAACTGGGCAATCAGGTAGTATCGTTGCAGCAGTCGTCCCGGGAGATGTTGCGCAACACAGAGATTCTTAAGGAGAATATGGAGAAATGGGAAAAAGAATTGAGGACCTTAAAGGCAAGAGTAAAAGTAAGCAAGGCAACAGAACAGGTAAATAAACAGCTGGCCCAACTGGATACCAACGGAACCATTGCTATGCTTGAACGAATGAAAAATAAAGTGGAAGACCAGGAGGCCCTGGCAAAAGCATACGGAGAAATTGCCGGTAACAAAAGCAACTTAAAAGATGAATTGAACGACTTGGTAAAAGACGATTCGTTTTCCATTGAAAAAGACTTACAAGCCATCAAGGAAAAACTAGGAATAAACCAAAACCCTGCTTAAGCTATGTCTGATTTTTTTGATCTGCTGTTTCATCCTCTGAGTAATGCAATAATGACGGTATTAACCGGCATAACAGCTATCTACTGGCTCTTTACTTTTATTGCCGGTGATTTCTTTGGAGACGGGGGAGCAGAGGCAGACCTGAATGTACATGGAGCAGATGTAGATACAGACACTGAATCGGATCTCAGCGATTCCGCTGGCGACAAATCCTTTTTCGACAAAGCCCTGGAATATATCAATATAGGCAAAGTGCCATTTATGGTAGTGTATTCTACTTTTAAGTTCATTGCCTGGATTATCACGCTGGTGTCTTCCGTAACACTTGGCCTGGCGGCATGGGGATGGAAATCAGTTTTTATCCTGCTACCGGTTTTCCTGGTCACTTATTTCATCACCCGTTATGCAACCAAACCGCTGGTAAAAGTATACGCTGCTATGGGATACAATGGCGAAGAAGCTGTGGATCTTATCGGACGAAATGCCATAATGCGTTCTACTATTTCCGGAGAAACCATTGGCGCTGCAGAACTCAAAGTTCAGTCGGATATCATCCGCATCAATGTAAAAAGCAAAACAGGTGAACCCCTACCCTATGATGCCCAGGTCATGATAGCCGATGAATCAGCAGATAAAAAATATTATCTCGTTATTCCGGAAATAAATCTGTCCAATATTGTATAAACTGGATTCTGCTAGTATATTACCAACCAAACATATAACCTGTAAACCTTTAATCAACTATGGGAGCACTTGGCGGCATTAGCCTACTGCTGATCGGCGGTATTGTTTTTCTGATTTTCATCGTATTATTTGCATTTGCCACTTTTTACAAAAAAATACCGCAGGGTAAAGCCATTGTGCGTACCGGCGTGGGCGGTGGCAAAGTTGCATTCAACAAAGGAATGTATGTGATTCCCATTTTACATAAAATGGAGATCATGGATATCTCCGTTAAAAAACTGCAGATCGACCGGATGGAAAATGATGGCCTGATCTGTAAGGATAATATACGGGCTGATATCAAAGTGGCCTTCTTTGTTCGCGTAAACAAAAATGTGGACGACGTACTCAATGTTGCCCAGATCATTGGCACAGAAAGAGCCAGTGATGTGGATACCCTCCGGAATTTATTTGAAGCCAAATTTTCAGAGGCACTGAAAACTGTGGGAAAGAAATTCGATTTTATCGAACTCTATGAAGCACGTCGTGAGTTCAGAACGGAAATCCTGAATATCATTGGTACGGATCTGAATGGGTATATCCTGGACGACTGCGCGATTGATTACCTGGAACAAACAGAAATCTCTTTTTTGAGTCCCCAGAATATCCTCGACTCCCAGGGTATTAAAAAGATTACAGAATTAACCGCAGAACAAAACATCAAAGCAAACCTCATCAAGCGGGAAGAAGAAAAAGTAATTAAGAAACAAAACGTGGAAGCACGGGAAGCAATTCTTGAGTTGGAACGCCAAATGGCTGAAAAGGAAGAAAAGCAGCGCCGCGAAATTGATAATATAAAAGCACGAGAAAATGCGGAGATCATGAAAGTTAGGGAAGAAGAGCGACTGAAAGCGGAATCGGTGAAAATCAAAACGGAAGAGTCGCTCGCCATACAGGAACAGAACAAACTGCGCCAGATTATCATAGCAGAGAAAAACAAATTGAGAACCGATGCGGTAGAAACCGAACGGGTAGAAAAAGATCGTGCGCTCGAAGCAACCGAAAGAGAAAAGATCGTAACACTGGCTCAAATCGAGAAAGAGAAAACGGTGGAAGTTGAACGTAAGAATATACAGGATGTAATTAAGGAGCGGGTTCGCCTGGAAAAGGGCGTAGTGGAAGAACAACAGGGCATTAAAGATCTGGAAGCCTTCCGCGAAGTAGAGCGTGCCAAGACAGTAGGTATTACAGAAGCGAGTCGTGAAGCCGAAGAAAAACTCATCTTCACTGTAAAAGCCGCCGAAGCAGATAAGAAAGCGGCCGAGGAAAAAGCCAGACAATTGATCATCGATGCTGAGGCTAAAAAAGAAGCGGCTGTTAAACAGGCAGAAGCCAGGAAAATTTTGGCTGATGCCCAGGCAAGAGAAGAAGCAACTCTTGGCTTATCAGAAGCAGAAGTAATGATTGCCAAAGCTGAAGCGGCAGAACGCCAGGGCACGGTGGATGCAACGGTGATTGAAAAAATTGCAGAAGCCAAACGCAAGGAAGGATTAACTCAGGCGGAAGTAACCAGAGAAAAAGCGCTTGCAGAAGCAGCAGGAATCCAGGAGAAAGCAGAAGCAATGAAAAAACTGGATGCGGTTGGTAAGGATCACGAAGAATTCAAATTGCTGCTACAGAAAGAAAAAGACATCGCGTTGGCGCAAATTCATATCCAGAAAGATATCGCAGATGCGCAGGCCGATGTATTGGCGGAAGCCCTGCGTACCGCGAAAATCGATATTGTCGGTGGAGAAACCATGTTCTTCCAGAATATTGTCAACCAGATTTCCAATGCCAAAGGATTTGACCGACTGATCAATGAAAGCGAACACGCTACGGATATAAAAAAGGCACTGATCGGCGATGGCAGCAACAGTGGTGATTTGCTGGAACGTATACGTGAATTCGCTGACAAATACAATATCTCAACGAATGATATCAAGAACCTCACCATATCCAGCCTCATTCTGAAAATGCAGCAACAGAGTTCAGATGCCGATCGGCCAATGTTATTAAACCTGGCGAACCTGGCGAGCAGCCTGGGCATCTCTAACAAAAAGCTCTAACCGAAAGTGAATGATTGATTGATGGAGGTAAAAGCAGGAATGGACACGAACCGACAGGATGTGCTGGATGCAGGCACATATGAAATTATCCGGAACCGTTTGCAGGAACAGCGTCTGGAGTTGTCCGGCAGACTGGCACAATTAAACCAGGCAAGAAAAGAGATTTTCAATTCTTCCGGATTTCAATTGATCGCCAACCAACGGATAAGTACCGAGAACAATGGAGTAGCCCGGGGCATTACAGCCATTGGGAATACTACCCTCTTTGCCTATAATGTTCACTTTGGGTTAAGAGAGGATATCAAATTATCGGATGTATTCAGCATCTATACTTTCACCGGCGATCATTTTGAACCGCAGCCGTTGAGTATATTGGAAGATTCCGCATTCATAACTGATTATACCAACCTATATAAATACTATCGTGACTCCATATTTGCAGGATTCAACCGTAAGCAGAATTATCTCTACATGGTATTTCAGACCAGCAAAAATCCGGATGACCGAAAAGCATTCAAATGGCTGATCCGAAATGAACAGTTGATCTACCAGGACGACCGGAGTATTCACGAGGTCAGAAAAGCAGCACAACATGACTTCCAGTGGATCCAGACTGATCTGAGCAACCGGAGACTGGGCATACATCCGCATATTTCCATTCAGGATAAAGTGTTTATTGAAGCATTGAATGGTGATATCACTTTCAAGATTGAAAACAATACAGATACCGGGAAGGGAATATTTTCAGACCCTGTCAACAACCGGGATCAGCAACTGGATGACGCCTTCTATTATTATGCCGACCTGGGCAACCTGATCGCCATCAAGATCAAACCCTACCAGGAAGATTTCCGGGCCTATATTTTTAATGTTAGGACGAAGGAGGTTACCTCCATACCCAGTTTAGTAGAAGCTGGTATTGTATTGCCCGAGAACCAGGGCATTATTTTTTCGAATGGATATTACCTTCAGAGCGGGGAATACAAACTATTTGAAAACGGCATCACGGATCTTGAATTCATACAAAGTACGGCATCTCCCAACGGCGAAGATTTTCTGTATTGTTTTTACCAGCGGACATCCAACATTTATGTACTGATGTCCTATAATATTATTTCCAGGCAGGTGGAAACACCGATTATATGCAATGGGTATACGATTTTTAATGATGGTACACTCGTTTATTTCAGGTCTGAAAATGAAGCAATCCGTCACCACCAGGTACAGATCTGGCAAACACCCTACACCAATACACTTCAGGAAAATGCATCACTGATCAATAATTACCTCTACAAAATTGGCAATAAGGACATTGTAGCTGCCATGAGTGAATGCCAGGAAGTATTGCAGTTGATTCAAAAGGAAGACAGTTACGAAGGACTGTATGAAGATATACTGAAAAAATCATCGGATATCCTGGATGCTTATTTCTGGATCAAAGAGGATGTGGCAGGCAACCTGGCTCAACCACTGGCGCAGATCCAGTCTATCGCCAATACGGCTATAGATGAATTTGCAAAAGTACAGTCGCAACGTAAGCATGCACGTGAAGTGCTAGTCTCCATGAAGAAAAAAGTGGAGCAACAGGTGATCGATATCAAAAATGCCTCCATTCAAACACTGGATCAGCTGGTACGTTTACTGGCGGATACCCGTAGCATGCAGGGCACCGTAATCGATCTGCTTAACGTTAAATATGTTGATACAGAAGGCGTACAGCAATTAAGGGAGGTTTTGCAGACCTATAACCAGTCGCTTTCAGAGGATACAGTACGGTTTCTGCTGAAGGAAGAAGCACTGATACCCTACGAACGGAAAGTAGCTGAACAGAAGCAGGCAGTTGAACGCATTCAAAAAGTAGTGGATGCGCAACCTGTTTCAGAAGCCATTCAGGAAATCGCCAAACAACTGGAAATGGTGATTGATATCCTGAACAGCCTTAAGATTGAAGACAGCACACAAACCACGCGGATTATTGAAAAAATCGCTGTTATATTCTCTTCCTTGAATGAAGTGAAGGCCGCGTTAACCCGAACTGTTTCCAACCTCAAGACCCGGGAACTTACGGGTGAATTCCATGCACAGCTCACCTTGCTGGAACAAAGCATGGTGAATTTTCTGGACCTCTCCGATACGCCTGAAAAAACCGATGAGTACTTTACGAAAATCAGCATTCAGGTTGAAGAACTGGAAAGCAAATTCGCCGATTTTGAGGAATTCGTGCTGAAGATCGCGGATAAAAGAGATGAGATCAGCAAGGCATTCAGCGGCAAAAAGGAAATCCTGCTAACGCAAATCAATAAACGAACCGGCAGCTTGGAACAAATCGGATTGCGGGTCCTGAAGAATATTGAAAACAAGGTTCAATCGCTCGACAAGAAAGAAAACATCTATGCATTTTTTGCATCAGACCTCATGATTGATAAGGTCCGTAACCTGGCTGAGGAATTAAAGACTTTAGGCGATGTAGCCAAGGCCGAAAATTTACTGAACCTGATCAAGCTGACCCAGGAAAATGCACTTCGTCAGCTTCGAGATAAAACTGAACTCTTTGAGGGTGGCAACAATATATTATCACTCGGCAATCACAAGTTCATTGTAAACAAGCAGGTACTGGATCTGAATATTGTCCGAAGAAATGAACGACTCTATTATCATTTACTTGGAACCAGTTTTTACAAGGAGATCCGGGAGGAAAAACTCTATACCTATCAGTCTATCTGGGACCAAGAGATTGTTTCAGAAAATCAGGAAGTATATCGCGCCGAGTTTCTTGCCTATGAGGCTTTCCTGGCGAGTAAACAAAGTGCGCAGGATTGGGATGCTGCTGCTTATATCAATGAAAAAACGGAACGTGATTTCGCAGCAGGTTATATAAAAGGGGTCCATAATTCAGATGCCTTAACAATTTACCAGGCACTGAAAAAGTTACAGGAAGAATTGGGCATCCTTCAATATTCACCGAAGCTGCGAGCCTATGCCCAATTGTTCTGGATGGAGCTGGATGAACCGGTACAGAAACGACTCCGGCAACTGATAACTGCCACCTATTCTATTGAAAAAAGTTTCCCCCGGAGCAGGCAGTTTGAATTTGCTGAGAAAGAAATCGTCGGCACTATTCTGAAGGCTGAACCGGCAATCAATGCGGAAACCGCCGCAGAGATGGCAGTCTATTTATACCAGGAGTTTTCAGTAAACAAAGATTTCACCATAAGCCAGCAGGCCTACCAGCTGACAAAATCCTTTAAGGAGCACCTCCAGCAAAACAAAAGACTGGAGGCATTTCACCAGGAAACCGAAAACCTGGAATTTACCAATCTGGAACGATTCCAATTGATTCAAAGCTGGCTACAGGCCTATCTTCATACCATTCCGGGTGAAACAAATAACTGGTACCTGACCGAAGCGGTTGCTTTGCTGCTATTCAGCCAGCATCCTTTTAAGCAAAAAACCGGTGCCGATACAACGGCGCTGGATACACTTAAAGGCACACATACTGTGATACGGGATGGACGATATTCCTTGCATTTTCACAGTTTTATAGAAAAACTTCAGCAATACAACCGTACCGTAGTACCCGCTTTCACTGCTTTCAACCAGGAAAAAGGACAGCTGATCAAAACCTATCGCAACCAGCTGAAGATTTCCGAGCTGGAACCTAAAGTATTAAGTTCGTTTATTCGTAACCGCTTGATCAATGAAGTTTATTTTCCTTTAATCGGGGCAAACCTGGCCAAACAAATCGGGGCTGCTGGGGATGATAAAAGAACCGCAAGGATGGGCATGCTTTTGCTGGTATCACCTCCGGGGTATGGTAAAACCACGTTGATGGAATACCTCGCAAAAACGATGGGACTACATTTCGTGAAAATCAATGGACCTACCATTGGACACAAGATCAGCTCCATTGATCCATTGGAAGCTACCACATCAGGCGCCCGGGAAGAACTTAAAAAAATCAACCTGGCCTTTGAAATGGCAGACAACGTAATGCTTTATATTGACGATATCCAGCATTGCAGTGCGGAATTCCTGCAGAAATTCATTTCACTGGCCGATGGACAACGAAAAATGGATGGCATTTTTGAAGAAGAAAGTAAAACCTACGACCTCCGTGGCAAACGATTCTGTGTAGTAATGGCGGGCAACCCTTATACAGAAAGCGGTGAACAATTCAAAATACCGGATATGCTGGCCAACAGGGCCGATGTTTATAACCTGGGGGATGTAATCGGCAATGCTGATGCGCTGTTTAAACTTAGCCTGATCGAAAACTCCGTAGCTGAAAACAGTTACCTGCAGAAAATCACTAATAAAAGTTTTACGGACCTCTACAAACTGATCCAATACCTCGAAACCGGATCGGAATCCTTACCTGAATTGGAGGGTAATCACAGTCAGCAGGAATTGGAAGATGCAATGAAAGTGCTGAAGCATATACTTCGCATACGCGACATCGTTATACAGGTCAATCAGCAATACATTGCAAGTGCAGCAATGAAAGATGCCTACCGCACAGAACCTCCATTCAAACTGCAGGGATCGTATCGCAATATGAACAAGCTGGCAGGAAGGGTAGTCCCCCTTATGAACGAGCAGGAAATAAGAGACCTGATCCGTTCGCATTATGAGGGAGAATCGCAGACGCTTACCTCAGATGCAGAAGCTAATCTGTTAAAACTGAAAGAAATCGCAGAAATGCTTACTGAGGAAGAAGAAACCCGGTGGAAAGAGATACAGTCAATCTTTCGGAAGAACAATCGCTACGGCGGTATGGCCGGGCAGGACAGTACCGGTTTGTTCCTTCAGCAAATGAGTGCCTTTAATGAGCAATTGGAAGCTATAGCACAGGCTTTGCAAAAAAGGAATTAATCCATCTCTGTATTAAAATTATTTTAGCAGCCGGGCAACCCTTGGAGGTCCGGCTGCATTTCTATTGCTAACCTACACTCGGCAAATGGATTTTGGTTCAATCTTGATACAGGTAAAAAAAGGGGACAGAGCAGCGGAAAAAGCTTTGTTTGAAGCGCTTGCGGACAGGATGTTATTCCTCTGTCTGCGGTATGTCAAAAGCAGGGAGGATGCCGAAGACCTGATGATTTCAGGCATGTTTAAAGTGTTTAGCAACCTGGTCCATTTTAAAGAAGCACATGATCACGGATTTATTAACTGGGCACGAAGGATCATGATTAACGAATGCCTGATGCACCTCAGAAAAAAGAACTGCCTCGTTTTAATCAGCGAACCGGTTCATGAAATTCCGGAAGACGGAATCGGGGTGCTGGAAAAACTGGATGCGGAAAGTCTTCTTGACCAGATTCTTTTATTACCGGCAGGTTACCGCACTGTTTTTAACCTGTTCGTGATAGAAGGGCTGGATCACCCGGAAATAGCCGATTTATTGCAGATTTCTGTAGGCACTTCCAAATCACAATTGAGTAAAGCAAGACAATTACTTCAACGGAACATACAAAAAGCAGGAATCAATTATGTCCGGTACAAAACCATATAATCAACTACGGGAACAACTGGATGGTCTTACGACACATCCTGCTTATCCCGCTCTCGACAGGGAGAACGCCTGGCAGCAACTGGAGCGTCTTAGAGCAGAACAAAATCGCGCCCCGGTTTCAATCTGGCGCAGATCAGCAATAAAGTATCCCCTTTGGGGGGCGGCGGCGCTCCTGCTCCTTTATTTTTCTTACCGGTTCTTTCAACCGGCTCCAGTAAAAAGCCTCCCCTACACCCGGGCTACCAGCAGTTTTCCTAAAAACGAAACCGCCAGCGCTACTCCATTAGAGAACAATAAGATGGAAGTTGTGCGTCAGGCAGAAAAAAGCGTAACACCATCCCCGGTTGTCAGCCATAAGCAAAACAAAAAAAACAATCAGGTTCCCACACAGGTATTGGCCCCAAAACCCGATACAGTGAGTATTCCGGCTATAGCTTCAGCATCGGAACCACTTATTGATGAAACCGGTGTACAGCCCATTATTTCTGCAACACCAAAAAAAATTTATCATCTCAACGAATTAAGGGATCCGGATCGTCCCTATAGCATCAATAAACAGAAGAAAAGAAGCACTGTTCCTGTTGCCAAACAGGAAAAAGGATTTACCATAACCATTCCCATTTCAAATTAAGCTGATGAAAAAAAGTATTCTGGCAGTCCTGCTGGCCGCAGGCAGTATGCCTTCTATTGCCCAAACTACAGGCATGAACCAACTTGGAATTCCATCGGATTTTACCTTTCGCAGGAATTTTACTATCGAATTAAAAAACAGTAATAAAGTCACAGTTGAACTGGCCGACATCAACGATCTCAGCCGGCTGCTGAACCTGGATTCGCTGATACTAAAGGCCTATGAAGATATTCAACAGCTTGCTGATACAACCAGCGATCCTCTATCGGCAGTCCGGTTTGATCTTAGTTGCCTGGAAGACGGACTCACAAAAATCCGCAGCAGAAAAACAACCCCTACGGATAGCTACTATATTAAACTGAAACAGGAAACGGCCTTATTAAAAACACTGCAGGATAGTCTTGTTATAACCGGAATTATTAAACATCCTGCAGCACCACTTGAACACAAATTAAATCCGGATTATCCAAGGTATTACCGACTAACGGTAAGTATTAACCGAATCAGTGATATTCCGGAAATTTTAAATGGAGAACTGAATGGCAAAATGAATACCCTTCTGCAGGAACATTCCGGGAAATGGAAGCAGCTTGCTGCTACTGAAAATTATGCACTGGCAGATGACCCTTCCATAACAGCTGCTGTAAAACGGGGCCATACTATTAAGTCAAATGACCAGTTGGAATTGAATGCAGGCATACTACTACAAAATTACCAGGGGTACTTTACGCCTGCCTTTAATCTAAAAGCAACCCTTGTGTTGATTAATAAATACAGGAACCGCGAACATGCCATCGGTATTGCCTGGCAACCAACTTTTGCCTATACGAAAAATCCGGATGGCAAACTGTCGGGTTTCCGGAACGATTTTATTGAGTTCAGCTATAAAGCCTGGAGATTAAAAAACGGAGAACGCCTCGAGAATAATGGCCTGAACTGGAATTTTTCAGTTGGTTATCTATTAAAGGAAAGAGGATCAATCTACACCCCTTCCACGTTTCGCATTGGGCTGGGTGGTTATCAATACCGTAAATCCAATCTGGAAGCCGGTTTGTATTTTTCAGATTTTTTCAAAAAACCAACGCCAACCATCCGGCTTAGTCATACTTTCTGATATTTTTTGCCTTGTTAAAATAATCAGCATTTAACCTGACAATTATCAGGTTCTGCTTAAATTGGGTAATTGTAATTTCAGGATCTAAAAATAATCACCATGAACTCTATCCTGGTAGCTACCGATTTTTCGAATCCTAGTCGCGGTGCCGCCGCTTATGCTGCAGCCCTTGCCAAATTAAATGGCGCAACCCTCACTTTGCTGCACGCCTATCTATTGCCCACACCTGTAAGCGAAGTTCCCTATGTGATGGTTTCTGTGGAAGAATTGCAAAAAGACAATGAAAAGTTGGTGAAGGAAATGGCAGAAGGACTGGAAAACCAATACGATATCAAGGTTAATACGCTGGTAACGATTGGACTTCCGGCGGATGAAGTAGTATTCCAGGCGGGAGAGATAGGGGCTGATCTGGTTGTAACAGGAATGCGCGGAGTAACTAATACACTGGATAAACTGATCGGCAGCACTACAGCAGCCATCATGCGGAAATCAAGCGTACCAGTGCTGGTAGTACCAGAACAATCGGTTTATGCACCCTGGAAGCAGGTGGTATATGCTACTGATTTCAGCTATACAATGAATCTACGTTGCCTGAAAATGCTTAAGGTCCTGTCGGGAAATCAGCCTGATATGCATATGAAAATTGTTTATGTGCAAAGACCGGGTGAAATTATGTCAGCCGAACAGATAGCAGGCAAGGTACGGCTGGATCCCATGCTGGAAACAATACCCCATAGTTATCTCGACCTGGAACATGTATCGGTAGAAGAATCCCTCAAACAATACCTGCACGACCATCCAACGGACGTGCTGGTAATGGTTGCTCATAAACACAGTTGGTGGGAACGCCTGTTCAGCCGAAGTCATACCCGTGAAATGGTGTACCAGTCGGAAATTCCCCTGTTGGTACTTCAGGATAAATAGGACTTGTCAATTGCCAATTGCTTCTTACCTTTGCCCCCCATTTTAAGGCAAGCAAAACTGCTTTTGCCCATTTGTATCAACAAAAAACACCATTTATGGCAACCGTAACGAGGGAAAATATTGGCCAGTTGAACGACAAGATTACTGTGAAACTGTCAAAAGAAGATTACCTGCCCTCCTTCGAGAAAGCACTTAAAAATTACAGCAAGCAGGCAAATATCCCCGGGTTCCGGAAAGGAATGGTTCCGGCCGGACTGATTCGCAAAATGCACGGTCAGTCTGTATTTGCTGATGAGGTATTACGCACGGTAGAAAAGCAATTGAGTAATTTCATGGTAAATGAAAAGCTCGAAATTTTCGCTCAACCCCTCCCCCTGCCGGAGAACGATAGTGCTAAGCTGGACCATATGGCTCCTTCCGAGTATTCCTTCGCATTTGAAGTAGGACTGAAGCCGGAAATTAAAGTTGCCGACCTGAAAGCTGCCAAATTGCCTTATTACAAGATCACTGTTTCTGAGGAAATGCTGGACGAGGAAACCAATCGCCTGCAACTTCGTAACGGAAATATGACCGAGCCAGAACTGGTCGATAATGAAGAAAATGTGCTGAACCTGAGCTTCCAGGAACTGGACGAAAACGGAGCCGTAAAGGAAGATGGTGTTAAAAAAGACAATTCTGTACTGGTAAAATATTTCGCACCTGCCTTCCGCAGCCAGCTGATGGGAAAGAAAAAAGACGATGTTTTTCAACTGACCCTTGGGGATGCATTTGAAGAGAAGGAAAGAGAGTGGATCCTGAGTGACCTGGGCCTCGCCAAAGAAGACCCTGCTGCCAGTGGGAAAAAATTCCAGGCTACCATAACCAAGGTTGGACTGGTTGAAAAAGCTCCCCTGGATGAGAATCTTTTCAAAGCCATTTTCCCCGGAAAAGAAATCGCAGATGAAGCCGGTTTCCGCGCAGCACTGAAAGAAGATATTGAATTACAACTGGATAATCAGAGTCGCAATCAATTGTACGATAGCATTTACCATTACCTGATTGACCAAACCCAAATTGAGTTTCCGGAATCCTTCCTGAAGCGTTGGATGCAGCAGGGGGGTGAGCAGCCCAAAACGGCTGAGCAGGCGGAGCAAGAGTATCCTTCTTTCGCTAACTCCCTGAAATGGACCCTGATCGTAGATCAGCTGGTAAAAGACAATCAGATTGAAGTAAACCAGGACGATCTGCGTGGTTTTGCCAAAGCACAGCTGTTCTCCTATATGGGCAATATGAATATGGGACAACTTGACATTGAGCAACCCTGGGTGAATGATTATGTAGAGCGAATGATGAAGGACCGCAAATTCGTAGAAGACAGCTACCACCGCATCCAGACCGACAAAATCTTCAATGTGGCAGAAAACCTGGTAAGCAGAGACGAAAAGGTGATCAGCCTGGAAGATTTCCAGAAGATGCAGGCGGAGCATCACCACTAGGAAGTGAGAGGTGAAAAGTGAAAGGTGAAAGAAGGGTGAAAAGTGAGAGGTGAGACGTCAGACGTGAGAAAGACTCCCGGATAAGCCTAGACTTTCAAATAGAATATAAACCGTGTGGTAGCCCCACACGGTTTTTCTTTTCCCCTGCCTCCTTTGTCTCCTTTGCCTCCATTGTTTCCTTTGTACCCTTTGCACCTTCTTCCCTTCCTCCATCTTCCATCCTCCCGTCTTCCATACCTTTTTGTCAGCCCGACTGCCGTTTTTTGCAATGATTTTCAATTGGAAAGGTATTTGCACCAATCCATTGCCTTATTTTTATCAAAACAACGAGGATTATTATGAAGTCTGAATTTGAAAAATATGCGGTCAAGCACCGGGGCATCTCGAGTCTGACCCTGCACGATTACCAGAAATATCAGGTAACGAACCTGACACCGAATATTATTGAAGAGCGCCCGATGAACATCGCGGTGATGGATGTGTACAGCCGCCTGATGATGGACCGCATCATTTTCCTGGGATACCCCATTAATGATGAGGTGGCCAATATTGTAACAGCGCAGCTTCTCTTCCTGGAGAGCACCGATCGTACGCGGGATGTTCAGATGTATATTAACTGTCCGGGTGGCAGTGTGTACGCCGGTTTGGGTATGTACGACACGATGCAATTCATCACACCAGATATAGCAACCATTTGTACCGGAATGGCAGCATCCATGGGCGCGGTACTGATGTGTGCGGGCACCAAGGGTAAAAGAACAGCGCTGAAGCACAGCCGTATTATGATGCACCAACCCTCAGGGGCTATTGGCGGACAGGCATCTGACATCGAGATTACGGTAAATGAGATCCGTAAGCTCAAAAAGGAATTATATGAAATCATCTCACATCATACCGGCAAAGGCGTAAAGCAGGTGGAAAAAGACTGCGATCGCGATTATTGGCTGACTTCAATGGAAGCGAAGGAATACGGACTGGTAGATGAAGTATTACTGGTAAACCCCAGAAAGGAAAACAAAGACTAATCTTAAACTATTGATGCTATGAATAGGACTAATTATTTCTCCTACCGGATGGATGAGGAAGAAGAAGAAAAACAGCGGGAAGACAAACGCGATGAGCTGATGATGCTCAACAAGCGGCTTGAAAAATACTTTTTCGATGAGCGGGCCGTTTATTTATGGGGACCGGTGGATGATAAATCCGCCAAAGAAGTGGTAACCAAACTACTGCTTCTGGATGCCGATAAAAAAGAGGAGATCAAGTTCTTTATTAATAGTCCGGGTGGTGTAGTAACCAGCGGCATGGTTATTTACGATACCATGAAGATGGTTAAAAGTCCGATCAGCACCATTTGCATGGGACTGGCAGCCTCTATGGGTTCCATCCTGCTGAGTGGCGGTGAGAAGGGCAGAAGATTCATTTACCCGCACGGTGAAGTGATGATCCACCAGCCCAGTCTCGGCGGTTATATGCAGGGAGTAAGTGCGGATCTGGAAATTCAGGCTAAACAGACCAAGAGAGTAAAGGAAATGGGTGCTAAGATCCTGGCGGAGAATTGTGGCAAGACCGTTGCCCAGATCATGAAGGATTTTGACCGCGATTACTGGATGGATGCCAAAGAAGCAATTGATTATGGCATCGTGGATGGCATCATGGAAAAACTCTAAGGAAAGGTTACCTTTGCGGGAAGCAAGCAACAGAGCGTATGGCAAAAAATACATTACATTGTTCATTTTGTGGCCGCAGTCGGGATGAAGTAAAAATTCTGATTGCTGGGCAGGATGGGCATATCTGCGAGAACTGCGTAGAACACGCCAGGGAAATCATCGAACAGGAATTATTGACCCGTACCGATGGCGCAGGATCCGGATTTAAATTAACGGTTAAGAAGCCGATCGAAATCAAACGGTTTCTGGATGAATATATAATTGGACAGGACGAGGCAAAAAAAGTACTCGCAGTAGCTGTATACAATCACTACAAAAGGCTTCAGCAGAAACCCACCGAAAATGAGGTGGATATTGAAAAGAGCAATATTGTAATGGTGGGCGAAACCGGTACGGGTAAAACCCTGCTTGCTAAAACCATCGCCAAATTATTGAACGTTCCATTTGCCATTGTTGATGCAACCGTATTTACAGAAGCAGGTTATGTGGGTGAAGATGTGGAAAGCATCCTGACCCGGCTATTGCAAGTATGTAATTATGATGTAACCGCAGCGGAAAGAGGTATTGTTTACATTGACGAAATCGACAAGGTTGCAAGAAAAGGCGATAATCCTTCCATTACACGTGATGTAAGTGGTGAAGGTGTTCAGCAGGGATTGTTGAAGCTATTGGAAGGAACCGATGTATTGGTTCCACCACAGGGTGGCCGTAAGCATCCGGAACAGAAACTGATCAAGATCAATACGCAAAATATTCTCTTCATATGCGGTGGCGCATTTGATGGCGTAGACAAACTGATCGCCCGTCGGGTCAATACCAACGCCATTGGTTTCAATGTCAATAAAGACCAACAGGAAACTGCCCGTAAGAACCTCTTGCAATTTGTAAACGCACAGGATCTGAAACATTTTGGATTAATACCTGAATTGCTGGGCCGTTTACCCGTAGTGACCTTCCTGAATCCGCTGGATGCAGAAACTTTGCGCAGCATTTTAACGGAGCCGAAAAACTCATTGATCAAGCAGTACAAAAAACTGTTTGAAATCGAAGGAATAGAGCTTACCATCGATAACGACGTACTGGAT
This sequence comes from Flavihumibacter fluminis, assembly GCF_021491375.1. Taxonomy (GTDB): domain Bacteria; phylum Bacteroidota; class Bacteroidia; order Chitinophagales; family Chitinophagaceae; genus Flavihumibacter; species Flavihumibacter fluminis. Next base: position 179,021 of record NZ_JAKEVY010000004.1, read on the forward strand.
TTCATGGTGGCCAAAGCTATGGAGTACAAACTAGGCGCCAGAGGATTGCGGTCCATCTGTGAAAGCATTCTTACCGATGCGATGTTTGAACTACCCTCCAGCAAGGAAACCAAATTCCACCTCAACCTGGAATATGCGGAGAATAAATTTGATAAGAGTAAAATGAGTCTGCTGAAAGTAGCCTAACTTATTCCACATGAAAGAACTGATAGATAAATTAATGGCGGAAGGATTAACTGAAGACCAGGCTTACAAGGCGGTGGAGATCGTAAAGAATTTTGCAAAAGACAAGTTTCCGATTTTCGGAGGAGCCATCGATCGTTTATTCGATAAGTATGGTCCTAAGGAAAAACCGGAAGACGATTTTCTCGATTAATATTCCAGTGAGTTCAAATATTACAGGGTGCAGCAATAGGCTTGCACCTTTTTTTATTTAATAAATTTGTCAATTATTTGTTACATTATGTAATATATTCTTTACACTGAGTAAAATATACTTTACATTTGATCAAATATTAATTATGAAACAGCAACCCTTGCTCCCTTATCGGTTTAAAAAGATTGGCTGGCTGCTCTTTATACCTTTTGCCATTGCCGGCATTTACCTGCATATCACGGATTATGAACCAAACTGGATCACTACCAAAGTTTTTGCCATTTATAACAAAAGTTTGTTTTCAGACAAGAAATGGTTTTCAATTGTTGAAACGAATATTACCAGCACATTAATTGGGGTCGGATTTTTAGCGGGTTGTTTATTAATTGCATTTTCGAGAGAGAAAGTCGAAGATGAGTTTATCGCAGGATTAAGGTTGTCTTCGCTGCAATGGGCGGTACTGGTCAACTATTCATTGCTGCTTTTCTGCTTTTTATTCATTTACGGATTTGCATTCATGAATGTGCTCATCTACAATGTATTTACCGTCCTGCTTATTTTTATTGGACGCTTTAATTACCTCCTGTTCAAATCCAGAAAAATCAATGCAGATGAAAAATAACCTGAAAGTTGAACGAGCCATTCATGGATTTACGCAGGAAGATCTGGCTAAAAAAATAGGTGTAAGCCGGCAAACCATCAACGCCATGGAAGCCAATAAATATGTTCCCTCTACCGTGCTTGCATTACGACTTGCAAAAGTATTTGGCAAGCAGGTAGAAGACCTTTTTCAGTTGGACGAAAGCGACGAGTGATTCTTATGTCTCACATCTGACGTTTCACTTCTCACCTCCTATCGCTTCTCTCGCAATTACAATCTTCTGAATCTCCGAAGTACCCTCCCCTATAGTACACAATTTGCTGTCGCGATAAAATTTCTCAACCGGAAAATCCTTCGTATATCCGTATCCACCGAAAATTTGTACCGCATCGGTTGCCACACGTACAGCTACTTCACTGGCATAATATTTCGCCATTGCAGCTTCTTTGGTTACTTTCTGGGCGCGGTTCTTAAGATCTGCAGCCTGGTTGGTCAGTAATTCAGCTGCAGCTATTTCAGTGGCCATATCAGCCAGCTTGAAAGAGATGCCCTGGAAATTGGAAATGGGCTGATCAAACTGGTGGCGTTCCTTGGAATAAGCAACAGCCGCATCAAAAGCACCTTTTGCAATACCAAGGGACAGCGCCGCAATGGAAATCCGGCCACCATCCAATACTTTCATCGCCTGTTTGAATCCATCACCTACTTCGCCAAGCCGGTTGGCATCAGGAATACGGCAGTTATCAAATATCATTTCCGCAGTTTCACTCGCACGCATGCCCAGTTTATTCTCTTTTTTGCCACCGGTAAATCCAGGGGTACCACGCTCCACAATGAAAGCAGTTGCATTGTTACGGGTCCGGGGCTCCCCGGTTCTTGCCACAACTACGGCAACATCACCGGATATCCCATGAGTGATCCAGTTTTTGGTTCCATTCAGTACCCACTCATCTCCCTCCTTCACTGCTGTAGTTCGCATATTGCCAGCATCACTACCGGTATTTGCTTCTGTTAACCCCCAGGCTCCAATCCATTCGGCGGTTGCCAGTTTGGGAAGGAAGCGCTGCTTCTGTTCTTCATTCCCGAAGGTTAAAATATGCCCTGTACAAAGTGAGTTATGAGCAGCCAAACTTAAACCCACAGATCCGCAAACCCGGGCGATTTCCGAAATAATTGCCACATACTCAAAATAACTGAGTCCGGCTCCCCCATACTGCTCAGGTACCAGTACACCCATGAGGCCCAATTGCCCCATGTCCTTAAATACCTGGAGTGGGAACTCCTGCGACTCATCCCATTTCATCACATTGGGTAATATATGCTGGCGGGCAAATTCACGGGCCGTTTGCGCAACCTGTTCAGTTAATTCCTGGCGTTCAAAATTCATAGAGAATCAGCTTGTTGTTCTTAATTTTTGAATAACGCAAACTAAGTCTATTTCTGCTAAACTAACAAGTGTTAGTTATTTAAAATCACAATATGGTCCTAATTTCTTCAACAAGTTAGTATCGACCAGGTGAATTTTGCCAAGATCGCTCATTTCACGAAAGGCCCCGTTGCTATTTCTATACTGAACAATTGCCTGTGCCAGTTTCCACCGGATATACGGATGCCGGGCCATTTCCTCCATGGTAGCAGCATTGGGATTCAGTTTTCGAACGGCAACATCATCCAATTCCAGTTGTGGCAATAGCTGCTGGAAGACCGAATCAGCCAATCCATACACTTCTTTAATCTGTTCGACCCTGACAAAACCTCCCAAGGCATTTCTGTAACTCAGGATCCGACCCGATAATTTTGGACCAATCCCCGGCAGGGCCAGCCAGTCGAGGCTGTCTGCCAGGTTGATGCGAATCATCTTTGATTTGAAGCCGCCTGGTTTCCTGTTTCCATATTCAGTAGAATTAAAGCGGCTGCCAACTTTATCCAATACCCGCTGAGAGGAAGGATCCTGGTTTCCACCCCCAAATGAATTAGTGGCAGGTATTGCCGGGCCAGTTCCAGATTCCAGCCTCACCATAGGTATCAACCGGTCAGCCAACTGTTTCGGCATTCCATAAATCCGATATAAATCTTCTCCCGATCGAAACTTCCCTCCTTTCTCCCGGTACTTAAGGATGGTTCCAATAGTTTTAGGAGGCACCCCCAACCTTTGCCAATCCAACTCAGTAGCTAGATTCGGATTAAAAGGAAATAACGCTCCGGATAATGACCGTCCCTTTTCAAACGATCGCTCATAGGCAGAGGAAACAATACCTTCCTGGGAGGAAAATTCATTACGATCAAACAATCTACCCCGCTCCCGCAAAAGTTTTACAGTATCAGCTCCCGACTTTTCCAACAAGCGAACGATCAGACTATCTGTTACCGCCACCGGAGCCGGAGGAGTTGCTGGCCAATAATAGGGCACCACTTTAATAGCCAGCATAACAGCAAGCAAAATCAGTATCCCGATTCGTTCATTTTTGGAAAAATGCAGATAATCCCTGACCCACGCTTTCCATCCTTTCTTTTTCATACCACAACCTACTACTTAAGAAAAGCCAGGTCAAGCGTGAAAAAACGGTTTTATACCTGTATACTTAACCCGTCGTAGGCGAGCTGGATTCCAGCGGGCAAACTGGCATTGATGAGTTCGTGCAGTCCCAACTGGTGACTTATATGCGTAAAATAAGCGTTGGGTACTTTCAGTTCCTGCACTACCGCAACAGCCTCAGATAAAGTGAAATGAGAAATATGTTTTTCATGGCGCAGCGCATTCAGCACCAGGTGACTGCTACCCCGAATCTTTTCCATTTCATCTGGATCAATCCGGTTGGCATCTGTGATGTAAGTAAAATTGCCAAACCGGAAACCAAGTACCGGCATCCGCATATGCCAAACCAGGATAGGCGTAACCGTTATATCTCCCACTGTGAATGAATCCATATCAATCTGGTTGATCTGAATCTCCGGCACCCCGGGATACCGGGTCTCTGCAAATGCATAAGGAAACTCCCGGATGATATTCATCTGGGTCATTTCATTCGCATAGATCTGCATGGGTTGCTGTGAAAAATAATTGTAAGCCCGAACATCATCAAGTCCGGCTATATGATCCTTATGCGGATGGGTGAACACAATTGCATCCAGCTTCCTGACCTTTGCCCTCAACATCTGGTATCGGAAATCCGGTGTAGAATCCACCACCAGCGTAGTTGTGGCCGATTGCACCAGGATACTTGAGCGCAGCCGGTTATCCCGTGGATCAACTGACCGGCACACCTCGCAATCGCAGGCGATCATCGGCACCCCACTGCTGGTACCGGTTCCTAAAAATGTTATGGTTAAGGGACTGGACAGGATAAAATCTTAAGCTTGATTGGAATCCGTGGTTGCATCATCGGAGGCAGCCAGGCGGTGACGTTCAATAATATCAAAATAGGTCTTTTTGGCTTCCGGACTCAATTCTTCCGGATTCACCTGTAATTGTGGAACCAGATCCATCATGGTATTGATCTTTCCCTCCAATTGCAGGAATTTATTCAGGACCACCACCTTCTTCTGTTCAAGGATACAATAGCCGCTCTGGAAGGTACCGCGTTCCATTCGAACAATATACCCTGCTTCTTCCAGCACCTGTTCAATCTTGTTTAATGTAGCCTGTGTGTACTTCATATGCCTGTCAAAATACAAAAATACCGAAACCCGCTGGCCGGGCCCCTTATTTACTGCACATTTTGATCACAGGCACAATCATCTCCTCCATGCTTACCCCTCCGTGCTGGAATGTATTACGATAATAATTTACGTAATGATTGTAATTATTTGGATAACAGAGATAACCATCCTCTTTAGCAAAAATAAAAGACGAATTCACCGTAGGTACCGGCAATCCCGCTTCCTTCGGATCCCGAAATGCCAGCACTTCCTTAGGTTCATAATTCAGGTTACGCCCATGTTTATAGCGAAGGTTGGTGGTCGTCTGTTTATCACCCACCACTTTATGAGGGGTATTAACGCGGACGGAGCCATGATCCGTAGCCAGGATCAGGTTAATCTTTTTACCTGCAATTTTTTTCAATGCCTGAAACAGGGGAGAGTGTTCAAACCAACTGGCGGTAATGCTGCGATAACTGATCTCATCGCTTGCCAGCTCCTTCAACACTTCCATTTCCGTTCTTGCATGACTGAGCATATCCACAAAATTGTAGACAATCACATTCAGGTCGTTGCTAAGCAAATTATGAACATTGCTCACCAGTTCATTACCCGCCTGGTGATTCACCACTTTGATATAACTGTATTTGATATTGTCTTTCTTTAATCGCTTCAACTGCCCTTTGAAAAATACTTCTTCCTGCAGATTTTTACCGCCTTCCTCTTCATCGTTTTTCCATAAATCCGGAAAGGATTTTTCAATTTCTGATGGCATTAGTCCCGCGAAAATTGCATTCCTGGCATACTGAGTAGCAGTTGGCAATATGCTGTAAAACGTATCCTCTTCAAGTATCCGGAAATAACTTGCAAAAATTGGCTGTATCGCTTTCCACTGGTCAAATCGCAGGTTATCGATCAAAATAAAAAAAGTTGGTACTCCCGGCTCCAGGTGCGGCAACACCTTAAACTGAAAAACTGTATTGCTCATGATCGGTGCATCGCTTGATTTAGGATGCACCCAGCTTAAATAATTTTTGGCGATGAATTTGCAAAACTCGTTGTTGGCTTCTTTCTTTTGAGAAAGCAAAATTTCCTGCATCTCCGGACTATCACTTTTCTCCATCTCCAGTTCCCAGTACACCAATTTTTTATAGATATCCATCCATTCGTTGTAGTCCGGATTGCTGTTGAGTGCCATGAATAAATCACGAAACTGTTGCTGATAGGCAGAAGTCGTTTTTTCTGCTACCAGTCTTTTATTATCAAGTATTTTTTTCAGACTGAGCAGTACCTGGTTGGGGTTCACCGGTTTAATCAGGTAATCGCTGATCTGCGAGCCAATCGCATCATCCATCAGGTTTTCCGTTTCATTCTTAGTGATCATCACCACCGGTACCTGTTGATTGATTTCCTTGATCTTGGCCAACGTTTCCAGTCCGGTGATACCTGGCATACTCTCATCCAGCAACACTACGTCAACCGGATGTTCCTTAACATAATCAATCGCATCAAATCCATTGGCAAGCGTATGTACGGCATAACCTTTGTTTTCAAGGAAGAGTTTCTGCGATTGCAGGCTTTCCATTTCATCGTCAACCCAGAGTATGTTGGCTATTGGCATAGACTCAAATGTAATTTATCTGTCCGGCTTCGTACTTTTGCCGGCTAGCTATTAGAAGAATTTAACAAATAAAGCAAGGAATGGCGGAACGGAGAAAAATCATCAATGACCCGGTTTATGGCTTTATCACCATTGATCACCCCCTGGTCTTCAAGGTAATTAGCCATCCCTATTACCAGCGGCTGCGCAGGATCCAGCAGATGGCTTTCGCACACCTGGTCTATCCGGGAGCTGTTCACAGTCGGCTTCACCATTCACTGGGCGCCTATCACCTGATGTGTAATGCCCTGCAGGAGCTAAAAAGCAAGGGCGTGGCGATTACACCCGAAGAGGAGCTGTCCGCCAAAATTGCGATTCTCCTGCATGATATTGGCCACGGTCCTTTTTCTCATGCACTTGAGCATACCTTAATTGAAGGCGTTCACCATGAAAGCATCAGCCTTCAGATCATGCAACTGCTGAACAAAGAAAATGAAGGGGCGCTGGATATGGCCATTCAGATTTTCAACAATACTTACGAAAAACCGTTCCTACATCAGCTAGTATCCGGACAGTTAGATGTAGACCGGATGGATTATCTGACCCGCGACAGTTTTTTCACCGGTGTATCTGAAGGCGTGATTGGTTATGATCGGATTATCAAAATGCTGACAGTCAAGGATGGAGAGCTGATGGTGGAAGAAAAAGGAATTTTCTCCATTGAGAAGTTTCTGGTCGCACGTCGCCTCATGTACTGGCAGGTTTACCTTCACAAAACAGTATTGGGAGCAGAAAAGATGCTGGTGAATAGTATTCGTCGGGCCAAGTATTTACTCCAATCAGGCACCAACCTGCCTATTCCCTCTCCCGTGCTGGAACTTTTCCTTAATCAACAGACGCCTCTCCCTTTGGAAGGCGATCGGCTGGATGCCTTTTGCCAGTTGGATGATTACGACCTGATGGCTGCTGTAAAAATCTGGAGTCACCACCCCGATAAGGTATTGTCCACCCTCTGCCGGATGCTGATCAACCGGAAACTGTTGAAAGTGAAGTTACAGGCAGAACCCATGGAACCAGCTTCAGTGGCTGCCATCCGTCAAAACCTGTTGCAGCAGACCGGCTTCTCAGAAGCAGAACTGGACTATTTTGTATTCAGTGGAGAAACCAGTAATACAACTTATGATCCAAGGGAAGAAAGGATCCGTATACTTTTCAAGAACGGGACGGTGCGAGATATATCGGAAGTAGATAATGCACTTATTCAGCACAATTTATCCCGCCCTATTAAAAAATACTACTTTTGCTATTTAGATCCGGGATCGGCTACATAAAATAATTTATTCTATGCAATTCAGTGCTTCACAAATCGCACTACTCATTAATGGCAAAGTAGAAGGAGATGCTCAGGCAACAGTGGGATCATTTGGAAAAATCGAAGAAGCCAAAGCCGGACAACTGGCCTTCCTGGCCAACCCCAAATACGAAGACCATCTTTACACTACCAGCGCATCCATCGTTATCATCAACGAAAACCTGGAACTCCGCCAGCCGGTTAGAGCCGCGCTGATCAGAGTGCCGGATGCGTATACTGCCTTTGCTACGCTGTTATCCAAATACCAGGAATTAAAAACCCAGCAACTCGTTGGCCGGCAGGAGCCGGTTTACGTAGCTGATTCAGCTAAAATCGGCGATCAGGTTTTCCTGGGGGCTTTTGTATACATTGGCGAAAACGTAGTAATAGGCAACAACGTAAAAATATTCCCCAACAGTTTTATTGGTAACAATGTCCGCATTGGCGATAACACCATCATCCATGCAGGAGTAAAAATTTACCACGACTGCCAGCTCGGCAAAAATATCAATGTACATGCGGGAACCGTGATTGGCAGTGATGGATTTGGCTTTGCGCCACAGGCAGATGGCAGTTTCAAAAAAGTACCACAGATCGGCAATGTAATAGTGGAAGATTATGTTGAGATTGGCGCAAATGCAACTATAGATCGTGCTACTATCGGCTCAACCATTATTCGCAGTGGTGCCAAGCTGGATAACCTGATCCAGGTAGCACATAATGTAGAAGTTGGAAATAATACAGTAATCGCAGCACAGGCCGGTGTAAGTGGCAGTACCAAAATCGGGAACAATGTCATGATCGGCGGACAGGCGGGCATCGTGGGCCATATCAGCATAGCCGATGGTACCAAGATCAACGCACAAAGTGGTGTTAGCAAGTCCATCAAACAACCCAATACAGCAGTAACCGGATCGCCGGCCTTTGATTACACCAGTGCCCTGCGCAGCCAGGCATTGAGTCGCAATCTGCCCGACCTTGAAAAAAGACTCAAAGAACTGGAACAACTCGTTAAACAATTGCTGGCAGAACGGGTGAATCTCTAATTTCCCTTTTGGATTGATGCGTTATATTTGCCCATCAATTTTAAGTATGGACGCAAATTTCAATCCCGATAAGCAGCATACCGTTGGAGCGGAGATCAGTATTTCAGGAACCGGCCTGCATACCGGTGTCAAAGTTGACATGACCTTTAGGCCTGCCGCACCCGGATTTGGAATTCAGTTTCAGCGGATTGACTTAGCCGGACAACCCATCATCAAAGCGGATTGTGACCTTGTAACAGATACATCCCGTGGTACTACCCTGGAAGATAATGGTGCCAGAGTTAGCACGGTTGAACATGTGCTGGCTGCTCTTGTAGGTATGGGGGTAGATAATGTGCTGATTGAAATCAATGGCCCTGAAACTCCGATTATGGATGGCAGTTCACAGCCCTTTGTGGAACTTCTGCAGGAAGTCGGTGTTCAGGAACAGCCCGCAGCTAAAGCCTGGTATAGCATTGATGAGAATATCTATCATTACGATGAGAAAAAGCGCGTTGAGATGGTGGCCATGCCTTCCATGGATTACCAGATTACAACCCTGATCGATTTCAATAGCCCTGTTCTGGGCACCCAGCACGCCGGCCTCAAGAACATGCGGGAGTTTGTGAAGGAAATCAGTCCCTGCCGAACCTTTGTATTCCTACATGAACTGGAGATGTTGCTTGATAACAACCTTATCAAAGGAGGCGACATTAATAATGCCATTGTGGTAGTGGACAAGCCCGTAACCGAAGATGAAATGCAACGATTGGCAAAATCTTTTGGACGGGATAAAATGGAAGTAAAGCACGAGGGCTACCTGAACAACCTGGAGCTGCGCTTCCCCAATGAACCCGCCAGGCACAAATTGCTGGATGTGGTGGGCGACCTGGCCCTGATCGGATATCCTGTAAAAGCGAGGATCATTGCCAACCGCCCCGGTCACAGTACCAATGTGGAGTTTGCCAAAAAGATCAAGCAGTACATCAAAAAGAACCGGCACCTCAAAGACGTTCCGGTATATGATTGCAACCAGCCTCCCATTTATACAGCGCAGCAGATTGAACAGACCTTACCACACCGCTATCCTTTTTTACTGGTAGATAAGATTATTGAACTTACCGATAAAGTAATTGTGGGAGTGAAGAATGTAACCTTCAATGAACCCTTCTTCACCGGGCATTTTCCTGGTAACCCAGTTATGCCGGGTGTGCTACTCTGTGAAGCCCTGGCGCAAACCGGAGGCATCCTGGCCATCAACTCCATGCCAGCCGGGCAATACGATACCTATTTCTTAAAAATCGATAACTGCAAATTCAAGCAGAAGATCGTACCTGGTGACACCATGCTCCTCAAAATGGAACTCTCTGCCCCTATCCGCAGAGGCATCTGCGAAATGCGGGGAACCGTTTATGTAGGAAATAAGCTCTGTGCCGAAGCCGATATGGTGGCACAGGTGGTGAAACGGGTATAATCACCTATTTTTGCACGTCAGATTAAAAATCTGACGTTTTTTTTAATATGATTCATCCACATACCTATATACATCCGAACGCGAGGCTGGCCACCAATGTGAAAGTTGATCCCTTTACTGTTATCCACCAGGACGTGGAGATCGGTGAAGGAACCTGGATCAGCAGTAATGTGACCATCATGGAAGGTGCCCGCATCGGCAAAAACTGCCGGATTTTTCCTGGGGCGGTTATTGCAGCCGTTCCTCAGGATCTGAAATTTGAAGGCGAATATTCCATCGTTGAAATCGGCGATGACACAACCATACGGGAATTTGTAACCATTAATCGCGGAACCAAAGACCGGGGTCGCACAGCAGTTGGAAAAAACTGCCTGATCATGGCGTACAGCCACCTGGCACATGACTGCATTATCGGGAATAATGTAATCATGAGTAACAATGTACAGATGGCCGGACATGTAACCGTGGGCGATTGGGCCATTATTGGTGGCGTGAGTGCGGTGCATCAATTTGTACAGATCGGTCAGCATGCTTTTGTAAGCGGCGGATCTCTGGTAAGCAAGGATGTACCTCCCTTTATCAAAGCAGCCCGTACACCCCTTTCCTATGCAGGGGTTAATTCAGTGGGACTGAAACGCCGTGGCTTTAGTGTAGATCGCATCAATCATATCCTGGATATCTATCGCATTCTCTATAACAAGGGCATGAATACTTCCCAGGCGCTGGAATTCATTGAAGAGGAATTCAGCGCTACCGATGAGCGGGATGAAATTGTAACCTTTATCCGGGAAAGCGGAAGGGGTATCATCAAGCGATACACCAAAGGAAGCACGGATGACGATATCTCTATCTGATACGGGTAAACGCTATAACCGCGAATGGATTTTTCGCGGGCTTTCCTACGAATTTACAATCGGCAATGCGTACGCTATAACCGGACCAAATGGTTCAGGCAAGTCCACTTTATTACAGGTACTGGCAGGAGCTGTGGCACATTCGGAAGGTAAGATAAGCTGGACAAATGCGGCCGGCATCATTGACCCCGACCAGGTATACAAGCAACTTTCTATTGCAGGACCTTACCTGGATTTGATTGAAGAGATGACTGCCCTGGAGTTTTTGCAATTTCATCAATCCTTCAAACCCTTTTTGCCCGGGTTTTCAATTGACGACATGCTGGAGCGTGTGGGGCTTCAAAATGCCCTGAACAAGCAAATCCGCTTTTATTCTTCAGGAATGAAACAGCGCATCAAGTTGATCCAGGCTATTTTTTCGGATACAACACTCTTATTGCTTGACGAACCCTGCTCCAACCTGGACGCATCAGGAATTAGCATGTACCAGGCACTAATGGAAGAATTTAGCCAGAACCGGCTGGTAATTGTAAGCAGTAATGACCCTCAGGAATATGGATTTTGCCAGGAGAAATTATCCATCCTCGACTGGAAACCGGTAGCAAAAAAAATCCGTTAACGCCTGCTTGCGATCAGCAGGTTCAGATCCGTGTACTTCAGGTTAAAACGCTGGCTGAGGTGAAAATGCGTAAGTGCTCCTTTAAACAAGTAAATGCCGCTGCGCAGGTAGATTTTTTGCCAGATCAGGTTTTCTATCCCTCCTTCTTCAGCAGCTTCGAGCAATAAGGGCATCAGAACATTGCTGATGCCATGTGAAGCCGTGCGGGCAAATCCGGATGGAATATTGGGAACACAGTAATGAATCACCCCGTATTTCATGAAAATCGGATGTTCATGACTGGTAATTTCAGAAGTTTCAAAACATCCGCCGCTATCGATACTAACGTCAATGATCACACTACCAGGACGCATGTTACTGACCATCTCCTCTGTAACAACAACAGGAGCTCTGCCGGTACTGGAACCGAGTGCACCTACCGCTACTTCGCAGGTCTTGAGTTGTTTGGCCAGGATCTTGGGTTCCAGTACGGAGGTCCAGAGTCGGTGACCGATATTATTCTGCAATTGTTTCAGCCGATACACACTGTTATCGAACACTTTTACAGAGGCGCCCAGCGCGATGGCCGCCCTCGCAGCATACTCTCCAACTATTCCGGCACCTATGATGATAACTTTGGAAGGTGGAATTCCGGATATCCCTCCCAGCAAAACACCCTTACCATGATTAGCCGAACTCAGGTATTGACCGGCAATTAACATCACTGCACTTCCTGCAATTTCACTCATACTGCGAACGATGGGCAGAGACCCACTTTCATCTTTGAGTTGTTCAAAGCAGAGGGCGGTAATTTTTTTGTCCATCATTTTCTCCAGCAAGGCAGCTTTAAGCAGCGTGGTATGCATGGGAGAAATGATAACCTGGCCCATTTGAAGCAGCGGAATATCCTCTTCAATTACAGGAGCACTTTTTACCAGGATGGGAGCCTTGTACACTTCAGCCTTATCATACACGATACGCGCCCCCGCTTCACTGTAATCACGATCACGGAAATGAGCCGCATCACCAGCATTGTGTTCGATGGTAACCTGGTGGCCATTGCTCACAAGAACGCCCACGGCATCCGGAGTGAGAGAGACCCGATTTTCCTGGAATGCTATTTCTTTCGGAATACCAATATGCAATTGGGCGCCGGTTGGTTTTACATCCAGTGTCTCTTCCAGTGTTTCATAACTGAAGGAGGTGCTGATAAAAGGTTTTTGTTGCGACATGAAATGGATCGAATTGGAAAATTACAATTTCTACGGCGATTTTTGGCTAAGAAGCAGTTGAATCCCTGAGTTCGAGGTAGCGGGTGGTTGGGTCCTCAACCCGGATGGTAATGGTAACCAGGTCATCTGGCAGGAGGCGCGGGATTTTTTCTGCCCATTCAATAAAACACCAGTGGTTTCCTACCAGACAATCTTCTATACCGGCATCGACGGCTTCTTCTTCTGATTTAAGCCGGTAACAATCTATGTGGAAAACGGGGCCGCTTTCGCTGGCATATTCATTTATGATGGAAAAAGTTGGACTGCCTACCGGATCTTTCACACCAAGGGCATCACAAAGTGCATGAACCAGGGTGGTTTTGCCCGCTCCCATGGGTGCATTAAAAGCAATGATACGTGGCTGTTTAAGGTAATTCAGAATTTCCCGGGCCACAACGGGCAATTCTGAGTGGGTAAAACGTCGAACCATATCCAAAATTAGGGCAATTTAACCGCCTCTATGCCACCCAGGCTTTTCGTAAATTTGTTCATTAACAGGTAAAAGATGAAATATGGAATCAATTAACTGGAAAGTAGAAGGAATGACCTGTTCCAACTGTGCCCTCAGTGTAACGAAATATCTTGAAAAAGAGGGTATGCAGAATGTGAAAGTCAACCCGATTGACGGCGATGTTCATTTTGAAACAGTTCACTTCGATAAAGAAAAGCAGGTTAGTTTAACCAGGGGGATTTCCTCCCTGGGGTATGCCGTTATAGATGAAAAAGCAGCCAAACAAGCACAGGATCAGCAACCGCCTATGAACAAGTACCTGCGGTATATGCTGATCTGCCTGCCATTTACACTGGTACTTATGTTGCACATGATACCGGGATTACATTGGGACTGGCTGATGAACCCCTGGGTCCAGCTCGCATTGAGTTTACCGGTTTATGTAATCGGCATGTATCATTTTGGTCGCAGTGCCTGGAAGAGTCTGCGTTCAGGAGTTCCAAACATGAATGTATTAATTGCCCTGGGGGCAACTGCTGCATTTGTATATAGCCTGGTGGGCATATTCCTTGATCAGCCCGGCGATTATCTCTTTTTTGAAACTGCAGCAGCAATCATTACCCTGGTGTTTTTGGGTAATTACCTGGAGGATCTTTCCATTCATAGCACGCAACGCGAACTGAACAAACTGGTCAAGAGTCAAAAAGTAATGGCGAACATGATTGCCTTTGACGACCAGCACCAGGAGTTGATTTTCCCCATTGAGAATACACACCTGAAAAGTGGCGATCTTATCCTGATAAAAAATGGAGAGCAGGTTCCTGCGGATGCTAAAATATTATGGGGTGAGGCCAGCGTGAATGAATCCATCATCACTGGCGAAAGTGAACCCATTTTAAAAAAGCAGAAAGACCTGCTGATTGGGGGCAGCCTGTTATTGGAAGGAACTGTAAAAGCACAGGTAACAGCCGGAGCGGATCAGTCGGTATTGGCAAATATCATTAACCTGGTGAAAAAGGCTCAAGGCGATAAGCCACCCGTACAACGAATGGCCGACCGGATCAGTGCGATTTTCGTGCCGGCGGTGCTGGTGATTGCATTGCTGACATTTGTGTTGAATTATTTTTTTCTGTCAGGCTCCTCTGACCATGCCTTGCGAGATTCATTAATGCGCAGCATTGCGGTATTAGTGATCGCCTGTCCCTGTGCCATGGGCCTGGCCACACCTGCGGCGATCGCTGTAGGGCTGGGTCGTGCTGCCCGAAAAGGAATACTCTTTAGAAATGCCAAATCCCTGGAAGCATTTAAAGATATCAAACAGGTGGTCTTTGATAAAACAGGCACACTCACCACCGGCAGTTTCACCATTCAGCAATTTGAATCGTTGGGGGTATCGACAGATGAATTCAAAAGAATAGTGGTATCGCTGGAAAAATATTCCAATCACCCAATTGCGCAGGCGATTAGTCGCGAGTGGAAAAACAACAACCTGATACGCTGGGCTTCCATAGAAGAAGTTAAAGGCAAAGGCATGAAAGCAATGAGCAAGGACGGTGATCATTACTGGGCCGGCTCTTATGAAATTGCAAATAACCATACCCGTGAGGATCATCACAATGTTTATGTCCTGCGCAATGGAGAGCTGATTGGCTGGATTGATGTGCGCGATGAAGTACGACCAGAAGCTAAGGAGGTGGTGGATTACCTGCATAGCAAAGGAATTCATACTGTATTGCTCAGTGGCGACCGGCAGGCGAAGGCAGCGGTTATTGCTTCCCAACTGGGCATCCAGGAAGTGATTGCGGAAAAATCACCGGAACAAAAACTGGCGATCATTGAAGAACGCAATACAGCTATACCTACAGCAATGGTGGGCGATGGCATCAATGATGCGCCGGCACTGGCAAAGGCTTCCATTGGCATCTCGCTGAGTGATGCTTCCCAGGTAGCGATGCAAACTGCCGATATTGTGCTGATGAATCATGGATTGACACAATTGCCGGAAGCGCTGGGATTGGGCAAACACACGCTGCTTACAATTAAACAGAATTTATTCTGGGCCTTTGCGTATAATGTAGTAGCGATTCCGGTTGCCGCATTTGGATTTCTGACTCCCGCCATCGGTGCACTGGTAATGGGCCTCAGTGATGTTGTGCTGGCAGTGAATTCGGTGCGGCTTTTTGTGAAGCGCGTGAAGTAGGGAGGGAAAGGAGGAAAGGAGGATGGAGGAAAGGAAAAGGGAAAACAAAAAAATAACAATTGCAGCAGGAGATTCATTCCATTTTAAAACAGTACTGGGGGTATTCGGAGTTCCGGCCATTGCAGGAGGAGATAATCAGGACTGCATTACAGAAGCAGGATTGCCTGGCACTCTTACCAACAGGGAGTGGGAAGTCTGTTTGCTTCCAGGTGCCGGCACTGGCACTGGAGGGAATCTGCCTGGTGATCAGCCCTTTGATTGCCCTGATGAAAGACCAGGTGGCGCAGTTACGTAAAAAAGGCATTTCAGCCCTGGCCATTCATACCGGCATGCCCTTTAAAGAGGTGAATAAAACCCTGCAACTCGCATCGAATGGACAGATCAAATTTTTATACCTGTCTCCAGAACGACTTCAAACCAACCTCTTCAAGGAATACTTACCAGCCCTCCCGGTATCCCTGATCGCGGTGGATGAAGCACATTGTGTATCCCAATGGGGATATGATTTCCGTCCGCAATACCTGCAGATTGCGAGTTTACGGGAAAGCCTGCCCGCAGTTCCTATTCTGGCGCTTACGGCCTCCGCAACCCCGTTGGTGCAGGAAGATATTCTGACACAGTTGCAGTTGAAGAATGCAGTGGTGCACAAGGGCTCCTTTATCCGCGAAGCCCTCTCCTACAGCTGTTTTGAAGAAAGCAGCAAACTTCCAAAGTTATTTGATATCATCTCCAAAGTGGAAGGCAGCAGCATTGTGTATTGCAGAAGTCGTAAGCGCACGGTGGATATCTGCCGCTTCCTGAATGAGCGGGGAATTTCAGCTACCTATTATCATGCCGGCCTGAATCAGGAGGATCGCAATGAACGCCAGCAACAGTGGACGCAAAATCAGGTACGCATCATTGTTAGTACCAATGCCTTTGGCATGGGCATCGATAAACCGGATGTTAGAACAGTGGTGCATTATGATGTTCCGGATTGCCTGGAGAATTATTACCAGGAAGCAGGCCGTGCAGGCAGAGACCGGCAAAAAGCCTATGCAGTCCTCTTATACAACCAGCAGGATTTGATTGAACTGGAGCAGCAACTGGAAAAAAAATTCCCCGACCTGGAAACAGTAAAAAAAGTTTACCAGTCAATGGCGAATTTTCTGCATTTGCCCACAGGTACCGGAGAGGGACAATCATTCGATTTTGACCTTACGTTGTTCTGTAAAAATTTTGACCTTGACCGAATGGTAACTATTAATGCGTTGCAATTGTTGCAGGCGAATGGCTATTGTGCGTTAAATGAATCGGTATATGAACCATCGAGGGTACAATTTGTAGCGGATCGCGCCTGGCTGGAGCAGGTCGAGAAAAATTATCCGGCACTTGAACCTCTTATTAAAACCCTGCTCCGCACTATTGAAGGGATTTTCAGTTATCCAGGCATGATCTCGGAAAACTACCTGGCAAGGTTATTAAAAACAGAAAGAGAAATCATTATCACTCAATTGAAGCAGTTGGAATCACTCGGCATACTGAACTATGAAGCAGCCCGTGATCAGCCACAACTGGTTCTATTGACCGAACGGGTCAAAACAGAAAACATCCAACTGGATCTGAAAGCCATTGAACGCAGAAAAAAGCTTGCGAAAGAACGACTGGACGCCCTCTTCCAATACACAACCGGCAGCACCTGCCGGAGCAGTTTTATTGGTCGGTATTTCGGGGATGCAGCCATTAAAGATTGCGGCATCTGTGATAACTGCCTGGAAAAAAAGAGAAAAGAAGCAAAACCTCAGCAATTACAAAATAAAATACTGAGTTCACTGGAAAATGGCGCCAAGTCAATAACCACTCTTCAGTCTGAAATTGGCGACAATGCCAATCAGCAGGAATTGCTGCGTGTTATTCGTCTCCTTGAATCAGAACAGTTAATCAGGGTGCAAATCAGTGGCATGGTGGAGCGGTTATAGATCTAACCACTACCACAATGATTTTTTCTTGCTGCTTCTTCCGCCAAGGCCCAATGCTCCCAGCAAAGTTCGGGTGATGGTACTCGTGAGTGTGCGGGTAGCTTGTCTTCCAGCAGAACTGTTGAGCATTTTTTCCAGCACGGTTTTTTCTTCCTTCTTAGAACCGTTTGCCTTCGCTTCTTTAGCAGCCTGCTTCTTCGCTTCTTCGGCTGCTTCGAGTCCGGCTGCTTCTTCCAGTTTGGCAGTCAACAATTCATAGGCACTTTCGGAATCCACTTCCTGGTTGTATTTCTTAATCAACTTGCTCCCGGAAATCAACGCGGCTATTTCCTGTTCTGTCAGAATATCCATCCGGCTCCTTGGAGAGGTAAGCAATACATGCGCCAGGGGAGTTGGAATACCTTTTTCATTTAGTAGGGTAATGATCGCTTCTCCAATACCCAGCTGGGTAAGCAACTCGTCCGTTTTATAAAAATCCGTTTCCGGATAATTCTCTGCGGTTTGTTTGATCACTTTACGATCTGCGGCAGTAAAGGCACGCAGGGCATGTTGCACTTTAAGGCCCAATTGTCCGAGTACATCCTTTGGCACATCCATCGGGTTCTGTGTACAAAAGAAAATACCAATTCCCTTGGAGCGGATGAGCTTTACAATCGTTTCGATCTGCTGTAGCAGGGCTTCACTTGCCTCCTGGAAAATCAAATGCGCTTCATCAATAAAGAGGACCAGTTTGGGTTTGTCCATATCGCCTTCTTCCGGACTGGAACCATATAATTCCGCCAGCAGCTGCAGCATGAAGGTGGAGAATAACTTGGGACGATCCTGCAGGTCCGTGACCCGCAAAATAGAAATCACCCCCCTTCCATCGTCGGAGATTCGCATCAGGTCTTCCACCTCAAAACTTTTTTCTCCAAAGAAAGGATCTGCCCCCTGCTGTTGCAATTCTACCACTTTACGAAGGATCGTGCCGGTTGAAGTAGTCGATATTTTCCCATAGGCTTTCTCCAATTCTGCCTTCCCTTCATCACTCACGTATTGTAATACCTTGATGAAATCCTTGAGATCCAACAAGGGCAATTGGTTGTCATCACACCATTTGAAAATCATGGCTACGAGTCCGGCCTGGGTATCATTCAAACCCAAAATCTTACTCAGCAAAACGGGTCCGAACTCGCTAACGGTAGCCCTCAAGCGCACTCCGGGTTCATTACTGAGTGAGAGCAACTCCACCGGATAGGATATTGGTTGATACTCCATCCGGAGATGCTGGTAGCGTTCTTTAATTTTATCATTACTGGCGCCGGCTGCAGCGAGTCCACTCAGGTCTCCTTTGATATCCATCAGCAGCACGGGCACGGAATTATCACTGAGGACCTCTGCCAATACCTGGAGGGTTTTGGTTTTACCAGTACCAGTGGCACCGGCAATAAGCCCGTGCCGGTTCAGGGTTTTCAGGGGCAGCAGAATTTCTGCATCCGGAACCGGCTGACCATTCAGTATGCCCACACCAATTTTAGCGGAATCACCTTTAAACGTATAGCCCTTTTTGATGGCTTCAATGAACTGGGTTGTATCTGGCATGAAAACAATATTTCCGGGTAAGATAATGGAAAAATGGAATTGGGTGGTTTAAAAATCCTCTTCCCTTTCCAGCATCAGAATGGCACTTTGGGGAACAATAAAATATTTTTCTCCCTCGTACATCACTTCGGTAGCGCCACTTACCAGGAAGATTGCAAGATCACCCTCGCGCGCCTGTAGTGGAATATATTTTACCTGTTCTTCAGACTGTTTCCAGGACTCATCTTCAGGAGGTGTGGGGATGGCATAACCCGGACCAGTCCGGATCACATACCCCTGTTGTACTTTTTCCTTTTCCTGTACACCGGGGGGGAGATAGAGCCCACTGGCAGTTTGTTCATTCGGCTTAGAGGGACGAATCAGCACTCTGTCACCAATTACAATCAGTTTTTTTAGCTTAGCATCAGCTGTAAGGCGCATGGAGATACAATTTTGAAGGCTTCAAAATTACACAAATAACCCTATTCCGATCAATTGGTCAATTTAAATGATGCGCTTCTTTTTGGCCAGTTCAATTGCCTCAATTTTAGAATGTACCTGCAATTTCTTATAAATGTTTTCAATATGTCTGCGAACGGTAGAAGGGGAAATAATTAAATTTTCGGCAATTGCAGTGTAAGGAAGTCCTCTGGAAAGCTGTTCCAATACTTCCGTTTCCCGCTCTGAAAGCAGCACATCTTTCCCATCGGAAATCGTTTCCGGATGCAATGGAGACCGCATTAACTGCAGGGTTTTCATGGCAATGGAAGGGGTCATAACAGCACCACCTTCCAATGTTTGAATGATTGCATCATGTAAGGAAGATGGAGGTATCTCTTTTAACAAATACCCATCTGCTCCTGCCTGAATAGCATTGAAGATATTCTCATCGTCGTCAAAAACAGTTAATACAATAACTTTTATCTGTGGGTAATTGCGCTTAATAAGAGCAGTAGTAATAATTCCATTTTGCTCCGGCATTTCAATATCCATTAATACCAGATCGGTTGTTCGGTCAGACAGTAACTGATCCATACATTGCAGTCCATTATTTGCTGTAAAGGATATCCTGATATCGGGGAATAGTGCAAGCTTTTCCCTTACGCTCTTAATCAGCAGCTTATTATCATCTACAATGGCAATATGTATGTTCACAGCCATCTTATACATTTTTAGAATTTCCAATAGCACTGAATTCAATAGATGTTCCTTTGCCAGGATGAGAACTTAGCCGTAGCTCTTCTCCCAATTCCAGGGAACGCTTCCGCATATTATAAAGTCCGTTTCCGGCTTCCACCTCCTTTTCCACAAAACCTTTCCCATTATCTGAAATAGAAAACAGCGTTCCATTTCCGTCTGAACTTATTTTAATAGCTATTTTATCTGCACCAGAATATTTGAGGGCGTTATTGGTTGCTTCCTGAATTATCCGGAAGATATTAAGTCCATCTATACCCGAAAACAAGCCTGTCTCCCAAACCTCGTCATCAACTTGCAACCTGACAGTACAATTTATAGGCGATTGATTGATACGTTCAATAAAATTCATAATCCTGCTGTGTAAATCAGTGATACTGATACCGGTTTTATTCATAGCCCAGACAGTATCCCGTAACTCCTGGATCGTTTCCTTTGCAAAGGAATTGATAGCAGACAGCTGTTTTGAAACAGATCCATCCTTATCATCAACATGATACCTAATGGTTTCAATGGTAGAAATAATAAAACTTAACTGCGCCCCGATATTATCATGCAAATCTCTTGATATCAGTAACCGCTGTTCCTGGAGCTTATGCTGACTTTCAATTTTTTCTACTGCCAACTGAATTTCACTGTCCTGTTGCTGTTTCAGATTCTTTAATACCTGCTGTTTGTACAAAAGAAATCCGATTAATGAAAGCGTTACAGCAAGTGCGGATAATCCAAAAATCCACAAATTCCGGCTTTTGATCCGGAGTTCATTCTCAGTTAATTTTGCCCGTTGAACAAGAATCTGATTCTCCTTTTCAGCAGTTTCATATTTTGCTGAAATCTCCTCAACGTCTTTCACTTTTTTGGCATTATATAAACTATCATTAATCTGATTATATGATTTCAAACTTTGAAAGGCATTTTTATAATCCCCCAATGCCTCGTAATTCATCGTAATCTGATCAAAATTATATTTTTGAATGTCTGCAAAATTGATCTTCACCGCCACCGCATTACTTTTTCGAAAAAACTCGTTTGAAAGCCCTGGTTGGCCAACTTCCTTGTAATACTCTCCCAATGCAGTATAATTCAACATTAAAGCAAAATCATCATTCAATGCTTTACGAAATTCAAGGGCCTGTTTCAAATACGCTTCTGCCTTTGTATAATTTTTAATCAGGAGTTGATTGTATCCAAGAAATTCCAGCGAGTAACCTATTCCGGTGGAATCATTTCGTTTGCGCTGTATTTCCAACGAGGTAGTAAATCGCTTATTTGCTTCCTCATAATTGCCCTCGTCCCTAAACACAACCCCACTTTCATTATTAATCCGCGCTATTCCTTCCAGATTATTTTCAGCCACATACAGCGCCAATGCTCTATCATAGAACTCAAGCGCTCTCTTAGGTTGTCTTAATTTCCGGTACATTCTTGCCATATCGTCGTATAGCAAACCAAGTTTGTCCGGATTATCAGTTCTTTCCAGCTTTTCAAGTGCTTTGTAGTAATAAGCTGTTGAACTGTCAATATTTCCTAATCGCCCATAAGCATTACCAATAAACCGCAGGAAATCTCCCATATGTACGGAATCTTTCTGTTTTTCAGCCAGCAGATATCCAAATCCGGCAAGATCAATCGTAGCCTGGTATTGAGTGAGATATATCTTAGTTAAGTGATTTTGCAGAAGTCCAATTCCTGTCCGATAGTCAGCCTCCTTTACAACCGCCTGTTTTATACTATCAACTGAATTACCATTTTGTGCGTATGCAATATTGTTGAACAATAAGAAAAAAAAGAGGACTAACTTACCAGCATTCATATTTATTACCACTTTTTACAGATCCGTTACCAAATACGATAACAGGCTTTAAAAAGATGAAATATAAATAATAAATTAGTCTATTTCAAGCTCTTATTTCAATAGTTGTAAAATGGATTGCACATAAAGCCGAAGTTCGTTCACAAGATTTAAATGCCTGCTTTCTGTAATAGCCTTATCCATTTCATCCCCGGCCCACTCTAACGAGATTTTATCCCAATTGGCTGAAATCCGATCATACATGCGTGATTTCAATACATCAATTTCGTGTTGCCGGCTTTTCATAAGCTGCTGACGGCCTTCTTTAGAAGCAGACAAGGCAAGAAAAGCTTTACAATACATCATAAACAAGGGGATGCATAGCAGCAATAAACCGATCAGAAAAATAAAAAACAATGCAAGCGCTATCATGATTTTTTTATTGTTTTCTAATCTTTCTCCAATAGAAAAGCGCCCACATAAAAATCAGCAGAGAAAGCAGACCAATTAACACCGGTGCATATAAAACGAAATGCTCCAGTGCATTTTCCAATCCTGTTATGGCATCCTTTTCTCCAATAGTCAAAGCAGGTGGTGTAAATTCAGCATAAGTGAGGGTTTCAAATGGGAGACTGGAAAATCGTTCAATTTTTTCAAATAGATTTTTATGATTGAGTGCTACCGTACCAAAATCAAAATCCATTGATTTATTACCATAAACTATCACTAAATTATCTTTAGGAGTTGGTGATAAATCCGTTTTGAATCCAACCAGTAATTGATTGATATTACTTTTTTTAAAATTAAACTCCTTTGAAATACCATTTAAACCGGCAGTAGTCAATCCATCCAGAAACTGGATATAAAAACGGGCCGTATCAATAGGTTGCTTCCAAACAGAACCGCTCTCCAATAAATATATAAATGCGTTTTTCCGCGTCTGATTATACCCGGAAACAAGCTTTGCATTGTTGGTATTCACTATAAAATAAACTTCTACCTGTCGGGTTTCGCCAGGTTTGAAACTCATTTCCCAAACATGCCAGCTATTATCAAATAAGGTGAAATTATCACTCTTGTCAATATTCATGCGTTCAACAGTAAGCCATTGCCCATCCGCTTTAATTTTAAAATTACTGAGGGAATCCACCCGTACCTGATTCAGCAGGATATCTCCGCCATTATAGATGCCGTTGGTAGGGTATCCCATTTTAAAACGCAATTCCTCATTGGTGGTGTTTGAAAAAAAATACGCCCCCTTTACTACGGAAAACCCATTATACAACTGAATATAGATTGATTCTTTCTTCATTTGAATCTTTCTGAAAACCGAACTGTCTTCAGGATACAACATAACAAATACAGCTCCGCCTGCATTCCAAACACCTGGCTGGGCTGCATTGGCCAACACTGTTTGATCCGGGAATAAAAAATATATACCCAGTATCAGTCTTATTAAAAAGGAATTCAGAAAGCGCATCCTATTTGTTGTTAATTGGAGGAACTCTTGTATTTCTCAATTCTTTCCTTCGCTTTATTCCTCAAATAAGTACGCATATCTTCAGGCAACTTAACCAATACAGCACCTGTTCTTGTCCTGTCGAGCCGCATCATGAATTCGAATGCAGCAGGTTGCTCAATCTTGTAAATAGCCTGAAGCAATGCGGCATAATTAACTGCAACTTCTTCCTCACTGGAAAATTTACGGGTCCATCTTGCATCCAGGTTTTCGACATATTGTTTAAGCTGCTGCGTTCCGGATTTATATGCTTTCATACTGGAAGCAACTTCCATCGGAATCGTTTCATCTGGCACATAAGAATCCGGTTTAGCTGGCACTGACTCGGTTATCACTTTATTTGCTTCAGCGAGTTTTCCCTGTATCCAATTTCCTTTACTGATTACCTTACCGGATTTATTGTATAATACACCTTCTCCATTTCGTTTACCCTCCAGAAACTCCCCTCTGTACGATGTTCCGTCGGAATAACTTTCAAATCCCTGAAAATTTCGTTTCCCATATATCCATTCCCCGATGTATGAACTCCCGTCCCGGAATGTATACGCTCCTACATAATTCGGCTTCTTACCCGTAAAAAAGCCAACATAAACGCTGCCATCGCTATACTTATAGAACCCAAATCCATTTTCACAATCGCCGATACAATTGCCATTCCATTGTTTATTCAGGAAGGATGCAGAAAGCATTTTTCGCTCCAGAATACCATTGTTAAAATAACCGGCATTCAGTATTGTTCCACCTTTTTTAATGTATCCGTAGCCATGCATTTTATTATTCTTCCATTGGCCTATGTAATAATTGCCAGTTTCGCGCCAGGTAAACATACCAAATCCATCAAATTCGCCCATTTTAAAATTGCCGTAATAATAGCCCAGGCTTCCCAGATCCTGATATCCAAAACCCGTCGGTTCACCGCTTTTAAAGAACCCTTCATAGGTTGACATGGATCCCTTTCTGCTTCCAAAGCCATTTTGACAATCACCGGAAATACAGGTATTGGTATTGGTGAGGCTGTTAGTAACCGGACCGGCCGACTGACTCTGCGGTTGTGTTGAAGACGTTGTTAATTCATAGCTGTCAATATCCGGATTATAAGTACGGCCGGCATAGGCTTTCAGGGGTATTTCCTTCGCTGCATCGGGAAAACAATAGATCGGAACATTTTTTTCATTAACCAGGAAAGCATTACCGGATTTATGATCTACCAATTTATATTCAGGGTGGATCTTTGCCATATTCTGGCCTTCATAAATAATAATATGCCTGTCTTCATATTTGAAATAAAGCAGGTTATTTCCAGGGGAAAAATGCTGAACCGGGTGCAAACCTGCCGGCCTTTTATCATCCGTTCCACCAACAAATGTCATATTCAGGCTTTTGTCATAAACAAAAAAGAAAGGAATATTTGAAATAACCAGGGCATTCTTACGCAGATAAATGCTATTGGTTAAATCTGCTCCCTTGTAGCAGAAAGTATATTTATTGGCTGCTTTCCGGATATGGAAGGGGCCAGCAACAGCAACCTTTTCGAATACTTGCTTTTGCCCCGACTTAGACTGATTTATTGCATCTTCAATACTATAGTACTGCTCATCAAACGGATTGTAAACCAGCATCCTGTTTGAATCGAGCAGTTTCGCATATAAAAATCTGGATTCTACCCCATTGACATAAAAGGTGCATTCAAACATTGGATCAACAGATGCCATAGTTGGCTTTTTATATACCATTGACAGTTCAATCCGGCGGTTGGCCAAATCCTCATAATAAATATTCTTGTTATACTCTATTCGATTTCCCTTCGGATCAAATTGAATAGAAAAAAGCCGGCCATCCCTGCCGATCTCAACCCCCCTTTTATATACCTGAGTACTGACAGCTATAGGAGTTTTGGTATGATCTTTAATCGTTACAGTAAGCTGCTCACCATTTTGCTGATAGACATACTCCCGCACACCACCACCGATACTACTTTTTATCAACATGTTTTTTTCATCGTAGGTATAATAGGCGGTATATCCTGTCGTAGATTTTTCGCTTACAAGCAGTCCCTTGGAATTATAGGCAAAAACAACTGATTGAATGCCTGAAGAAGCAAAGGTTTTTTTTGTAAGGAATCCCTGTCCATCAAATTCATACAAATTTCCATCTGTATCCGTATGGAGTTTGCCATCCTGATATATGTAGTGCAAACCCCGACCCAGATTGTTTTCATAAACCAGGTTCCCTTCCCTTGAAAACACCTTGTTTCCATGCGCATAAACCGAACCCTTCAGGTTAAAATGGGATAGCTTATATCGGAACGGAACCGGATTCAGCGGTGCATTTTCGAAATCTATACGTTGTGCCTGAACTGCACCTGCACACAAAAGAAACAGTACTGTAGTTGTTGCCAGTCTGACAATCCCCTCAAAAAAACTTGGTCTTGAACTCATTCACATGATGTTTTAAAAAAGTCGTGATTGCCAGGGTTACTCCGGCCTGGTATTTTGAAGCATCAGCTTTAATAAGGGCCGTATTTTCAACAGAAATATTATCCGCCCGATACATTTTTCCAAATGCCGTTTCTACACCTATGAAATCATTGTCACTTTTTGCGTATGACTGAATTTTTTCTTTACCAATTACATCATTGATTGCCAAATCCTTTTTCAATATACCTGTATAGGTTCCATAGGGCGAGCCTCCGATTTTGTTTCTGCCTGAAACAAAATCAATGGCCGTAATAGTAGTCACTGTAACTTCCTTGGTACCTGGTGAGGTTAAGCCTACTTTATTCGTAAAGCTTTTAGAATTGGTGTTCCTGGCAACCCTGCTGTCAACATGGCCATCAGCACTTAATCGCAAATCAGTATTGGCCACAATATGGGCACCTTCTCCCTGATAGGGTTTTTTAACCTCCAGAAAAAGCACAAATAAGTCAGCATTAATAATTGTTGCATCATTTAGGTCCTGCGATAATTTAGGATACGAACCAATAACATCACTCCGATCTCCAATGCCAACAAAACTGAACATCCCTTCCCGTTTAACCTGGCCGTTTTTATTGAATCCCTTGACGAAGAAAACTGTATTGGAAGGATAAACCGTTACCATGCCGGGAGCTTCTGACAAACTCATCTCCATATTGTCAAACCGCTGGTAGCCTTCGTAATATTTTGTGTTGGCTGCCGCATCACCATTTAGTACGGTAAACCCTTTTGCTTTCAGATCCGCCACAAACTGCTGATAGGCCTCATCCGTTATTTGCTGAAGGGTAGCTGCAGGTATATCCATACCAACTGCCAATGAGGCTTTCGTTTTCCCTGACAGCATTCCATTTGAAAAGCCGCCTTTTGTAGAACTTGTTTTTAGATTGTACAATTGAAAATTGACGGAAAAATTCGCGATATATACTTCCTTCGACTTGAATTTTCGCGGGCCATAAGTACCCCTGTCTTCCTTGGGAGAAAATTCACCCAATGTTTGACCCTGCACAGTTGAAATACCCATAACCAGAACCAGCAACAATAACTGAGATAGTTTCATAGAAGTAATTGTTTTGTTGCAATATTAATTCTGCGCAACAGCTTTTGAAATAGGGCATATGCCCCATTTTCCGGCACGTTAACTTGCTCTACTTTGGTGCCGGAGATTCTTATTTTATGCCAGCAAATCGAATATTCGGACTTCGCAATCTAACTAGTGAAAACACAAATAGCATTATTCTGGCTATACTGACAGCATGTTCTGTATACATGGGCCAGGCATCCATCTTCTACATTATTTATCTTTTCTGGTGGAATGAATTTTTGACCAGGTTAATCAATAGAATTTTTGATTTTGTATATAAGCGGAAAAAAGATCCTTTCCAGGATACGAAAACCAGTTCAACCGGATTCGTACTTTTTATATACTGGCTTTTTATCGTAGTGTTGTTCGGATTGATTGCCAATTGGAAAAACAAAGAAATTATGATGATTAATTTTGGAGTGTTTTTTTTCAAAAATTGGTATTTCAATCTCACTCTCCTTTACTTTATACTCGAGGCTTGCTTTTTCAATATTCAGGGAAAAG
This sequence comes from Flavihumibacter fluminis, assembly GCF_021491375.1. GTDB lineage: Bacteria > Bacteroidota > Bacteroidia > Chitinophagales > Chitinophagaceae > Flavihumibacter > Flavihumibacter fluminis. Next base: position 206,546 of record NZ_JAKEVY010000004.1, read on the forward strand.
ATTCCATCCCAAGAAAAGCTATTGGCGGATTCACCATAAACATGATTGTGCTCCATATCTCAATAATTCTGGGAGCCTGCATCTTCTTTTTTGTTCTTAGAATGTTTCCGGACAGGTTCACACCCGAAAACCGGTGGAATGCGGTTCTGGTGATCGCTCCTTTCCTCTTCTTACGGCTTTGGGCCCAAATGCACCTAAAAAAGACCAAAACTCTCTAGGCCTTCCTCCCTTCCTACACTCTTCCTTTCCTCCTTTCTCCCTTTCTTTCTCCCCATTTAACAAAATCTTATCCCCTTTGGCTAGGGCGCGAAAATGAATTAATTTTATTATTAACTCATAAATCAATGCTCATGGAAGATAAGAAAGCAAGAATACTATTGTGTGAAGACGATCAGAATCTCGGACTGGTGTTGAAGAATTACCTGGAATTGAATGATTTTGATGTGGTGTTGGAACGCGATGGCCGACTGGGTCTCGCAGCCTTTCAGCGTGAAAAATTTGATCTCTGCCTGCTGGACGTAATGATGCCCAATATGGACGGCTTCAGTCTTGCAGAAGAGATCCGCGATATCGACCCCGATGTGCCCCTGTTTTTCCTGAGTGCAAAAACCATGAAGGAAGATATTATCCAGGGTTACAAACTGGGCGCGGATGATTATATCACCAAACCCTTCGACAGTGAAGTGCTGTTGCTAAAGATCAAAGCTATCCTCAAGCGCAATGAGGAACTGAACAAGGAACAGGAAAACAAGGAATTTGACCTTGGCAGTTTCCATTTCAATCCAAAATTGAGAGAGCTTACGCATAGCGGACAAACACAAACCTTGTCGCCCAAGGAGAATGAGTTACTGAAAATGCTTTGTGAGCACATGAATGACCTGTTGCCGCGTGAGCAGGCCCTGAAAAAAATCTGGGGTAGTGATACCTACTTCAATGGCCGGAGCATGGATGTATACATCGCGAAACTTAGGAAGTACCTGAAAGAAGATTCCAGCATTGAAATCGTGAACATTCACGGTAATGGATTCCGCCTGGTTGTACCTACTCCTGCGTAATCAGCCGTTATACAAATGAATCAAACAAACCTGGGGAGTGACCCGTACGGGGTTGCTTTCCCAGGTGTTCATAGGCTTTTAAAGTAGCTTCCCTTCCGCGGGGCGTACGTTGCAAAAATCCCTCCTGAATCAGAAAAGGCTCATACACTTCTTCCAGCGTACCTGCTTCCTCTCCTACTGCCGTTGCAATGGTGGTGATGCCAACCGGGCCACCTTTGAACTTCTCAATAATGGTTGAGAGTATCCTGTTATCCATTTCATCGAGACCATGCTCATCCACATTCAGGGCCTTGAGTGCATGCTGGGTGATTCCTAGATCAAGTTGCCCATCGTTCAAAACCATGGCAAAATCCCGCACGCGGCGCAACAGTCCATTGGCAATTCTTGGCGTACCCCGGCTCCGGCGGGCAATCTCGGCAGCTGAATCATCGGTAATGGGAGCATTTAATAAGGCAGCTGAGCGACGAATGATTTTCTCCAGCGTGCCAGCATTGTAATATTCAAGGCGCGATTTGATAGCAAAGCGGCTTAACAAAGGAGCAGTTAATAAACCACTGCGCGTAGTGGCACCAATCAGGGTAAAAGGATTCAGATTAATCTGGATACTGCGGGCATTTGGACCACTGTCGATCATGATATCAATCCGGTAATCTTCCATCGCCGCATATAAATATTCTTCTACCACCGTACTCAGGCGGTGAATTTCATCTATAAACAACACATCATTGGGTTCCAGATTGGTGAGCAGCCCTGCCAGGTCGGCCGGCTTTTCAATCACAGGTCCGGATGTTTCACGAATCTGCACCCCCATCTCATTGGCCACAATCCTGGACAGGGTAGTTTTACCTAAACCGGGGGGACCATGAAACAGGACATGATCGAGGGCTTCACCCCGGATCTTAGCAGCCTTAATGAAGATTTTCAGGTTTTCAATGATCTGCGCCTGTCCGGCAAAATCATCAATTTCCCGGGGGCGCAAACTATTCTCAAACTCTTTTTCCGCAGAACCTATCGGGTTGGAACCCGGATCTAATAATGGGTTGCTCATAATCAATCTATTCTCACTTCCTACTACGTCAATATTAGTCAAAAACTTTTATTCAGCGCCTCCATAAAGTTTTTCATAATACTCAATCGCCATCCGATTACTGTCGAATTGCGGAAAAATGGAGTTCATGCTGTTTTTTACAATACCGAGCCAACGGCTCTTATTCTGATAATACATCGGGAGTATTTCCTTTTCCAAAAGATCAAAGAGGGTATTGGCATCTTTTTCATCCTGGATATGTTCCGGCAGAGAAGGGTCCGCGGGCGGTATAACAAAGCCATTTTCTTTGTCTCTGACAAACTCAGGAAACCATCCATCCGGAATGGAAAGATTAACTGCTCCGTTCATGGCAGCAGACATCCCACTGGTACCAGAAGCCTCATGACCCATTCGGGGTACATTCAACCAGAGATCGGCTCCCTGTTTCAGTATTCGGGAGAGTTTCAATTCATAGCCGGTAAGAATTGAGCAGTTGGTGTAGATTTTACAGAGATTGACAATTTTATCAAAGGAAGCAATGCCGGTATAATCCATCGGGTGGGGTTTGCCTGCCCAGATTATTTGAACTGGCATGTCAGCATTACTAACCAACTTATGAAAACGTTCCATATTGGTGAGTAACAACTCTGCTCTTTTATATCCAACAAACCGTTTCGCAAAAACAATCGTGAAAATATCATCTTTATATATTTCTCCTGCCTGCTCTGCGACCTCTTCAAATAAACGGCACTTTCGATGTTTTTTCAGATCTTCTATGGCAGCATCATTTTCATTGGATACTACCTGGTACATTTTAAAATCAGCCCAGTAAGTAAAACTTTGCGCATTCGTAATAGATATCATATTGCAAATACCTTCTGCGCCTTGCCACATTTCCCGAAGTGTCTGAAGGTGCAATTTTGAAACGCCATTAGCCAGACCAGCCAAACGCAACGCAACCAGGGTATGATTGAACTGGTCTTCCTGAATACCGGTAATGTTTCTCAGCTCCGGCAATGGAATGTTATTAAAAAAACCGAATTTCTGAAGCAGGTAAATATCTGAAACCCGATTACCTCCCGGTTCCGGGGTATGATTGGTAAACACCAGGCGTTTTTTTACCGCTTCAACTGATTTGTATTTTTCATAGAGATAAAATGCAAGCGGCAATGCATGCGATTCATTCAGGTGATACATTTCAGGCCGCCAGTTCAATTCTTCCAATAAGCGGGCACCCCCATATCCCAGCAGAATAGCAGCAGCAATCGCGGTTTCCGGATTTGAATCATACAGATGATGTGAAATGGTTTTACCGAGGTAATCGTTTTCCGGAAGATCCGTACTTAAGAAAAAGATAGGTGTGGTCTTGAAAATTTCCGGAGCCAGGTAATAGGCAGTCACCCACACATCATGGCCCGATATCTGTATGGTAAATTTGATATCCGTTTTTTGCAGAAAGCCGTACACTTTTTCCTGAAACAATACATACATCGATTGATCCTGTTTACGGACCTGGTCATAATATCCATAGTTCCATAAAATCCCAATACCCACCATATTTTGTTTCAATTCATAGGCGCTGCGCATGTGTGAGCCTGCCAGGTATCCCAATCCACCCGCATACGTTTTTAAGGGCTGATGAATAGCATATTCCATGCAGAAATAAGCTACTGGTTTTTCGTAGCCTTTGCCAATTGTATAGGGATGTTGAAATTCAAATTTCATGCTGATCGTGATTTATATGTTACGCTGCGAAGAGGCTGCCTGAAAGAGGAGTATTAAGGTCGAAAGGTAAGCCAGTACCGGGAACAATCCCATGATGTAAATCAAGCAAAAAAGTGATTCTTCAGCCACACCTGAAAGATTTATTTGCATATACAAACAACATTCCTATCTTTGATTGGTGAAAGCATCTGAAAGCAGGTATCATCAGTGTATTTATTTTTCCAGTAATGCCCTGGCGAGGAAGATAGAGAAACTCGCCATGGAGAGCTGGAAAAAACTGGGACTCGCACCGAGTCATGCTTACCTTTTAATGCTGGTATTGGAAGAACCCGGTGTGCAACCTGGCTATGCTGCAGAAGAGCTTCAATTGAGTCCCAGTACCGTTACCCGCCTGCTGGAAAAGCTTGAAGAGAAGAAATTGGTAGTCCGGACTACCGAAGGCAAACTCACCAATATCTACCCTACCCCCAAAGCGAAAGAACTCTATCCCCAAATGAAAAACTGCACCCGCGAATTCCAGGAAAAATACCAGGCGCTGATCAATGAAGAAGAGGCCAGCCGCCTTGTAAAATCCATCAACCGCATCAACGACCAACTACCTTAAATTTTTTTTATTTATTAATTGCATATACAAATATTAAATCATGAACTACGTTTTAACAGGCGGCGCCGGCCATATCACCAAGCCATTAGCGCTTCACTTATTGAAAGCAGGTCACCAGGTAACGGTGATTGGAAGAGCTGAAGCAAATCTGCAAGAGCTCTCAGCAGCAGGTGCAAAAACAGCTATCGGCTCTGTTGAGGACAGCAATTTTTTAAGCATGACCTTTAAAGGGGCAGACGCTGTATACCTCATGATACCTCCCATCTGGAATCCTGCAAACTGGAAAGAAGCAATTGGACAAGTAGGAAAAAACTACGCAACTGCCCTTCAGGAAGCGGGTGTTAAACACGCCGTTTTATTGAGCAGCATAGGTGCGCATATGCCCGATGGTTGTGGCCCGGTAAGTGGACTGTACCGTGCTGAACAGGCATTGAAAGCTGTACCAGGACTGAATCTGCTCTCCTTACGCCCCGGTTATTTTTATTACAATTTCTTTGGTAACCTTTCAATGATCAAAAATGCCGGAATCATTGGCAGTAATTTTGGAGGCAATGAAGACAAGCTGATTATGTCATCAACTGATGATATTGCATCCGCCGCTGCAAGTGCCTTACAGCAATTGGATTTTTCTGGTTTCACTGTTCGGTACCTGGTTAGTGATGAACTGAACAGCCAGGAAATCGCGCAAAAAATTGGTAACGCTATTGGCAAACCGGAACTTCCCTGGATCGTGTTTACAGATGAACAGGCCGAACAGGGCCTGCTTGGAGCAGGACTGCCGGCAGAAAATGCCCGCAATTATGTGGAAATGGGAACAGCCATCCGAAGTGGAAAAATGTTTGAAGATTATCAAACAGATACAGTAAAAATAAAGGGAATCACTTCCTTTGAAGCCTTCCTTCCGCAATTCAAAGCCGCGTTTGAGGCAGCACAATAAAAAAACCGGGACTGCCACAACTAGCTGGCAGTCCCGGTTTTACTTATTTCTCTCTTAACTGAACCGAGATCCTGCGATCCACTCTACGTTCTTCATCACTGGCAGTTTCTGCCACTTTAGCCAGCTCTTCACCATAGCCTTCGGCTCCAACCAACTGAGCTGCGTTCGCACCCTCTTTCCTGATTTCAGCCAATACGGCATCAGCCCTCTCCTGCGACAGTTTTTTATTATCCGCGTCATTCCCCACTTTATCAGTATAGCCACCGATTTTTATTTTGGCAGCAGGATATGCTTTGAGAATAGCTACAATGTTCCGGATCTGAGCAATACTTTCAGCAGTTAGTCTGGCACTGCCGGTCTCAAAATTGAGATTATCAAAATCAAACCACTGATCCCTACCGGCTACACAGGTTGCATCATTCAGGCAGGCCACCAGTTTATCTTCAATACCACCCTTGTATGCATCAATCTCGGTACCATCTACCAGTTTTACTTTAAGTGATTCCCGTGCCGGTGGCGTTATAGGCGCAGCTGGCGCTGGTTCAACCGGGGCAGGTGTTTCCATCACCACTTCCTCTTTATGCTCTCCTCCTCCACAGCCTTTAAACAGGTACAATAACAGTGCAACAGCTGCCAATCCCAATACCAGGGGCATCAACCAGGAACCTGATTTTTTTGGTTCTTCCACATGAGGAACAGCAGGCCGGGGAGCACTACTGCTAATCCCTAACATGTTTCCAATGTTTAGGCCTGCCGGCAATGCGTTCAGAAAACTGGATTTCTGATTGCTGAGTAAGGAGCTTAATCCCGATGCAGAGAGTCCATTCTCCGTAGCATGTTTTCCCAGGAAGCCCATGACCATGGGTGCGATGGAACCGAGCAGGGAGGCTGCAGAGGAACCTTTGATCCCGGCGAAAGAAGCAATTGCATTGGCAATACTGCCCACCTTGTCGCCGAATATGCTGTTTAAAATTCCCGGGGAACTATCCGGAATACCACCTCCACCTGTGCTAAAAGCACTACCTAGATTTCCTAATATGCCACTGTTCATAGCCTGCTTCGCAAGGTCCATAATCATGTTTCCACCACCAGTTTCCGCTTTCTGGGTGATGCCTAATAAACTGGCTGGTAAAAGTCCGGAAACTGCCTTACCAACGGAGGATTCTGATTCTTGTAAATAACTTGCGGCTTTGCCGATCAGATCAGGAGTAATGAAGGATTTCGCTGCATCCAGGATGTTAAATGCCATAACGATTATTTAATTGTTAGGAAATAAACAGGGCGGACGCCGGCTAATCAGGAGCTAGGGCAGGAATCTGAAATTAAACTTTTATTGTATACAAAGTAAGGCTTTACAGAAATTTATTCAGTTGCAGAATCAGGTCCGGATCCGGACAATTACTGAGCCATTGTTCCCGCTCACTGTAACGCACCACTCCTGGGTAGTCGCCCTCATACAAACCCATATCTGATATCAGTTGAAAATGCAGGTGGGGTGGCCATTGCCCATTTTCAACAGGAGCTCCAAAATGTGCCAGTTCCTGCCCGCGGTTGATGTATTGGCCGGGTGCCAGAGAATCAATATCCCGTTTTGATACATGCCCATACAAGGTATAAAATGGTATGCCATCCAACTGGTGCAGTAAAATAATCGTAGCTCCATAATCCCCCAGCCGATCATTCCATCCGATACTATGTACCATGCCTCCCATGAATGCATATACAGGCGTGCCTGCAGGTCCCCAGATATCTGTGCCTATATGCAGCCGACGAGGTTCTTCTCCCTCATCAAAAAGGGCACTGCGACTATACATAAATCGCAGTTCATTGTAACCTCCAATCAGGTAACGGGCCTGTTTTGCTTCGCGAAGGCTTTCCATAAAGCTCACAAATTGCTCCAGGTTGTCGGCTATGCCTTCTGGTAAGTCGCCATTTTGGGTCAGATTTAATGCCACCAGTTTATCTGTACCGGGAGTAAACGAAACTACAGGATGAAAACTGCCTTGGTTACGGGTAAGGCTGACAGTCAGGGGATTTATCATGGCACAAAGATAACGCAACGGTTTGCTGTGGAGATCTTGGCCCCTGCCCAAACAGAAATACTATTTTTAGTTACCAACGATTGCTTATGCAGTTACAAAAACCCTCCCTGAGTTTCTGGCAGATCATCAATATGAATGTAGGCTTCTTCGGCATTCAATACAGTTTTGGCCTGCAACAGACCGCGATCAATCCCCTTTACAGTTTCCTGGATGCCAAGCCGGAAGAACTACCCATCCTGAACCTGGCAGGTCCAATGACCGGCCTCCTGATTCAACCGGTTATTGGGGCGCTGAGCGACCGAACCTGGCATCCCCGCTGGGGCAGAAGAAAACCCTATTTTTTAATTGGTGCCATCTTTTGCAGCATCTGCCTCTTTGCTTTCCCTTTTAGCCGGGCTTTGTGGATGGCAGCCGGATTGCTCTGGATCCTGGATGCCGCCAACAATACCGCGATGGAACCTTACCGGGCATTTATTGCAGACAAACTTCCGGCCCGGCAACAACCCACCGGATTCCTGACACAGAGCTTCTTCACCGGCCTGGGTATCACACTGGCGAATTTATCCCTGGGCTTTTTTAAAGATATCATTACCGGCACTTCCTCTTCGGGAATCCCCTATTGGGTATACGGTTCCTTTTTTGTGGGAGGTGTCTGTTCCATCCTGTCGGTACTCTGGTCAGTACTAACCACCCCGGAAATACCACCCACTCCTGCAGAACTGGCTGAACTAAGAGCGCGCCCCAAAGGATTTTTTGAACCATTTAAGGAAATCATAGAAGCCATCCGACACATGCCACCGATCATGTGGAAACTGGCCCTGGTTTATCTCTTTCAATGGTATGCGATGTTCTGTTACTGGCAATATGTATCACTCAGCATTGCAGCCTCTGTATTTAAAACTGATAGCAGTGGGGCCGCCTATGAAGATGCGGTGGTATTAACCGGACAGGTAAATGGCTTTTACAATATCGTTACTTTCTTATCAGCATTTGGACTGGTGGTGCTGGCAAGAAAATGGGGTGCAAAATGGGTGCATGTAATCTGTTTATTACTCGCAAGCCTGGGATTATTTATTTTCCCTTTCATTGAACAGCCCTTCCTGCTTTTCCTTCCGATGGTTGGATTTGGAATCGCCTGGGCCAGCATGATGGGAATACCCTATGTTATGGTAGTGGGAAGTATCCCCAAGGAAAAGTATGGTGTATATATGGGCATCATCAATATGATGATTGTGATCCCGATGATCCTGCAGACCCTTAGCTTTGGATGGGTGTATGAAAATATGTTGAACAGTACACCAGGTAATGCCATCTTCTTTGCTGCAGGCTTACTGTTTTTAGCCGCGATGGCCACCCTGCGGATCAAACCTCTACCCGTAACCGAAACGCCTATTCCATCACCAAGCGCCCATTAACCATGATCAATGTAGCCGAATACCAGCGATCCATCGGGATCTTAAAAAAAGCATCCACACCACATGGTTTTGTTGCCAGTTTGCAGGAGCACGACAATTACCGAAGGATCTGGACCCGCGATGGCAGCATGAATTCAATGGCAGCACTGTTAAGTGGAGAAGCGGATCTGATTGAAACTGTAAAAGCCACCCTGCATACTATTTTCACGCACCAGCATCCTAGTGGTTTTATGCCTTCCAATGTTAGTATTGGGGGTGGTGTGAGTTATGGCGGAACAGTTGGAAGGGCCGATAATCCAAGCTGGGCAGTGATCACTTTGTGTCAGTATGCACTACTGCAGAACGATGTTGCTTTTGCCAAACAATTTCTGCCACAGGTAGAACGCTGTTTTTCGGTTATGGATGCCTGGGAGTACAATGGCAAACACCTGTTGTATGTGCCACAGAGTGGCGATTGGGCAGATGAATACATACAACATGGATATATTCTTTTTAACCAGTTGTTGCGGATCTGGGCATTGCAACTGGCAGGACGGGTTTTTGAAAATGAAAGCTGGGCAGCCAAGGCAGCACAGATCAGGGAAGTGGTGGAGATCAATTACTGGAATCGCCTGGGTGCTGGTCCTTTGTATGCCGGCAACCTGAAACACCAGATGGAACAGGCCCCCCAGGGCTTTTGGCTGATGGGCTTTAATCCCGCCAGAATATACCCGCAATTTGATTTGCAGGCCAATGCATTGGCAATGTTATTGGGACTAGGAGCTGCTGATGAAAACAAGGAAGCTTTTCAGTTTATGCAGGGAATCTACCTGCGTAAAAAAGCATTACTACCTTCTTTCTATCCCAGTATCGAACAGGATGATCCGGATATGCGGGAGTTGGAAAATAATTATGCCTACACATTCCGCAACCGGCCACATGAGTTTCACAATGGTGGATTATGGCCCGTGTGGAATGGCTTGCTGGCTGCTGCAGCCGTTATCATGGAGGACCTTGAGTTTGCAGCTGCCATTACCAATGAAATTGAAAATGCCAATCAGAAAAACCAGCACCAGTACAATGAATGCCTGCAGGGCGAAACATTGGAACCGATTGGAGTTCCTTTTTGTACCTGGAGTGCAGGTGGACATGTGCTGGCCATCGCCTACCTCGAAGGAAAAAGATTGTTCACTTAATACCTGGTTATGAAAACAAAAAAAGTATTGGCAATCGGAGAAGCACTGATCGATGCCGTTAGTACGGAATTTGTTGAAGATCTTTCTTCAGCCCGCCAGTTGGATCTCAAGCCAGGTGGAAGTCCGGCTAATTTCTGTCGTTTTCTTCACCAGCTGGGAACCCCTGCCCTTTTGCATGCAGTATTGGGAGCAGATGGACTGGGAAAAATCATTCTGAATGATCTAAGGGAAAAACAAATCGACTGCAGCCTTCTTAAAATCAGCAACGAGCACGCCACCAGCATGGTAGTGGTAGGCAAAACCAAAGGAACACCGGATTTCATCCCCTATCGCGATGCTGATATGCAGATCGGTGCGATCGACCCCTTTATGTACAAGGAAACCGACCTGGTACATACAACCGCTTTCGCCTTGAGCCGGGAGCCTGCCCAAACCAATATCCTTACGGCTTTACATCTGGCAAACAGGAGTGGAAAACAGATTAGTGTAGACTGGAATTATTCTCCCAAAATATGGGGACCGGAAAATTTCGCATCCACCGTTTTTTCAACTTTGCTCTCCTTTCAACCGCTGTTGAAATGCAGCCTGGATGATATTGAACGATTCACCAACAAAATACAAAGTATTGAATCGGCAAAAGACTTTCTGCATCCGTTTACTGCAAGGGTAACCTGTCTGACCTGCGGAAGTGAAGGGGTCTGGTTTAAGACACCAGAGCAGGACTGGCAACATCGGGCTGCAGTGCCGGTAGAAGTCAAAGACAGCACAGGCGCAGGTGATTCCTTCTGGGCTGGATTTGTACATGCATGGTTAACCGAAAACTCATTGGAAGACTGTATACAACTGGCCCTGGACACAGCTGCACGCAGGTTAAATGGCGAACTGGATTAGAGTGGCTGTTTCAACCAGGCACTCAGTGCAAGGTAAACTCCGTTAGTCCATCCAAATCCATCCTGCGCCGCGTATTCGCCGCCCCCGGCGGATTTGCTGAGATCCATTACATTGTATTTTTCCATCAGCTTACCGGTTTCCTTGTACACTTTTTCATTGAGGCCGGTCCAGCGTTGTGCAATTTCTTTTGCCAATCCGATCTGCCCGCTACGCGCGAGTCCGCGTACTGCCATCCATTGCAGGGGAGCCCAACCGTTAGGAGCATCCCACTGCTCGCCGGTTGTTTGCGTAGTAGTAACTAATCCACCTGGCTGCAATAATTGCTCCTTTACAACAGTTGCTGCCTGCCTTGCAACCACACTCAGGTAACCCTGCTTATGTGAAAAGAAAACAAAGGGAAAGAGTCCGGCTGCTGTTATTTGTCTGGTAAGTGCCTGTTTCTTGAAATTATAATCCGTATAAAATTGCTGCTCCCGGCTCCAGCAGTACTTTTCAATTGCCTGCTGCCTTTTTTCTGCAGCGGCTGTATACACCATAGAAACCGAATCCTGTCCGGCTACCTTATACGCACGAGCCAATGCATTCTCAAATCCCACCAGTAAGCTGTTCAGATCTACCGGAATGATATTGGTAGTTTCTATCGTGGAAAGTGTTTTACCATCTGCCAGCCACCTGCTGCTGAAATCCCATCCGCTGGCAGCACCTGCTCTCAAATGCGCATATACATTGACTTTAGGCCGGGTGGAACGATTGGCGGTTTCAACATCCTCGCGATAACTTTCAGGCCGGGGCGTATTGGCTTCATCCCAATAGCGGTTGAGCAAAGCTTCATCCGGAAGGGAAACCACTCGTTTGAATTCCTGTCCTTTTTTGAGGGTGGCAGCTCCTTCCATCCAGTACCTGTATTCTTTTTCCAGTGCCGGCAAATACTGCAGCAGGGTTTGATCACCTTTCACTGTAGCCAATAATTCAACCATCATAAAAAAGAAGGGAGGCTGCGATCGGCTCAGGTAATAGGTTCGGTTTCCATTGGGAATATGCCCATAGGTATTGATCAGGTAAGCAAAATTATCGATCATGTTTTCCATGATTTCAAACTCGCGGCTCTCTTTCAGACCCAGCATGGTAAAATAGGAATCCCAGTAATAGATTTCACGAAATCTGCCACCGGGAACGATATAGGGATGAGGCAGTGGCAGCAGACTCGAGCCTTTTACAGCAGTATCCGGTTGGCGGCGTAATACTTTCCAGAGATCCTGAATATGAGCTGTAATGGAATGTTGCGGATTGGATCGATAAGCGCTGGAGGCAGAATCAGGCAACACAAAATAATTCCGCACAAATTGAGTCACTGAAAATTTAGTAGCCGGATTTTTTTTTGCCTCGCGATAGGCCAGCATAATTTCATCCGGACTCATTTTCGGAACAGCATCTACAAAGGTTTTGCCATCCGGAAAGAGCTGCGCCATCTGCACTTCCGTGAACAGTTCACCATACAACTGGTCGGGTGATTTTGGCAGACTGTCCTGGGCGATAACACCCACCGACAGCAACAAACCTGTCAAAATACTTGCAATAGAACGTACATGCATAAGCGATTTTTTTCTCTTATTGTACCGTATAAGTTTTTCTCTCCGGCCCTACCCCGGTGATGGTCAGTTTTTTCCAATTGGCAGGCAGCACCGACTTGATTTGCACAATACCTTTCGGAGTAATTTCAAGTCCGCCGAACCCCATCAACACACTCTGCACCACCCCACCTGCACCGGTTGCAAAATAGGGATTGGTGCCACCCTTGGTTTCCGCAATCACCCGGAAAGGCGGGTTCAGGTTGGGCAGGTAGGAATCTTTGAACCAATGCGCTGCTTTCTCTTTATCACCGAGTCGTGCATAAAGGGTAGTGAATACCGCCTGTGTCATAGCAGGCGTACCCTCATCCGGCACACGGGTTTCATAATATTCCAGGTCTTTTCGAATCTGTTTAGGGTCGGTAATTTCTTTCAACGGATAGGAAAGCAGGTTGACATCCGCCTGCTTTATTCCTTCCCCTTTATAAGTAGCATGTTCCTGTGTAACCCCATCAGGCATTTTCAAAATGGGGATATTATCTGCCACCATAGCCCAATCCGCATTAGGCTGGATGCCCAATAACCGGGCCGCTTCTGTTGCAAAGCGCAGATTGGCTTTAGCAGCTGCATTCGTGAACGCATTGTTATCTACATTTTCGGCCCATTCATCAGCAGCTACCACATTTTTGATATCATACCTGCCAGGACCATTTCTTTCCACCCTGCTGGCCCAGAAATCAGCTGTTTCAGAAAGGATGGGGTATCCTCTTTCCCGCAACCAGGTTTTATCCTGGGTAACGCAATAATAATTCCAGGCAGCAATGGCCACACAGGCAGTAATATGATGTTCAAATGGGCCACTCAGCGCCCATACAGGAGTTTCTTCTACTCCGGAATCAGCGCTCTCCCAGGGGAACATGGCACCCTTAAAGCCTTTGGAAAAAGCATTTCTGCGGGCTGCCGGTAGTCGCTGGTACCGATATTCCACCAGGCTCTTCGCAATTCCAGGCTGCAATACCAGCAAGCCCGGATACATCCAGAGTTCCGTATCCCAGAATACATGGCCATTATACCCTAGACCCGATAAACCCATCGGTGAAGGTGAATAGGCAGTTCCCTCCCTGGTAAAAGAGTAGAGATGGTACAACATGCTGTGAATATCCTGTTGAGCCTGGGGATCGCCCTCGATGATAATATCCGATTTCCAGAGTTCCTTCCAGGCGGCTTCATGAAATTTCAGGAGGCGATCACGTCCTTCCAGTTTGGCATACACCGTGAGGCGCTCTGCTTCATTCAAAGGATCATCATGATGTGCAGATGTGATAGAAGAACCAGCAATAGCAAAGCGATACGGTTTATTGGCTGTGAGTTCCTTGCTGAATTTCATCAGGTGGCGATTGTTATCCCACATTTCATGAATAACGCGTGGCTCATGACCATGTTCTTCTTCGAAAAGAAAGGTATTGGAGGCGCAGAGCTGCAGTTTGCCGGTAGGACTCTTAGCTGTTGAACTCAATAAGCTCAGCACTACATGCGGGCGATCGATTTCATTGTAGTAATTCTGCACATCCCGCAAGGCATCAGGCGCTTCCATAATGCTGGCTGCGCGGATACTTATGTTTTTCTTCGGCAGGATATTGATATCCATCAACACGGTATAAGGCAAATGGCGTAATGCATAATAAGAATACTGCACCTGGGCTTTATCCGCATAGTCAAAGCTGACCGTAAAGGCAGCTTTCTGCATGTCCAGGGTCTGCGTAAAATTGGAAACCTGGCGGTAATCCATGAGTTTTCCATCAATTTCGAGGGAACTGTTCAGCAGGTTGAAACTGCGCAAAAAATTACTCACTCTGCCTCTGCCGTATTGATCCCAGGCCCCAGCCAGTACTACTTCCTGCACAGTGAAGGGGGAAGGAGCTGACACAATGCCGATCATACCATTTGCGACTGTAATTCCATAATAATTCTCGCGGGAAGGGTTTACAGCAGTTATCTTCCAGGGGTCGATCGATTGAGCAATTGCGCCCAGACTGATCAAAAAGCCATGGCTTATCAATAAACAATTAAGAAATAGTTTTTTCATAGTTGTAATGATTTTGAAACCAGCTTATTAAATTTACCAACACTATTGCAAGTAACCACCAATTATGTTAAAAGGCCGGAAGTTTATCATTATTTTATTATTGGGAATGACCGGCCTGGTTCTCCTGAGCTCTGTATCAGTGCCTATTCAATTTAGCAGCAGAGCGAAAGTACCCTATTCATTGGATCGTACAATGGATCAGTTTCGGTCCACAGATCAGCTGGCAAAATGGTTTCTCAAAAACAGCGATGAAGATAAGGTAGAAGTGATCAGCTCCAAACCAGGTACGATCGAAATGGAAGTAGAAACAGAGGAAATGAGCAGGGAGTACAGTATTCATATTTCCGCAGATCCTGCCAACAGGAAACATTGCATCGTTGATCTGTCTGTGTATCGCACCATTTGGAAACGCTGGTTTGATCCGGACCCAACAGATGAATTGGTGGTAGCCAGCCTCAAAGAGCTGGAAGCTTTCACCAATGATACGCAGCGCTTTTATGGCTATGCTATCAACAAAGAACAAATCACTGACAGCTGTTACCTGTTTATGACAGCGCATGTGACCGATAGCACCAAAGCGATGGTTACCAAACAACTCTTTGATAGCCTAAGCCACTATATTCAGACCCAGGAACAGGATTGGAATGGGCGGCGAATTTTTTATGAGCAACCCGGCGACAGTTCTCAACTCAATATATTCACCGGAACAGTGGTAACCTGTTCCATGCCTACCAGTGCCGCTTTGGGCATTGGTCAGAAAAAACTTCCATCCGGGAAAGAACAACTCACTGCAGTGTATGAAGGTCCGTATAAAGATATTCACCTTGTTTATAAAGCGATGGATCAATACCGGAAGGATTATTCACTGGTGGGACTCATGTTACCCTTCGAAGACTTTCTTTCCCCCGGATATGGTTATGCGCCGGATGATACTGTGAAAATAAAAATCTGTCTGCCTGTTTTGTAAATCCGTTTAGATGAAAAAGAAAACCCTATTTCTGCTAATTGCAGTGGTACTCACAGTTGTTATTGTTTTGCTCTTCACGCTTTCAAAAGCAGAAAGCTACGAAGTAAGTATAGGCTTATCCTTTAACAGAACACTGGAACAATTACAGGATAGTACAAGGCGAAAAGCCTGGTTCAATCCAACTGTCAATGCTGAAAAAATCACTATTGAGTCGGTTAGCAAAAATCCCCTGATTACCAGTTTGGTTTTCAAACAGGAAAACCGACAGCAACTCTTTAACTGGATTGCGAGTCCCGAACCCGGCAACGAGTATTTCACACTGCTGCGTTTGCAATACAAAACCAGCTGGTGGGATTGGCTCCGGGGTGGTAATGAACTGGAAAAACTGGCCATTGAAAACACCAATCGACTGGAAGCATTTACAAAAGATGTTAAAGCATTTTACGGATACGAGATCCGCACTACCAATGTACAGGACAGTACCCTGCTATACGGCACCCTTGTTACCAGCAAAGCAGACAGACCAGCAAACACGGTACGCTTATTCAACCAACTCATCCAATATGCACAGGCACGAAATGCAGATTTCAGTGGCACTGCCATCTGCAATTTTGAAAACAAATCATCTGACTCTATTTTGATAAAAGCCAGCATTGGAATTCGCAATCCGGCTGCCATTCCTGCAAGTTCAATGTACCAGGTGAAGCGCATGCCATTTGGAAAAAACCTGTTGGAAATGGATTATGTTGGTCCCTTTGGAGAAATCTCCAAAGGGTATCGTGCACTGGAACAATTCCGGGATGATCACAATTTTAAAAGTATGGCAATTCCTTACCAGGAGTATCCTGATCCGGGACAGCCTTACTCAGACAGTCAACAGGTTACCCTTCGGTTATACTATCCCGTTTTTTAAAAGCGGTTATTGAATAATACGCAACTGGTTATTGTTTTCCGCCAGTACAAAGGCAGTTTGATCTTTAATTCGAATGGACTGAATTTTTCGAATTTCTCCACGGAACAAAGCAGGTTCATTAAATACTGCATTCCATTTATTATCAACACCAGCTTTCAAGAGCAGCAATTGCCCAGCATCCTGCCGGCCTAACTCAATAGTTGGTCCATAAAAATTACCACCGGCCAATACCAGGGGACTCCTGCCTTGAATTGCATCCGTCACACAAAAAGTTCTTATAGGGAAATATTGGGAGGGTTCCGGTAATGCCTGCAATTCGTAGTTACCACTACCCTTATTGATGTACACAGCGTTGGCGAAATAATCTGCTTTGAAAACACGCGCTGCGGAGAGAGCTTCTTTGCCGATCAACTCTTCCAGGCTTGCCCTGGCAAAATTATCTGCCAGCAAATATTTCTTCTTGAGATAAGGCAATTGTTTTTCCAGTTCCATTTTGCTGGGTAAGACCATTTCCTTCTCACCCAGGTAATACGTCATGAGTTGTTCGGTTTTGCCATTCTTATCAAAATCGGAATAATACATGCGCACCGGTTTATCGGGTGTTGCTTTAAGCCGACTGTTAGTACCCTGGTTACCTGCCAGTATATCGGGCAATCCATCTCCATTTATATCTGCCACTTCCACTGCATTCCACCAGCCCAATTCTTTTCCAATGATTGATTTCTCCAGTTTATTGTTTCGGTTGAGCCAGGCCGTGATTTGCCCCCATTCTGCAGCAATCACCAGGTCATCTTTACCATCGGCATTGAGATCAGCCCATTGCGCGTTGGTTACAAAGCCGGCAAATTCCAGCTCCGGTGCCCACTGACTAGTCTGGTCTTCGAAACCATTTTGCCGATTATTTATAAGCAGGTAGGAACGGGGAATATTTCCATAATCAGCAGGAACAGCACGACCACCAATAAATAAATCCACATAGCCATCACCGTTAATATCAGAGGCAACTACTGTAGATGCAGTCAGTTGAATAGAATCAAAAG
This sequence comes from Flavihumibacter fluminis, assembly GCF_021491375.1. Lineage (GTDB taxonomy): Bacteria > Bacteroidota > Bacteroidia > Chitinophagales > Chitinophagaceae > Flavihumibacter > Flavihumibacter fluminis. The sequence goes on from NZ_JAKEVY010000004.1 coordinate 223,991, forward strand.
CAGTTGGCTGTTTTTCAAAACTTCCATTTTTATTATTGAGATATAAACGGGGCTGGTTCATGGGACTGGTGCGACTGAACTCATTTCCTCCACTGGCCACCACAAGGTCAGGATAACCATCCTTGTTTACATCGAGAAAACAGGCAGCTATATCTTCATAGGCGCTATCCTGTTTGAATGCCGGTATCATCTGTTTGGTAAAGCTACCTGTTGCCTGTTGCAGGAAAAGCTGAGCCGGCTGATTGCGTGCCCCACCGATAAAGAGATCATCCAACTGATCACCATTGATATCCTGAACTGCCAGTGCCGGACCTTCGGTTGTGAAGGTATGCGGCAACAGGGGATCGCGGTTAAACTCTATGTAAGGGTTTTCTTTGTGCGTGAAATTTATTCCGGTTGCTGCTGTAATCTCTTCAAAACCTTTAAAGGGAAATTTCCGGGCAGGTCGCAACAATTGTTTATCAAGAACTGGTAATTCTTTTTTCCATTCAAATTGGATGCGCTGGGAATCAGCCTGCAGGTTGATTCGCTGATACCGAAGATCTGGCCAGATCAGCCAGGCGGAATCAGGTATACGGTTACCCAGGCTAAGCTGCAAAGGAATTTCCATGGATGACTGAAATCCATGCACCGGGTGTTTTTCAAAACTCAATATCTCATCACCACAGAAAACCCGTATACGTGCACCAAGTGAATTTCTGTTGAGTGAATCACCTTTAAGGGTAACCGAAAAACTCTTTTCCTGCTGCCTGACATGCTGATTGCGATAAACCAGCGGTGCATCATTTACATTGTTCACCACAATATCAAGGTCGCCATCATTATCCAGATCCGCATATATAGCACCGTTGGAAAAACTAAGCGGATTGGCAGCAACAGAATCTGTCCAGTCGCGGAATTGCAATCCACCCCCATTTCTGAAGAACTTATTCTTCAGTTTGATTTGCGGAAACTGTTCAATCACCGCCTGGTCATTTTCTTTCAGGTCACCTGTTTCAATTTTTTGCTGCATGACATCGTTGGAAATAAAATTCACATAATCGATATCATTGAGTCTTTTGGGGATGCCATTGGAGATAAAAAGGTCTTTTTGCCCATCGTTGTCAAAGTCGAGCCAGAGTGGTGCCCAGGACCAGTCAGAAGCAAATACACCAGCTTTTAACCCGATTTCGCTGAAGCTATTGGTTCCGTTATTATACTGAAGATTATTCCTCGTGTACTGGTGCTGGTAGCCATACCGGATCTTCATCAGGGAGATATTGTATTCATCCTCGCCCAATGAACGCTTCAGGATATAAGGATCCTCGGGCAACATATCCACAGATATGATTTCCGGGAACACATCATTATTGATATCGGCTACATCCACCCCCATGGAAAACTGGGAAGTATGCTGCAACTGTTCTGCTGCCTTATCCAGGAAGGTTCCATTACCCTGGTTGATGTAGAGATAATCGTTCTCATGAAAATCATTCCCGATATAGATATCCGGATAACCATCAAGATTGATGTCTGAAACAGCAATACCCAGCCCATAACCAATCACCGAGCTGTGAATACCCGATTCGCGCGTGATATCAGTGAAACGCTGGCCATCATTTCTGTAAAACCGGTCGCCGCTCAAAGGATGATACGTACCCACAAAAGAAGCCCTTGGTCCAAAAGTTCCATTGTGGTGCAGGGAATGATTCATCAGGTAAATATCGAGGTCACCATCCAGGTCAAAGTCCAGGAAGGCTGCCATGGTGCTCAGGCCTTTAAAATCGAGTCCGTATTCAGCTGATTTTTCTTCAAATTGAGGAACACCATCCTTCACTCCTGTACATACCAGCAACAGGTTACCGGCATTCAGTCCTTTGATAGCTGCAACCCGGCAGATATACAGATCAAGTAGTCCGTCATTGTTGATATCAATCACTGATACACCAGTTGACCAGCCCTTATCATCGGGAATATTGGCCGCTTCTGTAACATCTTCAAATTTCAGTTCTCCTTTGTTCAGATAGAGCCTGTTTCGTTCCTGGTTGCCCGCAAAAAAGAGATCCGTTTTTCCATCCTGGTTAAAGTCACCCGCTCCAATACCCGCACCGTTGTAGAAATACATATAGGAGAAGATGTTCAGAGAATCGGTTGGCTTCAGGTCGTTGCGAAACTGCAAACCGGTAGCAGTTGCATCCAGCACATCAAAGGCAGCTGCTGATTTTTTGGAGGAACAGGCTGCCAACAACCAGAGGCCGGCCAGCAACCCAAGTCCCGCTATCCAATACTTATTTTTCATGGAACGGATATTCAAAAAGTTTGGGTTGATCATTATTCGGAATCAGCAGCACTGTGCTTTTATTTTTATTTCGAATGGATACTATTCCTTTTGTTACACCACGATAAGAAAAACCAGCTTGCGGTCCACTCAGGTAATGCCAGGTTCGTGAGCCCAGCTTACCAATACTGAGCAATACATGTCCGTAGGAGGCATCCAGCCGGCCAAACTGGGGAAGCAGGGCAATTCTGTTACCACCGAGCAACAAATCCGTTTGTCCATCCCCGTTAACATCTTCCGCCAGTATGGCATTGACAGAAGACCATTGAACCTGCGAGGGCAATTCAGCAACAGAAAAGTTACCGCCTCCCAGGTTCCAGGCGATGACCGAACTGGAATAATTAAAGGTTCTTTGGTCCGCTTTGGTTAATAATTCCTTTGAAAATAATTCCTGTATACTGCGATTGGCATACTGCTCGTGCCGGAGGTTTTGCTTTTTCAAAGCAGGCACCTGATCGGTCAGTTCCTTTTTGGTGAATACAGGCAGGTCCTTGCCATTGATGGATCGGGTCAAAATTTTCTCCCATTGTCCGTTGGCGTTGAAGTCCTGGATCCAGAGCTTGACCGGGTTAGTTGAATCCGGCTGGAGGTAAAAATTATTTCCAATATTTCCCAGAACAAGTTCCTCACGGCCATCCTTATCCGCATCAAAAGCCAGTACCGATTGCCACCAACCAAACCGTCCTTTCAGGGAAGTTTCGATTTCAGCAAATTTTCCATTTCGGAATTCGAAAACAGTTGGCTCCATCCACTCTCCCACAATTACCAGTTCGCGTGCTGCATCTCCTGAAATATTTGCCCAGCAGGCATCGGTAATCATGCCTAATTTGGCAATGGCCGGATTCAGGCTGGCTGTCTGATTTGTAAACCTTCCACCGCCTTCATTTTGCAAAAGCATGGACTCAGGTATCAGTCCGTATTGAGCCGGCACAGATCTTGAGCCTACAAAGAGATCTAGGTCTCCATCCCCATCCCAGTCGGCAGCCCGGATTACTGCTGTATTGGCTTTATTGGCAGGCAGTGGATTCGCCGAAAGGGTAAATTTCCCTTTACTATCGTTCAGGTATAAACGCAGTTCCAGCAATTTGCTTCCTGCTGCCTGATTATTTCCTCCTGCTCCTACAATCAGGTCCTGGTCGCCATCTCCATCTGCATCAAAAAACAGGGCGGCAACATCTTCAAAGGCGGCAAAACTCTTCCAATAACTGCTGTCCGCTTCCACAAATCCATTGGATTTTTGCAGGTAGAGATGTGCTGATTTACCAGCCGGACCTCCAATGAATACATCCTCGAGTCCATCACCATTGATATCTGCTTTTGCATAAGCCGGCCCTTCCCTTGACAGGAAGACCGGAATATTGCGCTCATTGTATACATCCTGGTAATCGTCTTCTTCCGGCGTTTTAAATACCTGGTTATTGCCGGATCTAAATAGAGTAAGCGCATTTTTATAATCAACCGGCACCCATGCTTTAGCATCCTTCATATTGAACTCAATAGTTGTATTGAGTGTCGGATTTTTGATCACCGAATACTGCATCTTTCCAGGCCAGAATACCAGCACCGAATCAACGGACTCATTTCCTAATCCCACATGCAAGGTATAATCCACGGAAGATTGAAATCCCCTGCTGGGAATCTGTTCGCGATAATGTACTGCACCAGGCTGGTGCACAAAAACTCTTGCCCCAACAGCAAAGCGGTTTTGATCAGTTCCGTTTAGTTTTATTTTCAGAAAATGCTGGCTGCTATCCTGTTCCATTGTATTGTTCCGGTACAGCAGGCTGGGCTGGTTTACATTGTTGATGATCAGATCAAGATCGCCATCATTATCCAGGTCACCATACGCAGCCCCATTCGAAAAACTCGGAATATCCAGTCCCCATTCTTTCGCCATATCAGCAAAATGGAGCTGTCCTTTGTTACGGAACATTTTATTCGGAATGGGATTGGAAGGCATCTTGTTGATGATCTCACTGACTTCTTCCTTTCTGCCCGTCAGCACCATATTCTGAATCACATCATTCGCAAAGAAGTCAATAAAATCCTGATCCGTTACATCCTGGTAAATGCCATTGCAAACGAAGATATCATTGCGACCATCATTGTCTGCATCAAAGATCAACCCGCCCCAACTCCAGTCGGATGCAGCAACCCCACTGAAAAAGGCAGTTTCCATAAAGACCCCATGCCCTGAATTTACCTGCAGTGTATTCTGGAGAAACTGATTATAAAATCCGGAGCGCTGCTTGAGGCGCTGTATATCGGTATGTTCAAATGTGGTGGTAGTCTTGAGTCGTTTGTCGTCATCCGGCAACATTTCCGTCACAAAAATATCCGGTAACCCATCATTATTGAGATCACCCATATCAGCGCCCATGGAAGAGTGACTGATATGTTGCATGTAGTCTTCGAGTTTCTCTTCAAACCGGCCATTCTGCTGGTTAATATAGAGATAATCGCGTTCAAAAAAATCGTTGGATACGTAGATATCCGGGTATCCATCACCGTTAACATCACCAACAGTAACACCCAGACCAAAACCAATCAGGCTGCCATAGATATTGGCCTCCTCACTAACATCCACAAAGCGGCCATTGTCATTTCGCAATAAACGATCACCGCCTCCTTTCAGAAAATCTGCCACCGGCCAGTCTTTCGCACGCAGGTCGCGCTTATTCGCATAGTTCAGTGTATTAACCGGGATAAAACTATTATTGAGGATATAAGCATCCAGGTCGCCGTCCAGATCATAATCAAAAAAAGCGGCATGGGTGGTATATCCTGCATCCGCAAGTCCATATTCTTTTGCCTTCTCAGTAAAAGTGAGGTCCTTATTGTTGATGAAAAGGGCATTGTCCTGTATCATACCTTTTTTGTAACCGGCATTACATACATAGATATCCAGCCAGCCATCATTGTTAATATCTACGAATACTACACCCGTACTCCATTTATCCGCTTCTTCGATACCGGCTGCAGCAGAGATGTCTTCAAACTGGAAATTGCCTTTGTTGAGAAAGAGTTTGTTCTCGCCCATATTGGCGGTATAAAAGAGATCCGGCAATCCATCATTATTGATATCGCCGATACCACATCCACCACCGTTATAATAATTGCGATAGGAGAAGATATTAAAGAGTTCATCACCTGTAACGGTATTGGTAAATTCCACACCGGAGTTTTTCATCAGGGAGAAGCGGGTTGGCTCCTTAGCCGCATCACCGGTACAACTCATCAATCCAATCAATCCCCCCACTGCATATCGAATCAAATGCTTCATGCTTCAAACTAAATAAAAAAATGGCCATTTATACAAATGACCATTTTTTTAAGAGATAAAACCAAATTAATAGCCAGGATTCTGTGTCAGATTCGGATTCACCGCCAGGGCGTTGGAAGGAATCGGGAACAGAACATATTTGTTGTCTGAGGTACCAGGCTTGGTAGGTCCATAAGGGGCCAGGAACTTACCAAAACGGATCAGATCATGTCTTCTCCAGCTTTCCCAGTAGAACTCGCGACCTCTTTCATCCAGCAGGATATCAGCAGTCAACGAAGTCAGTTCAGAAGCACCTCTCTTATCGCGCAGCTCATTTACGATATCCAGTGCATCTTCTGCATTACCTTTTCTGAACAGCGCTTCTGCCTTCATCAGCAATACATCAGAATAGCGCAAGAGCACATAGTCATTGTTTGCAGTACCGGCGATATCATCTGTCATATTGGGAACATATTTAACCACGCGGATACCAGGAGTTTCAACCTGTCCGCTGATTACCGGAGCAATATCACGGGTGAATACCAGGTTATTACCGGAACGATCTTTCAGTGCTTCACCAGCCGCATTAAACTGCTGACCAATCAGGAAACCAACGCGCATACCGGTTACATCGGTAAAGCCAGGATATTCTCTTCCTCTGCGCTGATCGCCTGCTTCAAACTTATCGTAGAAGTTAGCCAGCGTAGTGAAACCATTCCATCCACTAGGAGTTTGGTTGTAGTGTGTTCCGCAATAGAAATGGAAACGCACGTTACCACCATCTCCGATTTCATTTTTATTGGCAAAAATGATTTCCTTAGATGATTCTGTATTGGTTGGAATAAAGTTTCTGAAGAAGTCGTCTTCAATTTGGAATTTACCACTGTTGATCACTTCATCACAAAGAGCAATCACGCGATCCATATCAGCTGCTTCAAAAGTTGGAGCCAGGCGATTGGCGTATACACCCCTGTTCAGGTAGGCTTTAGCGAGCATGGTTTTAGCCATCCACTTGGTAGCCTGAGTTGGAGCAGCGGTTTCACTAAGATCAGCCTGAGCTGATTCCAGATCTTCGATGATTTTATCCAATGCTTCTGAACCCACCAGTACCTGAGGATCCTGCAGCAGGTTTTCACCTGGTTCACGTACAGGAACCTGGTTGTAAAGGTCCAGTACATAGAACATGGCATAAGCACGCAGGGCAAGTGCCTGTGCAGCAGCATCAGCGGGCGGACTAAACGTCAACAGGTTGGTTGTGTTAAACACAATCTGAAGCAGGTTGTTGAAGTTGTCACGGATACGCTGGTTTTCAGCATCCCAGGTGTGGGTATGCAGTACGCGCCATACACCATTATCATCCCAGTCACCACCACGTGTAGGTCCGATACAGTCATCAGATGACATATCCTGAAGGGCAAATACCCCGGTTTGATCCTGGAAGGGTCCACGGAATGAGTTGTAGCAGCCTCTTAGCAAACCGTTGATATCTGCAATTTCCTGCGCCTCCTCAAGCGTTAATTCCGCATTGAGTTTTTCATCCAGTTTGGTACAACCCGTAAGCAGGCCCACGCCCATCCAACAGGTTGCTGCAATAATTATAGATCTCATATTAAATAGTTATTTAAGAATTAAAGTGATACACTAAGTCCAATCATATATGTTCTGGCAGAAGGGTAAGGGGTGTACTCAATACCGAAGGAAGGAACACCATCAACAGGTTTCGGAGTGTTCACTTCGGGATCGAATCCACTGTAGTTGGTCAGGATAAACAGGTTCTGACCAGTCAGGTATACGTTAACCCCTTTAAAGTTCTTGCCAATGTCCCCAATAAAGTAGGACAGTGTCATGTTGGCCATTTTGAAATAATCACCTTTTTCCAGGTAACGGGTTGATACGGGTTGAGAGTTTGCAGTACTTTCTAACAAATTAGTATTGAAAACTGTTTTCGCAATGTTCCGGTTATTATTCAGGTTACCGATTGCGAGGGTAGCCTGGGTTGTGTTGTTATAGATATCGTGACCGAAAGCACCATTCATGTTCATGTTCAGGCTAAGCTTTTTGTAAGCAAGCGTAGTACTGAAACCGAGCAGGGTGGTTGGGTTTGGATTACCTACAAAGAAACGGTTGGCATTGTTATTGGGATCACCACCCTCAAACTGTGCAGCACCATCTCTGTCGATTCCCAGGAAACGACCCATGAAGAAAGCGTTCAAAGGCTGACCATTTGCCATACGCTGTGCGAAGGCACCAGTCAGACCCTGACCATTGATAGCACCAGTGAGTACAGCCGGACCATCATAATTCTTCAATTCATTCTTCAGGAAGGAAGCAAAGATGCCTACGTTCCACTGGAAGTCTTTTTTCTCAATAGCAGCCCAGTTCAAAGTGAATTCCAGACCAGAGTTGATAACCTCACCCGGCAGGTTTACCCAGTAACGGGAAGCAGGTGCAGGTGGCTTGGCTTCAAAGTTGAAAAGCAGGTCAGTTGTATTCTTGATGAAGTATTCAACAGAACCAGACAGTCTGCCTTTCATAACTGAGTAATCCAAACCGAAGTTGAAGGTCTCAGATCTTTCCCATCTCAAATCAGGGTTAGCTACGTTGATCAGGGCAAAAGCACCATTGGCACCAGTGTATGCGTAACGATCCTGTGCAGCACCCGCAGGGAATTCCTGGTTACCTACTACACCCCAACCTACTCTGAGTTTCAGGTTATCAAAGAAAGTACTTCCTTTCATGAACTCTTCATTCGAGATATTCCAGGCAGCAGCCAGTGAGGGGAAATAACCATAACGGTTGTTCGAACCGAATTTGTTGGAACCATCTGCACGGAAAGTAGCAGTTAACAGGTATTTATCCAACCAGTTAACATTCACGCGACCAAAGAAAGACTGCAATTCAGAGGAAGGATCTGCAAAAGAACCAATACCACGGTTGGCCTGGTTAGAACCCTGCAGATAGTTAGTGTAAGGAATCGCAGAGGAAGTAAATCCTTCTGCACCTGCACCAAATCCTTTGTTTTGGAATTTCATGTATTCATAACCCAGCGTACCGGAGAAATACAAGGCATCGGTTAACTGCTTGTTATAGTTCAATGTGTGTGTAATCTGCTGGGTAGTCAGTTCATTATTCTGAACATTACCCCATCCGAGGTTTTCAACACCTGGAATATTGATCCAACGGGCAATCTCAGTTCTACGAACACCGGTACCATAGTTCAAACTCATCAGCATGCGGTATTCCAGGTGATCATTGAACTTGAAATAAGGAGAAACACTTGCCAGTACATTGGTAGTTTTGGAATTGTCTGAATAAGCTTCAGATGCCGCCAACGGGTTGATGTTGGCATTGGGGAAACCACCGCCTTTGATATTCAGGCTGCCATCAGGGTTGCGAAGCGGACGGGTTGGGTTCCACTGCAGCGCCTGACCAATCAAACTTCCTTCAAAACCGGAGTTGGTAGCAACAGGTGCGATATCTTCAACCACTTGTGAAGTAATCACGTTGATATCCAAGCCGAGTTTTTTGCTTTCCAGGAATTTAAAGTTACCATTCAGGTTGGCAGTATATTTTTTCATGCCAGACTTGATGATGATACCTTCCTGGTCATAATAACCCATAGACAACCGCAGGCGGGCATTTTCATTACCACCACTTGCACTTACATTGTAGTTCTGGAAAAGGCCTTTGCGGGTGATGGCATCCATCGCATCCACATTACCACCCCAGTCGCTACCACTAATATTATATGTAGAAAGTGCATCTCTGTATTCACTTGCAGATAACACTTCCAGTTTTTTCAGGATTTCACTGAAACCAACCTGAGTACCTACATCAATTTTAGGAGCACCGCTCTTACCTCTTTTGGTGGTGATCAAAACAACACCATTGGCACCTCTTGAACCATAGATCGCAGTTGCAGACGCGTCTTTCAATACGTCCATGCTTGCGATATCAGCAGGGTTCAAAAAGTTCAGCGGGTTAGCATCCGGAGAAGCACCCAAACCGCGGGCATCCAATCCCGGACGTGCAGAACGACCATCCAGGGGAACTCCATCCACTACATAAAGAGGCTGACCACCGGCACGAACAGAGGAGTTACCCCGAATCCGCACAGAAGTTTGTCCGCCTGGCTGACCACTGTTGTTCAGTACCTGAACACCAGCTACCTTACCCTGGATCAACTGATCCGGAGCGTTCATGATACCCTGGTTGAAATCCTTTTCCTTTACCTGGGCAACAGAACCTGTCAGGTCTTTTTTACGAGCTGTTCCATAACCTACTACCACTACTTCACTTAAAGCAGCGTCAGAGGAAGTAAGAGCAACTGAAATTTCAGAACCTGTAATCGCTACTTCTCTTGTAGCAAATCCAACCGAAGTAATTACCAGTGTTTTGGCATCGGCTGGCACACCACCCAAACGAAAGGTACCATCTACTTCAGTAGAGGTTGCAATGGTTGTTCCTTTTACGGTAACCGTAGCCCCAATAATTGGCGTCCCTTCTTTTGAATCTGTGATTTTTCCTGTAATAACTCTTTCCTGGGCCTGTATAGAGGAGCCGAGGAACATACAAAGCAAGAGGATAGAGAGGCCTCTTACCCAGCGTGGCAATGCAACAGTCATAGTTGTTGTGTTTTGGTTTTCGTGACGGTTTTTATATTGATTTTGATATAAAACTTTTTAAACCCCACCCCCAAAAATCCCGGGCACAACCCCGGTTTTTTATAGGCAATCATCTATGTTGAAACGCTGCTTAAACTTCTTATCCAGCTTTTCACAGCACCAACAGCAATCAAATTCCAACTTTTTATCAATGTTTTTTTACCTTTTAACCTGCAAACGGTTTCGCAAACGTTTGTTGTGTAAAAAATACATATTGAGTTAAAATTAGCAAGTTTTTATTAAAAAATAACTTTTTTGTGGCTCGTATTACAATAAAAGATATCGCCAGAAAGCTGAACATCAACCCCTCCACAGTTTCCAGGGCCCTGCGCGACCATCCCGATGTCAGTGCCTCTCTGCGCCAGGAAATCAAACAACTGGCCGAAAAAATGGGCTACAAGCCAAACCTCATGGCAATTAACCTCCGCCGGGGCAGCAGTCACACCATAGGCCTTATTATTCCCGAAATCGCCTCCTTTTTCTTCCCCTCCCTTATCAAAGCAGTGGAAGAAGCAACCCACGCCAAGGGCTATAACTTATTGGTTCTCCACTCCAATGACAGTCTCGACCGGGAAATTGAAAACGCCGAGATCTGCGCCAATATGGGGGTGGATGGCGTGCTGGTATCCCTATCCCGCCAAAGCCACGATATCGAACATTTCCAGGAGCTGATGGCTGCCGGAGTGCCGATTGTATTTTTCGATAAGGTTGTTCAAAACTCCCTGGCCCACCAGGTGGTGATGCCTGGTAAGGAAGCTGCTTCCCTTGCTGTGGAGCGATTGATTGCCTCGCTGCCAGCAGGTTCGCGTATCATGGGGGTGTTTGCCGATACCCGGCTCTCAATTACCGAGGACCGGCTGGAAGGGTTTAATGAAACATTGCGCCAACACAACTGGCAGGACGACTGCGTTCAACGCGTGATTACCGACGATCCAAAAGAAGCAGGTGACCAGTTCCAGAAAGCCTGGGAATCTCTGGCCCGGCCGGCCGGACTTTTTGTAATGAGTGATGAACTGCTTTCCGGTATCCTGCCTGTTTTATATAAACAGAAGGTACGGATCCCAGAGGAGCTCCACCTGGCTGCTATCAGCGATGGAGAACTCCCCCGGTACCTGCCCTTTGAATTTCCTTATGTGCGCACCTCGGGGTATGAAATGGGGCAGGCGGCCACTGCGCTCTTGTTTCAACTCATCCGCCAGCTGCCCATAGTGCCCGAGACACATTATATGGAGGTTCAGGTGGTAAACGCCTCCTGAACCGGGGTGTTCATGGATTCCTTTAAAAGAGCTTCCACCGGAACCTGTTGCAATAGCTTTTCTTCCAGCAGGTTGGCGAAGGCTTCAAAATAGAGGATCACATCTTCCCGCTGGTTGCGTTTCAGCCAGCGAAACCCACCAGGCAGGGCATTCAGCACGTCGCGGTCCTCCAGGTATTCTATATTATGAATATCCGTGGGGGTAAGCCCGATCTCCTGCAACTTGGTCATCATGAGGCCCAGTGGCACACTGGTTACCGAGCAATACTCCTCCGCAATTTCCGTCCACTCTCCTACCCCCGTATGTGCATACTGAAGGATCTCTTCTTTGCTGAGTTGGGTAACCACCTGCAGCAGGTTACCGCAATTGCATCCGCCATGATGGCCCCAGGCATAATAAGCACCGCTCCTCAGATTGGAAGCTGTTTTCCTCAGGGCGTCGATTAATACCATTCCAGGTGTTGCCATATCAAAATCATTTGTATTAAAATTCCATCAATCGGGGCAATTGAAATCGCTTTGTTTAAACATGGGGCGCGTGCAATTGATCCATCCTTAACTTTAATGCTCTAAACAGCTGTAGTATGAAACACATGTATAAGGCTTTGTTGGTCTGCCTGCTCGGCACAGGCTTGCAGGCCCAGGAAAATCCGCTTTGGATGAGATATCCCAGTATTAGTCCGGATGGCAAAACCATTGCCTTTGGTTACAAGGGCGATATCTATCGCGTGGATGCAACCGGCGGGGTTGCCATCCCCCTCACCATTCACGAGTCACAGGATATGATGCCGGTTTGGAGCAGAGATGGCAAAAGCATTGCGTTTGCATCTGACCGTTATGGCAACTTTGATGTATTTGTAATGCCTGCAACAGGTGGCGCACCCGTTCGATTAACACATCACAGTTCACCTGATTTTCCTTTTGATTTTTCACCCGATAACAAACAGGTGATCTTTGGAAGCGCGAGGAATATTCCTACAGAGAATATTCGCTTTTACAGTCCGCGTTTGTTTCAGAATTTATACAGCGTTTCGGTTACAGGTGGACGTAATATCCTGCTCAGCTCAGCCGGAATGGATATTGCACGCTATAACAGCAAAGGTACTCAGATCGTATTCCAGGATCGCAAGGGATACGAAGATGCCTGGCGTAAGCACCACAACTCATCTGTTACCCGCGATATATGGGTAATGGAAACAGCCACCAACACCTTTCGCAAAATCTCTGGTTATGAGGGAGAGGATCGGGAGCCGGTATTCAGCGGCGATGACCAGTTCATCTATTACCTGAGTGAGAAAAACGGCACCCAGAATATTTACAAGGCACCTGTATTAAACCGGATGGCGGAACAACAGCTGACCAAACTGGATCGCCACCCGGTGCGGCATTTAACTGCGAGTAAAGACAATACCCTCTGTTATACTTATAACGGTGAGATCTATACGATGAAAGAGGGTGAGCAACCGAAGAAGTTAGCTGTTCAAATATTTAATGATGGTCGCGCTGGTGTAACGAAGAATGTATCTATCAATGGAAACGTAACGCAGTTTGCATTATCACCCAATGGCAAGGAGATTGCCTTTGTAACGCGTGGCGAAATCTTTGTAACCAGTGTAGAAGGCAAACAAACCAAACGTATTACCAATACGCCAGAGCAGGAAAGAATGGTGCAATGGAGTCCGGATGGCAAAGCATTGATTTATGCTGCCGAGCGTAATGATAACTGGGATATTTACCAGGCAACCATTGCACGCGCGGAAGAGCCTTATTTCTATGCAGCAACAGTTATAAATGAAACTCCCCTGATTGCTACCTCTGAAGAAGAATACCAGCCGAAGTTTTCTCCGGATGGAAAGGAGATCGCGTATGTAGCAGAGCGTAATCAGTTGAAAGTATATAATCTTGCCACTAAGAAAACCCGCACACTCCTGCCCACCGGGCATAATTATTCCTATTCAGATGGGGATTGGGATTTCAACTGGAGTCCCGATGGCCAGTGGATCATCAGTGATGACAGTGATGGCAAAATGTTTTCAGATAACATGGCCATGATCAAGGCCGATGGCAGCGGAGGTATTCAGCATCCGATCAAGAGTGGCTTTGGTCAGGGTAATTCCAAATGGGGCATGGATGGTAAAGCAGTGTTCTGGACCAGTTCCAAAGAAGGCCGGAAATCACTGGCCATGCAGGGCAGCAGGGAAGTGGATATATATGCAGGGTTTTTAGACCAGGACCTCTATGATAAGTTTAAGTTGAGTAAGGAAGAGTATGCGTTGGTGGAGGAGAGGAAGAATGGAGGAAAGGAAGAGGGAAAAAAGGAAGAGGGGGTAATGGAGAAGGGAGGAAAAGGAGAAGGGAAGAAAGGGAAGAAGGAGGTGAAGGCGCCTGAAGAGGAAAAACCGAAGTGGACACCCTTGTTGGAGAATTTGGAGAACAGGGTGGCAAGGCTCACCATTAATTCCAGCTCCATTGCGGATTATGCAGTGAACAAAGATGGTTCTAAGATCTATTACCTGGCGGCTTTTGAGAAAGGGTATGATCTCTGGGTTACAGAACCGCGCACCAAGGAAACCAAGATACTGGCCAAACTTGGTGGTACACCTAGTGGTATCCAGATGAGCAAGGATGGTAAGAGTCTGTTTGTAACCAATCGCGGTGCCCTGGTGAAGATTGATGAGGCAGGTAAGATTAGTCCAATTTCCATTGACGGCGAAATGGTCTTAAATGCCGCGGCAGAGCGCGAATATATTTTTGATCATGCCTGGAGACAGGTACAGAAGAAATTCTATGATCCCAAGATACACGGCATTGATTGGGAGGGACTGAAAAAAGACTATGCACGTTTCCTGCCCCATATCAGCAATAACTATGATTTCCAGGAACTGCTGAGTGAACTCCTGGGTGAACTGAATGCTTCGCATACAGGAGGACGTTATAGTCCGCAAATGCAAAACCCCGATGCCACTGCAGCACTCGGCCTGCTCTATGATGAAAGCAAGGGCGGCAATGGCCTGATCGTAACGGAGGTGATAGAAGGCGGACCACTGGATCGTGCAGAAAGTAAAGTGAAAGCGGGTGTGGTGATCGAAAAGATTGATGGCGTGTCAATCAGCCAGGAGAACGACTGGACAGCTTTATTGAATCGCAAAGCAGAGAAGAATACCTTGCTCAGTTTGTATGATCCAACATCCGGCAAACGCTGGGAGGAATCCACCAAACCGATCAGCTTCCAGGATGAGGCATCTCTAATGTACAAACGCTGGGTAAAGAAGATGGATGCGATGGTGAACAAACTCAGTGGAGGTAAAGTGGGTTATGTGCATGTGCAGGGCATGAACGATGGCAGTTTCAGAAACACTTTTGATGCAGTGCTGGGTAAAAATGGTGACAAAGAAGCACTGATTGTGGATACCCGCTTCAATGGAGGTGGCTGGTTGCACGACGACCTGCTGACATTCCTGAGTGCCAAACGGTACCTGGATTTTGCGCCCCAGGGCAATCGCCTGAAAGATGGGGAGCCGGCCGGCAGGTGGAGCAAACCCAGCTGTGTGGTGATGAGTGAGGGCAACTATTCCGATGCCTTTATCTTCCCTTATGTGTACAAGCAGCAGGGCGTGGGTAAACTGATCGGCATGCCGGTTCCGGGAACAGGTACAGCAGTATGGTGGGAGACACAGATTGATCCGACTATTGTATTTGGCATTCCTATGGTTGCAACAATTGGCAAGGAAGGAAGACCTACCGAGAATTTACAACTGGAGCCGGATATAAGGGTACCACTTTCGTACGAAGATTTCCTGAATGGAAAGGATGCACAGATCGAGGCGGCGGTTAAGGAGATGTTGAAGACGATCAATGAAAAGAAGGCATTTTAAGAGGTGAGACGTCAGACGTGAGACGTGAGAAAGGTGGATTTCCTTAAGGGAAAGATAAAAATAAGGGGTGGCGAACGATTTTGGGGGATTCCTTCGTTAGTTTGGAGCGTGAAACTATCCAACATGAAGAACTCCTCCGGAATCAGTCGCCGCCCTTTTTTTATACTCAGTCTATTGTTTTTGGCTATTTCTTTCAGCGTCCATGCACAAACCATTACGGGTGTGTGGAGGGGCAAGATCAAGGGGCAGCAGGCAGAAGTGAAGATTGTGAAATCGGGAGATGAGTTAGTTGGGGTTGCCTATTATTACCAGAAGAAGAACAAGTACAAGCGATACAGTTTACGCGGGCATTTTGATCCCAATACCAATTCAGTGATCTGGTGGGATGAGATGTTGCTGGATGATTATGGCACCGGAGGTATTATGCAACTTCGGCCGGATGCCGGTGCACAGATGATGGTAGCAGATTTTAATTGTCCGGGGGGCGAGGAAATGTACCTTGATGGCACCAGTTCAAGTCGCGATAAACAAAACAGTAAAAATGGGGAAGTTCATCTCCAGAAAATGTCCAAACCCATCTTCAATGATGAGTGGGATTTCATCATAGATAATTATTTCGTGGGGGGTAATGATCCGATCCTGATTGATAGTATATCACAGATTACGGCGAAAGTGAATTTTCCTGAGGAGAAGAATATGAAACCTGTGATGGTGATAGTTGCTCCGGGTAAGAGCAATCCTCCGCCTGCTGTGAGTGCTCCCGAGCCGGGTGCTGCAAACCCTACCCCTGCTCCTGTTGCAACCACACCAGCTCCTGCTCCAGTGGCAACTGCACCCATAGATGTGGTGGAAAAGAAATTCACAACCCGTAAGAATGTCCTGCAAACGGTGATCCCTATCACGGCTAAGACAATTGAGCTGCGCTTTTACGACAATGCCCAGGTGGATGGTGATTCTATAGCGCTTTTCCTGAATGGCAGGTTGTTATTTAAAAATATCCGGTTAACGGAGGAGGCTTATACGATTAAGATCAATGCGGCTGATCTGCAGGCGGACAATGAGCTGGTAATGGTAGCCGAGAACCTGGGAAGCATCCCCCCGAACACTTCCTTTATGGTAGCGATTGTGGGCGACAAGAGATTTGAGGCCAGGCTCTTCGCCAATGAGCAAAGCAGTGCGATGATCCGGCTGGTAAATCCGGAGTTGTTGAAAGAGTGAACGCGCTAGCTGATTCAATTCATCGGATTTGATTCAATTCTGATTCAATTAAAACTTGTTTTGATTCAATTATGCTGCCTGTTTGATTCAATTTTTGAATAGGTTAATTGACTCATCAAGTAATTTATCCTGCAATTTATAGCTGGTAGCCGGACCTTTTCCTTTAGAAAGGAGGATACCTTTTGTGACTAAATCTGCCAAATCACGGGTAGCGGTTGGTCGGGAAACTTTATTGATCTGTAAATAGAGTGTGTTGTTTATTTCCCCATAGATAAGAAGGAATTTCAGTGCAGCCGATTGTCTTTCGTTCAACTGGTATTTTTGATTGTATTGTACTACCAGCATTGAGGCTTCCTCCCTGGACATGATATAGGAACGTTCTCTTAAATACTCAGACACCAACACATTCATAGGGTTCCGATCCTTCAATTTGGGATTCCTTTTCATCCGATTCAACACTGCTGCTTTGGTGTTAGGGTCTATGAGTTCAGACTTTGCATGTTGAACTGCTTCCCGAAATAGATTATTATAGGCCTTTTGATCGGGGGAACGCTCCACTCGGCTCATATCGGGGTATTTACTGACGATTGTTTTACCACGCACCACCCGAAATACCATGCTTTTTCCAAACTTGCCATGGAAATTATGGAAGAGCAAATTGTTCTGTACGATTGCCATAGATATTGATTTAGTGTAATATAAGAAATAAACACATCTTTCATTAATCTTTCAATATGCTTACGTACATCCTACGTATAATATCTAATAAACTAATAATAATCAGTGCATTATCAACCGATTGAATTGAATCAATTGAATCACAAGCAGTCACTTGCATCAATCCAGGGGAATATCTATATTGTCAAACTTATCCTTTGACCCCTCTCCGGGACTCAGGTGGCGAAGCATTACCCGAATCCGAAAACAACTCCGATTTGGAAAACAAATAGTAGTGGTAAAAACAATCCTCGCAATTATTCTAATTACAGCGCTTACAGGTTGTAATGAATCGCCTAAACAGGCAAACCAGCTGGTTTCAGTGGAAACGAAGAACGCAGATAGTTTACTCATTCTTCAAACACTAGCTGATGCGCTAGTTATTGCAGACCAGAATAAGGCAAAAACATCATTCAGTTATGAATTCTATCAGCCATATGAAGACTCATCAGAGGAAATAAAAACGGCATTAGTCATGGGGAATCTCTTTGATGAAAACAACAAACATCTCTTAATTCGAAGAGTTACACCAGCCGAGGTAGCATTAACTATTTATAGTATAGAAAAAAACAATTTTAAACTGATTGCAGAAAGAACCGAATGGAAGTTGAATTATCTCAATGACACTATCAGAGACATTAATGGGGATTCTTTCAATGATTATATTGTCCACACCTATCCTTCTTCGGGTTGCTGTTTAGCAGATGTTTATCATGTTTACCTGTACCAACAACAAACAGGTGCCTTTACATCACCCTATATATTTCTAAACCCCACATTTTATCCAGAAGAAAAAACAATTCTCGGACTAACATATGATCACCCTGGGGCAGCAGGATTATACAAATTTACTTGGGTCGGAACACAGATCGATACAATTGAATATTTATATCAACTGGATCCAGAAAATAAAACATTCATAAAGACACTTAAACCAACGCTTAATCCCAATAAAGATCAGGGTAAAATACTGCGTAGTTTACCAAAGGAATACATGAGTTTGGATAGTATTACTTTAAACTGGTTTATGGGAACTTACTAATTAAAATTATGAAATTAATATACTTACCTATTATCTTATTCTCACTTCATTCCTGTTCGCTGATAGAAAAGAAAAGCTGTAAAGTGCCATCACAATTATTAAATGAAATCAGCAAAATAGCTCACCAGGAAAAGGCAACAATTAAAGAATTTTCCGGAATAAATAATCTACTATTCGAATTAGAGGCAGTAGATTCATTGAACGATTTCAGCTATTGCAATGATTACATCACCAATATAGCAGTGCTCTTTAATTCACCAGATTCGAATAAGCGGGCATTGGGGTACAGACTCATAGGTTTGGCCAGGGATACAAGCTTTAATACAGAACTGATTAAAAGAATCAACTCAGATGAAAACTCACTGCTTAAAACCTGGTGTTCCACCGCGCTAATGGAAAACAAAGCACCCAATTCTGCGGAACCCTTATTTAAGCTTTTAACTTCGCCGCCGGATGGACTTCCAGTATCTCTGTTAATCAATAAGTATATTACCTATGATGTTGAAAGCGTCAAAAAAACCAGCTGGAAATTTATTGATTCGCCAATCAGAACTGAGCAGATATTTGCCATACAAATACTCTCATATTTTGAAAAATACGAAAAACTACAAGCTAAATTGATTGAATTCCTCTCATCCTGGGAAATGGAATCAAAAGGCTGGGTAATATCCGCAATTGCACAACAAAAAATGGCTAATCTAAAACCTACTCTAGAACAGTACCTAACGAACGAAGATCTAAAAGATGTAATTATCCTGGCGCTGGAAAATAGTCCAACAAAAAGTGATAACGAGTTTGCAAAAGAATTAAATAAATAAACCAAATGGGCACCTGGGGTACCGGCATATTACAGAATGATACTACGGTTGACGTTTGGACGGAATTCAAAGAATTGTATAATTCCGGTCATGATATTAAGAAAATACGCAAACACCTGGAAAAAGAGCATCAACCGAATAAATTTCAGGAGTACTACTCAGAAATCTGGACAGGAATCGCCTATGGACAATGGATGTGCGGAGAGTTGGAAGCATATACTTTGGAAAAGGTGAAGGCGGCCACAAATGACAAATGGATGTCTTTATGGGCTGAAGACAAAAAACAGTTGCAAAAAAGAATTAAAGTATTATCTGAGTTTATTTTAAAAATTCAGACCCCACGTCCCAGTCCACTTAAACGAAAGAGAGTTGTAGTTAGACAATGCTACTTCAAAACGGGGGATATCATCAGTATTGAAATAAATGACCATCAATTTGCTGGAGCTATTGTTACTAATCATCATGATTATAGGAATGATGGTGAACATAGAATAGTCTTCACCGATTGTATTTCCAATACAGAAATAACCTTGGAAGACGTACTAAAAGCGAATATATTTTACCTGGATAAAGGAGGGGCCAACAACTATTACAGAGGATACTTTGAAGCTTCCTTTTCTGCCAGAAATATGGTTAAAAAAATAAAATTGGTAAATAAAATAGGAGAAATTACTACAAAAGAATTTTTGTGGCTTAAAGTCGGCATTCCAGTTGGAGATTGGAATATTATTACTGAATTATATAACGAACAGATAGCATTTCTCAGCACAAATCAATCTGATAAACCAATAAATGTAACCGTTCAGGAATTTCTAAAACGAGACGAAAAATTAGAAGCAATTCTTATTGCATGGGACAAGAAGATATTCAAAGAAAAACTGAATAAATGATACCCCTTTCCAATGACCACTGATAACAAAATGAAGAAAAGAATATTACTAGGAATAACGATACTAATTGCTTTAGGATTTGTAATTACAGGCTGGATCAATTTATTTAGGGATGAAGCAACTGCACAATGGCAGCACTTTGTTACTATAGTATTTCTTCTAATTATTATCTATTTCTATTTTACAAATTTCACAAAGACAGTCATTTTAACAGGGGTATTTTTTCTTGCAGGAACATTTGGATTACTTTCAATGACCGCTGGCATATCCACTTTCTATTTTAGGATTGGACCCATCCAATCACCTCCTTTAAATGGCTTATCAATTGGATTATTATTGCTGTATTTGATTCTAAATCTTGATACAATCATAGATATGAAACTGGACTATGAGGAAAAGAAGAAAACAAACTAACCTTAATATTGCGGTGATTGTAATTTTTATTTTATTTATTAAGACATTTGGATTTGCTCAATCAAGCGTCAGTATGAATGAAAAGCAGGGAGGTATCGAAAAATTTATCCCCGAGGGCTACTCCCTACTAGATTCCGCAACAGGAGATTTAAATCTTGATAAATATCCTGATAAACTATTGGTGTTGAAAATAAATGGGGAAGACTCGATGGCAAATGATGTGGATCATACAGTAAAAAGACCGCTGTTGATTTTAATCGGCCAGGCAAACAAGAGCTTTACACTCGCGGCCCGGAATGACAATGCGGTGTATTGTGTAAACTGCGGCGGAATGATGGGCGATCCCTATATGGGTATAGTCATCAAAAAGGGTTACTTCTCTATTGAGCATTATGGTGGAAGCGCCTGGCGCTGGACAAGAATCATCACCTTTAAATATTCTACTGCGGATAAGAACTGGTATTTAAACAAGGATGGCGGTGTCTATTATCATACAACCGAGCCTGATAAGATGGAGACGAACATTAAAACCACCAAAGAATTTGGGAAAATCGCTTTTGATAAGTTTGATATATACAGTGACTTGAAATAATATCTGATTTAGAAACAAATTCTGATGATCAGCTTCGAACTTAACAGGCATTTAGAAATTGATGAAGAATTTCAAGGCATCAACCTGACTGAATTTGCTGTTGTATTAGAGGCAGAAATAAACAATGATGAAATAGTAGACAGGTTCATCCGATCAAAAAACCTCTCTTATGACAGTTTACGTGACTGCGTAAAAAAAGAACCAGGCATAGGTTATTTACGTCAAGCATTCAATATTGAAAAAATATCCATATCCGACTTCAGAAAATTAAACAAAGAAAAAACAAGACAATTTCTACTTGATTTCTCAAATGAACCAGATTGGGGTAATGATAAGGACGAATTTAAAACATTGCTTAACAGGTATCTGGAGATTCATCAACAATTTGGAGATGACAATTACTTTTATGTACTATCAAAAGACTGGTTCAGTCCTGATGATAAAAAGCTATTAATTCCGGAAAGCTGGTGTTATACCTATTATTTTATAATTGTTTCAATTGATAGAGAGAATAATGTATTGACAATAATGGAGTGGACTTATGATTAAATTATTCAACGCAACAAACCACCATGCAAGGATCCAAATTATCTGACTACCTGGTTTTATTTATTTTAACTACTATGATGATTTCCTGCCGTAGTTACAGAACATTTAGTGAAAAGCAATTTGGCAGGCCATTATCCGCACAGGAGCAAATACTCTATGAAGAAAGCAGGAAATGTGGAAAGGTGTATGCGCTAACTCCTGCGGAACGTAGTAAAAAATACCCTTTCTCTAATGCTTCTACCATACAATTGGTATCCTTTAAAAATAATTCAACTGATGATCTAAACTATTACAGGGACAGTTTACCCCGAATGAATGATACTGTTTGCTATAGTAAACTTTTCGAAATCATCACACTACGTTCGTCACAGATAGATATACTGACAGATTTGTTGTACAATTACGGAAAAAAATCAACCTACACCCCTCCCAAGGGTGTTTTCTTAACAGGCAGCATTCCAACCTGCTACAACCCCAGAAATGCCATCCTGTTTATCGATCAAAACAACCAGGTTTATGATTTCATTGAGATTTGCTTTGAATGTGATAATTGGGAAACCAGTTCAACAATAATTGATTTAGGCGAATCCTGTACTGATAAGTTAAAACTACTTAAGCAGTTTTTTTTAGAAGTTGGAGTTCACTATGGAACGACTGAATTATCCAATAAATAACTTTAACCAACTCCATCCCAAATGAACCATAGGATACTATTTATTTCTGCGGTCGTAATACCATTGCTAGTGGCCTGTTCAAATAGCAGTGGTAATTCCTTTGCGATAAGAGATTTCAGCCAATCTTTACAGCCGTATTTACGAAAGGCAGTTGAGCAGGGTATAGTTGGATATGATAGCAATACGAAATTCATAGAAAGGAACGCTACCGATAAAGAATTAGAAAAATTAAGCCAATCCGAACATCCTGTTTTACGCGCAGTTGCACTTAGAGAGATGCTGGAAAGACCTGGTTTCGATCATTTTCACCTTATTATGAATCACTTATCAGATACTGCGATAGTGGCAGTAAACGAGGGTGAATGGGGTATCGTTCATCATCGGGTATCTGATGAGATGCTACATAATGGCAAATGGACTGATACGGCAGCATTAAACACAACCATCAGGGAAATAATCTTACATCACTCTTACCTCAATAGTGCATTTGACAAAATAGGACATGTCGAATTGAATGAAACCTATTACCCGATTATTAAAAAAATGCTTAATCGGGAGCGGAACTTTTATGACCAGTTCGAACACTACGAAAAAGCACTATATGTTTTAGCCTCTTATAAAAAACCAGAAGACATCCCCTTTATTAAACAAATGCTATCTGATAATATTTTATGGTTGTCAAATCATTCTTTCTCATTAATGGAAAATTTTCCGGATGATTCTTACCTGGATATATATGAAAAATATTCCCGCAGAATATTTTACAGAAATATTTGCAAAGGATTCTATTTCGATTCAGAAATCTTCTTTAATTCCGTAGCGAGTTATCAAAATGAGAGAAGTGCCAAAATATTAAGTTTCATACTAAACAGAAAGCCTTTCATGCCATGCATAAACGAAAGTCGCGATATTAAGAGGAATCTCGTGCTGGCAATCTGGAATAACCCATGTAAAGCATATTCTAAAATCAGGAATCAAATAAGGCAGGATGCCAAAAAATATATAGTGGAAATTAGAAAAAGTGAAGCAATGGAATTATCTATTGAAATAGACAACACATTTTTTAAAAAAGACACTTCACCAGAGCCAGTAAGGTGGTGGTGATAAATCTTTTCAAACAGCACTTAGTATATTAATGCGTGTATACTCTTTAATTATCTTGTTTTTCCTGCCAGCCTTTGCAATAGCTCAAACTACCCGGTTTCAGCAGGAAGTGAATTCACTTGATTCACTGCTACGGAAAACCAAGTCTTTTAAGCAACAAATTAAAGGTGACCGAAAACAGCTTTACCAGCAAAAGAAAGCTGAACTTCTTGAAAGGCCGGATACCACCTTTGCCTGGCAACGCTTTCTTTTATTAACGGAACTACTGGAACAGGTTCAGGACAATCACCTGGGATTTTATCAACGGGTAAATTACCAGCTATTTCAAACAAAAGAACAACTTGACTCACTCCACGCATCTGACTATTTCCGGGATATGCCAAACGTTAACTGGGACCTGGATTCACTAAAACTGAAATTAGCTGTCAAATCGGCTTCAGAAGTGGAGGGTATCTTTCTGTATGGCAACTATTACAGGATGGGCGTAATTAAATCAGGTGAGCAGCAATATATGGGAGTTGTACTGGAATCCTCATCACCCTATGTAAAACCCGGATACATCATGGCCTGGTTAAGAGAAAAAGAAAACAACCGGTTTTCAGCAATTTATATTCATCCAGTAACAAAAAATTTCAACTTTTACGCTACTGAGCGATATTCCAATCAACAACTGCTGTATTCGAAATTTTATCAGTCCGACTATACTGGTATTTACACAAAACAATTAAACGGTTCAGATTATTCCAATCTGCCGGATACTGCCAGTCCCTTTTTGCTCAATGAACCACTTCCTTCAGTACAATATGTGCGCGTAAGTAGTTTTTCCAACAATGGTAAATTGAAGAAGCAATCCGATAGCCTGTTTCAATTGCTAACCCGTTCCAATCCACAAGCCTATACTATTTTCGATTTGCGTAATAATACAGGTGGTGCAGCTTCCATGGCGAAGCTCTATATTAAGTGGATTAACCATATCAGGAAAAAATCCAGGGTAGTTGTTTTAATCAATGCCTATACCCTCAGCCAGGGAGAAATAACTGCATCTAAATTATCCAAATTAAAAGGGGTTGTATTGGCAGGTCAATCTACCAAAGGTATGCTGGCCTATGGTAGTAACTATGGCAGGCATATTCTGATTGCAGGAGGGGAATTTGTTTTTTATCCAACCGATATGCGAACGCCTGGTATGTTTAAATTTGAAGATATTGGTATTCAACCGGACATGGAGTTATCAAATCAGGAAGACTGGTTGAAACAAGTTTATAATTACTGGAAATTACCTGCCGAATAATTAATAACCTAAACCAATGCTACAATTAATCAACTCACAACCCAGAAATATGAAGAAATTCTGCATTCTTTTAAGTACTCTATTACTCTTATTTGCAGGCAGCCAGGAAGGAACGGCACAGACAACCAAATACAAACATGAAACAGATAAATACACAATTGAATTTCCAAATCAATTTCAACAGAACACTCAATACCTGGAAACAGCGGTTGGCACTTTATTAATGAACATAAGCGCTTGGGCATCCGACGAAAATAGCAACGACAGTAATTTAGTCTATATGCTCTTTGATACTGATTATCCGGACTCAACCATACATTCTGATAAAAAAGATAAACTGAATATATTTTTTGATGGCGCCATCAATGGAGCTGTAAATTCAAGCAAGGGCAAATTAATAAGCCAGACTGAAGGAACAACAGGTATATATCCTCATAGAATAATTGAAATTGAATACCAGGAAGGATTGGCAATGATCAGGATGAAAATGATTCTTGTAAAAAACAAATCAATCATCATTCAGACCATCACTCTCAAAGAGAACTATCCAAACGATTCAATTACCAGGTTTTTTAACTCTTTACGCCTAAAGTAAGACGCTGGTAATACTCATCAATAAATACTGTTTAATGTCGCCAATTGTCTCCAAAAGACATCCCTATAATTTTTATTTTTCAATAATTTTTCTGGCTCTATTCTACATTGCCTTGGGTTCTGCAATCATTTTTGGTTACATCCGAGAAAGTAGCGAAGGAGATGTCAAGGTAAAAACATTTTTTTTGCTCATAATGGGTATCGCCTGTTATGCTCTTGCGGTTTATAGCATTTACCGTTACATAAAGAATGCGCCAACAATCATACTGGATGAAGATTTTATTTCATTTGGAAATACAACATATGCATTGACAGATATAAAAAAAGTTACTCTTACAGGAAAACGACCTTTTAAATATGTAGACAATCTTCCAATGGAGGCTGCAACCATTACATTTCGTAATAATGAGATCCGATACATTTTTAATGACATGTACTCCAACTCCTGGGAATTTAAATACTTTCTTAAACAGGTCGTTGTAGATAAAAATAATTATACAGAAAAAAAAGAATTATCCATTGAATCAAATGAGACAATCATCGATACTTTTGAAGTATTTAAAGGTAACCAATTCACTTCCTTTAGAGGGATTATTCTTTGGGTTTTAATAATAATACTCATCTATGCGCATTTTAATAATAGCATAAAAAATTCATACGGAGGCAATATATTTTTAGCCGGTGCAGGTCTGTTTTGGTTTTTTCTAAACTCCTATTTTATGTATTACTTCAAGGTATCCAACAGTTTTTTTCTTATACGTAATCATAATTTCTTTTGGGTTAAAAAAGCCTATCGCATTTCCGATATTAAAGAGATAGTTTATGAAACTCAGGGGAATATGCCAAACTGTCTCCGAATCATTACAAAAGATTATAGAGATAAACTTTACCCAGCAGGAACATTAAGAGATACAGACTGGCTAAATTTAAAAACAACACTTGAAAGTTATAAGATTAAAGTCAGGAATGAGTGTATTTGAAATACTGAAAAAATATGGTAGCGCAACTCCTAAAAGAATTCTTTGACCCCTACATAAAACTGGAGCTCCAGGTATGGCGCAATTTTGAACAATTGGGTGAAGTGATTCAATACCCGAAAGAAACCATTCTCAAACCTGCCGGCAGCGTGGAGAAATACATGAATTTCATCATGGAAGGCTCAGGAGGAAACCTGATCTGGAAGAAGAATAATTTCGTTTGTATCGACATCTCTTTTGACCGAGATTTTCTCAACGATTATATGTCCTTCACTACCCGGCAACCAACTCCGATTGAAGTGCGATTATTTGAAGACGCTACTATTTTCCGAATCAGCCACCAGGAATTTCAAAAGACCTTTGCTTCCGGTGCAAAAGGAGAAAAAGTAAGCCGAATTGCAGCCGAAGCCAGTTATATTCATAAACAAAACCAGCAGATCGACTTATTGACCAAAACCGCCAAAGAACGCTACCTCGAGATGCTGAAAACCAATCCCAATATTACCCGAACCCCACTTAAATACCTGGCGTCCTACCTGGGTATTACGCCTCAAAGTCTCAGCAGGATCCGGTCCGGCAAACTAAGCTGACTTACCAAATGGTAACTGGTATACTGCCCTGCACATCTATTTTCGCAGTATGCCACCAACCATTACTGCTAACGCATCAGCAAAAATTCCGGCAACCCAGGTGTTGTTGGTACTGTTTGGATTTCCCATCATTTCCACCCTGCTTTCCCTGCTGTTACTGAAGAAAGAAGCATTTACAGCAGCTGGATTTGATTTCATCCTCTTTTTCTGGATCCTGGTTACTGTTTGGTACCTGGTCCAAATCCTGCTCATTTCCAGGATACTTAAAAAAGCTAGTCTTAATTGGGAATTTGTGAATTATTCTTTGAATAATAAGCAAACGCTTTTTTTTATCGCAGGATATTTGGTGGTCGGCTTTGGAATCGTTGCCTTTATTGAGATATCTCTTGCCAATATGCAGGTGGATCCCGTCAGATTAGCTTCAATTTCTTCCCTTATTCCAAAAACAACTACTGCAAGGATAGTCTTTGTTATCATGGGACTCACGGCGGGTATTTCTGAAGAAATCGTTTACCGCGGGTTTGCTATCCGGGCATTGGAAAGTCATCGGGTTAATAAATGGCTAGCTATAGCGTTGGCTGCTATCCCCTTTATATTCCAACACGGACTAAAATCCATCGACCAGTTTTGGTGGTTTCTGGTTTGGGGATTGGTATTTGGCATCATTTTATTACTAACAAAACGGCTGTATATTACCATCATTATTCACTGGATGATAATATTATCGGCATTGTTTGGGATATTCCAGGCTATCGGATAAATAAACTTGCGTAATCCTATAATTTTTGAATCAATGTCAGTCAACTATATTTGATATATTTATCAAATAAAATGTATGACCGAAGAACTTTTATACAGCCAGCCTCAATGGCTGATTGGTCTTGTGACACTGGTTCTTTTGATCATTTCTGTTGAAACTGGTTTCTGGATTGGCTTAAAGGCAAAGGTTGAAATGACCCAACCAATGAAAGCTCAGATCTCTACAATCCAAACTGCCATTCTCACCATATTCACTTTTCTCCTTGGCTTTACATTTGCTATGGCATTATCCCGTTTTGACAATAGGAAACAAATGGTGGTAAAGGAATCAAACGCAATTGGAACCGCCGTATTAAGATCCAAACTTTTGCCAGAGAATCAACGGGCAAAAATGAATAAATTGTTCAAGCAGTATGTAAATGTTGAATTCAGTATAACATCAAGAGCAAATGTTCCTTTAGAGGAAAGAAAACAGCAAAACTTAGAAGCCAAACAACTACAAACATTAATGTGGGATGAGGCATTTGCGGCTACAGAAAACAATCCACTATCGGTTCCTGCAGGATTATTTGCAACCTCTATCAACCAACTGATTGATGTTAAAACAGAACGGGACATTGCCATTTCTAATCACGTTCCAGAGATAGTTTTACTTGGGCTATTGCTTTTTGCTGCATTAGCTATCGGTATTCTTGGTTATGGAAATGGATTAGCAGCTACACATGCCAGGTATCCTGCAATAATTTTGTGTCTTGTAATCACCATATCATTTATACTCATTATAGACCTTGACAGACCTAACAGGGGACTTACAAAAGTTAGTCAGGAAAGTATGATAGACTTAATGTCAATTATAAACAAAGTCAGCAAAGAGTAGTTATCAAAATCCTGTTGCCATTGCACTTTCCACAATTGCATCAAACTCTGCCTGCGATATGTATTGAGGAGTATAAGAACCTCCAACTTTCAGGATATTCTTATAAAATGATCGCAGGTGATTACGACTTCCTTTCATCAGCATTTCATAAACCAATCGTATGTCCTGATTATCAATATTGATTAGCTGATTCTTTAAATCAAACAGATCCAGGTCTTCAATAGTCGCACCAACTTTATACGCTTCTAAAATACTCGTATTTCCTTTTGCCACAAGTTGGTTATAGAGTTTCTGTAGCGATGTGTCTCTAAACACACCAACTGGATTTGAACCAACGGGATCTGTTAAACTATATTTATTCAACAATAACAAAACCGTGTTCATGTGAGTGAGTTCGCTGGCAGATATATTGGTAAAAATATTTACCCCCCATTTATTGTATAAGGTAACATATACATCCTTTGCCAGTTTCTCTTCTTCCCGCATAAACGACAATGAGGCTAATTCTGCAGTATTTAATGATTCTTTAGGCAAGCCTTTTATTTGAGCTTCCAGCCCGGCATAATTTAAGTTATCAGTGTTATTATTCACTTGATCCGAAACATCCTCTTTTGTACAGGAAAATAGAAACAATGAAACTGCTAACAGGAAGAGTTTGCCTATATTTTTAGCTGAATTTTTCATTGTGAAGAATTTTGTTCAAGTTACCATAAGCCACCTTGTCGTTTAGTAACTGTAGTTACACAATAATCACCCTCAACCTTACGTTACCGATTTTTGTAATACGAGAGATTAAACTTTCGGCAAAAAAGCGCGTCCAACGAAAAACCAAGTTCCAATTTTATGAAGCCGATCGCCTACCTGCTGCTTATCCTTGTATCTTTTGCAAGTTGTAGTAAAGACAATAGTGATGGACCAACCACGCCCCCCGATACCCTATACTTCCCTCCTGTTTCGGGGAATTTCACCTGGGAAACCACCAGCCTGTCCAGCCTGGGATGGAAGCAGAATGCAGTTCAGTCCCTGAAAGATTTTCTTGCTGCTAATAATACCAAATCCTTTATGATCCTGGTAAATGGCCGGATTGTGATGGAAGAATATTTCAATGGCCACAATGCCAGCACTGAATGGGAATGGAACAGCGCCGGGAAAACCCTGGTTGCTACTGCCACCGGTTTGGCAGCCCAGGATGGATTGGTGAACATCAATAATAAGGCATCCGATTATTTGGGTACAGGTTGGACAAGCATGCCGCTTGAGAAGGAGAACCTCATCACGGTAAAGCATTTGCTGACAATGACATCCGGCAATGATGACACCAAACAATTAATGATCAAGTCCAACCTGACCTATGTTGCCGATGCTGGCACCCGTTGGGCCTATAGCAATATTTTTCAGAAGCTGACCGATGTGGTGGCGGAAGCCAGCAACCAGGAATTTGAAGCGTACTTCAATGCCAAACTCAAAAATAAAATCGGTATGGATGGCAGATGGAATTTCGGTACCATCTTTACGATCTATCATAGTACCGCCAGAAGCATGGCAAGATTTGGCATCCTGGCCCTGAACAAAGGAAAATGGAATACAGAGCAGGTCGTAAATGAAGCCTTTATTACGGCAAGTACAACTACCTCCCAGGCCATCAATCCCTCTTACGGTTATATGTGGTGGTTAAATGGTAAATCCAAGTATATGCTGCCAAGTGATCAGACGGTGTACCAGGGAACACTTATTCCGAATGCTCCTGCAGATATGTTTGCGGGTATGGGTGCCGGTGATCAACGCGTATACGTAATTCCCAGCAAAAAAATGGTAGTGATTCGGATGGGACAAGCATCGAATCCGGACAATCCTGATTTTGCAGTATCAGGATTTGACAATGCGCTTTGGGAGAAAATTAGTGCGGTGATTAACTGATCCGGATTCAGTAAATTAGAGTATGATATCTAAAGTGCTTGCGCTATGCTGGCTGGTGATACATTCAGTCAGCGTTTATGCCCAGGCAGAAAAATTCAAATGCCTCTGCTCAACAATCGGCCTTGCTGATTCCTGGGCTGATAGTGCCGGCGTCAGTTGTTACATGATACCGGTATCCAGGGATGCTTTCAATAAATCAGCAGGCAATTTTAAACTGGCTGTTGCAGTCGCATCTCCCCTAAGTGCAACTAAGGAAAAACCTCTTTTATATCTGCATGGCGGTCCGGGTATTGCCACATTAGGAAACCTCCCAAACTACCTGAAGTCAGCCACCTGGAAGCAGATAAGGTAAACGCGATCGCTTGTATTTTTTGATTACCGGGGAACCGGTTATTCTGAACCTGCTGCATCACATGCAGCCATACATGTTGATGATTGTATCCGGGAGATAGCAACAACTTTTTTATCGAATCCATCTGCGAAAGTTGAAATTGCTTGTGTAGGCAAGCGTTCAAAAATCGTGTTTCTCAAAAGCGATCTGGAAAATGCTCTTTCTGATCTGCAAAAGAATAAAAGGAATTAATGTATTCAGTAATGCACAGAGCTTTTATACTAATTGTTGCAGTATCGCTTTCCATTATAAGTATCGCCCAGGAAAAAGAAAACAAATTCGCCGCGGTTGACAGTTTTGCGAGGACGGTGAAGTATAAAAATGATCTCACCAACCTGACCAACGAACTTACCAATCGTTACCCAGATCAGCTACAAAAAGCTAGAGCAATCTTCAGATGGATTACAGAAAATATCGCATACGATTACAAATATGTCAATAAGTACGCCAAGAGGAATAAAGAACCGAAAGCTTACAAATGCAAGGGCGATAAAGACTGCGAGGCGAAAAGAATTGCCTGGGAGATAAAATACATCGACAACGTACTGAAAAAGAATAAAGCGATTTGCCAGGGCTATTCCATGCTTTTCAAAAAGATGTGTGATATAGCAGGCATACAATCAGAAATCGTACCGGGTTATGTACGCACCGAATACTACCAGGTTGGCTCGGCAGGGTCCATGGATCACAGTTGGAATGTTATTTTAATTGACAGTGCCTATTATTTATTGGACCCTACCTGGGCGGCAGGGGCCTGTACCAAAAATGAAGAAGGCAAATTGCTCAGCTATATAAAAGAATTTGATGAGTACTATTGGATGACCCCTCCTTCCGATTTTGCCCGCAATCATTTTCCTGTAACGGGAAAATGGGCGCTCATCCCTAACTACACCAAAGAAAAATTCGCCGCCAACCCCTACTACCACCCAGGGGAAATTCAGAATATACAGCTAATTAGTCCGGCTACAGGGATTATTGAAGCCAAAAAAGGCGATACGATTCAGTTTAAAATTGCCTACAAAAGACCATTCAAGTTCCTTCAAATTAACTCCAATCAATTTAGAAATCCAGATATAATGAAGGAGGAGCAATTGTCGAAGCGAAAAAAAGTAATTCAACTCGATACCCTGGCATTGAAAAAGCAACAATATATACCTTACCATAAAACCGGGGATGTTTATGAGTTCAGTTATGCTGTAACAGATGAATCTCTTTATTATATTGATGTCCTTTTTGACTATACACGGATCATGCGATTTAAAGTGGTTATTAAAAACAAGTAACGAAATTCTTACCTTTCATCAAGAATCTCAACAACTTCTTTTAAGACCTTTGAAGTAATTCAACTAGAATGAAAGCAAGACAAGTTCATTTCTTCTCAGGGGTAATTTTATCTCTCTTTATAGGCATTCATTTATTCAATCATTTTTTCAGCATTTTTGGCATTCAGCGGCATATTGAGTTAATGGATAGCCTTCGAAAAATATACCGCCATCCGTTTATTGAAATCATACTACTGGTTGCAGTGGTGGTTCAAATACTATCCGGGCTTCGGCTAGTTCGAAGGAATAGCAGCAGGAACGCCAACTTTTTTGATAAAATTCATCTTTATAGTGGGCTTTATCTGGCCATTTTCCTGGTGATCCATGTCAGTGCTGTTTTGGCGGGTCGATTCTTTTTAAAATTGGATACTAATTTTTATTTTGGAGCAGCGGGTATCAACAGTTTTCCGGTCAACCTGTTTTTTATTCCCTATTATGCATTGGCCGTCCTCTCTTTTTTCGGACACCTGGCGGCAATACACAGCAAAAAAATGAATCAACCTATCTTGATACTAAGCCCGATTCAACAAGCATGGGGCATTTTGATTCTGGGAGCAGCACTCACATTGATTCTGTTTTATGGATTGACTAACCAGTTTTCCGGAATTGAATTACCCGAGGAGTATCGTATCTTGACGGGGCAATAAGCAGTTGCCTTAGATGAAATCAGTCCTTCTCTCAATATTTCTCTGGCTATTTATAAGCACATCGTACGCCCAGCAAATCAACACCAGGAAGCTGGACAGTTTTTTAACAACGCTTTCTTCTAAGGGAGTAGCAATGGGAAGCCTGGCTATCTCAAAAAAGGGACAGCCTCCATACCGAAAGGAATTAAGTCCTGCCACGTTGTACAGAATTGGATCCGTAACCAAATTATTTACAGCCGTACTCGTCTTTCAGTTAATTGAAGAAAAAAAGCTATCCTTAGATCAGAAGCTGAGCAGGTTTTATCCTGATCTCCCCAATGCCGAATCCATATCCATTGAAGATATGCTCTATCACAGAACAGGTTTGCACGATTATACGAAGGATACGGACTTTACTACCTGGATGGATCAACCCAAATCGAAAGCTGAACTTTTAACTATTATCAAACAAAAAGGAAGTGATTTCCAGCCGGGTGAAAAATCCGAATACAGCAATAGCAACTTTCTTTTACTTGGGTATATTATTGAAAGCATTTCAAAGAAAACCTATGCAGAGGTCTTAAAGAAACGAATAAGCGATCCGCTCCAATTAACGAATACATGGTTCGGAACTGATGCAGGCATAAAAACGCCGCAAGTTTACTCTTTCAAAAACAAAAATGGAAACTGGACACCCGAAAAATCAACTGATTTAAGCATTCATGGCGGTGCCGGTGCTATTGTTTCTTGTCCGGATGATTTGATTCGTTTCATCAATGCCCTCTTTGCAAATAAACTTATCAGCCAGGCAAGCTTAGCCAGCATGAAAACGATCGTAAATGAGTATGGAATGGGGATGTTTGCCAACAAGTATGGCAGTAAAAAAAGTTATGGGCACAATGGAAGAATAGAAGAATTCTATGCGGCAGTATGGCATTACCCGGAAGCCAATTTATCCATTGCCTATTGTACCAACGGCATACATTATCCACGCACGGATCTGATAGAAGGAGTGCTGAAAATCTGCTTTGATGAACCCTTTAGCCTTCCTTTCAGCAACAGATCTGATGAAGATCTGAAAATCTATACCGGAAATTATTCAAATAATGAGCTATCAGTAAACTGTTCAGTGGATGGAAATCAACTTACGGTTGAAACCAGGGGCGTTGTATTTGATCTGGAGCGAATTGGGAATAACTATTTCATGCACGCCGGCAGCGGGTATTATTTTGAATTCTTTCCCCAAAGAAGAGAACTACAGATAAAGGAGACAGACAATATCTACTACCTTAATAAGCAGAAATGAAAATTA
Source organism: Flavihumibacter fluminis (assembly GCF_021491375.1). Taxonomy (GTDB): domain Bacteria; phylum Bacteroidota; class Bacteroidia; order Chitinophagales; family Chitinophagaceae; genus Flavihumibacter; species Flavihumibacter fluminis. The sequence goes on from NZ_JAKEVY010000004.1 coordinate 258,038, forward strand.
GCCTGGCGCAAATCAAACCAGTAAAAGGAAGTATCGAAGCGAATCTGGCTATCCATAAAAATTACATCCGGATGGCAGCCCAACAAGGAGCCGACTGTATCTTTTTTCCTGAACTTTCCATTACCAGTTATGAATCAGCGCTTGCAGAACAACTGGCAATGAAAGAGGATGACAGTACCCTGGATGAACTCCAGGACCTTAGCAGCCAATTATCAATAACTATCGGAGTGGGAATGCCAACAGTTGGTAGGGAAAAACCAAGAATTGGTATGGTCATTTTTCAACCCTTTCAATCGCGGCAATACTATTTCAAACAGCAATTACATTCGGATGAGTTTCCATTTTTTGAAGCCGGTGAAAAGCAGGTAGTAATCCCGGTTAAAAACTACCAAATCGCACCCGCCATTTGTTATGAAAGTCTGCAGCCGGATCATTCTGAGTGCGCCTATCAGCTTGGAGCCAATCTCTACCTGGCAAGTGTGGCCAAATCACAACAGGGTGTAGATAAGGCGATGGCCTATTTCCCACAAGTTGCCCGAAAGTATGCAATGCCGGTTGTGATGGTAAACTGTATCGGCCCCTGTGATGATTTTGAGGCTGCCGGACAAAGCACCATCTGGTCAAAAGAAGGAAGAAGGATTGCTCAGTTAAAAACGGAAGAAGGATTGCTAATTTATGATACGGAAACAAATCAAATAGTATGAAATCCACTGCAGCACATGACGAAAAAATTGCGAAGATGAGCTTTGCATCCGTTTATCCGCATTATATAACGAAAGTGGAGAAAAAAGGCAGAACCAAAGCAGAATTGCACGAGGTGATCGAATGGCTGACCGGTTTCAATGAGGCTAAAATTCAGGAGCTGATTGAGCAAAAAGTCAGTTTCGAAACCTTCTTTCAGCAGGCAACAATGAATCCAAATGCACATCTGATAACCGGGTTGATTTGCGGATACCGGGTAGAGGAAATTGAGAACCCATTAACTCAGCAGGTACGATACCTCGACAAGCTGGTAGATGAATTGGCCAAGGGCAAAAAAATGGAAAAAATATTACGCGAATCCTGATATTTGGCAACAACTATGCCAGATAAACTCTTCAGTCAACAATTATGGAACCAGTTTGGCGCGAGCATCGATATGCTCACTAATTGTATTCATTCTGTTCCGGATGATTTCTTCTCCCAACATAAGCGCGCCTATTATCTCACTTATCACACCATACTATTCCTTGATTATTACTCCAGTTTTCCACCTTCAAGTTTTTCGCCTCTTCTTCCCTTTTCACAGTTACCTGAGGAAAAAAGACCAGCTGAGTCCATTGGAGATATGATACCTGATGCGATTTACACCAAAAAAGAATTAATGCATTATGTTGAAGTCATTCGTGCAAAATGCAGGCAGCTTATATTTTCAATAACTGAAGAAACGATGCAAACCCGCTTCACGGAAGGAGCCGAAGAAGGGGACATGGATTACCCTTTTCTTGAAATATTGCTTTACAATATGCGTCACACAGCTCATCACGTAGGACAACTGCAACTGCTAATACGTCAACATTTGATTGAACATATGGAGTGGGCCTTTCGGGAAGGAGAAAGTACCTTTACAATAATCTAACCCCTTTTCGATAACATGCACAAGGAATCAGTAGCACCGGAAAATCTAACAAGCACACAACATTTTGAAATACTGGATGGGCTGATCAGGAAAATCGTACGCTTACACCCTCTGGGAAGGAAAAACTGGACGGTTTTTGGATTCATTTAGATGTAGATGTACTTAACGATGAAATAATGCCCGCAGTTGACAGTCGAACACCAGATGGATTATGGTATTCAGAATTATCTGAGCTTCTGGAACCGCTTTTAATTAGTGATAAGGCAACGGGCCTGCAAATCACTATTCTTGATCCGGATCTTGACCCGAGTGGTTATTATACAAAAGAATTTGTAAAAAGAATTTGCGAAACAATAAATTCTGTGAAGTAATGGATGTATTTAATGTAAATGGTTTTGAAGTAATTGACACAGTTTATTCATCTTCTGAAATAGAGGAAATTATAACTGTTATCAATGAGAATACGAGCAATAAAGCAACATTCCGGAAATCCGCCGATCTTTTTGCTATTCGACAATTTCTAAAAGAGATACCAGCGTGCATCCCGCTGCTGTTTAATAACAATCTCCAAAACCTACTTTTGAGTCGGTTTGGAAAAGAATATTTTGTAGTTAAATCTATCTATTTTGATAAACCAGCTGAATCGAACTGGTTTGTTGCTTACCATCAGGACCTCACCATTTCGGTAGACAAAAAAAAATGGAATTAGAGGGATTTGGGCCCTGGACGATCAAGCAGAACCAATTCGCTGTTCAGCCGACTTCAAAAATATTAGAAGATAACTTTACCATTAGAATTCATCTCGATTCTGCAACTGCCGAAAACGGTGCATTGAGAGTCATTCCTGGCTCAAACACAAATGGAATTGTACGTCCCGATGAAATAAATCACCAGCATCTCGAACAAACCTGCTCAGTAGATGCAGGAGGAGTCATGCTTATGAAACCACTCCTGCTACATGCTTCGGGCAGAACTATCAATAATCGTCGAAGAAGAGTGGTACATATTGAATTTAGCGGAACTGAATTACCGCTGGGATTGAGCTGGTCAGAGAAGCAATCTATCCCCCTCTCTTATAACAGTTAGAATCTTCTCCAGTCCTGCATCACTGAAAAGGTTTTCAAAAAGGAATACTCAGAGTATTACCACATTATGCATTGATAGATGGCCAATCGATAGAAAGTCAAATCCGGCAAAAGAGCTCGAGTAAGAAATAGGTATTTAAAATTTATTTATTTTGGAGTATGGCAGGACTAGAATGCAGCCGACTAACATATAATCAATCTGATATCTTTCAGCAAATAGCCAACTGGTATCAAATGGAATGGAAATTCCCCTCTGGAGACGACCTTATCAAGACTAACTGCCATTACTCGGCAAAAAGATCAGTTTCAACTTGTCATGACCAGTGATGGAGTTCCTATTGGAACAGCTGGCGTATACAATACCGTTCGTATCCTGGAAAAGATACCTAGACTGAATATCTATACACATTGGTTGGCATTGGTATACACGATTCCGATGGAGAGAGGCAAGGGATACGGCGCCCTGCTTTGTGAAAAAGTAGAAGAAGAGGCCAAAAAAGAAGGAATATCAAAACTCCACTTATATACTTACACCGCCGAATCACTTTATAAAAGAGGTGGTTGGCAGTTAGTGGAAAGAATAGAGGTTGAGTCAAGAAATATTGTATTGATGGAAAAAGAGTTAGCTATTCTTAAATAATGATTGAGTATAAAAAAATGCGCATACTTATTATCCTGTTGTTGCTTGGGATCTTCTCCAATTTAACAGCACAACCAACAGTTATTAAAGGAGAAGTTAGGCATTTAACTGCGGAGGAAAAAATAATGGACAGTGCGAATCGTCATTGTATTGAAACAAATAGCTATACACCAAAACAACGACTTCAAAATTATCCATTCAATAGAGCAAAGCAGGTTCAGTTACTTTCATTTGATATGCCAGCTAATGTTATAATGGGTGGAGAAGTGCCTGTAAAAAAAGGCATAATCAACCAGGAAAGGGTGAAAGAAATAATAACCTTATCAGCCTCGCAAATTGACTCATTAACTCATATCCTTTATAATATTTCCTACCAGGGGCCCTTTTTCACTATTGACGAGGGACTTTGTTACAGTCCAAGAAATGCCATCCTGTTTAATGATTCAAAAGGGAAAACATTCGCATTTATTGAAGTTTGCTTTCAATGTACTGGAAACAGATTAAGTTCAAAAAAAGTAAAGGGCGGGGATTTCTGTGATGAGAAATATGAACTTCTTAGAAATTATTTTCGGAATGCAGGTGTACTTTTCGGCACTGAAAAACGTATATATTCCGATGAAGAGTAAATAAAAAAACCGCCCACGAGGGGCGGTTCAATTTTTTCCGGACGAGTCAACAACCTACGGTTTCATAGAAATAGGCCTTTCAATAACTGCTTACTTTTTTTTGTTTAGCTCATCATTTTCAGGGAGCCCGGACAATCAATCTACCAATGATGGACGCATTGATAAATCTTCTTCATTGGGTTGGATTCTACTCGTTTTCGCGGATGTCGGATTCGTTTACTGCTGCTTTCAAAGGATTGGATTGGTTTCTGCTGTTTCTACGGTCGCTTCAGAGGTATTGGATTGGTTTAGGATCTAGGGACTACTATTCTCTGTTGCTGATACAAAGATGTAGTGTTTTTTCGCCCTTTAAAAACTCTTTCGCCCTTCAAGCAAAAACCGTCGATAAATGGACATTTACGACGGTTTTTTGGAAATTTCATCAGTGCTCAAATCGACTAAATCACCACATTGATCATCCTGTTTTTCACATACACAATCTTTTTCGGCGCCTTCCCTTCCAGCCATTTCTGCACCAGCTCATTTGCCAGCACAATCTCCTCCACTTCCGCCTGGGAAGCCTCCAAACCAATGGTGATCTCTGTACGCGTTTTACCATTGATTGCTACAGGATATGCCTTGGCCGACTCCCGCACATATTCCTCCTTAAACTCGGGGAAAGCTGCATCCAATACGGATCCTGCCTGTCCGGCCAGTTGCCATAACTCTTCTGTAATATGCGGCGCATAAGGAGCCAGCAATACCAACAATGGCAACAAGATGCTTTTCTTCCGGCATTTCAGCTCATTTAATTCATTCACACAGATCATAAATCCACTCACACCCGTATTAAAAGAAAAACGCTCGGTATCTTCTTCAATCTTGCGAATCGTGCGATGCAAAACCTTCAATTCTGCCGCAGTTGGAGCTTCATCTGTCAGGTTCAGGCCCTTGTTCTCATCCACATACAAACGCCAGAACTTCTTAAGGAAACGATGTACTCCTTCAATGCCCTTGGTATCCCATGGTTTACTGATCTCTACCGGTCCAAGGAACATTTCGTACATACGGAAGGTATCCGCGCCGAATCTCTCTACGATATGGTCCGGGTTCACAGTATTGAACTTGGACTTGGACATTTTCTCCACTTCCGAACCACAGAGATACTGCTCATTCTCCAGCACAAATTCAGCCTGGGCATATTCGGGTTTCCATTTCTTAAACGCTTCTGTATCCAGCGCATATCCATCCACGATATTCACATCCACATGCAGTTTGTCAACCAGCTTGCCTTCATACATTCCTTCCTCATTCAACAAGCCCTTCGATACAAATGTATTCGTGCCATTGATCCTGTAAACAAACCGACTGCTTCCCTGGATCATGCCCTGGTTTACCAGTTTCTTATAAGGCTCATCAAAGCCGATATGTCCGAGATCGTATAATACTTTGGTCCACATCCGGCTGTATAATAAATGTCCTACCGCATGCTCGGTTCCACCGATATACAAATCCACCTGTCCCCAGTAATCACTGGCCGCCCTGGAGCAAAACTCCTTGTCGTTTTTGGGATCCATATACCGCAGGAAATACCAGGAAGATCCAGCATAACCAGGCATGGTATTGGTCTCCAGTTCTGCAGCAATCCATTCCGGAATATTTGCCAGGGGGCCCTCCCCTTCTGGTCCGGGTTTGTAGGATTCCACATAAGGCAATTCGAGTGGAAGGTCAGACGCCGGTAAGGCTTTCGCCACCCCATTCTGCCATTTAACCGGGAAGGGTTCACCCCAATAACGCTGACGGCTAAACGCTGCATCCCGCATCCGGTAATTCACTTTGCGATTGCCGATACCCATCTCTTCCAGTTTCTTCAGCACGATTTCAGTTGCTTCGCGCATGCCAATACCATTCAGGAAACCACTGTTCTCGAGAATCGCATCCTTGGTAGGATTGGCTTCCTTGCCATCATACTGTGCTCCAATTATATTGGTGATGGGAATGGAAAAATGTTCTGCAAAACGATGATCTCTTTCATCTCCGCAAGGCACGGCCATGATGGCACCTGTACCATAACCTGCGAGCACGTATTCTGATAACCAGATCGGAATTTCTCTTCCATCAAAAGGATTGATCGCATAAGAACCTGTGAAAACACCAGTAATCTTTTTCTCAGCCATCCGCTCGCGCTCACTGCGGCTCTTCACATAATCAAGGTATTGCTCTACAGCAGCAGCCTGCCCTTCAGATTTTAATCCCTCTACAATATCCAATTCCGGTGCCACAACCATAAAGTCCACGCCGAAAATGGTATCGGGCCTTGTGGTATATACTCTCAGACTGGACACTGATCCTTTCTCTGACTTCACGGCGAAATCAATCTCCGCGCCATAACTCTTGCCAATCCAGTTGGTCTGCATTTCCTTCATGGCCTCGCTGAACTCAATGCGATCCAAACCTTCCAGCAGGCGATCTGCATATTCTGTGATGCGCAGGTACCACTGGCGTAGTTTCTTTTTTACCACGGGATGACCACCACGCTCACTTACACCATTCACCACTTCATCATTTGCCAACACTGTTCCCAGTGCCTCACACCAGTTTACTTCTCCATAACCGCAATAGGCCAGGCGGTAGTTCATCAGGATTTCCTGCTGGCGATGAGAAGAATAGGCTTTCCAGTCGGCCGCGTTGAATTGCAGTCCCGGTTCACCCGGACAAACAACTCCTTCATTCCCCTTCTCTTCAAAGATGGCAACCAGGGAGCTGATTGACTCCGCTTTTCCGGTAGCCCTGTTATAATAAGATTCAAATAATTGCAGGAAGATCCATTGTGTCCATTTGTAATAGGAAGGATCGCAGGTACGCACTTCCCTGCTCCAGTCGAAACAGAAACCAATATTATCCAGCTGGTTGCGGAAATTCTGGATATTGGTCTCGGTACTCACAGCCGGATGCACACCATGTTCGATGGCATACTGTTCTGCCGGCAATCCAAACGCATCATAGCCCATCGGGTGTAACACATTGTACCCTTTCAGGCGCTTGAACCGGCTGTAGATATCGCTGGCAATATAACCCAGGGGATGGCCAACATGCAATCCTGCTCCACTCGGATAGGGAAACATATCCAGTACATAACATTTGGGCTTGTCCGAGTCATTGGAAACCTGGTAAGTCTGCTGCGCTTTCCACTCTGCCTGCCATTTTTTTTCGATCTGCCTGAAACTATACTCCATGCTTGCTATTTGGATCAACAATATTTTAAATGTGAAATTGGCCTTAAAAGAACCGGCCAAGGGGCGACAAAAATACAAACAGAAAGGCTAAAACCGCTATTTTTGTCCGCGTCGACAAGTACTGACCCATCGAAACATCAAATCATGACGCAAATCGGAAAATCCTCCGCGAAACGTTCCCAGCCATCTTATTTTATGTCCATTCTGGGGGTTTCCCTGGTGCTTTTCATATTGGGACTGCTGGGCTGGATCGTGATCAATGCCAACAAACTGGGGCAATATTTTAAGGAAAATGTGGAAGTGCGGGTGTATTTGAAAGAGAATATCTCTTCCAAGGACAGCGTGGAGCTGACGCAGTACATTGCCAGTAAGCCCTATGTGCGGCAGTACACCTATGTAACGAAGGAGGATGCCAAGAAGAAATTCATGGCAGATGGGAACGACGACTGGAAAAATATCCTGGAGGCCAACCCTCTGCCGGCCAGTATCGATTTTACCCTAATTAATGAATACGTACATTCTGATTCCCTGGCAGCTATCCAGGCCGACCTGGAACAGAATATAGCTGTGAATGATGTACAATACCCCCGCACGCTGGTGGATAATCTGAATGAGAATGTCAAAAAAATCAGCCTTATACTGCTGATTATTGCGATCGTGCTCTGTGTAGTAGTTATTGTGCTGATTGATAATACAATCCGGCTGGCCATGTTCAGCAACCGGTTTATCATCAAAACCATGCAAATGGTAGGGGCCACCCGGGGCTTTATCGCCAAACCGATGGATATGCGGGCTATTTTGAATGGGGCTATAGCCGGGGTGATTGCGATTGCAGGCATCATCGCCCTGATCTTTTTTGCCGAACAACAGCTTCCGGAGCTGAAAGCCATGCGGGATACCACCTGGCTGGCTATTCTGGGAGCGGGAATCATATTATTAGGAATCCTGATTTCATTGCTGAGTACCCACCGCAGCGTGGTGAAATACCTGAAGATGAAATTGGATGATCTTTATTAATCCTTATTTTGCAACCATGTCTAAGAAAGTAACTACAACTCCTACCTCTCATACATCCGAAAGCTTATTCGGAAAGACCAACTATATCTGGATGCTGGCAGGTATTGCCGTGATTGCATTAGGATTATTACTGATGGCGGGTGGCAGAAGTGCTGATCCAACTGTATTTGAGCAGAAAGAGGTGTACAGCACTACGCGGATTACCATTGCCCCGATTCTGATTATTGCCGGATTGGCGCTGGAAGTAGTGGCCATCTTCAAAAAGCCCAACTCCTGATCTTTTTTCCATGAGTATTCTTGAAGCCATTATCATAGCCATCGTAGAGGGCCTGACCGAGTTTTTACCTGTCTCTTCTACGGGCCATATGATCATTGCCAGCTCCCTGCTGGGTATCCATACCGAATCCTTCACCAAATTATTTGAAGTAGCCATCCAGTTGGGAGCGATCCTGGCTGTGGTGGTGCTTTACTGGAAGAAATTTGTGGACTTTAAAAGTTTCAGTTTTTACATCAAACTGGCGCTGGCGGTGGTTCCGGCACTTTTGCTGGGTTTCCTGTTTTCGGATCAGATTGATGCCCTGCTGGAGAGTCCGCTTACAGTGGCCATCACCCTGTTATTGGGAGGTTTTGTACTGATATTCATTGATCGCAGTTTTCAACATCCAAGCATACACGAGGAAGCTGAAATCAGTTATGGTAAAGCCATCATCATAGGTATCTGGCAGTGCCTGGCGATGATACCCGGTGTAAGCAGAAGTGCTGCTTCTATTATTGGTGGTATGCAGCAAAGTTTATCACGTAAGGTGGCAGCTGAATTTTCCTTTTTCCTGGCGGTACCAACAATGGCAGCAGCAACCGGCTATTCCCTGGTATTAAAAGACTGGCCCGGGGCAAATGGCGTAGAACAGAAAGGATATGAAATGCTGCTCAGTTCCCAGGACAATCTGATAGCATTTATTGTAGGGAATATTGTGGCCTTTGTTGTTGCGCTGCTGGCCATCAAATTCTTCATTGGTTTTCTACAGAAACACGGCTTCCGCTGGTTCGGTTATTACCGGATTGTGGCTGGGGTAATTCTTCTTATATTGCTGTGGACAGGTGTCATCCATAATGGATAACCTCCTGTTCCAAAACCAAGCAACTGCATGCAGACGGCACCAAAAAAAGTCATCAATGGTTGGGCCATGTACGATTGGGCCAACAGTGCGTATAACCTGGTCATCACCAGCACGATTTTTCCGGCCTATTTTGTAGCAATAACCTCTTCAGGAAATGGCAATGGCCAGCATAAAGTTTCTTTTTTCGGAAGAGAGTTTGTGAACACGGCCCTGATGGATTATGCCCTCAGTGTGGTCTTCCTGCTGGTGGCCTTCAGCAGCCCGATCCTCTCCTCCATTGCGGATTACAGGCGCAATAAAAAAGTATACCTGCGCTGGTTCAGTTTTATGGGCTCCGCCTCCTGTTTGGGATTATTCTTTTTCACCCCCGAACGCATTGAGTTAGGCATCATCTTCTTTTCCATTGCGGCTTTAGGGTATTGGGCGAGCCTGGTATTTTATAATTCCTATCTGCCTGATATTGCTGCACCGGAGGACCAGGACCGCATCAGTGCGAAAGGTTTTGCACTGGGGTATGTGGGATCAGTATTATTACAAATTATTTGTTTCATTCTTATTCTCTATCCGGGAATTCTCGAAACTTTGTTTGGATTTGATCCAAAAGATAAAACCCTTGGTCCCCGATTTTCCTTTTTACTAGTAGGCATCTGGTGGTTCGGGTTTGCTCAATTCACGCTGCGCGTATTGCCCCTCAGCAGCAAGGCGGAGCGCAAATCCAAAAAACATGTACTCGTAAATGGATTCCATGAATTGCAACTGGTTTGGAAACAGCTCAAACAGATGGCTGTTTTAAAGCGATTCCTGCTTTCCTTTTTCCTTTACAACATGGGAGTGCAAACCGTGATGCTGGTAGCAGCAGGTTTCGGAAAAAAAGAGATCTTCCCTAACCCGGAGGATGAACCCAAATTGCTGGTCACCATCATCCTGATACAGCTGGTAGCTATTATTGGCGCTATTGGTTTGAGCCGGTTGTCAAAAAAAATCGGGAATATGTGGGTGCTGATTATAGCTGTAAGCATCTGGATCCTGGTGTGTATCGCTGGCTATTACGTACAGACACAAACGCAGTTTTATATTCTCGCTGCCTGCGTGGGATTGGTAATGGGTGGTATCCAGAGTATGAGCCGTAGCACCTATTCCAAACTATTGCCTCCTACCCAGGACACGACTTCCTTTTTCAGCTTCTATGATGTAACAGAAAAGATCGCTATTGTGATCGGCATCTTTACATTTGGTTACCTCGAAGAACTAACCGGGAGTATGCGCAATTCAATCATAGCATTAGGCATCTTCTTTGTACTGGGATTGATCGCCTTATTCTATACCAAAAAAGCCTACGATAAAGCACATGCAACTATACACAATTGATACGGGTTATTTCAAACTGGACGGTGGTGCCATGTTTGGTGTGGTTCCCAAAACCATGTGGAACAAATTGAATCCGGCAGACGAAAACAATCTCTGCACCTGGGCCATGCGCTGCCTGCTGGTACAGGATGGGAACCGGTTAATACTGATTGATACCGGCATTGGTGATAAACAGGATGCCAAATTCTTTTCGCATTATCATTTGCATGGTGATAGCAGTCTCGATCGTTCGCTTTCCCAGCATGGTTTTCATCGCGATGATATTACAGACGTGTTTCTCACCCATCTGCATTTCGATCATTGCGGAGGTGCGATTATCCGCCAGGGAGATCAACTGCTGCCTGCTTTTAAAAACGCAACTTACTGGAGTCACGCAGACCACTGGAACTGGGCCGTGCATCCCAATGACCGGGAGAAAGCATCTTTTCTTAAGGATAATATTTTGCCCATCCAGGAGTCGGGACAATTGAAATTTATTGAAGGGGAAACTGCGCCTATAGATGGCCGTTTGGGAGAGCTGAAGTTTACTGATAACTTCTCCGTAAGGCTGGTCAATGGCCATACCAATTCCATGATGCTGCCTCAGATAAAGTACAAAGGCAGAACGATTGTGTATATGGCAGACCTCCTGCCTTCAGCTGCTCATCTGCCCATACCTTATGTGATGGCCTATGATATGTTTCCGCTTACCACCCTGCAGGAGAAAAAATCCTTCCTTGCAGAGGCTGTCGAAAACAACTACCTGCTCTATTTCGAACACGATCCTCAAATTGAACTGGCAGAACTGGTGCAGACGGAAAAAGGTGTGCGGGCAGGGGAAACGCTGAAATTAACTGAGTTGTAACCTCACCGGCCGGGTAAAGAAAGACTACCGCACTCCTACCAAACTACTGAGGGGATAACGCAGGTTGCGGTAAGACATCATGTCAACTTTTACACTTCCTACGCTGATCGGGCTCTCCACGCGCAGGGGGATTTTGTTGCCATCGTCGCTTACCCAAACAGTCATCTTTTCGCCCCCTTCAAAAATGGTTCCTTTCACCAGCAGCGGCTTGAATTTGATGGCGCGGAACTTTCCGTACTTGGTTTTAATCGTTTCCTTACCCAGGTAACGGATGTAGAGATTATAGGTTTCATCATCCAGGAACATGGAAAAAGGAATTTTATCTCCAGGTTTGTATTTGCCGAAATCGATATTACGCGCATAGTAGATGGAACTCACTACATCCTGCACGCAGTTTGGAACATCAAACGTGCCATAGTTGGCGATCGCCTTATTGGCTTTGTGATCAAAATTCACTGTTTGAAATTTCGTATACCCACCCTCGTACACATTCCGGATAAACTTGTGCGGCTGTAAAGAAAAGGTATCGATATAGGACTCGTATTTATCCCGCACCTTAAAAAAGTTGTCATAGAAGCTATAGGTTTTTCCATCTCCTATTACATGATACACCGGGTTTCCATTCAGGTTGGTTAAACGGACAGAGAAATTAGCTTCACCTGCTCCGATATACATGCCGGCGAGTGTATAATAAACCTTGTAGGTGGTAGATTCTCCATCCTTAAATGCGATATTACGAACGCCACAAAACTCATTGTATGCATCCAGTCTTTTGGAAAACACCAGGCTTACGAATATGAACACTAAAATTCTTTTCATCCTACTTCTTTTCTTTGACCGGACCGGAACCTACGAGTTTAATCCGGATGATCAGTAAACTACCAACAATAGCCGGGCCAATAAGGTTGATCAGCCAGATTCCCAGCGCTGCTGCAATGATACCCAACTGGTTGGTGCTGATCATTCCGAACAACTCCAGTGCCAGCTTTCCGCGAATCCCAATATCTGCCAGTGCAATAGTAGGAATAATCGCCATGATCAGAAACTGGAGGCTGATCAGCCAGGCAGCTACTCCAATTGCATCCGTCACGTTAAAACTTTGCAGTAGTAAGATATATTGAATAACAAATACCGCGTACCGCAACACTGACCACCCAAGCACTCTTAACAAAATTGTAACCGGTAAATGATCCACCACCTGCAAAACCGGAAGGATTTTACCCGCTCCCGGAATTTTTTCTGCAGCTCTTACCACCCAGCTGATGCGAAAATACAGCAGGATAGCCGCACCACTGATAAAACTCAGCAACCAACCCAGTGCCGGTACCCAAATTTCCTGTAGGTTCCAATGCGAAGGCAGGTCCACAGATTGATAATTGGCATACCAAATCCAGAGTGAGATGGTACCAACTACCAATGTTACCAATACCTGGCTGAAACTTCCGATCAGGGTCAGTGATACCGATGCCATTCTTTTACCCTCCGGCAGATATAGCACCCGCCCACCATATTCACCAATCCGGTTGGGTGTATTCACTGCAAATGCGAGTCCGGCTAGTGTTGCCTTAAACGCCTTTACCATGGATATACGATGCAGGGGCAATAAGAGTTCTCTCCATTTCAATGCTTCCAGTCCCCAGTTAGCCAACATCAGCACAACCACAGCAATCAGTTTCCAGGCATGTTCGGTTCTCAGGGTCTCCTGCATTTGTTGCCAGGTGGTTGTCAAATCGGGCTGGCTACTCAGTTGCCGATAGATCGACCAGCTCAACCAAATGAATATCAGGGGTCCCAACCAGTAGTTGAGAAAGATTTTGATATTTTTGCTGGATACCATCCGGGTTAAAAATAAGCGCTCGTTGAAAAAAACCTCACAAATAATTCTGGGTATTGATCCAGGCACCATTATTATGGGCTATGGATTGATAGCAGTGAACGGTCAAAAGCTCCAACTATTGCACATGAATGTGCTAAAATTGAACGCTAAAAAAGACCAGCATATCCGCCTGGAGCTGATTCATCGCCGGGTGGCCGAATTAATTCAGGAATACCAGCCGACCAGTTTTGCAATCGAAGCACCCTTCTTTGGAAAAAACGTACAAAGTATGCTCAAGCTGGGAAGAGCACAGGGTGTGGCAATTGCTGCCGCCATTCAAGCCGGACTCGAAGTATGTGAGTATTCTCCCAAAAAAGTGAAACAGTCCATCACCGGGAATGGCAATGCCGATAAACACCAGGTTTGGTCGATGTTACAGCGCATACTCACGATAGAAGAGAAACCCGAATTCCTGGATGCCTCGGATGCATTGGCAGTAGCGATCTGTCATCACTACCAGACATCTTCTCCCATTCCCGGAGCAGGTTCCAAATTAAAAGGCTGGGAAGATTTCCTTAAGAAAAACGAGCACCGGATCAGGAAACCGGTCTGAATACTTCAGGATTTTCCAAATATGCCAGGATTTTTTCCTGTGCGGTTTTTAATTCCTCCGGACTCACTTTCAGTTTTGGCCTGGTGAAATTCAGGTCGTCTGCAGATTGCAACGGTACCAAATGCAGGTGTGCATGTGGTACTTCCAGTCCGATTACAGCAGAACCTACCCGCTGACAGGGAAATGCCTGTTCAATAGCGCGCGCGATGGGTTTTGCAAAAACCAGGATTTCCGCCAGGTAGGCATCCGGCACATCATAGAATTTATCTACTTCCATTTTTGGCACGACCAGCACATGGCCGTGTGTCATGGGGAATACATCCAGAAAGGCGTAGAATTTGTCATTCTCAGCGATCTTATAAGAGGGAATTTCGCCGTTGATCAACTTGGTGAATATGGTCATCTTGAGGTGATTGTTTGCAAATCTGCCCCCAATGACATCGTAATTTTTATATCCCGGGTTTCCCAGGTATCAAAAAATGGCTGCCAGCGTCCCATGTTGTAGAACATGCCAAAAACTTCATTCTCAAGGTTCTCGGTCCAGAGTTCATCTCTTGACGGACATTCCACATGGGTCACTTTGCCAGATGCATTGATGGTGACCACAAAGGTATGATTCCAGTTGGGAATGGCATTCGCTTTATAATAGGCAGCACTGAAATAATCGATCAGGTTTTGAGTAGCGAACATGTACACCGGCTCGATCTTCACAGCATACCAGCGCTTAAGTTCGGCCAGTTCTGCTGAGCCAAAACCTGCGGGAATGTGATCCAGTTCGATCCGGAAGCGATCTTCATTTTGCACAAAAGCACCGCTAATTTTTTCACCCTTGTGATAAAAGATAAAATGCTCAAGGCTATCGGTGGGGGTTAAGCGAACCAGTACAGTATCCCCTTCATTAAAGAATACCCGGGGGCCTACCACTTTATCATTCTGAAACTGGCACTGCATCAGCGCATTGCCTTTTTTGTCAAAGAAAAGCCAGTCGCCCTGCTTGCGACCTTTTTTATCAATGGCATTCAGCTGCAAGCCATTCCATTTAATGGTCTTCTGTGCCTGAATGGCCAAGGGGAAAAATAACAGCATGAAAAGGAGTCGCCAAATCATGGCGCAAAACTATCAGGCCAGTGTTACCAGAATGTATCCCCAATGTTACCGCAAGGTTACCGAATTGTTACCAGCCATGCAGGAGGGTATGCAGGATGGTATGTTTGCCCTGTTTCAGGATAGTTGTTTTCAGGTTTCGCGAGGTTTCAGTTGTAGGTAATTGCAACTGTACTATAGTGTTAGCAGGCACCTCCAACACCAGCTCCAGCTGATTTCCTGTCTTTTTCCATGCTACACTAAGCTGCCCATTTTTGGCGCCCACGGCAGCTTTTGCCCATTCCAGCCTCCTGGTATCCGGTTGAACAACAAACCTTTCTTCCTTTCCTCCCTCCTCCTTTCCTCCATCTTCCATTCCCCCCTTCTCCATCCTCCTTATCCCTGCTATCCATTTAAAAAAGAACTCCGTTACCGTCCCAAACATCGGGTGATTATGCGAAAAAGTATTATCACTGTAAGCCCAATGTTCCCACAAACTGGTAGCGCCATTATCCATCATGTGCATCCAGCCGGGAAAACCTTCTTTTGTGATGATATCATAAGCGAGATCAGCTCTGCCATTTTCCCCTAACACTTCCAGCAGGTATTTCGTACCAAAAATTCCGGTACTGAGATGACCGGATTGCCTTGACGTAATATCCTTGACCAGGTAATCGAAAGCCGCTGTTTTCAATTGAGAAGGCACCAGTCCGAAATACAATGCATGCGCCTGAGTAGATTGGGTTCCAATCCCGACCTTACCGGAATCCTTACTAATATAGGTTTCCACAAACCGTTGTTTGATCTGTTCCGCCAATCCAACATAGTTCATCGCTTCCTCCTCTTTTCCCAGAATAAATGCCAGTCGCGCTAACAGGCTCACATTGTAATAATAAAAGGAAGTCGCGCTTACTGAAATATCTTTGGGTGCAACGGATTCATGGTCTCCAATCGTAGTATGAAACTGGTGATCGACTGCTTTACTGCGCAGGAACTGCACCCATTTTTTGGCGTTCGGATACTGATCCTGCAGCAGTTTTTTATTTCCATAATACCGGTACAACTGCCACAACAATTCAGGATGCGCAGTACCCCATTCAATAGGTCCGGATCCTTCGCCATATCCTTCATCTGCAATACCAACAAAGGGGGCTGTTTCGGTAAACGCTCCATTGGGCCGGGCGGCATCTGCAAAATCGTTAACTGTTTTAGCATAGAAAGCTGACATATCAAACAGGTGAATGAAAGACTCTGCCGTTGCTACAATATCACCTCCATATCCCAGTTTTTCTCTATGCGGACAATCAGACTGAACACCAATCAGATTACTCAAAAAAGTTCGCTTGCAAATCGCCATCAATTCATTGATACGGGGATTAGAGCAGGAGAAGCTGCCGGTTTCTTTCACATCCGCATGCAACACCAGCGCGCGAATAGCTGAAGTATCCGGCCTGCCCGGATAGCCCTGGATTTCTGCATATCGGAAACCATGATAAGTAAACTTCGGCCGAAACAGATCTTCTCCGCCTGAACAAATAAAAATATCTTCCTGGTAAGCAGTGTCAGGAGCGCCCGGGCCACCAATACCGGCAGCTTTTATCTGACCGGTTACACTGGTCATTTTATTCAGACTTCCATCCGGGTACAGGAGTTCACCATATTGGACCTTCAGTTTCGTTCCAGCCGGGAGGCGGGTTTTAAGTTGCAATACACCGGTTTGATTGGTGCCAAAATCCAGCAGCCATCCGGTTTTAGTTGAGTGTATGGCAACAGGAGCCAATGTATCGCCAATAACAACAGATGGACTACGATGCGCCTCCAGTTTGCCTGCTGTCGGATCAGCTTTGATAGCCTTTCGCCATTCACTAACGTTGTTGTTCACACGCAGATCAATCCATTCTCCCAGGTAAATACTATTTCTCCGGATGGAACTCTCGGCCACCTGCCAGGATTCATCTGTAGTGATAAACTGCCTGCTGCCATCTTTATAAATTAGTTCCAGCTGCGCAAGCAGCGCAGGTTCCCCAACAGGAAGCGTTTCCTGCAAATTAAAGCGACCGAACAGGCGAAGCGGCATTGGATTGTACCAGCCATTACCAACCACAACCTCCAATGAGTTGCTTTGTCGGTTAAGCTCTGACGTTAGATCATAACTGCTGTAAAATATCCGGTGCGCATAATCAGTTTGAGAAGGCTCCAGTACGCGGTTACCGATTTTTTTTCCATTCAGGCTAGCTTCATAATAGCCAAGTGCGCTGATATGCAGCATAGCAGAACGCAATCGCTTACGCAGCCGGAATTCCTTTTTAAAAACCGGCGCCGGATTTTCCTGGTAGGCTTTCTCATCAGCAAAAAAATGGGTTCTGGGATCACGTATCCATTTCCCCTTCCAATTAATGGTTGAAGATGACTGGGCTGTGCCAGCTCCGATAACAAAAAGATGAAACAAACAGACAAGAATCAATCGCATACCCGCAGTTTGTCTGAAATTAACAAGATCCGGGCAAAAAAAACGGTCACCTGAAAGATGACCGTTTTTAAAATTTGCTGTCAACCTTTTTTTAAAGCGATATCTGCTCTACTTTGAATTTCAGAATGCCTGCCGGAGCTTTCACCTCGGCAACCTCACCTACTGTTTTGCCAAGCAATCCCTGTCCGATTGGAGAGGTTACGGAAATCTTTCCTGCTTTCAGATCTGCTTCTTTTTCAGAAACAATCTGGTAGGTCATGGTTTTCTTCGTATTCAGGTTTGAAACGGTCACTTTTGTTAAGATGGATACTTTACTGGTATCAATGGAATCTGCTTCCAGAATCCTGGCAACAGCCAGATCGCTTTCTAGTTTTTTGATCTTGGCTTCCAGGATTCCCTGCGCCTCTTTGGCTGCATCGTATTCAGCATTCTCACGCAAATCTCCTTTTTCCCGCGCCTCGGCAATCGCTCTGGAGGCAGCAGGACGTTCCACCGCTTTCATATGGTGGAGCTCTTCCTTCATTTGTTCAAGGGTCTCTTTTGACACATAAATTACATCTGCCATAATTAACCTCCTTTGGTTAAAAAGTAAAAAAAAAGAACAACGCCTTCAGCGAATAGCGAAAGCGTTGCACTCAGATGTAGCAAATATAGGGAATTTAATTAACCAAACAGCTTTTGTACGATCACCTCAGCCATCTTCAGATAGGCTTCATGACTATATCCTGCAATATGCGGAGTAACCAGCACATTGGGTTGAGAGCAGAGCCAGGAAAGGCGCGCCTTCTCCTCTTCCGTATACGTGCTGAGCTGTTCATTTTCAAGCACATCGAGTCCGGCGGCAGCAATTTTCCCGGTTTCCAGGGCCCTGATAACGGCGCCAGTATCATGCACTTTTCCACGGCTGGTATTCAGGAAAACAGGCTGGTTTTCCAGCTTGTTAAAAAACGAATCGTTGGCCAGGTGCCGGGTTTCTTCAGTAAGGGGCACATGTAAACTGATCACCTGTGCATATCGGACGATCTGTTCCAGGCTGGCTTCCTTGATATAGTCTTTGGCAAATCCGAACCTGTATTTATCATAAGCCAGGACAGTTACCCCGAAAGGCTGCAGCAACCGGGAAAAAGCACCACCGGTGTGACCGAATCCGATAATCCCAACAGTTTTGCCACTCAACTCGGTTCCCCTGTTGGCATCCCTTAACCATTTTCCCTGGCGAACTTCTTCAGCGCTGGAATGCAGTTTGTTCAGAAGAGATAAGAGCATGCCCAGTTCGTGTTCGGCAACAGCATTTCGGTTGCCTTCCGGACTGCTTTCGCAGCGGATTCCTTTTTCCCTGGCATAGACCAGATCAATCAGTTCCAGCCCGCTTCCAAGGCGGCCGATCCATTTTAAACGATCCGCTTTTTGGAGCAGGTTGCGATCCACTTTAATTCGGGTGGTCACAATCATACCGATATAATCAGCAATGCCCGCAACTACCTGATCGTAGGTAATAGCCGGCTGATAATCAACTTCAAATCCGAGCGATTTCAACTTTTCCGGCAACCAGGGATGAACCCCCGCCGTGATTAATACCTTATCCATTTTTACCATTCATTTTAAAAGTCAGCGCTGCGAAATCAGCTACAGACAACTGTTCTGCCCGTTGCTGAAAGATCGCGTCCGTCAATACTTCAGGAGGAAACAGGGATTTAACAGCATTACGCAGGGTCTTACGGCGTTGATTAAACGCAGTTTTCACCAGCAGGAAAAAATCTCTCCGGCTGCGCATATCCGGCACCTCATTTCGTGGCACCAGCGCAATTACGCCACTCATCACTTTAGGAGGGGGCTTGAAACAGCCTGGAGGAACATCAAACAAGTACTGCACCTCATACCAGGCCTGCACCAGTACACTTATCACGCCATACACTTTTGAACCTGGAGGTGCTGCAACCCGCTGGGCTACTTCTTTCTGGAACATCCCGATCACCCGTTCTACCTGATTCTCCCACTCCAATACTTTAAACAGGATTTGAGTGGAAATGTTATAGGGAAAATTTCCAACCAGAGTAAACGGTTGTTCAAAGGGGCAATCGATATCCAGGAAACTCCGGTGGATTAGCTTGCCTTTTAAAGCCGGATAGGTGGCTTCCAGGAATTGCACTTTTTCGGCATCCAGCTCAACAGCGCGGAAATCAATCCCGGGCAGTTCCAGCAGGTATTTGGTGAGTGCTCCCCCACCCGGACCTACTTCCAGCAGGCGGTTAAAAGGCTGTTCCTGCAGGGCATCGACGATTTTACGACAGATGTTTTCATCACGAAGAAAGTGCTGGCCCAGTGATTTTTTAAGCGTGTACATAGAATAGAGCAAAAATACAGTATTGGGCGCGGCCGCTGAATACTGTATTTTTACTGCTTATTCAACGAGATAGAACATATGTCAACAGAATCTATACGTCCACTGATTGGGATTAGTTGCGGCGATCTGAATGGAATCGGACTCGAACTGATCATCAAAACAGTATCCAATAACAAACTGCTGGAACTTTGCACGCCCATCATCTTTGCATCCAACAAGGCGATCAATTTTTACCGGAAATCCATACCTGACAGCAATTTTAATTTTCAGCAGATCAAGGATTTCACCCGCATCAATCCCAAGCAGGTAAATGTATTCAATTGCTGGGAAGAAGAAGTAGCTATTACGCCTGGGCAGTTGACACCGGAAGGAGGCAAATATGCGATTCTTTCTCTGACTGCGGCCGTAGAAGCGTTGAAAGCAGGACAAATTCAGGGCCTGGTAACTGCACCAATACACAAGAAAAATACACAGGGAGATAGTTTTCCATTCACTGGCCATACACCTTATCTCAAAGAAGCATTTGCCGCAAAAGAAGTGGTGATGATGATGGTGGCCAGTAATATGCGGGTAGCCCTGCTAACGGAGCATGTGCCGGTTCAGGAGATAGGTCCTCATATAACAAAAGCAGCTATTGTATCCAAACTGAAACTGATAGAAGCCAGCCTGAAACAGGATTTTGGTATTGATCGTCCAAAAATTGCGGTACTGGGATTGAATCCGCATGCAGGTGATGAAGGATTGATTGGCGCAGAAGAAGAAAATATCATCAAACCGGCCATCAAGGAATACAAGCAGCAAAACAATGCGATAGTGCAGGGGCCATTTTCAGCAGATGCCTTTTTCGCCAGAGGTTATCATGAGCGATTTGATGCTGTACTGGCCATGTATCACGATCAGGGACTGATCCCTTTCAAATCACTCTCTCATGGAGAAGGGGTGAATTTCACTGCGGGCTTATCTGCTATACGCACTTCGCCTGATCATGGAACAGCCTTTGATATTGCAGGTAAGAATAAAGGCGATGAGAGTTCTTTCATCAGTGCTATTTTCACCTGTATTGACATCATACGTCAGCGTACAGCATATCGTGAAAACAGGGCGAACCCCATGAAAAAACTCACCAACCGCCTTCTTGCGAATGCGGTTGATGAGAAAATTGAAGAGTAAGCAATCGTTATCTGAGAATTATCTTATGGGTAATTACTTCCTGATTGTTAGACACCAGTCGCAGCAGGTACATACCGCGTGCAAACTTTCCTAAACCGGTAATCTGAATGGTATTGTTTCCTTTCTGAAGTTGTTGTGATTGCTGGTAAACCAGTCGGCCACGGTCGTCCATCAGCTGGCAATCCAGCCATTGTTTTTCCTTCGCGCTGATGATCACCTGCAGGTAAGATTGTGCCGGGTTAGGCATAACGGATACCTGTTCCACCACAGAAAGTTTAACGAGAACTACATCACTCAGCACAAATTTACCTGAGCGGTTAACTGCTTTGATACGGTATTGCACACCCGAACCGGTACCAGGTTTGGTATCAAAGAAACCGGTACTATTCTGGACGGTACCAACCACAACATAGGCACCATTTACATCCTTGCGCAAAATTTCAAAATAATCAACCGGTTCAGTGGTACTGATTTCCCAGTTCAGTTGAATACCATTGTTTTGCTGGAAGGCACTTACCTGAATAAATCGGGTAGAAAGGATATACAGGTATACTCTCCAGTCGCGTTCGGTAGATGCAGTTGAATGTCTCTGCACCATGGTATTGGAGCCCGGATTCGGATCACCGGTTAGTGAGCCCCCATTGCCCATATAGGCTGAGGTCCCTTTTGCGGATGAGTTATCCCGATCGAAGCGGTTATCCAAACCATCACCATCAGTATCATTTCCGGTTAAGGTAATAGTATCATCTGGCCGATTGTTCATGTTAAAATCGTTTGCTTCTATAATATCCGGATCACCATCTCCATCTGTATCCTCATCAAGGTAATCTGGGATACCATCTGCGTCTTCATCGTTAGGCACGATACCAACTCCTCCGAAACCAGTCATTCCATCATAGGCATTATCGATACCATCATTGTCTGAATCAAGTCCGGTTGGCATCTGATAGCTGATTGTTGCCAATCCTTCAATATTATCTGGCACACCATCATCGTCTGAATCTATGTCCAGGTAATCAAACGGACCTCTGCCATCTGAATTGGGATATACAAAATGACGGGGTGTACCTGCATCCAGCATTCCATTAAAATCTGTATCCGGATAACCGGCTTCCCGAAGATCCGTTATGCCATCTCCATCGCTGTCGAGGTCATAGGGATTCGGGCGCATGTCACGATCCATATTAAAAAACGGATAGCTGTCTGCACGACCGTCATTATTGGTATCCGCACCGGTACGCAGAATACGTGCTCCGTTATCAATACGACCATCGTTGTTAGCATCCGGGCCGCCTGCTTCTATTACATCATAGATGCCGTCATTGTCGCTATCCAGATCAAACATATTGGGGATACCATCGCCGTCGGTATCAGGAAGTCCAAGCCCAACTCCGGAACCTACAGCACCACTGTTGGAAGCATCCACATTTTGCGATAAACCGTCACCGTCGGGGTCAGTGAAGTTATCAATACGACCGTCTCCGTTTGCATCAACCCCACCGGCTTCTACAACGTCAGGAATGCCATCGTTATCACTGTCAAGGTCAAGTGAGTTGATTGTTCCGTCCAGATCGAAGTCGAATCTATCATCAATGTTATCATTATTAACATCTACAAATCCAGGGGTATCAGCATCTCGGTAGTTTTGAACACCATCCATATCTGCATCCAGATCCGGATCCAGACCATTGTTTTCAACAATATCAGGAATACCGTCATCGTCATCATCGATGTCACAAGCAACGGTTACTGTTCTGCTTACACAGACAGTGTTATTACAATCACCTTCAATCCGTACAAAGTAAGTAGTAGTGGCGGTAGGTGCAACTGTAATAGTTGGACCTGTACCAATTGGCGTCCCTGAACCACACCCACCTGCGTACCAAACATATCTTGCATTTGTTCCAAACGTGCCTCCAAGCGCAGTCAGTTGGGTAGGGCTACCAGGGCAAACTTGTGTCCGATTAATTCGAATTGCAAAAGGTGGTGCTGTACTTGGATTTTTAAGTGCCAGATAAAACCCGGGAGAAGTATATCGGCATTGTGCATTATTTATATTACCGCCAGATGCAACTAAAACCCTGTAAAAGCGCTGGTGTGAAGCATCAACAGCAGAAATGGAATATGTTGAATTGGTGGCACCGGAAATATTTGTCCAGCTAATACTATCGGTACTGGTTTGCCATTGGTACTGAATGGTGCCATCAATGATAGTTGGATCACTTAGTGTTGCAGAAAAGGTTGCTGGTCCCCCAATACAACCTGCACTTACCGCTGTTGTATTAATTACCGGTTCTGCATCACAAAGGCCAAACTCGATATCATCTAATGCAAGATCATTACCACAACCACCTTCACCCTGATTAATAATTTCGAGTATTATGGAACTATATCCATTAGGTAATACAAATCGAATCCCATGTCTTTCCCAGGAGGAACTAGTTATTTCAGGACTAGTAAGGTCAGTAAGCACAAGCCCGGTAACTGCATCACGGGCCCGGAACATTAGGCGAGGAGATTTAAATCCGCCAACGGCCGAACAGAATGTTCGTTGATTGGCGTTGCTGATATTGGCAACCCAAACATTGAGTGAATATTTAAGATTGGAGCAAAGGTTATCAATGGTTGTGCTATATATAACATTATGCTGAACGTCTGCATTAACTACCATCATTCTGCCGTTCAGGTTACCTGAATGATCTGGCATAGAATTCCAGTATGTTGAATTGCCTGTTGCAGGGTTACCGGTAACAATATATCTGTCCTCAGCTAAAGGGAATACTGTAGATCCGGTATATTCCGTAGAAACACCAGTTCTGAGGGTTGTATTGGTGTTGCCGGCACCAAAATCATCCGAATAAAGGACACGATTGATAGCCGGACATGGAGGCGCTTCACCGGCTACAGTTACAACAAATGGTGTAGGCACCGACTCCCCTGCATCATCCGGTTTTCCATTGAGGTTTAAATCAGGGTTCGAGCCATCGGTTGAAACATCTCTTAAATTTACACCAAACCCTGTTGCCGTGCTCCCAAATCCAGTTCCGGTTACAGTAGCAGAATTGTAATATATTCTACCCCGCTGAATATTTCTTATGCGAACATTCAAACGAATTGTAAAGTTGTTTTCATTAACCGGAAAATTTTTGAGCGTTTGGCCTGCTGCCAACAATTGTGTATTTGTGATACCATTATAGGAAGGATTCAAAGCCACACCAGCCGGATTGGAGATCAGGCTTGCTGAAGAGCTGACAACATTCGCTGCAAAATTGATATTTGACAGCGTATCAAATACCTGCAGGTTGGAAATGGGATAGTTCCCATAGTTTTTGACATGCAAATCATACACTACATCATATTCTCCGGCAGTTCCGGTAGGCGTTAAGGAAACCAGTCGCTTGGCGGAACCAATACCAGAAGTAATACTGGTATTGTCATAGGAGCTAAATGTAGAATTGGGAGTAACATTGAAACGGTCGCCGGTTAACATATTAATCCGGCTATGAATACAGGTATTGGGAGAAAAACGTACAAATGATGAAATAAACTGACCGCCTGCATATGCCAGACCAATCAAATCCTGGTTAGGTGCTGGAAGCCGAATGGTATCAATATAAGTTGCATTAATGGGCAATGAACCATAATCAGTGTAGTTCATGGTCATCAACTTATTGTCAAAAGCAAAATAAAACTGACCACCAGGGGTAATGGTGAAGTCGCCGCTTTTCTCATAAATATTCACACCACTGGGAAGCGTCACTGGCACTGCTGCCCCTACAACTCCTGTAGTAAAATCAATGCGCTGTAAAGTCAGGTTATGACGAACTGGATTTCCTGTTGCTATCATGTTCACCATCCAGGCATAACCATCTGAATCAAAGGATGCTGTGAGGTTGGCGTTGGTAAACACTCGCAGCGGTGCCAGGCTACCGGTCGGACAGGTACCTGGTGTCCATCTCCACACATAAGTATCATTTCCAACCCAGCGGAAATAATACAACATATTGTCTTTGGGGTTATAATCAACCAATGAACCATAAATGGAAAAACCTGGTCCGCCAAGGGAGGGGTTACAGTCAGATGGAAACTTATTCAACCTGTTCAAAGGTTCATTAAACTCAAAATGAGTCAGGCGATTGTTTCCTGAGTTACAGGAGGTTCTGCCAATACCCACAACTATTGAGCGGGTGGCAGGATTCTGCGACTGAATGTCAAGAAAGGCAAGTAAACTTGCCAGTAACAAATAACCTATTTTACGGATTCGGGTGGTCATAATCTAGGGTTGGACTCCTATAAAACGACCGACTGAGATTAATATTTTTTCTTACACAAAAAATAATGGAAAACCCTTAAAACACGGAGAACTACTTAAATAAGGCAGGCTTTAAACCGGTATTGATGGTGTAATTGGAATAAACCAGCGTAACCCTGCCTTTTCCATCTCCCTCTTTTTTGGATGTGGCGGCTTTTTTGCTCCCTTCGTATTCCATCGTTACCCCTTTTGGTAGCTTGAACGTATTGGTATTGAACACAAAAAGAATTTTGTCAGGCAATCCCCAACGCGCAAAACGACCATATTCCAGGATGGATTCATACGTGCCGTTTTCGCGCGTTGTAGTAGTAGTTTTCCATACCAGTGCGGTAGTTTCATCTACCAGCAAGGTGCTTAATACGATATCACTGTTATCGTTTACCGGCAAAAGTTTGATCGTCGCCAGTTTACGTCCATTCATCGAAGTATACCCTGCTGGTACTGCAGTAAACTCCTTCCCTGAAATAAGGGAGTTCAGGCTGATACTCATACCCCCCTTCGGCAGAATTGATATTCCATCTGGTTTTAAAATTTTAAATTGATCGGGTTGAAGGAAGTAAACTTTTACCCTGGAATCCGGCACATTCATAAATGAAACATTTACTGAAAGTATAGCTTCCCCTGTATAATCCTTTACAGATTCGAGTTTGGCCTTAATTGCTGCCAGCAATTTATCTGCATCCTGGGCCTGAAGGCTTGAGAAAAGCAGTAGGAAACAGGATATAAACAAGTATTTTTTCATATCAGGACAGAATATCTTTTTTACGGAATATCAGAATTGTGGCAACCAGGAAGGCAATGATATGGAACAATAAAATACCTGCGGATTGTAAAACGGGTTCCCATTGTACCGGAGCATCAAAAAAGCCCTTCCACCCAATCATGTGCGTGGTAAACAGAAACGGTTTGATCGCATTAAAAATGGGGATATCCATAGTGGTCAGGATAGTAAAAACAATAATGATACTCATTGTGGTAACAATCGGACCAATAGAATTTTCAGCAAAAACCGAAAGTAAAAATGAGAGCGCTGCAACGGTGGTCATTGCGATGGCTGCAAAACCAAAAGCTGCAAAATAGCGCCATAGCACATCTGCTTTTTCAAGTATCACTACCTCCTCGCTTTTCAGGATCATAAGGTCGCCGGTACCGAAGATTAAAATAGAAACGACTAACGACAACAAAGCCATCCAGCAAAGCAGGAGAATGGTATAAATGGTGGAGGAAAAAAATTTCGCCAGCAATAGTTTTGTTCGGCTTACCGGTTTCGTAATCAACAATCGAAGCGTTCCCATATTGGCTTCACCTGCAATCTGATCTCCCGCAACCAGCGCAATCAGCAGTGGTACGTGAATCAGGAGGGTCTGCAAAATGATAAAGCAAATCAGGTAACCATTGAGTACTTTGCCCTGAATGTCAAAACTCTGGGTCAGGCTTTGCATACCAAATGCCATATAATTGGTGCCATCTGCATAAAAAGCCAGCAGAATAAGCGCCACAATAGCGCCAATGGCAGCAAAGCTGATATACGTACGGGGTCGTTTGAAAATCTTAAACAATTCAATTCGTAAAAGCTGCCACATGCTGATTTCCGGAGGTTAAGGATAAAAAATAGGCTTCGAGCGAATTCACGGAGCGAATGGATTGAATTTCCACTCCCTGCTCAACAAGGTAACGGTTCAAAGCAGGTACCTGGTGGGAAGCAAGGGAAACGATCAATTCTTCCCTGGACAGTTCCACCTGTAAACCCCAGGGCTCCTTTTTTAATAATTCAATGGCTTTTTCAGGATTGGTCACACCCAGGTGAACTTTATTACTGGCTGGCTGAAAATAATCCGCCACAGATCCCTCCATCATTTTTTTCCCCTTGTCGAGAATGATCATTCGCGTAGCGATCTGTTCAATTTCAGTAAGTAAATGCGATGAAACCACTACCGTTTTCTGGAACTCACGGCTCAATCGAAGGATCAGGTTTCGCATATCTGCAATTCCCTGGGGATCCAGTCCGTTCGTGGGTTCATCCAGAATCACCAGGTCAGGATTATGTACCAATGCAACGGCAATGCCTAATCGCTGTTTCATACCCTGGCTATAAGTTGCAACTTTACTATTGGCTCTTTCTGCAAGTCCCACCATTTCAAGCTGATCCATTAACAGGCGATGACTGGGCCTAACCCCGCTCATCCTTGCAAATATGCGCAGGTTCTCTATTGCGGTTAGATATTTGTACAGATCAGGCCGCTCAATAACGGCACCAACCCGGTTTAGAATAGATTTGTGATTAGGCGTGAGCTCCTCTCCGAATAAGCGAATACTGCCAGAACTGGGCAGTATCAGGGAAAGCAGCATCCGCAGGGTTGTTGATTTTCCTGCTCCATTCTGCCCAAGGAAACCATACACATCTCCCTGATAAACGGAAAAAGAAAGATTTTCCACTGCTACCAGGGTATCAAATTTTTTAACCAGTTTGTTGACTTCAATCAAAGGTTGCATCCTGCCCAATTAGTTGCTAACTATAACAGCGGATGAATTCCATTGTTGAGCAGCGATGCCTTAAATACCGTTAATTTCCGGCATTCAGGTAAGATTGCAGGTTTTTGACATAAGTTTCGAAAGCACGGACCCCCTCAGGAGTTATCTTACAGATAGTCTGCGGATAATTGTCCCTGAATTGTTTTACCACATCAATATAGCCTGCCTCTTTTAGTTTACTGATCTGCACGCTCAGGTTACCGGCGGTTGCATTGGTTTTCTCTTTAATAAAGGTGAATTCTGCTTCCTTTACGCTAATCAGTAAAGAAACAATGGCCAGCCTCAGGGGGGTATGCAATATGGGATCCAGTTCTTTAAACATGAAAACGCATCTCCTTCCTCTTTAATTCACAGATTGATTTTTATAGCGCCGTTTTAACAGGTATCCCGGTAGGATCCAGGCAACCAGCATCGCAACGGCAATTAAGAGCAAATGTTCGGTAACCGGTATAAATGTAGATAAAACCGCCAGTCCCCAACATACTGCAGCCCCTGTTTGCAGTGGTCTGAATTTCAACACCACTCCAGAAACAAAGGTTGGAATACCATAGATAGTAAGATAAATCGGGTTGAGCACCGTATAAAATTTAGCACCTAATACCTGACCAAGGATAAAGCCAGTCAAAAACAGCCCTATACTGAACGCAATCCAGGTCGCCCCTATTACCTCATCGGTATAGGTAACGACCCTGCGCTGTTTTTTATTCCGGACCAGGTAAAACACCATATATATGACTGCTAGAATGGTAAGCAACCATATATAAGCGCTGGACTGAATATTCAAAAACCGCATACCGATGTACTGACCCAGGCTGCAAATAAAGACCACCCATCCCCATAGCAAATAGAGATGTCCGTCTTCACTGAATTGATTTTTTGCCTTATTAATCATGGATTCGATCAGCATCAGGCTTTCAGCACTGCTCATTGGCATTTCAGGTTGTACTCTTCTTTCCATTTTATTTGCATTGAGCTAAGAAATATTGCGCAGCTGCTTTCCCCCAGGTTGGATGGAGCTCGGAAGCAGGTTTGAACTGATCAAACATAGCGATCGCTTTTTCCAGTACCTGTGCTGCAGCAGCTTTACCACCCCCGAATTGTTCAGGTGTATAAAATTTGGATTGCCCTTCCAGGTATAGCGGACGCGGATTGGTGGGGTCCTGGGCTTTGGCCTTCTCCAGAAAAGCGGATGAACTTTGTCCATATTGCATCCAACGGGCTGCAGGATCCACGGTCAGATGAGCCGTTGCAATCATACTATAGATGACATTTATTTCACTATTGGCTCCACCGGCCAATTCTTCTGCCTTCTTGAGGAGAACTTCTGCCTTATCAGCGATAGGATCCACTTTTGATTTATCCTGCTCCAGTAAGGCAGTCATAACCTGGCAATAGGCCGCATAGTAATACGGAAGCCACTGGTTTTTTTCAGCCTCCGCAATACGTTCAAAAGTATTGGCAAGTGCAGGCATGTTTCCATTTTGAACTGCGGTTTCTATTTCAGCAATGCGCTGTTGCATGGTTTTCTGGTATTTCTCAGATTGCGCAAACAGAGAAAAAGAACCCAGCATGAAAAGCAATAAAAAAGCTGTTTGTTTCATAACAGTTGATATTTAAAGATTACTATTGATCACATCCTGCGAACGATCTACACCAAAACTGATAAAGCAGCCAATGAAAAAGAACTGGTTGGCAGCCGGACGAATCGGTCTTCTGGTTAAACCATCGTAGGAATAGTTATAATTGAAAATCTGGTTTTGGTTAAGGACGTTGTTCACCGATAACACCCAAACGGTAAAGGAATTTGCACCGGATCTTCCAATTGCCGGCAGATAATTTACACTCAGGCTCAGGTTATTAAAGGGAATCGTTTTACCCTGATCAGCAACTATGAATTTATTAGCACCCTGGTCAAAACGGATATTGTAGTAAGGTCTTCCCGTTGCAAAAGAATAGGACGCATTGAACTGGGTCTTCCACTTGGTGATGAATTTCTTTACGACCAGTGAGGCGGTATGATTAGCAGCAAAATTAGGCTGCAGACTTCCAGGGAAATTCAGGTAATCCCGTTTGGTATCCAGGTAAGAATAAGACACCCAATAATCTACTCCTTCAATCGTTTTTTTATCACGCCAGAAGAATTCAATTCCCTTCGCATATCCTTTACCGCTATTATTCGTGGACGGGAAAGTTTTAACAAGATCCTCGTATTTCTTATAAAACACTTCGGCGCGGAATGTATAGGAACTGTTGATCACCTGGTAATTCGCGATATAATGAGCCGCTTTGGTGAAACGAAGATCCGGGTTCAGCAATAGCTGATTGCGTTCCGGTTTTTGATAAAAAATGCCATAGGCAAGAGAAGCCTGTCCTTTTTCTCCCAGTTTGTAAGCCATGGAAAGTCGGGGTACCATATTAGCGCGACCCAGCAGGGAAGAATGCTCCACCCGGGTACCCAGCTTAGCGGCCAGGTTATTGGTAATGTACACATCCACTTCAGCAAAACCAGCTTTGAACTGGTCTTCTTGCAGGTTGTTACGGGCGATGGTATCCCTGAATTTCACATCGTCTTTAAAATAGAGCCACTCCCCGCCAAAGCGAAGTACCGATAAACCTGAACCAAGGCGTCGATCAAATACTGTTTTAACCTGCAAAAGGCTGCCACGTGCATCCACATCAAAAGACTTGGAAACATAAGGCTGCTCTCGGATTAACTGGTCTTTATTGTCCTGGTCCTGTAACCGATTTTCGATATCATCCTGGTTTAAACTATAGGAAGTACCAAGAAATAATTTCCATTTTTTTCCTAACCGTTCCTTCCAGGCAAGGTTCGTGTAAATGTTATAATTGGTTAGTCCGAATGAA
Organism: Flavihumibacter fluminis; assembly: GCF_021491375.1. GTDB lineage: Bacteria > Bacteroidota > Bacteroidia > Chitinophagales > Chitinophagaceae > Flavihumibacter > Flavihumibacter fluminis. The sequence continues at coordinate 288,774 of NZ_JAKEVY010000004.1, forward strand.
TTTTTAAGACTGCCGGAGTCAATATCGGGTGTTCGGATACCCAACTGATTGGCCTGTATAGTGCTATAAAATTTCAGCATGCCGGTTTTGGAAGTTTTGATCCTGAAATTGGCATCCCCTGCATGAAATGCCGGGATTCTAAAGTAATCAGGCCGTTGTTTTACCAATTGGAAATATGGATAAAGATTGGTGTAGCCGTAATTCGCACCCCAGCTGGCTGTTTTCTTTTTATTAAGGTGTTGATAGCCTCCGCTTAAACCAACGGATGATATACCTAAGGAAGCTGAACTCTGATCAGGCAGGTCGATGGTTTCAAGGATCAGTGCACCTGAAAGCGCCTGACCGTATAAAGCGGAATATCCTCCTGAACTAAACACCGTTCCCTTAAACAGAAAGGGAGAAAAACGGCCCCTGGTTGCCAGGTCCGGCAGCGCCGAATAAAAGAAATTATTGACCAGTGTGCCATCAATAAAAACCCTAGCTTCCTCACCACTGCCACCCCGAACAAACAGGCCTTCCCGCTCTCCTATCTGTTGCGTACCAGGCAGGGTGCGAAGAGCAGCTGTTACGTCTGCGTTAGCACTGGCAGTAGTAACCACATCAATTGAACTTAATACCGTAGTTCGTTTCGTATCACTGGCTTCAAAGCTTCCTGCAGTAACCACAACTGCTTTTAACTCATCTATGGCTTCTTTTATGGTTAATTTAAGTTCAACAGGGGTTCCATTCAGTTCCAGCCATTCTTCAACCGGTTTATACCCGATAGCCGTAACCTGGAGCAGTTGTCTTCCCTTTTCTGTGGTTTCAAACTGAAACCGGCCGGTGGAATCAGTGGTAGTTCCATCGTAACTATCTTTTATTGCCAAACTGGCGCCCGGTACCGGTTTGCCTTTTGGCGTGAGTAGTCTTCCCCTGACGGTTGTTTGTCCCAGGGCAGCCAGCTGGCTGATTAAAAGCAGAAGAAGCAGGATAAGGTGGTTCAATGCGCTAATTTTCATCAAATGTAAACTAGTTTACAATATAAACCAAACAAAAAAAATAGAGGCCCGACTAAGACTAGCCAGGCCTTGTTGATCGTACCCTTTAAAACTATACGCTCTTATTTCTGGAGCAGACTGATAACCAGGCTAAGCCAAATCACAGCCAATACTCCAATGGTGATCCATTTATTTACAACAGTCTGTGGGGAAGAAGGCAGGCGGTATTCTTCCGGCACAGAACCGTTTTTTGAGGTTCGGTTCAGGTCCATACGGTTCGGTTTAGTGGTTCCTACAATTTATTTCTCACGTTTGACGTCTCACTTCTCACATCTCACTTAATCTTCACCAGCCGGGCATGTATCGACTCAGCAGCGGTCCGGGCTTTTAGAATATACCAACCGGGCGCCAGATCATCAAGATCCATACTCAGTGTTACGGAAGCTCTTTTCTCAATCCTGGTTTTCAGCAACTGTCCATTTCCGTTATACAATTCCAGTAAGACTTCCTGTTGGTTCCATTGCTGCGGAATTGCAGCGACCACAGTACGTTGTACCGGATTGGGATAAAGACGCAGGCGCATGGTTTCAGCTGCTTCCAGGCTTACCTGTTGCGGAGAAGAATATTGGATGGTTCCATCTTTATTGATCAACCTTAACCTGTAATACAAAAACTTATTTTTATTCGGAAGGAATTTGTCGGTATAGGCATAACTGCACTTTAACCGGGGATCACCTTCCGTAAAATAGAGTGCCACTTCCTTAAACTCCTCACCATTTACGCTTCTTTCAATTGCGAAATGACTAAAGTTTTGTTCTACTGCTGCAGTCCATTTCAGAACGACCTGGTTCTTCTCCCATTTGGCCGAAAAATTTTCCAGTCCGATACGATCAGCAGCGCTTACTGCCAGCATTTTAAGTAACAGCATGCCTATCAGCATGAACTGTTTGTTCAGGGGGTACGACGTTTTCATTTTAATGCGTTGGGGTTAACAAATCGGAACCCACAGGCATTGGAACGATCAGGGATGTGTAATTCAGAGGAGTGGAGAGAAGAATGTAAAACCTTACTACAACTGTGAAGACCGGATGGTCAGCATAGTGAACTTTTTATCATCAGATTGTACTTCTATTTTGTAGGAGCCTGCTGCCAGATCTCCGATTTCAACCAACAATTGCTGGGGAGCTTTTTCTTCAATAATTTTTCTTCTTAATTCCCCTTTCTGGTTATAGATATTTATTACAACTTTCTTTTGCACCATTTCATCCGGAATAAACACCAACAGATCATTGGAAAGCTGTACCTTTTTTAAAGTTTTAACCTTGCTGGTATCCTGCACAACTACAACTGTTTCATCTCCTATCCACTCCGGTAACATGTCGATTTTTTTTACCAGGGAAGCAAAGTGAACAGCGTTTCCAGCCTGACTAACTGGAACAGATTCCGTCAGCAAAAGGTTATAAACGGAGCGACCTTTATAGGGACTACCTTTACTGTTTACACCCATTTTTATTCTAAAGCCACTTACATCCTGGTTAGCAAATACTACCGGTGTAGCATTTACTGACAATGTTTCATCTTCATTACTCCATTTATACTGAGCTCGGAAAGCATCTCCGCTCCTGGCTAACATAATATTTTTCGAATCCCGGTTTACCCATACCCGACCATTTTTACCGATAGCACATTCGGCGAACGCCTGTGCATCTTCTAGTCCTTTTAAACCGGAGAGAGAAGCAGCAAGTGCTGGAAAAATGTATTTACCCTCCGTATTAGTAGCAGGATCATGCGGTACAAACTCAAAACTGAAACTTACAGACGCTGCACCAATGGTTTGCTGATGTTCCACTACAGGTTCAAATGCCGCCAGCTGATTACTTTCCTCCTGATCAATTGATTGCAACTCAACTCCTTCCGACATAGCCTCTACCCGAACTACACAATCTGTCAGTGGCTGGCCATTGGAAGCTGAAATAACGCCAGTAAACTTATAAGCAGATCCTACCTGACCGGCTTGACCTTCGATCAAAACAGGATGATGAAAATACAAAGGAGTTGTTGCCTGGGGTGATTGGGCCTGAGAGGTACCAACCAATAAAAACAGGCTGCTGTATAGAATTGTCAATGCGGGTAACATCGACGGGTACGTTCTTTTCATGATCAACTATGGGTGGATTATCAAAATGCCCATAGGTACTGGATAACAGCCATTCAGCAGGATTGGATCATGTCAGACGCAGAACAAAGATTGCATCCCTTTTTGACATATGCAAGGGCTTGGGAAAATTATTTCGACGAATGGAACAATAAGAGGAATTGAGACGTCAGATGTGAGACGTGAGATGTGAGATGTGAGATGTGAGACCTGCAAAGCAAAAGGGGATGTATCAGTCGATACACCCCCTTTTGGAAATATTAATTAAGAAGTGTGAAGTATGAAATAACGGGCATTCCCGTCTCACATCTCACATCTGACGTCTCACTTCTTATTTCATCTGCGCTGCAATTCCCTTCGCCAGTTCCACCATCTTGTTCAGGCCATCCTCAGGCAATCCGCCCTTCTTGAATTCAGCCAGTACATTCGGCAGTTTGGCTTCCATCTCATGGAGGAACTGCTCTTCAAACTCTTTTACTTTATTTACAGGCACATCCCGCAGCAGACCTTGTGTACCAAGATAAATAATCGCTACCTGCTTCTCAACTGAGAATGGAGCAAACTGGGGCTGCTTCAGGATCTCCACGTTACGGGCACCTTTATCCAGTACCAGTTTGGTAGCCGGGTCCAGATCACCACCGAATTTGGAGAACGCTTCCATCTCACGATACAGTGCCTGGTCCAGTTTCAGGGTACCAGCAACTTTTTTCATGGATTTAATCTGCGCATTACCACCCACACGGCTAACCGAAATACCTACGTTGATCGCCGGACGAATACCAGCGTTGAACAGGTTACCTTCCAGGAAGATCTGACCGTCGGTAATTGAAATTACGTTCGTAGGAATATAGGCAGATACGTCACCCGCCTGTGTTTCAATGATTGGCAGAGCAGTCAGGGAACCACCACCTTTTACCAGGTGTTTGATGCTTTCAGGCAGATCATTCATATTACGGGCAACCTCATCTTTTCCGATGATTTTTGCTGCACGCTCCAGCAAGCGGCTGTGCAGATAGAATACGTCACCAGGATATGCTTCACGACCAGGAGGACGACGAAGCAGCAGGGACACCTCACGATAAGCTACCGCCTGCTTGGACAGATCATCATAAATGATCAGGGCAGGACGACCGGTATCACGGAAGAATTCTCCGATAGCTGCGCCAGCAAAAGGAGCATAGAACTGCTGAGGAGCAGGGTCAGATGCAGAAGCTGCTACGATGGTAGTGTACTGCATCGCACCATTTTCTTCGAGGGTCTTCATCACGCCTGCAATGGTAGAAGCTTTCTGACCAATCGCAACGTATATACAATAAACGGGTTTGCCCGCATCGAAAAATTCTTTTTGATTGATGATGGTGTCAATCGCGATAGCAGTTTTACCTGTCTGACGGTCACCAATGATCAATTCCCGCTGACCACGACCAATCGGAATCATCGCGTCAATTGCTTTGATACCGGTCTGAAGCGGTTCTTTTACCGGCTCACGGAAAATTACACCCGGCGCTTTACGCTCCAGTGGCATTTCATAGAGGTCTCCGGTAACCGGACCTTTACCGTCGATCGGCTGGCCCAGGGTATTGATAACACGACCCACCAATCCATCACCTACTTTAATGGAAGCGATCTGGCCGGTTCTTTTTACTTTATCACCTTCTTTGATTTCGGATGACTCACCCATCAATACTACACCCACATTATCTTCTTCCAGGTTCAGGGCGATTGCTTTCACTCCGTTGGCAAATTCAACCAGCTCACCTGCGCGCACGTTGCTCAGTCCGTATACACGGGCGATACCATCACCCACCTGCAAAACGGTACCCACTTCTTCCAGGTCGGCAGAAGCGTTGAAGTTGCTCAGCTGCTGGCGCAGTATCGCTGATATTTCATCTGGTTTAATGTCTACCATATAACTTTATTTAGACGTTTGTTTTGTTATCTGATTTTCTGAATATACATGTTCTCAACGAACTGCTTTTTGATTGCCTGCAAATCATTCCGGATGCTGGCATCATACAGCTTATCACCGATTTGAGCTAGAAAGCCACCAAGTATGGATTCATCCAGCTTTTCTTTAACCTCAAAAGTATTGGCACTGTATTCCGGCATCTTTTTAAAATTGTCAACGATGCTTGCTTTCACCTCATCGGAAACAGCAACCGCCGTAGTCAGTTCCAGAATTTCAATTCCTTTCATCTTACGATATGCTGCATTGAATGCGTCCAGAATTTCAGGAAGTACAATTTCGCGGCCTTTTTCGAACAATAAGCTGAAGAACATACTGGTAAGCTGACTTACTTTTCCTTCAAATATTGCTGAGAAAATAGCCTGTTTTTTATCCTGACGAATAATCGGACTTTTCAGGACAAGATCCAACTCACCAGTTGTAGCAACCTTCAGCAGATCTACATCCTTCTTAACAGTTTCCACCTGGTTGGTTTCAACTGCAATGTCCATCAGGGCTTTTGCGTATCTTCTGGCAACACGTGTATTGCGCATAATTTATTTTTTCAAATTGTATTCCTTGATTCCTAAACTCAGTGGAATGCTGACTTAATTACGTGATGCAGTTCCCAGCTCATTAGCGAGACTGCGGATATAATTTTCCTGCTCAGTTTTGGAAGCCAGTTCACGGCGAATAACCTTCTCCGTTACTTCGATTACCATATTACCGATTACATTCTTGACATCCGTAAGCGCTGCATTCTTCTGCTGCTCTATGGTAGCCTGGGCATCTGCCATTATTTTAGATGCTTCCACCTTGGCCTGCTCTTTCGCTTCGTTTACGATTTTATCTTTCAGTTCCTTCGCTTCTTTCAGCAACTGTGAACGTTCTTCACGGGCTTTGGCCATCAGCACTTCATTTTCGTTCTTCATCTGGGCCATTTCCAGCTTCACTTTTTCAGCGGTCGCAATGGAATCAGCGATATTTTTTTCTCTTTCAGAAAGAGAGGAAATGATGGGCTTCCAGGCAAATTTCTTCAGAATGAAGAAAACAATCAGGAAAGCTACCAGGGTCCAAACGAAATAACCTAAAGCAGGCAGTAATAATTCCATTTTATTAAATTAAAAGGTCAATTTATTTTCTTTTTTTACATCTCACGTCTCACATCTCACGTCTCACATCTCACGTCTCACTTTAAAATTGGCTGGTCCTCGGCCCTTTGCTCCGGACCAGCTAATTTTTTTGCGTGGATTATCCGGTGGTCAATACCGCCAGCAGACCCGCGATTACAGCGAAAAGGGCAACACCCTCGATAAACGCTGCAGTCAGGATCATGTTTCCACGAATGTCGTTGGCAGCTTCAGGCTGGCGAGCGATTGACTCAACCGCACCTTTACCGATCTGACCGATACCGATTCCAGCACCGATCGCAGCCAGTCCGGCGCCGATAGCACCACCCAACTGAGCCTGACCTACTTCCAACAGGATGTTCATGATAGACATACAATTTGTGTTTTGTGTTTTATAAAAAAAAGTTCAAATCAGTTTAGTGTGCTTTTGCCGCTTCATGTCCATGAGCTTCCTCGTGGTGATGTTCACCTTCCATTGCCTGACCAATAAAAACGGCAGTTAGGTTGGTGAAGATAAATGCCTGGATAAAGGCAACCAGTAATTCAATCACATAAATAAATACAGAAAACGCGATGGATACGGGAGAGAAGCCCCATCCAGCCACTGTACTCATTTGTCCAAATATGAAGATCAGGGATACAAAACTCAGGATTACAATGTGACCAGCCGTCATGTTGGCAAAAAGACGTATGATCAAGGCAGCGGGTTTGATAAATACACCCAACAGTTCCACTGGTATAAGGATTAGCTTCACCAGGAAGGGTACACCCGGAGGCCAGAAGATATGTCCCCAGAAATGACCATTGGTGCTGAACATAATTACGATGAAGGAAACCAAACCAAGCAGCATGGTGAAAGCAATATTACCGGTTACGTTAGCAGCACCGGGCAATAAGCCAAACAGGTTATTGATAAGAATGAAGAAGAATACAGTCAGCAGGTAGGGCAGGTACTTCTGGTATTTATGTCCCAGGTTGGGTTTTGCCACCTCATCTCTTACAAAGGTAATCACTGGCTCTACCGCATTCTGCAATCCACTGGGTGCTTTGTTCGCACCATTGGCAGCATATTTTTTTGCGATGCTGGTCATAATAAGCACCAGTGTAATTACTGCCAGTAACATCTGAACCACGTTTTTGGTCATGGAAAAATCGTAGACCTTAACGGATGCATCCACATTTCCGCTGGCATCAACCGGCACGATATGATCATGATCCAGTTTATACCCCTCATGTATGGTTTCACCGTGGTGAAATTTGGAGGAAGAAAATATGCTGAGTCCGCGTTGCGGAGAATATACAACAATAGGAAGCGGCAGGGTTACATGTGTTTCTCCAATTGTGAAAAAATGCCATTCGTGTGAGTCAGCAATGTGATGCAGGATGGCTTTACCGGCGTCAAATTTTTCAGCTTTCCCGTTGCCACCGCCCTCATTGGCCAGAACAGCGGTTCCGAAACATACCAAAAATGCGCTGAAAGTCGCTACCAGTAAAGATTTGACGCTTTTCCTTGCCATGCCGTTTCAAAATTTTGCGCAAAGATAGGGAGGAAGGGGGAATTATGAAGTAAGAATTATGAACTATGAACTATGAAGTTTAAGGACTAGGGGGCAGACGGGGGGCAGGGAACAGGAGGCGGCGGAAAGGAAGACAGGATACGCGAGACGGCGGAAACAGGAGACGGGAAACAGCAGCAACCGGTAAAATAGATAATAAGGATTCATTTAGGGGCATTCCAGTAAGGAAGGGAGTGCCCCGATTTAATATATAAATTATTGAATATCAAAAACTTAAAATCAATAACCATCCAACATACCACATCTCCAACTTCCAAAAAATTGGAACCGCAGATTTATTTCGCAGGTTTTGTTTCCATCCTCCTCCCGTCTCCCGTCTCCATCGCCTCCATTCTCCCTCCTCCATTCTCCTTTGTCTCCCGTTCCATTCCCCCATCTTCCTTTCTTCCATTCTCCTTTCTTCCATTCTCCTTTGTCTCCTCTTCCCTACCCCTTTTCAAACTGCGACTCATACAAACTGTGGTAATAGCCCTTCCGCTCCAGCAATTCTTCATGAGAACCAATTTCCCGGATCTCCCCTTTATCCAATACAATGATCTTATCTGCCTTGCGGATCGTACTGAGGCGGTGCGCAATTACAATCGCCGTACGGCCCGATATCAGGTTTTCAATCGCCTGCTGAATCAATTGCTCACTTTCCGTATCCACGCTGGAAGTGGCTTCATCGAGGATCAAAATGCTTGGATCATATAAAAGTGCCCGGATAAAAGACAAAATCTGCCGCTGACCTAATGACAACGTTGCACCCCGCTCCATCACTTTATAATCATAACCGCCGGGTAGTGACTCTATGAATTCATGCACCCCGATCATTTTAGCAGCACGTTCAACCTGCTCGCGACTGATGGCTGGATTGCGAAGAGTAATGTTTTCAAGTACCGATCCGGAAAAAAGAAAAACATCCTGAAGCACCACACCGGTTTGCCGTCTCAATGCTTCCAACCGGTATTCCTCCACCTCTACTCCATCAATCCTGATACTGCCTTTATTGATATGATACAAGCGGTTCAGGAGGCTAATGATCGAAGTCTTGCCACTACCTGTATGCCCCACCAGGGCTACTGTTTCGCCAGGTTCCACCGTGAAATTCAGATCCTTTAATACATACTGCTCATCCTTGTAAGCAAACCAGACATGGTCAAATTCTATTTTACCCGCCACTTTATCCGGTGCAAAGCTTCCTTCGGTCTGGATATAATCTTCATTGTCCAGTACCTTAAATACCCGTTCACTGGCCACCATGCCCATCTGCAACACATTGAATTTATCTGCTATCACCCGAAGCGGACGAAACAGCAGGTTCAAAAACAATATGAAAGAGATCATTTTACCTGCCATCTCAGCCCCCTGCTCGGGTGGCAGTTGCAACGCATGACTCGCCGCCCACCAAACCAGCAGTCCGGTGGAGACTGCCAGTACAATTTCAACCACCGGGAAAAAGACCGAATAGGCAAAAATCGCATTGATATTGGCGTTCCGGTGTTCTTTATTGATTTTTTTAAACTTGTCAAACTCCCTTTCCTCCGCCGCAAACGTCTGCACCACCTGGATCCCCGTCAAATGCTCCTGTACAAAGGCATTCAACGCCGCCACTGCATTCCGCACCCGGATAAAAGACCGGTTTACACTTTCCTTAAAAATATAGGTTGCCAGAATCAGGAATGGAAAAGGCGCCAGGCTGATCAGGGCCAGTTTCCAGTCGACCCAGAACATGACAAATAATATTGATAAAATGGAAAGGAAATCAGCAATGATGGGAATCAGTCCGTCTGAAAAAACTTCATTTACCGATTCGATATCATTGATCGTACGAGTGGTAAGTGTACCAATGGGTGTTGCGTCAAATTGGGAGAGATTCAATCCCACTACCTTATTGAAAACACGCACCCGCAGGTTTTTCACCACCGTTTGTCCAAGCCAGGAAGTAGTGAATGTAAAAAAGAAACGGAACAGGGTCTCCACGAGGAGCAATCCGAATTGAATCAAGGTGATTCGGATTACCCAATCGAGCATCCCGTTCCGTATGTAATTATTTACTGTGATCTGGATCAGCCAGGGTCTCACCGGTGTTAGTAAGGCCAGCAAGATTGCCAAACCCAGTGATAACATCACTTTTTTCCGATAAGGTGCGGCAAGGCTGAATACCCTTCTCAACAATGTCCAGTCAAATATCTTCTTATTGCCAGAGGTCGATGACATGGCGCAAAGATATTATTCTTCCTCTTCCACCCCTCTGTAGGCTTTGATAAAGATCGCACCCAGGTTTTTATAGGGTGGGATATAATCATCAAAGCGCTCTTTTGCCTCCCCTGTAAAAAGCTTGCCAAGCTCCGTCCACATGGGCATCCATTCAATAGCAGCGCCATTTCTAAGGGAAGTATTAATAGAATTCAATATAGGTTCATTCACCGCGCGGGCACCTATCTGCTTGGAGGAAATGATATGGGCATCCGGACTAATCGTCAAGACGTCATTCAGGTTATTGTAACCACCACAGGACCCCAGCACTACAATGCGCGCACTAGGAGTAATTTGACCAAGTGAAGACTTCACATGATAACTATGTCCGCGATGGATATACACTGTTGGATACAACTGATTCTGATCCAGGTATTCCTGCAATTTGGCCTGGGCTTTGGCATCCGGATCATCCAATCCGTATAGCGGCTTGTTCGCAAAAATCCATACCGGCTTTCCTTTGGTGGATTTGATGGTAACAAAATCCTTGTTTTCGGTAACCGCCCATTCGGGTTTTCCCTTGAACAGGGTCATGAAATTCGCGAAGGAAACCTGGCCATCCTTATCGTCATCGCCGTAGAAAAAGACCTGCTGAATAACCCGACCGGCTGAGTCTGCAAGACGTTCAAACGGTACGGTATATACCGGAGGTATGCCCAAAGCTTTTGATAAATCGACTTTCGAAGTAGTATCCGCCGATTCAAACAACGTTTTTTCAATCTGGTAAATCTTCTGCCCATTTAGATCACCGTTCTGAACATTGCGTTCATAGTTCAAACGGGCTTCTTCCAGCATATTAGCTGCCAGCACTTTATTCTTTTCAAAGATGCTGGAATAGGCATCTGCCACATCTACCGCATCCTCCACATTATTCAGGCTGGTTGTTTTTTCCAGGCCAAACATGAAAGATTTCATCAGCACTGTTGCGTTGGAATCCGGCATCAGTTTAAGCAGGGTATCTAATTCATTATATGCCGCAGCCATTTTGATGAACTTCCTGAAATAGTCAAAATTCATACTCATGAACAAACTATCGGTTGGAGTTCCTTTCAATTTGGTAATGATCCTTTTGAAAACGCCCCGGTAGCTGGAAGTATAAATTTCATCTTCCCCCAGCACACAGAGATAATAGAGCTCTTGCGGATTCAAAGACTCCACCACTTTAAACCGAACCGGGTCAGGGGAATTATGCAATCCGTTGATCTGGCTGATAAAATACTGGCGGGCCTTGTTATCCATGCGTTCAATAAGGGCTTTCCGCTCCATTGGGGTATCTTTCTGCAGCATCCGCTCTGTGTGGTTGAGGCGTGTTTTCACCATCAGGCGGTAATATTCCAGGTCGTTGTCTTTCACCTTATCAACCTCTTCAAAAGTCATTTTACCACGGTAAATTTCATCAATGAAGGGAAAGTATAACTGACCACTGCGACTGGAAGCCATTTCCGCAATCACTTTCACCACTGGATCAGGGTGAATGCGGATATACCGGGCCAGCGCATCATTCGAAGCTGCATAATCGTAGACCTTACGCGGATCACGGCGAGCTTCGGCAGCTATCAGGCTATCGCGCTTTGGATAAGCAAAATTGGTTTTCAGGAAAGGCATGGTGCGCTCAGGATATAGCTGCAGGTATTTGATCTGCAGGATATCTTTACTGGCTTTTACCCCAATATTCTCCGGATAGGAAAAACAATCCACAATGATTTTGCCTACCCAATAATGAGATTTGGCAACCACAGGATCAATACCCTTACTTTTTTTATCCAACGACATGGCTTCGCTGAAATGCTCAATCATTTCCGGAGCCAGTGCAGGCTGGATCTGACGGGCACGGGCACCCGAACCAAAATTCCTGGCAAGGATTTCCAGCCCTTTTAAATATTTAATTTTTTCATTATCCTTCAGTAGAGAATCCAGCTCAACCGATTTCTGGATAGCATCCAGCTGGTCAACCATCGCATACCGTACACTTGTATTAATGGTCTCATCCTTACTCAGTGGAATATAGCCTTTCACATAAGAGCCGGGCTGCTGAAACAGTTTCTTTTGTTCTTTATCGATGTTTTCATGAAAGATCACACGGCTGCGCTCCACCGGATAAGTGGCAACCGGCATGGCCTGGAAGCCAGATGCCGAGGTCTGTGCGATCGAACCCAGACTGGCTAAAACCAGGCTGGAAAAGGGTATCAGTTTGTTCATAGATAGGAGCCTTGGATTCAAATTTACACAATGCAACACCTGCATAACGTTTCAGTAACACTAAAATTGCCCTTAACAATTTCATAATCGGCTGAAAATTGGCTGCTTATCAGGCAGCATTAACTTTGCGTAAACAAATTATTAATGGATAACAGGGATAAAAAGATTCTCATCGCCGATGACGAACCGGATATTTTAGAAATCATCCAGTACAATCTGCAGGCGGAAGGATACACCGTTTACACTGCCAAAGACGGTGATGAAGCCCTGATGAGAGCCAAACAGATCAAACCCGACCTGATTATTCTGGACATCATGATGCCCAAAAAGAATGGGGTGGAAGTTTGTGAGTTACTTAGATCCCAACCGGCCTACAAGGATACCCTTATCATTTTTCTTACAGCGCTGAGTGATGAATCCTCCCAGTTGAAAGGGCTCGACACGGGTGCAGATGATTATATAAACAAGCCCATTAGCCCGAAATTACTAACCAGCCGGGTGAATGCCCTTTTCCGCCGGGTTACCAAAAAAGAGGAAGCCGGAACCGGTGTGCTGATGATGGACAATCTGGTGATCGATCCCGTTAAGTTCGTGGTAATGGTGGACGACAAGGAGATAACCCTCGCCAAAAAAGAATTTGAGTTATTATATTTACTCGCTTCCCGTCCGGGTCGGGTATTCCTTCGGAACGAAATCCTGAACCAGGTTTGGGGCAATGAAGTGATCGTAGGAGACCGCACCATTGATGTGCATATTCGTAAAATCCGGCAAAAACTGGGATTAGATTGTATTACCACCGTGAAAGGGGTTGGATACAAGTTTGATTTATGATCCAATTCAAAAATTTATCACCAAGGCAGGTGAGTGCTGTGCTGGCATTTGCCATTTCGGCATTAGTGGGGCTCGCTAATTTCATCCTGGTGGACGACTGGCTGATCGCGCTTGCCTCCTTTGCAGTTTTATTTCTGGTTGCCTACCTGCTCATTTTTTATTTTTTGCAGCAATTCATCTATCGCCGGATCAAGCTTATTTATAAGTTCATTTACCAGACCAAGGCAACCAAAAGGGAGGAGTTTTATAACAAATACATTATACCTCAGAAAAGTATTGATGAGGTTAAGGAAGACGTGGAGAAATGGGCGGTACAGCGGCAGGGAGAGATCGAGGTATTACGTAAGAATGAGGCATTTCGAAAGGAGTTTCTACAGAACCTGGCACATGAATTCAAGACTCCGATTTTTGCTATACAGGGATATATCGATACACTTCTAGGGGGCGCGATGGAAAACCCGGATGTTCGTAAACGTTTTCTGGAAAATACCAGCCGAAATGTTGATCGCCTGGTAAACCTCATGAATGACCTGGATGAAATATCACGTTTAGAAAGCGGAGAGCAGGTATTGTACAAACAGTATTTTGTGGTGCAGGAACTGATCCGCGAAGTTATTGAATCACTCTCCATTAAACTAAGTCAAAAGGAAATTACAGCTTCTATTAAAAAAGGGTGTGAGGCGCCTGTTTATGTTTTTGCAGACAAGGAGCGGATCCGTCAGGTTATGATTAACCTGATATCCAATGCCACCAAGTACGGCAAGCCTGGCGGCAGTATAGTTATCAGTGTGTACAATACAGATGAGTTTAAAGTATTGGTGGAGGTAAGCGATGACGGAATTGGAATCGAAGAAGCACATTTGCCGCGCATTTTTGAACGGTTTTACCGTACTGATAAAGCTCGTAGTCGCGATAAAGGCGGCACAGGTCTGGGCCTTGCTATCTGTAAACATATTATTGAAGCTCATGGCGAATCCATGCACGTACGAAGCAAACCGGACGTTGGAACCACCATTGGATTCACACTTTCGTCTACAAGAGGAGAAGGATAGGAAATAAAACTGCCCTACGCGGTAGCGTAAGGCAGCATAGAAAAACGGTGGAAATCAATAACTGAGTTCTGCTAATACCGGGTAGTGATCAGATGGAAATTTCCCATGATAGGTATCTGTCAGGACACCATAACGGATCACTTTAAATGGCTTGCTGATGAAGATATGATCAATAATATCTTTTGATTTGGGGAAAGGACGGAAGCTGTTAAAGCTTCCATTGTTTACATAGGGGTCTTTAGCCAGGGTATAGGTATCTTTCAGATTCGAACTGTTTTGAATCTGTAAATACCAGTCAGATTGATGATTTCCGTTAAAATCGCCCATCAAAACGACCGGATTTTTTCCGGCAATAGCCTGGATTTTCTTTAAGATCAGTTTGCTGCTTTCAGTTCTTGCAACTACTCCCTGGTGATCATAGTGGACATTAAACACATAAAATATTTTCTTCGCTTTTTTATCTTCCAATTTAAGCCAGGTACAGATCCGATTGTGTTTGGCATCCCAACCCCAGCCGGGTGCATCCGGTTTTTCAGATAACCAGAAGTCACCACTGTCTTTTACCAGAAAACGATCTTTTTTGTAAAAAATAGCAGAGTGCTCGCCCTTTGTTTTGGCATCATCCCGACCTAGTCCATAAAACGCGTAACCAGGAAGAGCGTTTTGCAAATCATCCAACTGGTGGCGTAAGCCTTCCTGTGTACCAACAATGTCAAACTGGTGAAAGCGAATAAGGGCTGCACAAACAGGAGCCCTGTCGACCCAAAGATTACCCGTATCATTCTGATTAGCATAACGGATATTAAAGCTGCCTGTAACCAGATTTTGCGCCTGCACCAGGAAACCTGCTAACAGCATACAGAGCAAAACCACTAATCTTGTTTTTTTCATGTTGTTCTGTTTATTGCCTGCTAAAGTTATTTTGTATTTGATGGTTTTCAGCAGGAATCCAGTTGATTTCGGAAATTGAAGTTAGAGGATTATTTTTTGATGATTGATACTCAGAATGGTGGAGCCAGTTCCCTCTTCTTGAATTTATTTCTGAAATAAAACATGGAAGCAGCAGTTGCTATCAATCCAATAATTCCTGATACAAGAACCAGTTCCTGGTAAAAATTCAACCAGGACAATTGAATATTAAATACTGATTTACTCAGCAAAACAGTAACACTTCCCAGGTAACCAAACGAATCTGCCAGGTAAATCAGGAATCCAACGTTGCCGGTTATGCGGAAACTGGCAATCAACCGGTCAAATAAAATACTGTTGAACGGAATATATACAAGATACAGACCTAACCCAACTCCCAACATCCAGTAAAAAGTGGATGCAGTCTGCTGCCTGTAGGCAATGGTGATCAGCAGGCTAAGTAAAAAACCGATTCCCATAATCCAATGAGTCAGCATCAGGGCTTTGAAGTTCTGCTTTATCAGTACCATGGAAGCAATAAGTACCAACAATACAACAGTAATAATCGTTTCGGTTTGAGCAAAAACGCTTAGGTTAAATTGATCCCCTGAATCACGCCACATATCTGCCATAAAGCTGTCGCGCACCTCTCTGAGAATGGTCACCAATGAATAAACCAGCACCAGCAAAAACAAACCAGGGCCATAGGTTTTAACCAGTTCCATACGCTGACTACCGGTCATGGGCAAGCGCACCGTACGATGCCGGATATCGTCCTCGGATGGAGGTGGAATTTTTTCCATCAGTACCACAAAAAAAACCAGTGGCAGGGCAAAAATGGCACCGGTGGCAAAAGGCATCCAGTATTCCGAAACGCCGAGCTGTTCCATCACAAAGGAAGCAACGGACTTGGCGAGTCCCGATCCGAAAATAAAACTCACTGCGAGCGCTGCACTGATAAAATCGGTCATACGCCGGCCTTCAACATAGGAGAACACTACCCCCCAAAGCATCCCCAGTGGAAATCCGCTAAAAAAAAGACAGGGCCAGTTATAAGGGGCGGGTATCAGTCCGAATGCGAGCCAGGAAAGCCAGGCAACACCGGCGAGGATCAGAATCAGTCTGCCCCTTCCCATTCTTTTCATGGAAGCGATGAACTTGATACCATAAAATTTACTGGCCATATAACCGGCAACCTGGGTGATGACCAGGACAATTTTATAATCGAGTCCGGCCAGGTTAAACCCTTCAAAAGCTGCCACATTAAATGCCTTACGAAAGGCAAACAGGCTGGAATAGAGGCAAAACGCAATCAGTGCCGCATAAAAAGCGCTTAACCAGTCTTTTTTGGTGAACATCACTCAATATACAAAACCCGGACTATAGAAATAGTCCGGGTCTAAACTGCATGAGAAAATCTTGCTGCTATTGAAAACACAACAACTGAGACACAAATCTCAGCATCTCTTATTACCGAATTATGAATGAGAGGTTAAGTAAACATCAGCTAACTAAGGCGCAATCGCTTCTTTCTTCCAGGTCTGCAATTGTTGACGGTTTGAAGCCGACATGGGAAAATGATAAAGCCGCGCATTTTTAATGTACCTGAAATGAGGAACCTGGCAATCCAGGTTAAAATAAACGGTATTGTAAATTGCTCCATCAATAAAGCAATAGATTTTACCCTGCCGGGTGCAGGATACTGGCGCAATGGTATCATAACGCAGATCGTTGATCAAAGCTTTTATTTTTGAAGGATCCGAATTAACCAGGTAGGTAAAAAAACGATCTTCATCTTCCTTATCATAGAAAAGCACCTGAATGCTGTCAACCGCAGCCATTTGTGGAAACAGGCTGTCTCCTATTGCATTTTTCTTTTCGGTACAGGAAAGAAATGTGATCAGAAGTCCGAAAAACAGGCAGTATTTCATATATCCAAAAATAAATTGCCGCTTTGCAATTTCTCACAAAGCGGCAAAAAGAGTTTAGGAATTATTAATAAACGTTCGCACGCGGGTTAAAGCTGGACCAGCCTTGCGCCCAGTTGGAAGTTCCGAAAGCACCAATATAGGAAGTGGTGGTGAAGAAGCTGTCCATACCGGTAAAGCTTGCACCTGTCAAGGCAGGAGAACCGGCTTTGGGTAGGAAATTAGGAGCTGTTAAATTGAACGGATCATTTAACTGAACTGCTTCACGGGATGCTAATGTTCTGTTACCCTCTGATTCTGCTTTTGTCTGAAGAATATCATTTGTAGCAAATACTGTCTTAGCACCATCATCCTGTACATTGTAAGGTCTGGTGTAAACTGCCACAATATTATTCTTGAATTCAGATAAGCCATCTTTATAAGCCTGGGCAGTTGCTGCAGATTCCATTGAGAAACCAGCACGGCGATGACCAATCAACAAAGAATTGTTCAGTACAAAACGGGTAGCTCTTCTCCAGCGATTGGAAAATCCATGGTTTGAATTAGAACCGGTTGTATCATAAGGTCCGATCAAAGTAAGGTTGGAAAGGTAAGGGCGGGTAAACGGCTCAGCATTGGAACCTGATCCATCGTTATCACACTCGATCCCATTGGCCTGGTCAGTATCAGCTGGTTTATCACGCAGAGATACTGCAAATTGAATTTTACCCTGGTAACCAAAATCGAAGTCAAAGTCATCGTCCATGGTACCAAAAGCGATCAGGTTTTTACAGTTTACTGTACCACCAAAGAACTCATATGCATCATCTGCACCATAAGAAACCTGTACGTTTTCAATAATTGTACCGGAGCCTACTCCACCCAGCGTTAATCCATTGATCTCGGATCCTGGCTCGGCAGCAATACCAGAAAATTCAATACGCACATAACGAAGAGTTCCACTATTATCAGCAGCATTGGTACCACCATAAGGGCGGTTAACACCACCTTCGATAATTGGAGCCGGAGACTGCGGGCGGTTAGTTGGTGCATTACCCAACAGGATGATTCCACCCCAATCGCCAGGCGCACGCTCACCTGCAGGACGGCCGGAAGTAAATACAATCGGAGCATCAGGACGACCATCAGCAATCAGGCGGGAACCACGCTCAATGATCAGGGCACCTTTATCGCTTACATCACTTTTAATTATGGTGCCTGGTTCGATAGTCAGCACAGCGCCATTGTTTACATACACATATCCTTTCAGGGTCCAGGTTCCACGAGTCAGGGTTACGCTTTCATCAATGGTACCGTTTAAAACACGGGCAGTGGTATCCGTACCGCCACCTGGATTGTTAATTGTATCACCCACTTCTACCTTTATACAGGAAGTAATAGTTACCGCACTAATCGCGATGAGGGCAAATTGTTTTACCAATTTCATTTTATACAGTTTAAAAAGTTGAGTAGTGTTTATAGTTGTTTATTTTCTTAAATCGAAATCATAGGTGAAGCCAATTGAAATATTGGTACCAGGACGATAAGAACTAAAGAGTCGATCTCCATTCCCTTTATTGAATTCTTTGCTACCTCCTACATTCTCAAAGAGATAAATCTCATTGTTAAGGATGTCTGAGAAGGTTAGTTTCAATTCTCCCTTTTTCTTCAATATCCTTTTGGATAACTGGAAGTCAAGCAGGTGACGGGGACGCTCATATATATCCGGGAACTCACCGTTACCTACCAATGCAAGGCGGGGTCCTATTCGGTTATACAATACTGTTGCATTTAATCCTTTATCGGTTGAATACTGCAGCCCGGCATTGATCAGGTAGGGAGATTGTCCCTGTATCGGACGGTTAGAACTGATAGTTTGACCAGTTGATGTTGCATCCGGGAAGCTTACATCCGAAAACAGGTAAGTGAAGTTTCCGAAAGCCGTCATGTTATCGAAGAATTTGCTATCCCCCAGGAAATCCATGTTTTTGCGAATCTCCAATTCTGCACCATAAGTATTCGCTTCAGCAGCATTCTGATAGAAGTATAAACGGCGGTCGGCATTGGAACCCGGATCCAGTCGGAATTCGATAGGATCAGTGAAACGCTTGAAGAAAGCACCAATTGTAAAGGCTTCTCCCGCTCTTGGATAAATCTCATAACGAAGGTCCAGGTTCAGGATTTTGGTTCGCTTCAGATCCGGGTTACCGGAAACGCCATAGTTTGACTCATAATCGAAGAACTGGAAGGGAGCAATCTCACGAAACTCCGGACGGGCAACAGTTTGGAATGCGGCAAAACGAAGGTTCTGAGTGGTATTGATTGAATAGGTCAGGTTTACAGAAGGTAAGAAGTCGTAGGTTTCTGTATTCACATCGATGCGTTTGGCAGTTACATCTTTCGATGTCAGATACTGCTCAAAAAACTCCAGACGGCCACCCCAAACCAAACGAACTTTATCACTCAATTTATTATCGAACATCAGGAACCCGGCATTGATAGCTGATATACCAAAATACTTATCAGAGTTTCCGGTAAAATCATCCACAACATAACCATTGATACCAAAATTATTGCGGTTAAAAATCTGGTCGTATGGTAAACTCACGAGATCATCATTGAAATTCGGTAGGCTCGCTTCGCGGTACCGGAAAATTCTAGACTGGAAATCACGGAAGCGTACAATCGTAGAACCACCTAATTTGAAATTCTGCTTCTCACCAAAAAGTTCGAAGGGAATGGTAAATGCACCGGAAGCTGTTACCGTATGATCCTGCAGATCTGACCAGAAACGACGGGAATCATCCGGATCGATTTGTTTCACATTACTTCCAAATGCCTGTGTGTACTGCTGCGTTCTAAGATCAGGCTGATCCCTAGTAACCAGTGAATACCCGGCGTTCCAGCGGAATTTTGCTTTAGCAATTGATAGTTGATGATCACCCTCTAACTGGCTACTGAAAAAGTTACGCTGGTTTAAGAAGGAAGAGTAGAAGTCCACATTCTGGTTACGGTTATTATTCACACCACCCCGTATGAAGTAATTGTCATCGTAGAAACGGTTGAAAATATTCTTAAAGGAAATTTTATTTTTTTTCTGTGAATAGGTCAGGTTGATCAGGGCTCCCAGGTTGGTCTGGTAACGATTCTGACGGTCTTCAAACTGGAAAATCGGGGTTCCGTCATTTTGCGTAAACTGGCGATCTACATTGTAACGAATCATTGAGTTACGATACACTACAGAGGCAATCAAACCCAGTTTGGCATCATTTTTCAAGACTCTGGAACTACCGTAGGCAATATTATAGGTCATGATGGGAAGTGCCGTAGTGTTGCGCTGTGCATATACATCATCGCGGAACAGCTTTGAATCTCCTATCTGATCGTTCACATTCTGTCCGCGGTATTCCTGGGGAGAGCCCGGGAAACCTGCAGGAAATTTACGAGTGCCATCATCAAAACCCAGCCAATCAGTGGATGTTCTGGGGTTGCTGATAAAATCCTTAAACGTAGAGTTGGTATTGAATCCGAACTGAACGCCAACAGAAAGGAAATCTTTGGTAGGAATATCTTTTGTTTGTACCTGGATCAAACCACCTGCAAATTCACCGGTCAGCTCAGGAGTAGCCGTTTTGTTGATAATGATATTATCAATCATATTGGCAGGAATCACATCGAAAGAGAAGGCCTTACGGTCTGGTTCAGACGAAGGAAGCTGGGCATTGTTGATAAAGGCCGCGTTGTATCGATCACTCAAACCCCGAACGATAACAAATTTATTATCCTGGATAGAAGCACCGCTCACCCGCTTCAATACTTCACCAGTTGTACGGTCGGGTGTTCTTTTGATCAGGTCGGCAGCAATACCACTCGATACTGCTGTATTATTACGTTGCAGGTTAATCAGTGCAGAAGTAGTTTCACGACGTACGGAAGTTCTTACAACTACTTCTCCCAACTCTGATTTCGTTTCAAGCACAATGGTAACATTGTTCTCTACACCTTCTTTTAATTCAACCTCCTCAACCAGTTTGGTATTATAACCTGCACTGGATACTCTTAATACATATTTTTTCCCTGCAGCCAGGTTGAGGCTGAACCGACCTTCCACATCTGCAGCAACCCGTTGTTGAGCACCTTCAATTGCAATGGTGGCACCGGGTACAGGTTCATTTTGGGTATTGATTACTTTACCACTGAGTTTGATTGTTGTTTGTGCTGCGGCATGCAGTCCGGTCATCAACACCAACAACAACAGGTAGGTAAATTTTTTGCTCACAACTAAGGGATTTATTTGCGGGCAAAAGTAGAAGGGCAATATTATCGCCCTGTTATTGGAGCGTTAACGAATTGTAACTCCAATGTTACCGGAATATTAAGGAGGCCTGAAGGCCTTATCCTACAAGGATTTAGAAATTCAATTGCGCCTGCAGGCGCAGCAAACGACCACTTTGTTTGTTATCAGGATTGGCCGCATCTTCGTAACGGCGATTAGAAAACACATACATAGCTACCAGCTCAACATTTCGGTTGATCTGCCATTCGGCACCCAGTTCCAGTTCATTCACCTGGTAACTACGCGCATCGAGCTCAAATTTTTTACCTCCCTGATAATAATGGTAACGCGCGAAAGGAATCAACACCATTTTACCCGGCTTCATCATATAGTTAGCGATAAAATAACCTCCCTGCAATTTTTTTTGCTGAATTGTATTAGTGGCCGGATCATATTCTGGACCTGTTCCAACATTATATTCTGCCTGGATACCAAAAGGTTGTGGGTATAATGTAAATGACGCGGCAACCCGTTCATCTTTATAACTTGCCTCGGGGTTAATTAGTTTGACGCCGCGGGTGGTATCGGCAACAGTGTATTTTCCGGTGTAAGCCTGAATGCCAGCTTCGATGATTTGCCCGTTGGACAATTGGGTAGGCCATGAAAACCGGCCGACCACATGCACCTGGCGATTCTGGTCGGGTCGATTGGCAGATTGTCCGTTAAACACGCCAAAACCTGCAACGCCATAATCCCCGGAGCCCTTGAGTCCATCCTCCGTGAGACGACTCAATAACTCTCGCTTTTCTGCAGGGGCCCAATATAAAAAAGCACCGATATCCCGCTCGTTAACAAAAGAGGAGTTGATACCATCGCTACGATCCAGGGGTAAGCGATTGGAGCTGCTCTGCATACCTTCAAATCCGTAAGGAATTTTACTTTGACCAACCCGAATGCGCCAGGTCTTTTTTTCATCAAAAGCAAGATCAAAATAGGCATCGCGGATCTGACCATAATTGAGTCCTCCACCGGCAGAGGAGGCAAAATCAGGTTGTATATATATAGACACCCGATCAGAAATATTTCCCTGGATTATGACCCGGACCCTGCGAAGAAAAAATCCTCCATTACCTCCCCAACTACGGTCACATTGCTCACATTTTAAGTTAGGATTGGTTTCCAGCAGGCGATTGTACCGTGTTTGAACATAGCCCCGGATCGTGAATGTCTCAAACCACTTCTTCTTGGTAACGGCTACTGTTGTCACCGAATCCTGGCCCGACACATTAAAAAAAACAGTCAACCCAATCAGAATCAAGCCAAAAACACGGTAAAACGAAGCCATTTACTGGAGTTAATTTAATGTTACCAAATTATTAACGGCGGCAAAGGTACCCGTCAAATACAGGCGGGGCGGGTACGCAATGTTAAGAAATTATTACCAAAGCCCCCGACACCCTTCAACAGGGTAAAGCGGTCTATTTTTGCGCAAAATTTAGTTATGGCACTGTCCTCGATCCTGAAACTGTTCACTCCCAAGGATAAAGTCTTTTATTCTCTTTTTGAAGAAGTAGCAAATACTGTTGCCAAAATGGGCGCTCTGATGAAAGATGTGGTGAGTGAATCGGACTTCGACAAGAGAGCGGGGCTGATTTCAAAAATGGAGGATCTTGAACATGTGAATGATGATCTGACCCATAAAATCTTCACTGAGCTCGGCAGAAATTTCATTACACCATTCGATCGCGAGGACATACACTACCTGGCAACGGCACTGGACGACATTTGTGATTATATATTCGCGTCAGCCAAAAAGATCAACTTCTATAAGGTGAACCCGAATGATCCCGGCATCCAGAAAATGGCTGACCTGATTGAGCAGGGAGCAGAGCATATCAAAAATGCAGTAATTGAACTGCGGAACATGAAAAACATGCGCCAGATCACCGATGCACTGGTAAAAGTGAACAGCATTGAAAACCAGGCGGACGATATTTTTGATCTGAGCATTGATCGACTCTTTGAAACCGAACCAGACGCTAAGGAAGTAATTAAAAAAAGAGAGATCTACCAGGTAATGGAAATCGTTACCGACAAATGTGAAGATGCCGCCAATGTAATTGAAAGCATCATCATTAAATATGCATAAAACAACTAAGTGAGATGTGAGACGTGAGACGTGAGACTTTACACTTCTTACTTCCTACTTCATACTTCATAATTCATAACTCATACTTCCGTCCATGACTTTCCTGGTAATCATCATTGTGTTAGCCCTGATATTTGATTATATCAATGGCTTCCATGATGCAGCTAACTCAATAGCAACCATTGTATCAACTAAAGTACTGACACCCTTCCAGGCAGTTTTATGGGCAGCCGTATTCAACTTTGCCGCATTCTTCATTTCCAAATACCTGATTGGAGAATTCAAAATTGGCAATACCATCGCCAAATCAGTCCATGAGAATTTTATCACGCTGGAAGTGATCTTTGCCGGCCTGATAGCCGCCATTACCTGGAACCTGTTAACCTGGTGGTTTGGAATTCCCTCGAGTTCATCCCACACATTACTCGGTGGATTTATGGGTGCAGCAGTAGCACATGCAGGCGGAATGGTTAAAAATGGGGAAGATGTAATCAATTACGCAAAAGTATTACCCACTTTTCTCTTCATATTCCTTGCTCCGGTAATTGGAATGATTATAGCCTACATTATAACTGTAATCATATTGAATATTTGTAGGAAAGCAGTGCCGTACAAAGCTGAAAAATGGTTCCGGCGATTGCAGCTAGTATCCTCAGCCCTATTCAGTTTGGGTCACGGTGGAAATGATGCGCAAAAAGTGATGGGTATCATAGGCGCTGCCGTTATCTTTTTCGAAGTTCAAAACGGAAATACTGCCTACACAACGCTGGATTCCGCACACCGCTTTTCTCATTTTGTGGAAGATTACTGGTGGGTACCTGTTGCAAGTTTTACGGCGATTGCATTTGGAACATTGAGTGGCGGATGGAAGATTGTTAAGACGATGGGTACCCGAATTACAAAAGTTACACCACTAGAAGGAGTTAGTGCAGAAACCGCAGGTGCCGCAACACTCTATCTGACGGAAGCATTGGGGATTCCCGTTAGTACCACTCATACCATTACTGGCGCTATCATCGGTGTAGGTGCCACCAAACGTTTGTCGGCCGTTCGGTGGGGCGTTACCATTAATCTGCTTTGGGCTTGGATCCTCACTATTCCTGTGTCGGCCATCATTGCAGCAATTGTATATTTTATTATTAAGGCAATATTCTAAGAAATTACTTAGCCAGCAAAAGGGGTGTCGGTCGGCACCCCTTTTTCATGCACACATAGAGAATTTGGCTTATATTGCCG
Source organism: Flavihumibacter fluminis (assembly GCF_021491375.1). GTDB lineage: Bacteria > Bacteroidota > Bacteroidia > Chitinophagales > Chitinophagaceae > Flavihumibacter > Flavihumibacter fluminis. Next base: position 313,355 of record NZ_JAKEVY010000004.1, read on the forward strand.
ACTATTTTATGCTACTATGAAAGGAATTATTCTTGCCGGGGGTTCAGGCACCCGGCTGCATCCAATTACCTATGCCATCAGCAAGCAAATCATGCCGGTTTATGACAAGCCAATGATTTATTACCCACTTTCCACGCTGATGCTGGCCGGAATCAGGGAAATATTGATTATTTCAACTCCACACGATTTGCCTCTGTTTAAAAAATTATTAGGCAACGGAAATGAACTGGGCCTTGAAATCAGCTATGCGGAACAACCTACACCAAACGGACTGGCCCAGGCATTTGTAATCGGAGCACCTTTTATTGGAAAAGACAAAGTTGCACTTGTACTGGGAGATAACATATTCTACGGTGCAGGCCTTGGAACACAACTTGCGCATAATACAAATCCAGAAGGTGGAATTGTATATGCCTATCGTGTAAGCGACCCTGAGCGGTATGGTGTGGTAGAATTTGATAAAAACAACCAGGTGATTTCCATTGAAGAAAAACCTGTCCAGCCAAAAAGTAATTACGCTGTACCTGGATTGTATTTTTATGATAATACCGTGATTGAAATTGCCGCCAACCTGCAACCAAGTGCCAGGGGAGAATACGAAATAACGGATGTGAACAAAGAATACCTGACAAGAGGCAAGCTCAAAGTTTCCATTATGGATCGTGGCACTGCATGGCTGGATACCGGAACTTTTGATTCGCTGATGCAGGCTGCACAATTTGTGCAGGTTATTGAACAAAGACAGGGCATTAAAGTAGCCTGTATTGAAGAGATAGCCTGGAGAAAAGGATTTATTAACAACGAACAACTTGAAAAAATTGCACAACCTTTATTGAAGAGCGGGTATGGACAATACCTTATGACCGTTCTAAAAGAAGGTTGACACTATAAGATATATCATTAACCTAAAACAATCCCATGAGCAAGATTTTGGTTACCGGTGGATGTGGTTATATCGGTTCACATACCGTGGTTGATTTGGTTGAAAACGGATTTGAAGTCATTTCTGTCGATAACAACTCCCGTTCTACGCCTCGTATACTTGAAGGAGTAGAAAAAATCACTGGTAAAAAAATCAAAAATTACAAAGTAGACCTCTGCAATTTTGATGACACGTATGCCATCTTCGCAGAGAACAGCGATATCGCCGGCATCATCCATTTTGCAGCCTACAAAGCGGTTGGTGAATCTGTGGAGCAGCCCCTCCTCTATTTTGAGAACAACCTGGTCAGCCTCCTCAACCTGCTGAAATGTGTGCAGGAATTCAAAGTTCCTTATTTCGTATTTTCCTCTTCCTGCACGGTGTATGGCAACCCTGATGAAATTCCCGTTACAGAGAGCACTCCACCAAAACCGGCCGAATCTCCTTATGGTTATACCAAACAGATGGGAGAACAAATTATCAGTGAATTTGCGAAAGTGAATCAAACCCAGTGTATCCTGCTTCGTTATTTCAATCCGGTAGGTGCGCACCCCAGTATTCAGATCGGAGAATTACCAATTGGCCGGCCGGCAAACCTGGTACCTGCCATCACCCAGACGGCTATCGGTAAAATACCGCAACTGACTGTCTTTGGAAACGATTACGATACAAGAGATGGATCTTGCCTGCGCGACTTCATCCATGTTTCGGATATCGCCCATGCACATACGCTCTCTCTCCAATACCTGATAAAAGGAAAAGGAAAAAAATCCTGTGAAGTGTTTAACCTCGGTACAGGAAATGGGGTTACCGTACTGGAAGCCATCCGTGCTTTTGAGAAAGTAAGCGGACAGGCACTCAATTATTCGATCGGTCCCCGCCGCTCGGGTGATGTCATCGCAATTTATGCCAACAACGAACATGCGGTGAATGAACTGGAATGGGAACTAAAATATAACCTGGAAGACATGATGGATACAGCCTGGAGATGGGAGAAAAAACTGAAGGAGGACGAGAACCTTTTCCAGGTACAGCAGGCCAATCTGAATTAAGTATCTTAGCAAAATAACAGTTAGCGTATGTTGAAGGAAATCCAGGTGACAGGAAAAAAAGATACCCGCAGCGGCTTTGGCGATGGCATTACGGAACTCGGCAGGACCAATCCAAATGTGGTAGCTCTTACCGCCGACCTGGCTGGCTCACTGAAACTGGGAACCTTTATCAAAGAAAATCCCGACAGATTTATCCAATGTGGGATTGCGGAAGCGAATATGGTTGGAATAGCAGCTGGCTTAACAATCGGCGGCAAGATTCCATTTACCACCACCTTCGCCAATTTTTCTACCGGCCGGGTCTACGACCAGATCCGGCAATCCGTAGCATATTCCGGCAAGAATGTAAAGATCTGCGCCTCCCATGCAGGCCTTACCCTTGGTGAAGACGGTGCTACCCATCAAATTCTGGAAGATATCGGCATGATGAAAATGCTTCCGGGTATGACGGTCATCGTTCCCTGCGATTATGAGCAAACACGTCAGGCCACCCTGGGCATTGCGGCATATGAAGGACCAGTTTACCTGCGGTTTGGTCGCCCGGTTTGGCCAATTTTCACCGAAGGGCTGCCTTTTGAAATCGGCAAAGCTCAATTTTTCAGCAAGGGAACGGATGTCAGCATATTCGCATGCGGACATATGGTCTGGAATGCAATCGAAGCAGGTAAAAAACTGGAGGCAGAAGGCCTAAGCGTGGAGATCGTAAACATTCATACGATCAAGCCACTTGATGAAGAAGCCGTTTTGGCCTCTATCCGGAAAACGGGTTGTGCCGTTACAGCGGAAGAACACAATGTTTTAGGCGGTTTAGGTGAAAGTATTGCCCGGGTTACCGCAAAACACCATCCTGTTCCCATCGAAATGGTTGGCACTCAGGACACTTTCGGTGAAAGTGGAACACCTGCCCAATTGCTCGAAAAATACGGACTTAGCCCCGATCATATCGTGGAAGCCGCCAAAAAAGTAATTTCCCGAAAATAAACTTACCGGAACCACCCGACCGGTTCAATTATGGCAACAGACGATCTAGAATTATTGGCCCAGTTCAGACAACCTGAAACAAAGGAGCGTGCTTACACTTCTATTGTCAGGAAATATCAGGAACGGCTATACTGGCACATCCGTCGGATGGTCGTAAACCATGAAGATGCGAACGATGTGCTCCAGAATGTGTTTATCCGGGTATGGAATGGCCTCGATAACTTCCGGGAAGATTCCAAACTTTATACCTGGCTATACCGGGTGGCAACCAATGAATGCCTGAGCTTCCTGGAACAACAGAAGAAAAAAGCATCGGTTTCGCTTTCTGATGTAGAAGAAGGACTGATCAACCAGGTTCGGGCTGAAAAAGACTTTGATGCACAGAAAATTGAATGGAAACTGCAACTTGCCATTCAAAAACTGCCGGAAAAACAGCGGATTGTATTCAGCTTGAGATATTATGACGAAATGCCATATGAAGAGATGAGCCGGGTGCTGGATACCTCCGAAGGAGCACTGAAAGCATCGTATCACCATGCAGTTAAAAAAATTGAAGACTATTTACTAAATCATTAAACCTGGGCCAGTTGGCAGGGTCTAATAAACGATGACGCCCGATCAGAACATAGAAAATGAATTATGGGAGTTAGCTCCGGCACTCATTGGTAAGCAGTCCCTGCATTCCTATGATGTACCTGTCGGGTTTTTTGAACAATTCCCTCAAAGAATGCTTCAACTGGTAAAACAGGATGAAGCAAAGGAGGAAATTGAAGTTATTTCTCCCCTGCTGGCCGGCTTATCAAAAAAAATGCCGTTTACGGTACCGGAAGGGTATTTCGAACTATCCCCTGCTTCACCCCTGAATACAATTGGAACAGAAATCCCATATACAGTACCTGCCGGATATTTTGAAGAACTACCTCAACGAATGCTAAGCAAGGTTCAGGCGGGCAACAACATAGGGAATGCTACTCATACAGCTCCTTCAAGTTCCGGCGCTAAAGTAATCTCACTGGGCAGGTCCTGGATACGATACGCTGCTGCCGCTGTAGTTACTGCAGTGATTGCCCTGGCTGGCTGGTTGTATTTCCGCCCGGCATCCGATAGTTTGGGTGTTAATCCGGCTTTCGTAAAGCAATTGGACAAGGAAATCAGGGAGATCAGTGATGAGGAAATACTGGAGTTTACGAATCCTACCAGTACAATCTATTATGGAACAGCCGTGCTTACTCCGGGCGAATTATCCGGATCTGAAGTACATGATCTCCTCGGAGATGTTAGCGACGAAGCGCTGCAACAATACCTGCAGGAATTCAATGGCAAAAACGCAAATTCAATGAACTAAAGGGAAAGGCATGAAATATATTTTTACACTTCTTTTTTTTATAGGCTCATTTCAACTGGTAACCCAGGCGCAACAGCGCGACGGGGAACGATTGGAAGCGCTGAAAGTAGCCTACCTGACCAAGAAGCTTAATCTAAATACGGAAGAGGCGCAGAAATTTTGGCCTATATACAATGAATATATGGCCGATTTAAAAAAAGTTCGGCAGGAGAACCGTGGGGGTGATGAACTCAAACGCGAAGAGAAGCTACTGGAGGTCAGAAAGAAGTACCAGGCATCCTTTAGCAAGGCATTATCCCCTGACCGGGCGAATCAATTCTTTAAGGCCGAAAAAGAATTCTACGGATACGTTCAAAAAGAACTACAGGAACGCCGGCAACAGCGCCAGGATAACCGGGCGCGCTTTCGTGATAACTAACTCACGCGGCCTTGGCGAGGTGATGGCTTAACCGTAAGTTGGTATTTTGACATCATGGTAAAAAAGGAATTTCCAGTTGTTTTCCTGGCCGGTTTTCCACCATTCCTGCCGAAGTTCCATTGCACGTTTCCCATCAAAGTCGTATTTGGCAACGAATTTGCTCTTCATTTGCTGTAACTGGGGCGCATTATCACCTCCAAAAAACACAGTACTTCCTCCGTCCACGATCCTAAATATCTGGTGGAATGGGCAATGCCCGCCTACCAATTGATACTGAATATAACTGTCGATCACCCCATCTCCATCCAGCAACACTACCTGAGGCGCAGATCGCAAACATTCCAACTCTTCCGGTATATAAGAGGGGAATCCCTTTTCAAAAGCGAAGTCAAGTTCCTTACGTTGTACATAATAGGTTGCCTGCGGGAAGGACAACTCTATCTTTCCAGTTTCATGATTGCGATGGCTTACTCCTCCTGCATGATCTTTATGCAAATGGGTCATCAATACCTTCGTGATTTCACCTGGATTAATCCCGGCATCCATCAGGTTGCTGAACAACTGTGGACGCCCATCTACTTCGAATCCAAGCCCGGCATCCAGTAATAATACATCTTCACTGGTTATTACTACAAAGGGCTGAACTTCTACCAACAAACTACCAGTCGGACGATCATTCAATTCATCTTCGTGGTGATCAAAGGGCACAAATTGTTTGGTACCATCAATCGTGAAACTTCCTTCTGAAAGAGGGATTACTCGCATATTTTTTGAATTTAACGCAGTACCATCTGCCGGTCTGCATCTAATCGGATTAATATAAACAAGGCAGCAGTAAAAGTGATTAAAGAGGTTCCACCGTAACTAATAAACGGTAGAGGAATTCCGATCACCGGAGCAAGCCCGATGGTCATGCAGATATTAATCGCAATATGAAAAAACAGGATGGATGCTACTCCATACGCATAAGCCCTGCTGAAGACACTTCGTTGTCGTTCTGCCACTGTAATGATCCGCATTAATAGTAAAAAATAAATGGCCATCAGGATAAAACTTCCTATAAACCCGAAACCTTCACCAATCGTACAAAATATAAAGTCGGTTCTTTGCTCGGGTACAAAATCGTAACGGGTTTGTGTACCTTTTAGCAAGCCTTTTCCGGCCAATCCTCCACTACCAATTGCGATCTTGCTTTGTTTTACGTTGTAATCACCTCCATCATCCTTTTTCTTGGCAGGTGCTTCTTCCAGTACAGCTGTGCCTCCACTGGGCGCATAATCCTTTCCAATGGTATCGTAGATTCGTTTAACCTGGTAGGGCTGCAAAACTGATTCAAACACATAGGGTACCAGGAAACGTTGAATACCCACACATACCATCCAGATACCGACAATTGTAATGAGAATTTGTTTTCTACGTTTAATTTGTCTGCGTAAAATATAAATCGCTGCCAATGCAATACCGGTAAGTATCATTGCCAGTGTGTTCGGCTCCATCAGGAGAGTCGCAACAACCAGTACTGCAAAAGAAAATCCGATAATCAATATACCCGCCGGTAAACCTTCCCTAAACATGACTAGGAAAAAAGAAAAATAAACCAATGCCAACCCGGTTTCCTGCTGCAGTATCGAGAGTATGGCAGGTGTGAGTGCTATCGCGGTTGCAATTAACTGTGATTTTGTTTTTGAAAAATCTGTTTCAACCCGGCTTAAATATTTAGCCAGTGCAAGTGCCACAAATACTTTGCAAAGATCCGCTGGCTGCAACTGGAAACTCGCAAAGCGAATGATTGACCTTGTACCCTTGATTTCTGTATGGAAAGGAAATACGAGCAGCAACAAAACAATACCAAATGCATACCACAAATTGGCCGTCGCAGTAAAAAACTTTGAATCCGTTACCATGATAATGACTGCGATGACCATGGCCAGCAGCCAAAATATCAATTGCTTGCTGTAATCGGTTTTGAACGATGTAAAGGACTGCAGGATGGGTTCACCCTCCTTGTAGGTAGCACCGAATATGCTTATCACCCCGATGGCACATAGCATCATATAAAGGCCTACCAATAACCAGTCAATACCTTTTGATGAATTTCTTGCGTTCATAATCAGGCAGTTACAGGATGGGTGAGAGAATATTGTTCAGGAACAATGGCTTCCGGTCGCTGCCAGGTTGTACGGATATCCCGAATCGGAGATGGCGAATTTTCTTTTTGCTGCAGGCTGTCCTTTTTATATTCCCTTCTTAAAAAACGCTTGATCGCACTGGAATCCTTTGTCATCTTGAACCAGTTATAGGCTCGAGTTGAGTCGGCCTTATACTGTTCACGCACCAGCCAGCCTGGCATCAGGTTGGCCGCAGCGATCCGTTCTACTTCCTTCAATCGTTCTGTACGCAAGGTATCATTCAGGAATTTTTCCATCATCAGCGCTGCAATTGGTCCTGCCCAGGTTCCACCATATCCCGCATTTTCCACAATCACAGCAATCGCTATTTTCGGATCCTCTCTTGGTGCGAAGCATACAAATACCGAGTTGTCTTTCAGTTTGGTTCGCTTTCCATCAATCACCCGATAGTTCTCAGCCGTTCCGGTTTTTGCGCAGACATTAATATCAGGCAGTTTGGCTACCCGTGCTGTTCCAATTTCCACTACATCCTGCATACCTGAAATCACCGCTTCATAAGCATCATCCGGGATACTTGTCAGCGGTTCATGTTTGATCCGGAATGGATTCATGATGGAATCAGCGGGCGTTTCATCATCAATGTTTTTTACAAAATGAGGGGTATAATAGTATCCTTTATTTGCGATGATACACATGGAATTGGCCAGTTGCAACGGAGTAGCCAGCATCATGTCCTGCCCAATACCCAGGGTCAGGTTAGTACAACTGTTCCAACTGTTGCGATACACTTTATTGTACACCGAACTGTCCGGAATGTTGCCCCGGTCTTCACTTGGAAGATCTACTCCTACCCGAACCCCAAGATCGAATGCATTCATGTATTGCTTCCATTTCTGGTAACCGTTTTTCACCCCTTTGTATTTGCCTGCATCTACTGATAACCGGTAGATATGTGTGAAATAGGAGTTACAGGAATTGGCAATCGCCAGCCGAAGGTTAGCCGCATGTCCGGCGTTGGAATGGGTACATTTTACAGGTCTCGAACATCCATAGTATGCACCACTACATCCAATTCCAAAGGATGGTGTGATAATACCTTCATCCAATGCCACCAATGCGCCCAATGGTTTAAAGGTAGAGCCCGGAGGGTACTGTCCTTTAATGGCGCGGTTCAGGAGCGGACTACTCACATCCAGGAAAAGCTTGTTGAAGTTTTGTTGCTTATTGGGACCCGTCAACATGTTGGGGTCAAAATTCGGTCCAGATACCATCGATAAAATCCCTCCCGATTTGGGTTCAATGGCAACCACAGCACCTACTTTGCCCTGCATTAATTTCTCGGCTAGTTGTTGCAGTTCTATATCTATATAAGTATGCAGATTTCTTCCTGCAACGGCTGCAGTATCATAAATCCCGTTTTCGTACTTGCCTACCAGCCGATTTTTATTATCCTTGATAAGGTACTCTACCCCCCGTTTGCCCATCAACACGCGTTCATAATAGGCCTCCAGTCCGGTTTTGCCGATGTAATCACCCAACCGGTAAAATCCATTCGAACGTTTGATATTACCGGAATCGGCCTCACCGATATAACCCATAATATGGGCGGCTGCTTTAAATGGATACACCCGAACCGGGCGTTCCACCAGGGCGAAACCCGGGAATTTATAAATATTCTCTTCCAGCCTAGCGTGCATTTCCGGAGTGAGCAGATCTTCGAATATACTTGGCCGATAGCGACCGTTTTTCAGTATGGCTGTTACTATTCTCTTTTTAAATTCTGCCGTATCAATTTCCACCAGTTTACATAGGAAACTGGTGTCAACTCCCTTGATCTGAGAAGGCGTAACTTCCAGATCATACATGATTGTATTGTTCAGAATAGCCTTTCCTTTACGATCGTAAATGATACCACGATCGGGATACCGCACTTTGGGGTATACCGCATTGTTAAAGGCAAGGGCCTCATATTTACTGGAAAACAATTGCAGGTTTACCAACTGTGCCACAATGATCAGAAACACGCCCGCCACAATCAGACGGATAACAGTTGAACGCGATTGGTTAAACACAGACATATGGGAATGGGAAATGGAGAATTATATGGGCAAAGGTAGGGAAAACGTGAGACGTGAAACGTCAGATGTGAGACGCAAAAACAACTTCTCACTTCTCACATCTCACGTCTCACTTCTTACATATTGGTGCGAAATCGCTCCTTCCTGTAAAAGAGCATCTCGGTTATAAGTATCAGCAAAAGACTAATTCCGGTAGAAGCTCCTACTTTGCCAAGGAAATACCAGAAGTTGCCGAAGCTCATCCATTCCAGGAAAACCAGGTAACCATGGTGAACAAGTGTTAACACCACCACGAGTACCATGTAGGGTGCCCAGCCCATGCTGTTAATGGATGGAGCACCATAACTCTGTTCTGCTCCTTCCTGTCGGATCAGCAGATTCACCAGGAAGGGGCGCAGGTAAGCAATCATTACACAGGCCGCTGCATGTAACCCCGGCCACATCAGGAAATAATCCAGTGTCAGGCCGTACAAAAAGGCTACCACCATCAGCCAGGTTCTGCCCATATTAAATGGGAGCCAGAGAATAAATAGAAAGTAGAGATACGGAACAATGAATTGATGTAATGGCGGGATCTTGTGCAGGATAAAAACCTGAACCAGCAGAAAGAGCATTGCTCGCAGACTATGTTTCACAAAATCACTCATTCGTATTGCGGGTTGCGTTTTCCAGTTTCTGTTGTTCTTCCAGCTGTGTATTCTGCACTACGTAGACAAACTGCACCGTTGAAAAATTGGTACCTGTCTTAAGCCGCAGGTTGTAAAAATTTGTACTGGGATCATTCATTATACTATCCACCGTTCCGATCAAAATATTGGGTGGAAAAATTGAAGAAAGTTCACTGGTCAGCACAGAGTCTCCTTTCTGAATCTTCACACTTTTCGGGATATTCCGCATCTGTACAATACGGGGATTCAGTCCGTCCCAGCCGATCGAACCACGTTCTCCTGAATTTTTCAGTTTACCATCCACTTTGAACTGCCGGCTGATCATGGTCATTACAGTTGAGTAATTGGCACTTGTATTCACCACGCGGCCTACTACCCCATTTGAACCAATAACCGCCATATCTGGCCGAACACCCTGGTCAGAACCCCGATGTATTGTAATGAAATTGGTTTGAGTGGTGATAAAACTACCTACGACCTTGGCCTCCCGGTAGACATAGCGCTGAAAGGGTTTCAGTGAATCAAGCCGGATGGAATCCACGATCAGCTTTTGCGTAGTATCGGGCGACTGGTAATTGGATCGCAGCATTTCCCTGAGTGCTACGTTTTCCTTTACCAGGTTTTCATTCGCTTTTTTCAGCTTGAAATAATAGTCTACCGTATTGTACTGTTCATTTACCCTACCCGTGATCTCATTGGCAACTCCTGCAAATGCCGCTTCATGGAATTTATTATACCGAAAAAGGAAAGACAGTGCCAATGCCTGCAATGCCAGGAAGGACAAAAAATTAAAGTAACGCCGGATAAACAGGAAGATATTTCGCATATCTGTTAACGCATCACGAAGGGATAGCGGTCATAATTCTTCAACGCAATACCAGTACCACGAACCACGCTCTTCAGCGGATCATCCGCCACATGTACGGGCAGTTTGATTTTCTGACTCAATCGCTTATCCAGACCGCGTAGCAGGGCACCACCACCGGTAATATACAACCCTCTGCGGTAGATATCAGCAGCCAGCTCGGGCGGAGTGGTTTCCAGAGCTTTCAGGATGGCCTCTTCAATTTTAAAAATGCTCTTGTCCAGCGCCTCAGCAATTTCCTGGAAGCTCACCATGATCTGCTTGGGGATCCCGGTTACCAGGTCACGACCATTTACCGGGATATCATCTGGTGGATTGTCAAGGTCTTTCATCGCCGCTCCGATCTGGATTTTGATCTGCTCGGCAGTACGCTCACCGATTAACAGACTGTGATAACGACGAAGCGCTTCCATGATATCAGCGGTAAATTCATCCCCGGCGATACGGATACTCTGGTCGCAAACAATACCAGCCAGTGCGATCACGGTAATGCCGGTGGTACCACCGCCTATATCGATAATCATGTTACCAACGGGTTCTTCTACATCGATACCGATACCCAGGGCGGCCGCCATGGGCTCATGAATGAGATAAACCTCCTTGGCTCCTGCCTGTTCCGCACTATCGCGCACTGCTCTTTTCTCTACTTCCGTAATGGAAGAAGGAATACAGATCATCATACGCCAGCTGGGTGGGAACAGCGGTTTTTTGGGATAGATCATTTTGATCATTTCCCGTATCATAAGCTCGGCGGCGTTGAAGTCGGCAATTACTCCATCTTTCAGTGGCCTTACCGTGCGGATACTTTCATGCGTTTTTTCATGCATCATCAATGCACGCTTGCCAACGGCCAGCACATTCTTCGGGTTGTTCCGGTCGAGGGCAACAATCGAAGGTTCGTTCACTACAATTTCATCGTTATGTATGATTAGGGTATTGGCTGTACCCAGATCCATGGCAATTTCCTGGGTCAGAAAGTTGAATAATCCCATGTTGTTGAGGTCAAGATTTTAGTCAGGATATAATGTCAGCAAAATTGATGCAAATAATTCGATAAATCAAAGTAAGACACTTTGATTATCACTATTTTTTCCACAATATACTGAATTTCACTCCGCCGTGGCAGATGTCATCTATCAGAGTCCGCCATGACCTGCATATAATTTGATCGGTCCTTCCAGTTCAAGGGCCAGAACCGACATATAATCGTCCTTGACGTTGGTAGGAATGTCAATATATACTAGTCCGGGTACCTGGCTCCAGGAGATTTTACCCACTACCTTATGGGACAACTCCTGTCCGGTGCCTACCACCCGAATTGATTTGATCTTATTTACCAGGCCTTTGATCCAAACAGTTCCGGATGGCTTTCCAGCCAGAAAAAGATACAATTTGGTAGAATCTTTGGAAATCGTAGAGGGACCGTAAAAATGCCCGTGTGGCATACCGCCCTGTGTACCGAAAATGGCTTCTTCATGTTTGCGGTTCCATTTGCCAAGTTCTTTCAAAACGGTAACCTGCTGCGGGGGGATAGTTCCATCTTCCATTGGCCCGATATCCAGGAGCAAATTTCCACCGCTGCCGATGGCATCTGCAAAAATTGAAATGATTTCCGCAGGCGTTTTCCAGTTGGTATCACTGTGTTGGTATCCCCAATTGTTATTGATGGTCATACAGAGCTCCCACCAGCGACCCTTTGGTCGGTGCACCGGGGTGTTTTGTTCGGGTGTAGCGTAATCGCCATATCCCTGCAACCTGGAATTAATGATGGCACCCGGCTTTGACTCCAGGATCATTTTCCGGATTCCGGCCGCATCCCATTCCTCAGCACTATGCTCCCAATCTCCATCGAACCACCAGAGATCCGGTTTGAACTGCTGGCTGATTTCCTGGATCTGGGCTTTATTAAATCGGCTGAAACGGTTCCAGCGGGCAGTATCCTGTGCAACTTTATATCGACTGCTATCCTTCAGAAATCCGGGATAATCAGGATAAGACCAGTCAATTAGAGAAAAATAAGCGCCTCTTTTAAGCCCGTATTTGTCCAGCGCCTGGAAGAACGGTGTTAGTAAATCCCTTTTTGCAGGTGTATTTTTTACTGTACTGTAATGTTTTTGGGCTGTATTCCAAAGGGCGAGTCCGTCGTGGTGTTTGGTGGTGATCACGGCATATCGGGCACCACTTTCCTTGATAAGAGCAGCCCACGCATCCGGATTGTATTTACTGGCAGTAAATCCCTTCATTTGTTTCATGTACTCAGCGTGACTGATCTTCTTATTATGAAAACTCCAGCTTTCGTCTACGCCGTTTACTGCATACATCCCGTAATGAATGAAAATACCGAGCCTGGCATCGCCAAACCAGGCCATTTTTGCAGTGTCTCCACCGGGTTGTAGTTGTTGGGGAGTAAGTCCGGTTACTCCTGTTTGAGCCTGTAACGCCTGGAGGGAAATCGTTCCACTCAATGTAGCAAGCATAGCAATTGTTAGTGTTCTTTTCCAGTAGCCTTTTTTCATGTTGATTCAATTCAACGGCTAATGTACAGGATGCATACCGATGAGGCTGTTTCGATTTTCCTTATTCAGTCCAATATTTTACCAAGGTTACAACCTTGCTCAAAATCAATCCTTCTTGTGCCCGATCTGGCAAATAGGTAATTTTCTTTAAGGCAGATGATTCAACTGCTCAACGACAATGGACGATTAAAAAGACCACGTAAACGAAAAAACTCCCCTGGATTTCTCAGAAACCGACATACAATAGCATAAACTGGAAGAATCTTACTAGCAGTAAAAAGTGAAAGAATTCTCACGTCTCACATCTCACGTCTCACTTTACATTCCCCCAAAACCGAGACGTTTCTCCATTGTTGTATCCAGCTTTGGCAAGTGCCGGCGCTCTACCAGAAAACTCGTTAATTGAGCGATTTCGCGAAAGATATAATGCTTATCAACTGCACCTTTCAGGTAATCCTTACCCGTACTGCCTCCTGTGCCAATCCTGGTTCCGATCATACGATGTACCATGTTCATGTGACGATAACGCCAGGTACTCAGCTGCTCATCCATCTCAAGCAATACATTCAGTAACTGAAACGGCAATTGCAAAATAGGATACCCCCTGTACAACATTATAAACAATGCAGCCCTGGATGCCCTTGGAGATAATTGACGATTCTGCTGATCGGTCGAATCCTGCTTTTGCACCGTCCCAAACATATGGGCAAATGCATCGAGGTTGCCCTGCTCTTTTTCGGATAAACTTGAACGGTAGACAGCCGCATACTCCTCAAACCAGCCAGGGGCCTGCTCCAGGAATGGCATCCGCTCCAGCCATTCATTCAGTAAACTGATCAGGGATTGTTCAGACTCAATTCGTTTAATCAGGGCTACCTGCTCCGGACGCAACTGCGACAAGTAATATTCCTGGCCATGCCGCTGTTCGAATCGGAGTCCCAGCCTGGCTTCCAGCCCCTTAAATTGCCAGCTCTGAAATCCAGATGCCGGTCGCAGCATGTCTCTGAAATCCAGGAAATCCATAGGAGTCATCGTTTCCATCACGTCAATCTGCTGAACAAGCAACTTCAGGATGGTTACCGTGCGCTGCAACCGATGAACTACGGTTTGCAGTTCAGGAGAATTATCGTTTAGGGATGGCTGTTGCAGAATCGCATGCACACTATCTACTTCATACATGATCTGCTTGAACCACAATTCATAGGCCTGGTGAATGATGATGAACAACATTTCATCATGTGCTGGCTGCTGCTGCAATTCACTTTCAGGTTGCTGAGCTCCCAGAATCTTTTCCAACTGCAGATAATCAGAATAGTGCACAGGTTTCATTGCAATCAGATTAGTTGAATTCATAACCGATATCGGTCCGGAAATACATGCCCTCAAAAGAAATTCTACCCAATACAGCCTTAGAGGCACCAACCGCTTCTTTAACAGAACTGCCATAGGAAGTAACACATAAAACCCTGCCCCCATTGGTCAACACTTCCCCATTTTTCTCAGCTGTACCCGCATGAAAAACCAAGGTATCAGAACCGGTTGCCTGCTCTAACCCATTAATTTTTTTGCCCTTTTCATAATCACCGGGATATCCACCGCTCACTGCCATAACAGTGCAGGCTACCCGTGAATCCTGTTCTACAGTTTGACGATCAAGCTCCTGGCGGGCGGTAGCCAGCATCAGTTCTACCAGGTCATTCTTTAAACGGGGCATCACAACTTCCGTTTCAGGGTCTCCCATCCGGCAATTGTATTCAATCACATATGGATCATCACCTACCTTTATCAGGCCTACAAAAATGAATCCCTTATAATCAATTTCTTCTTCCTTCAACCCTTTCACTGTTGGCTTCACCACCCGATCCACCACTTTCTGCATAAAGTCCGTTCCGGCAAACGGAACCGGGCTCACAGCTCCCATTCCTCCGGTATTCAACCCGGTATCGCCCTCACCAATTCTTTTATAATCTTTCGCCTCTGGCAGCAACACATAATCTTTCCCATCGGTCAGGACAAAAACAGATAATTCGATGCCTGACAAAAAAGCTTCTATCACCACCTTTTTGCTGGCATCTCCAAACTTGCTCTCACGGATCATGGAAGTGAATTCCCGGATGGCTTCCTCCTGATCGTTCAAAATCAGAACGCCCTTACCCGCTGCCAGACCATCTGCCTTCAATACTATCGGCAAACTGTGCTGACGGATATACTCAATCCCGGCTTCAAAATTATCCGCATTGAATTCGCGGTATGCTGCTGTGGGGATGGCGTGCCTTTCCATGAACGCTTTTGCAAAAGCCTTGGATCCTTCCAGCTGAGCACCAAAAGCAGCCGGACCAATCACTGGTACCGAATCCAATCTCAGTTCCTGGGCGACTTCCGTACTCAATGGAACCGGATTGTTTTTAAAATAATCAACCACACCTTTCACCAGCGGCTCTTCCGGTCCAACTATAATCAAATGAATCTCATTATCAAGGCAAAACTGGCGGATGGCAGGAAAATCAGTGATGGAAAGCGGAACATTTATACCGCAATTTGCCGTACCAGCATTTCCCGGGGCAATGTATAATGTATCACAAAGCGGACTTTGATTAAGTTTCCAGGCCATGGCATGCTCCCTGCCACCAGATCCGAGCAATAATATATTCATGATTTACTATTCGTTTCAGGGTGCGAAAATAGGGAAATGGTGCCAGCCCGCCGGTTTCCCATTTTTATCCTTATTTTCCGGCCCTGAACTACAGCCAATAAAACCGACAAACTCATGAGTCAAACGCAGATTGCTGCCCAAAAAAGTCATCCAAAAGGGCTTTACATTCTTTTTGCCACTGAAATGTGGGAGCGCTTCAATTACTATGGAATGCGCGCCGTACTGATACTATTCATGACTAAAGCCCTGCTTTTTGAAAAGGCATTTGCCTCCAATCTTTATGGTTCCTACACAGGTCTGGTATACCTCACTCCCTTAATCGGCGGCTTTATCGCGGATCGTTATTGGGGCAACAAGCGTTCCATAATCGCAGGGGGATTATTGATGGCCATGGGCGAATTCATCCTCTTTTTTTGTGGTAGCTTATATGCCTCCAGTCCGGACTTATCGCGTGTACTCTTTTTCTCGGGACTCGGTTTTATGATTGCTGGTAATGGATTTTTCAAGCCGAATATTTCTTCGCTGGTCGGCCAGTTATACCCCGATGGAGACCGTCGTAAAGACGCCGCCTATACCATTTTCTATATGGGAATCAATGTGGGTGGGGCATTAGGACCGATCGTTTGTGCCTTCCTTGGAGATACTGGTAATCCAGCCGACTTCAAATGGGCTTTTCTCGCAGGCGGTATCGCCATGTTGCTCAGTGTGGTTGTTCAATGGATCTTTCAGGAAAAATATGTTGTGGATCCCCAGGGAAAATCACTCGGGCTGGTACCAGCAGACTCTCCTAAATCATTTTCGAACCCATTGCTCGTAGGTACCGGTTTAGCTATTTTATCGGCACTGATGATAGGATTGCTATACATCGATGCCACTAAATTCTCCTTCCTAACCTACTTGTTGCTGGCCTCCGCAATTTTTATTATCGTTTTTATACTGTCTGACAAAACACTTACCAAGATTGAAAAAGAAAGGGTTATTGTGATTCTCATCGTTTCCTTCTTTGTGATCTTTTTCTGGAGTGCATTTGAACAAGCTGGCGCTTCACTTACCTTTTTTGCAGACGAACAAACCAATCGCGATTTGAACTGGGATATCCCAAAATGGATTATTTATCTCCTTGGAATAGCACTTGTTGTCTACCTTGGTCTTGTATTGAAAAAAGCCACAACGGCATTAGCAGGAACATTTGATAAACAACTTCGCATAACCGTTCAGGTATTACTGGCTGCAGCTATTGGCGCGATCGTTTACTTATTATTCCAGGTAGCCACCAACGGAACCGCTTCCATCTTCATTGGCACCATACCGGCCAGTGCTTTCGCCTCATTGAATTCTATCTACGTTGTCACTTTCGCACCTGTATTTGCCTGGTTATGGATTAAAATGGGTAAACGTGAGCCCTCCTCTCCAACCAAAATGGCTATTGGTCTGATGTTGCTTGCCCTGGGTTATCTCTGGATTGCACAGGGTGTTGATGGGGTTCAACCCGGCATTAAAGTAAGCATGATCTGGCTGCTCGGCATGTACGCAATGCACACCTGGGGTGAACTTTGTCTGTCTCCAATCGGACTTAGCCTGGTAAACAAATTAGCTCCGCTGAAATATGCAAGTCTGCTAATGGCAGTCTGGTTTCTCGCGAACGCCGTAGCCAATAAATTTGCCGGCGTACTGAGCGCCCTCTACCCCGATGGCAAAAGCACCTTCTTCCTCGGATATGAAATCGCCAACAACTACGATTTCTTCCTGCTCTTCGTTGGAATGGCGGGCGCTGCCTCACTTATCCTCTTTGGATTAACCAAGAAGTTGCAGAAGATGATGCACGAGAAAACGGAAGTATGAGTTATGAATTTTGAATTGAGAATTATGTACCCTAATAACTAATTTCTTAACTCATAATTCTCAATTCATTTTAAAATCTGGGTTTTTTCAACATTTTTTGTTGCCCCTTTTCTTTCTATTTTAAAAATATGGGAGCAAAGGAATTATTATTCAGAACGAGAGAGTTTGCTTTGAATGTTATTCAAATTTTAGACAAACTACCTGATTCAATAGGAAATAAAACAATTAAAAATCAATTGGTAAGATCTGCGACCGGAATGGCTGCCAACTATCGTGCATCAACCAAATCCCGATCTCTGAAAGAGTTTACAGCAAGACTGGGGGTGGTAATTGAGGAAGCAGACGAATCTTGGTTCTGGCTTGACCTGTTGGAAGTTTTGAATCCTAAACTTTCAGAAATATCGCTCCTTAAATCTGAAGCGTTTCAACTTACGGCAATATTTACCAGCTCCGTCAAAACAATTAAAAGGAATGCATGTGAAAAGGCACCAAATAATTCATAATTCCTAATTCACAATTCCTAATTGTTCTTAAAGGGAACAATCATCTCAAATGCCGGAATATCTACGGAAAAATTTTTACGGGAATCAAGGTTTTCCATTTGGTAGGTGCCAGACATGCGGCCCATTTCAGAGCGAAGATTACAACCACTTACGTACTGGTATCGGTCACCGGGATAAAGGACGGGTTGAACACCAACCACCCCTTCCCCTTCCACTTCGCGGTGCTCGCCATTGGAATCAAAAATGAACCAATGGCGGCGGTGCAGCTTAACAGGAAAGCTATTATGATTTTCAATGGTAATGCGGTAAGCGAACATGTATTCACCCGACATCGGATTAGAATAGTCGGGCTGATAAAACGTTTCCACACTCACCTCTATACCTTGTGTGGTTATACTGTTCATTCCGAAGAATTTGTTTAAAGGTATATAAAATCAACCGCTGGTGCCAGTTTTTGTTCATTTATTGGCAATTTCCTGCGCGTCCCGATGTACCTTTGCGCCACCTGACAATCATTCTTCAATTGTAAACATATGAAAATAGCTGTAGCCAAAGGTGATGGAATAGGCCCGGAAATCATGGATGCCGTTTTGCGCATTTTTGATGCAAACCAGGTTCCCCTCGAATATGAATTTGTTGAAATGGGTAAATGGGTGTTTGACAAAGGTTATTCCAACGGAATGACACCGGAAGCCCAGCAAACAATCGAAAATCTTTCAATCCTTTTCAAAGGCCCGATGGAAACCCCCAAGGGCAAAGGGGTAAAAAGCGTGAATGTTACCGCACGTAAAACCTGGAACACTTACGCTAATAAAAGAGCATTCCAAACACTTCATGGCGTGGATACCGTATTCAGCAAAGCTGGAATACCCATTGACCTCACCATCGTTCGTGAGAATATTGAAGATACCTATGGCGGCATCGAACATATGCTAACTCATGATGTGGCGCTCAGTCGCCGTTTCATCACCCGCCCCGGAAGCCTGCAGGTTATTAAATATGCCTTTGAAATGGCCAGCAAAAACGGCGCCCGCCGGATTACTTGTGGTCACAAGGCAAACATTATGAAAATTACCGATGGATTGTTCCTGGAGGTATTTTATGAAGTTGCCAAACAGTATCCGCACCTGAAAGCCGATGATGTTATTGTAGATGATCTCTGTATGAAACTGGTGAGCCGCCCCAATGAATTTGACGTGGTGGTACTGACCAACCTTCAAGGAGATATTGTGAGTGATTTGTGTGCCGGACTGGTAGGCGGACTTGGGTTTGCCCCCTCTGCCAATATCGGTGATCACATCTGTATTTTCGAGGCAGTTCATGGAACCGCTCCGGATATCGCAGGAAAAAATATTGCCAATCCAACAGCCCTTTTGCTAAGTGGCATCGCTATGCTTCGTCACCTTGGACTTATGGAAAGTGCAGCTGTAATCGAAAACGCATTGTTGTACACGCTGGAATCAGGTGTGCATACGGGTGATTTCGGCGACAAAACCAAACCTTCCGTTAATACCACAGAATTTGCTGACGCGATTATCGGCAATATCGGTAAAACTCCTGCACACGGTGCCCGTCCAATTCTGCCGAATAAACCGGTAACCCAAACCGTTTACAAGTTGGAGAAGAACCCGCTTATCATGTCGGAAGAACTGGAAAATGAAATGATTGTAGGGGTGGATATGTTCATTGAAAGCTTTGAACAGCCCCAGGAAGTTGCAGATAAATGCCTGAAGCATACCGGCGACCTTTTTAAGCTGGTTACCATTAGCAACCGGGGCACCCAGGTTTGGCCTAAAGGCTCTGTCTTCACCAATCTTATCAACCAATATCGCTGCCGTTTCGAAAGTATTGGAGAAGCACCACTTACACAAATAGATGTGCTGGAATTATACAAGCGTCTCATGGTTGATTTTAAAATCTGTTCAACTGAATTGCTGAACATGTGGGATGGCAAGAAGGCTTACAGCCTTGCGCAGGGACAATAATGTGAGACGTGAGACGTGAGACGTGAAATGTGAAAAAATGCCGGTTTTGATGGAGCCGGCATTTTTAATTGAAAACCAATCAGAAGGGTAATTTGCGGGTAATGGCGAAGGAGACAAAGGAAACCGCTACCATCGTGATGATAGCCAGGAGTAGCAACAAACGACCTCTTCGTTCAACTTCCGGATTTTTGTCACGTCTACCCTCATACCAGGTATAACCACTATACAACGATAACAGTACGGCACAAACGAAGATCAGCTGGTAAAGTCCCCAGGCCGCTCCTCCGGCATCTAACAAGAAGATTTTTAATAAGCTCATGTAAATAATTGAGTTGCGGCAGGCTGATCAGCCACCCATTTTTTTGGTTTTGGCATATCCGTTTTTCAGCAACCAGGCCAGTACTTTATCCCGCTGGTCTCCCTGCACCAGGATTTCACCTTCTTTTGCGGAGCCGCCCGTTCCACAATAGTTTTTTAATTGTTTTCCCAGGCTTTCAAGATCCTCATCGGTACCAATAAAGCCCGTAACCACCGTTACCGCCTTTCCTCCTCGCTGCTTGGTTTCAAGCCGAACCCGCAATACCTGTTGCGAAGGAGCCAGTGTTTCCTGGGAATGCTGCTCCTCCTCCATCCTGAAATTCGGATCCGTCGAATAAACAAACCCGAATTTATCTCCTTTATGTTTCTTACTCATAGTTGTTTTTTTCATCTCACGTCTCACATCTCACGTCTCAGTTCCTCATCGCTTTCAAACTCAAATCCACACTTTTCGCCTGGTGTATCAAGGCACCAACACTTACATAATCTACCCCGGTTTTTGCATACTCAAGTAAGTTAGTAAGATTGATTCCTCCACTCGCCTCTGTTTCAAAATCCTTTCCTATCATAGGCAGTGCCTTTATTATCATATCCGGAGTAAAATTATCGAGCATGATTCGAAATACTTTTCCTCTCCCGCAGGCCACCAATTCTTCCACATCCGCCAAGCTCCTTGTTTCCACTTCAATTTGCAGTCCGGGTGCCTTATCCTGAACATATTGCCAGGCTTTTTCTACGGCCTTTGTTATACCTCCACAATAATCAATATGATTATCTTTCAACATAATCATATCATAAAGGGCAAACCGGTGATTCACTCCTCCTCCGATGGCAACCGCCCATTTTTCAAATAACCTGAAATTGGGAGTTGTCTTTCGGGTATCCAACACCTTTGTATGATAGCCTTGCAATTTTTCAGTGTATTGACGGGTTAATCCAGCAATCCCGCTCATCCGCTGCATACAGTTTAGTACCAGTCGCTCACATTGCAGAATCGTATGTACACGCGCGTCTACTTCAAAGGCGATTTCACCATTCCGCATAATATCCCCATCTTTTTTAAAAAGCCTGAAGACAGCATCCGGTTCAACTAATTTGAAGATTCGCTCTGCGGCCTCTACACCAGCCAACACTCCATCCTCCTTGATTTTGAGCACAGCTGTTCCCTTTTCCGTAGGAGGAATGCAACATAGCGTGGAATGATCACCGGTACCAATATCTTCCTGCAAAGCATCTTTTACCAGTTTTTCAAACAAGGCATCAAAATTCTTCATAGCCTCAAAGATAGGGACTTAGTTCCCTCAGCCCACCCCGCCGGGGCAGGTGCCACTCCACCAAGACAGATACCAACTAAACGGTGCAGTGAAGGAAGCGGGCATAAAAAATCCCCGCACGAAGCGGGGATCACAGCTTTCAATCAGAATATTGTATCTACATATATATGGAGGTCTAACTCATACTTCTCACTTCTTACTTCCATTCATTCTTCCATAAACCTCATTTCCTGCAAATAAGCCTTTTCTCCCTTCTGTTTTAGAAACAGGGTGGTTCGATAACTGCCGTTATTGGTCTGAAGAACGCCAATCAGGAAATTGGATCCATTGTTTTCTCCATGATGTTTCAATTCAAAGGTTTTTACTCCTCCGGTTGAAGTAAAAAAATCCTTAATTACCATCACCGCCTGACTTCTGCTATAATTATCACTTTTTTCAGGAAGGGTGATGTCAACCCTGGAATCAAAATACCGGGATAACTGTGCAGCATCCCCCAATTTCAATGCCACAAGAACGGAATCCAGTTCGGCACCGGTTTTAAACGCGGATACCAGAACCATGGTACTCAATAGGATAATTGTATAAAATGCTTTCATACCTGAACTTTTTACGGTCGCAGTATTTCAGAGGGGATCGGAATAATTACGAATACCCAACTATTACCCAAAAGTGTGCCAACTTGCAAAATCCCACTACCTCTCCTCCAGATGCCTGATTTTTACCTAGTTTTACGAACCAGAAACAAGCAGAACCGAATAAAAAAATGAAAAAAGCAATCCTTATAATCATGGATGGATGGGGCCTTGGCAAAGTAGCTTCAAGTGATGCCATCCAGCACGCACATGTACCTTTTGTCTCCGGTTTATATAAAAAATACCCACACACCACAGTAATTACCTGCGGAGAAGCGGTCGGACTCCCGGATGGGCAGATGGGCAATAGTGAAGTAGGCCACCTCAATCTGGGTGCTGGCAGAATCGTTTACCAGGAGTTGCAACGAATTAATGTAGCCATCCGGGATGGGCAGTTTCAACAGAACCCAACCCTTCTTAACGCCATCCGGTATGCGAAAGAAAACAACAAACCACTGCACCTGCTGGGGCTTGTAAGTGATGGGGGAGTGCATTCTCATACCAATCACCTCAAAGCAATTGTGAGCGTTTGCAAGCAGGAAGGACTTGAAAATGTTTTTATTCATGCTTTCACTGACGGGCGCGATACCGACCCCAAAAGTGGTCTTTCCTACCTTACCGGTCTGCAGGCACACCTGGATCAGACTACAGGCAAAATTGCAACTGTTAGTGGAAGATACTATGCAATGGACCGCGACAAACGCTGGGAGCGGGTGAAACTAGCCTATGATGCACTGGTTAGAGGAATCGGGGAAACTGCAACAAATGCCCTGTCTGCTGTTCAGGCTTCCTATGACAATAATATTACCGATGAATTTTTAAAGCCGACTATCATCACGAATGAGAAAGGTGCACCACTGGCAACCATTCATTCCGGTGATGCCGTAATCTGTTTCAATTTCCGGACCGATCGCTGCCGCGAAATCACGGAAGCCTTATCACAAAAGAATTTCCCGGATCATGGAATGCATACCCTGCAATTGCATTACACTACCATGACGGAATATGACAAGACCTTTCAAAATGTACAGGTAATTTTCGAAACCGATAACCTCAATAATACAATTGGCGAGGTACTGGCAGCTCATGGTAAAAAGCAGATCCGTATCGCTGAAACAGAAAAATATCCGCATGTCACCTTTTTCTTCAGTGGCGGACGGGAACTTCCTTTTGAGGGTGAATCGCGTATCCTGAAACCTTCTCCAAAAGTTGCCACTTACGATCTGCAACCGGAAATGAGTGCATTTGATCTTACAGATGCCCTGCTCCCTGAAATCGAGGCAGAATCCGCTGATTTTATATGTCTCAATTATGCCAATGCGGATATGGTTGGCCATACCGGAATTTTCCCGGCAGCCATCAAAGCAGTGGAAACTGTTGATACATGTGTGGAGCGGGTTGTAACCGCCGGGCTGGAACATGGATATACCATTTTCCTGACTGCCGACCATGGTAATGCAGATTATATGGTGAATGAAGATGGAAGTCCGAATACCGCCCATACCCTGAACCCCGTGCCACTTTTCATAATTGATAAGGAATGGAAAGGTGAAATTAGTCCGGGTAAACTCGGTGATATTGCCCCCACTATTCTAACCTTTATGGGACTTCCCGTGCCTGCTGAAATGACTGGAAACTGCCTGGCAAAACCCTAATTCTACCAATATGATAAGGAAGATCCTCCTAGTTTTATTAGCGGCATTTATTGTAATGCAGGTGATACGCCCCAAACTGGATAACAAAAGTGGAGCTGTTACGAATTCCATTGCCACCATAACCAGTATCCCTGAAGAAACAGATCAGCTCCTGCGAAGCAGTTGCTACGATTGTCATAGTAATACAACTGTTTATCCCTGGTACTCGCACATACAACCTGTTGGCTGGTGGTTGGACGACCACGTGAACGAAGGCAAGAAGGAGCTCAATTTTGATGAATTCACCACCTATTCTCTCAGAAGGCAATACCATAAGCTGGAGGAGGTAGTTGAACAGGTTAAGGAAAAAGAAATGCCACTGAATTCCTATACCTGGATTCATAAAGACGCCGACCTCACAGCTGAACAAAGGCAGCAATTGATAAACTGGGCGGACAAGCTAATCGCTGATATGAAAAGCAAGTATCCGCTGGACAGTCTTATAAAAAAGTAGCAGGTTGAAAGCAATTCCATCCATATCACGATGGATCGCTGCAGCCGGACTGTTAATGCTCATGCTGCCGCTTTTTTTGTCGGTGTTTCATCAGTTACACCAACAATCGGTCAGGTATAAAATGCAGGCTGAATTGCAGGGTACGGAACTTACTACCGTGTTGTTGCAACCGGAAGAACTCAGGTGGCTCAAACCTGGAAAAGAGATCTGGCTGAACAACAGTTTTTTTGATGTACTCTCCATTGACTCCAGCAGTTTACCCTGGAAAGTACTGGGGCTATACGACCCTGAAGACACCAAACTCCATATGAAGATCATTCGACTGCTTCATAAGGAACATAACCAGGAAGACCGTTCCCTGCAGGCAATAGCCGGCTTCTGGTCAATCTGGTGCCAGCTTCCAACAGAATGGACACCCACCTCACCTGGGATAATCGAAAAGACAGTTCAATATTCTTTAGTCCGGATCAACATTACTGATTGTATGATTCCAACAGATTGTCCCCCACCCTGGGCCACCTTGTATCAGAGCTAATCAAGGTTGTTCACATTAAATAAGTTACATGAAAGATCACAGCACAAAAAAGGCTGGCAGAATCTTTCGGCTATTCCTATATGTTGTAGTATCAGGAACAGTTCCGTTATTCTATCAGCCTGCAGTTGCTCAACAAAATAAAGACACCACACAAAAAATACATGAACTGGGAGAAGTGGTGATCTCCTTCAACAAATGGGAACAGCAGCTGAATGAGGTTCCCAACAAAATTACCAAAATCAATCGGACCCAGATCCAGCTGCAGCAACCACAAACGGCAGCGGATATGCTGGCTCAAAGCGGATCCGTATTCATCCAGAAAAGCCAGCTTGGAGGAGGCAGCCCTATGATCCGGGGATTTGCCACGAACCGGGTACTATTGGTAGTGGATGGAGTTCGCATGAACAATGCCATCTTCAGAAGCGGAAATCTGCAGAATGTGATAAGTATAGACCCTCTTACACTGGAGGCAGCAGAAGTGGTTTTTGGTCCGGGCAGCCTGATTTACGGATCCGATGCCATAGGAGGTGTAATGGATTTTCATACACTGGAACCCCGATTCAGTGCAGATTCAAGCTTGCTGGTGAGAGGTGCTGTGCAGGCACGTTACTCCAGCGCGAACAATGAGAATACAATACATGCCGACTGGAATATAGCCGGGAAAAAACTTTCCTGGTTGTCATCCGTCACCTACAGCAGGTTCGACGATCTGAAAATGGGAAAACATGGCGGACAGGATAGCTACCTGCGCCCGGAGTATGTCATCCGTCTAAATAACCGGGATACCATTCTGACCAACTCGGATCCCCGTATTCAGCGGTTTTCAGGATATGAACAATGGAACCTGATGCAGAAACTAAACTACCGGATCACAGATAAGATGAGACTTCAATACAGTTTTATCTATGGAGGTACAGGTACCCATCCCCGTTATGATCGTTTGATACAGTACCGTTCCGGAAGGTTGCGCTTTGCAGAATGGAATTATGGGCCCATGCTTTGGCGAATGCATACGCTGCATTTTCTGAGTAATCAAAAAAAAGCACTTTATGATAACCTGCGAATTACCGCAGGGTACCAGAATTATGCAGAGAGCCGCCTGGATCGTACATTCAACCGAACCATCCGGAATCGACAGGAAGAAATGGTAGATGCCGTCTCCGCCAATCTGGACGCGGTCAAATCAGTCGGAAAGGGTCATTTGTACTGGGGCGCCGAATACGTATACAACAAAGTAGGATCAACCGGCAACACAACGGATATTGAAACAGGGGAAACTACTTCTTCCGTAAGTCGGTATCCTGATAACAGCAACTGGTATACGGCTGGCTTGTATGGAAGTTATAAAATCAACTTACGGGAAGATCTTACCTTAACTTCGGGTATCCGTTACAGTTACAATGGCCTGAATGCACGCTTCAACAATCAATTCATCCCTTTCCCCTACGAAAAAGCGGCTATAAAAAAAGGGGCCTTTATTTTCAATCTGGGAACCGTTTATCGTCCAACCGGCAACTGGCAATTGCATGCCCATGTTTCAAGGGGTTATCGTATGCCGAATATTGACGATATCGGAAAACTGTTTGAATCCGCTCCCGGGAACCTGACGGTACCCAATCCTGGACTTGAACCCGAATATGCCTGGAATATGGAAATGGGAGTTGCCTATGATATCCAGGCTATTCCGGAGCAGCGGCCGGCTGGAAGACTGGAACTGACAGGCTTTTATACAATCCTCGAAAATGCCATCGCACTTAGACCATTTCAGTTCAATGGCCGTGATTCCCTTGTTTTTGATGGAGTGAATAGCCAGGTAAATGCGCTACAGAACCTGGCCAGGGCAACTGTTTGGGGTGTCCAGGCGGCTGCCGCCATTCCCCTGCATCGCTGGTGGATACTGCGAATGAATGCCAATTATACCTGGGGCCGGGAAACGGATGATGCCATTGGATCGGATAAACAGGTTCCGTTACGCCATGCACCGCCCTTTTTCGGCAACCTGGCCATCCAGTATAACCGATCCGCATTTACCATGGAAGCCACCCTGGTGTATAACAGTTCAATCAGTGCTGAAAACCTGGCACCATCAGAGCAGGCTAAAACCGATATCTATGCGGCTGACAGAAATGGAAACCCGTACAGCCCGAAATGGTATACCCTTAATCTGAAGGGAAGTTATCGGGTTACTCCGGTATTTGTTCTGAGCCTGGGCTGGGAAAATATGACCAACCAGCGATACCGCCCCTACTCCAGTGGAATAGTGGCTGCCGGTTCTAACCTGGTTGCCAGCCTGAGGGCGTCTTTTTAAGGTATTATTGGCCGGAAGCCTTGTAGAAGGCGGGATTCAGGTCCCGCCTTCTTTTTTGAACATAGTGTTGGAACAAGAAAAATTCCCTAAATTACGATAGTATAATCCCTCATATGACGGAAGAAGCACTCCTGCAAGCCTGTATTAATAATGAGCCGATGGCACAAAAAGAACTGTACCAGAAGTACAATTCGAAGATGCTGGCGGTATGTTACCGTTTCGCCCACAATCGGGAGGATGCGGAAGATATGCTGCAGGAAGGTTTTATCAAGGTATTCTCGCAGATCCACACTTTTCGCTCCCAGGGCGCATTGGAAGGATGGATAAGGAGAATCATGGTGCATACCTGTATCAACCACCTCAAGCGCAACAAGAAGTTTAATGAAAATGTAGATCTGATCCATGCCACCGGTTTGCAGGTTCGGGAGGAGTCTATACCATCCATAGTACAGGCCAAACAGGTTATTGAATGCATTCGGATGCTGCCCATCGGCTACCGGACCGTTCTCAACCTTTATGCCCTGGAAGGTTATTCCCACAAAGAGATTGCGACCGTGCTGGACATTGAAGAAAGTACAAGTCGTTCTCAATATACCCGTGCCCGTCAGATGCTGGAAGAAATCCTGGTTAAGCGAAAAATTATGGCAAAACCCCAGGAGAAAGTGTCCCTGTTAGCAGCGTTTGGACGCTAATAGCACTCTTAGTATGGGGTAGGGTTTGAAAATTAGGAGTCCCTAACCGGAAGCGTAATGGAGCAACATTTTTTTGAGGACGAATTTGAGCAGTTTCTTCGTGAAAATGCTGACCAGCACAGGATGTATCCTTCTGAAGCGGTGTGGACCAACGTATACCGGAAATTTCACCCGGGGAAACGCAGACTGATGATTGCCATACTGCTGTTACTGATTCTTTCGGGCATGTACTGGCTTTTTACCACCTCGGCACTACCGGTTTCCAAATCCAAAACAGCCCCTGTAACTCTTATTGAGGAATCTACTTATCACGATCATTTTCCCTCTGTCACAGTTGATGATATAATAGCCAAACTAAGAGCAAAATCCTTTATGCCTCCCCTCACTATTGAGGCGCCCGTAGCCCTGAAACCGTTGGGCATTCGCAGAGAACTCAGACCATCGCTGGTTTCCATCCCAACCGTATTCTCCGCTAATTTTGGATATGCAGATCAGTTCTCTATGTCGCACTGGGACCTGGTTTTACCCCGACTGAATTTACCTGTATATGACCTGAGCAGCGTGCCATTCAAAAAAGTAGTCGCACCAGTTGAAACCAGCATTTCAACCATTACAACAGAAGTAGTAGATCACCCCGAATTGGTTTCATCCGGTGTTGCGGCAAGAGAAATTGTTGCACAGGAGGTTATTGTTGTGCCGCATCAACCCGCTTCCTCGCAACCATCACTTCGCGAAGAGAGTTTATCCAAACCTTCTAGCAGCACTACTTCATATGCAGGCCTTATTCCGGTTAAAGTAAAAACTGAACGGAAGACAAAATGGGAAAGTTCCATGCATTTTGTCCCCTCTGTTGGTTACCGAAATTTGTTTGACAGTAAGAACTGGGTTACTTATGGCAACTCTCCGCTTATGGTAAGCCGCCTGAATGTAAATCAGTTTGTGGATCATAAACCTGCCATCGGCTTTGAACTTGGAGGAGGGATTCGTTACCGGCTGAACAAAGCGTTGGTATTGAAAACCGGACTGCAACTGAATCTTACCCGTTACAGTATTGGCGCATTCTCTCACGCCACAGAAAAAACTACGGTTGCACTGAACCCTGAATTGGGCTTCCGCCCGGATACCATGGTTGCCACTTCCAATCTCAGGAACCTAGCGGGCAATCGTCCTGAACGCGTACACAACGCCTATTTACAGGTATCCATGCCCGTTGGAGCAGAGCTGAAATTATTTGGCGACGATCGTCTTCAGGTAAACCTGGGGGGTAGTTTACAACCCAGTTATCTGCTCAACACCAACCAGGTACAGTTGAGTGCAGATTTCAGCAACTATGTTAGTGAGCCATCCCTCTTGCGTCGCTGGAACATCGCCAGCAGCATGGAAGTTTTTGTTACCTATAATACCGGTAAAGTCAACTGGCAGATTGGTCCCCAATTCCGCTATAACCTGCTTTCCACCTTCAAAAAAGCCTATCCCATCAAGGAAAACCTGATGGAGTACGGACTTAAAATCGGTATAACCCGGCCGATCCGTTAATTTTGCATATGCGATTTTCAACTTGTAAACAACTGCTTGGCGGGTGGTTAATGATATCCTTATTGCTGGGTTGTAAAGACACCGGTAAAAATCCTGCATCAGAAGAAAAACAATATTTCCCGGTTGCTGATTATGTTCGTTCACAACTTCATGTGATTGACTCTTTGCAATTGCCAGTTACACTTTACCGTTCGGGTGAAAATAGATCCGACACTTTGCAACTTTCAACGAAGGAATGCCTGGAAATGGCAGCACCATTCCAGGATCCTGATATTACCGATCCAGCCGTTGCGTCAAAGTTTACCGAAACCAGTTTCGCGGATCAATCCATTCCCAGTGTAACCTTCAATTATAGCACTAAGGATGAAAAACTGCCATTGAAGAGAGTGGATGTGGTGCTGCATCCTGATCCGGCGCTCGCAGAGAAAGTCAGAACTATATACATGGAAAAAATGTATTCCAGCGGGGATACGCTCATTGAAGAAAAACTGTTCTGGAACAATGATCATTACTATCAGATTTTGAGAACCAGCAGAATCGGTGCCGCACCTCCCACACTTTCCCAGGTGAAGGTTGTATGGGATCCAACTGAATAAGGAATGACTGCCACTGAATTTCAACAAATCTCATCTACTATCCCGCTTTCTCCCGGCATTTATAAATACTATGATGCCGGAAATACCCTTTTGTATGTGGGCAAAGCCAAAAGCCTTCGCAAACGGATCAGTTCCTATTTTTCTAAAACATTCACCAGTTATAAAACGCATGAACTGGTTCAGCGGATTGCCCGGATTGAGTTTACTATTGTAGACACCGAACAGGACGCTTTCCTACTCGAAAACGCGCTCATCAAGCAATTTCAGCCTCGCTATAACATCGATCTGAAGGATGATAAAACCTATCCCTATTTAGTCATCAAAAAGGAACCATTCCCACGTGTTTTTCTAACCCGCCGTAAGATCAACGATGGATCAGAATACCTCGGGCCTTTTACTTCCGTAGGAAAAGTGCGGGAACTATTGGATTTCATCAAACTAACCATACCACTCCGCACTTGCAAGCTCAACCTCAGTGCTGCCAACATCCAGAAAGGAAAATATAAAGTTTGCCTGGAATACCATCTTGGTAACTGCAAAGGGCCCTGCGAAGGACTTCAATCGGAAGAGGAATATCGGGAAGGGCTGCTACAATTGCGGAATCTGATGAAAGGCAACCTGGGCCCGGTTATGCAACAATTCAAACAGGAAATGCAGGGCTACGCAGCAGCCCTTCAGTTTGAAAAAGCGGAGATGATGCGACGCAAACTGGATTATCTGGAACAATACCAGGCAAGATCCGTCATTGTTAGCAAACATCTCGGCAACCTGGATGTATTTTCCATACTCAAGGATGGTGACACGGCCTATGTAAATTATCTGATGGTACAGCATGGTACTATCGTACAAACCCACACTATACAGTTGGAAACTCACCTGGATGAAAACCAGGAAGAAGTACTGCTTTATGCCATTGGTCAATTACGGGCATCTTTCAACAGTCTGGCAACAGAAATTATTGTCCCCTTTGAATTACCTGGCTGGCAGGAGGAAACCATAGACGAGAAAGAATTCCTGATTACTGTTCCTAAAGGTGGTGATAAAAGAAAGCTGCTGGAGCTATCCCTCAAGAATGTGAATTATTTCCAGGATGAAATTCGCCGTAAAAAAACACTCCACCTGGAAGGAAAATCCGAAGAAGAAAAAAAACAGGTGCTGTTTCAGTTGATGGAAGATTTGCAGCTTCCCGAACTACCCGTGCATATCGAATGTTTTGATAACTCGAATTTCCAGGGGGCATTTCCCGTAAGTGCGATGGTTTGTTTCAAAGAAGGAGTGGCCAGTAAAAAAGATTACCGCCACTTTAATGTGAAAACGGTGGAAGGGATCAATGATTTTGCCACTATGAAGGAAGTGGTAACCAGGCGTTACAAACGTCTGAAAGACGAACAAAGCCCCCTTCCGCAACTGGTTATCATTGATGGGGGAAAAGGCCAATTAGGGGCAGCAATGGAAGCGATTCGGGAACTGGATCTGACTGGTAGTATGACCCTGGTGGGACTGGCAAAAAACGAGGAAGAACTATTTTTTCCGGGTGATTCGGAGTCAGTCCGGTTACCATATAACAGCGAATCGCTCAAACTGATCCGCCGCATCCGGGACGAGGTGCATCGGTTTGGGATCACGTTTCATCGGAATCAGCGCAGTAAAGGCACATTTAAAAATGAATTGGAAGGTATTCCTGGTATTGGTAAGACAACAGCAACCCAGCTGCTGCGCAAATTCAGGAGCATTTCCAATATAAGAAACCAAAGCCTGGAAGAACTAGGCCAGGAAATCGGCGGAGCAAGGGCAAAACTGGTTTGGGAATATTTCCATAAAGCCTGAGAGCACTATGTGCTTTAAAACTCAAATTGTACATTGCATTGTAATGTTTAAAACCATCCTTAATGAAATACCCAAACCCGCCGCGGTATTGCATATCCCGGAGGAGGGAAAACTGTTTATCCATTACAGCAACAACGCATTTAACCAGCTTTCCTACAAAGACAGGATTTTTACCGATAACCCGGACCTTGCTGGTTATTGTCTTCAGTTATTGGCGGCAACTCATAAGGTGAGTCCGGATAATCCAATAAAAGGAAATCAAACGATACATTTACCCGGGTCATCAGGAGAACTGGAACTGCAAATTGAATTTACCGTCCTTAAAGAGTCGGCAGAACCATTCATTCTGGCTGTGCTGCAAATCCCTGACCAGACAACCGTTCAATTTGAGAACAAACCGCTGATTGAAGATGCCGGTGATATCTGTGTAATACTAAACAAGGAAGGGAATTACCTGAGTGTTTCGAATCAATTTACGGAGATCATGGGCTACAAGACCACGGATGTCATTGGCACCAATGTTTTTGAACTGGTACATCCGGAAGACCGTAAAATAGTAAAAGAGAATTTTCAGCGGCTTCAACAGGAAGTAAGCGTTTTTGCACCACCTTTTCGTTTCCTTAAAAAAGATCATAGCTGGTGCTGGCTGCAAAGCGTAGGTACCAATCTGCTAGAGACCGATCCTGGTAAAGCCATAGTTGTAACCAGTATGGACATAACCCAACTGGTTCAGGCACAACAGGAATTGCAATTAAGCAATGAAAGATACCAGCTGATTTCCAAAGCCAGCAAGGATGCTTTGTACGACTGGGACATTCCAGAGGATATCTTTTACTGGGGCGATGGCTTTAACCGCTTGTTTGGCTATCCCGAAACAGGAGAACCATTCCGCTTATCGAACTGGATTGCCCTAACACATCACCAGGATGTAATAATACATGAACAGCGATGGAATAATTTTTGGAACGATCCATTCCAGAACAGCTGGACCAATGAATTCCGGTTCAGAAAAGCGGATGGAAGTTATGCCTACGTAGAGGAAATTGCCTATCTGATACGTGATAAGACAGGAAATCCAATTCGCATGATCGGCACTGTTAGAGATATTTCGGATGCCAAACTTGCACGGAACAGAAAACAACTGGAACAAAATATCACCCAATTATTCAGATCCACAAGGCCGCTTAATGAGATCCTTCAACAGGTAGTGGATTATCTGGCACAATTAGGATACTTTGAGTTATCGGAGATTTGGCTTTGTTCGAGCCGCCAAGATAAAATGCGCCTAATCGCTTATCATTGGAATTCAAAAACCGCCCCACATTTCTATCTGGAAAACAAAAGAGTAAAAGAAATAAAAAAAGGGAAGGGTTTTATTGGAAAAATCTGGCAAACCAGGCAACCAGAACATTGGAGCACAGCACAGATAAGAAAAGAATTTGTACGTGCACAGGAAGCTGAAGCGGCGGGCATTAAATCCATTTCCGGTATACCACTTAATGACAATAATCAATTAATCGGCGCTGTTGTATTTGGCCGCACCTGGAATACAGGAGAAGAGGCCTTTACTGTATCCATTATTGAAGCAGTCCAGCATTCATTAGGCGCTGAAATCAGGCGCAAACAACAGGAGGATGAAATGCGCCTGATGTTTGAGAGTTCACCAGATATTATCGCAATAATTTCTCCTGATGGATATTTCACCCGTGTGAATCCGGCATTTTGTACTATCATGGGTTACTCTGCACAGGAATTGACTAGCAAACCCTTCCACTATTTTGTTCATCCCGACGACCTGGAATATTCGTTGAGGACGTTCAGTGAAACACTAATCATTGATGAAAAGGCTACCAATTTTGTAAATCGATATGTTACCAGGAGCGGTGAGCACCGGTGGATTTCCTGGAGTTCCTCAGAAGCATTCGGAGATGAAAACCAGGCATTTGCCTATGGAAGAGACATTACTGAGATGAAACAATTGGAGGAACTGATAGACAGTACCTCCAAGTTAGCCAGAGTAGGCAGTTGGGAGATTAATATGGCGGATAAGAAAATCTTTTGCTCAAAAATAACCCGTGATATCCTGGAACTAAAACCCAATCAGCAATTACAACTCAATAGCCGGCTTGAATATATTCGGGAAAACAGCAAGGAGAAGGTTCGGAGATTATTACAAGCTGCCATTTTTGACCGGGAACCCTGGGATATTGAGATAGAAATTGATACTGCCAAAGGATCCGCCCGCTGGGTACGTTTGATAGGTCAGGCCAGCTTTAAAAACGGCCGGTGTGACCGGATTTATGGAAGTATACAGGACATACATGAAAAGAAACTGTATGAAGCCTCTCTTGAGAATCTGAATCTGGAATTGAACCGAATCAACCAGGAACTAAAAAGTTCCAATGCGGAACTGGAACAGTTTGCTTTTGTGGCATCACATGATTTACAGGAGCCGCTTCGAATGATTACCGGATTTCTTACCATGCTGGAGAAAAAATACGGCCCACAACTTGATAGTAAAGCGAATCAGTATATCTATTACGCAGTTGATGGGGCGAAGCGGATGCGGGGAATCATACTTGATCTCCTTGAATATTCCAGAGTCGGCAGGATGAATACGACGCTGGAACTTGTAAACCTAGAATTACTGATAAGGGAAGTGAAACAATTGTTACAAAATCAGATTGAAGAAAAATCCGCGACTATCAATACTAACCCATTACCAAGGTTAGCAACCTATAAAATCCCCCTGCAACAGGTATTGCAAAATCTTGTAAGCAATGCGATAAAATACAGTCACCCTGACAGAAAACCTGAGGTGCTGATTTCTGTTTCCGATCAACAATCGTATTGGGAGTTTTCAGTCCAGGATAATGGAATTGGCATTGAACCTGATGCTCATGATAAGATTTTTGTTATTTTCCAACGACTAAATTACACACCGGATATTCCAGGTTCCGGTATGGGCCTGGCCATTGCAAAAAAAATTATTGAATGGCAGGGCGGTAAGATTTGGGTGGAATCTGAGCCAGGACAAGGAAGTACCTTTTATTTTACATTACCGAAAACAGGGGCTGATCTATTTAAAGACCAATAATGCCGCATGAAAGAGTTTCACATTTTACTGGTAGAAGACAACGAAGGGGATATTCTGATGACTTCTGAATCGATCCAGGAGTATGATCCGGGCTGCCATATAGAAGTTGCCAGAAATGGGCAGGAGGCAATTGAGAAACTTCAATCCAATATGGAAGATCCGCTGCTTAAAAAACCTGATCTTATACTGCTTGATATTAATCTGCCCCGAAAGAATGGCCACGAAGTTGTTGCTTTTATCAAAAATCAGCTATATCTGTCCTCAATTCCGGTGGTGATTTTAACCACCTCCTCCGCTCCATTGGATATTCAAAAAGCCTACCAGGCGCATGCTAATTCCTATCTTACCAAACCAACAGAAGCTGAAGAATTCAGCAAAATGGTAGCTGCACTGGTTGAGTTCTGGAAAAGAAATGTTCACCTGTAATAAAAAACAAAGGGGCCAGGATAGAAATCCAGCCCCGTTTTTAAAATCCAATATCCTATGAAAAACCGAGTTAAAGGTAGAGGAAATTTTATTTTTTCCAATACCCGGATAGCGGTATTTTTTCCATTTTCGACGAATGGCAGGAAATGGAAGATGGAGGAAGGGGAGAATGGAAGAAAGGAAACGGGATACAAAGGAGACGGGAAGCAGTGAAGAAAGGCGGAATGGAAGATGGTAGAAAGCTGGCAGGGAGAAAATTGATTTCAAAATAAAGTGGGTACCGGAAATTCGGCACCCACTTTATTTGCAAAAAGCTGTGGCAGCATAAAAGAGGAAAGGAGAACGCTGGCGTTCTCCTTTCCTCTTTTATGTATTTCAATTACTCCTCTTTTCCTTTCTCCCTCTTCCATTCCTCCAGTCTTAATATGACCAGAGATCTTGCTCGTAATTGAAAATCTTTTCTTTGATATTCTCACCCTCGAGCAAACGAAGAATGGGATCCTTGATGAAAGCTTCGATGAACTGATCGCCTGGGTTATCCAGCGTGGATTTGATAATCCGACTGGCGAACATACGGCTTTCGAACAATTCTTCCCAGCTCATACGGGCACCGAAGTTTTTACCATTGTAAGCTTCATATCGGGCTAGCAGCGGGCGCATATCAGGATAGTAAACCCAGAAAAGCGGAGTTACTGCACGGAAAGAACCGTCGGTATTTTTAATAGTCTTGAGCGGAGCAATGCCCAGAATGCGGACATGCAATCGGGAAGACTCTTTATCAAATACCACTTCTTCCTTCACCCAGTATTTTTCAACTTCTTCAGGATTAAATTCATTTACAATCACACTGTCCTTCAAAATACCAAGTGATCCGTCAGGGTCTTTGGACCAATCAGGAACCTGAATGGTTAAAGGTTCGCCCACCAATTGCTTGGTAATTTCTTTCAATGTGATAGGGGTAGTAAACCGATCATCTACCGGGTTGAAGGCAGTGATCTCACCACTCTTCAGAGAGCCAAGTAAAATATTGATGAAACGCTGGTTACCATTATCGTCATCCGCTTTGTACATGAAGGGAAGATTCATTTTTTCATGAACATCGATTTCCCTCCACAAACGCTGGCGATACACCGCATCATCTTCCCGGATATGTTCATATGACAAGGGAATACGCTCTTTCACGAGGTTACGCTCAATGGCATTATCATTCCTGAGTGATTTGCGCGTTTCGCCTAGTTTCAATTCCGGTTCCACTGGTGCTGCCGGTGTAGTGTCAACGGCTGGTGCCTGCGTCAACGCGGCGGCATTACCAGTATTGTTTTTGTTGGTGCTGGTTTTCTTGGTGCTGGTTCGCTTGGAAGAGGTACGGCTCGGCTTACGCTGTGCCTGTACACCTTCTGCACTGAAGCCAATCACAGCCACCAGCAAACAAAATTGGATGATACGGTTTTTCATTTTATCCTGTTTTAGTCAATTGCTTATTTCAAGTTAAAGAAGATACCGGGAAGTTCACGTACGCGGCCATCCGGACCTTTTACACGAATCTGATCAAAAAATATGCTGGATCCTGGTGTTGCTTTGTTAATAATTGCAGCAGCACCGCCACTCCAACGCGGACCGTCATTTGCAGATTGCTGATAGGTTTGGAATGCACCACCATTTGCACCTACTACATAGCTGATCACATCATATTTTGCGTCAAATTCAGAATCCATCAGTTTGGCCAGCAGACCACCCATTGCTTTGAACTGGGCAGCAGGCATTGAACCACCTTTATTGGCGCCTACCATTGCAGTAGGATCAGGCAGCGACTTTACCCGCATTGGGAAAGAACTGGTTTTACCTTCTACAGTGATTTTGATTTCCGCAGGTCCCATTTTGTTCGGCTTGATGATATAACGGTCGCCACCTGCAGAAGTGATTGCACCACCTGTGAAGCTTACGTTCATCTTTTCTTTACCGGCAGAACCAGCAGATACCATTACCGGGTTGTCAACACCAATGTAAACCACGTTCATTTTCTCCAGGAATACAGAGGCTCCGGAAGGAACACCCACGGTGTACTTGATAGTCTTATTCAGAACAGCATCTGTTCCATCTGGCTTCTTGAACTTAACTTCCACGTTTACGCTCTTCTCACCAGCACCGTTTACAGTGGTTTTGTAAACTGCAGTTCCTTCAGCACCAAGTGCTACAGGAGCACCATTGATTGATACAGAGGGCTTAGCCGCTTTTGAAAAAGCGCCTACACCAGCAGTGATTTCCAGTTCCTGGCCAGGCATCAGGTAGGTAGAGTTTGTTCCGGCAAAAGCCTGGAATTCGTCAAACACTACTTCTACTTCACCGATTTCTTTGT
This sequence comes from Flavihumibacter fluminis, assembly GCF_021491375.1. Lineage (GTDB taxonomy): Bacteria > Bacteroidota > Bacteroidia > Chitinophagales > Chitinophagaceae > Flavihumibacter > Flavihumibacter fluminis. Next base: position 351,057 of record NZ_JAKEVY010000004.1, read on the forward strand.
GACAGAAATCAACGATCTGGGCTTCCGAATTCTTAACATCATTCTGGAATTTGCTCAGGATAGTCAGGGCCGCGATGGTTGGAGTCATGCGGAAATAGGCAGACTTCCAGTCGTTCTGAACAGTGCTTCCTGTCTGAGATTTCGGAATGCTCAGATCCAGGGGCAGTGATTTTTCAAAACTTGCCTTTTGTTCAGGAACGATCGCCAGCATTTGAGTGCGGAAATCGGTCAGTTTTTTGAGTAACTCATCTCCCTTCGGACCTTCCACCAGCATACGGGTAGAAGCATCCAGGTTATCGATAGAGAACTTCTCTTCGGGAGTACCGATGTTTTCTCCTTTGGATTCTTTTTTCAGTTCAGTCTTCAGATCGTCAATGTATTTAGACATTTCTGCAGACAGTTTCTGAGCCTGCTGCGCTTTCGGATACCAGATACCTGCTTTTTCTGCAGTTTCTGCCTTCTTCAGCTTGGCTTCAAACGACTCGTAAGTCGTCTTATTTTTCTCATCCACTACCGAGTTGGCAGTACGGATGCTTTCATCAACGGTTTTGAATGCGTTCAGGATTTCAGATGATACGTTCAATGCAAGTAGCGCGGTAAGCACCAAATACATCATGTTGATCATCTTCTGCCTGGGCTCTTTAGGTAAGGCCATGGATCTGGGATTTAAATGTTGTCAATCTAGTTTTTCACAGTTTCAATAAAGGGTACGATCAACCTGGCTTAAGCGCGACCTTGCATGGCGTTCAGCATGTTACCATAAATCTGGTTAAGATTGCCGAGGTTTTTCGCCAGTGCAGCGATCTGATCCTGTGTTTTCTTGGCATCTTCCACACTTCCCTGCATTGCTTCGGAAGCCTGGGCCAGATTACCATAGAACTTGTTCATCGCTTTCAGATGGTTGTTCGTATCCTGGAGTTCCAGTTCATAGATTGTGTTCAGAGATCCCAGGTTCTTGGTCAGGGTCTGTACCTGATTATGGAACTGCTTGGTGCTCTCAGATGCTTCGTTGAAAACTGCCATAGTAGAGGCACTCTTCTGATACGCATCTTTCATTTGACCGAGCGCACCGGCAGCTTCTTTTGTTTTAGCAGCATAATCATTAGTAGCCGCTACAACATCAGAAACGTCTTTCATTTGATTAACGGTAGTGCCCAGTTTGTTGAAACCTTCGCTCAGTTTTTTCAGATTGGTTGGAGTGATATCCGCTTCCTGCATCATTTTATCGAGGTTGTTCAGGGCAGGGTTGCCAGCCGGACTGGTAGACAGTTTCGGCAGAGCTTCAGCCAGCGCAGCCATTTCACCACCGGGAGGCGGTAAGAATGCATATACGATAAAGATCAGGGCTTCCGTCAGAAGACCAACGGTCAACATAATGTCGGCAAAAGAAAGGTGTAGGATTTTTGCCCATGCTCCGAAGATTACCACCGCAGCGCCCACGCATACGAAGATATTCACGAGTTTGTCAGTAGATTTAGATGCACCAGCCATAGTTGTTAATTTTTGAGTTTGAATAAGGGTTTAGATACTTGTTTGATATAGATATTAGATTTTAGATAAAAGAGTGCCAGTTCGATTTTTCAATCAAATAATTAATAGTAAGATGTTGTCTTTAGAAATTTGCTATACGCTTATTTTTTGCCTTTTCCCTGTGTAGGTGGAAGATCGATTACAGAGCGGAAGCCGATGTACGATTTAGCCGTATCCTGGTACTCGTAAGAGCGGGTTCCGGTTTGCAGGAAATAACCAACGTCTTTCCAGCTACCACCACGTAATACCTTACGCTTCATGCGGGGAGGATCAGAATCCTTCGCGTTGTAACGGATATCAGGGTTCATATCGTGCTGGAAATTGTAACCACCTTCATAGTAAAGAGAAGAAGTCCATTCTGCTACGTTACCAGCCATATTATACAGACCAAAATCATTAGGCCAGTAGGCATCGGCGCGAACTGTGTAGAAACCACCGTCTTCCGGATAGTTACCACGGCCAGGCTTAAAGTTAGCCAGCAGACATCCTTTTTTATTTCTCAGGTAGTAGTTACCCCAGGGGAACATAGATTGTGAACGACCGCCACGGGCTGCATATTCCCATTCTGCTTCTGTAGGCAGGCGGAAATCAGACTCCTGAGCACGTTTTTTACTTTCCAGGAAAGAGTTGAGGTAATGAGTTCTCCACTCACAGAAAGCGGTAGCCTGTACCCAGCTTACACCCACAACCGGATAATTTCCGAATGCCGGATGAGAAAAATAACGCTTGGTCATGGGCTCGTTATAGGAATAGGAGAAATCACGGATCCATACCAGCGTATCAGGATAGATGCGCACATCTTTCTTTACGATGAACTGAGAACGGGGCTTTCCTGCATTTTCACGCTTGGAAGCTTCTTTATTATCAAAAGTTTCAGAATGATACACCAATTTGGATGCGTCCAGTTCCTTTTTACCGAAGATGCGGTTCTCAGGAGAAAGAATCAACTGGTCGATCTTTTCAATGGTAGCTTTATCGCCCCACTTGATGGTTTTTGCCTTTGCCCAGTCCACCTGGTCTACCCCGTCAACATTCTTCACAAATCCCATCAACTTGGCAGCTGTAGAATCCCGAACCCAGTTTACAAACTGGCGGTATTCGTTATTGGTGATTTCAGTGGCATCCATCCAGAAGCCATTAATGGATACCTGCTTGTTACGGGCAGTGTACGCATAGTTGACATCTTCATCACTTGGACCCATGTGGAATGTCCCGGGTGGAATGTACACCATTCCCGGAGGTTTTGGCATAGAGTACTTGTTGCCAGGCGCTACGCCGTGCAACTGACCATCGTTTGGTAATCCTCCCTTGTTGGAGTTTTTTCCAAACATTCCGCAGCTTGCCAACATAGATACGGCTGCAAGCGTGCACAACGTGGACAGGTTTTTCATTTTCATAATATTAAAGGGTAGTGGGCAAATATAATGCTTTGTCAACATCAGCTTCTTTAGTTTATATTTTACGTCAAGGAACTGATTTTGCTTGTTCCCGTGACAAAATTAACGGTCTATAAAAGGGGATTATTGTTTTGCACCCCAATAAAATCTTGCCAAATAACCTCGTTTTCAGTCCAAAATCACCTACAAATGTTCCAAAAACCTGTCTACAGCGCTTTCCGGCCGAAGGCAGTTATAGCTTTGGCATAGATAGATTAGTGTATCAGGGGCGGAGGGCTTGTGGCGCAAAAGCGGGTAAGCGGGGTTTTCCCGGGTGGCGGATTGAAGTACTTTGTACGGAATAAAATTAGCCATAATTTCATTTCGTAGTACGTCTGCCTTCTCTCCCACGACCACAATTTCTGCACATCCATCTACCCAACCCATTATTTCCATCGCCCAGCAACCAAAAGAACCCGGATACCTTACTGCTGAACCTGCCATTACACTTGTCATGGATGCCGACCTCCCAGACCAGTCAGGCCGTTCAAATATCACACCTAAGTACCTGATATTGAAGGCCATAACCGCATTTCCAGAGGGCTGGGCTCCGTCATATACTTCTCTTTTACGCACGATCACATCTGTCTGTTGCTGGTTCGTATAGTAAAATAATGGGCTATCTTCCGAGCTAAAATCCCTAAATATAACTTCTGTTAATTTTTTTGCTTCTTCCAGTAATTCCGTTCTTCCAGTGATTTCCTGCAGATTTATCAAAGCCTGTACCAGATATGCATAATCATCCAAAAAACCGGGTATCTGTGCCTTCCCCATTTTATAGGTATGCAGAATGCCGTTGTCCGGCCCCACAAAAACGCGTAATATCCAGGCCATATTTTCCTCTGCCAGCCGTCGATACCTTTCCTCTCCAGTGGCAGCAAATGCTTTTGAAAGAGCTGAATTCATAAGGGCATTCCAGGATACTAACTGCTTGTCATCCAATCCCGGACGAATTCTGCTTTTTCTTGCTTCCAGCAATCTCTGACGGATTTCCTCCAGGCGAAAATTCAACTTATCCTGATCCTGATCACAATATCCCATTTCTAACAATTCCTGCCTCTTGCGCGATTTTGTCAAAATGTTAATTCCTTCCCAATTTCCCTCACTGGTGATACCCAGCCAGTCGCAGGCGAAGGCAGCATCCTTTCCAAGCAATTCCTCCACTTCTCCTTTCTCCCAAACATAAAATTTCCCCTCTTCCCCTTCCGAATCCGCATCCAAAGCAGAATAAAAACCAAACTCGGAAGACATCAGTTCCCGCTCCAGGAAACCAATTGTTTCCCGAATGGTTACGGCATATTCAGTTTTACCTGTTAACTGATACGCCTCTGCCAGTACCGAAACCAATAATGCCTGGTCGTATAACATTTTCTCAAAATGAGGAACCAGCCATTTATTATCCGTGGAATAGCGGGCAAAACCACCACCTAACTGGTCATAAATTCCTCCTTCAATCATTTTATCAAGACTTAAAAGAGCCTGCCGGAGAGCGTCTTCTGCTGCTAACTCAAAGGCTCCATCTTTCCAATGTATGCTTTCGACTTTCCTCTTACTGGTAAAACGGGAGGATTTATCCATAAAACGGGCAGCATACCGAAGGAGATAGGCTATAGAAAAAGTCTGAGGGAATTTGGGAGCCCGACCAAATCCGCCATCGGTTTTGTCAGCATTCTTTAAAAGTACCTGCGCCATCTGGGTGAGCTGTTCGACATGAAAATCCGGACCCGAACCGGCTCCCTCGCCAATCCTGTTGGCCTGCACCAAATGCTGGGTTAGATTTTCAGCCTGTTGCAACATTTCTCCACGCCTCTCCTGCCAGGCTTTTGAAATAGCCAGAATCACATCGGTCCATGAAGGCAGATTATGAAATGCTTCGGGAGGATAATAAGTTCCTCCATAAAACGGTCTTCCTTCCGGTGTTAAAAAAACATTGAGAGGCCACCCACCCGAGCCTGTCATGGAGGTAAGTGCGTCCATGTAAATGTGATCGATGTCCGGTCGTTCTTCGCGATCGACTTTGATATTGATGAATCGGTCATTCATTAGAGTCGCCACTTCCGGATTTTCAAAACTTTCCCGCTCCATTACATGACACCAGTGACAAGCTGCATAACCAATACTCACCAGGATAGGCCGGTCCAGTTTTTTGGCAGTCTCCAGCGCTTCTTCCCCCCAAGGATACCAATCTACCGGATTGTGGGCATGTTGTAACAGGTAAGGGCTAGTTTCTTTCGCCAAACGGTTTGCCATAAAAATGTATTAAGGAGTAAAGGTATGGAAGAGGAGACGGGAGACAAAGGAGACAGAGGAGACAAAGGAGACGGGGAGACAGAGGAGACGGGGGAATGGAAGATGGAAAAATGGAAAATGGGGCAACGGAACACGGAGAAATGGAGGAAAGAAGAGAGGCAAAAGATGTTGGAACATCCATGCCCATAAAAAAAGGTACCGGACCTCCGGTACCAACATATAATTTAATCACTTAGTTGCCTTTCTTACTTCCTCCATCCTCCTCTGTCCATCTTCCGTCTCACTTTTCACCTTTTACTTTCTTCGCCAAGAACTGCTCCAGCGCTGCTACCATCGAAGGAGCCTGAGGCTGAGGTGCTTTTATATCCAGTGCTAATCCGGCTTCTTCAACGGCTTTAGAAGTATTACTTCCAAATGCACCGATCAGTGTTCCATTTTGCTTGAACCCTTCATAGTTCAACAAGCTTTTTACACCACTTGGCGTAAAAAGACAGATAATATCATATTCGTTAGAACCAAGAATAGGTTTCAGGTCATTGAAAATAGTCCGGTACATAAACGGAGTCGCAAATTCACATTTATGTGATTTCAGCCAGTTCACTATATCATTGTCCTGCTGATTTTCAGAACAGGGATATAAAAACTGCTCGTTTTCTTTGTGCTTGTTTATGACATCAAACATACTCTTGTTGGTACCGTCTGCACCGTAAAATACCTTCCGCTTGCGATAGAGGATGAACTTTTGCAGGTAAAGCGCTACCGCCTCGGTAATGCAGAAATACTTGGTATCCTGTGATACACTGACCTTCATTTCTTCACAGATCCGGAAAAAATGATCGATGGCATTTCGACTGGTGAAGATGACCGCCGAAAACTGTGCGATGTCAATTTTTTGTTTCCTGAAATCTTTAGCCAGAATTCCTTCCAGGCTGATAAAGGGATGAAAGTCTAAGGTCACACCAAATTTCCTACCTAATTCAAAGTAAGGAGATTTGTCACTTTCAGGCCTAGGTTGGGTGATCAGGATTTTCTTGATTACAGGAGCTCCAGCTCCCTTCTTAGCCTCGTTCTTTAGCATTTGTTATTAAGCTAAACGTTCTTAAAGTTAATTAACACCTACACTATTTTCGTTAACACCTTATAAATCAACAGTAAGGGTGCTACTTCGAAGGCACAAAGGTATAAAAAAAAGTGGAAACGGCTGGCTTTTAGTTCCCGGGTAATAAATCCATAGGCACTTATATAGCGGTAAAGGAAAATTGCAACCACCAGCAAATAGGCTATGGTGGTAGCCACGGTTACCAGGGGCTCATTGGCAAAGGCAATTAGCATCAACAAGGGTAACAGGAAGATTCCCAGGACTTTATTACAAAGAAATACAATGAAAATATAGGTATCAGTGGTATCCTTCATACGCAAACTCCATCCGAGAAATTGAAGAATTAAATTTTTACCGACATAAATCACAGAAATGGCAAGGAGAGCGTAGAGGTAAAGTTTCCAAAAACCCGGATTTACAGGATCCTTCTGGTATTGGTGGAGCAGCATGGCGGCCAGCAAGCCGGCTGAGGCTACAAAATGAATATTCAGCAAGAGGCTGGCAAGCGGCGTCTGCAATAACTGCTCGCGGATCTGCTTAGCTTTCAAAGAGGCACGGAAAAACACTTTGAACATATTGTCCAGGTACCTTCCAAAGCTAAGTTTGACCAGTGCCAGCAGTAACAGTAAACCAGCCAGTAAATAAAACAAACCATCCTTCCCTCTTTCTTTTTTGGGAATTATAGTCCTATACACTCCCTTTTTGACGAAATTGAAATAGGGGTGCGATTGCAACACTTTCTGATAACCTGAACTACTAAAATCAAGGGGCTCCATAATTCGAGGTATGATAGGAACAATAACCGAATCAGTTATAACCGGGGACACCCTCTGCTGGCTGTCCGGCCGAACGATAACAGAACTGTCTTGTGCCTGTAGCACACCTGCCAGCAGCATCCAGCAACAAATAAAAAGAGGGGAAAGGAATCGCATGATGATCAGGCTGCAATTTAGAAATAATTCACATAGCCCAGATGAATCTTGGTTTGGCGCAGGTTAAACGGACTGTCATCCCGTTTTCCGGCCGCCAGCGAGAGATTAAAAAATCCGGCTGCAGTTTCAAATGCGAGTCCAAGGCCTGCCCCCAGAAGCCGGTTGTTGCTTTGCCCCAATGAACTTTTATTGGAAGTGAACCCCAAATCCGCAAATCCGAAAAAATAAGAATTTACGCCAACCAGATACCGGTATTCCAGGGTATTCACCAAATAACGGGAAGAAAAAATGCTTTCCTCATCGAAGCCTCTCATCAGTTTGTAGCCACCTATCTGGAAGAGCTCGTTGCGATACAATGATGGACTCTGCACCCAGCCACCTGTACTCAATAATTGAAGGGTAGCCTGCCTGCCAAGAGGAATGAATTTTGCCAGCCTGGCCCTGATCCGAAACTGGTACGACTTTAAATCAATCGTATCATACAGGGATGCATAATTAAAGGACTGATCTTTGATGTCCAACACCGCATTACTGGGTTTTATGGTTCGGGTTCCTGCAGTAACAGATCCAAATACTTCCCATCCGCGCCTCGGATTCCTGCGGTAATTGGTTGTAAACAATTCATAATCCACACCCAGATTTACGATACTCATATCGATATCATTCGGCAGGCGTTTGGTTGCTTTAATTCGGTTGGTATCTACATTTACCAGGTTGGTCCGGAATAATTGTAAAAAAACTTTTCCTGTCTGACGAGAAGAAACAGCGTATTGAACACCCAACTGGGCATTAATATTCAGAAAAGAGCTGTCTTTCTTGAAGAGGTCAAACTGGGTACTGATTCCAAAAGCGGATCCAAATAAATAAGGTTGTTGATAAAGCAGGTTCAGGCGGGGCGATTGAATCTGTAATTGCTGCCAGTTCACACCAATCGTTTCGCCATTTCCAAGCGCGTTTTTTAGATTCAGATTCGCTTCTCCCGTTACCTGGAATTTATTCTGTCCGGCTGTATTGGTGGTGGGCAGTAACCCAATAAGTACATTGATCTGGCTGCTTTTTTGGGGTTCCAGGAACAGATCGAGAATCGCACCATTTCCACCAAAACGGATGGCCCATGGTTTTTGTTCCTGCAAAAAGGGTAATTCCCGAATTCGAATACTTACGTTCTCAAATGACTGCTTTCGAAAGGGCATTCCTTTTGGAAGATCCAGGTACCGGTGCAGGAAGTTTTCCGAAATACTTGCCTTCCCAAGCACACGGATACTATCGAGTTTATAGGGCAACCCTTTCTGGATAGTCAGTTTTCCGCCAACATATGCAGTATCCGGACCTGCTTCATTCAATTCCAGGCTATCCAATTGAACGGAAGCAAAAGGATAACCATTATTATAGAGATGAGTCAGCAGTTTTTGCTGTATAGATTCAAGTTGACCCGTGGAAAAAACGGTGGCTGTTCTGGATGATCTGGCCGACCTGTTACGCTGGAAGGATAATTGAAGTTTACGGGTCAGGGAATCCATTTCCAATCCTGCAGCAAGCAACTCCCCTGCTGTCATTCCTTCCACCCGAATGGCTCCCCAATGATATTGCTGACCAAGAAAAAGATAGACGGTTGTCAGGCTGTCCGATTCGCGGATGCTGTCAATGGATGCAGTAGCAAATCCCTGCAGAGCAAGGAGGGAATCCAGCTTTAAAACATATTGAAAACAGCTAACCCGATCTGGAAAACTGGTTTTGATAGATCCTGGGATTTGTATGGAGCTGGAAGAATCGATGCGCTTCACCTGCAGTTGATGTGAAGCAGGTTGGGCAGCCACTGAAATGGCGAATAGCATCCAACCTGCCAAAAGCAGGATCTTTTTGCGGCATACGATCTTCATCAATAGTAATCCCCTCATCTCGGCAGTAAAATAACGTTTTAGCAGGAATCTGAATTGCCCTGGCATGGTTAACTTTGCGGGTTACTATCAACTTTGGCTGGAATTTATATACATATCCCCTTTTGCCGAAAGGCCTGCCACTATTGCAATTTTCATTTTTCCACGCAACTGGATAACAAACTGCGGATGGCGAATGCAATTGCCAGGGAGTTAACGGAACGGGCTCCCATCTGGCAGGCTCATCCGATTGAAACCCTGTATTTCGGAGGAGGCACACCATCTCTTTTAAGTCAGGAAGAATTAAACACCTTACTGAGCGTGGTTCGCGATCAGTTTAATCTATCCCCAACAGCTGAAATTACACTGGAAGCAAATCCGGATGACCTTACTTCCCCTGCACTCGATTCCTGGCAAGCGGCTGGAATCAACCGCCTAAGTATCGGCATTCAATCTTTTCATGAAACGGATTTACGCTGGATGAACAGGGCCCATACTGCAGTGGAAGCAAGGGAAGGTTTAAAACGGGTGCAGGCGGCCGGTTTTGAAAATTTCAGTATCGATTTGATATATGGTACGCCCGGGTTATCAGATGAAGCCTGGATGGAAAACCTGCAGATCGCCATCAGTAGCCGGGTTCCGCATCTATCCTGTTATGCTTTAACCGTAGAAGAGAAAACAGCCCTGGCACACCTGGTCAAATCAGGACGCATGCCAGATACCGACCCGGAACAACAGAGCCGGCATTTTCTGTTGCTGATGGAAACCGTACGCAAATCAGGCTATGAGCATTATGAAATTTCCAATTTTGCCCTACCCGGATACCGCAGTCGCCACAACAGTTCCTATTGGAGCGGGAAACTTTATCTGGGTGCCGGACCGGGTGCACATTCCTTTGATGGCCACAGCAGAAGATGGAATATTTCCAACAATGCGCTCTATATTAAAGCGATTGAAACGGGAGAAAACTTTCATGAGGAAGAAGTGCTTACCAAAGAAAACCGCCGACATGAATATATTATGACGGCTCTCCGAACAGTTGAGGGCCTTGATATGAAATATTATACCGACCAATATGGTTTGTCGGAAACGAAATTGCTCGAAAAAAAACTTAATCAATACCTGGAATTAACCAGAAAAGAAGGGCCAGACCGTCTTGTTTTTAGCAGCGACAGGATACAACTTACAGATGAGGGAAAACTTTTTGCTGACGGAATTGCCAGTTTCTTCTTCTAAAAATGAAACGTCTGAAAATCAGGAACTGCTTTTTTCACTGGAAATATGCAGCCAGGCCTGTCGTACAAGGACAATTACCAAAACCACCAGCATGGCAGAACCGTATATTGAGAAACTTACAGGCATTACATTAAAGATAACTTTTTCAAGTGATACGTTGCACAGGCGTGAGATATGTATTAACAGCTGCCTGACAACTAGATTAGCACCTCTTCAATAAGTTTAAAACCGGCTGAAGGGGCAAGCTGCTGCCACAGTATGCGATAGATGGCCGAAGCAATGGGCATATCGGCACCAACCTGTTGATTAAGCAGAAAAATACTTCTGCTTGCATTGTAACCTTCCGCCACCATATTCATTTCGAGTTGGGCACTTATTACAGAATATCCTTTACCGATCATGTTACCAAAGGTTCGATTTCTGCTATAAAGAGAATAACAGGTTACCAGCAAGTCACCCAGGTAAACTGATGCAGCATAATTTGCATCTTTTTTATGAGTAATCGGATCTTCGCCCTGGTGAGAGCCAACTTCCATGCGCTGAACCCCTACTTTTTTTAAAAAACCAGCCATTTCATCCGCACAATTCGCTATGAATACACTTTGAAAATTATCTCCATATTCCAGTCCGTGTGCAATACCGGCCCCAAGCGCATAAATATTTTTAAGAATGGCTGCATATTGCACCCCTATCACATCTGTATTCACAAGGGTATTGATGTACCAGGTCTTGAAATTCGAAGCAACCTCATGTGCCTTTTCTTCCGAAAGGCCGGAAAAGGTCAAATAGGACAAACGTTCTCTGGCTACTTCTTCAGCATGGCAGGGCCCCATAACCGTATAATAGTAAGAAAGTGGTAATTGAAAGCGTTCCAGCAACCATTCATTAATAAGAATATTTCGGTCCGGCATCATGCCTTTAACAGCTGAAACCAACACCTTACCCTCCAGGTCGGCAGCTGTTAATCCGGTTAGTGTTTCTTCAATATAAGCAGAAGGAACAGCCAGGACCAGGCAATCACAGGCTTTCACCATTTCAGTTATGGATAGATGTAAGTGAAGCTTCGTAATATCAAAACTGGCTGCTGATAAATAATTCGGATTGTGCTTGCGGTGAATTAAGTGCTGCCGAATGGATTCACTGCGAACCAGCCAATGAATCGGATTACCGTTATCAGTTACGATTTTGGCCAAAGCAGTTGCCCAGCTACCACTCCCTATGATTCCGAGCTGCATGGATTTACTTTTTCTTTTCGAAGAGCTCTTCCTTCTTGACTACTTTAACCTTATCGTTGTTTTTAAGTGTCTTGGAAACCAGCGAGTAGGGTCCAGTAACCACTTCATCTCCTTCTTTTAAACCACTCAGCACTTCGATGTAAGTGATATCCTGGATATCTGTGCGTACTTTAACCCGCTTCACTGTTGTTTTATCAGCCTGGAGTACAAACACAACTTCATCCAATTCTGTACTGATAGACCTGCGATTCTCCTGCTGCTCATTGTTATTGCTACCACTTTCTGCAGTGGATGTACGGGTCTCATTCACAGCTTTATCAGAATCTTTTTCACGGGTGGTAACCGCATTGATCGGTACCGCAAGTACATCCATTTTACGTTTGGTCTGGATATCTGCGCTGGCGCTCATACCCGGACGAAAAGGAAAGTTCTTCGGGCGGGTTGGATCAATCAGATCCTGGTAAGATTCTTTCAGCAAGCGGATCCGCACTTCATAGTTTGTAACATCATTGGTTACAGCAGTGGCGGTGGCAGAAGACAAGGCTTTACTGCTGCTAGCGATCTGCGTTACAATACCTTTGAATTTGCGGTCATTGTATGCATCAATTTCTACGAGGGCGGAATCTCCTAGATGTACTTTGGGAATATCATTCTCTCCTACTTCTACCCGAACTTCAATTTTATCCATATCAGCGATACGCATCATTTCCGTACCGGTCATTTGGGCTGTACCAACCACCCTTTCACCTTTCTTAACAGCCAAAAGAGATACCACGCCGTTCATAGGCGCCAATATTGTTGTTCTGCCCAGGTTCTTATTGGCACTTTCCAGGTTGGCACGGGTACTTGCTACCGAAGCCTGGTTGGCACGGATGGTTTGTAAACCTGCATTGTAGTTGGCTTTTGCTGTATTGTATGCATTTTCCGCCTGCTCAAATTCTGCACGAGAAATCACTTTCTCCTTCATGAGTTGCTCCTGGCGACGGAACTGCGCTTCAGCCTGAGATAAAGCACTTTGAAGGGCTTCCAGCTGTGCCTGGCTGTTATCTACCAGTGCCTGCTGCTGGCGAACGCTGGCCGCAACCTGATCACGCTGAGTCAGATAAATGTCTGCAAAAATCTTGGCAAGTACCTGTCCCTTGCGAACACTATCACCTTCTTCCACCATCAGTTCCACAATTTCTCCCGAGATATCAGAGCTTACTTTTACTTCAACTTCCGGATACACTTTTCCGCTGGCGTTAACGGTTTCAATGATCGTGCGCTTTGCGACTTTTTCCGTGGTTACTTTTATGCCCTCTTCACCTCCAATTATACCTGCCTGTTTCAAACCGAATAAGGCAATAATCAGTACCACCACGGCTACCAGTATCCAAACTAATTTCTTGTTCATATAGATCGTATGTGCTTGTGCTTGATTGATTATAATTTTATACCCTGGCCTTTGTAGAACTCAAGTACTTTCATCCGGAATACATAATCGAATTGGGCATTGACCATGTCGATTTTGGATCGCGTCAGATTGGTTTGTGAAGTGATCAGTTCCAGTGTCGAGAGTAATCCCAGTTCATAACGACGAAGGGTAAAGTTATAGGAGCGTTCCGCCGCATTGACACTACTACGTGCAGCATTGTATTTTTGCATGGCGGCTACAGCGCTGGTATAAGCGTTGTAAATATTGTTTTTCAACTGAAGATTTCCCTGGTCAATTACCAGTTCAGCATTTGCCAGATTGAGTTTCGCTCTTTCATAATTGGTCCTTGCCTGCCAGCCACCCAAAATTGGAATGCTTACACCTACCCCGATATTTTGACGAAAGTTATTTGACATCTGTGTTCCCCAGCCGGTCCATAATTCACCAAAATTTTTATTGCCTTGTGTTATCTGTACATTGGGCGATTGTATAGGCACGAGGGTACCATTTACATTCACTGCGCCATTTGCAGGATTGGGAGCATTATAACCCAGGAAATTAGCTCCAGTTATTTTTCGGTTGGAACTCGCAAAGTTGGAAGCCAGTCCACCAAAGGCAAAAAAGCTGGGATATAAACCTGCTTTTGCAGATTTTATATTGTATTCAAGTGATTTTTTACGCAGGTCATTTGCCTTGATTACCGGTTGATTTTGCAAGGCCATCTGGTAAACCATTTCCGGTTCCAGCTCTGCAATCGGATCAACCGGAATTCTATCCACCGGTGGTACCGAAATAGCAAAAGGAGCTCCGGCATCCAATGCCAGCAGGGCTTTTAAAGACAGCAGGTTCAATTCATAGGTCGACTGAGCCGTGATCAGGGAAGAACTATCCCTTGCCAATTGGGCTTCCAGATCCACCGCATTGAGCTCCGGCACAGTTCCGGCCTCAACTCTTTTCCGGGTATCATTCAACTGGCTTTGACTCTGTTTCACCTGAACTTCTACAATATCTACCTGCACTTTAGATAAAAGAGCAGTAAGATAAGCGGTAGCTACATTCAGGGCCAGGTCATTTTTGTTTCTTTCCACATCAGCCAGGGCAGCTTCAGCCTCGAATTTGGAAGCCAGCATCGTATTGGTAATCCTGTTCCAGTTAAAAATGGTCACATTCGTATTAAACTGGAATCCCTGGAAAAGCAGCTGCTGATTGGTAAACAGGTTGGTGGTAGGGTCAATGGAACGACCAAACTGGTAACCAGTATTGGTATTAAAATCAGCAGAGGGTACCCAGGCTTTTTTACCTTGTTTGTATAAAAGTTCACTGATCCGACGCTGTACATCCGCCTGTTTTGTTGAAATGTTATTAGCGATGGCATATTCCACACAACGCCTCAAATCCCACTCTTCCTGTGCCTGGCTTTCAAGCCCTAGTCCCATTCCCAATAATAAACAATAGGATAACCGTTTAAAAAATCGCATGCAAATTGGTTAAGGGGTTAAAAGTAAAGAATTCAATGGCATCCTGCCGACCGGTCATATAATTATCGTGAAAAAACTCCCCATCAACCGCCAGAAGCGGACAAAAAGGCCTGCTCAAGATCTGCAATCAGGTAATCGGCCGATTCCTGGCCAATGTATAACCGAAGCATCCGGTGTTCTTTTTTCTCCGGACGAAAATGCTCAGGCCTGATTCCTGCACATTTAGGAATGATCAGGCTTTCATGACCACCCCAGCTTACAGCCATAAATATGTGCCGGAGTGCCTCGCAGAACCGAATGATTTCCCCCCGATGTTCCGTTCTGTATATAAAAGTGAGCAATCCACAGGCACCACTCATCTGTTTCTTTGCCAGCTCATAGTCAGAAAATTCAGGATCCAGTGGGAAAAGACAGGATTCCACTTTCGGATGTTGCCTTAGGTAGGCAAGTACCAGCCGGGTTGTTTCACTTACCTGTTTCAGCCGCATCGGCAGTGTTCTTAAGCCCCGAATCAGCAGCCAGGCGTTAAAAGGCTGAATCCCGCTACCAATAGTCAGGTATTCGGATTCAAAAATCTTGCGGATCATGGCTGCAGAACCGCTGATCACTCCTGCAACGGTATCTGAATGTCCGCCTATGTATTTGGTAGCTGATTGAATAGACAAATCGATCCCTAGTTCAATCGGTCGCTGATACAATGGCGTGCAATAACTGTTGTCCACTATTGTGACAATCCCCTTAGATCTGGCCAGGTCTGCAATGGCTTTAAGGTCCTGGATCGCATAATTCCAGCTATTGGGGGATTCCAGGTAAATCAGTCGGGTATCAGGTCGAAGTGCATCTGCATATTGTTCCACTGATCCACCATCTACATAGGTAGTTTCCACATTGAAACGGGGAAGTACAACCGAAAACAGCCTCTCTGCCCAGGTATAAGGTTTACGCACTGAAACGATATGATCCCCGGCTTTTATATTGGCAAATACAGATGCAAAGATCGCGGCCGCACCACTGTTGAGAACCAGGCAGTCCTCCGCTCCATCCAGTGCTGCCAGTTTTTTTCGAAGGATATCAACTGTCGGATTAAGGCCCCTGCTGTAGAGGTACCCTCCCATTTCATCAGCAAAAGCAGCCGACAAATCATCCACTTTCCGAAACACAAAATTGCTGGTTTGCATAATCGGTGGGGACATGGCATTGAAATACTGCTCTCTTTCCTCTCCCAGTTCGTTTATTATGTAAGAAAGATCCATCTTAACTATGTTTTATGCCCTTGCTTTTCCGAACCACCAGGAAATAAATTCCCAGGAATACAGCGAATACCGCTAGCCCGGTTAATGCAAGAACAGGTGTGTTGATCGCAATACTGATTCCGACAAAGGTATAGGCAATCATAAAAACAAGGGGCAATACGGGATACCATTTCATGGTATAAATACCGGTTCCATCCAGGTGTTTGGTTCGTTTGCGAAGGATAAAAATCGTTGCTGCAGATGTTGCCATACCAATTGAATCCAGGAAAATCGTAAATCCAAGAATTTTCTCAAAGGTGTTGGCAAAAAACAGGACGATGATACAGATAGCAGCAAACACGGTCAGACTAACGGTGAGTACCCCACGCTTTTCATCGGTTTTGGCAAACATACCGGGGAGGATACCATCTTTACTCATGGCATACATAACCCTGGGATTACTCAGTAGCAATACATTCACATAAGCCAGTACAGCCAGGAAAAGCAGGAGTGTAAAAATGGTTTTACCAGTTGGACCAAACATTTTTTCCGCCACTACTGCTGCAATTCCTCTGGTGGATTTCAGAGCTTCAAAACCAATACTGTGTACATAAGCCATCTGCACCAGCAAATAAAGTCCGATGATCATCAGAATGCCGATCACAATTCCTCTCGGCAGGTTTTTGCGGGCATCTTTTACTTCCTCACCAAAATTGATGGTTTGCTGGTACCCACCGTAGGTGAAAGAAACCGCAATCAGGGCTACGCCAAAGGAGTAGATGAGGGAAGAGGGGGGAATGGAAGATGGAGGAATGGAAGATGGGGGAAGGGAGGAGGGGTCGGCTCCGGGAAAAAAGAGTGCGCTAATGAGTACCAAAACCATCAGGATCTTGATCAGCATCAGAATATTCTGCGTTTGTGAACTCATGCGCAATCCGGCCAGGTTGACAAAATAAAAAACCATGATGGCCGACATGGCGATCAGGGATTTCACCAGGTCGGAAGCGGGCTCATCAAAAATCAACTGCGACAGGTATTCACTGCCTATTAATGCCACTCCGGATAAAGACGCTGCATTAGAAATAAGAATAATACAATTAATTGCAAAAGCAACAGAAGGATGATAACAGGCTGCAAAGATTTTGTAGTACCCTCCTGTAACAGGATACCTTGAACCAATTTCAGCATACGTGAGTGCACCGCAAAGCGCGATAATACCTCCGGCGATCCAGGCCGAAAAATAAATTGTGGGCGTAAGTGAGGCGCTGGCGGCATCGGTAGCAGTCCTGAATATACCCATACCGATAACAAGACCAACTACAATCATGGTAAGATCAAACAATCTTAACTGATTGTTTTTGCCTGAATTGTTTTGCATGTTAGTTCCGATCTTTACCCAATATAATTCCAAAAGCCAAGCCCACAAATAAAAAATGAACCTCTTATTTGTTTTTGTTGCCACCGGATTTCAGCTTCCCCTATCCCCTACAACAGATACCCTGCCCAACAGACAACTGGATTCGGTTATTGTGCAGGGATTTGTACAAAGAAGTCCGCTTGCTGCAACACCTGCCGCAGTATCTATTGCCGGAGCTGCTGAATGGAACCGTTTTTCTCCGGCAAGTTCAGTACCAGCTCTGAATACGCTTCCAGGGGTAAGAATGGAAGAGCGTTCACCCGGCAGTTATCGTATAGCCATTCGCGGTAGTTCACTTCGCTCTCCGTTTGGCGTAAGAAATGTGCGTTTTTATTATGAACAGTTTCCAATAACAGATCCGGGAGGAAACACCTATCTGAACCTGTTTGCGCCAACTGCTATTGAGCAGATGGAAATTTTGAGAGGACCGGCAGCTTCTGTTTATGGATCCGGCTCAGGAGGTGCCTTGCTGGCAACAGGCGCCAGGCCATCCGAAAACAAATCACCAATTCGATTAAGTGTTATGGGAGGCAGTTATGGTCTCTTCCAGTTGGATGGTCAGCTACTCACCGGAAATGAACAGCGTTTCAACCGGGTACAAGTGCATCATCAGCAATCACAGGGATACCGCAATCAAAGTGCGCTTCGCAGAAATTTTCTGAGCTGGCATAATAAAAGACAGGTATCGGATAAATACACAATCGGATCACTGGTGCTTTATAGTGACCTTCAGTATGAAACACCAGGGGGACTAACACTTGCGCAATACAATGCTAATCCCAGGCAGTCGCGGCCGGCAGGAGGCCCCTTTCCTTCAGCTGAAGCTGCAAAAGCTGCTTTTTATCAGCAATCTTTTTATGGCGGATTGTATCAGCAATACATGCCCGGTTCCAGGCTCAGGATGGAGGCTACTGTATATGGAATGTATAACCGAATTACCAATCCTGCCATACGGAATTTTGAAAGAAGATCTGAGCCCTCTTTCGGAACACGTGCATTAATCGCTTATACCGCACCGTTATCCAGCGGAAGTATAACATTCACAGCAGGAGGAGAATGGCAAAAAGGATATTACCAGATCAACGTTTTCGGTAATCGTGGCGGAGAACAGGATACCCTGCAAACTTCTGATGCTCTTACACCTGGTAACGCCCTGGTTTTTGGGCAGGCGCAATGGAAGCCGGATGCTAACTGGGAAATCAATGCCGGCTTAAGCTGGAATAATAATACAATCCGCATTATACGCGAATCGGTGGTACCTAATTATCGGTTCAGCACGGGCCAACAGGCAGAATGGGCACCGCGTATTTCTATCTCAAGAAAATTAGGATCCGTTCTGGTTTATGGGCTGGCAGCCAGAGGTTTTTCTCCTCCCACCAGTTCCGAACTGCTGCCTTCTACCAGTGTAATCAATACTTCCTTAAAAGCTGAAGGGGGATGGAATTATGAACTGGGTATGCGTGGCAGATTTGCGAAACAACGGTTATGGTTAGATGCAAATATTTTCCACTTCCAGTTAAACGATGCCATCGTGCAGAGAAGAGATGCAAGCGGTGCTGACTTTTTCACCAACGCAGGTAGTACGAGGCAATGGGGTATTGAAATTGCTTCCCGTTACCAGCCACTCAAGCAAACTTTTGGTTTCCGATGGCAGCCCTGGATCAGCTATACTTTCCATCCTTTTACCTATAAGGATTTTCGTCAGGTGGAACAGGATTTCAGCGGAAAGCGCATTCCTGGTATCGCAAGGCAAACTGTGGCAGCCGGATTGGATTTGTACCTGCTGATGCTGGAACTTCATATTACCTACCAGTATGTAGATCCGATATGGCTGAATGATGCCAACACCGCTAAGGCAAATGCCTATCAATTAGTAGGTTCCAGGCTGGAATCCCGGATTTTTAAGCGCCTCAGCATTTTTGCCGGGGCAGACAATTTAATGAATCAACGTTATAGTCTGGGTAATGATATCAATGCCATAGGAGGCCGCTATTTCAATGCCGCTGCTGGCCGAAACTATTTTGCGGGCATTCGGCTCCAGTAATGAAAATGACTATATTCGCGCCGTAATCGGTTTCTGTTGACAGACTTACTGTTAACAGGATTAAAAGGGAAGTCCGGTTGATCCCGGCGCTATCCCCGTAGCTGTAATGTTTTCAGGATCATTGTATCCTGCTGCAGATCCATAACCACTGTACGCCTGCTAAATGCTTTGGTGAACGGGAAGGGGGTTTGCAGAAAACGAGCCAGAAGACCTGCCGCTTACAGGAAACCATATTCCGCTTTCGGGAGAAAAGCAGGGATATAAAAGGCCGGGTACCAGGTCGTTTATATTTCTACCATCCTTTTCCGGAAGCAGTCACGTTAATCTTTTTCACCAACATGAAAAGAACCCTGATTGTCGTGACTGCTGCAGTATTCAGCAGTCCGCTCTGGAGTCAGCAAATCCCAACACACAGCAGCTCCTCTCCTCTTGAAGAAGTTATTGTTACGGCTAACAAAATTTCGCAGAAACAAAACAGCACAGCAAAAATTGTACAGGTAATCAATCGTGCAACCCTGGAGCAAAATGCCGGTCGTTCTCTTGCACAGGTATTGAATGAACAAAGCGGATTATTTCTATCCGGCTCTCAAAACAACCCGGGCACTGTTCCCAATCTCTACCTGAGAGGGGCAGGAAGTGCGAACACCCTAATTCTGATTGACGGTATGCCCGTAACAGATGCATCCGGTATTTCCATCGAGTTTGATATCAACCATTTTGCGGTGGATCAGATTGAACGGATTGAAATTCTTAAAGGTGCGCAATCCACGCTGTATGGATCAGATGCGGTTGCCGGTGTAATCAATATCATCACCCGGAAGAATGTGAGTAACCGAAAAATTGGTGGTAACGGGCAACTTGCGGCAGGCAGTTTTAATACGTATAAAGCGAACCTTGGAATAAGCGGACAGTCGGGTAAAATCAACTACAGCGCCCAGTATAACCGCTTTCAGTCAAAGGGATTCTCCTCTGCAACTGATGCTTCAGGGACAAACAATTTTGATAAGGATGGGCAAAAGCAGAACCTTATCAACCTGGCGGCTGGTTTGCAGGCAACTGCAAACTGGAAACTGCAGGGCTATTATCAGTATAGTGATTACAAAACCGATCTGGATGATGCCGCATTCAGTGATGATAAAAACAGAACAGCTTATAATCGTCAACAAGTGATTGGCGTCAAATCAATCCTGCAGTTACCAAAAGGACAGTTTGTTGTTCACAGTAATTATAACCGGATCAACCGTGATTACAGAGATCCTGTAAATGTTCCGGCAGGTCCTTCTGATTTCGATCCTAGCAGTGGTAATTACAAAGGCAATTCTTTTTTTGCCGAAGCCTATCTCAATAGTACGATTCAACCCTGGTTCAGTTTACTGGGCGGTGTTGATTACAGGCGCAACCAGGCTGATATCGTTACCGACTTTGGCGGTTTCGGAAGCAGTCTGAGCAAGGATTCACTGGAAGCCAGCATGATGAGTGCTTATATTTCAGGTCACCTCCACAAAAACAACCGGTTTGGAATTGAACTGGGTGGTCGTTTTACCCAGCACCAGGATTTTGGAGACGCATTTACTTATTCATTGAACCCCTATTATTCCCCAATTGCACAATTGAAAATATTCGCCTCGGCAGGATCCGCTTTCAGAGCTCCCTCTGTATACAACCTCGCGAGTGAATATGGTAATCCTGCACTGGCACCGGAGCGATCCACCCAGCAGGAACTTGGAGTTCAGTATAACGCAACCTCCAATCGCTTTTTTGCCCGTGCCACTTACTTCAACCGAAACATAAAAGATATCATCCTTTTTGCTCCGCTGTCTGTTCCCCCTTATGGGCAGTATCAGAATGGAGACAAGCAATCAGACCATGGCATCGAACTTGAAGTAAGGTGGAAACCAATTGAAAAAATCAGCCTTAGTGCCAACTATACTTTTGTAGATGGCGAGTTATCCACTTCCACTGCTAATGGGAAAGACACCAGTTATTTCAATCTTTATCGTCGCCCCAAACACAGCTTCAATATCAATAGCGGTTACCAGCTAACCAGTTCTCTGATTATTGGCATTCACTACCGCTGGGTAGATAAAAGACAGGATCTTTTTTACAACAGCAATACATTCAGTACAGAACTGGCCGATCTGAAGCAATACTATAACCTGGACCTATATGCGAAATACCAGTTACTGCCGCAACTTGCATTTTATGCTGATTTTAGGAACATTACCGATCAGGAGTATTTTGACGTGGCGGGATACAACGCGCGAAGATTCAATATGATGGCAGGAGTCATTTGGAAATGGTAGGTAATTAGTGTCGCTTGCTACTGATATGGTAGGCTTTACCGAGTTCAACCAGGTCCAGCAGGTTATTACAGTTCAGTTTTTTAAACAACCTTGATTTATGGGTACCCACCGTTGAGGTGCTGGTACCCAAAATCATGGAGATTTCGGTCAGGGATTTACCTTCCATCATTAGGGAGGCAATTTCGAATTCCTTGCTGCTCAGTTTTTCAAACGGATTAGCAGGCTCTTCCTGCTGTAAACCACTTGCGAGTTGAAGTGCCAGTTCCGAGCTTATATACATCTTATTGTTCAACAGGGTTTCCACTGCTTTTTTCAGATCCTGGATACCTGTGTTTTTAGATAAAAAACCTTTTGCACCAGCCCTGATCAATCGGGGTGCATAGATATTTTCAGCACTCATGGAAAAGATCAGCACTTTGGCTTCCGGGAACCGCACTTTAATAAATTCCATAATACCAAACGTATCGGAGCCCGGCATATAAACATCCATTATGATCAGGTCAAAGGTTCTTTCTTTTAATTTTTCAAGTGCAGATGCTTCATTGCTGGCTTCATGTATGGTGCAGGGACGAAACAATTCAGCCAGTACATGACCAATACCGGTTCTCACAACTTCGTGATCGTCAATGAGAAGAAAATGTTTCATACATACAAATTAATAAAAATACTGTATGAATGTAGGTTTTTTTCTACAGGAATTGCCAAGTTTGTCTATTGTCTGCAGACCTGGTTTGTATGCATCTTTGTGTTGTAAGTGGCCCGTTTCTATTCTGTATCCAATATCCTTTTCAAAACCGAACCGTCCAAACGCCAGACACCGGTTAGTAGCGGAGTTTTTTATCAAAGGTTAATGAGCCAGGGGTGCGAAAACTTCTCATTTGAGAAAATTTTGTACCCTTTTGGTTTTTTCCTTTTTTTCACTGATCTTCTGATCACCTTATAACTATGAGCAAGCTTGAATCAGGCATATTGGAAGAATATGAGCGGATCATGGACGCTTCACTGGACATTATTTGTACCATGAACAGGGATGGCATGTTTACGCGTATCAGTACTGCAGCTACAAGAATCCTCGGATATAACACAGAAGAACTGATTGGCAAACCTTACCTGAGTTTCATTGAGGAGCATGATCAGCAGGCAACTGTCGCCATGTTGGCCAATGCCATTAGTGGTCAGCCGGTGAGCTTTTTTGATAACAAAGTGATTTCTAAAAACAGACAATCCATCACGATCCGATGGTCGATTAATTGGAACAAATCAGCACAAGCTCTTTTCTGCATCGGAAGGGATGTAACCGAACGGGTCAAAAATGAGCAACGACTTGAACAGTCGGAACGTTGGTACCGAAATCTGTTTCATCACAATCCTCTTCCCATGTGGATCATTGATCCGGATACCAAACAATTCCTGGAAGTGAACGAAAAAGCAATCAATCATTATGGTTACAGCCGGGAGGAATTTCTTCAGATGACTGCGCATGATATCCGCCCGGAAGCAGATCGTGAACGCCTTAAAAAAGTTCAACGAATCAGGGAAGGCAATAACCTGGTCCATAAAGGACGATGGAAACACATCAAAAAGAATGGCGAAATCATTGACATTGAAATCACTTCCCATCAGATAGAATTCAATGGCAAGTTGGCTTCCCTTATACTTTCCAACGATATTACAGATCGCCTGAAACTGGAACTTCAAAAAAAAGAAGAGGAACGTAATAAAATTGCACTGATCAATACCACCAGCGATATGATCTGGAGTATTGATGCAGGGTATAACTTGCTTGCAGCCAACCGCAGTTTTATTGAAACTACCGAGCGAACCTCCAATGTGTCTATACAGGTTGGAGATAATATGTTGCTGGAATCATCTTATCCCAAGGAACACATACAATACTGGAAAACCCTGTACAACCGCGCTTTATCCGGCGAATCCTTTCACATGCAAAGCCTTGATGTTTATACGGAACCTGGTGAAGAGATCTGGTGGGAAACCAGCTTCAATCCGATTCGGGAAGAGCAGAAAATTGTAGGAGTTGCCTGTCATTCCAGAAATATCACCCAAAACAGAAAGTACCAATCGGAATTATGGCAGCTGAATCAGAAGCTGGAAACGGCCCAGAAACTGGCCAAACTGGGCTATTGGGAGCTGAACATGAAAACCAACGAACTCTTCTGGACCCATGAAGTGTATACGATCTGGGGCAGGCACCCTTCCAATTTTCAGCCGAGTTTTGAACTGTTCCTGGAAACCCTCCATCCGGATGACAGGGAAACTTTCCTCAAAAAAAGAGCACAAGTCTTAAACGGAAATGATTCACTGGATTTTGAACACCGTATTCTGTTACCCGATGGCACTATCCGGTATGTACATGAAAGGGGCAACCTGTTTAAAGATCAGCATGGCAAACCCATGCGGTATAGTGGCACAGTGCAGGATATCACGCAGCGAAAACTATACGAACAGGCCCTGGAAAAAGCGAACCAGGAATTGTCAGAGAGGGCAGAACAACTGTCCAGATCCAATGCCGAATTGGAGCGGTTTGCTTTTATAGCTT
Organism: Flavihumibacter fluminis; assembly: GCF_021491375.1. Classification (GTDB taxonomy): domain Bacteria; phylum Bacteroidota; class Bacteroidia; order Chitinophagales; family Chitinophagaceae; genus Flavihumibacter; species Flavihumibacter fluminis. The sequence goes on from NZ_JAKEVY010000004.1 coordinate 375,097, forward strand.
CGCACGATCTGCAGGAACCACTTCGAATGGTAAGCAGTTTTCTTCAATTGGTGGAAAAAAGATACAAGGACAAACTGGATGAAGCAGGTAAACAATACATTCAGTATGCTGTTTCCGGTGCAGAGCGAATGAAAAAACTGATCAACGACCTGCTGGCTTATTCCAGGCTGGAAAACACTGCAGTTGAATTAACTCAAGTGGATATGAATCAGGTGCTTAACGAGGTTGCCAATAATTTGCAGGAAACCATTGCCGAAAACAATGCCATTCTAACCATTAATCCAATGCCGATACTAAGTAACGGCAATTTCTCCGGGCTGGTACAACTATTGCAAAACCTGATTGGAAATGCCATTAAATATCGAAGTGAGTTACAGCCAGAGATACGGATTAGTGCAAAAGAAGAAGATAATCATTGGCAGTTTGCTGTAAAGGATAATGGCATTGGAATAGAATCGGATTATTTTGAAAAGATTTTTGTCATTTTTCAGCGGTTACACAATATGTCAGAATATTCCGGAACAGGAATTGGTCTGGCAATCTGTAAAAAAATTGTAGAACAGCATAAAGGTAAAATCTGGGTTTATTCCAAAGAAAATGAAGGTTCCACCTTCTATTTTACCATCAAAAAATAAATCTTTATATTCATTAAGAATCCAGTACCTATTGAAACTACCCAAAACGTATGAAAGACTTACACATTTTATTGGTGGAAGACAATGAAGGCGACATCATTCTTACACGAGAAGCACTTCGCGAAGTAACTGCAGTAAAAGATATTTCGGTTGTAAGAGATGGCAGGGAAGCGATCCATTTTCTTTTTAAGACCGGGACCCATGAGAATGCCCAGGTTCCTGATCTGGTTTTGCTGGACATCAATCTTCCAAAAGTTGATGGAAAGGAGGTGTTGAAAACAATTAAGCAGGATCCGGCACTACGCAGCCTTCCGGTAATTGTGTTAACTACTTCTGCTTCTGAAAAAGATATCCTCGAGGCCTATACCCATTATGCCAACTGTTATATAACCAAACCCGTTGATTATTCCAGTTTTATGAAAGTGATCCAGTCTATGGAATCATTTTGGATGAAGACAGCACAACTCCCTAATAGCTAAACCGGTACTTCATGATACATTCAACTGAACTGACGATCCTGATGGTGGAGGATAATCCCGGAGATCAGTTTCTGCTGGAGGAACTCTTACTTAGTTCCGGAATAAAAATCCGGGAACTGTTTACAGTAGAATCCATCAAACAGGCGCATGAAGTCCTGAAGTCGGAAGCTGTTGATATTATTTTGCTTGACCTATCCCTTCCTGACAGTTTTGGAATCAACTCTTTTACATCCATACGGGAAAATGCAGGGTATACCCCGATTGTAATTCTTTCTGGCGTTTCGGATATGAATACCGCCCTGGATGCGATTACACTCGGGGCACAGGATTACCTGATCAAAGGCGATTTTGATGAAAAACTGCTATCAAAAACCATCCTCTATTCCATCGAACGTATGAACAACCTGCAGGCATTGCAGGAAAGTAATGAACGATACGATCTGGTGAGCAAAGCCACCAATGACATGGTTTGGGATCTTAACCTGCAGACGGGTGAGGTATACCGAAATCCGGAAGGCTGGAAGAAAATCTTTAAAACCGATTATAATCCCATTCAATTCGGATCAGAGGAAAAATGGGTGAAACAGATACATCCCTCCGAGCGAGAAGACGTAATAAAGAAAATTAATCAATTCAAAGAGAACCCATCCTTCCAGCAATTTGAATTGGAATACCGCTTTCTGAGAGCTGATGGAGATTATGCTTATTTGCAGGATCGAGGATATATCATCCGAAATGAGCAGGGCAAAGCAGTTCGTTTTATCGGTGCCACACAAGATATCACGCCCCGCAAGGAAGCCGAAAGAATATTAAAAGAATCCGAAGAGCAGTACCGCTATCTTTTTGAAAACAATCCTGCTGCTATCATCATCTGGAGCCTGAAAGATTTTACCGTTCTGGAAATAAACGAATCAACTGAAAAACATTCAGGTTATAAAAGGGAAGATCTGAAAGGGAAATCCATTCTAACGGTGGGACTGGCAGAGCGGGTGGAGCTTGTTCATGGACTTGCCGAGAAAGCATTAAAAGATAAAAGTTTCAGAGAAACACATATTACCCGGATTATTAGCAAATGGGGTGATAAGATCTATATCGAATTCGTATCACATCGCATAGATTATATGGGAATGCCCTGTATCATGGCCCTGGGCAATAATGTTACCGAAAGAGTGATGCTGGAAAAACAACTGGAAGCGGAACGCGTCAAGGCGCAGAAAGAAATGACCAATGCAGTTATCTCTGCCCAGGAATCAGAGCGTCAGGAAATTGGTCGGGAATTGCATGACAACATCAACCAGATACTGGCCAGCGCCCGCTTATACCTGGGACTTGGTAAAACAGCCGGCGATTCACAATCACTTTACCTGGGCAAATCGGATGAACTGATACAGTCGGCCATTGATGAAATCAGAACCCTCTCCCACTCGCTTATTCCACCAACATTAAGTGAAGGACACCTAAAAGATAATCTTCTTCAATTATTTGAAAATGTTGCAAGCGGTATTGGAACTACCATTTACCACAACATGACAGAGTTGGAAGAACAGTTTATGGAAGACAATTTCAAATTGGCCATTTATCGCATCTGCCAGGAACAGTTTAACAATATCACGAAATACGCAAAAGCAAATACGATCAATTTCTACCTTGGCAACCGGAACGGAAATCTGGAATTAAGCATCAAAGATGATGGGATAGGATTTGACAAGGCTAAAAAAAGCAATGGTGTCGGACTGATGAACATGAAGACCCGCGCTGCACTCTTTAATGGCACGATAGAAATAAATACCGCGCCTGGAAAGGGATGTGAATTGGTGGTCCAGTTTAAACTACCTGTTTTGGAGCAAATACCCGCGAAATAATACGTTGGGCTTCCAATTCGGAATTGGAGAGATCACTGAGGGTAAGATGCTGCAGGAGTTCATCCAGCACCAGTTGCATCATTTTCCAGAGTGAACGAACCGAACAATCCACAGAGTTGGTACACAGTTTCATACCACCGCTATGCAGATTACAAAAACTCGTATCGAAAAGTGCTCCTCCTAATACCTTCAGCAGATCATTTACAATAATCTCATTGGCGGGTCTTGCCAGCACATAACCACCTTTGTTACCAGGTGTGCTATTGAGAAATCCCTGCTGTCGCAACAAGCGTGTAAGCTTGGCAACATAGGGAATGCTGATTCCTTCCGCCTCGCTGAGCTGGGGAATGCTGAGTCCGCTTTCATTGCCGCAATTGGCAACGCGTAACATAATTCTTAAACCGATTTCTTCCTGTGCTGTAATCTTCATAGATACCTTTTAAAACATACCTAATTCCAATTGTGCAGCCTCCGACATCATGGATTTATTCCAGGGCGGATTCCAGGTCACACTCACATGCACATCATTCACCCCTTCAATCTGACGCACTTTCTGATCCACTTCAATGGGAAGTGATTGCGCAGCAGGACATCCGGGTGCTGTCAGCGTCATTACGATCTGGACATTGTTCAGCGGCAGAATATCCACCTCGTAAATAAGTCCCAGTTCATAAATATTCACCGGTAATTCCGGATCGTATATTGTTTTGATACAATCAATCACTTTTTCTTTTAAAGCTTCTGTTTCCATGTTCTTAGTGCTTTGCAGCTTCGTTCTGTAATTTAAAAGCCAGTGCAAAATTTTTCATCTGCTTTACCATCGCTGCCAGTCCGTTTGATCTTGTTTGAGCCAGATGCGTTGTCATGCCAATCCTGTCGATAAACCCAAGTTTGGCCTGAATAATTTCATCAGGAGTATGCCCCGATAATACCTGGATCAGCATACTGATCAGTCCCTTTACAATCACCGCATCGCTATCTGCCTTAAACTCAACCAGCCCATCTTTATACGCCGCAACCAGCCATACGGTGGACTGGCAACCTCTTACCTTATTCTCATCCTTTTTATGTTCTTCTTCGAGCGCCGGCAGTTTTTTTCCCAGATCAATAATGTACTCGTACTTCTCATCCCAGGAATCAAACAGCGAAAAATTCTCAACAATTTCTTCTTCCAGTTCTTCTATTCTTGGCCTTGCTGTCATTTTCTATAATAAAGTTTTAATGGAACGCTCCAAACCTGCCACCAGTGCATCAATTTCTGCATAGGTTGTATACAGTGCAAAAGAGGCACGGGTTGTACCTGGAATTCCAAATCTGTCCATCAGGGGTTGTGTACAATGATGACCTGTCCGAACCGCAATACCCTTATTGTCCAGCAGAATACCTAAATCCTGCGGATGCACACCTTCTACTACAAATGAAATCACACTGGTTTTCTCAGGTGCTTTTCCGATGATCCGAAGTCCTTTAATCTGTTCCAGTGCATCCGTAGCATATGCCAGCAAGCCCTGCTCATACTGATGGATTTTTTTCTTTCCGATTTCCTTCACAAAATCCAGGGCAAATTTCAATGCCACTGTATCAGCTATGTTTGGAGTGCCTGCTTCGAATTTATAGGGTAATTCGTTGTAGGTTGTTTTTTCGAAGGATACTTCTTTAATCATCTCTCCTCCCCCATGAAATACCGGCATGGCTTCCAGCAGGGCTTTTTTTCCATAGAGTGCACCGGAACCTGTTGGACCATACACTTTATGACCAGAGAATACAAAGAAATCGCAATCAATATCCTGCACATCAATGGGCAGGTGAACAGCCGACTGGGATCCATCCACCAATACTTTAGCACCGATTGCATGCGCCTGCGTTGCGATAAATTTCACCGGATTGATGGTTCCCAGCGAATTGGAAGCATGCACTATGGCCACCAGTTTTGTTTTCTCCGTGAGTACGCGCTGGAAGGCTTCCATATCCAGTGTTCCGTCTTCCAACACCGGGATCGGAACCACTTTAGCACCCTTCTCTTCGGCAATGATCTGCCAGGGAACAATATTGCTGTGGTGCTCCATCCCCGATACCAGTATTTCATCACCGGCTCCAACAAATTTTCGCGCCCAGGTATACGCAACCAGGTTGATCGCCTCCGTAGCACCTCTGGTAAAGATGATCTCTTCCCGGTGAGCAGCACCAATAAATTCTTTCACTGCATCCCGGCTTGCTTCAAAAGCAGCTGTAGCTTCCTCAGCAAGGCTGTGAATACCTCTATGGATATTCGCATTGTATTCCGAATAGTAACGCGTTAACCCTTCTATCACTGCGAGCGGTTTTTGGGTAGTAGCCGCATTATCCAGGTAGACCAATGGCTTTCCTTTCACCTTTCGTTTCAGAATTGGGAATTCCTCCCGAATAGAGTCTACATCAAATAACAGTTCAGATCGGGTAAGCGTTTCCATATTATGCTCCTAAACGTTCAGAAATAAGTTGGTCTACATAAAAACGGAGGGCATCGTGACGAATCTGGTCAAGAATATCAACCGCAAAAGCATGCAGGAGCAGTGATTTCGCACTTGCTTCTGTTACACCACGGGAGCGGAGATAAAAAAGTCCTTCTTCATCGAGCCTTCCAACCGTACAACCATGAGAACATTTCACATCGTCTGCAAAAATCTCCAGCTGTGGTTTGGTATAAACATTCGCATTGTCAGACAAGAGAATGTTTTTGTTCGACTGGAAGGCATTGATTTTCTGCGCATCCTGCTGAACAAAGATCTTACCATTAAATACGCCGGTAGAGGAACCGTCGAGTATGCCTTTGTAGTATTCATTGCTCAGGCAATGTGGTTTGGCATTGTCTACGATGGTATGGTTATCAACATGACAGGAATCGGAAGTGAAATACAAACCGAACATGTTGGAATCACAATGTTCTGCTTCCATCACCATATTCAGGTTATTCCGCACCATCGCACCATTCAGTGAAATGGTAACGGCATGCACATAACTCTTACCTACCTGGCGGAAATGCGTGGTACTTACCAGGCTGGAACGATTGCTATCATTCTGAACCTTGTAATATTCTACGCGGGCATCCTGCTCCACCACCACTTCCATTACCTGGTTGGTGAAATGGTCTGCTACCCCAATGCTACCGTAAGTTTCAACCAGCACCACACCTGCATTGGCAGCAACATGTACCAGTGTTCTCGGTTGTGCAAATACGTTACCAGCGCGACCATCGGTAATGTTATAAATATAAACCGGATGCTCAATTTCAGTGGATCGATTCACGCCAATGAATACAGCTCCCACCAGGAAAGATGCATTCAGTGCATTGATTCCGTCTTTCAGGTATTTGCCGCTATGCCCCAGGTGTTTACTTACAATCTGCGCATACTCACCCTTTGCAGCTTCTTCCAGGGGTAACACTACCAGTCCGGCTGACCGAACCGTAGATGCTGCTGCATTGTATACCCCATTGATGAATACCAATTCGTTCGCCGTTTCATATTCAGGCAAACGAAAAGCCTGCCAGGCTGCATCCGCATTGGAATGATCAACACCTAACTGGTAGGGCTGATTAAACAGCTGACTGATCCGGGTATATTTCCATTCTTCGTGTTTCACGGCAGGTACACCCAACTGGTCAAAAGCTGCCAATGCAGCAGCGCGTACGGGCTGCAGGGCATCCTGTGTAGCAGCTCCCAGTTGTTGTGCTTTATCTTTTATCGTAGTTATCGTACTCATGCAATATTCATCTCATTTTTAAGAAAACTATAGCCTGTCTCTTCCAGTTCCAGTGCAAGCTCTTTACCACCGGATTTTACAATACGTCCATTGTACAGTACATGCACAAAATCAGGCACGATATAATCCAGCAGTCGCTGGTAGTGTGTAATTACAAGTGTTGCATTTTCCTTGCTGCGGATGGCATTTACGCCGGCTGCAGCAATACGGATGGCATCGATATCCAGACCTGAATCCGTTTCATCCAGAATAGCCAGTTTGGGTTCGAGCATCGCCATCTGGAATACTTCGTTGCGCTTTTTCTCACCACCTGAGAACCCTTCATTCAGGGAACGGGTGAGCAGGTTTTTATCAATATTTACCAGGCTCATTTTTTCCTTCATGAGCTTCAGGAATTCTGCAGCATCCAGTGCTTCCTGGCCACGGTATTTGCGAACTTCATTCACCGCTGTTTTCATGAAGTTGATGGTGCTTAATCCTGGAATTTCTACCGGGTACTGAAAAGCAAGGAACAGTCCTTCTCCAGCTCTGGCTTCCGGAGCCAGCTCCAGCAGATCCTTACCCAGGAACTCCACAGAACCACCGGTTACTTCATAATCTTCTCTTCCCGCCAGCACGGATGCAAGGGTACTTTTGCCGGAACCGTTGGGTCCCATGATGGCGTGTACTTCACCCGGACGAATCGTAAGATTAATACCCTTAAGAATTTCTTTTCCTTCAATACCTGCGTGTAGATCCTTTATCTGTAACATATTGTGTTATTTCAAATTTGATGATTAGGTTTAACCAACACTTCCTTCGAGGGTGATGGCCAGTAATTTTTGTGCTTCCACTGCAAACTCCATCGGCAATTGATTCATAACTTCTTTCGCGAAGCCATTTACAATCAGGGCCACAGCAGTTTCTGTATCAATACCCCGCTGGTTACAATAGAAGATCTGGTCCTCTCCGATTTTGGAAGTGGTAGCTTCGTGTTCAACCTGGGCTGTATTGTTTTTAACCTCTATATAAGGGAAGGTATGAGCACCACAGCGATCTCCCAACAACAGGGAATCACACTGTGAGAAGTTCCGGGCATTGGTTGCATTTTTAGCCACACTTACCAATCCGCGGTAACTATTATGGCTAACTCCTGCAGATATACCTTTGGATACAATCCGGCTGCGGGTATTTTTTCCCAGGTGGATCATCTTGGTTCCGGTATCAGCCTGCTGGTGGTGGTTGGTTACCGCCACGCTGTAAAACTCACCTACGGAGTGATCACCTTTCAGAATACAGCTGGGATATTTCCAGGTTACTGCTGATCCGGTTTCTACCTGGGTCCAGGAGATTTTTGAATGAACGCCGGCACAGATACCCCTTTTGGTTACAAAATTGTAAATCCCGCCTTTCCCTTCTTTATCACCGGGATACCAGTTTTGTACAGTTGAATATTTGATTTCAGCATGATCCATCGCAATCAGTTCCACCACCGCTGCGTGCAACTGATTCTCATCGCGCATGGGAGCTGTACAACCTTCCAGGTAGGAAACATAACTGCCTTCTTCCGCAACAATCAGGGTGCGTTCAAACTGACCGGTATTCTGGGCATTGATCCGGAAATAAGTAGAGAGTTCCATCGGGCAACGCACTCCTTTGGGTATATAACAGAAAGAACCATCTGTAAATACTGCTGAGTTCAGGGCTGAATAGAAGTTATCCGTCATGGGCACTACCGAACCGATATATTTTTTAACCAGTTCAGGGTGCTCCTGGATAGCTTCACTCATGGAACAGAAAATAATTCCTAATTCTCCCAATTGCTCCCGAAAAGTGGTAGCAACTGAAACCGAGTCAATCACCGCATCCACAGCTACTCCACTGAGGCGCTTCTGCTCATCCAGGGAGATACCCAGCTTTTCGAAAGTCCGGCGTAATTCCGGATCAATCTCATCCAGGCTGTTTAATTTTTTGGTTTGCTTGGGGGCAGAATAATAGATAATATCCTGGAAATCAACAGGTGGATACTTGATATTCGCCCACTCAGGAACCTCCATTTTCAACCAGTGGCGATAGGCTTTCAAGCGCCATTCCAGCATCCACTCGGGCTCATTTTTCTTTCCGGAAATAAACCGGATGATGTCTTCATTCAGTCCTTTCGGCGCCTGGTCGGCATCCAGATCGCTGGTGAATCCATATTTGTAATCACTGGTAATCTGTTGTTCAATAGTGCTTAATCCGTCGTTCATACTGCAAAATCTATTCAGTTGCTAAAATTGGCCACAAAGGTAAGATCTATTTATACAAAAGAGTATAAATAGTCAGAAAAACTATAACAGTGGTTCTTTTGAAATGTTTACAGGTACCTGAAAACCCTTAGGAAATAGTTCGTAATTAATCGAAAATGCTACAAAACCGGGTATTTCACACCACCAGGAGACGAGTCAGCGTTAATTTGTGTACCACTTACATAAAATGAAACGTTACCCGGTTACCCTGCCTGTTTTGATTGGTTCCATCCTTTTAATGGTAGCCGGACTCTTCTTTTTTCTCAGAAATTATCTTAACCACCAGCAGGTAAACAAGGAAATAGCACTCATTAGAGCCGCCAATACGGAACTACGCAAGGCAAACCTGGAGCACTTACTGGAGCTGGCGCCAACTGCTGATTCTACCCAACAAATTCCAATCACAGAGCTAAGGGTCATTCAGAACCGGGCTTCCAACCAATTGGAAAATGACCGCAGATTGACCAACCTGGAAAAAATTGACCAGACTTATATCTTAATCAACCGGTTTGGCATAGCGATGTTAGCCTGCTCTGTACTTTTCCTGATTGTCTTTAATATCCTGCAATTCAAAAGGCGGTATAAACTAAGCAAACTACAGGAGCAGGATCGGCAGACCATGCAATTATTGAGAGAAACCCTTCGGGATAAAAGCCTGGTACAGGAAGACCTGATCCGTGAAAAAGACCGGCTGAATTTTGTGCTGGAAGGAACCAATGCCGCCACCTGGGAATGGAATATTCAAAACGGACAACTAACCTATAATGAAACCTGGGCAACCCTGATTGGCTATACCCTGGATGAAATTCAACCCATCGATCAGTCAACCCTTTCCCGGTTTGCCCATCCGGAAGACATGGTAGAAGTCAATAAAAAAGTCAGTGAATGCCTGCGGGATCATTCCCAGTTTTATGAAGCTACCTATCGGATGAGGCACAAAAATGGTCATTGGGTCTGGATTCTGGACCGGGGCAAAGTTGTAAAGTCGTCTGAAGAAGGGGATCCATTATTGATGTTTGGTACCCATGTAGACATTACGCATCTGAAAGAAACCAACGAAGAACTGACCCGCTTTGCTTCAGTAGCCTCTCATGAAATGCGTGAACCGCTCAGGATGATCAGTAGTTTCATGCGACTGTTGGATAAAAACTACAGTGAGCAACTGGATAAAAAAGCCCGCCAATATATCCATTACGCAATGGATGGTGCAGAGCGTATGTCAGCAATGATCCAGGAGTTGCTGGCCTTTGCGCATGCAGGTGGTGTGCAGGGAGGAAAACCTGAATGGATAGATTGCAACAAGTTGTTACAGGATATTAAAGAGTTGCTTCATGGTCAACTCGAAGAGCAACAGGCCGACCTGCAAATTGGTATGCTTCCAACCATACAGGCAAGAAAGACACCACTGAAACTGGTATTTCAAAACCTGATCGGCAATGCTTTGAAATACCAGTCAACAGGAAACCGGCCCATTATCGAAATCAAGGCATCAGATGAACAAACGCATTGGCAGTTTTCGGTTAAGGATAACGGTATTGGTATTGCCCCCGAAAACAGGGAAGCAGTTTTTCAGTTATTCAAACGACTTCATACCAAACATGAATACAGTGGTTCAGGAATGGGGCTCGCTACCTGTAAACGCATCATCGAACAACACGGGGGAAAAATCTGGATTGAGAGCAGTGAGAATAAGGGAACAATACTTACATTTACTATTCTCAAAACCGCCTGATTCCGATGAAATCAATTCATGTATTGCTCGTTGAAGACAACGAAGGGGATATACTTTTAACCAGAGAAGCACTCGAAGAAGGAAAACTGGTCAACCAGATCAGCATTGCCAGAGATGGAAAAGAAGCCATTGATTTCCTCGAAAAAAAAGCCCCGTTTCAAGCGACCATGCTCCCTGATCTGATCCTGCTGGATGTCAACCTGCCGAAAAAAAACGGACATGAAGTACTGCATTTTATTAAAACAGCTGAAGCATATAAGCATATACCGGTTATCATGCTGACTACTTCCTCTTCCTTCAAAGACATCAACAGTTCCTACCTGAATCACGCCAATTGTTATATCACCAAGCCGGTGGAAGTAGAGGAGTTTTTCAGAGTTGTAGTCCAGCTGGAAAATTTCTGGTTCAATATTGTAAAACTCCCCTCCTAACAATCAGGATCAGGGCTTGGCAAGAATAAGCCTGGTTTCAGACAACGCATAACTCGCATCCAGCAATTCCAGCAACTGTGCCCATTGTGTAGGTTTCAGGTGCCGCAGGTTATACTTTTTCGTAATGCTCAGATGCACCTGGTTATTTTCAATTGCGCCAATTGTAACCAGACTGCCCGCCTCATTTTCCACCACTTTGGAAAGATTCTCCAATCCTTTTACCACATATCCTTCCGGAATGGCCATCACTATTTTCCAGTGGTATTTGGCCGGATAACCGATATCAACCGGCAACTGACGATTGCGCTCTTTTTTCTCCACTTTTTGCTGCTGCCCCATTAATGCCGGGAGAGAAATAACTAGATCTTCTCCTGCATGCGCAGTCATTTCCGAAAGTTCAAACTCCTCCACATAACGAATGCCTGGTTTTTTCAGATTGCGGCCATCGTTCACAATCCGGAACGATTTATAGTTGTTCACTTTATGACCATATAAACTTTCCGCCAATTCCTTCATGAAATCCGGCTTTTCTTTTTTCCATTTTGTTTTAGCCTCCTGGAATTGTTCGATCATTTTTTCCTGTTCAGTTGCACTGAGCACATCCCAGGGACCATCACCACCATAGTTCCGGTAGTCCTGTTCCATATAAGGCGTAAGTGCCAGCAACTCATCAATCGCACGCAATTTTACAAGTCCTGCAGCTTCGGCTTCTTTTTTTATTACAAAGCCGGATTTGTCTTCGTTCAAAGCAACTGCCAGTAAAATTTTATAGGTATTTACAGATGTGTCTGCAATGGGCAGATCGATACTATCCATTTTCTGATCTGTCTCCTTGCTGCTGAACTGAACGGCGCGATTACCAGCCAGATAAGCTGGCATCTCATCCGGATTGAGGTGATCATCCGGATTTACATAATAGGTATCCTTGTATTTTACTACCCAGGCCAGTTCCTGGTTGAAGGATATTTTATCAATAGCAGTTCTGCTGTTTACGGTGGTTGCAATAATCTGGTGATCGATACCCCGCCTGGTCAGCAGAGAAGAAAACACTTTAGCAAATCCATAGTCGTTCCAGTTGTTATACATGGTGATGGAGCGAATGGAATAATAGGCTTTATTCACATAATCCTTTTCAGATCCATCATAGGCGCCTCGCTTACGCAACAACCGGTACAATTCATCCACGGTTGACTTAAGAGGTGCCGGCAATCCGCGCGTATACTCACCCGACTCCTGAATTTTTGCCGGAGCAAACCACATCTGCCGGGCTTTCCCTGCAAAATCTTCCTGCGTGATATCCGTTTTGGATGAAGCATCATCCGGAATCCAGATAAAATTCTTGCCGGAATTGCGGGCGTAAATCACCTGGAATTTAAGAGAAGGCATTTCCAGGTATTCATTGACGAATCGGGTATCTGTTCTTTTATCACGCGACTGATCCACCCATTTATATACTTTTCTTCCTGATTCCTGTGACACGGAAAAATCCGGAGCCCCTTTCAGGTTCTTATAACCGAGGTAATAATTCTGATCCTGGGTAATAATCTCCAATGCCTGCCTTGCAACCGGCAATTCCCTGTTACAGAGATAATAAACCGGATCAAACTCCTTGTAGTTAGGATTATGACTGAACGACCGGGTATTCAAATGTCGGAAAGCATATTCAATGATATCTCCTTCCTGCAAATCCGGTACAGCAATCTTATAATAATCCGGGCGATAGGTTGAGCTAAACCGTGCATCTGTATATCCCCTGAATATGCCCGGCGTACTGGTTGGGTCAGCCAATTCAATGGCGTCTGATAAATCAAGTGGCTGTACTGTTCCGTCGCGCTTGATCACTCTCGCTTCAAATGCATCCGAATCCATAAACAACCTGAAATACAGTACGGCATATTGTTCTACAGCAAACTTATCGCGAAGCAGAATTTTCCGTCGCTCTGTTTCTTCTACCAGCATGCGTGTATCATTTCTTGCATTGGCCCAGTAGATGGAAGACCCCATGGTTGGAAGAGCAAAGAGAGCACCCCAGAGGTTCCTGCCAATTCGCTTACCCACGCTCAATCCTTTTTTATCAAAATCAAAGCTGGTTTTCTGGCATAAAATAACACCACTTTCATCCGGCCACTGACTGGAGGTATTTTCTTTAAAATCGGTATCTGTATCAAGAAGCAATGGACTTGCTTTTGCATTTTTCTTTAATAGTTCAAGCTCCTTACTCCCGATTCGTTGTTGAGCAAAAGCGCTACCGGCAGTTCCAGTTACCAAAAGGAAGGCTGCCATCAAGATGGTTGTTCTCATGAAAGATTTCTTAAAAATCATTAAAGCTGGAGACTAATCGTTGTACGGTTAAAATCACGAATCTTTTGAAGGAAGGCTTTCCATTCAGTAAACTGTGCAGGTTGAATAACCGGAGCCTCTAATTTCATTTGCTTGGTGAGTATGAGTTGATTTTTTTCCTGCTGGTAAACCGCTTTCATACTGTTTCCCGCAAAACTTGTTTCGAAAACGGGAGGCAAAGATTTCACCTTTGCCGTTGCAGGTAGTTCCAACCGGATGGTGTCCGTCGCATACAGCACGTGATCCAGGTCAATAGGCGTTTTTCTTTTTTCATCCGGCGAAAAACTGGCAAAGCTGGCCGGATAAAAATCAATACTTGTATAACAGTCTTTATCTACGATTGTAACCCGGTTGGCTATCTCTACATCTCCCTCCAGCACCAATGGAATATCCCGATTGCTGAAATCAGAGGTCTTTACATTGGTCACATCTGCACCACTGTTATTGAGTTCGATCAGGGTAGTTATAAACTCTTTTCTTTTATTGGAAGGAATGGCATTGTAGATATAGTGAAAGAAGTTTTTAGCCTCACCCGTAAATGTCAGCTTAACATGGCCTGTTATTTTGTTTCCATTTAGTTTCAGGCTGGCAGCGGTTGCCATTGTATTATCCTCCGGTTTTGCCTGTGGAACCATTTCAATTTTGTACTGATCTCCATGCTCAACCAATACCGATTTACCCTGGATGCGATAGGCATTCACACCCAGCGGTGCATACTTTTCCGTGCCATCCAGAAAATAGGTCTTGCCGCCATGATACAACACAGATATCGCATGATTGTCTACACATAGTGAAAGCACTTCCTTTCTGTCGTAGGGGATCTCACGGGTACCAATCCACGCAAAATGAGCATCAAAACCGGCGAGCTTCAGCATTTCAGTCAGCAGGTTTGCCATCCCTTTACAGTCGCCATACTTATTTTTGAAAACATCCTGAACCGTATGGGGAATAAACCCTGAATAGCCTTCTTCAAACGCGATGTATTTGATATTATCCTGTACCCAGTAATACAGGGCCCTGATTTTTTCTTCGTCCGATTTTTTGCCCTGTACTTCTTTATCTACAATTGCTTTAATTGTAGCTGTTTCATTTTTTGCTTTTTTATACAGCAGGTTATACCATCCATACATGTCGTCCATCGTATTAAAGACAGCATGTGTTTTGTTATCCGATTTAAAGGTTTTGATAGATACGATCACATGGGGCAGGTAGAAAGGTCGGGCCAGTGCAGCCGGCTCCTGTTTAACCGGACCCAGATTCTGTGCCGTATAGGTATAAATGGTAAGATCTCCTTCTTTACGTTTTGATTTTTTGATCTTATACACCGGATCAAAATTTTTTTCAATGAGTTCGAGTTGCAGCCAGGAGGGCACTGCCAGTTCAATGCTATGTTCCTTCACCGGCTGGGAACTATGGAAAAATAGCCGGGTCAGGTATCTTGCATCTGCATATTGATAGTTGTAGAGGAAACGGCAACGCTGCCCGGATTCGGTTGCCTCCATACCATAGAAGAGTCCATAATTATCATCAAAGAAGATGGCATCATCAGTAAGGGAGATTTTTCTTGGCGGATATTTCTGACTGCGAAATTTGTTTTTATAAAAAACCTCGAAATCATAGTCGCGCAGTTGCACAAAGTTGTTGTACGGAAGCAAATGCCCCATAAATACATTGGAGCCGATGGAGACCATATCAATCGAGCCTTTTTCATTGGCTACCACAACAGGCATTCCATCCAGTCCTTTACCTGTACTGAAACTGATTTGTTTTACCGCGAGGTGGGTGCCATATTCAGCCTCCTTGTCAATTTTTTTGAGGGCAGTAGCCTGGCTGGTTCCTTCGCCATCGGCAGACTGATTTTGGGCAAAGAGCAGAGTCGATAGGAATAGGTGCACTAATACGAGCGCCGTTTTTTTCATGAAGACGGTTTAGGTTCAGCCGCCAAGATAATAGGAAAATCGGGAATTAAAAATTGCCGGAACTATTTATCCTTACCTGAACCACTCAATTGCTGATTGACGATATTGATCTCATCTTCATTGATGGTATGCCCCATGCCCGGATAAATCTTTTCTGTAACCCGGGCGCCCATTTCAGTTAGAATATTGGTGGATGCATATACGCGCTCCACCGGCACATGCATATCGCGGTCGCTGCATCCAATAAAGACAGGTGTTTCCTCAAACTTCCTCTTGTAATTGGATCGATCAATTTTTTCACCAATCAATCCTCCTGTAAACGCAGTAACCGAACCATAACGGGAAGCAGTACGTGCTGCAAACTCAAGTGTCAGACAGGCACCCTGTGAAAAGCCCAGCAAATGAATATGCTCCCGTTTGATGCCAGCCTTCAGGCAATCCTCCACCAGGCTTTCAAGCAATTCAATAGCACTGCTTAGCCAGGGTTCATTCTGTTCAACCGGTGCCATAAAACTGTAGGGATACCAGGTATGGTTGGTGGCCTGTGGAGCCAGCAAGGCGAATCCATCCACCAGCAGGTGATCTTTCAAAGTTAGAATGGAATCGGCGGATGCGCCGCGCCCATGCACCAATATCATCACCTTTTCCGCTGATGCCAAAGGAAGTCCATCAGTTACTACCTGTTTGCTATGCTTTTTAACTTCCATGCTTAAACGAATTTTTTCCAGTCCAGGAGGATGGGTTCAAGTCCGCTTTCAATGCGGCTTCTGTTCTTTTCTTCCCAGGGTGGTAATTTAAGTGCTTGTCCCAGTTCTTCCAGGGGTTCATCGTAGGTAAAGCCTATATCACAGGTTGCCACTTCAAAAAGAACGCCTCCGGGTTCCCGGAAATAGATGCTGTGAAAGTATTGGCGGTCGAGTACAGTGGTAACATTCATCCCTTTGGAAGCCAGTTTTTCCTGCATTTCCTGGATGGTTTGGTCATTATCGGTTGCGAATGCAACATGATGCACTGTTCCACTTCCACCAAGCCCTCTCAACCTGTCGGGTTCACATACAATGTCTACTAAATCGCCTACTTTTCCACTGGCACTGAACCGGAAGCGATTGCTTTGTTCAGCAACAGCCTGGTGGTTCAGGTAAGTAGTCAGGAAGCCGGCAGTTTTTTCATAGCCATTCTCACTGAGGGTGATGCTATGAAAACCTTTCACCGCGTGTTCGAGGGGAATTTGTCCATAAGTAAAACCTGGTCTTGTATCGCGGTCGTTGGCAATCAGTTCAATACCTAATCCGTCCGGATCTTCCAGGTATATAAAGCCTTCCTCAAAGCGCTCCTGTGGATTGGAAAAGGGAATATTGAAACGTTTCAAACGTTCCGTCCAGTAACCCAGGCTGTTAGCCGGGATGGAAAAAGAAGTGGTGGTCAATTGTCCCTTGCCCTGCCGACCGCGGTGCAGCCCTTTATAGGGGAAGAATGTCAGAATAGTACCAGGTTTTCCATCCTCATCTCCATAATAGAAATGGTATACGTCAGGGGCATCAAAATTGATGGTCTTTTTGACGAGCCGGAGCCCCAGTATGCCCGCATAAAAATCAAGGTTTTGTTGAGGGTCATCAGCCATCGCGGTAACATGGTGCAGACCCTTTATCAGTTGTTTCATATTATTAAAATTTGCGAATGATCAATACGCCTGCAATTAATAAGACTACACCCAGGGATCGCATCCAGCTGATGGGATGAACAGGGGTTCCCAGGAGTCCGAAGTGATCAAAAAGGATGCTGACAAACATCTGTCCGGCAATCACGAGTCCGAATGTTAACGCCACTCCCAGCCTGGGCACCAGCAAAATGATAGCAGTAACATAAAAGGCGCCGAGCAAACCGGCAATCCAGACTAATCCGGGTGCTGATTTAGCCTGGAAGAGATTGGTGAGCGGAACCCGGCTCATCAGGATATACACCAGCAATCCGAGGGTTCCGACCAGGAAGGAAATAAGGCTACCCAGCAGGGGATTCTGGACCACCGCCCCCATTTTGGCATTCAGGGAGGCCTGGAGCGGAAGGAACATGCCGGCCAGAATGGCTACCAGAATCAACAGGACTTGTTGCATGGATTTTTGTTTGCAAGTTAAAATAGTATTGACCTAAATCAAGATTTAAAAAAATCTTCAGGAGGCCGCAATTTCCATTAAACGTATAACAGTGGCGGATTAACGATGGTTTTGAGTCAATTACCGGCATACAATAAACTACTTAGAAACTTACCCTTATAAATGACTACATAATAATACTTAGACGACCTCGTTATTTGTCCAGATAGGCTGTTTATGATTAGAAATTTACACTTACTTATTGTCTTTTTACTGGCAGCAACGCTGGTCAAGGCACAACCCTGTACTCCTGCGGGGGACCAGACAAGTTTCGGAACCGGGAATGTCTGGATCGGGTATGCATATAACAATATGAATTTTACCACCTACAGGGGATTCATAAATGCCGGAACTGCGGGTAGCCCAAATTTTGACCTAGATTTCGGCGGTAATAATGGCAATTTCAGCACCAATGGATGTAATGTGGACCGCAACACCTTCAGTGTTCGGTTTAAACTGCGCCGGAACTTCACCAATGGCGGTTATCGCATTGTTGTAGGTGGTGATGATGGTTACCGGTTCAGCCTGGATGGCGGAGCAACCTGGGTAATTAATAATTATACAGATCATCCTTACCAAACCACCACCTATGATGTGGTATTAAATGGCACCTATGACCTGGTGATAGAATACTATGAGAACGGCGGTGATAACAGGGTATCCTTCAACGTTAGTTCTATCTGTATGGGCACAGAAGATACCTCAGTATTTGGAACAGGAAATGTGTGGAATGGGTATGTATATGATGGCACCAACTTCAGCAGTTATGTAGGCAGAATACAAAATGGCAGTGCGGGCAGTCCCAATTTCGATGAGAGCTTTGGAGGCAGCAATGTTACTTTGAATACCAGCAGTTGTGCTACTACTACTGAAACCTTCAGTGTCCGGTACCGGCTGCGCAAAAACTTCCTGCCCGGCACCTACCAGTTTACAGTTGGCGGAGATGATGGTTACCGGTTAAGCCTGGATGGAGGCGCTACCTGGATCATCAACCGCTGGAACGACCAGTCCTATAATACTACGATCTCAACACCGGTTAGTATGGATGGCGACTATGATATGGTACTGGAGTATTATGAAAACGGAGGCTCCAACAGGGTAAGTTTCAATATGAGTGTGATTACTCTGTTGCCGATCCACCTGGTTGATTTCAAAGCCGTGGTGAAAAATTCACAGCCGGTATTAAACTGGGTAATCACTGCGAACAGTACCCCTGATTTCTTCATTGTTGAAAGAAGTACGGATAATCGTCAGTTCAGTTCCATCGGAACCATTGAACCCGAAATGGGAGAAGGCAAAACCAGGTTCAGTTTTACTGATAAAACTGCTAAAGGAGATCAGTTTTACTATCGCCTGAAGATGGTCGATATTGACAGGACGGTTACCTATTCCAAAACACTGACCGTTCATCTGAATGCTGCTTCAAACAGCAATGAGCTACAGGTTTACCCAACTGTTGTAACCGGCAACCAGGTACAGGTGAAAGCAGGTTCCAGTCACAAAAATGTAGATATCAACCTGGTTGATTTATCGGGCCGGGTGCTGATTCGCCAGCATGTTGCACAACTGCATTCCAGTCAGCCTCAATCCATTGACCTCAGCCGTGTTCGTTTGGGCAAGGGTATATATGTATTGAAAATTGTAAGTGCAGATGGCATGGATCAAACAAGAAAAATCATCATACCATAAAACAACCTGTCAGAACAGAAACTCATTCGACCCGCTCGAAGGTTTCTGTTCTGCCAAACAGGGATACACCTACATAACCTCGGACTTTAAGTTTCAATCCTTCCAGCCACATCGTGCAATCATAGGTTTTGCCGCTATCCGGATCATAAATCTGTCCGTCTGAATATTTTCCTTCCTTGAAGAGGAAATTCTTCAGAATTACCATTCCAAGTAATTGCTTTGTACGTTCTGCGGGGTTGGGATTCTTCTCATCCAGGCGGCTGTTCTTACCCCATACCAATTTTCCGAAATAACGATCACCACTTTTAAAGACCTGCATTTTACCATCTTTCCGTGGGGTCCAGTAAATACCTAAAATCTGATCAGCGGCAGACTGAGCCTGGGTACTTGTTGATGTCATGACGAATAAAATTAGACCAGCAAGCAATTTCATAGTATCAATTCTTTACTATAATACAAAACGATTGACATATTAAAATAGTTGACGCATTCACCCCCCGAAATTGACAAAAGCCCACTGTTGCATAGCCATAAAAAGGGTATAAGTTTGTTTAATAAATAAAATAAAACTTATCCAAATGAAAAAGAATGAACAACCCAATACAGTTGTATTAAAAGTAAGCGCAGAGGTGGAAGTGCCGGTAGAAAAAGCCTGGGAATTATTTAACACACCAGAACATATTGTTAACTGGAATGCTGCATCCCCCGACTGGCATACACCAAGGGCCAGCAATGACCTGCGAACTGGCGGCAGCTTTTCCTATCGGATGGAAGCCCGCGACGGGAGTTTTGGATTTGATTTCGCAGGAGAATACACAGAAGTTGTACCGCTGACTTCTTTTGCTTATAAAATGGAAGATGGCCGAACTGCGCGGGTAGAATTTCTGCCAATACAATCAGGCACCAGGGTGATAACCCAGTTTGATGCTGAAAACAGCAATCCTCTGGAAATGCAGCAAAATGGTTGGCAGGCTATACTTGATAACTTTAAAAGATATGCGGAAAATCTTTAAGATTGCCGGACATTAGCAGTATGTCCTGGACACAAACCATCTTACGTTCCGAAAGAATATTTTTACAACCGTTGCAGGCTGAAGATTTCAAGGAAGTCTATGCTGTAGCATCCGATCCCCTGGTTTGGGAGCAGCACCCCAATAAGAATCGTTACCAGCCGGAGGAATTCAACAACTATTTTGAGGGCGCCCTTAAAAGCGGAGGTGCGTATCGCATCATTGAAAAGAACCTGGGACTAACCATGGGCTGCACCCGGTATTATGATTATGATGAATCTGATAAAAGTGTATTGATAGGTTACACCTTTATAGGCAGATCCTTTTGGGGCAAAGGCTACAACCAGGAATTGAAGCAACTGATGGTAGAACATGCATTTCAATTTGTAAATATTATTCGCTTTCATATTGGCGCTACCAATTTCAGATCACAACGATCCATTGAAAAATTCGGCGCGATTAAAACCGGTGAGCTGGACGTTGCTTACTATGGCGAACCTGTCAAAAAAAATTTTATTTACGAATTAAGAAATCCGATACAACGGTAAGTAATAACCATCTGTCAAGTGCGTACGGCCAAATTGCCGGCGTGTATGAAATCAGTGTTATTAATCCAAACTGCCTTCATTGGTGACCTTATCCTGTCCACCGTTCTGATTGAAAACCTGCATCTGCATTATCCGAATGCCCGTATTGATTTCCTGGTGAGGAAGGGTAATGAAGAAGTACTGCAATCGCATCCGTATGTACGAAAGGTTTTAACATGGGATAAGAAAAAGGGTAAATACCGCAGCCTGTTAGCGCTACTAAAACAAGTACGCAAAGAACAATATGATCTTGTTATAAATGTACAGCGATATGCTGCAACAGGCCTGTTAGCCGGATTATCCCGTGGTAAAATCATAGTTGGTTATGATAAAAACCCACTCTCTTTTTTATTCACTAAAAAAGTAAAACACATAGCGGGAACAGCAGCAGAACCGGTTCATGAAACAGCAAGATGCAACCAGTTATTACAAACCATCACAAGTACTCCGGTAACTAAACCAGGTTTGTATCCATCACCCGCAGATTATTCCTCTATTCGCCGCTTTCAGCAGGAACCCTATCTTGTTCTTGCACCCGGATCAGTTTGGTTTACCAAGCAGGTACCGGTTTCCAAGTGGACAGCCATCCTGAAACGCCTGCCCATTCGTCAGAAGATTTACATAATAGGAACAAAAAAAGAGCAGGCGGTGGCAACTGCCATTCTAAATGAATTGCCTGCCTATACCAATATAGAATCGCTGGCCGGATCACTCAGTATTTTACAGTCGGCTGCACTGATGCAAGGCGCCCTCTTTAACCTGGTGAATGATTCTGCACCGCTTCATATTGCATCTGCAGTGAATGCGCCTGTGATTGCATTGTTCTGTTCTACTATTCCCGGATTTGGCTTTACGCCTCTTTCAGATGAATCGTATATCGTTCAGGCAGAAGCGCAGTTATCCTGCAGACCCTGTGGCAATCATGGTAAAGCAGCCTGTCCGAAGCGCCACTTCGATTGTGCCAACCTGATCAATGATGAAAGAGTAGCCTCCATTATCCAGCGGAAAATACTGCAGCAGCAGGCAGAGCGAACGCTGAAAGAACATTTTGTTACAATCTAATTAAACGACTCAAGCAATGAAACCAATTATTAAACAGGTAGCCCTGGTGATCTCAACCTTCAACTGGCCATCCGCACTGGAACTGGTTTTAGAGTCTGTAGTACGACAAACAAAAATGCCGGATGAAATACTGGTAGCGGATGATGGCTCTTATGATGCTACACGCCAGGTAGTGGAGTACTACCAGCTTGTTTATCGCTTACCAATTAAACATGTATGGCAGCCGGATAAAGGATTCAGAAAAAGCCTGATCATCAACAAAGCCATCCGGCAAACCAGTTGCGATTATATTATACAGATCGATGGGGATATGATCCTGCATCGCAGTTTTATTGCTGATCACCTGAGGGCAGCAAGAAGGGATTGTTTTGTTCAGGGATCAAGGGTGCTGCTGGATGCATCCTTAACAAAGCAACTCATTCAAACAGGATTAGTTCCGCTTCATCCCTGGAGCCAGGGTATCCGCAATCGCATCAATGCGATACACCTGCCCCTTCTGGCTTTTTTATTTGGAAAAAAAACCAGCAGCAATCAAAACATCAAAGCCTGCAATCTTGCCTTCTGGCGGGCGGATTATGTATTGGTAAATGGGTACAACAATGAGTTTTCAGGATGGGGATGGGAGGATGTAGAATTCGCCACCCGTTTGTTGCAGGCGGGATGTAAGAAAAAAAGATTGAAGATGGCCGGAGTTGCCTATCACCTGCACCATGCCAGTTCAAGTCGGGAGCAGCTTCAGGACAATGAAATCCTGTTTATTGAAACAACTAAAAACCCGCACTGGGTTTGTCCGAATGGATATTACCAGGCATCCTGACACAAGAGTTATGCTGACATTAGATGTGATCATACCCAGCTTCCGAATGAACGAAGCAATTCTTTTACCCATCCTGAATCTCAGACATCCGGATGATGCGATCGTTCAGTTCTTCCTGATGTGCGACAATCCAAATGCAGAATTAAGTGCTGCACTAAAAGAAGCCTGCTCCCAACCGGGCGTACAGTTTATCAAAAATGAAGTGAACCTGGGTGTTTCGGCTACCCGTAACCGTGGAATTGATCTGAGCCTGGCAGATTGGATCTTATTCCTGGATGATGATATCATACCGGCTGAGGACATACTGGTGCGTTATGCTGAAGGCATCCGCAACCATCCGGAGGAAATTGGATTTATTGGTCCGATTGATTTACCTGCACCAAAACATCCCTTTAACAAGGCTGTAATTGCCAATGGCTCCATGGACATATTTGGAATCGCGCGGGTGAAAGAAGGGTTTGCCTGGGGCGCCACTGCCAATATCCTGTTCAACCGGAAAGCGATCGGCAACCTTCGGTTTTCGGCAGCATTTCCTAAACTGGGAGGTGGCGAGGATGTGGACTTCAGTTACCAGGTGAGGGATCGCAATCATCGCAAATCATTGAAATGCATTTCCGGTGCATCGGTTACGCATCCCTGGTGGGGCAATGAAACACCTGTATGGAGCCGGCCCTTCCGCTATGGAATTGGAAACAGTTACTTACCCAACCGTCATCCTGCTTATGCCTATTATGATTTCCTGACAGCACCGGAAACACTGTTGGTCAGTTTCCTGTTGCTACCGGTTTTGATACTGCTGGGATTCATCAGCTGGACAGCCGCCCTGTATTTTATATTGGGTGTATTGGTGATTGAAGCCATCGCAACCGGCATCCAGATCATCAAGCGATCCAAATCTTTTTCACCTGCTGTAATAGTGTACGGGATCGGGCTGCGTTTCATTTATGAGATGGGCTTATTGCAGGGTTCTCTCTCCCGCGGCCAGTTGCAGGAAATCGGGCTGCGCTTCAACTTTGAAGGCAAAACAGCTAACCCACCTTTCTATCACAGCAATACCAGGCGGTTAGTGAAGTGGGTACTCTATCCGGTATTGGTTGCTCTTTGCCTAAGTCTTTAAGCTTCACCCGTCCGGTGCCACCGGACGGGTGAAGCTTAGAACATCCGGGAAAGATTAAAGCCAAAACGGATTTCACCTTTGAAGAAACGATCGGTTGTTTCAACCAGAAAAGCCCGTTCATTCATGCCGATCGCATTGCTGAAATGGAGTTGAAATACATGTCCGCCTGTTTCAATGTCAAATCCGATACCCAGCGGGAAATAGTATTCATCTGGTAATTGTGTCAACACCACCTGGTGATCAAAAGTGATGGCAAATCGTTTGCTTAGTTTTTGGCGCAGTCCAATACCTATAGCAAGATTGGTATTTTGCCAGCTTTCATCGGGTACGTAATTCATATGCAAAAGGGTAGCACTTAATTGCGCTGAAAATCCGGAAGAAAACTTCCTGCCTGCAATGAGTTGGGCATAAAAGGAAGTACGGTCTCCGGTACTGGGTTTATATCCGGTAGAACTGGATTCATCAGCAGTACGGATCATCACACCGGCAACACCTACAAGAGATATCGGTGCCGATTTTGATTGCTGGATTATCCTGATCTTAACCAACCCATCGTATTCTTTCCGATAGGTACTTCGACCAACCCCTACCGTTAGCCAGTTACTCAATCCATAATCAAAGCTCATTCGCATGGATGCCTGATCCAGGCCAAACAATTCCTTAACCCCATCCGACAATTTTCCAAACCGGTGCAGGATCCGCACATCCAGCGCACCTTTGTCCAGCATTTCAACCGATTGTGCGTGAATCACCCGGGTGGAATGGAAGGTCCCGGTTATTTTTGGAGACGCGCTTCCGGGGCCGGATTCCAACAACGAGTCAACAGATGGCTCCTGGGCGTACACTGATCCCCCGCAAATAAGGAAAAGCAAACATAGTTTTTTCATATAATCAATTCGTTGGTTTCATCCAGCCGCTGTTGAGTTCCACGACTAGTTCTTTGTTGATGTTATCACGCACCAAAGCAGGTATTCGAATAGAAAAATCTGCTGGTTTAATATGAAAACTGGTAATAGCCACACAATCCTTGTCTTTGAATTCCAGCAGGGCTGTACAAGTATGCGGTTGTTCCACACCGTGAATGGTAAGCCGGCCATTTACCACCACAGCTTGTTTACCTGATTTTTCAATCGATACAGAACCCGGATCAAATTGTCCGATAAAAATCGCCCTGGGAAACTTATCGGACTCCATATAGGAATCATTAAAATGCTGCTGCATCAGGGCTTTCCGAAATAAAAATCCTTTTATAAGAACAGCGGCTTCCACTTTACCTGATTTGAGATCCAGCAGCAGTACGCCATTTTTATTCTCGGCACGAATGGTTTCCAAAGGTGTGACAGATTCAAAACGAATGTTCATCAACCTGGAAGCATATCGTTGGGCATGAACTACCGGTGAGGCACAGGTTAAAACAAAAAGCAGGCATCCAGCTAAATAATTCATCATCATTCAATATTAATTAGGGTAATAGTTGTGCTCTTGTCAGTTGCACATCCATCAGGTAACCAGAACAATATCCTTTAACCGAAACCGAATCACCAGGCTTATATGCTGTGATAGTTGATTGTAACCCCGAATCAAGCAAACAACTTATAGAGGAAGCTGCGGCGGGCTCACCCAGGTAGATCATAGCTTGCTCCGCATCCATCAGGTTGATGGCTCCCCGTACTTCCAGCCATTTCCCCAGGTACATGGAATTAGCGGATGCTTCATCCTGTTGAAAGGCCTCCAATAAGTCAGTAGCAGTCAAACTGAAAGCAGCATCCTGGTTATCGGCGCTGGAAGGTTCTTGTTGGTACAGATAATAACCTACTACTCCTACACCCAACAGCAGCACAAGGATTCCGTATAGCAATTTCTTAATCACTGGTTTTGCCTCCTGCTGTGATCCAATCGGTGATGACTTTTTTATCTGCTGCACTTAAAGCCGGACCGCCTTTTGGCATGGTTTCGAGATCCACTGCCTGGCTCTTGATACTATTTTTCTTTTCAACTATAGCACAATCGGTACCCAAGCTGATACCACTGGTGGGATTTGTTCCGGTATGGCAGCCACTGCATTTGGAATTGATCAGTGTTACTACAGCAGTGAACAAAGGGCCATTTGCAACAGCACCCACCGTTGCTGCTTTGGTAGTTTCACATCCAGCTGCATCTTTCGCATATACGGTATAGTTACCTGGTTCCAGTCCGGTGAAGTTGTTGGATGCCTGGTAGGTTCCACTTGCATTCAGGCGATAGGTAAAACCAGTACTGCCGGAAGCGGTAACGGTGATGGTTCCTGTTTTCCCACATTTTTCAGACGAACTGACATCAACCGTTACCGAGATTGTTTTTCCGGCACATGGATCACCATCGGACACTGTAAAACTTCCGCTTCCAATACAACCATCACTATTCTTTGCACGGATCGTATGGGTACCGGCAGCCAGGTTGGAAAAAGTTCCGGAAGCCTGAAACGGACCATTATTCAGGCTGAAGGTAAAGCCGGAACCACCTTTTGCAGTAGCTGCAATGGAACCGGTTGTACTACCCGGACCAGCTGTATTGGTAACCGTTCCATTTACTACTATGGTGAGGCCTTCACAAGGATTTGCTGGTTCATCTGTACCGCTTTTGCTGCAGGATAAGAAGAATAAAAGGGCCAGGCCAACGAATGTCATTCGCCGGCAACTTAAGGTTGCTGTCAACATAATGATAGAGTTAGTGCGCGTTGCGCGTGGTATGATTACTTACCTATTCGTATCCGAATTAAAAAGGGTTGCCTTGATTTTATTTTTTCTTCCAGAAAGAGTAACGAAGCCCTGCAAAGAGTCCGGCTGACCGGAGTTTTACTGATCCTTCACCAATACCTTTGGTAGGAATATTGAAATAGGGTGCAGCCTGAACATGCAGCCGATCACTAATACGGTATTCATATCCTACACTTAAACCAATTCCTGAAAACAGTTCGAGAGCTTTGGTCCGATAGGTGTAATATCCCTTAGCCGGTTGTCCAAACCGGGTATAATAATAATCGTAGGATTCTCTTTGCATGATTGCATTTTGCATACTGAGCATTCCAAAAACCTGGTGTTGCTGGTTTGGTAAAAAATTATACCTCACGCTAATAGGAATTTCCAGAATAGCACAATCGGCATACACTTCCTGTATGACGAAGTTGGGGTTATCATAATAGGATCCCGCTTTAGGCGTGTAGGCATTACCGGGAGCTTCGTATAATTTCCTGGTTTGTGTGAATCCAACTTGCATGGCCCATCGTTTATTGAGCTCCAGACCCAGTCCTGCTCCATAAGCAGGTTTTAATTCAGATTCATGATTGCCACTTACAAACCCTCTATCAAGGCCACCGCCGCCATATACATAGAATCGATAGGTCACTGGTTGCTTTTTGGGGGTTGACACAATGGTTTGTCCGGGTATCGCAGGATCTGTATTTGACACACTAACAGGAATGGACAACTGCTGTTTTTTAGGCAATGCTGGATAGAGGGCTTTATCTTCTAATTCATTAGATACTACAAGGGTCATGGATTCCTCCTTAGTTAATGCCGACTCAGGCGACATTTCCAGGATAGGTTGATTTAATTCTTTCTTCACGCTAACTTCTGGGGTACTTATTTCCGAAACAAACTTTCTGGAAGGCGTTGCATTTAAGTGCTGTTTTTCAAGTTGAATAAACGAAGCGTCCCTCTTTTGATCAGCTGATTGTTGAGTACCAGTCGCAGCTGTATGAGCAGCTTCCTTTGGGGAAGATTCTTTTCCTGATGACTCATGTGGCAACAATTGGCGGCTGAAGGATTTAGTTTTCTCAACCTCCAGGGGTCCGGGTTGTGGAACAAAATGGCGGTGACCTGCCATAAACAATAAAAGCGGCAACCACCACCAGGCGAACCCACGGCGGCGTTTCTGCTCTTCTTCATCCAGGAGCAGATTCATTTTTAACCAGGCATGGGCAGGCGCGGCCGGCTGCTCAGCATCAGCGGCATTGCGGAAGAGATCGTCCAGACCTTCTTCTCCCTGGTTAAGATTGAATAGCTTTTCGTTCATTGTTATGGTTTAGATGTAGTTCCTCTGCCAGCATTTTCTGCAATCTGGCACGGGCTTTTGACAGGTTGGATTTGGAGCTGCCTACACTGATTTTCAGCATGGCAGCAATTTCTTCATGTGTATATCCATCCATCACATAGAGATTAAAAACAAGGCCATAAGCCGGACTCAACCGGCGGACCATTGCCAGTAATTCTTTGTGGGTGATGTTGGAAAGTTCGGTTGGCGCGATAGAAGGCAACAATGCCTGCTCCTCGGATTCTGTAGGCATAGCCACCAGGTTCAGTTGTTTTTTCCGGAGCTGATCAATAGCCGTATTGATGAAAATTCGTCGGATCCAGGCTTTGAGGGAGGCTTCGTAGGAATCATAGCGAAGCTGGAATCGTTCCATTTCTCTGAAAATCTTCAGGAATCCATCGTTAATCACCTCCACCACTTCTTCTTCGTTGGTAATGTAACGATGACAAACCGAATAGGCATAGCCATAGAAGTGCTCGTAAAAGCGTTTCTGGCTCTGGCGTTTAAGGGAAACACATCCCTCAACCAGTTGCTTCAGCAGGTTGTCTGTGGGTGCCGTGATGTCCATGTCCTGGGGCCTATACGGGATCGGGTTGCTCCGGGTTGCCTGCCTAAAGGTAAATTTTTCCATTAGTCTGCCTTTGGCGAATGCCAGCCTCCAAAGGGGGAGTGAAGGTGGAAATTCCCGAAAATGCCGTAATATTGCACTCCTTTTAGGCCGGCCTCGTAGTACAATGGATAGTATAAGAGTTTCCGAAGCTCCAGATCCAGGTTCGATTCCTGGCGAGGCCACAAGAAGAAGTGAGAAGTGAGACGTCAGAAGATAAAACCCCTGCGCGGAAAACCCGGCAGGGGTTTTGTCTTTTTTTGGAACAACTTAGATCACTACCTCCAGTAGGGTTCTGTTTTTAGGGACATCCTCCGCGCTCACCCGGATCAGGGTGCCGGCGGGAGAAGGGATTTCAGATTTCGTGGTGTAAATCCAGTCGAACCCATTTTCATCCATAACAGCATCTCCCTCTTCGAGCAGGCCACCATCGGGAGCATAGAGACCGAAGCTCACTTTGGTAACGCGGAAGTTGTCAGTCGCCTGCACAGTAAGTGCGTGTCCGGCTGCACCGGAGTATCCATCTGTTCGCAAATCTGCGAGTTCCGGGCCTTAGAGTGCATCGAGCACAGCTACATTGAAGGCTGACTGGTTCTTTTTAGCAATAGCCTGGTAAGTGGCTTTAAGCTCAGGGTTGGCGATTGCTTTTTTCCCATAGATAATTGCGAGAGAAAACTTGCACTTAACAGCCATCAGTTTTTCACTATTTGATTTTTTCCTTGCGGGGCTTTGGGAGACCAGCGATGATGGATTGATCGCCTTTCATGCGAAGGGAATACTGTCCGGCTACTGTACCGGTGTAATTACGAGTTAGGACATTGTTCGTTGAACGTGCCATTTTTTTGAGTTTTAATAGATTTAAAAAATGGGAAGCGGATTAAAGAAGGGGCTGGACTGGAAAGCTTGGCAGGCGGAATTTGACCTCGTAAAAGCAGGCAGATTTTTTTTGACCGTTCAGGCACCACTTCGTGACCACTAGTTGACCACTGTTTGACCGTTATGGAACCGTCAGTGAACCGTTCTGGAGCCGTTCCGGACCATTCGGAAAAATGCACCGATGCTTTTTTGGATTGGGTAGGGAGGCCATCACCCGGCAAGCCAAACACAGGACCAGGGGCCGGGGACTGTCATCAGAAGAAAGCAACAGAAAGTGAAAGTTGATTTATCCCGAAGAAGCATTGGGGCCTTATCTCCCGTTGCTCCATAAGGCGGTCGGGCGTAACCGGTAGTTGCTCTGTTAGTTCTGAATGACAAAACAAGATTAGAAACCAATTTTCAATCAAAAAAATAAAGTTCGCGAATCGACAAAAAACCAGGATGAATGAACAAAAAGTGGTTCTGAACGACATTGTGGGGGAGTAAAAAATCATTTCCTGGTAGCCCGTAATTGCATCATCATACCTTTTATTTCTGCCCTGTATTGTTTGCCTAAACGGAGATTCTTTTCTTCCACAGCAGAAGCCAGCAAAATATCCATTCTGTTGATCCTGGGCAACACAGGGGCATTTGTTTTTTCTATAAAAACCGTGGGGCCATCAGTATGAGTAAAGACATTTTTTTTTCTGGTAACCTGCTGTTTGTAATCCAGACTCTAACCACTGCCGTTCAGTTTCAGTCACCCTAACATGAATGGCGGTGATCTTACGAAATAATTTCCTGTGCAAACTGGTATCCCAACTGTGCATATATTCTTTCATCGAGATACCTTGGTTGATTTTTTCATTCGTAAAACCCCAGCTCAAATAACTTGGCCGCGAAAAGCTCAAAAAAACGGATAGAAAGAAGGAACAACCGGACTTGCGCTGTCTCTTTTGGAATAGATAGCCACTTCAGAAACTTCATCACCTGCACCGGATTTAACCTTCCTTATAAGGATGGAATCCGGATAAAATTGCTGCCAGGCATTGGTGATTGAATCCATGTTATCCGGGAAACGGGATTGAAAAACAATGCCACCACCCCCTGTTCTGTTTTCCCAATAGCCCTGGTTCAGATTGATGTGCAGAAATGTTTCCTGTCCCAGCAAATAAATCTCCGTACTAGGTTTCCCATTGATGAAAGAACTGTCCACAAAAATATTCCCAAACACTTCACTCCAGAATTTGTCTGTCCGGATTTGCTCAAAATCTTCCGCATCCACAACAAGATCCAGGTGAAAAAAATCAGTACCAGGCAAAGAAGCTGATTTGCTTTGAGCATAACTCAAAGAAAAATGCAGCATCAGTATGGAAGAATAAACAATAATTTTTTTCACGATAGCTTATTTACAGATTACCCTTCAAAAAAGGAGAATTCTGAATATAAAATATATCATCTCCCCAAAAAATACCCTGATCAGGTGATACAAAGGAAGCATCAATATGACTAGCTTAACCGGTATTATGAAAAAACTACTGCTGCCACTTGCTATAAGTTGTTGGAATACTCCGAATTATGCCCAACTGAAAGAGCAAATGAACCAGTATATCGATAGTATTTTCAAAATCGATCCAAATAATCCGGTATCCGGATTTGCCATTACGGTCATAAAAGACTGCATCGTCACTTTAAAACAATCTTATTTCTGATTAAATAGTCAGCCGCTAAATGTCCTAAATACGCGTAACCTTTTTTATTCGGATGCACTCCATCTTTCACTGTCATGTATTCCGGTTTGTTTGAAAAAGATGGAGTCAAATCCAAAAAATAGAGTCCTGCAGCAGCAGCAATCTTACTGACCCTGTCGCGTAGCTCCCAGATTCTTGGTCTTCGCAGCGTGAGATTGTCAAACCGTTCTTTCGATAATTCCGGTGTGTTCAGTACCATATCCAGCGGACTGCACAGAATTATGGTACAATTCGGAATCATTTTTTTCACTGAATCAATAAACAGGTTGTAATCAGCTTCAAAATCCTTCATTTGTTCCCAATTAAACAAGGGTTCGCTGACGGTTTCATTGGTGCCTGCTTTAATGAGCATGATATCCGGCTTGTATGTATTAATTGAATCGAGCAATCGCCACAAATTGGGTTTGCCATATCGAAGCATGGTGGCACCTCCAATGCCAAAATTCAGTACCTCATAATTTGTAAATCCTTTATCCATTAAAGTTTTTGCAACAATAGCCGGATAGGAATCAGTTGAAGGGTCATCGAGTCTTGCTCCAAAAGTTATACTATTACCAATACATGCTATTATCGATTTTGGTTGCTGACCGTATAAAGAATTTGCAACCAGAATTGATACCAATAGAAGGCAGTATAATGAAACAACTTTTATTGAATAACAATTTTAATTTTATAAAAATATCATTTTTTTGCACCCTACCTTTATACAAATGAAAGGTGTGAGATCAGTTATAAAAGCCACGGGGAGCGTACTTCCGGAAAGAGTCATACACAATGCAGACTTTCTTGCCAACCGATTTTTGCAAAAGGATGGCAACATCGTGCCGGGCACCATTCTACGAAATATTGAAAAATTTAAAGATATAACCGGGATTGACCAGCGCAGATATGCCCGTCCTGATCAAACTACCTCCGACCTTGCCAGCTTAGCTGCAGCAGATGCATTAGCAAGTAGTGCTATTGATAAAGAATCCATCGACCTGTTGATCGTAGCGCATAATTTTGGTGATGTACATCTAGGCACCAACCGCACTACTATGGTGCCCTCTCTGGCCTCTTTGGTGAAATACAAACTCCAAATCAAGAACCCCTCCTGCGTCGCTTATGATCTGGTATTTGGTTGTCCGGGTTGGATCCAGGGTGTCATTCAGGCCGACTCCTATATCCGGTCCGGAGATGCCAAACGTTGTATGATTATCGGTGCAGAAACACTATCCAGGGTAATTGATGATCATGACAGGGATTCCATGATTTATGCAGATGGAGCAGGTGCTGTTATTATTGAAGCAACCCCTGATTCAACAGTTGGAATAATTGCGCATGGCAGCCGAACCTATGCAAGCGAACACGCCCTTTTATTACGAATGGATAGTTCCTACAATATTGAAAACGGTGATGCCAATCTCTACTTGAAAATGAATGGCAGAGCCTTGTATGAATTTGCATTAACCCATGTTCCCCTGGTTATAAAAGAAACCCTTGATAAAGCGCAGGTGCATTTATCTGAAATAAAAAAAGTACTGATCCACCAGGCCAATGAAAAAATGGATATCGCCATCCTGGAACGACTGTACAATTTGTATGAACTACCCTTAACAGATCTGGCTGTTATGCCCATGACCATCAGCTACCTTGGCAACAGTTCAGTGGCAACGATTCCAACCTTACTGGATCTGATCCTGAAGCATAAAGTGGAAGACCAGCAGATTGAACCCGGCGACAAAGTTGTGTTTGCATCGGTTGGCGCAGGCATGAATATCAATGCCATTGTTTACCAGTTTTAAACAACAATAAGAAGTACTCAGGTATTGTTAATCAGGTCATGTATCGGGATTTCATCCAGGTAAAGAGCCAATTCCCTGGTATCCCCAAAGGCCCTGTATTCCAGCACTTCTTTACTCGTACCGCAGCAGAAAATCTCAACATAGTATTCAGATAACTGAAAGAGAAAAATAACCTGCTCGTTAAAACTTCTTTTTGCAAGCACAACACCTTTCGATAAAACAGTTGATCTTTTTTGATCTTCCGTTAATGCAATGAATTCAGATAGTTTCATAAATGCTTGTTTTAAATTGATAAAATCGCACGTAAAAAACTGACACTATTCAAGGAGGCAAAAAACGAACGAAACTAAAAATGAGGCTGAAATCTGTGCCGGAGGCGGCATCGCAAGTATGGTGAAAGTACAATTCATTTCCAAAATACCAAAAAATTATCGTAGCTTCTATCCGCCTAAAACAATACTAACATGGCCACCTATACCATCCAGGTTAATGGCAAATCCCAAACCGTAGAAGCAATGGAAGACATGCCGCTGCTTTGGGTAATTAGAGATCTGCTGAACCTTCCCGGCACCAAATTCGGATGCGGCAAAGCCCTCTGCGGCGCCTGCACTGTACATGTAAATGGAAACCCTGTTCGCTCCTGCAGTTATCCTATCTCGGCAGTTGGAACCGCAAGTATTACCACCATTGAAGGCTTGTCGGAGCAGGGCAATCATCCTGTTCAGGAGGCCTGGGAAAAACTGGTAGTGCCACAATGCGGTTATTGTCAAACCGGACAAATCATGACCGCGGTGGCGTTGCTGAAACAAAAACCCAATCCAACCGACCAGGAAATAGACCAGGCCATGCAGGGCAATCTCTGCAGATGCGGTACCTATAATCGTATCAAGGCAGCCATCCAATTAGCTGCTTCCGGAAAACCAGCACTCCCTTAATTCAAAGCTCCCGATCATGAAAAAGACCGCTCCTTTCTATACAAGTAATATTGAGGAAGTTGAATCTAAAATATTCAATGCTTCCCGCAGAGATTTCCTGAAACTGGGAAGTATTCTCTCCGGAGGATTAATTCTGGGCGTGAGTTTCTGGTCCTGCGATTCAGCAGGAAAAAAAACAGGCACGCTCTCCACAACTGCCTACCTGAGCATCAGTGATACCGGTGAAGTAACCATCGTGGCACATCGTTCGGAAATGGGACAGGGTATTCGAACCTCTCTCCCATTAGTGGTGGCCGATGAACTGGGCGCCGACTGGAGCACTGTGAAAATCATCCAGGCAGAAGGAGATGAAAATAAATACGGCAATCAGAATACAGATGGTTCATTTTCCATCAGGATGTTCTATAAACCCATGCGGGAAGCCGGCGCGCTTGCAAAGGCAATGTTGTTGCAGGCAGCTGCCAAAGCATGGGGACTTCCAATAGAAGAACTCGATACCGAAAATGGACAGGTGATTCACAAAGGATCCGATAAGAAAGCAGGCTTTGGAGAATTTGCCGGAGCTGCATCAGGGCTTGCTGTACCCAAGGTTGAAAGTCTCCAACTCAAAGCAGACAATCAATTCAAGTTAATTGGTAAAGACACGCCCATCATTGACCTGCATGATATCGTAACCGGTAAAGCAGGATTTGGCAGTGATGCGAGGCTGGAAGGTATGAAGATCGCGGTGATCAAACATTGTCCGGTTACCGGCGGTACAGTAAAATCAGTAAATGATACCAAAGCAAAAGCGATTCCTGGTGTGTTACAGGTGATCACGATCAAAGGAGCCGGCTTGCCTGCAACGCTATCCAAGCCTATTGCCGGAGTGGCGGTGATTGCAGAAAACACCTGGGCTGCGATCAAAGGAAGAGAAGCACTGGAAGTGGAATGGGATCTGGGGCCAAATGCTACTTATAATTCGGACGAACACATTGAAGCGCTTAAAAAAGAAATCACCAAAGAAGGCACCCTTCGCAGGAACCGGGGCGATTTCAAAGCTGCCAGGACGGGCGCAAAAAAAGTGATCGAACATACCTATGTGGCACCCTATCTCGCACACGCAACACTGGAGCCACCCTGTGCCTTGGCGGTTGTGAAAGATGGCAGTTGTGAGATCTGGGCACCTACGCAAAATCCGCAGGGAGCAAGAGATGCCGTGGCTGCTTATATTGGTCTGGGTGCAGACAAAGTGAAAGTAAATATCACTCTCTTAGGAGGTGCATTCGGACGCAAATCCAAACCGGATTTTATCCTGGAAGCAGCCTATCTGGCGAAGGAATCAGGTCTTCCTATCAGAGTGCAGTGGACCAGGGAAGATGATATTCAACACGATTATTATCATGCCATGAGTGTGCAACACCTGGTGGCAACGATTGATGAGAACAACCAGTTAAGCGGATGGAATCATCATATCGCCAATCCCTCTATTGGAGCAACAGAAAATCCTGCTGCATTGCAACCCGATGATGGAGAACTGATGTTGGGCGCGAGTGATTATCCCTATAATGTTCCTGCTATACGAATTGAAACACATGATGCCAAAGCACATCTGCGGATTGGCTGGCTGCGTTCGGTTCGCAATATTCCACAGGCTTTCGCGATTTGCACCATGATGGATGAAGTAGCCGAAGCGAGAGGGAAAGATCCGATTGAACAGGCACTCGAATTATTAGGAGAAGATCGCAATATCACCTTTGCAGAAGAGATGGTAAATGGCGGCGGGTATCCCAACTATGGAGAAGACATCGCACAATACCCCTGGAATACGGGACGAATGAAAGCAGTGATTGAAAGAGTGCGCAAAGAATCCGGCTGGGGTAAACAATTACCGAAAGGAACCGGAATGGGATTTGCTGCGCACAAAAGTTTCCTCACCTATGTAGC
Source organism: Flavihumibacter fluminis (assembly GCF_021491375.1). GTDB lineage: Bacteria > Bacteroidota > Bacteroidia > Chitinophagales > Chitinophagaceae > Flavihumibacter > Flavihumibacter fluminis. Next base: position 410,864 of record NZ_JAKEVY010000004.1, read on the forward strand.
CTGTGTGGTGGAAGTGCAGGTAGATGCTGCAAAAAAAGTAACGATTAACAAAGTGCATTATGCCGTGGACTGCGGACTGGCAGTAAATACGGATCGGGTGAAATCACAATTCGAAGGAGGTGCGCAGTTCTCAACGAGCCTGGCTATGAAGAGTGCGATCACGGTAAAAAATGGCATTGTTGAGCAAACCAATTTTGATGGATATCAGTTGATTCGTATGCCGGAATCGCCAAAAGAAATTCATGTGTATATTATGGAGCGAAATGATAAACCAACTGGTGTGGGTGAACCTCCGGTGCCACCGTATGCGCCGGCTTTGGCGAATGCGATTTATAAGGCGACGGGAAAAAGATTGTATCAAATGCCGTTCGGAATGTGAAACGTGAGACGTGAGATGTGAGACGTATGGAAGGGGGACAAAGGAGAAGGGAAGAAAGGAGGAATGGAAGAGGGAGAAATGGAAGATCAGAACAATTGGGCGATTGTTGCCATTGGTAAAAATAATTTATCGCTTTCAGGGAGTTCCAGAAAACCGTATTTCTGATAAAATTTAAAGGCGGCTGCGTCAATGGGATCAACTACTACGGCCATAGAAGCAACTTCGGAGGAAGCGAGATAACTTCTTTTTAACGCATCTATTAAAAGCAATTCACCAATACCCTGTCCCTGATGCTTACTATCTACTGCAAGTCTACCTAGCAAAGTTGCAGGTAATTTCAAATAAGAAGGAGGCAGTTTTCTTTGCATCTCTGCCGGTAAGAGATTTTGATTAATAGAAAGTCCCGATAAGGTATAGTAACCTTTTATAACAGTTTTTTGAGCCAGTACAAAACAGGCTGCGAGCTTTCTTTTTACATCCTGCTTTGCCTGTTTATGCAAATAAGCATCCAATAGAATGTTACCACAACTAAAGCTTTCTTTGTTATGAGAGCCGGATAATATAACCGTTAACAAACTCACTTCTTCTCTTTAATCTTGTTATATTTTTTAACAGCAGCAACCAATCGCTTGTTTGGCTGAGAAGGATTCATAACTGCATGAAAGAAGGTTTTCTGGTCTTTTTCCGTAGCCAAAAATATCCGGTGTTTTTCTACAATTTCATCCGCCTTTTGCTGTACTGAACTTATTACAAACTCAGTAAGTGTGCGGTATCCACCCAAACCGGCAGCATACTCAAAATATTCTTTTTGATCTTCAGGAAGCCGAGTGTCAAATCTGGCTAAGCTGGTTTTCATCTTTTAAATTGTTTTATACATGCTAATGTACGTATTTTTTCCGTACAAATGAATTTTCTACTTCTTTACATTATGATATACCGGCGCTTTAACAAACAACATAAAATATCCAACCAACAGCGCGGTGGTGGCTGCAGTAATACCGAATGCCATGCCGGCGCCAAATTGAAACCAGATCCAACCAGTAAGGGGGCTGGCGAGTAAGGCGCAGATGCTTTGAAATCCGGTGTAGGTACCGATGGCGGTGGCGGTTTCGGTGCTGGGAGTGATATTGCTGATCCAGGCTTTGGCTACTCCTTCGGTGGCGGCGGCAAATAATCCATAGATAAAAAACAGGAATACAAATCCGGGCAGAGTGTTGACTACGATCATACCTGCATAAACGATACAAAACAATAACAGACCAATCAGGAATACGCGCTTAACACCAATGCGATCTGCCCATATTCCAAACGGATAGGCAGCCAACGCATAAATCAGATTGTAAAAAATATAGGCCCCAATTGCCTGGACATCTGATAATCCCGCCTGCCGGACCCGCAACAACAGAAACACATCCGAACTGTTGATCAATGCAAAGATCAACAAGCCCACTACCAGTTGCCGATACGCAACAGGTGCTTCTTTCCAGTAGCGGAAAAAATAAAAGAAAGAAATTTTTTGAGTGTGCGGTTGTGCCGGTTTTGGTTTTTCTTTAAGCAGGTAAGTCAGTACAATGGCTAAGAATCCGGGGATAAAGGCCAGCAGGAACATCGTTCGGTACTGGCCGGGATAGAAATACAGGTAGACCAATGCCAGAGCGGGACCAGCAACTGCACCCAATGTATCCATCGATCGATGAAAGCCAAAGACACGGGCCCTGGTGGCGGGACTTGCTTCATCTGATAAAAGCGCATCCCTGGCGCCGGTTCGGATGCCTTTACCCAGGCGATCCAGGGTGCGCGCAAAAAACACCCACAAGGGATAAACAGTCACCGCCATCAGGGGTTTGGAAATCGCACTAAACGCATAACCGATTTGCACAAAAGGAACCCGCTTGCCTTTATGGTCAGATTGTTTGCCGAAATAACCTTTGCTCAAACCGGCAATCGCTTCTGCCATGCCTTCCAACAAGCCAATCAGTAAAACTGAAAATCCGATACGCTCCAGGTAAAAAGGCATCACCGGGTAGAGCATTTCACTGGCCATATCTGTAAGCAGACTGACAAGAGAAAGCACCCAGACGGTGCGGGTTATGAATACAAATTTCATTTCGAAAACAAATCATCCATAGTGACTTCAGCAATGACCCGACCGGTAGAGTGAAGATTCTTTCGGACACCATAGGTTGTTATCATAGTAGGGAAGATCGACTTTCTGGTACCCGTCTGTTCTTTAAATCGTTGCACTTTATAGTCAAGTTCGGCTGCATATTTCTTGTCAATGACAAATTCCTCAGCGGAAAATTTTATTTCACAAAGATTGATACAATGATCCGCCCGATCAAGCAGCAGATCAATTTGAGCCCCTTTTTCTCCTTTTGCTAACATAGAACGCCAGGTTGATACTTCCGTATAAACCGCCGCTATTCCGATTGCCTTTTTAATGGGATCCACATGCTTTTGACAAATGGATTCAAATGCAAAACCAGACCAGCTTGTGTAGGAGGATGATTGGGATATTTTTAACCAGGTGCCTGTTCCCGTAGCTCTGGCACCTTCAATAAACTTTAAATAAAAATGACTATACTCATCCGTTAATTTATAGAGCGTATCTCTGAAGGTGCGACCAAAAGGTATGTATTGTGTGATAAATCCAGACTGTTCCAGTTCATCAATAATTTCAGTTACCCATCCACCCGTTTTAAATCCGCATTCCTCAATAATCTCTGCCCTGCTAAGTCCCTTTGCTTTTTTCGAAAGAGCCCTAATAATCGCTTCATGATTTGCTGAATTAGCAAAAAGTGATTTATACAGCTCTTTAAATTCCGTTTTTAAGGGCGCGTTTTTGGCAAAAAAACATCTGTCAATTAGTTGCGCCGCACTCTCCCCTCTTTTAACCTGTTTTAAATAATGAGGAATCCCTCCCATTGCCATATAAAGTTGCAGTATCTGAAATCGGTCCAATTGCACGCCGAGGTATCTCAAATAATGCTCTGTTTCCTCCAGTGTAAAGGGAAGCAGCCGAATACGTTTGGTAACCCTGTTATGCAATCCACCCCGATCATTTATTACTTTGCGGATAATCCAGGAAGCCGCAGAGCCGCAAATAACAACTTTTATTAGCGGATTCCTGGATGCAACTGTATTCCACCAATGAGCAAATGCCTGCAAGAAACCTGACCTTGCTGTACTAAGCCATGGCATTTCATCAAATAATAATACTACAGGCTCCTTCTTTATTGCCGTTCTTAAATAATTACTTAACAACTGAAAAGCATCTATCCAGCTGGAGGGAACAGCTGGAGGAACGGCTATCCCCATGGCCTCCTGTAGCGCCAGACTAAAATTATTCAACTGATTCGACAGTGTGGCATCATGCACGCCGGTTAATTCAAATACGAGTTGCTTTCGGAAGTGGTTTCTAATCAGATAGGTTTTACCGATCCGCCGTCTTCCATATACCGCTATCAATTCAGCTTCTCTGGAAGTTAATGCCTCTGTCAGGAGTGATTTTTCCTCAATACGTCCTATTATTTCATTCATACCGATTGTATAATCCGCCATAAATATACAAAATCGAATGGTTATGGCGTAGTATTATTTTTTATAATCCGCCACAACTATCATTTTTTACAAACTTATGGCGGATTATAAACAGAACCCGCGAAGCCGTATTATTGCAGAATGGACTCTATCCGCGATCTGGAAGAACTTTTATTAGTGCCCGAGGAACAGCCGCCGCAAACGGCTGAGGGCAACTGTATCCGCATCGTGGTGTTGAAGCAATTCAGGTTTCATAAATCACTGTGCATTGAACTCTATGATGCACCGCTTACACAGGCAGGTAAAATCAGGAACCCCTTATCCCCTATCAGCGCAGCAGATGCCGCCCAACTGGCAGACAATGAGGTGGATAAGATTCGATTTTATGCTGCCATCAACCGATTCCAGACAAGTCCGGCTAACAGTATAACCAACACCGATATACGCAGTTTGCGTACCATTATTAAAAATCCTGCCGGACTCCGATTTTTCTATCACGACCCGGAGTTTTCTGAAAATGTAAGTGCCGGTTCGCTCAGGGAAGTGCAGGTAGGCGGGTTAGTTGAAAAGCTTTCCCTGCATATTTATAAAGCAAGTCCGTTTTACAGGGTGAGTCCCGAACTGGAACTTTGCAAACAAAAATTTCATCCACAGCAATTCCCTTTAAAATACGGGCTCTTCCTGCTACAGGAGAACCAGCTTATGCTGGCTGCGAATCTGACTGTGCTGAAACTACTGCAGGTGTTTGCAACCCGGCAACACCTGCAATTACATGAAGACCAGTTCGCGGCTTTTGAAGAGAAAATCCTTTCCAAACTGGAGAACAAGATCCGGGTTGAACGGCATTTTATAGAGCTCGCGGCAGAAGAAGAATTGAAGGAAGCCGGATGGAAAGGAGCGATCGAACGATTGATCTACCTGGCTGATCTCGGGCAATATGTAACCATCCAACCCATGATGCGCTATGGAAGTATGGAAGTGCCACTGCGCAGTAAAAAAATGGTTTACCTGCCCGACACCAAAGGCAGGCTGTTGGCCATGCAACGTGATGATGCCGCCGAGAATGCTTTCCTCGCGATGGTACTGAAGCAACATCCGCATTTCATGGAACAACTGGAAAATGAATTGCCCTATTTCTACCTTCATCGAGATCGCTTCCTGGACGAAGACTGGTTCCTGGAAGCCTTTGCGCAGTGGCGGGCAGCAGGAATTTCTATTTTCGGATTCAACCAATTGAAAGAAAATAAAAAAAGTGCACATAAGGGAACCATTACCGTACGAGTGGTATCCGGACTCAACTGGTTCAATGTTAAGATCAATGCCAAATACGGCGATCAGCAGGCTTCCCTTCCGCAAATTCAAAAAGCCATCCGCAATAAAAGCAAGTATGTGCAACTGGATGATGGAACCCTGGGATTGTTACCGGAAGAATGGATTGAACGTTTTTCAAAATTTTTCTTTGGCGCTTCGGTAATGGGAGAAGACCTGGTAATGCCCGGAACCCGGTTTGAAGAAGTGAGTATGTTATTTGCACAGGAGGAACTGGATGAGGATGTTCAACAAAAAATTCGCAACTACCGGGAACGATTAACCGATATCAAATCCATTGAACCGGTACCGGTTCCTTCAACATTGCATACGGAGCTTCGTCACTACCAGAAAGAAGGACTGAACTGGCTGCACTTTCTGCATGAAAACGAATTCGGTGGTGTACTCGCAGATGATATGGGCTTAGGTAAAACAGTGCAGGTGATTGCGTTTCTGCTTCATTTAAAAGAGACAGGAAATAAATCCACGCATCTATTAATAGTACCTACCTCCCTGCTCTTTAACTGGCAGGTAGAATTACAACGATTTGCACCTTCGTTGAAATGCCTGATCCTGCATGGTGCCAATCGCACTAAAAAAACAGAAGAATTTGATCAGTACGATATCATCCTCACCTCTTATGGAACACTTTTAACTGATATCACCTACCTGCGCCGGTTTCAGTTTGGCTATGTATTGCTTGATGAATCACAACAGATCAAGAACCCCGACTCGCAACGCTACCAGGCTGTGCAAATGCTGAAAAGCAAAAATCGATTAGCCATCACCGGTACTCCTTTTGAAAACAATACCATGGACCTGTATGCGCAGTTTTCAGTTGTTTGTCCGGGTTTGCTGGGGAATAAAAAATATTTCCAGGATATCTATTCCACTCCTATCGACCGGTTCGAAAACCGCCAGCGTTCAGAGGAGCTGCAACAAAAAATCAGGCCCTTCCTGCTCCGGCGCACCAAGGAAGATGTGATCCAGGAACTGCCCGATAAAATTGAACAGATCCTGTATTGCCCCATGGGTGAGGCGCAACGTGCAGTGTATGCAGCGTACGAAAAAGACCTGCGTGATTACCTGGAAGATAAACTGGAAGATGACATCCTGCGCAATTCCATTCATGTATTGCGTGGCTTAACGCAACTCCGGCAGATCTGTGATGATCCGCGGTTATTGCAGGCCGATCAGTTGCAGGGAGAAGGTTCGTCGAAAATTGACGTGCTGATCGAGCAGGTGCAAAACAAATCGCCCCGGCATAAAATCCTGATCTTCTCTCAATTTGTTTCGATGCTCGACCTGATTGCCATTGAGCTGAACAAACTGGGCATCGTATATGAAACACTTACCGGAGCTACGAAAAACAGGAAGGCGGCGGTGGATCGCTTTCAGCAGGATGCCGAAGTGCGGGTATTTCTGTTAAGCCTGAAAGCAGGTGGTGTAGGACTTAATCTGACTGCAGCGAGTTATGTGTACCTGGTAGACCCCTGGTGGAATCCAGCAGTAGAAGACCAGGCCATCGACCGAGCCTATCGCATCGGGCAACACCAGAATGTGCAGGCGGTGCGGTTGATTTGTCCGGGTACGGTTGAAGAAAAAATGCGCCAGCTCCAGCAAAGTAAAAGAGAACTTTCCGCCGGACTCGTACAAAGCGGGAAGGCCTTTTTCAGCAACATGACCAAAGAAGACTGGCGGACGGTATTGGGAGGATAGAGATATTTTCATGGTATAGTTTTTTAGGCAGTTGCGAAAAGCCTGAATCATGCCAAAAGCCAATCCCAAAAAAACCATTCATCCTGCTCAGCAACAACGCCGACCAGGAAAGGAAGGAAACATGAACCCTATTCCGGAAACGGATCCAATGAGTACTGGATCAGGAAAACTGAAAGGCAGGCGGGTATTGATAACAGGCGGCGATAGCGGAATTGGAAAAGCAGTAGCCAAATTATTCGCGAGTGAGGGAGCGGAGCTGGCCCTTGGATATTTAAATGAAACGACTGATGCAGTTGAAACCAAAGCAGAAGTGGAGGCATACGGAGTGAACTGCCTGCTTATAAAAGCAGATATCAGCAGAGAAGTCAATTGCAGGCGGGTTGTAGAGAAAACAATCAAAGTATTCGGAGGTATTGATATTCTTATCAATAATGCAGCACTTCACTGGGAGCAGAAAAAATTCACTGACATCAGTACCCAACAACTCCAAAAAACATTCCATACCAATGTGTTTTCGTATTTCTGGATAACGAAATACGCGCTTCCTCACATGAAAAAAGGCGGCTGCATTATCAACAGCAGTTCGGTAACAGCCTACCGGGGAAGTGATGCGCTGGTTGATTATGCATCCACCAAAGGCGCTATCATTTCTTTTACGCGGAGCCTTGCTGCCAACCTGGTGGATAAGGGTATACGAGTTAATGCTGTAGCACCCGGACCCGTTTGGACGCCCCTAATTGTATCTTCCTTTAATCAGAAAAAGATCAAAACCTTTGGAAGTGATTCACCAATGAAAAGAGCCGGACAACCAAATGAAATTGCACCAGCTTATTTATTTCTGGCATTGAAAGAAAATAGTTTTATGACCGGACAAGTGCTTCATCCCAATGGTGGTGAAATCATTAATGGATAAGAATGGATCGGATATCTTCCAGGTAATCAGTTTGATTTTTACTGATATTATGCAGATGGATGCGAGCCGGTTGCAAGGATTTAATCATTTCAATACGATGTTTGAGACCCTTTATATCCGTGATCAAAATCATATTCCCAATTATGTATTCCCGCGTGATCTCCTCTCCTGCTACGTCAAATTCTTCCGTGCTGGAGAGATTGGCTAATTTATCCAGGCCTACCATATTGGATCGCCATTGTTCATACGACTGCTCAACTGCTTCCTTCCAGGAGCGTGCATAACAAAAAGAGAGTTGAAGGTGAACGGGTTTGTTTTCTCCTTGTTTTCTAAACGCATTTATTTTAGCTGAGGCTTCCTCCAGGTTATCATCCACAGTGGTTAATAATCCCTCCGCCCAATTACCTGCCCATTCTGCCGTTGCTTTAGATAAGGCTGCACAGAATAAGGGCGGTGGTTTTGCCGGCCGGGAATACAATCGCGCTTTGCGCACCCGGATATGCCCATTAAAATCAACCTGCTCTCCCTTGAACAGGGCATCCATCTCTTCTTTGCATTGCAGCAGCCGTTCATTTCGAATAGTTTTCTCAGGCCACTCCTATCCAGTAATAGATTCATTCAGTGCTTCACCACTTCCCAATTCCACAATCAGGCGATGGGGAAACATTAGTGAAATGGTTGCAAGTGCCTGTGCAACGATAGCGGGATGCAGTCGTTGTCCGGGTGCACATACCATACTGAATGGCAAACTGCAAACCTGCATAGCAACCGGTAACCAACTCAGGGTGAACCCATTCTCTCCCTGCCGTTTACTCCAGGGATGAAAATGATCTGACGAGTGAATCGCGGTGAACCCTGCTGCTGCCTTTTGAACATAGTCCAGCAATTCAACCGGACCGAATTGTTCATGTAAGGCATGATAGGAGATCAGGCACATATTTTAATGCGGGCGGTTTAATGAATCTGCGGCTGATCGCGTGCTGTCTGCTGCAGTCTCCACTGTTGGAGGAACCGGTGTATTACCAGGAGGATAGCTGGTAAAGGAAGTGTCTTCCGGATTCACCATCACATCATCTGAATCATGCTGTTCTGCATTCCCGCAGGCAAATAAAAATGCCGCGCTTAACAATATACAAATCTGTTTCATATGCTTTTTTCGGCTGTAGTAAAAAGATCATACCACTCCACCCGACCGGTGGCACCGGTCGGGTAAATGCCAATGAAAACAGCAGGAATTTTACTGGCAGGATGCCTGGTAACTTCAGGAACAGGTAAGGCGCAACAACTTACCAGCCTACCCCTTTGGCATGGTACAGTTGAAGAACTGAAGCTACCCGTTCGCCAGGTATGTTTCGATGCGTTGTATGGTCGGGATGCTGCACAGCTGGCGGATTTGATAAAAAGCATTCTTATCCGGCTACAAGTTGCAATTCCTGCGCTGCAAAGTAGATCCAGGGACAGTTTCAGATGACAGATTTTTATTGAACTTCAGGTGTAATACACCAGGTTCTCATTAGGTAGTAAATGCAAAGGAGGCGTTGTGGATTTTTCTCCATGCTTTACAGGTGTTTGTTATAAACAACAGCAGCTTATAACATAACTGGTTTATTGCAATCGGATAACGGTGATCATAATCGCGCACCAGTTGTATCTGGTAGATCACTGGCGGAATCCGGCTGTGGAAGGATTGTAGAGTGGGTGGTATTGGAAAGAACTTTCGGGCAGCGAGCCCTTTGAACATTAAAAGCATTAACCAATCAAAGGAACTCGCCGTCCACGAAAGAAACTAAACACAAGACTAAGCAGCACTTAAATGCACCTAGTGTTCACACGAGAAAAGAGATTTATTCAAATGATCAATATTAAAACCAGGAGTTTTCACCCTGTTGTCGATACTTAGATTCGCATTGGGATCCAAGCCTTTTTTTAAGCGGTCAATATTAAACCTCAGGTGAGAACGGGTTATGGGATCAGCATACCGGGACTGAGCGATTTGTAAATCAATAAGCAGTACCTGGGCATGGCTATTCAAGAGTGCTATAAAATCGCCTGTTTGAGTATCGGGTTTTTCAAACATTGGATGTTTTATATAACCAAGTAAATTGGTTATATAAAACGTTTGAAGGTCTCTGCGGTAGGAATCAATAGCTTTGGCTGTAGTAATTTCAGACCAAATAGCAGATTTCATATCGTTCAGGAATTCAATTAATTCATAATTCTCTTTTGAATCAAACATGCGGTTCGTATTTACCAGTACCAACATTCGGGTCATTAGTTTTGAAAGCGTTACCATACCAACTTCATGGACTGTTTTACCAGTAGGATCAATGTTATCAATGACATTTCGATCCAATAACCATTTAGGGGTAATAAACACTTCATCCTTCAACCATGTCATTGCATTTTTTTGTTTCGATTTTGAAATTGCCCTATAATCTTTACCACCCTGTTCCGCAGTTTTACTATCAGTATAATATCCTCCAATGCTGTTTATTACGTGGGTAGCATAATGTAAATATTGAGAAACCAATGCACTATACATTTCTTTAAGGTTACCATGCCCCTGATTGGGAACCATTGTCCACTTTGGTAATTGAGGTAAAATTTTCTTAAGGTTTTTTATTCCTAGTTTATTTGCTTTCATAACATCATCACCCAGGTCTTCATTTTGATTTCGCGGATCAATAACAGTAAAAACTGTTTGTGCACCAAAGACAAGCCGTTTGTTTTTTGTTGCATTTATGATCCAGTTGTTCATGAAGGTTTGTTCCTCCTCCTTGCTTTTAAACTCCGGCAAGTAACGATAGCCCCACTCAATAGCCCATTTGTCATAGTCTCCAATTCTCGGAAAAATACCTTTGGGAGAGATGTTATCTTCTGGCTGTGCAACATAGTTAAAACGGGCATAATCCATAATGGAAGGAGTATGACCATTTTCTTCTACCCATTTTTTATCCCGGAGACTATCCACAGGAACGCTAGCGGAAGAGCCAAAGTTGTGCGCAAGTCCCAATGTATGACCCACTTCGTGAGAAGATACAAAACGGATCAATTGCCCCATTAAATCATCATCAAACTCCAGCTTACGAGCCCGCGGATCAATAGCACCTGCCTGTATCATGTACCAATTTCGAAGCAATGCCATCACATTGTGATACCAGTGAATATGGGTTTCCAAAATTTCCCCACTACGCGGATCATTTACATGAGGTCCCATGGCATTTGGAGTAAGTGAAGGTTTATACACAATTGCAGAATGCATAGCATCTTCCAAACTCCAGGTACTATCATTTTCAGGTGCTTCTTTTGCGATGATAGCGTTTTTGAAGCCTGCTTTTTCGAACGCCGCTTGCCAGTCATTAACACCCTGAATCAGATAAGGTACCCATTTTTTGGGAGTGGATGGATCTATGTAGATAATAATAGGTTTTTCAGGTTCAACTAGTTCACCCGCGAAATACCTTACCATATCTTCTTTTTTGGGTTCAAGTCTCCAGCGGTTAATGAAATAAGTTTCCTTAACACCCTGCGGATTTCCATCAAAATCAACATATCCACCCGCAAAATAACCCACTCTACTATCTGCCATTCTGGGTTTCATTGGTTTCTCAGGCAACAAAACCAATGACGTAGCAAACTCAAACGTGGCAGCATCACCTCCAGGATCCATTAGAGACATGTAAGTTTTGAGGGTCCTGATTTCCAAATTTCTAGAAAACGGTTTTACTGAAATTACATAGGACCTGTCCTTTGCAAATACCCCCAATTTATATTTGGGCCTGAATAAAGCTGGAATCGTCATTAGTGAATGATCATTAGAAATCAAATCAGTAACATCTATAACTGCTGCTGAATCTTTCTCATTAAAGGCTTTAATTGGAAAAGCCATTAAAATAGGGCGTAAGGAAGATTTCTGTACCGATTTATACATACCATTTCCAGAACTATCCGAACTTCTCACTATTGATGATACCGTTCTGAGGAAAATTTTATTGTCTGGCCCTTTTTCAAAAGTGACAATTCTCTCATTTAACTGATCACCGGGATAATATGGAATTGGATCAAGAATACCATTCACAGGTGTTTTGGCAAACCGGGAAACAATTAACATTTCTCTACCCAACATACCTTTTGGTATTTCCCAGTAATAATTCTGATCAATAGCATGCACATGAAAAAACCCCTTTTGGGTAACCGCTTTTTCAGTAATTATCTCATTATACTTTTTGGGCTTTCCTGCTACACCGTTTAAAATAGAGTCCAGTGCCTTTGCTGCTTTAATTTCTGTACTGTCAACTTCAACCTTTTTTTTCTGGGCATAGGAGGACAGCGTTGCCATAATAGCAACAGTCAAAAATAAATACTTCATTTTTTGTTTGATTAACTAGATAAGTTGAGAGATGTAGTCTCCTGATCAATACCCAGGATTCTGTGTTAGATTTGGATTTTTAAAAATCGCATCCTCTGGAATGGGGTAAAGCTGGTCTGTTGATTCCCATTCAGGATTAATGGCACCAAGAATATCATCTGCCCTGGACTTGCCGTTTGATCTTAAACTAGGCCAGCGTTTCAGATCAAACCAACGGTGCCCCCATTCGCAAAAGAATTCGTGTCTTTTTTCGTTTTCAATTGCGATCATGGAACTAGATTTATCAATCATGTTATTAATTTCAGCTAATCCAGATCTGGTGCGAAGGGTGTTAATATCAGTTTGCGCTTCGCTGAATTTATTCTGCTGAACACGGGCTTCAGCACGAATCAGATATTGCTCTGCCAACCGTAAAAAAACATAATTCTCTTCATTAGTGTCTGGAGACTTATACTTATAAGGAATGTATCCAAACAAGGCAAAAGCCATCCATTTGCTGGTTCGCTCGTCATTTGATTCAAAGCTGCCAACCAGATCGTCGGTCATAATATTATCAGCAAATCCCAGAACTTTGAAATAAAATAAAAAAGAATCCCCTTCTCCTGTATTATTGAATGCGCGCTCCATTTGAAGAATGGATTCTCCGTTGTTCTTTTTAAATACATTATCAAGATTTGTATCAAGCTGGTAAAGTGCATTGTTGGCAATTACTTCGGAAGCAAGCGACTCTGCGTTAACGTAGTCCTTCATGAATAAATATACTCTTGCCAGCAAGGCGGCAGCGGCCCATTTGTTTACCCGAATTCTTTTACCGCCCACAAAACTGTAATCAGGGGCCAAAATATTGTAGGCGTCTTTTAAGTCTGCAACAATTTGTTGATATACCTCAGCTACTGGTGTGCGGGGCATAAGCCCAGTTACATCTTTATTGGTAACTGTAATGAGAGGCACATCTCCAAACAGATTAATCAGGTAAAAATGAGAAAATGCTCTTATAAATTTCGCTTCACCAATAGCCTGCTTTTTAAAACCGGGAGTTAATCCGGTTGATGCTTCACAACCCTCAATGATGGAATTACTGTTATAAATATCTTTATAGATGGCATTCCAATATTGGAGAATTTGGGAATTGTTTGGTTGTACATCATGATTAATAAACTGTTCAATAATACCGTCATTAAATGCGTAGCGAAGTTCGGATGCAGAAAAGCCAGACATCCTGGTAATAGCACCACTGAATCCGGAATTTTCATGAATGAGGTTGGTATAAAGTCCGGTCAAAGCAATTTCCAAATTGGCGTCATTTGCAAAAACATCCTCTAATCCTACCTGAGTTCTGTATTCCGGTTCCAAAAACTTAGTGCAACCTTGAGCTAGAAAAAATAAAGCAGCCAAGGGCAGTATTCTTTTAGATAAATTTTTGAGTAAAATGAGCATACATGTAGATTTTAAAATGAAACTTGAATTCCTCCTACCAATCTGAGCAATGGCGGAATAGCAACCGCACCAGATTCGGGATCGAATCCGTCAAAATTGGAAATCACAAACAAATTCTGACTGTTTACAAAAAACCTTACAGAAGTTAACTTCATCTTCTTAACGATGCTCTCGTTGAGTCTGTAGGATAACGCAACGTTGGTTAAACGAATAAAAGAAGCATCGGTATAAATAGCATCACTGAATAATGTATAATATAACCATTGCAAACCAAAACCAGGCCTAATCATCGCTTTGTCTATACCTAAGTCACGTAAATCTTCCACTGCCTTTTTAGGCACATTAGTTACGTTACCAGGGGTGCTAATGCTTCTTAAATAATTAGGTTTGAGCAATCCTTTTACAAATTGAAAAGTGAAATCAAGTTGCAGTCCCTTATAATTGAGACTATTGGTAAGACCACCATAGTAATCAGGATTCGACTTCCCGATGAAAACTCTATCCCCTTTACCATAGGCTTCCAGCCCATTTCCGGTATAGTCAATAACACCGTCCTTATTTGCATCTTCATATTGTGGAACACCCGCTTCGTTTATACCTGTAAAACGAAGGCCAAAATAAGAAGTCAGGGGCTTACCTACCACAAACTGATTGACATAGGTGGTATTTTCAATATTTTCAAACTCCAGTAATTTATTTCGCTGAAGACTTAAGTTAAATGAGGTATTCCAGGTAAAATTTTTTGACTTTACATTCACCGTATTTAAATCGAATTCCCAACCATTATTTTGTACAACAGCAGCATCCAGATTAGCAACATAACCACTAAATCCGGTTTGACCACTGGTTGGGTAGTTAACCAACTGATTACCAGTCCGGTTTCTATACGTTGATGCTGAAACAAGTAATCGGTCTTTAAGGAACCCCAGTTCCAGTGCAGCTTCCAGTTTATCAGACTTTTCCCATTGAAAATCAGGATTAACCAATCGGGAAGGAATCAGCCCAACGCTCCCGTTGTAACGGTACAAATAGGATTGATAGGTGCCGAAGTAAGCATAGTTAGCCACATTATCGGAACCTACTACTCCATAACTTCCGCGTAGTTTTCCAAAACTCAGAACACCCATGTTCTTAACTGCTTTCTCTTCACTGAATACCCATGCAGCACCGATCGCTCCAAAATTTCCAAACCGGTTATTGGGCCCGAAACGAGAGGAACCATCCCTTCTAAAGGAACCATTTACCAGGTACTTATCTTTGTAATTATAGGTAGCTCTTGAAAACAATGATGCGTACTGATAAGAATTGTAGCCAAAATTTGTAAATATAGTGTTGGCAAGTTGCCAGTTATCAATAAATGCATCGCTGTTAAAATTACTGGCATCAACATAAAAGGGCATTTCATACACACTTTTCATAACAGTTGCACCGGCAACAACATCTAACTTGCTATTGGAAAAATATTTGGAATACAAAATCTGCGGTTCAAAGTTGATTGACTGCTGCAAACTCCTAGTCATTTTGTGCTCACCGGCTCTTGACGCAACCACTCCAGGATCTAAACTAATCCTGGGCCGTAAATAACGTTCGTCAGACTCTGACCTTGAGTATCCAAAACTAATTTTAGCATCTAATCCTGGTAAAATGGAGTATTTCACATCTAGGTTGGAGGTAAAACTTAAACCATTGTTTGAATATGTTTGAAGCAACCCTGCGTATGGATTATACGGACTGAATCCACCAAAATCCCATTTCAAATTTCCCTGCTCGTCAAATGGCTCCCAGTGTGGCGGCATACGGAAGCCTGCAGAACCAAAATTAGTGGTAGGAACTACTGTTTTAGTATAATTGACCATCCCACTTAATCCTATCATTAGTTTGCCATTTGCCGAACTATTATTGATGGAAAAATGAAATCCTCCCTTACTTGACTTTCTACGGTCGATATAAATTCCACTTTCATCATGGTAACTACCAGAAATCAAAAATGAGGTCCCCCCCTGACCGCCACTAATACTAAAGCTCAGATCATTGGTGCGGGCCGTAAACCCGGTCAATTTTTCCTGCCAGTCGGTATTTTTTGTACTGTCCCAAAGAAAGAGATCCGGTGCATTTGCGGCAGTTGGGGTGGAGTTCGCATTACGAAATGCCTCTCTCCTAAGTTGCATATACTCCTGTGTATTCAGCATTTCCGTGCGCCTGTTGTTCACTGCAAAACCTGAATTAGCGGTTACAGTAACATTGGTTTTCCCCTGTCTTCCTTTTTTGGTAGTAATCAATAAAACCCCGTTAGCAGCCCTGGACCCGTAAATTGCAGTAGCATCTGCATCTTTAAGCACTTCCACACTCTCGATATCATTCGGATTTAACATATAGAGTGGACTACCATAACCAAGGTTTTCATTCGCTTCAATATCAGAAACCGGCCCTCCATTTTGCGCAGGATTGTTAATAGGAATATTGGGATAAGGGACACCATCTACAATTACAAGTGGTGCTGCTGTATAATCATTCGCAGATAGTGAATTACGACCCCTGATATTGAAAAATACATCAGCGCCGCTTACTCCGCTGGATTGAGAAATTGTTAAACCAGCAACCCGACCGGCCAAAGCAGACAATAAATTCGTTACAGGCTGACGTTGTATTTCTTCTGACGAAACTTTTGAAATAGAACCCGTATTTAATCTGCGATTGGTAAGCTGGCCATATGGACGAACAATTATTTCATCCAGGCGATTATCTGCCGTTTTCAGAACTACAGCAAGTGTCGTTCTTCCTTCCAGCGGTACCTCTCGTTGCTGGTATCCCGTTGCCGAAAAAATCAACACATCATTTTCTTCCAATCCTATCAGGAAAAACTCGCCCCTGGCATTGGCACTAACACCCCTACCTGTTCTTTTAACTATAACAGAAGCATTTGGAATTACTCCATTATCACTCATTACCACTCCCCGAACATCAATTTTAACAGGTGCCTCCGGCTCTTCTGTTTTTGCTATACTACTTGCCTCTTTAGCTTTTAGTACAATATTTTTTTCAATAATGGCAAAACTAAGCGGCTGGTCGCGGAATAATAATTCCAACGTTTTTTCCAAACTAAGATTCTTAATGTTTAAATCAACTCGTTTGGCATTACGCAACAGCTCCACTTTATAGTAAAATGTAAAACCTGTTTGTTTTTCAATCATTGAAAACGCCTTCTCAAGAGGAAGATTTTTTTCTACAATAGTGACGGATTGTGCATAAGTTCTTGCACTCACCTGTAAAAAAGTGGAAAGCAACAGGATAGTCGTCAATTTCATTAGCAGCAAAATTTTGGGCAGGCGGCTCCTTCTCCATTGAAAAGAAAATGGCCTATACGCGTTTTGGTCAAAAAGCATACATTTGTTGTGTTTGGTTAATCAATAAGCAGTTATGCCAATAATTTTTGTTCGGTTAACCCTACTAGTTCCGGAAGTGGTCGCAACACTTCCGGTTTTTTTTGGGGTTCTACTTTTATCCGTTACTTAAAATTGTTAGTTTTTTATCTTCAAGCTTGAATTTAACGCCACTGTACTCTATCACTTTCAATATCTGTGTTAGGGAGAGACTACGCGATGGCTTTCCGCGGTAGTGCCCCTCCGGAATCTTTCCAGCATACACTACTTCTATATCATACCATCTTGCCACTTCACGCAACACCGTTTCAATATCCACATCATCAAAATAAAAACTTCCATTTTTCCAAGCCATTACCTGCTCTAGATTCACCTCTTTCACAGCTGTTAACACACCGTTCTTTTCAGCAGCCTGCTCCCCGGGAACTAACTTTAGTTCAGCGCCATTCCTGCTAACTTTAACAGCACCTTCCAGTAACGTAGTTCGTACAACTCCTTCTTCCTGATAAGCATTCACGTTAAAGTGCGTTCCCAAAACCTGTATGGATGTTCCATTTACATCCACCACAAAAGGCGCTTTCTCATTTTTCGACACTTCAAAATATGCTTCCCCTGTTATCAAAACTTTTCTTTGCTGTCCGCTGAAGCGAACAGGATATCTGAGTGAACTTCCGGCATTCAGCCATACATGAGATCCGTCCGCCAGTTGCATATCAATTACTTTACTGCCATTAGGGTTTTCTAATGTATTATATACCAAGGCAGTAACAGCTTCACTGGAAGCGCCATCATCAACAATATATTCAATACGCCCATCTGCCATTTTTATGATTTCAACACCGGCTTGCTCCGCAACTGAACCATTTCCCGCATTGTCCAGATACAAGATTGAACCATCGGATAATTTAATCTGTGCCCGGTTTTTATCAGGCGCAGGAACATCCTGAACCATATGATTTGAACCTGCTGGCTTGCTTGCCGGGTATTGACTCTCCTTATTAAAGAGAAAATGAGCGAGCAGCAGCACTCCGGCAACGGTCGCGGCTATAGTCATTCTTCTCCACCAGAGCCGTTTAACAGGCATCACCACTTCTTTAGGTACATGTTCCGATGCCGCCAAGATTCGATCATACAAGATCTGCTTTAAATAAGCCCGATTTTTTTCCAGGTCATAACCATTCAACTTCTCCAACCCTTCCTTTAGAATGAGCTCGTTTGATAGCTGTTCTATTGCCTCCCTCGCCAGGGCAGATTTATTGAGTAAGCTATCTAATTCATGATGCTCAGATTCCGTTAGTTCACCCCTTATTTTTCTTTTTACGAGATCAGTTAAATGGAAAATTTGCTCATTCATGAAATAGGATTTGGTAATTGGAACTTGATTTAAAAACAATCTTTAGTTAATCGTTCCTTAAAAGGAAACGAATAACTAAACTGATTGTACCCGCAAAAAGGTAAAATTTTTATAGATTTTTTTCGCTAAGGAAAGAGAGGATGCAAAGGAGGAGAATTGGCGAAACGCCTCTGTTGTGCAGTAGACTTAATCGTAAAAGCTTGATTCCTTCAGCTTTATGATTTCTTACGGTCTGGTTGGCTAGTCCGGTTCGTTCAACAATTTCCTCATTCTCCATTCCCTCAACCAAAGCCAACCTGACCACGTTCCGGTACCGCTCTGGTAACTTTTCGATTTCCAGGTAGATAAATTGTAATAATTCCGCAGTTATAAGGGCCTTTTCAATTACGTCTTCTGCCACCGGACTTATTGACCTGATTTCTTCATGTGACTGTAGGTGCCTTTTTTGAGAACGCAATTCATCAATACAAGCATTCTTCGCTGTTCTGTACAAAAAGGACCGAAGTTGTTGTATCGTATCAAATTCAGGATTTTTTTGTAACAGCTTTACGAAGCTTTCTGTGGCAATATCCTCAGCCAGAAGCTGGTTGGTGAGAATTTTCTCGCTAAAGAAACAGATGGGTTTATAATACAGATCATAAATATGATCAAATGCAACAGTATCTCCCTGTTTTAATCGCCTTAGCAATTCAATATCGTTTACCGCCATTTCCAATTATCCTGAAAATACAATTTTAGGCTACTTTTTCAAATACTTAGAAAGTATTTTACGGATTTATTTTTATTTCTTCTTTATGAGTTTCTTTCAAATCACCACATGAATCTAAAAACGCTGCATTTACCCGACCGGTGGCACCGGACGGGTAAATGCTGTAATTTCAGCCTATGAAAGCAGCAGGAATTTTACTGGCAGGATGCCTGGTAATTTCAGTAACAGGCAACGCGCAACAACTTACCCAATATGTGGACCCGTTTTTAGGGACCGGCGGCCATGGCCACGTATTCCCGGGAGCAGCCTACCCCTTTGGCATGGTACAGTTGAGTCCGGATAATGGCGACCAGGGCTGGGACTGGGTGGCCGGTTACCATTACAGTAGCAATACCATCGCGGGATTCAGTCATACCCATCTGAGCGGAACCGGTATTGGCGACTGGTGTGATATCTCTGTATTGCCCCTGGCCGATACCAATGGAGCAACTGCCCCGCTGATAAAAATTCCTTTTCGTCACGACCAGGAAAAAGCTCGTCCCGGTTACTACGAAGTACAACTCTCCAACCAGGTAAAGGCCCAGCTCACCACCACCGAGCGGGTTGGTTATCATCGCTATCAATTCCCCGGCAACAAAGGCTGGCTGCGATTTGACATGGGATTCGCAATCAACTGGGATGCTCCACTTGCTGCCAACCTGCAATTGCTGAACGATTCTACCCTTGTGGGCTATCGCCTCTCCACCGGCTGGGCCAAAAACCAACGGGTATATTTTGCAGCCCGTTTCTCAAAAGCAGTTACCCATTCCCGTTATCTGAACCTGGAAGAATTCAGTGATGGAAAAGCAATCGGCAAACAAAGTAAAGTGCTGCTGGAATTTGAAACAGGGAACGTCCCTCTGCAGGTGCGGGTGGCCATCAGCAGCGTAGGCACTGAAGGAGCGCTGGCAGCTCTTAATGAAACGGCCGGCTTGTCATTTGATGCAGTTGATCAGCTTGCAACTGCAGCCTGGGAAAAAGAACTGAAAAAAATTGAAATTCAAACCACCAACAAAGAGTTGGCTACCAGTTTTTATACAGCTCTTTACCGCACCTGTATAGCACCGGTCTTATTATCGGATAAGGATGGACGTTATAGCAATCACGATGGGAAAATCGGGCAGTCGCTAAATGATCAACCTAAGTACACCATATTTTCTTTATGGGACACCTTCAGAGCATTAAATCCGCTTTATACATTCACGCAGCCTGAAAAAGTACCGGTATTCATCAACAGCCTGCTCAGTTTTTATCGTGATAACGGATTGTTGCCGGTTTGGGATATCAGTTCCTGGGAAGCCAATACCATGACCGGATATCATGCTATTCCGGTAATTGCAGATGCCATTTTAAAGAATATTCCCGGCTTTGATGTAAACCTGGCATATGAAGCAATGAAAGCAAGCGCTTACCAGCAACAAAGAGGAACACCGGAATACATTCGTTTCGGTTACCTGCCCCAGGACAAACATGGATGGAGTGTTACCATAACATTGGAATATGCATTTGATGATTACTGCATCGCGCAGGTTGCAAAAAAGCTGGGAAAGAAAGCCGATTATGCTTATTTCATGAAACGCGCCGCCAGTTACAAAAATCTATTTGATCCCTCAACCGGATTTATGCGTGGTAAAGACAGTACCGGCAAATTCATCGAACCCTTTGATCCTTTATTATCAGAACATGGGTTTGAAGGACAATACATTGAAGGCACTGCCTGGCAGCACAGTTTTTTTGTACCACATGATGTGGCTGGATTGGCAGCACTCTATGGCGGAAAAAACAACCTGGTAGAGAAACTGAATGCGCTCTTTAATTCACCCAGCGAAATGCATGGTGATAATATATCCATAGATGTAAGCGGACTCATTGGCCAATACGCACATGGAAATGAGCCGAGTCACCATATCATTTATATGTATACGGCACTGGGTCGTCCGGATCTGGCAGCCGAAAAAATCAGGCTTACAGTAGACAGTATGTATAAAACCGGTCCGGATGGTTTGAGTGGCAATGACGACTGCGGACAGATGAGTGCCTGGCTGGTATGGTCTGCATTGGGCATGTACCCTATGAACCCGGTGAGCGGTGAATACACTATCGGAGTTCCCCTGGTGGATGCAGCACGCATACAATTACCAAATGGTAAAACCCTGGAAATACGCACAAAAAAAATCAATAAGTCAGGCAGGACAGGTGTACGCTCCATAAAACTGAATGGTAAATCCATACCGGTTCAGTCGGTAACGCACGAGCAACTCTTACGGGGAGGCTTACTCGAATTCACCATTCACCCTTAAGGTTAACCGGGCGTTCAAATGGCTTAATCAACTGATCCAGCAAAACCGCCAACTCTTTTTTGGTGATGGGGCGATTTGGGTCAAAATTTTGCAAGCCCCATTTTTTCCAATAGCTCTTCATCTTAGCCAGGTCACCAGCTTGAATGATATAAAATGCCGTATTAATAGTGAGGACACCCTCCTCCGTTTCAAGCCATAAGGAATTCGCGAATTGCTGTCCCTTAAACTCTTTCCAGGCCGTGAGAAAATCCTGTGCCTGGATAGTGCTATCCGGATAAAACCAGGTTTGATTAGCCCATTGAAAAGGAATGCCTTTTCCCTTTAGTAAACCTGTTGCCCCGACCCTGTGTATCGCCTGGAATTGAGGATGAGAAGGAGGCACATCCAGGAAGGGTTGGATCATTGCCTTTTGATCGAGCAGGAGCTGCTGGACTTTCCGAACGGAAAGTTGATCAGGAGCTTTGCGTTCCTTCACAGCAAGGGAAGCCATCGCGCCAGCAGCTTGTCCGGTTAATAAAACAACAGGCTGCAACCGGGTGGTACCATTCACTACATTACTAACACTGATCGATTTATCTGCCACAATAAAGCCTTCGATTCCCGGAGCAATCAAAGCTCCCATTGGAATTGCATAAGAAGGAATCGGGTAAAAATATAAATGCTGGGGAGCAGCCGGATTTTTTTTATGATGATGATCGATCGGGTAATCCCCCACCGAAATTCCGGTCCTATATAACGGTTGTCCATTACCGTAAGGATCAGCGATATGATTGATAGTAAAACGAACAGCACCTTTTACCCGCCTGCCTTCGCGATGGTAAGGCATCAGGGCGAATCCATTTCCTGTAGGAAATTCATCCACTGCCAATCCAAGGTGTTTGAAACCCAGCTGGTGTTGAATAAAATAAATAAATCGCAGTGTAGTAGCTTTTGCTTTTTCCAATTCTTTGATTCGTTCTGCAGGAGATAATTCAACCAGTTCCAGGTAGGTATCGTTGCCCTGGTTCGGCCAGTTCAGCATGTATTTGTTTCCAGGCAGTTTTCCATATTCCAGCATTTTTTCAGCATTTACGGAAGGTTTGGGCAAACTGGTATTGAGATAGAAATCCGTGCAGGCGCCATCGAATTCTGCGGGATCATAACCAGCTGGTTTAACTATTGTGCAATCCACGCCTCTTCCATAATCTTTTAAGATAGCAACGTAGGTAAGGTCCTGTACAATATTGGAAGTTTTATCCACGCCTACCTGTTCTCCTGTTTCGGATTCTGCTTCCATACCCAGGCTATAGGGCAGTTGGGCTGCAGCCAGTACATCGCCAAGTTCGGTAGCATCTATAGTAACGGAGGCACGAATGATAAGCAGTTTCCCATTTACATTCCGGAATTGTGCACCCAGGATACGATTGCCTTCTTTGAGCACTTTGTCAAATTCCCAACCATGCATTACCGTTAGATGTTTCTTTTCGCGGGAGGCCATTGCTTTTAAGATGTTATCACCCACATGTGGTTCAAACTGGGTATTGCTAACCCATCCGGTAGCTAATGCGTCAGCCGATCCATAATGATTGCGCAGCGCATGCCGAAACTCTTCCCACAAGCCAGATGGCAGGCGATGATTTCCATCTGTAGCAGAAACTCCGGCCGCGGTTAACATACCTCCTAACCAGGGTCCCGGTTCTACCAGGATGGTCCTGGTTTTGAGTCGCGCTGACTGGATAGCAGCTGCCGTACCACCTGTACCACCACCAATAACCAAGACTTCCGTTTTGAGTTGTTCCTGCGCCTGCAGGAAAGCCGGTATGAACAGCAGAAAAAAGATCCGAAACATAGAACAAGTATGAAGTATGATTTATGAAGTATGAATTGAGGGCCGTCTCCCGCCTCCTTCCCCCTTCTCCTTTTTCCCCCTTCTCCTTTGTCTCCTCTTCCATGCGTCTCACTTTATGAGTCCACTTGCATTCGTAGCAAAAATCTTTACAGCAATAGCAAGCAGGATTACTCCGAAGAACTTTCGGATGGCAATGAGGCCGGCAGCTCCGATTAACCGTTCAATATAGTTCAGGGAACGCAGCACAATGTATACGACCACCAGGTTGAGCACGATACCCAGGGCAACTGTCCACACGGGATAGTTGGCTTGCAGGGAAATGATGGTGGTGAGCGTACCGGAGCCTGCAATCAGGGGAAAGGCGATGGGTACAAGGGTGCCGGACTTAGGATCGCCTTCGCTTTTAAAAAATTCGATACCGAGCACCATTTCAAGTCCGAGTATAAAAATCACGATAGATCCCCCTACTGCAAAGGAGCCAACATCCACTCCGAGAATACCAAGGAACCGTTCTCCTACCAGTAGAAACAGAATCATGAGCGCCCCTGAAATTAAGGTGGCCCGGAACTCACGGATTTCACCCATTTTGGTTTTTAAGGAAATCAGGAGCGGGATAGAACCAAGGATATCAATCACCGCAAACAGGGTGAAACTAACCGTCAGCAGTTCATCAATATTGAGGGTCATAGTTGGAATTTGCTTTGCCCTTCAATATTAAGCAAGTTTCCTCAAAACATCTGGCGTTTGGCGGCGCGCAGGAAGGGACCTACCGGCAGACTGCTGATCAGCAGCAATTCTTCCGGAATCCAGGTTTGGTTATCCAGGAAGCGGAAGATTCGTTGAGCTGAATTTCGTTTGAAGAGTTTTGTAAAAACTTCCGCTCCGCCTAATTCTTTATGTACCAGTACATCCAGAAGCACGGAATCGTAAAACATAAATCGGCCTTCATGGCTTTCCTGGGTTGGTCGGGGCCGACCATGATTCAACATAGAATAAATTATTTCATCACTGTGCCGCTGAATAAACTGAAAGGTATAACCACTGGAAGGTTTTGTTTGTCCGCCTGCTGTACCAATGTTTACGATATTCCCTTTACCCGCATCAAAAACACGATTGGTCATAGGAATGATGCCAAATTCCTTTTCCAGGATGGTATATTGGTCCAGTTTGAGAAAATCCCGCATATAGGATTTCAGACCATCTTCATACTCCTCCTCTTTTAACAGTCCTTCATTGAAGAGTGTATATTCTACCAGTGCTTTCCGGGTAGTTAACGGCATCGTGTAAACGAAGGATGCACCATGTTCCTGGCTGATCCGGAAGTCCATTAGTGTACAGGCAGCAGGATCAAAAAAATCTGTTTCCGTTTCGATAACCCATCCCTTGAAATGCTGGAGCAGCATATGTTTGCCGGGTGCTTCTTTGGGTTGATCAAAAGGGATAGAATTAAAAATATATTTTTTAGCGTGGTAGACTTCCCCGTTTTCAATGGTGAGGCGGGCACCTTCTTTTAAGGTTTCGATGCGCTGTACCGGTTCAAAAAGCAATTGAACATTCTGCTGCTTTTTGAGGTAGTCAATACAGAAGGAATAAAAATCGATCCCCCTGATCATTTTATACCGATATGGTTTGATCTTGTATTTTTTTGAAAAACCCGGGCTATGAAACCAGAGATGATCCCATGATTTATACACCAGTTTTTCAAAAAAACCATCCTCCTTTTCCCAGAAACACCAGGTACGGTCATTGTTATCTTTCCGGTCCTTATCAACCACAAGGAAAGTTGAATTACTAAACCGCCCGGATACCAGCATCCTGAGCAACAGGCTCATGCTGGCTGCACCTGCCCCCGCAAACACATAGTCGTATTCATAGCGATAATCGTAGGGCTTATATTGAAAGAGATGTGTGGACATTCACCGTGATTTAGCTGGCAGCAAGATAGACAGCTTATCCCTTTTTATTCCGGGTGTTTTCACGGTCTTTTTTAACCTTGGCCCAATATTTTTGATGGACTAATAACATGCCGAAAGATTCACCATCTTCTTTATCCAAATGTTTGTGATGCATCTTGTGCGCCCAGCGAATGGCGCGGATATAAATATTATTACTGCGGGTGAAAAGCTTGAAGCGCTGGTGAATGATGATTTCATGCACCATAAAATAAGCGAACCCGTATAACATCACACCAAAACCGATGGCCTGTATCCACCACATGGATGGGTCCAATGTTCCCCAAAGGATCATACCTATACTGGGAACAGCGAAAATCACAAAAAACCAGTCGTTTTTCTCAAAAAAACCAGGCCCTTTCTTATGATGATCTTCATGCAGGTACCAAAGAAATCCATGCATCACATAACGATGCGTGAGCCAGGTAACGCCTTCCATAATCAGGAAAGTAATCAGAACGATTCCGAGATAAATTAACCAATGCATACTTCAGATTGTTTTCTCCATTGCTGAACTTTAGGAAATGCCAGGTGAAACCAGGCTGTAAACCGTGCAGGATGGGATGCCAATGCAGCCTCAATTTCCGCAGGTGATAAAAAGCAGTAATCGTTTACTTCAGCAGGATCGGGATGAATGGGGCCATCATATTCTCCAACGAAAACATGATCATATTCATATTCCGTTAAGCCATTGTCGAAAGAAGCTTTATAGACAAATTCAAAAGCCGGCTGGATATCAGTCACAAAGCCCATTTCTTCCCTCAACCGCCTTTTGCCTGCTGCGGCTGGTGCCTCCTCCGGATAAGGATGACTGCAACAGGCATTGGTCCATAATCCACCGCTATGGTATTTATTCAACGCTCTTTGCTGAAGCAACATATCTCCTGCCGCATTGTAAATAAAAACACTAAAGGCGCGATGAAGTTCAGCTTTGCGATGTGCTTCCATTTTTTCCATCGTACCCCTCGGCTCATCCTGCTCATTAACGAGAACGAGCATATTTTTTTGCTCCATAAATGACTTGTTTTGAAGTGAGACGTCAGACGTGAGACGTGAGACCCTCTTCCATTCTTCCCTTTTCCTTTCCTCCATCTTCCATTCCCTACCCTATCATTCCCAACTGATTTTTTAGTCCGGCGCGCACCACGATGGCGGCTTTCCGGTAGTTGGGCACCCTGATTCTTTCCATCAGGATCCGCTGGGGTTTCACCTGCTTGATCCTTTTGAAGAGGGAAAGATAATATTTATAGGCCACATAGACCCCGAACCGCGCTTTAACCGGCAATTGCATGATGCCTTTATAAGCTTCGTCGAAATCCTGCTGGATATCTGCTTCGATTTTCGACTTATCGCATTGAGTGAAATTGGTAAAATCACATCCGGGGAAATAAATCCGGTCGAGGCCATTGAAATCAGCCTTCAAATCCCGAAGGAAATTCACTTTTTGAAAAGCTGCACCCAGGGAGCGGGCGGAGCTCTTTAGCTGCTGGTATAGCGACTGGTCTCCCTCGCAGAAAACATAGAGACACATTAATCCCACTACCTCCGCAGATCCATAGATGTAGTCAATATAACCCTGATGGTCATACGCTTTTTTATCCAGGTCCATTTCCATGCTTCTGAAAAAAGCTTCAATCAATTCATGATCGATATTATACCGGTTGACAGTTGCCTGGAAACTGTGCAGGATCGGGTTGAGGCTGATCTTGCGTTCAATTGCCTCATAGGTTTGCTGCTTAAATTCTTTCAGCAGCGTCAGCTTATCGAACTCATGAAAAGTATCTACAATTTCATCCGCAAAACGCACGAAACCGTAGATATTAAAAATCGGTTGACGAAGATCATTATGCAATAACTTAATAGCCGACGAAAACGATGTACTGTATCGTTCGGTCGTAATTTTACTGCTCTGTTCGCAGACTAAATGAAACAAATGCATCATAAGCGTAGATCCGGCTTTTTTTATAAGTTAATTAAAAATTCCGAATAACTTCCTTTGCTACCAATTCTCCACTGATCAAACTGGGTGGAACACCTGGACCAGGAACTGTTAATTGTCCCGTATAAAAGAGATTATTTACCTTTTTACTTCTACAGGAAGGCTTTAAAATCGCAGTTTGTTTAAGAGTATTAGCCAGTCCATAGGCATTTCCCTTAAACGAATGGTAATCCTGTTCGAAATCACGATGTGCAAAACTTCTTTTCACAATAACCGCATCACGAACCGGCTGACCCAATTTTTTTTCCAGCCGATCCATCAGCACATTGAAATAATGCTCCCTGATTTCAGGGGAATCGTCCTTCAATCCGGCTGCCACTGGGATTAGTAAAAACAGGTTTTCACAACCGGGAGGTGCGGATCCCGGATCTGTAACAGAAACCGCACTCATATAAAAGAGCGGGTCTGTAGGCCAGGCAGGATCCTGGTAAATCTCTTTTGCATGGCTTTCAAACGGGGTATCGAAAAACAGCGTATGATGATGAATGTTAGACAGCTTACGATTCAGGCCAACAAAATAAAGCAGGCAACTTGGTGCCATAACACGACTGTCCCAATAGGCATCTGAGTAGGAACGGTGACTCGCGGGCAGCAGCTGTGTTTCAATATGGTGATAATCCGCCCCACCAATAACCGCATCAGCTATATATGTAGCCTTATCTGTATTAACTGCGGTTACGCGTGAGTGTTGTAGCGTAATTTCTTTTACTTCTTCATTGAAATGAAATTCCACGCCCTGTTCCTGTGCCAACTGGTACATGGCATTTACGATGGAGTACATACCCCCCCTGGGGTACCAGGTACCTCCAACCACATCGGCATAGTTCATGAGGCTGTAGAGGGCGGGTGTATTTTCAGCCATGGCTCCCAGGAAAATCACCGGAAATTCCATGAGCAGGCGAAGCTGCGGGTCTTTAAAAAACTTGTGAACATGTGCACGCATCGAAGTAAACACATCCAGCTTAAATACCCCTCGCATTAGATCCCAGTCGATGAATTCGGTAAGGGATTGTCCGGGCTTGTGTACCAGCTTGTGCATTCCCACTTTGTACTTATAGGAAGCTTCATC
Organism: Flavihumibacter fluminis; assembly: GCF_021491375.1. Lineage (GTDB taxonomy): Bacteria > Bacteroidota > Bacteroidia > Chitinophagales > Chitinophagaceae > Flavihumibacter > Flavihumibacter fluminis. The sequence goes on from NZ_JAKEVY010000004.1 coordinate 439,159, forward strand.
CATGAATTGCTGCAGGGCGTTGGCGGCACCAGGTTCAATGGATTCAAACAAGTCTTTTAAAGCTGGTAATCCTGCCGGGATATCCATCTTACCGGTTGGCCAAACCACCTGGTAGGAAGGATCCAGCCGGTCGAGTTCATAATAGTCGCTAACGGATTTTCCAAACTGGTTGAAAAAGCGTTCAAAAACATCGGGCATCCAGTACCAGGAGGGCCCCATATCAAAAGTGAAACCATCGGTTTTCCACTGCCTGGCTCTACCACCGGGCTGATCGTTTTTTTCCAGCACGGTAACTTTCCAGCCAGCTTTCGCCATAAAACTTGCTGCGGACAAGCCGGCGAAACCGGCACCGATGATGATTACATGAGGCATAATGTGAGACGTGAGACGTGAGACGTGAAAAGAAGAAAAACATCACGTCATAACGCTCACGTCAAAATAATTTGAATGGCAGTTAGAAAATAAATTTTGTTGAATATACCCTAATAATCCGGAATCCAATGTGCTACGTTTCACGTCTCACATCTCACGTCTGACGTCTGACGTCTCACCTCTCTATCTGCGCTTTCAGCAATTTCCTCGCAAAGTGAATCCGGCTTTTGATGGTACCCAGAGGTTCGCCCAGCATGTCGGCGATTTCATGGTATTTGAACCCATCAAAATAAAGCAGGAAGGGGTTCCGGAAAATTTCCGGCAGTTTATGGATGTATCCGTGGATTTCCTTCATCTTCAGGTTGGCTTCGGCAGCATTGGCTGTTGTAACCTGGTTGTAGTCGAGCAGAAAATCGTTGGGTGTATGGTCAAAAATGGTGTTCTGTTTAGCTTTCCTGCGGTAATTATTGATGAAAATATTCCGCATGATAGTATATAACCATGCTTTGATATTCGTTCCCACATTGTATTTCTCGCGGTTGGCAATTGCCCGGTACATGGTTTCCTGAAACAGGTCCTGTGCCGCTTCATTATCCCTCGTTAACGTGATTGCGAAAGGGCGCAGAAACTCCGCATTGTCCACCAGCATCTCATTAAAATCTACGTTAGACATGGTTGTATGTTTAATTGTTAGGTATCCAAATTTAAACAGAATTCATTGTTTCGCCAACGAATTTGGGCACGAATTTTTGTTAAAACTTATTTAATAGCGGCTATGAATTCCATCACTTCGGAAAGTGATTTTTTGAAGCGCACGCTCTCGGGAACTTTCTTTTTATATTGTTGTGCCAGGAGTCCGGAAACAACCAGGGTATGGGCGGAACAACGCAGCTGGTAATTGTTCAGAAACTTCTCAAAATTGAAATTATTGGCCACCGATGTGAGGTGGGTATAAAGGAAATCGGGCTTTTTGAGATTGGCTACAAATTCCACATCCTTCAGCGGCACATTTGCCCCCAGGTACAGAACATTGATCCCCCTTCCCTTCAACAGGTAATACATGTATAAGAGTCCTACTTCATGGTACTCCCCTTCGGGCAGGAACAGGAGTCCGGTTTGGCTGGATTTTATGTGCGAGAAAGCTCCCTCAATGCCCACGATCAGTTTCTGCCTGATGATATTGGTTACCAGGTGTTCCTGGGCCGGATTAATATGATTGGTCATCCAAAGAATGCCGATTTTCTCCAGGAACGGAAAGATGATCTGCGTGATGGTTTTGTCAATCGTGCGAGCTCTGATATGCTCATCCAGCACCTGCTCAAACGCTTCCAGGTTCATATCTACCATGTGCTGAATCAGTTCATTCACGATCCGCTCCTGCTGTGCCTGGATATTACCCAGGGATACGATCCGGTCCCGGATCTCATCAGGGCTCATTTTATCAATATGTGAGATTTTGTAGCCGTACTTGTTCAACAAAGCGATGTTCAGTACAGCTTTTAATTCCTCACTGGAATATTTCCGGATATTGGTTTCGGTGCGGTCAGGCTTTAAAAAATTATACCGCTGTTCCCAGATCCGGATGGTGTGAGCCTTGATTCCTGATAAATTTTCAAGGTCTTTAATGGTAAACGCATTCATAACCTTGGGGTTTCCTTGTTTAATTTTAAAGATAAATAATTAAACAGAAACAAACTAATAAATGTTCGGTTTTCTCAAAAAAATGTTGAAGAAATGTGCGTAACAGGTTAAACACAACTCCTGGGTTTCCATCAGCTGTGCGATCAAAAATGAAGGAAATGATCAGAGGGAGGGGTTCAGCAGTTTGCCTGAATCGAGCAGTTTATTTACCAGGGGCATCAGCGTGGAAGAGGTTCTTAAGGCTGTCAAATGCCGCTCATGGTGCAGATCAGAACCCAGGAAGGAAACAATTCCTTTAGCCGTCAGCACCTGTGCCTGCTGCAGGATAGCTTTTCCATAATAACCGGTCAGTGAGTTTAGGTTGACCTGCAACAATACTCCCATATCCAGGATTTCATCCAGGATGGTGTTTTTTTGAAATAAGTAGGGATAGCGCTCGGGGTGTGCCAGCACAGGTTGATAACCCTGGATCTGCATATCAAAGAAAACCTGTTTCCAGTCGAATGGCAGGTTGATAAAGGAAAATTCCACCAGCACATAATTTCCCTTAAGGCATCGCAGCGGAGCTTTTTGCTGAAGCAGGCCTGAAAAATAATCATCAATCATGTATTCCGCGGCAGCTGATAATTTGGCCTGGTTGGCATCTACATCCAGCGCGCGTTGCAACTCCAGTCTGGCTGGTTCGATGGTGGCATTGGTATTCTTATAGAGATCCCAGAGAATATGTGGGGTGGTAATGAAGTTTTGGAATCCGAGATCCTGCAATCCTTTCAATAAATGCAAACTGGTGGCCAGGTCTGGCGAGCCATCATCAATGCCTGGCAGGAGATGGGAATGCATATCGGTACAAATCCCGGAGAGATCTACAGCAGCATTTGTTTTGTTGCGTTTGAAAAAGGAAAACATACGGTTAGCGGAGTGATTTTTTAATCCTTTTTATGAAAGATTGTCCGAAAAATTCAGTAACCCCTTCCAAAGGAATTCTTTTTCTAACAAGTAAGGCTTTCTTCTCACTTTGATTCATCAGGCTCATTTTTTTATCAGCTGCAGGGATATCCTGGTAGGTAATTTTGTTGGAAATAACTGCGTGAAGGTAATCATTGGTCCGCCAGATGGAACGATGCGTATAAAATACCAGTTCAGCTCCAAGAGAAGATGCAAAATCCTGAAGAACCCGGGCATCGATATCTTCATCTACGGGTTGTAAACCCTGCGGATTATTTGAACGAAGAAACTCCTGGTGTTTTTTAGTTGGACAGGTGAGAAGAATACTGAACTCTTTGCTGAGTACTTTTTTAAGATCCTGGTAAAAATTAGATCTGCTATCTGCAGGAATGTGTTCGAACACGTCAATCATTACAACGGCATCGTATTGTTCATTGGCGATCATACTGCTATCCGTAAGATCTTTTTCGGAAAAGCTAAGATTTGGAGCGGTAAAAATCTGTTTTGCAACAGTGATCAGCCGATCACTCAGATCGATTCCTTTTACCCTGCCATTTTTATAAAGCCGGCTGAATTCATAGGAAGACCAGCCAATGCCGCAACCAATATCCAATATAGCTTGTGGCGGATTTGGACCGAAGTAATCTCTCACGAATTCCAGAGCAGCAACGACTCTCGGATTATTGGAAATAAAATCTTTGAGTAAGCGATTATCGAAATTATTATAGAAGTCTTTGACTGAGTTCATCTTCAAATTTTAATTCAACTCCTGTAAAGCTAACATGATATAAATAAAAAAAGACGGAGATTTTCCGTCCTTTATTATTCGTAAGAAGATTGCTTTTATGATTAAGCCGTAGTAATTAACTCCTGCTCCTGGTATTCTGGCAATAGGGCTTTAATCTGCTGGCGGATCCGTTGTTGGCGGTGATGAATAGCTGATTCTATCAAATCGTTGATCTCTTTTTCCAACCAAACCTGATCAATACTGGTTTTACGAGCCTTCATGATCAACGGATGATGGGTTGCCAGGAGTTCTTCAGACTCCTTGAACAATTCCTCGTACATCTTTTCACCTGGTCGCAGGCCGGTGAATTTGATCTCCATATCCTTTCCGGGTGTATAGCCTGCGAGGCGGATCATTTTACGGGCCAGGTCAATAATCTTAACCGGTTTGCCCATATCAAATACAAAAATATCGCCTCCCTGCCCCATTACACTAGCTTCCAGTACCAGACGGCAGGCCTCGGGAATAGTCATGAAGTAACGTGTAACATCGGGGTGCGTAACCGTAACAGGGCCACCCTGCAGAATTTGTTTTTTGAACAATGGCACTACTGAGCCGTTGGAGCCCAACACATTTCCAAACCGGGTGGTAACGAATTTGGTAGTTTTGGAACGATCGGAAAGGCTCTGAATATACATTTCCGCCACACGTTTACAGGCTCCCATGATATTTGTGGGATTTACTGCCTTGTCGGTGGATACCATAATAAATTTCTTCACCTCATATTTGACCGCGGCGTCGGCAACTATACGGGTCCCTTTCACATTGGTCAACACTGATTCGCTGGGGAAATATTCCATGATAGGAACATGCTTATAGGCCGCAGCATGAAATACAAAAGTTGGACGATAGCGATCAAAAATGCTATCAATCCGGTATTTATCACGAACGGAAGCCACTTCAACACAGATATCGACATTCTTATTGAGACATTCCAGTTCGAGTTTGAGATCGTGAAGGGCAGATTCAGCCTGGTCAAGCAATACGAGCTGAACCACCGGGTAGTTCAGCAATTGGCGACAGATTTCGCTCCCGATAGACCCTGCAGCACCGGTAACCAGCATTACAGCTTCATTATAAGTCCGCTTGGCGCTGATGTTATCAATACTTATTTCATCTCGCTCGAGCAGGGATTCGATGGTAAGTTCTTTTAACTGATTGATGCGGAAAATACCATTGATCCACTCCTGCAGGGGTGGGATTACAGTAACTTTTACTCCACGGGCAGAACAGAATTCAAATAGTTTTTCTTTGCGTTCAGCAGGCAGGCTGCGGATAGCCAGAATCATTTCATCCACTTTGTGGTGTGCCATTAGCTTACGAAAAGCCAGCTCTGGGGAATAAATTTTGATACCGTCCAGACTTTTACCCACTTTGGAATAGCTATCGTCTAGGAATCCAATGATCTGCATTTTGGTATCCTGGTCAATTTCAAGTGCTTTCTTGGTAGCCAGACCGATATCACCAGCGCCATAAATCATAATACGACGCTTGCGTTGTTTGCTTTTGTGAAAGTTGCCGGAAATATGGAAAACCTCTCTTACGAAGATGCGAAAAGCGGTAAAGAGGAAGGTAACCAGGCAGCAATTGATCAGTAGAAGCTCCAACCGCACATTATCAAAGATGCCAACGGAGGCAGTTAAAGCACTGATAATCAGCCAGGAAACGAGCTGGAAAAGGGCAAAACTCACAACCCTGGTAATATCCCGGATACCTGAGAAACGGACAATACCTGAGAAGGTATGAAAGAGGCACATACCGGTAATACCAATCGCTGCATTGAATAGGAAAGCATATTTATACTCCCAAAGGGTACTAAGGGAAATACTTAATCTGTTGGAGAGATAGATTGCACTCCAGAAAGCAAACACGAGGAAAAAAGTTTCAATAAGGAACAGGATCCACCTCGGTGTCAGCTCTTTAAGTAGTTGATTTTGCATAATAAGGTTTCACGGAAAGCCACAGCAAAAATAACAATCCTTTACGTATTAAATCTACTTAAATAAGTAGTAATAAATGTCAAATAAAAGATTTTTTATTTTGAGGCGGCGTAACTAAAATTAGGTATCGTAATTCTACTAAAGTCCAGGGAACTAGGGTGAATGCAAAATTGCGGCCAAAGTGCATACATTTTTTGATTCGCCTAAGAAATGAAGAGAACTGTCATATTACATTAAGCTTGAATTGTAATAATTGCATGTTGATCTTGTAAATCATTAAAAAGCACAGTAAATTTTTTATATGATTTCCATTTTTCAATAACCGACCTTTCTTCCTCTCTCACGGTATCGTCCAAAAGAATTACTGTACCTGGTAGAAGTTTGCTATTCATTTCGGGAACGAGCCCCAGCCGGCCACCTTTCGTTTGGCCAGGAGGTCCATCACATATTATTAGAGAAAATGTCTCCGGTAGCGGGACATTGGTATGATCATACCAATCATAACCTTCCTTTTGAACCAATGGAGTGTGATACAGGTTTACATTTTTTAATTGGAACTTAAAAAGGACTTCCTTCATTTTATTGAACCAAAAATCATTATTCTCAAAAGCAATATAATTTACGCCTGATTTTTTTAGGGCTATTCCAAGTAATAAAGTACTAAGTCCAGATCCGCATTCCAGGTATGAACCACTATTTGTCTTTGCAAATTGAAGACAGGTTTTCAAATATGTTATTTGACCGGAATAACCCTGATTACTCCATCCAACTATCAATTTTTTTAGTAATTCATCGCTAACCGTAAAGGGATCCTCCAATTGTGAAAATTCAGAGATTGATTTTCTAAAATGATATCTATTAATTGAATTAAGAACCCATCGCCTCCAACTGAAAGGAAGAAACCTAGCAAATTTTATAATTGGCATTATTTGATATAGATAAAGTTTAAAACTAAAATAATGAGTTTTAAGATAATGATATTTTATATACGAAATATATTGCTATTTCGAAATAAATGACAAAACTTTAAAATAATCTGACTTAATCCAAGAATAAAAAAAATGAAAAATGCAAGATTTACGTAAGAAATATAGAGTAATAAAAGAATTAATTACTGAAACCGCCTGTTTTACCAGGTCCCGACTTACGATAATTGCCTTTTGTTGATTTTATAGTCAATATGTTGTCAGGATGACTTGTTTTTATTGGACCATATAGGGCTGAAGAAGTTATGGTAACATCTTTCGTCTTTTCATCCAAAAAAATAATATCTCTATTTCCAGAAGTCAAATTGGCGGAATTAACCTGAACTCCAGATGCATTATTAAAAATTATTTGAAATTTGTTTGGCTTTTTAAGATTATCATTCTCGCAATACATTCCATTTATTACCAAACCCTCTCCAGAAAACTCTATTCCAGTCTCACAAAATTCAAAATTTAATAATCGGCATACAACAACACTGCCAAGAATTTTGATTCCAACTTTACAATTATCAGCTAATACATTATCTAATTTATTAGCATTGAATCCTATGCCTTGAAAGCCAAATAAACAAGTAGAAAATGTTGTATTACTTATTTCAGAGAAATACACATCCTGTGCAACAATTCCAAACTTTAAACCATAGAATTTGCAACCACTTATTCTGATACTTTGTGATCGGTAAACTAATAATCCGATTTGTTGATTTGATATTGATGATAAAGCAGTCTGATTAAACTTCCCTTTATTAAATGATCCTCGTCCATAAAAACCTATATCGGATATTTCTGAAGTATAGAATTGAGGATTCGGTCGATTTGAATTTCCATTACTTATTACTCCAAAATACAATATGGCTTCTATGGTTGAATTATCAAAATCTCCGTAAATAAAAGTTTGACTACTACCAACAATCTTAATTGGGTTTGAAAATCTACTTTTTTCATATTGCCGGATATTCCAGCTGGGTGCAGTTGCAAGCTGTCGTGAAAAAATATCCCTTTCATGTACAGGCTTTCCTCCAATAATCCATTGACGGCTTATCCGAAATATTCCGGAAGAAAATTTTAGAACTTTATTATTTCTAAGACAATAATCAGTAGCATTTTCAATTGCTTGTATATCATCATTTATACCGTCACCCATTGCACCCCACCATAAGGGACTCGCTTCATTAGATTCTCTATCAACCCTAATCCAATAGCCTTCAAATTTGGATTTGAAAACTGTCCCTCCATCTTCAAATTCTGCTAATCCCCTATAATAAAATAAACCACCACGTTTTGCTTCCGCCACATAAACAAGACTATTTGTATCCTTTACTGATACTAGATCAGCAATTGAATAGACTTTATTCTGGGAAAAAAGAATGTTTGGGATTACCAAAAAGGCAAACAAATAGTATATGCCTATTAAAAATAACCGTTTCGTCATTTAATAAATTGCCGCTTGGTTATAGAAGAAATTCTCCTTAGGTCAGCTTCATCCAGATTACTTCCAGATGGAAGGCATAAACCATGTTTAAATAAATATTCACTGGTACCATTTAAAAAACTTGCAAATCCACGAAAGACGGGCTGAAGATGCATAGGTTTCCAAATAGGGCGAGATTCAATATTCCCATTATTAAGAGCAATCCGAATAGATTCGTTAGTTGTTTTACAAGATTTATCATCAACTGTTATACAAGTCAACCAGCGATTACTAAAGGAATTGATATCCTCATTCTGAAAAGAAATTGACTCCAAATCAGAAAATTCAGATTTATAAAAATCAAAAATACTTCGACGCTTTTTAATTCGTTCTTCAAGAACAAGCATTTGGCCTCTGCCAATTCCAGCTGATATATTACTCATTCTATAATTATAACCAACAGAACTATGTTCATAATGAGGTGCCGGATCTCTAGCTTGAGTTGAAAGAAATCTAGCCTTTACTATATAATCCTCAACTCTACTTACAAGCGCGCCTCCACCACTTGTTGTTATAATTTTATTTCCATTAAAAGAAAGAATCGACATAACTCCAAATTCACCGCATTTAATACCATCAAAACGGGACCCTAGTGCTTCTGCTGCATCTTCAATAATTGGTATGCCATATTTTGATGCCACTAAATTAATTTCTCTCATTTTAGCTGGCATTCCATACAGATGGACAACAATTATAGCTTTGGGAAGTTTACCATGCGACAAACAATATTTAATACCAGCTTCTAGTTGCTCAGGATCCATATTCCAGGTATCTGGCTCACTATCAATAAAGACGGGTGTGGCATTTTGATACAAAATTGGGTTTGCGGAAGCAGAAAATGTCAAACTTTGACAAATTACATAGTCCTCACTTCCAACACCAAGAAGTATTAATGCTAAATGAAGTGCAGCGGTTCCAGAAGATAAAGCTGCAACATGTTGATTACCCAAATACTCACTGACATCTTTTTCAAACCCATCAACATTGGGTCCTAAAGGAGCAATCCAATTCGTATCAAAAGCTTCCTTAATAAAGTCCATTTCTTTTCCGCCCATGTGAGGGGAGGATAACCATATTTTTTTCATTTCAATATTTTATAATGTCCATTGATAATATAAAATATATACAAGCCATTTAGTGGATTCTAAAAAAGTAATCTGAATATCCTTTTTAGAATAAAACCAATACTTAAAATTATAAGTGCTATACTTATTTAATGGAACGCATACTTCTATTTCATTATTTTTTGATTTGGCATAGCTATTAAAGATGTGTTTAGCTCTTGCACTATGATAAGAAGAAGTAGCAACTAAAACAGATTTTATAGAAGTATCATTATGAAGATGATCAAGTAATACTCTAGCTTCACCAATTGTATTCTCAGTAATCTGATCTAAGCAATAAATATCATTTTGCCCAACACCAAGATTAATTAATAATTTCTTCATTACATCAATATCATCTTCAACATGTATTCCATATTTATTTAAGAAATCTTTTTTATAGCTTGAAGGAGTTGCAATAAATATCTTATTTCCATATTTCCTATTATAAAGATCAGCCGCAAACTTCCCGCGCTCTTCCAAATCCCCCATAAGTATAACAATTGCATCAGCCTTTACTGGCTCATTTTTAGCTACTAGTAATGAACCAATTGATAATAAAAAAATTATAATACCAAACAGAAAACCAATAAAGAAATAATGCTTTCGTTTCATTGATAGATTTTTCCAGGTACCCCTTTAACTTTCGCGTAATCTGGAATATTACCAAAGAACATAGACTGTCCACCGATAATAACGTTATCTCCAACTATTGCAAACTGGCGTGAAGATGCTCCAATACCTACTTGTGTTAATTTGCCAATTTTTGTGTGACCACCGAGGTTAACACCAGGGGCAAGACTTGTAAATTTATCAATATAACAATCATGCCCTACTGAACAATTCATATTCATTACAACAAAATCATCAACTATTGAACCATAGTTAATTGAACATCCTGGATAAATAATTGAACCATTGCCTATTTTAACATTTTTAGATATCCATGCCCTTTGATGTATTAAACTTGGAAACCTAAAATCTTTAAAATTCGTAACCTTCTTATAAATATTCATTTTTACTTCAGGAAAAGCTATACCAAAAATCAAGTTGGCTTTTTCAGGTAGGTTCATTAAATCCATAGTTGAACCTAAAACTTTATAACCAAATAATTCTAAACCAGCTTTTGAGGTATCATCATCAAAAAAACCACCAATTTTAAGGGGTACGTTAAATTCATCAATGCTATTTGCAATGAAACCTCCCACACTACCTGCTCCAATTATATACACTAAATCATTCATAAATAATTCAAAAGATGATGTTTTAACCCTCGTTCCACTGGGATTTGCCACAAAATTTTACACCAGTTATGATTGCCCTCAATTAATTCAGGTCCCTTCTCAGTAATTGCAATATCCCAACCAATTGATTTGTTTCCAGCTGCCTTCAAAGAAGCCATGGTCACCATTTCAATAACCTGTGACCAATACGGTATTTCAAATCCATCAATAGAGACTTTAGTAATTGGATGTACAGAAACTGGATCCTTGCGTATATCACTAAAATAAGCAGAACCAATAACCTTACCAGTTTTCAAATCAACTTCTGCAGCTGGATTTCCTGCTGCCATATTATCAACTTTAGAGTTGATAGTTATTCTTAATCGAGCCCCCAGAAATTCAACTTGGTTTTCGTTAGTTAACTGAGTAAATAAACGAATTGTATTTAACCCGGAAGGTGACAACTCCATTAAAGACCTGTGTTGGACAACAAATTCTTCAACAAGATCATAATTTGAATCCTGCATAATTTTTAATAAACCATCTCTCGTCAATCCTTTCGTCTCTATTACACTTACCTGTTTACCGGTCTGTCCTTTTGAACCTTTTATGACGATATAATCAGAAAAAGGATTCAAAATTTTATTAAATTCTGAATTATTTCTTTTCAAATTAGAATAAGTAGAATATTTCCTGTTTATAAACTCAGAAAAATGATTAAGGAATAAAATCTTATTCTCCAGAATATCTCGAACTTTTAAAGGATTCATTTTGAGTTGATACTCATACATAAAACCGGTTCCCGCATACTGTTTTCTGATATTATTTGTTGAATTATAAAATTTGAAATAAAAATAATCCATCAAAGAAATATTGTATTTTATTGAAGAATAAACACAATCAATCAATAAACTAAACTTATTCTTACCAGTATTAATACTTGCATAATTTAGAAATTCAAACAATTTTTTATAATCTGAATCCTTCAGATAATAAATCAAATACAATATTCTTTTCATAATTCTTTAATCATTTTCATTTCCAGTAAAAGGCATCATTGGTCTTGATTCAGATTGATTTATTCCTTCCCTCCTAATTACTTTTAAAAAAGTCAAATAAAGAATTTGAAAATCCAATCTAAAGCTGCAGTTGTTGACGTAAAAAACATCTAATTCAAATTTCCTCTTCCACGAAATCGCGTTTCGACCATTTACCTGAGCCCAACCTGTTATACCTGGTTTGACATTATGTCGTTTTCTCTGTTCCTCATTATAAAGTTCTAAATATTTAAATAATAAAGGCCTGGGACCGACCAAACTCATATCCCCAACAAAGACATTAACTAGTTGTGGTAGTTCATCAATAGATAATTTTCTCAAAACTCTTCCAAGTCTGGTCAATCGAATATTATCAGGCAACAAATTCCCATTTTTATCTCGTTTATCATTCATCGATTTAAACTTAATAATCCTAAAGGGAGTTGCGTTGATTCCTGGTCTCTCTTGAAAAAAGAATACATATCCATCATTCTGAAAATAAAGCAATATGGATACAATTAGAAAAAGGGGAGAAAAAATAATCAAAAGAAAAAATGAAACGGAAATGTCTATTAGTCTTTTGCCGTATTTATTGTAAAAATCTGTCCTTATCATCAAAAATTTCAACTTGAGTAGTAAAGTGTTGCATTTTTACTCGTGAAATAAGTAGAGGCAATTTTAGAATTCTCTTTCAATTGATTATGATTAGATTTATTATTCTTTAATTCTAAAATAAAGCTCACAATCTCGTTAACTTGATCTTTATGAAAGCATTTACCAATATCGTATTTTGCTAAATGTTCATTTAACGAAGAACTTTCACTTGAAATACCAAGTACTGGATTACCAACTGCCTGTATATTAAATATTTTACTTGGCAAGCTTCCACTTGCGACCTTTTCATCCTGAATAACAACACTTAAGTCAGAAGCAGCGAGCGATAGGTTTAAAACATCATCAGGCTGAAAGGGAAGTAAAGTGACATTTGTCAAATTACCTTCAATTATTATTTGTTGAATTGCATTGAACCTTTCCCCTCGCCCGATAATAAGAAAATGGACATCTATCTCATGTAAGAGACATCTCGCAATAGTTGTTATAATTTCTACATTGTGTGTATACCCAATATTGCCTGAGTATTGAACTATAAATTTTTCACTAAAATCAAACCTATTTAACCAACTATTATCTTCCTTATTAATAGGAGTAATATTATGTAAACCGCTCCAAAGAGGAATAAAATAGATTCTTGAATCGTCAATATATTTACTAAGAGCTCGCTTCATATCTTCACTAATAGTAAATACACGAAATGCTTTATTAAAAACAATTTTGTTCCATTTAGACCAAATCCGATATATTATATTTTTGGAACTGATTCCATAAATAGTCAAAACATCAGGATAAATGTCATAAACCAGAATACTGAATTTTCTTTTTAATATTAATGAACTGAGATATGAAAATGGCGGGATAGTAAAATAGAATATTTCATGCTTTCTATATTTTAGTAAAAGCAAAAATAAAATTTGAATTGAGCCCCATAACCAAGAAATAAACTTCTTTACTGGAGTACCACGATTATAGAGGCAAATTCGTTGCCATTTCACTTTCTTATCTAATGGAATATCTTGCACTCTAATACTACCAGCAATCAAAACAACTTCATCATAATAGTTGCAATAATCATTTATTATATCAATAGTTAAATATCCAGTCGCCTGATTAACAAAAACAATTCTTTTCATAAACCAATCAACTTCCTATAGATTCCTTTTTGCACAATAATTCAACAGTGGTAAATTTTACATCTGGCCAAGTAATCAAAATAGCCGATAACAATTTTTTTAATTCATTCAAACCAGATTCTCTATTTTTTACTGAAAGTCCACCTACAAAATTAACTCTATGAGTACTAATTACAGCTGGTTTATCCCACCTAAAGGCTGCTTCAACCTGTTGCAAAGTTTGCTCAATACCTTTATACTCGGGTCCATTTGGTTCAAATGCACAATTTCTTAAATAATAAATCATTCCTGATGCACCTATCTGGCCGAATTTCCTAATCAAACCATCATATCTGCTTTTTCCTGTCTCCTTTTTTGGAAATAATGGAGAAGCAAGATATGAGACTCCAGATTCTACTAGAACTTGCTCAAAATCAGAATCAAAAATCCCATTAGTCGCTGCAAAAGCCGTTGCATTAAACCCAAAATATTCTTTAAAAAGTACTATCGCATCAAACAATTTTTTTCTAATAAATTCCTTTTGCTGATCATTTTCGTAATACAATTCGGCACGAAAGTTTCGAATAGTTTGCGAAACCGTTTTATCTTTTACAAAAACAAAACCTTTCTCAAAACCATCAAGCAAATCTTGGTTATTCTTTTTTAATTGCTTCAACCAAAACTGAACAGCAATATGTTCTCTACCATGAAGCTGAGGTACAAAAATTCCATCAGATACTCCTTGTCTCCATAATTCACGCATCCGTTTAGAATTTGAAAACAAATCATAAGATTTATCTAAGTTATAATAGTGGTAATTATTAAAATTATCCATTTTTATCTTAATAAAATCTGGATTTGTCAAGCTGGTAAATGCCGTGAATACAGGAGAAGAACCATCAGAACCCTGGTATTTCTTTAAAGTAAAGAACAAGGCTTCAAGATCTTCAGGATTTTCCAATGAATCATATAAATTATAGCGACCATCATTAATGTCTAAACCCTTTTTAGTAAGGTAATCAAACGTATCACTCGATGGCATACGTTGGCTACCCCAATCATCGCATTCTATAATTACATATTTATCGGAAACCCGTTTTCCTAAAATATTTTTAAGATTGGAATTTAATTTAAACTGTAAGTCTGAAAAGATCATTCTATATTCTGCTACTTTCTTTAAGTTAAAGATTCATACAAATGAAAATAATCTCTAAATCTATCGTGTTTATTATAATTGCTATGAATGTGTGAAATACAATTTTCAGAGTACGCCTTTTTTCCTACATCACTTATTTTATGAATCGACTCCAATAGCTGATCTATATTTCCTTTTTGAATAACATAACCTGTTTCAGCATTAATGGCCTCTTTACAACCACCTGTATCATAAGTAATAACTGGTGTACCACAGGACATTGCTTCAAGATTAGTAGTTGGGAAATTGTCAATTTTAGTAGGATTTATGAACACATCCGCTATCGAATATAGACCCGCTAACTCTGAAATACTCTCTGTTCGTTTTATTCCAATTATGTTATGTGGAAGTGATTTTATTTGCTTGTCATTTAACCCCACTAAAACAATAACATACGTTAAATCTATTAATGCAGACAATTCTATAAAATCATTTAACCCTTTTCTGTCATCCCAAACATTTGCCACCCCCAAAACAATTCTTTTTGAAGGCAGCCTATACTTTTTTACCAATGAATCGTGTAATTCTTCCTTTGGAGAAAACTGGACAGTATCAATACCATTTGGAATAACTATAACTTTATTCTCTTTAAAAAAGGATTGTTCAACAAAATTCTTTAACCACTTAGATGGAGTAACCACTGTTAAATTATTAACCCCTTGAAAGAGTTGTTTTTTTAACATGTAATTTTTCTCTGAACGGTCATAGAAAAAGCTAGCAGGATACTTATGAATCAACGGACACCTATTACACCCGGTTATCCATTTATTGCAGTTGACTCTATCAAAATAGGCACAATGTCCGGTAAAAGGCCAACAATCATGAAATGTCCATACTAACGGCCTATTATAAGTTTTTAAGAAATTAAATAATATCTGAATATTTAAATAATATCCATGAACATTATGGAGATGTATGATATCAGGTTGAACTTGTTCAATATACTTTACAAACTCTTTTGTCGAATTTTGAGAACCCAATCCATGTTGATCCAAAAATAAAGACCGAAGGATATGTGTTGTTTTATCTAATTTATTGCCAACAATTTTTGATTGTGACGATACACTACTCCCCACAGAACCAGCAATATAACTATCTCCACCACTTTTTCTTATAACTTCTCCAATTCCCTCAGCTATCCGCCCAGTGCTTCCAGAATTTATCGTAGTGTTAACCTGTAGTACTTTCAAAATATTCGGCTATTGATTGAGCAACATACTGAACTTCAGATTCAGTTATTTCTGGAAAAATGGGTAAACTTAATATTTTAGATTCCAGATCGCTTGCAACTGGAAAATCTTCCCTGTTATAACCCAGATACTGATAAGCCTCCATATAAGGCAAGGCTGTTGGATAATGAATTGCAGTTTCTATATTCTTCTGCTTTAAATATTGCATAAGATTATTTCGATCTTCTGTAACTATTACATACAAATGAAATGTATGTTTTGAGTCTGCACGAACAACCGGAGTTTTAATTTGTTTAATTTCTTGAAGATACCTTTCATAAAGTGCGGCCACTCTAATTCTATCATCTGTCCATTTTAAAATATGAGGTAATTTAGCCAGAAGAATTGCTGCTTGTAGCCCATCTAACCTACTATTTATACCCTCCATTTTATGTTGGTGCTTTATTAAAGCTCCATGCCTCGCATACATTCTACATTTTTCAGCAAGTTGATTATCGTTGGTAATAATGCAACCAGCATCTCCATAAGCTCCAAGATTTTTACCAGGATAAAAACTAAAAGAGCCTGCTATACCCATTGTCCCTGCCTTATGCCCTTTAAATTCACTAAAATGACTTTGAGCACAATCCTCAATCACATGGATAGAATATTTTTTTCCGAGTTCTAATATTTTATCCATATCACAAACCTGACCAGTTAAATGAACAGGTATGATTGCCTTTGTTCTATTAGTTATTTTTGCTTCTAAATCTTGAATATTTATGGTAAGAAAGTTATAATCAACATCCGCAAAAACAGGATTTGCCCCTGTTTGTGATATTGTTTCACTACTACTAATCCAACTATTTGCAGCAGTAATAACTTCATCACCAGTACCAATTCCAAGCATTTTCATAATAATGTATAGACTATCGGTTCCATTAGCACAACTAATACAATGCTTTACGCCATACATTTTTGCAAATTCAGCTTCAAATTCATTCACGTATTTTCCACCTATGAATGCAGTATTGTCAATTACAGATTCAATCGCCAAATCAATTGAATCTTTTATTGACAGATATTGTCTTTTTAAATCCACAAAAGGAACTTTCACACAATAAAATTTAAATTGTTCTAATTAAAGATGCCGGGTTACCAGCATAAATACCAGGTACTGTTATACTCTTAGTAACTACAGATCCGGCACCAATGACAACATTATCACAAATTTCAACTGGCAATATTGTAGCATTACTTCCTATTGAAACATTATTACCTATACGAGTTGATTTCCACTTAGATTTATCACCACCTGCGGGTTTACCCTCTTTAAACAAATCATTCACAAACATTACACCATGTCCAACAAAACATTGATTACCTATTGTTACAAACTCACAAATAAAAGAATGTGATTGAATTTTGCACTTTTCTCCAATTGTAACATTGCGCTGAATTTCTGTAAATGGTCCCACAAAGCTGTCATTTCCTATTTGGCACTCATATATGTTACAAGGTTCAATTATTGTTACATTATTTCCAAGTTGGACATCACGTAAACTAACACTAAGAATCTTCAAGACAAATTGATTAATTATTATTTAATGCAGATTGATATATTTTATCAATTATTTCAACTGTTTTCAAAGCTTCAAAAGAGCTGGTAGAGATTGCTTTTCCCTCAAGTAAAACTTCAACAAGATTTTCATACACCTTATCATGATTGCTCATAGATCCCATATAAGTACCATAATTATTTGCAGTATTTCCCTTAGGCAAATTTGTGAATTCAAAATCCTTGATAGATTGATACTCCAGTTCATTTAAATATTGGCCCCCTATCTTGACGGTTCCATTCTCAGCAAAAATCGTTAATGAACCTTCCATATTTTTGCCATAACTATTTACAGTATAATTAATAGTACCCAAGGCGCCGTTATAGAATTCAAGTGCAACAACCCCTGTATCTTCAAAATCTATGATATCAATATGTGCAAAGTTATTTGTTAATGCAAATGCTCTTCTCACATCTCCAACAATCCAATATAATAAATCTATAAAATGACTGAATTGAGTATAAAGAGTTCCACCATCAAGATCTAATGAACCTTTCCATGAATTTTCATAATAATCCGCATTTCTATTCCAAAAACAACTCAATTGTACACTATAAATCTTTCCAAACACACCATCATCAATTGCCTTTTTTACAGCGGCCACTGGAGGGTTGAATCGATTTTGTTTAATGGCAAATAACCTTTTATTAGCTCTTTCAGCCGCCTTTATCATTTCACCACAATCACTAACCTTTATTGCCATTGGTTTTTCCACAAGAACATTAAAACCTGCATTCAGAGCCATAATTGCATGGCTTGCATGCAAACCATTTGGAGAACAGATTGAAACAACGTCAATTTCTCCGGCATTTTTTACTAAGAAGTCTTCTATATCAAAATACGCAACGGAAGCAGGGTCCTTGGCTAAAGAAATAGCTTTCTCTGGAATTATATCACATACAGCAACTAATTCACCAACCTTACGAATATGCTTTGCATGTCTTTGTGCAATTCGTCCACATCCAATGATTCCAAATCTTACTTTTTTATTTAAACCGTTATCCATAAAATTCCAAATATTTATTTTTAATGTTACTCCAAGAATAAAATTCCTTTGTTATTTCCGAAATTCTCTTATTGTCAATCTCACTATTTTTCCATAATTGATAATAATGTGAAATAGCATTTTTTAATTCATCTTCAGATTCAAATAATAAGCCCCGACCGAAACTTACTCTCTCCTCGAGTCCCTCAATGGATTTAAATATAATCACAGGAGTGCCGCATGCACTCGCTTCAATAGTTGTAATGCTTATACCGCCAGGATAAACCGCCAAGTCAATACTATTGTAAAAATCAGCTAACTGTTCCGTTTCAAAAAAAGGAACTAACTCAGAGCTAAATATTGATTTTTTACTGATTGATCTGATTTTTTGAGAATAAGAGTCACTTGTTATACCTGCTATAATTATATGAACATCGTGTGCAAATGGAAGTTCATTGACACAATTCAAAAGAAAGTCAATTCGTTTTTTAGGGTCTATTTTACCAGCAAAACCAATAGTAAATTTATTAGATTTTGAATTGTTACGCTTCAAATAAAATTTGTCCTGATCATAACCTAATGGAATTACTGAAAATCTATTCTTAGGAATACCAAATCTCTTTGATAATACCTCAACGCTACCATTACTAAATGTGATAATTTTATAAACCTTACCTCCTAATAAATTAAATAGAAGACGAAGCACTTTATAATAGATATTAGCAAACAATCCTTCCCTAGTATGCGTTCTTACATCAGTGTGATCACTAATTAAAATTCTTGCATTACTTCCATGTTTGAATTTTGATAGAAAAAGTACCAGGGCAGTTGTAAAGGTCCCAATTCCTAATATGTGAATTACATCAACACTATTCTTGAAAATTAAATTATAACACTTCGATATCTCTTTAAATATTGCTTTTTCCCCCGGAAAAAAAGACTTAAGCCTATAAACAATATAATCTTCATAAGAGTACACCCCGGCAGGATTAACAGATTTTAAATACTTCTTCCAGGAGCTCAGGTATCTATCAGAAGTTACAAAAATTGTTTGATGCCCCTCTTTCTTTAACTCTTTAGCAAGGTAATGTTCTGTGTATTTAAAATCTGTTTGAAATGTTGGAAAAACTCGTGCAATTTTCATAATGATTTAAAAAGCTTCATATAATCTTTGAAGATGGATTTTGAATCGAAAATTTCAATTGCTTTTGCCCTATTTTTAATGCCGATTTTTGCTCTTTCATTTGGTGAAAGGCTAAAAAACTTGTCTAAACAATCACTTATCGATTCAATAGAATTTGGATTAGCTAAAAAGCCATTTTCTCCATGCGTAATTAAATATTCATTTTCAATTAAGTCACTGGCAAGTATAGGTACACCACAAGCCATAGCTTCAGAAATAACATTGGAAAATCCTTCATAAAAAGAAACTAAGCAAATTAAATCAGCTTCATGATAAATAGACAATACATTATTTGATTTTCCTTTAAATAAAATAGCTTGATTTAATTCCAAATCGTTTACGAGTGATAATAATTTTTGATAATAGCTTAAATTTCTTTGATCCCCATAGATAGTGAATTTAAATTTATAACCCTTCAATAATGAAGAGTTAACAGCATAAATTAAACTTTCCAAATTTTTTTCAGGAGAAATCCTACCTACATAGCATACGTTTAACTCCAGTTTATTATCTATTGAATTAGAAGGTGAAAATTTAATTGTATCAATAATATTTGGAAAAAATGAAACTTTATCTTTCAAAAAAGAGAAACGCCTATTAATATAATCCAGCTTTCTTAAAGAGTTGACTGTAACATGATCAGAAAATCTCATTAAATTAAAATATACTAAATCATGGATTCCAAGTTCAGCAGAAGTTCTATCACCCGATATAAATTTACATCTGTGATTTGAAACTAGCTTAGCAAATAAGGTGAATTGACTTGGTATTTTTAGATAACTTACTATATAATGAGGACGATATTTTTTTATGACCTTTATTAATTTTTTAAACCTAATTAATTTTGAATCTTCATTGGAAAACTGAATAAATTTTAAATCATTTTCAATTAAAAATTGTTTGAAGAATGAGTGATCAGTCAATGATACAATTAATACATCACAATAATTGTCCTTTAATAGTTTTGCTAAAGCAATAATCTGATATTCTGCACCACCCTGGTTAAGAGATCCTGTAACAAATAAATACTTCACGTATTTCAATAATTATTCTTATTAGAAATTAACATTATTTTGAACCAACTTTCAAATTGCATTTCTAAAATATTCTGAATCGATATTCTTATTTGAAATCAAATCACCAAGCTGATCAGAAGATAAAAACAATACGTCTGGCCATCTTTTTAATATTTCCCCAAGTAATTCATCTAACTTATTTAAGTTATTTATTCTGTTTTTTTCATTTAAACTCCCTATGTAGTTAAGACGATGGGATCCAATAATTACAGGTCTATTATGATTAAATAATTTATTAATCCTTTTTAAACAAGTTCCAACAACATCTAAATTCTTATGCAATGAAGGCTCAAAAAAAACATTTCTTACTAATGCTTTAAGTCCTTTACTTAATGATTGACCATTATAATGAAGGACACGTTTAAAATTAGAGCCGCGTGAAGGAATGTACTGAAATGCTATTCCTTGCAGGTATCGAATATCTGCATTATACATTGTTTGATGCAACAAAGAATCCCATATATAAGCAGGTGCGATAAAAGATTTTGAATTAAAACCAAATATTGATTTAAATAAAGCTTGGCCCTCGTTAATAAACCTCTCTTGAAAATAATAATCACTTTCAATGCCATTATGATCTAAAGAGGCCATTAAATTTTTTCTAAAATTTTTTTCAGAAAAATAAGGCACTGAAAAACACGACCAATCAAATGCTTCAAGTAGATTTTTATTCCCATTCCTCAATTCAGATAACCACCTTAATACATTAACATGTTCTCGACCGTGAAACTGAGGAAAAATAAAGTTTTGATCAACCCCTTCTTTCCATAACCTCAATACATTATCATTACTGTTTAGTCGGGAAATAGTGTCAGTAAATCTCTCAAAATGATAAGAATTAAAATTAGAATTTCTTATCATTTCGAAATCGGGATTAGCAACAATTGTATTAAAAGTAAAAATAGGTCTTTGATTATTCTTAGTTTTATGCTTTTGTAATACATCAAACAAAGATTCTAAGTCTAAGCTATTCTCTAAAGAATCATATAGAGAATATGGATCATTATAAAGCTTTTTATTTTTTTGACCCAAAACTTTAATTGCCTCTGTACTAGGCATCCTTATTGTCCCCCAATCATCAGATTCAAACACCACAATTTTACATTTAGTTTTCCAACTAAAATAATCCTGATATTTCTGAAAAAAATACTGCAAAATCATGAGAAATTCATAATATTATTTATATAGAATTCAGTAGGATCATTTCGAGGAATAATTTTTCCAGGATTACCCAAAACTATTGAATGTGCAGGTACGTCAAAATTCACAAAAGCATTTGGTGCAATTAATACATTATCGCCAATAGTAATTTTACCTACCAATACAGCACCTGTACCTATCCATACAGTATTGCCAATAATTGGCGCACCAGATCTTTTACCTCTTGCACTACCAATTGTAACATTGTGGGCAATGTTGCAATTATTTCCTATTGTGGCGTTCGCACTTATAACAATTGTTCCAAAATGTCCAATAAAAAAACCTTTACCAATTTTAGTTTGCAAAGGAATTTGAAAACCAAACTTAAATGTATAGTGCCTAATAAGTATTCGCGAAACTAATTTAATCACAAAATTATTGGAAAGACTTGCAAATCTGTAGCATAGCAAAAATCTAAACCCCTTTGATTTTAATCCCCGATAAAGAGCACCTAAACTAAAATGTTCGCCATTTATCCTAAAAAGATCGGCTTGAACAGATTTAAATAACTCACTCATTTAATTAAACTAATTAATGCAATATCATCCCCAGCAATCAAAGTAACTATTGGATTTCCAAAAATTGTTAATAATGAAATTGTATCAAGACCAATTCGAAATGTAACTAATAAGTAGATAATAATAATCGGAGGGAAAACATACAATAATCTACGAATATATCTATCATTTATATTATTTGACAATATTAATAAAATGAGTGAAATTGATATTAAATTAGCTATGGTAATAAATCTTTCAAAAGATGGAAGTGATGCAGTGAAATTTGAAAAGGAATAAAATAAAAGAGTAAAACTAAATAAAGACTTTAAAAACTTATCCTCTACCAAAAAGGATCTAAATCTGAAATATATTCCAATTAGAATTGCAGATATGCTCCACTTTAATAAAAGAGCATAGTATTGTACATACCAATTTGTTTTTGAAGTATTAATTGCCTGTGCCTTTATGTAATCTTCATTTGTGTAAGCACCAGCTTTTACTTTTAGTTTTTCCGGAAGATTTGAAGTTATAAACTGATTAAAGAAATCCAAATCTATTTGAAAAACAAGAATAGATAGCAAAAATAAAATAAAATAGAAATGCACCCTATTACCCAAAAGAAGATATAATCCAAAAATTAAAACGACAAATGCAAATGAAAAATGCATAAATATTGTCAAAAAAATGATTAAAGCATATTTCCACTTTTTGGAGTAAAGGAAATTAAATAATCCATATACAAACATATGCGCAGCAGTCCACATTCTCACACCGTTCAATGACCAAAAAGGAATAATCAGAACAAGAAGCGCAATTAGTAATATAAATATTTTTGATTTTGATGTCTCTATTTTATCTAATACAAACCAAATATTGCGGGAATAAAAAAAACCAAATATTATACCAAATACAGCGTATAGTATTGAATAATTGGATGTAAATCTGGAAACTATATAAGTAATGGTTGGCTGAATAATATCAAAAGTAGAAGAACTTTGCCCATAATCATATTTAATTAATTCTGAAAAAGACAACCCACTATTATGCATATTTTCCAATTGATTTGCATAATAATAGGCATCCATACCAGGATTTGAGATAACAAATGTTGCCCCGTAATATATTACAAACAACCAAACAGCATTTTTTGCCCACACCATTTCCTTGTTGTTAAATACATATAATAACAACAAAAAAGGTGAAATTAAAAATGCTAGGATTGGTGCTCGTTTACTTGAAATCCAATACATCGTTACCTAGGTTCAATTTTTTGTATGCAATTCCAAAAATTGCTTTGCAACATTTTTTATATTAAACTGATCCAAATTTTCTACAACATATCTGTTATGATAATTACCATGCAGAAACTCAGCAATAATTTCTTCTTCCAATTTATTTGTAATATTCAGTATTGGGAGTTGTGTAATAGCGTAATCTATCAATTTACTAGGTGAATGAACTGCTGTATTATTATCAAAATTTACCAAAAAATCCATACCCTTAAGAAATTGCAACAATTCATCTCTTGGCAATATTTTCATCAGCTTAATTCGACCATTGGACTTTGTTATATAATCAGCTAAAATTTCTTTCGAATTTGTAAAAACATAAAATCGAAAATCAATATTTTGTTTTAGCAAAAAATTCATAAACAATCTTGGATCTCTTAAACCAGGAATAAAAGATCCGGCATAAGCAAATGAAGGAACAACTTTCTCAGGCCTTAATAATGTTGAAATATTTTCATCCATCCTAAAGCCTTGTGGTATTATTCGAATTTTATTACGAAATCGATGGCTATAGGCAGTAATTGATGAGTGAATTGGAATTGTAATGAATGTAGCTTTTTTAAATGCCCAGTTTTCAATCCATCGTAAATAGAACCATTTTTTGAACTTATCAACTGTTGCACCAGTAAATGGATCGCCGCAATCAGCAATCCATGTTTTTGACAAAGTAGGATTTTTAGTTATCGCTCTTGCAACACCCCAATGAATTGGATGAGGCCTAGCAATAGAAATTAAAATATCGAATCCGTTTTTATCTTTTAAAAAATCTTTTACTTTAAAAAATAACTCCGTATGAGGGAAATCAATTGCACTATTCAGTATACGAAATTGAATTCGTTGCAAAAGGGAGCCTATTACTCCATTTCCGAATTGAAATCCTTTCCAAGACAGCTTACCGTAATATTTAAAAGTGATATTATATTCTCTACTAAAAAAAGACAAGTCGACTCCTAAATCTGGTAACACAACAAGGACATCGTGCCCTTGTTGTGCAAGCTCTATTGCTAACTCCGTAGTCCTAAATGCCCTTGGACTAATTTCTGGAAAAAAAAACCTGGAAACTATACAAATTTTCAAAATACTATTTTATGAATTTTTCCAATTCAATATATAAGCAAGTGGAACTAACAAAAGGATTATGAGTTTATTTTCCAGTCTTGTAATTGGTTCTAACATCTGAGCAATACTTTTTCTTGCATACAACCCATAAGACGCATAACCCAAAATGCCTCTAAGCCTTCTTTTATAATTACTATTAATCTTGTATTGAAATTTATTGACCCAATACAAATAATAGTACCAAATAGCCTCTGGGTTTTTGGTTCTTTTTGACTTTGATAGTGAATTGGGGTTATTGTCTTCAATATAATAAACCCGCAAAATTTCGTTTACAAAAATTGCCTTAAAGTCACAACCCACCATACCCCATAACCATGCTGCAGGAATGCCACTACCTATATCCACTCTCAAAGGAGGATACTGCCTTAATACTGAAGTTTTGAAACACTGAAATTTTTCAGCCTCATTCCCTAAGCTAAAAAACATTGTAAAATAATCAGATATTTGAAAATCTTCAGGGTACTTGTCAGAAACAAGCCGACCATGCTGATTTTCACACAAACAATATACCGCACTAATGTTCGGGCCATCGTATTGTCTCAATATTTCATCAAATCTTTCTAATGCATTTGGAAAAATTCTATCATCATGCCCAAAGGGAATCAAAAATTCACCATTACTCTCCTTGATGGCCAAATTATAATTAGCAGCGATCATTTGATTCTTCGTCAAATTAAAATACCGAACAGGAAATTTTGCCTCGTCAATGTATCTTTTTATCAAATCATCTGTACCATCGGTAGAAGCATCATTAATAACAAGCCATTCAAAGTTTAAAAAAGTCTGATTTTGCAAGCTTTCAAAAACTCTGTGTAAGAATTTTTCTGAATTAAAACAAGGTGTAAATACTGTAAATCTATACTCGAACATCATTAAATTAAATATATTTTATTTGACAATTAGGTAGATTAAACAGTTTCGTTTAATAATCAATTAAATCAAACGCTTGATTATGGGGGAAATAACTGTCAAATAATCTATTCCAAAAAAGCGCGAAGTAATTAAAACTAATCCAGAATATAGTATAAAACAAACCAGCAAACGAATAACAATATGCAGATCACCAAAATAGATCTGCCTTGTAAATGATACAAGAAGAATGACACATATACTTTGAATTAGTATAGGTATCAAAGTTCGAAAAGGGAATAAATTCCAAACTTTTGTATCCAACAATTCAGAAGATTTAATCATTCCCAAAACTATTTTAAATATGCTAAGGCAAACAGAAAAAATAGATATAGCAATTGGGCTATTAAAAATAAATAACACAATTGCACCACCTATCCACGCTAATAAAGCAATTATTAAGTGAAGCTTGAAGTAGTATTGGGTTTCTCCAAAAGCAAATAAAAGTGGAGCAAAAATAATCAGATTAAAAAAATTGATAACTAGTGCCAACTGAAAATAAAGTGAAGAATTGCTATAAACATTTGAATACAATAAGACTACAATATCTTGAGCAAACCACATGAAAAAAATCACTAATGGATAAATTATAGTAGCAGATTTATACAAAGCACTTTTCCACACAACGCATATCTCATTATAATCAACCTGTTTACTTTTGATTCTTGAAAATAGTGGCATTAAAACGGCGGATGTAGCCCCGGTAATCATAGTTACCAAAGGAAGTTCAATAAATCCGTTTGAAAATTCTGCAAATATTTCTGAACCAAAAAAACGACTAATATAAAATTGATCAGCAGATTTAATAGCAACTCCAGCAATACTAGCTAGTACAATCGGAAGGCTATACGTGTATAAGTCTTTATAGGTTAAATTAGTAGAAACACTTTTTACACCCTTAAAAGGTATTGATTTAAAATATAACGCTATAATCAAAGAGAGAATTGAAACAATAACCCAACCATAGATTGCGTTTAAATAAGTGCCTTCAAAAAACACAACGGCCCCTACAATAAAGAAAAGCATCAAGAAACGCGTTAGCGTTTGATAAACAGCTATGTATTTTGTTTTTTGATAGGTTGCAAATATACCCTCTACGCCAAATGTAGGAAACATAAAAACCGGCACTAAAGAGAAATATTTTAAGCCAATTGAAATATCTGGATTGCGTAGCGCATAACCAATTACTTCGGCACATGAAAATAAAACAACACCAAACAGCAGACCTGAAATTGCTAGGGCCACTCCAATTTTATTGACTATCGATTTACCTTCCTCGACAGAATACTTAGGTAAAAAGTAACTATATACACGAGGAAGTCCAGCAGAAAAAAATATCAATAACGAATTGTAAACAAATAATATTTGTTTATACGTACCATAATCGTGTTTATTAAAATATCGAGATAAAATAGCGGCACTTACAAAACTCAATGCAAATGTGCTTAAAGATCCGAGGCCTACCCATAAAGCTTGAACGGTTCTATTGTTATCCATTTAAGTTGCTATTGGGCAGAAAAGAAAGCTTTAATATGCATGGAAATGGTTTCTATTTGCTTTAAATTCAAACCAGGCCAAATAGGTAAACTCAAAGATGTATCTGCCAATTCTTCGGCAATAGGAAATGCACCCTTTGAATAATTAAGATGGGAATATGCATTTTGCAAGTGCGGTGGAATTGGATAATGTATTAGCGTACAAACACCCTGATCTGATAAATATTTTTGTAACTTGTTACGATACTTTGTTCTGATAACATATAAATGATAAACATGGGTAGCCTTATTGGCTAATTTAGGAAGCACTACATCGCCTACACCGTCAAGCATTTCATTATAGCGTTGAGCTATTTCACTTCGTTGCTTATTCCAATCATTAAGTTTTTTCAGTTTTACAGATAGAAAACTAGCTTGAATTTCATCTAGCCTCATGTTATAACCTATAAAATCATGAACATACTTGGCTTTTGATCCATAATTACGTAATGCTAGAATTTTTTCATAATGTTCTGAATTATTTGTTGTTATCGCCCCCGCGTCGCCTAATGCACCAAGATTTTTCCCTGGATAAAAGCTAGTAGCATTAATATCACCCCAATTACCAGTTAAACATTCATTAAACATTGCCCCTTGCGCCTGCGCATTATCTTCAATAATGAACAATTTATATTTATGGGCAATATCCATGATTTGCTCCATTTCACAAGCTTGCCCATACAAATGGACGGGTATAATAGCTTTTGTACGTTCGGTTATTATATCTGATATTAAATCAGGATCTATATTATAAGTCTTTAGGCTGGGTTCTACAAAAACAGGTTTTGCGCCTACAAATGAAACCGCTAATGGCGTTGCAATATAGGTGTTGGATGGAACGATTACTTCGTCACCTTCCTTAATGCCTAATGCCATTAAAGCCAACTTAAGTGCATCCAATCCATTACTTACTCCAGCACAAAATCGCGAACCGCAAAATCTTGCAAATTCAGATTCAAATGCATCAACCTTCTTACCCAGAATAAACCAATTACTATCATAAACTTCAGCAAATGCATCAATCATTTCCTCCCTTAAACCTGAATGCATATAAGTGAAATCAAGAAATGGTATTTTCATTTAAAACTTTTTCCGCGTAATAACTATTACTGATTAATATATCTAACAACTTTAGCTGGCGACCCGTAAACTACAGCATACGGTGGTACATCTTTAGTTACCAAACTTCCCGCACCAACCATGGCGTACTCTCCAATCGTAACTCCACCTAAAATTATAGCTCCAGCTCCTATCGATGCGCACCTTCCAATTATAGTGTTTTGAAAACTTGATGGATATACTTTAGACCTGGGATATTTATCATTAGTAAAAGAAACATTTGGACCTATAAAAACATTATCATCAATTCTAATGCCATCCCAAAGATATACCCCGGCTTTAATAGTTACATTGTCGCCAATTATAACATCATTTTCTATGAATGTATGACAGTTAATATTACAGTTTTTACCAATTCTCGCCTCTTTTAAAATAATAGCATATTGCCATACTGTTGTGTTTGCACCTATTTGCGTTGATTGGACATCAGATAATGGATGAATTTTCATATTTTACTCTTAATATTCAAAAACTCTTCATAAGATCGTATGTAATCATTTTCATCGTATGCAGCTGATGCTAATACAATACAAATAGATCCAGAAGAAAAATTATTAAGTTCTCTCCAGATTCCAGGTATAATCAATAATCCATAGTTTGGACGATTAATTGAAAAAGTACGTCTGTGTTTTGAATCAGAAAGAACTATATCAAATGAACCTGCAATTGGAATAATTAATTGATATAAATTTCTATGTGCATGCCCTCCTCTTTCAACACCCGCTGGGACATCATACAAATAATAAACCCGCTCAACATTAAATGGTATATCGATTTTATTATTAATTGAAGTTATTGAACCGGAATCCATAGAAATCTTGGGTAACTCCAAAATTGTACAATCAAATACAGTTGATGTACCCATTATTTCAGATCTTTCTATACTCATCAAATTGACGTATGTAATCATCTGCATTATAAAATGAAGACGACAAGTGTAAAGAAATAGAATTAGTGGAGAAGTTTTCCATATGCCTCCATGTATTAGGAGGCAAATACAGACCAAAATAAGACCTGTTTAAATGATACTTTTTTTGAGTACTATTTTTTTCAGTGATAACTACATCAAAACTACCACTCAAAGCAATAATCAATTCATGTTGTGTTTTGTACGCATGTCCACCTCTGATTTCACCTCCGGGCACATCATACATCCAGAAAACCCTTTTAACTGGAAAAGGTAATTGATCCGGATTCTGTATAAATGTAAGATTACCTCTTGGATCAGCAATTTTAGGTAATTCAATAATTCTTATCACGATAATAAATTAAGATCGCTTAAAAAAGCGCAACATTTTGGTATAAAAAGTGGAAGTTATTTTCTTTTGATCTGAATGATAACCATATCCGTATCCATAACCATAGCCATAACCGTATCCATATCCATAACCTACAAGCCTTTTTAATGGAATACCATTAAACACGATATTAATAGTTGGCAGACCACCCTTCTCATTCAAACCACTGATTAAATCACCATAGCTTCTTTCAGTATAGTTTGATCGTATTATATACAGGCAAGTATCAGCATATTGTCCTAATAATCTGGCATCAGTAACCATTCCAACGGGAGGTGCATCAATTAATACATAATCAAAATTGCTCTTCAGATAATTGAATAAAATCTCCATTCTTTCATTCAGAATCAGTTCTGCAGGATTTGGAGGAAGTGGACCAGCACCAATTACGAACAAATTAGGAATTTTCTTTACTACCCGAACAATCTGCTCCTTCTCAATATTTCCTGATAAATAGTTACTGATTCCATTTTCTCTATTGAGACCCAAATATTGAATCACTTTTGGTTTTCTTAAATCGAGTTCAACAATTACAACACTTTTTCCAGTTTGAGCTAAACTGATAGCTAGATTAACCGAAACAAAACTTTTGCCTTCTCCACTCTTTGATGAAGTAAATAAAATTGTCTGACTCGAATCGCCTTTTTTCAAAAATGAAATATTTGTTCTTAATTCTCTAAACTGTTCATTTATGATATCCCGTTTATTCTCTTTGACTACTATACCTTCTTCGCGATCAGCATCTGGAATAAAAATCAACTCTCCAACAACCGGCATTAGCAAATCTTCCTCAATTTCTTTTCTATACAAATAGCGCGGATTTGCAAACTCCATTAAGTAAACATAAGCTAGAACAATTGCAAAAAAGAATGACCAACTTATCAAATGAGCTAATAATGCTTTTGGTTTTTCAATGCCAAAGGTTATTGGCTGATCAATTATCCTATTATTTGGAACAACTGAAGCATATTGAATAGCAGCCTCCTCTCTCTTTTGTAACAAAAAAGTATAAATAGTATTCTTTATAGATTGTTGCCTGCTAATATCAAGCAGCATGCGTTCTTTTTGCGGAATTCTTTTAAGCGCCATTTCTCTGTTTAAAGCGCTTGACCTGATTCCTGCACGAGTCTTTTGCAATGATGACTCAAGATTATTAATGCTTTCTAATATACTTGGCTTAAGTTTTGCTATTGAACTTTCAATAATTTCAATTTTGGGATTTTTTATCCCAGTCATCTGCTTAGCGCTCTCTAATTCAAATTCAGCTTGAAACAACTGATTCAACAATTCTATTAAAACCGGATCAGATAATCCCAAAGTAGCGGGCGCGGGGGCTTTCTCGTCATTTCGCTTTGTTACATACTTTCTTAAATCTTTTAATACCAATAATTGGACATCAATTTGTGCTGCTTGTTGATCTAATTCGCTTACCTGGTTTAAGAATATTTGTCCTTCTGCTGATAAATCAACAACTCCTTCTTTACGCTTAAACGATTCCAGATCTTTTTCAACATTTGTCAATTCAGAGGCAACAAGAGATAGTCTCTCATCAACAAAGTCAAGGGTATTTTGCCCAATTCTTCTTTTAAATCCAACATAGTTTTTGCTGTATTCTTCTAGGAGCGTATTTAAGATATCAATTGCACGCTCAGGCTGTGTTTCCATCATAGTTATGTCTACTATGGAGGATTGTGATGTTATTGGATTAACAGATAGCTTTGATTTGAATTTTGATATGCTCTTATTTATTGTAGATACCTCTAATGTAATAGTTGATTCAGAAGAAACTGTCCCCGTTAAAGTCCAGCGGATTCTTCCAAAAGGACTCATTACTATACTATCAACCGGATACACTTTTCCTAAATACTCAATTTCTCCTTGAGTTGTTAGATTGACATTTCCTAAGTAAGTATCCTTAATTTTTTCAGGTTCGAAAATTTCCAACTTTATTGGAGATTGGCTTCCATAAACATCAGACACGCGCACTTTTCCAGACTTGGAAAAATTCGCACAGAGTGATATTTTTTTTACAACCTGGCCAATTAAATCTCTAGATTTTAGTATCTCAACTTCCTTTTCTATTTCATTGTATAACCCTGATCCATCTAATTGAAACCTAAGTAAATTACTATTACTCTTTTCTTGATCATCATCATTAACAATTACCCTTGACTGTATTCTATATACTTTAGGGGTATACCTCAAATACAAGTAAGATGCAAAATAACTCAATGCTGCCGCAAGAATCAGCAATAGCCAATATGGAATTGACCTCCTAATTATTACATCAAGTGAAAGACCTTTATTTTGAGATCTATTTATCGGTCCCAAGTGCTCTTTTGTCAAATTATTTTATTTTGTAAGACTAATAATTATGGCAACAATAGATAAAGCTCCACTTGCCACCGTCAAAAATTGAGGCAATCTCTCTCTGGCAAAAAACCTTGCAGGTGCTGGCTCTACATAAACCACATCATTGGTTCTTAAATAATAATATGGTGAATTCACGATTTCCCGAGACAATAGATCAACCCTGCCAAACTCTCGTTTGCCTTCAATTTCCCTTAAAACCAAAACCTCATTCCTCCTGCCAAAGATTGTTAAATCTCCAGCCATTCCAATAGCTTCAAGAATCGTCATTCTTTCTGTAGGTATTGTATATGTGCCAGGTTTTGAAACCTCTCCTAATACAGTAACCCGATAATTCATGAACCTAACATTAACAATCGGATCTTTTGTATAATCAGAAAATGCTTTTTGCAAATATTCTTCTAACTGAATTCTTGTTAAACCAACTGCCTTAATTTTACCAACATAAGGCATTTTTATTGTACCATCTGCTTCTACCAAATAACCCAATATTTGAGCGCCGCCCTGTTGCATCATTGCTCCGCCACCAGCACCTACCATACCCATAGCTGAATTCAATGCAATTAAATCAGCCGCATTTGGCCCACCAACGGTTATCCACAATTGATCATTTTTTTGAATTGGGGTTTCAAATTCCAACTTAGAATTTAGCAAACTGCTCAAATTCGCAGTATCACCCTTCGTGTTATTCAGATAGACAATATCTCGCGAAGAAGTACAGCCAACTAAGCTGATGAAAACAATTATTAGTAAAAAAGCTATTCTATTCATTTTTCATGATTTAACTTGAATAGCATGACTCCAATTTATCGTCTGCTCAATTCCTTGTTCTAAGGTTTTCAAAATAGTATACTTTAATTTCATTTTTGCTTTGCTTATCTCAGCAAGACTTTGTAAAATATCACCATTGCGCACAGGACCATATATCGGTTGTATTTCAATCTCACATAACTTACAAATCAACCGCCACAATTCATTCAAACTCGTTGTTTGTCCGCAGGCAATATTGAAAACCTCATGCGTGCCAGGCTGTTCAAATTCGAATAACGCATTCAGGTTAGCATTGACTACGTTTTCAACATAAGTGAAATCTCTTGTAATACTTCCATCTCCATTTATTACTGGAGCTTTTCCTTCCAACGCCGCTTTTACAAATAAAGGAATTACTGCAGCATAGGCCCCGTTTGGATCCTGGCGCGGACCGAACACATTGAAATAACGAAATCCAACTAACTGAATTCCATATTGACGTGCATAAGCCTCTGCATATAATTCATTCGCCATTTTTCCTGCAGCATACGGCGATAATACACGCCCTGTTTTTGTTTCCACCTTTGGACTATCAGGCAAATCCCCATAAACCGATGATGAAGAAGCATATGTCATCTTTTTTATACCACCCCCCCGTGCAGCATCCAGGATATTCAAAAAACCATTCACATTTACATCGTGGGTGGTCGCTGGGTCCTTGATACTTCTCGGTACAGATCCTAATGCAGCCTGGTGGCTTATCATGTCCATTCCGGTTGCAGCTTTCGTACAATCAGCTACCGACCTGATATCGCCTTCAATAAATTCGAAACGATCATCCTCCTTAAAGGCTTCAATATTTTTTAAATACCCCGTACTTAAATTATCCAACACCCGAACACCTGTAACATCTCTCCGCTTTAACAGGCCTTCCACTATATGACTCCCGATAAAGCCGGCTCCTCCTGTTACTAATAACTTCATTCTTTATTCTTAATCTTATTTATTACAATCTCGCATCTGCTACTCCAAGTGGCAACACAGCTTTTACATCGTACAAGACACCATTCGACTTCAATTTCGAGCGCCAATCGGTTCCGTTCAGGAATTGCTTATGAGCTACCGCAAGGATAACACCATCGTAATCCTGACCCAATTCGGCAGCATCCGTAAAGATATCGTATCCATACTCATGCACCACTTCCTCCTTGCTTGCCCATGGATCGTAAATGTCAACATCCACTCCCTGATCCCTTAAATGATAAACAATATCCACCACTTTGGTATTCCGGATATCCGGACAATTCTCTTTAAATGTCAGTCCCAAAATCAGCACTTTTCCTCCTACAACCGGTAACCCCCTGCGGTTTAAATGGCGTATCACCTGTAATACTACATACTCTCCCATCCCATCATTGATTCTGCGACCCGCCAATATAATCTCCGGATGATACCCCGTTTCCTGTGCCTTTTGCGCCAAATAATAAGGATCCACCCCAATGCAATGGCCACCTACCAATCCGGGTTGGAATGGCAGAAAATTCCACTTGGTACCCGCCGCTTCCAGTACCGCACGGGTATCAATATTCAACCGGTTGAAAATCTTGGCCAGCTCATTTACAAAGGCAATATTGATATCACGCTGGGCATTCTCTATTACCTTGGCAGCTTCCGCAACCCTGATGGATGCCGCCTGGAAGGTTCCTGCTGTAATGATGGAGCAATACAAATCATTTACTTCGGCCGCCACTTCCGGAGTAGAACCGGATGTGATCTTACGGATTTTAGTCAGTGTACGCTCTTTATCACCGGGGTTGATCCGCTCAGGAGAATAACCCGCAAAAAAATCTTTATTAAATGACAAACCGCTTACCTTCTCGAGAACGGGAACACAATAGTCCTCCGTTACTCCCGGGTAAACGGTTGATTCATAAATAACGATATCGCCCTTCTTCAATACTTTCCCCACAGTTTCACTGGCTTTTTTCAATGGAGTCAGATCCGGCTGGTTATACCGATCCACCGGCGTAGGTACTGTAACAATAAAGCGGGTACAATCCTTGAGGTCATCCAGGTTGCAGGAAATTTGCAATTTCCCTTTTACCGCAGCCAGATCCTCATCGGATACTTCCAGGGTAAAATCCTTGCCTTCATTTAACTCGTTCACCCTTTTTTCGTTAATGTCGAAACCTACGGTAGGGAATTTTTTGGCAAACTCCACAGCCAGCGGAAGGCCCACATAACCCAGGCCGATAACCGCAATTTTTCTGTCTGTATTCATGGTTGGTTTAAGTATAGCTTCGCCTCCTCAGTCACATCAGGTGCAACCAGGGTAAAGTATAAACAATAGATTTTCAATTGGCTACCAAGGTAGCCAGCAATGCTAGTTCCCCCTTAAATCTGGTGATAATCAACAGGTTCCGGCATGCGTTTTTCGACCGTGCAAAAGTATTGCCACATATCCCTTCAATTACTACTCATTCAAGTAATATTGAACAAAAATACTATCTAAAAATTCTTATTCAACACTTTGCTTATTAATTGACTCTTACTTTCGACGTTTAGTTTCTGATAGATTTTTTTCAGGTGGTGATTAACGGTATAAACAGAGACAAACATCTTCTCTGCCAGTTCTTTATATGTTAATCCTTCTTGTAATAACAAAACCAGCTCCAATTCTCTTTTGGTCAGTCGTTTAGCCAGTTGGTCCTCCACCCTTCTACCAATATGTGTTACTACCCGCAATGCCGCTTTTGGGGATAAATAAGCTCCATCGCGGCAAACATCTACCACCGCCCGGTAAACTTCCGCTAACTGCCCAGGCTTTACCAGGAAGCCATTTGCCCCCAGTTTGAGGCTTTCAACCACTGCTTCCTGTCGGTCGTCTCCGGATATTACCAGGATTTTCACCAATGGAAAGGCCCGCCGAAGCAGGCCTATTCCTTCCATACCATCTTTACCTGGTAATACCAGGTCCAATAAAATCACATCTGGATTATCTTCCTGTTTCCCGTTCACCTCCCATTCCTCCAGGCTCTGAAAACTGAAGAGCAACTCAATATCATTGTAATGCGAGAAAAATTCCCGGTAATTTTCTAATAGGTAATTATTGTCTTCAATAATTCCAATTCGGATAAGGTCCCTATTCATATCACTAAAATAAGGGAGAATCGGGCCAATCTTTAAAGAACTGGGCTGGCTACCATTATTTTTTGGTTATTTACCGTAATCTGCAACGAATTCTGCATAAACTTTTTGAAGCCCCTCTTCCAGTTCGATTTTATGCTTCCATCCAAACCCATGCAACTTGCTGACATCCATTAATTTACGCGGTGTTCCATCAGGCTTGGTCAAATCATGCTCGATTTCTCCTTCATAACCCACCACTTTTTTAATTAACAAGGCCAGCTCCTTGATAGGGATATCATCCCCCACCCCAATATTTACCAGTCCGGGTTCATTGTAGTTTTCCATCAGGTAATAACAGGCATCTGCCAGATCATCCGCATGCAGAAATTCCCTTCTGGGTGTTCCCGTACCCCACATAGTTACCGAGGGTGCGTCCGCCACCTTTGCCTCATGAAACTTCCGGATCAGTGCCGGTAATACGTGGCTGTTATTCAAATCATAGTTGTCATTCGGGCCATATAAATTGGTAGGCATCACCGAAATAAAATTGCAACCATACTGGCTGCGGTAGGCATCACATAATTTTATACCCGCAATTTTGGCAATGGCATATGGTTCATTCGTAGGCTCCAGCTCCCCGGTCAGCAGGTATTCCTCCTTCAATGGCTGAGGCGCCAGTTTAGGATAAATACAGGAAGAGCCCAGGAACAGTAATTTCTTCACGCCGTTTACATAACTCTGATGGATCACATTGTTCTGGATCATCAGGTTATCATACAGAAACTCTCCGCGAAAGGTATTGTTTGCATGAATACCGCCCACTTTTGCGGCTGCCAAAAACACATAATCCGGTTTCTCTGCCGCGAAAAAATCTGCCACTGCCTGCTGATTCCTTAAATCCAGCTGCGCCGAGGTACGGGTTATAAAATTAGTAAAGCCTGCGGCTTGCAGTCTTCTCTGAATCGCCGATCCTACCATCCCTCTATGCCCCGCTATATAAATCTTACTTGTTAACTCCATTTTTTCATTATTTTTCTTCGTCTCACATCTCACATCTCACGTCTGACGTCTCACCTATTCATACTGATTCTTCACATAATACCCACTCTCCTTCAGCAGCTTCTCCTTTCTAAAGCTGTCCACATCCGCGGCTACCATTTCACTTACCAGTCCGGCCAGGTCATATTTCGGTTTCCATCCCAGTTTGGTCTGCGCCTTAGTGGGGTCACCAATCAGCAGGTCCACTTCAGTCGGACGATAATATCTTGGATCCACAGCTACCACTTCCTTACCCGCTTCCAGCTGGAATTCAGGATTGGAACAGCTTACCACTTTGGCTACTTCACCGGCTTCAGATCCGCTGAACTCAATTTCAATGCCTACTTCCGCAAATGCCATCCGTACAAATTCCCGAACCGGAGTAGTTACACCAGTTGCAATGACATAATCCTCCGGAGTATCCTGCTGCAGGATCCGCCACATGGCTTCCACATAATCCTTTGCATGACCCCAGTCGCGCCGCGCATTCAGGTTACCCAGGTAAATCTTATCCTGCATTCCAAGGGCAATCTTTGCTACACCACGGGTGATCTTGCGCGTCACAAAAGTTTCCCCTCTCAGCGGAGATTCATGGTTAAAGAGGATCCCATTCACCGCAAACATGCCATAAGCTTCACGGTAGTTCACTGTAATCCAGTAGGCGTACATCTTTGCTACTGCATAAGGCGAACGGGGATAAAATGGCGTCGTTTCACTTTGGGGTACTGCCTGCACCAGCCCGTATAATTCAGAAGTGGATGCCTGGTATACCTTGGTTTTTTTGGTTAATCCCAACAATCGAACCGCTTCCAGTATCCGCAGGGTACCAATACCATCGGCATTGGCAGTATATTCAGGCGTTTCAAAACTCACATGCACATGGCTCATCGCAGCCAGGTTATAAATCTCATCCGGCTGAGTCTCCTGGATGATTCGAATCAGGTTGGTACTATCGGTCAGATCACCATAATGCAGGTGCAACTTCACATTTTTTTCGTGGGGATCCTGGTAAAGGTGATCTATCCGGTCAGTATTGAAGAGGGATGCACGGCGCTTAATGCCATGCACGATATAACCTTTACTTAATAAGAGTTCCGCGAGGTAGGCACCGTCCTGTCCGGTGATGCCGGTAACTAAAGCAACTTTCGACATTATAGTTTATTTGATAAGGAATTGTCCAATTTTTCTAAACGGTTTCAAAGGTATGGTAAAAAAATACGGGGTCAAACCGTTGACAGTCCAGGCTCTCCGGTCTTCCCGGTTGGCTTTCCAGCGATTTCTGAAACTGGCATTGCTTTGTCCACCCATTCTCATTTTCACCACCACTTGCGGCAGGTAAGCAGCCGGAGCATTGTAACGCAGGAGGAAGCGCAACATCAGTTCATAATCAGCCGAATGCCGAAAACTGGTATTAAAAACGCCGCATTGCTCATACAATTGTTTACGAACAAAAAAACTTGGGTGGGGAGGCATCCAGCCATAGTAAAAGGCCTGCTGGTCGTAGGTACCGGCTTTCCAGTATCGAATAACCTTGCTGGTATCCTCCGCATCAACGTATTGAAGATCAGCATAAACTGCCAGGGTATCGGGATTCTGGAAAAGCTCCACGATTTTTTCAATAACCCGGTTATCCGCGTAAAAATCATCTGAATTCAAAATACCGATGATATCACCTGACGCCAGCTTTATACCCTTATTCATAGCATCATACAGGCCTTTATCCGGCTCGGAAACAAACCGGGCCACATGGGGATATCGGGCTATAATAGCTGCTGTATCATCTATAGATACTCCATCAATAATGAGGTGTTCAATCCTCGGATAGGTTTGACTGGCAACGCTTTCCAGGGTGTCGGCCAGGGTAGCCGCGCTGTTATAGGTTGCTGTAATAATCGTTACGAGTGGTTCCATCTTCACTATTCGATCGTTCTTTTTTTTACAGGCAATGCAGGGTTTCCCTGGTAAATCGTGTAAGCTTCCAGGTTGGTGGTGGCTATGGAACCGACGCTTAAAACGCTGTGACTGTAGCAGGTAATACCCGGACAAACAACAGCCTTCGCTCCAATCCAAACCCCGTCTTCGAGAGTAATGGGTGCCACCATCAGATCGAAGGAAGCCTTTTTATAATTATGATTGCCGGTTAACAGATAGGCTCCCTGCGACAAACAGGCATGTGCACCAATCTGCACCCGGCAGAGGTTATCAATCCACGCGCCTTCAC
This sequence comes from Flavihumibacter fluminis, assembly GCF_021491375.1. Lineage (GTDB taxonomy): Bacteria > Bacteroidota > Bacteroidia > Chitinophagales > Chitinophagaceae > Flavihumibacter > Flavihumibacter fluminis. Next base: position 478,095 of record NZ_JAKEVY010000004.1, read on the forward strand.
CAATCCAGCTGTAATCGCCAATGCTAAGCAGCCAGGGGTACTTGATCTGAACCCGGGGCTTGATAACAACCCCTTTTCCAATCTGCGCACCAAATGCCCGGAGCAGCACAATTTTCAAGCTATTCAGCGGTAGCCAGGCCGATTCAAAGAAAACAAGACTTGTATAATACCAAAGCAGGCGCTTCCAGGCGGGGGCACCGATGGTAGGCGGATACCAGTCATTATTATACCGGGAAAGATCTGTCCTGCTCATTTAAATAGTTCGCGATAGTTTGTATTATACGCTGCATTCTCAAAATAATTGTTTGCGAGCCGGTATGCACCTTCCGACCACTGATTATAGGTTTCCTGGTCCATCTCCAGCAATCGTCCGATAGCTGCAGCAAATTGCTCCGGCAACTCCAATGGAAGATCCCAGCCCGCCTGTTGGCTTTCCAGCTTTCTCCACGGCGTACGATCACTGATCAGTACCGGCTTCCCACTGATCAGGGCTTCAAAGATAGCATGACCGAAGTTTTCACCCCGGCTGGGTAATACCAACGCATGGGCATCCAGCATTTTTTCAAAGGATTCCTGCTGAGGTAGCGCCCCGTATTCCCTGACCTGTACACTAGAAGGAAGTTCCTTTATCATCTCCCTGCATTTTTCAACATATCCGGATGGCCCCGGTTCTCCAATCAGGTGCAATTCAATTTGTCTCTTCCGGTTTTGCTTCAGCAGGTCCAATACATAATCCAGGTTTTTGGTGGGATGGAGCCTACCCAGGAATATCAGTTTTAATTCCCCCGGTGATTTCGATAGCGTAGCAGGCTTTTGTTCTCTGAATGCCGGAATGTTACCTACCACCCTTATGTCCGCACCTGGGAAATGTTGCTTTATGTATCCAGCCTCCTCTTCTGTTGTTGCCTGAAAAATAATTCGCTTCTGCCAACCCATCCAGCGAAAAAGGGTCAGAAAGATTTTCTTTTTGCCTGATTTGAGTCCTAATGCACCTGGATGTAACATCCCCCGTGGCGCAAGAATTATTTTTTGATTCCTGAACGAACGGGAAACCAACAATGGCAGAAGGGTAAAAGGAAAAGAAAACATGCTATTCAAATAAATCCTACAGGTAGGATATTGTTCAAAGAGTTGTTTCAACCATTTCCGGCTGATAAAACCTGGCGATGCATAAAATACCTGTTCACCAAAAATGCCACTGGTCCATTGATTCAATGGAACCTGGTCGTAAGCTGTTTCGCTGTCCAAATCCCTGTCAGATGTGATCACATAAAACTGATAGGCAGATGACATCGCCTGCACCAGGTTGACACAGGACTGGATAGGCCCCCCGGCTTTATAACCAGGGTAATACCAGTCGGTAAATAAAAGCACAACGGGCCTGTCAGAGTTCATTTTTTTTCAGCCAGTGCGATAAAATAATAAATAACCAAACTTCGATCCACCGGATCGAAGGGTCTCCTTTCAGAAACTGTTGCCATTGCACTTGAAGTGCCGGCCCATTGATAAAATCGCGTTTCGACAACTCCTGGATTTCCGCATCACAGAAACTGCGCAACTCCGTTTTCATCCACTGTTCCCAGGGAAAAACAAATCCCTGTTTACGGCGATGAACAACCTCATGGGGCAGGCGTTCCCCCAGTGATTCTACCAGCAACTGCTTTGGAAATGCAGGTTCTTTCAGCTGATCGGGAATCTGCAATACATATTCAATCAATTCGTGATCAAAAAATGGTTCCCTCACTTCCAGGCTAACGGCCATGCTCATCTGATCCGTATCTTTCAGTAAGGTATATTGCGTATAGCCCAGGTATTCGGCTATAGATACCTGTGAGTATTCCGGAAAATCGTGCAGCCGTTCCAGGTTTTGAAGCGCCCGTTGAACGGGATCTGCGGCAGGTAACCCGATGCGAATAAATTTATGATGGCCAGCGGGCGTAATGATCTGCCTGAATATGGGATAAAGGTTTTCAATTTGCGGTGATGGAACCTGCAGCAGTTGTTTCAGGCGGTCTTTGCGGCTGGACCCACTGCCCAACAGGGATGCCATCAAGGTACGAACAGGAGTCGTCAATGCCCAGGCGCTTTTATATTTTTGTACCTGTCTGAACTGCCGGAAAAACGGATAACCTGCAAACAATTCATCTCCCCCTATTCCAGAGAGTGCTACCGTGATTCCAGCCTCCCGGATAGCTTTGGAAACCACATAACTGTTAATACCATCGCCACTGGGTGTATCCATAGCAGCAAGCGCCGGCAGCAGGTTGTCCAGCATATATTCCGGCTTTTGTAAAATGGTGTGATGCCGGGAATTGAATTTTTTTGCTACCAGTTCTGCATAACCGCTTTCATCAAAGCCTTTTTCACTGAAGCTGATATTGAAGGTTTCAGGAGGGCGACTGCTCACCTCTGCCATTAGCGCGACCACTGCACTGGAATCAATGCCACCAGATAAAAAAGCACCAACAGGTACATCACTCACCAAGCGCTGTTCCACTGCTGAGCGAAGAAGGCGTAGGATTTCCGATTGTGCCTGCTGTCTTGATTCAGGTGGGGTAAAAGCAGTTCGGGATTGTATATCCCACCAGCTGCCAGTTTCAATTTTACCTGCCTTGATTTTCATCCAGCAACCGGCTTTTAATTCCTGGATGCCTTTAATAATCGTATTTGGGCCGGGAACTGACTGGTAGCGAAAATAACCGGCCAGCGCATCGGTATTCAATTCTTTTTTTACCAATCCGCTTGCGAGTATAGATCGAATTTCCGAAGCAAAAAGGAGGCAGTTAGATTGTTCAGCAAAATAGAGAGGTTTCACCCCGAGGCGGTCACGCACCAACCAGAGTGTTTCCTCCTGGCGGTCCCAGATGGCGAAAGCAAACATTCCTTTGAATTTGGGAAGGGCCGCTAATCCCCAGCGGCTCCAGGCTTCCACCAGCACTTCAGTATCGCCGGTACTTTTGAAGGAATGATCTGTTATCGTCGCTTTTACTTCCTGGAAATTATAGAGCTCACCATTAAATACAAGCTGGTAGCGATTGTTGGCACTGCTAAACGGCTGGTTGCCGGATGGGCTCAGATCAATGATCGACAGGCGGCGGTGTCCAAGGGCAATACGGCCTTCTACAAAATGCCCATCCGCATCCGGCCCCCGGTGGGCGATAGCATCCGTCATAGAGTGGATTTGCTCCTCCAATGGATTCGAATCAGTGAAAGAAAGAATGCCTGCTATGCCACACATTTACTGGAAATTTGAATACTAATTAGGTTTAATTTGCAAGCCAGGCATGAAACAAGCATCACAAAAACTGGATCTGACTCAAAAGCTGGCAGTGCTTTGTATTTTTTCTGTCTTCCTGGATAAAGCTATTCGGGGAGCAGGGCTACCCTTTGACTTTTACTATTACTATATCGCTTTTATTGCCTTTCTGGTATCTCTTGTTTATCAGAACCGGAAGATTTTTCTTCCTCCAAAATGGTTTAACCTGGGGTTTGGTGCAGTGGCCATCGCAAGTTTATTTGTAACAATTTACAACGGATTGCTGGGGTTTGAATACCTGAAACAACTCCTTGGCATTGTATTCACGAGTCTTGTATCCTATAATATTTTTGTGGTTTTCAGATTCGATATTCAGCGAATTTTCGAGTATTACCTGTTTTTTGCTTTCCTGGTTGCGCTTCATGCTGTGTTAGATAATCTCTTACACATCGCTGGCATACACCTGACACCTTATTCAGTAGTTAGCCCTTTAATTATCCGGGAATATGGAATCATGGGGGAACCTTTCTACCTGGCAATGGCCATTACCCCAGCCCTTGCATATTACACCTGTTATTTTCAACGAACCTGGAAGCAGTTAAAATTCAGGTACCTGGTCTTACTGGCCTGTTATCTTGTCACCTATTCATCCACTGCACTGATGGGTATTGGCCTGTCGGTGTTTTTTGCGCTTTATCTGAATAATTTTTTCAATGCCCGAAGCAACCGCTTTGTATTTGCCCCTTTAATCATAGTTCCGATCGTATTATTGATTGTGAACCTGATTGATACCATCAGCTTGTTCAACAAACGGTACTATGATACTACTTCTCTCTTTTTGTCAAAAGATATTGATGTTAAAGAAGCAGGCAAATCCAACTCCAGTACGTTCGCGCTTTATTCCAATTTCATTATTGCGCGGGATTCTTTTCTTGAAAATCCACTATTCGGATCGGGTCTTGGATCGCACCCGCTCATTTATGAAAACACTTTTTTGAAATACTTTCCTCCGAACTACCTGAAAGGTTACGGAGCCCAGAACCAGCAGGATGCCAATTCACGTTTCTTACGACTGTTATCTGAAACCGGACTTATGGGCACCGTATTGTTCTTGCTTTTCGTGATTATTTTCTTCGCGCCTAAATCAGCTATCCGGTCTGCTGCAGGAAAAGAAATCGCAGCTATTAATTATGCCATCTTCATTTATATTCTGTTGGGGTTGATTCGAAATGGCAACTACATCAATGTTGGTTTCTTTTTCTTTTTCTTCATGTATTATATTTCCAACAGATTACTCGTAAACAATCCGGTACTACATATCAAGCAGCGCTTGAGTCCAGGTTTGGGGTGAAATACGTGCTGCCAGTTGCATACTGTTAGTTGCTTTATCCAGCAATGCCTCATCTGATTGTGCCGCTATTAAACGAAATGCTGAAAGGATATCGGATTGCTGATGAGAGGAAATCAGCCAGCCATTGCTTTCGTTCAGAAAGGCATCAGCTGCTCCCACCTGCGGGCTAAGCAGAAGTGGGAAACCTGCCGCAGCAAACTCATGAACCGCTACACCCCAGGGTTCAAATTTACTTATCAATACAAACACACCGGCCTGCTCAATAACAGCATCCAATTGATCGGGCTGAATAAAACCAAGATGTTTGATTTTAGGATGTAGTATTCTGCTTTCAAAACCCGGGCCCGTTCCCACACACCAAAGCTCCCATTCGGAGGGCTCTAGCTCCTGCCATTTAACAAAAGCATCCCAGAGTTCTGTGTAGGCTTTTTCAGGAATATAGCGGGCTACACATAAAAATACTTTTGGAAACCGGTTTGCTTTTAACGCTAATCCCCACTTTCCTTTTTCCATAAATACCGGCAGATCGCAGGAATAAAAATGGTTCCGGATCTGCTCTTTCCGAAAACCAAGAAACCTTGCATACGCGGCCTGTCTTTCGCCTGGTAACCAAAGGTATCGAAAGCTCCTTTTTAAAACAGGGGCTCCGGTAAATTTCCATATCCACTGCTTCAGGTTTCCCAGGAGGTGATTATCAAAACAAAGTACCGTAATGGCTTTTTTTCTCCAGGCATAGCAAAGCCGCACATAGTCCTTATTGATCCAGCCTGAGCATATTATGTGAGTAGGCTGAATTTCGTTGGAAAATCCTTTTAAGTCGGCGTAGGAGACAAACTCCTGTACCGGCCGAAAACTCCCAATAGCAGCAAAATCAAACTGAAACGGAGCTTCTTTATTGATGGGAAAATGTACCACCGTTATCCTGGCATCCGGATCCAATTTCCTTAATGCCTTCAGGCAGGCGATTGTATATCCGGCAAGCTCCGTATATAGAAACAGATAGGATCTTTTCATGGTTTCAGAACGATTTTATCCAGTTTCAATTCTCCACTCTTTACTTTGATTTCAAACTTTCCGCTACCCTCCAGCTTTAATTGTATACTACCGATTGGCAAGCCTTTCCAACGCCCTGTTACATCACCCTGTTTCCATTCCAGTTCAACAGGAGCATTGTTCTTTTCAACTACTACCAATTCCACAGCGCTGATTTTTTGCTGCTCCAATCCTTCAAAATCATAACTCAGTCGCGCCCCTGGTAATAGCCTGCGAAAACTGGTGAACCGCGAATAATCAAGCGGCTTATGCGCCTGGGTTATGATTTCTGCTGTGCCTTCTTCAACTTTCAATAGTTCTGCTTCAACACTCAATGCAGAAGACCAGAAAAAAGGATGTTCTACCTGATGCCAGGCATCGAGTTGATAAAATACGGGATTGTCTTTATCTAACCCTTTAAGTATGTAAAGACTTCCCTGTCTCGTAATCGGGAAACTGATTCTTTTTTGGTCCAACAGAATGCTGGTAGTTCTCTTATCAGGTACATTTCCCGCCTGGTTGCTATTCGGTTGGATACTTCCATATATCAGCCATTCATTCTTCCATTTCCTCACTATTACCAGATCATTTGGGGCAGAAGCTTCAAACCGAAACAGCGAAGCAGCATTCAGTAATTCTCCCTGTTCAAAAAAATGCGGAGCATGGGTTCGGATAGCCTGTGCATAAGCGGGGATGGCAACCTGGTATGCGTAGCCTTTTGGATCATACGGACCGATTCCATTGGGCCATTTGCCACCCGGACCAGTAACATTAAAATATCCCACGTAAAAAAAATCAGCTCCCAGCATGACCATTGATTTTAAAAGTGCCAGCCATTGAGCGGGACGAATATTCTCCTTTTCCTCCTGCCAGCCAGCAGCAACAAAGGGTGAAAAATTTTTATCCCCTGCCGGGATTTCGGTTGCACGTCCTTTTGCAATCATGCCATACCCATTGTAAGGCCCATTTGCGAGTTGCCAGTTGGAAGGAGTAAATGGATAAAAATCCGGCGTAGACCGGATACTGCCATCAGGCATACGATTTACTTTTTTACGGTATTCATAGGCCCCCCAAAAATCAGGCTGAACAGCAGATACCTGGAAGAAAGAAAAAATCGTTGAAGCTGGCAGGTCTTTTAAGACAATGGATCTGAATCTTTCTTCCATTTTAGTTTGAAATCTTCCGAAGTACTGTGTTCTGTTCAGTCCGCTGCGTTGAAAATCTTTCCATACTACAGGATCTTGCTTTAGCAGCGTTTCCCTGTAAGCAGTACCAAATACTTCTCCATTCTCGTTGATGAGCGCAGGAGCGCGTTTTAACCTACTGGTTAACTGAGACAGATAAAACCGAACAGTTTCTGCATCCTGCTCCATGATCTGCGGGTCCATCAAAGGAGAGAGTTGCTTCTTCCCGTTTACGAGAATGGGTTGCCCCTGTTTTTTTGACAGGTAATTTTTTGAAGCCAGCTGCTGGGAAAACACATACGGTTTATCTGAGTTATAACCCGCATGACGAGGCTGAATTTGAGCCTGCATCGATATTACAGAATATCCCCATCCCGGCTCTTGTTGTGCCAATTTAAGTAGTGCACCCGGAACAGTATTGGCATCACCATATATACGGCCGGCAGTTTGGGCATTCTCTCTTAACAAGGGTATATCCAGCCAATAATTCCAGCGTTTATACATCTCCGTTTCTATTTCAACAGCAGCAGGGGCCGACCGCTCACTCAGATAATTAATATCCATCCAGGAAACATTGCGGGAAAGTTTATGCCCCCTGGCATATCGGGGAGAAGGAAACTGTTTTAACTGGTCCGGTAAAGAAACCGTATAACGCGGAAAACCAGGCGCGAACTGCATTGTATCAAGCGCAAAACTTGATTTGAAATCAGTTGAACGTTTGCTATTAGTCCCATTCAATGATTGAGTCAGCTTTCGTATCGTAAAACTATCCAGGTATTGGTCGTACAAACTAACTTCATCCAGCTCAATACTCCCTTTAAATCCATCTGAAGCCTCCAATAAAGCGCTGTTGCCGGAAGGAATAGCAGCTTCCTTCGGATTAATTAATACGCCATCCGCCCATATTTCTCTTCTTCCCAGGCGACTGCTGAAATTAAAAACAACCGTATGCCAGTTGCCATCATTATAATAGTCGTACCCATAAGGTCCGCTACCGGTAAGATTGGCCCGGTAATAGGAACGGATATTTTTCCCTTCTTTAAGAGCACTGGTAGTGAAACTGAAATAAGGATAGTTGAAAGTGACTGAAAAATCTTGCCTGGGATAACTGATAAACTCGAAACTTTTTCCCCGAAAACTAATAACCAGTGCAAATGCATCGCCTTTTATTGCCTTGAGCATATTCGTTGATACCAGGCAGTTAGCGCCCTCAATCCGGATAGCTTCCCTATTACTGTCAGTTACAGGTTCCATAGTACAGGCACCACCGGCAGAACGCAGCACCAGCGATGCTGGCCGACCTTTCTTATAGTCTGCTTTACTAAAGTCAAATTGAGCTACAGGTTTTTTTACCTGCGCCAGACAAGAAATGCTTAACCCAAAAAGTACAACCAGAATAATTACGCGACCGACCATATGGCTTTTACAAAATCTATCCAGCGAATGGATCCATTCCGTTTAAGAAATTTCGGAATGGAACTAACTGAAAAAACGAATGCAATAAAAATGGAAGCCAGTCTTGACTGGTGCTTCTTTAAAAACAAAACAATATTTCTGCGTTTATAGAGAAATCGCCAATCTGTTTTTTCCAGAGCATCTAAACTTGCGCCTTCATGAACGATACTGTCTACTGGCAAAAAATAAATAGCCTGGTCGGATTGGTTGAGTTTAAAACATAGATCCTGCTCTTCATTGTACATAAAATATTGCTCATCAAACCCACCAACCTTCAAATAGGCAGATAGGCGTATCATAAAGCAAACACCATTCAGGCAATCAACCTGCACAGGTTTGTTGGCAACTGCGCTCTGATTTATAGCTGAATATTTTTTTCGGAAGGAAAAAACTCCCGATACCGTTGTAATGGGCAAAATGGTGTTCTGGACCGTTTTTCCGTCCTGCTCCAATACCCTGGGGCCTACCATGGCAGCGGCCGGATTGGAACTTAAAAATTCGGCTAACACCGTCAGATAGTCGCGGTTCAAAATTCCGGCATCACTATTAATGACATGAACCAGGGCTTCTTCCTCTTTTGCTGCTATATATTCTACTGCCCGGTTGACACCATACCCGAAGCCGCCGTTTTTTTGCTGGGGCAAGACTTGAACACCAGGCAGTTTAGTTAGTTCTTTCTGAAGTAATTCCAAAGCCGGTGCTTCAGAAAGGTTATCCACTACCAGAATCGAATGCTCCCTGATAGTGCAATTCACCAGTTCAGATGCCAGTCGAATGACATCCTCCGATGTGTTATAATGAACAATAACTGAATAAAGTTTCACCTGATTACACGTTAAAATGCCGGAAATTCCGGTTGAATAAAAAACCGGTAAAACGTGCCCATTTAATTTTTCGGGCTGGTTTCCGCAATAGCCAGTATTGCATGGCTACGATGCCTAAACAAAACGCAAATATTATTTTGTAAGCTAAATAATAGACATACCCCGTGTATTGTTTGAAAAAAAGTCCATAACCATACAAGGCATCCAATTGCAACCACATTCTGACAGCCGGGTTGCCTGTTCCTGTACCACCTTTTGACTGATGATGAAATACGGCTGCTGATGGTTCTAATAAAATTTTCCGACCATCCTTCCAGATTCGCCGACACAATTCGAGGTCAGAACCATAAATAAAAAAACGTTCATCCATCTGGTAATCGGAGCGAAACAGAAGCGCTGCTCCGGCCGGCTGCTCTAAGGGCTGTGCTTTTGAAAGATCGAGGTCCATGCAGGTATAGCTTCGATAGGAGCTAAACCGGGTCCACCATTTTGCCGGTACAAAAAACTCAACCAGCAAGGCAGTAATGGAAGGAAAACGACGAATATAATTTTGAATGCCACCATCCGGATAATACAGGTTGGGAGCTATGGCACCAACCGATGGATCCGACCCAAGAATATCAATCAGCTTTTTCCAGCTTTCATCCTTCAGAAAAGCATCCGGATTCAATAAAAAAATATAATCAGCTTCCGCAGCCCGAATGCCCTGATTGCAGGCAATGGTATAACCCAGATTCCTGTCGTTCAGTAGCAACTTGATTTTGTCAGCAAATGGCAGGAGAGATTCTCTGGTAGTATCGGTTGAAGCATTATCGATAACAATAATGTTGCCTTCCCCATATTGCAGTACGCTCTTAACACAATCAACTATTAAGTCAGCACAATTATAACTAACGATCACAAAACTAACGGACGGTCTTTTTGTCTTTCCAGACATGCTCTAAGGCTTTAGTTGTTTGGTTTACCGGCGTGAAAAAGAACGAACGGGCTTTTTTTAGCAATAGTTTACTCCCATGGTAAAAAAATCCAAAACCCAGGGCAGAAAATGCTTCATAAATGTTTTTACGAAACTCCTTTGACTGCTTTGCCAGGATGCAATAATTCAACAGGGAGGTATAATATTCTTTATTGAGACCATGAACTGTTTTGCTTTTATGCAGAATCAAGGGTTTGTTTTTCAATAATACCCTGACCATTGTAGCATTCATTTTGTACTGGTTACTGGTCATGCTTCCGAAATGCACACGAACTTTCGATAATACCCTGGGAAGACATCCGAATGTTTTATCAGATAGAGACAAGCGGAGCCAAAGATCCCAATCTTCGAGTTCGCGCAGGGATTCATCAAAACCACCCTGCTCAAGAACAATTTCTTTTGGAATCAAAATGGTATTAACGTGAATAAAATTTCCAAATAAAAGATGCCGGAGAATTTGCCCTTCATAAATCGGGAATTGGACCGGGAATGTTGCCTGAAAATTACCTGCTTCAAACCATTCAGAGTAGCTGTATACGATATCAGTTTCCGGATTGGAACGCAGGTAGTCCAGTTGAGCCGATAGTTTATCGGGTAAAATAACATCATCCGCATCCAGGAATACCAGGTACTTGCCTGAAGCATGGGCTATCCCGGTATTTCGGGCGCCGGAAAGTCCCCGATTGTCCTGCCGTATGCAATGGAGATTTTGAACATCGGGGTATTTATTTTTAAGATACGGCGCTACCGGTTCAGCACTTCCGTCATCAACAACCAGTATTTCATGGGAAGTAAAAGTTGATTGTAAAACGGAATCGATGGCATCTGCTACAAACTGCAGACTATTGTAACAAGGGATAATAACTGAAACCTCAACCATTTCAGACTTGTTCAATAAATACTTTTGTTTTTCGGCCCACATTCACCCAATTGTATTCTTCCACAATCAATTGCCGGGCATTTTTTCTGAGCTCCTGTAATTTTTCGTAGTTGTTCTTGCAATAGTCAATTTTCTCAATAAGTTCATCCAGGTTATTATTAACCAGGAATCCTGTTTTGCCATTTTCAACAATCTCAGCCAATTGTCCCATATTATTGGCAAGCACAATCAATTCAAGGCTCAGGTAATCAAAAAGTTTTAAAGAAGATCCGTAAAAGCCATATTTACACCAGTCGTAACTATTGTATAAACACAAACCAACATGACTAAGCTGCAACAATTCAGGCAAACGATCATGACTCACTTCCCCCATCGATAATACATTCGGTAAATATTCCTGGTTATAAACTGACCGGTTACTAAATACGAGAAACAGCAAGTCCGGATCCCGCTCGGCATAATGGGCAGCCAGTTTCATCAGCATATTGGTTCCCTGCCATGCGATGGCGCCATTTCCAGCCCAGCTCACCACAAATTTACCCCTGACAATTTCGCGCAATGGGTTATTCCTGTTCGGCTCCATACGCCGGAATGTTTCAGGATCGGCAGCATTGGGGATAGTGGTTGTATTTTTTATTGAAAGGGCCGTTTGTGCATAATTTTCAAGAATGGAACTCACTCCGATGCATCCATCACAGAATTTTGCCAGCCATTTTCTTTTACGGTGCTGAAATCGAATCCATCGGCTCACTTTTTTCGGTACTGATTGCTGATAGTCAACCAGTCTTTCTTCAACTGGCGCGTTCAACTCCCATATCACCTTTATACGTCCAAATGAAACCAGTTTCAACAGGGTGAACCAATCATTCCACAACCAGGGATTTATTCTTATATAAATAACATCAATGGATCGTATGAACCGAATGAGTCCCCTAATTGATTTCGGGTGATCAATGGTAATGGAATTGGGGCCAAGCCCAATTGAATGCAGTTCTACAGACTGATCCTTTAATGATTGAAAAAGATGGTAGCCATGAACAGACGCGCTGCTGGAAAGCGGGTAGAATTTAGTATACACAATTCCGATTCTCATGCAGCTGATTTCTTTTTAAATACAGATAATAACTCTCTCACGATATCTTTTGAGAAAACCAATAAAGCAAGCGCATAAATACCGAAAAAAAGAACACCTGCCAATAGCAAGCGGGCAAATGGGTTCAGTTCACTCAACTGATGAATAACCAGCCAACCCGATGTTGCTAAAGCCGAATAGAGTATTGATGGTAACAGCGGTTTCAAAAACTGAATTAGATTGATAGAAAGAATTGGGCCAACCAGCCAGTGAACATGCGCCACAATTAAAAATAATCCAAAAATAAACTGAACCAGACAAACCCAGAACATCCCCCCAGGCATTGCCAGCAACAAGATTACCGGCGTAATACAGAGGATAGTTAAATTCCAGAAAAATGCCCATTTAGGTTTACCCGTTGCCAGCAACAGGCCACCCATAGGATTTACAATTGAGCGTATTAAAATATACAGGGAAAGTACTTGTACTACCGGAATTGCGGCAGTCCATTTGGCACCAAACAGCACCAATACGATATCACTGGCAAACACAGACAAAAATGCGTAAACAGGAAAATTGACGAGAGACAGGTAGCGCAAGGTTTTCAGATACAGTGATCTCATGATAGGAACTTCTTCTTTGTATTTTGCTAACAAAGGAAAATTAACCTGTGTCAAAATTGGATTAATGACCATATAAGGTCGCATGATCAGGTTTTTACCCTGGTTGTATACGCCCAATAATTGAATACCCAAAAAATTTCCAACCAGTAATACATCCACCTGGCGGTTTATAAAATTGATCAGGTTATCCCCCATAACAAATAATCCGAATGAAAAGAAGGGACGGATTGACTTTATTGCAAAAAAGCCGGTAGGCCTGAAATAGCGACTTCCCATCCGGAAAATAAAAAAGCAGGAAATAACGATTCCTGCCATATGAAGTAGTACTAGTGAGTATACTCCCCAACCATTGTATGCGGCCCAAATCCCAACCAAAAAGGACACAGATCTGGCCAGAATATCACGCTGAGCAATTCTTTTAAACTCTAACTGTTTTTGGATCAGGCTGAGATAAAGACTTTCAACCGGAATTAAAAGAAAGCCGGATGAAACAATCCGAATTACAGGCACCAGCCTGGGCTCTTCGTAGAAAGCAGCCACAACCGGTGCAATCACCATTAATAGTGCAAAGAGGAAAATCCCAATAAAAAGACTCAGCCAAAATAAAGAAGACAATTGCTCCTGGCTGATATCTTTTTTTTGAATAATTACTGCAGAAAAACCAGCGTCCAGAAACAGCTGGGAAAAACCTATCACCACCAGGGCCAGTCCCATAATGCCAAAATCTGAAGTAGTCAGCATCCTGGCAAGGATGGAGGTTTGAATAAGTTGAAAAAGAACGCCGGCGAAGGAAGCCAACCCCGTCCATTTAACCCCTTTAAACACTGTTTCAGATAAGCTCACGGCGTATTACCTGGTTTCACATTCACAACTGATTCAATGGTTTTATAGATGCATTGAATATGACGTTCCAATGAAAAATTGGCTGCAATTCTGGATCTGGACCGCTCCCCCATCTGCCTTGCCAATGATGCATCTTCAAGAATGGTTTTCATATTCAGAACCATGGAATTCACATCATGTTCTTCACACAACAAACCGGTTTCTCCATGCACGATGATATCCGGAATTCCTGCATGCAAGGTTGAAACAACAGGCAATGCCGCTGCTGACGCTTCCAGTATCGCTACCGGAGTTCCTTCGGAATCGCCATTTTCAGCAGTAACGGAATGCTGCACAAAGGCTCTGACATGTTGCATCTGTTCTGCAATCTGCTCACTGCTCAGAACTCCACAAAAATGGACCTTATCTGAAATTCCTAATGAATTGACAAGTGCAACACAGGATGAATATCGCTCACCGGATCCAACCATATATAGTGTTGAATTTGGATATTCTTTAGATACCTCGAAAAATGCTTTTATAGTTAGCTCAGGTGCTTTTTTCTCAACAAATCTTCCAACTGCGAGAAATGCCTGACAGTTGTAATCCGGTTTTACCTGGAAGTAGTGATCAGCTGGTCCATAATGGTTCAGAATCATTTTCTCCGGAGGACATCCCATGCGTTCCAGCACATTTTTCATATGATTCGAGACGACAAAAATACCACTGGCAAAATGGAACATCTTTTTATACTTTTCACGCAGCGGTTCAACCACCAATCGATTGGTAGCATCATATCCATGAAAATGTACGAAAAGGGGAATATCCAACCGTTCACAAACCTTTTGAACCGCAACGCCTGTCATTCCATACTCAGCAAGTACTGCCTGAATCTGATTTCTTTTTAGATATCTCGCCAAGGCTTTTTCGTGGGGACATAATAGACCCGGAAATAACGTTTGCCAAAACCTGTTCAGCTTGGATGTCCAGTTGTTTAGCTTGTAGCAATATTGTCCATCTTCTGATTCAACTGGCAAAAATCCACCAAACAGATAATAAACAGATGCGGGAATTCTGCTTCTGTGAAACTGAATGAATGTTTCTGAATATTGCTGTTGATTGGGTGAAACGATAGCCAGCCTGAAAGTTTTCATGGATATTACTTCTACTAATCATTAACTTTTGGAACCAAATAAACGACTCCATATTCCTTTTTTACCTTTAGTTTCTTCATTAAAGTAAACTTCGATATTTTTTTTATGTCCATATCCATAACCATATCCATATCCATAACCTGAAGATTCTTTTACATCATTTAAAACGACTGAAAGATTCGGCAGTTTTTTTTCTTGTTTCAACGCCTTGATATAATCCAGTGATTTTTTTACTGTATAACCCTGTCTTACAACGAAAATTGTTGCATCGGCAAATTTTCCTAATGTAATACTGTCACTTACAACTCCAACCGGAGCTGAATCAATAATAATTAAATCAAAATTTACTTTAGCCCAGGAAAACAACTCTTCCATTGCTGGCAATAACATGAGTTCCGCCGGATTAGGGGGAATTAATCCACAAGGCAATATATAAAGATTGTCCAGCCCATCAACTTTCTTAACAAGGCTGCTTAATTCACCATGACCTATCAGAAATGATGTAAGTCCTTTATGGGTACCCAAACCCAAATTTGATGCAATCTTAGGCTTTCGGATATCAAATTCCAGTATGAGCGTCTTGCGGCTCGCAAGTGCGAATGCAGCAGCAATATTTGTACTCAGAAAGGATTTGCCTTCACCACTCATGGAAGAAGTAACAAGCAATACCGGTTTTGTAGAACTTGATAGCATGTAGGACATATTGGTTCTTATAGTCCTGAACTGTTCGGTAATAAATGTTCGATTTTGCAAATTGACAAGTAACGGATTTGGATCATCTGATCTTGACACTTCTCCAACAATAGGCACGTCCAAAACTTTCTCTATATCGCTCCTGAATTTAATTTTATCATTTAACAAATTGATAACTGCAATAATAAAAACAGGCAGAAACAAACCTCCTAACAAAAATTTAATAAACACAGATTTAGGTAAGGGAGCAACCAGTTTTGCACGGATCGTTGCTTTTTCAAGAATGCTTGCATTTGTAACAACAGCGGATGCCCCAATTGCCACTTCCTCCTTTTTGGATAAAAGGAACAGGTATAACTCCTCTTTAATTTTTTGCTGACGTTCGATATTTAATAACTGCCTTGCCTGCCCGGGTATACCAATCGCCTTCTTTTTCGTTGAAGTGAGTTCCCGAGCTATCTGAGAGCCAGTAATATCATATGAGCTACCAACGCTTTTTAACGCCTCCTGTATATCCCTTCTTAATTTTTCTATACTTGCATTAAGATCTGTCACGATTGGGTTCAATTCAGTAGTCGACTTCAACAGGGTAGCTCTTTTAAGTTGAAGGTCGTTATATGCAGTAATCAATGGTCCAAGAGTAGGTTCGTCAACACCCAAATTTACCGGAACGGTTGAATTATTGTTTTCCGCTTTTGATATATAATCTTGTAACCATTGCAGAATCTGCTTTCGATTTTGCATCTCTGCATACCTGGTTTCAAGTTCCCTACTACTTGTAGCCAGGAAAGTAGAACTTTCAACAGGGGAGAGCGATTCCGATTTCTCCTGAAAACGCTGAATGGCCATTTCAACTCCCGATAGTTCAGACTTGAGAGAATCTAATCTTTCATCTATAAACTCAATTGTATTTTTTGCAATTGAACTTTTATCTTCTACTGTCAACCGCTGATATTCTACCATTAATTCATTAACAAAATCCGATGCTAGTAGCTTATTCATGGATTGAAATGAGATACTGATGATACTACCCATATCGGTAACTAATTTCACGTCAAGATGTGGCACCATGAGTTCTGCCGCCAAATCCAGTGGATAAATCTTTATTTTGAAATTCAATGTCTCAAAGTCGTTAATATGTTTATTAACAAGATGTAAACGAAAAACACCCTGATTTGGCAACGTAAATGTTTCCCCAAACTTATATTTTTCACCATTGCTCAATTGAAAACTAATTGTATCTAGTACAGTTATATCTAACACATAAACAACCGAATCTTTTTTCCCCAGAACCTCCATTTGCAGGGGATTATCTTCATACAGTTGCGCAGACCTAACTTTTCCTATTCCCTCATAAATAATATTCCAGTTTTTTCTTTCAATAACACGCTGAATAAAGGAAGTGGATTTGAGGATTGCCATTTCATTGGTCAGGTTAGGTCCTGCATCATTGAGAAACAGCCGGTTAAATTTTTCATCTTCGGAATTGATAGGATTTTCATTACGGATTATCATTTGCCCATCAGCAGAATATACTTCTGGCGTGTAACGTAGATATATAAATGCAATAAGAATACTCAGTAAAACGGATAAAATAATCCAGGGTAGATACTTCAGATTTCGCTGCAATAACTCATACGGGGAAATATCCGATTTGTTGTTGTAAAATTGATCCGTATTAAATTCCATCTTACTTATTAACGTCTGATGATAGATATTATTAATACAAGCACAGACACGATACTACTTCCGATAGTCACATTACGCAATAAAACCTGTTCATTACCGGTCGGCTTTCTTCTGGTAGGTTCAACATATACCAGGTCATTTGAAGCCAGATAGAAAAAATCTGAACTGTAAACATCCGGACTTCTAAGATCAAGTCTTTTTGATACCCTTTTACCATCAATTTCTCTAACCACAAGAATATTATCCCTTCTGCTAAAATTGGTAAAATCACCTGCGAATCCAATTGCATCAAACACCGATACTTTTACTCCGGGCATGTCAATTACACCCGGACGGGTAACTTCCCCCAAAACAGTAATTCGTGCATTGGCAAATCGAACAATTACATACGGGTTAAGCAGATATAAACTGAGTTGCTTTTGGAGTTCATCAGCTAATCCCTGACAGGTCAGCCCCGCCGATTTTATCTGACCAATTTTATGAATTAGTATCTCCCCATTATTATCAACAAAATACCCTCTTCCCATTGCAGAAATCTGAGAACCATTTGCCATTGTAGCACTTGTACTCCCACCTGATTGTGCCTGATTGAATTGTTCTGTAGCTTCTTTGTTGTCACTATAAATCAAAATCGTTAAGAGGTCTCCCTTTTTTATTACCGGATTCGGGATTTTTAAACTTAACTCTTCCGCCGTATCAATTCCCTGCAGTATAATTCGTTGCTGGTGATTTTTCTGCGAGGCACCACAAGCAATTAACAAAAAAAGTGCAGTAACCATTGCTGCACCCTGGTATAGCATTCTCAGCATGTATAGTATTGGTTAAGTATCAAAATTGTCTGCATCACTTTACAACCACCTTCTCTTTATCCAGCGTAGCTACCAGCTTACAGCCCAGGCTCTCAATCAGCACTTCCACGCGTTTTTTATCAGCCGACAGAATTCGCCCCTGCTGCTCCATGAATACCCCGGAAGTGATGATCACCTGGTCACCCGGTTTCGGTTCCGGCAGTTGCTCCACCTCCACATCTTCGAACTCATTCAGGAAACGTTTGATCCGCTCGATTTCAATTTCTTTTACCTGAGCCGGCTTTCCCAGCCAGTAAACAAAATTTACCACACCGTCAACAAAACGCACATCTGCTCTGTCTTCGTCTGTTACCCGCACAAAAACATAACTTTTGAACAAGGGCTCCTCCACTACTTTATACCGATCGCTCCATTTTTTACGGACCTTGTTCAACGGGCAATACGACTGCCACCCCTTCTGAAGAAGCAATTCATGCACCTTCTTCTCCCAGCGCGGTTTAGTGTAAAGTGCGTACCAGTTTTTCTGCTTGGTCATAGGTATCAGGTTTTTCAACCCTGCAATTTAGGCATAGCTTCGCCTCCTCAGTCCCATCGGACTGAAATTTTCCTTACCCACATGCAATAAAAAAGGCAAGGGAGCCCATATTTCGACCTCCTTGCCTTCAACAAAAATATGTTGTAATCAGAACTACCGCCAACAATGCCAGCACTTGATTCACAGGTTGAATTTTAAGGGTCCTCGCAATGGTGGTGGGTACTTCACCATTTATCAACAAATATAGGGGAAAACTATTATTAGACCGGTTGATTGTCAACGCTATTCCCTTCTTTATCAACCCATCCGATCTGCCTTGCCGGATTGCCGACTACTTTCGCATATGCAGGCACATCCCGGGTTACTACCGCCCCCGCACCCACCAATGCAAATGCACCAATCCGTATCCCACATACGATGGTGGCATTCGCCCCGATACTGGCTCCTTTTCCTATAATAGTGGGTTTAAATTCCTGCTTACGTTCTATAAATGCCCGGGGATTGATCACATTGGTAAATACCACCGAAGGGCCGATGAAAACCTCTTCTTCCAGTTGCACTCCATTGTAAAGCGATACATTGTTCTGAATCTTGCACCCCTTCCCAATGCTGACCTGATTATCTACAAATACATTCTGCCCCAGGATGCAGTTTTCACCCACCCTGGCTTTCGGCATTAGGTGGCAAAAATGCCAGATCCGGGTACCTGCGCCAATTTTAGCCCCACTATCTACAACAGCGGTGGCATGAATGCTGACTCCCGGATACATTTGAGCTTCTTCCATGTGGTGGATTTTAACAAATATGCTAATTTTCACCCTAAATCAAGCACATTGACAGCCAACCAACTCTCTGCTGCTGCAGGTTCATCACAGCGTTTTTTTTCATTAGATGTCTTCAGAGGTGCCACCGTAGCCTTTATGATCCTGGTGAACAACCAGGCAGGTAAGGCCTTTGCACCGCTTCAACATGCCTCCTGGCATGGTTGCACGCCAACGGATCTTGTCTTTCCGTTTTTTCTCTTTGCGGTTGGTAATGCAATCGCCTTTGTTTTACCCCGGCTGGAAGCCATGGACCGATCCGCTGCTGTCTGGAAAATTGTAAAACGCGGATTACTGATCTTTTTGATCGGCCTCTTGCTGAACTGGTTTCCTTTTGTTAAATGGGAAAACAATGAACTGGTCGGAAAGCCTTTTGAAACCCTTCGAATCTTTGGAGTGCTGCAACGAATCGCACTTGCTTATCTCTTTGGCGCCCTGATCATCTATTTTTTTAAAGCCCGAATGGCCTTCTATATTGCCGCTTTATTACTGCTGGGTTATTGGGTCATTACTGCAATGGCCGGCAACCCCGCAGACCCCTATAGCCTGGAAGGATTCTGGGGTACAGAGTTGGACCGTGTAATCCTTGGGGAAGCGCATATGTACAAAGGGGAAGGTGTCGCATTTGATCCGGAAGGCATAGCCAGTACCATACCCTCCATCGCACAGGTGATTTTAGGCTTTCTGATTGGCGATTACATCCGGCAGAAAGGGAAAAATGCTGAAATGGTAGCCAACCTGTTTATGGCCGGAGTGGTGCTCTGGCTGGCGGGAATGGCATGGGGACTCAGTTTCCCGATCAACAAGAAAATCTGGACTAGTTCCTATGTTTTATATACAGTTGGACTGGCAACCATGCTGCTGGCTACCCTGGTGCAACTCATTGAATTCCGTGGCTGGAAAGGGGTGGTGCCCAATTTCTTTGACGCCTTTGGTAAAAACCCGCTGTTCATTTATGTATTGAGTGGAGTGCTGCCCAAAACCCTTTGGCTAATCCGCATTCCAAATGGTCTCAATGAGGCTGGTGAAATCAAATACACCCATCCGCTTGGCTGGTACTTTCAAAATATCTGTAAACCAATTACCAGTCGCCCCGAAACAGCCTCCCTTTTGTATTCAGTCTCACTGGTATTCCTGCTCTGGGCCATTGCCTGGTACATGAACAAACGCCGCTGGTACGTCAGGGTATAACCTCCACCAGCCGGGTACCACCGGTGATTATTTTACAAGAGAAGTATCACCGGGAAGTAAGGGTAGGCGGTAATTGCCGGTATCGATTTGCACCTTCGGGAATAGTTGCTGAAGTGCGGACCACTCACTGTCCGTGAGGCCGCCTTTATACAGAAATAGTTGTTTCAGGTTCGTAAGACTACCCAATTGCCGAAAGCCTTCAAGCGAAACACTGGAACCGGCGATATTCAGCCATTGAAGATTTTTTAACCCGGATAGAGCGCTAATCGTTTCATCCGATAGGTTCCCGCGACTGATTTGCAGCCGGGTTAATTTGTCCAGTTTCCCGATTGCTGCATATCCTGCTTTCGTAACCTCCACCTCATCCAGCTTCAGCCAGATCAATTGTTCGCGGATGCCTGCCAGCAGGTTCAGCAGGCTATCAGGCACCTGTTTGTCAACTGTCACAAAATTCAACGATAAATAATTAGAGGACGCATTCACAGGTAAAACCACCACTCCATTGGCTTTTAATCGGTCAACCAGCGCGGGATCTGCCGGTTTTACTGCTTCTGCCGGAATGGATGCCGCCAATGTAAACACCGGTTTAACTCCAGCCCCCGAAGCTGCAGTTTTGCTTGTGGCACTGAGTTTTCCCGAGCCACTGGAATTTCCTTTCCCGGCAGTTGCTGCATCGTCCTCCGTTTGCTGCGATTGCTGTTGAAGAGCCAGCAAAACTGCCTTGTCAGCCTCCGTTTGACGCAAATCCTTCACCAACTGCTTGAACCCTAATCCGGATTGTATCCACCAATGCAGGAAACTGATTTCCGTATCGGTCAACTGTGCTTCCTGGATTGGAGGCATGTGTTTTTTAGCATCGCCCGGCAGCAATAAGCGTTTAATTAGTTCACTGTTTTCCGCATCGCCGGCCTTCACTACCGCTCCGTCTTCCCCTCCTTTTAAAATATAATCAGGTTGATCCAGTCGCAGTTTACCCTTTTGTTTTCCGGAACCATGACAGCTCACGCAACGAGCTTCAAAAATCGGTTGTACCAGATCGTTATAGGCATGGGCCGATTGAATATCTGCAATCGGCGCCAGGGTTGGCTTTGCTTCCGCCTTTCCAAAGGACAGAAAATCTTCACCGTGAGTAAGTGTACCTCCCAGGTGCCCGGTCACCGTTACACCCGCAAGCAGTAAAACAGAAAACAAGTTGGTCATCTTTGCCTCTTTACGCTGCACAGCCCAGAACATCCCCAGCGACAAAAGAGTAGTACCGATCCCCATCCACTGGTGCCAACCCAGCAACTCCTCCGGGTAGTCTGCGGATCCTGAAATCGCCAATCCGGTTACGCAGGCAAGCAGCGCACTAATCATTCCCAACACCAATATAACAGGTACCGATAACCGCAGATGTGCATAGGAAGCCCTTCGTCCAATCCATTGAAACAGGATCGCCAATAATAAAAAACCAATGGGAAGGTGGACGATGACGGGATGGAAGTTGCCAAGCATGGAAGTGAAAAGTGAAAGGTGAAAAATGGTGAAAAGTGAGACGTGAGATGTGAGATGTGAGAAGACTAAAAACCGCAACGCTCACACTAAAATTATGGATCTCTCATATATTGCAATTATACATTTTATAATCAGGTCAGATGCGCATCTTCCATTCTCCCGTCTCCCTTGTCTCCATTCTCCTTCGTTCCCTCTTCCATTCCTCCATCTTCCATACTATGCCACCACCTCCTCTATCACCCTTCCTCCAACATCCGTCAATCTGAACGGACGACCCTGGAAGGGATAGGTAAACTCTTCGTGATTGATGCCCATCAAATGCAGAATGGTGGCCTGGATATCGAAAGCTTCTACTTTACCGCTAACCGGACTATAACCGATCTCATCCGTCTCGCCATAAGTAAAGCCTTTTTTGATGCCGCCGCCAGCCATCCAGAGGGTAAATGCATCGGTATGATGATCCCGACCCTTATATGGATTCTGTACCCCATTCCGGTTTTCCATCATGGGTGTTCTACCGAATTCGCCGCCCCAAACCACCAGTGTCTCATCCAGTAAACCACGTTGTTTGAGATCCAGCAACAGTGCTGTCATCGCTTTATCCACGCTCCGATATTTATTGATGATACCCAGGTTCAAACTATTACCCGCATGATCACCGTGCGCATCCCATCCCCAATCAAACAACTGCACATACCGAACTCCTTTTTCCACCAGCTTCCGCGCCAGTAAGGCATTGTTCGCAAAACAGGATTTGCCTGGCTGTGTGCCATACATCTCATGAATATAATCCGGCTCATCATTGATATTCATCACTTCCGGCGCTGTAATCTGCATCCGGAATGCCATTTCATATTGTGATATCCGGCTCAGTGTCTCAGGATCCTGATATTCTTTATAGGTGGCAGCATTGGCCTGGTTGATCGCTTCAATGCTGGCCTTGCGCAAATCGCGACTCATCCCCTTTGGATCATTAATAAACAATACCGGATCGCCTTCACTTCTGCATTGCACGCCCTGGTATACCGATGGCAGGAATCCGCTTCCCCAAACGCTTTTACCAGCATCCGGAAAACTTCCCCCACTGGTCAGCACCACAAACCCGGGGAGATTCTGGTTTTCGGTACCCAATCCATAAGTCACCCAAGATCCCATAGACGGACGGCCCAAACGCGGAGTACCCGTATGCATCAGCAGTTGCGCCGGTGCATGGTTGAACTGGTCGGTGGTTACTGCTTTCAGAAAACTCACTTCATCGGCCATGGTAGAAAAATGCGGCAGGTGATCGCTGATCCAGGCACCAGACTCACCCCTTTGCTTAAACGTAGCCTGGGGTCCAAGCATTTTTGGCACCCCGGTGATAAAAGCAAACTGCTTACCCTCGAGCAGAGAAGGCGGACAATCCTGCCCGTCCATTTTCATCAACTCGGGTTTGTAATCAAATAATTCCAGTTGCGATGGCGCTCCCGCCATGTGCAAATAAATCACACTCTTAGCACGGGCTGCGAAGGGTGGCGCCTTAGGCAACAAGGGTCGCGCGGGATCAAAATCGCGAAGCGGATCAAAACCAGTATTGGCAGCCTCTTTGGCCATTTTATCCAAAGCCGACTGGCCGCAGCTCCCTAACAGCGAACCGATTGCCAGTGCGCCAAGTCCCATTGCACTTTCTTTCAGAAAATGCCGGCGGGTATGCAGTTGAAGATGCGCCTGCTCGGCTTCCTTCAACAGTTTCTGTGCATGCAATTCATCTCTTGTCATAAGCTCACTATTGGTTGCATTTAATTTTTTACGATTACTTCATCCAGGTTCAGCAGGGCATTCGCCACCACTACCATCGCCGCGGCATGGGCTGTTGGCTGCCTAAATGCTTCCAGCTCCTTCGGGTTGGCCTCATATGTCGCGCGCGCTTTCGCATACAGCCCCATCATCGCCTTCAATTGCTCCTCTTTTATTTCACTGAACAACAATTGCCGGTATCCCCATTTAATTTGTTCTTCCACCTTCCTTTCTTCCTTTCCTCCATCTTCCATGCCCCCTTTGTCTCCCTTGTCTCCTGGTCCATGCCGTCTCCTTTCTCCTTCGTCTCCTTTGTCTCCATTCTCCATTCTCTTCGCAAAATGCGCAGCCAGATCCACGTACACCGAATCATTCAGCGTCACCAGTGCCTGAAGCGGCGTATTCGTCCGGATCCTGCGAGCATTACAAACGACCCGCTGCGCCCCATCAAAATTGATCATACTCGGATAGGGCGCAGTACGTTTCCAATACGTATAAACCGCCCGGCGGTACCTGTCTTCCCCTTCACTCGTTGTCCAACGGGCACCATTATACGGAGATAACCAAATGCCTTCCGGCTGCCAGGGCATTACCCCCGGACCATACATTTTAGTACTCAGCTTTCCACTCACCTGCAGGTGCTGGTCGCGCAATTGCTCTGCACTCAGGCGGATCCGCGGTCCACGCGAATAGTATTTGTTGGCTGCGTCCTTATCCAACTGCTCTTTTGTTACCCGGCTATCCTGCTGATAGGTGGCGCTCAACACCAGTTCTTTCAATAGTTTTTTGATATTCCATTTGTAGTCGTGCATCAGCTTCCACGACAATTCATCCAGCAGTTGATGATGAGTAGGATTAGCCCCTTGTGTACCCATATCTTCCAGTGTTTCCACCAGGCCGGTTCCGAAGAGTTGCTCCCATAAGCGATTCACCAATGTGCGGGATACCAGCGGATTGCGGGGATCCGTCATCCAGGCGGCCAACTCCAGCCGGTTTTTGGGCATATCCGTTTCCTTGACCTGCATATTGTGAAGGAGTGATGCCGGCACTGCAGGTTTCACTTCAGCACCTAAAGTGAGGCGGTTACCCCGTTCAAATACATGGGTGGATCTTTTGAGGCTGGCCGGATTCTCATACAAAATCGGCATGCCCGGAACATAGGTTGTCAGGAGTTTCCAATACCGCTGGTATGCATCTGCATAACCCGGACGGTCTTTTCCCGGGAAGGCAGGCACACAGGAGACCCAGTTGAAGCTGATGGTAAAATCATCTTTTTCGGAAGCAAGCGGAGTTCTTTCATATTGAATATAGAGATCGTGTACGCCCTGCTGCTTTGCAAATGAAATACTTTCAAAACGCCACTGATCTTTTGCCTGAACAGGAGTTTTCGCAATAACCGGCCCATCAGGTGTGTCCAACCGAAGCGTTAGGGTACCTCCTGGCTTGTTGCAATAAAACTGCCAGATCATCTGTTCAGTCCCCTCCATGTCAATGTTCTTAAATCTTGCAGTGGATTTATTCTTAAAAATCAGTCCGCCGTTCATATTGGCAATTACAGCGTTGTCGAGTTTATCGGCTGTAGTGGAGTTCACCGCCGGCTGATAAAACTTGATCATATCCCTCACCCACTCTCCATCTTCCTTTACCCCCTCTTCCTTTCCTCCATTTTCCTTTCTTCCATTCCCCCCTTCCTGCATCCACCCCATCACATACTCCAACTCCTTATCCATCTCCGGAGTCAGCCTCCGCAACAGCGGGTATTCGCCCGGTACATCTTCGTCTCGGGTATTGTTGAAATAAGCCAGGAACTTGTAATATTCATCGTGTTTGAATGGATCGTACGGGTGACTATGGCATTGAACGCAGGAAAAAGTCGTACTCATGATCGCTTCCCAACTGGTGTTGATGCGATCCATTACTGCAGCTACCCTGAATTCCTCATTATCCGTTCCACCCTCATCGTTGGTCATGGAATTGCGATGGAAACCAGTGGCGATATAATTGTCATCGGTGGGGTTTGGCAGCAAATCGCCCGCCATTTGTTCCTTAATGAACTGATCATAGGGCATGTTCTGATTAAAGGCCTTGATCACCCAGTCGCGATAGGGCCAGGCATCCCTATGTCCATCCGATTCATAGCCCTTGGTATCTGCATACCTGGCAAGGTCGAGCCACATACTGGCCCATTTCTCTCCAAACCTGGGCGATGCCAGCAAACTATCTACCAGCTCTTCATATGCTGCAGGTGACCCACCGGCTTTTAAAAACTTTTCCGTCTGCTCTTTTTCAGGATAGAGACCGATCAGATCCAGGCTTACTCTTCGAAGCAATACGGGTGCTTCCGCACGCTGCGATCCTTTCATGCCTTGTTTTTCGAGCTCTTGTTGAATATGCTGATCAATGCTTTTCTTTTCCTTTGGCTCCTTTACCGGCAGGTAAGCCCAGTGATCTCCCCAGGGCGCACCTTGTTTGATCCAGCGGCGCAACAACGCAATCTCATCCGGTGAAAGCGGATCGTGCTCATAGGGCATGCGCTCTTCAGGGTCGTCCAGGGTAAGCCGACGAATCATCTCACTGGCATCGGGATCACCCTTGATGATGGCTGGTTTGCCGGATTCAGTCGGACTAAATGCCTCTTCTTCAAAAAGCACACTGAAACCGGCTTTGGCTTTCACACCACCGTGACAGGAAATACAATGTTTATTAAGGATGGGTTTGACTTCCGTACTGAAATCAACCGGGGCACCCCGGTCGCGGGCAGAGCGGCTGATCACCCAGGATAGGCTGAGAATGACTACGAGCGCCGCAGCCAGGATAAACGCTTTTTTATTTGATCGGATCAATCGTTGCATGGCAGGAATCGTCTACTAATCTTACTGAAGTTAACTTATTCCCACGCCAAAAAGAACACCCTTTCAAGCCATGCCAAAATAGTATAAGATTTTGCGTAAATCCAGAAAGAAAAGAGGTCAATCAAAAAGCGCTTCCGCCTGGGCCACACTTTCCGGCTTGCCTACATCAATGAACCGATCTCCGCTATGATCAAACCCCATGATTTTATGCGTTCCTGCCAGGTCGAGGTAAACATCAATCAGCGAAAATTTTCCAGTCCTGGAGATCAGCGAAAATATCTCCGGAGAAAACACCACCACGGTGCTGTAAGCCTTTGGAGTCAATTCCTGTAAAGCATTGTCTGCTGAGTATGCCGATTCCGGGGGGAATCGGAATTCATTGGTTGCCAGGTTAACCCAACCCTGCATCCGGTTCTGTTTATCAAAGAGGATGTTTCGCGTACTTATTCTGTTGCTGACGCCAAAACTAATCAGGGCTTTTTCCTGTTGATGAAACTGTAGAAGCGCATCCAGGTTCAGATCCGTTAACACGTCCGCGTTGATGGTAACAAATGGTTCGTTTCCAAGAAGAGGCGCTGCTTTAAGCAAACCACCTCCCGTTTCCAGCACTTCATCGCGCTCATCACTGATCAGAATTTTACTACCCCAGCCATTTGCCTCTTCCACGGCTTCCAGGATCTGGTTGGCGAAATGATGCACATTCACGACTACTTCGATTATGCCATACCGTTGGAGATACTCGATATTCCGTTGTAGTAACGACTTCCCATTCACAGGGGCAAGTGCCTTGGGATGCTGATCAGTCCAGGGTTTGAAACGGGTTCCCAATCCGGCTGCGAAAATCATTGCTTTCATGGGTTGATCCAATTTTTAGCTTCCTGTTCGATATGTTTCACTTCTACTCTTACCTTGAATTTATTCCGCAGGTGACGAGCCAGTGCATCGGCTGCATATACGGAACGGTGTTGTCCGCCGGTACAACCAAAATTTACCTGCAGGCTCGCAAATCCTCTCCTGATGTATTCAGCCACACTGATATCCACCAGGTCAAATACACTGTTTAGAAAATCGGGCATGGCAGTACGTTGCTCCAGGAAATCCTTAACCGCCTTGTCTCTGCCTGTTTGAGTTTTGTATTCTTCGAAACGACCCGGATTAAAAATTCCACGGCAATCAAATACAAATCCGCCACCGTTTTCAGTTGGGTCTGATGGAATTCCTTTTTTATAGGAGAAACTATGAATGTTGACAATAAGCGGAGTTGATTCATCCGCCCGTAAGGGTTCAAATCTTGACATCACTTCTGCACTGGTACAGAATTGAAGACATTTATCAAATTCGGGAACAGCGATACCCATCTTCCTATTGCCTGTAAATGCGCTCAGGTTTTTCAAGGCTTGCGGAATGCTTGTCAGAAATTGTGCTTTTCGCTGGAAGAAGCCCCTGAAACCATATGCACCCAGCACCTGTAATAACCGGATCAGGACATATCCATTGTATTGAATGGTAAACATAACCGGATCGACCGGATTTGGTAAAATTTTATTTACCTCTCCGATATAATATTCGAGCAGGCTGTTTTTCCATTCTTCAGGCAGGTTGGCCCTTGCCTGCCACAACATGGATGCCACATCGTATTGCAGGGCTCCAAGCATACCGCCCTGGTAATCGATGAAATGCACCTGTCCGTCTTTCACCATGATATTCCGGCTTTGAAAATCCCGGAACATGAAATGTTTGTTTTCAGTATGCGTGAGATAAGTGCTCAGGGCATCAAAATCATCCAGCAAGGCCTGTTTATCGTAAGGAAACTTGAGCGTGTCAAGAAAATAATATTTGAAATACAACAGGTCACTCAGGATTGCCTGTTTTCCAAACTCCCGGGCCGTCAGACATTTTGAATAATCAATATTTTCTCCTCCCTTTATCTGAAGGTGTGCCAGTTTGGAAAGGCTTTGCTGAAACAACGCAAATACATCGGCTGTAAATCCTTTTTCTTCCAGTTCATTCAAAAGTGAACGATCTCCAAAATCTTCCTGCAGATAGATATCATGCTCCTCATTTACTGCAAACACATTGGCCACCGGTGCACCCGCCGCTTTCAGTGATTCGGTAAAAGAAAGAAAGGTTTCGTTTTCTTTGATATGCGGATTATAGGTAGCAATCGCTGAATTAACAACTGCATCCTCTGCGCCTTTCACTCTGAAATACATGCGGTCGCTCCCCGACTGTGGCAATTTGCTGATGTCAGCAGCCGCTTGCCCTGAAAACTGCTGCCAGAGCTGATCAATGCGTTCAATTATTTGTTCCATAGTAGGCGTCAAATATAAGAACGCTGCTATCAAAAAAGTTTCATTTGTTGGCCGGGACGCGAAAACTGGGTGGTATCAAGGCTCCATCTTTCTCCATCCAATCCATACAACTGACGGAACTTTTTAAATTGCTGGTTGATGATGGCTGCCTGTTGTCCTTCTCCCCGCATCCGGGTTCCAAACCGGCTATCATTCACTTTTCCTCCATGCCCTTCCTCAATACTATGCCATACTTTGTTGGCACGATCCGGAAAATTGGCGTATAACCAATCATGGAAGATCAACTTAGCTGCACCGTTTAATCTGACAAACGTATAGGCAGCAAATGTTGCTCCTTCCGCTGCTGCACGCTCAAGAATAGAGGGCAGTTCATGATCATTTAAACCCGGAATTACCGGCCCAATCATTACCCCTGTATGTACTCCTTTCCGGCTTAATTCACGAATTACTCTTAGTCGTTGCTCTGCAATAGTAGTGCGGGGTTCCATTTGCCTGCGTAAGGATTCATCCAGGCTATTGATTGAAACCAGCACAGATGCCATGCGTTTTTCTCCCATCGATGCCAGCAAATCAGCGTCCCTTAAAACACCCGCATTTTTTGTGATAATACCTACGGGCTGATTGAATTCCCTGCACACCTCCAATAACTTTCTGGTCAATCGGAAACGTTGTTCTGCAGGCTGGTAGCAATCTGTATTGCCGCTTATTGATATAGGTTGGCATTCCCAGGCAGGTCGCATCAAAAACTTCCGCAGCAATTCCGCCGCATTTCGCTTCACGATGATCTTTCGCTCAAAATCTAATCCTGCACTATACCCCCAATACTCGTGTGAATTGCGCGCATAACAATAAATGCAACCATGCTCACAACCCTGGTAGGGATTCATGCTGTAAAACATGTTTACATCCGGACTATCCACTTTATTGACCAGGCTTTTGGCTTCCTGTTCAAGGTATTTTGTGGCACTATCGGCATCCACCCATTCATCAATGGCAGTTTCCTCCAAACGTGCAGTATGAGTGGCATCAAAACGGTTCGATGGATTGATCTGGGCTCCTCTTCCCCGCATTTTCGGCAAGCTCCCGTCTTCTTTTTCTGCTACTTTCTTCATGAACCGCTTGATTATTTACTTCTTTTGAATCAGGCCTCAAATAAGGATTGTTGCCTCACACCCACAGGAAGATTTCTTAATTCCACCCGTTGGATGATTTGCCAGTTGGGGTTTCCTGCCGATCGTTTTAACAGCAGACAGGCATCTGCCAGGAACTGGGCTGAAAATGATTTTTGAGAATATTCCAGCCAGGCTTTGTCAAATACATGAGAGGGCAGTTTCCCCGCAACCAGGATTTTGTGCTCTGTTATGAAGAAGGGGGTATGTTCCTTGTCAAGCCGTAACAGCAATTGAATTGATTTCAAATCACGTGTTATTCCTGCGAATCCTGCATTACCGTAACTACTCGCCCGCGTAGCAACCGGAACATAAATACTGTGGGAAGGTTGCGCCGCAAAATCCTGGAGCCGGATTTGAAATGGTCGCCAACCAGTAGCTAATTGATAAATGGATTGCTTTACCCGTTCTTCCAATAATTGCCGTTGCCTGAATTTCACCAATGGCAACAAAACCTGTTGTCCAGCGCCATAGGGCATCGGATATTTCTCCTGTAAACCCATTCGGATTTTTCTGATTTTCTCCTTCACCGCATCCGGAATAGACCATACCAATTGGTATTCATGCTCCTGGTACCCCGGCATTGATGAATACCGAAAAAAACCTTCCTGTCTTTTTTCACCAATCGACTGATGCACTTGCATATCCAGAATTTTAATGATTACTACTCGCTTGTTTAAATCCCTCAGGCAGCAGGGAGAACCTCGAAACCAACCGGTATTCATTCGCCCACTGCTCGGTTACCAATAACTCTACTTCCTGCAATTCAACAACTTCATAAAAAGTGGAGGCTGAAAAAGCCATTAGTACCTCCCGCTCAATACTACTATCCAGTTCATCCAGCAAATGGAGCCTTGGGTGAGAAAATAATTCAAGTCCATGGCATCCATTTCCCTGCAACCAACCTTCCAGCACCCGGAAACTATCCGTTAGTCGCCGGAAAGGTTCCGCATTTTGTACACGCCAATACAACGGTTTACCCGGCATGCTTCCATAATTATTGAATGCAAATCGGAAACCCGATTGACTGCTCAGTATGCGGTTGATCCAGCGCAACAGCGTGCCTTCCATCTCTTCCCTTGCCTGGAAACGTGCAATTGTAAGGACCGACCTTGATAGCTTAACTAACTGTGCTTTTCTGAGGCCCTCCAGCTCTGCAGCCGTTTCTGCCACCGCACACAGAATCGTCTCCGGCAGCTTTACATTCAATTCATAGTTCTTTGCATAGGATCCGCCGCCCACACCCATGGCTGCTTCCCCCTTGCTGGCCGCTGCCTCCTTCCTTGCCGAGGATGCCTCGTTCCAGGCTGCTTCCCCCTTGCTGGCCGCACCTTCTTGTCCAGCCGGTTTGTTGAAGATTTCAGGTTTGCTCATCGCTTCGGATTTTAAACCAACTTATTTAGCATAAAAATACTAATTAATTTAGCAAAAACAAATATTTTTGTTGTCTGCTTACTAATTTTTAACCACAATCATTTTTATGGAACTCGATAATGCTTATGCCGCGGCTTATACCGGTACCAAATCTTTTGAACAACAGGATGTTCGAAATGCAAATGCCACCGGTTTCGGAGCTGCTGCCGACGACTATGCAACCCGCGCGCTCGACCTGAATGATTTTCTGATCCGGAATAAACCGGCCACTTTTTTTCTCCGCATTCGGGGAGAATCAATGGAAGGTGCCGGCATTCACCAGGGCGACCTGGTAATTGTAGACCGATCTATCACCCCGCGCAATGGCCATATCGTAATCGCCAATCTCAATGGTGAAATGCTGATTCGCCGGTACGAAAAACAATTCAATAAAATGCGATTGATTCCCGAAACAAATCGCCTCGCACCGATTGATATTGACCCCGCATGCGAGAGTTTTTCAATTTGGGGAGTGGTGACGCATACAATTCACAGCTTTTAAGGTATGGAAGAGGAGACAAGGGAGACGGGAGACAAGGGAGAAAGGAGACAAGGGAGAAAGGAGACAAGGGAGAAAGGAGACAAGGAGGAGGGAGGAGGGAGGAAGGGAAGATGAGAAATGACAAAATTCCAAAGAGATGTTTGCACTGGTAGATTGTAATTCATTTTATTGCTCCTGTGAACGGCTGTTCCGGCCGGATCTGGAGAACCAGCCCGTGGTTGTGTTAAGCAATAACGATGGTTGCATCATCGCACGCAGTGATGAAGCAAAAGCCATTGGCATCAAAATGGGTGCCCCCTATTTTCAGTACAAATCCCAGATTAATGAAAACAGGGTGGCGGTTTTCTCCTCCAATTACCAGCTTTATGGCGAACTCAGCATGCGGGTGATGGACACCCTGCGCAACTTCGTGGGTGCTGAAAAAGTGGAAGTATATTCCGTAGATGAGGCTTTCCTGCAACTTGCACAGGTTCCCACTGAGCTGCTTACGTCAATAGCATCCGGATTAAAACAAAGGGTAGAAACCTGGACAGGCATCCGGGTTTCAGTAGGTATAGCACCTACTAAAGTCCTCGCCAAACTGGCCAACCGACTGGCTAAAAAAAATAAACAGGAAACCAGGGGTGCACTCGTTCTTCAAAAACCTGCCGAACTTGAAATGGCCTTAAGAGAAACAGAAATCGGAGAGGTATGGGGTATCGGCCACCAATATGCGGAAAAATTGCGCCGCTTAGGCATTACCGATGCCCTGAAATTCAGCCGCCTCCCTATTAACTGGGTGCAAAAAAACATGGGTGGCGTAGTTGGGGTACGATTGCACAAAGAGTTGAATGGAATTCCCTGCATTGATCTGAAAGATCCTCTGGAAAAGAAAAAAATGATCGGCAGCAGTCGCATGTTTGGCCGACCAGTCTATGAACTGGAAGAGATCCGCGAAGCTGTTGCGACCTACCTGGCAAGGGCAGCCGAAAAACTTCGCAGGCAGGACAGTGCCGCCACTGAAATTGGTCTCTATATTGTAGCCGCAGATGAAAATAAGTTTACCTATAATCCGAAAAAATTCAGCACCGCTCTGCGCTTGCCCAAACCCTGCTCAGGTACCAATGAACTACTGACCTATGCGCTACCGCTCCTGCCGCTGATCTACCAGGGAAAAAGAAAATACCTGAAAGCGGGTGTGCAACTATCTGGCTTGGTTCCTGCTTCCAGTTTACAGGAAAACCTGTTTATACACTCCGCTGAAAACAATGAGGTTCATGAACCAACAACTAAAAATCTCATGAAAGCGCTGGATAATATCAATTTCAGCCAGGGAGCCAACACTATTCATTTCGGGGCTACCGGTCTCCAACCAACCTGGACTATGCGTCAGGATCAAATGAGCCCCCGTTATACTACCTCCTGGAAAGACCTCCCGCAAGTGTCTTGAGACGTCAGATGTGAGATGTGAGACGTCAAACGTGAGACGTGAGACGTCAGATGTGAGAAGTGAGACGTCAGATGTGAGATGTCAAACCTGAGAAGAATTCCCAATTTTCCCCAGCCTTCTTCCTTTCCTCCATCTTCCATCCTCCATTGTTCCCTCTTCCATGTCTCCCGCCTCCTTTGCCTCCTTTGTCTCCCTTTCCATGCATCAGAACAAACTTCCCTGCTTCGGCTCCTCTTCCAACACCGGAACCGCTGTTCCCACTCCTGTTTTCTGCTTCAACAACTGCCCTGCATACACCGAAAATTTCGGAACCAATGCCTCCTCTCCCAGGTGCAGAAAAAAATACGCAGTTTCAAGTCCGCATGCAAACCATTGTCCCAACCGTTTCGCCCAGGCCTCCATCCGGCTATAATCAGTCGAATGCCCCTGGTTGCCCACAAACCGGATCATCACGTTGGGGACTGTCAGCAACATCGGGTTCACATCGCGGCGGCCTGCCACATCCGTAATCACCAATCCGATTTTCAATTGAGCCAGCATCCCAAAAAAATCCTGCATTCTTGAGCTTGCCTCAAACCAGGCAGGATGCCTTAATTCAATCATCCATTGAACCGAAGCCGGGAGCGATGCCAGAAACTCCAGCAATTCAACCTGTCGGCCAGGCGCAAACGAATCTGAGAACTGAATGAATATTGGTCCCAGTTTTGTAAACTTTCCTTCATTAAAAACCTGGACAGCCGAGCTGAATTCCTGCACCAAATTCTCTTTTCCTTTTAATGCTCCGCGATGACTGATTCCCTGGTAAAGCTTCGGACAAAACACAAATTCACCTGGATGATTAACCGAATTACCGGCATCATCAACCTGCTGAACCCATTTCCGCAACTCTTCCCTCGAATAAATTTTATAATGCGTAGCATTCAACTCCACCGTATTCAATTGTCGGGCATAGGCAGTTAAAAATCCGGGTGGCTTTGTAGTACGCGGATACAGGTTACCTGCCCATTCAGCTACTGTCCATCTTGTTGCACCCAGGAATAATTTAGGATCAGTCGCCCGTTTCCCTGGCAAAACCTGTTGTGTAAGGAATGGATCAGGTGGCAATGTAAAATCCACGCGCTCCAATTGTTCCGGTAATACCCGTCCGAAATCCATTTCTTTTTACAGCAAGATAAAGAGCCTTGCATGGATTCCACGCCAGTTTGTAACTTTCCATATGCGAAAAATTTTCCTGGCCATTTTTGAGTGGATCCGGCTGATCCTTCAATTCATCTTGAAAAAACCGGTCCTTTGGGCGGTTGCCAGGTTCAGCTCCGCACCCAAACAGACCAATGTTAACCTGGCACTATCAGAGTTATATCGTTCCATCATAACGGAGCCTGGCAAAATGGGCCCCCTGGTTGGTTTCCGTCCCGATGAACATCCTGTCATCATTTTTACCGACCTGCACAAAGGCACCCGCGATGGTGCAGATGATTTTGCTATCTGTGAAGACAATTACCTGGCAGCACTCGATTATTACCTGCAACGAAATTTTTACTATATCAATTTGGGCGATAGTGAAGAACTATGGGAAAATATACTGCCCAATGTTATCAAATACAATAAAACCAATTTTGAAAAGGAAATCCAATTCGCAAATCGCAACGCTTTTGTCAAGATTTTTGGCAACCACGATCTTTATTGGGGAAACGATCCCCTTGCTCCGAGTTTTCTTAAATCCATTTACGGCCTGCCTGTAAAAGCCTTTGCCGGCGCGGTTTTAAGAGCAGAACTGCCTTATGGTCACCTTGATTTTTTCTGCACCCATGGGCACCAGGGTGATGCACAGAGTGATGGCAACGCATTTTCCAAATGGTTTGTCAGTTATATCTGGGGTCCCCTGCAGGCTTTCCTTGAAGTCAATACCAATTCTCCCTCTTCCAACTCCAATCTCAAATCACTGCACAATCAATATATGTACGAATGGAGTGCGGCTCAGCAAAACCTGGTATTGATAACAGGACATACCCACCAGCCTGTGTTCAATTCTTTAACCCACCTGGAACGATTGTACCTCCAATTGGAAGAAGCACAACAAAACCAGGATCACCAAAAAATCCAGGAAATCAAAGCTGAAATTCCAAGAAGGAAGCGGGAATATGATCATGTGAGTCACCTGTACCACACCATGCGACCCAGTTATTTCAATGCAGGATGTTGCTGTTTTGATGATGGCACCATAACCGGACTCGAAATTGCCGACGGCTATATCCGACTGGTGAAGTGGTCAAAAAAAGACGGAATGCCAACACGAATCGTAGCAGAAGAAGAACACCTGGTTAAGTTATCACAACGGCTCAGCTCTTAAATCCAGGCTCCTGGAGATTATCTGCTCAATTGGTAAAGTATCTTTATTGCCTCGGGCGTCCACCCTGCTGTGGTATCCTGCAACCAATGCCGCTTAAACGACTGTCTGGCAGCAACCGAATCACTTACACTATACCCTACCAAACGCAAAGCCATAACCTTATCAAATGCTTCAGGTACTTCAACTCCCGTGGTATCTGCAAACCATTTTCCAAACCCGCGATCTGCCAATTGTTTCCAGGGAAAACGCCAGTTCGGATCATTTTTCCTGGTTGGAGCAATATCACCATGGCCAATAAAATTACCTGCAGGAATATTGTGACGCTTTTTTAGTGTGTCCAGCAACGTTAGTAAACTGTTCAACTGCCGATCATCGAAGTATTCAAAGCCATTGTTATCGAGCTCGATACCAATACTGGATGAATTCAGATCTGCATCATAACCCCAGCTTCCCACTCCGGCATGCTGCGCACGCAGGTAATCATTCAGCATATGATGAATGGTTCCATCTTTACAAATCACATAATGGGAACTCACTTTGGTACGAGGCAAAGTAAAGGTTCGCAGCGTTTGATCACAACTATTTTGAGCCGTATGATGGATAATCACAAAATTCGGCTTGCGCATTCCAAAATTAGTAGTACCTACCCAATACGGAGCAGTAGACATGGATTGAGCCGGAGGAAATTGTTTGAGGTGCTTCGCAAACTGCCGAACCTGCTTTTTATGAACACGATTGGTAACCTTATAAGGATTCGGACTACAGGCCCAGATCAAGGCTATTGAAACAAGTACAGCCAGCCAGGAATTTCGATTCAAAGTATGCATGCTATTATTCTGTAGGACCAGGATTGTTGCTTTTCTTTTCCAGCTTAATCTTCGCTTTAGGTTCTCCGTTAGACACAGGCTGGTTCCCCTTCTTCCTTTCCTCCATCTTCCTTTCCCCCTGCCTCCTTTCCCCCCGTTTCCCTTGTCCATGCTTCCCGTCTCCTTTTCTCCGTTCTCCCTTCTTCCCCCCACCGGGCTTATACTCCGGACCAGGTCCCAGTTCAGCAGGAATTTCCAGCTTTGGCACTTCATTCCCAATCAATTGTTCAATGCGGCCAAAGCGATGCATCTCCGCCTCACTGACAAGCGTAAACGCTTTCCCATCTTTTTCCGCCCTGGCAGTTCTTCCGATCCGGTGAACATAATCTTCTCCATCATGCGGCACATCGTAATTGACTACCACATCAATGGTATCGATATCAATCCCACGGCTCAATACATCGGTTGCCACCACTACCGGAATACGGCCACTTTTAAAGCCGCCCAGTATATCTTCCCGTTCCGACTGTTCCAGATCAGAATGAATTTCAGCTACGGTGAACTTAGCTCGCTTAAGGGTTTGCGTTAGTTCTTTTACCGTATGCTTGCGACTGCAGAATATGATCAGGCTTCGATGCGGTGTATCCTGAATAATCTTTTGAATCAGGGCTTTTTTCTGAGGTTCATATACCACGTAAGCGCGCTGAACTATCTTTTCCGGTGGCCTTGAAATGGCAATGTTCACTTCCACCGGTTGTTTCAGGATCTTTTTCGCCAGGCTGCGGATTTTTTCCGGCATGGTAGCCGAAAACAGCAGACTCTGTCGCTTTTCTGGAAGATGCCGTATGATGCGCATGATATCATCATGAAATCCCATATCCAGCATGCGATCTGCTTCATCCAGCACCAGGAACTGTACCTGGCTGAAATCCACATAACCCATATTCAGGTGAGCGATCAGTTTGCCAGGCGTACAGATCACCAGGTCAACGCCGTTGCGCAATGCCTGTTTCTCCTGCACAAAAGCCCCTCCATCACCACCACCATAAATGGCCAATGAACTGATTGGCGTAAAATAGGATAGTCCCTCTACATGCTGCGCAATCTGCACAGCCAGCTCGCGGGTTGGCACGATGATCACCCCGCTGGTATGCCCTTCGTGGCGATGTTCGATCAATCGGCTTAGTATCGGTAATAAAAAAGCAGCGGTTTTGCCGGTGCCGGTCTGCGCAGAAGCGATCAGGTCTCTTCCTTCTAAAATGGCCGGCATAACCTGTTCCTGTACAGGTGTTAGGGTAATGTATCCGGATGCTTCGATTCCTTCCATCAGTCCCGGATCAAGGTTCAAATCAGTAAACTTCACTTATAAATCTCATTTCGTTAAGTCGTAAAGATAGTGCAATTGGGGCGAGCTTTCTCCTACCTTTAGATGGCTGAACCCATGCTTATGTATCGTTTCCTCCTTTCCTCCTTTTATCCGTTCTCCTTTTCACCAGACTGATTTCTGATTGAAAGACGGGGCTGTTGCTGCGATGAAAGGCGTTGCCTTCGGCGTTTCACCCAAACTGGCACAGTACGATCTGACGCATGAAATCCCGGCCTATTATATCTGGACAGCCGCCTACCGCCTGAGACAAACAATTCCTTTCTGGCCCGCCGGAACGGTAGTGGTTTCTGTAGTAGACAGATTAATGGGATTAATTATGTTTCATATCATATATGTCAGGTTTATCCTGACAATTAAACTATAAATAATAATTATTTTAACAATTCATGACCATTAATTAATTATCTTTCGTATCATTTATGTCAGGTTTATCCTGACAGTATTACTATGAAAAATAAATACATCTCAACACAATCAAACGAGATTCTGTCCTATTTCAACAGACAGAACAGAAATTGCTTTGACTATTCTTTGGCATACAAAGCCCTACCTGACTCTAACGCAAGCACGGTGAGAGAGCTACTTAGCAACATGACAAAAAGAGGTTTGTTGATGCGTTTGAAAAATGGTGTTTATTACATTATACCTTATGAGCAAAATGCGGAAACCTTTATGCCAGACTGGCATTTGATAGCTGAACATCTGGTGAATGATGCCAGACATTACATCGGCTATTATTCTGCTTTGCAAATACACAACCTAATTACACAGCCATCATTAAAGGAACAAATCGTTGTTTCTAAACAAATACGACCATCGGAAATAAAAATTAAAGAAGTTCTCTTTCAATTTATCTATCACAACGACAAGCATTTTTTTGGTTCAAAGAAAATCTGGATTGACAGCTTTCATAAAGTGCTGTGTTCAGATTTAGAAAAAACTTTTATTGATTGCTTATTCAAACCCGATTATGCGGGGGGAATTGTTGAAGTGGCAAGAGCAATCTACGCTTCTAAAGACAAAATAAAATACGATACACTTCTTGAATACGCCAAGAAATTTGATTCGCAAGCAGTAATTAAACGATTGGGGTTTCTTTTGGAAATATTAGACATCAATACCCCTATTATTAAGGAACTACAACAAATGAAAACCACTTCGTATGTGGTGCTTGATACCGAATTGCCTAAAACGGGAAAGCGAATAAGCCGGTGGAGTATTCAACAAAATTTGGAAACCGAAACTATTAAATCTGCTTTTTACACATGATTAAACCGGGAGAAATACAGCTAAAAGCAAATACCATTGGTGTTCGTGACCAGCAAATCGAAAAGGATTATATTCTTTCTTGGATTCTGTTTGGAATTTCAAAACATGAGCAACTTTCTGAAGTAATCGTTTTCAAAGGAGGAACAGTATTAAAGAAAGTCTATTTTGAAGATTACCGTTTTTCGGAGGACTTAGATTTCACATTACTGAATGCCGAAATATCGAATGAACAAATTTTCGCATGGTTCAAAGAGGTTTTTGAATTCATAAAAGATGAAGCCAACATTCCGCTTG
This sequence comes from Flavihumibacter fluminis, assembly GCF_021491375.1. Classification (GTDB taxonomy): domain Bacteria; phylum Bacteroidota; class Bacteroidia; order Chitinophagales; family Chitinophagaceae; genus Flavihumibacter; species Flavihumibacter fluminis. The sequence goes on from NZ_JAKEVY010000004.1 coordinate 517,515, forward strand.
ACATTATTGATAACAATGAACATGAAGACGGCAGCATCAACTTTTACATTAATTACATTGGTCCGCTTGGCGGACAAGGAAACAACAAAAAAGTAAAAGTTGATATTTCACGTAGTGAACAACTGGTTTTTGAACCGATAATGAAAGACGTTTTTATTGACTATTCTGATTTGGAAGAACATCAATTATTGTGTTATCTATTAGAGGAAGTGTTAGTTGAAAAAATGCGTTCGGTAATGCAACGCATGCAAGCAAGAGATTTCTACGACATCTGGTATTTGCTTGAAGTACATAAAATGGATGTAGATTTTTATGTGAGTGAATTTGAAGCCAAATGCAAATGCAAAGATTTACTGCACACCGATTTTCCAAAAAAATTAGATGAAAGATTACCGCAATACAAAGGCAGGTGGAAAAGCTCCATGAGTGAGCAAATAAAAGACCTTCCCAACTTTGACCAGGTAGAACGTGAAGTGCAAAGACACCTTAAAAAATTGAAACTTTAGAAATGAACAGTCACGAATTAACACAGAACGCAAAATTTTCCGGATCCAACTGGTCCATTGCCGTTAGCAAGGTTCAATAAATGCGCACCGTCCATTGACGTTCGAAAATTTCATTCGGAGGCAGACGAATGATGCCTTCCTTTTCTGTCAGTTGCTGGTTATGGTCAACACTATCCGCAATACCACACCAGGGTTCCAGACAAACAAAAGGCGCATCCGGTGCTGCCCAGATTCCGAAAAAGGGAAAATCCCGAAACCCGAAATCAAGCCCATGTGCATGCTTATCAGACCGCAACCGGATTTCCGTATCAGGCAGATTTTTCAGGACAATCGCATCCTGCCGGAATAATTCTTTTTGCAGTTGCAGTTTTTTATCCCGCAACGGTATTTCAGTAGTCCCTTTACCAATCAAACCTTTGTCCAATGTATATCGCAGAAGCGAATCAGAGTCTGAAAACTCCAAATAATAATCTTCATATCGCTGATCGGCAACCGAAGTCCCGAAAGGAACCGCAAAAGCCGGATGTGCACCTAACGAAAAATAGCAGTCTTCCTTACCCGGATTCGTTACCATATAGGTGCAGGATAACAGGTTATCCAATAAACTATACCGGATCACCAATTGAAAGTCGAATGGATATACTTCCCGTGTTGTAGCATCAGCTATTAACAAAAAACTGGCACTCTCGGGCGACTGATCAATGCATTCAAAACTTCTTTCGCGTGCAAATCCATGACGGGGCAAGGAATACTGATGCCCCTTATAGAAATAGGTATTCTCTTTTAGCGCTCCAACTATCGGAAACAGCACGGGTGAATACTTGCCCCAATAGGCAGGGTCACCGCTCCATAGGTAATTAACTCCTGACTGCAGGTCTTTTAACTCCTGTAATTCGGCCCCAATCGGATGAATCACTGCCCGTACGCGTTCATTCTGAATTGTAATTCGCATACGTAAAGATAAGGCGCCGATTCCTCAAACCAGTTCACTGCGTGTGAGAAACCGGACGCCCAACGGAATTTCCAGACTGAAACTGCTGCCCCTTCCCCGCACTACGTCCAGGATCAGGCGGGTATGTTTCCAGTATTCATACTGATCTCTGCTCATGTAAAACTTACATCCCTCTATTTCACCCAGACAAATATCACTTTCACCAATTTTGAATTCCCCTTCCACAAAACACATGGGCTGAGATCCATCACAACAGCCTCCACTCTGATGAAACATAAGCGGACCATGCATTTCTTTCAGCCTTGCAATCAACTCATTGGCTGCAAGTGTAGATCGTACTAAGTTTTCCATGATCTGGCTCCGTAACTATTCACAACTGTTAAAAAAATCCAAGTTTGTTCTGGCTGTAACTGATCAGCATGTTTTTGGTCTGGCGATAATGATTCAGCATCATCTTGTGCGTTTCGCGTCCAAATCCGGATTTCTTATATCCACCAAATGGTGCATGCGCCGGATAATGGTGATAACAGTTCACCCATACACGTCCCGCCTGAATGGCACGCGGCACCTGGTACAATTCATGCGCATCACGGGTCCATACACCTGCTCCTAATCCATACAGGGTATCATTTGCAATGGAGATCGCCTCTTCCACGGTTTTAAATGTGGTGACAGATACAACCGGACCGAATATTTCTTCCTGGAAAACGCGCATCTTGTTATGTCCACGAAAGATTGTTGGCTGAATGTAATAGCCATGTTCCAATCCGGAGTTAATATGGAAAGGACCGCCACCGCACAATACCTGGGCCCCTTCCTGCTTGCCTATGTCAATATAACTAAGAATCTTATGATATTGATCCTCCGATGCCTGTGCCCCCATCATGGTATCTTCCGCCAGCGGATTTCCCATCTTGATTGCCTGTGTACGACGAATTACCCGCTCCATAAATTTCTCATAGATATCTTCCTGCACCAATATGCGCGATGGGCAGGTACATACTTCGCCCTGGTTCAATGCGAACATCACCGCACCTTCTACTGCCTTGTCAAAGAACGCATCATCTTCCGCTGCAACAGAAGAGAAGAAAATATTCGGACTCTTTCCTCCCAGCTCCATGGTCACCGGTATCAGATTTTCCGAAGCATATTGCATGATCAGTCTTCCTGTGGTGGTTTCACCGGTAAAAGCCACCTTACTCACCCGTGGAGAAGTTGCCAGTGGCTTACCTGCTTCAATACCAAATCCGGTTACAATATTCAACACGCCGGCTGGTAGCAGCTCTCCAATTAATTCCATCAGGCACATAATACTGGTAGGTGTTTGCTCAGCAGGCTTTACCACCACGCAACATCCGGCCGCCAATGCTGGCGCAATTTTCCAGGCTGCCATCAGTAAGGGAAAATTCCAGGGAATGATTTGTCCCACTACCCCAATCGGCTCATGCAGATTAATGCTGACCGTCGTTTCATCATGTTCACTGATGGTTCCTTCTTCAGAACGAATCACACCTGCGAAATACCGGAAATGATCCACTACCAATGGAAGATCCGCTGCCCGGGTTTCCCGGATTGCTTTGCCATTATCGATCGTTTCTACACGCGCCAGGTACTCCAGGTTGTCCTCAATTACCTGTGCTATTTTCAAGAGCACATTACTTCTCTGGGCTGCGCCTGTTTTACTCCAGCCCGGAAAAGCTTCCCAGGCGGCGTCAATGGCTTTTTCAATATCAACTGCATTACCCCGTGCTGCCTGTGTAAATGGCTTACCATCAATAGGGGAAATATTATCAAAATACTGACCGGAATCCGGACGAACCCAACGGCCACCGATAAAATGATCGTACCGGTCTTTAAAATTTGGGCGGGGCGCCACATTAGACACCGGCGCCGATGCTGTTGCTGTACTCATATGGAAGCTTTTAATCGTTATTAAGACCCTGAATTTTCAACCATTTTCAGGGAGATGGCATCACGATTGTATTTTTTTATAGCACAATTGTACTTTGCCTTTTGCACCCCGTAGAAAATTGAACTAACTTGAAAGAAGGAATCTGACGACGCATGCCATCCGGAAAATATTTACAAAAGATTGATCTCACACATCCGAAATACCTCCAGACACTGGTGGAAAACAGGCGCGTATTCAATCTGCAAAACTGCGAACTGAATGTGTTCGAAAGTTATCAGCAGGCCTGGCGGGTGCCGCTCACCTTCAGTGATTTTGTTATCACCAGCATGGTTCGCGGAAAAAAAATCATGCACCTCCTGGATAAACCTTCCTTTGATTACCTGCCCGGAGAAACCGTTATTGTTCCGGCCGATGAAACCATGGTGATCGATTTTCCGGAAGCCAGTGCCGACAACCCTTCACAATGCATCGCGTTGGCGGTGGATGCACGATATGTTACCGATACCTTGCAGTACCTGAACAGTTATTACAACAACGATCCGGATGAGCAACACCAATGGCGATTGCAGTTTAATCAGTATCATTTTGAAAACGATACAGAAATTACCGAAACCATCAATAAGATCATTCGTGTTTGCAGCAGCGGGGATAAAGCCAAAAACATATTTGCAGATCTAAGCCTCAAGGAATTGCTGATCCGGCTGCTCCAGAGCCAGCATTTGATGCAGGTGAAAGTGGAATCGGATACAGCCGGTAATCACAGTCGCCTTCACCATGTATTGCATTTCATTCACCAGCACCTGACCGAACGAATCTCCATGGATCATTTGTCGCGCAAGGCTTATCTGAGCCGAAACGCATTTTTCAAGTGGTTCAGAGAGCAGTTTGGCATTACCCCTCTTGAATACATCAACCGCGAACGGATCAAACTGGCCAAGCAACTACTGGCCGATCCCCGGCAGTCCGTCACGTCCGTTAGTCTCCAATGCGGATTCAGTGATGTAAACTATTTCGTTCGCCTCTTCAAAAAGGCAGAAGGAATAACTCCAGGTTCTTATCAGGCTTGTCTGATTAAATAGTTAAATTCAGGCTCCAACTGGAGTTATGAAAAAATTGATTGTCCTGCTGCTGGCAGGCACCTTGCTATTGATTAGCCCGCATCAACTTGTTGCACAGGTGCAGCAAATGGATTCAGCGCTCACAGCACTCTATCAATCTGGTCGTTTTAACGGTGTAGTACTGTATGCGGAAAAGGGGAAACCGATCCTCTCCAAAACCTATGGGGTAGCGGATTTTCAATCCGGAAAACCTTTGAGCATTTCCTCCCCATTTAACCTGGCATCAATAACCAAACAATTTATTTGCGCAGGCATACTGATCCTGTTTGACCGGGGTTTGTTACAACTGGATGAACCTGCAAAAAAACACCTGCCATCCCTTCCTTATCCGGAAGTAACAATCCGTCAACTGATGACGCATACATCCGGACTACCGGAGTATTTTGAATTGTTCAACAACAACCGGGGTAATGCAGATACACTCAACAATAAACTGCTGCTTGCGATGCTGGCTCAATACCGGCCTCCCATGCAATTTTCACCCGGCAGTTCCTGGTCCTACTGTAACACGAATTACGTATTACTGGCTTCCATTCTTGAAACAGTTTCAGGCCAGGGTATTGAAGCGTTTTTTCAAAAAGAAATCATTCGTCCCCTTGCCTTGAAGAACACCTATATCTTTCGGCTACCCGACACCGTTAACAATCCCAATCAGGTAAAGGGATTCAGGGAAGAGAATGGTCAACGAAGACTGAATGATCTTACTTTCTGGGATGGTGTTGTGGGTGATGGCAATCTCTTTTCTTCTGCAGAAGACCTGCTCAAATGGGAGCAGCAGTTGTATAAATCTAAAATTATAAAGCCTGCTACACTGGCTATGGCTTTCCAGCCGGTACCACTCACTATTCCTGGCCGTGATTCCAGTTATCCCTATGGTTTCGGATGGGGTATTGACAAACCGGGTGAACAATATTCGCATACCGGCGGCTGGACAGGCTTTGTGAATATTATCATGCGGGATGTCAAAAAGAATCGCACCCTGATATTGCTTAGCAGTGGCAGCAATCCGGCAGCCATGGTAGCAGCCAGGAACTGGTTCAATGGAAACCCTGTAACGGTAAAGCCTACCCGAATCATTACCAATGTAAAAGTGGTGGATGGAACCGGCACACCTGCCCGCAACGCCGCTGTACGCATGGAAGGCGACAAAATTCTGGCAGTAGGCGAACTGCAACCCTTCCCTGGTGAACCGGTGGTAGACGGAGGCGGAAAGATTCTGGCTCCCGGGTTTATTGATACGCATAGTCACCTCGAAGGCTCGCTTCAATCCAAACCACAGGCTTTGGCAGCCCTAAATCAGGGAATCACTACCATTGTAGCCGGCCAGGATGGATATGGGAGCTGGATGGACAGCCTGGAGGCCACTATCAAAAGAACCGCTCCGGCTATAAATCTGGCAACCTATACCGGCCATACCGGACTTCGGGAAAAAGTTATGGGGGAGAATAAGCTGCACCGGACAGCTACACCTGACGAATTGAATAAAATGAAAGTCCTGCTGGCTGCCGAACTAAAAAAAGGGTCGCTGGGCTTATCAACCGGACTGGAATATGCGGGTGCCTGGTTCTCTTCCTATTACGAAGTATTGGAACTGGCAAAGGTAACTTCGTTTAACCAGGGACGTTATATAAGCCACCTGCGTAGTGAAGACATTCAGTTGAACGATGCCATTGAAGAGATCATCGGCATCGGAAAAGAAGCCCGTATACCGGTTCAGATTTCACATCTGAAAATAGCTTTGAAAAACGACTGGAAAACTGCCCCGGCGATCCTGGCACGTCTGGAAAGAGCGAGACAGCAGGGCATCAATATCACGGCGGATGTTTATCCGTATGAATTCTGGCGCAGTACCCTCAAAGTATTGTTTCCTAAAACCGATTATACCAATGAAGCCAGTGCTGAATTCGCGGTAACCCAAAGCCTGGATCCTTCCGCATCAGTATTGGTAGCATTTAAACCCCGACCAGAATACCGCGGCAAAACACTCTCGGAAGTTGCAGCGCTGCGAAAGGAAACGCCTGCCCGTACACTAATGGCACTTATTGCAGAAGCGGAAGCCTACCGCAAAGCCCATCCGGATAGTGGTGGAGTGGAAGGCATTATGGGAAAATCCATGACCGATTCAGATGTATCCGCATTTTTAAGCTGGCAACACACGAATATTTGTTCGGATGGTGCTGATGGCGGCCACCCACGAGGCTATGGATCTTTTACAAGAGTACTGGCTGAATATGTAAGAGAGAAAAAAATCATGTCGCTCGAAACAGCGATCAACAAAATGACCGCCCTCTCAGCAGAACATGTGGGCATCCGGCAACGCGGACTAATCGCGGCAGGCTACTATGCAGATCTGGTGTTGCTGGATCCCGATACCATCCAGGACCATGCCACCATACAGAATCCACAGGCCTTGTCCGATGGAATTCTGAAAGTCTGGGTCAATGGAGAACTGGTATATGCCAACAAAGAATTCATGGGAACATTTCCCGGCAGACTAATCAAAAGATGAATACATGAACCGACCAAAAGCAATGGTGATTACGAATGGATTACTGGACCATTCAGATGCCAAAACAGCACATGGACTTATTCGCGGAACCGAACGATTTGAGGTTGCCGGCATTATCGATTTTAAACAGGCGGGCAGAGATGCAGGAGAGGTTCTGGATGGTAAGCACCGCGGTATCCCTGTATATGCTGACCTGGATGCAGCAATGTCAGCGCATAATGATCTCCGTTATTGTATCATTGGCGTAGCTACCGTAGGAGGTATTCTGCCTCCCGACTTTTTACGCATAATTGAAACCGCCATTCAAAATAGGATTTCAGTTGTAAATGGATTGCATGATTACCTGAATGAACGCCCCAACCTGGTAGCGTTAGCTGCGGAATATGGAGTTGAACTTATTGATATCCGCAGGCCCAAAAAAAGAGCAGCTCTTCATTTCTGGTCAGGAGACATATTTTCCGTTGCAGCACCCATTATTGCAGTGTTAGGCATGGACTGTGCGATGGGCAAAAGAACTACCTGCCGGTTGATACGTCAGGCATGCGAAGCGGAGGGCATAAGGGCACAAATGATTTATACGGGACAAACAGGCTGGCTACAGGGCGGCCAATATGGATTCATTTTCGATTCTACCCTGAATGATTTTATTTCCGGTGAACTGGAACATGCTATTCTGCAATGCTGGAAGGAAACAAGTCCCGACATCATTTTGCTGGAAGGACAATCAGCCCTCCGGAATCCAAGCGGTCCGGCCGGCTCCGAATTCCTGGTTTCAGGCAATGCCAAATACACCGTTTTGGTACATGCCCCGAAACGAACCCATTTCGAACATACACCCGCATGGGGAGCAATTCCATCTGTACAATCTGAAATCGAACTGATCCGGCACTATGGCTCCACCGTTATTGCCGTTGCGCTGAATACGGAAGATTGCTCCACGGAAGAAGCCTATGAATTTCAACGAACACTGGAAGCGGAATTGAACCTGCCTGTGCTGCTCCCTTTACAGGAAGGAGTGCAAAAGCTGCTGCCGGTTTTAAAGACAATCCTATGAAAATTCATTCTTACCGCGCCTGGCTGGAGAATATCCCACTCTCGAAACCATACTCAATTGCCTATAGCACCAGTTCAGATGCAGCCATCGTTTTCCTGGAACTGACACTGGAAAACGGCATTATCGGGCTGGGTGCAGCAAGTCCCTTTGAAGAGGTGGTGGGAGAAAACCCCGCAGACACCCTTCGCCATTTGCAATCCGGTTTCCTGGATAGTTTTGTTGGCAGGGATATCCGTCACTTTAATCAACTGATTGATGAAGCCTCTGTTCATTTTAACCACCTGCCCGGATCCCTGGCCGCGGTTGATCTTGCACTGCACGATGCTTTTGGAAAATTCCTGGGTATACCGGTGCTGGAATTCTACGGACAAAAAATTAAACCGATACCAACTTCCGTTACCATCGGCATCAAGGATATAGCAGGAACATTGGCCGATGCAAGGGAATACCTGGATATGGGCTTCCAAATTCTCAAGATTAAAACAGGCGTGGATGTAGAACTGGACCTCGAACGAATGATTCGGCTAAGGGAAATGGCGGGACCGGCTATTCAATTGCGGGTGGATGCCAACCAGGGATATGATCTCCCCCAATTGAAACGATTTCTCGCAGGCGCCGAAAAGGCCGGCATTGAGCTGATTGAACAACCCCTGCCTGCTGCTGCCGATGAAGAACTGCTGCAATTAGCCGCTCATCATCGAGCAATTTTAGTTGCAGATGAATCCCTACTCGATGCTTCCGCCGCTTTCCAGTTGGCGCATACACCTCAACGTTATGGCGTCTACAATATCAAACTGATGAAATGTGGCGGCATCCGGGCAGCAAAGGAAATTGCCCTGCTCGCACAACAGGGAGGCATTGAGTTGTTCTGGGGTTGCAACGATGAAACTAAATTAAGTATCACTGCCGCGCTGCATGTAGCCCTTTCCTGTCCCAATACCCGCTACCTCGACCTGGATGGAAGCCTGGAATTGAGCAACGATATTATTACCGGTGGATTCCGAATTGAGAACGGTTGTTTAATACCACTTAATGCTCCGGGATTTGGTTGTCAGTTGACCTGAATTCCCAGGGCTTTGGCGATTCGTTTCAAATCAGCCATTTCAGTAGGAGTCAAAGCATCATTGCTATCAAACCTGGTCTTCAGAAAAACTACCCGCTTGTGTTCAGGAACTTTTTCCAGGATGACACTGATTAATTCTCCGGCGACCTCATCTTTCTCCGGCTCTGGTTTGCTATCACGGGGAGGCACAACCGACTTTATCCGTGTGGGCATTTTATGAATCAATGCCTCCAGGGTGGCCAGTTTACCGGGGGAAAGGCCTTCGATTTTCGAGGCCTTTCCGTATAAACCCTGTAACTGTTTTTTACTCAGACTTCCTCTTTGCAGGTATTGTTTGTACAGGCTGATGATGAAAGAAGACACCGGATAAGCCAGTATACAATCTTCCAGCACCTCATTTACCACATCAAAGGATGGTTTCTTTTTTTCCATTTATACTTCTAATCTAACGGCATCATTACCCGTTCAATACCCAGTTTACGGCAGAGCTGGTTGAGTGCAGGCAATGTATTTACTATACTGGTATACTCCGTTTTCAGCGGCTTCCAGGTAGCTTCCAATGTTTTGAATTGTTCTTTTTGTCCGTCTGTTACAAATGGAATATTGGTATCCATTTCGCCTTTCAGGAAGAAATAATCCGCGCTGAGTTTGTTTACAAAATTGATGATATCGTCATAACTCTGGCTGCGGTTCTGAATCAATTCTTCTTCCCATTTTTCCATCCGCGCATGCAGACTGGAAGCGGATTGTTTCAGTTCGGCATAAGCAGGCTTGTCGCCAATCAGCTGGAGTAAATCAGCCACCTGTTTTTTGGCAACCCGCATTTTATTTACCGCCCCATGGATATCCCGCAAGCCATCTTCCACTTTTGTTAGCCATTCATCCTGCTCTTCATATTCCGCCTGGCTCGCTTCAATTCTTGGGTCAGCTACTATTGTGAACGCATGCCGCTGTTCAGTGCCACCAACTTTCAGTACGGCCTCATACTTCCCAGGTGCTGCGCGATGTCCATCCCAACTGCCTTCAATATATGCCGTAGGTACTCCCGGATAAGTGGCATGGCGCAGATTCCAGACAAACCTGTTAAGTCCCGCGCGTTTGGGCAACAATGGATCGGGGGAAGGTCCGCCTGCATATTCCACAAATGTCGAATCCGGCTTGCTTGCATAAGAACGCACCAGTCTGCCGCGGCCATCACGGATCTCTAATGTCAATACCGCTGAATCTATCCCGGCTGGCAACTGATAATAAAATACTGCCCCGGTTGGAGCATTTACACCTTCATTAGAGGGTGTCGTAGGCCTTGGATCGTCTGTACTTCCAGGAGCATTCAGCGCACTTCCTCCTCCTACCCGATACACTTTCTCCACCCCAAACAATTTTGCGGAACTGGTATCCGCCAGGACTGTTGAATACCGGACCATAAACAGATCATCCAGTATCCAGAAGGATCTTCCCATGGTGGCAGCGATCAGGTTACCCTGGTGGATTTTCAAATCGGTAACAGGGGTAACCGGTAAACCCAGTTGTAATTTCGTCCAGGCGTCTCCGTTATTCCAGGAAACAAAAAGACCCGTTTCAGTTCCTGCAAACAACAGTCCCTTTTGAACAGGATCTTCTCTTACCACCCTGGTGAAAGCGCCAACGGGAATACCTGCATCAATTCTTTTCCAGCTGGCTCCATAATCATCGCTGCGATACAGCATGGGTGATAAATCATTCATTTTATATCTCGTGCAGGCGATATATACAGTAGCCGGATTGTGTGGCGATACTTCAATACTATTAACCAGGCATTCCGGTAAACCGGCTGGCGTTACATTTTTCCAGTTGGCACCACCATCGCGCGATACATGCACGAAACCATCGTCACTGCCGGTCCAGATTACCTGGCCATCTGTGGATATTGACACATAAGCGATCGTTCCATAATTCTCACCTCCCGCTCCTTCATTGGTATAGGGTATTCCACTCTTACCCATTTTGGTAGTATCATTTCGGGTCAGATCCGGAGAAATAACGGTCCAGGTTTTACCCAGGTTGGACGTCTTAAACAGGCGATTGCCTGCATGATAAAAACTTCCGCCATCGGCCTTCGACCATACAATTGGTGCATTCCAGTTAAACCGATATTTCATCCGCTTGGGCATAATGCTCTGGTATTGCAACGGCACTACCATCACCCCTTTACCTTCACTGATTTTTTGATTCAATAATTCGATGGTTCCCTGGTAACTCCCTCCCATCACATAAGTCGGCTGATCCGGATCAAATGCCAGGAAGGCACTTTCTCCTCCGGCGGAATAAAACCAGTTACGTTCCCCAATGTTTCCACCCCAGAGATTCCGGCTCTCGATTACGAGGGAAGTATTATCCTGCTGTCCGGCATAAATGCGATAGGGAAACTGATTGTCCACATTGATCCGGTAGAGTTGTGCGGTGGGTTGATTATCAAGCGGACTGAAACTTTTACCTCCATTGAAGCTGATAGATGCTCCACCATCATCCGCCATCACAAAATTGGAAGGGTTGGAGGGATTGAACCATAACTGGTGGTAATCGCCATGGGCTGTATGAAAATTGCTCCAGGACTTTCCTCCATCAATACTTTTTACCCACTCTGCCCCCAGCACATGCACTTCATTTTCATTCTGTGGATTCACCGCCAGCTCGATATAATACCAGGCACGGGTCGTTAACCGGTGATCCTTACTGACACGATTAAAAGAAGCACCACCATCTTCGGATACAAATAAGCCACCCAGCTCTTTTTCGGTATCACTTTCAATGAGTGCATATACTTTAGACGGATTGCTGCGCGATACTTCGATCGCCATCTTACCCAATTCAGCCGGTATTCCCTGATCCAGTTTGTTCCAGGTTAACCCACCATCGGTAGATTTATACAACCCACTGCCCGGGCCTCCGCTTTTTACTTCCCAGGGAAGGCGATGATGCTCCCACATGGCCGCATATAAGATCCTCGGATTGGTCATATCCATGCTGAGATCTGAACATCCGGTACTGCTGTTAATATAGAGAATCTTTTTCCAGGTGGTACCGCCATCATCCGTTCTGTAAATGCCTCGCTCTTCAGACGGACCATTCAACGCTCCCTGCACAGCCACATATACCAGATCGGCATTTTTGGGATGGATTCGGATGGCTGCGATCTGCCGGCTCTCCGGTAACCCGATTTTTTTCCAGGTAACCCCTGCATCCGTGCTTTTGTAAACACCATCACCATAAGATGTCATCACACCACGGGGCGCATGTTCACCCATTCCTACGTACACTACATTGGGATCGGATTCAGCCACTGCTACAGCACCAACTGAACTTGTTCCGAAATAGCCATCGGAAATATTCTGCCAGCTGATACCTGCATCGGTGGTTTTCCAGAGTCCCCCACCGGTGGTGCCCATATAATAAGTTTTATCGTTTCCGGGAACCCCACAGGTAGCAACCGATCGACCGCCCCGAAAGGGTCCGATGTTCCGGAATTTCACCGTCCGGAAGCGTTCATCCAGGGAAACCGGGGTTGCTGATGGAGCTGCCGCAGTAGCGCGTGCTGCTTTTTTCTTCGTTTGTGCCTGGCCGGTAATTGCACCCAGTGCCAGGGTCAGTAACAGTAATTTTCTCATGGTTAGATGTCAGACACCTAAACTACATATTCCTGCGATACTGACCACCAACTTCGTATAAAGCATGTGTAATTTGTCCGAGTGAACAGTATTTCACCGTTTCCATCAACTCCTCAAACAGGTTCCCGTTGGCCACCGCCACTTCTTTTAGTCGCTTTAATGCCGGACCAGCTTTGTTTTCATTCCGTTTCCAGAAGGCCTGCAATTGCTGGATCTGCTGTTCTTTTTCCTCCCGGGTACTACGGATCACTTCTCCCGGAATGACCGTTGGGGAACCTTTTTTATTCAGAAAGCTATTTACCCCTATGATCGGCAATTCACCCGTATGCTTCAGGGTTTCATAATGCAGACTTTCTTCCTGGATCTTATTTCGCTGGTACATGCGTTCCATCGCACCCAACACGCCACCTCTTTCGGAAATACGGTCAAACTCCGCCAATACCGCTTCTTCCACCAGATCTGTCATTTCCTCAATAAGGAAAGAACCCTGGATAAAATTCTCTGTTTTCGCCGACCCCAGTTCACGATTGATGATGAGCTGGATGGCCATCGCGCGGCGTACACTTTCCTCCGTTGGCGTAGTGATCGCTTCATCATAGGCATTTGTATGCAGGGAATTACAGTTGTCATAAATGGCATACAGGGCCTGCAGTGTAGTCCGGATATCATTGAAATCGATCTCCTGCGCGTGCAGTGATCGTCCGGAAGTCTGAATATGGTATTTTAGTTTTTGACTGCGGTCATTGCCTTTGTATTTTTCCTTCATGGCCTTGGCCCAGATCCGACGCGCTACCCGTCCAATCACACTGTATTCCGGATCCATACCATTACTGAAAAAAAAACTCAGATTGGGAGCGAAATCATCAATATGCATACCTCTGCTGAGGTAATATTCAACATAGGTGAATCCATTCGCCAGCGTGAAGGCCAACTGGGTAATCGGGTTGGCACCTGCTTCCGCAATATGATATCCACTGATGCTGACACTGTAAAAATTCCGAACCTTCTGTTTGATGAAATACTCCTGCACATCCCCCATCAGTTTTAACGCAAATTCTGTTGAGAAAATACAGGTGTTCTGCGCCTGGTCTTCCTTCAGGATATCTGCCTGTACCGTTCCCCGAACCTGGCTCAGCGCTTCCGCTTTCAATTGATTATAGGTTTCAATCGGAAGCACTTCTTCCGCACTGAGCCCAAGTAATGCCAATCCCAATCCATTATGTCCTTCGGGTAACCGTTCCGGTGATGAAGGATTGTAATAAATCGGCTTCTGCAGATGCTGGTATTTTTTCTCCAGAACCGGTTTGATCCACTGATCATACCCGCCATTGGCGGAGATCCATTTTTCAGCAACCTGGTCGATCGCCGCATTCATGAAGAAGGCAAGAATGATCGGAGCCGGACCATTAATCGTCATGCTCACAGAAGTACGCGGATCACAGAGGTCAAAGCCACTGTATAATTTTTTCGCATCATCGACTGTTGCGATACTTACTCCGCTATTGCCGATTTTTCCATAAATATCAGGGCGTACTGCAGGATCCTCACCATAAAGAGTAACCGAATCAAATGCGGTAGACAATCGTTTGGCAGGCTGTTCCTGCGATACGTAGTGGAAGCGTTTGTTGGTACGCTCCGGACCACCTTCTCCTGCGAACATTCGGGTTGGATCTTCGCCCTGGCGTTTCAATTCAAACACACCGGCTGTATAAGGGAAATATCCCGGCAGGTTTTCCTGTAACTGCCAGCGAAGAATATCACCCCAATCCTGGTAACGGGGCAACACCACTTTTTTAATTTTTGTTCCGCTCAATGAAAGACTGGTCAATGGCTGACGAATCACCTTGTCTCTAACCTGGTATTCAAAAAAATCCTTGTTGTAGGCATCCACCAACCCTTTCCAGTTCTCCAGTAGTTTTTTACAATCGGGATGCAGGGATTCTTCGTATTTTTTTCGAAGCGACTGTAGTTCTGAAACACCATCCAGCCCTGGCTCCTGCATCACTCCCGCTAACTGATATAGTTTGCTGGCAATTGCGCGTTGTGCTTCCACCCATTGATTGTAGGCGCGGTTGGATTCAGCGATTTCTGCCAGGTAACGAACCCGTTTCGGTGGGATCACCATGGATTGCTGAACGGTATCACGGTGAGGAATAGCTGCTTTCTCTTCTCCCAGGGAAATACCTGTTTTCTGCTTTACCACCTGCACCAGTTTCTCAAAGAGTTCATTCACGCCGGCGTCGTTGAACTGCGCGGCGATGGTTCCGACTACGGGAACTTCTTCATCTTTAGCGCTAAAGAGCTGGTGATTGCGTTTGTATTGTTTACGCACATCATGCAGGGCATCGAGCGCGCCATTTTTATCAAATTTGTTGATGGCGATCAGGTCTGCATAATCCAGCATGTTGATTTTTTCCAATTGTGATGCTGCCCCGTATTCGGGTGTCATCACATAGAGACTTAAATCGCAATAATCCAGGATGGATGCATCTGACTGGCCTACACCGGCACTTTCCAAAATGATCCAGTCGAATCCGGCTTCTTTGACAATATCGATCGCATCCTGAACCGATGCACTTAATGCCACATTATCATCTCTTGTAGCCAGTGATCGCATATAAGCCCGCGGCGATGAAATGCTGTTCATGCGGATACGATCCCCCAGCAAAGCGCCCCCTGTTTTTTTCTTGGAAGGGTCTACGGAAATAACTGCAATGGTCTTGTCTTCGTAGCGGTTTAAAAAACGACGCACCAACTCATCCGTAACAGAAGATTTCCCGGCTCCTCCCGTTCCCGTAATCCCAATCACCGGAGCACTACCCTCCTCCTTTCCTCCCTTCCTCCTTTCCTCCTTTCCTCCCTCTTCCATTCCTCCCTCCTCCTTTCTCCTTTCCTCCGCTCTTGTAATCTTCCTTGCAATGACTCTTACATCCTTCACTTCACCCAACCCCATTGGCTTGGAATAGTTGGCTCCATTCAATGAAAACCGGCACTGGCTGATCACATCTTCAATCATCCCTTCCAGTCCCATTTTTCGGCCATCATCCGGTGAATAAATCCGGGTGATACCGTATTGGTGTAATTCCCGGATTTCTTCCGGCAGGATGGTACCTCCACCGCCGCCAAATATTTTTATATGTCCGCATTCATTCTGATCCAGCAGGTCTTTCATGTATTTGAAGAACTCCACATGTCCGCCCTGGTAACTGGTGATTGCGATCCCCTGCACATCCTCCTCAATAGCCGCCTCCACAATCTCATGTACCGAACGATTGTGTCCCAGGTGTATGATCTCCGCTCCTTTTGCCTGCAGTATCCGCCGCATGATGTTAATCGCCGCATCATGTCCGTCAAATAATGCCGCAGCCGTTACGATCCTCACTTTGGGTTCCTGTTGTTTACTCATAAAACAAGCATTGTCAATTGATTGCCAAAGTTACAACGCCAAGTCCAATTACGAACACCCGTTAGCTTTCTTCGCTAGTCAGGTACCGCCCGACCATTGAAGAATTTAACAAATCAAAAAAAATCCTATATTGAGCCGGTGAAAAAACTAGCTGCCATACTCCTGACGGGTATGCTCCTCTACAATGTAGTGGGGTATCGTGCGGTTTTTTCCTGGCTGGAACAGCATTCTTACCAGTCGCTCAACCAACAGATTGACAATAAAAACTACAACGAAGAAAACCTGATCACGATCAAACTCCCGATCGATCAGCTGCCGTATTATACCAACTCTCCCATTTTTGAACGCACCAATGGAACGGTTACCGTTAACGGTACCACCTATCAATATGTAGAGCGGCGCATTTACAACGACTCCCTCGAAATGCGTTGTATCCCCAACCCGCTGGCAACAACATTGACCAACGCAAGAGATCTGTTTTTCCAACTGGTGAATGATATCCAGGAAGCACCTGGCAAAGCCAATACACCTGCAAAACCGATACTCGCGTTAAAAAATGTTTTTTCTGATTATATGATAACGGAGTCGGTTCATGGCTTTGAACCGGTTTTCACTACCCGTTTGTCCTCTTACAATCTGTACATCCTTAAAGATTGCATGTACACCAAAGCTCCCCAGGAACAACCTCCCGATGCTGTTGTGACGGTTTAATTTCTTTCAATTATGCTGCAGTGCATCAATAGCGTCCTGCAGTATGAACTAATCACAGCAATCACAACCAAAATGACGAATCGTATTGTTAAGAATACGATAGTTGTCGCGTCGCTGCTTTTTGGCAGCATGGACACTATCGCACAAACTGCTTTTGACGGCTTCACTATGACTAAAGGAGAACTTTGTCTGGTAGCCGATTATGGTCAGATGACCTGGACCGAATACTGGGAGGGTAAAAGACTCAGAGAAAATCTCAATGTGGGAAAGTTTACCTCCAAACAATTTATGCCGATGATTGGATATGGAATCACCAATCGCATCGCTGTATTCGCTACTGTACCACATATTTCCAACAGCTCAGATGCTGGTTATATGGCCCATATGAAAGGCTGGCAGGACCTCCAGATGGAAGCAAAAATCCAGCTTAGTAAATCCAGGGTATGGAAAGGAACACTGCTCACATTTGGAACAATAGGATTTTCCACCCCGGTAAACGATTATATTCCTGATTTTTTACCCTATTCAATCGGACTGGGAGCCAGCACGGCACAGGCACGTATTATTGGGCATTACAAACTGGATAAAGGCTGGTTTGCTACTGTTCAAACCGGCTATATAGCTAAAGGAAAAATCAAAGTAGACCGCGAAACCTATTACTCGGATGACCAATACTATAGCAACGAGATGGCCATTCCCGATGTATGGGATGGAAGCATTCGCGCCGGTTTTGACAATAAACATTTAAGGGTAGGTCTGCAGTACAACTGGTCGCTCGCAACCAGTGGCTCCGACATTCGCAGAAACGATATGCCCTACCCCGGTAACCGTATGAACCGGGAGTCGGTTGCACTTACCGGGTTATTCTGGATTCCCGGAATCAAAGGATTGGCGATTAATGCCATGGCAGATCAAACCATTGCCGGAAGAAATATGGGCAAATCCTTTGGTTGGATGGCCGGACTGCAATATGTTTTTAAACCTTTCCAAAAGAAGCAACAATGACCAAACATATCTCAATAATAGTAACGCTGTTTTTGCTGGCAGCCTGTTCCAAAGAAATCTCACAGCGATCCTTACCCGATTTTGAACCGGCTTCTCTTGATCAAAACGGTAGTAACTGGAAGCCCATCCTGTTAGCTGCACCCACAGAAATACTGATTGAAGAACCGCTGGCAGTAAACAGTGCAGTCTATCAACAGGAACTAACAGAAATCCAGGATTTACAGCGCTCCATCAGTTCAACTGATAAAAAAAGCATTGAAAAATGGAAAAACAGTGGCATTATTCGTTGGAATGAAATCGCCAGGGAACTGGTAGCGATTTACAATATTCCACCCGAAGCCAATCCGGATGGCACATATCCGGCGCCAAATGCCCAGAACCCAGGAGTTTATCCTAAATTTCCTTTTGCCAATCCGCCTTATGCCAGCAGGGCCTATGCTTATCTGCAGGTTGCGCTTTATGATGCAATGGTTACCACCTGGCATTATAAATTCAAATACAACCGGATGGCTCCCGCAGTCAATTCACCCGCTGTTGAAGCGCTGGAACCCATACAGGAAACACTTCCTTCTTATCCCTCCGAAGATGCGGTGGTTGCAGATGTAGCATACCGCCTCCTGAAAGTAATGTTCCCGAATGACACTGTGATGTTGGATCAAGAACGTGCAGAACAAAAAAGAGCCAAACTGGTATCCGGACTCGCATCTCCTTCCGATATCAGGGCGGGAGAAGCTATTGCTGCACAGATTGCTGCAACTACACTTGCCCGTTACAGAACAGATGGAATGGGCCAGGCAGGCGGTAATCCAACAGTCTGGAAAGAATTGGAAGCTGCTGCTATAGGCCGTGGTATCACCATGCCCTGGAAAAGTCTGGAGTTTCCCGCAAGACCAGGCATGCTGCCACTCTTTGGAAACGTAAAACAATTTCTGATAACAACTGCCCAGCGTGATTCCCTTCGTCCGCCACCACCACCGGCATTAAATTCGGAAGAGTTTAAAACTGCGCTGGCAGAAGTAAAGAAAATGAGTGAGGTAAAATCAGGAGAAGTATGGCGTATTGCTCAATTGTGGAGCGATGGAGCCGCTACTTATACGCCCCCTGGTCACTGGAACGAAATTGCCTGTGAAGCTATTGCTGCAGCAAAATTCAGCGAACTCCGCACTGCACGTACGCTTGCTTTAATGAACATGGCCATTTTCGATGCAGGTGTCAGCTGTTGGGATGCCAAAACATTTTACTGGTATCCTCGCCCATCTCAGGTTGATCCCTCGATTAAAACCATCGGTCTTCCGAATTTTCCCTCTTACACTTCCGGACATTCCACCTTTTCTGCAGCCGCTTCCACTGTTTTGGGATATATCTTCCCGGATAAAGCTGCCCAATACGAAGCAATGGCGCTGGAAGCTGCTGAATCCAGGATTTATGGCGGCATTCATTACCGGTTCGACTCTGAAGCTGGCTTAAGGTGTGGAGAAGCCATAGGAAGTTTCGCGATAAAAAAAGGGCAGACTGATGGATCAAATTAGAAAAACAAAACAACATATGAATCGCAAAAAAAACTTGATTAGTGGTTTGGTAATAGTACTCACTCTTTTATTGGGTGCCTGCCAATCGAAAAAAGACTACGCACGTACCATTCACGATCCCGTGCTTTTCAGTAAAACTGTAAAAAAACTGAACGATGTGGTGCTGGAAAACAATTTCGCACCAATGGTAGCCAGCCGGAACTATGCTTACGCCACCATCGCTGCTTATGAAATAGTAGTAGCGGGTGACCCAGCAAATTACCAATCACTCTACCAGCAAATCAAACATATGCCAAAGATGCCAGCACCAGAAGATACCAGCCGGATTGATTTTCCATTGGCAGCCATGCTGGCCTTCACCAAAGTGGGTAACGCAGTTACTTTCCCCGAAGGTAGCCTGATGGATTATTATGGTCAGCTGCTGAATATCGCAGACAGTGTAGGCATGCCTGCTGAAAAAATCTCCGGCAGCATCGCCTATTCCGATACGGTTGTAGCTACTATCCTGGGCTGGGCAAAAAAGGACAACTATGCCGAAACCCGCAGCGCTACCCGATATACCGTGAATGAGGAACCAGGCCGTTATGTTCCTACACCACCTATGTATGCACAGGCAGTAGAGCCGCACTGGATGGAGATCAGACCATTTGTGCTGGACAGCGCTGCTGTTTGCAGGGCAATAATTCCTCCAAATTTTGAACCCAATAACAAAAACAGCGCTTTCTACAAAGCTATGATGGAGGTAAAACTGATCGGGGACAGCCTGACCGAAGAACAAAAACACATTGCTGATTTCTGGGATGATAACCCGTTCAAAATGAATGTCACCGGCCACGTAATGTTTGCTACCAAAAAGTTCTCACCTCCCGGACACTGGATGAATATTGTAGGAATCGCTGCACAAAAAGCCGGAGCAGATTTCAATACTACCGTTACCGGTTATGCGAAAACAGCGATTGCTCTCTTCGATGGTTTTATCAGTTGCTGGGAAGGTAAGTACATGTATAACTACATCCGGCCCGAAACAGTTATCAATCAACTGGTAGACCCGGAGTGGAGACCTTATATCCAAACTCCTCCCTTCCCCTCCTTCCCAAGCGGGCATGCCACAGTTTCTGCAGCTGCCGCTGAAACCATGGGCAGTGTATTTGGAGAAAACCTCGCATTTACTGACACTTCCCTGCTTGAATTTGGTATCGCTAACCGCGAAATCAAATCCTTCCGTGATGCAGCAGCTGAAGCTGCGATGAGTCGTCTTTACGGTGGTATTCATTTCCGGTTCGACAATGATCTCGGCAGTGAATCCGGTAAACGTGTAGGCGAACTCATCGTTAAAAAACTAACCATGAAAAAAAACTAAACAACAACCAAAACGAATTGACATGAAAAAAATCATAATCGCCTCTCTGTCATTTATATCGATCGCTTCAAAAGTAAATGCCCAGGGCTGCGTAGCCATTCGCGGTGGCGGTTCCAGTTGTAACGTCAGTGGCCAGCAGATTGAAGCAGGTACCTGGCAGTTTAATATGGGTTATCGTTATTTCAAATCCTTTCGCCATTTTAAAGGCAGCGAGGAACAGGAAGAACGCCTGAAAGAAAATACCGAAGTAATCAACTGGCAGCACCTGCTGGATATCTCTGTTTCCAAACAAATCAATCCACGCTGGTCGCTCCTCGTTGGATTGCCTATTGGAATGAACAAGCGGTCTTCCTTATACGAACATGGCCGAACAGAACGTCACAATTCACGTTCCTTCGGGATTGGCGATATGCGTATTATGGCCTATCGCTGGATGATTGATCCCACTAAACACAGCAAGGGGAATTTCCAGCTGGGAGCCGGACTCAAACTCCCAACCGGCGATTATAAGTACGAGGACTATTTTCAGAATGTTGGACCAAATGGCTCTGCTCAGCTTCGCCCGGTGGATCAATCCATTCAACTGGGTGACGGCGGAACCGGGATCGCAGTAGAACTGAACAGCTTCTATAACTTCTCCCCTTTAGCCGGACTCTATGGAAATTTTTTCTACCTCTCGAATCCACGGGAAGTAAACGGCACCCGTACGTACCGTGAAACACTCAGCCCGGTTCTCGCCAACGAATCCATCATGAGCGTGGCGGATCAGTATATGGCACGTATCGGCTTTCAGTACAATTTTATAGGTACGCTGAAAGGACTTTCCGGAAGCATTGGTGGAAGAATCGAAGGAATTCCAGTGGAAGATATCCTCGGCGGCAGCAAAGGATTTCGCAGACCAGGTTATGTTGTATCCGTTGAACCCGGGCTCGTTTTGCAACAAAAAAAATCACTTTTCTTTCTAACAGTTCCAGTAGCACTGGAAAGAAACCGCACCCGCAGCGTAACAGACAAAGAAGCTTCCATCACAAGTGGTACCTATCGCCATGGGGATGCAGCTTTTGCTGATTACGCCATCAATCTTGGCTATGCAATCAGGTTTTAATTGTTTTTTTGGTTTTACAGTTGAGTTACAAAAGCTGGGCGTGATGCGAACATCACGCCCTCTTTTTTTCTCAGAGTACAGATAAAAAATCTTCGTAATTCTGGTAACAAGAATGATGCCTTGCATGAAATATTCCCGAATTTGTGGAAATCATTCAGAACCATATGACGCTGCAACAGAAATACCTCTCTTTTTTATCGGTACTGATTCTTTCCCTGATGACCAGTCCTCACCTGGTAGCACAAAAAAAACCTACCGGATCTGACTCCTTCCCTACCTCCTGGGTTGGAAAATGGAAAGGGAACATGACCTGGTACCAGGGGCTGCAACAAAGGCAGGGTGTGCAGATGGAACTGCATATATTACCTGCAGACAGTACGGATCAATATACCTGGAGAATTATTTACGGCACCGGAGGGCAGGATAACCGACCCTATATTTTAAAGCCCTTCAACAAAGAAAGAGGCCACTGGCTGATTGATGAACGAAACAGTATCGTACTCGATCAGTTCCTGATTGGCTCCCGTTTCTGCGGAACCTTTACAGTGGAAGGCAATACCATCATGAATTGTTACGAATTGCAGGGAGATAGCCTGTTGGTTGAATTTTACAATTTCCAGGAAAAGCCCATCGTGATAACAGGCGGCGGCGACAGCACCGTACCCAAAGTCAAAACCTATGGCATGCGCAGTCACCAGCGCGCTGTTCTCAAACGATTTTAAGGTTCCACCCAGGCCCCGTTTTCTTTCAATAGCAGAATGAGTTCATCTACCGCCACTTCACTACTGACACTGCGTTTTACCACTTCTTTGCCCTTGTAGAGTGTGATCTTGCCAGGACCGCTGCCAACATAACCAAAATCCGCATCGGCCATTTCACCCGGACCATTCACAATACAGCCCATGATCGCTATTTTCACTCCCTTCAGGTGATTGGTAACTGCCCGGATTTTTGCTGTTGTTTCCTGCAGATCAAATAAAGTGCGTCCGCAACTCGGACAGGAAATATATTCTGTTTTGGAAATCCGTGTGCGGGTCGCCTGCAATATGGAGAAGGCTGTGTTGTTCATAAACTGGTACATGTTCGAAACAGGCAGATAGGTTCTGCCACTCACCTGTACATTCGCCATTGGCTGTCGCGAAGAAATACCCAGGCAGATCCCATCACCCAATCCTTCCAGCAACAACGCCCCGGTTTCAGTAGCAAAATGAATCAGGTGCTCATCTACAGTACTCCATTTGCTATCTGTGATCAGGATCACCGGATTCTGAATTCGTCGTTGTAACAATTCCATCATCATGCGACGAACCGATTGCATCGCATTACGGTTCGTACTACTCAAACACAACACCACTGTTTTGTCTGAAGCCAGTTCATCCAGCCAGGTAAAATCATTTAATGAACTTTCATCATTGAAACAATCCACCATCACAAAATTCATTAACTCACTTTTCCATTCAGCATTAACAAAACCGCTGTCCTGGTAAATCGGAAAATACTTGGTCTTATCAGCCGCTTCGATCCAGGTTGCCGGATAACAGATAACTTTCAGGGAACCCGGCAGTGCAAAATCAAGCAACTGGTGTCCTGTAAATACAAAATCAGCAGCTGCATCACTGATCGTCCATTTATCCGTTACCGCATCATAGGTATAACCAATCGCCACCAGGTCGGATGGCTGAATTTTATCTATCCCACTCAAATCCGCAACCACTACCGGAACCTGCTTGCCTCCGATAACATCAACTGCAAAACTTTCCCTGCGTTTGTACTCAAAGGGATTATATCCCAAAGAACCGGACTCAATCCCGGGCACCCGACCATTAGTTGCAGGCGGCAATTCACTGCCGCTATTGTATCGTTTCACCAAATCACGACACACCGGTATCTCAAATTCAGGATCTTCGGTTAAGGATACCCGTATAGTGTCGCCAATTCCGTCCTCAAGCAGGGTGCCAATACCAATGGCAGATTTGATCCGGCCATCCTCTCCATCACCAGCTTCAGTTACTCCCAGATGTAATGGATAAATCTCTCCAAATTCTGACTGCATCGTCTGAATCAGCAACCGATACGCCTGCACCATCACCTGCGGATTGGAAGACTTCATACTCAGTACGATGTTGTGATAATTCTCATCCCTTGAAATCCGTAAAAATTCCATCGCACTTTCCACCATGCCAATAGGTGTATCACCATATCGACTCATGATCCGATCGCTCAGGGAACCATGATTGGTGCCGATGCGCATGGCAGTACCATATTCCTTGCAAATCTTTACAAGCGGAGTGAAGCGATCGCGGATGCGTTCGATCTCTTCCGCATACTCTGCATCGGTATAATCAATCTGTTCAAATTTCTTTTTATCAACGTAATTCCCGGGGTTCACCCGAACTTTCTCCACGATCCTGGCAGCTATCTCGGCCGCATTAGGGGTAAAATGAATATCTGCAACTAAGGGAGTACTATACCCCTGCCGGCGTAATTCTTCCTTAATCAGGAGCAATTGTTCCGCCTCCTTTTTACTGGGAGCTGTTATTCTTACCAGTTCTGCACCGGCTTCAATACAACGGATGGATTGAGCAACCGTGCCGGCAATATCCATGGTATCGGTGGTTGTCATGGTCTGAATCCGGATGGGATGCCCGTTTCCAAGCAGCAGATCACCAATCCGAACCTCCTTTGTAATCAGTCTCTTATAACCTGTCAGCGATTCGCTGTATAATTCCATTGGTGCGATTTTAGTCAAAGATAACAACCGAAACCCCTTGGTTGTTACCAGTCTTTTTCAGGTCGGGTGGGACTTCCGCCTTTTTGCTGCATTTTCTTCTGAACCTCCTTCTCTTTCTGCTCAAGTGCCTTCAACAACTGTTCCACCTGCTTTTTATTCAGTTTGCTTTCCTGGGGTTTTGGCTTCTCCTGTTCCTTGTTTTCCTTTTGTTTATTTTCTTGCTTTTTCTCTTCCTGTTCCTGCTGCTGTTTCTTTTCCCTCAACGCTTTCTGGAGGTTTTCACGGGCCTGGGTGTCTTCCGGATCCAGTTTCAGAGCCTCCATCCAGGCCAGGATGCTTTCATCCAGCTGTTGCTGTTGCTGATGCAATACACCTTTATCATAATAGGCTTTTTCCAGGATCCTGGGATCCTTTCCCGCCTGTATCAATTTTTCATACCCTTCCATCGCAGCAGTTTTATCGCCTTTTTTGGCAAGTGCATTTGATCGGTTGTACATCGCCGTAAGGTCTGCCGGATTTTCCTGCAGAGCTTTGTCATACCGTTCAACTGCTTCATCGAATTTGCCTTCACGGAACAGCTTGTTTCCTTCCCGCACATGGGAAGACTGAGCACTTCCCCGGAAGCCCAGTATCAGAAGAATGATCAGAAAAGCAGTTCCTCTCATTGCAATACTGTTTTACGTTCACTAATAAATATTTCTGTAATCAGGAGCAGTAAAGTCAACAGTAGTAAGACATAGAAAAAACTATTGTATTGAACCGAATCAGAAGATTCCAGTTGCTTTTTCTCAATCCCATCAAGTTGTGCAAGCAGGGTTTGGGCTGCTGAAGAAGGATCCTGCAGGTACACATAGGTTCCATTTCCTTTCACAGCCAGATTTCTTAATTGTTCTTCGTTTAACTTGCTGATTACCACATTTCCATTCGCATCCTTTTTGGTCTCACCTGTTTCGGGATCAATGATTGTAGTGCCGGCTATTGAGCCAACACCTACCGTATTGATCATAACACCAGATTCAACCAGGCGCTCCACTACTTCCAGTGCTTCCGGATCATGATCCTCGCCATCCGATATCAAGATTACCGCCTTATATTTCTGTTCCTTGGTATTAAAGGAGTTACCGGCCAGCTTAAGTGCTTCACCGATTACAGTACCCTGGGTTGGAACAGCAGCCGGACCTGCATTCTGTAAAAACAACTTGGCTGCGGATAAATCGGTGGTCAGCGGCATCTGGAGATAGGCTCTTCCGGCAAACCAGATCATACCCAGCCTGTTGTTTGACAACTGATCTATCAAAATGCTCGTTAATTGACGGGACCGCTCCAGCCGGTTAGGTTTAATATCCTGCGCCAGCATGCTTTTGCTTACATCCATGATCAGCATTACATCCAATCCCTGGCGACTTTGATCCAGGCTCGCGCCTTTGAGTTGGGGGTTGGCAATTGACAGTGCCAGACAAACCAGGGCAACCAGCACCAGGATAAACTTTCGGATATGACGAGCCGGGGAAAATGACCCTGTTAATGCCTTAACCAGGCCAGGATCTCCCAGCAAGGCCAGCTTCTGTTTTCGGATGCGTTGCGCATTCACAAAAAGAATGACCAATACAGGTACCAGGATCAGGGCAGCCAGCCAATATGGATGTTCAAATCGAAACAAGGGCTCGGTGTTTTATGGCAATTTAGGGCAAAAAGCCGGCCAAAACCTGGTCCATGATCCTTTTTCCGGCAGCTTTTAAATCAACACCTTCCTCCCTGGTTCTCAACTGGATAACAAAAAAATGCGGGTGTTGCCGAATTTCTTTCCATCCCTGTATCCAGAGAATGCGGGTACCATCTGTGTTGCTGCCTTCAGAAAATTTATACGCCAGCTTATATTCAGTGGAGTCTTCCACAAGCATCATATTGCTGACAATAGCATGTGTTCTGCGTTGAAAAGGCAACTGGTCAAAATACAGTTTCTTGACAATTCCTAGTTGCTCGTCTGCTGTAACCCGGATGGAATTGTCTATCCAAAAACGATCCAACTGGGCAATGCGCGGGGTATCATACCGCCGGGCATAACCAAGTGTATCGATCCATCGCTGCAGTGTGTCCTTACCAATACGACCAGCCAGTTCCTGAAAGAAATGCAGGGAATCGGCTTTAAAAGCCTGCTCCAGTGTGGTGCCATTAATATCCGATTGTTCATCCTTTAAACGTCCAGTTTCTATTGCAACCATCGACTGGACAATGTAAAAACTTGATCCAGGGACCACGGCCGAGTCGCGGAATACTTTTCGGTCGCTCAACACAAAATCGCCGCTCAGGTTGTGAAAAACTCCAATTACACCATCCAGCTTTTCCGCCTCCAGTAACTTTCTTAATCCTGCATCCTCGGTAACATTATTGGGAGAACAGGATGCCAAACAGACGGACACCAGGAACCAGCCAAGGAGATATCGCATAATTCAAATTTGTGCCGCAAAGTTAGGTAGTTTTGTCCCATGAGATTTCGCATCACCCATTCTAACTTTAAAGGTATCCAGCTGATTCACCTGCATGATGATGAATTATCCTGTACCGTTTCCATAGCCCCGGAACAGGGAGCCATGCTGCATGCATTTACAGTTCAATCCGGTATGGGCCCGGTTAACATAATAAATAATTACTCCAATAAAGCCGAACTTGACAAGGAACTGGCTCTCAGTTACAAGAGCAGTAAATTATCTCCCTTCCCCTGCCGGATTGAAAATGGCAGCTACCTCTGGGAAGGACATCGATACCAGTTTGCCAACCGATTTCCGGATGGATCTGCCATACATGGACTCCTGTTCAACAAAAGCTTTACTGTCAAGGAACAAAAAACCACAGAATTCTTTGCTTCCGTGCTATTTGAGTATCAGTATGAAGCAGAAGATCCCGGTTATCCATTCCGGTATACCTGCCAGGTTCTGTATACCCTCTTTCATGGAAATACACTCCAGGTGCAGACAACGCTGCATAACAGTGATCAACAAACGATTCCTATGGGAGACGGATGGCATCCCTATTTTCAACTCAGCGAAAGTATTAATGATTGCTGGCTCCGGTTTCCGGCAAAAGGCATGCTGGAGTTCAGCGAGCAATTGATTCCAACCGGAAGAATACTGCCTTATCAAACATTCAATGCAAGCAAACCTTTTGGAAATACTGAGCTAGACAACTGTTTTTTACTGGATCCAGCCGGCGGACAGCCGGTGTGTGAGTGGAGCCATCCGGCTAGCGGGCTTTCCATCCGGTTCGTTACAGATGAACAGTACCCTCACCTGCAGATTTATACGCCGCCAGACCGGAAAAGCATTGCAATTGAAAACCTGAGTTCGGCGCCGAATTGTTTTAATAATGGAATCGGTTTGATAGAACTGGCGCCGGGCCAAACAAAAACACTGACCCTGCATTATATAATAGATACAAAAGAAACCAATTAACTTGTTCTCAAATTTTAAACCACAGAAATGAAAAAGTATAAACTCCTGCTCACTTTCCTGGTAACGGTACTCTTCACCGCCTGTATCCAGATTGAAGAAGAGGTGGAAATCAGGGAAGATGGCTCAGGAACAATGGCCGCCAGAACCGATATGGGCCAGTTATTTGAAATGCTGAAAGGTTTTGCTTCTCCGGAAGACCTGCAAAAAGATGGTATGGACAAAGCCATGGACACTACCATTATGATGAAGGATATTGTAGACACTGCTCAGGAGTTGAGTGCCGAAAATAAAGCCCTGCTTCGCAACGGAAAACTGCAACTCCAGATGAACATGAAGGAGAATCTTTTTAACATCAACATGAATTTCCCCTTCAAGAGCATTGCGGATGCTAATAAACTAACCAAGGCAATGAATGAAATGGATGTCATGGGCAAATCACTCAAGAATTTGGGTGGGCAACAACCCGGTCCGGATCAACCGGCCCCTATTCCCAGCAGCGGCGGCGGAATTGAAAAGGTTAATTCCATGTACGATGTCACTTTCAGCAATGGAGAATACAAAAAGGTATTGAACCAGGCCCGCTATGACAGCCTGATGAGCGACCCCAAACTCCAGGAATCCAAAGGTATGCTTTCCATGATGGGCGATATGAGCCTGAACCTGACCGTAAAAGTTCCAAAAAAAGTAAAATCAGTTAGTAATCCCAGGGCGGTAATTTCTGCAGACAAAAAAACTGTTACACTTAAAGGAGATATCGTTGCTGCGCTGGATTCTCCCAAACTGATGGAAATCATCATCCGCTATTAATGAACCAACCTGGAGTTACAATAAAAAATGGCTGGCAAATCGGTTACCTGACACTGTTAGGAATCCATTTGCTGGCTATTTTTTTTAACTGGGATACGTTACGTTTTGTAACGAAACCCCTGTTAATGGTTTGGCTGCTCGTTTATTTCATTTCCATAACAGTGCCGGGAGCTCCCTTTCGAAAGCTGGTGATCGCGGCACTGTTTTTTTCCTGGCTGGGAGATGTGTTTCTCATGCAACCGGCTTCCAGTTTTTTTATGGCAGGATTAGCCAGCTTCCTGCTTGCACAATTGTTATACACCTGGATTTTTCTAAATGCCAGGAAACGCTGTAATACCACAGGCCGCTGGAACCCGGTGATGCTGATTTCAATACTGGTATATATAATCCTTCTTTATGCCTGGCTTTTCAGGACCTTACCAAATGAACTCAGGCTTCCTGTTTTATTATATGCCATTGCTATCGGCAGCATGTTGGCATCCGCCTTTCATGTATATGCAAAACCATTCGAAAATCCTGCACTGCTGCTGATTTGCGGTGCTGCACTTTTTGTGCTTTCCGATAGCCTGCTTGCCATTAACCAGTTCATACAACCATTTCCCCTGGCGGGTGTTGGTATCATGCTGACGTATGGTCTGGCCCAATTATTCATTGTTAAATCAATCTCCCGCATCTCATGATACAAACTGATTTTTTAGTAATCGGATCCGGAATTGCCGGGCTCACCTATGCTCTTAAAATGGCAGAGCGATTTCCCGATAAAAAAATTACCGTCGTTACTAAAGCCGCTGCAGATGAAACCAATACCAAATATGCACAGGGCGGAATAGCGGGAGTAACCGATTTCGAAAACGACAGCTTTGAAAAACACATCAACGATACCCTGATTGCAGGTGATGGGCTTTGCAATGAAAAAATTGTAGAAATTGTTGTGAAAGAAGGGGTACAGCGGATCAGCGAAATCATTGAATGGGGTGCCAAATTTGATAAAGACGCTGATGGCGATTATATGCTGGGCATGGAAGGCGGGCATAGCGAATACCGCATCCTGCATCACAAAGATGTTACCGGAAAGGAAATGGAACGGGCACTGATTGAAAAGGTGCAGCAATTCCCCAACATAGAATTCCATAAACACTGGTTCGTTATCGAATTGATTACCCAACACCACCTGGGTTACCTGGTTACCAAAAGCACTCCAGATATCCAGTGCTATGGAGTTTACGCACTCAACACCAATACTAACCAGATTGAAAAAATTCTCGCCGGAACCACCCTGCTTGCAACTGGAGGGAATGGTCAGGTTTATCGCTCTACTACCAATCCTGCCATAGCAACCGGAGATGGAACGGCGATGGTCTACCGCGCCAAAGGCCGGATTGAGAATATGGAATTTATCCAATTTCATCCTACAGCATTATATGAACCCGGAGTTGGCGGTCAGGCTTTCCTGATAACCGAAGCTGTAAGGGGTGACGGTGGTATTCTTCGAAATAAAAAAGGAGAAGCCTTCATGGAACGGTACGATGAACGCAAGGACCTGGCGCCGCGTGATATTGTGGCCCGCGCCATCGATTCCGAGATGAAAATCACCGGTACTGAACATGTTTACCTGGATTGCCGCCACCTGGATAAAGACAAATTCATTCATCATTTCCCGAACATTTACGAAAAATGTCTTTCCATCGGGATAGATATCACGCAACACCAGATACCTGTTGCACCCGCTGCTCACTATAGTTGTGGTGGAATAAAAACCGATGAATGGGGTAGAACTTCTATCCGAAGCCTGTATGCTGCAGGAGAATGTGCATCAACCGGTTTACATGGAGCCAATCGACTGGCAAGCAACTCTTTATTGGAAGCAATGGTATTCGGACATCGGGCGTTTGAAGATGCATCCCGATTACCTCAAACATCGATCGACCCTGCGCTTATTCCGGATTGGGACAGCGCCGGAACAACCGATCCCAGAGAAATGATCCTGATCACGCAAAGCCTGAAGGAACTGCAGTTGCTGATGAGTGATTATGTAGGTATCGTAAGAACCAATGTCAGACTGGAAAGGGCCATGCGGCGGCTGGATCTGTTGTGGGAAGAAACTGAAAAACTGTATGTAAGTACTACCCTCTCTCCCCAACTCTGCGAATTACGAAACATGATCACGGTTGCCTACCTGATTGTCAAGGGAGCCCAGTTCAGAAAAGAAAGTCGCGGACTTCATTTTAACACCGATTACCCGGAAAAGAGCCCGATTCTGCAAAACATCGTACTCTGACCGTTTTCAGAAAATACCGTGTTTTTCTCCCCCCTTCCTGCTTGGAGGGAGAGAAACAGCCCATTACATTTGTACAAACAGCCAATCAACATGTATTATTTACTATATGGATTTCTTTACCTGGCATCACTCATCCCGTTGAGGATCCTTTATGCCCTGGGAGATTTGCTGGGTTGGCTGATCTTCGACCTTGCTGGATACCGAAGAAAAGTAATAGACCAGAACATATACCTGGCTTTCCCGGAAAGGACCGACGAAGAGCGAAAGGGAATCCGGAAAAGATTCCAGCGCAACTTTATTGATACATTTATCGAAACCCTCAAACTCATTTCCGCCGGAAAGTCATTCATAACCAGCCGGATGCAGGGCGAGTATGACAAATTCAATACGCTCTACGAAAAAGGGTTACGTTGCCAGGTTCATATGGGACATAACTTTAATTGGGAACTGGGAAACCTGGCATACGGTTACTACTGCAAACACCCCCTCTTAGGAGTCTATATGCCGCTTAAGAATAAGGCAATGGATAGAATTTTCCGCGAGCTCAGAAGCAAAACCGGTACCATCCTCTTGCCTGCAACAGACATGAAGAACAGCATGTTTCCTTACCGCGACACACAATATCTGCTTGGACTGGTGGCAGACCAGGTGCCATCAAAAGTTCACCAGGCCTACTGGTTAAATTTTTTCGGACATCCTACCCCGTTCATTCCCGGTCCTGAGAAAGGTGCGCGTGCAGGAAATATACCCGTAGCATTTGTAAGTATTTCAAAGATCAAAAGAGGCTATTATTATCTCCACGTTGAAATTGCGGAAGAAAATCCATCCAGCTTAGAAGAAGGAGAATTAACCCGCCGATACAGAAACTTTTTGGAAGAAACCATTAAACAACACCCGGATATGTGGCTATGGAGCCACCGACGATGGAAAAAATCCTGGAAACCAGAATATACCGCCCGTTGGATTGATCTGGTTCCGGCTCCCTCCCAGGCTGTTGATCCTTACAAAGAAACAGTCCATCCATAAACCTTTGCCAAACCACCTGCAACCGGTTTAACCGGTAAGCTTATTGATCTGTACCTGTTTTCTCAATTATTAAAACAACCAAGTATGGACAAAAAATTCAAAGTGGTACTGGTGGACGATCATGTTTTGTTAAGAAATGGACTGGCCTCTACCGTTCAAAGTTTTGACCGGTTTGAGGTACTCTTTCAGGCATCCAATGGAACTGAAATGATTCAAATGATCAATCCTTCCAATTTACCAGACCTGGTTTTGATGGATGTGAATATGCCTGAAATGGATGGGTACGCTTCCGCTAGCTGGTTAAAAAGAAATTACCCGGATATTCGGACACTGGCACTTTCCATGTATGATACTGAAAATGCAATCATCCGAATGTTCAAAGCAGGTGTGAGAGGATATATTATGAAGTATTGTGACCCGGTTGATCTGAATGCTGCAATGGAAGCTCTCATGATTAAAGGCTATTATTACTCAGAATTGGTTACAGGCCGCCTGATTCACACCATCAACCAGTACGATGACAGTGACTCTGAAGACTACCGGAACCCCCTGGCCGTGTTAAATGACCGGGAAATTGAATTCCTTCGGTATGCCTGTACAGAAATGACCTATAAAGAAATCGCCAGCAAAATGTACCTGAGTCCTCGTACTATTGATGGCTACCGCGATACCCTGTTTGATAAACTACATATCAAAACACGTGTGGGACTGGTAACTTTTGCAATCAGGAATGGCTTGGTTTCCGTGTAATAGGGATGGATTTTTCCCGTTGAATAGCATCGAAACCTCCTGCCACCACACGAAGGTTGTGAACTCCTTGTTTTTTGATAAGACTCGCAGCAAGAATGCTTCTCTGCCCTCCTCCGCAATGGAGATACAACTGCTGGTCTTCATCAAAATTCGCAATCGTGGCCAGATCAATTAGTTCCGCCAATGGTATGTGCTGGGCCTTTGTTACATGTGCAGCCTCAAATTCTTCTTCCCCACGAAGGTCAATTACCTGTAGATGAGGATCGTGTGGAAGATCCAGCGCCAATTCATCGGCTTCAACTTCAATGATCATATCCAATGGACAAGATGCCTTTTCCCAGGCTTCAAATCCACCATCCAGCACCTTCCAGGAAATGGATGGGAAAGCGGATTGAAAACGAGCGATTGCTTCATCTTCATTTCCAGCTTCACTTATTAATACAACCAACGGATCAGCTATATTTTCCGCAATCCATTTATCATACTTCCCACTGCTTCCGGCACTGACGGAACCAGGGATAAACCCTTCCACAAAAGCATTCGCTGGCCTTGTATCCAACATAAATACGGGCTCTTTTTCTGTTAAAGAATCGAGCTCTTCAACATTGATCCGGTTAGTATTCATGGCGCGAAGGTAATAGAGTAGGAAGATAGCAAACAATTTGTTTGCTATCTGTCCTCTCACACCACCGTACGTACCGTTCGGTATACGGCGGTTCCTTAATTTAGTTTCCGCGCAGCCAGATAGCAGTCCGTCAAAAAG
>NZ_JAKEVY010000005.1 GCF_021491375.1 Flavihumibacter fluminis
CAACCATTCCTCAAGCGATATGTTACTTTCTTCTTCAAAGTCGTCCCAGTCATTACGTCTTACAATATGTAGGTTATATCCCATGTCTGATTGAAAATTTGGGTGTCAAATATAATTGCATGCAACGTTAAAGCATTGGCGATGTGGCGGTATTCTGTGTTCCGTCTGACCGGTGCCGCTGCTGTTTAAAGATACAAAAGCTCATTGTTTATTTTGCTGCTCGGCGTTATTCGTCTGCTGAAACCGAAGTTGAGTAGCGAACAAAAAGCTGAGAATATATTCTTCGCCCCGCCATATTGCCAATGCCATGTAAGCTGCATGTGCTTAGTCATTAAGTCCTGTCCAACCAGCCAGATAAAGTTGTTTTGTCAGAATATTATAGACTAAGGTTGGTAGATTCTTTATGTGTGATTCTCCACTCATTTTGTACCTTTTAATCTTGTGTGGGTCAAAAAGTATATAAACCCATCTGTCGCCAATCTGATTAACATATCCAAAGTAATATCGATCGTATTTATAAATGTCTTTTTCTACGGTTCTCTGTGCCGCTGCAAGAATGTTTTTTCTTCTGAGTTGTTTTAAACCGGCTTCAGTTAGTTTGGTTGTGTCCATTGACTGATGGGGATAAGGCTTCATATTTTCTTCTATGTCAAGGTACTTACTTTGAGCAGAAACATACTGGGTAAGAATTGCATTTTCAATTTCGTTATTAAGTGTTGTGTCAATTTTGATAAGATTTACCTGTCTTGACGAAACTTTATATTTAATATTGGGATGAACAATCAATACTTTATAGCGCTTTAGTCTAACTGTGTCAAGCTTCGCAGAGTCCGGTAGTCTAAACGTTTTTTGTCCAAAAACGATTAATGGAAATAGTAATATGATTGATAGAAGGATTCTCATAGCATTGCAGCTTACGCGTTTATTTACGCAATTAGACGAAGTTCGTTAAATACTAAATTCCTCATTTTCAATTACCTCCTTCGCGTTGAGGTGGATTGTGGTTGCGCCAATCCAATTTGGGGGTGGGGGGTGCGTTGAGGTGGATTGTTGGAAATTCAAGGGGTGAGGTTCCTGCAATGCTTCGCCACCTGAGTCCCATTGGGGATCAAAGGAAAGGTGCTTAAACTTATACTTTTCCGGGGATCTGTGCAAGGACTGCCGAACATTTTATCAATACTTTTTTGGGGGAAGGGGAGTCGGAGGTTTCGCCGGCTTATGGGGCGCTGGATGAGCAATAATAATTCGACTAACCATGGCAGTTGGATGCAATCCGGTTTTTTTTACCGGAGACCCAAAAGAGCTGAATAAAATCGGGTTTTATAATGTTGTAGGGCGCTGAATTGGGTTGCTTACGGAGGAAGTTGTATAGCTATTCAGGTTGTACAAACTTTTGGTATTTTGGTAACTGTAGGTGTATAGGTATAGTAGTATTGGTAACCATTATTGTATAGTTATTTTAGGTCACAAAAAATAAGGCTGAGCGGTTGCTGAGCGGTTCATGAACGGTTCACTGACGGTTGGAGAACGATGCCGGAACGGTGAAAGAACGATGCCAGAACGGTCAAACAATAGTGCCGGAACGGTCAACTGCTGCCGAATGGTCGAACAAAGTAGGCCGAATGGTAGGTGCTAATCCAACTATTGAAAATGATTGCGTTCAGCAAAACTGAAGCCAAACCATTTCACTAAAGTAAACTAGTATTTTTTTTGATTTTCGCCAAAGTTTAGTTGTATCCAATCGGTCCTCCTTTTGATTGATTGAGTGGAAACCCAGCTACCCTGGTTGCTACCGATTGCCTGGACTGCCCCCTCCATTCTTGCGCCTGATCAATAAATGTTTAAAATACCGGAATTATTTTTTTTGTTGTTCAAAACATTCCTATATTAGACATTGTTGAAACATTGATTCAACGGCACCATCCCAGGGTACTCATTTCTGGCATCTCGCCCGAAGGTTGGTTAGGCTCAAATTACCCTCATAACAGCAACAACAGGACAGTTTCAATCAAACTGTGACAACCAGATTGGCTTTGATCTTTCGGACAGGCTTTGGCATGTGATTAATATCACATTTTTTGAGGAAGGAATAGTGTAACTTATACAATTATTACTAACGATTGCAAAAACTTTAGCAGATGACCTGTCGTCCTAAAGTCAAGGGTTGTAGCCCCTGCCATCAAGTTTCGGTGCCTCCCCCGGGTAAAAAGAAAGACTTCGGTCTGCTCTCAGGCATTCTGCTGGCAGTTCTTCCCAAATGCCCCTTTTGCTTCGTTGCCTTTTCCAGCACCCTTGTCCTCTGTGGGAAAGGAGAAACGATTAGCCAGTCTGATACGCACTCCTCCATCCCAACTATTCTCTTTGCTGCTGTCTTTTGCTCACTCGCAATTTTGAGTATCGCCCTCAGCTACAAAGATTCCCGTACCCGCTATGCCTTGTTGGTGGCTATCGGTGGCACTGCCTGCATCCTTACCAGTGTGCTGCTCGCAGGTGGTGAACCACTCTATTATTTCGGTGTGCTCCTGATTATGGGTGCCGTGGCTATCAACATGCGCAGGTTTCGCTTATTGGAGAAAATGAACCATTGGTTTCGCGGTAGAATGATGAAAAAAGTTGCCTGATCCGTCAGGCTCCACATAGATTTTGAATCAACATCTAAACAGCTAAACTAAAAGCTATGATCCCGCAGTCATTCCAGTATGAATCACCAGGCTCCCTGGCTGAAGCTATCTCCATGCTTCAGCAATATGGAGAGGATGCAAAAATCCTGTCGGGGGGACACAGCCTGATCCCCATGATGAAACTCCGGTTCGCCACACCCGAGTACCTGATTGATATTAATAACATACCCGGACTTTCCTACATCCGGGAAGAAAACGGCACACTGAAAATCGGTGGCCTCACCAGGGAAGCGGAACTTGAACATTCCGATCTGCTCAAACAACATTTTCCCATCTTCGCAGATGTTACCAAACTCATTGCCGACCCCCAGGTACGCAACATGGGTACCATCGGCGGTAACCTGGCCCACGGTGATGCAGCCAATGACCATCCCGCTGTTATGATGGCCCTTCATGCTACTGTCGTGGCTACCGGCCCCGAAGGCGAAAGAGAAATTCCCATCGATGAATTCTTCTACGGGTTCTACATGACTGCGCTGCAACACGGTGATATCCTCACCGAAATCAGAATCCCCATGCCTCCCCCCGGAACCGGTAGCGCCTACCACAAAATGGAAAGAAAAGTGGGCGATTATGCTACCGCTGGTGTGGCTGTTCAAATCACAATTGGAGATAATGGTGTGGTTACTGCTGCGGGTATTGGGCTCACCAATGTAAATCCTGTTCCGCTGCGTGCTGCACGTTCTGAACAGGCTCTGATCGGTAAGCCGTTAACTGAAGCAACCATCAATGAAGCAGCTCTGTATGCATCAGAAGATTGCAACCCTTCTTCCGACCTGCGGGGTAGTGAAGAATACAAACGCTCCATCGTGGCCACCCTCGTCAAGCGGATGATTCACCAGGCTGTCAACCGCGCCAATAATTCATGAACCTTCAAAACCTAGTATAGTATGCTTAAAGAAATAACGATTACTGTTAACGGTCAGCAACATACGCTGGAAGTGGAACCGCGACTCCTGCTCGTCCACATGATCCGCGAAGTACTGAACCTAACAGGCACGCATATTGGCTGCGATACCTCCAGCTGTGGCGCCTGTACCATTTTACTCGATGGCAAATCCATAAAATCCTGCACCGTACTTGCTGTTCAGGCCAATGGTAAATCTATTACCACTATTGAAGGCGTGGCACAGGATAACCAGTTATCTCCCCTGCAGGAAGGCTTCAAAGAGAACCATGGTTTGCATTGCGGCTTCTGTACACCGGGCATGATTCTGCGCGCTACTGAACTGCTTGCTCAGAATCCCAATCCTACCGAAGAGGAGATTCGCTGGGGTATTGCGGGTAACCTTTGCCGTTGTACCGGCTACAATAATATCGTGAAAGCCATTCAATACGCGGGCGCCAAAATCCGCGGAGAGGAATTGCCTTCTACCGAACCAGAATTTGTATAATATTCAAAACCGATTCAATTAGTTGCTTTATGATACAATGCAAAACTTCCAAAGAAATCGGCGGTATGGGCCATTCCCTCAAGAGGAAAGAGGATGCCCGCTTCATCCAGGGTAAGGGTCGATACGTGGATGATGTTAAACTGCCAGGTATGCTGTATATGGATATCGTTAGAAGTCCCTATGCCTATGCCAAAATCAAAAACATCAATATTGACGAAGCCATGAAAGTGCCCGGCGTAGTAGCTGTGGTTACCGGCAGAGATCTCGAAAAATACAACCTGCACTGGATGCCTACCCTGATGTCAGACACCCAGATGGTACTACCTACCGACACGGTAATGTACCAGGCACAGGAAGTAGCTGCGGTGATCGCTACCAGCAAATATGCCGCGCGTGATGGCCGCGAAGCCGTAAGGGTGGAATATGAACCCATGAAACCGGTGATCGATCCCTACAAATCACTGGACCCCGATGCTCCTGTTTTACGCACCGACAAAGAGGGCAAGAAAGACAACCATATCTGGAACTGGAAAGTGGGCGATAAACAAAAGACAGATGATGTCTTCGCCAAAGCAGAAGTGGTGGTGAAAGAACAGATGCATATCCCGCGTATCCATGTGGCTTCTATTGAAACCTGTGGCTGTGTGGCCGATTACGATAAGGTGAACAATCACCTCACCATGTACATGACTACCCAGGCGCCCCATGCAATCAGAACAGTAATTGCCCTGGTAGCCGGACATGTGGGTCTCACCGAAGAAAAGATCCGCGTGATCTCTCCCGATATCGGTGGTGGTTTTGGTGGTAAGGTTCCTGTATATCCGGGTTATGTAATCGCCATTGCAGTTTCTTTCCTGGTTGGCAAACCCGTAAAGTGGATTGAAGACCGGAGTGAAAACCTGCAGGCGGATTCTTTTGCACGCGATTATCATATCACGGCAGAAATGGCCGGTACCAAAGATGGTAAGATCCTGGCCACGCGCTTCAAAGTCCTCGCCGATCATGGTTATACAGATGCGTCTGCCAACCCCTCTAAATTCCCGACGGGTATGTTCTCCATCGCAACCGGCTCTTATGATTATGATGCCACCTATATGGAATGTGATGCCGTTTATACCAACAAGCCGCCAGGGGGTGTTGCCTATCGTTGCTCCTTCCGCGTTACCGAAGCTGTGCATGCCATTGAACGCATCACCGATCGCTTTGCTTTGGAAATTGGAAAGGATCCTGCAGAACTACGCTTGCAGAACTTCATCAAAAAAGAAGACTTCCCCTGGAAATCTCCCACCGGATGGATCTATGATAGTGGCGATTACCACAAGGGCCTGCTGAAAGCCATGGATACCGTGGATTATCACCAGCTCCGCGCAGAACAGGCAGAGAAAAGAAAACGTGGTGAACTGATGGGTATTGGTCTCTCTACTTTTACCGAAGTAGTAGGAGCCGGTCCATCTAAAGACTTTGATATCCTCGGTATCAAAATGTTCGACAGTGCAGAAATTCGGGTACACCCAACCGGTAAAGCCATTGCACGTTTTGGTACCAAATCACAGGGTCAGGGGCACGAAACTACCTATGCACAAATCATTGCAGAAGAACTCGGCATCCCTGCTGAAAATATCCAGATCGAAGAAGGGGATACTGATACCGCTCCTTACGGATTGGGTACCTATGCTTCCCGAAGCACGCCAACTGCTGGTGCTGCTGCGGCTGTGGCTTCCCGTAAGTTGCGCGACAAGGCCAGGAAGATTGCAGCTTACCTGCTCGAAGTGAGTGAGGATGACCTGGAATGGGAACCCGGTAAGTTCTTTGTAAAGGGCGCACCTGAGAAGTCGAAGACCATCCAGGAGATTGTGTTTGCTTCTTATACCAACCATCCTCCCGGCATGGAAGCAGGTTTTGAAGCAACCCATTACTACGATCCACCAAATCTTACCTTCCCTTCCGGTGCCTATATCTGCGTAGTGGATATTGACAAGGAAACCGGTGCCATTCATGTAAGGCGTTTTGTGGCCATCGACGATTGCGGTAATATCATCAACCCGATGATTGTACAGGGACAAGTTCACGGTGGTTTAACACAGGGCATTGCTCCTGCGATGTATGAGGAACTGATTTATGATGAAGCGGGTAATATCCTGAATGGAACCTTTATGGATTACCTGGTGCCAACTGCAGTTGAATCTCCCAAGTGGGAAACCGGTCATACGGTTACTCCTTCACCGCACCATCCGATTGGAGCTAAGGGTGTGGGTGAATCACCCACCGTTGGTGCACCTCCTGCTATTGCCAATGCGATTGTGGATGCTTTGAGTCCCTATGGTATTACCCACCTCGATATTCCAATCACACCTTTCAAAGTGTGGAAGGCATTGAAGGAAAAGGGAGCTATTTAAGCTAGACGCGACTAACTACTATAGCCGGGTCTGCATGCTGGACCCGGCTAATTTCTTAATGATTATAAACAGTTCAAAATGACAACGACGATAACCAAATCATTCCATGTAGATCATCCGGTGGATGCTGTATGGAATAACCTGACCAATCCCACGCAGGTAGTTACCTGTGTGCCGGGGGCCTCGTTGACAGAGCAAATCGACAACGACAATTACAAGGGGGAAGTGGAGCTTAAATTCGGTCCGGTTAAGGCCAGGTACGACGGACTGATCACCTTCCTGGAAAGAGATGCAGCCACCAAAAAAATGTCGCTCAAAGGTACCGGTACCGACAGCAAGGGAAAAGGTGGCGCGGATATGAAAATGGATGGCCAGCTTTCTGAAAAGGATGGTGGTACTGATGTGAATGTTACCATGGAAGTGAATGTAACCGGTATGATGGCACAGTTCGGTTCAAGGCTGATCAATGATGTATCCAACCAGGTATTCGACCAGTTTGTCAACAACTTCAAAAAGCAGTTGGCTGGCGAGCAGGTGGACAATACACTAAGTGCGGGTTCCATGGTGGGCGGTATGATCAAGGGATTCTTTGGAGGTAAAAAATAACAATGTGCATACGATCCAATCCCAACAGGAAATCATTGATGCGCTCGACAGGATGAACTATGTGGCAGCTGATGCATTTGCCACTTCGCTTTTCCTGATGCTGAAACTGCAGAAGCCATTGCTGCTGGAAGGTCCGCCTGGTGTGGGCAAAACAGAAGTAGCCCATGCCCTGGCTAAGATCCTTGACACCAAACTCATCCGGTTGCAATGTTATGAAGGGCTTGATATCAATGCGGCGGTATATGAATGGAACTACCAGAAACAGTTACTCGGAATCAAACTCCAGGAAGGCACTGCACTCTCCATCGAAGAGAAGGAGAAACATATCTTCAGTCATGAATACCTGTTAAAGCGCCCCTTACTGGAATCCATAACCGAATTGTACCAATCGCCGGTATTGCTGATTGATGAACTGGACAGATCGGATGAAGAGTTTGAAGCCTTCCTGCTAGAATTGTTATCCGCTTTTCAGATCAGCATTCCGGAAATGGGAACGATCAAGGCAAAACATAAACCCTATGTGATACTTACGTCTAACCGTACCCGTGAGTT
Organism: Flavihumibacter fluminis; assembly: GCF_021491375.1. Classification (GTDB taxonomy): domain Bacteria; phylum Bacteroidota; class Bacteroidia; order Chitinophagales; family Chitinophagaceae; genus Flavihumibacter; species Flavihumibacter fluminis. The sequence goes on from NZ_JAKEVY010000005.1 coordinate 7,630, forward strand.
AAGTGATGCGCTGAAAAGAAGATGCCTCTATCACTGGATTGATTACCCCGATCTGGCATTGGAAATGCAGATCGTACAAAAGCACCTGCCGGGAATAGAAGCCAGTTTATTGGAGCAGGTGGTGAAAACGGTGCAGGGCTTCCGTCAGCAAAAACTGGCGAAAATACCGGGGGTATCAGAAACGATCGACTGGGCGCAATCCCTGATGACATTGGGTTACCGGGAACTGAATCAACAGGCATTTGATCAGACCCTGGGTGCCATCCTGAAATCGACAGATGATATCAACCAGGTAAAAGCGGAAGGATTGGTATGAAACAACAGGCCTATCAAACAACCAGCCTAACCGAAGGCATTGTGGCATTTGTGCATTTTGCCCGAAGCCATGGATTGAATGTAGGGCTGCCGGAAACAAAGGATGCCTTGCTGGCTGCCGACCTGGGATTATTAACCAATCGGGAGCTATTCAAGGATGCACTGAAAACGATCTTTTGCAAATCGCCGGAAGAAGAGAAGGTATTTGAAAAAATCTTCCTGTTGTATTGGGATACCAATCCCATTGATCTGCAGGAAAGAAAGGGCAAGGCTACGGTGCAGGGACTCGTAGAAAAAAAGGCCAATGCTACCCTCGTGATGCTGGGGAGAGGAGATAAGCAGGAACAGGAAACCGATGCGAAAAATGTGAGTGGGGCCAATGAAAAAGAACGCCTGAAGAAAACAGACCTGGCGCACGTGAAAGAAACAGATGCAGCGCAATTGGAAGCAATCGCACGAAAACTCTTTAGGGAGATGGCCGTTAGGATGAGGAGACGCATGAAAAGTTCCACCAGGAAGGGAAGGATCAACCTGCGGAGAACCATCCGGCACAGCATCAGTTATGGAGGTGAGCCGATGGAACTTTTCCGGAAAGCGCAAAAGCCCAAAAAACAACGACTGATTGTATTGCTGGATGTAAGCGGCTCGATGGATAAATACAGTTTCTACCTGCTGCGTTTCATTTGCGCCCTGAAAGAACAGTTCAGGCAACTGGAAGCCTTCCTGTTCAGTACTCAATTGCTACGGGTGACAAAAGCATTGCAATTGAACCGGATTGACCAGATCCTGCAAACCGTATCCGACCAGGCTGAACATTGGTCGGGTGGCACGAGAATCGGTAGTTGCCTGGCTAAGTTCAACGAACGTTATGGCAAGTTGCTGCTGAATGGTTCACCGATCGTACTGATTCTAAGTGATGGACTGGATACCGGCACTCCGGAAGAACTGCAAAAGGAATTGAAATACATGAAGGGGAAGGCCAGAAAATTAATCTGGCTGAATCCCTTAAAAGGAATGAAAGGATATGCACCGATCGCAAAAGGCATGAGCGCCGCGCTGCCTGCTATTGATGAATTCAGATCGGCGCATAACCTGGAAAGTTTGCTGGAACTCGAAAATATTTTACAAGATGCTTGAGGTTTTTTTAGAAAAAGGACAGGAACTGAGGAAAAAGAATGAACCCTTCGCCATCGCACTGGTGGTGAGGAGGGAAGCACCCAGCAGTGGCAAAGCAGGTGATAAGGCCATAATCAATAAATTTGGTGAGATCATTGGTTGGGTAGGAGGAGGTTGTGTGCGCGCCATTATCATCAAGGAAGCAGAAGATGCGATGAAAACAGGCAGGGCCCGGCTCGTGCGAATTGGGAAAGCTCTCAACCAATCTCAACAGGAAGGCGTTATGGAATATAAAATGACTTGTCAGAGTGAAGGACTGGTGGAAGTGTTCATCGAACCCGTACTGCCGCCACCCCACCTGGTCGTGATGGGAAAAACAGCCATCGCCAAGGCATTGGTAAAGCTGGCCAAGGCAAGCGGATTTCGGGTAACGGCAGTAGCGCCTGATGTCAAGCCCGATACCTTTGACAAAGTGGATGAGCTGATCACGCAATACAGTCTCAAACAGGTGAATACCACACCTGCAAGCAGTATTGTGGTGGCCACCCAGGGAGATAATGATGAGATCGCTTTGCAGGAAGCAATTGGTAAAACATCCTCTTATCTTGGGTTTGTGTCGAGCAGGAAAAAAGGTGATAAGCTGATGGACTACCTAAAGGATGCCGGTGTGGATCCTTCCCGGGTGGCAACTATCAAATCGCCAGCAGGAATTGATATCAATGCCAAGAGTCCGGAAGAAGTGGCCATCAGTATTCTGGCAGAGGTCATCCAGGTGAAGAGTCAGGTAGCAACGGGGGCTGCCTTCACGATGTTTGATACCACAAGAGAAGAAGCAGGTAAGCCCAAGTTTTATATCAATCCTGTTTGCGGGGTTCCGGTGGATGTGAATAGTCCCAAACACGTAATTGACTACAAAGGAGAAAAAGTGTATTTCTGCTGTGATGGATGCAAAGTGAAGTTTGAGCAGAACCCTGAAAAATATATGGAGAAGGCATGAAGGAAATAAAAGCGATCATACAGGCATACGAGCAGGCTGAACAGGAAGGCAAGAAATCGGCCCTGGTGACCGTGGTGCATTTGGAGGGATCCTCTTACAGAAGACCGGGCGCAAGAATGTTGGTGACGGATGAAGGAGAGATGACGGGTGCAATCAGTGGTGGTTGCCTGGAAGGTGATGCATTGCGGAAAGCCTTATCGGTATTGAATCAACAGCAATCCAGATTGGTTACCTATGATACCAGTGATGAAGAAGATGCTTCCATTGGTGTGCAGTTGGGATGCGCGGGTGTGATCCAGGTACTGATGGAACCAATTGATCATGCAAGGGCCAATCATCCGGTTGAATTGTTGAAAAAGGTAGTTGGTAAACGCCAGCCCTATGTACTGGTGACCTTGTTCTCCCTGGAAGATAAAAAAGGCGCACAGCCAGGTACCTGTTTATTGGTAGAAGCGGATGGCACGGTGAGTGGTGATATGACAGACGCGGCATTGAAGCAGGTAGTGTTGGAAGATGTTACTACCTGTTTCGATCAGCAACAATCCGCTTTTCGAAATTACCGGTCTGCCGATTTTGCGATAACAGCTTTCATTGAATACATCGAACCTGCCCTGGCACTCATGATTATTGGTGCCGGCAATGATGTGATTCCCCTGGTGGAAATGGCCAATACACTGGGCTGGGAACCTTCTGTCATAGATGGAAGGCCTACACACGCAAAGCGGGAACGATTTGCAAGTGCCTGCCAGATCCTGGTCAGCAAACCGGAAAAAGTATTGGAGCAATTGGTGATTGATGAGCAGACCGTGTTTGTGCTGATGACCCATAATTACAATTACGACCTGGCAATGCTGAAGGCATTGGTGCATACTCCGGTTTCTTATATCGGCCTGCTGGGACCAAAGAAAAAACTCGACCGCATGCTGGGAGATTTGAAAGAGGAGGGTATCACTCTAACCGAAGAACAACTATCAAGGATTTATGGTCCGGTTGGTTTGGAGATTGGTGCTGAAACAGCAGAAGAGATTGCCCTTTCCATTTTGTCGGAAATCCGGGCAGTTAAAACAGGAACCGGAGGCAAATCCCTTCGTACCAAGTTAGATACCATCCATTCCAGGGAAGCTACCCGGATCAGTGAAAAACATATCCAGTGAAACCGGACAACCACCATACCCATGACTGCGCGATTGTTATCCTTGCCGCTGGTCAATCTAGCAGACTCGGGGAAGCCAAGCAATTGTTACCTTACAAAGGGAAATCCTTATTGGTGCAGGCAGTGGATACCGCAGTAGCAACAGGTCTGCGGCCGGTTGTAGTGGTGCTGGGCGCCAGGAATGAAATGATGAAGCAGGAGTTAATAGACAAAGAAGTGGTGATCGTGCTGAATGAGCAATGGGAAGAAGGCATGGGCTCTTCTCTGCGATGCGGCTTAAAAAAAGCACAGCAGGTGGCTCCTGAAACGGAGGGTGTGATCTTCATGGTATGTGACCAACCTCATGTGAGTCCTGAATTGTTGATGCAATTGATCGAAACAAGTTCAGCAACTTCGAAGCCCATTGTGGCAAGTAGTTATGGAGAGTTATCCGGTACGCCGGCTTTATTCAGCAGCAAACTATTTCCCGCCTTGCTGGAGATCAAAGGAGATACCGGCGCCAGGAAACTGATCAAACAATATGCGGAGGAAGTAGCTACGATACCCTTCCCGGAAGGGAGCATTGATATCGATACCCCATCCGATTACCAAACCTTACTGAAACAAGATTAAATGGAAGGCCAACTGATAGATACTTATAACCGCGTTCACAATTACCTGAGGATATCGTTGACGGACAACTGCAATTTCAGGTGCTTTTACTGCATGCCGGAAGAGGACTATGATTTTGCACCAGCCAGTAAACTGATGCAGGCGGATGAGATTTATAAGATCGCGAAACTTTTTGTTGAGCAGGGCGTGAATAAAATCAGGCTGACAGGTGGTGAGCCCCTGGTAAGAAAAGATGCGGCAAAAATTATACAACTGCTGGCGCAATTACCGGTGAACCTTACCATTACTACCAATGGTAGCAGGATTCATGAATTCATTGAGCTGCTGAAAGAGAACAGAATTCGTTCTTTGAATATCAGCCTGGATACACTGGACCGGGATAAGTTCCTCCTGATGACCCGCAGGGATCAGTTTCAGCGGGTTTATGATAATATTCATTTGTTGCTGCGGGAAGGCTTTCATGTGAAAGTGAACATGGTGGTGATGAAGGGGATGAACGAAGCAGAGATTCTTGATTTTATTGAGTGGACGAAATTGGATCCGGTGCATGTACGTTTTATTGAATTCATGCCCTTTAGTGGCAACAGATGGACCAGCAATAAAGTGGTTACCTGGCAGGAAATGCTGGAACTCGCGGGAACCAGGTATGATATCCTTCCCCTGGCGGCTGAGCCTAATGATACGGCTAAAAAATACCAGGTGCCGGGGCATAAAGGCACTTTTGCGGTAATCAGCACTATGAGTAATAATTTCTGTGGCACCTGCAATCGCATAAGGCTAACTGCTGATGGCAAGATGAAGAACTGTCTGTTTTCTGCGTCAGAAACTGACCTGTTGCAACCATTGCGGATGGGAGAAGATATCCTGCCGCTGATTCAGCAAACCATTAGGGCTAAACACAAAGAGTTAGGCGGACAATTCACTACCGATTTTGAAAACATAGAAGCAACGACCATCCATAACCGAAGTATGATCACCATTGGAGGATGAAGTTATATTTAACCATTCTGCTTCTTGCATATTCTTTTCTTGCAATTGCACAAGAAAGGGATACTACAGTTCTTTCCGGTAAGGATAGCATTCGGGAATCGGTATTGGGTGAAGTGATTGTTACGGCTTCGCGTTTGCCCGAAAAATTGTTGCTATCGCCGGTGACGGTGGAGAAAGTAAGCCGCTCTTTTTTCCTGACCAATTCATCCCCCTCTTTTTTTGATGCGCTGGACCAGGTGAAAGGTGTGCAGACCATTACGCCTAGCATGGGATTCAAAATCATCAACACACGTGGATTTGCCAATACCACCAATGTGCGATTTGCTCAACTGGTAGATGGAATGGATATTCAATCGCCGCATATTGGAAGTCCGGTTGGAAATGTATTAGGTCCGGGTGACCTGGATATTGAACGTGTAGAAATCATACCCGGCGTAGCCTCCACGATGTATGGCATGAACAGCATCAACGGGCTGGCTAATTTTTACAGTCGCGATCCCTTTCTATCAGAAGGACTCAGCATTCGCCAGCATACTGCCCTCACGCATTTGAATAATACATCCAGTGCGCCACGAATCTTTTCTGAAACCCAGCTTCGTTGGGTGAAAAAACTGAATGCTCAATGGGCGGTGAAATTCAACCTGGGGTATATGCATGGTTATGATTGGGTGGCCGATAACTATAATGATTTAAGTCCGCAAGCCAATGCCAGTACAGGATTGATAGCTAATACGAATCCGGCACTGAACCCCGTGAATAGTTATGGCAATGAAGGACCGAACCGGCGTACGCTTAACCTGGGCGGAAGAGCTTACCAGGTGGCGAGAACCGGTTATCGGGAAATCGATGTAACGGATTATACCCTGCAGAATATTAAAGGAGATGCGGGATTATTTTATAAAACCAAAAAAGGGCATCGGTTTTCTTATACTTTCCGATATGCATTCCTGAATAATATTTACCAGCGCGCGAATCGGTTCCGGTTGGAGGATTATGCGCTGTACCAGCATGGAATTAATTATCAATCGCCCTCCATACAGGCAAAGCTGTATTACAATGGAGAAAATACCGGTGATTCGTATAACCTACGCTCCATGGCAGAAAATCTGGATCGGGCGGGACTAAGCGATAATGAATGGTTTGCACTCTATAACCAGGGTTATACAACTGCATTACAGAGTGGTCAGTCGGTAGAAGCGGCGCATCAACAAGCACGGCAGTTGGCAGACCGGGATCGGTTGCAACCAGGAACAGCCGGGTTTAATGAAACTATTTCGCGACTGCAACAAATCAACAACTGGGATAGCGGTGCGGCATTAAAGGTGCGGGCAGGATTCATCCATGGAGAAGTGCAGTTTAATCTCACAGAGCAATGGTTGAAAAAATGGAAAGAAAAAGCTGGACTGGAGCTCGTGGCTGGTATAGATCATCGCAGCTACCTGGTGCAGCCGGATGGCAATTATTTTATCAATCCGGAAGCAGGCAAAGCAGGTCGCACTATCCGCTATGGCAGAACCGGCGCCTTTGTATCTGCATACAAACAATTGTTGCAGGATAAACTACGGTTAGGGGTAGCTGTGAGATCCGATAAGAATGATTATTTTAAGGTAAAATGGAATCCAAGAGTAACGGCTGTTTACAGTATCAATAGCAACCAGAGCCTGCGCCTTTCTTTCACCAGCAGTTATCGCTTCCCCATTGTATTTGAAGCTTATTCCAATGTGAACAGTGGAGGCGTGAAAAGAGTGGGAGGCTTGCCCGTGATGTCGAATGGGATTTTTGAGAATGCCTGGTTGCAGACCTCCATCGCTACTTACCAGGCAGCTATCTTAAGAGACCAGAACCAGGGCGGACTCAGTAGAAATGAAGCCATCGAAAAGAACAAAGGGTTGTTGCAGAAAAATCCCTATTCCTATCTCGAGCCGGAGCAGGTAAGATCTGTAGAAATTGGTTACAGGGGCGTGTTTTTAAGTGGCAGGTTGTATGTGGATGGAGGTGCTTATTTCAATCGCTACAATTCTTTCATCGCGCAGGCGAATATGAATATTCCAAGAACCACAAATCCGGATTCCATGGCTTATTACCTGGCGGATAACCGGTTGCAGGAGCAGTACCGGATGTGGACCAATTCCTCCACTACGATTGACAATATTGGCTTCCATGCAGGAGGCAGTTTTCGACTAGTAAAGGATTATGTGATTAATGCAAATACGAGCTTCCAGCAACTGTTGAAAACCAGTAACGAGGATGGACTGGAAGATGGATTTAATACACCGGAATGGATGGTGAATGCGGGCATTGCGAACCAGAATATTTTTCATGGCATAGGGGCGGGACTGAATCTGCGCTGGCAGAGCCGGTATTATTGGGAATCCTTCCTGGTGAATGGCGATGTGCCATCCATCACAACTTTGGACGCAAATATTAGTTATCAGTTTACAAAAATGCCACTTCAGCTTAAATTGGGAGGCAATAACCTGTTCAATCGATATTATTATTCCATACTCGGTGGTCCCTCTATTGGCGGTTATTATTACCTGACATTGACCTGGGGACTTCTAAAAAAATAAACACTATGATCAGCTCTGCAGCAGCAAAAGCAATAATAAAAGAACAATGTGAAGCCTTGCCACCGGTGGTGCTTCCCATCAAGCAGGCAATGGGTACTGTGCTGGCGGAAGATATCTATGCTCCTGTTGATATTCCCTGTTATCCGCAATCTAGCATGGATGGCTATGCATTTTCCTATGCAGGATGGAAGCCCGGAGAACCCCTGGATTTGTATGGTGAGATGGCTGCGGGAAGTAATCAAACCATTGAACTAATCCCCGGCAAGGCAGTCCGCATTTTTACAGGAGCAGCCGTACCACCGGGAGCAGATACGGTGGTGATACAAGAAAAGATCCGCCTGGAAGGCGATGAATTGCATATTGAAGATCCTGAACTGACAGCAGGCGATAATGTGCGTCCTATAGGATCTGAGATCAGCAAAAATGCATTGGCATTGGAAAAAGGCACCCTCTTAACAGCACCGGGAATTGGATTCCTGGCAGGGATTGGCCTGGCGGAAGTGAAAGTATATCCCAAACCTCGGGTAGCCATCATCGTTACCGGCAATGAATTGCAGGAACCGGGAAAGCCACTGGAATACGGGCAGGTGTATGAATCCAACTCCGCCTCTCTGACAGCCGCGCTGGAAGCCCTGTTGATCCGGGATATTCAACTCTTTCGGGTGGCGGATAATTTGAACTCATTAAGTGCTACCCTGGCAACTGCGCTGGAACAGTCCGACCTGGTATTGTTGACAGGAGGAATTAGTGTAGGGGATTATGATTTCACGCTGAAGGCGACACTGGAATGTGGCATCGAAACCATCTTTCATAAGATCAAACAGAAACCGGGCAAGCCCATCCTGTTTGGCAAACAGGGACAAAAACCTGTATTCGGATTACCAGGCAATCCGGCTTCGGTTATGACCTGCTTTTATGAATACGTATTGGTTGCGATAGGCGAAATGCAACATCGTAACCTTACCCTGCGCAAGCGCAACGCCATTCTTGCGAATACGGTGAAAAAACCTGCTGGTCCGACTCATTATCTTAAAGGTTATGCAGATGGCGAAAAAGTAATGTCATTGGAAGGACAGGAATCCTATAAACTGAATTCCTTTGCGCGGGCCAATTGCCTGATCATGCTACCGGAAGAATGCACGCAAGCGGGTCCGGGTGATGAAGTAGAAATCCATATCTTACCCTTTTAATCGCGCGCATGGATGCTACGCTGATTTTTTATATCATCTTGTTTGTCGTTGCCTTTTTGTATGCATCGGTAGGGCATGGTGGTGCCAGTGGTTACCTGGCCCTGATGGCCCTGTACGGATTTGCACCCGAAGTGATGAAACCCACGGCGCTGCTGCTGAATCTCTTTGTATCCCTGACTTCTTATATCCAGTTTTACAGGGGCGGGCATTTCAAGTGGAAGATCTTTTTACCATTGGCATTGGCCTCCATACCTATGGCATTTGTAGGCGGACTGCTAACTATCGATGCAACGATTTATAAGAAGATATTAGGGGCGCTGTTATTGTTGCCGATCCTGCGCTTCTTTTTATTAAAAGATAGCAAGCAGGCGGGGTCGGTAGAGTCGAATGTGTGGGTGTCGGTTTTCATTGGAGCCGGTATAGGATTTTTATCCGGACTCATAGGAATTGGTGGAGGCATCATCCTTTCGCCGATTTTGTTGTTATTAAATTGGACCAATCAAAAGCAAACCGCGGCCATCAGTGCCTTGTTTATATTCGTGAATTCCCTGAGTGGCTTATTCGGGCAATTGACCAAGGGCATTCATTTCAGTACAGACATGTTGTGGATGGTGGTAATCGCTTTTGGTGGAGGATTGTTAGGGGCCTGGTTCGGATCCTTGAAATTCAGGCAGGAAGTGCTGAAATTCACACTGGCAACCGTGCTTACGATGGCGGCCTTTAAACTATTGTTTACCTCAGCGTAGAAAAAATGGAACTACAGATTACGATATTCGGGCAATTGACAGATATAACAGGGAGCAGCAACATTCGGATACCTGCAGTCAGCAATACCGATGAACTATTAGCAGCATTGAAGCAACAATACCCTGCATTGGGAACCGCCAAATTTGTAGTGGCAGTGAATAAAAAAATCATCCAGGGAAATACAGCATTAGCAGCAAACAGCAGCATTGCTTTATTACCACCCTTTTCCGGAGGATAATGATGCAGCAAACTGGAATTATACAGGAACGTTATCACCGGCAAGTACTCCTGAAGGAGTTTGGTGAGCAAGGTCAGCAACGATTGGCTGAAGCAAAGGTATTGGTGCTGGGTGCAGGCGGATTGGGTTGTCCGGCTTTGTTGTACCTGGCAGCAGCCGGAGTTGGCACCCTTGGCATAGTTGATTTTGATACCGTATCAATTAGCAATCTTCACCGGCAGGTGCTGTATGGAACAGAGGATATCGGACAGTTAAAAGTGCTGGTGGCAGAGCAAAAATTGAAAGCCATCAATCCGGATATCAACATACTAACCTATCCGGCTAAATTGGATACTGCGCTTTGTCTCGAACTGTTTGATTCCTATGATATCATCCTGGATGGCACTGATAATTTTGCAACGCGCTATATGGTGAACGATGCCTGTGTATTGTTGCAGAAGCCATTGGTCTACGGGGCGGTATCCCGATTCGAGGGACAAGTTGCTGTGTTTGCAACAGATAAAACAGCTGTTAATTATAGGGATCTCTTTCCGCAACCACCTGTAGAAGGCGAGGTGTTGAATTGTGCGGAAGCGGGTGTATTGGGTGTGTTGCCTGGCATTATTGGCAGCATGCAGGCGAATGAAGTCATCAAGTGGATCACGGGAATGGGAGAGGTATTGAAGAATCAGTTGTATACCTACCATGCCTTGTATAACCAACATATGACGGTGGAGTTATCAGTGGTGGAGGAAAACAGGAAATGGATGCCGAAGAATGAGCAGGAATTTCTTAGTACGAATTATGAGTGGTTATGTGGTATCGGGGTGGATGCAAAGGAGATTGACAGCAAACAATTGGAAGCGCTCATAGCGCAGGAAAAACTCCTGGTGATTGATGTAAGAGAGGAAGGTGAGTTGCCTGCAATTACGGGGGTGCAACATCTGAAAATGCCTTTATCCGGATTGAAAGAGCAATTGCATACAATAGATGCAGATACCGTTGTATTCATTTGTCAGTCGGGCAAAAGAAGCCTGCAAGCAGCGAACTGGCTGGCGGAAATCAATACACGGATCAACATATACAGTTTAAAAGGGGGAGTACTCCATTGGAAAACCTACAAGCAGTAGATATGAAAGAACGTAAACCCAAACAGATCTTTGTACAAGGCGCGATTTCGCCGGCCTTTATAGCTGACAGCATACAAAAGCACAGTACGCGTCACGATATTGGAGGTCATAGTATCTTTCTTGGACAGGTGCGGGCCGATACCATTGAGGAAAAGCCCGTAGCTGCCATTGAGTATACTACTTATGAAGAGATGGCCCTTGAGAAAATGCTGGAGATCCGGGAAGCTATCTTTAGTAAGTACGACCTGACCTGTATGCATGTGTATCACAGTCTGGGTAAGGTAGCGGCAGGCGAGATCTGTCTCTTTGTATTCACTTCTTCCAAACATCGCAGAATGGCAATCGATGCCTGTACGGAATTGGTGGAAAAGATCAAGTTTGAGTTACCGGTATGGGGCAAGGAACTATTTGAAGATGAATCTTATCAATGGAAGGAAAATAAATAAAGTGGAAGCATGGTTAACATAACGCATAAATCAAGTTCACTGCGCCAGGCAATTGCTACGGCGATTTTGAGGGTATCGGGTCAGGCTACCATTGATGCCATCTTGCAGAAGAAAGTGCCCAAGGGTGATGTATTTGAGTTCTCGCGGGCTGCTGGCTTACTGGCCATCAAAAAAACCAGTGATGTGATCCCTGATTGTCATCCATTGCCCATTGAATATGCGGCTATCACGCATCGGATAGAAGGATTGGATATTATAATTTCAGTAGAGGCGAGGACGATTTACAAAACCGGTGTGGAAGTGGAAGCCATGCATGGGGCGTCGGTGGTGGCGTTGACCATGTATGATATGCTGAAGCCAATTGACAAATCCATTGAAATAAGCACCATCAAACTGGAAGAGAAAAAAGGCGGCAAGACAGATTTCCGGTATGAGATGCCGGATACGGTGAAGACTGCCATCGTAACCTGTTCCGATGGTGTGGCAAGTGGCACTTATCCCGATAGAACAGGAGATTTAATTGAAACCAAGCTGGCACAATACAATATTCAGGGCGTCTTACGGGCAGCTGTATACGATGATGTAATATCCATCCAGGCCAAGGTGAAAGAGCTGAAGGATGCGGGTGTACGCCTGGCCATCTTCACAGGAGGAACAGGTTTATCTCCCCGCGATGTTACTCCGGATGCCATTGCACCCCTGCTGGACCGCGAAATTCCTGGTATCATGGAAGCGGCCCGGAATTATGGGCAGCAGCGCATGCCCTATGCCATGCTCTCCAGGGGCGTGGCAGGCTTTATTGGCGATATGCTGGTACTCACCTTCCCCGGCTCGCCCAGAGGCAGTGAGGAGAGCATAGATGCCTTATTCCCGGCGATATTGCATGTGTTTAAGGTGACGGAGGGGGTGCGGCATTCCTAAGGAGGAGCTTGAATTAAGTAAAGTTAAAACTTGACAATTGAGTGTAGAAAGTAAAATAAAAGCTTTACTTTTATACTAATTATGTCAAGTTATTACTTTACGATATGAGCAAACAATCACTTCAGCTGCAACACTTAAATAGCAAAATGCAGTCGTTTGCTATTTTAAAACAGGTAGCCATTCCACAGTATGGTTGGGTAAAAGCAATTCGCACTTCGTTGGGCATGTCAATGCAGCAACTGGGTAACAAATTGGGCATTTCCAAACAGGGGGTTTTGGATCTAGAGAGGAGGGAAAAAGATGGATCTATAACAATTAAATCCCTGAAGGAAGTAGCAAGGGCATTGGATATGCAATTGGTATATGGATTTATTCCAAATGATGGTTCATTAGATTCCTTGATTGAGAAACGGGCAATTGAACTGGCAACCAAAATTGTATTGCGGACAGCAACGACTATGGAGTTAGAAGATCAGGCTAATTCAAAGGAAAGAATTGAAAAGGCAATTCAGGAGCGTGCCAATGAGATAAAGAAAGAAATACCTAAAATTTTATGGGATTAGAGTTTGACAGTTCGGAAGGCCAAACTCCATTGGATGAGGAGGAACGTGAGGGGTTGTTAATTCCCACTATAAGTACAAGGGGAGAACTGGATGAGTTTGAACAGCAAAATATAGAACGGGCAGTACAATGGACCCTTGGAAAAAGTTTTAAGCCAGCTACTGTTTTTACAGAACATTTTATAAGGATGATTCATGAACGCATGTTTGTAGATGTATGGTCCTGGGCTGGAGATTTTAGAAAATCAAACCGGAATATTGGTGTTGACAAATGGCAAATACCTACGGCCTTAAAATCCCTGCTGGACGATGCATTGTATTGGCACAAGAATAACATCTATAATCCTGATGAAATAGGAATTCGGTTCAAGCATCGGATTGTAAGTATTCATTGTTTCCCGAATGGAAATGGAAGGCATAGCCGATTAATGGCTGATATCATCATTGAGAATATCTATAAGCAGCCAGTATTTACGTGGGGGGCTAGTACCTTCTCTGGTAAAACGGATGCGAGGGCTGCATACCTGAAAGCTCTTAAAGCGGCAGACAGAGGCGAGTATGAATCATTAATTGCTTTTGCACGATCCTAACTGCTCGCTTAATACCACAGCAGGTAAAAGTTTTATTATGTTAATCGGAAGTTTGGGGAAATGAAATATATATTCACAATACTGGCAATACTGATTATACTATTTCTATTTTATGGAATATCTACTACAGACAAAAACATTAGAGAGGCTTTTCTAAAATTCGATTCGGCTGAATTCAATGGCAAATTAGAATCTATCGATATTAAATATCACCGTGATTGCATTAAGCTTACCGACTCCAATGAAGAGTATGTTTTTTCATCGTATCCTCTATACGATGAGACAAAGAGTTTCGCTGTTCTTGCAAAAAAGGGCGATACAATAATTAAAAGGCCCAAATCAGATACCCTCTTATTAATAAAAGAAGGAAAAGGATATTTATTTTTAATCAAGAGAGAACAGTGATCATGTAATATAACGCAAGTTAATAACATGAATAATATTTCTACAAACGGTGAATCAATCCGCATAGAAGCTGGAGTTAGGTATATCATTATTGATGCCATGTATCTAAATGATATAAAGGAAAAAGAGTTAGACATCAATAGTGTTGATTACTGGCAGAATGCAAAAGATGATCTATTTCCTTATACTGATTCCCCATTTGCAGTAACCGTATTTACGACGGATACCTTGCATGTTAACCAAATAAAAAAAAATGACAATGAAGAATTTGCGGAAGATCCAAGCCTGTTTTCAACAGATACCGGACTAATCCTTATTTTAAAAGATCAAATTCTTGAAAGTTTTATAAAGATTTATGATTATGAGAAGTTGGTGGATTGTATGGGAGCTGATTTCTTAAATTCAACATATTTACAAACACTTGTAGGCAATTTTAATTTAACTGATTTTGCAATTGTTATGGCGCCTGGTATTGATACTGGATTTGATTTTGATGGAAGTGGTACTTACTCAATCGTTCAGAATTCCAAATGAAAACTTCAATCCTGCTAATATTATCTTGTTTTCTCTTCATTTTTTCATCGTGTAGAGATGCAGCTGAAGAATACTATTTTAAACATTCCGAATTACTTGAAAAACTAGCAATTAATATTTCTTCTGATGCTATGATGACTGATTTTTGTTGTAAAAAAGATGGGTGTTTTAATTTGCAAGAACAGGAGTGGGTACAACTTTTAAAGTTGGAGTGTTTGCGAAAAGATACTCTAGAAGGTACAGTCAATTTTATTTTAGGAAACCAAGAAAAATACCTGGAAAGTGTAGAGCTTGTTTTTCAGTATAATAATAAATCAGGTGAACCCCAGGAATATCCAAATGCCGGCATTTCTGTTAGGCAGATAGCTGATAGAAGGTATATTCGGAAATATCATTTTGATTAGATTTAAATTACCCAACTACCTGATCAATTTCATTAATAATTAATTAGGTATGGTTTATATAATTATGTAATTTAAAACATAATCAACCTCTCTTTAAACCAGGACCATGAAAAAATTGGGTATTCTACTAGGATTAATACTTCTTGCTTTGGCGGCTGTTATTGTATTCAAAACCTACACGCATCCTTTTGCTAAATTGTCCGCAGAGCAGCCGGAGCCTTTAAAAGTACCCGTTTCAGAACATAGTGTAAAGAGGTTTGCAACCGGACTTCAATACAATACGGTGAGTTATATCGACAGTGCTGAAAATCCATTTCCCGTTTATGATTCTTTCCGATTGTATGTAAGAGAGGCCTATCCAAGGGTCTTTAGTAACCTCAAAGATACCCTGATCAATGGTCATCAGTTGCTGTTGGTTTGGAAAGGAAGCAATCCTTCCTTAAAGCCCCTGCTATTTATGAGTCATTATGATGTGGTGGCACCTGGTGCCCATGAGCACGATGAGGATGCTATCGGTCAGAATATGTTTGATATGTCGGAGGATCCTGCACCATTACCAACGGAAGAATTCAGCAAATGGAACTATCCTCCTTTTTCTGGTGCGGTTACAGAGGGACGAATTCATGGCCGGGGTGCCATCGATATGAAAGGTGTCGTCTTTGCTTTGCTTGAATCCGTTGATACCTTACTGGCCCAGCAATTTGTACCACAGCGGGATATTTATATCGCTCTGGACCCGGATGAGGAAGTGGGCGGATTACGAGGTGCGGCTCACCTGGCTACTTATTTAAAAAATCAGGGCATTCGCTTCGAAACCATTTTTGATGAAGGAGGAATTGTTGCAAGTCCGGGTACAGCGGAAGGCATCAATCAGAACATAGCATTTGTAGGTATTGCGGAGAAAGGGGTGGTAGCCTATCGCATTAAAGTAAAAGGAACAGGTGGACATTCTTCCATGCCTCCTTTGCAAACAGCTGCAGGAAGGGCTGCTATTATTATGCAGCGACTCGAAAACAACCAGCTTCCTCAACGCATGATTAAACCTACTGCAGATTTTATGAATATTGCCGGTGCGGGTATGGGCTTTACTGGCCGTATGGCAATCGCCAACCAATGGTTGTTCCAGGGAATGTTATTCAAACAGATGGCTAAAACGCCACAGGCGAATGCACTGACCAGGACAACAACCGCGATCACGCAGTTGAAAGGAAGTGATGGCAATAATGTGCTGGCTCCTGTGGTGGAAGTGGTGATCAATTTTAGAATTTTACCAGGAGAAACTTCCCAGGATGTGTTGGCGCATATCAAAAAAGCATGTGAAGGATTTGAGGTGGAAATTGATGCACCAAGGATACCGGTTGAGCCATCGAACGTATCACCTACAGACGGAAGAGGGTATGATATAATACAGGATGCTGTGGGACAGTTATATCCCGGAACACTCGTGACACCTTATCTCACCATTGGAGCAACGGATTGTAAACACATGGGCGAGCTGAGTGATCGCATCTATCGGTTTATGCCGGTATTGCTGAATCCATTTGAACAGCGCAGCATTCACAATTTCAATGAATACATGAGCATTGATAATTATGGCCGGATGATATCTTATTACAGTTATTTAATGCAGCAGTTTGATAAGAAGTGAAAAATGGCCAGATCAAAAAAGATAGTAGAAGGTAGTTGTTTTAAATTGCGATGTACAACATCTCAACGAATTTATGTTGCACGTGAAATGAAGTTTGGGGTAACTAGTTTCTATTATTTTCCGCAAGTACAAGAGGATACTGAGTTAGATGCATTAATTCCTGATGCAACACCAATCTATTCCAATTTTGTACACAAAGATGTATATAAGGAAATGGAGTTTTTGAAAGTGATTCAGCTTTCAAAAGATGAAGAATCTTTTACTCCGAAATTTTTCAGACAGGATTTTACCAATATTGAAAAATGCTATTTGATCATTGCAGGACAGTTGGAGCCAATTCCATGCAAGCCGGAGGATTGTATTGGATTGGAAAGAGCAACGATTCACGAATCAATAGACAGCATTTGTGAGAAACTGGAATTCTTCGTCACGGGAAAAAAGCAAAAATTACACGAGCTCTACAGACTTAGAATTCCCGGTATAGATGAACCATTTGATTTTTCGAAAAAGTTACTCTAATCCTTAAAGTTCTGCCATGCATTCTCCTGTCGCCTGAATCGTTTTATCCAGATCTTCCTTAGTCAGCGCATTGTTCAGGAACCAACTTTCAAATGCTGAGGGTGGCAGGTAAATGCCGCGGTTTAGCATGGCATGAAAGTATTTCGCGAAGCGTGCATTGTTGGCTGCACCGGCACTGGCGAAATCGGTAATTGCCTGTTCGCTGAAATGGATGCTGATCATACTGCCCAACTGGTTGATCACATAGGGCTGTCCCCAGGCTGCCAGCACTTCATCCAGCCCTTTCTTCAGGTACAGCGTTTTTTCTTCCAGTTCTTTATAAATGCCGGGATTTGATTTCAATTCTGATAAGAGGGTATAACCTGCAATCATCGCGATGGGATTGCCACTCAGGGTGCCTGCCTGGTAAACAGAACCCAGTGGTGCCACTACCTGCATGATTTCTTTTTTGCCTCCGAATGCTCCTACCGGCATACCAGCACCGATTACTTTACCATAGGTTACGAGGTCGGCATCCACCTTCAGCAATTCCTGTGCACCACCAGGCGCCAGTCGAAATCCGGTCATCACTTCATCAAAGATTAAGAGGATTCCTTCCTGGTCACATATGGAACGTAGTCCTTCCAGGAAGCCCGGAGCTGGCAGGATACAGCCCATATTACCGGCTACCGGCTCTACTATGATGGCTGCAATCTCACCTTTATGACTAGCCGCTAATTGCTGCACCGCCTCCAGGTCATTATAGGCACAGGTCAATGTATCTGCGCTTACTCCCGCTGTTACCCCTGGTACAGATTGGATATTGAAGGTTGCCACTCCACTTCCGGCTTTTACCAGGAAAGAATCCGCATGCCCGTGATAACAGCCTTCAAATTTGATGATCTTGTTCCGGCTCGTATAGCCCCGCGCCACGCGAATGGCACTCATACAGGCTTCGGTTCCACTACTCACCATGCGGATCAGATCCACATTGGGTGCCATGGATTTGATCAGCTCTGCCATTTTGATCTCCAACTCTGTCGGCGCACCATAGGAAGTTGAATAGGCTGCATATTCCTGGATGGCTTTCACCACCGGCCCATATGCATGTCCCAATATCATGGGTCCCCAGGAAGCGATATAATCGATGTACTGATTCCCGTCCACATCATATAGATAAGCGCCTTTTGCTTTCTGCATGAAGATGGGGGTACCTCCTACGCTTTTGAATGCTCGTACGGGAGAGTTGACACCCCCTGGAATGGATTCCTGGGCCTTTGAGAAAAGTGCTTTGCTGACAGATATGTTGTTCATGCTGCTGAAATATTATTCATCACCCGCGAAATTATCGTAGGTCTTGATTTTTTTGGTTGCTTTGAATTCGATGATGCGATAAGTCGCCAATCCTTTCCTGTTGAAGGGATCCTCTGCTATGATCTTTTCCACTTCCAGCTTACTTGCTGCTTTTACAAAGATCAGTCCGCCATCCCTTGGCTCCTTTCTGCCGGATGCCAGGAAATGCCCGGAACGATAGTGTTTGTCGAGATACTCAATATGATCCGCCATGTTGGCGTCAATTTCGCTTACAGGTACCTGGTAGTTGAGTTCGATAATAAACATAGGATCTTATTCAAAAGTTTAGTAATCGGTTTAACTAATCAACCTCACCGCGTCTTTTGCAAAATAAGTGGCTATCAGATCCGCGCCTGCCCTTTTGATGGAGGTCAGGGTTTCCAGGATTGCCTTGTCTTCATTGATCCAGCCCATTTTTGCCGCCGCTTTGATCATGGCATACTCGCCACTGATATTGTATGCACTAACAGGTACGGATACACTGTTTTTTACTTCCCGGATGATATCCAGGTAAGCCAGTGCCGGTTTTACCATCACGATATCGGCGCCTTCTTCCACATCCATCAGGGTTTCCTTCACCGCTTCAATTCGGTTGGCATAATCCATCTGGTAAGTTTTTTTGTCGCCAAATCCAGGCGCACTGTCCAGCGCATCTCTGAAGGGGCCATAAAAACAACTGGCATATTTGGCACTGTAACTCATGATGCCGGTATTGATAAATCCTTCTGCTTCCAATCCCTTTCGGATAGCGCCAATCCGGCCATCCATCATATCGGAGGGAGCTACAAAATCTGCACCTGCTCTTGCATGTGAGATACTCATTTTCACCAGAGCTTCTACAGTTGGATCATTTACAATCTGTCCATTTTCTACGATGCCATCATGCCCGAAGGAGGAATAAGGATCCAGCGCTACATCGGTCATCACCAGCATTTCAGGCACCGCGTCTTTAATTGCTTTTACGGCACGCTGCATCAGTCCGTCCGGGTTCCAGGCTTCTTTGCCTGTATTATCTTTCCACTCGTCTTTACACTTGATAAATAGCAATACCGATTTCAGGTCCATCTGCCACAATTCCTTTACTTCTGCTACTGTCAGGTCCAGTGTATTCCTGTAATACCCCGGCATGGAAGGAATTTCAATGCGGGTATTTTCTCCTTCATCGATGAAAAGGGGAACTATAAAATCATCGGGACTTAATCTCGTTTCTGCTACCAGGGAACGGATGGCTGCCGACTGACGGAGTATGCGGTTTCTTCTTTGCAGGATCATCGTATATACTTTAGTGTTACACCCAGTCTACCGGATGCAAACAGGCTTGTAATAATTTATCTTCTTCCGAGCCGGGTACAGGCTGGTAATTGTATTCGAAGCGTACGGTTGGTGGCAGGCTCATCAGGATACTTTCAATTCGCCCATTGGTTTTTAATCCGAATAGTGTACCGCGGTCGTGTACCAGGTTGAATTCCGTGTACCTGCCGCGACGAATTTCCTGCCAGTGTTTCTGCTCGGGTGTAAAGTTCGTATTCTTTCTTTTCTCTACCAGCGGAATATAAGCTTCCATAAATGCATCGCCACAGGATTGCGCAAAGGCCAGCCACCAGTTGGCATCTCTTTCTGCAGTGGGTCGCTGGTAATCGTAAAACATACCACCAATGCCTCTTCTTTCCTTATTGCGATGCCAGTTCACAAAATACTCATCGCATACTTTTTTAAAGGCAGGATAGAAGCTCTCATCGAATTTGTCGCAGGCATTTTTATAGGTCTGGTGAAAATGCCTGGCATCTTCTTCAAACAGGTAATAAGGCGTTAAATCAGTGCCTCCACCAAACCAGCGATCCATTACTTCTCCCGCTTCATTGTACAATTCAAACATGCGGTAATTGCAATGCACGGTCGGTACAAAAGGATTGTAGGGATGTATCACCAGGCTTAATCCACACGCAAACCAACTGTGACCATTGATCTTAAGTTGGGTGCGCATCGCATCTGTTACTTCGCCAAATACTACAGATGTATTCACGCCTCCTTTTTCAATCACATTGCCATTGGCGATTACCCTGGTTTTACCTCCACCACCTTCAGGTCTTTCCCACTGGTCTTCCACGAAGCTGGCTTTGCCATCTGCGGCCTCGAGTGCAGCACAGATCCGGTTCTGCAGATCGTGGATATAGGCTATGAACTTGTCCTTAAACATGATGACGAAATTCTTTTACCGTATCAACAAATGCACGTGCATGATCTACCGGAACATTGGGCAGGATACCATGACCGAGATTCGCGATATGTCTGCCCGGACCAAAATCTGTCATCATTTTTTTCACTGCTTTCTGAATTTCGGGTATAGGTCCCAGTAATTTGGCCGGATCAAAATTGCCCTGCAGGGTTACATTGTTTCCAGCAAACTGCCGCGCCATGGCGGGTTTGATACACCAGTCGATTCCTAATCCATGTGCTCCTGTTGCTGCCATCTCTTCCAGCGCAAACCAGGCACCTTTAGCAAAAATGATAGTAGGCACTTCCTCTTTCAATGCAGCCACAATCTGGCGGATATATTGCAGGGAGAAGGTTTCGAAATCATCCGGACTCAGCAATCCACCCCAGCTATCGAAAATCTGAACCAGGTCTGCACCGGCTTTTACCTGACCTTTCAGGTAGGCGATGGTTGTATCGGTGATCATCTGCAATAACTGATGGGCTGTTTCCGGTTGTGCATAACAGAAAGCTTTGGCTTCATCAAAAGTCTTGCTTCCTTTACCCTGTACCATATAACAAAGCAGTGTCCAGGGAGCACCTGCAAATCCAATCAACGGCACCCGGTCATTCAATTCTTTTTTTATCAGCTTGATCGCATCAAACACATAATGCAGGCGATCATTTACATCGGGCACGCCTACGCGCTTTAAGTCGGCAATATTTTTAATGGGGTCGGGCAAAAAGGGACCCTTGCTTTCAATCAATTGTACTTCCAATCCCATTGCCTGGGGAACTACCAGGATGTCAGAGAACAGGATGGCGGCATCCACCCCAACAATATCAATCGGCTGCAGGGTGATTTCGCAGGCCAGCTCAGGAGTCTGGCAACGTTCGAAAAAGCCATACTTCTCACGCAGTACCATGTATTCAGGGAGATAGCGACCAGCCTGGCGCATCATCCACACGGGGGTTCTTTCCGTTTTTTCTCCTCTCAGGGTACGCAGAATGAGATCGTTTTGTAGCGACATATAGTGTACTTATTTTTTATCAGTTCAGTGCGAGGATATCAATGGCTTTTTTTGCCAGTCCCTCTTTTCCCGGTTTATCAGCCAGGATAATTTTATTGGAACAGAATTTTCGGATAGTCGTGGCTGTTGTATCACCAATTGCAAATACCAGGGTGCGGGGGTCGAGTTTGTTGTTGACGAAGAAACTCTCCACAGCAGACGGACTGTAAAACAACACGCCTGCAAAGGATTGGTTCAGTTTGTGGTGAACGGGAATGGTTTCATACACTACGATTTCCGTAACCAGGATACCCGCTGCAAACAGCATGTCGGGTAATTCCGGGCGACGTTGATCACCACAGAAAAAAATCACTTCATCCGACAGTTCATCTTCAATGATACGATCGGCTAAAGCAACTGCATTGTCTGCAGTGCCGATGATGCGCTCTTCTCCAAAGTATTTTTCTATCAGGGATTTGGTTGTTTGACCGATGCAATAGATCTGCCAGTCGGGTTGCTGATCCTGCATGATCTCTACCACAGATTCCACTGCATTCATGCTGGTAAAAACAACGGTGGTACTCATGAGCAGGGCGGCCTGAATTTCTTCAATAATTTCAGCCGTATGAATCGGTGCGGTATCTATGAAAGAAAGGGTGCTAATCTCAACACCTCTTTTTTTTGCTTCCAGGATGGTGGCATCTGCCAGCGGCCTGGTAGTTAATAAGCGGGGCAATATGGTGTGGGTTTCAATTGCCATTTTTTATAGTTGCAACAATTTTATCGGCACCTTGTTCAAGTAATTCATTGGCCGCTATGGTACCAAGTTCTCGGGCATCCTCAACCGCAACGGTTTTTTCAATAGCAAGATGAGCTGCGCCATCCAGTGAAAAAATGTTTCCGCGAAAGCGCAGCATTCGTATTGGATTACCTTCTTTGTCCAGCGTCTGTTCAATTTCCGCGAGCGCACTAATCGGTGTAGAACAGCCACCCATCAGGGTTTTCAGGAAATCACGTTCAATATTGGCACAGAGCGCGGTATCCGGATCATTCAACAAAGCGCAGGCTTCAAAAGTAGTGGTATCAGATTCCCGGCAAACAACGAGGATGGCACCCTGTGCCGGTGCAGGTAACATCCAGTCGAGTTCAATAGCTGATTCAGGCCGGAGGTTGATACGTTCCAATCCGGCAGCTGCGAAAATGGCGCCATCCCAATCTTCTTCAGACAATTTACCCAGGCGGGTATTAACATTACCACGCAGGTTGGTGATGCGATGGTGGGGGTATCTGTTCAGCCATTGTGCTTTTCTGCGAATGCTGCTGGTGGCAACTAAACCGGAATAGGCAGCATCGGAAAGAAATTCCGTTCCATTTTTGGGAACCAGTAAATCTTTGTGACTGGCTCTTGGTAAAACGGCAGCAGCAGCAATTCCCTGTGCCATTTGTGTAGGTACATCTTTCATGGAATGTACGGCAATATCAAAGCGCTCACTTAGCAGGGCACTGTCGAGTGTTTTGGTGAACACACCCTGTACGCCCATGGCATAGAGGGGGGTAACGAGATCGATATCGCCATCCGATTTCAGGGGAACCAATTCGGTTTGAAATCCTTTTTCTTTGAGCAGGGACTGTACTAATGTAGCCTGCCAGACAGCCAACTGACTGTCTCTCGTTCCGATTCTGATAATCTTGTTCATGTTAATTGGCACCGAAGGCCATGAAATCGTTAATCGCTTCCAGGTAATGACAACCACGCTGGTTTTTCACCCGCATTTTGGCTGCCATGGTGTTCAGCACTTTCTGAATCCGGGTTGCGGCTTCTTCGGTGTTGGCAAAGGTAGTAGTATAAAACCATTGAGGGTGCTGTGTATCAGCGCTCAGGGTGTTTACGTGAATTTCTTCCAGTTTTAGTTTTACCTGTCCCAGTACGGCCAATTGCTTGCGCATTTTGCACCAATCGTAAAACTCACCGCTTTGTTCAGCAATCAGGACAAGTGCTTTGGGCACTTCAGCCTGGCGCTTCAGCAGGGTTTCATCTTTCATGCGGGAAAGCTGGTCAACATTCAGGAGTTCCTTACCATCCACTTCACTCACTTCAGGAGCCACATTGTTAGGGATAGACAGGTCAATGATCCATTGTTCTGTGCCGGGCTTAAGGTGTTCGGGACGAATAATTGCTTCCGCGGCATTGGAGGCAACAATGATGATATCGGTATCAGCAACTGTTTGTGCCAGGAAGCTGGCGGGCAGTGCTGCCAAATCCAGTTCTTTTGCGAGTTTCTCTGCCTTTTCATGGGTGCGGTTCATCAGGGTGATGTTGGTGCAACCCAGGTAATCGATCAGGTTTTTGCAGGTATTGCGACCGATCTTACCAGTCCCAATCAGCAGGACAGATTTATTGGCCACATCGGGTACCCGGTCTTTCAGGTACTGAATCGCGGCAAAGGAAACAGACACGGAGCCACTGCTCAGGGCTGTTTGATTTTTAATCAATTTGGAAGTTGCCAGCACCTGGTTGAAAAGGCGTTCGATAAATGGACCGATGGCAGCTTTTTCCTTGGCGTATTTGATGGCGATCTTGATTTGTCCAACAATTTCATAGTCGCCCAGGATTTGTGAATCGAGTCCGGCTGCCACTTGGAACAGATGTTGTACCGCATTTTCAGCGCGATACAGATAAGCAAATTGTTTGAATTCTTCTTCCGATTGCCCGGTAGCTTCACAGATTAGGGTGATCAGGGCATCCAATTCAGGGGCGATGGCATAAATTTCGGTGCGATTACAGGTAGATAAAACGAAGAGTTCAGCAATACCGCGGGCGTTGGCCTGTTCCAGAATCCAATCATATTGTTCCTGGCTGATGGCGAAACGACTTCTTACGGCGGAGTCAGATTTTTTATAACTGAGCCCAACCACAAAAAAATGCTGCAAATCTTTCGGATAATCTCCCATAGTATTCTCACAAATTCCAGTGCAAAAATAACCTGCGGTAATTGATTTCCCGAGTGCATACTGTCAGTGAATTGTCATATTCCATGATAAATGCCGGTTTTGTTGGATCATTTGTACCTAATAACGAATGAATTGTGTTTTTTATGCATGTGATCAGGGCAGGTTTTTTTCTGCAACTTTGTGTCCTGAAACTTGTTATTTGCATCAAATTTCCCCTCAATGAAGAAACGTGGCATTTTGTTGATGAACCTGGGCTCTCCGGATTCCACTTCGGTTAAGGATGTTCGGAAGTACCTGAATGAGTTTTTGATGGATGAACGGGTGATTGATGTGCCCTATTTATTGCGGGTACTGCTGGTAAAAGGAATCATCGTAACCTTTCGGGCACCGAAATCTGCCAAGGCCTATGCCTCGATCTGGACTGATGAGGGATCGCCCCTGATTGTACTGACCAAACAGTTACAGGCGGCTTTGCAGGAGCAGGTGGAAGAGCCGGTGGAGATTTGTATGCGTTATGGTACGCCATCGCCCAAGGCGGCTTATGATAAACTGATGAAAGAGCATCCGGGGCTCGAGGAAGTAATCCTGGTTCCGATGTATCCGCATTATGCGATGAGCAGTTATGAAACTGCGGTTGAGTATGCGAAATTGCAGCACAAGGAAGGGAACTATCCTTTTAAGCTGGATATCGTGCCGCCTTATTACGAGGAGCCCAATTATTTACATGCATTAGCGGAGAGTATTCGTCCGTACCTGGAACAGGAGTTTGATCATATTTTGTTTAGCTATCACGGGGTTCCGGAGCGTCATATTTTCAAGGGAGATTGCACAGGAACGCATTGTTTGAAAGTGGCGAATTGTTGTGAAGTGGCATCTCCTGCGCATGCACAATGTTACCGGCACCAGTGTTGGGTGACAACCAAAAAAGTAACTGAAATTTTAGGATTGCCGGAAGGCAAGTGGAGCATGAGTTTTCAATCGAGATTGGGGCGTGATGAGTGGCTGAAACCTTATACTGCCAAGCGTTTTGAAGAAATGCCCGGCGAGGGTATTAAAAAACTGGTGGTTGCTTGTCCGGCTTTCATCAGTGATTGCCTGGAAACACTGGAAGAAATTGCGGAAGAAGGCAAGGAAGAATTTTTGCATGCGGGTGGGGAAGAGTTTGTGATGATACCTTGTTTGAATGTGCATCCGGAGTGGGTACGGACGTTGAAAACATATGTGAAAAGTGAAAAGTGAAAGGTGAAAGAAGGTGAGACGTGAGAGGTGAAATGTGAAAAGGTCTTTTAATGTTGTGTAGCCTCCCTCCTCCTATCTCCTTTGTCTCCCTCCTCCTTTGTCTCCCGTCTCCTTTGTTTCCCGTTTCCGTGCTAATTTTTCTCCTATGTACTTCTATATAAAAGCCCTCCATATCATCTTCGTAGTTACCTGGTTTGCGGGGTTGTTTTACATGCCCCGACTTTTCATTTATGCTACGGAAGCAGGAGAGAAGGAGCCGGTGGAGAGAAATATTTTGAGGAAGCAGTTTTCCATCATGATGAAACGACTCTGGTATGGAATTACCTGGCCATCAGCAATACTGACCTTAATCTTTGGAGTAACGGTGATGCTTATGGGCGATTGGGATAAAATCCTCTTCAAACCAGAAGGAAGATGGTTCCTCATGAAATGGATATTTATCCTCGGCTTATTTGCCTACCATTTCAGTTTACATCGTTTGTTCAAAGAGGAAATGGCAGGTGTCTTCCGATTCAGTTCCACACAGTTGCGAATCTGGAATGAAGTAGCTACCATTTTTCTTTTTGCGATTGTTTTTTTGGTTACGGTCAAACAGAGCATGAGCCTGGTTTGGGGTATAGGGGGCTTGATCTGCCTGGTGGTCATCCTGATGCTGGCGATCCGGATTTATAAAAAAATCCGGCAAGGCAATTCCTGATCAGATCGCTTTGGAATACCGGATGGATTCTTCTCCCTCTTGTCTTTTACGTTGAATGAATAAATCAAACGCGCTGCAGACAATCCGGATAAAATGATGGCCTTTGCAACTGAGTGATAGTCCTTCCTCGTTCCATGTTAGTAAGCCATCAGCTGCCAGTTCTTCCAACACCGGAAAACTGAATTGTTGAAGCATAGGTAAATCAGCTTTTTTGAAATTGGTTTTTCCCTTGCAACTGATATCGAGAATGTATTGTTTGAATGACAAATCTTCCTCATCCAGAAAATAGCCTTTGGTGATGGCCAGTTTACCCTGGTTAATCAGCTCATAATATTCTCGAATGGTTTTATTATTCTGCGCATAAGCGTTGCCGGTATCACTGATACTGGACACACCTAAACCAATCAATAGCTTGGAAGATTGAGTCGTATACCCCATGAAGTTCCTGTGGAGCTTTGGCTCTTCCCGTCTCCCGTATCCTGCCTCCCGTTTCCCTTCTCCTTCCTCCATCTTCCATTCCCCCGTCTTCCCTGCTTCCCGCCACCTGGCGAGATACAACTCATCTGTTGGTAGGGCAAAATGATCCATGCCAATATCCTGGTACCCATGCATTGCAAACTGGAATTTCCCCAGGCGATAGAGTTCCATTTTCAGTTCTGCAGATGGGAGGTCGTTTTCATCAAAGAGGCGCTGGCCGCGACTGGTCCAGGGTACATGGGCATAACTGTAAAAAGCAACCCGATCCGGTTTTAAGGAAAGTACCTGTTTCAGGGTGCGTTCCATGGATTCGGTGGTTTGTCTTGGTAGACCATAGATCAGGTCATAGTTGACTGAGGTATAACCAATTTCGCGTGCGATCTCGGTTACTTCCTGCACTTTATAAAAAGGCTGAATGCGGTTGATGATTTGCTGCACAATAGGATCATTATCCTGCACGCCAAAACTAACCCGGCGAAAGCCCAGATCATACAGGGTTTTCAGGTGATCGTAGGTGGTATTATTGGGATGGCCTTCAAAACTGAAAGCGTGGTCATCGGCAAGGGTGCAGGAATTGAGAATCGGCAGTAATAGTTTTTCCAGGTTTTCCGGTGAGAAAAAGGTAGGTGTTCCTCCGCCAAGATGGAGTTCCCGAAGCACCGGTTTTTCCTTCATGAGTCGTAAGTAAAGGGTCCATTCTTTCAGGATAGCTTCAATGTATTCGCCTTCCACTTTATGGTTGCTGGTAATCTTTTTATTACAGCCGCAATAGGTGCAAAGACTCTCACAGAAAGGGAGGTGAATATAGAGTGCGATCCCGTTTTGGGAATTCTCAATGGAAAACTGCTCACTGAAATTGGTCTCCCATTTTTCCACTGAAATTTCCGGCTCCCATTGAGGTACAGTAGGATAACTGGTGTATCGTGGAACCGGTCGGTCGTATTTCTTAAGTAAGCTGGCGGTAATCATGTCGCAAAGAAAGAGCCGCAAAGAGGGCTATGCACTGACCAGCGTCGCAATGGGGCCTGATCTTTGTCAGTTTGTGCTGTTTTTCTGTCACGGAATTGTCATTTACAGATTTTTCCGCATTTCGTAAATGCTTTTTCCGCATTGCGTAAACCATAAATTTTGGTGTATTTGATCTTTGCGGCCGAAAGAAACTGATATGATAAAGAATGGATTATTAAGTGGAATGGCGCTGCTGGTCTCAGTTGCGGGAATGGCCCAGGAAGCAGCAGATACAGCAAGAAAAGAACAGGAAATGCCCCAGGTGCTGGTGGTTGGATATAAAGACAAATTATTATCAAAGGTACCAGGATCGGTATCCATCATTCGGTTTAAGGAGATTCAGCAATTGGCTCCTATCAGCGGAAATGATGTAATGCGCCGGGTACCCGGATTGAATATTGTGGACGAGGAAGGAGCTGGTTTAAGAATCAATATTGGTGTACGTGGACTGGATCCGGATCGCAGTCGCAATTTGCTGATACTGGAAGATGGTGTGCCTGTTGCCCTGAATCCTTATGGTGAGCCAGAAATGTATTTCACACCGGTGATTGATAAAGTGCGATCCATTGAAGTATTGAAGGGTAGTGGTCAGGTGCAGTTTGGACCGCAAACCATTGGGGCTGTGGTAAACCTGATTACAGCTGATCCTCCGGCAGAAGAAAGAACAGAATTGCGTGTGAAAGGTGGCCAGGGAGGATTTTTCTCCACCTATGCCAGTTATGGCAACACTGTTGGCAATATGGGATTCAATGTAAGTTACCTGCGTAAGCAGGCAGATAATATTGGTCCAACCTGGTTTAGAATTAACGACCTCAGTGCCAAGCTGCGTTTTCAGCTGAGTGAAAAATCTTCTATCGGGATGAAACTCGGCGTGTATGATGAACTCTCCAATTCTACTTATATAGGCATTACGCAATCGATGTATGATGCCGGTGGATCTGATTATGTGCGACTGGCACCGGATGATCGCCTGCCTGTACGCAGGTATAATTTAAGCGTGACACATTCCCTGCAAATCAATCCGCGTGTGAATTTGCAGACTACGGCATTTGCTTATACCACTAACCGAAACTGGCAGCGTCAGGATTTTAGTTATTCTTCTACTGCAGCCAATCAAACCGGGGTGATTTGGGGTGATCGTACAGTAGCTGGAGGAGCAATTTATATGCTGAATAGCAATGGGCATCGCAACCGGCAATTTGAAGTGATGGGAGTGGAGCCTCGCCTTACTGTTAAAGGAAAGATTGGTGATAAAGAAAATAAACTCAATGCAGGGGTTCGCTACCTGTATGAGAAAGCGAGAGAGCAATTTGTAATTGGTAAAAAAGCAGATGCAACGGCCGGGGATATGCGCGATAATGAAATCCGGAGCGGGCATGCATTGAGTGGATTTATTCAGGATGAGCTGGCTCTTACCAAACGTTTTACTGTTAATGCAGGTGTGCGACTGGAAAGCTTCAATTACAATCGCCGTATTTTAAGAGGACGTTTTCCGGTGAATGGTGCAACTGTAGTGGCCGATACGAATGTATTGGCGAAGCAAAATGTGCTTGCTGTGATTCCTGGTGGTGGATTTAATTATGTGGTGAATGGAAGTTTGAATTTGTTTGGTGGAGTACATCGTGGATTTGCTCCTCCGAGAACCAAGGATGCCATCACCTCAACTGGTTTTGCAGTTGATCTGGATGCAGAGAAGAGCTGGAATTTTGAATTGGGATTACGCTTTAATCATGCTAACTGGATAGAAGGCGAGCTGACCTTCTTCAGAATGGACTTTGACAACCAGATCATTCCGATTTCGCAGTCGAGCGGCAATACCAATGCAACCGGACTCGCGAATGGTGGTAAAACTGCTCACACCGGAGTGGAAGCTGCTGTGCAACTGGATTTTGGTAAAGCATTAAACTGGAAACACAGTCTGCAATTGAGTTCCAATTTCACCTATGTAAAGAGTGTGTATTCGGCGGATCGTTTTATCACCAGTGGAACGGAAAAGATCAATATCCGCGATAATAAACTGCCTTATGCACCTTCCTTTATCTGGAATGGTATAGTTGGGTTTGAGTCTAAAGGCGGACTGGGAATTCGATTCTTTGCCAATTATGTAGGTGAACAGTTTGCGGATGAGTTGAATACAGTGGCGCCATCTGCCAATGGGCGTATTGGTCGCATTGATAGCAGAATGGTGTTTGATGGAACTGCCTATTATCAGTTGAACAAAAAGGTGAACTTCAATATCAGTGCGAAGAACCTGGGTGATAAAAGATATATCGCGAGTCGCAGGCCCGAGGGAATCAGAGTAGGTATGCCGGCGTTTGTGACAGCGGGGGTGGAGCTGACGCTTTGATGTGAGACGTCAGACGTGAGACGTGAGAAGGAAGAAATTACGAGACCTGTGTGTAACACAGGTCTTTTGTATTATATTGGGGTGTAAGGAAATTCTATGAAAAGAATATTGGAGGTAGTAATTGCTTTGGTGTGGTTGATAAATGGGTTGTATTGTAAAGTGTTGAACGGTGTTCCAAGGCATGAAGCGATTGTTGCAAGGGTGCTGCAATTGCAGGAAGCAAGGGTGCTAACCCTGCTAATTGGATTATCAGAAATTGGAATTGCGATATGGATAATTAGTCGGTTTCAATCCAGGCTGGCAGCAATTGTTCAAATGCTGTTGGTCGCCAGTATGAATTTGCTGGAATACTTGTTGGCCAGGGATCTTCTGCTGTGGGGCAGCTGGAACAGTGTATTCGCGCTACTCTTTATCGCGCTCATTTATTTTACTGAATTTGTGATCGGCAAACCAGTAGCAACCAATTCCTAGCATGATGCAATTCCTCAAATCCCACCCATTTGCTGTAGAAGCCTATTTTGATTCTTCGGTAGTGCTCAGTTTCGCTGTTCCGAAAGAGCAACTGATTCAACTGATACCTCCTTGCCTGGAGCTGGATCTGCTAAAGGAGCAATATGGATTCATTGCAGTAGCGATGGTGCAAACCAGGAAATTGCGGCCCAAAGGCTTTCCCGCATTTATGGGAAATGATTTTTTTCTGATCGGGTACCGGATTTTTGTTCGTTATAAAACCAGCGAAGGAAAACGTTTGCGGGGCTTGTATATTCTGAGATCTGAAACAGATAAAAAAAAGATGGAGTGGCTGGGTTCGATCTTCACGCAATACAAGTACCACACAATTGATATCAGGCCTCAACGGGAAAAGGATACTCAACTTATACAGTCTGATTCATCCGGATTGCTGGTAAAGTTCAGACGGGTTGAACAGGAAATACCATTGCCCATACATTCACCATTTTCCGACTGGAAAGAGGCTCGGAGATTCGCCGGACCCTTACCTTTTACCTTCAGTTATCTCGAAAGAGAAAAGAAAGTATTGATAGTTGAAGGAGTAAGAAGCAACTGGACTCCCAAACCTATCCAGGTGTTGGAGTATGAAATACCTTTCCTGGAAACCCTTGGTTTAGAAACTCCGGTATTGGCGAATGCATTTGAGATAAGAGAAATTCCCTATTACTGGAAAAAAGGAAAAAAAGATACATGGAGCTAAACAGAAAATCTTACCAGGGAGTTTGGAATATTGTTCGCTTTAACTGGCCTTTCTATGTAGTTGCCGGTATTGTAATCTTGTTGGTGATTGGAATAGCTGGTTATTTTTCCGGATTGATTTTTTATTTCCTGCTGGCAGCTGCTTTGGCAGCATTAGGTGGAATGCTTGTTTCGCTTGTGGTATCTCATTATATCTATGATCGTTCGAGCCTATATGATTTTGGCTGGTTGGATGGATTGGATTTTCAAAAAGCCGGATCTGCACTCACTGTAAATGCCGGTTTTGATGAAACCACGGAGATACTACAACATAAATTTCCATTCCTCCGATTTGCGATGGCGGATTTTTATGATCCCCGGCTACATACCGAACCTTCTATCGAAAGAGCAAGGAAAATCTATCCGCCTAAACCGGAAGTTCTGAAAGTATATACATCTGATTTGCCTTATGGTGATCAGCAATTTGATATAATATTTGTACTTCTTTCCGCCCATGAAATAAGAAATCCAAAAGAACGTATTTTGTTCTTTTTAGAGTTAAAACGGGTACTTCGCGAAGGTGGAAAAATTATTGTTATGGAGCACCTTCGGGATCTGCCAAATTTCCTGGCCTACACCATTGGGTTTTTCCATTTCCATTCTCACGCTGCCTGGATAAAATGTTTTGAACTGGCCGAACTGAAACTGGAGCGGGAGGAAAAACAAACAGTTTTCATTAGTCTATTCATATTGACAAAAAAATGATTCAGCAAATTCAAATTGTAGGAATCGCGCTTATAATGCTGGCGCTTTTACATCTGATTTTTCCAAGGTATTTCAATTGGAAAAAAGAACTGGCAGGGTTGAGTATCATTAATCGAGAAATGATGATTGTTCATACTTTTTTTATTGCACTAACGGTACTGTTAATGGGAGTCTTATGTATATCAAGTGCAAATGAACTTACCGAAACAACCTTAGGAAAAAGACTGGCTGCTGGTATCGGTTTGTTTTGGTTTATCAGATGGATTGTTCAGTTTACTGGATATTCTTCTGTGAACTGGAAAGGAAAAAGATTTGAAACAGCAGTACATGTTTTTTTCAGTCTGTTCTGGACGTATGTTACTGTCCTGTTTTGGTGGGTCGCCTTTTCCTGATGAATTCATTCACGATAATAGTTGGGATAGCTTATCGCGGTAGCTTCTGCCGATAGGGAGGGTATGGCCCTTGATTTCTGCTTCTTCCGCTGTAAAGGAATCAATTTTGGAGATGGAAACAATGAAGGATCGGTGCACCCGGAGAAACTGAGAAGCAGGTAGGCGGCTTTCAATTTCAGTAGTGCTCATTTTGGTAAGGTATTCGGTATTGGTTGTGACGAACCGGATGTATTCCCGCTGGCTTTCAATGAATAAGATGTCGGAAAGCAATACTTTGATTTTTTTCTTTTGAACAGAAATGAAAAGAAAATCTTTTTCAGGCGCTGGCACGCCGGCGGGTGGATTTTTATCATTGTTTTGTCTGACCTTGTTCACAGCAGCGATAAAGCGATCGAACTCTATTGGTTTCAATAAATAGTCGACTACGTTTAATTCGAAACCCTCTACTGCGTATTGATGATAAGCAGTGGTGATGATTACCTGGGGGCGCTTTTGTAAGGTTCGCAGAAAATTCATGCCTTTTAACCTGGGCAGGTGGATATCCAGGAAAATAAGATCTACGGATTCTTTTTGTAGAAACTCGGTTGCCAGTAAGGCGTTTTTAAAATGCCCTTTGTATTCCAGGGAAGGAAGTTGATCAATATAATCTATTAGAATCTTTGCGGCCAGTGGCTCATCTTCTACTACAATACAGGAAATGCTAGACATGCGTTTTGGTATTTATGTACAGGTGAGCATTGAATACAGTTCCTTCTTTTTTGTAAGCAATTTTGTAATCTGTATATAACAACTCAAGTTGCCTCCGAATATTCGATAAGCCAATGTTTTCTTTAATTGGCTCATCCGGTGAACCATCTCCCGTTGAATTCTGAACAACAAAATTGAGCTGGTCGTTAAAGACTGTTAATCGAATCCGTACAAAAGGAGCTTCTATTGTTTCCGCACTTCCATGTTTAAAAGCATTTTCAACCAGGGGAATCAACAAAAGTGGCGGTATGCGGGTTGATGGCTGTTGTATATCTATATCAAAACAGATTGTGAGTTGTTCATCGTAGCGCAATTTTTCCAATGAAATATAATCCTGTATGATTTGTACTTCCTTTTCAATGGGGATGAGTGGGGTATTGGTTTCATATAACATGAAACGAAGGATTTTGGATAATTGCATAACAGAACTCGCTGTTCTGTCCGATTTCTGTAATGCCAGTGCGTAAATATTATTCAGGGTATTAAATAAGAAGTGCGGGTTGGTTTGTGATTTAAGGTAATTCAGTTCAGCCGCCTGTTTGGCAAGCTGCAATTGTTTGGCCGTTGACTTCAGTTGTGTATAACGATAAAAATGCCGGATGATGGAAATATACAGAAATCCCCCGAGGCTATTGGCCATATGATCACCTAATGACATTGAATTTTCCGGACTTCCAAGCGGTGTATGGATACCTATTCCGATCCCTAGATATCGCCACAGACTGGCACCAGCGGTAAAAAGAAAAATGGTTAATAAAATAGCCGGTATCGCCTGTAGAATCCCTTTTCTTATGTAGGGAAGCAGGTATTCATAAAACAGAATGGTGACGGCTGTAATGAAACATAACCACCAGGCCTGGTTCCAGAAAATGGCGGATGCATTTTCCATGTCTTGCGGAATATAAACAAGCCACCTCAGGCAAATGAGTGACAAGGTTATCCAGCCATACAGTTTCCAGTTAATTTTTGAAGACAAACCAGTTCAGTTAATGCTTTAAAATAAAGATAAATCTCTTCCCTTTCAATAATTCCAGCTTTAACCTGATTCCTTGTCTATGAACAACATCGTAAGGGCTACCAATGGTTCCATTCGGGTTGGTAGCCTCCAATCAGTTGTCTGTTGACGCTGTCAATTTTGTGTAAAAGCATACAGTAGGTTAGATGAAAATTAACCTTCACATGAAATCATTTTATTTGAGTTGGCTGGTTGTACTACTCTTACCAGTTCCAGCTATTTGTCAATCTGAAAATCCTGTTGCCAGCTGGCCAACTTTCTTTATTAAGTCGAATCAGGCTGCTACACTACCAGCACCACCTGCTGGTAAAACGGAACTGGCTGCCGTGCTTAGCAAACAGGCTGCCATGTCACCAGAATTATTGGCTGATATACAGTATTGGAGTGCCGGTGCCCCTGGTTACAGATGGATTAACTGGATCGAGGATCTGTGGTTATCTTCTGATGCTGGCGAAACCGGTCCTGTTTCGGCAATGGTTATGCAGGTTGCTATTTATGATGCTACCATTGTGGCATGGAAAGAAAAGTACAAATACAATCGTGCCCGTCCGGCAGTATTGGATAAGCGGGTAAAGCGATTTGGTCCTGCATCGGAATCTCCATCCTATCCCTGCGAAAGTTCGGTAGCAGCAGGGGTTGCAGTTACGGTACTGCGAACCTATTACCCTCACCTGGCAGATTCTGCCATGAAACTGGCTGAACGTGTTATGGAGTCGAGAGTGGCAGCGGGACAGGCCTTTCCAAGTGATACAAAAGCAGGATTTGAATTGGGTGTAAACATAGCAAAGCAGGAGCTGGAGTATGTAAAAGATTTTCCACCGGCAGTTAAATGGGATGGCAAAAGACCAGAAGGAAAACATATCTGGCAGGGCACTCCTATGTTTGCCAATGCGGGATTGTCTAAAACAGTGATGCTAAAGTCGGCTAATCAATTTCGTCCGGGTCCGCCTCCTGATTTTGCCAAAGACATGGAGGAACTGAAAGCATTTAAACCCGGATTCGGTTCAACTGCCAATGCCTTTTATTTTGCTACTGAATCCTTCTGGTCTGATATGCTGGAGAAGAAAATTTTTGAGCACAATCTGCATCTGAATCCGCCAAAAGCAGCCTTGATTTATGCCACTGCCGCAATGGGGATGTATGATGGATTTATTTCCTGCTGGGATGCCAAATATACCTATTGGGGTACACGTCCGGATCAGTATGATACCAGCTTTAAACCGGTATTGTTTTTCTCTCCGCCCTTTCCTGGTTACCCATCCGGACATGCAATGGTTGGAAGTGTGATGGCGGAAATCTTATCGCATTTTTTTCCTGCGGATGCTGCCTATTTCCGCAAGCGTGCAATCGATGGAGCAGAGTCCAGGTTTCAGGGTGGAATTCATTTTCGCACGGATAATGAAGTAGGACTGGAGATGGGAAAGAAAGTGGGGGCATGGATTGTGGAGGAGGTGAGGAAGAAGGAGGAAGGGAGGAAAGGAGGAATGGAAGAAAGGAAATAGGAGACGGGGGACAGGAGACGGGATATAGGGAGACCTGTGGGTAACACAGGTCTTTTATTTTTGGAGCAATAAATCATGTAAAATATTGACGCTGCGGGTGAGAGCGGATTTAGTGGAGGAGGCGAAGCCGAGGCGTATGGAGTTGGTGTTGTAGTTTTGGTATTGGTGGATTTTACCATTGGAAATGTAGAGCCCTTTTTTTAGGGCAGCGGCAGATAGTCTTTCAAGGTCAATGCTGGGATCGAAACTGGTGTATATAGTCATTCCGCCTTCGGGAAGAGTGAATTGAATAGTATCTCCTAACTTATCGGAGAGGAGCTCAGCAAACAGGTCCCTTTTTTCTTTGTATACTTTTACTGCTTTACGGATGGATCGTTGTAGCACACCCTGTTGAATGAGTTCAGCCATCGCATTGTCCAGAATATGATCACCCTGCCGGTCTACAAGTATCCGATAGTTGGAAAGTTGCTGAATGATACTTTCGGATGCTGCGAGGTAACCGATTCTGAAGGCTGGAGAAAAATTCTTGCTGAAAGATCCTGCATAGAGGACAACGCCATTTTCATCAGTACTTGCTAATGGTAATAAGGGACGGTGACTGTAATGAAAATCAAAATCATAGTCATCTTCAAAAATCAGGAATCCGTACTCATTGGCCAATTGAATTAATTCCAGTCGCCTGTCGATGCGTAATGGGACCGTGGTAGGGTAATGATGATGTGGGGTAACATATACCATTCTGATTTTTCGCCTGTGACAAAGCTTACGAATTTCATCTACCACAATTCCATGTTCATCAACTGGTACGCCAATATGGTTGGCTTTTGCATGAAGGAAATTTTGTTCGGCCCGGTTCCAGCCGGGAATACCTGATACAATAAAATCACCCGGTTCGATCAGCGTGCTGCAAACAAGATGAATGGCCATCAATGTGCCTCTAGTAGAGAGGATATTTTCCGATGTTGTGTTTAGTCCTCTCGTATGGTTTAGATAGTCAGCAATAATCTTCCGGTAATAAACTGATCCATGTGGATGACTGTATGCTCCGAACCGGGTATAGAGTCCGGACCTGGTAAGCTGACTCCGATAAGCCCGATAAAAATCCTTCAGCGGCGCAAAAGTCGGATCCGGGTAACCGTCATCCAAATACAATTTGGTTGTTATAACCTGGTAATTGTTAGCAGATAGTTTATTGGCCCTTAGTTCAACCGGAGATGTACCTGCTGCTTTTTTTCGCGGCAATGAATGATTAGCTGGTAGAATTTGAATCGGAATATGTTTGGAGATATAAGTGCCCCGACCAACAAAAGATTCGAGCCATCCCTGTTGCTGCAATTCTACGATCGCTTTGGTAACGGTAACCCTGTTTATATTCAATATCTCTGCCAGTTCCCTGGTGGATGGAATTTTTTGTTCCGCTTGAAGTTTCCCTCTCCTGATGAGGTTCATAATGCCATCCGCCAGTTGCAAATAAATTGCTTTACCAGCAGCTGAATCAAGTGGAATATTTGAAAACCAGACTATTTTTAATGGACTACTCATTATCTGCTAAATGGACTACTAATATAATCCATTAAGATTGGAACTTGCAGCCCTAATCTCAGCGATATGTATACACCTGCTGCTTTCCGGTTTGAGCATGCTACCGACATGATAAGTTTTATGAAGCAATACAGCTTTGCAACGATCATTACGGTGAAAGAGGGGCTGCCTATTGCCACCCATTTGCCTTTCCAGGTGGTTGAACAGGAGGGTAAACTGTTGCTGAGATCGCATTTTGCTGCTGCCAATGAACAGGCTACAGCAATCACTTCAGCCCCTTCTCTGATAATTTTTTCAGAACCTCATGCGTATATCTCTCCGGCCGAATATGATAAACGCGAGTCGGTGCCTACCTGGAATTATATGGCTGTTCATGCATATGGAACTGCTACCCTTATCAGGGAGGAAAAACAGGTTCTATCCCTGCTGGAAGAAATGATTCGGGAAGTTGAACCCTCCTACCTGGAACAGTGGAACGGACTTTCTGATAAATACCGTAACGGAATGATGAAGGGCATAGTAGCTTTTGAAATACTCGTTACAGATTTACAGGGCAAGAAAAAGTTGAGCCAGAATAAAACAGCAACAGAGCGCGATCGGATAATAACCAGGCTGGAATCCGAAGGTGATGCAGCAGCTAAACAACTGGCTCAACATATGCGAATGGGTTAGTCGAATAAGGCGGCTACAACACCCTTCCTGCTTACTTTATAATCATCGGATCCTGTAAGTAAACTTTTATTGTTGACTGATTCAATGCCTCCATAGTTGGCGCCAACTTTAATACCTCCTATTGGTAGCGGATTGAAGTTGAGTCCGAGTTTATAGGTATTGCGAATTCCGAAATCACTGAATTCTTTATTGTTATCAAAACTGATATAAAACTGCGACTTAGCTTCGATCTTCAGGATTTTGGCGAGTTTGTCTTTAATCCCAACACCGATTAGTAAGGTTGATTTGCCGGTTCTAAACTCATGTTCAAATCCTCCCATCACCGCAGCACCGGCTTCGATTGCATATTTATTGCAATCAGCTTTGATGGAAGCACCACCCAGGTCTACTTCAAGATTTAGCCAGGACGGACAATTCATTTTCCATTCGCGGTCGGCTTGTACCAGGCTATCAAGATCAGTTGGTTTGTAGTCCGGAACACAATCGACCAGTAAATTCGTTATTTCACCTCCCGTGTACATAAGCATCGCCAGGTTCAGAAAACTAAAATACCCGGAAACGGCATTGTAGACCATCGCCTGGTTAGCAGGAGAGGGATCCAGTTGTACGATGGTAACCAGTTGGTTGATATAAGATTTCCATCGCTGCACGCCCAGGTCAAAAATTGGTTTTACCTGGCTGCCCAATTCTCCCATCAGTTTGTCGGCCAATGGTCTTTTTTGATTTTCACAACAGGCTATGGCAAATTCCTGCTGTACTTTGATACTGCTACCGGCAGGGGCTTCCGGACATTCAACTCTTGTAATTGCATGGCTATTCCTGCTGATGATTTCCGTCACTAATGCGGTTTCACTTTCTCCATACGGAATCAGGTATTCCGGTGTAAATTCATTGCCCAGTTCTTCCAGCATGGCTTCTACCAGGTCGGCATATAAGCCCGGATACGCATCTGCATCCAGGCTGGCAGCTAAATTAACCTGCTGGGCATTGTTCATCCAGAATAACATTTCTGCCTGGATGCTGGCTGCATAGGTCTGCAGTTCGTTTTTTCTTGCCGCCAGTTCTTTGGTGGTGGAAGGGAAAGCTGGTAAGGAAAACTTGCCAAGCGTGATTTCTTCAAAATAATCTTTTTCACCAGCGCCTTTGTATCTGTTCCGATTGCGTGCAATCGCTCCCACATTGAATTTCTTTCCCATTTTGTAAGCCATGGCCAAGGTTGATCTTCTTAAGGATACACTTAATTCCTTTTCAAAGTATTGCATCGCTTTATCGTACTCCTTTTTGTAGTAATGAATCATTCCCATGCTATGATTGGCTTCTGGATTCAACTCGTCGATTGCCAGGCATTGGTTAAAGTAATTCATGGCAATTTGCATATCACCGAGTCCCATATAGGCCTGCCCGATATTATTTAAGAGTGTACTACTGTTAGGGACTTTTTCCAATGCATACATTAATAGCGGAATCGCTTTCTGTTCTACTCCGCACATGGTTAACATGGAAGAAAGATTGTTCAAACTATTAATTTCATCCGGATCCCTTTTAGTGATTTCCATTAATAACAGCAATCCTTCTTCGGGTTTGTCCTGGTAAAAGGATGCAATCGCTTTATCATCGATTTGCTCAACAGTAAGAGATTCCACCTGCTGGTTAATTGCTTCAATTTTAGGAGCAGGAATACCCTTTTTTATTTGCTGTATGGATTGTTGCAGACTGGTGGTAATCTCCTGCCTGTTGGGTGGACGGGAAGGAATGAGGGATAATCTTTTTATGTCTTTCACGGGTGGTTTTAATTCCATTTCGGGGAAAGCAGCTGGAGCCAATTGAGAAGCCTGGCTAATCAGTTTTTGCTTGTAGGCTTCCCTTTCTTCGGGACTCATTTTCAGCAATTGGTTTACATCAACAGTGGTTGGAACTGGGGTGGATTTATTTGTTTGTCCGTTGCTGCAAATAGAAATCAAGAGCACCAGGAGCAGGCCTGATAATTTCATGTAATAAGGTTTAGGGAACAAATATCATTACAGCGTCTGTGCAGAAAAATCCAGACTTACATGAACCGTCAATTGTTCTGTATGAAATGAAAAGTAAAAATGGTATTCCGTTTCATGTACTGAAAACCACAGTTCATGACTATTCTACTTGCTTCAGCGATGCTATCAAAGCAAATTTGTCCTTCCAAATTGAAAGTAAAATGAAGCGGATCGCAATACTCTCTATATGTTTTGGAATAACGCTTGTCGGCTATTCGCAAACCAGGATACTGAATAAAGTAAAATCAAAAACAACAGCAAAGGTCAACCAGCGTGTTGATCGTCATATTGATAACGCTATCGATAAAACGATCGATGAAATTGAATCAGGTGGTAAGGATGCTGTACAACCTGCAGATACCACCAAAGAAAAAAAGTCAGAAGCAAACAATGGATTAAAAACACAGTCCAGGTTTGATTTTATTCCTGGTGAGCAATTGGTATATTTCAATGATTTCAGTTCTGATCCGGTTGGAGAATTACCGATCAACTGGAATACCAATGGTACTGCAGAAGTTGTGACCATAAAAGGGTTTCAAGGCAAATGGGTACAGCTTTTTCAGAATGCTACTTATCTGACAGATAATACGGATTCCCTATCGGAGAATTTTACTGTTGAGTTTGATTTGATCATGAAGCAGACCAACCCCAAAGCGCCCTTTCCGGTATTTGCGTTTGGCGTACTGGCTTCCGGAAACTATTCGGGTACGGCGAATGAACTCTTAAAGGGATATACTGAAACATTTGCTACTGAATTGAATATCCAGCCACTTGGAAATAATGATTCACAATTGCATTTATATACGTTTCAGAATCAATCAAAATACCTGAATACTGATTTGAAGCGATATGGAAAATTACAGGAATATTTCAACCGGGTATTGCATGTATCGATGCAGGTGCAGAAAGAGCGGTTGCGAATCTGGCTGGATGGCACCAAGCTCTATGATCTGCCAAAAGCGATAGCACCCAATACAAGCATCAATCAATTCTATTTAGTAGTAAGGCGATATGGTGGTGAAGAAGCTGAAGTAGGGTATGCCGTTGGTAATATCAGGATGGCAAAAGGGCTGCCTGATACCCGTCATAAACTGCTCAATGAAGGTAGGTTTTCTACTACCGGAATTTTATTCGAAAAGGGATCCGCACGTATTGAAGAACAAAGCAATGGTGTACTGAAACAGCTTGCTGAGGTACTAAAAGCAGAAGCTGTTCGAATCAAAATTGTTGGTCATACAGATAGTGACGGCAATGATGCCAGTAATCTGGAGTTGTCAGGAAAAAGAGCAACCGCCGTAAAAGCATACCTGGTGGAAAATTTTGGAATTGAAGCATCGCGGATCGAGACTGATGGAAAAGGAGAAACTGATCCGGTTGGCGATAATCAAACCAAAGCAGGTCGCGCTCAAAACAGACGGGTTGAATTCATCCGGCTTTAATCCCAGCATTAACTATAATAACAATAAACCTTTCCTAATCATGAAAAAAGTAAATCTATTAATCGCCGCATGCATGGTGGTTCTTTTATCCGGCTTATTTGCCTTTCAACCTGCCAGCCATTTTACAGATGATTTTTTAAAGCAACTGGGTATCAGCAAAACGGATGCGGATCAAAAAATTGCAGGCAGTTTTCTCTGGGGTTCCCTTGATCAGCAAGGCGTTCGCAATGCCCGCAATATTGCAGTTGGTAATCGTGCGGCTGTTGCCAGCAGCCTGCTGACATATGTAAAGAAATATGTTGCGAGTCCGGATTTTATTAAAGAGTACAACGAAATGAGGGAGAAAGAAAAGCCCGAACTTTTTGTGCCTCAAACTCCCGAGGATATGCAAAAAGAAATGATAGCAAATGGAAAAAAAGGAGTTGCCGACATGGAAGCCAGTTTAAAAAAGGCTGACCCTTCCATGAAACCTATGTTTGAAAAAATGCTGGCGGATTTAAAAAAGCAACAGGTGGCTAATGAGGATCCGAATAATAAACAAATTGCGGCCTATAAAAAGAATTATCCGCAATTTCAAAAGGATGCAGAGACTGGGAATCAGCGATTGTTGAAGGAATGGGAAGCCAAATATCCCGTGAATCATATGTTGTTTGTAAAAACCCGGTTGCAGCAATTTCTGGATGAAACAAAAGACATCGATTTTAATGCGGAACTCATTGAAAAGAATGGTGTAAAATATTTCGTGAATAAGAATTATGAGAGTAAGGGGAAACGCTGGAAAATGGCTTTTCGTGCAGGTAAACCGGTGATTGAAACAGCAAGAAAATTTACAGAACAGTGGATGAATGAAATTAAGTGAGGTATAAAAATGAGGAAGGGGGCTAGACAACCCCCTATTTTAACCCCTAAACCCTAAACCGTAGAAAGATTACCAGTTCAAGCTGGTATATTTTTAAGATGTACTTGACATCTGTTTGTTTTGATTTTCGCTTAAATAGTGACCAGAAATTGTGCCAAAGCTGGAAAATGTGGAAAAATCCGGGGTGCTTACCGGCTGTAAATGAGATTTTTAACAGAAAAAAGAGCTGAAATTCTCGTTTACACTTGCCCGTTGGGGACTTTACTTTCCTTAATTCGTAATTCTACCACTATGAACCTGGGGCTCTGTCGCTAGTAAATTTTACAGGCGTTTGCGGGTTATCGGACGAGGAGGAGTTGTCCCTTTTTTCGTATTTGTACGCTGGTTCGGTCTCTTGCTTCCAGCACCCAGATATAAATTCCGGAAGACTGAATTTGTCCTTTTAGTTTGCCATCCCATGCCTGTTCCGGAATGCCGGATTCAAATACCAATTGCCCCAGCCGATTGTATATCCGGAGTTTATAAATTTCAAAGGAACCATCTGTGATGGGTTTCCAGGTATCGTTGCGGCCATCGCCATCGGGACTAAATGCAGTTGGGAAAAACAGTCCGGCTGCTTTACGAATCCGAACCTTGATTGTTGAGGTTTCACTCCAGCAATTACCTTTCTTGATTCTGATATAATAGGTTTTGTCAGAACTACCGGCGTTTATGGTAAAGACACCGGTTGAGGAACTATCAATAGCGGATGTGGATCCTGAAGCCTGATCAAACAGAAAATATTCCAATCCCGGTGCTGCTTCAATAACGATTTCAACCTCCGCATTTGCGTCGGTCCATAATTCTTTTGATTGTGCAGGGGCAAATTCAATGCTTACTGGAGGTACCTGTATCGGACCCAATGTGGTTTCGCATGCTCCGGCAGTTTGCCTGTTGACCAGAAAATAATCGCCTGCTGGTAACCCGGAAATCTTTTTATCCGTACCCAGGGATTCACCGGTTGAGGAAGTCCATTTCAACTGAGTGCCAGGATCAAGGTTGGGCAGGCTAAGTTCAAGGGAACCTGAGTTGGCTTCACAGGTATCAGCAGTGATTCTGATATCATTCAGCCGGATAAGATTGGATTGATTGGCCATCGGTTGCAGTGATCCGGTCTGGCCATTTTTTGTAACAGTAAGAAAGTAAGCGCCCGCCAGGAAATTATGTGAGATGGTCCAGTTGCCTTCAGCATCTGCAGTAGCAGCATTGATATAGGTTTTAAGCGGGCAGGGATCCGAGCAATTGGTTCCATATAGCTGCACTACTGCTCCCGGGTCTGTTTTCCCTTTCAGAATATTTTCAAAATAATAGGTGATGGTATTAGTCCCCTGCGTTGCTGTTTCCGAAGGGTGAATCTCTCCTAATAACTGGTTCTGCCATACGATCATTTTTCCTGTACCATATTGCCAGATGGAACCACGAATGCGGTTGGTACCCTCTCCATCAGATGTTCCAATAGTGACATCCTTACAATCTGTAACGGTGATGGCGAACCGCAATTCTGCACAGGCTTGTGAACTGCTGGAAGCAAATAAGTTGGCCCGCATAAAAACGGGATGCTCTATGAATTTTAATTCGATCGCCCTGTCAACCGAGTAGAGAAAATTATTTTCAATCAATGTTTTCCCATTGCTGCCGATACTACCTTCCAGTCGTAATAAAAAAGTACCATCGGGAATCGGTTGTCCATCTATGTTATTT
This sequence comes from Flavihumibacter fluminis, assembly GCF_021491375.1. Taxonomy (GTDB): domain Bacteria; phylum Bacteroidota; class Bacteroidia; order Chitinophagales; family Chitinophagaceae; genus Flavihumibacter; species Flavihumibacter fluminis. The sequence goes on from NZ_JAKEVY010000005.1 coordinate 51,840, forward strand.
GCCTGGTTATTGATGAAATTTATAAAATCGCCATCGGTATTGGTTGCTTCCGTAACCTGTAATACCGTATTGACAAAAAGATTTTTCTCCATCCTCAAGCGTTTTGCGTTCGCGAGGTAGATACCATTGTAATCAGCTTTGGAAAGCGCTGTATTCAATCCTACTATATTACCAACAACACGAACATCTCTCACAAAACCGGCTTCTACACCATTACGGGTTTCATTCACCAGGGCAACCATCGCGCCCGAAAATAGATTGCCTTTTTCTTCTTCACCAATTTGGATGCGGCTTGCATTTCTAAGCTGAATACCTGCTACTGCCAGTTCAAATTGAAAAGGTCCCAGGAGGTTTTGAAAAGCGATACCTTTTATAGCAATATCAGTAGCCTCGAGTATGCGGAAAAAATGAAAGCGTTGAAAACTAAGCGGGCCTGTGAAATTCAGAATAACGCCAGCATTGATGCGGGGTACACGCGGCCCGGTTGAACTGCTTCCATCAATAAGCAGATTGGAAGGAAGTGGCGGCAGTTCTGCGCTCAGTTGAATGGTTGGCAGGGAAGAACCGGAACCAGTAAGCGCAAAGAGGATCGTATCTGTTTCTGTGGTGCCATTTGCGGTGGCGGCAAGTATTGCGTTTCTAAGACTACCCGGACCATCATTCGCGGTGCTGGTTACCAAAAAGCTTGCTGCCCGGAGGGTAGATCCGGAAAGCAGAAACCCGAAAAGGAATCCCAGGAAACAGGCAAAGCAGTTTTTGGTCAAGTGGATGGCTTCACCTAAAATTACAAATACCTGGGCTAGAGGTTTAAGCTGCCATCGGGTTGCGGTCAAATTTCAGTAACTTCGCGTCTATTTCGATCTTTTAGTTTTTATAAGCACTTAAGAATCAGCTAGTTATTTATGGCAGCTAAGTATCGTGAGTTTCAACAGTTGAATTTACCATCCATCGAGACAACCATTCTCGAGAAATGGGCAAAGCACCAGGCATTTGAAAAAAGTATTGAAGTGCGGGAAGGGGCTCCTTCTTTCGTGTTTTATGAAGGTCCGCCCAGCGCGAACGGTATGCCAGGAATTCACCACGTGATCTCGCGGACACTGAAGGACCTGGTTTGTCGCTATAAAACCATGCAGGGATTCCAGGTGAAAAGAAAAGGCGGCTGGGACACCCATGGATTGCCGATTGAACTGGGAGTAGAGAAGGAATTGGGTATAACCAAAGAAGATATTGGCAAGAGCATCAGCATTGAAGAATACAATCAGAAATGCCGGGAAGCGGTATTGCGGTTTAAGGATAAATGGGATGAGCTGACCAATAAAATGGGTTACTGGGTGGATCTGAAAAATCCCTATGTAACCTTTGAAAATGAATACATCGAAACGCTCTGGTGGTTGTTAAAGCGCCTGCATGAAAAGGGATTGCTTTACAAAAGTGTCAGCATCCAGCCCTATTCTCCGGCAGCAGGAACCGGACTGAGTTCGCATGAACTGAACCAACCCGGCACCTATAAAGATGTGAAGGATACATCGGCCGTTGCGATGTTCAAAGCAGTAAAGGATGAAAAGTCGCAGTTTCTTTTTGACGCTGTTGAGTCTTCCATTCGTCTCACATCTGACGTCTCACATCTCACGTCTGACATTTTCTTCCTCGCCTGGACCACTACTCCCTGGACCCTGCCAAGCAACCTGGGTTTGACCGTAGGACCGAATATTGATTATGTACTGGTGCAGACCTTCAACCCGTATACTCATCTGCCGGTGAATGTAATCCTGGCCAAATCCTTGCTGGGCAAGTATTTCAAGCCGGAAGGCGAAAATGGTGATTTTGAAAATTATTCGGCAGAGACTAAGTTATTACCCTGGAAAATAATTGCTGAGTTCAAAGGATCTTCGATTGAGGGTGCCCGTTATGAACAATTGTTGCCGTATGACGCGAACAGTCCGGCTGTTGCAGGAGGTGATCCCTTCAGAGTGCTCTGTGATACTTTTGTAACCACCGAAGATGGTACCGGTATCGTGCATACAGCTCCTGCTTTTGGTGCGGATGACTATAAGGTTGGAAAGAAATATGGAATTGGCTTCCTGGCCATGGTGGATAGGGAGGGAAAATTTGTAGACGGACTGGGAGAATTCAGTGGTCGCTTTGTAAAGAATTACAAAGATGATCCGAATTATGTGGATGTGAATGTTGACATCAGTGTAAAACTGAAGAAAGAAAACCGTGCGTTTAAAGTTGAGAAATATGAACACAGTTATCCGCATTGCTGGAGAACAGATAAGCCGGTATTGTATTACCCGCTGGATGCCTGGTTCATTCGTACTACTGCAGTGAAAGACCGGATGGTGGAACTGAATAAATCCATCAACTGGAAACCCAAGGCAACCGGTGAAGGCAGATTTGGCAACTGGCTGGAGAATATGGTGGACTGGAATCTGAGTCGCTCCCGTTATTGGGGTACTCCTCTTCCCATCTGGAGAACAGCTGATGGAAAAGAAGAAAAATGTATTGGATCCATTGCTGAGTTAAATGCGGAAATCCGCAAGGCAAACGAAGTGCTGGGTGGAGATATCAATAAAACTTATTTGCACGATGGCATTCTGGATCTGCATAAACCCTATGTGGATGAAGTGGTGCTGGTAAGTGAAAGCGGTCAGCCCATGCATCGGGAGCCGGATCTGATTGATGTGTGGTTTGACAGTGGTGCGATGCCTTATGCACAGTGGGGACTGGACCAGGAGAAGCTGAAAGCAGGAGCAGAGCAGCCCTTCAATGCACCCTTTGAGCAGAATTATCCGGCTGATTTCATTGCAGAAGGCGTGGACCAGACCCGTGGCTGGTTTTATACCTTACATGCGCTGGGCGTATTGCTGTATGATAGCGTTGCCTACAAAACGGTAGTGTCGAATGGATTGGTGCTGGACAAGAATGGCAATAAGATGAGTAAGCGCCTGGGCAATGTGGTGGATCCTTTCAAGACCATTGAAACCTTTGGCGCGGATGCTACCAGGTGGTACCTGATCACCAATGCATCTCCCTGGGATAGTTTGAAATTTGACCTGGAGGGCATCCGCGAAGTGCAGCGGAAGTTCTTTGGCACCTTATATAATACCTACCAGTTTTTTGTGCTTTATGCAAATGTGGACGGATTTGCTTTTAAAGAGGCAGCCATCCCGCTGGAAGAGCGGCCGGAAATTGACCGCTGGATCCTGTCCTCATTGAATACACTGGTGAAGGAAGTGACTGCGGCATTTGATGATTATGAACCCACCCAGGCAGGCCGACTCATTGAAGATTTTGTGGATGAGCAGTTGAGTAACTGGTATGTACGCTTGTGCAGACGCCGGTTCTGGAAAGGGGATTATAGCCAGGATAAGATTGCGGCTTACCAGACCTTATATGAATGCCTGGAGACCATCGCAAGGCTGATGGCACCGGTATCGCCCTTTTTTGCAGACTGGTTGTTCTGCAACCTGAATGAGGTAACGGGTCGTCTAAAAGGAGAGTCGGTTCATCATGTATTGTATCCAAAGCCGGATGAGAGCCGGATTGACCAAAGCCTGGAAGAACGCATGAAACTGGCCCAGGATGCCTCCTCTCTGGTATTAGGTTTGCGGAAAAAAGTGAATATCAAGGTACGGCAACCCTTGCAGAAAGTGCTGATCCCGGTATTGAACCCGGCGATGAAAGAACAGTTACTGAAAGTGGAAGACCTGATCAAGTCGGAAGTGAATGTGAAAGAACTGCAGTACCTGACCGATGCGGAAGGATTTATTAAAAAGAAGATCAAACCGGATTTTAAGGCGCTGGGCAAGCGGGTAGGGGCAAAAATGAAGGCTGTATCGGCCGCTATTCAGGCCTTTGATCAGGAAGCCATTTCAAAGCTGGAAAAAGAAGGATCATATTCTTTGGAAATTGATAGCGAACCCTTAATATTACAAATCCATGAGGTGGAAATATCCAGTGAGGATATTCCGGGCTGGCTGGTAAGCTCAAAAGGAGCATTAACTGTGGCCCTGGACGTGACAGTAACACCGGAACTGGAGCAGGAAGGCAATGCCCGCGAGCTGGTGAACAGAATCCAGAAGATCCGCAAGGATAATGGATATGAACTCACTGACCGGATTGCTATCAAGCTGGCAGGAATTGGAAGTCTGGCAGATTCGGTTAAGCAATTTGCCAACTACATTAAAACAGAGGTTTTGGCGGATGAGCTCGAATTAGTAGATCAGCTAAACGAGGGCATTCCTGTGGAGGTGAATGAACAGGAGGTCAAAGTTTGGGTGAATAAACTAAGCAGATCCTGACATATAAATAGGACATTGATCACCGGAAAAAGGAATATTTATGGCAACCAACAAAAAAGCACCGGCTGCTAAAGCAGCTGGATCAGCGAAAAAAGTTGCACCGGCAAAATCGGCGGCAGGCAGTAAAGCGGCTTCCAAGGCTGCCCCTGCGAAGAAAGCAGCAGCTAAACCGGCTCCCGCAAAAAAAGCAGCTCCTGCTGCGAAGGCTCCTGCGAAACCAGCGGCCAAACCAGCAGCGAAAGCACCTGCAAAGGCAGCTCCAAAAGCAGCTCCTGCGAAAGCGGCCCCTAAAGCAGCTCCGAAACCAGTGGCTGCCAAAGCAGCTCCTGCAAAGGCGCCTGCTAAAGCAGCTCCCGCAAAACCTGCACCCGCCAAAGCACAGGCAGCGAAAGCTGAAGCTCCGGCAAAAGCAGTTGTCGCGAAGAATGCAGAACCACCAGTAAAAGCCGATAAAGCAAAAAAAGTAGAACCTATTAAAAAAACTGAACCTCCCAAACAGGAGAAAGCGCCGGCAGCCCCGGCTAAAAGCCCCGCTTCCAAAGCAGAAGGAAAAGGAAAAAAACCGGCAGTCAAAACAATTCGCCAACCAATTGGGAAGCCATCTGTTATGAAACCGGCATCGGTGAAGGACGATTCAAAGCAATTGACCCCGATCCCTATTAAGAAACCGGCTCCACCACCAGAAAAAAGACCGACCAAGTGGGTGGTGCCAGAAATAAAAACTAAAACCGTGAAGCCGTACAATCCTGATTTCACCAAGAGTGTGTTGGATCAGGAGGCTCCTATTCAAACCGGACCTACTATGCGATACAGTGATGCAGAATTGGCAGAGTTCAGAGAGTTGATTAACAAAAAACTGGACGCCGCAAAAAAAGAACTGGCCTATCTACAGGGATTGATCACCCGTAAAGATGAAATGGGTGGTGATGAAAGTGAAAGCCGTTATATGACCATGGAAGATGGAAGTGTGAGTATGGAGCGTGAGCAACTGGCACAGATGGCCAGCAGACAGATCACCTTTATCGATCACCTCGAAAAAGCGTTGATGCGCATCGAGAACAAAACCTATGGTATTTGCCGGGTTACCGGAAAGCTGATTGATAAAGCGCGCCTGCGTGCAGTGCCACATGCGACTTTGAGTATTGAAGCGAAGAATACGATGAATAAGTGAAACGTGAGACGTGAGACGTCAGACGTCAGAAGTGAAAAAAGAAGTTAGAAGTGGGAGCTACTAAAAAGTGGCTCCCTAATTTTTTGTAGCAGTATAAGGATCAGTACATGATGGGTTCTTTTTTGCCTGTTGCGGCGGCTTTGTAGATGGCATCAATGATGACCAGATCTTTCCAGCCTTCAATTCCGTCGACCGGTACCAATGGTTTTTTATTTTCAAGCAGAATGGCGGCCATTTCATCCATCTGCGTGGTTTGATGCGCCACATGCGGATGATTCAATTCACCCTGGTGTGTTCTTCCTTTGATGGGACCATATCCGGATGCAGGATAGAGTTCCGTGAAGCCTTTTTCACCATTTAGAAAAAATCGATCCAGGTTATTCATATTATAGGTGGATAAACAGGAAGCTACTGCGCCCCCCGGAAAACCCAGCTGGAACTGAATGGTTTCATCTACCCCTTCCTTAAAGAGTGTTGAATTGGTTTTGGTCTCCTGCGCCGTTACCCAAACAGGATCTTCACCCACCATATAACGGGCTCCATTAACCGAATAAATGCCAATATCCATCATCGCTCCACCACCTGCCAGTTCTTTGTTGAGTCGCCATTGACTGGGATTCCCGATCCGGAAACCACTGAGTCCCTGGAAGAAAAGAATCTTTCCAAAATTTCCATTGATACGCTTCTGTATGATATCTACCGTATTGGCTTCAAAATGCATGCGATAACCAACCAGTAATTGTTTCCCGGCTTTTTTACAGGCGTCCACCATTTCTTTTCCCTGCCGGGCATTGAGGGCCATCGGCTTCTCGCAGATCACGTGTTTGCCTACAGCAGCTACCCGCAGCGCCTGCGGATGGTGCAGCGCATTCGGTGTCAGGATATAGACGGCATCTATTTCCGGATTGTTTTTGATGGCATCGAAATTCTCGTAGTTGTAACAGTTTTTGGCGGATACATTGTACTTCTGCTGCCAGGAGGTGAGCTTTTCCGGTGTGCCACTTATGAGTCCTGTGATCCTGGCCTTTTTGCAGGCCTGCATGGCATCAGCAACCCGCGAAGCATAACCTCCCAATCCCATCAGGGCAACTTTTAAAACAGGTCCTTCGTAAGGATTGGCACAGGAAGGAAAAGCCAGCTCCGATAATACCGGCATAGCCAGGAAGGGAGCGGTCAGTTTGCTGATGAATTGGCGGCGGTTTGTCATAAAAATCAAAGAGGTGTAGTATCTAAGTTACTACACCTCTTTGAGAAGTCATTAAGCCCTGCTTAATTCGTACTATTAAAATGCCTTGCGCTCGGTTTTTTTCCAGAAGACTTCCGGAACCGGCTTGTTCAGCAGATGTTTGTAGAAGAAGCTGGCATTCTCGGAAACCAGGTGCTCGCGCTTGGCGCGAACATTGGCACCAATGCCGTGTCGTTCATTCGGGTAAATCATCATTTCGAAGGGTTTGCCCAGGTCCTGCAGTTTGTTGATTAACTGCACGCTGTTCTGCATGTGTACGTTATCATCGGTAGTACCATGCACAATGCGAAGGGTGCCCTTTAAACGATCTGCATAGGTCATCACTGAAGTGACTTTATATCCTTCAGGATTTTCAGCCGGGGTATCCATGAAGCGCTCGGTGTAATGAGTGTCGTACAAACTCCAGTCTGTTACAGATGCATTCGCAATACCATGAGTGAAGTAATCCGAACCATATGTCAAAGCCATAGCAGTCATATAACCACCAAAGCTGCCACCTGTGATACCGATCCGGTCACTTGCTACCCAGGGCTGCTTGCGCAACCAACCTGCTGCACTCATGTAATCTTCGATTTCGTATTTACCCAATTGACGGTGAATAAAGTTCATTCCCTTTTTACCAAAATGCCCACTGCTACGGTTGTCGATCGCAACCTGTATCAGTCCCTCCTGGGCCCACCAGATTTCAGTTGGGTTTGCACGATAGGTATCATACACCGTTCCTGCATTCGGACCGCCATAAATATTAATGATGACAGGGTATTTTTTCGCAGGGTCAAATCCAATCGGATAGGTAATCAATACCGGTAGATCAAACAATCCATCAGCAGACTTTACGCGAACCAATTCCCTTTTCGGTTGTGCATACATGTCAGCACCTTTTCCTTTTGATGTTCCCAGTTCACGAATAACCTTTCCTTTCATGTCTGCTAACACCGTTGTAGGCGGAGTTTGCAGATTGGAATAGGTGGTGATAAAATATTTGTTATCAGGAGAAATGGTCATGCCGCGGAAGGTATAATCGCCAAAAGAATGCCGCTGCATGTTTTTCCCATCCATGCCAACACTGTAGAGGTCTGTGCGGGCGCTGTTTTCCTTGCGTGCATCAAAATAGATGCGTTTTGCCTTTTCATCAATTTTATGAATTGCGCCAACTGTAAAATCTCCGGAAGTCAGTGTCGCCAGCCTTTTGCCACTCATATCGTGCAGGTAAAAATGTTTCCAGCCACTCACATCGCTGCGCAGGATAAATCCTTTACCGGAAGGCAGGAATTCAAAGCGGTCGGTATCATCCAGGTCAATCCAGGTTTTTTGTGCTTCCTCATACACCAGTGATTTGGCTCCTGAATTCAAATCCACATTGTAGACTTTCAGCTGATCCTGTCCACGGTTCATCCAGGAAATCCAAAGTTGTCCGGCTGGGGTCCATACCGGCGTACCAAAATACTGATCCTCTTTTTCATTGAAATCAGCCCAGGTGGTTGCGCCGGTTTCAATATTTACGATACCAATACGCACGTCCGGATTCTTATCACCCGGTTTGGGATACCGGTTGTTTTCCAGGTATCCATGCTGGCCATCTGCCACATAAATTGGGAAAACGGGCATGCCACTTTCATCGAAGCGCATAAAGGCGAGGTGTTTGCCATCTTCGCTCCACCAGAATGCTTTGTAGCGGGAAGCGCGGCCCAGGATCTCTTCAAAATAGATCCAGGACGCATATCCATTCAGTACAGAATCGTTCCCGTCTTTAGTCAGTTGAATTTCTTTTTTGGTAGCAATCTCCTGGATATACAGATTGTTATCCTTTTTGGTGTAGGCAAAATACTTACCGTCGGGAGAACTGGTTTGGTTACGGGCACCCATAACCGCAATCGCAGGTACCGCCGGAGCTGGTTTTTCAGCCTGGGGAGGAGCGTAGGCTTCTGCCACTCCGCTAATTGCATTCACCTTTACTGTTTGGCGAACATTGTTTTCGGTACGGGTTTCCAGGTAATGTTTTCCATCGAGCCATTTGCTAACCATGGGCAGGGGCTGCATCATATTGGTAGGCGCCCCTTTGAATGCCTGCTCATAACTTACGGGTTGCTGCGCCTGGACCAGACTCAATCCCCCCAAAAGGCATAAGCCAAGGAAAAATTGTCTCATGTGTTTGTATTTGTATGATTCAAATTTATTTGACCTCCTGCATATCCACTAACCGCTTGTAAAATCCCTGTTGAGATAAGAGACTTTCGTGGTTGCCTCTTTCCACGATGCGGCCTTTCTGCAAAACGATGATCTCATCAGCATGGCGGATGGTACTGAGGCGGTGGGCGATCACAATACTGGTGCGATGTTGCATCATATTATCAATCGCGTCCTGCACCAGGCGTTCACTTTCTGTATCGAGAGAGCTGGTGGCTTCATCCAGGATGAGGATGGGCGGATTCTTCAGCACTGCCCGGGCAATGGTGAGTCGCTGACGTTCACCACCACTGAGTTTGCTGCCGCGATCCCCAATATTGGTCTCATACCCGGCCTCTTTCTGCATGATAAAACTATGTGCATTCGCCACTTTTGCTGCCTGTTCAATGGAAACCTGGTCGGCCTCCGGCATACCCAGTGAGATATTGGATGCAATGGTATCATTGAACAGGATCGGCTCCTGGGTTACGATACTTAATTGATCGCGTATGGATGACAGTGAGTATTCCTTGATGTTCACGCCATCTATCAGAATCTCTCCTTTGGTTACATCATGAAAACGGGGCACCAGGTCGGCCAATGTGGATTTTCCTGATCCGGAGGAGCCAACCAGTGCAATTGTTTTTCCTTTTTCGATAACGAGATTGATATCCTCCAGGATTGTTGTTTCCTCATATGCAAAGGATACATTACGGAACTCAATGCTATGGTTAAACGAAGAAAGTGTTTTCGGTGCAGTGGCTTCTATCACTTTAACCGGGGCGTTGATTACTTCTTCAATACGTTCAATGGCGGCTGTTCCTCTTTGCACATTATAAAAGGCATTGGAGAAAGCCTTGGATGGATTGATGATCTGTGTAAAGAAAACAATGTAGGTGATGAAACCGGCAGCATCCAGTCCGGCTTTGTTATTCAATACCAATTGTCCCCCAAACCAGAGGATCGCACACAATACCAGCACACCCAGGAACTCCGACATCGGCGATGCCAGATCGCGGCGGAAATTCATGGTATTGCGGATATGATTCAGGTGTTTGTTGATGCTGCCAAATTTACCGGAGATCAGTTTCTCGGCATTAAAGGCTTTGATCACGCGCATGCCACCCAGGGTTTCATCCAGTACACTTAACAACAATCCCTGTTGCACCTGGGCCTGGTTGGATTGCTTTTTCAAGGTGCGACTCACACGGCCGATCACAAAACCCATTACCGGTAATAATACCACGAGAAATAAGGACAGTTGCGGACTCAAAAAGATCAGCGAGCTGATGATCAGGATCAGGGTGAGGGGTTCCTTGACCAGGACTTCCATCGCCCCGATAATACTCCATTCCACTTCATTGACATCGTTGCTCATCCGGCTGATGATATCTCCTTTTCGTTGTTCGGTAAAATAGCCGATGGGCAGGCTGAGGATCTTGGAATAGAGTTCTCCGCGGAGTTTGGTCATCACATGATTACGCATGGGCGTGAGCATGCGAAGTCCGAGGTAGAGAAAGAGGTTCTTGAAAAAGATGGAAACAATTACCGTAATACAGATGGCAGCCAGGGCGGCAACCGGACCGTTCTGATTGATCAGTTCACTGAGCTGGTATTTCAGCTGGTCGAGCACTGAGGAGGCTGTCCATTCAAAAAACGGCTTTTCAATCATCAGTTTTTCCAACCCAAAAAGCAGCTGCAGGAAGGGTGCAAGCATTGCCAGGGAAACCAGGGAGAAAACGATGGAGAGCAGGTTAAACAGAAAATAGAGCGCGATATTGGCCTTTTTTTCTGCGAGGTATTTAAATACGAGCGAAAATTTCTTCATTCTACCAATTAACTAGAAACTGCAAACCTACGTCAATTTAGGGTGGGGCAGCTCCCGAATTCTTTGTTTCTTTGCAGTAACCAAGCAATTACCCCATGCAAAAGGAGACAAAACGACAGAAGCAGGTAGCAGGTGAAATTCAGGGGGTGCTGAACCAGGTGTTTCAGCACCTGGGCCTTACCATGATAGATGGCGGCATGGTATCTATTTCGTCCGTAAAAATGACCCCGGATTTACTGGAGGCACGTATTTATATCAGCCTTTTTAAAGTGGCCGACCCCAAGGCTGCGATGAAAAAACTCGAGGATCGCGCCTGGGAAATTAAAAAAGAACTGGCGGCTGCCATCAAAAACCAGGTTCGCCGGATTCCGGAGCTCCAATTCTATCTGGATGATACTCTGGATTATGTGTTCAAGATGGAAGAAGTGTTTGAAAAAATAAAGAAAGAAGAAAAGTAAACCCGACTCCTTGAATTTTCTATTCGCCTGGCGCTATTTCAAATCGAAGAAATCCACCAATGCCATCAATATCATTGCCTGGGTTAGCGTTGTGGCAGTGGTAGTGGGCACCGCCTCCCTAATTGTGGTACTGAGTGTGTTCAACGGGTTTGAAGACCTGGTGAAATCACTGTACGCCACTTTTTACACGGAATTAAAGATTGTTCCTGCAGAGGGCAAACTACTCCAGCTAACACCGGAGCAGGAAGCTTCGATGGCCCGGATTCCCGGAATTAAAGCCTGGTCGAAAGTGGTGGAGGAAAAAGCCCTGTTGCAGAATGGGGAGGCGCAGACCATTGTGTATCTGAAAGGGGTGGATAGCCAGTATACAGAGGTAACCACCATGGCTGATTATGTTAAAGTGGGAGAGTTTAACCTGGGTACGGCAGAACAGCCCCGGGCTATTTTGGGCGTCGGGGTGGAATCCGCACTAGGGTTGTGGAGCGACCGAGAATTATTACCTGTAACAGCTTATCTCCCCAAGCGCGGTGCAGGCATCAATGTGTCTGACCCGATGTCGGCGCTGATAGCAGAAAACCTGCGAACAGCCGGGGCCTTTGCAGTTCAGCAGGAGTTTGATAATAAATATGTCCTTACCAACCTGGATTTCCTGAAACGGCTGCTCAGCCTGGAGCCGGATGAATATGGCGGGGTGGAAATCGCCCTTCAGCCACGTGCAGATGAAAAAGACATCACCGAAAGCCTGGAAAAACTACTCGGTAAAAACTATACGGTTTTGAGCAGGTACCAGCAAAACCAGGGACTCTACAGTGTTATGCAGATGGAGAAATGGGTGATTTATATATTGCTTTCCCTGATCCTGGTGGTGGCGGCCTTTACCATGATAGGCTCCCTGACCATGCTGGTGCTGGAAAAACAGAAAGATATCCAGGTATTGAAAGCCATGGGTGCTTCCTCCGGAAGGATTCAGGGAATCTTTATCAGTGAAGGTTTTTTGCTGGCGGGCATTGGAGCGGGGGTGGGTATGGCATTGGCTTTACTCATCTGCTGGGCACAGCAAAAATTTGAATTGATTAAACTGGAAGGTGGCAGTTTTGTCATCAACCATTACCCGGTAAAACTCATGTGGCCGGATTTTTTACTGGTAAGTGCAACCGTAGTGCTGGTCGCCTTCCTGGCATCCTGGCTGCCGGCCCGGAAAGCTGCTGCCTCCAATATGGAGCTGGGTTAATAATCACCCAATGTTTCCGGAAGCTGTGCAAGTGCTTTTGCCAGTTGTTCATCATTAGGCGCGATGCCATGCCACTCATGGCTGCCTTCCATAAAATCCACACCTGCACCCATGCCGGTTTTCATCAGAATAACAATCGGTTTCCCTTTGCCAGTGAGTATTTTAGCTTTTTCCAGCATAGCTACTACTGCATCTACATCATTTCCCTTTTCGAGAATCAATACTTCCCAACCGAAGGCTTCAAATTTTTTATCGAGTTCACCGAGATCCATTACTTTTTTGGTAGAACCGTCAATCTGCTGGCCGTTCCAATCGATGGTAGCAATCAGGTTGTCAACTTTATGATGGGCAGCAAACATGGCTGCTTCCCAGTTTTGACCTTCATCCAGTTCACCATCCCCGTGCAGGGAGAATACCAGGTGAGGATCCTTGTTCAGTTTTTTGGCAAGTGCCGCCCCGATCGCCACACTCATTCCCTGTCCCAGTGAGCCACTGGCAATCCGGATTCCCGGAAGATGCTCGTGGGTGGCAGGATGACCCTGAAGGCGACTGTTCAGTTTGCGGAATGTGGAAAGTTCTTTGATATCAAAATAACCGGCGCGGGCCAGGGTGGAATAATATACCGGTGAAATATGTCCGTTGGAAAGAAAGAACAAATCCTCATTATGACCATCCATGCTGAAATCCGGATTGTGCTTCATGACCTTGAAATAGAGTGCGGTAAAATAGTCCGTACAACCCAGTGAGCCGCCAGGGTGACCACTGGAGGCGCCATGCACCATCCGCACAATATCTCTTCTGATCTGGGAAGCGATTTCCTGTAAACTGGCCATATTCAAAAATTGTGGAGCAAATCTAACTTTTTTGACCCGATCTTTACAGGAGGATAAGACTAAATAGGGCTTTTTTTCGTTTATAGTCCAGGGTACGATTTTTTAAGGAGCAGATCATCTCCAAACCGGAAACAGCAGCACATGTTTGACGTCGTTCTATCATTAACCATTGCATTTACAATAACCTTTCTGGCTATTCCTGTAATTATTCGGGTAGCCGCAATGAAGAAGATCTATGATATTCCGGATGAACGAAAAATTCACCAGGCAGCTATTCCAGCCCTGGGGGGATTGGGGATTTTTGCCGGATTTCTTTTCTCCGTTTTGCTGATCGCCAATTTCCAGGAAAGTAAAAATCTTCAGTTTTTCCTCGCAGCGGCAGTGGTAATCTTTTATATGGGATTGAAAGATGATATCATCATCATTTCACCGGTAAAAAAATTCATTGGGCAGGTGCTGGCTGCTTTTATCATCATATACTATGGCGGACTTCAGATCCATAGTATGCAGGGTTTCCTGGGGGTGAACGAATTGCCGGAGTCATTCAGTCTGCTTTTTACCTATCTGACTGCAATCGTGGTGATGAACTCTTTCAACCTGATTGATGGGGTAGATGGACTGGCCGGCAGCCTGGGACTGTTATGCACTACAGTATTCGGAACCTATTTCGTGTTGACTGGACATTTACCGGAAGCCGTGATGGCATTCGCAATGGCAGGAGCACTCCTGGCATTTCTGATATTCAATTTTCAGCCGGCCAGGATTTTTATGGGAGACACCGGATCACTGCTGATCGGATTGGTAAATGCAGTGCTGGTGGTGAAATTTATTAATGTTGCTATGGAGCCGGGACAGGCATTTTCTGTACAAGCCGCTCCGGCATTGGGCTTTGGTATCCTGATGATACCACTGATGGATACGCTGCGTGTCTTTGGGATCCGGATCCTGCATCGTCGTTCTCCTTTTTCCCCAGACCGAAATCATATTCACCATTTATTGCTGGATTTGGGCCTGTCGCATCGTGCAATTGCTATTACCCTAACATCGCTTAATACAGTGGTAATCGCACTAGGGTTTTACCTGCAGGAACTGGGAACAACGGCATTGATGGCCATATTTTTTGGCATCTTCTTCAGTATTATTGGCCTGCTCTACATGGTGAGAAAACGCAGGCCGCAATTGTTTGTTGGTCCCACCAATGAGATCCTGAAACAATCCGGTGGCAAGCTGGTTCCGCTTTCGGAAAACCCCATGATGGAAAAGAAATAATTCCATTTCCTTAGTTTTGCCCGAATAATTTTATAGCATGACCGAAGAATTATCCATGATCCTGGACGATGCCAGTGATACCATGAAAAAAGCGATCAATCACCTGGAAGTGGAGCTTGTTAAGATTAGGGCCGGAAAAGCCAATCCACAGATGTTGGATGGTATCGTGGTAGATTATTATGGTTCGCCAACACCGATTGGCCAGGTTGCCAATATAACGGCGGCGGATGCCCGAACGCTGACCATTCAGCCCTGGGAGAAAAATATGTTGCAGCCGATTGAGCGTGCAATTATCAATTCTAACCTCGGTATCAATCCTCAGAATGACGGAACCATGATCCGGATGTTTTTACCTCCTCTGACAGAAGAGCGTCGCCGGGAACTGGTGAAAAGATGTAATGGTGAAGGAGAGCAATCCAAGGTAGCGATCCGCAGTATTCGCAGGGATGCCATCGAACAGATTAAAAAATTGCAGAAAGACGGTCTGAGTGAAGATGCTGCAAAAGATGCGGAAAAAGAAGTGCAGGAGCTGACCGACAAGCATATTGCCCTGGTGGAAAAACACCTGGCACAGAAAGAAAAAGAAATCATGGCGGTATAAGTCATTTATTCCGGTTCACCAGGTAGACCCCGGCAAGAATGATCAACAGGCAGCCAACCTGCGCCAGGGTGATGGATTCTCCGAAAAGCAATCCCCACCCAATAGCCACAAAGGGAATACCATAAGTAACCAGTGAAGCGAACAAGGTTCCGGCCCTCTTCACCAGCATGTAAAAAATGATGGAGGCGAGGGCCGTTCCCATTACACCCAATACCACGGCCGAACCGGTAGCCATCCACCAGGTTCCACTATCGGGAATCCTATCCATTTCAAAATAACCGGTCTTCCATAGAACTGCCAGAGAAGGCGGGATCAGGCATGCAAAGGCAAAAGAGGCGATACTAACAGAACCAATTCCTTTCAGGTACCGGGCTACCATATTCACATTGATACCATAACAAAGGGTGGCAAGAATAACCAGGGAAGAGTAGGAGAGATAACTCAGCTCCAGTTTTCCGCGAACCAGGAATAGCAGGCAGAGACCAATAAAACCAAGCACTACCCCTGCAATTTTAGCCGCGTTGATTTGCAATTGGAAAAACAGTGCACCAATGCTGATGGTAAACATGGGAGTCAGCGCATTCAGTATGCCTGCCAGTGAGCTATCGATTTTTGTTTCGGCAATGCAAAAGAAAAAAGCAGGAAAAAAACTGCCAAGGAATCCGGAAAGCACCACCAGTCCGATTTTTTCGCGAGGAATTTCACGAAACGATTTCAAAGCCATGGGAAGTAGTATCAGGCCACCACTCAGCATTCGGATGGCGGCTACCTGGTAAGCTGAAAGTGCTTCCATGCCGGCTTTCATCAAAATAAAGGAGCTGCCCCAGATGAGTGCAAGCGCGGCAAAAAGAAACCAGTTCAGCAATTTTGGAGACATCCGGCAAAAATATTTATCTTAATCATATATTTAGACAGATAACCTAAAACCACTTATTATGGGATTTTTCTCTGACTTCAAAGCATTCGCCACCAAAGGCAACCTGGTGGATGTTGCCATCGGTTTCCTGATGGGTACTGCTTTCACGAAATTGGTTGGCTCATTTACCGAGGGGTTAATTGCTCCCATCCTGGGGTTGATTACCGGCGGCAAAGACTTTTCAAAAATGGCGCTCACGATCAAAGAGGCACAACTGGATGCGAGTAATGCTGTGATTTCAGAAGCGATTACCTTTAAGTATGGAGCTTTTCTGACCGCCCTGCTCGATTTCATTATTGTAGCACTCGTTTGTTATGTTTTCATCAAAGCCATACTCCGCAGGCCGCCTGTACCGGAAGCACCGCCAGCCGGACCGACACCTACAGAATCCTTGCTGATGGAAATCCGCGATGAGCTGAAGAAGAAATAAAGATTCTTCTATATATATTTGCAATGGCATTTTGACGTTCTCAAAATGCCTTTTTTTATAAACTAATGAATGAGATAATGACTATGAAAAAAACCATGACCCTGTTTTGCGGATTTTTTTTGCTGGCCGGGTCGTTATTAGCCCAGGATGCCACTGTAAGCGGGCTCAAAAAAAGTGCGGAAAGAGCCACTTATGATGACACCACTTATAAGTACAATGCAAAGGGCTGGCGCAAGGGCGGGTTGTTTAACCTGAATCTGGCCCAGGGTAGTGCCCGCAACTGGGCTGCAGGTGCAGAACGTTCTTCCATTTCTGTAGCAGGATACTCTACACTTTTTGCCAATAAGAAAAAAGGAAAGTTCTTCTGGGATAACACCCTTGACCTTGGTTATGCAGTACAGCGTACCAGTTCGGTAGGAACCCGCAAGACCGATGATAAAATTGATTTTTACAGCAAAGCCGGACAAAAAATAAATGATAAATGGGCGCTGGTAGGAGTTTATAACCTGCGTACCCAGATGACCGATGGATATGATTATAATTACCTGTCAAAGGGAATTCGTCGCCGTATATCCGGACTCTTTGCTCCAGCCTATATGCTTATTTCTCCGGGTATAGAATGGAAGCCTACTTCTTATTTCAGTGTGATGTTGTCACCGATATCCGCACGCTGGGTAATTGTGAGTAATGATCCGTATAGCTATTATTATGAAAACGGCCAGATTCCTTTACCGGATGGCGGCCAGGAAACCCCATTGGCGGCGCTGTATGGCGTAAACCCCAATAGGAAAGTGGCCATGGAAGCAGGTGCTTATTTGTCGGCCAACTTTTTTAAGGAAGTGCTTAAGAATGTATCGTATAAGTCCAGGCTGGATCTGTTCTCCAACTATGCAGGAAAGCGGGATCCGATTACGGATGCAAAAATCGGTGCCCAACCCAAGAATATTGACGTCTTCTGGACCAATAGCATTGCGATGAAAGTGAATAAATTCCTGAGTGTAACATATAATTTCGACCTGATATACGATGATGATGTAAAACAATTCGGGCCGAATGGAAATTCACCGGGTACCCAGGTAAGATCCCTGTTGGGTGTGGGTTTATCAGCAAAATTTTAAGTTTCGTATCTTTCGCGCTTCCCGGGTTTCCCGGGAAGCTTAATTTTTGTGAAGTATGGCCGCGCAGCAACCCTCTTACCAGATCAAACTGCCGCAGTTCGAAGGACCCTTTGACCTGTTGTTGTTCTTTATTGAGCGGGATGAACTGGATATCTATAATATTCCGATTACCCGGATCATTAATGATTTCCTGGATTTCATTCATGGCCAGGAGAAACTCAATATTGAGTTATCCAGTGAATTTATATTGTTTGTATCTACCCTGATGCGGATCAAGGCCAAGATGCTCTTACCGCGCAAGGAGATGGATGCACAGGGGAATGAGATTGATCCGCGCCAGGAACTGGTAGATAAACTGCTTGAATACAGAAAATACAAGCAGGCAGCAGCTGAACTGGCAGAGATGGAAGCGGTGCGGATGCTGATGGTGAAGCGAGGCAATGCTCACAAGGAGCTGAGCCATATCGGCGAAGAAGCCAGTGAAGGATCAGAGATCCAGCAGATCACCTTGTTCAAACTGATGAAGTCGTTTGAAAAAGTAATGCAAAAAGTGTACGACCGAAACAACAAACCAGTTCATACCGTGGTGCAATACAATTACACCATGGAGCAAAGCCGGGAAAGTGTGTTGGATATTTGTCGAACTAAAAAGACCATGAGTTTTGAGAAACTCTTTGAAGTCTGCGAAAACCGCATTCATGCCATTTTTACCTTCCTGAGTATGCTGGAACTGGTACAGCAGAAATACATGCGCCTCATTGTAGGCGAGGGCCGCAATAATTTTATCGTAGAATGGAATGAGGAGCGCGAGGAAGATGTCAATGATTTCTTGCTTCAGTCATAGTTACTATCCAAAAGGGAAGTATCTGTTTACTTAGTTAGTAAATCAGGAAAAATGATGAGATGTATCAAATTTGATACATACTCTTTCTATTCATTGATTTAACTACTAAGTATGAATAATCCAAACGAAAAACAGCGCTATGTTCATCCTCATGGTGCTCCCACAAAAGGTAAGATCTTAATGGTGGCC
The DNA here is from genome assembly GCF_021491375.1 of Flavihumibacter fluminis. Lineage (GTDB taxonomy): Bacteria > Bacteroidota > Bacteroidia > Chitinophagales > Chitinophagaceae > Flavihumibacter > Flavihumibacter fluminis. The sequence goes on from NZ_JAKEVY010000005.1 coordinate 70,444, forward strand.
AGTTCACCGGCAGTTTCAAGTCAAACCGGTTGGCCAATTGGTTTTTGGGCTGCCGAACTCACACATCCCATGTGGGTGTTTGAAGAAGCAGGATACGAAATCGAATTGGTTTCCACTGAAGGTGGAAAGCTTGAAATGGATGGTTACTCCAATCCCACAGATGCCAGCGGTTATTCTGCACACGATATCATATCCTTGGGTTATCTGCAGAAGCCTGAATTTAAAAACATGCTGGAGCATACCAAAAAACTTACAGATGTAAAGCACAAGGATTATGTTGCTATTTTTCTGGTAGGCGGACAAGGCCCGATGTATACATTCAGAGGCAATGCCGGATTACAGCAACTGTTTGTTTCGTTTTATGAAGCAGGTAAGCCGGCGGCAGCTGTTTGCCATTCCACTACGCTTTTATTAGAAGCCAAAACATCAGACGGAGAACTGTTGGTTAAAGGCAAAACCTGGACGGGCTTTGCAAATGCTGAGGAGGACTTCGCAGATACTGCAGTAGGAATAAAAATTCAACCTTACAGAATTGAAGAGGAAGCCAATAAGTTATCCGGAACAACTTTTAAAGTAGCTGCTCCATTTACTTCGTATGCCATTCAGGATGGTAATTTAGTAACCGGCCAACAACAAAACTCAGGAGCTGCAGCCGCAGAACTGGTGGTAGAACTCTTAAGTAAATAGTTATCTTATACAGGCAGGTATTTCCTGCCTGTATAGCTTCCGAACATGATGAAGAAGTTGTTTCTGATAATTCTGATTGGTCTGTACAATACTGCAATGGCTCAAATTCCGGTTGAGCTATTTGGTGGACATGAACGCACTACCGTTGATATCATGTTTTTCAAGTATTTCAAAAACAGGCAGGGTGAAAATTCCCGCTGGTTATTCTTCAATAGAAATCGCGCAAGTTTTGACTATCGAATGACCAAAACAACTTATTTACCACAATTTGGATTTACGGAAGCCATTTCATACAATCATGAGAAATTAAAAGGCTTTGCACCTGTAATGGTTGTGCAGGTTTTAAATTCGGGTATATATCCAAAAGCAGGATTTCAATATGCACATATCAATAAAAGCATGACCATTTTTTCATGGTTTGTATGCGAGCTTCTTAAAAAACCGGATCTGGATTACTTTATACTCTTTCGTTATACTCCGTTGCTTACGGCAAAACTCAAACTTTTTACCCAGGTAGAAAGCGTAAATACATTTCCAACAGTTCGTTCAACTAATTTCAGTTTTACACAACGATTCAGATTGGGCCTTGAACTAAATAATTACCAGTTTGGTTCAGGCGCAGACTTTAACCAGGCAGGTAATGCCTCATTTATTAAGTCGTGCAATTTTGGAGTTTTTATCAGGCATGAATTTTAAACTATGATAGTAAAGCGAAATTTTAATCTTATTAAAGTCGTTCAGTATATCAAAACTGAATTGACTTTTTCGGTTATTATATCTGTAGCTGTTTTTTTATTACATAAGAATAATGTAACAATTCTGCAACTTCCCTTTTCTGTAGCTGCAATACTGGGAAGTGCGTTAGCTATATTTATTGCCTTCAGAAATAACAGTTCCTATAACCGATGGTGGGAAGCCCGAACTCAATGGGGAGGTATTATCAATTCCTGCCGTATTCTGGCGAGATTAACAATTACGTTTACGGATAGCCATGCTCATCAGGCAAATTTTGATAAGGTACGAAGCGAACAATTCAAAAAAGAATTGATTTATAAAACCATTGCCTGGGCTCATGGGTTGCGTTTGCATTTAAGAAAACAGGATAACTGGCAGGAATTGAAAGCATTTTTGCCAGTTCAGGAATACGAACTACTTAAAAAAGCAAACAATAAACCCAATTATATTCAGCTATTGGCTGGGAGAAAGATATATGAAGCCATGGCAAACGGAACTTTGGGTGGTTTTGACAGCTTTCAAATGGAGGGACAGCTATTGGCCCTGGCAAATTATCAGGGTAATTGCGAACGTATTAAAGACACCCCATTGCTAAGGCAATACGATTATTTTACGAGGGTGTTTCTGTATGCTTTTATGTTGCTTCTTCCATTTTCCCTTATTGGTGACTTCACTAAAATGAATAGTGCAATTTTGATGCTACCAGTTTCAATAATCCTGTCTTTTGTTTTTGCCATAATCGGGAAAGTGGGTGAAGTGAATGAAGATCCTTTTGAAAACAGAATTACCGATGTGCCCTTAACAGCTTTGTGCAATACGGTAGAAATAGATTTGCGAGAAATGTTAGGTGAATCCCATTTACCTGAAAAATCAGCAGCAGAAAATGGGTATTTGTTTTAAGCCATACAAACAGAGTTTATTGCAGCGGCTATGCGTTACCAATCCTGTTTTTTTAATCGTATTATTGGCTAGATTGTAGATCACAAATCTTGCCAGACCGGAACCTTCTTTCATATCAACAAAGAAAGCGAGCTGGTCATTATATCCATGCTGTCTGGCAAATTTTTTCAGTCCTGAAGCATGTTGGTTTAGTCTTGAACTGAAATTATCAGGCGACCGTCCGGATAATGCCAACATGGATAAACTGATCAATAATAGTTTAAAAAACATAGCCTGCATTTCCGGAGAGATGCAGGCTATGTTTTATTCCACAATGTACTTACGAATTTAATTTTACTGTAACAGTTGAACCCGCACTTTCTCCTTCATCATATCTCGTAAGGTTTCCGCAATAGCATTGGCATCATAACCACATTCGCGATGTAATTCCTTCAGGCTGCCATGCTCCACGATACGATCGGGAATACCAAGCATTCTGACTTCTGCCTGGTAATTATGTGCAGCCATGAATTCCAATACAGCGGAACCAACTCCACCTACTATTGTACCATCTTCAACTGTAATGATCTTTGTGTAACGCTGGAATACTTCATGCAACATTTCTTCATCCAGGGGCTTTACAAATCGCAGGTCGTAATGGCCTGCATTGATGCCATATTGTTTCACTTCACGAATGGCACTTGCCGCAAAATTTCCAGGATGACCGAAACTCAACACGGCAATCTCTTCCCCATCTTTCAGTTTGCGCCCTTTTCCTATTTCCACTTCCTTCATTTCTGTTCTCCATTCCGGCATAACACCTTCACCTCGTGGATAACGAATCACAACAGGAAGTTTGGTGGATTCCAGTTGAGCTGTATACATCAGGTTGCGCAGTTCCGCTTCATTCATCGGTGCACTGATGATCAGGTTGGGAATACAACGGAAATAAGGAATATCATAAGCACCGTGGTGAGTGGGTCCGTCTTCGCCTACCAATCCCGCACGGTCCAGGCAGAATACAACCGGTAATTTCTGAATGGCAACATCATGTACTACCTGATCATAAGCCCTTTGCATGAAAGAACTATAAATATTGCAATACACTTTCATACCCTGTGTTGCTAATCCCGCACTCACGGTTACTGCATGCTGTTCACAAATGCCTACATCCAGTGCCCGATCCGGCATTTTATCCATCATGATTTTCAGTGATGATCCCGATGGCATTGCAGGGGTAATGCCAAAGATGGCGGGATTTTGTTCCGCCAGTTCCAGAATCGTATGCCCAAATACATCCTGGTATTTGGGTGGCTGGGGCGTATCAAATTTTTTCTTGAATATCTCGCCGGTAATCTTGTCGAAGAGCCCGGGTGCATGCCACTTGGTCTGGTCTTTTTCGGCCAGCTCATAGCCCTTGCCCTTCACTGTAATGATGTGCAGAATTTTTGGACCAGGAATATTTTTCAGGTCCTGCAGGGTATCTACCAGTTTGGTGATATTATGTCCGTCGATTGGACCAAAGTACCGGATTTTCAATGCCTCAAACAGGTTGCTGCTTTTATTCAGCATACCCTTGATCGAGTGCTCCAGTTTGGAAGCCATTTCTCTTGAGAAATTTCCGCCAACCGGGAGTTTACCCAACGCTTTCCAAACATCGTCCTTGAATCGGTTATAAGCTGGTGAAGTGGTGATATCTGTAAGGTATTCTTTCAGGGCACCTACATTGGGGTCGATGCTCATGCAATTGTCATTCAGGATGATCAGCATATCGGCATCAGAAACCCCGGCATGGTTCATTGCTTCAAAGGCCATACCTGCAGTCATGGAGCCATCGCCAATCACAGCCACGGACTTGCGGTCTTCACCTTTGTATTTGGCCGCCAAAGCCATACCCAGGGCGGCTGAGATGGAGGTGGAGGAATGGCCTACTCCAAACGTATCGTATTCACTTTCAGAGCGTTTGGGAAAGCCAGACAAGCCACCGTATTTGCGGTTGCTTGGGAAATTATCACGCCGACCGGTTAAAATTTTATGTCCGTATGCCTGGTGACCCACGTCCCAAACTAATTGGTCGTAGGGGGTATTATACACATAGTGCAGGGCTGTAGTCAGTTCTACCACACCCAGGCTGGCTGCAAAATGCCCTCCATGCACACTCACTACATCAATGATGTACTGCCTGAGCTCGTCACAAACCTGGTGCAATTGTTCTTTTCCCAGCTTCTTGAGGTCGGATGGCTGATTGATCTGTTCTAAAAGTGGCCCCGGTTTAATTTCCATTCGGTAAAAATAAAGCGTATGAGATAAAGAATTTAACAAATCCGTCCTAAAATAGTTGGCTGCCATCCATCCCGGCCAGTTACCCCCGTCCCAATTTATTTGGCCATTAGTACAATTCGGTATATTAGGGGTGGAACAAACAGCTAGATTTGCCTATATGCTACCACGCGGAATTAAATATTATTGGATTTGCCAGGTACTGGGCTGGACCTTCGTGGCCCTGACTATGGTAATTTTCGTATATACCTTCACCCCCTCCAAGATTGATCAGCGCCTGTTTGTGCGGGTGGGACTGATATTCATATCCGGGATTTTTACCACCCATATGTTCCGGGCCTTTATCAAGCGGAGCGGCTGGTTATTATTGCCGATTGAAAAAGTGATACCCCGGATGGCAATGGGAATTGTCATAACCAGTCTGCTTTGTAGCCTGTTGTTCATGGCACTGGTGCAACTCTTTGATGTTCAGACTGATGTGCAGCGTCGGATCGATTTTCCAGCCCGGTTATTGGGGGCTACCCTGGATATTGGTCTTTTTATAATTCCCTGGACGCTGATCTATTATATTTACCATTACGTGGCGAAGAGCCGGAAACAGGAAGTAGATACCCTTAAACTGGAAGCGCTGGTGAAAGAACTGGAGCTGAAGACCATCAAAGCCCATATTAATCCCCATTTCATTTTTAATGCCCTCAACAGTATCAGGGCCTTGATTGATGAAAATCCCAGTCGGGCCAGGGATGCCATCACGGAACTCAGCAATATTCTTCGTAGTAGCATGCAGTCGGAGAAATCAGAAACGGTACCGCTGGAGAAAGAGCTGAATATCGTACGGGATTACCTGGCGCTGGAACATATCCGGTTTGAAGACCGGTTAAAAGTGGAATACCAGATCGATGAAGATACCCTCGATCAACCCATTCCGCCTATGATGCTGCAAACCCTGGTGGAGAATGCCATCAAACACGGAATTGGAAAGCAGATGAAAGGGGGAGTGGTGCGTATTATTTCTGATTTTCGGGATAATTACCACGAATTACTGGTACAAAATACCGGACGTTTATCCGGACATATTAATGGTGATGGATTTGGAATCAGCAGTACCCGCAACCGGCTGCAGCTTCTTTTTGGTGATAAAGCAGATTTCCATATCCAGGAGAGTAATGGCAATATGGTGGAAGCGAGAGTAAAAATTCCGGTAACAGAACCCGCTTAAACGAACACTTATGATAAAGGCAGTACTGATCGACGATGAACGTCTGGCCCGTACAGAACTAAGAAAATTATTATCCGAATTCCCTGAAATTGAAGTGATCGGTGAAGCTGCCAATGCGGCCGAGGGGATTGATGTAATCGAAAACCTCCAACCTGACCTGGTATTCCTCGATATCCAGATGCCGGGTAAAACCGGTTTTGATATGTTGAGCGAACTGGGTAAAGCACCCCATGTGATCTTTACAACTGCTTATGATGAATATGCCCTCAAGGCATTTGAAGTAAATGCACTTGATTACCTGCTCAAGCCGGTGGATACCAAACGCCTGGCAGATGCCATCAATAAATTACATGTGGCAGAGGAGAAGGAAGCTATGGCACCCGCCATCAGTTCCAATCGTAGTTTACTCAGCGAACACGACCAGGTGTTCGTAAAAGATGGAGAACGTTGCTGGTTTGTAAAATTGAGTGATATTCGGTTATTCGAAAGCGTTGGGAATTATGCCAAAGTTTTCTTCGGTAACAACAAACCGCTGATCCTGAAATCACTGAATGCGTTGGAAGAAAGACTGGATGAAAAGGTTTTTTTCCGTGCCAACCGAAAACATATTGTCAACCTGCGACTGATTGAAAAAATTGAACCTTATTTTAACGGCGGACTCCTGTTAGAATTGAAAGGTGGCGAAAAGATTGAAGTGAGCAGACGGCAAACAGTGAAGTTTAAGGAGATGATGAGCTTGTAAGGAAGTGAGACGTCAGACGTCAGACGTGAGAAGTATTTAGTAAGAATTAAGAAATGGATATGAAGTATATATTGATGATGGGGGCGCTGGGATTGGCGCTTCAGGTAAATGCACAGAAGAAATCTAAGAAAGAACCCGGTATTGATATCAAAGAAGTAAGCAGGATTGAAAAGACCCTCTCTGCAGATGATATGGAGGGAAGAAGAATTTTTACTCCGGGTATTGATAAGGCGGCCAATTTTATTGCTGCAGAGTTTGAAAAAATCGGACTGGAAAAGCTTCCTAACAGTAATAGTTACCTGCAATCTTTCAAAATGCTGAAGCCCAATCAGATTGCTGCTTCAGTTACTGCCAATGGTAAAGTACTGGATAATAAAAGTTTCTTTGTTGTTACTCCAAAAGAAAACCTGGTTGTAACAGAGAGCACCGGTTTTGAATTGGTTGCCATCAAAGCAGGCGGCAATTTTATGCAGGAAGCATACGGACATGTTTCCTCCGGTAAAAACAAAGTGGTAGTAGTAGATCCTTCCTACGCATCTAATTTCGGAAGGCTTTCCTTTTTCAAAAGACAGATGATGGAAGGTGGGGCTTCTACAATTTTCATTTTATCTGCTGAGCCGCTGACCAGCTTTTCAGTTACTGCCAATCACCAGTTTGAAGTGTCCAAACTTCATAATGTGGTAGGTGTATTGCCTGGAAAATCCAAAAAGAATGAGTATGTAATCTTTTCCGGCCATTATGATCACCTCGGTATCGGTAAGCCAGTGAATGGTGATTCCATTTTCAATGGGGCGAATGATGATGCTGCTGGTACTACTGCGGTAATCATGCTGGCGAAATATTTTAAACAACTTCGGAATAATGAACGCACCATTCTTTTTGCAGCCTTTACTGCAGAGGAAATGGGAGGTTACGGCGCTACATATTTTTCGCGTCAGTTCGATCCGGCTACTGTAATGGCCATGTTCAATATTGAAATGATCGGTACGGAGAGCAAATGGGGTACAAACTCCGCCTATATTACAGGATATGAAAAATCCAGCATGGGTGAGATCATGAAGAAGAACCTGGAAGGAACAGGATTTACTTTTCATCCGGACCCCTATCCTGATCAGCAATTGTTCTATCGTTCTGACAACGCTACATTGGCCCGGTTGGGTGTGCCTGCACATACCATTTCTACTTCCAAAATGGACAGTGAAAAATATTATCATACCGTTGATGATGAATTTGAAACACTGGATATGGAAAACATGACCCGTATCATTCGTGCTATTGCACTCAGTTCGAGAACCATTGTTGCGGGCACGGATACACCAACAAGGGTAGATACATCCAGTTTGCGTTGATGAGAACTGGTCATATCGCGGTTGCTTTTCTCTTTAGTTGTTTGCTGCTGACGCAGCGGGCTTCAGCACAGTTAGCTGTTGACAGTAGTACCATATTGGAAGATATCCGTAGCTGGATGGAATACCTGACAACTGACCGCTTGAGAGGTCGGGTAGAGGGCTCTCCGCAAAATCAGGAAGTTACCAGGGCTATCGCTGACTATTTCTCCAGCCTGGGATTAAAACCCTACCTGGATAGTGGTCTGCTGCATACCTTTTACCGGGATAATACAGATACTTCCATCTCAACCAGTAATGTGATCGGATGGCTGCCCGGTTCTGAAAAGCCCGAAGAATTCATTGTTCTTTCTGCGCATTTTGATCATGTTCAGGTTGGGTATTACAATAAAACCGACAAGATCTACAACGGGGCAAATGATAATGCATCCGGCACGTCTGTATTGCTGGCAATAGCAAAGCAATTGGTACTAACAGGGCCGTATAAGCGAAGTATTGTTTTTTGTGCTTTTAATGCAGAAGAGGCCGGACTTATAGGTTCTGCCGACTTTGCCGATAAAATCAACCCTGAGCAGATAGTCGCCGGCATTAATCTTGAAATGCTGGGTTATCCGCAGTATGGCAGGCAAGCAGTTATGCTGACGGGTATGTACAATTCAGATTTATACAAGATTTTACGGAAGCGTGCAGAAGCAGCTTCTATCCGTTTTCGGAGAGAGCGGGGAGACCTGTTTGAACGTTCTGATAATTATTCCCTGGCTAAAAAAGGTATCCCTGCACACACGATTATGGCGAGTGATGACCGGGAACCCTGTTATCATCATCCTTGTGATGAATTAAAGCGTATGAACATTCCCAATATGGCGGCGCTTGCCAAAGGCATTATTTATATGATGCAAGGATTGCTGGATGGTTCAGAAACACCAACCAGGATCAGGGTGCAGTAGCACTCAACGCATGAATGGCGGCACTCATTTCACGGATTAATCCAGGATCCTTTTCAATAGCGTTCCCCACTACGATCAGGTCTGCACCTGCCCGGCAATTTCTGTATGCTTTTTCAGGATCGGTAATTCCACCTCCAATGATAAGTGGAACCGTGATCTGTTCTGCCACTGCGGCAATCATAGATTCCCGGATGGGGATTCGGGCTCCGCTGCCGGCATCCATATAAATAAGTTTCATTCCCAGCATTTCCCCGGCCAGTGCTGTACAAAGCGCGATTTCATTTTTATCAGATGGAATAGGACTTGCATTGCTGATATAGGAAACCGTGGTAGGCGCACCCCCATCAATTACCATATATCCCGTACTCATGATTTCCAGTCCGCTTTGTTTTACAAAAGGCGCGCTGATCACATGTTGTCCGATTAATAACTCGGGATTTCTGCCTGAGATCAGGGAGAGGTAAAGCAGCGCATCTGCGTACCGGGAAATTTGAGAGGGGCTGCCGGGAAAGAGAATTACCGGAATATCCGTTAGAGACTTGATTGCCTGTATACATTCATCCAGGTGATTGGAGATCACCAGGCTGCCGCCTACCAGCAGATAATCAACCCGGGCATCCAGGGCAAGTTGCACCAGGGCCGGAATTTCAGCAGGCCGGACTTTATCCGGGTCGATCAGAACGGCAAAAGATTTCTGTTTTGCCTGCTTGCTATTTTGTATCTGTTGATAGATGCCTTTTTGCATTCAAAAGGTAATGGCTAGGGGCAAAAATGCAAAAAAATGCTGGTATGCCCAATTGTGCTTAGAAACGGGTGTATGCAGCAAGTTGAATTACATGGTTATTCACAAAGGCATCTGCCCGCCCCTTTACATGTTGATTCAGGTAGCCCAATTCCACATCAATCTTAGGCTGGATGCGGTATCCGGCGCTTAGTAACAAACGGTTCTGGTCAAAGATTTTTCCATTTACAGGTGTTTTATCCCCAAAATTGAACATCACTTCATTTTGCAGTCCGGCAAATAAGCCTTTCTTAAATGGAAATTCCTGTTTGACTGGAATGACAGTCCGGAAAAAATACCGAACCCGGTTCGCATAAGTATTACCGTCAGCCGACAGGTTGTAGTTCTCAATGGATGGCTGCATTAAAAATCGTTGTTCAAGACGAAGCCGGTGGGTAATGGTGTTTTTTCCAATGATGGGATGTGTATAGAGGGCCTGCTGCCAAAGCCGGTGTTCCGGTAAGTAGCCAGTTACGTTAACAGGCTCATCTGCTGGTCCGGGTACTATAAAACTCCTTCGGTTTGTAATATACCCATATCCTGCAGTCAGTACCAGGCGGTCGTTTAGGTGGTAATTCATTCCGGGACGCAATAGTAGGGTAGACATGGTGGAGTACTGATCACCTGAACGCCACTGCGCATCAAAATGGATACTGAATTTTTTATTGATTTTGGTGGTGGTAAAAGCTGCTAACCAGGTGGTATTGATTGTTTGTGCCTTTACCAGCAGGGAAGCGGCCAAAAGCAGGAGAATCAGAGTGTAAGTACGCATCATAGATCCTTAACTTTGTAAAGAGCAGGCAAGATAATAAAGGATTTTGTAGGGAACCACCAAATAATTTTTTCCTGAATTGGTGGATTTTGACGCAAATCCAGCAGGAATAAGGATAATGAAATAATCCCCATCCTTTATCCACATAGGTGGATATTTCCGGGTCGGAATTTAGATTGGAGGCAGCTATTTTCGTTATTCACGATCTCCTCATGGAGATTTAAAGATTACATAACACAAAATCTAATAAAATATTGTATGGCCAGCAAAAAAACAGCCGTGAAGGGGCTTGAGTTCCCCCGTCGCTTTACACGCGATGATGTGTCTGTATTCGATCAGTTTGAATACGACTACCGGACTTCCATTATCCGCAACCCCAGCGGAGAGGTAGTGTTTGAAATGAACAACGTGGAGGTTCCGAAAGGCTGGAGTCAGATTGCTACCGATATCCTGGCGCAGAAGTATTTCCGCAAGGCGGGTGTACCCCAGCCGGATGGCAGCCTGGGTCGCGAAACTTCGTCCAAGCAGGTAGCTCACCGTATGGCGCATTGCTGGCGCGTTTGGGGTGAACGCTATGGTTATTTTGCATCTGAAAAAGATGCACAGGTTTTTTACGAGGAACTGGTATACTCTATCCTCGACCAGGCTTGTGTTCCTAACAGTCCACAGTGGTTCAACACCGGCTTGTATGAGTGTTATGGCATTGCTGGAAAACCCCAGGGACACTATTATGTTGACCAGCTGGATGGTCAGCTAAAGAAATCTACCTCCGCGTATGAGCGTCCCCAGCCACATGCCTGCTTTATTTTAAGTGTTGAAGATGACCTGGTGAATGAAGGTGGTATCATGGATCTCTGGGTTCGGGAAGCCCGGATCTTCAAATATGGTTCCGGTGTAGGAACCAACTTCTCGAATGTTCGTGGTGAAGGGGAGAAGCTCAGCGGTGGCGGTACCTCATCCGGCCTGATGAGCTTCCTGAAAATTGGTGACCGTGCTGCAGGAGCTATTAAAAGTGGTGGTACAACCCGCCGGGCGGCCAAAATGGTTTGCCTGGACCTGGATCACCCGGAAATCATTCAGTTTGTTGACTGGAAAGTAGAAGAAGAGAAAAAAGTAGGTGCCCTTATTGCAGCAGGATATGCAAGTGATTATGAGGGTGAAGCCTATCGTACCGTAAGCGGACAAAACTCCAACAACTCTGTTCGTATTCCCAATAGCTTCTTTGAAAAACTGGAGAACAACGAAGACTGGGAACTGAAAGCCCGCAGCGATGGACGGGTTATGAAGAAAGTGTCTGCCCGTGAGCTTTGGAATAAAATCGCATACGCTGCATGGCGTTGTGCCGATCCGGGTACACAGTATGATTCTACTATTAATGAATGGCATACCTGTCCGGAAGGTGGTCCAATCCGTGGATCCAACCCCTGTTCCGAATACATGTTCCTCGACAATACGGCTTGTAACCTGGCATCGGCCAACCTGATGAAATTCTTCAACAAAGACACGAATGTGTTTGATGTTGACGGATATGCATATAATTGCCGTCTTTGGACTGTGGTTCTGGAGATTTCTGTACTGATGGCACAGTTTCCTTCCAAAGAAGTGGCCCAACTCAGCTATGATTACCGGACACTCGGACTTGGATTCGCCAACCTTGGAACCATGCTCATGGTAAGCGGTATCCCTTATGACAGTGAAGAAGCCCGTGCTATTGCTGGAGCGATCTCTGCAATCATGACCGGTGTAGCTTACAAAACATCGGCTGAGCTGGCACAGATCATGGGACCATTCGCAAAATACAATGAGAACAAGGAGCATATGCTGCGGGTAATGCGCAATCACCGCGCTGCTGCGTATGATGCTTCTGAAGCATATGAAGGATTGAGCATCAAGCCTCAGGGTATCCAGGCGAAATACTGCCCGGATTACCTCCTGAAAGCTGCTACTAAAGCCTGGGATGAAGCAGTTCAACTTGGTGAGAAATATGGTTACCGCAACGCACAAACAACTGTGATTGCGCCAACCGGTACCATCGGTCTGGTGATGGATTGTGATACCACTGGTGTGGAGCCTGATTTTGCTCTGGTGAAATTCAAAAAACTGAGTGGTGGTGGTTATTTCAAGATCATCAACCAGTCTGTACCTGCTGCACTGAAAAATCTTGGTTATTCAGAAAAAGAAATTGACGCCATCATTAAATACGCAGTGGGTGCAGCCAGCTTCTCCGGAGCTCCGTTTATCAATCACCAGACACTGAGTGAAAAAGGATTTATCGCGGAAGAAATCAAGAAGCTAGATGATGCAGTGAAGGCTGCCTTTGAAATTGGGTTTGTTTTCAACAAATACAGCCTCGGTGAAGCCTGCCTGGAGCGTTTAGGATTTACTGCAGATCAATACAACGACTGGAATTTCAACCTGCTGGAGGCACTCGGATTTACCGAAGAACAGATAGATGCGGCGAATGATTATGTGTGCGGTACCATGACTGTTGAAGGTGCGCCTTATCTGAAACAGGAACACCTGGCAGTATTTGATTGTGCCAACAAATGTGGTAAGAAAGGTGAGCGTTATATCCATGCACATGGACATATCCGGATGATGGCGGCAGTTCAACCTTTTATCAGTGGCGCTATTTCCAAAACTATCAACCTGCCGAACGAAGCAAAAGTGGAAGAGATTGCCGATTGTTATTTGTTGAGCTGGAAACTTGGATTGAAAGCAAATGCGCTTTACCGTGATGGATCCAAACTCAGCCAGCCCTTGAGCAATAAGAGCGATAAGAAGAAGAAAGGAGAAGACGAGAAGGAAGCTGAAGTAAAAGAGGAAACTGCAAGCAGCTCCAATATCATTGATCTTAGCAAACTTACAGTAGAAGACCTGTTGGAAGAAGTTCAGAAGCGCGTACAATCCTCTCCCGATACCAAACTGAAACGCCAGCTCGCAAGAATCGTAGAACGCAGAACACTGCCGGCTAAACGGAGGGGTTATACGCAGAAAGCGAAGATCAATGGTCAGGCGCTCTTTGTAAGAACCGGCGAATATGGTGATGGTACACTGGGTGAGATCTTCATCGATATGGCCAAAGAAGGAGCTACCATGCGCAGCATGTTGAACTGCTTTGCGATTTCAGTATCCATCGGTTTACAGTATGGTGTTCCCCTGGAAGAGTTCGTGGAGAAATTTGTATTCACGCGCTTTGAGCCAGCCGGTATGGTAGATCATCCGAATATCAAGAGCACTACTTCCATTGTGGACTTTATCTTCCGTTCACTGGCCTATGAATACCTGGACCGGACCGACTTGGTGCATGTGCTGGATAAGCCGGAAGTAATGAATACCGGGGAAGATGAGTGGGATGAAGTACCAGCAAGGGAGTTTGAAAAAAAAACACCTGAATTAAGTGATGTACGGGTTGTGGCCGGTACCAAACAGCCGGAAGCTACTAAATCAGCCAAACCAACTGCTATAAAGGCAAGTGCAGCAAGCGGTTATGATGCGTTGAACCAGGCAAACAAGTCCATGCAGAGTGATGCTCCGGCTTGTAATGTTTGCGGCCATCTGACCATCCGCAGCGGCACCTGCTATAAATGTCTGAACTGTGGCAACAGCCTCGGATGTAGCTAGTACCAAATGAATTACATGGACGGTTTCTAATAGAAACAAAGCCCCTGGTTTCTACCCGGGGCTTTTATTTTTGGTTCGCTCGTCGAAAAATTTATGTAGCAGATTTTCTAAAAGATTGATTTTCAATAATACACCCAGATGAAAAAAGTATGGGTTACATACTATTGGCATAGAATTGGCGTTTGAAAAATGATATTTATTCACGAAATCCGAGACTATGCAAAAACTCCTGGCAGTCCTGGCTATAGTGGTATTCCTCTCATCTTGCAAGGCTCTTTCACCCGCGGAAGCGGCGAGCGGCCGATACAAGCACTGCAGGGCTATCCGATAAGCCTGATTGGTTAAATGAATTGACAAAATGCCCCTCATTCTCCGGAATGGGGGGTATTTTGTTTTGGGGCTTTTACTACTTTGCAGGTTCAAACAAAAAATTATGAAAGGCTTTGTTTTGGTGCTGGCGATGCTCTGGACCATTCTTGGGAATGCTCAATCGAAAGGTGGATTGCTATCCGGACCTATGCTTGGACAGAACGATTATCGCACTGCAAAAATTTGGATGGAACCTTCACCTGAAGTAAAAACACTTGCTATCCGGTACTGGAAAAAAGGAAACAGTAGCCAGGCAAAAAACAAAATCCTGAACCTTGGGGCTGTTGGCGGTTCGGGGGATTTTAATCCGGTTCAAACAGAAATCGGCGGACTGGAACCTGGCGCTTCATACGAATACAGAATTATTATCAATGGAAAAGAAAGTAGTTACTCCGGTGAGTTTGCTACCCGTGAATTATGGCAATGGCGGAAGCCGGCGCCTGATTTCAGTTTTCTGACCGGAAGTTGTACCTATTTCAATGAGCCCGAATTTGACCGACCCGGGAAACCATACGGCCTTGACTCTTCCATTTTTGAAACAATGGCCAGTGAAAAAAGCGCCTTTATGTTGTGGCTGGGTGATAACTGGTACACCAGGGAAGTTGATTATACATCCGAATGGGGATTGTGGTATCGGGCCAGCAGAGACCGCAGCATGCCTGTGCTTCAGTCTTTTTTGAAAGCAATGCCGCATTACGCAATCTGGGATGATCACGACTATGGTCCGAATGATCTAGGTAAAAGTTATCACCTGAAAAATACCACGCGGGAAGTATTTAAAAATTATTGGTCAAATCCTTCCTATGGCAACGGCCGGGAAGGCATTTACACCAAAGTATCCTATAGTGATGTGGATTTCTTTTTACTGGATGATCGTACCTGGAGAACAGAAGACGATATGCCTTCTACCATAAACGGACAACCGAATCCGGATAAACAGATGTTGGGTACAGAGCAGCTCGATTGGTTGAAAAATGCCCTGGTGGCCAGCCAGGCAAGCTTTAAAATTATTGTAGTTGGCAGCCAGGTGCTGAACCCCGTATCTCCTTTTGATAAACTGCTCGATTTCCCGGCAGAATACAATGAATTAACCGGCTTTATTGCGGAGCAGAAAATCAGTGGCATTCTTTTCCTTACCGGTGATCGCCATCATTCAGAAATTATTAAAGTCAACCGGATCAACAATTATCCACTGTATGATATAACCATATCACCTCTGACCTCCGGAACACATGTATTTGGCGCCGCTGAAAAAGATAACCCCTACCGGGTTTTCGGCCTTGATCAAAAACAGAATTATGGAAAAATTTCGCTTACAGGTGCTCGTGGTAACCGGCAGCTGACGGTTCAGTTCCTGGGCGTAAAAGGAGAAGATTTGGGCAACTGGAGCATCAATGAAAAAGACCTCAAAGCCAGATAATTCATGCAGATAACATTTACCTACGACCGAAAGCAGGTTATCCAGGCGCTCCGGTATCATTTTTTCACCAGGCCTGAAATCAGGATACTGGTAATCCTGGTGAATGTATTTACCATTGCTGCGGCAGTGCTACTGTACTTCAAAAAGGTGAATCCACTGTCTTTTGTGTTCTTTTCCACTATCTGGATGATTCTTATGCTGGTCATCTGGCGATTGTTACCTAACAGTGTATATAAAAAATCACAGACTTTCCGGGATGATTTCCTGATGCAGTTCCAGGAAGATGAAGTAACACTGGAAACCGAACGGGGAAGGCAGGTTTGGCCCTGGTCCAGGTTTAGCAAATTTGTGGAAACGCCCTATTTTTTTCACCTCTATTTCGATAGCCGATCCTTCTTTCTCATTCCCAAGGATGCATTTTCCACGATAACCGACCAGCAGGAAATCCGGGAATTGATCCGAAGAAAGATTAAACATTAACACTCCCAAACACAAGAAAAGTTTATATTACGGACTTTCAAAAAGTGGAACAGTAACCCTATATGCCCAAAGTAAGTTTTAACAACAAACAAAATTCGTTTGCACAATCACTGAAAACTAAAGTCGATCAGTATTTTTCCGAGAAACAGATTAAGAAAACAGGTAACCTGGAACTCTATCTTAAAACAGCCATTTTGATTCCGGCTGCTTTATTGATTTATATCCTGTTATTGACAGTAAACATTCCGGGCGGGGTGCAACTCCTGCTGGCTGGCTTACTAGGCGCTATTTTAGCCAGTATCGGTTTCAACGTTATGCACGATGCCTGCCATGGCAGTTATTCCCAACGCAAATGGGTAAACGAAGTATTGGGGCTCAGCCTGAACGCCCTGGGAGGAAATGCGTTTATCTGGAAGTTCAAACACAATATTCTTCACCACACCTATACCAATGTGGATGGCATGGATGATGATATTGCCAAGAGTCCGTTGATGCGACAGTGCAGAAGCCAGAAATGGGTGCCAGCTCATCGTTACCAGCATATTTACGTGGTGCTTGTGTATGCGATTTCATCCTTCGCCTGGGTGTTCATCATGGATTTCAACAAATACCTGAAACAAAAAGTCTATACCACTCCTTTGCAGAAAATGAGTCTGCAGGATCATGTGATATTCTGGTTAAGTAAAGTTTTGTACCTGATTTTTTATGTTGCCATTCCGGTTTACCTGGTGGGTTGGGGTCCCTGGGCCCTTGGATTTACCGCTATGCACCTGGTTATGGGATTGACGCTTGCCCTTGTTTTCCAACTCGCGCATGTGGTGGAGCATACCGAATTTGAAGCTGCTCATGGGGAAGTAACTCAAATAGAAAATGCCTGGGCTGAACACCAGGTTCGCACCACAGCCAACTTTGCACCGGATAATCTTTTCATTAACTGGTTTGTAGGAGGATTGAATTACCAGGTGGAGCACCACCTGTTTCCACGGATAAGTCATGTTCATTATCCCGCATTAAGTAAAATAGTTCAGGAAACCTGCCAGGAACATGGATTGCCGTATCACACCTATCCAACCATGACAGCTTCCATGATCTCCCATTTCAGGATGATGAAAGCACTGGGAGAAAAACCCTGAGCTGTATCTTAACGGGGCTTGTATTTTGATGCATCCAAAATTTCCCTTGGTGATAGTTGCATAAGCTTTCGGGGCTGAATGGATTTGTCCTGCTGGTCAGCGTACGCTTTGACAATGCGCATGCCAATCCATTGCCCGATGTTTCCAGGGGCAGCGGGTGGTAATCCCTGTGTACCCGGACCTTCGCCTATATATAATTTCTGGATAGAAGGATCGGTGGTATAGAGAAATTCACTTTGTAAAAACATATTCCAGATCAGGCCCTCATTTTTTTCGCAGAACTCCAGCTGGGATTTTGTAAAACCGGTAACCAGACTGTCTGCTGCATCCGGAAGCACCTGTTTGGTTAACCACCAGTACTTGCCCTGCTCAATCATCTTTTCGAGTAATGGAAAACCGGTTGAACGATCCGGATATAGATCCAGCAGCACTGCTTTCATCACATTCACGGGAATGTATTCTTTTTCAAACCGCCTCGAAATATAGGAGGGGAATAATTCCTGTCCCTGTTGTGATGTATAAAAAGGGAAATCCTTTCCTGCATACAATTGCAGGCCAATGGCGATGGCACTGTCGGTCAGCGCAACACCTGGTGCATCAAAGGGACCAAGGTAGGCAATCAGCCGGGGCATTTTATAGTCAGGAAAATAATAGGTCAGGTAGCGAAACCCACTGTTCAATTCTTTTTCCGTGTTTCCAAGATCTTTCAGGTCCTTTTTTATGATCTCCGCAACCGGGTAATAGGTGGTAAAGAATTGCCGGTTGATAATGGGTAACACCTGGTTGGAATCTGAAACCGGTCCGGCTCCCAGGATATTGGCCGTAAAATCATTTATAAAATAAGGATATTTTGAAACCAGGGTTTTCATCCCTTCCTGCAGCCGGTTGGAATCCAGTGCAAAATAATCCAGGTCGAATCGCTCGATGGTTGTGTTTACCTTGATACTACTGATATCAGGTCGATTCTCATTATTGGAACAGGCTGCCAGGAAGATCATTCCTGCCAGGAACAGTTTGCTGAATTTCATGGGCAAAAAACGTTTGCGTATGGGTTTTGTTGTATGACGTACATTCGTACGATATACCAAGTGGCAAAAATATTGAATCCGATGAAGATAGCACTGGCACAGCAAAACTACCATATTGGCAATTTTAGCTCGAATACCAACAAGATCCTGGATGCCATCGGTGAAGCCCGCAAACAGGGGGCAGATCTGGTTGTGTTTTCAGAATTATGTGTATGTGGTTATCCACCCCGTGATTTTCTTGAGTTTGATGATTTTATCAACCAGTGTTATGCTGCGGTGGAAACCATCGCAAAAGTGAGTGTTGATATTGGAGTGATTATTGGGAGCCCGGCACGTAATCCGGCCAAAGAAGGAAAAGATCTATTTAATGCAGCCTGGTTATTGTATCAGGGAAAAGTGCAGGGAGTAGCGTATAAAACCTGTTTGCCAACCTATGACGTATTTGATGAATACCGCTATTTTGAACCGGCCTTTGAATGGAATGTGCTTGAGTTTAAAGGAAAAAAAATTGCACTGACCATTTGTGAAGATATGTGGGCGCTCAGTGAGAATCCGCTCTACCGCGTTTGTCCGATGGATCAGTTGATCGGGCAGCAACCTGATCTGATGATCAATATATCAGCATCGCCTTTTGATTACGATCATGATGAAGATCGTAAGGAAGTGGTGAAAGCGAATATCCGCAGGTATCAATTACCTATGTTTTATGTGAACTGTGTGGGTTCACAAACCGAGATCGTTTTTGATGGTGGAAGCCTTGTGTATGCAGCCTCCGGTGAACTGGTGAAAGAAGGGAAATACTTTGAGGAGGACCTGTTGGTAGTGGATCTGGAAGAAATGAATAACCTGCAGCAAGCTCCTGATGAAGTAATTCGTTTGCTGGATAAGGATATGCGGGTTTCAAAAATTGAGGATCCGGAAAAAATCATCGACTACCTCACTGCTGAAAATAATATCCGTCAGATACATGATGCCCTGATTCTGGGCATTCGCGATTACTTCAGCAAGATGGGATTTAAAAAATCGATTCTTGGAAGCAGTGGTGGTATTGACAGTGCAGTAACCCTGGCACTTGCCTGCGAGGCACTGGGTAAGGAGAATGTGCGGGCTATCCTGATGCCCTCCCAATTCTCAACTGATCATTCTGTGAATGATGCGGTTACATTGAGTCAGAATTTGGGAAATCCCTATGATATCATTCCAATCAAGCCGGTCTTTGATGCTTTTCTGGAATCGCTTGCGCCTGTGTTTGGCGACTTACCCTTTAGTGTAGCCGAAGAAAATATTCAAAGCAGAACCAGAGGAAACCTGGTCATGGCCATCTCCAATAAGTTCGGCTATATATTGCTGAATACTTCCAATAAGAGTGAACTGGCAACCGGTTATGGAACACTGTACGGAGATATGGCTGGCGGACTCAGTGTATTGGGAGATGTTTATAAGATGCAGGTGTTTGCGTTGGCAAGATTTATTAATCGGGAGAAGGAAATCATACCGAATAATATCCTGGTGAAGCCACCTTCTGCAGAGTTGCGCCCGGGACAAAAAGATAGCGACAGCTTGCCTGAATATGAAGTGCTGGATAAAGTTTTGTACCAGTATATTGAGCGCAGAAAAAGTCCGGATGATATTATTCGCATGGGCATTGACGATAGTCTGGTGCAGCGTGTATTAAAACTGGTGAATACCAATGAATACAAACGCAATCAGTTTTGTCCGATTATCCGGGTAAGTGCGAAAGCATTTGGAGTAGGCAGAAGAATGCCGATAGTGGGAAAATACCTGAGTTAAAAGGCTGTAAAAATATAGCCCCCGTATGGAAATACAGGGGCTTGTTTATGAAATCAGCAGATAAAAAAATATGGAACAGTAGTTCTTATTAATGTATGAGTTTGAAAATGATTCTTACCTGGGTACCGGTATCCGGATCTGTAATATCCAGATAGGCTTCCATAGTGGTTTCATTCAATGTGATGATCGTGGCATCACCTGAGAAAAAGGAACCTGGAATGGCGATATTCAGAATGGTTTCATTATTCTTCAACGACCAGGTAAAATTTTCTGAATCAGGATCTGCGGGATCACACTTGGTAGCGCCTTCCCTGGAGATGCCGGTACCATCTGTTTTGAATTCCAGTGTATTGTCTTTTTCACAGTTTTCCAGGGGATAAGGTAAATCCACCGTATTATTCTTATCAAGATCCGCGCCTACAGAAGCAATCTTCCATAAACTGGCAGTAAGAAGAGCTGATTTTGATTTTGGTCCGTCGTCATCATTGCTCTTCTGACAGGAGAAGAGTGTGACGAGCAGAACAGAGCCTAATAAAAGCATGTTGTGGAACCTGCTTTTTATCATAAGGTTGGATTTTGCTATTAATAACTTTTTTTTAGGCCTTTTATTGCTTTCGCAAAAAAATATTCTCCCTACTGCTTGATTTTCAGATATTGGCGTAGGAATTGCTAAACTTGAGGTTGTATTTTGCATACTTAAATTTACTATATGTTGCCAACATCGGATGACATCAGGCAGTTAAATGATAGAATCAGCCATCAGGCAGCCTTTATCGACCGGTTAAGGGATGAGGTGAGGCAGGTGATCGTAGGACAGCAGTATATGCTGGACAGGTTATTGATCGGGCTCCTGAGTAATGGACATGTATTACTGGAAGGGGTGCCCGGGCTCGCAAAAACCCTGACCATCAAATCGCTGGCGCAGGCGGTGCATGCAAAGTTTAGCCGGATCCAGTTTACCCCGGATCTGTTGCCTGCGGATGTTATCGGTACGATGATTTACCACCAGCAGAAAAATGAATTTGTAGTTCGGAAGGGACCCATCTTTGCCAACTTCGTGCTGGCAGATGAGATCAACCGGGCCCCGGCCAAAGTGCAGAGTGCGCTGCTGGAAGCCATGCAGGAAAGACAGGTAACCATTGGTGATCAAACCTATAAACTGGATGAACCCTTCCTGGTACTGGCTACTCAAAACCCGCTGGAACAGGAGGGAACCTATCCCTTACCCGAAGCACAGGTCGACCGTTTCATAATGAAAGTGGTGGTGGGCTATCCGAGTCGCCAGGAGGAACAACTCATCATCCGCCAGCAGGTGCAGGGAGTAAGACCACCCGTTATACAACAGGTAGTTAGTATGAGTGAACTGGTGGAAGCAAGGGATCTGACGCGCCAGATCTATATGGATGAAAAAATTGAACAATATATAATCGATATCGTATTTGCAACCCGACGCCCAGCCGAGTATGGCCTGGCAAAACTGGAGCCGCTGATCTCCTATGGTGGTTCTCCCCGTGCGAGCATCAACCTGGCTCTTGCGGCAAAAGCGCATGCCTATCTGTCTAAACGGGCATTCGTGATTCCGGAAGATGTGAAGGCGATTGCCAAAGATGTGCTCAGGCATAGGGTGGGACTCACGTATGAAGCTGAAGCAGAGAATGTAAATGTGGAGCAGGTGATAGAGGATATATTGGGAGCGGTGCAGGTGCCGTAAGGAGGGAGGAATGGAAGAAGGAGGAATGGAAGAAGGAAACAAAGGAGGCTAAATGCTAACAACATCCGACATACTGAAAAAAGTAAAAGAGCTTGAAATTAAAAGCAAGCGCTTGACCCGGCATTTGTTTACCGGGGAATATCATTCTGCCTTTAAGGGCAGAGGTATGTCGTTTAAGGAAGTACGTGAGTACCATGCAGGTGATGATATCCGGTTTATTGATTGGAACGTGTCTGCACGTTTTAATGCCACCTTCAGCAAACTATTTGAAGAGGAGCGCGAACTCACTGTGATTTTACTGGTAGATGTTAGTGCCAGCTCCTTATTTGGTACCGTGCATGCCCGCAAAAAAGACCTGGTTACTGAAATCGGGGCTGTATTGTCTTTTTCCGCAATCAGCAACAATGATAAAGTTGGAGCGATTCTCTTTAGTGAAGGTATTGAGCTCTATGTTCCTCCCAAAAAAGGGCGCGACCATGGTTTGTTTATTGTACGTGAACTACTTACTCTTGAAGGGAAAAAGAAAGGAACCAATCTCACACAGGCATTGAAGTTTCTAAACAATACCACTCGTCAGAAATGCATCGTATTTCTGTTGAGTGATTTCCTTGATCCTGATTTTGCAGATGCTTTGCGGGTTGCAGGAAAAAAATACGATGTGGTAGGCATCAAAGTATATGATCCCATGGATATGAACCTGCCGGATGTTGGATTACTGGATGTGGAAGATGCAGAATCGGGCGCTATTACCACCATTGATACCTCCGATTTCCTGGTGCGCAAATCACATCATGATGCTTTCTTCCAGCACACGGAATGGACCAAACAGGTATTCAACAAAGCAGGGTGTGATTTACTGCATATCTCTACCAAAGAAGATTACGTTAAAGTGTTACAGAAATTCTTTATTGGACGCGCCTGATACCATGCTGAAAAAAATCACGATTATATGGTTGTTAGTAACAGTTGCCGGATTGTTTTCTGTGCAGGCCCAGGATGTTCGCGTGCAGGCATCTGTTGACCGAAATAAAATATTAATTGGCGAACCCATTCAGCTTCGCCTGGATGTCGAAATTCCGCAGGGTACTCCCATGGGCTGGTTTAACCTCGACACCATTCCTCATTTCACTTTTATTACCAGGAATAAAATTGATACGCAGAATAATGTACGTACCATACTCTTCAAACAAATACTTTCGATCACTTCTTTTGATTCAGGTCAGTGGGTGATTCCGCAACTCGGACTAACGGTTGGCAATAACCGATACCTGACAGATTCAATATCCATTATGGTTGATTATAGTCCGGCTGATCCCAACCAACCCTACCACGATCTGAAAGATATTGTTGAAGTGCCTGAAACGGATTCACTGTATATTAACTATATCCTGGTTGCGGCAACCCTGATTGCTATTGCATTACTGGTTTGGCTCCTGAGCAGAAAAAAGAAAGCAGCAGCAACTCCCGCACCTGCAGCTCCCCGGCTTTCCGCACTGGAACAGGCGATGAAGGAACTGGAAGAACTGAAAGCGGCCAGCTCTTCAGCCAATGTAAAAACTTATTTTACCCGGCTGAATGATATCCTGCGTACCTATTTTAAAAATCGCAATCTGGTTACTGCTCCGAATGCCGGAAATGAAAGTTTTGTTCAGAAAGTGCAATCGGATCTTTCAAGGGATCAGGTATTGCAACTTGCCCAAACGCTGCGTTTAACCGATGCTGTTAAGTTTGCAAAATACAATCCATCTGCTGCTGAGCAGGAGGAGGCATATGATGTAATCCGCAAAACCTTGCCGATCATTGATGAAATTCATTATAAAAATCCGGGATCTTGATAGCCGATTATTTCCATAGCATTGATTTTGCCTGGCCCTGGCTGCTTTGGTTACTCCTGCTGATACCGGCATTGGCCTGGTGGTATTGGAAAACTGGCCGTCGTAAAAAAGGCACCATGCTGGTCTCCACTACCGGATGGAACCACCGTACCAGGTCTCTGAAAGTTCGTTTCCAGCACCTGCCTTTTATTTTGCGGCTTCTTTCCCTTGCCTGCATCATCCTCGCAATCGCAAGACCTCAATCGCATTTTGATGAAGAGCGTGTGAAAGGCGAAGGAGTTGATATCATTCTCACATTGGATGTCAGTGGCTCCATGCTGGCACAGGATTTCAGTCCCAACCGACTGGAAGCTGCAAAGGCAGTAGCAATTGATTTTGTTGATAGTCGTAAAACAGATAGAGTAGGAGTGGTGATTTTTTCCGGCGAGAGTTTTACCATGGTACCACTCACCACTGATAAGAATGTTTTGAAGGCCCAGATTGATGGCATTCAAAGCGGACTGCTGGAAGATGGTACTGCCATCGGATCAGGCCTTGCTACCAGTGCCGACCGGCTGCGACTGAGTACCTCCAAGTCAAAAGTCGTAATCCTCCTGACGGACGGGGAGAACAATGGTGGACAAATCCCACCGGTTACTGCCAAGGAAATAGCAAAAAACCTGGGAATTAAAGTGTACACCATTGGTGTTGGATCAGAGGGTTACGCACCAATTCCTGTTCAGGATGGAGCTGGCAGGGTGGTGATGCAAAGAGAAAAGGTAAATATTGATGAAAAACTTCTCACCCAGATTGCCAACGAAACAGGCGGGAAATACTTCCGGGTATCTGATAATGAGGGACTCAAAGATGTGTATAAAGAAATTGATGAACTGGAGAAGTCAACCATTGAGGTAAGCTCACTTCGGCAGTATACGGATCGCTTTCTTCCTCTTGCCATTGCTGCCCTTCTTTTCCTGGCACTGGAGTGGATCCTTCGTCTTACTATTTTCCGCAAACTACCCTAAGCCAAAACCTGTACTTTCGCAGTAAGAGCAGCATGTATGAAGGCAAGGGTGTATAAATCTACCGGTAGTTGGTACCAGTTGAAAAATGAAGCCGGACAAACGTTTAATGGCCGGGCAAAGGGAGTTTTCAAGATAGAAGGAATAACTTCCACAAATCCTATTGCTGTGGGCGACTGGGTAGAAGTTGAAATGGAAAATGAACTGGAAAAATCTGTAACAATTACGGCTATACATGACCGTGAAAATTATATTGCCCGTACTTCTCCGCATAAAAAAGTACAGCATCATATTGTAGCATCCAACCTGGACCAGGCACTTATCTTTGCCACGCTAAAAGAACCACGCACTTCCCAGGGATTTATCGATCGCTTTTTATGTACGGCGGAAGCTTACCATATTCCAGCCATTATCGTTTTCAATAAGGCAGATATTTATCGCGATAAGGAGCTTGACAAATATGCCGAGCTGGAAGAAATGTATCTGGCTATCGGTTATAAAGTTTTTTTGACCAGTGTGAAAGAAAGGCAGGGACTGGATGAATTGAAACTGCTTCTTAAAAATAAAACGACCCTGATCAGTGGTCATTCCGGTGTGGGTAAATCCACTTTCATAAATGCGTTGTTTCCTGAAATGGCCTTGCGTACACAGGAAGTGAGTGGCTGGAGTGGAAAGGGCATGCACACAACAACCTTTGCGGAAATGTTTGATTTGCCGGGTGGCGGACAGATCATCGATACACCCGGAATAAGGGAGCTTGGTCTGGTAGGTATCAGCCGGCAGGAATTATCTCATTATTTTCCTGAGATGCGGGAACTGCTCAACAATTGTCAGTTCAATAATTGCCTGCATATGAATGAACCGGGCTGCGCCGTGAAAGAAGCTGTGCAGGATGGCCGCATTCATTTGGATCGGTATGTTAGTTATTGTACGATCCTGGACTCTATTGAAGAGAAGAACTATTAGGATGTGAGATGTGAGACGTGAGATGTGAAATGGAGGAAAGGATAAAGGAGAAAAGGGAGAAGGAAACCTGGTTGCTTCCATCTCCCTTTTCTTCTTTTCTCCTTTTCTCCGTCTTCCATTCCTCCTCTTCCCTTCTCACGTCTCACTTCTTTCCTATGCGATACAACTTCCCTCCATCACTCACTGCATACAAAGCGCCGTCTTTACCTGCCTGCACATCGCGGAAACGATCTTTCTGATCTTCAGCAATTCTTTCTTCACCAACCACTTTGTTGTTTTTAATTACGAGTCGCGCTATATGCATGGAACTCAATCCACCAATAAACAAATTGTTTTTCCACTCTGGAATGGCATCGCCACTGTAGAAGGTCATTCCGCTGGGAGATAGAGTTGGATCCCAGTAATAAACCGGTTGTTCCATACCTTCTTGTTGCGTGCGTGAACCTTCCAGCGCTTCACCACTGTATTCAATTCCATAGCTGATGGTGGGCCATCCATAATTTTTACCAGGGCGGATCAGGTTCAGTTCATCACCACCACGCGGACCAAATTCAGCTTCCCAAAGATCACCGGTTTGTGGATGAAAGGCCAGGCTCTGCACATTGCGATGCCCATAAGAATAAATTTCAGGTCTCGCATTGGCCTGTCCGGCAAATGGATTACCGGTTGCAGGTTGACCATCTGTTGTGATGCGAACCAGTTTACCAAGACCTGATTGCAGATCCTGTGACTGCGGGCGTGTTGATTTATCCGAACGTTCTCCTGTACTTACAATCAGCGCTCCTGTTTTATCAAAAAGAATACGACCACCATAATGCAGATTGCCTTTGGAAGTTGCAGGCGTTGCGCGATAAATCACCACTGCATTTTCAATAGTGGATTCATTGTCTGATAGTCGCCCTTTTCCAACAGCTGTTACACTTTCATTATTGGCCATCGGTTCTGCAAACACCCAATATACCATCCGGTTGCTGCTGAAAGCAGGATCGAGGGTGATACCTAGTAAACCTCCCTGACCGCGGGCGTTTACCGGTGGAATACCTGTAATCGGATTACTCAAACTGCCATCTTTGGAGGCGATCCGAAGCACACCACCTTTTTCAGTGATAAGCCAGCGCCCATCCGGAAGTTCAGTTAATGCCCAGGGAGATTTCAGCGTGGTATTTAATACCGTCACTTCATATGGGGTAGTTGTCTTAACACTGCCAATACGCGTCTGGCCAGCAAATGCCGGCTTATACGTGGTGTTGGGAGCCTTGGTTTCAACTGGAGCACCAGTAGTATCCACCACTGTTTCCGGACTTGTTCTGGCACCGGAAGACTGGGAAGGAGTTTGCGAATTGCAGGCTGCTGCGGTGAGCAGCACTCCTGAAAGAACTCCGAGAAATGCTTGATTCATTACGACTTTTTTTAACGTGAAAACCTTGAAGAGTGTAAACTTAACGATTATTCCCCAAGAGGAGTTCAGATAGAAAAAAGTCGGTTTCAGGCAATCAGGAGATGTATTTTTTTACGGTATGTACCAGTAACCGAGATTCCAGGAAGCTGGCCACTTCGGTAACCATTTCATTTGGATGCAGCTTGTTTCGGTTGACTGATTGTGGATAGAGGCAGATGCCTGTATAGATATTATACTGTAAGCTCAAAGGCTGCCCTTTGTACCGGAAATCCCAGATCAGGGAATCAAAATCATCGAGTTTGTTGTGGAAGGAAATCCGGAGTTCTTCAGACAGCAGGTTAGCCACTTCATAAAAGCGTTTCAGACCGCCATCTTCATCAATTACAGCTTCAACAAAGCCATCGTGGGTGTGGAGTACGGGGCACATATGATATGGTTTAGAGGTTCCGGCGTTGAGACCTTTATCAGGCCTTGAATTTCTTCGCCTTCGGAACTTTTTCACCACTCAGAATTCGCTCTGCACCTACATTTTTTCCATTTGAGGGGCAGCCGGATTTTTTAGAAGCACTGCAGGAAACCAGCAGGGTCATAACGGCAAGCATCACAAACAGAGATGTACAGCGGAACAGTTTCATAAGGCTTTTTGCTTATAACGGGCAAATTCACCCTTTAGTATCCAACAATCAGGCCAGTTCGACGAATGGACTATACCTGGTCTTTGAACCAGCCCGAATACTGCAGGTAGTTATTGGCAATCCGGTTAATTTCCCCATGAATCAGCTCCTGGCTAATTTCTTTTACTTTTTTGGCAGGGATGCCTGCATAAATACTGCCCGGTTCGCAAACTGTTCCTTCCAGTACCACAGCCCCGGCTGCAACAATGGTATTGCTGTTTACGACTGCATTATCCATCACGATAGCCCCCATCCCGATCAGTACATTATCATGAATCGTACAACCATGTACAATCGCATTGTGACCTATTGAAACATTGTGACCGATATGAACTTTTGTTTTCTGAAAAGTGGCATGCAGCACAGCTCCGTCCTGGATATTGACTTTGTTCCCGATGCGGATGCTGTTTACATCTCCACGTACAACCGCATTGAACCAGATACTGCATTGATCTCCCATAACTACATCACCCACAATAGTGGCATTAGGGGCGATAAAGCAATCCTGGCCGAACTGTGGGTAAACTCCGTTGACATGAAGGATGGTTGGCACGATTTCAATAGTTAATGGTGAAAAAATATATTCCAACCCGAAAGATCGGAATTTTACTGTAACCCTGCGCCTTCCCTGTCCCCCGTCTCCTTTCTCCCGTCTCACATCTGACGTCTCACATCTCACGTTTCACCGTTATTTTTGCATCGTGAATCAACGTCAACTTTTCCTGCAGCATGTAGGGCAAACTTCTCCTGCTCCCCTGGCACTCGAAATCGTGAAAGCCAAAGGGACCGTATTAACAGACCGGAAAGGAAAAACCTATCTCGATCTTATTGCTGGCATAAGTGTATGTAATGTTGGGCATTGCCATCCGAAAGTGGTGAAAGCCATCCGCAAACAGGCAGGCGATTACCTGCACCTGCTGGTTTATGGTGAACTGGTAGAAACTCCACAAGTGGCATATGCAACCCTCCTGACCAAACTCCTGCCTTCCTCCCTGAACTCGGTATACTTTACCAGTTCCGGAGCAGAAGCTACAGAGGGCGCTATGAAATTGGCCAAAAGGGTAACGGGAAGAACACAGATGATCGCATTCAATCATTCCTATCATGGCTCCACACAAGGTGCACTCAGCCTCATGGGCGATGAATACTGGCGAAATGCTTACCGGCCGCTCTTACCCGGCATCCTGCACCTGGAATACAATGATCCCGCGGTTCTCGACTTTATAACAACCGACACCGCCTGCGTACTGCTTGAAACCATACAGGCAGAAAAAGGAGTCAATCCCCCTAAGAAGTCCTGGCTAACGGCCTTGCGCAAACGCTGTACTGAAACTGGTACTTTGCTGATACTGGATGAAATTCAGACGGGTTTTGGGAGAACCGGTCATTTATGGGGTTTTGAACCCTTTGAAATTGTTCCGGATATCATCCTGCTCGGCAAGGCCCTTGGTGGCGGCATGCCACTTGGCGCTTTTGTGGCGGATAAAGCATTGATGGATCAGTTCACACTGAACCCGGTATTGGGACATATTACCACCTTTGGCGGGCATCCGGTTAGCTGTGCGGCCGGATTAGCTGCACTAAAAGTTTTGCTCAAAGAAAAATGGATCAGTGAAGTGCCTGAAAAAGAGGCCTTGTTCAGGGAACTGCTGGTGCATCCTGCTATCCAGGCCATTCGCTCCCGGGGCTTATTGATCGCAGTAGAGTTTGAAAGTTTCGAGGTAAACAAGCGGGTTATTGATCGCTGCATATCCAATGGGGTATTGACCGACTGGTTCCTTTTTGGCTCCAACTGCCTTCGCATTGCACCTCCGTTGAGTATCTCGAAAAAAGAAATAAAGAAAGCCTGTTCCATCATTTTGGAAGCAATCCAGTCTGAATACTTGCGATAAACAAATTCTGGTAGTATTTTGATGCGCTAAGTTCATCTTATGAAGCGCATCCTTTTCTTTATTCTTTTGATTGTCCCCATTTTTTTGACTGCACAACCAAAAAAGAATGCTGCATCCACACTTTTGTGGCGGATCAGCGGAAAGGGTATGCAAAAACCTTCCTATCTCTATGGAACCATGCACTTGCAGGACAAGCGATTGTTTCAATTTACAGATTCCCTGTATGCCGGAATCCGAAGCGTTGAAGGATTTGCAGCTGAACTGGATATGAATGATTTGAATGACTGGATTATTCAGTTAATGAAAGATGAAGAACAGAAGGGCGACCATCCCGTTTTATTAAAAGACAAACTGACTACCGCGCAGAAAAAAAAGTATCAGCGCGCGCTTGAAAAAAAATTCGGGAAATCATTCGACGCCATCACGTTTGAAGAAGTGGAAGATGAAGCCAGCGACTGGACGCGTTATTTCCGAAAGCCAGATGACATGCCCACTTTTGTAGACGCTTATCTTTTTGGTATTGCTGGTGCTGAAGGAAAATGGACCGGCGCTTTGGAAAAAGTAGAAGATCAGCTGGATCTTGAACCCGTCGAAATGGATTCAATCATCCGGAATGCCCTTGTAGACGACAAACAAAAACAGCAGCAATTAGAAGCGTTTGTATCTATTTATCTGTCTGAAGATTTATCGCGGATGAATGAAATTGTGGTGAAGGCCAGCGGTGATTATGGAAACCGGAAAATGAATTTCCGCAACCTGAATATGGTTCGTCGGATTGACAGTCTGGCTAAGATCCGATCCTGCTTTTACGCAGTGGGAGCAGCACACCTGCCAGGTGATTCCGGCATGATTCAACTCCTTAGAAATAAAGGCTTCCAGGTGGATCCGGTATTTTCTGCCAATCGTGTGGAACCGGATGAATTCCTGCACCAGCAAACCACCGGTAACTGGAAAGAGAATAAATGGGCCAATGGCGATTTTGTTATCAAAATGCCAGGCACCGGTTCCAATATGCAGGAATTGGGTGCCTTTCAGGAGGCCTGTATTTATTTTGATCCTTTCAGTATGTCGGGTTATATGTCGGGTTTTATACCTGTGGTCTTTCGATCAGAAGCTGAAATTGATTCAGCCTACCTGCGTATGCGAAAAAACTATGAGACAGAGGGTGATTTGTTTCGGGATTCGGTTTGGCTGCTGAATGGGAAAAAAGCATATGAAATTGAGGGCAAAAACAAATATGGATTCATGCAGGTGCTGGCTAGTCCAGTTCCGGGTGGAATGGTATTGAATATGATTATTTCAATGTCGCAGAGTGGTTTAAAAATGGCCCGTGCAACCAGTTTCTTCCATTCGTTTGTAGTGAATAAAAAGCCTCAGGATCCAAATAAGTTGGGATGGCGCAGAAAAATAAATGCACTGAAACAACTGAGTTACGAAGCTCCGGTTGAACTGGATTTTACAAGTACGAAAGCGGACTCTTCCTGGATAACCCAGACTTTTGCAGGATCAGATGAAACAACCGGGAATTATTATTACATGAATCTGATGGAAACCAAACCCGGACTTTTTTCCAGTTTGGATAGTCTCTATTTTTTGGATGTAATAAAATCCTACCAGGAGAATGAGACCTATCAATTGTATGAATATTCATTTATCAATCAGGATGGTTTCCCTGGTCTTTCCCTTTCTTTTGGATCAAGCGAAGGAGGTGATTCTCTCCGGTATCTTTTTAATATCATCAACAGGGGGAATCGTCGGTACGCTATTATGGCTGCCTATTTCCCGGGAGAGAAAAACCTGGCAGATGCCCAACGCTTCCTGAAAGGAATCCGGTTCATTCCCTATGCTGCCAATCGCACTAATGCCGGCCACCCGTCATTTGAGAATTTTTCCATTCAATCGCCCATGCCTTTTGTTAAAGAAACTGATGCAGCTATTGAAGAGGGTTCCAGCCGGTTTATCATGTATGATTCAACTTCTGCCGTAACCCTTCACGTGCAGAAAGAACCATTGAACCGGTATTACAGTACTACCTCAGACAGTAGTTTTTTAACGCAATTCATACAATATTTCAAATCGACTGAAACCGATAGCCTGGTTCATTTGAAGATTAACTATCAGGATGGCTATGCCACCGCAGATGGTTTGTTCGAACTCGATGGAACCCACAATCTGAAAAGAGTAAAAATTATGGCCAGTGGCGATACACTCTATTCAGTTGCCGGTGTATTCTCTCCCGAGGTTTCCAAAACTGCAGCGTATCAAACCATATTTGATTCATTCCGTTTGCAGCAACCTTCACCTAACAGTTATACACAGTCGAAAGCAAAACGGCTCTTCCAGGATCTCTTACTTCCGGATTCACTGATATTCCAGGAAGCTAAAGATGCGCTTTCCCAGATCGATATAAGCAAGGAAGATCTGCCTTACCTGCACGAAGCCCTGCTGCATCCGCTGATTGATTTCAGCGAGAGAATGCCCTGCACGCATGATGAAGTGATCAGCCGATTGGAAGAGGTGATGGATAGCAGTACGATTGAATTTATTCAACAGGCGTATCCTGGTTTAAAAGAAAGAAATGCAGTATTACAATATCCGTTGTTGTCTGTATTGGCGCGCTTTCAAACAGCCGAGTCCTATCGTTTGATCGAATCCCTGCTGTCATCCGGTTTGCCTGCCAGCGGAAGTCCGGAAATTTTATATTCAGCCATGCAAGACAGCCTGGAACTCGCCAAAACTTTTTTCCCTTTTGTTTTGCAGCATACAGAAGATTCCCTGCTTCGTACTATCCTGCCACGGTTTACCCTGGATATGAAGTCCATCAACGCGTTGGCTGATAACAGGTTCAAAGAACTTCAACCTGTCTTTATTAGAATGGCTGATCAATACCAGCAGCAAATGCAGGACAAACAGTTGCAAATGCCCATTCATTTCGATGAATTAGTAAAACTATTACTCATGTACGGATCTCCGGCAGCTCAGCAGCGGGTAGACAGTTTCGCAGTTCATTCCAATGAAGATATTCAATTCAATACGGTAGATGTGTTGATAGAGGAGAAAAAACCGGTGCCTTCAGTGGCACTTAACAAACTGCTGGCTGATCCTTTCTACCGGGCGCTTCTCTACAGAAGATTTAATGCGACAAATCAAGGTAAGAAATTTCCAGCACGTTACAGAAAACCTGTACTGATTGCCGAATCACATCTCTACCGGGAGATCTGGTATGGTGCGGAAGACTATAAACTGAAATTCATAAAGCAAATTAGCCTGACGAAGGATGGTAAAAAACAGTATTACTATCTGTATAAGGTGAGCTTCAACACGGAGGAAGGGGAAGAAAGTTATTTGGGTGTGGCAGGACCCTATCTTTCAAAAAGCAGGATCGATACCACACCCGGAGAATACACAGGCGTGTATTATGATGAATTATTTGATGAATCGAAGCTAATGGAACAGTTTGAAGCCTTTATTCAATCTCAACAATAACTTCTACTTCTATTGCAATATTATTGGGCAATGCATGAAAACCTACTGCAGAACGTGCATGTTTTCCTTTTTCACCAAAGATTTCAACCATGGTATCGGAATAGCCATTCATGACTTTGGGCTGCTGGGTAAAACTGCTTTCGCAATTCACCATGCCTAATACTTTGATCACCCGCTTTACTTTTTTGAGGTCGCCCAGGTAATCTTTCAGCACCGCAATATGATTGAATGCCACAGAACGCGCTGCTGCATAACCTTCTTCAATGGTCAGGTCTTTGCCAACTTTACCGGTGATGTCTTTTCCTCCTGCATCGGTGGGACCTTTGCCAGAAAGATACAGCAGCTTACCTGTTTGTACCACATTTACATAGTTGGCAACCGGCTTGGATACAGCAGGCAGTTTAACACCCAACTGCTTTAATTTTTCTTCTGGCGATTGTGCTTGTGTTGTTGACATGATCAGAGTTAAGATGACAAGTGAAAAATAACGCATGATATAAAAGTGTGAATTATGAATTAGGAAGTGGAGATTACATTAATAAATGATAAATAGCGGCGGCGATAAAGCTTCCTAAAATGGGCCCCAGCAAAGGAACCCAGGAGTAAGCCCAGTCGCTATTGCCTTTACGGCCCAAAGGTAAGAGGAAGTGGGCAATACGCGGACCAAGGTCACGCGCCGGATTGATGGCATATCCTGTTGGTCCGCCCAACGATAACCCCACACCCAGCACCAGCAATGCAACCGGTAATGCATCCAGTGCACCCAAACTATTGGTTGGTGCAATAATCAATAGCACGAGCACCAGGAAAATAGCCGTGGCCACTGTCTCCGTTAGCAGGTTGCTGACCGGATTTCGGATAGCCGGCCCCGTTGCAAAGACAGCCAGTTTCAATCCTTCATTTTCGGTTGCTTTAAAATGATCTTTATAACAGATCCACATAATTACAGCTCCACTGAAGGCACCCGCAACTTGTGCAAGAATATAAAGGGGCACATCTGCCCAGGGGAATTTTCCGGTCAGGGCAAGCACAATACTTACTGCCGGGTTCAGGTGCGCTCCACTGAATTTGGATACTGCAAATACGCCCAGAAAAACTGCCATGGCCCAGCCGAAAGTAATTACAATCCAGCCACCATTGTTTCCCTTGGATTCTTTTAATAGAACATTGGCCACCACACCATTTCCGAATGCAAGCAGAATGGCGGTTCCAATGAATTCAGCTAAGTAAGGATTCATCATATAGCAAGCGTTGGTTTATTTGGCTACATAGTTGGATGCAATGCTGCAGAATGCATCTGTTTGCTCCTGCTCCCATTGCAGGTCTTCTTTTAATTCCGTTGCCATCAGGTGTGCTACCATGGCGGCTGCTGTAATAGCTGCTCCGGCATTTAACAAGATGGCTCTTGTTCTTCTGGCTAAAGCATCATCCACTGTCATGCACATTTCTTCGCGCACGGCCCAAACAATTTCTGCTTTTGTATAGGGCAGGTCCGGGTGAATTTTTTCAGCCAGGCTGGGATTCTCCTGTTGCAATGCCTTGATTTTTGCCCAGTCGCTTCCATAATAATACCCATGATCTGTATAGTTGGGTACCTGCATCGCTCCATGAATGGGAAGGTCCTGCGTTACACAAGGCCGGTCTTCCAGTTTACCTGCCTGGATAGCTACTTTCACAGCGTCTTCTGCCATCTTCCGGTAGGTAGTCCATTTACCTCCTGTTATACTGATGAGGCCGGATTCACTGGTTTCAATAAAATGATCCCTCGATAATCCGGAAGTGCTGCTGGCATTGCCTTTCACCAGTGGACGTAATCCTGAAAACACCGACAATACATCACTTCGCTGGGGATCATTGGCCAGGTAGAGTTTGATATTATCAAGGATAAACTGGATTTCATCTTCCTTTGGTATGGGTTCCATACTGGGCTTGTCTACCGGTATATCAGTTGTTCCAATGATGGTATGCTGATGCCAGGGAACTGCAAATAATACACGGCCATCAGATGTTTCAGGAATGAGGATGGCTGTATCTCCCGGCAAAAATTTCCTGTCTACTACCAGGTGCGTACCCTGGCTCAGGGATAAGACCGGTTCTTTGGAAGGATCATCTGCCTTACGCAGATGGTCTGTAAATACGCCGGTAGCATTTACGAAGCAGCCGGCATGTATCGTGTAGGCATCTCCGTTAAGCTGATCTACCGCATCAATGGCAACCAGTTGGTTGTTCTCTTTATGCAGTCTGCCTGCCTTCATGTAATTCAGTACTACCGCTCCCTGTTCAGCAGCCGTTTGTGCCATGTTGATGGCTAGCCTGGCATCATCAAACTGACCGTCGTGAAATAACACGCCACCTTTCAATCCCTCCGGATCCAGTGTGGGGGCTCTTTCCAGGGTTTCCTCGCGCGACAGGAACAAGGATGGCCCAAGCCCAAGGTCACCTGCCATCCAGTCGTAGATTTTTAATCCGAGTCCGTAAAACGGCCCCTGCCACCACTTATAATTGGGTAACAGAAAGGATTGATTCTTTACCAGGTGTGGTGCATTCTTTCGCAAGCGTCCTCTTTCCTTCAACGCTTCCATTACCAGTTTTACATTTCCCTGTTGCAGGTAGCGTACCCCTCCATGCACCAGTTTGGTGGAACGGGAGGAAGTCCCTTTTGCAAAATCTGCCTGCTCTATAAGTATGGTTTTATATCCACGGGAAGCAGCATCAATTGCAATACCGAGTCCTGTTGCCCCACCGCCTACTATGCATATATCCCAACGTGTAGTGCTCTTTAACTGGAGGATCATCTCCGAACGTAACATAATCAGTTTTTTTTCCGGTTCTTACTCTGAATTTCTATCGCTCATCAGCCCAGGCGATACTTGCTTTGATCGCCCTTTCCCATCCGCGTGTGAAGGATCTCATTTCTTCGGTTGTGCGTTCGGGATGGAACTCTTTCGCGGCCTTCCATTGCTGCTGGATATCGGCTGTGCTTTCCCAATAACCTACTCCCAATCCTGCCAGGTATGCAGCACCCAATGCGGTGGTTTCATATACTTCCGGACGAATAACCGGCACCTGCAGCAGGTCACACTGGAATTGCATGAGCAGGTTATTGATGGTAGCTCCGCCATCCACCCTTAACTCTTTTATAGGTAAACCTGCATCGGCTTCCATGGCTTTTAGTACATCCATGGTTTGATAAGCAATGCTTTCCAGGCAGGCCCTCGCAATGTGCGCCCGCGTTGTGCCTCGCGTTAATCCAAAGACAGTTCCCCTTGCATGCTGGTTCCAGTGAGGTGCACCCAATCCGGCAAAGGCAGGTACAATGTAAACGCCATCGGTATCAGTAACCCGGGATGCCAGTTCTTCTATTTCAGCGGATGACCTGATCATATGCAAGCCATCACGCAGCCATTGTACCACTGCACCACCTATGAAAATACTGCCCTCAACAGCATACTCAACGCGGTTATTGAGTTTCCACGCAACCGTTGTCAGCAGTTTATTGGAGGAGTGCACAATTTTATCTCCGGTATGCATCAACATGAAACAACCGGTCCCATAGGTATTTTTCACCATACCGGGAGTGGTACATTGCTGTCCGAAAAGTGCAGCCTGCTGATCACCTGCAATTCCAGCCAGGGGAATATTGGCAGTTTTAACCACCGATTCCGTGACTCCATATATTTTGCTGCTTGGAATGATTTCAGGTAATACAGAGGCAGGAATATCGAAGAGCCTGAGTAACTCTTCATCCCATTCGCAGGTTTCGAGGTTCATCAGCATCGTGCGACTTGCATTGGATACATCTGTCGCATGTACTTTTCCGTTAGTTAGTTTCCAGTTCAGCCAGCAATCGATAGTGCCGAATGCAAGTTCCCCTTTCACCGCTTTTTCTCTTGCGCCACTTACATTATCCAGGATCCATTTCAATTTGGTAGCGGAGAAATAGGCATCAATTACCAAACCGGTTTTGGACTGGATGAGGGGGGCCAGGCCATCTGCTTTGAGTTGATCGCAATAGCTTGCCGTTCGGCGATCCTGCCAAACAATGGCATTGTAGATCGGTTTGGAACTGGCCCTGTCCCAAACTACTGTAGTTTCCCGCTGGTTGGTAATGCCTATCGCAGCAATATCAGCTGTGGTTAAGGAGGCTTTAGCGATGGCCTCTGCCATCACGGAAAATTGGGTAGCCCATATTTCCTCCGCATCGTGTTCAACCCATCCGGGTTGGGGATATAGTTGAGTGAATTCTTTCTGCGCGATATGACAGATCTGCCCGTATTTATCAAATAAGATTGCTCTGGAGCTGGTCGTTCCCTGGTCAAGTGCTAAAATGTATTTTTCCGGCATGCATCGAATTTTGCTTTTTAAGATAAGCAAAATATACTGGTTCGGGACTAGAATGCCAATCGGAAACTTCCAAAAATGCCAAAGCGACCTACTCTTGCTTCTGGTAGGGGGCGTGGACTTACCCTCCAGACGAAATCCAGCCGGAATACCTTCAGGATATTATCCACCCCGGTACCCAGTTCAATGTAGGTCTTTCCATCCAGGTTTTGAAACTGGTTGAACGCGTTGTCGAAGTTCAGGGCGCGGTTCGCTTCAGACAGATCACCACTGATTCCCTTCGCTGTCCAGAACTGCCGGAATTTTAATTTCCTGGTTAATGGTATCAGCCTGAATATCCCATTTCCGATATTATGCTCTACGTTGAATCCAATATAACGGTCATGGATATACTCAAATCGCTGCATCAGGTTGAATGCATATTTATTGTAGTAATAAATTTCATTTCCCGGTGCAACATTCAATAACATATAAGGGAGGGTTCCGGTGGTTTTTCCTCCAAACAGATTATAGTAGAGTGTTCCCACAGGCGCCACTTTTACATAATCAGAGATGCTCAGATAATATTTGTTGTAGCTGTAATCGCTGTTAAACACACCCGGAAACCCGCGAGCATACATAAACTCAACAATAGGGTAGGAGCTACCCAGGCTGAAGCGGTTGAAATTGGTTTCGAAGAATCGCTCATTGTAACCAAATCGCAATTTAATGGCCATTTCGAAATTGGTTAAGGGCGTTCCTTTTTCTCCATTGATCTGGAATATTTCCTTCGGTGGAATATTTTTCAATGGATCAAAACTTTTATGTGTACCAATGATGGTAGCAGATATGCCGGGACTCCATTCTTTAAAATACTCCAGCTTGGCTTCCTTGATCTGCATGAACTTGATCGGTATGCCCGGCTTTCGGATCGCAAGTGCAAAGATGTTGTCCGTACTTATTTCATCATAATACACCTGGCCATTATCCAGATCCTTGGTATAACTACCATGAATATACGATCGGGGCGATCTGCTGAACAGGTACTTGGCCTCCGCCTTGTATTTAAACACCCGGTCGCCAAAACCATAAGCCAGGTAACCGTGCAGGTAGAGGTCTTTATGAAACTTGGTGTTGGTTCCGAGGTCAAAGCGGGTACGGAATCCCTCCCAGAGGTTACCGGTGAACCAGTTGTACCAGGGACCGATTTCAAAATTGCCCACATTTCGGTAACCGGTAGCCAAAAAGTTGATCGTAGTTACATATCGTTTGAACAGCGGCATTTTCTGCAGCGTGTCAATCATATCATAAATCGCTTTCTCATTTTTGGTAAGTGATTCATGTCGAGAGTCAGACCAGTAACTGTCTTCTTTTTTCATTGCGCCTTCCGCAAACAGGATTTCTGACTGAACTTTATTTTTAGCAATGGTATCCCGTATAAATTGCTGGTCAACCACTACATTTCGATAAGTAGTGGTTTTTCTGCCAATCACTCCAAACCTGGATTTTCCAATCGGTGCAATATCTGCCACGAATTTATCCTTTGAAAGAAACCAGGTACTGTCGCTGATCAATGAGAACTCCTGGATCAGGGAAAGTTTATCTATAAAATTGATATTGGCTTCACGGCTCAGGTGCAGGGTCATTTTCTGAATGGCCCAGGTAGGATCATGCACCCAGGCATCCCCTTCAAAAGTATTTTCACCCCGGCGCTTTGGCTGAAATACAAAATGAATCAGTCGCTGGCCGGCAACATACTGCGTGTCCAGCACCGTATAATTATAATAAGCCGGACCGTTATCACTCAACGGACTCACAAACTGTTTGTCGAAAACCGGAATAAAATTGTTGTAGATATTGATATTCTGCTCGGTTCCTCCCAACAGTTTGGAAATACTTTCATTTTCCACCCCCATGGTTTTAACGCCCTTGATAATTTCGCGGGTTCTCCAGGGTGATTTCTGATAATAATAATTTGAGATGGTTTCAGTCAGGTAAACAGGTAGGAAGGGCTGACCTTCCGTAGTATCCACATTGTCAAAAATGAAATCAAAGGGTTTAAGCGGACCTAATTCCTTCAGTTTTTCCTTGTTGATGCGGTTCAGGTCAAGTTCCAGCTTGTTGTATAATTCGTAGGTGAAATTGCTGAACCGGTAGCGATCGTTGTATGGTTTGCGCTTATTGATTCTTTTCCACATGAGGTAGCCGCGATCAATTTTACGCTTCACGATAACTTCCTTGGTGTACTTACCGCGGTCCAATGCCAGCACCAGCTCCATTACCTGGCCGTCGGCTGAAATCTGGGTCATGCCCGGATGAATGGGAATTTTCAGATCCTGGTAACCAACATAGGTAACAACCAGGGTATCTGTTGGCCATTCGGCAAAGCGAAATTCAAAATGCCCCGCCGAGTCAGTCAGTTTTCCCTGGGTACCGGCGAGGAATTGAATAGAAGCAAAGGGAATCCTTTCCTCACTCAACTTGTCCTTCACGTAGCCCCGGATGGTTTTGGTTTGCGCCTGGGTGAATAAGGTTAATAATAAGGAAAGCACTAGCCCGACTGCACGTAGCCGAATGGGTCTCAGTTCCATAGAAGCGCAAAATTAGGATATAGAATGATGGATTTACCGAATTTAACAGATGTGTTAAAAAGGAATATTTTGAAATCCGGATTTCCTTTATTTACTTTGAAATTCAAAGTGCTTTAGTAAATATGGAAACAAGTTCATACCAGGACCTTCGGGAGATCCGCCAGATGATGGAAAAAAGCAGCCGGTTCATCAGCCTGAGTGGCTGGAGTGGGATTGCTGCTGGTATTTCGGCCCTGGTGGGTGCATTTTTTGCCAACCGGTACATAAAAGCCTACTATGCAAATGCATATGGTACGCCGGATGCTTGTCCCGCCTGCCTGAAACAGGACCTGATGGTGATTGCCGGCCTGGTATTTATCAGCGCCCTGGTACTTGCTTTCTTTTTTACTTATACCCGCTCCAAGAGAGATGGAGTTGCCATTTGGGGTACAACTGCACGCAAACTGCTCTGGAATACCATGTTACCCATGGCAGTTGGTGCGGTATTTATTTTCCACCTGATGGAAATGCAATATTATTCTCTGGTTGGAGCCAGCTCCCTGCTTTTTTACGGACTTGCACTCGTGAATGGCAGTAAATATACCCTGGGTGAGATCCGGTTTTTGGGATATGGACAACTGATCACCGGATTCTATTGCCTTTGGTTTCCTGGTAACGGGCTGGCTGCCTGGGCCTTTGGATTTGGTATCTTGCACATTGTATATGGAATTGCTATGTGGTGGAAATATGAAAGGAATTAAGCCGCGACAGACATGAATCCGATAGATCAGTTAAATAAAATATTCGATAGCCGTATCCGGCTTGGCATCATGAGTTCACTGCTGGTGAATGAGAAGATGAGCTTCAACGAGCTCAAAGAACTCATTGGTGTAACCGACGGCAACCTGGCTTCTCACCTTAAAACCCTGGAAGACAGCGGGTACGTCAAAGTACAGAAAGGTTTTATCGGGCGTAAAACAAATACCTCTTATTCTGTAACAAAAGCAGGCGAAAAAGCCTTCAAACAACACCTGGATGCATTGGAAAAAATGATCCGGTCTATACAGTAATTTTTTTTATCTAAATACTTTGAAATGCAAAGCGCTTTGAATAATAAGTTATCTGCCCTCGCACAGATGGCGATCTATATATGGATCCGGACTGCCCTGATTTTTGCGCTCCTGTTGATGGTGGGTTTTTTATTGCTCCTGCCGGAAGATGATATGAGCTGGCTGCTGGCGTTGGTTCCAGGCTCTTTAGTTGCCAGTATTCCTTCACTGGTAGTAGTGTTTGTCGGAACTGTTATCATCACCCGTACCTTGGATCAATATCTCCGACGCCTGAAATCTTTCCTGCTGCTGCTGGCAGGAATCGTGCTCGTGCATTCCGCAGGAATGGCCCTGCTCATTCTCTTCCTGGGAGGCAGACCAGAGGAATGGCAATTGTGGATGGCACTTACCGCCGCGCTGCTGCTTTCGGTTATACTTGGTAGTTACCTGACACGGAAACGGATTTACCATGTGCTTATACTAAATCAATCATACCAATCAATTATGGAACAACAAACCAACTCTCCGATTTTATTTAAAGGAATCATAACCGGGGTTCTGATCCTGCTTATGATGATTCCCACCCTGTTTATTTCCAGCCTGGTGCAGGAACGTAAAGCCCGCCAGCGCGAAATCGTGGAGGAAGACAGCAAACGATGGGCCGGTGCGCAGGAATTATCCGGCATCTTCCTGGTATTACCCTATGAGCAGCCTTTCAAAGATGAAAAGGGTAAAGAAACGATGATCCGCAAGGAGCTTGTGGTATTGCCGGAGGATCTTACTGTTGGAAGTACTATGGAACCGGTAGTACGTACCCGCAGTATTTACAAAGTGCTGCTGTACCGCACCGATACCAAATTCTCAGGTCATTTTGCCATTCAGTTACCAAAAGAAATCCTGCCGGAACAGGTTATCTGGAAAGATGCCAGCATCAACATGGGTTTATCTGATATCAAGGGTATTGAAGAAAAAGTGGTAGTTAAACTGGGTACACAGGAACTGGAATTATCCCCGGGTTTACCTAATAAGGAATTGGTTAAAACTGGTTTGTCCGCACTGGTTGATTTAACCGGTCTGGATCCTGCCAAACTTTCCTTTTCAACACAACTGAAACTTCGCGGCAGTGAACAATTACATTTTGTTCCCCTTGCAGGTAACAGTACCTACGAAGTAAAATCAACCTGGCCCAGTCCTTCTTTTGATGGTACCAGTCTGCCTGCCAAACATCTCGTTCAGGACAGCGGATTTTCTGCCAGCTGGTCGTTTAGCAAAGCCAATCTGCCCTTCGGCACCATATTACGCGAAGTTGATCTAAACGAAACTGATTTTTCTTTTGGTGTATCCATGATCCAGCCTGCAGATCACTATGCTAAAACAGAACGCAGTGTGAAGTATGCCATCCTCTTTATTGGTCTTACGTTCTCTCTCTTTTTCGTAATCGAACTGATGCAGAAGAAGCCGGTACACCCGGTTCAGTATGTACTGATTGGTATTGCGCTTTCTGTTTTTTATACACTCTTGTTATCGGTTTCGGAGTTCCTGCCTTTTGATTCGGCCTATGGAATTGCAGCAATTGCTACCATTCTGCTGATTACTCTTTATGCGAATGCTCATTTTAAAAGCTGGAAAACGGCATCCCTGTTTGCACTGGTTCTTAGTTGTCTTTATCTCTTTGCCTTCATACTGGTTCGCCTGGAAGATACAGCCCTCCTGGTTGGAAGCATCGGACTCTTCCTGATTCTCGCATTGGTTATGTATGGTACCCGGAAAATCAACTGGTATCCTGCTGTGCCGGTATCCTGAACCCACAAAAAAAAAGAGGCTGCATCAATTACTGATGCAGCCTCTTCGTTTATACCTTACTGTTTGTTTAGAAATCGATGCCCATTGCAAAATGCCAGATCGGTTTTCCTTTGAATACACCATTCATCTCCCAACCGGTATCCAGTCTCAGGAAATAACCCAGCAGCGTTGATCTTGCACCAAATCCATATCCGCCAACAAAGGGACCAACACCACCC
The DNA here is from genome assembly GCF_021491375.1 of Flavihumibacter fluminis. Classification (GTDB taxonomy): domain Bacteria; phylum Bacteroidota; class Bacteroidia; order Chitinophagales; family Chitinophagaceae; genus Flavihumibacter; species Flavihumibacter fluminis. The sequence continues at coordinate 113,601 of NZ_JAKEVY010000005.1, forward strand.
GCTTTGATCTTAACCAGCACATTTCCTTCCTGGTAAACTCTCGACGGGCGCTGAATGCCATTGTAGCTGCCATTCCAGGCAGTTCCAAGATCTACAAACTGTACCAACTGGAAATTTCGTAAAAACGCATTGTTGATCGGGCGCTTCAGCAGGGTAGTAAATACAGGGAACCGGAATTCACTGTTTATTACCACAGCATTGTTTCCGTTGGTGATATTCTGGCGGTGACCTCTCATGTTCACAGCCAATGCCTGGAAGGCATAGTCTGGATCCTGCGGTTGTACTTCATTGTTAGCCTTGGGGAATAACCACCCATCCTGGCCGCCCAGGTAGTACACGATTTTTTTATCACCCCAGGAGAAGTCTGCCGCAACACGTCCTGCCCAGATAAAATTCTGGAAGATGGGATAATAATAACGCGCATCCCAACCCAGGTTGAAGGTATTTCTGCCGGCAATGGTTTTATTGGTATTCGCCAGTTGTGTATTATAATCAATATAGGCTTTGTAGCGAAGTCCGTTTAATATGTTCAGGGTTTTCTGAACTGTATTGTCATGTACATATTCGAGGCGCAACAAACCATAGGTCTGTTTGGAATCATCAATGGTCAGGGTCTGCGGAGGATCAGAGATGGCTTTGATTACCACTTTGTCGGAACGAACGCCTGCATTGATACGCAAACTCCGGATCTTATCAAAGGGATAACGTATTCCTAGCTGGTAGAGGTTGGTGAATAACTTGGCCGGACCAAATATGCCTCCACCCAGGTTGGCTGAACCCACATCCGTACGACGATAATACAATGCACTATAATCAAACCGGTGTTTCAGGTAATCCACTCTTGCCAGGTATTCAGAACCTGAATTAAAGAGCGACTGAGACCCGGGTATGAATATATTCGGTTGTCCTACATTGATAGGAAATCCTTGTCCGGCTGTATTTATAAGGGGTGATCTGAACATACCTGTAAACCGCAGATCTTCCATCATATCATACACAGTCACTTTGAACATACCATTGAATCCATTATTGGCACTGTTCGTTACTGGTAATGATCCGGTGAAGGGTTCATAGCGCGTTACCAATACATCGTTGTTAAACAATGAACCTGTTACCTGGTCTACTGAGAATTTCCAGGTATAATCAAATCGTCCGGCTTTTTTCAATACTGTTGGAGCCTCTTCTTCCAGTCTTTTTTGCCTGTTTCGGGCGATGGCAGCAGAATCTACCGGCTCATCATCAAATTCAGATTCAAATTCGATGGTGGGTACTTTTCTGGCAGTATCAACCGGCGCAGTCGGACGAATTTGTGCAGGTATTCCTCTTGCCAGTCTCAATTGGTCTACTGTCCGTTTCCGGAAATCTGTTGGCCTTGGATTGATATTTCTCTTGCGCAGGGTATTCTCATCCACTTTCAGTTTGTACAGGAATTTTAACTCTCCTTCCTGGCGCACTTCACTTACTATATCATTGTCTCCGGCTGACTTGGTTTCCTTCAATCCACTCTGGTAGTTGGTTATCGGAAATACATATGCAGAATCGTTGGTAATCGAGAAGGTATAAATGGTATCAGGCTCTGTTTTGTCATAGAACTTCAGCAGTGAATCCAGATCCCTGTAATCCGGATTTCGAAGGATATCATCACCCACCTGGTAAATGGTATCTACTCCGGCTCTTGTAGTGGAGAAGAAGCCGGCATACCGGTTGTTTATACCGTTTTCATCTGCTGCAAAAGTGAAGTGATTGGTATTGTATTGTGTTGGATACCGCGCATTTCCATATTTCAGGTTACTCAGCTGAGAGATCTGCTTGAACTCGCTTTTGTTGAAATTATCAACCAGGAAAATATTGTAGCGATAATTGGAAGGAAGCACGGTATCAGCTGATGGCGCATTCGCGGATGGCCTGTTGGAAGCATAGAGAATTCCCATTTTATTGGGGAAGCTCACAAAACTTGGATCCAGATCATCGTACACATCATTGGTGACCTGCTCTACTCGTTCCCTGTCGATCTTAAACGTGAAGATATCAGACTGGCCGTTTTTCACAGCACTCAGCAGGAGCGTGTTGTCATCGTTCATGAACTTGATATCCTGTATCTGTTCAAACTGATCCAGTACCAGTTTGTCGCGTTTAATCCTGCTGAATATATCATAGGTGAACATGCGGATCTTGCCTTCCGTACTGTACACTACCAGGAGTTTATTCCCTTTGCCATTCCAGGCTAATAAAGGATAATGCGGGTCCTGTTTTGCTTCGATATTACGAACCCCGTTTTTTAGCAGTACTTTTTTCGTTACATAATCTTCATAGAAGAGTACGCACTGCAATCCTTTTTTGAATTCCACCACTGCATAGGCCTGGCTTCTGGCAACCGGATTCGGAGTGAAATTATAGTAGTCGAGGTTTTTGTTCACCTCTTCCACTACCGACATGGTTCCTTTCGGATTGTTTCTTCTTCCGCGGATATCCTTGTAATATTTATCCTCGTTATAGCTCATGAAATCAGACAGTACCTCTTTGAATTTCTTCTTCGCGATGCGGTTGGAAGCACCATTCAGGTTACGGTACAATCTTGCCAGGTAGAGGAAATACTTGGTATTGTCTTTTTTGTAAATCTCTTCGATATAACGCCAGAATGCATGTCCCGCCAGGTCTGGTTGTTCAAAAGCAAACTGGTAGAAATTCCGGTATCTTCCGGAGAGCATGGCTGATTTCAATTGATCATCCAGCTGCGTGCTCCAGTTCTCTGCAGCATAGGCCACAAAACCATCCGTCATCCATTTGGGTAAATCGAGTAATGCCTGGTTGGCTGCAAACTCACCCAGGTCATCACCAAAAAGAATATTATCCAGCAGAATTTTTGCAATTCCCTGTCTAACCTGGATGCGCAGATTGTTATGATCACTGGTGTAATAAACGATGACTTTATTGTTTACCAGCTTGGTATTTCCCCCATTTATCTGGATGTCTGTAGAGAGCCCGATATTGGTTTGCTGCATATCGTTGTAACTGTTGTACATCACGATATTCGCGCGGCGCTGCAAGCCATATTCCATGAAGGTTTCAACTTCTGACAACTCTTTTTCGGCCAGTTGTGCTACTATTTTAGCGATGGGTTCCCCCTGCTGACTATAATAGGTATTGAAATTTTCTGTCTGATAATATTGCCATTTGAACTTTTTGTATTGCACCCGGTTTTTACCAAATTCGACCGTGTTAACCTGTGCGCTCAGGGGACTGATACCGTTCCATAGGAGAAGGATTAAGAGGGCCAGCCTGGTACTAACGCGCAAATACAAATGATTCTTCGGAAATTGCATACCCAGTGATTGTGGTCTAAAATTATGGTTTTCAGGGGTAACCCGGAAATCCCGACTAAATAATAGAGCTATGTTAACAATCCATTTTTTTGAATTCAGTCCCATTGCGGAAAATACCTATGTGTTATATAATGAATCGGGTGATTGCCTGATAATCGACCCGGGTTGTTACCACCAGGCGGAGGAGCAGCAGCTGAAATCCTTCATTACAACTACGAAACTTACTCCCAAACAGTTGCTTAATACGCATTGTCATCTCGACCATGTTTTTGGCAACCGCTTTGTGCATGAGACCTGGGGACTTCCCCTTTACCTGCACCTGGCGGAAAAAATTGTGCTGGATTATGCTCCTGAAGCCGGTCGGCGCTGGAACCTGCCTTTCAAGTCGTATGAAGGTCCTCTTCACTACTTTAAGGGGGGTGATATCATCCGCCTGGGTGAAGATGAACTGCAGGTTATTGAAGCGCCTGGTCATTCACCCGGACATGTTTGCTTCTATTGTGAAAAGCAGGCCTTCCTGATTGGAGGGGATGTGCTGTTTCGCAGAAGCATCGGGAGAACTGACCTTCCCGGCGGAAACCACCAGCAATTGCTCAACAGCATCAGGCAAAAATTGTTCGTCCTGCCCGATGAAGTCCGGGTTTACCCCGGCCACGGCGAAAGCACTACGATTGGGTTTGAGAAGAGGAGTAATCCGTTTTTGCAGTAGGAAAGTGAAACGTGAGACGTGAGATGTGAGACGCATGGAAGCAGGAGTGTCCTTTGTCTCCTGTCCCCGTTGTCTCCCCTTTTCACGTCTCACGTCTGACGTCTCACTTTCTTCCATTCTTTCTCCTCCACCTTACTCACAAAATAAACAAAGCCTGCCAGCAGCAGCAGGCCGGTGAGCAGGCTGAACCAGAGTGGGGAATAAGCCATTAGAATCAGGCGGTGAAGGCCTACGATCAGGCTTACCAGTACCAGGTAGGAAATGAGTTTCTTTTTCGCATAGGGGACAGGGTAATATTTTTGGCCCCAGTAATAGCTGAGGATCATCATCACCAGGTAACAGGCAAACGTGGCGATGGCGGCACCCAGGTAATGTAATACCGGTATCAGCAGGATATTCAGCAGAATCGTGATGACTGCACCGATCAGTGTGATATATGCCCCATAGAGATTTTTCCCGGTTAGTTTGTACCAGATACTGAGGTTATAATAAATACCCAGGAAGATATTACCCATCGCCAGCAGCGGTACAATATAAATGCCTTCACCCCAGGCGGCCGACTTCAAGGTAATGATCCATTTCAGGAAATCGAGGTTGAGGCCGATAAGCAGAAACATAAAACAGCAGGCCAGCACAAAGAATTTCATCACACGGGCATAACCTTTCTGAGCGCCTTCTTCCTTCGATTGGTTGAAAAAATAAGGCTCCGCTGCCATCCGGAATGCCTGTATGAAAATCGTGATGAGCACTGCCAACCGGTACACGTTGGCAAATATGCCCAGTTCATGTTTGGCCTCCGCCTCAGGCAGATCCACCACATGCTGATAGATCAGGCGGCTCAGTACATCATTCACCATGCCACCCAGGCCAACAATGATCAGCGGATAGCTGTACTGCATTACTTCTTTAAACAAGTCCTTATCGAAGTTCCATTCAAATCCGCGCAGTTCTTTCACTAGCAGGAGGAAGGTTAGTATACTGCCTAACAGATTACCTATTAAATACCAGCCGATTCCTATATCCAGTTGTTGGATCAGGCGGAGGGGACTCTCTGGGTGATTGCTTACATAGCCGGGTAAAAATCCCAGAAAAAGGAATACAATTGAAACATTCAGGAGAATACCGATCAACCGTACAAAAGCATATCTGCGGGGACGGTTTTCCTGTCTTAGCTTGGCAAAGGGCAGCGTGGAGAGGGTATCAAAGAGCAGGATCCCGATCATGTACAGAATGTACTCCGGGTGTGCCTCCAGGTTAGCCCATCTCGCTATGCTTTCCTTATTAAAATAAAGAAGTGCTACAAAAACCAGGCTGGTGGTGAACAGCGCGATGGATATCGTGTTAAACAATTGATGTTTATCCTTGTCCTGGCTGAATTTGAAATAGGCAGTTTCCATTCCATACGTGAATAAAATATTCAGAAATGGAATCATCGCATATACCTGGGTGATATCAGCGGTTACTGCCGGTTGTGCGAAAAGAAAGGGCAGGGCCATATTCATCAGGTAGCCCATGAAACGGGCTACGATGGTGGGTACGCCATACCAAAGTGTTTGTCCGGCTAACTTTTTTATTCCGCTCAAATCTTGCTGGTTGTTTGGACAAAAATAGTCGGAATTCAACAGGCTGCCGGCATTTTGTACATTTGATCAACGAAAAACAGGGTTTATGAAACAGATCAGCTTCTTTGCAGGATTTATTTTACTCTCAACAATTGCAATGGCACAGGCAAAATCCGTTCAGGGAATTGCCGAGTATCAGAAATCAAAACTGCCTGCTGCAGTTATTGAATTGCCATATTCGCCATCTACAATTGAGGCGGCAGTAGATGAGCATTTCAGTAAAAAAGGACATAAGCCGGCCAATGCAAAAGATTATAAAGTGTTCAGGAATGTTCATTTGGGCGGTTCCGATCGTTACGATGCGTATCTCAAAGTGGAGCGCAAGAGTCGCAAGGAAAAAGAAGCTGCTGTGGTTTATATGGTGGTTACCAAACCGAATGAACTGATAACTGCCAAGGCGGGTTCTGATCAGGCGGGAGTAAGCGAAGCGCGCGACTTTCTGGATAAGTTGGTACCCGATGTGGAGGAATACCAATTGAAGCTGGATATCGCTGCACAGGAAGAAGTAATCCGTAAGGTGGAAAAGAAATACAATTCCTTACTGAATGACTCAACTGATCTTTCCAAGAAAAAACTGCAACTGGAAGAAAAGATTACCGAGAACAGTCAATCCCTTCAAAGCCAGCAGGCCGAATTGGAAAAGGAGCGCCAGGCACTGGAGGCGATAAGGCAGAGGAAGAAGGGGGAGAAGTAGTATGGAAGAGGAGACGAAGGAGAAGGGAGACAAAGGAGACAAAGGGAACAGGAGACGGGAAGCATGGAAGATGGAGGAAAGGAAGAAAGGACGAAGGAGGAAAGGAGAGGGGGGGTATCTGAATAGCGGTTCTGGGACGATGTTGGGTTAATGGTGGGTCAAATGAAAGACGTAGGATCACGTAGGATTGCGTAGGATTACATTGGATGAACAAAAAAAATTTGATCTGAAGAGAAGGCTGACCTGGACCTTGTGTTGCCCTGAAACTCCCGCTGCTACAGCAATTGAGGGCTGCTGGTTTCCGATTGGGGAGCCATAAATAATTGGCTCATGAAAACTCCAGATTGGCTCATAATGCTCCGAAATTGCCCCAAAAACTGCCCTGATTGGCTCACAACTACCCATAATTGGCTCACAAACACCCTTAATTGGCTCATAAATCAGCAAAATTGCCTCACCTTTAATTTGATTGCTTTCTTATCCAACACCGCTTCGAGTGCGGCTTCAAGAAATACTTTTTGAGCAAGAGAGTAAAGGCGACGCCTCGCCTATCTATATTTAATTAAGACCCGTGAATTTATTCGTGGGTTTTTTGTTTCTTGTCTCCTTTGTTTCCTGGTCCATGCCGCCTCCTTCGTCTCCTGTCTCCTTTGTCTCCCTTGTCTCCTCTTCCATACTACATCCCACCCAAACGCTCATCCGTCAATGTCTTCAAAAACTCTGTCAGCAACGAACGTTCCACCGAGCTAAGAGGTATCGTCTGATTGTAATGCTGGTATACATCTTCCAGGTTCCAGAAGCGACCATCGTGCATATAGGGGAAAGTGAGTGCTACATTACGCAGGCTCGGTACTTTGAATTTGAGGGAATCGGCCTTACTACCGGTGATGCGCATGCGACCAACATCATTAAAAGCAGGATTCAGTGGTAGTCCGTTGCTCATGAATTCCAGGTTGGTGAACAGAGGTTCCACATGACAGCTATTGCATTTTTTCTCCAGGAAGATTTTGTAACCCGCTTCCTGGTTTACATCAAATTGCGCCTGTCCGCGTTTTACCTGGTCGTATTTGGAATTAGCCGATACCAATATCAGCATGTACTGCGATAAAGCTTTGGTCATATTTGCCGTGGTGATCTCCGGACTCCCAAACACTTTTGCAAATTCTTTCTGATAATCCGCATCCGCATTCAGTTTATTCAACACATTTTCGATCGTCTCAGCCATTTCATTGGGTGCAGTTATCGGCGCAAGTGGCTGAAGATCCAGGTGCGTGATCCCTCCATCATGATGAAAATTACTATGCCAGGCAAGGTTGAAGAGTCCGGGTGCATTGCGCGTAGTAAACTGATCATTGAAACCATGACTCAGATCGTGCTCAAATGTGGCAAATGCTGCAAAGGGCTGGTGACAGCTAACGCAGGGGAAGTTCCCATCTTTAGAGAGTCTTCCGTCAAAGAATAATTTTCTGCCAAGTGCTACTCCTTCTTTCGTAAGCGGGTTGGAACTGAAATCATATACAGGATCGGGCCATCCTGCCGGTTTTGGAAATTCGATGGATTGCAGGTTGCCGCCCGCATCGTTTTTAGTACAGCTGATGCCCCATTGCATCAGAGCAAATAGTAACAGGATCAGGGTGCTGTAATAAATCGATTTCATTCTTCCACACTGCTTTGGGTAACGGTAAACAACCCACTGAAATTACGGGAGATATTCCAGGCAAGTTCCCCGGGTGTCATGGATACGGCATTGCTGGCAATGCTTAGCGGATAAGGACCCGTGAACCATTTTTCCAGCTCCACATCAATGTCAACTACCAGTGTTTGTCCCGCCTTTAATTGGGCAGTCCCTGAAACCGGCAAACTGATTGTTTGCGCGGCATTATACGGGACGCGAAAACCACCGATATGATATTCAACCAGGTTATTTGGGGTAGTAGCATCCGGGCTCCGGCCTTCCAGCTTGGCGAATATATAACCGCTGTTCCAGGTCCAGAACATGCCTTTGAGGGGATCCAGTGCACCACTTTGAACGCCACTTACATTGCGGGCGCTGTCTACTCCCAATAAAAATTGAAAGGATTGATAACTGCCTGCGGGAATACTGGTTTTTATTGTCAGGCTTGCTGGTTGTGCTGCATCCGCCAGGTAATAAGGATCACCACTGCTGTTGATAGTTCCTCCACCAGTTCTTTGGCCGGTTATCTGGCCACTGTAAAACTTAAAAACCCTGGGTTCGAATCTTTCTCCGTTTGGAAGTGTGTAGGTTTTGCTAAAGCTAAGCGGGGTTCCCTGCATCAGGGGGTGAAAACGAAATTCCAGGTTGGCCTGATCTGGGAGTTCATCCTCCCCGGCTTTCTGGCAGGAAGGTAAAATCCACAGGATCCAACAGAGCAGGGTAAGCGCAGAATATCTATTTTCGATCCTCACATAGGAAAGGTACAAATAAATGCGAGTAGTTATACAAAGGGTTCAATCTGCTTCAGTCGAAATTGACCAGCATCAGGTATCGGCAATTGGTCCGGGGTTATTGGTGCTGGTAGGCATTGAAGATGCAGATACCGAGGAAGATATTGCCTGGCTAAGCGCCAAGATTGTTCAGCTGCGGATTTTTAATGACGCAGAGGGAGTGATGAACTGTTCTCTTAAAGAGGTGGGAGGTGAGCTGCTGCTGGTTAGCCAGTTCACCCTGCATGCCAGCACTAAGAAGGGGAATCGGCCCTCTTATATCCGGGCCAGCAAGCCTCCTGTGGCGGTTCCTCTCTATGAAAAACTGATCGCGCGGCTGGAGGCTGAGCTGGACAAACCTATTGGTACCGGGGTTTTCGGCGCCGATATGAAAGTCTCCCTGGTCAACGACGGCCCTGTTACTATCCTTATGGATACCAAACAAAAAGAATAACCACTCTGGCCGGCTGGGGCAGATGCCATTCGCCGCGATGGTGTGAAACCCGCCCCAGTCCGACAAGGGTAAACAATGAAAATATGCAAGACATTACCATCAAACAGGCGCAGCAGCAGGTGGACGAATGGATCCGCACTATAGGTGTCAGGTACTTCAATGAACTCACGAATCTGGGTATTTTGATGGAGGAAGTGGGGGAATTGAGCCGGCTTATGGTTCGGCAATACGGAGAGCAATCTTTCAAGGAATCTGACAAGGGCCGGGAACTCGGGGATGAAATGGCAGATGTGCTCTGGGTGCTGATCTGCCTGGCCAACCAAACCGGCGTAGACCTGAGCTCAGCCTTCGAAAAAAATATGGCTAAGAAAACCCTCCGCGATCAGGAACGCCATCGCTCTAATGAAAAACTATAGCCCTGACTCTGCCTCGGCGGAGTACGGTATTTTACTATATTTGCGCACTTATGGCAAGTGATAACAATAAGTTTCAGGCGATTATTTCCCATTGCAAGGAATACGGGTTCATTTTTCCCTCCAGTGAGATCTATGATGGATTGAGTGCCGTATACGATTATGGCCAGTATGGCAGTGAGCTGAAGAAGAATATCCGCGACGACTGGTGGAAATGGATGACCCAGTTGCATGAAAATATTGTTGGGATCGATGCAGCCATTTTTATGCATCCCACCACCTGGAAAGCCAGTGGTCACGTGGACAATTTCAGTGACCCGATGATTGATAACAAGGACAGCAAGAAACGCTACCGGGTTGACCATCTTATTGAAGCCCACGTTGAAACCCTGTCTGAAGAAGCTGGAAATGCCCTGTTAGCACAGATGGACCAGCTCCTGGCAAAAGAAGATTTCACCGGACTCAAATCCCTCATCGAAGAAAATAAGATTAAATGCAGCATCAGCGGTACCTGCAACTGGACCGACGTGCGCCAGTTCAACCTGATGTTTGCTACTGAATTTGGTGCGGTAAGTGGTGAAAATGATGATAATATGGTATACCTGCGGCCCGAAACTGCCCAGGGTATCTTTGTAAACTTCCTGAATGTGCAGAAAACCGGCCGGATGAAAATCCCCTTTGGGATTGCCCAGGTCGGTAAAGCCTTTAGAAATGAAATTGTTGCCCGGCAGTTCATCTTCCGGATGCGGGAGTTTGAGCAAATGGAAATGCAGTTTTTCATCCGCCCTGGCACACAAAAAGAATGGTACGAATACTGGAAAGCGGAACGCATGAAATGGCACCTGGGCCTGGGTATCCCGGCCGACCGCTACCGGTTCCACGACCATGTTAAACTGGCCCACTACGCAGATGCGGCCTGTGATATCGAGTACAATTTCCCCATTGGTTTTAAAGAGGTAGAGGGTATTCATAGTCGGACTGATTTTGATCTTCGTAATCATCAGGAGTACAGTAAGAAAAAAATGCAGTATTTTGACAATGATTTAGACGCGAATGGAAAACCATATGGAAACTATATTCCGTATGTAATTGAAACCTCCATCGGGCTCGACCGCACGGTGATGATGGTTCTCAGCGAAGCCTATGAAGAACAGGATCTTAGCACACCCGATAAACAGGATAGCCGGGTCGTATTAAAGTTCCCTCCCAAATTAAGTCCAATAAAATTGGCCATTCTGCCTTTAGTTAAGAAAGATGGCCTGCCTGAGATCGCCCGCCAGCTGATGGATGATTGCAAGGGTTCCTTCCGGTGTTTCTACGAGGAGAAGGATACCATTGGTAAACGTTATCGCCGGCAGGACGCCATCGGTACACCATTTTGTGTTACCATCGACCACCAGACCAAGGAAGATGGCACAGTGACCGTTCGGTATCGGGACAGTATGACGCAGGAAAGAATACCTATGAGTGCCGTAAAAGGGATGGTTGAAAAAGCCATCGCGTCGTAACAATTTTATTGACTTACACTATGATGCAAATTACTGTACACTTTGGAGTGATTGCTCTTGGATTAGGAGCTGCCGTATGCGTTGGCCTGTTTTTCAGAATGGGCCAGGTAGGATCCCTGCGGAAACAAATCATGGAACTGGAGCGGGAAAAGATGCAGGATCATGCAGAAATCCTTCAGCTTCAGAAACAACTCGCTGATTTACAGCACTCAAGATCCAGTCAACAAACCCCTACGCCCGTAGTCCCCTTAATAGAGAAAGATCTGGGAGCAGGCGATTTATCGAAAAACAAGCGGGCTTCACAATAGGCAGGCAATAAGGCAGAAAGAGGGGGCGTTATAGATTCAAACCAATATCTATGATGCCATCAAGTATCAATATGGCTGTCCTGTTGGGCACTATTGCGGTATTCGCACTCGGTGCTTTGCTTGGTTTTGTGTGTCGGAACAGACAACTGCAAAAATCCCAAAGAAGAATCCTGGAACTGGAAACGGAAATGGTGAACAACCATGCAGAAATTCTGCGTTTACACAAACTGACCGCAGAACAGGAAGATCCGGAGCTCGAAAAAGTTCCTGTGATCAGCCTGCACAAAGCCAAAAATGCCATCGTAAGAAAGCATTCCTGAGCTTATCCGTATAATTCCTGGTGAATATCTTTTTTCTCAAATCCCAACGCGAGAATGCGCTGCTTGGCTTCATCTATCATATTCTTCCAGCCACAGAGATAAAAATGGGCCGGATAATTACCTTCCGGTTTTTCCAGCTTTTTTTCCTTGCAAATCTCCTCGTACACCTGGTGTACATAACCGGTCCTCACCAAATGACCCTCTGCCTCTTCCCTTGAGAAGGTTGGTATGTAATGAAAGGAGGGAACTGCTGCTTCCAATTGCTTTAATTCAGGACCATACAGGCAATCCCCAAATTTTCGGCAACCAAATATCAGGTAGATATGCTGATGCGGTACATTGTTTTCCAGGATAAAATGAGTCATGGACCGAAAAGGCGCTACTCCCGTTCCCGTACAAACGAAAAACAAATCCCGCTCAATTGATTCAGGCAATACAAATACGCCTGCCGGTCCGCGAAAGGTTAATTCTGACCCTACTTCCACTCTGTTGAACAGGTATTCTGTTCCCAATCCACCTTCCAGTAACACGATCACCAGCTCAAATACATTAGTACCATCCGGCCAGGAGGCGATGGAATAACTGCGCCACCTTTTATTCTTCTGCTCATGTATAGGTAAATCCAGGGTTACAAACTGTCCGGGCTTGAAATCAAACCGCTCCAGCTCCTGTACCTGGATCCAGAAACGTTTGGTACTGGAGGTTTCATTTTCTATGCGGATGACCTTTCCGGTTTGCCAGGGGGGGAGCATAGGCAGCAATTTGTAGTAAGTTAAGAAAAAGGGGGGAATGGAAGAAGGAGGAAGGGAAGAGGGATTTTTCCGATCTTCCAAGTATGAAATGGGTAAACTATATTTTTATTGTGCTCTTCCTGCTGAGTGCAGCGCTGCAATACAATGATCCGGATCCTTATCTCTGGATTCCGATTTATTGTTGGGGTGCCTGGCTTTGCTGGCTGGCACTCAAACAAAAATTTCCGCCGGTACTATATCTCTTATCAGCCCTGTTTTACATCGGCTATGCTGCCTGGCTTTTTATTGCTCCGGATGGAGTTATCAGCTGGGCCAACGAACATCATGCCGAAAGCCTGGTTCAATCCATGAAAGCCACCAAACCCTGGATTGAACAATCCCGTGAATTTGGTGGCCTCCTTATATTGCTGCTCTCGCTATTATTGAATTGGTTTTTTGCCCGAAGGGACTCCCGAGTTATTGAAGTTTAATCTTCCTTTCCTCCTTCCTCCATTCTCCCTCCTCCTTTGTCTCCTCTTCCATATTAGTTTTTCAAAAATTTCTTCACAAACTGCTGCTTGTAATCATTGCTGGTTATAGTCAGGATATAGGTTCCGCGTGAGAGCCTGCTGACATCAATACTTCCATTCTGATATCCGCCTGTTCTTTTCAGCAGCAACTGTCCATTCAGGTTATATACCTGGATCACCAGTTCTTTCACCTCAAACATGTTTCCGACCCGGTACTCCAGGTTGTTGCTGGTAATGGTTGGATAAGAGAAGCGGATGAAGTTTTTATCATTGCGCACCGGATCATTCACGCCGGTTCCAACATTCGGTTTATAATTCGGTTGAGGAATCGTGGTGAAATACATCCCGTTGCCATGTGTTCCTACCAATAACACATTGTCCTGCGGACGATAGGCCAGTGAGGTTACTACTGCATAATTCAGGGTTCTTCCACCTTCCCGTTTCCATACGATGGATTTATTGGCGGCCAAAGAATCACGAATACTGATCGAACTGTACAAGCCTACTGAAGTCCCTACATAATATTCCGTAAACTCATTACCGGTTGCATCCTTACGCGCAACAATAGCACAACTGCGAATAGACGGCAGTGTTAGATTGCCCTCTACCATTGTCCAGGTTGGATTCCCGGATTTTGCATTGTTGGTTATCCAGATATTGAAATCGCGTCTGGTATTTCCTCCAACAGTTACCTGGTAATTGGTATACACTACCATAATTTCGTTGTCATCATTCGGATTGATGGCAATTCCTCCTACACAAACCCGGGCTGAATTCAAAATGGTATTAATTGCCGGCGGCGTAATTTCTACCGGCTGGGTTGCAGGTGCTGCATTTCGTGGATCATTCAACCGGAATATCCTTCCCTCCGTAGTTCCAATATACATTGTACTCGATGGGGTATAAGGCCCATGACTTAGTTTGATAGCCCGGATTCCGATATCATTACCCGATGGATTATTGGCATTGGTTTTTGCTGCTACGCCAGTTAATTCTGTCCAGCCACTGCCTGCTGTTACAGTTGTGGCATTGGTAGTTCTGAAGATGCGGTTGAAATTGGCGTAATACAAGTTCTCCGGATTGTCATTGTCCAGGCTAAAATAAGTTACGAATTCTCCTTCACCTCCACCCGGATTGGCAGTTAACCCACTGGAAGGCTCAATCGCATTTGCCGCATTGGGGGTGAGCCGAACCAGCGTTCCCAGCTGACTCGTTACAAATAAGGTATAATCACTGAAGTTGATGAATTTTCCGATGGCAGCAGCACCGCCATCACCTGATCCGGCCTGGACATGATCATTCACATTTCCATTCCTGAAATAAGCCCCGTTGTCCTGCATGCCTCCAATGAAATTATTCACCTGGTTGCCGGTTGCACGGTGCTCCAGGTTCACATGATAATATTGTGTTGTCTGATAACCAGTGATCATTGTCCAGTCTACCGGAAGGGTTTCAGAATCGGTACCCATAATATTGTCTGTAATATGAAGGCCTCCATCTGTTGCACACAGCGCACGGTTCGGATTGGTAGGGTCAAATACCAGGTTGTGTATATCGGGGTGGTTGTTATCGTAATTGGCTACCGGGAAAGTGGTGGCAGATGCTCCCCAGTATTTATAACCACCAATCCAGCTGGTGGAAGTGGTATTCGAAAATCCATTCGTAGAGCGATACAGGTTGGTTCCTCCTACAAATACCACATTGGGGTTGTCTGGTTTCACCGTCAGCAACATATTGTAACCTCCCTGTAAGGCAAGTGGATCAATGCCATCCCGCTGTCCCGGGAAGTTGGGCATATTTGAACTCAAATTGGTGAAGGTTGAATTGCTGAAATCAAACTTGAAAAGATCTGCTTCCGGTGATCCATTTGTTCCTTCCTGCGACAGGCCATTTTCATACATGGCGTACAATATATTATTATTGGATGGCGCCAGCGCGATGATTATTCTTTTCGCTGCTGTGGTTGGCGCTCCTGAACTATTATAGGAGTTCGCTCTCCAACCCTGGATGGAATCCTGGTTTACTGTCTGGCCACCCGCGAATCTTGTCCAGGAATTGGCATTCCCGGTTGCACTCACCCATAACCCACGTAGATCCTGATCAGCAAATCCTCCATTTACTGCCAGGTACACTCTTCCGGTACTCGTTACCGCAACATCCATTTGTCCATTGTCTGCTGCCGCAGGCTGTGACCCTACGAATACTTCCTGGAAGCTCACTCCTTCATCCGTGCTTCTCAATAATCTTCTGTGACCGGCTACATATACATGCCCGTTTACCGGGTTCACTACTATTTTGTGTACAATGTCAAAGGCAGCATCAAATACCTCCAGGCTTCCCTGGAACGTGCTGGTTACCCGCTGCCAGGTGGCACCGTTATCCGTTGATTTGAACAAGCCATTGCCCAGGTAAAATGCGCCTCCTGCAGAGGGGGAAGCTGAGTTGCCCAAAGGCTCACCGCCACCTGCATACCAGATATTCTGCTTGCCGGTTCTTGGATCCTGTGCAATCGCAGTTACGTTGTGAATTTCATTGTCCGGAGTCACTTTGGTCCAGCTGCTTCCTCCATCGGTAGACCGAAACAAACCTCCACTTACCGCACCGGCTATAATTACATTATTGCCGGCTGTTCCAAACCGAACATCAAATGCTACAGCCCGGGTACGACCTCCGAAATTGGCTGGTCCCGCTGCCTGGTAAGTATTATCCGCAAAGGGCGATAGCCATCCTGCCTGCTCCTGCTCCCGTACCGGAATTCTTCTTGCCATCGCCAACTCCCTGTCCATCACACCAATAGGAAATATGCCGGTTCCTCCATCCTTCAGCATATCGTACTCATATTGTACGCGCTGTTGACTAAAAAAGGCCCGCTCGGCCTGTGTTTTCTTTTTCCTGGGTTTATTTCCCCTGTAAATGGAACCGTTTTCCTGGGTATCAGTAGAAAATAAGAGGATGCCGGCAAGGATCACAGTTACTGTGGTAAGTGAGGCAGCAGTTATGACTTTGTTCATACGGAGTAGTTAAAGCCTACGTTTTTTTATCAAAACGTTTTTATAAGCTTAGTGGTTGACACAAGTTATAAAAAACTATTCGTATTACCTTTGCACCCTTCACCCCCTTAACCGGGGGTATTTGTGTAATGAATTTGGAACATTTACTGGAGCAGTACGCTAAAGACCCCCGCCTCTTTCAATTGGCGGACAGGCTCACTATGTCCGTACCTCAGCACCTCGTGCTGAAAAACCTGACCGGCAGCTCCCCGGAATTCCTTCTGACAGCGCTTTTCAAACATTCGGTTTCAGAACAACTCAATCATGTTGTTGTACTTAACGATGCCGAAGAAGCAGCGTACTTCCACAATACCCTGGAAAGTTTGTCCAAAGCGCTCGATCTTTTTTATTTCCCTTCTTCCTTCCGTATCAAAAAGAATTACCGATTGCTGAATAGCAGTCACGTTATGCTTCGAACGGAAGCCCTGACCCGACTCAGTGCAGGGGGCAATAAAAAGATGGTGATCACCTATCCCGAAGCACTCTTCGAGAAACTGGTGCGCCCTGAAACCCTCAGTGGTAATATCATTCGCATTAAAGTGAATGATACGCTGGATACGGTTAAACTCTATGAACAGTTGACCGATGCAGGTTTCACGCGTACTGATTTTGTATACGAACCCGGACAATTTGCTGTTCGCGGTGGCATCCTCGATATCTATTCCTTTGGTAATGAAAAACCCTATCGCGTAGAACTTTTCGGCAATGAGGTTGATAGTATCCGCCTCTTTGATCCTGAGTCCCAACTCAGCGAACGAAAATTATTGCAGGTTAATATCATTCCAAATGTGCAGGCAGAAATGCCGGATGAAGCTACCATCTCCCTGTTTGATTATTTCCCCGAGAATACGGTGGTTTGGATGAACGACTGGACCTTTGTGAAAGAACGCCTCGAACTGCAGGAAGAAGAACTGGACCTGTTTCTTGCCAGGAATGAATCGCATGTTCCCCGCGAAGAAGAGGAAGAAGATAAACTCATTCGTACCATTATTAAAAAGGATGAGTTTCTGACAGCCGAAGAGATCGCTTCTATTCTGCAGCATCATCATATTGTGGAACTCGAAGGCCATGCCAGTTGGCAGGGCCGAGTGTCTTATGAAGTGGATTTTCAAACACGTCCGCAGCCTGCTTTCAATCGCCAGTTTGAATTATTGATCAAGGATCTGCAACAATGGGAGAAGAAGAAGTTTCAGTTGTATCTCTTCGCGGAAAATCCAAAACAGCTGGAGCGATTGCACAGCATTTTTGCCGACCTCAAAGCTGAAATTAATTTCACTCCTATTCCTGCCGCCATACATGGTGGTTTTATTGATGAGGGATTGAAACTGGTTTGTTACACCGATCACCAAATCTTTCAGCGTTATCACAAGTACAAGGTTAAACAGGCCTATAATAAAAACAAGGCGCTGACCATCCGCACCCTGCGCGAATTACAACCCGGTGATTTCGTATCACATATTGACCATGGGGTAGGAGTATACAGTGGCTTGCAGAAACTGGAAGTGAATGGCAAATTGCAGGAAGCCGTTCGCATCATTTATAAGGACAGTGATATCCTCTATGTGAATATCAACTCCCTGCATAAGATTTCTAAATACACAGGTAAGGAAGGCACGGTTCCCAAAGTAAACAAACTGGGTAGTGATGCCTGGGCCAAACTGAAAGAAAAAACCAAAACCCGCGTTAAGGAAATCGCTTTCGATCTGATCCAGTTATATGCGCAGCGTAAAGCTCAAACCGGATTCCAGCACACACCGGATACCTATCTGCAAACAGAGCTGGAAGCTTCCTTCATCTATGAAGACACGCCGGATCAGAGTAAGGCTACCGCGGATGTGAAAAAGGATATGGAATCACCTTCACCTATGGATCGCCTGGTTTGTGGAGATGTTGGTTTTGGTAAAACAGAAGTAGCCATTCGGGCAGCTTTCAAATCAGTGGTGGATGGTAAACAAGCTGCTGTTTTGGTACCTACTACGATTCTTGCTTTTCAGCATTATAAAACCTTCTCAGATCGCCTGCGCGATTTTCCGGTGACCGTGGATTATATCAACCGGTTCAAATCTGCGAAGGAGAAAAAGGAAACGCTCAAACGAGTTGAAGAAGGCAAGATTGATATACTTGTTGGTACGCATGCCATCCTGGCCAAAGATGTAAAGTTCAAAGACCTGGGCATTCTCATCATTGATGAAGAACAAAAATTCGGTGTGGCACACAAAGAGAAGATCAAAACCCTTCGTACCAATGTGGATTGCCTTACCCTAACAGCTACCCCTATCCCAAGAACCCTGCAGTTCAGTCTGATGGGTGCGCGGGATCTGAGCATCATGAATACACCGCCACCCAACCGGCAACCCATTCAAACAGAAGTGCAGGTCTACAATGAAGACTTTATCCGGGATGCAATCTATTTTGAAACAGAAAGAGGCGGACAGGTATTCTTCATTCACAACCGGGTAAAAGGCCTGGCAGAAATGGCGGCCATCATTCAGAGTCATTGTCCGGATTTAAGCATTGGATACGCACACGGACAAATGGAGGGGCATGAACTGGAAGAACGCATTCTGGATTTCATCGACAAGAAATACGATGTACTGGTTTGTACCAATATCGTGGAGAGTGGAGTTGATATTCCCAATGTGAATACCATCATCATCAACAATGCGCATCAGTTTGGATTAAGTGATCTGCATCAGTTGAGAGGGCGCGTGGGCAGAAGCAATAAAAAAGCATTCTGTTATTTATTGGCACCTCCGTTGAGTACCCTTCCATCGGATTCAAAAAAACGATTGCAGACACTGGAGCAGCACAGTGAACTGGGCAGTGGATTCCAGATTGCCATGCGCGACCTCGATATCCGCGGAGCCGGTAACCTGCTTGGTGGCGAGCAGAGTGGATTCATGGCAGAGATCGGATTTGAAATGTACCAGAAGATTCTGGATGAAGCGATCAGAGAACTGAAACGCACTTCTTTCCGCGAACTGTTCAAAGAAGAAATTGCACGGCAGGAAGATTATGTGCAGGATTGTACCATTGATACCGATCTGGAAATACTGATCCCGGATGAATATGTGGAAAGTATTGGTGAACGTTTGTCTTTGTACCAACGCCTCGACAACTGTGAAACAGAAGCAGAATTGCAGGATTTCCACCAGGAAATGGGCGATCGTTTTGGTCCGGTTCCTCCGCAGGTGGAAGATCTCTTTGATACCGTACGGATTCGCAAACTCAGTGTGGAACTTGGATTTGAGAAACTACTGTTGCGCGACCAGGTACTGAAATGTTTCTTCGTCAACAAACACGATTCACCTTATTTTGAATCAGAACTGTTTCATAGTATCCTTGCGTATCTTCAAACCTATACCAACAATGCACGCCTGAAACAGAGCGGAAAGAATTTCCTGCTGGTAGTGGAAGGCATGAAGGATATGGCAACCATATTGACCTTCCTGCAACGGATGCATAAGCAGGTAGTGGAAATCCCCCAAACAAAAGAAAAAGAACCAACCATATGATATCGGCCATTTTATTTGATCTCGACGGAGTGATCCTTGATTCCAATCCGGTTATTGAAGCATTCTGGGGTAAGTGGGCAGAGCGGGAAGGCATCCCCTTTAATGAACAGATCATTAAGGAAACAATTCATGGCCGAACTACCTGGGAAACGATTCATACTCTATTCGTCCACGCAGATGATGCCCGCAAACAGGAAATTTATGATGATGGCGTTTCTTTTGATTTAACCATGCAGCCAGCCCTGATTCCGGGTGTGCAGGATTTTATTTCGGGTATTGCTGACCGTGGTTTGCCTTTTATATTGGTAACCAGTTCACCCCATAAACGTGCATGGCATTTTCTGCGCCAGCAGGGACTTGCTCAATATTTCACTGACAGCATCACGATGGAAGATGTTACCAAAGGCAAGCCCGATCCCGAGCCTTATCTGAAAGGTGCAGCCAAATTAGGTATTGATCCGGATGCCTGCCTGGTGTTTGAAGATTCCGACAGTGGCATACGATCCGGCTTGGATGCAGGCATGCGGGTAGTGGCTGTGAACAACAGCAATTTTAATCATGAACGCGTGATCTGGACCATCAGTGATTTCACCGAATTGCAGGTAGAGGAGCAACACCTGCGACTGGAAGGCAATAAGGATTCAGGAAAACTTGCTTTTCGCTTACCGTAAGCGCTTTTCCATGATGTAGTGAGCAATCGTCACTTCTTCAAATTCATCACTGCAGATCTGGTAACCCAGGTGTTCGTAGAAGCCGACCGCTGTTTTTCGGGCATGCATGGTGAGGCGTTTGAAGCCCTGGTCGCGCGCGATGTTCTCGGCAAAATTCATCAGTGCCCGGCCGATTCCCTTTCCCTGGAGATTGTTGTTAACCGCCATCTGGCGCAGGCGAACCACGCCATCCCCTTCATTAACCAGCATACAGCAGCCCAGCATTTTGTCATCGTCAAAAGCCCCGATGAGGATCTGGTCCTTTTCCTGCTGCAATTCCTCCTGGCTAAAACTCAGTCCCAATGGCTTGCGCAGGATATCATCCCGCAACTTGATCATCTGCTGGTATTCCGGAGTTCCGTGGTCAATGATTTTAAGTGCCATCTGCTGTGTTTTGGTCAGTTAGGATTTGTAATTTAAAAAATTTTTACTACTAGGTGTTAGTTAACCGGGCAGTTTTCGGGCCGGAAATTAAAAAAAGCGTCAAAAATTGTTATTTACCCAAAAAGTATATTTTTGCAGCCGTAACTAAACTTTACTACAATGTCAGACATCGCAACAAGAGTTAAAAAGATCATTGTTGACAAATTAGGAGTAGACGAAGCAGAAGTAACTAACGAAGCTTCTTTTACCAATGATCTTGGAGCTGACTCTCTGGATACAGTAGAACTGATCATGGAATTCGAAAAAGAATTCAACATCTCTATCCCGGATGAGCAGGCCGAAACCATTACTACTGTAGGCCAGGCTGTTGCTTATTTAGAAGAGCACGCTAAGTAAACGGAACTCCGTTTCAGGCAATATTTAATCCGCCTCTCGAAAGCATTTCCGCTCAGAAGGCGGATTATTCACTTTTAAAATCCGGCAATCTACATGGAACTTAAAAGAGTAGTAGTCACAGGTATGGGCGCTCTGACTCCGATTGGGAATACCCTGGAGGAGTACTGGCAGGGTTTGCTAAATGGCACTCCCGGCGCTAACAATATCACTTTGTTTGATGCCTCCAAATTCAAGACAAAGTTTGCCTGTGAGGTTAAGAACTTTGATCCAACGCAGTTTCTCGATAAAAAAGAAGCCCGAAAAATTGACCGGTTCACCCAGTTTGCCCTGGTGGTTTCTGATGAAGCTATGGCAGATGCGGGACTGAACCGCGAAAATGTCAACCCCGATCGTACGGGGGTGGTATTCGGAAGTGGAATCGGCGGACTGATTACCTTTCAAAATGAGGTAATGGACTTCGCCAAGGGCGATGGCACTCCACGATTCAATCCCTTCTTCATTCCCAAGATGATCCTGGACATTGCAGCCGGACAAATCTCCATGCGCCACAACCTGCGCGGTCCCAATTTTGCCGTAGTGAGTGCCTGTGCGAGCAGTACCAATGCTATTATTGAAGCCGTTAACCTGATCAAGCTGGGCAAAGCCGATATTATCGTAAGTGGTGGTTCTGAGGCAGTTATCAGCGAAGCAGGCGTAGGCGGATTCAATGCCATGAAGGCGATGAGCGAGCGCAATGATGATCCCGCTACCGCCAGCCGTCCTTATGATAAAGACCGTGATGGATTTGTGATGGGTGAAGCAGCCGGTATTCTGATCCTGGAAGAACTGGAGCATGCGAAAGCCCGTGGTGCCAAAATCTATTGCGAAATCGCCGGAGGTGGCGCTACAGCTGATGCACATCACATTACTGCCCCCCATCCGGAAGGATTGGGCGCGCGCAATGTAATGCTGGCAGCCCTGGAAGATGCAGGTATGCAGCCATCCGACATCGACTACATCAATACGCATGGTACTTCAACACCCCTGGGGGATGTAGCCGAGGTAAAGGCGATCATGAATGTGTTTGGAGAACATGCCTATAACCTGAATATCTCAGCTACCAAGTCGATGACCGGGCACTGTCTCGGTGCGGCTGGAGTGATTGAGGCCATCGCGGCGATTCAGTCTGTGGTGCATGATATCGTGCCGCCAACCATCAATCACTTTACGGATGATCCGGAACTGGATCCCCGCCTGAATTTCACATTCAACAAAGCACAAAAACGCACCGTGCGTGCTGCCCTGAGCAATACATTTGGCTTCGGCGGACACAATGCCTGTGTGATTGTGAAGAAATTTGAGGGTTAATTTAGCAAGTCTGGCGCCAAACGCTTAAATTGACCCCGGTAACTAAACGAAATCTGTGGGTTTATTTGATAGCATCCTGAAAGGTTCTTCTCCCGAAACGACGGAATTCAAGAAACAATTGAAAAACGTACTCGGGTTTGCGCCTGGAAATACCGACCTATATAAAACTGCACTGACACACCGGTCGGTAAAGGATTCTTCTGCAGATAATAATGAGCGGCTGGAATACCTGGGCGATGCCATTTTAAGTGGTATTGTGGCAGATTTTCTCTTCAAAAAATACCCTTATCGCGAGGAAGGTTTCCTGACGGAGATGCGCTCCAAGATGGTGAACCGGGTAACCCTTAATGAGGTGGCCATCAAAATGGGCCTCAAAAAAATCGTCTATTTCAACAAGTTTGATAACTCGCTGAAGGTGAGCCAGATCTTTGGCAATACCCTGGAAGCGGTGGTTGGAGCAGTGTACCTGGACAAAGGCTTCAAGAAAACCCGCACCTGGGTACTGGAAAGAATTATCCTGCCTTACATGTTCATGGACGACCTGGAAAACCTCGAAATCAATCACAAGAACAAATTATACGGCTGGGCCAACAAAAATGGCAAGAACCTCGAATTCGAAACCCTCGAAGAAAAGTTTGAGGGTGGTCGCCGCCTCTTCACCATTGGTGCGGTGGTAGATGGCCAGTTGCTCGCCCAGGGCAAGGCCTACAATAAAAAAGACGCCAGCCAGGTAGCTGCCCAGGCCGCCGTGGAGAAGCTGGGGCTGAATAAGGAAAGTGAAACGTAGTATGGAAGAGGAGACAAAGGAGAAGGGAGACAGGAGACAAAGGAGAAGGGAGACAAGGGAGGAATGGAAGATGGAGGAAAGGAAGAGGGGATTTCCGGTTTTGAATTCCACCTATTATATTTGGGCCTGATGCCTTCCTGTGTAAAAAAAAATTGCTGCAAACCTTTTCTGGTTCTGATATTACTATTGTCCGGATATGTTTCTTTGAGTCAGTCGAATGCTCCGAAACGTCCTGTACCATCTGGTCAAAAAATTCAGGGCAGCAGATCGCTGCTGGAATTTTCGCTATTACTTGAACGAACAGAGAAACTGCCATCACCTGGCAGTCCGGGAGCAACCCCGGCCAGAGTAAAAAAACTTCAATCGCAAATTCCTCAGCGACCTTCCTCATTCCAGCATAATTCGACAGGGATAACCAATTCCCTGAGTGAAGTATGTTTTACCATTTCCGGCAGAGATTTTTTACATCATAGTTCGTTGGGGTTTTATACTGCGCAACCAATCCAGACCAGGGATGGACATTTTATTATACCTGGCGAATTTGTTGATTATAATAGTGTACCCTACCGCAGCGGGGGATCCTGTATAAAAACGGATGCCGAAGGAAATGTAATTTGGGCGAAATTGATTGATAGTCTTCAGCAAACACCGGGCTATTTTTTGAGTTACTTCAGGGTGCTTGAATTAGTTGACCGTTCCCTGCTATTATTGGGGAGAACACCCAATAAAGTTACCGGCAACTATGATCTGATCTTTACCAAACTTGATCCCAATGGCAATCTGCTTTGGTCAAAAACTTTTTCTTCAAGGCTGTGGGAAGGTTATAATGGAACAGGGGATTATTTCTATGTAACCGACCTGGAGCAGGATCCCGCAGATGGTCAGGTTTACCTGGTTGGCTCACATTGGGCAAAGGGAATTTCTGTTACGAAATTAAATCCGGCGGATGGAAGCATAAGGTGGAGCAATGTGTACCAGTCCGGCGAATTTGAAAACAGTTTTGGATTGGCTATACAATCGAATCAATTACTTCTTTTTAATCTCCAGGGCAATTACAATTCCTACCTTGTCATAAGTGCGCTGGATAAAAATTCAGGAAACAAAATCCGGCAAAAATCATTGATCAGCACGATGGATTGGATGGGTCCCAAAATCTATCGGCCGATCGAACTGGTGGTTACGGAATCCGGAAAATTTCTTTTATCCGGAATAACCAACTGGTACTCCAGAACGCCAGGGGTTCCCGGGCCGGAATACTTATCACATGCTGAAGTAATTGAACTGGATCAAAACGCTGATTTTGAAAATAGTTTTGTTTTCAGAAACCAGGTAGATGCTTCTCCCTTATTAACGCAAGTCAGTTTGGCAAAAGATGGCTCGGGAGTATTTTCCATGTTTGAATACGAGAGTGGGTTTACGGGCAAAGCACATATTGCTATGTTCAAAGACGGGAAAATTTACCACCAGAGAAAACGTGAACATATTAATGAGGGAATACCTTATGAACCGCCTTATCTTTCAACTGGTAATGGTGGTTTCGTGAACATTAAATTGATGGGCGATAGTACCAAAACCTTTGCAGATGGATCCCGAATCGATTTTTATAAAATGCACAGTTCAGATACGCTGGGAGCATGTATCGGATTTCCGGATTCCGTTACTTCCCTGCTATCCAAATATTACATACCGGCTGACTTGCCGATGTATGAAAAAATAGAGCGAAATGATTTGAGTGAACAGCTTTCAATCGTTCATAATGTAAATGACAATCGGTTTGTTAAAGCGCCAGCATGTCAAATTATATCGCACTGTGATTCCGTATCTGTTCGTGCAGACCAGGAGGCGGTATGTGTTGGTTCCAGGATAACTGTTACACTGGGGAAGAACCCCGCTTGCGGAAGCCTTATCCCGTTGGAATTTGATTCCAGTTTTGTGAGCGCTGTACAACAGCTTAATGATTCCATGTATTCTTTCCAATTGGCAAAATCCGGCATCTTCACAATACATGCCAGTGTAATGGGATGTTCAATAAAAAAAGACAGTGTACGGATAATTGTAACGCAGGTTCAAAATATTCTTGATTTAGGAGCGGATACGGTGCTTTGCAAAAACAATTCCCTTTTATTGAAAGCCGATGCTGGTTTTATACAGTATCGCTGGCAGGATGGCACAACAACTCCCGAATTCAGGGTTACCCAGCCTGGAAAATATTATGTTGACGTTACTAACGCTTGTGGTAATTCATTGAGTGATACTATTTGGGTTCGGGAACATCCGCCGATTGCATTGAACTTGGGAACCGACAAGGAACTGTGTTTCGATGCGCCAGCTACCATTGAAGCCCCTGAGGGATTTATTAACTATGAATGGTCAAATTCCCTGGACACAAGTGCTTATAATGGAAGAACCCTATTCATCCGTCCCAATCAACCTGTAGAATACAGATTAACAGCAGAATTAAAACCCGGCTGTTTTGCTTACGATACGATTCAGTTGTCCATCAGCCGGCCACCGGCTATTGACCTGGGTCTGGATACTTCTATATGTAAAACAGCTACTCTTTCACTGAACGCCGGTGCCGGGTTTAGTTCATATCAATGGAGTACAGGTTCAACAAGCAATTTTATTACGGTATCAGAAAAGGGAAGTTATTGGGTAAATGGTTATTTGCCGAATGGCTGCTTCAGTTCAGATACGATTGAACTGGTAGAAGTATATGAATTGCCAGTTCCTTATTTAGGACCAGATCGGGTTATTTGTGAAGGCCAACCGGAACTATTACAACCGGCAGGGACCTATGCAAATTACTTATGGCAGGATGCTTCCATTGCGCCTGTTCTACAGGTAAATCAACCTGGAACCTATTGGGTAAGAGCATCCAATAGTTTTGGGTGTATTGGGACAGATACACTGGTCATAACTGAAACCAAACTACCTCCTTCCGATTTCCTGGATGCCGATACATTAATTTGTTCCTACAGTACCATTGACCTGGTGCCAGGGAGAGATTTTAGTAACTATAAATGGAATACAGGAGCCAGTTCCCGCGGAATTCAGGTTAAAACACAGGGGCTCTATTGGCTTACAGTTACAGATGAGTTTAATTGCAGGGGTACCGACTCCATTGTTATAACTACGAAAGACTGTCTGAAAGGTGTCTTTTTGCCGAATGCTTTCAGTCCGAATGGAGACCACAAAAATGATCTGTTCAGAGCACAGGTATTTGGTCAGCTTCAGAAATTTGAACTGCGGATTTATAACCGGTTTGGACAGCTGATTTTTGAAACAACGAATCCTGATTCGGGCTGGAATGGTACCCTGAATGGAATGCTCCAGAATACCGGAACCTTTATTTGGACCTGTACGTATCAGCTAATCGGCGAGCCACTTGAACAACAGAAAGGGCTACTTCAGTTGATTCGGTAAATAACTACCCTGTGGGTAAAATTCCTTGGGAGTATCCTTGAGCGGTTGGGGAATAGTTCACTGACGGTTCATTGGTGCTTCAATAGTAGTGAAACAATGATGCGGGAGCGGTTGAGATTGACTGACTGGTTAGATAAAAGTGGCCGAATGGATGGAGAAGAGAGGGTGAATGGCTAAAGAAGTGAGACGTCAGACGTGAGACGTGAAGCAAAAGAATGGAAAAGACTTCTCACATCTCACGTCTGACTTCTGACGTCTCACGTTTCACCTCCATGCACAGCTCCACCAACACCCCCGTAGTTCCCTTCGGATGTAAAAAACAAACCAGCTTATTATCCGCACCGGGTTTGGGTTCGGGATTGAGGAGTTCAAATCCTGCTGCGCGGAGGCGTTCCATTTCAGCATAAATATCCTCTACGGCAAATGCGATATGATGCATGCCTTCCCCTTTTTTCTCAATATAGCGGGCGATTACTCCCTGAGGATCAGTGCTTTCGAGCAATTCAATTTTGCTTTCTCCCACTGCGAAAAAGGCTGTACGCACTTTCTCTGTTGTCACTTCTTCCGTTTTATAACAGGGTGTGTTTAAGAGGGCTTCATAGAGCGGGATCGAGGTTTCCAGGCTTTTTACAGCAATCCCGATATGTTCAATTTTATTCATGTGCCAACTGATTTTTGAACCAGAGGAAGCGTGCTCGGAGCAGGACATCCACCAGCGATTCAAAGATAAGAAGTGGCTTCGCTGACTTTACCCTTATCCGAACGATTGCATGTAACTTTATGTTCTTTAAATATGGAAACTCCTTTTCAGGTACCGGTTTATTTGGATAACAATGCCACCACCCCCATGGATCCGAGGGTGCTGGAGGCCATGATGCCCTATTTCACCAAACAGTTTGGCAATGCCGCCAGCAGGTCACATGCTTATGGCTGGGCTGCAGAGGAAGCAGTTGAACTCGCACGTGAACAGGTTGCCCGATTGATTGGGGCTATTCCCCAGGAAATTGTATTTACCTCGGGAGCAACAGAAGGAGTGAACCTGGCCATTAAAGGCGTGGCAGAAATGTACACCTCAAAAGGCAACCATATTATTACCTGTCAAACCGAACACAAGGCGGTAATCGATACCTGTAAACACCTCGAGAAAAAAGGACTGGAAATCACCTGGTTACCGGTGGATGCAACCGGGATGATCAACCTGCAGGAGCTGGAAGCTGCTATCCGGCCCACCACCATCCTGATTGCGATCATGTATGCCAACAATGAAACAGGCGTGATCCATCCCGTTCGGGAAATCGGGGCTATTGCCAAAAAGCATGGTGTGCTCTTTTTCACCGATGCCACCCAGGCGGCAGGAAAGATCCCGGTGGATGTGGAGACAGATCATATTGATATCTTAACCCTTTCGGCACATAAAATCTATGGTCCCAAAGGAGCCGGAGCTGTGTATGTGAGAAGAAGAGATCCGCGGGTTCGACTTACCGCCCAAATGGATGGGGGAGGTCATGAACGAGGGATGAGATCGGGCACCTTAAATGTGCCGGGTATAGTGGGACTTGGAAAAGCAGCTGATCTATGCAGGTTGGAAATGGAGGCAGAGGCAGCGCGACTTACAACTTTGCGTAACCGCCTGCAGGAGGGTATCTTATCCTTACCGGGTGTGGTCCTGAATGGACATCCATCCAACCGGTTACCTCATACCCTGAATATCTCTTTCCCCGATCGGGATTCCAACAGCCTGTTGCTACAGTTTAACAAAAAACTGGCCTTGTCTGCTGGTTCGGCCTGCACTTCTGCAACCCTGGAACCGTCTTATGTGTTGAAAGCCATGGGCTTCTCAGATGAGCGATCCTATTCAGCCCTTCGCTTTGGCCTGGGTCGCTTCACCACGGAAGCTGAAATTGAGTGGGTGCGGGAACTGTTCAGGCAGGAGTTGGGGAGTTAGCCTCACTCCGACTTAGGGTACCTCACTAGTTGGGTGCCATCCACCACGGCGGAGAGAAAAAGTGTAAATTTGTACATCGAAATAAACGGAGACGACTATGTTATTTGTAAGTGATAAAGCAAAGGATAAAGTATTGAAGCTGCTGGATGAGGCAGATGTAAACAAAACCGGGGATTATTTCCTGAGGGTTTCCGTTGTGGGAGGAGGATGCTCCGGACTCAGCTACAAACTGGATTTTGACAATGTGAGCAAGCCGGCCGATCAGGTATTTGAAGACAATGGTATCAAGGTAGTAACCGATTTGAAGAGTTTTCTCTACCTGGTAAACACCACCCTGGAATTCTCCGACGGCCTCAATGGTAAAGGTTTTTATTTCAGTAACCCCAATGCAAGCAGAACCTGCGCCTGCGGGGAGAGCTTCGCGGTCTAAGGAATGTGAGACGTCAGACGTCAGACGTGAGAGGTGAGACGAGGGAAATTCAGCGTCTCACGTCTGACATCTCACATTTCACCTTATTTTTACCCCCTATGTGGTCAATTGCTAAAAAAGAGTTCAGGCAGTTTTTTGGAAGTCTGACTGGCCTGGTGGCTATCGTCGTTTTCCTGCTGCTGAACGGACTTTTTCTTTTTGTATTTCCCGATTCCAGCATCCTGGATTATGGGTATGCGAGCCTGGATAAATTCTTCCAGCTGGCACCCTGGATCCTGCTCTTCTTGGTTCCCGCTGTTACTATGCGCAGCTGGTCCGATGAATTCAGGGCAGGAACCTTTGAGATCCTGGCAACCCGGCCACTTAAA
The DNA here is from genome assembly GCF_021491375.1 of Flavihumibacter fluminis. GTDB lineage: Bacteria > Bacteroidota > Bacteroidia > Chitinophagales > Chitinophagaceae > Flavihumibacter > Flavihumibacter fluminis. The sequence goes on from NZ_JAKEVY010000005.1 coordinate 143,016, forward strand.
CCATCGCAACTGGTTGTTGGAAAATTCCTTGGGGCCTATGCTATCGTGGTGATTGCACTGCTGCCTACCATCCTCTATGCGTTCAGCGTTCAGGCATTGGCGGTAGATAAAGGCATTGATTGGGGTGGCACCATCGGATCCTATATCGGACTGTTTTTGCTGGCTGCTGTTTTTACCGCCATCGGTACCTGGTGCAGCAGCCTGAACTCGAACAGCGTAATCGCCTTTCTTCTGAGTGCATTTATGTGTTTCATTTTATATACCGGCTTTAACGCGCTGAGTCAGTTACCCGCCCTGCAGGGAAATGCCGATTACCTGCTGCAAAAAATTGGCATCGATTTCCATTATCAAAGCATCAGCAGAGGCGTGGTAGACAGTCGGGATATCATTTACTTCGGCAGCGTAATTGCTTTTTTCCTGCTCATCACCAACCGTAAAATTGCGCTGAACCAGTAAGTATGAAAAAGAACCTGCTTTCCAACAAATTTTATTGGATTCTTTTACTGCTGGTTGTTATCGCAGTAAACTGGCTTGCGGAACAAGTACCAGTGAGATTGGATCTTACTGCGGAAGGTCGATACACTTTGTCATCACCCACCCGCAAGCTCTTAAACGAAATTGAAGAACCTGTACAGATCGATATCTTATTAAGTGGCGAATTACCCGCCGGCTTCAAGAAACTCGCCGCCAGCACCGATGATCTGCTGCGCGAATTCAAAGCTGTTGGGAAATCCAATATCCGGTTTCAGTTTATTAAACCCGGAGAGGGTTTGAATGATACGGCGAAAGCAATCCTGTATGATTCCCTATCGCGCCTCGGACTCAACCCTACTAACATTAAGGCGCAAACGAAAGAAGGAGAGGGCCAGGAAGAGCGCCTGGTATTTCCTGGTGCCGTCGTCCAGCACAAAGGCAGAACTACCGCGATTGATTTGTTGCAGGGAGTGAGTGCAGCAGGCGGACTCGAATCACTCAATACAGCAGAAGCCCTGCTCGAATTCAAGTTTGCCTATGCTATTAAACAACTGAACCAGGATACTGTGCCCCTGATCGGCTACCTGGTTGGTAATGGGCAGCCACTTACTTACCAGGTACAGGATCTGATTGAAAATGTATTGCGTAAAAACTATGCGTTCCGCATTCTTCCAATTGATAGCGTGGGATTGATCCCCCCGGTTTTTGATGCGCTGATCATTACCAAGCCTACCACTGCCTTCAGTGATGAACAGAAAATCAAACTGGATCAGTATGTGATGCAGGGCGGAAAACTGCTCTGGATGATTGATAAGCTCTATGCAGAGATGGACAGTCTCCAGCGTACGCAAAATGAATTCATCGCCTTTGACCGCGCACTCGAACTGGATGACCTGCTGTTCCGCTATGGCGTACGCATCAACCAGGATCTGCTACAGGACCTGAATGCAGATAAAATGCCTTCTGTTATTGGTTCAGTGGGAGGCAAACCTCAAATTCAACTGCTTCCCTGGTTTTATAGTCCGTTGCTTTCTAATTATAGCGGTCACCCGATTGCCAAAAACCTGGATTATGTGTTGACCCAGTTTCCCAATACCCTGGATACGGTGGAAGCAAAAGGAATTCAGAAAACCATTTTATTAGCCAGCTCCCAACAGGCACGCACACTCGAAACGCCTGCCAAAGTGAGCTGGAATTCGGTAGAAAAGGAAGAAGATTTCAACACCTTCAATAAATCGAAAATTCCGGTTGCAGTATTACTGGAAGGGAAATTCACTTCTCATTATGCCAACCGCCTGAGTACAGAACAGAGAGCATTCATAACCGCACAGGGACAAACAATTAATACACAATCTCCCGAAAGTAAAATGATTGTCATTGCGGATGGAGATATCGCCCTGAATGCAGTAACCCAGAATGAAGGGCCGCTTCCGATGGGCATGAATCCTTATACCAAGTTCCAGTTTGCGAATCGTGATTTTATTCAAAATTCCATTGAATACCTCGTAGATGAATCCGGTATCCTGGAAACAAGGGCCAAGGATTTCAGTCTGCGTTTACTGGATCAGAAAAAACTGGAAGAAAGCAAAACCAACTGGCAATTGATCAATATTGTGGTACCAATCCTGTTAATGATTGCCTTTGGATGGGCTTTCCACTATTTCAGAAAGCTGCGCTATCAGCATAAATAAGAGAACATGACACCCGAACAGATTACGTATTTAGTATTTGGCATCGTTGTAGTGCTGGCCCTGGTATTTGACCTCGGACTGATGAGTAAAAAATCATCTGAGGTAACTATGAAAAAAGCGTTGGGACAAACCATTTTCTGGGTTTCCCTGGCGCTTGGATTTTTTGTATTTGTATGGTTTGAAGACGGGCAAAAACCAGCCCTGGAATACCTCAGTGCGTATTTAATGGAATGGTCGCTCAGTATTGACAATATTTTTGTATTCATACTCATCTTCACTTTCTTTGGCGTAAAGCAGGAATATGTGCCGAGAGTCTTGCTGATTGGAATTATCCTCGCTATTGTTTTCCGAATAATCTTTATTTCTGTTGGTATTGTTCTGATTGAACGGTTTGAATGGTTACTCTATGTGTTTGGAGCATTGCTGCTTTACACCGGTATCAAAATGTTTACAGCGAAACACGATGAAGAGACCGATATGTCGGAGAATACCGTGTATAAGTTCCTGCAGCGTATACTTCCGCTGGTGGCGCATGATGGTGGAGGTAAGTATACCATCATAAAAGATGGAAAACGATACTATACCAGCATGTTTGTGGTAGTGATCATGCTGGCAACCACCGATATTGTATTTGCGCTGGATTCCATACCGGCGGTATTTGCCATTTCCCAGGACAGGATGGTAGTATATACCTCCAATATTTTCGCAGTTCTGGGATTGCGTTCCTTGTTCTTCCTTTTGAAAGGTGCAGTAAATAAGTTTTCTTATCTGCAACAGGGAATCGCGATTGTATTGGTGTTTATCGGCTTGAAAATGCTGGTGGGGTATTTTGGACTTCATTTACCTGTTTATATTTCCTTACTGGTGATTGTGTTTTGTATTGGCGCATCTATCGTTTATTCAATTCATGTGGCCAATAAAAATGCCGCCAAAGAGCTCGCGTCCAAAGAACCTGAATAAACAAACATGTACAGCATTTCCGATATCGCTGAAATTCTGCAGGGCCGATGGATACAGAAAGCCGACAATGGTTTGATTGTCCACCTGTTGAATGACAGCCGGAAACTATTATTTCCCAAAACCAGTTTATTCTTTTCGATTGTAAGTGGGAACAGAAATGGTCACCAGTTTATTCCTGCCTTGTACCAACAGGGGGTGCGGCATTTCCTGGTATCAGAAGAAGTGGATACCACAGGATTGGAGGAGGCCAATATTATTTGGGTACCGGATACGGTGAAAGCACTCCAGGCAGTTGCAGCACATCATCGCCGCCAATTCTCCTTTCCGGTAATTGGCATCACCGGCAGCAATGGAAAAACTATCGTAAAAGAATGGTTGAACCAGTTGCTGGAGCCCGATTACCGAATAGTCAGGAGTCCCAGGAGTTATAACTCTCAAATTGGAGTGCCCCTTAGCGTTTGGCTGATGAATGAACAGCATCAACTGGGTTTATTTGAAGCAGGTATATCTCGCAAGGGAGAAATGCAGGCATTGGCTGACATCATTCAACCAGGTATCGGAGTCTTTACCAATCTGGGTTTGGCACATAGTGAAGGCTTTGCCTCGATGCAGGAAAAGCTGGAAGAAAAGTGGAAACTCTTTGATACCTGTAAAGTAATCATCACTCATTACCAGGACGACTGGATCAATGAATTTATAGAAAGCAGGGTACAAGCCGGACAGCGATTGGTTCGATTTGGTTCTCATCCAGGTGCAGACCTGCGGATAAAAACAATTTCAAGAAAGGAAGAAAGTGCTGAATTAGAGCTTCAATATAAGGAACTTGATTTTCGGTTAGCCCTTCCCTTTAGTAGTGATGCGGCGCTGGAAAACAGCCTGACCTGCATATTGGTCCTGCTTGAATTGGGTATATCGCCTGATTCAATACAGCAACGAATATCCGGTCTGCATGCCATTTCCATGCGATTGGAGTTGAAGGAAGGCATTAACCAGTGTTCGGTTATTAATGACAGTTATTCGGCGGATATCAGTTCGCTGGTAATTGCACTGGATTTTTTATCGCAACAGCAGCAGCATTCGAAAAAGACCGTCATAGTTTCAGATATTCCGGAAACCGGCTGGACATCTGCACAGCTCTACGAACGCGTAGCAGCTTTATTGCATCATCATGGTGTACAACGCGTAATCGGAGTTGGTCCGGAAATAACAGAACATGCAGCCATCTTTGCAGCCTATGGTTTTTCAGAACTTCAATGGTTTGCAGCCACCGATCTATTATTGCAGCATTGGGAAGAGTTGAATTTCAGAGAGGAAACCATCCTGGTAAAAGGAGCCCGTCGTTTTCAGTTTGAACGGATTTCTGCCTTGCTGGAAAAGCAGGTACACCAGACCGTTATGGAGATCAACCTGAATGCGATGCTACAGAATCTCAAATGGTACCAGCAGCGCCTACAGAAAGGAACCCGTCTCATGGCTATGGTGAAAGCTTTTTCCTATGGCAGTGGTAGTTTTGAGATTGCCAATCTGCTGCAGTTTCATGGAGTGGATTATCTGGCGGTGGCCTATACAGATGAAGGAGTGGCCTTGCGTAAGGCCGGTATTCATCTTCCAATTATGGTTATGAATGTGGCGCCACCTGGTTTTGATGCATTGGTAGAACATAATCTGGAGCCGGTCTTGTATTCCTCCAGCCTGTTTCAAAGCTTTGCGAATTTTATCCGCCAGGAAGGCATTCCACAATACCCGGTTCACCTGGAATTGGAGACTGGCATGAATCGATTGGGCTTTGCACTGGCAGAACTTCCTTTTTTAACTGCGCAACTACCTGGTTCACCCTTTAAAATACAATCGGTTTTCAGTCATTTGGCAGCCAGTGAAGATGCAGCATTTGATGCGTTTACCAAAGAGCAGGTGCAGCGCTTTGAACAATTTTCGGAGGCGTTGAAAGAGGTAGTTCAGTATCCGTTTTTAAGGCATATTGAAAATACCTCGGGCATCTTCCGGCATCCGCAATGGCAGTTTGATATGGTGCGGCTGGGAATTGGCCTCTATGGATTTGATGCTGCCATGGCGGGATCATCACCATTGGAGGAAGTTTCCACCCTGGTTACCACCATCGCGCAAATCAAAGACCTGGAGCCTGGGGAATCAGTAGGTTATGGTCGGAGGGGCCGGATTACAAGTCCGACCCGGATTGCCACGATTCGTATAGGTTATGCAGATGGCTATCCGCGATCCCTGGGAAATGGAGTTGGAAAATTATGGTGGAAGGGTCAACTGGTTCCGACAATTGGTTCAGTTTGTATGGATATGACCATGATTGATATTACCGGTTTGCAAGGCGTGCGGGAAGGCGATCCGGTTACGGTTTTTGGAAAAGGGCTGCCGGTTTCGAAGGTGTCAGAATGGGCGGGTACCATTCCTTATGAGATCCTGACAGGTATTTCCCAGCGGGTAAAAAGAATTTATTACCAGGAATAAAACAAGTCCAACGGTTATCTTTGTTGTTTTACAAGTTGATTATGGCAAAAGCAAGGAATTTAATACTCTTAATACTACTGATTCTGGTAGCTGATCAGGCGTTAAAGATCTGGGTTAAGACCAATATGCCACTGAGTTATCATTGGGATGCAAGTCACCAGCCGCTGACACCTTATGATCGGGGGATCAAAATGTTTGGCGAGAACGCGGAGTGGGCCCAGTTGTATTTTGTAGAGAATGAAGGCATGGCCTGGGGCTGGAAGTTTGGGGGCGAATTCGGTAAAATTGCGTTAACGCTGTTCCGCATGGTGGCAGTGGTATTTGGGGTCTGGTACATTCGCAGTATATTGAGGAAGCAGCAGCATCCGGGTTTTGTAGTTTGTGTGGGATTGATATTTGCGGGAGCCCTGGGTAACCTGATTGACAGTTTGTTTTATGGGCTGATTTTTGAGGAGAGTACCTATACTTCGGTGGCAAAAATGTTCCCGGAGCAGGGATACGCAGGGTTTTTACATGGGAAAGTGGTGGATATGTTTTATTTCCCGATCATACGCACCACCTATCCTGAATGGATGCCTTTTGTAGGCGGGGAGGATTTTGAATTTTTCAGTCCGGTTTTTAACATCGCGGATGCTTCCATTTCCGTGGGAGTGATTGCGTTGCTGATATTCCAGAATAAGTTTCTTCCGAAAGAAGAAAAAGATAAAAAACGACCCATTGAAACCAGCACCCGTGTGAACGACGATGTGCAGGTGTCTTAAATAAAAATGACTATGAAAAAGGGATTGGCATTACTGGCGCTTGTTATCGCGGTATTGATTTCAGCCTGCAGCAAGGAAACAAGTGTTGAAAAAGCGACGCAGCAAAACCAGCTGAATACCTGGAGTTTCAGTGTTGGCAGTACCCAGTACAGTGGCACCATTGATACGAGTTTTGTGGAGGATTTTTCGGTGTTCCAGTTTATAAATGTGGAGGGCTTTACTCCAGTTAATAACGGTCAGATATTTGTGAGTTTCGGGGGCACCACCCTGCAGGTAGGGGAATACGTATTTCCCTTTGCAAATTTTGGCTATGCTGAAAATGGAGAACTTGTTTTCGAAACTGGCACTACTACTACTGATTTTCGGATTGTGATTACGGAGTTGACAGCAGACAGGGCAGTGGGAACATTCTCAGGAACAGTGGTGGAATCAGCGACCGGTAATCCAATTGTCATTTCCAATGGCCGATTTGCTACTTCGAGGTAGGTGGCAAAAAATTGTCCCTCCCAAAAAGGAGGGACGCTAAACCCTATATTCGAAATTGACAACATTTCCTTTTAACCAAGCCTCTTGGTTTTTCAGTGGATATTGGTCGTCAAATCAATAGTAGGGAACGGACCAAAACAGAACATGAGTATTTTAATGTACTAACAATCAATTTTGTCAATGAAAAACGGCCACGAGGGCCGTTTTATTGTTTTGGGGAGAGCTAGATTTCGACGAATGGAAGGGTCTTACAGCCCTACCATCTTCCCGGGAACCACCCACTCGTCAAATTCTTCCGGAGTGAGGTAGCCGAGTTTTACAGCCATTTCTTTTAATGTAGTTCCTTCTTTATGAGCTTTCTGTGCGATTTCTGCCGCCTTATAATACCCGATTTTGGGGTTCAGGGCAGTAACCAGCATCAGGGAGTTATCCACGTGTTTTTTAATATTGGCTTCAATTGGTTCAATACCTACGGCACATTTGTCGTTGAAACTTACACAACCTTCTCCAATCAGGCGGGCACTGTGCAGGAAATTGTAGATCATCATCGGCTTGAACACATTGAGTTCAAAGTGACCGGTTGCTCCTCCGATATTGATAGCCACATCATTCCCCATTACCTGCGCCGCGATCATAGTCAGCGCTTCACACTGGGTGGGGTTCACCTTACCCGGCATGATGGAGGATCCGGGTTCATTATCCGGAATGAACAGTTCGCCAATGCCGGATCTTGGACCACTGGAAAGCATCCGGATATCGTTGGCGATTTTCATCAGGCTTACTGCAACTGTTTTCAACGCACCATGTGCTTCCACTATGGCATCGTGTGCCGCCAGGGCTTCAAATTTGTTTTCAGCAGTTACGAAAGGCAGTCCTGTTAAGGTTGCGATATGTTTGGCTACGTTTTCGCTGTAGTTGGGAGGTGTGTTGATACCGGTTCCTACTGCAGTACCACCCAGCGCGAGTTCACTCAGGTGCGCCAATGTGTTTTTAATGGCTTTCAAACCATGATCTAACTGAGATACATAACCGCTGAATTCCTGTCCTACAGTAAGCGGGGTGGCATCCATGAAATGGGTGCGACCAATTTTCACCACCTGCATGAATTGTTTGCTCTTATCAGCAAGTGTGTTGCGCAGTTTTTCAATACCAGGAATGGTTACTTCCAGGAGTATTTTATAAGCCGCGATATGCATCGCAGTAGGGAAGGTATCGTTGGAGGATTGTGATTTGTTTACGTCATCATTCGGATGCAGAAACTTTTCTTTATCAGAAAGCTGACCGCCATTGAGTACATGTCCGCGATATGCTACTACTTCGTTCACGTTCATATTGCTCTGGGTACCGGATCCGGTTTGCCAAACTACCAGGGGAAAATAAGCGTCCAGTTTGCCTTCCAGGATTTCATCGCAAACCCGGCCGATCATATCAGCTTTTTCTTTGGGCAGTATACCTGCTTCGAAATTGGTGATGGCGGCTGCTTTTTTCAGGTAAGCAAATGCCTGGATGATTTCCTTCGGCATTTTATTGGTATCCTGCGCGATCTTGAAATTTTCAATACTGCGCTGGGTTTGGGCACCATAATAGGCATCCACGGGCACTTTCACTTCACCCATCGTGTCTTTTTCAATTCTGTAGTCCATATGGCGATTGTATTTGGTTGGCCGCAAAGTTAACGGCACTGGTTATTTTCCTTTAAAAACCGGTTGTCTTTTTTCGAGAAAGGCTTTGGCTCCTTCTTTGGCATCTTCAGTATCGAAAAGCCGTCCGAATGCATTGATTTCTTCCTGTAAACCATTGTCTGCACCAATTGCTGCAATATTCGTAAGCCGGATGACTTCACTGATGGCAAGTGGCGCTTTATGGATGATGGTTTGCAGCAGGCTGTTGGCTTTTGGCAGCAGTTCTTCTGCAGGAGTCACATAGTTTACGAGTCCCAGTTGCAGTGCTTCGGGGGCAGTGATCATGGCTCCGGTCATCATGAGTTCCATCGCCTTGCCCTTCCCGATGAGCTGGGTGAGTCGTTGTGTTCCTCCATAGCCGGGGATCAGTCCGAGGTTCACTTCCGGTTGCCCGAACTTCGCCTGCTCGGATGCAAGGCGAAAATGGCAGGCCATAGCGAGTTCACAACCTCCGCCGAGTGCAAATCCATTCACTGCAGCGATGATGGGTTTGGGGGAGTTTTCGATTTTAGAGAATACCTGTTCCTGCCCTTTTGCGGCAAGTGCTGCACCTCCTGCTGCATCCAGTTCGAGGAATTCAGAGATATCAGCTCCGGCGACAAAACTTTTTGGTCCGGCTCCGGTGATGATGGCGGCCTTCATTTCGTGATGCTTGTAAAAGGATTCCAGTACGATATGTAATTCTTCTATTACCGTTTTGTTGAGGGCATTCAGTTTATCGGGTCGGTTGATCGTGATCGTGAGTACCCCTTCATTCAGGTGCGTTAAGATAGTTGACAGCTGCATTGGTATAGTTTTCTCTCTTAAAAATTGCGGTGTTGTTTCACCCAGTTGGTGATGTATTGCGCGATATCAGCAGTATTGGTGCCGGGCGGAAAGAGTTGCCCAACACCCATTTCCTGGAGCTTTTGCATATCATCTTCCGGGATAATGCCCCCGCCTGTAAGCAGTACATCCTGCATCTCGCGCTCCTTCATTAATTCAATTAGTTTTGGAAAAACAGTCATATGTGCACCGCTGAGAATACTTACTCCGATGGCATCCACATCTTCCTGGAGGGCGGCGTTTACGACCATTTCCGGGCTCTGGCGCAGTCCGGTATAAATGACTTCCATGCCTGCATCGCGCAGGGCAGTAGCAATAACTTTGGCGCCGCGGTCGTGACCATCCAGGCCAACCTTGGCAACCAGTACACGTATGGGTCGATTCATGTTATTCATATGGCGGGGTAAAGATAGTTAAAACCCAGTCGGGAAAAGTTGTAGCTTGGTGGGATGAGATACAGGAAATTCGGAAATACCGATCTGCTGGTTAGTGAGGTCGGGTTTGGGGCCTGGGCAATCGGAGGCGATGCCATGGTTGGTAACACGCCCATTGGCTGGGGACCCGCAGATGACGAAAGCTCTAAAAAGGCCATTCACCAGGCACTGGACCAGGGGATCAACTTTTTTGATACCGCTGATTTTTATGGTCTGGGTCATTCGGAGACATTGCTCGGCAATACTATTGGCAGTAATCCCGAAATATTGATTGCTACCAAAGTGGGGCACCGTGATGTCAATGACACCATCGTACTGGATTACTCAAAAAACTATATTCTTCAGGCTGTTGAACAAAGTCTGAAACGTTTAAAAAGAGACCGGATCGATTATTACCAACTACATTCAGCCCGCCTCAAACATTTTGAAACCGAAGCCTGCATCGAAGCCATGGAGGAATTGAAACAAAGTGGAAAGATCCGGTACTGGGGTTTATCGCTCAACAGTTTTGAACCTGCTCCGGAAGCGGATTTTCTCCTGCAACATCAGAAGGGATCCGGATTTCAGCTGGTATTTAACCTGATCAACCAGATCGCGCTGCCCGTTATGGAAAAGTCGGCTGCTGCCGGATATGGCATCATTGCCCGTATGCCACTGCAATTTGGCTTACTAACAGGCAAGTTTAAACGCAATCAACAGTTTGGTAAAAATGATCATCGCAGCTTCCGGCTCAATGAATCTGTACTGGATGCATCATTATCGATCCTGGAAGAAAAAATCTGGCCGCTTTGTGAAAAGTACAAGACCACCAAAACCGGACTGGCTATGAGTTTTATCCTGAGTTACCCGCAGGTAAGCACAGTGATACCTGGCATTCGTACAAAAGAACAAGCGATCGAAAATTCCAGTGGCATTGTTCAGCTGGAGGATTCCGATCGCCTGCTATTACAAAATTTATTTAGTACTGACTGGCTTCCGTTGGTGGACCAAATGAAAGCGCTGGGCTGAGTTATTTGATGGTGTAGTCAACCAGATAAGAGGCAGCTGACGTGTAGGTTTGTCCCAACAGACTTAATGAATAATCTGTCTTAACCAAACCTATCCCTTTTGCACAATAAAATTGATAGGTTCCCATGGGCATCCAGGTTCCCATCAGATTGTATTCCAAATCAACACTCGTATGAATGATGTCCTTATAGGTTTTGCCTACCCAGGTTTTAGTAATTCCTTTCGCTGCAATTTTTCCTTTGATGCGTGCTGGAAATCCATTGGCAGTTCCGGCATCTTTGGTCCAGGTGTATCCTACATTTTCCTTGTCGTTTAAAAAAAGCATATTGATATCAATCGTGGCACCGTTTGCAGCCCCGGCCTCCAGTAACATATAATAGTCATTCTTGATATTCCCATAATAAACTGGCACATCATTAATACCCTCTACAACATCATATTGTTTGTAGGAGATGCCAGCAATGGTTTTGGAAACATCCGTTGCAACCATCACAGTTTTAAAGTTGGTAACAGCACTGTCCTGGTAGGTCCAGCTGGAACCCTTGGTATAAGGCATATAAGAACTACCGGTCGGCGCCGGAGCACCAGTTCCAGGTTCATTATTATTTTCTTCTTCCAATGGATTAATTTCCTTCTGGCAGGAAACAAGGACGCCAACTGCCATCAACAAAAAAAATGTCTTCAGGAAACTGGATAAGGTGTTATTTTTTCTCATAGGGCGACAAAATACACTGACAAGTTTGTTTATGCAAGATTTTCCAATCCTTTTTTAATGCGTTCAATAGTGGATGCTTTACCAATCAACGCTGCAATATCAAAAACAGCCGGACCAAATTTGCCTCCTACCAGCATCAATCGAAGTGGTAATTGCAATTCTCCCACTTTGATCGCGCGGGCTGTTGCCATTTCTTTAAATGCTGTTTCAATCGAAGCCGCCGACCAGTCATGTAAATCTGCCAGCACGCCCTGCAGGTCCGTAAAGAATAAATTCTTGTCCAGGTTCCACTTGGCTTTTACCGGCTCCATATCAGGTGATGCAGGTGCAGCAAAAAAGAAACCTGCCTGCTCCACAAAATCAGGTAAGAGGGTGCAACGCTCCTTCACAAGGTCTATTATGGTTGCCAGATAACTGTCATCTGTAACCGATAATCCTGCCGTTGTTAAAACATTTTTTACATCTGGCAGCAAACGCGCTGCAGGAGCAGCTTTGATCCATTCGTGGTTGAACCATTTAGCTTTTTCGAAATCGAATTTGGCGCCGCCTTTATGAACTCGGCTCATATCAAAGGAAGCGATCAATTCCTCCATGGTAAAAATCTCTTTACCACTGCCATCATTCCAACCCAGCATGGCCAGCATGTTCACAAATGCTTCCGGCAGGAATCCTCTTTCGCGGAAACCCTGTGTGAATTCATTGGTGCGCGGATCTGTCCAGTTCATGGCAAAAACGGGGAAGCCTAACCGATCTCCATCGCGTTTGCTGAGTTTGCCATTGCCATCGGGTTTTAAAATCAGTGGGAGATGTGCCCATTGGGGCATCTCATCACTCCAGCCCAGGTATTTCCATAATAAGAGATGAACCGGTGCACTGGGCAACCATTCTTCACCACGAAATGCATGGGTGATTTTCATCAGGTAATCATCCACTACCACAGCAAGGTGATAAGTAGGCATACCATCTTTTTTCAACAATACTTTATCATCCACTGTACCGGTTGAAAAGCTCACCTCGCCACGAATCATATCTGTGAAAGAAACGGTTTCATTTTCAGGCATTTTAATGCGTACCACATAGGGAACACCTTCACTGATGAGGCGCTGCACTTCATCCTCTCCCATACTCAGGGAGTTGCGCATCTTCATACGCAACTTGTGATCATACTGGGGCGATGGGTTCTCTGCAGTTTTAAACTGCGTCCGCATTTCCTCCAACTCTTCGGGTGTATCAAATGCATAATAGGCATATCCATTCGCGATCAGCTGATCTGCATATTGACGGTAACTTGCTTTGCGCTCACTCTGGCGATAAGGTGCATAAGGCCCGCCTGCAACCGGACTCTCATCCGGCTCCATACCACACCAGCGAAGGGTTTCCATGATATAGTCTTCTGCGCCTTCAACAAACCGCGTACTGTCGGTGTCTTCGATTCGCAGAATGAAATCGCCCCCGTGATGGCGGGCAAATAAATAATTGAATAATACGGTGCGTACGCCCCCGAGGTGTAAACCTCCTGTGGGACTTGGTGCAAATCGTACTCTAACTTTTCTGGTCATAGGCCGCAAAGATAAGCCCGGTGGATTGTTTATTTTTGAGGAATGTTGTACTGGGCGAAAGGAAATAAATTGTTACAAACACTCTATCCGAACTGGATCTGGTCGGTGCGTACCAAAGAGAAAAAAATCTATCTGAGTTTTGATGATGGTCCGCATCCGGAAATTACACCCTGGGTATTGGATCAGCTAAAAGCTTACAAAGCCAAAGCAACATTTTTCTGCATTGGAAAAAATGTTGCTGCTTATCCAGAAGTATATCAGCGCATACTCCTGGAAGGACATCGCACGGGTAATCATACCATGAATCATTTAAATGGATGGAAGAGTAATACAGCAGATTATTTCAACAACATTCTGGAAGCAGGAAAATACATTGATAGTAAACTGTTTCGTCCGCCTTATGGAAAGCTCACGCGCTTCCAGGGAAAAGCACTTAGGCAAGCAGGTTATGAAATCATCATGTGGAGTTTGCTGAGTGCTGATTTTGATACCCGATTATCCCCATCGGATTGCTGGGAGTTGGTGAAGAAAAATTATCGTGCGGGCAGCATACTTGTATTCCATGATAGTGAAAAGGCATGGCCCCGATTGAAAGAGATTTTGCCGATGTTTTTAGAGCAGGCAAGCAGGGAAGGGTACACATTTGATGCCCTTGCTATGGGTACTGCTATCAAAAACAGGGTGGAATAAATAGGGTAAAAAAATATCTGAAAAAATAAGGTACCCCCTAAAAAAGAGTTGGGCCTGGGTAGAAACCCTGGCCCGTTTTTAATCCGTACCCTATGAAAACTGATTTAAAGGTAAATTAAATTTTTAATTACTTCAAAGTAATTTCTCGGGAAACCCCATTTACCGTGATTGTGGCCTTATTGTCACATTCGCCGTTTCCGAAGTCCAGGCTGGCCTTTCTGCCATTCAGGCGCTGGATTTCCTGGGTGCCGGCACTGATCCAGCGACAGCTGAAAGCCTTTTCCAGGGGGGTGGTGGTGGTGCTCGTCCAGGTACCGGTTTTATCACCAATAGTAACAGTACCGGAGCCATTGCTGGTAATGGCGAACACATCATCAGTGGGCACATAGGGGGTACCGGAGCCAGAAATCATGGTGAAAGTGCGAACACGGTTCCAGTTGATCTGGTTGCCGTTCTCCCGGCTAAGTTTCCCATCGATAACCCTGGTTTCGAAGGCCCACTGGTTGGCGGTGCTCTTGTTTTCGAGGGTATGAGTTCCTTCAACTTTTACTCCATTTACATAATAATTGGTAAAGGTGGTAGTTGCTTTACTGCCTGGCAGGATCATATGGCCGGTATAAATCGTGCTGAACTTGCCTTTGCGGGTGCGACCATCACGACCGAGGCAGCCTTCGCTACCAAAATCTACAGTAACGGTGATGGGGAAACCATCTCCGGTTTTGGAGAGGGTCAGGGTAAAGCAGGTGCTTTGCAGCGGGCCGGGTTGATCACTGTTGGCAGATTGGAATACGCCGGTACCTCCAATTGCAACTTGCTGATCGGCGCCCATTACATTATTAAATACATCATCATACATAAGTTCAGCTTCCGCTTCCGCTTCCACGGTAGCCTGGGTCAGTTCGGGATCGCGGTCAACCTGGGTGTCATTGTTTTTGGAGCAGCTTGAAAAGCCGATAACAAGGGCTGCAGTGGCGATCAGGAAGAGTGATTTCTTTGGGTGGTTCATTTTCATAAAAGGTGATTTGTAGTTTCTAAATCTTTACAGTTTAGAAAGGGTTGCATGTAAAACGTTTAAAAAGGAATAAAATTTTCTGGAAATTTGCCGAATGACCTTAATCGATACCCATTGTCATTTATATGTAGAGGAGTTTCAGAGCGATGTAAAGCAGGTTGTGGAAGCTGCGCAATCCGCTGGTGTTCAGCGCATTTACCTGCCGGCGATCGATCATACCGAGCATGAATCCCTGTTGAAACTGGAGGCAGCTTATCCCGGTTATTGCATTGCGATGATGGGATTGCATCCCTGTTATGTGAAGGAGAACTACGAAGAAGAATTACGAAAGGTAGAGGATTGGCTGGCTAAACGACCTTTTGCAGCAGTGGGAGAAATCGGGCTGGATTTCTATTGGGATCGCAATTATGATGTGCAGCAGTACGAAGCATTTCGCCGGCAGCTTGAGCTGGCGAAGCACTATAAGATACCGGTATCCATTCACTCGAGGAATTCCACACTGGAGTGTATCAAGGAAGTGAAAGCCTTACAGGATGGAGGGCTCAGTGGGGTCTTTCATTGTTTTGGAGGAAGTTATGAGTTGGCAAAGGAAGTGGTGAAGCTGGGGTTTTATCTTGGTATCGGTGGGGTGTTAACCTATAAGAAAAGTGGATTGCCGGAAGTGTTGAAGCAAATACCGCTGGAGCATATTGTGCTGGAAACCGATGCTCCTTATTTATCGCCGGTACCGTATAGGGGTAAACGAAATCAGCCCTCCTATCTGTTACCCATAGCCGAAAAGTTGGCGGAGGTGTATGAGAAAACTGTAGAAGAAATTGGTGAGATTACCACTGCGAATGCCAACAGGCTCTTTCAATACCAGCCTTAACAGCGCGAACTGATATATGAGAAAAAACAGAAACACCCCCCGGATACTCATCATCTATACCGGGGGCACCGTTGGTATGGTGATGGATCCACTGACTGGAGCCTTGAAGCCGATTGGATTCAAAGAGATCCGGGATAATATTCCGGAGATTGTGAAGTTGGGGTATGAAGTGGAAGTTCATGCCTTTAATCCGCCGATGGATTCGTCCAATATGACACCTGAAGTTTGGGTGGAGCTGGCACTGATCATTGAGAAAAATTATGAAGCTTTTGATGGATTTGTGATCCTGCATGGATCCGATACGATGGCCTTTACAGCCTCGGCATTGAGTTTTTTACTGGAGCATTTATCCAAGCCGGTGGTGCTAACCGGATCGCAGCTGCCGATAGGGGAGATCCGGACCGATGCGAAGGAGAATATCATCACAGCGTTGGAAATTGCTGCAGCGCGTAAGGGCAGCAGAGCAATTGTGCCGGAGGTATGTATCTATTTTGATTACAGTCTGTTTCGCGGGAACCGCGCGAAGAAGTACAATGCGGAGAAGTTTGAAGCTTTTTATTCGATGAATTATCCGGCATTGGCGGAAGCGGGGATCAATATCAAGTATAAAAAGGAGTTTTTGCTGAAGCATCCGGAGCAGCCATTGAAGGTGCACAAGAAACTGGATCCGGCGGTGGCGGTGTTGAAGATATTTCCGGGAATTACAGAGGCAACGGTAGAGGCGGTGTTGCAGACCCCGGGGGCGAAGGCGGTGATCCTGGAAACCTTTGGCAGTGGCAATGCGACTACGGCGCCCTGGTTTCTGGCGGCGGTAAAAAGGGCAATCGACAGAGGTATGACCATCATTGATATCACCCAATGTGATGGCGGATCGGTGGAGTTGGGCATGTATGAAACAAGCCGGGCGCTGAAGGAGATGGGGGTGGTGTCTGGTTATGATATGACCTTTGAAGCGACCCTGGCCAAGCTGATGTTTTTGTTGGCGCAAAAGCCCTCCCGGCGCAGGCTGCATGAATTATTGGAAACTTCCTTACGGGGGGAATTGACGAATCCCTGAGAAACCCTATATTTGCGTCCCGATTTTACCGGTCGGGTGGCATCCGCCGAAGGCGGATAAAAGTTTGGAGAGATGTCCGAGTGGTTGAAGGAGCACGCCTGGAAAGTGTGTATACCTCTAAAGGGTATCGCGGGTTCGAATCCCGCTCTCTCCGCAAAAAGTAAAAGAGAAAGAAGTGAAAGCCTGCAAAAGAAATATTTGCAGGCTTTTTTATTATACTCTTGGAGGTAAAAATATTTTATTAAGCGGCAAATATTTATTGAAAAACAATAAATACACATTATTTTTGTTTTGATCGAAAAACTGATCAACATGAAAAACAGTATACTTATTCTAGTATTATTATTGATTTATGAGTGCATATCTGCTCAGCAGCCGCAGCCTATTACGATTGGAAAAATAGAAACGATTCATTCCAGTGTCTTAAATGAAAACAGAAAGATTTGGGTGTATTCTCCAACCAATACGTCGAATCTTGTCCAACCTGAGAAGCGATACCCGGTTTTGTATTTATTGGATGGTGAGGCGCATTTTTATTCCACCATTGGTATTATCCAACAATTAAGCCAGGCCAATGGAAATGGTGTGTTGCCAGAAATGATGGTGGTCGGCATTGAAAATACCAATCGGTTCAGGGATTTAGTTCCTGCCTATCAGGCAGCCGATAAGATGGGAAATGCGAACCCTTTCATGAATTTCCTGTCATCTGAATTGATGCCATATATTGAGAAACACTATCCAACCGCACCTTATAAAGTAATAGTGGGACATTCCTTAGGCGGACTTACTGTAATTGATTTGCTGGTTAATTATCCGTCTCTGTTTAATGCCTACATCGCCATTGATCCAAGTTTGTGGTATAACAATGAAAAATACCTGAACCAGTATCTGACCCACTTACGTAATCAGCAGATAAGCAATAAAAAGTTGTTTATTGGCATTGCTAATCCTATAGCACTCGGAACGACACTCGCAACAATTAATGATGACAAAACTAGTGAAACAAAACCTGTACGTGCAATAATGAAGTTTGATCAATTCTTGCAAACAAATTCAATTCAATTGAAATATGCTTATAAGTATTATGATAAGGACAGACACAACACCGTACCGTTGATAACTGAATATGATGGGTTACGTTTTATTTTTGATTTTTATTCTTTCGACGCTTTAGAAAAAGATTTTATTGATACAAGCACCCGTATAGTAGAAAGATTACAAACACATTACCAAAAAATTTCATCGGAATTAGGTTATAAATCAAATCCGCCTGAAACGCTCATTAATTATTTGGGCTACGATGCCCTTAGAAAGAAACAGTTCAATAAAGCAGGAGCTTATTTTAAAATGAATGTAGAGAACTATCCTTCCAGCAGCAATGTTTTTGATTCCTATGGTGATTTTTTTGCTGCAAAAAAAGATACGGTTAATGCAATAATGAATTATGAAAAGGCATTGACAATTACAATGAACGCCATTACCCTCCAAAAATTAAATGCTCTTATCAAACGGGAACCATTCCAATTATCACTTACTGACTTAAAAAAATACATCGGTGTGTACATATTGGAGAATTACAACCTTCCAGTTGTTATCGAACTACAAAGCGGCAAATTGATTGCGAAAGTTAGTGGTGATTCGGATAGTGAATTGGTACCTGTTGCAAAAGATTTATTCACCGTTAAAAATAAACTGGGATACAGTATAACTTTCACATTCCAAAACAACAAACCAGTATACTTTATATCCGTTCAGCCTAATGGAACATTTAAAGGAGTGTATAAGTAGTCCGGTTGAAGGATCCTCCATTAATCCATTGAATTGCTTCGGCCTACAATTTTCTGAAAACAACCAGCGGACAAGCAACAGAGGTTAGATAAACTGGATTCTGATTATATCCGGATGGATTGAAACACTCATAGGGTGCCCCGTATGTTTCCCCTTTTCTAAAATCATTTTCAATTAACTCGTCAATATACTCACGGGCAAGCGCAGTTGCAGATCCGGGGTCTGAAAGTTTAATCGCATTCACAACCCATCCGGTTGGGGTACCCCAGTAAGCACCGTTTTGATATAGATTTTTTGGGGAAAGGGATATTTCCCAGGCAGTGTTCTCATTGAAATCATCTGTTGTAAGTATATGCCGGATGTTACCTTTATAACTTAAACTACCTGCTTTATAGGCATCAGCAAAAAGCCTGGAGACTTTCATAGCTGCATCTCCTTCCAGTAATCCAAAATGAACAGCGAGTGCGGTAGCCCAAACATCCGGTTGCTTGCTTCTTCCTGTTGAAGCCATTAACATTCCTCTTTTATCTGAAAATATCCCTGGTAAAGAACTTTTTATCTTTTCTGCAATCATTCGGTACTGTTGTGCATCCTGAGGTTTAACCAGCTCCAATAAATCTGCAAGTTCATTTGCTGCCCTGTATTTCAGAATAGATGCAAAACACAAATCACCGGTTATTGTCTGTACATCCCTGAATCCAAAATCCACCCCTCTCAGTTTTTCTGTAGCATACACCATATATGTTATACCATTGGAAGGCGGCATATGAAAGGCTGCCTTTAGCCGGTCTATTAGCCTTATGCCATTTATTTCCTTTTTGAGAATTTTTCGATCGCGGCTTTGCATTACGTAATAGTGCGCCATATGAATAAAAAAGAACTGATCACAAAAGGGGGGCAATGTTCCAAACTCCGGACTTCCCTGGTTTTCAAAGTCATACGTACCGGGAAAATAAATCGGCTTGCCATCATCAATCCTGATATGATCCGCAATCGATCCAGCGGGCACCAGACTTCCACCTTTGGTGATCCAGGCCTGATCACACTGTGTAGTGGCAGTTAATTCTAACATGTGCTTTTGGTCAGCTACCGAAACAAAGCCTGTTTCCAATGACATTGCATAATCCCTTATCCAGAAGGAGGGATAGGCATTCCTTCCGCCAGGTCTGATTAGTATCCCTCCAGTTTTATTAGCCCCAAACTCTTCGGAAATGATTTGTTCAGGATAGATTCGGGATGCTTCAAGAACATCTCTGGTTAATTGTTCCAGGAACAAAAGGTGATCCCTTATTAGAATAGATTCTTTCTGATTTGTTTGCGTTTTTCCGTTAACTGAAATACACATATACATAATCAGAAAAAATAGGGAAACCCGCATAAGAGGAATATTAAGTGCATGTAATTTAAAAAGTTAATTACATTTAGTAACCGCCTATGTTTACCTCTATGGCTGACAGGATGATGCCGGTTGGCCTGTTGTAATTCTTATGTATAAACAAAGCAAGCATGGAGAAAAAGCTAAGAAGCCAGCAATGGTTCGGGAAAAAGGGAAAGGACGGATTTATCTACAGAGCCTGGATGAAGAACCAGGGAATACCCGATTATGAACTTCAGGGTAAACCGGTTATCGGGATCTGTAATACCTGGTCAGAACTTACTCCCTGTAACGGACATTTTCGTGAACTCGCAGAATCAGTAAAAAAAGGGATCATAGAGGCAGGCGGATTTCCGGTTGAATTTCCTGTTATGTCGCTGGGAGAAACCCTGATCAAACCTACCGCCATGCTCTACCGGAACCTGGTTAGTATGGATGTGGAGGAATCCATCCGTGCCAATCCGGTTGATGGTGTGGTCTTGCTCTGTGGTTGCGATAAAACAACACCGGCATTGGTGATGGGTGCCTGCAGTGTCAATATTCCAACTATTGTTGTGTCCGGTGGCCCTATGCTAACCGGAAAATTTAAAGGCCGGGATATTGGTACCAGCGATCTCTGGCGATTTTCTGAAGATGTAAGAACCGGTATCATGTCGGAGGAAGAATTGAATATGGCGGAAGCCGGTATGTGCCGCAGCAAAGGACATTGTGCAGTAATGGGTACTGCCTCTTCTATGGCCAGTATGGTAGAAGCGCTGGGCTTATCCTTACCTGGAAACGCTGCTATACCCGCAGTAGATGCTGCCAGGAAAGTACTGGCTCAACTTTCAGGAAAACGAATCGTTGAGATGGTGCGGGAGGAGCTGACTCCTTCGGTTATACTTACCCGTGCAGCCTTCGAAAATGCCATCAAAGTGAATGCAGCAATTGGTGGTTCTACCAATTTCGTTATTCATTTACTTGCTATTGCAGGTCGGGTTGAGCTCCCGCTGACCATTGATGATTTTGATAGGCTTTCTAAAAACATTCCGCTACTTGCCAATCTTCAACCTTCCGGAAATTATTTTATGGAGGACCTGTACTATGCTGGCGGGATTCCAGCTGTAATGAAAGAGCTCAGTAATGAATTACAGCTGGATTGCCTCACTGCAAATGGAAAAACCGTTCGACAAAATATCGAAAAAGCAACCGTCTACAACCGGGATATCATCTCCACCATGCAGGAGCCATTTAATCAACTAGCCGGATTTATCGTACTGCATGGAAACCTTTGTGAAGGTGGTGGCGTTATGAAACCTTCTGCAGCGGATCCCAAACTGATGCAACATACAGGCAAAGCTGTAGTGTTTGAAAACATAGAAGACTACAAAGCAAGAATCGATGACCCTCATCTGGAGGTGGATGAAAATTCTGTTCTTGTTTTAAAAAATGTGGGTCCCAAAGGCTACCCGGGTATGCCGGAAGTGGGAAACATGGGACTGCCCAAAAAACTTCTCGAAAAAGGTGTAAAGGATATGGTTCGCATTTCTGATGGCCGTATGAGTGGAACAGGTTTTGGAACAGTGGTGCTTCAAATTTCTCCCGAAGCAGCTGTGAACGGTACGTTGGCGCTGGTACAGAATGGTGATCTCATTCAATTGGATGCAAAAGGACGTCAATTGAATTTGCTGGTGAATGAAATGGAATTAGAAAAAAGAAAGGCAGCGCTTCCAGCACCATTCAATCCGTTCAATAGGGGTTATGCCAAACTATTTGTTTCGCATGTGGAACAGGCTCATCTCGGGGCGGATTTTGATTTCTTAAAAGGTAAATCCGGTAGCGATGTGCTGCGTGATTCTCATTAAAAGAAACTTATGACTACAGGGAATTTTCAGGACAAAACTGCTATTATCACCGGCGCAGCTATTGGTATCGGTTTTGAAATTGCCAGGCAACTTGCTGCAGCTGGGGCGCATGTGTTTTTGAATGATATCGATCCAGCCGCAGCTGCTCAGGCTGCTGAGCAAATACAGAAGGAATCCGGCAGCTGCACCGCAGTACCTGGTGATTCCAGTGATAGCCAGTTCATTAATAACATGGTAGAAAAATCGATTGAACAAACAGGCCGACTGGATATCGCCATCGCAAATGCCGGTATTACCTTGTTTGGTGATTTTCTCACCTATCCGGAAGATTCGTTTAATCGTGTTATCAGAGTAAATCTGAATGGAAGTTTCTTTCTTGCACAGGCTGCTGCCAACCAGATGAAGCAACAGGCAACCGGAGGATCCCTTCTGTTTATGTCATCCGTAACCGGACACCAGGCACATAAAGACCTGGCGGCCTATTCCATGACGAAAGCCGCCCTTGAAATGCTGGCAAAGAATCTGGTAATCGAGTTATCTCAATACCGGATAAATGTAAATTCCATTGCTCCCGGGGCAACCTTAACCGAGCGAACCCTGCATGATAAAAATTATGAAGCCGTATGGTCTCGTATCACACCTATGGGCAGGCCGGCTACTGCCTCTGATATTGCAGCTGCGGCACTCTTCCTGGTATCAGATCAGGCAAGGCATATAACCGGCCAAAGTCTGGTTATTGATGGTGGCTGGACTTCTGTTAGTCCGTCTCCTTATTGATTCCAGTTATTCAATATTCACTAAATCTTACATCATTCTATCCTAATTGCTTATTTATAGGGATTTGCATCTTCTATTGAGTAAATTCAGAAGCATATGGTAAGAATACTAACAATTGGATTACTGATTCTGTCTTCTCTTTCTGCTTTCACCCAACAGACTGCCAGGGATACTATCGTAGTGGATAAAAAACATCCCCTAAGCGATTGGTTTACTGAATCAAAATATGCGTTGTTCCTGCATTGGGGACTTTATTCCCAATATTCCAATCAATGGAAAGGCAAAACACTGTATGGAATTGGTGAATGGATTATGTACCTCGCACAAGCGGATATCAAAGAATATGAAGAAGCTGCACAATTCTTTAATCCGGTTCGGTTCAATGCGAGCGAATGGGTTCAGATCGCGAAAAATGCGGGCATGAAATACATTGTTATTACGGCTAAGCATCACGAGGGATTTGCCATGTTCAACTCCTTCCATCCCTTTAACATTACCAGTGCTACTCCTTTCAAAAGAGACCCCCTGAAAGAGCTTGCCGCAGCCTGCGAGAAAGAAGGTATTGGATTGGGATTTTATTATTCTCAATTCCAGGACTGGCATGAAATCAATAACTGGAGTAAAGACCTCCCGAAACAATCTTTTGCAGTTTATTTCAAGAATAAATGCATCCCACAGGTAAAAGAACTGCTAACGAATTATGGACCGATTTCATTGATCTGGTTTGATACACCGGGCGAAATGACAAAAGAGCAATCGCTCGAATTGGTAAAGCTGGTTAAACTATATCAACCCCGGGCTTTGATCAATAGCCGGATTGGAAATGGTGTAGGAGATTATGAAACCTATGGTGATCATGAAATACCGTTGAAAAATGTTCAGGGCTTATGGGAAGCAATAAATACTTCCAACGATTCCTGGGGTTTTGCTTGGTACGATGAAAACTGGAAAACTGCAGATGTAATGGCAAGAGACCTCGTTTCTGTAATTGCAAGAGGAGGTAACTATATGCTGAATATCGGGCCAAAAGCAGATGGCACCCTGCCGAAGTTTAATGTGGATCAAATCCTGACAGTAGGCAAGTGGATCAGACAATATCCCGATGCTATTTATGGTGCAACAGCCTCTCCCTGGTTGCAGGCATTTCCCTGGGGTGATGTTACCGTAACAAAAAACAACCTGAATCTATTTGTGTTCGATTGGAAGCCGGGTGCAAGTATCTTTCTGACCGGAATCGGAAATAAAATCAAAAGCGTAGTAACAAAGGGTGCCAATGAACAACTTAAATATTCTTTCAATAAGGGTTTTTTGAAAATTGAACTGCCGGTAAGGACCTCCAAACAATTGCTGGAATGTATTCGGGTAGAACTGGATGGTGCACCCAGGGTTCAAGCGGCTATGGCGATTGATCCAAACTATCCGACAACCTTGTCCGCAGCATTTGCAACTACGGAAGGGACGGCTTTCAATAAGCTAAGCTGGATGGAAAAATTTGGTGAATGGAAACATCGTACGGTCATCAATAAATGGAAACTCCAGGATGGGGCTGCCAGTTGGGAGGTAAACTTCCTGGAGCCTGGGTATTACCAGGTGGAAGTAGATTATCATGCCTGTAAAGAAAGCGATGGAACAGAGTTTGATTTGTTTAATAATGCCAGTGATACCTTGCGTTTATATTTAACAGCAACAACAGGTGCAAAAGAAGCGGATGGTGACCGGCCGAGATTCAGACAAACAAAAGTTGGTATTATTAAAGTGGATACACCCGGATTGAAAAAAATTTCAATGATTCGTCGTAATGCCGAACAAAAAGGAGATATCCATATAGCCTCCATTCAGTTGAGTAAGATCATTTTTTGATTCCTGGAAATTACCCAATGGTAATTTTTTATCAATTTCTGCTTTCTAATTTCGAACTGCGCTACATACTACAAAAAGTTAGATCGTACAGTTTGAAAATTAAACCTTGAGTATGAAATTGATCTTTTCCATTAAGACAATCCTGATTGGATTATTGTGTGTTGTTTTATTTACCGGATGCGACAAAGATGATGATTCCGGTTATCCTAAAAGGGTATCCATTGAGTACAAAATAACCGGACTTTCCGGCGTGAATGGCCCCTTATCTTCAGTAAGTTTCACCAACGAAACAGGTGGTAACAATGATTTGGTTAATCAGTCGCTGCCTTTTAGCAGTAAACTAACCCGCACGCTGAATTCGGGAGACAATGCAGTACTGTCCTTTCGGTATAATAATGGTTCGGGAGGGACGAATGTTTCCATCAAATTGGAAATAATTGTTGACGGGAAAGTGATAAAAACCGAAACGGTTAATAGTAGTACAGCTGTTGTAATAGCAGCAATTGCTCACGTTTTCATTTAATAATCCACTATGATAAGCCTATCAAATCTTCAGCGTATAATTTTAGGATTGCTGGCAGTTTTACTATTTTCCTGCAGTAAATCTGATGACAACAATAACGACGGCAACTATTTTATCCGGGCAAAGGTAAATGGCGAACTGGTTGAATTTAACCAAACAGCCATCGCAAATAAAACCACAAAAACTATTACTGGAACAGCCTTCCGTAATATGCAAAATAATTTCCCGTTTTTTAGTTTTGATATAGAATCAGATAATGCAATTTCAGCTGGAACATTCAGGGAGAATAATTATTCATTTATCATGATTTTCCGGTATGGATTAGGTGTTGATGAACTTTTTCATTCGCAAATGGGCGAAGAGGAGGATTTTCTGTTTGTAGTGGATCGAATTACCAATGAGGTGGCTGAGGGTAGTTTTCAGGGAACTATCCGAAATGCGTACAATTCCAGCCAGTCAATCGCTATAACGGAGGGGCGTTTTCTTTTGAAAGTAGTGCCCTGACCTGTTCTGTAATTTTATGTGAATGCAAACGCTGCTACTGATATCAATAACTTATTTATTATCTGGGATTAATTCAATCAGCCCAATTGGCTATGTTCCTGCTTCCAGGAGTTCATTTCAAAAAAATGCAGAGATCCTGGGTGCTGTAACTGGCTTTGATGATGGTACCTGGATTTATTTTTCCGCTGAGTTTCCTGTTAAGATTTTTGATTCAGTACAGATCCGTAATAACAAGTTTAGGTATGTTCCAACCATTGATACAGACTATCCTGTTTATTTGATGATCCATACAAAAGATTACCGAGATTATAAAAGAATATGGATCGAAAAGAAAAAAATTGAATTTATTGGTTCAAAAGGAGAATTTAAAAATTCGATAGTAAAGAACAGTGTCTCTAATACCATACATGAAAACTTTGAAAAACGTATTGAACCCTATCTGTATGAAATAGATAGTTTAAGAAGAAACGTGGGAACCGATGATCCGGCTGCGCGAATTAGAATTGCTGCTCTTGATTCGAGTATCTATACGGAATCAGCTTCCTTTATTTATACTTATCCGGAATCTATAGTTTCCAGTTTACTATTATTCAATAATCATCGGGCTTGGGGAAAAGAAAAATCAAAGCGACTGTTTGATGCGTTATCAAAGGAAAATAAGCAAGGTTATTACGGATTATTAATTGATAAATTTCTTGCGCTTAACAGGGAAATCAATATTGGTGATAAATACACAGATATCCGGCAATTATCTCCGGAAGGTAAGCAGCTAAGTTTATCTGATTATGAAGGAAAATTAATTTTGCTGGAGTTCTGGGCATCCTGGTGTGGCCCCTGCAGAAAAGAAAATCCATTGCTTGTTAAGCTTTACAATAAGTACCATGCGAGAGGGTTTGAGATCTTTGGGGTCTCTGCTGATGCTGATAAGCGAAATTGGATCAATGCCATCAAAACTGATCAGTTAAACTGGCCCCAGGTTAGTGAATTAAACGGTGGTAATAATAGTGCTATGCTCACCTATGGGATTGCTGAGATTCCTTTCAACTATTTAATTGATAAAGACGGGAAAATCATCGCTCAAAACCTTAGGGGAGCAGCGTTGGAAAAAAAGCTATCCGAAATCTTCAGGTGAGTTCCGGTTTGGGGTATATTGCCGGAGCAAACTTTTATTAGTGACCTTACCATTTAAACAACTGCACGCTTATGCTGTTGGGAGGAAGACACCATCAAAAAAAGTGTTTTATCTAGCCTGTATTATTTATTTCCTTCAATTACAATCAGTTCAGGGTCAATATCTGGAAGTAAACCCCTTACCAATAGACGCAACTATTTTACAAGTTGATAGTACAGTCATGTTAAAGGGTCCGGCTGTATTAATGGACCTTCAAAAAATGGTGTGGTGCGGAAGTGTTGTAAAGATGGACGACAGTCTTTATTATATGTTTTATTCAACATTTAACGGGGGGCCTGACAGTCTGACTTTTTACAATAGCTGGGTGCTTGAATCAGAAATTGCTGTTGCCTCATCTGCTACTCCAACCGGAAATTTCAAATATTTGAAAACATTGCTCAAGGGAAGAAGATTTTTAGGTGATAGTGCTGCCTGGGATGCTCAGATGGTCCATAATCCGCATGTACAGAAATTCAATGATACCTACTATTTATACTACGTCGGGTCGAAGGATCCCGGGCCACAAGCAATTGGTTCGACAGGTGAAAAACTATCCAAAAGAGACAGGGTTCAGCAAAGTCAGCAAATAGGTGTAATCGAATTTTCCTCTGTAAAAGCGTTGCTTACGGACAATTTTATAAGACCTGATAAGCCATTATTAAGTCCGTCTACCAGGGTTAAATCGGCAAATGTCATAAATCCTTCTCCTGCAGGAACGATTGCTGGTCCGGATAATATGGTCGTTGTGAATCCCTCTGTTGTTTATCGGAGGGCCGATAGCAAATATCTGCTTTACTTTAAGGGAAATTGGTATGATCCGGTTTGGAGAGGAGTCCACGGAGTAGCGATTGGAGATTCTCCACTCGGACCTTTCCAGGTTCAACCACAAATAATGTTTGATATTAAAGACAAAAATGGAAAAATCGCCAATGCGGAAGATCCGTTTGTTTGGTACCATCCGGAACATAAGCTCTTTTATGCAGTTTTAAAGGATTTTACCGGGCGACTAACAGGAGGAGAGCCATCACTGGCATTACTCCAATCTCAAAATGGGATAAAATGGGAGTTGTCTCCAAAGCCAGAGTTCATGAAAAAGCAAGTTCTGCTTAAAAATGGAAACAATATTCAGTTGTATCATCTTGAGCGTCCATATTTGTTGTTAGATACTAGTGGATATCCTGTTGTTTTTTATGGTGCGGCTGCTATCAAGTCACCTGCTAAACAAATAATTACAGGAACCTTTAATGTACATATTCCTTTGCAGCGGCCGAAAGAATGAAAATAAATTCCTGTTTCGAATGATGTAATTAGATAAAATAGTCAGCGTTATTGGCAGAAATGAATATCAGTACATATCATGGAATCCCTAGTTTTAAGGCATATTTTATACTGAATAATG
The DNA here is from genome assembly GCF_021491375.1 of Flavihumibacter fluminis. Classification (GTDB taxonomy): domain Bacteria; phylum Bacteroidota; class Bacteroidia; order Chitinophagales; family Chitinophagaceae; genus Flavihumibacter; species Flavihumibacter fluminis. Next base: position 170,960 of record NZ_JAKEVY010000005.1, read on the forward strand.
CTTCGGAACTTTTTGTTACTAGTAGTACTTCTGCCAATAGAAATTGAACTTGTTGGACAAGTAAGTCCAGCCTATAAAAATCCCAGACTTCCCATCCCCCAACGCACCGCTGATTTGCTCAAACGTATGACGGTGGAAGAGAAAATCGGACAACTCCTTTGTCCCATGGGTTGGGAAATGTGGGAAAAAAAGGGCAATGAGGTTACCTATTCCTCCAAATTCAAACATCTCATTGATTCGTCCTATGTAGGTGCCTTCTGGGGAGTATACCGGGCGGATCCCTGGACTAAAAAAACACTGGTGACTGGGCTCAATCCGGAACTGGCTGCGAAAGCAGGTAATGCCCTGCAAAAATATGTGATGGAACATTCGCGGCTGGGCATTCCCATCTTTCTGGCGGAAGAATCACCACACGGACATATGGCCATTGGAACCACTGTATTTCCAACCGGAATCGGTTTGGCATCCACCTGGAATCCTGAATTGGTGGAAAGCGCTGCCAGCGTAATGGCAAGGGAAATTCGCCTGCAGGGTGGACATATCAGCTATGGTCCGGTTATGGATCTCTCACGTGATCCGCGTTGGTCGAGAGTGGAAGAAAGCTTTGGAGAAGATCCTGTATTAACTGCCGCTATTGGTGTAGCAGCAGTGAAAGGAGGAGGGGGTGGTGATCTTTCCAAACCCTCCAGCGTGATCTCCACGCTTAAACATTTTATCGCCTACGGTATACCGGAGGGTGGGCACAATGGAAATACGACGATACTTGGTCAACGGGAACTCCATGAAAACTTTCTGCCACCCTTTCAGAAAGCAGTTAAAGCAGGAGCACTTTCCATTATGACTGCTTATAATTCCATTGATGGTATACCCTGCACGAGCAATGAATACCTGTACCGCGATTTATTAAAATCGCAATGGGGCTTCCGTGGTTTTGTTGTGTCGGATTTGTTCAGCATAGACGGATTGGCGGGCAGTCATCGCATTGCAAAAGATATCAGGGAAGCCGGTGAGCTGGCACTGAAAGCCGGTGTGGACATGGATTTGGGCGCGAATGCATTCGCTAAGATGAAACAATCTGTAGCAGAAGGAAAGATTTCTATAAAGCAACTAGACGAGGCCGTTAGCAGGGTTCTAAAACTGAAATTTGAAATGGGATTATTTGAAAATCCCTATGTGAATCCGCAACAGGCAAAAGCCCGGGTTAGAACCAGTGAATCTATTGCCATTGCAAGAGAAACTGCCCGTCAATCCATCATCCTGCTTGAGAATAAAAACAATATACTGCCGTTGAAAAAGACAATTTCGCGCATCGCAGTTATTGGTCCCAATGCCGATAATCAATACAACCAGTTAGGCGATTACACGGCGCCGCAGGAACCTGGAAATATTGTCACGGTGTATGAGGGTATTAAAGCAAAATTTCCAACTGCAACAGTAAAGTATGTGAAAGGAGTTGCCATTCGGGATACCCTCAACACTGATATTCCTGCTGCTGTGCAGGCTGCTAAAAATGCGGAAGTTGCTATTGTAGTTGTTGGAGGTTCCAGTGCAAGAGATTTTCAAACCAACTACCAGGAAACCGGTGCTGCCATCGCAGATGCAAAATCTGTTCAGGATATTGAAAGTGGAGAAGGTTTTGACAGAGCATCCTTAAACCTGCTGGGAAAACAACAGGAATTGTTGGAAGCGGTGAAAGCTACCGGCACACCTGTAATCGTGATTTATATTCAGGGTCGTCCGCTTGAAATGAACTGGGCAGCAGCCCATGCGGATGCTTTTTTATGTGCCTGGTATCCCGGACAGGAGGGAGGTACAGCCATCGCGGAAATTCTTAAAGGAGATGTTAATCCTTCCGGTAAGTTACCAATATCGGTTCCAAAATCAGTGGGTCAATTACCTGTTTACTACAATAAGAAAAACCCAAGGGGACATGATTATGTAGAGATGAGTGCAGCGCCTTTATATCCTTTCGGTTTTGGGAGAAGCTACACGGGTTTTGAATACAGTCAACTGAATGTTCAATCAACCGGCACAAATCGATTTGAAGTTAGCTTTCAGTTGAAAAATACCGGAGTTGTTGATGGAACCGAAGTTGTACAATTGTACCTACGGGATGAGCTGGCTTCTGTGGTACAACCCAACAAACAATTGAAACAGTTTCAAAGGATCGCACTAAAAGCCGGCGAACAAAAAGCCATTCGGTTTACCCTTGGTCAGGAAGACCTTCAAATCATTGATCAATATATGAAACTTAAAGTGGAGGCTGGAGTATTTACAGTAATGATCGGTGGGTCTTCTTCCGAACTTCCATTGAAAACAACCTTTACAGTTAAATAAATTATTCGCTGAATGAAAAAGTTTCTGGTTAGCCTCTTTGCTTTAGCTTGTTGCAGTTATTCGATCAAAGCGCAAAAACAATATGAATTAGCCGGTGAATGGAAAGCGGCCTCCATTTCCCAGGTAAAAGAAAACGGGGAGCGCATCTCTTTTCCGGGTTTTGAACTATCCAACTGGCAGCCGGCCATTGTTCCCGGTACCGTATTAACCACTCAATTGGCGAATGGTCAAATACCGGATCCTTTTATTGGGATGAACAACAAATATATACCTGATATCTATGATACCGGGCGGGATTATTATACCTATTGGTTTGTAAGAGAGTTTTCAGAAACCGCTGCTGCAGGTGAACAGGTCTGGCTTCATTTGCGTGGAGTAAATTATAGCTCAGATGTATATCTCAATGGGCATAAACTGAACAGGCAGTTGCATAAAGGCATGTTCCTTAGGCAGCAGTACAATATAACTAAGCTGCTTCGCAAGGACGGAAAAAATCGTCTGGCTGTAATTGTATTTCCGCCGGACGAACCAGGTAATCCGAATGGGGGTCAGGGTGGAGATGGAACCATCGCTAAGAACGTGGGACATCAATATGTGGCAGGGTGGGACTGGATCCAGCCAATCCGCGACCGGAATACAGGTATCTGGGACAAGGTCTTCATAGAAAAGACCGGCTCAGTGAATTTGCAGAATCCACATGTAGTAACCCTGGTACCTGGTAAGAGAAAGCCAACTGGCGGTCAGCAACCTGCCATTTTGAAAGTATCCGCAGAATTACAAAATACAGGGTCAGTGCCTCTTACCGGAATCCTGAGATATACGATTGATGGCAAAACCGTATCAAAATCAGTAAGCCTTAAACCAACTAGTACAACTGAAGTATCGTTACCGGATTATTCATTGGTTAATCCCAAACTCTGGTGGCCTAACGGTTATGGAGAGCCGCATTTATATCCTGTGAAACTGGAATTCGTGGCGGGAGGAAAAATTTCTGACCGGGAAGAAATAAAAGTGGGTGTTCGGGAAATCACTGCCGACTGGAATACCACAACCAGGAGCAAGCAGATCTTTGTCAATGGACAGCCTGTTTTCATCAAAGGAGGTAACTGGATTATTTCAGATGCCATGTTACGCTTCAGTGAAGCACGTTATGATGCCGAGATCCGCTTTCACCGGGATATGAACCTGAACCTGATTCGCATCTGGGGTGGAGCTATCAGTGAACGTCCGGAGTTTTATGAAGCCTGTGACAAATATGGAATGTTGGTGATGCAGGACTTTTGGGGTTCCGGAGATTGTAATGGCCGCTGGTTGGATCCCATGAAAAAAGACGATCAGTGGACTCGAAGAAAGTATCCGGATGATCATACCCTGTTTTTGGTTTCGGCAGCGGATCAGATTAAAATGATTCGCAATCATGCATCATTGGCGATCTGGTGTGGTGGCAATGAGATTACACTGCCTCAGGATATTCAAACTCCGCTGCGCGATTCTATTCTGCCCAAACTGGATGGCACACGCTGGTTCGTGGACTATAGCAACTCCGATGATATGTCCTATAATTTCCTCGGGGGTAATGGTGATGGTCCCTATGGTATCCAGGACATCAAAACATTTTTCAATCACCGCACCTGGCCTTTTAATTCCGAGATCGGATCAGTAGGTGCAGGGGATTATGCATCACTGGAACGGTTTATCCCCGCGCCCAACCTGGTGCCACCTGTTTACAAAAAGGAGATACGCAGAGAAACAGTGGATTCTGTTTGGGAATATCATAAATACATTGGGTATGGAAAATCTATAGATGCCTATGGTAAGGCCTCCGATTTGAAAGATTGGGGCCGTAAAGCGCAACTTGTGAACTATGATCAGTACCGGGCTTTGATGGAGGGATTCAGTTCACGTATGTGGGACTGGTATACGGGAGTGATCATCTGGAAAACGCAGAATCCCTGGACCGCTTTACGCGGCCAGATGTATGATTATTACCTGGATCCCAATGCCTGTTTGTATGGTTTGAGACAGGGAGGAGCGCCAGTCAATTTCTTCTACAATCCTGCAGATACAAGTTTACATCTGATCAATAATACATTTGTTCACCAGTATGACCTGATGCTGGTAATGAGCCTGTTTGATAAAGATGGAAAGGAGCGTAGCCTGGGGCAGGTGTTTGCGGAGATTGGTCCGGCTACCACCCGTAAAGTCATGGATATAAATAGAGCAATTCGCGAAGCCGCCAAAACGGAAGGAGTTTTTCTGAGTCTTAAAATTTTGAATCTGGATAAAAAAGTCGTTTCCCAAAACCTGTATTGGCTGCCGGATTCAAGCGGTCAGTACAGCGGGCTTGCCAATATGCCCAAGGTTCAACCGGAGATCAGTGCCTCAGCAATTCAAAAAGGTAAAATAGCAGTAACCATCAATGCTCCGGCAGGTGGACCGATCTCTTTTTTCAATCGCTTGTCGTTAGTTGATCCCACTACTAAAAAACGCATACTCCCGGTATTTTATGAAGATAATTATGTATCGGTGTTGCCTGGCGAAAGCAGAACAGTGGTATTGGACTATACCCCAAAGAATGGTGTGAAGCCGATGCTGGCCTTGGAGGGATGGAATATGCCTGAACAGTTTATTTCTATAAAATGAAACAAGATGAACGTCAAGATTTTTAAGTGGATAGTGTTGGCAGCTTTTCTGTTTGAAATAAATGGAGAACTGGAAGCGCAATCAACCAAACCCAATGTAATAATAATCTATTCTGATGACCAGGGGTATTCTGATCTGAACTGTTATGGAGCCAAAGATTTACATACACCGCATATAGATAAACTGGCAAAGCGTGGGGTTCGCTTTACTGAGTTTTATGCAGCGGCACCAGTATGTTCTCCTTCGCGGGCGGCATTGTTGACCGGACTTGTTCCCCAACGTGCCGGATTGCCTGGTAACGCCTCCTCTACAGCAGGAGTGGCTGGTATGCCAACCGAACAATACACAATGGCTGAGTTATTTAAAGCAGGGGGGTACAAAACCGCTCATATTGGAAAATGGCATATTGGGTATACTCCGGAAACAATGCCCAATGGCCAGGGATTTGATCACTCCTTTGGATTTATGGGAGGATGTATTGATAATTATTCGCATTTTTTTTACTGGGATGGTCCCAATCGCCATGATCTGTGGAGAAACGGAGTTGAAATTCATGAACCAGGAAAATATTTTCAGGATTTGATGGTAGATGAAGCAGCCAACTTCATGCGGAATAATCGGAAGGATCCATTTTTCCTATATTTTGCCTTGAATACACCACATTATCCTTTACAGGGGGATACCAAATGGCTGGAGTACTATAAAAATCTCCCTTCTCCCCGAAGAGAATATGCAGCCTTTGTTTCTGCCATGGATGAGCGGGTGGGGGCATTGCTGGCAAAACTGGATGAATTTGGAATGACAGAAAACACCATCGTGATATTTCAATCTGATCATGGTTATTCTGAAGAAATCAGAACATTTGGAGGAGGTGGAACTGCCATTGGAAAGCGGGGATCCAAGTTCAGTTTGTTTGAAGGGGGCATCAGAGTGCCGGCAATCATTAGCTGGCCAGGGCAGTTACCCATGAATGTCACAAGAGATCAGTTTGCTGCCAATGTCGATTGGTATCCAACACTGGCTGGTTATTGCGGGCTGGCACTACCTGATAAAAAATTAGATGGAAGGGATTTGCGTAAATTGATCGCATCGGAAACTGCAAAGTCGCCCCACGAGCTTTTTGTTTGGCAAAGTGGAGGCACAAAAGAGGCACCACAGTGGGCAGTAAGAAAAGGCGATTGGAAATTATTACATGCGCCTCTGCAATCGAATCCTGCGGAACTGGATGCAAATGGACTGATGCTGGTTAATCTTCAGTCAGATCCCGGGGAAAAAGTTAATCTGGCATCAAAATACCCTGCTAAGGTGCAGGAGTTAAGAGCGGCTTATCAGGAGTGGCTTATAAGAGTTGATGAAAAGTAGTTTGCAGGTAAATTAGAATTGCAATCGGTTGAAATTTTCTGCCTACATTTAATTACCAGCAGGGAGGGAGCCATATGAACCGACTATTTTTGATTCTTTTTTCATTTCTTTTTTTTAGTGCGGCAGGCCAAAAAAAAGAATCTTTAAAATTGTGGTACCAGCAACCAGCCGGGCAAATATGGGAAAATGCGCTGCCGGTGGGAAATGGTTTTTTGGGCGCTATGATTTACGGGAATGTTGAGGAAGAGCTGATTACACTAAATGAACATACTGTGTGGAGTGGAAGTCCGAACCGGAATGATAATTCGGCAGCAATGAATGCATTGGCCAGTGTCCGGGAGTTGATATTTGAGGGGAAACAAAAAGAAGCTGAAAAAATCGCCAATGAACAAATAATTACGAAAAAATCGCACGGACAATTTTTTGCACCGGTAGGTACGATGCATCTTGATATGAAGGGCCAGCACCAATACAGTAATTATTACCGGGAACTGGATATAGATAACGCAATAGCAAGTACCATCTATGAATCAAATGGTGTTTCGTATAAAAGAGAGGTATTTGCATCTCTTGCAGATCGTGTTCTTGTCATTCGGCTTACTGCGGATAAAGCAAAAATGCTCAGTTTTACAGCACGGTATTCTACACCTCAACCAAGGGCTGCAGTAGTTGTTGAAAATGGCTTGCTTATATTAAAAGGTACTACACCAGATCATGAAACCGTTCCGGGGAAAGTCAGATTTTATACGATTGCACAGATTAAAACTACAGGTGGAAATATCGTTAACACTGATTCAAGCATTCAGGTGCAGCAGGCTGATGCAGCTGAAATTTATATCTCCATCGCAACCAATTTTAATTCGTATAAAGATCTGGGTGGTGATGAAGTAGCAAGAAGTATATTCTGGCTTAATAAAGCTGTCAAAAAATCGTACAGTGTTTTAAAAAAGGAACATATTCATCAATACCAGCAGTATTTTAACCGGGTGCAATTTGACCTTGGGGTGAGTACGGCTAATAATGAACCAACGGATGAACGATTGCGCAAATTCAGAAACAGGAACGATCCGCAGCTGGTTAGTTTGTATTATCAGTATGGAAGGTATTTATTGATTTCTTCTTCTCAGCCAGGTGGTGAGCCGGCCAATTTGCAAGGAATTTGGAATCACCGGATGTATCCTCCATGGGACAGCAAGTATACAATCAATATCAATGCTGAAATGAATTACTGGCCGGCCGAGAAAACAAATCTTTCGGAATTGCATGAACCCTTCCTGCGAATGGTCAGGGAACTTTCTGAAACGGGCAGGGAAACTGCTAAAACCATGTATGGAGCAAGGGGATGGGTAGCCCACCACAACACGGATATATGGAGGATTACAGGGCCTATTGATGGTGCTTTCTGGGGGATGTGGGTGGCTGGTGGCGCCTGGACCAGTCAGCATTTATGGGAGCATTTTTTATACACTGGTGACCTCAAATTTCTGGCTACGGCTTATCCTGTTTTAAAAGAAGCGAGCCGTTTTTATATGGATTTTCTTATTCCGCATCCGAATGAAAAATACCTGGTGATCAACCCTGGTAGTTCTCCCGAAAATGCACCTGCTGCTCATGGTGGATCCTCTTTGGATGCAGGCACAACGATGGATAATCAGCTTGCGTTTGATCTATTCAGCAGTACTATCAGGGCTGCAGAATGGTTAAAAACGGATCGGGCATTTACTGATTCCTTAAAATATTTGAGAGGCCAGTTATCGCCTATGCGAATTGGTCGGTTCGGTCAGCTCCAGGAATGGATGGAAGACATAGATGATCCGAATGACCACCACCGGCATATATCTCATTTATACGGATTGTATCCATCCAACCAAATTTCACCGTATTGAAATCCCAGCTTGTTTCAGGCAGCCAGGGTAAGTCTGGAACACAGGGGGGATGTTTCAACGGGCTGGAGTATGGGATGGAAAATCAACTGGTGGGCCAGATTGCAGGATGGTGACCGTGCTTTGCAATTACTCAGAAATCAACTATCACCGGTTGGTTCCAATGGTGAAGGAGGTGGTAGTTATGACAATCTTTTTGACGCACACCCGCCTTTCCAGATTGATGGAAACTTTGGTTGTACCTCAGGTATTACTGAGATGCTGATGCAATCAGCTGATGGGGCGGTGCATATGCTGCCTGCTTTACCAAAAGAGTGGGCGGATGGATATATTACCGGAATTAAAGCAAGGGGTGGATTTGAAATCAAAGAAGTAAGCTGGAAAGACGGAAAAATTAAGCAACTGGTGATACTGTCGCATTTGGGAGGTAACCTGCGATTGCGGGTACATCAGCCACTTCAATTTTATTCGGGAAAAAAGATTGAGAAGAGTTCCGGAATCAATCCCAATCCATTTTATGTTATTGAATCAATTCCGGAACCCCTGGCAGGGAAGAATTTAGCAGGGGGTAAGACAGCTCTTAAAGAAATTATAGAATACGATGTAATGACTGAAATGAACAAGGTTTATACGTTCATCAGCCAGTAGATTGTTTAATTCACATTTTCTTTTCTCGTTTTTATCATGTATTCGGATGGAAGTAAATTGTATTTTGCTTTAAAGGATTTTGCAAAATAATTAGGGGTTGAAAACCCGACTGAATAAGCAATTTCTGCAACATTCATATCTGATTTTTCAAGTAATACGGCGGCTTTTTCAAGTTTGATCGAACGGATGAATTCAACGGGAGTTTGTCCGGTTAATTCCAGCAGTTTATTATAAAGTGAACTTCTGCTCATGCCTACATGCCTGCTCAACTCTTCTACCGAAAGTTGGGAATTATTCAAATTTTCATCCAGGTACTTTAAAATCGTATGCAATAATTTTTCATCGGCCGACTGAATTTCAATTTCTGGAGTCAGGGCTTTAATTTGTTTTGAATAGGTTGTTTTTAAGGTATCGTTGAGCAGCAACAGGTTTTTAATTTTTGCATTTAAAAGCTCAAAATTGAAAGGCTTGGTGATATAATCGCTGGCACCTGTTTTTAATCCGTTAAGCTGGTCATCTTCACCCGTTAATGCTGTTAGCAGGATGATTGGAATATGCATGGTTCTTTTGTCTGATTTGATTTTCTGGCAGAATTGAATTCCATCCATTTCAGGCATACTAATATCACTAACGATAAGTTGGGGATGATGCGTCAGGGTTTTTTGCCATCCTTCCTTGCCATTGGTTGCTTCGAAAACCTTATAATGCAAACGAAGATTGTCTTTTAAATAAAACCGAAAATCATCGTTGTCTTCTACTAAAAGAATAGAGGGTAGCGGTCCGGTTACAGTATTGCTTACCGGATTAACAACCTCCTGCATTAATTTACCCGGTACTGAATAGTTTGCTTCTGCCAGTTTGCCTTCCTGTTCTGGCTCCTCCAGCAGGGTGAGCGGAAGTAAAATTCTGAAAGTAGTTCCTTTGTCCGGAGTACTTTCCAATTCAATATCGCCACCATGCATTTTTACAAATTCCCTTGTAATAGATAATCCGATTCCAGTCCCCTGGTTTAAGATGGAGGCAGGTGACTGATGTTGAAAAAACAAGTCATAAATGCGGGATTGCTGTTCCTGCGGAATTCCGATTCCGGTATCTGCAATTGTAATTTCGACCCAGGTTTGTTCTGCGGTAGTGCGTTTTGCCCAGTTCAGAGACATGTGCACGGAGCCACCTTTGTTAGTAAACTTAAACGCGTTAGAAAGAATATTGAATAATATTCTTTCTAATTTATCATGATCAAAACTGGTGTGCAGTTTCTCTATTAAACTGGTGTAGCTGAAACCGATTTTTTTTCTTTCTGCCAGGTCAACAAATGCCTGACTGATTTCCTTCATGAATGGAACTAGGTCACCTTCCGTTGGCAGGAGTTTTAATTCGTGTTCTTCCATTTTCCGGAAATCAAGTAGCTGGTTTACAAGATTTAGTAAGCGTTTTGCATTATGTTTTACTAATAGCAATTGTTTGGAATCATTCCCATGTTCCCGCAGAAGTAAACTTTCAACCGGACCCAGGATCAATGAAATGGGAGTTCTGAATTCATGACTAAGATTGGTCAGAAATTTTATTTTTAATCGGTCTAGTTCACGAACCCGTTCTACCTCACGGCGTTCCTGTTCAATTTTTAACTGTTCCTGCTCGCGCGCAAATTTCTTTTTCCATTTTTGCAGTGATAAATAGCGGATGTATAGTAATATTCCAAGTGTAAGTAATGCATAAAAAATATAAGCATAAGTGGTTCTCCAGAAAGGCGGATGTACAATTACACGGATGGAATTTCCTGCTTCATTCCATAACCCATCATTATTGCTTGCCTTTATTCGGAATACATAATTCCCAGGATCCAGATTGGTATACGAGGCACTTGTTTTGTTACCAACCTCGTTCCAGTCTTTTTCAAAACCTTCCAGTTTATAAGCATATTTATTCTGTAATGGAGCAGTATAAGTCAGTCCAATATATTCCAGTGTAAAATTTTGTTTGAAATCCAGGTTGATTTCTTTTGCAACCGAAATGTGATCAGTAACAGGTCCATCTTTGGATGCCTGAACGCTTTGGTTTCCGATTTTCAAATCTGTGAGGGTAACAATCGGAATATTATTGTTTTTTATCAGTTTTTCCGGATTAAAATAATTAAAACCTTCTTTCCCGCCGAAATACAAGTCTCCATTTCTAAGCTTAATTCCAGCACCCCGAACAAAGTTATTTTCCTGTAATCCATTGTGCGATCCATAATTATTTATGTTGTTCGTTTTCGGATCTATGCTGCTGATTCCATTATTCGTGCTTACCCATATCAACCCGGTTTCGTCTTCCAGTAAAGTATAAGCCATACTATTGGCCAGGCCGTTATTTTCAGCATATGTTTGAAATGATTTTTTTTCTTTTGAGAACCTGACAACCCCTGAGCCAAAAGTTCCCATCCATAAATCCCCCTTATTATCTTTTAGAATGCATTGTATTTTATCGTTTGGCAAATTGCTATTGCTGCTTTTGTAGACATTGAATTCATTTTGTTTCTCGTTAAAACAAGCTACTCCTCCACCGTGTGTAGCTATCCATATATTTCCGTCGGCATCTTCCACAATATCTCTGATATAACCATTAATTGGAAGCAAACTATCGTTAGGCTGTTTGGGGGAAGGAGTATAGCGACGAATCACCTTGAAATCTGAATTTAGTACATTGATTCCCTGGCCATTCATTCCCAGCCAGATCTCTCCGTTTTTCATTGGACTCACCACAAATACCTCATTGGCATTCAGCATGGAAGAGTTATTTCCAGCTTTAATGCGTCTTATGCTTTTTCCGGCTGGATTCATCACAAGAAGTCCATCCCCATACGTTCCAATTAAGATGGTTCCATTCGAGAGTTTTTTAAGCGTTAATACATCAATTTCAGTGTTGGAGGTCCCACGTTCTGAGGGAATCAGAACCTGTTTGAATATTTTCGTTTTGGGATCAAACAAACTCAATCCTCCCCCTTCCGTACCAACAAATACGTTACCATCTGAATCCTCCGCAAAAGCTTTGACAATTGGGTCATTTAGTCCATAGTTATCAAATGGATTACTCTGGACATAATTAAAGAGATTCAGATTGCTGTCAAATTTATTGATACCACCCCCAACCGTACCAATCCAGTAAATCCCCTGGTTATCAATAAAAATACTTCGTACCTGTTTGGCAGAAAGGCTGTGCAGATTTCGCTGATTTTGTCTGAAACTATTGGTTCTTCCTGTTCTTAAATCCATGATTTCAAGTCCTTCAGATGTACCTATCCATAAATGTTGACCATCGTCTGCGAGCGCATTTACCGAATGGGAAGCAATTTTTGAAAAAGACTGATTTGTAGGATTGTAACGAAATAAGCCATGACTTGTTCCAACCCAAAGTGTACCGGATTTATCTTCTCTTATTGCATTGATTGTTTCGTCTGATTGGGTAGCCATAGGATCCGCCAATTTTGTGAAGTATTTTACTGTTTTGGTAACCGGATTGTAGAGATGTAATCCTTTACCTGAACCAATCCAGATAATATGCCGGCTGTCTTCAAACAGACAGGTTGGAGGGGTTTGGATAGAAGAGATGCCGGATGAAGGATTAATTTCCAGGTCCCGTGTTGAACCTGTTGCCGGATCCAATAAAGTTATACCATCGAAATGGGCAACCCAGATCATTCCTTTTGAATCGCTGATGACACTTCTGATTACATTGTTCTGGATCGCATCTTTTTTTCTAACTGCCGGATAATGCTGAAACTTATCAGTCCTGCGGTCGTATTTACTTAAGGAACCGCCACTGGTACCAATCCATAAATTCCCTTGCGGATCTTCGTGTAGACTCAAAATTTCATTTGCCATTAAAGTACCTTCTCTCGTTTCATTTCGCCGGTAAATGGTAAAGTTGGTACCATCGAAACGGGCCAATCCATCTTCCGTGCCTGCCCAAAGCCAACCCGATCGGTCCTTCAATAACACATTCACGGAATTTGATGATAGTCCGTCTTTCGTCGTAATTGCTATAAGGTTAATCTGATTGGGTTGAGCCTGCCCCTGGTAGAAAAAGACCGGCACCAATACAAACATGAGTAGTCCCAAAATTCTATTCATACAGCAGAAGGCATTCGTTCAAAATCAGCTTCTTAGATGATGCTGGAGGAATTTAAACATTTGTTCCATGAGTTTCGACAAATGTGCTATGGTTCATTTTTCCTTGCTAATATCTTCACGATCATTAATAGTCTAACGAAACAGTCATGGTCTAATTCCTAACAAATAAAAACAATAAAATGTAAAAACGACATTTAAATTAAAACCTGATTATTGGGTGAACTGAAATAACTGCTAATAACCAAATACGATTTACATGCTGCCATTTCCAAAGCTATTCTTCAGTCCAATTAAAATCCGGGATCCCCGGAATCATGTCTCCTCCACAGCCGTCCGGCCTACCGGCAAGGACTCTTGACTCATCCAAAAGCTGTTCAACACGTCTGAATTGCTGATCAAAAAAAAGATTTCATAAATCATTATGAAAAAACAAATAAAAAGACGATTATTGCAATCGATTGCAAAAACCAAAATTCTAACGATTATGAAAGTACTAACGATTCTGCTTGTGGCGCTGAGCCTAATAGCAGTGCCAGTTTTTGCCCAAAGTCCGGTTACCGGGCGCATCACAGACGGGCAGGGGAGACCCATCCCCCAGGCTTCTGTGGTTATCAAGGGCACAGGTAACGGGGTTAGCAGCAACGATAATGGTGAATTTTCCATCGTTGCCCCCGCTAATGGAACCCTGGTTATCTCTTCTGTCGGTTACCCTACTAAAGAGTTGGCTATCAATGGAAAAACTCAGTTTTCAATTACCCTGGAAGCAGGTGCTGATGATCTAAATCAGGTAATTGTAGTGGGTTATGGAACACAGCGAAAAAGAGATGTTACGGGTTCAACAGTTTCAGTAAAAGGAGAAACATTGAATGAAATAAAAGCTCCGAATATTTTCAATCAGTTGCAAGGCCGGGCTGCTGGGGTGGATATTGTGAATAACAGCACCCAAATTGGAGCCGCCGGACAGATACGTATCCGTGGTAACCGTTCCATTACAGGGAATAATAATCCATTAATTGTGGTGGATGGAATGGTATACGGTGGTAGTGTAAATGATATTAACCCGGATAATATTGCCAATGTGGACATTTTAAAAGATGCCTCCGCAACTGCCATTTATGGTTCACGGGGTTCAAATGGTGTAATAATCATTACCACCAAAAGAGGTACCTCGGGTAAGGCAACCACTACCTACAATGGGTATGCGGGTATGTCTAAGGCCATTGATACATGGCGTGTATTCAATGCGCAGGAATACGCCCAGTTTAAGGAGGATGCCCGCCAGGGACAGCCAGCTTTCCAAACCAACCCCAATGTGATTAGTCCGTATGCGCTTACACCAATTGAAGTTTCCAACCTCGAGGAAGGTGTAAATACAGACTGGCAGGATCTGCTGCTGACCACCGGTTTAAGGACCGGGCACGACATCAGTGTTCGTGGCGGTACTGATAAAACCCAGTATTTCTTTGGATTGGGTTATTACCGAGAAACTGGTATCGTTCATGATCAGTCACTCGATCGCCCTTCTTTCAGTGTCAACATTGATCATAAAATGAGCAACAAGCTGAAAATAGGGTTCACCAGCTTTAATACCATGTTTTATTCCAATCGGGTAGGGACCAATGCATTTGGTACTGCAACACGGATCGGCCCGATTTACAAGCCCTACAATGAAGATGGGACACTAAATCTTCAGCCGACTGTTCAACAAGGGGTTGATAATAATACATTCAACCCGCTTACAGCTATTGGCAACAATGACCTCATTAAAGCGAGAAGCCGCCGATTTCAATTCCAGCACAATGTGTATGGTGAGTGGCAAATTCTGAAAGAACTGAAATTCAGAACTACTTTTGGATTTAGCTGGTCCCAGACCTTCAACAGTAATTATAATGGTCCGGGTACCATCTTTAATACCAATACCAATACTGCAGGATCCAACCTGAGTCAGTCAAATGCTGAAGGCTGGCAGTATACGATTAATAATTCGCTTGAATACAATAAACTGTTTGCAGACAAACACAAAGTCCAGGCGCTTGTTTTGCAAGAAGTTCAGAAGAACAGTTTCCAGTCGCAGGGCTGGACAGGTCAGGGAGTTCCTGCCAACTATATTGAGGACTACAATTTCCAACTGGTTAATTCTATCAATCCCCAGGCTGGCCAGTACAGTGAATCCGGCATCATCGGGTACATGGCACGGATTAACTATGCATTTGATGACAAATACCTGTTGACTGCAACCTTCCGGGCTGATGGAGCTTCGGTATTGGCGAAAGGTAATCAATGGGTAACCTATCCTGCGCTTTCACTTGGTTGGAATATTGACCGCGAAGGCTTCATGCAAAACCAGGATATTTTCAGTAACCTGAAACTACGTGCGGGTTGGGGTATCAGTTCAAACGCGGGTATCAATCCTTATACTACCCTGGGAAGTTTGAGTACCGGTTTCTATAACTATGGACAGGGTACAACACCACTTGTGAATTTTGTAAACGGTTATACTATTAATACAATTCCCAACCCTAATCTCACCTGGGAAAAAACAAGAGGTATCAACTTCGGACTTGATTTCGGATTGTTGAACAATCGGTTGACCGGTACAATTGAATATTATAATACCAGCACAACAGATATCCTGCTGAGTAAGAGCCTGCCACGTAGCCAGGGAGCCAACTCTATTCTAACCAATGTGGGTGAAACTGCCACCAATGGTATGGAATTCAGTTTAAGCAGTTATAATATTCAGGCTAAAAAACCAGGTGGTTTTACCTGGAGAACAGATGTAAATGCATTTTTCAATCGTGAAAAAATTGTTGCCCTTCAACAGGGATTACAGCAGGATATTGCGAATGGCTGGTTTGTTGGTCAGCCGATGACAGTGATTTATGATGTTCGGAAAATCGGTATCTGGCAATTAGGAGAGGAAGCAGAAGCTGCACAATACGGGCAGGCTCCTGGTGATATAAAGTTGGAAGATGTTAATAAAAATAACGCAATTGGACCGGAAGACCGCCAGATCATTGGTGATTTTCAACCCAACCTGGTAGCAGGTTTAACCAATAGTTTCAGCTTTAAAGGATTTGATCTGAACGTAGTAATGTTTGGAAGATTTGGTCAAACTGTAGCAGCTACCTATTTGTCTGCTGATGGAGGTGCTGCAGGTTATCCCTTCTTCCTGAACAGCCGTGTCAATCAGCACAAAATCAACTATTGGACACCAACCAATCCAACCAACGACTTTCCTCAGCCTGATGCAAGCCGTGATGCTCAATTGTATACTTCCACATTAACCTACAGAGATGGTTCTTTCATCAAAATCAGGACTATTGATCTTGGCTATACATTCAAAAAGGCAATGTTAGAAAAGCTGAAGATGCAATCTTTACGGGTGTATGTATCTGCTCAGAATCCGTTCATTTTATGGGCGCCGCTGGTTCGCGATGGATTGGGAATTGATCCGGAAGGAAACGGCACTGGTAATGCTGTCAACTCCAATGCAGGTGGTGGATCTCCTGTTCAAACCAGGGCCATTACTGTGGGTATGGGTGTTCCGCCAAGTCGGTTATTCATTTTTGGCGTAAACCTGAATTTCTAACCGAAAAAAATCAAACGATGCGTATAAAAATAATTAACTACAGTTTAGTTCTTGCCCTGATTTCAGTTATTGCGGCAGGATGTAGCAAGGTGTTGGATGAACAGCCCAGAGCGGGAATTGATCCATCCTATTTCCGCACCCCGGAAGGTATCCAGGGTGGTATTGCAGGTATTTATTCTTCCTTCCGCGGTCATTGGGGTACACAAATTTTCACGCAGCTTTTTAATGCAGGTAGTGATGAATTTCAGAAAGGAGCGGCAGCGGATGTGCAGCATTGGTACACTTTCAATAATGCGCAGATCAGGACAGAAGCAAACAACTATGCCGGTTTTTGGAATTCCATGTTCATTAATATCAATACAGCGAATGGTGTGCTCGAATATGGGGCTGCGGCCAATATGCCGGAAGCAACCAAGACCCAGGTATTGGCACAGGCCAAATTTTTACGTGCTTTCTGCTATTTCTACCTGGTAACTACTTTCGGCGATGTTCCATTGCACATTGACTTTAATACAGAAGAATCCACGGCAGATTCACGCACTCCGGAAGGAGAAGTATATGCACAGATCATTAAAGATTTAACAGAAGCCGCGCAGGATTTGCCTAGCCTCCCTGCGCCTGGAACAGGCAAACCAGCTACCAAGGCAACTGCTTTGTTTCTGCTTTCCAAAACTTATTTATGGAGAGGCTGGTCATCTGCTGCACAGTCTGGTGATTTCAACAGTGCGTACACCATTGCAAAAGACCTGATTGATAACAAGGCTCAGTACGGTTTAGACCTAATGCCTTATTTCCCTTCTGTGTTTGAGGAAGGAAATGAGTACAGTCCGGAAGTGCTGATGGTGATTGATCGTACCAAGGATCTTAAATTTGGCCAGAATTCAAATCCGGGAACTTTTGCCTCCAATCCTCAGGAGAACAAATCGAATTTCTTCTTTCGCCCCAACTATCCTGCGATTAATGCCAACTATCCGGCAGGTGGTGGAGCCAATCTTACCGTGCGTGATGTAAACAATGGAAGACCTTTCCAGCGGATTCGTCCCAATACCCGATATGTTATTGATGTGGCATTCGCTAACCGGGAAACAGATTCCCGTTATGATGGTACCTTCCAAACAGTATGGTTATCGAATAGTTCTCCTATGTCAGCAGTTGGTTCACCTGGTGCTACTACTCCGCGTGGTCAGTTGATCAATGGTGTCGATACATCTATCTGGATGGCTGACAGAGTTGTGACCAGCCAGGAAAGAGCCAATTTTAAAGGAGTTATTTTTGAACCGGAGCATCTGCCAGGTGCCACTGTCCGGTACACAGCCAGTTATTATCCAAATCTTCGGAAATGGGATGATTCTACAAGGGCCGATATGAATGATTACTCAGATCGCCCATTCATACTCTTCCGATTTGCAGAAGTATATCTGATAGCAGCTGAGGCAGCTATTCAGGGAGGTGCAACTCCACAGGATGCTGCTGCCATGATAAATGTATTGAGGACAAGAGCTGCACTTAAACCGAATCAAACGCCGGCTGAATACAATGCTGCAGTTGCTGCTCAGCAAGTGAGTGCAGCTGACATGACGATTGATTTTCTACTTGATGAACGCAGCCGGGAACTTTTTGGTGAGTATACCAGGTGGTGGGACCTGGCGCGTACAAGAAGGCTTGTACAACGTGTAAAAGCCTACAACCCTGAAGGTGCGGATGGAGTACAGGAGCATCATCGATTGAGACCGATACCCCAGGAACAAATTGACCTTGTAACAGAAGGTCCTGCATTCCCGCAAAATCCTGGTTATGAATAGTTAGTAAGAGGCTGAAAAGCATATGGCTTGGTTATCCATATTCTGGAACAGGAAGGATTTTTCTTCCTGTTCCTTTCCATTTTAAGCAGTTTATTATGGTTAGGCATTTCTTCCTTTTCGGGTTCCTTTTATTGAGCATAGCCGGTTCAACGCAACCTTCGGGCCTTAAAGAACCAACTGGAAAAAACAATCGCGCTCATCAATGGGGTGAAGTGATTATGACCTGCACCGCAAATGATACGGATCGTTTTCGGCCACGCCCCACCGTTACCTCCCGTTTTCTGGGACTTATCTGGACAGCAGCATATGACGCATGGTCGAGGTATGATGACAAGGCTGTTCCGGTATATTTGTCTGATGTGGAGCGCCGTCCGGCTGTTGAACGGACACTGAAAAATAAAGAGCTAGCAATTAGTTATGCAGTATATCGGACTGCACTTATTTATTTTTATGCTGATTCGCTGCTACTGAAAGAGACAATGATAAAAATGGGTTTGAATCCCGATAACTTTTCAGTTGATCCAGGTACTGCAATCGGTATTGGGAACCTTGCCGCGAAACAAGTATCAGAAAAAAGAGCGCGGGATGGCTCCAATCAATTGGGCGATGCTCCAGGCTCAGATGGGATGGCTTACGCTGATTATACCGCTTATCAACCTGTAAATACTGCTGACCATTTGGTTGAGCTGGCCAGGTGGCAGCCGAAATATTTTTCAGATGGAAAAGGAGGAAGATTTGCCCCATCCTGCCTTACCCCTCATTGGGGGTTGGTTAAACCCTTATTGATAGATTCCGCCAGTCAGTTCAGACCGGGGCCGCCACCTGCGATTGGTTCTGAACAACTCAAAAATGAAATCCGGCAGGTGGTGGAACTTCAGAGTAAGCTTACAGATGAACATAAGGCCCTGGTAGAATTCATGCGCGACGGGCCAAAATCGGTACAACAGGCAGGCCATTGGTTTATGTTTGGGCAACAGGTTTCCATCAGGGATCAACACACCCTGGATCAGGATGTTCAAATGTTCTTTCTGATTGAAGCTGCCGCGATGGATGCTTTTATCGCATGCTGGGATGCCAAAATGCAATATGATTTTGCAAGACCTTATTCGCTGGTTCATGAGCTTTATGCGGATTCGATTATTAAGTTGTGGGCAGGTCCGGAAAAGGGTATGATAATGGCTCAAGGGCGGCACTGGCGACCTTATTCCCCCGAATCCTTTTTATGTCCGCCTTTTCCCTCTTATGTATCTGGTCACAGTACCGTTAGTGCAGCTTGTGCTGAGATCCTTCGCTTATTCAAAGGGAATGATCGTTTCGGGCATCATGTTACCCTGATTCCTGGAGCATTAACCGAGCCGGATCGTGCGGGAAAGCCAGTGGAATTGTTTTTTTCCACCTTTACTGAAACAGCAGAAATGGCTGGAATTTCACGCGTAATGGGTGGGTATCATATTCAATCTGAAAATACTGAAGGATTAAAATTAGGCCGAAGCATTGCAGGAGCCATCTGGCATAAATACCGTCAATTTACCGGAAAAAAATAAATAGCCTGAATAATACTAAACATTATGCCTGCAAATAAAATAGTTCGTGACCTGGGGCTGCTTTTTGCATTTATTAGCCTGTTAGTTGCCTGCAATCAGAATCAGCCTGGCAAGACTGCCGAAACAAAAATATTCCGCAAACTGCCTTCCACCGAAAGTGGTATAACCTTTATGAACCTGGTGGATGAAAATTATCACAAAAACTATTTTGACAGTTTCGCTTATGTGTACAATGGTGCCGGAGTAGCAGTTGGTGATATTAACAATGATAGTCTGCCTGATATTTATTTTACCGGCAATGAAGTCCCTAATAAACTTTATCTGAATCTGGGTGATTTAAAATTCAAAGACATTACTGCAGAAGCCGGTGTGGATGGAGGTGAAGGCTGGGATAATGGAGTTACGATGGTAGACATTAACAACGACGGGTTGATGGATATCTATGTGTGTAAAGGAGGATACAGGGATACAGATGCATCCAGAAAAAATTTGTTGTATGTAAACCAGGGGAATCAGAAATTTAAAGAGATGGCTGCTTCCTATGGCATAGCAGATAGTGGATATTCGCAGCAGGCGTTGTTTTTTGATATGGACAATGACAATGACCTGGATCTTTATATTGCAGCACGACCGGACTCCTTTTACCTGGGATTGTCCCAGATGGTAAAAGGAAAAAGAAACCCTCCGGATCATAGCCGGAACAAACTTTACCGCAATGATCAGGGCAGGTATACAGAAATCGGTAAACAGGCCGGGATCGGAAATACCTATGGATATGCGCTTTCAGTTACCAATGCAGATTTGAATAATGATGGGTATGAGGATATTTTCATCTCCAATGATTATGCAGATAACGACTACATGTTCATTAATCAGGGAGATGGAACATTTAAAGATCTGATAAAAACAGCAACCAATCACAACTCCCTTTTTTCAATGGGTGCTGATATTGCTGACATCAATAATGACGGAAGGGAAGATATTATGGTAATGGAAATGTTACCGGAAAATTATAAACGATCCAAAGTATCTATGCCCCGTATGGATGTGGAAGGATTCTGGGCGATTGTTGACAGTGGATTTCAGCGTCAGTACATGCACAATGTTTTACACCTCAACCAGGGAAATCTTTTCTTTAGTGATATAGCTCAGCTTGCAGGAGTTTCCAAAACTGAATGGAGCTGGTCAACTTTACTGGCAGATTTTAATAACGACGGACACCGGGACATATTTGTAGCAAATGGATACCGGCGTGACTTATTTGACGGAGATATCCTGGAAAAACAGAACGCATATGTAAAGGCGAATGTTCATAAATATACATCGGCTGATGATATGTTTGAGCGTGGATTCAAGGAGTATATTGAAATCTATGATCCGATAAAAGTTCGTAATTATCTATTCAAAAACAATGGAGACCTCCATTTTGATAATGTATCGGAAAGCTGGGGATTTGAAGACAGTACATTTTCAAATGGTGCAGCGATCGCTGATTTTGATAATGATGGCGATATTGATCTTGTGATCAACAACCTGGAAATGGAAGCTCATTTGTATGAAAATACATCCAACGGAAAACACCGTTTTCTGCAATTGAAACTGCATGGTCCTAAGGGAAATCCAGATGGAATCGGTGCAAAAATATCCTTGTATTATGAAGGTAAAATGCAGCAGTATTTTGAACAGAAAACAGTAAGAGGATATTTGTCGTCCAATGATCCGCTGATTCATTTTGGCCTGGGTCAAATTAAAAAGATTGATAGTATAGTTGTCAGATGGTTAGATGGAAAGGAAAATAGAATAAGTGGAGCTGAAACGAATCAAAAAATAAAGATTTGGCATACAGATGCAGAGATTCCATTTGCAAGCCCAACACAAAATCAGCCCTTATTTGTAGCAGAAAAAGGGTTGCTTTCTGCTCCCTTTGTTCACCGGGAAAACGAATATGATGAATATAAAGATCAGATCTTATTGCCACACATGTTTTCAAAATCAGGTCCATTCATTACCCTCGGTGATGTAACTGGTGATGGAAAAGAAGATGTTTTTGTTGGAGGGGCGGCCGGACAGGCCGGACGTTTATATATTCAACAGGGGGGTAAATTGCTGGCCCAGCCTCTTGCCGTATTTGAAGATGATGCTGCCTATGAAGATGAAGGTGTGCTATTTGCTGATGTGGATGCTGATGGAGATCTTGATTTGTATGTGGTAAGCGGGGGGGCAGCCTTTCCGGAAGGAGCTGAACAATATCAGGACAGGCTCTACATCAATAATGGAAAAGGACAGTTTACCAAAAGGGAACTATTGCCTACTGCCAGTAGTGGATCCTGTGTATCAGCTTTTGATTTTGATGGTGATGGAGACCTGGATATATACAGAGGCGGAAGGGTTGTTCCTCATCGTTACCCTTATGCGCCAAGGAGTTACCTACTGGTAAATGAAAATGGAAAACTGGTGGACAGAACGAAAGAACTGGCTCCCGCACTCCTTGAACCTGGAATGGTACATACTTCCACCTGGGCTGACCTGGACGGAGATACAAAAGCTGAACTGGTAGTTTCGGGCGAATGGATGCCTATCCGGATTTTCTCATTTGTGGGGGGTAAAATGGAAGAGCGTACAGTTCAATTCCAGTTAAATGGTACGGAAGGGTGGTGGAATAAAATTACAGCAGCGGATATTGACAAGGATGGTGACCTGGATCTGATCGCAGGTAATCTCGGTGAAAATTACAAATTCAAAGCAAGTGCAAAAAAACCATTCGAGGTCTTTGCAAAAGATTTTGACAATAACGGCACCAATGATATTTTTCTTGCCAAATACAACGGAACTACGCAGGTGCCTATTCGGGGAAGGGAATGCACATCGCAACAATGTCCGTTTATAGCAGAGAAATTCCCAACTTTCTTATCCTTTGCTGAATCCGATTTGAAAACAATTCTGGGTGATCAGATTGAATCCGCACTTCATTACAAAGCGCATCAGTTTTCGAGTATGCTATTTATTAATGAGGGAGGTAAGTTAAAACAACAACGATTACCGGTTGAAGCGCAATTGTCAACAGTAAATGGAATTATAGTACATGATTTTGATGCAGATGGGTATACTGATATCTTATTGTCCGGAAATAAGTTCGATGTAGAAGTGGAAACTACTCCTGCTGATGCATCACCGGGTTTATTTTTAAAAGGAACCGGTAAGCTTCAATTTCAACCATACGGAATAGAGGAATCAGGCTTTTTTGTACCCTACAATGTGAAAGATATGCAATTACTAAAGCAAGGACCGGGATTCGCGGTTCTGGTTAGTTCGAATAACGATTCTCTTCGGACATTCAAACTAACCAGATAGAAATGCGCTGGTTGCTGTTATACCTGTTTTTTGTGAGTGCTTGCAGGAATACCGACCTGAACCGACTGGGCTCAGCAAGTAGTCCCTATTTAAAGCAGCATGCCGATAATCCAGTGGATTGGTATGAGTGGGGAGAGGAAGCATTGACAAAGGCAAAGCTGGAGAATAAGCCTTTACTGATAAGTATTGGCTACGCTTCCTGTCACTGGTGTCATGTGATGGAAGAGGAATCCTTTATGGATACTGCTGTTGCAAGAATAATGAATGAGCAATTCATTTGTATAAAAGTAGATCGGGAAGAACGACCGGATATTGACAGGATTTATATGAATGCCTGTGAACTCATAACGGGCAATGCAGGATGGCCGCTCAATGCTTTTGCGTTGCCCGATGGTAGTCCGTTTTACGCAGGCACCTATTACGAAAAAGAGAGCTGGAAATCATTACTGTTGCAGATTAGTAAAACCTACCGGCAACAGCCTGGCAAGGTAAAGTTGCAGGCCCAATCACTTTCTCACGGCATTGCACAATTGGAGTTTTCAGTAATTGATACTTCAGTAAATAGCAGCGCATTCACGGTAAGCGATTATTATAAAATTTATTCCGCTGTTCAAAACAAATTGGACACAGTTTTCGGAGGATTAACAGGAGCTCCCAAATTTCCAAACTCACCGCTGCTGGAATATCAGTTGCAGTATGCTGCCATAACAGAGGATACTATCGCTTTGCAACAATTGCTAACTACCCTGTATAAAATGGCTTTGGGCGGAATCTATGATCAGTTGGAAGGCGGGTTTGCAAGGTATACAGAGGATAGTGCCTGGGCAACGCCGCATTTTGAAAAAATGCTTTACGATAATGCACAGTTGATCAGTGTCTATGCCAAAGCCTTTAAATTAACCCGTGATCCACTGCTGGAAAAAGTTGCGAGACAAACAATTGACTTCGTTTTTAAAACATTGAAAACTGCAGAAGGTGCTTATTTCAGTTCCACTAACGCAGTTTCTGAAGAAGGTGAGGGTTATTATTATACCTGGACCTATAAGGAATTAGAAACACTGATTCCTGATTTCCTGTCGCAGTTCAGCAACTATTACCAGGTTAATAAATCCGGAAACTGGAAAAACGGCAGGTCTGTATTAAGAGCTGCTTTTACTGAAGAGCAATTTGCTTTATTGAATAAACTGAATCCCGAATCCTTCTCTGCTCAATTAGCAAGTGCCAATCAAAAACTGCTTGCTTACCGGGTTAAAAGAGCAAAACCATCGGTAGACACTAAAATTATAGTATCCTGGAATGCACTGATGGTAATGGCATATATGGATGCTTATACTGCATTCAGGGACACTGCCTACCTGAATAGAGCAACTCAGTTAGGTGAATTGCTGGCAGCAGAAATGGATAAGGGTATTCGCCATATCGCAGAAGCCGGGAAAGAAGAAGTGTTCCTGGAAGATTACGTACTAGTAGGTAAGGCGTTTCTGCAGTTGTATCAGCAGGATTTTAATAAGGAATGGTTATTCAGATCAGCCGGTATTTGTGAACAGTTAATTGAAAAGTTCTATGATAATGAGGCTGGAATATTTTATTATACCAGTGCGGAGAAAGGCTATCCGGTCATCCGGAAAATTGGTTTGGCGGATACGGAAATTCCTGCTCCGAATGCAATTGCTGCGATTCTTTTGTATCAGATTGGGAGCTTATTGGATAATAAGGAATATCTGCAGCTATCAGCCAGCCTGTTTGGTAAAATTAAACTTGAATTAGTTGGTGATAAAGCACCGTATTACGGCACCTGGGCCCAATTGGCAGCCTGGTATGGGTATGGAACAAAGGAAGTTGCGATAGCAGGTTCTGATGCACTCCGGATAAATCAGGAGCTTCAGCAAAACTATTTGCCGCTGGCTATTTTTCTTGGAACTGAAAAAGAGGAGTTTATTCCCCTCTTGCATAACAAAGTTACAATGACTAAAACGATGATTTATGTATGTGAAGATGGTACCTGTAAACGCCCTGTTGAAAATCCACGGCTGGCTTTAAAGCAAATCAATCAGAAGTAAAACATTTCTTCCCTTTAAATCGACAAAATTACTATCAGCCTGAATAGTTCACTGCTAATTTTAAGTTATGAAAAGAGTTCTATGTTGGATGTTTCTGTTGCTGCTCATACAACAAGTAAGAGCCCAGGAAACCAAAACTTATACGAATCCTATTTTGACCGGATTTTATCCTGATCCCAGTATTTGTCGTGCCGGGGATGATTACTATATCGTGAATTCATCCTTTGCGTATTATCCGGGCTTGCCGATTTTTCATAGTCGTGATCTGGTAAACTGGAAGCAGATCGGTCATGCTTTGGATCGGCCGGAACAATTGCCATTAATTGGTGCCGGAGTATCGAGAGGACTTTTTGCACCATCCATCAGTTATTATAAAGGTGTTTTTTACATTGTTTGTACCCTGATTGACAAGGGTGGTAATTTTGTGATAACAGCTACGAATCCTGCAGGACCATGGAGCAATCCGGTATACATCAAAGAAGTAAATGGTATAGATCCTTCTTTGTTTTTTGATGAAACAACTGATAAATCTTTCATTATTTACAACAGCGATCCTCCCAATCGGAAGACATTATGGAATGGGCATCGTACCATACGGATGTATGAATTTGATTATAAGTCTAAAAAGGTGGTAGGTGAAGAAATGTTAATGGTGAATGGAGGAGTTGATACGTCCAAACATCCGGTATGGATTGAAGCGCCTCATATTTACAAAATTAAGGACTGGTACTACCTGATGTGCGCAGAAGGTGGAACCGGTTACAACCATTCTGAGGTTATATTCAGAAGTAAATCAGTAACTGGTCCTTTTAAACCCTGGGATCAAAATCCAATTTTGACACAACGACATCTGGATCGATCCAGGAAAAATCCCATAACCACTGCCGGACATGCAGATCTGGTTGAAACACCGCAGGGTGAATGGTATGCGGTGTTTTTAGGATGTCGTCCTTATGAAGGCGATCATTATAATATTGGCCGGGAAACATTTCTTACGCCTGTAACCTGGACAACAGATGGCTGGCCGGTTATAACCCGGGAAGAGGAAGAAGTACAGTATCGATATCCGTTGCCAAAAGGTGTTAAGGGGCAACTGGATAATGCGTTTAGCGGCAATTTTACTTTTAAGGATGATTTTAAGGAGAAAGCGCTGAATGTACGCTTTACGTTCCTGAGAACTGTAACCGATACCTGGTATTCAACAACCAGTCAGCCTGGTTGGCTGGAGATTTCGCTTCGTCCGCATACAGTAAGCGGACGCGATAACCCATCCTTTGTTGGATTTCGGCAGCATCACCATGAGGCAAGTGCAAGTACAAAAATGAAATTTTCTGCCGAAACTGAAAAGGAAAAAGCAGGATTGATCATTTTTCAGAATGAAACACATTTTTATTATTTATGTAAATCTGTTGAAGCAGGTAAACAGGTAGTGCAATTGTATAAATCTGAAAAGGACAGCATGCAATTACTGGTATCAAAACCGGTTAATAACAATAAAGAAGCTGTTTATCTTAGGATTGAGCCTAATAAAGCAGTGTATACATTTTCCTGGTCGCCCGATGGAAAGCGTTGGGAAACCCTGAAGGAATTGGATGGCCGCTATTTAAGTACGGCCACTGCTGGTGGGTTTGTAGGCGCGGTTTTCGGATTGTATGCAACCTCTATGGGTGAGCAAAGTATTAATAAAGCTTCGTTTGACTGGTTTGAATACACTGGAAAGGATGCTGTATTCCGGTAATTTATTGGATCGTCATGCGAAAGCGTATGATCATGGCTGATAGAAAGGTGAGCAATGCAACTGCATAGATCGCGATATCCAGGTCAAAAAGATCAGCAAGCAGTCCGGTTAATAAGGCGCCAATAGCATAACCCAGATCGCGCCAGAGCCGGAAAATGCCAATGCTGGCGGCGCGGTCTTTGGGGTGTGTGCAATCGGCGATGGTAGCTAAAAAGGTTGGGTAAACCATCGCGGTACCTAATCCCAATAAAATTGATAAGGAAAAATAATGAAGTAGGGTGGCTGCAACCGGAAAAAGAAGTAGTGCGATAGCTTGCAATAACATGCCGATAAACAAGAGTTTTTTCTTGCTGTACAGGTCTGCCATATGGCCGGTGAACAGTTGGGCAATGCCCCATACCGCCGGATAGATGGCTGTAATGAACCCGATTTGTCCAATACTGAATCCTTTTGAAGCAAGCAGCAGGGGGAATAGTCCCCATGCCATACCATCATTCAGGTTATTGATCAATCCGGCCTGTGTAACTG
Organism: Flavihumibacter fluminis; assembly: GCF_021491375.1. GTDB lineage: Bacteria > Bacteroidota > Bacteroidia > Chitinophagales > Chitinophagaceae > Flavihumibacter > Flavihumibacter fluminis. The sequence goes on from NZ_JAKEVY010000005.1 coordinate 198,557, forward strand.
CCCCCAGGTTAGGATCTGCCCAGGTCGTTTCGCGGAAAAGTTTTTTTCTTATGGGAATATTACTATCGGCAGCTTCTTTTGCTACATGGTGCACCGTGTCTTTAATCAGAAATATACTGGTCAGTAACCCAGCCACTGCTAATACAATACCGGTATAAAATGGAACGGGTCGAATGCCAAACCGGCCTGCGAGCCATCCCGTCAGAAAGGCTACGGCTGCCACGGCGAGATAACCTGCGAATTCATTAAGGCCCATTGCAAAGCCTCTTTTTTTCTCTCCAACGAGATCAATTTTCATTACCACCGTGCTGCTCCAGGTAAGTCCCTGGTTGATACCGAGTAAAACATTGGCAGCGATGATCCAGTTCCAGGAAGTTGCGTAGATCAGCAGGAAAGGGACCGGAAGACCAATAATCCAACCGGCAATGAGTAAACGCTTTCTACCGAATTTATTTGCCAGTGATCCGGTAAAATAATTGGTCAGTGCTTTTACGACACCAAACACAATAATAAAAGAGAGGATAGCCGTCTTGGCAGCCATCTGGAAAGCCTGCTCTGCCAGTAAGGGCAGGATGGATCGTTCAAGCCCGACCATTCCGCCAACAAAAGCGTTGACGATCACCAGCAAGGTGAACTGTTTCCAGTTTTCTTTTAATCCGAGTTGAATGGAATGCATCTATATGCAAAGTTCCATTCGATTGCAGCGAGCAGATTTATCAAATGATAAAAAATCAACGGACTGCCCGGATCCGGCTAAGACTTACCTGGGTTATGCCCAGGAAGGAAGCGATGTATTTAAGGGGAACACGGTTGATTAAATCGGGACTGCTTTCAAGCAGGCTCTTGTAACGCTCTTCAGCACTGTTGAACTGGAGTGATTCAATCCGATTGATGGTGTCGATGTAGGCAGCTTCGATAATTTTTCGGAAAAGGCGTTCGATTTCGGGATAGGCATCAAAGAGGGCAAAAAACTTTTGCGAATCAATGGCAATCAGATCCGCAGTCTCCAACACCTGGATACCTTTTCGGCTAGGCCTACCCGTGAATAAACTTTCGGCTCGGGCAATGATGCTATTCTCAAAATAAAAACCTTCTGTTATATCAATTTCATCTTTCAGGTAATAAATACGTGCAATCCCGTTTTCCAGAAAATAAATGGTCTGGCAGGTTTGACCAATATGCTGTAGGTTCTTGTTTTTCTGAATGGTAATGGGTTTACAGATAGCTTCTATTGCTTCCAGTGCAGGGGCTGAAAGCGGTTGAAACTGGTTGAAGTATCGCTGAAGTGTCAGAAACATGTCAGTACAATGTTAAGACAATGTATTGACTCTTGTCTGACACTTAGAAATTCCAGGTAGCAAGCGGGCTATCCTGTCGTTCCCGCGCAACGATGGCATCAAAAGTTTTCAACAGATCAGGGTGTTTTGAAGCGAGGTCTGTTGTTTCAGATGGGTCTTTGGACAAATCAAACAATTGCCAGGGAGCAGCCGGATTATTTTTCAGACCGGTTTTCACTCCTTTCCAGTTTCCATACCGGATAGCACGCTGCCCGCCTTTTTCAGGATACTCAAAATAGAGAAATTCATGTTGCTGTTGATTCTTGTCATTACCCAGCAAAGTAGGAAGAAACGAAATTCCATCATTGGGAGGGGCTGGTACTCCGGTTAGATCTGCGAGTGTAGCCATGAGATCGTATTGAACAGATACATGATCAGAAACAGCTCCGGCTTTAATTTTTCCGGGCCAGCGGGCAATAAACGGCATCCGGATTCCACCTTCATACAAATCCATTTTTAATCCTCTGAAACCTGCTGCACTATTGAAGAAACGGGCATCTACACCGCCATTAAATGTTGCACCGTTATCACTGCTGAAACAAATCAGGGTGTTTTCTTCAAGTCCTAGTTCCTTAATCAGTGCCATTATTTTCCCTACCTGTTCATCCAGATAGGAAATCATTCCGGCATAAGTTGATAAGGGATATTTGCTAGGTGTATAACCCTGCTGTCCAAAATAGGGTTGTTCCTCGAATTGCCCTTTATACGCGTTCACCCATTTTTCAGGAACTTGCAGAGAAGCATGAGGAATGGTGTAGGGGAGGTAAAGAAAAAACGGCTTTTCTTTTTTTTCGCGAATAAATTTTTCTGCCTTTTCTGTCAATTTATCCGGCGCATAGTCTTTACCGATAAAAGAAGCAAATGCATCATCAGTTGCACTGTCTGGTGAAAGCTTACGATGTACATAAAAATAGGGTTGATCCAGTGTGTCCCATTTCCCGTTTTCCCATAAGTGCGAGGGGTAATAATTGTGGGCCTGCTTCTGATCAAGGTATCCATAACTGTAATCAAATCCGTGCAGGAGGGGATTTCCTTCTGTGTTGGCCATTCCTAACCCCCATTTACCAATAATAGCCGTGCTGTACCCTTTTGTTTTTAAGACATCTGCAATGGTTATAGCAGCTTTAGGAAGTGGATATTGCCCGCGTTCGGCAGTGTCTGCAAATCCTCCTAGTTCATGATTGCCGCGAATGTAAGAATGTCCGCCGTGTAAGCCGGTCAATAACATGGCACGGGCTGGTGCACAAACCGGAGTAGACGTATAATGTTGGGTAAAGCGCATCCCTTCTGCAGCCATCCGGTCGAGATGCGGTGTTTTGATTTTTGTCTGCCCATAACTACCTAATTCTCCATAACCCAGGTCGTCTGCGTAGACGTAAATGATATTTGGTGTTGCAGTACGAGTGGCTTTATTGGTCTCTGGAGCTTTACAGGAGATTAATCCTGTAATGAGGGTTATCAGGAAAATCAATATGGCAGGTAATTTCATGTTGACTTCTTTGGTGTTAAATAAATATCCTTTTTTATTCCAATCAATTTTTGAACAAACGTTTGCATTTGTCAGTGTTGTCAGGACTTGATATATTCAGTATACGGTTACTGCTAATAACCGGGTTAACCAAACTCTGATTGCTATGTATCAGGACCAACGGCCATCTTACGACTGCGAGCGGTTGTACCGATATTTTGAAGAGGTATATGAACAGCTTCTGCAAATCGGAAGAGCCCGCCAACTGGAGGAGTTGGTACAAAAGGACCTGATTCATGAATTGTTTCTGTCCTTTTACGAGAAACAGATTGATTTCGATACGATCAGTTATCCGAATTCCTATATCATAACTTCCTATAAACGAAAGATCATTGATCTATTTCGGGAATCGCACAGGTATTCCCAGGATGATAACTGGATGAATCATCCCCTTACCCTCATCCCTTCCCCGGAAACAACTCTCATGGAAAAGGAATCCATGCAGGAATTGACACAGTTGCTCAGGAAAGCATACGACCAATTACCGGAGCGCTGTAAGCGGGCCATTTTTCTGAAATATTACAAAGGGCTATCTGTTTCAGCTATTCAGGCAGAAACCGGCTGGTCGGCTCAAAGTATTTATAATTATTTATCAATAGGTTTAAAGCAGTTGAAGGCCGAGCTGGTAGTGCATCCGAATCTGGCAACTGGTGGGTCTTCCATGCTGCTTTTGTTGCTTTTTGCAACGATTTAAAAAAACTTCAGAAAAAGCAGGTAGATTCCTGTCTGTTTTCCGTCTTATCCTCATAACGCTGCTTGTGATGGATAGAAAAAACAGGGATCAGTTACTGGAAGACGAATCATTTATTCGTTTTTGTACACGACCTACAGAAACTGATAAATCCCATTGGGCTGCTTACCTGGCTACTTATCCGGAAGAGTGGGCGACACTGGAAGATGCCAGGTTGCTGCTTGTATCGCTGTTCGGCGTACTCAAAGAAGAGGATAAAAAACAACAGCTCGACAGACTAAAGCAATCTATAGCTGAACAAAATCCGGAAATCAAAACCCCTGTTCCGGTTAAACGCTGGCTCGCCTATGCGGCGGCGGTCTTGTTGCCGGTGCTTATTTGGTATCAATGGTTCGGCAACCCGACCCAGCCAGCCACTACCCCAACAACCAAAAAACTGGTGCAAAAAGCTGCGGATACTACAAAGCTTACAGCCAGTGAACAATATCTGACAACAGTTGGGGAAAAACGATCACTGGTATTACCGGATGGGTCAACAGTGGTTTTAAATGCCAATTCCTCTTTGAGCTTATCCGCTACATTTGGCAGTTCAAACCGCACTGTGCAACTGATCGGTGAGGCTTTTTTTGATATAAAACATGATCCGTCTGCTCCATTTTTTGTAACCACACCACAGTTTACCGTAAAAGTTCATGGTACCGCATTTAATGTACGGGCATTTAAAGGTTCAAGGCAGGCTGAAACTGCATTAATCAGAGGATCGGTTGAAGTGATTTTACCTGCTAAAAAAGATCGTTCCATATTTCTGGAACCCAACCAGAAGTTGGTATGGGAAGAAAAGGAACTTACTGCGGCTACCGTTTCCGGTTCAACCAGCGAAGTGGTAGAACCAACTGCTACGGTACTACCCATCACCATTGGTAAAGATGGCAATTCCATTATTGAAACCGTTTGGACCCGGAATTCCCTTGAAATCAACGACGAACGCTTTGATCAATTAAAAGAAAAGTTTGAAAGATGGTTCCAGGTTCAGCTTGTTTTTGAGGATGAAGCCATTAAACAATACCGGTTTACTGCTTTTTTTGAGAATATCCCCCTGGAACAGGCCCTAGAAGCTATGCAGCTATCCAATTCCTTTAGTTATGAATTAAACGATAAAATACTAAAAATCAGATCAAAATGACAGATAAATGAAAAGGGAGTTGCGCTCTCCCTTTTCCATTAGTTTAACCCACAGAAGCAGTGTTCAATTGGAGTTGGCAACTGCTCTGTATAAAACCAGAACAAAAGTATGAAAAAAACAAAGGACCGCACGTGCCCTTTCCTGCCGAGGCAAGTGCTAAAAACACTGCTGCTTATGAAGTTAACGATCGCATTTATGCTGATTACCTGTTTACAGGTTTCGGCAAAGTCCTATTCGCAGGAGCGAATATCTGTTAATTTTTCTCAAACCCGCTTGAAAAAAGCACTGAAAGAGATTGAACAACAATCTTCTTACCGTTTCGTTTACAGCAGTGATAAGATCCCCGGAAATGTAACCGTTGATTTTAAAGGGGAGAATGTTCGGGTAGTCGAAATTTTAGGATCAATCCTTTCTGCCAATGAATTAAAATTTAAGGAGCTGCCGAACCGAATTATAGTAATTACCGCTTCCAGTTCAGAGGATCAGAATAAAACGATCACAGGTAAAGTAACAGGCTCCAAAGGGGAACCCTTATCCGGAGCAACGGTTCAGGTAAAAGGCAGTTCATTGATTACCACTACGGATGATGCGGGACAGTTTTCAATTGCAGTTCCGGACAATGATGCCATTCTAGTGGTTTCTTATGTTGATATGCAAACTGCTGAAATCAGGGTGGGAGTAAATGCGAATCTTATCATTCAGTTAAAAGCAGTGGATCAGTCGATGAATGAAGTGGTTGTTGTTGGATATGGTACTCAGAAAAAAGTCAGTATGACCAGTGCTGTAACCCAGGTTAAAGGTGAAGACCTGGTAAGAAGACCGGTTTCCAATCTGCAGCAGGCATTACAAGGGCAGGCTCCTGGTCTAACAGTTTTAGACAGGGGAGGAGAGCCGGGCCGCTCTGCAGCCACATTGCGGGTAAGAGGTATTACCACTTTCTCCGGAAATAGTTCCGGAAATAGTTCCCCACTCATTATTGTAGATGGTGTGGAGCAACAGATGTTTAACCTGAATCCGGAAGATGTGGAAAGTATCTCTGTATTGAAAGATGCATCCTCAACAGCCATTTATGGTTCACGTGCCGCAAATGGAGTGGTATTGATTACAACTAAAAGAGCTAAAACCGGAAAAGTTCAGATCGCTTATAATGGATATTATGCCATTCAGAAATCTGTAAACCAGCCGGAAAATATGGAATTGGAAAAATACATGCGGTATCAGCAATTAGCCTATACAAACCAGGGATTAACAATTCCCGCTCGTTATACTGATGAAAGTATCGATACCTGGGTAAATTCTTCAGACCGTTATAAATATCCGGATGTAAATACATGGTTCCAAACAGTATTGAAAGCTGCACCACAGCATAGTCATAATGTTTCCTTTAGCGGGGGAAATGAATTTTCCCGTACCCGCGTGAGTATGCGCTATATGGACCAGGGAGGGATTGCCCCGAATTATAGCGCATCCATTCGGGAGATCCGGATTAATAATGATATGCAACTCCACAAACGGCTGAAAATGAGTGCAGACTTTAACTATCGGTATAATATGTCCAGAAGTCCTTTTGCATCTGATGTGTTTAACCGTTTTTTTCATGGAACATTGTTTGCAGCTCCAAAGTATCCGGATGGCACATACGGGCTTAGTCAACAGGGATTTAATCCGCTCCTCCTTGCTGAAAAATCAGGCAATAATAATATAGCCAGTAACTATTTTTACGCTTCTGGTAAAATGGAATATCAGTTGTTGAAAGGACTAACACTTAGTGCCCAGGTTTCTGCAGTTATGGATTTTACAGAGCAGAAAGCTTACCGGAATGCGGTAAATAATTTTGATTCTCTTACCGGAAGGCGATATCAGGTAGCAAATAACGCACTGACTGAAACACGTAATCGATATAGGGAAATTACAACCAACTATCTGGCGAATTATGCTACTAGTTTTGGTCGGCATGAGTTGAAAGCACTTGTTGGATTTTCAGAATTGTATAATAATGGCTATAACTTGTCGGCTTATCGGGAACGGTTTTACAATAATGACATACAATCAATAGGACAGGGGGCCAATGATCCAACCAAGGATAATTCCGGAAATGAATACAAATTCGGATTGCGCTCTTATTTTGCCCGACTTAATTATTCCTTTGACCAGAAATATTTGCTGGAAGTTAACGGCAGGTATGATGGATCATCCAGGTTTACCGGCAACAAACAGTATAGTTTTTTCCCATCCTTTTCTGCAGCCTGGAGAATTACAGAAGAGGATTTTTTTGATAACCTGAATACGCCATTTAATGAACTAAAGATTCGGGGGTCATGGGGGCAAACGGGTAATCAAACCGTTCCTCTCTACAGCTATTTTGCGTCATTAACACAGGGATCTTACACCTTTGGAGGCGTGGCTGCTCCAACTTTCTCGCAAACTGTTCTGGCTGATCCAAGCATATCCTGGGAAACCAATACACAAACCGATATTGGTATTGAGGGGAGCCTTCTTGGCTATAAACTTTCTTTTTCTGTTGATTATTATAAAAAGCGAACCAGTGGTATATTACTGGCATTGCCATTGCCTGTAGTTACGGGTTTTACTTCATCCAATCAGAATGCAGGTGTAATTGATAATAAGGGTTGGGAGATTTCATTAGGATATCGTAACAATGAGCATAAATTCACTTATGCCATCAGCGGTAATGTTGCAATCAATAGAAATGAAGTGATTGATTTAAAAGGAGGTGGTCCATTTATCAATAGCTCATATGATCTGGACCCTCGTTACATAGTAAAAGAGGGATTGCCTTATAACTCACATTGGGGGTATAAAACGGATGGGTATTTTCAAAGTCAGCAAGAAATTGATAATTATCCTACCATCGCACCCAATACAAAACCAGGTGATGTTAAATATGTTGATCTGAATAAGGATGGAAGAATCAATGCAGACGACTGGACAGTTATTGGGAACCCTTTTCCAAAATACACATTTGGTGCTACGGCAGAACTTGGTTATCGTAATTTTTCTCTGAACCTGCTTTTCCAGGGAGCTGCTGATGTAGATACCCGGTTGTCTGGGGCCTTGTCTGAATATGGAATCTTTGAGGGATTTACACATAAAATTGTTACTGATAACTATTGGACACCTGAGCGTCCCAATGCACGTTTCCCTTTGCCAAGGAAAAGTGATCAGAGAAATGTTAATACATCAGACAGGCTGATTATAGATGGATCTTACCTGCGACTGAAAAATCTCCAGCTAAATTATTCCGTTCCTTCACCACTCTTAAAAAAAGCTGGAATTAATGCAGCAAGAATTTATTTATCTGGAACGAACTTATTAACATTCTCAAAGTTGAACGAATGGAACCTTGATCCTGAAGCAGAATCAGGCAGGGGAATCTATTACCCTCAAACCAGTTTGTACACCTTAGGATTAAACCTGAATTTTTAATTCGTCAACTCGATTAATTATGAAAAAACTTACCAACTTTACAATACTATCACTTTTCTTTTTTTCAGGGATAATGAGCTCCTGTAAAAAAGATATTCTGGAAACGATACCAAACGACAGGGTTTCTTCTGCCATTTATTGGAGAACTGAATCAGATGCTATTTATGGTGTTAATTCGGTGTACTCTGCATTGGATGCAGTAAATCTTTTTGTATTAGATGGCGTCTCTGATATTGGCCATACCAATACTACGTTCACAGTAGAGTTCAATATTGAAAATGGAACCTACGATGCTTCTCATTCCAGAATTCAAACAGAATGGCAAAACGGATTTCGTGGGATTTTTCTGGCTAATGATGTATTGGCTAATATTGATAAAATAACCACAACCAACACTGCACTGCTCGATCGGTTAAAAGCAGAAACAAGAGTATTACGCGCTTATTATTACCTCAAATTAACTGGTTTGTATGGCGACGTCCCTTTGATTACAAATCCTATAACAGCAGCAGAAGGTCTGTCTATTGCACGTACTTCACAGGCAGATGTGTATGAATTTATTTCAACTGAATTGGCCGCTGCTTCAAGCGCATTGCCTGCTTCTTATCCAACAGCCGAAAAAGGCCGTATTACCAAAGGGGCCGCCCTTGCGTTAAAAGCTCGTGCTCACCTGTGGTCGGGGGATTTTGCACAGGCGGCTGAAGCTGCAAAAGCAGTCATTGATTTAAACGTTTATGGGCTTGTTGATGAATATGGTAAGCTATTTACTTATGCAATGGAAAATAGCAAAGAAGTAGTATTTGACAAGCAATTTCTGGCTGGTACACTAACGCACAATTCATTTGCCTATATGGGCCCCTATAGCCAGCGGAATAGTAGTAGTAATTTTGTTCCTACCAAAGCTCTGGCAGATTTGTATACTATGAAAAATGGAAAGGAAATTACCGATCCGGATGCTGGATTTGACCCGATGCAGCCATATTTAAATCGTGATCCAAGAATGCGATATACTATGTATCTGGATGGAGATCCATTGCCAAGCGGTATATTGTTCAAGCCTGTACCCGGACAAGGTGGAGCAGATGAAGTAGGTAAAACGCAATACAATACCAGTACAGGATATTCTCTTAAGAAATACGTTGTAGCTGAAGATCTTCAAACCCCGGGAGCGAGTGGCTTAAATTTCATTTTGTTGCGCTATGCTGAAGTATTGTTGACCTATGCGGAAGCGAAAATTGAATTAAACCAGCTGGATGCATCAGTTTACGATGCAATTAATGCTATCAGAACTCGACCTGACGTTGGACTTCCTGAATTGCAAGCAGGTTTGTCACAGGATGAATTAAGAAAAATTGTTCGTAGAGAACGGACGATTGAACTTGCATTTGAGGGTTGGAGATTATTTGATATACGGCGCTGGAAAATTGGTGAACAGGTAATGCGTGGACCGGTTTATGGAATTACCTATTTCGAAAATGGGAACCCGGTTACAATTGAAGTTCCAAGTGTAACCCGTGTATTTGATCCGGCCAAACATTATATATGGCCTGTTCCACAAAAAGAAACAGCACTCAATCCAGCATTGGGTCAAAATCCTGGCTGGTAAGAAAATCAGATATAAAAAAGCTGGTACCCAACCGGTACCAGCTTCTATTTTTCTCAATAACTGATATTCTGATGTATTCACATTGCTCCAGCAGGCCGAACTTCTAAACCGGGTGTTTGTGTTAGACCATCACCCAATGTTCTGCGATAGTAGTCAGCTCTTTGATTTAATTCGTTAACTGCTTCCGGGTAAAGTTGTTGTACATCCCGGTCTTCTCCAGGGTCTGTCCAGAGATCATACAATGCCAGTTTAACCGAGTCAGTACCATATTTGCCCGGGAATCCATTTAAATTTGGAAAAGCGGGAGGACCATAGGTTTGAGAATTTGCAGGGAACACCAGTTTGAAACGTTCATTTCGAATAGCCTTCAAATTGTTTTTGTCGTAGTAATAAACAAATTCCTTTCTGCCACTTTCCTTTGAACGCCCTAGTAACATTTCCGAAAGATTAATGCCATCAATTTTTTGGCTAGGTGATGGTGCACTGCAGAATTTAACCAATGTAGGAAGGATGTCCATGGTGGTAGTTAGCTGGTTGCTAACTATACCTTCAGGTAATTTCCCTTTCCAACTCATTATACAGGGAACTTTCACTCCACCTTCCCAGGCTGTGCCTTTGCCTTCACGCAAGCCGGACGTATTTCCTGCATGATTCCCAAAAGTCAGCCATGGACCATTGTCGCTGGTAAATATGATCAGTGTGTTTTCGAGGAGTTTGTTTTCCTGTAATGTTTGCATAATGGAGCCAATCGACCAATCCACTTCTTCCATGACATCGCCAAACAATCCACCCTTGCTTTTCCCTCTGAATTGCTCACTGGCGGCAATCGGAACGTGGACCATTGGATGTGCCAGATACAGGAAAAAGGGAGATTTTTTATTTGCTTTAATAAATTGGTTGGCACGTTCTGTAAACCGCCGAGTTAAAGTTGCCTGATCCTCCAATGTACGTATGAATTCAATTGGTTTATTTCCTTCGATTAAAGGCAATTGGGGATAAGTGGAACGAAAACTGCTAGTATCAGTCCATGGTTTGCCATCATAATGAACGGGCCACATATCATTGGAATAAGGAATACCCAGGTATTCATCGAAGCCATGCTGAAGAGGAAGATAAGGTTCTTTATGACCCAAATGCCATTTACCAACCATACCTGTTTTATATCCGGCTCTTTTTAATAATTCAGGTATAGTCTCTTCGTTTAAGTTGAGCGCAATTTTGGATGTATGATTAATAGCACCCGATATTCCGATGCGCGTTGGATAACAACCGGTAAGTAATGCACTACGAGATGCAGTACATACAGCCTGTGCTGAATAAAAGTTGGTGAACCGGATACCATTGTGGGCTAGTTTGTCGATATTAGGAGTTTGGTATGGACCACCTCCATAACAAACAGGGTCTCCATAACCCATGTCATCCATGAAGATCAGTACAATGTTTGGTTTTGCAGGATCAGGAGGCAGATCCGTTAGCCTTTTTTTCGGGTTGAAAGATACCAATATGGCGCAACCGAAAAGTAAAGAAAAATTTAATTTTCGCATATTGTTTAATTTGATTGAAGATACTTAAAAATCAGTCTGGATAAGCATTTCAGGGATATTGCTAAAAAAATATATTTATTCTTTTAATTTTTTAATATGAAAAATAATTCACGGTTATTCACAAACGAATTACTGTTTCTGATGGTGCTTTTATTGATTTCATTTTCGACTGTTGCACAGCAAAAAAATCAGCCTCCCAATATTATTTATATCCTGGCAGATGATCTTGGATATGGCGACCTGGGTTGTTATGGTCAGACAAAAATCAAAACCCCTAACATTGACCAATTGGCGGTGAGAGGAAAAAAATTCACAAGTTTTTATGCCGGTAGTACGGTATGCGCTCCCTCCAGGGCAGCACTTATTACAGGCTTGCATACCGGTCATGTTTCGGTTAGGGGTAATGGTGAGTTCCCGCTTCCGAAAGAAGAAAAAATACTTCCGGAGTATCTGAAAGAAAAGGGATACGTGAATGGAATGATGGGCAAATGGGGATTAGGACTGCCCACTACCAGTGGTTCACCTGAACAGCGCGGATGGGATTATTTTTCAGGTCATGTACATCATGTGGAAGGCCACTACCAGCATCCGGATTCTGCCTGGCAGATTCAGGGAAATCAACTGAATAAGATTCGTATTCCCGGTGGCCAATATGCCAATGAATGGTTTACGAATGAAGCATTGAATTTTATCCGGAATGAAAAGGATCGTCCTTTTTTTCTGTATCTCTCCTTCACGCTTCCACATGCCGAACTGGTGGTACCGGATCAATTCTTGCGACCCTATCTAAATGCTAACGGGGAGAGTCTTTTTGCTCCTGAAACAGCACACGCACCCGGGCAACATTATGGTCCACAAGCTTTTCCAAAGGCTGCTTATGCAGCCATGATTACTCAAATGGATTCCTATGTTGGAAAAGTAGTGGATGAAGTCAGCAAACTTGGACTGACGGATAATACCATTATTATTTTTACCAGTGATAATGGTACCCACCAGGAAGGTGGCAGAAAACGGTCAGACGCAATGGACTATTTTAAAAGCAGTGGACCTTTAAAAGGCATAAAGAGAGATTTATATGAAGGTGGTATCAGGGTGCCTTTTATTGTTCAATGGCCGGGTGTAATTGAAGCCGGAACCAGCACCGATCTGCCAGCTGCCAACTGGGACATCGTTTCCACTTTCTGTTCGCTGGCCGGAATACAGGTGCCGGATACGGATGGAATTTCGTTGGCACCGGTTTGGTTGAACAAAGCCAGGCAATCGCTACTGAAAAAGATGCAGAACAGGCCCTTTTACTGGGAGTTCTATGAGCAGGGGTATAAACAGGCTGTACGTAAGGGAAACTGGAAGGCCATTCGTTACTACCAGGGTGTGAATCCGGTTCGCACTGAATTATACAACCTGGAAACAGATCCGGGAGAAAACAAGAATTTATCTTCTGCTAATCAGCAGTTAGTAAAAGAATTGGAAGCTGAAATGGAAAAGCTTCGTAAACCTGCCAGCAATCCTGCTTTCCAGATAAAATAAAAAAAACCATAACCGGCACTAAGCAGGTTATGGTTTAACAAGTGTTCGGTGAAAATTATTTCACGTTAGCACTCACGATTTTTGCCAGATCAAACATAGAGATCTGATTTTTGCCCCCGAAGAGCGTTTTCAGTTTTGCATCCGCATTGATCATGCGTTTGTTGGTGCTGTCCTGAAGTTTGTTCTTTTTGATGTAATCCCAAATCTTCTTGGTGATGTCCGGGCGGGAAGCAGGCTTGGCGCCAATTACATCAGCCAGTGCTGCACTCGGAGTTAAAGGTGCCATAAAGGCTGCATTGGGAGTGCGCTTTTTAGCAGCTTTTTTGGGAGCAGCTTTTTTAGCAGCTTTCTTAGGAGCAGCTTTTTTTGCAGGAGCGGCTTTCTTTGCAGCTTTCTTTGCAGGAGCAGCTTTCTTCGCAGCAGCTTTTTTAGGAGCAGCTTTTTTAGCGGCAGCTTTCTTTGGTGCGGCCTTTTTTGCGGCGGCTTTTTTGGTTGCTTTGGCCATGACGGTCTATTTTATAAGATTTTTGTTTACCGGAACAATTTAGGCATTAAAAGCAGATTGTTACCTGTTCTCCCTCGGGTGTTAATAAGTTACCCTCTATTTTGGGGAAAACGCCCCTTTTTTGGGCCTTTTCACCGGGGAAAACACCAAAAATTGGTCATTTCCCCTAGGGAAGGAACTGTTTTTTTGACAATTTGCTGCTTTCTTCCCCTGTGATAGCGCCCTTCTTTGCACTCCTGTCCCGGCTTTTCGCTAAGTTTTTAATCACTTTTCCGAGGTATCAGAACGATTTCTCAGTCACCCCAAAATGGATGTTTTACGAATGAAATATCAGCCGGAAAAGGATCCTAAAGCCGATTTTACAATTCGTTTATGCATCACTGTTATTAAACTTTACCCTGTTTATTTTTGTATTCTTGTATACCGATTACAGGTAGTGATTTCATGGAACTCATTATACAGAAAAGAATTCAGCAAACAAGGGATGCAGTGAGTCTTTCAATTGCCAGGGCAGATGGAACTCCCATAGTTTACGAACCCGGACAATTTATCACGCTCATTTTTTCAACGCCATTTGGTGAAAAGAGGAGAAGTTATTCATTTTCTTCTTCACCAGCAGCCGGTGATGCACCAACCATTACAATCAAAAAAATCACCAATGGAGAATTTTCTAGAAAGCTGGTAGAACTGTCGCTGCCTGGTGACCAATTGCAGGCTAGTGCTATAAGCGGCTTGTTCACACTTCCAAAACAAATCAATCCGGGACAACAATTTTTTTTCTTTGCTGCTGGTAGCGGGATTACGCCCTGCTTTTCTCTCATCAAAACCTTGTTGTATACTTCCTCCTGTAGAATCGTGCTGATCTATAGTAATCGCGATCAGGAGTCAACTATTTTTTATAATGAACTGCTTGAATTAAAAGAACGATTCAAATTCCGGTTCGACATTCGTTTCCTCTTTAGTAATCTCTTTGATGTTTACAACAGTCGCCTTGGTAAATGGTTGCTTCCCCAACTGCTGGAGCAATACCGTAAATCAGAGAAATCCCTGCTTCAATTTTATGTTTGTGGTCCATGGGACTATATGCAGATGGTTCAACTCACCCTGTTAAGTGAAGACATAAAAATCCAGCAGATTCATAAGGAGCAATTCAGTACTCTGCCCCGTATGAAAAAACCGGTTCCTCCTGATACCGATTCACATACAGTGCATTTTGATTTCAAGGATCAAAAGCATCGCTTAACAGTTCAATATCCTGTTTCCATCCTGATGGCAGCCAAAGCAGCCGGTATCCCAATGCCTTACAGCTGCGAATCCGGGAGATGCGGTAGTTGTGTTGCTACCTGCACCAAAGGAAAAGTATGGATGGCTTACAATGAAGTGCTGATGGAGGAAGAAGTAAGTGCAGGCCGTTTCCTATGCTGCCAGGCCTACCCAATTGGTGGCGATATCGAGGTGCAGGTTTAATACAGCAGCTCCAGCAATGAATTCTTCACACGTATTGCTCCCGGTGATTCTCCTGTGTATTTTTTGAATACCGTACTGAAATATTGCGGGGAGGAAAAATTCAGTTCATAAGCAAGCTCGGTTAAATTCAGGGCAGGATCTGCTACGATTTTTCGTTGTGCTAACTCAATCTTTTTTCGCTGCATATAATCCGCCGGCGTAAAACCGGTTAGCTCCTTAAATAAATTTTTAAATCTTGACTCAGATAAGTTCATTTCACGGGCCAGTTCAGATACAGAAGGATTTTCCGTGAGTTTGGCATCTATAAATTGGAGTACTTTATTCAATCGTTCGTTTTCAGCTTCTTTCGCCTGGCAATCGATCCGATCCAGCAGACATAGCAACAATTGCTGTATCTCCAGGTGAATCCGGATTCTTTTGATGTCCTCATCTTCCGGATTGGCTGCAATGGTATAAATATCTTCCAATACCCGTTTGATGTCTTTACTGCCACGGAAATGGCGCCGTTTCCGATCAATGATCAGGTTGCATAATTTCACCAGATTATTGGGAATAGATCTGTCCAGTTTGATCAGGATCCAGTACAGGCATCCCTTTTCTTCCGGATGACCACCAGAGCCATGTACTTCACCCGGATAATGAATAAACACATCCCCGCCTTTTACCAGGAATTGTTTTCCATTTACTTCAAAATACTGGCTGCCCTTGTCGTAATAACAGATTTCAATCATGCCATTATGCACATGATTGGGAAGTTTTTCTTCCGCTTTATTGTAATTGTATTTTCCAAGGATCTGTAAATCTTCAAATCCCAATTGTTTGAAATTGAGAATTTTTTTGCAGGATCCGGTTTCACGATCGAATAGCATGGCAAGCAGTTTTGGTTGGTAATCCGCACTCTCAAGTTAGGAAATACCAGTCAATTACGCAAGCCGATGATTTTATTGCGGATTTGGGACCGATTGCAATGCTTTTTTTACTACCGGCGCCACTTTGGTGCCCAGCAGTTCAATGGATTTCATAGCCAGTTTATGAGGAAGCGCTCCGATAGACATCTGCGCCAGGTACCGGGTATGCCCAAATAATTCGTGCTCATACAGTATCTTATCAATTACCTGCTGCGGACTACCCACCAGTAAAGCACCCTGTTTTCCTGCGGATGCATCATACTGGGACCTGGATAATCCTGGCCAACCTCTTTCTTTTCCAATCCGCGTCATCACATCCGCATAGGGCGGAAAGAATTCGTCGAGCGCCTGTTGCGAATTTTCGGCTATATATGTATGTGAGTTCACTGCCAGTTGCAGTTTGGCCGGATCATGCCCTGCCTGTACATACCGGTCGCGGTATAGTTGTGCATAGGGTTTGAACTGAGCCGGCTGTCCGCCTATGATAGCTAATGTCATCGGTAATCCATACTCAGCTGCCCGAACCACTGATTCCGGTGTTCCGCCAACCGCCACCCATATAGGTAAGCGCTCCTGTGCAGCTCTCGGGTATACACCCCTGTTAGGTATGGTCTGGGTTAGTTTGCCTTCCCACCGTATTTTCTCTTCTTCATTTATACGCACCAGCATTTCCAGTTTCTCTGCATAGAGCGCATCGTAATCTTTCAGGTTGTAGCCAAACAAGGGAAAGGATTCAATAAAAGATCCGCGTCCCGCAAGGATCTCAGCCCGTCCATCCGACAAAAGATCCACCGTAGCGAACTGTTGATAAACCCGCACGGGATCCTCAGAGCTTAATACCGTTACTCCTGATGACAATTTGATTCGTTTGGTCTTTACTGCCGCTGCCGCCAGCACAGTAGTGGGAGAGGAGACAGCATAATCCGGGCGATGATGTTCTCCTATAGCAAATACATCCAGCCCCAGCTGATCAGCCAGTTCAATTTCTTCCAGTAAATCTTTCAATCGCTGTTGTGCTGAAACCGACTCCCCGGTGATTGGATGAGTTCCGAGATCAGCAAATGAACAGATTCCTATTTCCATACCTCTATTTTATATTTTTTGTTTTTCCTTGCGGGCAAATTGTTTGCGGGCTTTCTGGATTTCATCCAGGTGCGCATGTGCCCATTCCGATAACAGTACCAGTTGTTCGAGCAGGCTTTCTCCCAGGGGAGTCAGTGCATATTCCACGCGCGGTGGTCGCTCTGCATAAACAGTTCGCTTTACTAAACCATCTTCCTGCAAGGCCCTCAATGTTACCGTAAGCATGCGTTGAGAGATTCCTTCGATGGAGGATTTAAGCTCTGAAAACCGCAGGGTACCATGCTTGCCAAGCAACAGGATGCTGTGCATGGTCCACTTGTCGCCATAACGGGCCATGATGTCCTTAACCGGACAAACCGCTTCTATTTTTTTTCGATTTAACAATTGCTTCCTGCAAAGTTAAGTAGCTTTGGTTACTTAAAGTAACTATTATGCAGTCATTAACAAATAAGACCGCCCTGGTTACAGGGGCTGGTAAGGGAATTGGCAAGGCCATCGCATTGGCGCTGGCAGCAGAAGGTGTTCACCTGGGTTTGCTGGCCAGGACGGAAAAAGATGTAAAAGAACTGGCACATGCTATTGAAGCAAGAGGTGGTAAGGCAGCTTATGCCACAGCAGATGTCAGCAACCGCCTTGCTGTTGAAAAAGCAGTGGCCGATCTGAAAAGCAAGCTGGGTAAATTTGATATTCTCATCAACAATGCTGGTACCGGAACATTCGGTGGTTTCCTGGAGCTGGATCCCGAAACCTGGGAACAGCAGGTGAAAGTAAATCTCTTCGGGGTGTATTATGTTACCCGCGCCGTATTACCGGATATGATTGAAGCAAAAGCAGGCGATATCATCAATATTTCCTCCACCGCAGGCAAGGCAGGCAGTCCGGTTACCAGCGCTTACAGCGCCTCCAAATTCGGTGTGTTCGGTCTATCCGAAAGCCTGATGCAGGAAGTCAGAAAACTGAATATCCGGGTAACTGCACTGGCACCAAGCACCATCGTAACAGACCTTGCACAAAGTGCCAACCTGATCAAAGGAGATCCTGAAAGAGTGATGCATCCTGAAGATTTTGCGGAACTCGTGATAGCACAGCTGAAACTTCATCCAAGATTGCTGCTGAAAGAGGCCAGTATTTTTTCTACCAATCCGGGTTAAAAAAGGGCGACTTACCAGTCGCCCATATGCTCGGGAATAATTCTTTCCAGGGTAGTTTTATCTATTTCTTTTTCTTTCCAGTTTGGATCGTATTTCACAAACCAGCTCAACCACAAAGAGCGGGACAGGCGCATGAATACCGGTTGTAAAGCAATTAGCAATACTGCATTGGTAATGCCCCAATACAATACTCTGTAATCGCCGTCTTCCAGTGAAAATCCAATCAATACCCACCAGGCAATAAAGGTTGCTACGGAAAACGCAACAGTAAGCGCATAACTTACATAGGCTGTTCCATAATAAAATCCAACTTCAATTTCAGTGGGCTGCTGACATACGGGGCATTTGTCATTCATCTTCAGAATCTTTCCAAACGCATAAGGGTTGGAGGATTCAAATATCTTTCCCTCCCTGCATCGGGGACAACGGTTAGATAATACTGTTGACAAATAGCCAGGGTGATTTGATTCTTTCGCCATATCCTTCCTGTTTTTTGCAAAGGTACCGGATGCAGCTCCAAGAAAAAGTGATTATTATCACCCTATTGGCTACAATACCTTTTCCATCTGCATACTGCGGGAGCCTTTGATCAACAGGTAAGCGTCTTTCAAATCCTGCTGCTTCAGCCATTCATGCGCTTCCATACTGTTCTGGAGCTGAATATAGGGATGTGTAATCTTTCCAAAATCTCCTCCTACCAGCACCACTGCCTTCCAGTTGCCGCTACCAATCAGATCAATAATACCCTGGTGCTCCACGATGCTTTCCTCACCCAGTTCTGCCATGGCACCGAGAAAAAGGTATTTATTGTCAACCTTTAGTTGCTTAAAGTTTTCAATCGCAGCCCGCATACTGGTTGGGTTGGCATTATAGGCATCCAGTATGATATGCATGCCATCGCGCCTGATTAACTGGCTCCGGCTGTTTTCGGGCTGGTAAGATTCTATGGCTTTTTTGATGGCATCATCCGGAACACCGAAACATTTTCCAACTGCCACTGCTGCCAATACATTGGGTGCATTGTAATCACCTACCAATTGCGTGGATACAAGACCGATAGCTGAACCTCTGGTCACCTGTACCTGTAAAAACTCCCGCTGGCCTTCGGGGTCCGGAACAGCTGTACCAACCACATCACCCTCTTTGGTGCCATACCGGATAACGGTTTCAATGCCCTGAGACATGCGACGCAGGTGTTCATCATCCCACATCACAAATGCTGTTGCTTCATGGGCACGCAGGTAATCGAACAGTTCTCCTTTTCCTTTACGTACACCCTCCACACCACCAAATCCTTCCAGGTGGGCTTTACCCAGGTTGGTTATTAGTCCGTGTGTTGGCTCTGTATAGGTACAATAACCTGCAATCTCTTTCTGATGATTCGCACCCATTTCCACTACTGCCATATCCGCATCCGGCTGAATGCGCAGTAAGGTAAGCGGGATGCCAATATGGTTATTCAGATTGCCAACGGTTGTATAGGTTCGGTAAGTAGTGGCCAATACCTCGTGAATCAGTTCCTTGGTGGTTGTTTTTCCATTGCTGCCGGTGATGGCCAGTATGGGAATCCTGAATTGCCGCCGGTGATGCAGGGCCAATTGCTGCAGACAGGTCAGTACATTGTCCACCACAATCATGCGGTCATTTTCCCGGTAAGCCGGTTCATCAATAATGGCATAGGCAGCACCTGCTTCCAGGGCTTTTTTGGCAAACTCATTGCCGTTGAAATGCTCGCCTTTAAGTGCAAAGAAGATATCTCCTTCCTTTAATTTCCGGGTATCGGTTTGAACGGAAGGATATTGTAAAAAGAGTTGATAGATTTCAGGAATGGTCATATACGAAAATAAAAAAGAGCCGCCATACAGCGACTCTTTATAAGTAAGGTTTCAAAAATTATCTCTTACGGGAATTCTGTTTTCTGCTCTTGTAGTTAATACCGGTTTTGCGACCGTTACCTTCAGGGCTACCCACGCGGTCCATTGCACAACGGAAACCTACAGTTGAACTAGCCTGATCTTCCTCCAGGAAACGACGTGTACCAGGGCTCAGCCAATAAGCACGATCATTCCAGCTACCACCTTTGATTACGCGGCTCTTGTCGCCAATCAGGGTTGTGATACCGTATCCGTAGTTTACACCCTGGATCAGAGAATCACCATCCAGGTAGTTGATCACATCAGCACGCTGGTAGTTACGACGATCTTTGCTTTCGTCATCTGTCATCATACGATACTTGATACGACCCAGGCTATCACGGGTTGGTTTGTTTTCACTTGCATCGATATCAACAGTAGAGAATTTGTTACCACGATAAGGAGCAACATCATCAAAGTCGGTCAGTGAAAGCGGACGATACACATCAGCAGTCCACTCATTCACGTTACCACTCATGTTATAGATACCGAATCCATTTGGATAGAAAGACTCAACCGGAGCAGTGTATACAGCACGGTCGTTTAATCCGCCTGCAACACCCATATTATCACCTGATCCACGCTTAAAGTTGGCCATGAAAGTACCCTGCCAGCTTCCTTTACGGGTATCACGCAAACCGTTTACGTTGTTGTTCCAGGAATAAACCTGCTTGTTGGCAACCAGTTCTTCACCACGCTTACCTTCTTTTTTAGAGGGCTGCGGATTCTGGTTTACATAACCCAGTGCTGCGTATTCCCACTCCGCTTCTGTTGGGAGGCGGTAGTTTGGCAACAGGATACCATCTTCGAAAGTAACCTGTGTACGGGGTGTGCCGTTCGGGTTTTTAAGCGTATTCTTTTTAGACTTGGCAGCCTTACCAGGAGTTGCCTGAAATTCACCAGTCAGGTATGATTTGGTATTGAAGTTTTCTTCAGCAATACCGGAAATGTTCTTCAGTGACTTGTCGTTGATAAAACCTCTTTTAATCAACTCCAGCTCGTTCACGCGGTCAGTTCTCCAGAGACAGAAATCATTTGCCTGCTTCCAGGTTACACCAACCACCGGATAATAATTATAAGAAGGGTGGCGGAAATAGTATTCCACCATCGGCTCATTGTAAGCCAGCTCACTGCGCCAAACCAGCGTATCAGGCAGTGCACCATTGCGGATCGGAGCATGCTCATCTCCATCAAATACAGTATTGATCCAGTATAAATATTCGCGATAGTGAACGTTGGCAACCTCTGTGCGATCAATATAGAAGGAATTCACCGTAACACGGCGGGGGGCATTGTTCCAGTCACCCATTACATCTTCTTCAGTTGCACCCATGGTAAAGGTACCACCCTGAACAAAGATGAGACCGGGACCAGTTCTCTGCTCTTTCTCTTTGGAGACCTGGTAGCCTCCCTGGTTTTTGTCATTATAATTCCAACCGGTTACGTCCGATTTTTCGGGTTTTTTGCCAAATATCTTCCCGTTTTTACAGGAAGCTACCATTGCGGCGCAGGATACAAGGATTGTGAGGTTTTTCCAGTTCATATTGATAGCCATTTAAGCTGGTTTTAGACAGTTATAACGGAACAGTTTATCTATTATTGTGTTATTTTCTTCGACCAAATGCGAATATAATCAGATAAAGCAATCAATACTCTTGCCAAAATCTTAAATCCGCAAGGCTTTATATTATTTTTGATCAACCATGCTGTTTTACCTCCGCGTGCTTATCCTGGTTCACCTGTTTACCTTGCCTTTGTTGCTGAATGCACAGCGAAGCTATTCATCGCATTCGGTACTGGCAACCGGACAATGGTACCAGGTAGCCACCACACAGGCAGGGGTATATAAAATCAGCGGTACGGATTTGCAGGCGATGGGTTTCTCCTTACCAATGCCCTCCAGCCAGTTGCGGCTCTATGGCAGACCCTCTTTCCCACTCTCAGAAGCACCCGGCGGGCCCTATTCCGATGATCTCACTGAACTGGCCATCCAGGTCGAAGACGGAGGCGATGGACAGCTACAAGCCAACGATTTTCTCCTCTTTTATAGTGCCGGCCCGCATTATTGGTTAACAGATACCCTTCGCCAGGTGTTCACTCATCAGTTAAATATCTATACCGATACCACTTATTACTATATTACCAGAGGAGGCTCCGGAAAAAGGGTAGAACTGGCTCCTGTCGCCGGATCACCAACACACCAGGTTGCTGAGTATCAATACCGCTACTGGTATGAAAAAGACCTGTTTAACCTGCTTTCCAGTGGCCAGGAATGGTACGGGGAACGTTTCCTGGCAGAGTCTAACCAGGCCCTGCAATTGCCGGTATCTCTGCCGCAGCCTGTTGCCGGTCGCACTGCAACGTTTTCTTCCACCGTCGCAGCCCGCTCAGTTGGATCCGTTGTTGGCTTTGAATGGTTGGCCAATGGAACTGTTTTTAGTACCCATACCATTGCCCCGGTAAGCGCTTCCAGTTTTGATCTGTTTGCAAGAGAAAGCAGGCTGGAGGCGGAATTCACACCGGCGCCAGCTACTAATCTGACATTGCGCTTTACTTCCTCCAATGCATCAGCCATTGGATGGCTGAATCGTTTCCAGTTGCTGGCGGATTGCAGGCTCGACTGGGCTGGCCAACCGCTTCCTTTCAGAACCTGGGAGGGAAGAGGACCCGGCAGAGTGGCCAGCTATGAAATAAACAATGCCAATACAGCTTTGAGGGTCTGGAAACTTTCCAATAGCCTGGAACCAATCCAAATGCGCAGTCAACTTTCAAGCAACAGGCTGATTTTCACCGACCTGCATGAATATCCCGAGGAATACCTGGTGTTTGATCCGGCTGCTGCCTTGCCAACGGTAACCCGGGTTGGACCTGTCGACAACCAGGATCTGCATGGTGCTGGTTCTGCTGATATGCTCATCATCATTTCAAAGGGCCTTGAACAACCGGCACAGCGGTTGGCCGACTGGCACCGTCAACACGATGGGCTGAGTTGCCTGGTGGTTCCGGTGGAATCCATCTATCATGAGTTTTCCGCAGGTGTGCCGGATCCAACGGCGATCCGGGATTATGTAAAAATGCACTACGACCGTGCAGGTGGCAGCGCTGGAAATGGCCCAAGGTTTTTACTGCTTTTCGGAGACGCTTCCTTTGACCCCAAAAACAGGGTGGTGGCTGGTTCAGGCGGGATTCCCTCCTTTCAGAGCAGTTTCTCGCTGGACCCGCTTAGCACTTATGTTTCGGATGACTATTTTGGTTTCCTGGATGATGGAGAAAACATCAATGGAGGGGTACAGGCCAATCAGCTGGACATCGCCATTGGAAGAATTCCGGTGTCAACAGTTTCAATAGCCAATCAATACATTGATAAGATAATTGCCTATCATGATCCCTCCCGCAGGGGAGCCTGGCGCAATGAACTGACTTTTATCGCCGATGATGAAGATGGAAACCTGCATCTCCAGGATATGGAAACGATCACTCGGGATGCTGCCGGTGTGAATGACCGCTTTCAGCAACAAAAGATTTACCTGGATGCGTATCCCCAGGTGAGCGATGCAGCAGGAAGCCGCTATCCACAGGTCAACCAAGCCATCAGCGACCAGATGCAAAAAGGTACACTGATCTGGAATTATACCGGTCACGGTGGATTTCGCAGGCTGGCAGATGAAGTGATCCTGGAGCAGCCCATTGTGGACGGATGGCAGCAAAATGGGCGACTGCCTCTATTTGTTACCGCAACCTGTGATTTCGCACCTTTTGATAATCCTACCATTAACTCCCTGGGTGAGTACCTGCTCACCAAACCGAATGCCGGTGCGATCGCACTCATGACTACCACCCGCCTGGTTTTTGCCTACAGTAACCGGATTCTCAATACCAATTATATGGAGACCGCACTCCAGAGGTTGCCGGGTGGAAGGTATCGGACCCTGGGAGAAGCTGCCCGGGATGCCAAAAACAAGACATTCGCCAGCTCCGGGGATCTTTTTAATAACCTCAAGTTTACGTTGTTGGGCGACCCTGCCCTCACATTGGCATTCCCCAGGTACCAGGTGCTGACCACTCACATTAACGGGCAACCTGCCAACCAGGTGGCCGATACGGTGAAAGCACTGCAGGAAGTCAGGATTAGTGGATTGATTGCCGACTCAACCGGGCAGCCCCTTAATGGATTTAATGGATGGGTGTATCCGGTGGTATTGGATCAGCCCTATGAAAAATCTACCTTGGGAAATGATCCGGGTAGCCAGCCGGCCCGGTTTACTGTTCAGGACAGGGCGCTTTACCGGGGACAGGTTTCTGTTACAGATGGTAAGTTTGAATTTGCGTTTTTCATCCCACGTGATATTGATTACAGTGAAGGGAATATGAGGATATTGTATTACGCCTCGGATAGTCTATCAGATGCCCAGGGCGGCTACAGCAACCTTGTGTTGGCAGGTTCTGATCCGGCTCCGGCAGACAGGGAAGGGCCGGTTATTACAGCTTACTTGAATGACAGCCTGTTTCGGTCAGGGGATCTGACCGGCGACCGGCCTGTTTTGGTGTTACGCTTGTCTGACCCTTCGGGTATCAATGTACTGGGGCGTGGATTTGGTCACGATATCAGCATGGTACTGGATGATGCGGAGGATCAGCCTTTTATCCTGAATGCATTTTTTGAAGCTGATGCGAATACCTACACGTCGGGCCAGTTGCGTTTTCAATTGCCTGCTTTGGAAGATGGCTGGCATCGGCTTCGGATAAAAGCATGGGACTTGTTGAATAACAGCTCCGAAACGGAAATTCGATTTCGGGTAAGAGCTGCGGAAGTATTGGAAGTAGAGACACTGGAGGCCTGGCCAAACCCATTCCGGGACAGGGTTCGGTTTGTTTTTACGCACAACCAGAATCAATTGCCAATACAGGCTCAGATTGAGCTTTTTTCACTGCAGGGGCAACTGATCAAAAAAATAAACGGTACAATAATTGCCAGTGGAAACCGTTCCTACATGGACTGGGATGGCCGGAATCAGCAAGGGTTTCCGGTTCCTAATGGGATCTATGTATACAGACTGGTATTGCGTTCCGCAAATGGCCAGACTGCAATAAGAGCCCGTCAATTAATCAGATTTTAAACGAATTATTTATTAATCACTATTTTCGCCGCGTATAGAAAAAATTTACCCGAACTATTTATTGAAACGTCCAGGCTTTCTGTGCCACCACAGGGTAAGTTTTTTATTCTATGGGCCCGTATCCGGCCGTTTCCCGATTTAAACTTGAAAGATTCAATACAATGAAACAGAAGTCCCTAAAGCTGGCCTTATCGTTTGTGATTGGCTGTATGGCGGTGAGTGAAGTGAATGCGCAGGATGTACAACCAATCAACGTAGTAACTACAGCGGTTCCATTTTTAAGAATTTCTCCGGATGCAAGAGCAGGCGGCATGGGTGAAGTGGGTATTGCTACCTCACCGGATGTCAATGCACCTTTCTGGAACCTGGCAAAAACACCTTTTAATACCAGCAAATTCCAGGTAGGTTTAACCTATACGCCATGGTTAAAACGCTTGGGATTAAATGATGTATTCCTTGGATCCATGAGTGGATATTACAAACTGGACGATGACCAGGCACTGTCTGCGACGCTTCGGTATTTCAACCTGGGAAGCATTCAGTTTACCGATAACCTGGGTAATGTGTTCAGTGAAGGACGCCCGAGAGAATGGGGTTTTGATGTGGGCTATTCCCGTAAACTGTCTGAAAAAGTAGGTCTGGGTATTGCGTTGCGATATATCCATTCCAACCTGGCAGCCGGACAAACCATTGATGGTAATACCTATAAAGCAGGTAGTGCCGTTGCAGGTGACCTGAGTTTCTATTACAATGGGCAGAATGAAGCCGGAAATGGTTTCAGTGCAGGTGCAACCCTGACTAACCTCGGAAGTAAGATTGGATATACATCTGATGCTACACAAAAAGATTTCATTCCGGCCAACCTCGGTTTGGGAGTAGCTTATACCAAAGTATTTGATGAAGACAATAAGATTACAGTGGGAATGGATGTGAACAAACTGCTGGTGCCTACTCCGCCAAATGTGGGTGATTCAGCCGGACTGGTAAACTACCGTAACAAATCAGTAGTAAGCAGCTGGTTCAGTTCTTTCGGAGATGCTCCCGGCGGATTTGGTGAAGAAATGCGTGAGTTCACTGTCTCTACTGGTGCAGAATACTGGTACCAGGATCAGTTTGCTCTGAGAGCCGGTTATTTCTATGAAGATAAAACCAAGGGTAACCGTAAATATTTCACCCTGGGTGCCGGTATTCGCTACAATGTATTCGGACTGAATTTCAGTTATATCGTTCCTTCCGGATCTGGTGTAAACCAGAACCCGCTTTCCAATACCCTGCGCTTCAGCCTGGTATTTGACCTCGACCAGGTAAGCGGAGAGTAACACACTTTAAATTTTAAGTAAGATTATAAGAAACGTCCTGCATCTTTGCGGGACGTTTTTGTATGGAAGAGGGGGAATGGAAGAGGGAGACAAAGGAAACTGGAGACAAAGGAGACGGGAGACAAAGGAGACGGGAGACAACGGAACAGTGGTTCCAACTTCTCACGTCTCACTTCTGACGTTTCACGTTTTCTTCTCACGTCTCACGTCTCACATTTCACCCAACTCAATACATAGGAGAACCTGTAACAATCTTCAAATGAGTAGTAGTAATTATAAAATCGGTTTCGGCATTGATTTCCACCAGTTGGTGGAAGGACGGGAGTTGGTAATTGGCGGGGTAACCATCCCCCATACGAAAGGAGCACTGGGACATAGTGATGCGGATGTACTGCTGCATGCGATCTGTGATGGCATGTTGGGCGCTTTGGCACTCGGCGATATTGGGGTTCATTTTCCCAATACCGATCCGGCTTATAAAGATATCGATAGCAAGAAATTGCTGGCCCATTGCCAGGAACTGATCCGTTCCAAAGGCTACCAGGTGATTAATGTGGATGCGGCCCTCACCCTTGAGAAGCCAAAGATTAAGCCACATGTCAGCGCCATGCAGGAAACCATCGCGAAGATTCTGGATATCCCTACAGAGCATGTTTCAATCAAAGCCACCACCACCGAAACCATGGGATTTGTGGGAAGGGAAGAGGGATTGGTAGCCTATGCATCTGTATTACTGGAGGAAATCAGACCGGCGAAACTGTCTGTAAAGATTAAGAACGAATCTTCCTTCGACTTACCTGCCTATGCTACCAGCGGATCAGCAGGTATGGATATCCGGGCCAATATTTCCGAACCACTGAGTCTGCAGCCTCTTGAAAGAACCCTGGTGCCAACCGGCCTGTATATGGAATTACCAGAAGGATATGAGGCGCAGATCAGGCCTCGCAGTGGACTGGCCATCAAGCAGGGTATAACCTGCCTCAATACGCCGGGCACGATTGATGCAGATTACCGGGGAGAGATTAAAGTGATCCTGGTTAATCTTTCCAATGAAATACAGGTCATAGCACCGGGAGACCGCATCGCGCAAATGGTAGTGCAGCGGGTTCAACAGGTGAACTGGGTTCCTGTAGAAACTTTAACTTCAACAGAAAGGAATGCCGGAGGATTTGGGCATACCGGAAAAGCATAACGAATGAAGCAATTTGCATACCTGGCAATACTCATTGTAAGCATCGCATCAGTTGGTTGCCGGGCTACCAAAAAGATCAACACAGTAATTGCCAAAAAAGATTCGGCTGTTACAACCATCATTGCAGATGCTCACGCCGACTCTCTGCGCTATATCAGGGAAGTGTATGGGAAACTGGCAGAGAATACAATAGACTACAAAACTTTTAGTGCAAAGATGAAAGTGGAGTACTGGGACAAAGATGGCAAGGGTCCCGACCTCACGGTATTTGTACGCATGCAAAAGGATAGTGTCATCTGGCTGTCAGTTAATGCAACAGTTTTCAGTTACGAAGCCTTCCGGATTTTGATTACGCCAGATAGTGTAAAGCTGCTCAACAAGCAGGATAAAATCGTACAGCTTCGTTCGGCGAAATACCTGGAAGAAGTGGCGCAGATTCCTTTTGATTTTCATGCGGTACAGGAACTGATTATCGGTAATCCGCTTTTCCTGGATTCCAATATTGTATCGTATCGAAAAGGACCAGAAACAATCAGCCTGTTGAGTATGGGTGAATTGTTTAAAAACCTGATCACCATTGGAGTGGATAATTATCTGCTTCAGCATATCAAACTGGATGATCAGAATGCCCGCCGGAATCGTACGGCAGATCTGAGTTTCAGCAATTATAATGGACAGGGAGGTGTAGCTTTTTCAACGTATCGCAAAATGAGTTTCACCGAAAAATCCAAGATTGATGTGCAGATGGAGTTCAAACAGTATGCCTTTAACGAAAGTTTAAGCTATCCTTTCAGTATTCCGAAAAATTATAGCATTCAGTAAACGTTGTAGTTTTTATATTTGAAGCATTCCATCTTCCAATTGAACAGCATGATAAAAAAAATCTGGATACTCCTGTTAATTGTGGCCAGCAGTCTGGGCACATTTGCACAAAATGCCAGTAGCAGTGCCGATCTGAAAAAACAGCAGGCCGCCATTCAAAAGGAAATTGATGAGCTGAAACAACAGCTGGCTGAAACCAATAAATACAAGCGTAAAAGCCTGGCTGAACTCAACCTGGTGCAGAAAAAATTGCGCCTCCGGGAATCCCAAATCAAAGTAATCAATGATCAGATCAACCTGATTCAAAGCGATATCAACCAAAGCTGGCGCGATATTGTGAAGCTGCGCGCGGAATTGGATACTCTCAAAATCCAGTACCAGAAAAGTGTGGTGTACGCCTATAAAAACAGAAGCAACTACGATTTCGTGAATTTTATTTTCAGCGCCGGCAGCTTCAATGATGCCTTAAAGCGGATGGCTTACCTGAAATCGTACAGGGCTTACCGTGAGCAGCAGGCGATCAATATTGCGAATACTCAATCGCAGTTAGAGCAGAAGATCAACAACCTTAACCTGAGTAAGAAGGAAAAGAGTTCCGCCTTGGAAGAACAGAACAAACAGTTTAAAGTACTGGCAGAAGAACGAGCCGAAAAAAATGCGGTCGTGAGTAAGATCAAGAGTCAGGAGCGCGAACTTACCAAAGAGATGACTGCTAAACGCAAGCAGGATAATAAATTGAAATCGGCTATTTCTGCCGCCATCAAAAGAGAAATTGCGGCTGAGAAAAAAAGATTGGCTGAATTGGAAAAAGAAAGGAAAGCTAAGGAAGATGCCGCGCGAAAAGCAGCAGCTGCAGCAGCGGCTGCCGCAAAAAAGGAAGAAGGT
Organism: Flavihumibacter fluminis; assembly: GCF_021491375.1. Lineage (GTDB taxonomy): Bacteria > Bacteroidota > Bacteroidia > Chitinophagales > Chitinophagaceae > Flavihumibacter > Flavihumibacter fluminis. The sequence goes on from NZ_JAKEVY010000005.1 coordinate 227,782, forward strand.
AGTACCGCAGCTACGAAAACACCAACAAAAACAGTTGAGGAAAAACCAGTTTCTAAACCGACCAGCGATGCGGATGTTATGGAGATACGTGAAGAAATTAAGCTTGCTTCAAATATATTCGAAAAAAATCAGGGTGGATTACCATGGCCTGTGAATTCACGCCGTATTACCATGAAATTCGGCAGAAATAAATACGAAGGCCTTAATGTTGATTATGAAAACGAAGGTATCACCATTGAGGCGGAAGCTAACAGCTCCATTAAAGCAGTGTTTGATGGCGAAGTTTCTGCAATTTTCACCATTGGCTCTGTACAGGCAGTAATTCTCAAACACGGAAAATATTTTACTACCTATAGCAATCTTTCACGCGTATTGGTTAGCAAAGGTGATAAAGTAAAAACAGGACAGTTAATAGGCCGCCTGGAGGAAAAAGAAGGAGGCCGTGGCGAACTTGAATTCTTAATCACCAACGACAACCAGATTAACCTGAACCCCGAGCTTTGGCTAGGTAAATAATTCCACCCGTTGGATAACCTTCGGGTTACCCGACGGGTGTCTGTTCTAAACATTTTTCATACAATGCCTCGTATTGTGGCACGATGAAGTGAATATCAAAACGATCACTCTGCACTTTTGCGTTCTCTTTGAACTGATCCAATTGCGCCTGGTTGCTGAGTAAGTCTATTGCATGACGGCTCATATCAGCCACATCTCCAATATTGCTCAGGTAACCGGTCTCACCATGAATGTTGATCTCCGGCAATCCTCCTGCATTGGTGGAAATCACCGGTACGCCGGCTGCCATCGCCTCCAGGGCCACCAGTCCAAAACTTTCGTATTCAGATGTCAGTAAGAACAAGTCCGCAATGGCCATGATCTCTTCCATTTGCTCCTGCTTTCCTACAAACCGGATATGATCACAGATCCCTAGTTCACGCGCCAGGCTTTCTGCAGCAGGGCGCTCCGGACCATCACCCACAAACAATAATTTACTGGGCACTTTTTTCACCACATTGCCAAAGATCCGCACCACATCTTCAATGCGTTTGATCTTGCGGAAATTGGAAGCGTGCATCAGGATACGCTCTCCCTGTGGTGCAATCACCCTGCGAAAAGCGTCAATTCCCTTACGACGGAACCTGCCCACATCCACGAAGTTGTGGATCACTTCAATCTCTTTTTCAATCTTGAACCATTTGTAGGTTTCTTCCCGAAGGTTATCTGATACCGCGGTAATCGCATCACTTTCATTAATCGAAAAAGTCACTACCGGCGCATAGGTTTTATCTCTGCCCACCAGGGTAATATCGGTTCCATGCAAGGTGGTTACCACCGGAATGGAGATGCCCTGCTTCAATAAAATCTGTTTGGCCATATAGGCAGCCGACGCATGCGGGATGGCATAATGCACATGCAGCAAATCCAGCTTGTTGTTGATGATCACATCCACCATGGTACTGGCCAGTGCTGTTTCATAGGGTGGATAATCAAAGAGAGGATAGGTTGGTACCCTCACTTCATGATAAAATATGTTGGCGTTGAATTCATTCAGTCGAACAGGCTGCTGATACGTGATGAAATGCACCTGGTGGCCTTTATCTGCCAATGCTTTTCCCAGTTCTGTTGCCAATACACCACTTCCGCCAAAGGTTGGGTAACATACAATTCCGATACGCATAACTTTATTTAGTTCCTTGTGAAGGTACTGGATTAAAATGTTTAGGTAATTTTAAAAAAACGTTTACATGATTAGAATTGTTTGGTTGCTCGCTCTGTTGGTGCAGGTGCTTAGTTTCATCCCAGCCCGTGCACAATCTTTTGATTTTCAGCAAGATTCAATTTTTTTCCGCAAACTGGCCGATGATGTTTTGAGCTCTCCTGCGGCGTATGAAAGTCTCCGGGTGCTGTGTAAAACCATTGGTCCACGCCTCGCCGGTTCCCCTGGTATGTACAAGTCTGAAGCCTGGGCTGAAAAAGCGTTGCAGACTGCCGGCGCCGACAAAGTCTGGAAACAGGCAGTACAGGTTCCTCACTGGGATCGGGGTGGTAAGGATGAAGCCTGGTACCAGTATACTGATGCCTCCGGAAAAAAAGTGAAAGTGGTTTTGGATGTACTGGCTCTCGGAAACTCAATGGGCACAGGTAAAAACGGTCTCCTGAAAAAAGCAGTCCTCATTCATGATTTTGAGGAACTCGAAAAGCGCAAAGATGAACTGAAGGATGTTATCGTGATTTTCAATAATGTATTTAATCCGCGTAATCTCTCCGTGGGACAATCCTATGGAGAATCAGGTGCCTATCGTCGTTCTGGCCCAAGCCGCGCTGCCAAATATGGCGCAGCTGCTGTATTGATTCGTTCAGTTACAGCCAGTGCAAATGACAACCATCCACATACAGGGGCGCTGGCTTACGATACCGCCTACCCGAAAATTCCGGCTGCAGCTATGGGGCTCAAAGATGCGGATCAGCTGATCGCCCAACTGAAAGCAGGCAAAGCGGTGCAGGTCTATTATAAAAGTATGGCACATTTCAAGCCGGATGCAACCGGTCACAATATCATTGGTGAATTTACCGGTTCTGAATTTCCGGATAAGTTTATCACTGTTGGCGGACATCTCGACAGCTGGGATCCTGCCGAAGGGGCGCATGATGATGGCACCGGTTGTGTGCAATCCATTGAGGTGATTCGCGCATTCAAAGCCATGGGCTATAAACCCCGCCATACCATTCGGGTGGTTTTATTTGCCAATGAGGAAAATGGTTTACGGGGCGGCAGTCAATATGCAAAAGAGGCAAAAACCAAAAACGAACAACATGTATTCGCCCTGGAAAGTGATGCAGGTGGATTTACTCCCCGCAGTTTTGGCTTCACATTGGAAGCAGCCAAACTGGAGCGCATCCGGCAATGGGTACCTCTTTTTGTACCTTATGGTGTGTACCAGTTTGCCAATGGTGGTGGTGGAGCTGATATCGGTCCGCTTAACAGAAGCCTGGGAACCCCGGTGGCTGGTTTAAGTCCGGATGGCTCCCGATACTTCGATTTGCACCATGCCCGCAACGATGTTTTCGAAGCAGTCAACAAAAGAGAGCTGGATCTGGGTGCCCTGAATATGGCTTTGTTGATTTATATGATCGACAAATATGGATTATGATTATTTTCATATATCATTAAATCAACACTATGGGAAGGTTTTTCACAATTGTTATTGTTGCCCTGATTGCAATCGGCGCGGGATTATTCTACTGGCGTTTCTACTGGGTCTTCGGCGAAGGGGTAAAATCCGGGGAGCTGAACTTCGTGGTTAAAAAAGGTTACATCTTTAAAACCTATGAAGGAAAGCTGATCCAGAGCGGATTTCGTGGAGGCATGGCTGGTAGTATACAGTCCTATGAGTTTGAGTTTTCAGTAGAAAATGATCAGATTGCTACCACGCTGATGGAAAACAGTGGCAAGCAATTCGATCTGCACTACCGGGAATACTTAGGCGCTATTCCCTGGAGAGGTAATACCAAATACATAGTTGACAGTATTCTTTCCATGAGTGGACAGCCTTCTGAGAAAGTGATCAAACCGAAGGCACATTCAACTGAATAAATCAGGAACCTATCAGGAATACAGCCGGACGCTTATGCAGCTCCGGCTTATTTTTTTGCCAGTCGCGCAGGGTGCGGGTCTGAATCACTTCATTCGTCCCGGTAATATCTACCGCTACGCATAACCGTGAGTCGGGCCGACATTGTTGTAAAATCGCTTCCAGCAAGGCATTGTTACGATAAGGAGTTTCAATGAAAATCTGCGTACATCCGGTTCGGATGCTTTCCTGCTCGAGCTCTTTCAATAGTTTATTGCGGGCGCCGGCATCAATCGGAAGGTATCCATGAAAGCGAAAATGTTGCCCGTTTAAACCACTTGCCATAAGGGCTAATAAAATAGAACTGGGCCCCACCAGTGGCTTTACTACTGCACCCATTTGTTGTGCTACTGCTACTAGCACCTGGCCGGGATCCGCCACGCCCGGACAACCGGCTTCACTGATTATCCCAATATTCTTTCCTCTTTGCAGCTGCTGACGAAATTGGTCCTTCACCTCCATTTCAGCTTTGTGGATGGTGTACCAGTCGTAGTTGTCAATGATCATTTCCTTCCAGATTCGTTTCAGGAAACGCCTGGCGGTTCGCTCGTTTTCCACAAAAAATACCTGGCATTGCTGAACCGCTTCCAGCACATAAGGAGGAATCACTTCCAGGTGTTCTTCATCCAGGTAACAGGGAATCAGGTAAACAGAACCGAGTGCAGCACTGGCCATAGTTATTTCTTTTCCATTTCACGAAAACTCAGGGTAGCAGCAATTACAGCATAGGAGGGAGCCAATACCCAGCCCAAAAAGGGGATGGCATGCATCAGATAAAAAAGCAACCCATTTCCAATTGCCAATCCCTTATGCTCACTGATAAACCGGATGCTTTCTGCCGGCGATAGTTTTCTTCTCTCACAACTATAATCCACCATCGAGAAACCGTAGTAATAGCATTCCACAAAAAGAGAGATCAGTGGGCTGATCCATCCTATCAATGGAATAAAAGAGAGCAGCAATATAGAAACTGTATACACCGTTTGCCAAAGCAAATTGCGCAAAGCGAGTTTGATGCCCCGAATAATATCTTTCATCAATTGTTTAAAACTAAAGGGGAAGTCGCGGCCTTCTATAATGGATTCCGTCTTTTCACTTAGGTAAGCAAATACCGGTGAGCCTACAATCAGGAAGAAAAACTTGAAAAAGGAGAAATAGAAAAACACGAGCAATACCTGCACCATGATGCCTCCCATCATGAAGAGAAAACTGAGAATCCCACTTTTCTGTTCCTGCAACCAGCGGTCAATGCCAATCAGGTTGGTCAGGTAATTCACGGCATCATTGGCAGAACTGATAAAGAAATACATGCCCGTAATAAAGAGCAGCATGTAAATAATTCCAGGTATCAGAATCCATCTCCAGAGTTTATGCTGCACAATAAAATGATGCGCCTTGTAGAAGGATTCAAATGCTATAATGAGTTCTTTCAGCAATAGTCGGTTATTTAAGCGCCTAAATTTATTACTTTGAACCTAGACCATTCGCAAAAAGATGACAAAACTCCCGCTTTCCTGGTTTGAAGGTGCCGATGTAGTGGAAATGGCCCGTACTTTACTGGGTAAGATCATTGTTACTGAATTCGATGGAATCCGTACCAGTGGCCGGATCAGCGAAACTGAAGCCTATGCAGGCGAGTCGGATCGGGCCTCGCATTGCTATGGTGGAAGAAGAACTGCAAGAACCGAGATTATGTACGGTCCGGGTGGTTTTGCGTATGTATATCTCTGTTATGGTATCCATCATTTGTTTAATGTGGTTACCAATAAGGCAGAAATGCCGCAGGTGGTGTTGATCCGGGCAATTGAACCGCTTGAAGGTATAGCCGTTATTCGCGAGCGGCTGGGCAAAGGAGCGCATGTTCCTGTGTACAAACTTGCAGGCGGACCCGGATTGGTGACCAAAGCACTTGGAATAAAAACTGCTCATACCGGTCTGCCATTAACTGAACCTATCAGTATCTGGGATGATGCGTATATACCAGGAGAAATAATAGTAGGACCGCGTATCGGTATCGACTATGCGAAGGAAGACAAGGACCTGCCTTACCGGTTTCTGTACAACATGAAATAAGGAATCAGAACTTCGGACAGGGGATTTCTTTCTGCCCTTCTGATGGCCGCTTGATATAGATCAGCGAAATCTCGATACCACCCCGGCGTTGTGAGGCTGTTTTCAAACTGGAGGTATTCACATCATAGGTCATGCCTAACCGAAAATCAGTCCATTCAAATCCCATATAAGGAATGAGTGCATCCCCAAACCGATACCAGGAGCCGGCATAAAAGGCCGTGGGTCGCTCAAAATCATCATTCAGGTTAAAGGCAACTGCACCACCGATCAGGGTTTCAAAAGCCCCTGCCTGCCTGCTGTGCAGGGCAGATAAATGCAGCGTACTGGTTTGGCCAACCGGCAGGTAGCCACCACCATGAACTGTCAATCGCGGCTGCAGGGTATAAAAAACATTGGTGAAATTTTCCTGCGGCCGGTTGATATGATACACCGAAGCACCAAAATAAAAATTGTTATCACCGTTAGTTGAACCACTGTACAACAAGCCGGCATTCACACCAACATAACTCACATTGATGCGGGTGCCATCAACTGCTTCCCCACTTGGATTGCTCCAGGTACCATCCAGGGCCAGTTCGTTTTCAAAATTTAATTGAGATCCATCGAGTCGTTTGTTACTGTACACTCCCTGGAAGCCTAATCCCAACTGATGAAACCCATCTTCATCCAGTGCTTTATGATAAGCAGTCGAGAAGGCTATATAGTTAGCAGTCAGCACGCCATTCGCGGTGCGGTCGGTCATCGCCATCCCACCTATGCCCCAGGTATCATTGTTGAGCCGGCCCCTCATGATAGGAGCATCCAGGCTGAGCGTAGAGGTGACAAAAGCTTTACTGATAGCGGGCCATTGATCGCGATAGTTGCCGGCAGCCCTTACAACCCCATTGAATTTGCCCGTAAATGCAGGGTTAAGGGTCATAGGAGAAGCAAAAAACTGCGAAAAATGTGGATCCTGGGCAAGCAAAGGCGAAGCAGAACATCCCAACAGCAGCAGTATTCCGACAAAAATTCTCATAATAGGATAAGTAAAATACAAAAATTGCCCAATGCCGGGGAATAATTTTCAGTTATGCCTGCTGTTTGGTTCCGTAGGCCAGATCGCCTGCATCCCCGAGTCCCGGTACGATATAACTTTTTGCAGTCAGTTCCTCATCAATTGCACCGCACCAGATCTTCACATTGGGTTCACTGCGGTGAACATACTCAATTCCCACCGTACATGCAATAGCGCATACAATATGTACTTCTTTTGGTTTGCCTTCCTCCCGCAAAAACTGGATAGTTTTAACCAGGGAAGCCCCGGTGGCAATCATAGGATCGGAAATGATCAGGATACGATCTTCCAAATCCGGACTTGATACATATTCCATGCTGATCTCGAAACTTCCATCCGGGTGGTGTTTGCGATAGGCAGATATAAACGCATTATCAGCGCGGTCAAAATAGTTCAGCAATCCCTGGTGTAAGGGCAGACCTGCCCGCAGAATAGTGGCCAGCACAGGTTGTTCCTGCAGCAGCTTGCATTGTGATGTTCCAAGCGGGGTGGGGGTTTCTACCTGCTTATGCGCCATGTGTTTGCTGATCTCATAGGCGGCTACTTCCCCGATTCGCTCCAGGTTCCGGCGGAACCTCATCCGGTCATGCTGAATGTCCACATTTCTGAGTTCACTTACAAAATCACATAACAGGGAATAATGCTTGCTTAAATTAACCACCATGATTTTCCAATTTTTCTGCAGCTGCCAATCGTTGTAATTTGCACCCGCCCGACAAATCTAAAGGGCTGCCGGGTAAATCAAAAACTTTTTTGAGAATGGTCTATAATGTTATTGGCTTGATGAGTGGGAGTTCGCTGGACGGACTGGATATCGTTTTTGTACAGTTTCATGCCACCGGTGGGAACTGGTCGATGGAAGTGCAGCAGGCTGCCACCTATCCCTACCCGGCAGAATGGGAAGAAAAGCTTCGGAATTGCACCAGCTTATCTGCCCAGGATTACCTGCTGCTGCACAGCGAATATGGACATTATACCGGCCAACAGGTGAATCGTTTTATTGAGGAATTTGGCCTGGAACATAAGGTGCATATGATCGCTTCCCATGGTCATACCAGTTTTCATATGCCCTCAAAGGGGATGACTGCCCAACTGGGCGATGGTGCTGCCATTGCTGCGGAAACCCGGCTGCCGGTGATTTCAGATCTGCGTGCGATGGATGTAGCAGCCGGCGGAGAAGGAGCACCAATTGTACCAATAGGAGAAAAACTGCTTTTTGGAGATACTGCATTTCTGCTGAATATCGGCGGGATTGCCAATCTCTCCATCAAAAAAGCTGATGGATATATTGCCTTTGATAGCTGCGCAGCCAACCGCGTGCTCAATATGCTGGCCCAGGATGCCGGAAAAGCATATGATGAAAATGGGGCACTCGCAGCAAGCGGATTAATCAATGAAGCATTGCTCTCCAGGTTAGGGGCGATGGCTTTCTACGCACAGGAATACCCTAAATCTCTGGCGAACAGTTTTGGAATTGAACAGGTTTATCCACTGGTGAAGGCAGCCGGCTTATCGGATGCCGATGCCTTACATACCTATACCCAGCATATCGCCATTCAGATAGCAAAAGATCTGAAGCAGGCAGCAGCCAAAGAAGGCATTGCAACGGAGGGACAGCAATTGCTGATTACAGGTGGCGGTGCTTACAATGGATTCCTGGTGGATTGTCTGAAACAGCAACTCGCGCCGCTGGGCGTGACTGCACAGGTTCCGGATTCAACCCTGGTGGAATTCAAGGAAGCCATCATCATGGCCTTGATTGGTGTACTGCGCTGGAGAGAAGAGTACACCGTGCTTGCTTCGGTAACAGGTGCCAGTCGCAATACCATTGGTGGTGCGCTTTGGCTGGGAAATGATGCCTAGATCCCCAGTTTTTCCTTTAGTTTCTGGTAACCGGTTTTACTAACGGGCAACTGTTTGCCACTTTTCAGTATAGCAGTATAACTATCCTTTTCCATGGGAAATAGTTTGCTGATCTCCTGCACATTGGCCAGGTAGGAACGATGGATTCGCACAAACTGTATAGCAGGTAATTGCTGCTCCATTGCTGCCATGGTTTTGTTTTTAAGCCAGTGCCCTTCTGCCGTTACAATCCTGATATAATCATCCGCCGCTTCAATGTAGTGTACCTGTGCAACAGGAATAATGCGGATGGTGGACTGGTCTTTGATTACGATTCGGTCTTGTTGCTGGGGCGACTGACTGGCAGTGTTCAAAAGTTCGGAAGTAGCAGCACCAGGTTGTTGCTGCAAAAATTTCTGAACAGCTTTCTGAAATCGTTCTTTACTATATGGTTTTAGTAAATAATCAACCGCATGCTGGTCAAATGCTTTCATGGCGTACTCATCAAAAGCCGTGGTGAAGATAACCGCAGGATGACTGTCCAGTAGTTCCAGCATTTCGAAGCCATTGATCTTAGGCATCTGCACATCCAGGAAGATTAAATCAGGTTGAACCTGCTGGATGGCTTTTAATCCACTAAAGCCATCGTGGCAAACGCCGGTTACCTTGAATTGCGGAAACTCAGCCAGGTATTCCTGGACCAGGCTGCAGGCAAGTGGTTCGTCATCTATGATCAGGACTTTCAACATAAACTTGCGGAATGATTACAGTGGTGATAAATTGGTTGGACTCCTGTTTTACCTGGAGTAAATCGGCTCTTCCGAAAAGCAGGTAGAGCCTGCGTTGTACGGATTGCAATCCGAATCCGGTGCCGGTTTTACGGGTGGGTGTTTCAGGATCAAAAGGGTTACTAACGGTGATGAATAATTGCTTATCCCGGATGGCTGTTTTTACTTCGATCAGTACCTCCCCGGTGGTTTCATACAAACCATACTTGATGGCGTTTTCAACCAGGGGCTGCAGGAGCAACGGTGGTATGCTTGCTTCAGCTTGTGTTTCATCCGATTCTATCAATACCTGTAACCGGTGGCCAAATCGCATGCGTTCAATTTGCAGGTAACGATTGATCTGGTCCAGTTCTTCTTTCAATGCCACCAGTTTATTTTCTTTTTGATGAATGGTTCCGCGTAAAAAGGAAGCCAGTTGTTCTGTCATATTTCGTGCTTCCTGCGGTCGGGTGCCTATCAATGCATTGATCGAGTTTAAACTGTTGAATAAAAAATGCGGTTGCAGTTGTTGCCGGAGTTTAAACAATTCCGCTTCCGTGGCCAGTTGCTGGATTTCCTGCCGATGTTTCTTCTCAGCCTCTTCTCTTTGCAGCAGATTAAAAAGTAAGATCAGTACGAGGATACTGATAACCGTGAGCAGGGAAAACCCAATCCGGATTTGCATGGTTGCATTTAGCATATCAACGTACCCTGGATTATCAGGGATGATGGAGGTCAGCATTAGTTTTGCAGCAATCGGCAACAGGGTCGAAAATCCGGCTGTGAGAATGATCGCTGCCCAGAATCCGGTGGCATTGGGTGTGTAAAATCTGAATATGCGTCTAAGGGTCACTGTTGCAAACACCAACAGAAAGCTATTGGTCAGCGATTCCGTAATACTGATGGAAAAGGAATAGCCATTGGTAAGCAGAGCAAAAAAATTGATCTGCCAGATCAGGTAAATAAAGATGCTGCTTAAGATTAGCAGCGATCTGTTATTAAAGGGAATCGATGGCATGTTCCTGTTTGTGTTGTAGTTGGATGGTCTTGTCTTTTACAAAATTGCGATAGCCTTCTGCGTGTTCAATTTCCCTGTGTTGCTGGTAGAGTTCCGCTCCGTGGAAAAAGCCGGGGAGGCTGATCAGTTCCTTTATTCCCAGGAATTTCCATTCTACTTTAGCGCTGTTGTTGAACTGCCAGACCAGCAATTCCTGCTGACCGATTTCATGCGCTGCATTCAGGGCTTCAGTTCTACTACCGGTTTCGAGTAGTCGAACCTGTTCTTCAAACTGCGGTGTGTGTGCACCTTCACCGCAGATGATCTCATAAACAAGTGTAGCCAGGTAATAAGACATAAGGATGGTTTAATGGTTAATGGCTTATACGGTGGTGATCTGTATTCCTCCAAATACGGCATTGGCCTCGAGGTACATGATCTTATCAGAATAGATGCTGTGCTGCGGACGTTTGTCTTCTACTCCACCAAGTACTGCATTGTTCTCCATTTTCAATTGCCAGTGCGAGGGTACAATCAGTCGGATACTTCCAAATACGGCGTTGAGTTCCAGTTTGGGCGGCGTATCAAAATCTGCCTGCAGTAAGTTGATTTCCGCACTACCGAATACCGTGGATACTTCTCCTCCGCGGAAGGTTTTGGAGATCACAAATTTTCTGACGGTACCGAATACGGTGGATTCATCCAGTCTGTCGGTCATCGTTCCAGGAACTGGATCACCCTCTAGCGTGGCAGCTGCAACGCGTGCAGCTTTGTCAGTATTCCAGCGCCTGGGGCCCAGTATTAAAATGAGTCCCGCAACCACCATAAACACCGGCCAGAAAAATTCACGTGGGAAGAAATTGGGGAAAGCGCGTTCAGCCAAAAAGAAAGCACCAATTGCCATGGGCCAAATCCAGCCGGTTCCTTTAAAGCGCTGGCTTACACCTACTGCAAAACCAACTGCAATCAGGATCATCGGCCAGGAAAAAATCCAGCGCGGTATCAATAAGCCTGCTTTGCTGGCGAATAACAATCCGCCAAGCACAATCAGCATAATTCCAAAAATATACCGTCCGTTTTTATCTCCTCTGCAGGGGCGCTGTCTCCGGTATCTATTTTCTGTGTTCATGAGTTTCAAATTTTAAGTAAAACTAAGGCAGGGCAATTCCCTTGGCAAGGAGATTCCCGCCATTTCACCTGCTTTCTCGGTAAAGCCCGGATTTTCGTCGGTCAATTCTTCAAAGGAACCGAAACTGCCGGCCATCAAACAGACCGCGGTCAGAGAGTTTGAGTTCAGGGATCACCAGCAGCGCCATAAAAGAAAGGGTCATAAAGGGGGCAGACAACCTACTGCCCTGAGCTTTGGCCATGGTATCGATTTGTGTATAAGCAGCAGCTACTTCCAGCCCATCATCTGCGCTCATGAGTCCGGCTACCGGCAAAGGCAACACTGCCGACTCGGAAGCATTCACACAACTTAAACCTCCCTGCTCCCGAATCACCAGGTTGATTGCTTCCACCAAAGAAGCATCATCCGCACCTACGGCGATAATATTATGCGAGTCGTGCGCCACTGAGGAGGCAATTGCCCCCTGCTGTAAACCAAACCCCTGTATAAATGCCTTGGCTACAGGAGCCGGCTGATATCGGTTCACAACTACCAGTTTCAATAAATCATTGGATGGGTTGCTGCACCAACCGCCTTCCTGCACCACCAGATCAGCTGCACTGATTTCCCTGGTGCCTGTTATCAATTGTCCATCATAGGCCACAATCGCAGGTAGCGGTGTTCCAACTGCCGGCATAAAAACAGTGTGCTGTTCAATTGGTGAACAATGAAATTGATTAATCGGTTCCACAGCAATCTCGGGGATCCTGCTCTCCCCATTTTCATATACACATTCCCCATTGATCCAGGTGGATTCCACTTCAAAATGTTCCAGGTCGCGCAGCAACACAAAATCCGCCCAATCACCTTCCCGCAACAATCCCACATCCATCTTATAATGCTCCACCGGGTTCACACAGGCTGCTTTCAATACATCAAATAAATCCAGTTCATGTGTCACTGCCCGGGCACAGAGCTGGTTGATATGTCCCAATAGCAAACTGTCCGGATGTTTATCATCACTGCAGAACATGATCTGATCCGGATGCGTCCGCAGCAACTCAATCAATGCTTCAAAATTCTTGGCGGCACTGCCTTCGCGGATCAGGATTTTCATCCCCTGCTGTGCTTTGTCCAGCCCTTCTTCATAAGTAAAACATTCGTGATCGGTACTCATTCCGGCCGCGATATAATGTGCTGCCTGCTCACCTCTTAATCCGGGTGCGTGCCCATCGATCGGTTTGCCCAACTCCTGCGCAGCTACAATCTTGGCCATCACTTCCGGATCGCCATTGAGCACGCCGGGAAAATTCATCATCTCACTGAGGTAGTAAATATCATCGCGTTCCAGCAATCGCTTTACTGCTGCCAGGTCCAGCACGGCCCCGGCAGTTTCAAACACTGTGGCTGGTACACAACTGGGTGCACCAAAATGAAATTTAAAGGGGACAGCTTTCCCATTTTCGATCATAAATTCCACCCCGGCTTCTCCGCAAACATTGGCTATCTCATGCGGATCCGAAATCGTGGCAACTGTTCCATGTTTCACCGCCAGTTTCGCAAAGGCAGAGGGCACCAGCAAGGAACTTTCAATGTGTACATGGGCATCCACAAAACCCGGACAGATATAATGCGCCGCCGTATTCGGGTTCTCAGAAAGATGCCGGATCTCCTTGATCCGTTGACCCTCCAGGTGGATTTCGGCATAATATATGTTTCTGTTTGGGATATCAACCAGGTTGCCCTGCAGGATCTGTTCCATGGTGAAAGCTTAGATACGCAATATACCCAACAACCACAGAAATGATAAAAAACCGTGTTTTCTCTGTAATGATTTGGATGATCGGTCAACTAATAGATTAAGAACCGGCTAAATTTGATTCAAATTGCGCACTATGACGAAAGGAACTGCTTTTACCTTACTGACCTGCCTGGTCTTTGGCTTTTTTACCGTCCAGGCACAAACGGTGGATGAGGTATTGGCCGGATATGAAAAAGCCCTCGGTGGAAAAGAAAAACTACAAACACTGAAATCGGTTTATATGGAAGGCGTGTCCATCGCCGGCAATGGAAATGAGATCACTTCCAAAATGACCAAAGTGGATCAGCAGCTCATGCGGTCCGAAATCAATTTTGGTATGGGCTCTTTTAATGTATTGCTAACTGATAAAGGCGGATGGGTTTCCAATCCACGTAATGGCGGGAAGTTTGAACCCATGCCGGAAGAACGTTACAAAGCAGCACTGGGTGAGCTGGATCTGATCGGGCCACTTTATAATTATGCTGCCAAAGGCCACAAAGCCCAGCTCGAAGGAAAGGAATCCATCAATGGAAAAGAAGCCTATAAAATCAAACTGACCCTCGCAAACGGAAATGAGGTAACCTATTTCATTGACGCCACCAGCTACCTGCTGGTACGTGAGATCCGCAAGGGTGGGGGCATGTTTGGAGGCGGACAAAGAAGAGGCGCCAATGCCGACCAGCAACCCCAGGAGGTGATTACCGATTACAGCGATTACCAATCCACCCCGGAAGGTTTTTTATTCCCTTTTACAGTTAAACGCAACGGAATGGGGGGAGAAACCATCTATGAAAAGATCGAGGTGAACAAACCGGTAGATCCGAAGTTATATAAAGCAGAATAAGGACACACTCAAATACCAACTATACATTAAACAGAAACACATGAAAGCATTGAAACTTGCATTTTTAGGAGCTGCTCTTTTGGGAACTATGACTGGTTTCTCTCAAACAGCAGATGAGATCGCCAACAAGCATATTGACGCTATTGGCGGAAAGGATAACTGGAAAAAAGTGAAGTCCGTGATCATGGACGGAACCATGAGTTTCCAGGGTATTGATATCGCCGTTACCACCACTTCCGTACACAATACAGGCAGTCGCCAGGATCTGAACATCATGGGTCAGGCAAACTATGTAATCATGACGCCCACTGCCGGATGGATGTATATGCCTGTACAGGGCCAAACCAACGTGGAGCCTATGACAGAAGAAATGGTTAAAAAAGGAGCCGACGAACTGGATACCCAGGGTGCCCTGGTTGACTACAAGGAAAAAGGCCATAGCCTGGAATACCTCGGTAAAGAAGATGTGGAAGGAACAGAATGTCATAAACTGAAACTGACCCTGAAAGGCGGAAAAGTTACTACGTACTTTATCGATCCTGCTTCTTTCCTCTTGCTCAAGTCTACTGCCAAGCAGGAAGTAAACGGACAGGAAATGGAAATGACTACCGGTTACAGCAACTACCAGAAATTACCGGAAGGTATCTCCATGCCGATGACCATCAGTGTGCCACTCGGACCAGGAATGAATGCTGACATGGTAATCAGCAAAATTCAAATCAACAAGGAAGTTCCTGCAGAAACATTCCAACCCGCCAAATAATTGACCGATTCCTGAAGCCCGGTTTATCCGGGCTTTTTTTTTCCTGACCAAAACAAATCACATGAAACAACTGCTTCTGTCTATTTGCGTTTGTTCTATATCGTTAGTCTCCTTCTCCCAATCGAATGTTAACTCTGCCACCTTCGGCATGCTGGAAGCCCGTTGGCTCGGCCCAGGCACAATGAGTGGCCGTATTACTGCTATCGAAGGTGTAAACAAGGATGGCAAAACACTTTACATAGGAACTGCTGGTGGCGGCATCTGGAAATCCACCAACGCCGGTGCTTCTTTCAAACCCATTTTTGATCGCTATTGCCAAAGCATTGGCGCCCTTGCCATTGACCAGTCCAAACCGACTGTTGTGTATGCTGGTACTGGTGAAAGCAATATGCGGAACTCTGTTTCCATCGGTAATGGTTTGTACAAATCAACTGATGGTGGCGATAACTGGACTAAAATCGGGCTGGATTCCACTGAGCATATTTCCAAGATTGTAATTGACCCCTCTAACTCTAATATTGTTTACGTGGCTGCTCCTGGTCCGCTTTGGAGCGACAGTGAACACCGGGGTTTATACAAATCAACAGACGGTGGCAAAACCTGGTCCAAATCCCTCTATATTTCAGATAAGGCAGGTTGTGCCGATGTGAGCCTTGATCCCAATAACCCAAATATTGTATATGCCACTACCTGGGAATTCCGTCGCCTTCCTTACCTGTTTAATTCAGGTGGCAAGGGATCCGGAATTTTCAAATCAATGGATGGTGGTAAAACCTGGAAGGAACTCACAAATGGATTGCCTGCCAAACCTTTCGGAAGAACTGCATTGGCCCTTGCACCCAGCGCTCCGGAGAACCTGATCGCTATTGTGGAAGCCAAGGATACCAAAATGTATATTTCCAAAGATGGTGGCGAAAGCTGGAAAGAACAGAGTGCCACCCTCAATGTGGTATCAAGACCTTTTTATTTTAGCACCCTGGTGATTGATCCCAAAGATCCCAAACGGGTGTATCGTCCGGCTTTCTCTTTCAGCTATTCAGATGATGGAGGTTATTCCTTTGCAGAAGCATCAGGAGAAGGGGGTTGGGTACATTCAGATCACCACGCCCTCTGGATCAATCCGAATAATACCAACCAATTATACCTCGGTACCGATGGTGGTGTATACATCAGCCTGGATAGAGGTGTTACCTGGATCTTTGTATCCAACCTGCCAGTCGGGCAGTTTTACCATGTTGCAGTTGACAACCGCGAGCCTTACAATATTTACGGAGGCTTGCAGGATAACGGTTCCTGGTATGCGCCATCTGCTAAACCCAATGGAGTTAACAATGGCGACTGGACCGCGATTTATGGAGGTGATGGTTTCTGGACAGTACCGGATCCTACTGACCCCAATATCGCCTATGCAGAATACCAGGGTGGAAATATGGCGCGGGTAGATTTGCGTACCCTGAAATCCGTTTCCATCAAACCGCAGGCAGCAGCTGCCGATGGCAAATTGCGCTGGAACTGGAATACACCGATTCATGTGGGACAGACAAATCCAAAGAACCTCTACACCGGTGCGCAGTATCTGTTCAAAAGCACCGATCAGGGTAGAAACTGGGTGCGCATTTCTCCAGACCTCACTACCAACGATAAGATAAAACAGGAGCAGGATAACAGTGGCGGCTTAAGTGCTGATAATACATCTGCTGAAAATCATACCACCATTTTTGCGATTGCGGAATCTCCTTTAGATGAAAATATCATCTGGGTAGGTACCGATGATGGTAACCTGCAATACACTACTGATGGTGGTAAAACCTGGACCAATGTTTCTGCAAATGTAACAGCAGCCGGCTTGCCTGCGCAGACTTGGGTGAGCAGTGTAGAGCCATCCCGCTTCGACAAACAATTGATTTATGCCAGCTTCGATAATCACATGTATGGCGATCATAAAACCTATGTGGGAAAATCCTCCGACATGGGTAAAACCTGGACCCTTTTCAAAAGTGATGAGTTCACCGGGTTTGCTCATAAAATCAAGGAAGATCTGGTAAACAAAGACCTGCTGTTTGTTGGAACTGAAATGGGCATGTTTGCTTCGGTTACAGGTGGACGTGAGTGGTTCAGGATGAAAAACAGAATTCCCGAATATGCATTGGTGAGAGATATTGTGATTCATCCCAAAACACATGATCTGATTCTTGGAACTCATGGCCGGGGTGTGATTGTGGTGGATGATATCCGCCCGATGCGCGAGCTCGCTGGAGAAACTTCCAACAAACCTGTGCATATTTTTGCAGCAGCACCTCAGCCCATCCGCGATGGCCAGTTTGGCAATGGAGGCTTTCCTCCAACCGGTGGCTGGTCGGCCGGTAATCCGGCAGGCATTCCACCTATTCAGTATTACCTGAAAGATCGAATCATGTCTGGTGATGTGAAAGTGGAGATCTTTAATGATAAAGGCGAACTGATCCAAACCATGCCGGGCTCCAAGCGCAAAGGAGTAAATAAAGTGTACTGGAACCAGCGCATGACACCTAATAAATCGGCAGCCGGCGGAACCAAAATGGACCGTGGTGGTATGGTGGCGCCTCAGGTATTACCTGGCACCTACACACTGAAGCTGACAGTAGGCAAAGAAGAATACAAGCAGCCGATTGTATTGGTGCATGATACTTCAAACACTACGTACAGCCTGGAGGATCGCGTTGCACAACACAAGGCATCCATGGAATTGTATAACATGCAGAAAGAGCTGAATGGATTGATTGAAGAAGTAAACGGTGAACAGAAATTACTGAAGGAAAGTGGCGACAAGATCAAAAATGAAAAAGTAAAAAAACTCTTGAAGACCTATAATCAATCACTGGAAGAATTCCGATCCGGCTTACTGGCTACTAAACAAACCAGTATTTTTGCAGATGAAGAACAGTTGAGAGAGCGCTTGTCTGAATTGTACACAACCATCGCCGGTAATGAGGCGAGGCCGAGTAATCTTCAATTGGAAAGATTGCAATCTCTCCAGGGCGAACTTGCTGCCGCCAAAGCAAAACATGCTGCCATTAGTAAGCAGTATGCCGACAAAGTTCGGCAGGCTATGGCAAAAGAAGGTGTTACAACCCCGGCGTTAAAAACAACGTCTGTTAAATAGTTTTTTTGTAACAGGTATATATGGCTGGTCGGCAGATGCTGACCAGCCATTTTTTTGCGTACTTTGAATACCTGATTTAAATACCTACACATGAGAAAATTACTGTTAGTAGCCTGTTTGCTGCCCGGACTCCTGGCTCAGTCGCAGCGCAAAAAAACAGCGCCTCCAACCAAGGCTCCCAACTACGATTCCCTATTATTTGCCAACACCAAATACCGGCTGATTGGTCCCTGGCGGGGCGGAAGATCTGCCGCGGTAGCAGGTTCCTACACCAACAAGCAAACCTTCTTCATGGGGGCAACCGGAGGTGGACTCTGGAAAACCACCGATGGAGGAAGCAACTGGACCAATATCTCCGACAAATACAATATCGCCAATATAGGAGCCATTGCCATAGCGCCTACTGATGAGCAAATCATGTATGTAGGAGAGGGCGAGAATACATTAAGAGGCAATGTGGCAGAAGGACTCGGAGGCATCTGGCGCTCCGATGATGGCGGCAGAACCTGGCAGAACAGGGGATTGAAAGATGGCCGACATATTATCAGAATCCTAGTGCATCCCCGCAATCCGGATATCGTTTGGGCAGGGGTGATAGGTCACCTCTTTGGCCCCAATGAAGAAAGGGGTGTATTCAAATCAACGGATGGAGGTAAAACCTGGAAACGCACCCTGTTTGTCAATAACCAAACCGGGGTGAGCGACCTGGTGATGGATCCAACCAACCCATCTATCATGTATGCCGGCACCTGGAGAATCATACGTACACCGTATAGTTTGGAAAGTGGTGGTGAAGGAAGTGGCTTGTGGAAATCTACCGATGGAGGTGAAACCTGGACCAATATAACAGCCTCCAAGGGCCTGCCCAAAGGAGTATGGGGAATTGTTGGGGTGGCCATCGCGCCTTCCAATCCGGATAAAGTAGTAGCCCTGATTGAGAATGAAAACGGAGGCTTATACACCAGCATGGATGCGGGCAAAACCTGGAGCCTGACCAGCAATGATAACAATATCCGCCAGCGTGCCTGGTATTATACCAAAGTGTTCATCGATCCCAAAAATGAAAATGTAATCTATGCGCCGAATGTTGGCTTCATGCGCAGCAGGGATGGCGGCAAAACCTTCCAGGGAATCCGCACACCGCACAGCGATCACCATGATTTATGGATTGATCCAAAGGATCCGAATCGTATGATTGTGGCGGATGATGGAGGCGGACAGGTAAGTTATGACGGTGGCAATAGCTGGAGCACTTATATGAACCAGCCAACCGCGCAGATTTATCGCGTGAGTACAGACAACAGCTTCCCTTATCGTATACTTGGAGCACAGCAGGATAATTCAACATTCCGCATTCGGCACAGAAGTTATGGTTCGGTTATATCTGACAGTGACTGGGAAGAAACTGCCGGAGCAGAAAGTGGATATGTGGTAGCCGACCCTCTGAATCCGGATATCGTGTACGGAGGAAATTACGGCGGTTATTTGTCAAGGTTAGATCACAAAACAGGAGAGAACCGGGCCATCACCGTATGGCCTGATAACCCAATGGGTGCAGGTGCCGATGTATTGAAATACCGTTTCCAGTGGAACTTCCCGATCTTCTTTTCTCCGCATAACCCAAAACGTTTGTATAGCGCGGGTAATGCTTTGTTTGTAACAGAAAATGAAGGGGCAAGCTGGGAGCAGATCTCTCCGGATCTGACTACCAATGATAAATCCAAACAGGGCCCAAGTGGTGGTCCGATTACAAAAGACAATACCAGTGTTGAATACTATTGTACCATTTTCACTGCTGCAGAAAGTGCATTGGAAAAGGATCTGTTGTGGACAGGTTCAGATGATGGATTGGTGCATGTGAGTAAGGATGGAGGAAAAAACTGGACCAATGTAACACCGGCTGGTGCTCCTAAATGGATTATGTGGAATGCCATTGAAACACATCCTACGAAAAAAGGAGTTGCGTACATTACAGGCACCCGCTACAAGCTGGATGATTTCGAACCTTATGTGTATAAGACAACCGATTATGGTGCTACCTGGACGCGTATCACACGTGGCATTGATCCCCTGCATTTTACCAGGGTAGTAAGAGCCGATCACAAACGCGATGGCTTGCTCTATGCAGGCACTGAATACGGTATGTATATCAGTTATGATGATGGCGCCAACTGGAGAAAATTTCAGTTGAATCTGCCGGAAGTGCCCATCACGGATTTAACTATCAGGGACAATGACCTGATTGTGGCTACACAGGGTAGAGCGTTCTGGGTGCTGGATGATTTGACAATGGTACAGGCCTATGATCCTGCCTTGGTGAATAAATCCTTGCATGTGTTTCCGGTTCGGGAAACCTGGAGAATTCGTGCTGCAGGAGGATTCCGCGGAGCAACACCTGTGAATGCAGGAAAGAATCCACCAACCGGAGCCGTGATCAATTTTTATGCAGGCAAGGTGACAGATTCTACCAAAGCAACGGTGACCATCCTGGATAAGCAGAAAGCAGTTATCAAAACCTTCTCAACCCAATCCAAAGAAGAAAAACTGGAATTGAATCCGGGTATGAACCAACTGGTTTGGAACCTGTTGTATCCGGAAGGAAAGAAGATTGATGGAATGATTTTATGGAATGGTGTACCAGGCAGTATCCTGGCGCCTCCCGGCAATTATTATGCGAGAGTGAAGATAGGTTCGGATTCTACTGAAGTTCCCTTTGTAGTGAAAGCCGATCCCAATTACAAAGTGTCTACAGCCGATTATGAAGCACAGTTTGATTTCCTGAAGCAGGTGCAGGGAACCTTTAATGATGTGCAGCAGGCAATTCTGGACATCCGCAGTTTGAGAAGCCAGATCAATGATTTTGTAGGCAGACAGGGTAAAGGCATTCCGGCGGATGTGAAGCAACAAGCAGACACCATCAACAAACAGTTGACCAAAGTGGAGGAAGCGCTGTACCAGACCAAGGCAAAAAGTTTCCAGGATGTACTGAACTTCCCGATCCGCCTCAATGATAAATTATCCGGAGTGTTTGATGCTGCGAACAGTGGTAATATGGCACCGAGTAAACAGGCAAAGGATGTATATGCGGAATTACAGCAGCAGGCCAAGGTGGAATTGAACCGGTTGGAGCAATTGAAATCGGGACAAATAGCCGAGTTCAACAAGCTGATCCGGGAGAAGAGTCTGCCTGTGATCGGGATCAAACCGGATTAATAATTTTAGATTGATATGCGATTATTGAATTCAGGAGAGCGTGCGTTTTGTAACCAGTTAGCTGGTTACAAAACGCCGCATTTTTATTTTGGCGAGCTGGTTGATCGGCGATTGAAAAATGCGGCGGTCAGGGTGGATACCACTAATCGAAAAGTTTCACTGTTATTACCAGCTGGTTCAAAAGAAGAATCAGAGCGATTGCGATTTGAAGCAATTGCAGAATTACTTGTAATGATTTCTGTATTGGAGTTATTAGAAAAGGATGGCTATGTGTTGTTGTTTCGGGTGTCTGGGCGGACCGGAGAATTGTATGAATTTGGCAGAAAGGATTTAGAGCCAGGCAATATAGAGGAGGTTCCCATTATTGACGACCGGACGCTTACCTTGTTATGTAAGTACAGCAGAAAAGATATCATTCCTACGGATGAATTCCGGCGTTTTTGCAGCAGGGGTTTTATTGCAAGAGATGAGCAGCGTTTTCAGCGGCAGATCCATTTTACGGTTGGCGCTTTGGCTGTTTCTACCTTGCTGTTGGTGCTGAATATGGCATTTACCTTTTGGCCAAAAATGACAGGGGAGTCAAAGAAAACCCTGATCAAACTGGATTCGATGATCACGGATATTCATGAAATCCGGTCAACCCTTTTTTTGCCGAAAAAAACTGACAGCCTAAAGGTAAAATGATGCTTATTTTTTGATGGATTTCTTAGCTGCATTTTCTTTCACTCTGAAAGCGGTGATCTTTTTCACCAGGTCCAGCGGCAATTTTTTATCATAGGGAAACTGGATCGCGCCCTTGGAAGTAGGGTATGGTACAAGTTCCTTTTCAAATTGGGTGATTCCACTTGGAGCCGGATAAAATCCGATATGGTTTTTATTGGCAGCAAAATGCACCAGGTTGCCATGCAGCACAAAAGTGGGCATACCATACTTGATGGCTTCTGTAGCCTCCGGAGCAGCCTGCTGAATCGTTTTCCGCATTTGTTTTAAAAGCTCCTGTATCTCCTGCGGGAAACCGGCTATATATGCGTCAATGGATTCAACTGTTTTCATGTTGATGTTGTTTCCACTAAGCTAACGCTGATTTTCAAAAAGCAGCAGGTGTAGTTCCGTCAAATAGGGGGTTAAAAGCGCTTGCCATAGGAGAAACCGACCCATGGTAATACAGCGCCATCCTGAATGCCTACTACCGAGCCCACATTTATCCTCCACATAAAGTTATTGCGGGTATGTTTTCGAAAACCGAAAGTTGGAATGAAGAAGTGATCCACATCAATATTCACGTGATTTTTTTCAGGGCGGCTTTTAAAGAGGGTAGGCGTTAATCCCAGCGCAGCTTCCAGGAACTGGTTTTCATTCTTTAAAGGGATCAGGTAGTTGAAAGCAACCGGCACAGTCAGGTAAAAATCGTATTCAGCATAAAATCCTAGTCCGGCACGCATCCCAAATCCTGGTTTTTTAGAAAACTGGCGTTCGTAATTGATAGATCCGAAGAGGCCATTTCCTCCGGCTTCAACGTAGGCAAAATTGCGCGAGAAGGAAGATTGTGCCTGGGCCGCACAGGTAAGTGCCATGCCCAGCAAAAGCAGTGTACATTTTCTCATAGTGTGAATAAGGTTATGCCTCTAAACTAATACATCCCTTACAAACCCGCAAATACAAAAGGCTTAAAAACTGTTATAAATTTCAGTTCCTGATAGAATCAGTTAAAACACCCATTGCATAAGTAGTTTTTAAGCAGTAAATTTGAGTGTAAACCCAAATGGTATGTTTGGAGAAGCAAAAAAATTACACCTCATTGAGGAAATACTGAAAATTGAGGATGCTCAATTGTTGGCGGAGGTGGAACATGTCATTGCCAAAGCCAAGCTGTATAAAGTTGGTCGCAGGAGTTTTGCTTCCTTTTCGAATTTGTGGACTGAGGAAGAAATCGATGAATTGGAAAAGATAATTGCAGAAGGTTGCGAGCAAATCAATCCGGATGACTGGAAGTAAATGCCTGCTGTATACCAGCGTAATAATCAATACTTTTAGAGCACATGAATCTGCGAATCCGGTAAAGCATATCGCAAGATTGAAATTATTTTATCCAACTGTATTGCATTAAATCCTGATTTAGAAACAGCGGACTTTTATGGAAGTATCAAAGCTTCCTTAATGACAAAAGGAAAACCTATTCCTGAAAATGATATATGGATAGCTGCAATAGCAAAACAGTGGCAGCTTCCTTTATATACAAATGATAAGCATTTTAGTGAAGTAGATGGAGTATTTTTATTTGGTAAATAAGTTTTTGCGGGATATAAGCTGAATGGTATACCCCTTCCTCCTAAAGTACTCCAGCAACCCACCTTCCTCTTCCAGTAGGTTATCTATGGAGGCAAGTACCAAATTACTATACTGGCTATTTCTTTCTATTTCACCTTTCCAATATAGCGTTCTTCGAGCGATCAACTGAACATATTCAGCAGGATGCGCTTTTATCTTTTCCCGTAAGCCCGCTTTCAGGCAAGCTGTATCCTGCTTAAGATAACAATCACTTCGTGCCTTTATCTCCTGCAAATAAACACTATCATTTCGCGTCAGTTGCACCAGCCAATCCGGCGGATACAATTTCGCCAATGCTTCAAATGCCCCCTGGGTTAAAGCAGGCTGATCCAGGTTGTAAATGCGTTTCCCTTTCTTCTCTGCCTCGCGCAACAAATACCTGTCAGGTTTGATATACTGCTCATTCCCATACCGGATCTGCTGATCCATCACAATCGGTATATAATAGCTGAGTTGTTTGAATACCCTTTTCTTAATTCCAAATCTGGAATGATAATAGGCATATACCCTGCCTGCTTCTTCCCGGCCGATAACATCTTCCAGTCGCTGTTGATTGGGATAAGACATAATTTTGATTCTTTCCCTCGCATTTGCCAATTGACGCAGCCCTTTGTCTTCATAAAAGCTTTCTGTAAATACAAGTTCCACTTCATCAAGTAAGGAATCCAGCAAGGGAGTAAACTGAAACTGTTCCCGGGTTAATGGGCTGTAAGTACCGATGAGATAGGTGATTGTATCCCTACCCGGACTCACCACTTTATAAACTACCTGGCTCCTGCTTTTAATGGAAACGACCAGGGTACAAAAGAGCAGTATATTTTTTAACCAACCCATATTATTTGTTATCGGGGTCAAGGTTGGGCAGCGTTTTTTTTGGGAAGCGTTTGTCTGTAATCAGACAATCTAAAGTGTATAAATCTATGTCAAGAAAATTTGCCATGATATGAATGGGAGTGCCTGTCATTTTGTAGTTCATCCTCATTGCAAAGCGCTTTATAAAATTGCGCTCCCTTTTAATGAGTTTTTCCGGGTTTTTAACCAGGACTACCAAATAGCTGTTACTTCCCGAGTTACTTATGTTTATTTTCCTGATTTCTTTCCAGGAAATGAAGCCTGCTGCTACACCACTGGTATTATCTGTCAATCCTTCATCGGAGAGAATTAGTCCTGCTTTTGTTTTGAAAATTTTGATCAGCATTACAAATGCCAGGAGTCCAAAAAACAATACTCCAGCTAGACCGATTATGAAAAAAATGAACTTGCCAACCAGCTGATTTTTGGCAAGTAGCGCACTATTGATCATCCAGCCGCCTAGAAGAACAAAAACCATTGCACCCAATAGATAAAAACCAATCTTTATCTTTTTTAATGGAATTTCAATTTCCTGGTTGTGCTTCACTTCCATCTGTTGTAAAGTATGCATGTTGTAAAATTAATGGATCCTTGCCTGGTAATGTTCCCATCCAATCAGGAATACCAGCAACCCCGCTGCTACAAGAATAAACAGGATCATCAGAACAGGAAGGATTGACCCGAGAATTCTGTTTTTTTGAAAGAGCCGACTGTTGTAATATGCCAGTGGTAGTAAATAAACGGGATAGGCATTGATGGCAAAAAAGAGCAGCACATTTGACCGGGTATCGCTATCAGGAGCATCAAACATAAAAATTGTAAGGAAGAAGACGAATGGCCATGCAATAATTGGAAGAACCAGGCAGAGATTGATCAGCCTGAACCAGTCGGGGAATTCCTTTGATAACAGTTGTTGGAAATAACGCCTGATCATATTTACTGTTTCGGCAGGTGCGATCTAAGGGGAATAGGTTGATTATTTTGGTCTCTATAAAAATAGTAAGCGTTTTGGACTGGATATTGAAATTTTTCCTTGTTAAATGATTGGTCTGCTTTTGACGGATAGGCTTACACATTTTGAGAATAAACCCCTGCCGCAATACCTAATTTTAATGCATCAGGAAAGTCCAGTATTTTTAAAGGAAAGCCGCTCCAATGAAAAGAATACTGTTCTTAGTCCTGTTATGTAATTCAAACCTGCTTTTTTCCCAGGAAGCTAAAAAGCGATTAACCTTATCTGTTGCACCTGCTTTTCCTTTAGGCAAGTGGGCGGAAAAAGAGCAGCCAATTGAAACTGCCGGATATGCTTCATCCGGGCAATCTTTTCACCTACGCTATACCAATGATTTTTCAGCCAAATGGGGATGGTTCCTGATGTTAAAGAGCCAGCGGAATCAATTGAACGCGGATAAGTTGAGCAACTATCACAATACGCATCCTTTTCCGATAGTGGGAATAGTGGTGGGACCCGGACCAACACCCCCGGCTGAAGTGAATATAGAGAATTGGTCGTTTAAGAAGAAAAACTGGATGACTGCTACGGCGATGGGAGGTTTCTACCGGATCATCCCTGCCGGAAAGCGATCTGTGTTTCTTCCGGAACTGGGACTTGGATTGATCTACGCCAAACTGCCCGATTTTCTGGGCACTGCGCAGGATGGAAACCAACGCGCTTCACTTACCCGAAAAGGTAAACATGGAGTGGGATTGGCCTATTCAGTCGGACTGAATGCCCGGCATCACTTAAATGCGAAATACGATATCTTCAGCAGCCTGGCTTACTTTGGTTCTTCGGCAGTAAAATTCAATGATATCAGCACCACCCGGTTTTATACAAATGGAACAATTGTGTCAGAAGCAGTAACTACAACGGATCACCAGCAGGTGTTTTCTTCACTGAATTTGTATATAGGAGTGGGGATTAAATTATAGGTTGTGGAAAGGGGCCACTTTTATAGTTAAATGGCAGCCTATAGTAGCGTATGTAAATAATTCGCTGTATCAGTTAGTCCGGCCTTCCTTAACTGATTCAATACATCAAATTCATCCAGCTTAGGATTTTTTTTATTCAATACCATTTCTTTGAAAGCATTAATTGCTTGCGTTTGATTTAAATCTATTATATCCGTCAGGAAATCATCTGCTGTTTTTACTGACAATCCAAATGATTGAAGAT
The DNA here is from genome assembly GCF_021491375.1 of Flavihumibacter fluminis. Taxonomy (GTDB): domain Bacteria; phylum Bacteroidota; class Bacteroidia; order Chitinophagales; family Chitinophagaceae; genus Flavihumibacter; species Flavihumibacter fluminis. The sequence continues at coordinate 254,374 of NZ_JAKEVY010000005.1, forward strand.
ATGTTTCTGGAAAATGTTTAATGTTATTAGTGACAATTAAATTTGCATTTGTTTTTATCGCTGCCGCTAAAACATGGCGGTCATCCTCATCAGGTAATTCTAAATGCGTTATCAGTCCTTTATAATTAGTAACAAGTGCATCCGGAAAAGCACTATTTGCTTTATTTATTCTTTTTTGTGCTTCTTCTTCAGAAATTCCTTTTTTAATCATAACTCTTCTCCACTCATCAAATATGTGTTCGCTCCATTTTGGAGTGTAAAGGTCATAATAAGCAAACCAGAACAGAACATCTCTGATGATAACAGGATATACTACATTAGTATCAAGAACAACTATAAAACGGACACTATGAATCATACAACCCTGCTTCTTCGTCAGCATTCATAATATCGATGATATTTTGCTTCTGCTGCTCTTTCATTTGTTCTTTGAAGTTAATAATGTCATCAAATTTGATTCTTCTATGCTTGCCCACTTTGGTGTAGGCTATCTTGCCTTCTTCCAGAAGTTTAACCAGATGCGGCCTGGAGCAACCTAGTATTTCAGCTGCGTACTGAGTGGTTACTTCTGTGGCAACGGGTACGATTGATATTAATTTTCCTTGCCCCATGGATTTTAAAATCTCACCCAAAAGCTTAATAGCACTCAATGGGATTTTAATTTTTTCTCCTGTTTCTTCTATTTCGATTTCCGGCTGGTCGGAATTGATTTGTTCAATAACAGACGCTAAAGCACCATAGGACTCACTCGCAACTTTCTGGTCTAGCTTTGATGGCTTTCTTATTTGTTCCACTAGTTTCATGAGGTTCGTTTGTTTCTTATGTGCACAACTTAAACGAAATAAACGAAATATTCAAAATAATCGAAATGAAATTTGGCTATTTAACTAACGATTAATGAAAAGAGAATAAATAAGTAATTGAAAATCATTATTTTATCATTTATTGCTTTTGAAATTCCAGCGGCGGCCCAACGACTATCATTTCATGATCAGCAAATACTTTTGCTCCTTCTTCCGGAGTTGGCTGACCTTTGAATGTAGCGAGCTTTCTGAAATAGTCTTCCATTTTACCAGAAGGCTGGAACATAAAGAACATTTTCCCTCTTTCCGAGGTTTGAGCAAAGGTATGGGGTACTTTTCTCGGTAAAAAGATGGTGTCTCCCTTTGTGAGTTTATATAGTTCATCCCCAACCTTAAAGGTGTAATCGCCTTCAACGATAAAGAATATCTCATCCTGTTTAGGATGTATATGTAAAGGTGGGCCACCCGGAACATTTCCAGTATATTCAAATAAGCTTAGTTGCCCGTCTGTGTCTTTTCCGGACACTTTGATGTCATTGGGGCTGGTACCACCAAAAAGTAAGGTTGTTTCCTTGAATCTGCTTTCATTGGCCTTTACAACAAAGCCATGATCGGTTCGGCTTTCCTGGAAATTCAAATCACGCCCAAATGCTATGGTAGGAATGGCTGCTGCCGTTGTGGCAATAAAATTTCTTCTTTGCATATAGTAATAGTTGAGGTGTAATGCAAAGAAATATGGCCTAAGGGGCTGAATGGTGGTACAAACCCGACAAAATTTAGTAGGTATCTGCTTCTCCGAACAAGCGCTCCGGAGCTTTGCTGTCTATTTCATGAAATTGGTTGGGGGAGAGTCCGGTTAAATCTTTGTAATCTCTTGCCAGATGTTGATAGTCGTAGTAGCCACAGGCAATGGCAATGGTAAACCAATCTAATTGGGGATTTTTATTTTTCATTCTGAAAGCATTTTCAAACCGCATCACTTTTAAAAAATATTTTGGTGAAACTCCCATCCGTAGTTTGAATTGTCTCTCAAATTGACGGGTCGACAGGTAGGATGATTTTGCTAATTCGTCAACTCCTGGAATAAAGTCTTTGGAAAATAGATTTGTACTGGCAATATCTATGGCATGAACAGCACAGGAACGCCGTTTGTATTCATTGATCAAAAAGGCTTCTACTACCTGGATCATTTCAGAAAAACGCTTACAATCATTAATCTTATCATTTACATACCTGATTTCCTGGGAGAAAATAGTATGAGCATCGATATATTGATTGGTAAGTTGGTTGGAAGGTATTCCGGTCAGCTGAAACAAGCCGCCAGGTTTGAATACAACCTGGAGCAAGAGGAAATTATTACCTACAAAACGGTTGGTGACTTCTGTCTGCTGTCCAAATAATACAGTGGATAGATTTCCGGTTTTTGTTCCGGTATGTTGATACTCCACCGTTTCACAATCTCTTGCATAGAAACTCAGGCAATGTTCGGGCCTGGGAGGATAGGCTTTTAAAGGAAGTGCTCCGTCTGATGTATAGTTGTAGTGTACCAGTCGGATAGTCCGAATGAATTCAGCAATAGTTAAACTGGGTTTATATTCCTGAAGTACCATAATGGGATTTAATTCTTTTCGGTCATGAGCTCCGTTAACCCCATAGGCGAAAGTACGTTTATATTTCCCGAAGCATCTGTCAAAACACTTATTTTGGTGAACTTTCCTTTATAATACCAAAAGTACTGGGTTGAAATCGGTTGGTCATGTTCCTGGTAATATTGTTCAACCAGCGATTTGGTGAACTGAATGAACTTTACAAAATCAACCGGTTTATTTTTAGTGATGGTGCAGATATTTACGAGCCCTTTATTTGGCATTGCAACAACAGATCCCCATTCACCGACAAGTTCGGGGGAGTTATTCCTTAGGTCCAATGCATAGCTAGCTGCATAATTTTCTTCACCAATGAAACTCAATTCAATTTCAGATCCGTCCATTTCAAACATTTTGGTCAATTTTTCAACCGGGTGTTTGTTGATATTATCCTGAGCTATTTTGAAAACCGTTGCGGTATCCAGTTTCCAAACGTCAAACATTTTTTGTTGAACTGCAGTAAAAGCGCCTGGCAGATCCAGCATTAGAAGCGTGTAGGTTCCTTCCAGATCAATCTTCGCTACCAAATTGGAAACACCTCCAAACATGGCTACTGTTTTTTTTGGGTAAATCCTTAGGCTTAAGTATTTTTTGACAGATTCAAAATTATTCGGATCAATATTTTTCTGTTCGTCAAGGGATGAAAATATATTATTAAAATGCTCCTGGATAACCTCTTTCCACAATGATTTGTCTTGTACTGCCACACATTTTCCAATCAAATTGTGCAGATTAAATATCTCTCCTGTTTTAAGATGTACAGCCCCTTCTTTTACAAAATCAATACTGAATCGCTCTGCAATGGTGGGAACAACAATTTCGACTATTTTTTTATAATCACTTTTACTGATCACCTTTTCGTATCCTTCAGGGATATCATAGGAAATTTTCTGTGCGAAGGTTGACTGGGTTACGCTCAAAAAAAGTAGAAAGATTAGTAGTCTCATAATAGTTTAATAAATTTCTTTTTTAGGTATTTTCAAATCAGTTAATCGAATTAAATACTTAAGGCAATTGGTATATTGTTTATTCACGCTGCCTTGCCGCTCAGTAATTTTATATTTACCATTGATGTTAGCTTCCAATATCCAGTGGGATCCATCCGATATATCACTTTTATCCATGACGAACATGGACCAGTAGTCGATTTTAGCCAACTTATTTTCAAATTTCCTCCATTGTCGTGAGCTAATATTTTTATGAAACAGCACACTTGGTTCGTACGTATCTGTTGACTCATCATGGTTTGATTTTTTCCAATAAATAGTAATACTTTCTTTTTTTTCTCCATTCGAATAACTATGGGGGTATGAAATCTTCTTGCCCATATTAATCTATATGCAGATTCTTTGTACTCATTTGTGAATTTGGGCTCATTATGCCATTCTAATAAGGATGAATAGTCCTTAATTCTGTTGGTTACTAATTTCAATTCCTCTAATAGGTTGATTGAATAATTAGTCGACCAATTCGTTATATCATTTAAGAAGAAGTCAATCGGAAAATACAAGGTTGTATCTTGTGTTGTGCTATTTCTAAAGTCCCTGTCATTAATAAAAGCAGAATAGGTTTTGGCAGTGCTAGTATCAAATAGATAATTAGACAGCTGGATTATCAGATATTTTAGGGTGGATAATTGTTTTTTGTCAATTTCGGTGCATCTAATCAATGAGCTTCGTGCAGCAAATGCAAAATGGGGATCCATTTTTTTCAGGAATAGGTTATAATAAGATTCTGCAATGACATAGTTAACCAAATAATTATTACTATCTAGCTTGAGTGCTTTTTTGTATAATAAAATTCTCGTGGTGTCTTCCAGACTGACATGGCGGTGCTTGAAATTGGCTAAGGTTATGTAAGCATTTATACTGTCTGGGTATCTGTCTAGTAATTTTCCAAAATAATCATGGCAGTAGCTATATTTTGAGCGCACCCTGCATGTTGAAATTAGTTTCCAGATTAGGTTCTCATTAAAGGGAAACATTATCAGGCTATCCCTTATTTCCTTGAATTCCTTTTCATAAACATTTTTTAGGGAATCAAGATATAATTTGTTTTTCTCTGAAAATATCTGTTCAATTTCCGCGTCATTATATTTAAACACTTCAGTTGTTAAAGTTCTATCATAAATACCTGCATATGTCAGAGTTCTTTCTTTATGAAGCTCAAAAATATCATCAATTGTATTTCCATACTTTGGAAAGGCTTTTCCGTTTTTGATTTTAAAAAAGAATTCAGGATAGGTCGTATCTATATCTTCCTGAGTTAATCCATTTACATTATAATATGATTCATTTGAGAATTTTATGTTTTCATACTTAGGAGGGTTTAATACAGTATGATCATGTAAATGATTTTTGATTATGCATGGGACTGCCCACTTATTATTTGCTGTTTTTAATACTTCATAATATAAATCCGCCCACAAATAATACGGAGAATTCAATGTGGTGTCCTTGATTGATATTACTAGATGCGTTCGATTGGGCTTGAATGTCGGATCATAAGCGGCTTGAATAACTTCAATTGTTATTGAATCAGGAATATAAGTACCACATACCCGTTCTATAATTTTATAAGTTGCTATAAACTTTGTATTCTTTGTGCTTACATCTGCCGGAATAGTTTCTGTTTTCAATAACTCACCTATAAATACAAATAGTTTTTTTGGGGAATCTGGCTTTTCATCACAATCAGATGTACTGATTTGACTTACACCGGTAAAATGGATACATAGCAGACCTATTAGTACGGCTACCAGTTTTACTTTATATGAAAATAGCATAATTAATATCGAGTAACGACTTTCTCATCAATGAATTTGTATTCTAAGTACTGAAAAACTCTTGCTTTGTCTGGGATCAGTTCTGAATAATGATTTTTAGGAAGTCCTTTTTTGCTATAAAAGTTGCCTACAACTTATAACCTATTTCTATTTCGTGCCAATGTAGAATAGTCTATTTAATAGCCATTCTTTTTCGCTCAATAAAGAAATAAAACATACCTGCTAAACTGCCAAATAATATAAAAGAAATAATCCATCTGGTTTTCCCATTTCTTGAAATTTGATCTGATTTTATTACTTCAAAAATTGCAGATACAATAAATAATAAGTTTGCTAAAAGCCCTATTGCGAGAAAAGATTCTGCAGTTTCCGAATGTGTTATTTTCATGTAAGCTCCTATAATGATAATTATAAAACTTGTAATAAAGCTCCATTTTACCATAGTCCCTAATTTCATAATTAATCTGTTGTTGATTTGCTTATCAAATTAATCAATGGCTTAAAACTCGCATAGCATCTTACTTTATCAAAGCTGCTCCATTATATTTTTTAAATTGGGAATATAGATTCGCGCCTAATAATTTCCATTCTATTATACCAGACACATAATAGTCTAATTTTGTATTATTATCAGTAGTATGAACTTCGATTATTGATGGATTCCATTTGGTTCCACTTATAAATCCTGTTGTCCATGAACTGCCTCTAATTGGAATAGGTTCCTCAGTTTTCACACCCTTCCCGTACGTTATGCTCAATTCATTTTTTGAAATCCATGTTTTGTCCAATTCTACAATAATGCTTGATATTGTATTTCTGTCAACACTATCCGTTGAAACAAAATTCCAGGTTGAGATTTGAGATATTCCTGCATCTTTATTGGATGTATTCTTGTTTGAATTGACAATAAATGAAAGAATACCAAATACGAATATAATAGTTGCAAAAAGTCCCGATTTTTCTTTTAAAAGTTTTGTCGCTCTGAGACAGATAAGTATAAAAAATATAAAAACACCAATATTCAATAGACCCCAAAAAAGGTAGAGCATTATTATTTGATGATATGTGATTAGTTCAGTTGGGTTGAAAATTATCCTATAGCTGGATTTATTTCATTTTTTATTTCCTATTAGGGATGTACTAAAATTATAAATGAATAATAGTTGAGCAACTATAATTACAATTATTAAGGTTGTAATGAAGCTGTTTTGATAATCAATTGGAATCATACCATCTGAATTGCTGTAATCAATATAGCGACGTGGATTATCCACGTATTGTATTTGCTGAAAGGGTAATAGCATATAGCTTAATCCCAAAAAGGTTATCCAAAAATGGGCGGATCCCAATCCTTTTTTCATTTTTCTTTTAAATATCTTTTCAAACCTATTATAGATAATTGCAAAAATTACAAAGACTATTGCAACAATGAATATGGGGTATGAATAGGATAGCACATAATAGGTATCATGTAAATAAATATCTATGGTAGAATTATTAAAAAATACACCTTGTATTAATAGCAAGTTTAAGTAGCTAAATGCACCAGCGATAAATAGCATATCAGGTGTAAAGCTGATGTGTTTATCCAGGGCTTTTTTGATCCAAAGTATAAATCCTAATGCTAATAATAGTAACAATACAAGTAAAAGGAAACCAATAAATGGATTTAGACCTATTGCTAAATTTTGCTCTAACCAAATTATCGCTAATGGAAAAAGTGTAAATAATACGGAAAGAATTAAGAGAATAAGTATTTTTTTCACCAGGCTGTATTTAACTATCGTACTGCTTGCTATTCCTGGGAGATCCTAAGACACTTGGATTAAGCATTGTTTCCAGATTTCCTTTTTTCAATAAATCGACTATTGTTTGGTATATACATTCCCTGGTTAATTCTTTTACAAACAGATCTGGAGGTATCATGTAAATACATTCCTCATTTTCCTTCTCATCATGTTTAATGGCTGTTTCCAGGAATTTAAAAGTCCAGACATTTATTCCATAATGTCTTCCATCGGGAAAATCCACAATTACATTGGCGAATTCATTTTCTATGTCCCAATTGCCTGGATCTACTTCTTCAAACTCTAGCCAAAGTTTAAATTGTGAATTGTTCATCATAATTCGTGTTTGAAATCAGACATTTCATTTCGCTTTTAGTTTGAGGTATTTCCCATTCCAGAAGAATTCAAATATTTTCTTTCAAAAAACATCCTGATTCTGACTGGGTTTCCATTGTAATAAGCAGGTTTCCATTGACCTGAGGTTTTAATGAGCGCTTCAATCATGCTTTTATCATATCCATAAGCGATACTATTAATGACTACAACGTCTTCAACCTTCCCTTTTTCTGTTATGGTAAAATCAATTCGGAAATAACTTTCACGAAACACATTGTACCCGTTTTTATTTTTATCAAGTGTAGAGCCTAAGTTCCCTTTTAGATATCTTGGTGATAATGTATCATTAGCGATGTAAATGGGAATACTATTTTTTTCGCCTATTTGCCTTAAGGTTGTTGGATTTTGGCATAAATATTCTTCTGATTTAAATTTTATTCTCCGAAATCCCGGAGCGTGTATGGTAAAGGTAGTGTCTGTTAATTCTTCAATAATATAGTCTTGAAACCCAATTTGTATTTGTTTATCTCTTAAAATATATTTCATATTGTAGTCATCCCAGGCAGGATAAAAACTCATATGAACATCCTGTTTTGTAAATGTATATCTGGTGTATAATGTATCAGGACCATTATCGTTTCCATATAAGTCTTCACTTTCCACTTTAATCCAACTTTTTATAATTTTATTTTTGGATTGTGCAACTGTGGATGTATGAATAAGTATTGCTAATAGCAGGTATAGTATGAATTTCATAAATAAAATTTGGTATTGCTTTTCAGATGCTAGCCGTTGAAGTTATTATAGTGGTGAAGGTCTTTTCAACACTTCAACGTAAGATGCATATAAAGGATCTTACTGATTGTAGCTTTCATTTTTTCCAATGCTTCGCCACATGAGTCCCATTGCCGGGAATCACAGGATAAGTTTTTCCAATATATGGATTCTTTATAACCCTTGCAAGCCGTAAAAGCGCAATTGTCGTTCAGGACGTGTTTTGGTTCGTTCATCCGGGTTTTTTGTCTGTTCGCGAACTTTATTTTTTTGGTTCACAGGAAGGTGCTAAAGTTGTTATTGAATCCTACAGCTGATACAATCCCTCCATGAAAACTAACTTGACAGATCTGTGCTGAGCGGTTCCAAAGCGGTTCACTAACGGTTCACTGACGGTCGCAAAGCGGTGTTAGAGTGGTCAAACAGTGGTGCCGGAGTGGTCAATGGTTAATTTTTTCTCAGTTTTCATCCTTTTCCATAACCCCCTTTCCACCCTTTTATCTTAGTTTCATTTAAACGATTCAACATGCCACGTCTTTTGCTCATCTGCTGCCTTTTGCTTTGCAGCCTTCTTTCGCAAGCCCAAAAATTTGATCCCAATTGGGAATCCCTCAACAAAAGAGGCATCCCTGCCTGGTTTAACCAGGAAAAATTCGGCATCTTCATTCACTGGGGTGTCTACGCAGTACCTTCTTACGCACCTATCATTCCCAACAGTGGCGATAGCTACGCAGAATGGTACTGGTATCGTATCCATAACAAGCAAAAGAACTTCTACGACTTCCATGTCAAAAACTTCGGTTCTCCCTTCGCCTACCAGCAGTTTGAATCGATGTTCAAAGCCGAAATGTTCAATCCTGATCAATGGGCAGATCTCTTCAAAAAAGCCGGAGCCCGCTATGTTGTACTCACTTCCAAACACCACGAGGGCTATACCCTCTGGCCTAATGAACAGGCCGATAAAGCATGGGGCAGACCCTGGAACGCGGTTTCGGGTACCCCTCAACGTGATCTCCTTGGCGATCTCACCATCGCGGTTAGAAACAAGGGCATGAAAATGGGCTATTATTATTCCCTCTACGAATGGTACAATCCCATCTGGCTCTACGATAAAAAGAAATACGTGGATGAACATATGTTCCCCCAATTCAAAGATCTTGTGACCCGCTACAAGCCTTCTGTTATTTTCTCTGACGGAGAATGGGATATCAGTTCAGCTGAATGGAAGAGTCCCGAGTTACTGGCCTGGTTATTCAACGAATCTCCTGTTGCCAAAGAAGTGGTGGTGAACGATCGCTGGGGTAAGGAAACCCGGGAGCATAATACCGGCGCTACCTATACCACTTCCGAATATGGCAGTGGCAAGGATGCCAGCGTGGTTTGGGAAGAGAACCAGGGTATCGGGCATTCCTATGGCTACAATCGCAATGAAAATCTCACCGATTATAAATCCAGCGACGAGCTTATTCTCATGCTGATTGATATCGTTTCAAGAGGTGGTAATCTGTTACTGAATGTGGGTCCCACTGCCGATGGCCGTATCCCGGTTATCCAGCAACAACGCCTGCTGGATATGGGAGCGTGGTTAAACGTAAATGGTGAAGCGATCTACAGTACCACCGCGCATTCAACTCCCTACCAGTGGAGCCTGGGTAAAATGCCCGAAAAGAATGGAGCCGCCTATATGGCCGGTTACAGTATTGCTAAAATGACTGAGCCACGGAAAGACCAGGCCTATGTAGAAGCTTTTTTCACCCGAAAAGGAAAGGATCTCTATGTGATTCTACCGCGTTATGTGTCCAGCTTTACCCTGCGCGATCTGCCCATTGCTGCTGGTGCTAAAGTGAGTTACCTGGGTAACGGCAAGACTGTTCCGGTTACCAGAAAAGGCCGGAACCTGGTCATGGATCTGAGCAAATTCCGGCCGGATGAATTACCATCCAAACATATCGTGCTTAAAATTCAGAACGCCGGATCATTTTAAATAAACCGCTTCAAACCTAGCCAACGGTGCCATCCGGGCTTTGTTGAGTACAAGTTTGTCGCCGTCAAGGTTGTAGTTGTCCGCCATTTCTAGCACTTCCCGGAAACGGTCTTCTACTTCCATATTCGGACATGCCATCAGGGTGCTGGCCATCTTGGTAAAGCGGATGCGATTGTCGGGAAGGATTTCATAACCACCCATCATGTTGTTGCATCCCCCGGTTGCATTGATGCGTCTGCCTGCTGTATGCAAAATCATGTGTGGCTCCTTTCGCATATCATCTGTTTTGGTGACAGGCTTGCCATTCAGCTCTACCAGCTTCCAGTATTTTTCTGTTAGTCCGCTTAGATCTTTAGTGAGCACATACTTGCTTGCCAACTCACCCATAATGCGATTACCGTCCTTATCCAAATGCATCAACTGGTTTTCACCCACTTTGAATTTCCCCGGATCTTCCCCGGATAGTTGAATATTCGCCCCATTGGCATCCCAGGTAAAACTTCCGGAACTGGTTATAGGTTCACTGGATTTTCCCAGGTAGATTCTGGTGAGCGTATAGGTCTTGTCCTTCATGAGCTGAAGGGTAGTTTCAATTCCTTCGCAATCTGCACAGGGCATTACACCTGAATACACACCATCCCAGTCTACGGATGTCATACTGTTGTCTCCCGTTGGAGTGCCTGTACTGGTTGCCGGTGCCTTGCAAGCGAATCCTGCCAGCCATACCGCGGCCAAAATGGAGTAAGTTTGAAGTCGCATAGTATAGTTTTTTATCAATTTATAGATTATGAATGATTTATATTAGTTTTTTATTACATAATTTCGGGCTATATTTTCCGGTACTTAGACTCACAATCTAATGTGATGTTTAATCGGTATAGCGAGGCACCAATTTTATCTACGATCTTCGAAAACCTCGAAGAAAACAATCCTAACCCAATTGAAGGCAGTAAACGATAGTTGAGGCAGTAGGTCAACTTGTAATCATCAAAAAAAATCAAATCGGTATGAGAAAGAAAATTGTATTGGCTGTAATCAGCTCCCTTTTTATGGGTCTCTATTCACAGGCCCAGGTGGTGATCAAACCCGCCATTGGTATTAACGCTACGGATTTCTCCAAGGATCCGGGTACAGGTGAATTTAAAGGCCGTGTTGGTTACCAGATTGGCGGCTCAGTTGCTATCGGTAAAAAAGTGTATTTCGAGCCTGGTATCTTTTACGTAAAAAAAACCACTGAGTTTGTAGACGAAAACACATCCGGACTGGAAGACCAGGATTTCAATATCAGCGGTATTCGCGTACCCCTGACTGTTGGGTTTAATTTACTGGGCAATGCTGGTTCTCCGGTTAGCCTAAGAGGATTTGGTGGGGTATCGGCTTTTTTCCTCGCAGATATCAAGGACCTGGATAAAGATGATTTCAATACTGCCAGCTGGGGAACTTACCTCGGACTCGGTGTTGATTTCTCCATTCTTTTCGTGGAAGCTTCCTATGAATGGTCACTCACCAATGTTCAAAAAAATATCGAAACAATTGATATAGGTAAATCACGCTCCCTTTTTGCACATGCAGGGGTTCGGATTCCCATCGGTACTAAATAATAAGTGGATTTTGTTCAAAATGGGCAACTGTTCTTCGGAGCAGTTGCCTATTTTAGTTTGTCTCAATTCCCTTATTAACTTCTTGCCATGCGAATCCCTTTCAGCCTATCGTTTTTGCTCCTGGTGAGCATCTCCCTGTTTGCACAGGACAGCAGCAAACTGGAACTCTGGTACAAACAACCCGCTGCCAACTGGAATGAAGCCCTGCCGGTAGGTAATGGTCGCCTCGGTGCGATGGTCTTTGGAAATCCGGTACGCGAGCGCATCCAGCTCAACGAAGAGAGCTTATGGGCTGGCAGTCCGGTTGAAGCCAACGCCGATGCAGCAGCGCATCTGCCACAACTCCGGAAATTGCTGCTGGATGATTCTATTCAACAGGCTATGGATCTCGCAGAGAAAACCCTTCGGAGTAAACCCATGCGGATCAGATCCTACCAGTCGCTGGGTGATCTTTTTATCGACTATTTCCCTACTTCAGATGCCCGGCCCAAACTGGAAAACTATGTGCGCAAGCTCGACCTGGAAACCGGTATCGCAAGCAGTTCCTATACCATTGAGGGCGTACGGTATCATTCCGAAGTGTTTGCTTCTGCTCCTGCCAATTGCATCGTGATTCGCATTCGCACAGAACAACCCAATGCCTTGCATGCAAGAGTATCCCTCAGCCGCGAACAGGATGCTATGGTAGTACCCGATGGTGAAAAAGGCCTCTTACTACAGGGACAAATCCTCGACCTGCCCGATGAAGATGCTGGTCCGGATGGTCTGCACATGAAATTTGCTGCCAAACTAACTGCCATGCATAGTGGTGGTTCCGTTCAGGCAGTGAACAATAGTTTATATGTGAAAGGAGTTTCTGAATTGGTTTTATATCTCACAGCAGCCACCAACTATAATTTGCAACTGCTGGATATGGATCCGGCTATCAATCCAACTCAGCGTTGCGATGAGATCCTGAAAGCATTGCCTGCTTCCTTTGAGGGGATCAAGGCAGCACATGTTGAAGATCATGCCAGTTTCTTCAATCGGGTTGCGTTGAAAATTGGTTCCTCCGCAGCGCGACTAACACCCACGGATGAACGAATTAAAAAAGTCAAAGCCGGAGGGGAGGATATTGATCTCGCAGTGCTTCAATTTCAATATGGACGTTACCTTCTGATGGGCTCATCGCGCAAGCCTGGTGTACTGCCTGCCAACCTGCAGGGCATTTGGTGTAAGGATATGAATGCTCCTTGGAATTCCGATTTTCATACCAATATCAATATCCAGATGAACTACTGGCCGGTCGAATCAGCCAATCTTTCTGAAGCCTTTTTACCCCTGTCTGATTTTGTGGATCTGTTACGCAAACCGGGCAGGGTTACGGCATCGAAAACATTTGGGTCCCGCGGCTGGACAGTCAATCATCTCACCAATCCATTCGGTAGAACTGCCATTGCGGATGGCGTGAGCTGGGGCACTTATCCCATTGCAGGTTCCTGGTTGTCCCTGCATTTATGGGAACATTTTTTGTTCACCAGGGATACCGCGTATCTCAGAGAGAATGCCTGGCCCGTGATGAAAGAATCCGCCGAATTCATGCAGGGATTTTTAATCAAAGACAAACAGGGCTATTGGGTTACGGCTCCTTCCACCTCTCCTGAAAACGCCTTCAAACTGCCCAATGGAAAAGTATTCGGCCTCACGTATGGTGCTACCATGGATATTCAAATCACCCGGGCATTGTTTGAAGCCTGCCGCACTGCTTCCTCCATTTTAAAAACCGATAAGAAATTTGCCCGTGCATTGGCAGCCATTGAAAAAGAACTGCCACCGGTTCGCGTGAGTAAACGCTATGGCATTGTGCAGGAATGGATTCATGATTACGAAGAATCAGAGCCCGGTCACCGGCATATGAGCCAGCTGTTTGGCCTGTATCCTGCCAACCAGATCAACCGCCAGCATCCTGAACTCTTTGCAGCAGCCCGCAGAACCATTGAACGCCGGCTCGAATATGCCAAAGGAGGAACAGGTTCCTATACCGGCTGGAGTAAATCCTGGATCATCAACTTTTATGCGCGACTCTTTGATGGAGATAAAGCCTGGAGTAACCTGCAGGATATGCAGCGATACCTGACCCTGCCGAATTTATTTGATGATCATCCGCCTTTTCAGATTGATGGCAATTTTGGACTCACCGCAGGTATGGCGGAAATGCTGCTGCAATCACATACGGATACCCTGCAACTCCTGCCAGCATTGCCTGCTGCCTGGCCCAACGGCTCGGTAAAGGGATTGAAAGCAAGAGGTAACCTGATTGTTGATATGGAATGGAAGAATGGCCGGCTGGTGGAACTGCGACTCCAGGCGGGTGCAGCCTACACTGGGGTGGTGGAAGTTGCGGGCAAAACGAAAAAGCTAAAATTGAAAAAAGGGGAGCAGCTGCAGTGGCGGCCATAGTTTTCGGCAGGAAGGTTAAAATTTAGGAAGTCTTTCTCCGGCGGCCTATTGCTTAATGCCTCAACTTTGAGGCAGTAACTATTGACGCATGAAGTACCTGATTTTAGCTGTTAGCTGTTTGGCGATTGGTGGTCTGAAAGCCCAGCAACCCGCCTATAAAAATGCTGCCCTGCCCGTGGAGCAGCGCGTGGAGGATCTGTTGAAACGCATGACGCCGGAAGAGAAATTCTGGCAGTGTTTCATGATTCCCGGTGAGATTAAACCCGGTGATGAAGCCAAATACAAAGCTGGCATTTTCGGTTTTCAGGTGAGCGCCGAGAGTAAGGGGGGAGAAGCTGCCCAGCAATTGCTGCAATACAATGCCAAAGAAGATGCCGTGAGCCTGGCCAGGAAGATCAATGGCATTCAAAAATACTTTACGGAGCAGTCCCGGCTGGGCATTCCCATCATTGCCTTTGATGAGGCCCTGCATGGATTGGTTCGTTCGGGTGCAACTGCCTTCCCCCAGGCTATTGCATTGTCTTCCACCTGGGATACCAGCCTGATGTCCAAAGTGGCCAATGCCATCGCGCTGGAAACCAAACTGCGTGGCATCCGCCAGATTTTATCTCCGGTGATCAACCTCGCCCATGATGTGCGCTGGGGCCGAACTGAAGAAACCTATGGCGAAGATCCTTTCCTGAGTGCTGTTATGGGGGTGAGTTTTATCGGTGCGTTTGAACGCATGGGTGTAGTTACTTCGCCCAAGCATTTTGCCTTTAATGTAGGGGCAGGTGGACGTGATAGTTATCCCATCGATTTCAGTCAGCAGTTTTTACTCGAAACCGAATTAATTCCTTTTAAAGCAGTATTTGAAAAAGCAGGTGCCCGCTCGGTGATGACAGCCTATAATTCCATCAACGGACAGGCTGCTACTGCGAATAACTGGCTCCTGAACGATCTGCTGAAAAAGCAGTGGGGCTTCAAGGGATTTGTGATCTCCGATGCTGGTGCAGTAGGTGGTGCATTGGTGCTGCATAAAACAGCCAAAGATTATCCGGAGTCTTCCCAGCAGGCAATCAGCAATGGACTCGATGTGATCTTTCAAACCGATTACGCACATCATCCTTTGTTTATGCCGCCTTTTGTGGATGGCCGCATTCCGCAAACTCGCATAGACGATGCTGTTAGACGCATTCTGCGCATCAAATTTGAATTGGGCTTATTTGAAAATCCCTATGTAGATGAAACCGCAATTGAAACCCTGATTGATATCGCTGCGCATAAAAAGCTGGCAGAAGAGGCTGCTGCGAAAAGTTTTGTTCTCCTTAAGAATGAGAAGCTGCTTCCCTTGCGCAGACAACCTGCTTCCATCGCCCTAATTGGCACCGATGCCGCAGAAGGCAGATTGGGAGGATATAGCGGTCCGGGTAATGGAATCATCTCTATCAAAACTGCGCTTGAACAAAAATGGACCGGCACTAAAATCAATTACGCAGAAGGTTATGAGCGCATGGGAGCTGAGTTTGTTACGATTCCGGCTGCTCACTTGTTCCATACCAGCAAGGGGAAATCAGTACCCGGCTTATTGGGTGAGTATTTTGACCAGGCTGCTATTTCCGGAACGCCGAAATTAACCCGCATTGATAAGCAGGTTCAGTTCAAATGGACCCTCTACGCACCGGATCCGGCTTTGCGGAATGATTTTTATGCCGTACGCTGGACAGGTGAAGTATTGGCTCCTGAAACAGGAACCTTTAAAATAGGATTGGAAGGCAATGATGGTTTTCGGTTGTACATCAACGGTAAACTGGTAGTTGATCATTGGAGCAAGCAGAGTTTTTCATTGCGTACTGCCGATGTTCAATTAGAAAAAGGCAAACGGTACCCAATTAAAATTGAATTCCGTGAACCCGTTGGCAATGCTGCGATCCGACTGGTGTGGAATGCAGGTCATCCTTTTAACTGGCAGGAAAAAATAGCAGCCGCAGTAGAAGCAGCGCAACAATCAGACGTTGCAGTTATAGTTGCGGGTATCCATGAGGGTGAGTTCCAGGACCGGGCATATCTCAGTCTGCCTGGTCACCAGGAAGAGCTGATCCAGGCAGTAGCTGCTACCGGCAAACGGGTAATGGTGCTGCTGGTTGGCGGGAGTGCCATCACCATGAAGAACTGGATGCATAAAGTAGAAGCCATCGCGCAAATCTGGTATCCGGGTGAGCAGGGCGGATTAGCAGTTGCGGATTTATTAAGTGGTCGTATTAATCCTGCGGGCAGATTACCGATTACCTTCCCGGTGCATGAAGCACAATTGCCGTTGACCTATTATCATAAGCCAACCGGCAGGGGAGATGATTATCACAACCTGAGTGGTGAACCACTGTTCCCTTTTGGTTATGGCCTGAGTTATACGGAATTCAAATACAGCAATCTTCGGGTACTCACGCCCACAATCGGAAGCAAGGACACCGCGGTGATCCAATGTGTGGTTACCAATGTGGGACCTGTTGCAGGAGAAGAAGTGGTGCAGTTGTACATCCGGGATGAGTTGGCTTCCCTGGCCCGACCTATTATGCAATTGAAAGGCTTTGAACGCATATCCCTCCTGAAAGGGGAGAGTCGCACAGTGAAGTTCCGCCTGCCTGCATCCGAATTGGCTTTCCTGAACCAGCAATTGGAAACGGTGCTGGAACCTGGAAGCTTCCGGATTATGATTGGTGCTTCTTCTCGCGATATCCGGCTGAAAGCTGATCTGGAGCTTAAGTAAACTTAGAGTACCAGTATCACTGCACTCAGTGGAGGCACCGTGATTTTTACCTGCTCATACACCGGGTGAGATCTTGCTTTCAATTGTACATAGTTGGAGGGGCCACCTGCTGCCAGGGAAGGGCCTTCTCCATTTACCAGCACTTTGCGGGAGAACTCCCCATTATCGTTGCTGCCTTCCAGCTGGTAATAGTAAAGTCGCTTGCCGAAATTCAGATTATTGGCCTTGATCTGTACCGTCACGGCTTTGTCGGAGGTATTGATCAAGGTTAGATTCGCTTCGCCGGATGTATACGTGGATGCATAGGCTTTGATGGCTGTACTTCCGGTTACCTGGGCAGGCACCAACCGGTCTCCAATCAAACGTGAATAATAATACATGTAGTAGAAAGAGGGTCGTGGTGTCCATTTGGGAATTCCGGGTTCATTGCCATCACTGAATAACCCATGATCATTACCATTCTCCCAGGCATTGAATAAGTCCCAACGAAGTGCCATTCCATACTGATTCACCAGCGACTCACTCATCACTGCCAGTGCAAACAAACCACTCACATTGGATACCTGTTGCTTGGAATCCTTCGCCCACATATTCCATTCCGTTAGTGCTACCGGTAATACAGGCGCCCCATAGGTTTGCATTTCTTTTTTGATATGCTGCATCATTTTCGCAGGTACAGTCAAGCCTGCATTCATCACTACTGAAGAAGTAGAGTTCTCATTATAGGGCGTGAAATAATTGTGAACGATGTAAAAATCCGCAGCAGCTTTTAGATTTTTTAATACTCCTTCATTCCAGGTCTTGGTGGTATTGGTCATCCAGGCTTCTGTTGGTGCATCGTAAAGTGTGGCTCCAATAAATATCTCCTGCCCGATTTCCGCAGCCGCTTTTTTCATTGAATCCACAAATACCTGTACGTGTTGCGCATACAATTCACCGGTCACATATTCCGGTTGCCCATCTTTGTTTTTAGATACATCTATCCGATAACCTGCTTCCCAATCGCCATAGGTTTCATTACCGATCTCCCAGTACTTTGTTCTGCCTTTGTCATAACGCACCCAGTCTGCTGCGAGATGAGCTGCAGCAGCCACAGGATCCGCACTTGTTCCATAACGCGCATAACCATAGTTGACAGTCAACACTCCAATGCTTCCGGACTGTTTCAAAACTTCATAATACTGATCCAATGAGGCAGTCCAGCTTTCATTGATTTTGCCATACCAGTAACCGCCATCTATTAGTTGCCCAACTGCATTCATGATTTGCGCCGGTACATCTGCAGGTAATCCTCCGCGTTCTGCATTCCAGAAGTAAATATCACTTCCGCTTCCTGCAGGGAACCGGATGAACCCCGGTTGAAGTGCTTTAATATGTTGCATGAACAATGGTTCCCCTACCATATTGGTCATCCAGGTATTGGCATTATGTCCCCATACCGTTGGAGGAATTTTGGTAATGATCTTACTGGCATCAATGGTTACAGTTGCTGTAGCCGATGCCTGCGCTGGTGTTACTTCTATATAAGCCGGCGCTGTAAAACTTCGTGGCTTCCAGTGTTGCTCAAAGAAGCCAATGGTTGCTGCCAATGGCGGATCAGCTACCGGTACCACAGGTGTTACAACGGGGCCACCTGTACCCGGACCAGGTTCGAGCTCCGGATCAGGGTCTTTGGTTTTGCTGCAACCCACTACATTACCTGTTACTAACAGTACTATACAAACGAAATAAAACACTTTCATAATTGGCTATTAAAAAGGGACCCTGCTTCCCAATGGTTTAGCATTGTGAGAGGGCCCCTGTGCTTGCATATAACACGAGTTGATGCTGCTCTTATCTCAACCCAACATGATCCATGTAAACGGTGCCTGTCCAGTCGAAATTCTGGAAGGTCAGTTCACTGATACTTGCGGGGTTACCTAGATTCGCCTTGGTTAATTTGTATTCCACCCATTTCCCTTCTTCCAATGTGATGGTATAAGCAGGATTGCCTCCCGCGATCACATTGATACGTTTGCCATCGGTACCCGGAGTTCCGAAGATGGCAAAAGTGATCTCCGAATAATTTGCCAGCGACACGGTATTATTGGCAAATTTCAATGCACCCCACTGTCCGGTATAATTCACTTTGATAGCTGCATCGCCATCACGGATATTATCCTTATTGGCAAAATCTACATTCGTACTCCAGCCCCAGTTCTGCCAGTTGTTCTCTAAGGCATCTTTGTAAAACACATAACTCAAGGCCGACAGGGGAGGAAGATCGCCTACAAACAATACGGCTTCTTCCGACTCCACTACCACATCAGAGAAAGCAACCAAGCTGATGGTGCCCCGGTTCGCAGTTGCCGGTATTACCAGTTTGATTTGTGTTTCCGACTGGCTTACAAAACTGGTGATGGGTTCTGTCATTCCTTTAAACAATACCCCTTTTACGAGATCGAGATCTGTTCCTGTTATGGTGAACTCTTTTTCTCTTTCTGCAGGAGAAGGATCAAATCCGGTTACTGCCGGTAACACAATTTCAAGTGGTTCTTCTGTTTCAACTGTCATTGGCTCTGTACCTTCTACGGATAGTGCAATTTCACCTGTCTGTGCTTCCATCGGAACTGTTACTACCAGTTCATTCACTGATTTACTTACAAACTCGGTTACCACGATATCCTTATTAAAGCGGATCTCGGTTACCCAGTTCAGGAACTTACCCTGGATGGTCAGGTTTTGTCCCGGTTTTACTTTTGGTGTAAACCCGGTAATTGCTAAGGGCACTTCGAGGTTCAGGGCAGATACCGATTCAATCTCTCCCTGGTCTGTAATTAATATTACTTTTCCGGATTCTACTGTCTCCGGTAATACCAGTACAATGCTTTCTGCATCCTGCGATTTGAATCCTGCTTTCTCTACCCTTGCTCCCACAAACTGGATGGCAGTCACTCTGTGCAGGTTGTTTCCAATGAAGTGAATGTCTTCGCCATGCTGAATGCCAGATGGACCAAAACTCAATAACTGTACTAATCCGTTATTGGTATCATCTTCTTTATCGCAACCGGCAAGTGCCAGAACACCAAAGCAGGCCAGCCATAAGAAGAGTTGTTGTATTTTATTGATTGCTTTCATTTCTCAGTGTTTATTTTTCCAATACTTTGGGTACCACTCTGAAATTATCAAAGGCGATATCACAGTCCAGGTCACCCGGACCATGAAACAGTAACCTGGTGTAATAACCAGCCGGACTTACACTCAGACTGCCTCCATAACTGGCCGCGATTTCTTCAAAGGGAATTACTACTGTTTGCCATTGGCCCCTGGTATCTATGGGTGGCTTCCACTGGTATTGATCATTATTGAAGGCTGTTAATCCCAGGTTCAGCTTGATCATATTGTTGTTATAGGGCTTGAGTGTATTCACTTCAAACTTCAGATTGTAGTCTTCCGGTTTCAGGATAGCCTCATCCGGAATATTCTTGCTGATGGGGCCCATCGCATCGGGCGGACCGCCAGCTGCTTCCAGCCAGTTCCAGGCTCCGATAGCACGTGTTACCCGGATATAATTTCCATTGATGGAAGCAGGATCAGCCGGACCCGGATTGCTTACTACGAAGGAGGCATTCCACCAACCGGTGAAGGGATCACTGCTGATGAAAATATTGCGGTTGTCGCGGAACCAGAAATCAGAAACAGTCTCACCGAAATTGGTGGTAACAGTAATAGGACCTGGTTGTGCACCTTCGGGTATCCGTACCTGTAAGATCTTGTCATCCACTTCCACCAATTCCCCATTGACGCCGCCTGCAAACTTTACAGTTAGGGGTGGATAGAAGAAATCTCCGCGAATGGTGGCTACTCCTCCAGTTAATACATACTCACAATCCATGCTGCCGACAATTGGTTCACTGATCTGCACTTCAAATTCATGCATCAGTTCAAAGCCATTTGCAAACACCAATTTCATCGTATTGGTAATCTCCAATGGTATTTCATTGGGAACACTTACCAGGATACTGGTATTGGTAATATAGGTGGGGGTCAATACAGCCCGTTGGTCGTTGAACCAGATCTGTCTTGCATTTTGCAGATTTTCACCAACGATGGCAATCAGATTGCCCTGGAATGCACCTACCAGTAAGGAGTCTGCTGATGCAGGGTCTGTAATCCGCACATAACGAATCCTGGGTATTCCATTATTGGGTGCATCATCGTCCTTGGAACAGGCAGTAAACAGGCCCATTACCAGGGAGAAGAATAATATACTGTATGTTAATTTGAATAGTTTCATATGCCTTGTTTTTACGCTCACAGAATGCTGTTGGATTAATAATCAACCGGTGGTTTGTTCAGGTTAGGCGCCTGGCTCAACTCAGCCGCAGGAATCGGTAAGAGGAAGTTTCCGCTGTTCGCATTGATGGTGCGATCCTGTGTTGCCCAGGGTGTTTTGGTAAATGTCCAGTTCGTTGGATCAGGGAATTTATCCGGTTGTGTAAAGAACAAACCACGGTCCTGTGAATTCAGGATCTCATAAGCCTTGGTCGGGTTCCAGTAATGCAGGCTTACTAGGTCATACCAGGCCATTCCTTCCATCGCGAATTCAATGAAGCGTTCTTTCTGTATAACGTCAATGGTTAGTTCCTCTTCATATTCCGGCAATCCCGATCTTGTATGTACCGCATTGAAATAGGCCATTGCCTTTGCATCTGATGTGCTTGCCTGGTTGCCCAATTCTGCTTCTGCATAAATCAGATATACTTCTGCCAGTCGCATCATGTAAGTATCATACTCATAATACTGCTGTGCAGCTTTGCCATCCATGTCCTCTGCTTTTCCGCATACGTACTTTTTAATCGAGAGGAAATTGTTATCAGATCCGGTAAAAGGGAATACTAGTTCCTGCTTGCCTCCCGGTATGGACTGTGTAATTTCAGGATAATGAAATCCCGGTAGCATGAAGGTTGCTTTCAAGCGCTGATCCAGTGTACGTCCCTGTAATCCTCCACTGGGTGTAGCAGTGATGCCATCATACAGAGATATCATCCACCAGGTAGCGCCTTTATCACCTCCCCAGCCATCACCGTTTGCAATATCCGCACTATAAGCCAGGTAAGCCGGAGTTGAATTCTGTGATCCCCAGGCTCCGGGAGAATAAGCCCATTGCAGGGAGAAAATGGATTCCGAATTGTTATCGTAAGGATACTTGAACAGGTCCGCATAATTGCTTAGCAACCTATATGGGCTTTGAGTAATCACGCGCTCTGCATAATATTTTGCACTGTCCAGGAATTGCTGGTTACGCTGACCATTTCCCTCTGCGCTTACTCCCGCCCTGGTGAGATAAAATCTTGCGAGCATGGCTTCAGCAGCCCATTTGTTCAATCGTCCCGGGCGCATGGAAGTCAATGGCAGATCTTCCACCACTGCTCTCATTTCATTGGTGATAAACCTCCATACACTGCTCACTGTATTTCTTGTAATGGAGGTATCAGACAACAGCGCCAGGTTGTTTTCAATAATCGGTACCGCACCCCAGTTCATCACCAGGAAACGATAGGCCAGTGCGCGCATATAACGTGCTTCTGCAATCGCCATCTTTTTTACTTCCGGAGATACACCTGCACCTGCGTAACGGTTGATGTTTTCAATCGCAAGGTTGGATTGTCCTACTACAATAAAGAAGGAGCGCCAGGCGGTTCCATTCTCAGGTGTGTTACCTGTTGTGTTGAACAATACGTTGCCGCGATCATTCCAGGCGGAATAAGCTGTGCCCGCACGAAAATCGCCCAGGTTATAGGATGCTTTATCATTGTAATCAAACCATACCCGGCTGTACAGCAGTGATGTGGCTGCAAGTACCTGCTCATCGGTCTGGTAAAAACTTCCATCCACAATGGCATCGGTTGGCGGTCGCTCAAGGAAATCCTTGCTGCAGGCGCTCAATCCAACTACCAGCATCAGTAGAAAACTATATAGTACAAAATGAATTCTTTTCATGGCAAATAATTTTAAAAGTCAAGACCAATAGTGAATGCATACACCGGTGTCAAGGGATAGCGACCAAAATCCAGTCCGATTGCCTGGTTGGCTGCACTTGCATCCCTTCCTACATAGGCACCTACTTCAGGATCCAGTCCGCTGTAGTTGGTCAGCGTGAAAATATTCTGACCACTGATCGACATTCTGGCTCCTTTTACAATACGCTGTTTGGCGATCAGGTTTACCGGCAGATTGTAGGTTAGCGTTACGTTTTTGAGGCGGATAAAAGATCCGTCTTCCACCCATTTGCTGGTGGGACGTGCATGGTTGTTATTAGGTCCATAACTGATTCTCGGAACATCCGTACCAGGATTCTCCAATATCACTTTACCACTATTATCTGTATGTGGTTTTGCATAATCCATCACGCCAACCAGCAGGTTGCGGCTCAGGTTGATATTGTTCGGATTGGAGTTAACCTTCGCGATATAATTATAGATATCATTTCCGTAAGTGGCAGTAATCAGGATGCTCAGATCAAATCCCTTGTAAGAGAAACTGTTGGTAAAGCCGGCGAACAATTTCGGCCAGGGATTACCGATAGTAGTCTGATCTTTCTCATCAATGATGCCATCGCCATTGATATCTTTGAATTTGATATCACCTACCCAGAGGCCATTTGCCTGGTCAATCGGCAGCCGGTTGCCATTGTTGTCTACTGGAACCGGACTGTTTTCGATTTCTTCTATACTTCCGAAAATACCTTCTTCCACATATCCGCGGAATAGCCAGGGTGCCTGTCCAACTGCAGAACGCTGTGTCCAGTCTTCCAGCCACCAGGAGGTACGATCGATGAAAGCAGTTTCAGAATAGAATTTCTTAATCTTTGTTTTGAAACTGGAGAGGTTCAGGTTCGATTCCCAACGCAGTTTCTTGTTGTTGATATTAACAGTATTGATTGTGAGGCCCCAACCTTTGTTCTGTAATGTTCCGATGTTCACCTGTGGTGATCCTACTGAACCCGTACCATTGGTTCCCATGTACCAGGGAAGTGGATTGTCGAGCAGCAGATTGTCTGTATTCTTCACATAATAATCGAATTCGATATTGATGCGGTTTTGCGCCATCCCGATATTCAGACCGATATTGTTGGTCCTGGTTTCTTCCCATTTCAAACCTGGATTGCTGTACCTGCTTGGCAAAAAGCCGGTTCCGGTTGGCGTGGGTGATGTTGCCATGGGAGAGTAGATATATCCACTTCCGCCCTGGTTACCTGTAGTACCGGTTTCCAGTCGCAGTTTCAATTCACTGATAAAGCCTGATTTGAAAAACTTCTCCTGCGAAATTCGCCAGGCAGCTGAAACAGAGGGGAAGGTTCCCCACTTGTTCTCCGGACCGAAATTGCCAGAACCATCGCGACGAATGGTACCTACTAAAATATAGCGGTTATCATAGTTGTAATTCAGACGACCGAAATAAGATTCCATCGCCCAGTCGCCGGATCCACCAGAGTTGGTTGCAGTTAAGGGATCACCTGCATTCAGATCAAGGATATCATTGGTCAGGAAACCGGTACGTACAGCACCTGTATTTTTCCAGTTGGATTCCTGCGCTTCATGACTAACCATGATGCCTAGTTGATGATTTCCAAATTGTTTGTTGTATTCCAGCATCTGGTTCCAGTTCCAATAAGTATTGGTACTATTGCCCTGGCTCAGACTGGCGCGATCATTCACAGCCCATCCTATCCGGTAAGCCGGCTGGTAATAATCGGAATTACCAAAACCGAGGTTGGTATTGAAGGATGTTCTGAACTGAAGGTCTTTGGTTAATTTGATGCCCACATTCAGGCTTCCCAATATCTGGCGACGAACAAATTTGTTGGTAGTCAGGGTTGCTATCGCGATGGGGTTCACAGGCGCGAACTGATTCGCACCATTGGTTTCATCCCCGCCACCCCAGCTGCCATCCAGGTTCTTCACCGGGATCTGTGGAGTTAATCGCAATGCATTGGCGATGATATTCTCCTGGCTGGTTGTCAGGTTTTCATTCGTCTGGTTGAAACTCAGACTTGCTCCAATAGTTGCCCATTCGCGAGGTTTGTTATCCAGGTTTAATCTGGCTGAGTATCGATCAAATCCAGAACCAAGTGCAATACCATCCTGCTTGAGATAATCTCCTGCCAGGTAGTAGGTTGTTTTTTCATTGCCACCACTCACACTCAACTGATGTTTTTGCATGGGCGCATTGCGAAACAATGCTTCCTGCCAGTCGGTTCCCTTTCCAAGCAGACTCGGGTCCAGGAATTCAGCAGGCGTTTCACCTCCCGCGATGGCATGAAACTCTTTTACCATCGTCGCATACTCACGCAGGTTCATCACATCCATTTTCTGAGGCGGACGCTGAACACTGTACTGGTAGCCATAATTGAATTTGGTATCACCGGATTTACCACGTTTTGTAGTAATCAGGATCACCCCATTGGTTGCCCGGGATCCATATACCGCGGTGGCAGAGGGGCCCTGTAATACCTGGATATTATCTATGTCATTGGGGTTGAGTCCGGCAATTGGGTTAGCCGAACTCTGTGCGCCGAAACTCACAGAAGATCCCTGGATCTGAACCCCGTCAATTACATAAAGTGGTTCATTACTTCCGTTGATGGTGTTCACCCCGCGAATGTTCACAGAGATACCACCACCTGGCTGACCTGAGTTCTGTGTGATATACACACCCGCGGCCCGACCCTGGATAGCCTGTTCCAGGGTGGTATTGATGGTGCGATCCATGTCCTTGGAGGATACCGTAGTTTGTGCACTGGTGAGGTTGGCTCTTTTGGTGGCACCATACCCGATTACCACTACTTCACTCATGTTGGCATTAGCGGTTCGCAGTGTGATGTTTAGAGTGTTGGTATTTCCGACCGGAACTTCCCGGGTTTCAAAACCAACGTAGGAAATCACCAGTACCTCACCTGTTTTGGCAGTTAACTTGAAATTTCCTTTTTCATCAGTGTTGTAACCCCGTTGGGTATTCTTGATCATGATGGTGGCTCCGGCCACAGGCAAATTATCAGTGCCGGTGATCCTGCCGGTAATAGTTCTGTCCCCTGTTTGTGCGGAGAGCGTCTGGGCCAGAAGAAGGCCAAAAAGAAAGACGCAGAGAGGAACCACCCACTTGCGTGTAGTTTTGGTTTTGTGCATAAGCAAGCTAATTGTATCGTTAAGAATGAACTAATTTATCCCCCTCTTCAAAAAAACAGGTATGCTAAACTGTTCTTTGAGGGTATCAAAATGTTCGCAACCCTCTATTTTTTGATCTTTTGTAGGGGTTGATTTGTTTAGTCGGTAGGAAAAGTACCAGGACCTGGTACAATTTTAGCTTTTCGTTCCTGCTGGTATTGTGAAGGAAGTTGTCCAAAAGCTTCTTTAAAGTAACGGGCAAAGTATTTTGGGTTGTTGAATCCAACCATATAAGCTACTTCCGTAACATTATGATTGGACTTTTCAAGCAATTGAGCAGCTCTTTTCAAACGAATCTGGCGAATGAACTCAATGGGCGTTTGTCCGGTTAATGCTAACACTTTTTTATACAGACTGGTTCTGCTCATGTAAAGTTCCTGCCGCAGGTTATCTACATTAAATTCTGCATCTCCCATGTTTTTTTCGATAATGGCCAGTGCTTTTCTGACAAACTGATCTTCTGCTTCTTCCTCCACTTCAGGTTCAGACGGATTCACTTCTACCTGTTTTTGATAGGTTTCTTTTACCACCGATTGGTAATTCAGCAGGTTTTTAATCCGTGAGAAAAGTATATCGTAATTAAAAGGTTTGGTCATGTAATCATTCGGACCGGTTTCCAGTGCCTGCAATTCTGTTTCTTCTCCTTCTAATGCAGTTAAGAGTATTACCGGAATATGACGGGTCCGGGAATCCGTCTTGATTTTCCGGCACAATTCAATACCAGAAAGGATGGGCATGCTGATATCACTCACCACCAGGTCGGGATGTGCGCTCAATACTTTTTTCCATCCCTCCATTCCCTGTACGGCTTCGATAATGTTGAAATGTTCCCGTAAACTATTTTTTAAATAGGTGCGGAAATCGTCATTATCCTCTACCAATAACAGGGTTGGTTTCTTGAACAATTGCTGACTGCTTTCCAGCACATGTGTCGGATCTGAACTTTCAAGGGTACTTGCTTTGATGGGAAGGTAAATTCGGAAGCAGCTTCCTTTGGGGTTCACTGGTTCAACCTTAATTTGTCCTCCATGCATTTCCACAAATTCCCGGGTGATCGATAAGCCAATTCCACTTCCCTGGTTTAAAATATGTTCCGGTGAGCCGGCCTGGTAAAATGGTTCGAAAATTTTATCTCGCTGATCAGCCGGTATACCAACACCATTGTCTGAAACATTGATTTCCAGCAGGGGGCCTGCTTCCCCCTTACAGGTCTTAACTTCCAGTTTTACCTGTCCACGCTCTGGCGTGAATTTGAACGCATTGGACAAGAGGTTAAAAAGAATCCGTTCCAGTTTTTCCTTGTCAAAATACATCTTAACAGGATCGGTAATCCCCTGGTACCTGTATTCAATGTGTTTGTTATTGGCCATATCATTAAACGATGCAGCCACTTCCTGGATATAAGCAATAATGTCAGACTCTGATACCTGCAATCGCTGCTGATGTTCCTGCATCTTGCGGAAATCAAGCAGTTCATTCACCATGTTCAGCAATCGTTTCGCATTGCGGTTGATCATCTCAAACTGATTGCGCATTTCTCCCGGGGCAGTTTCAGTAATCAGCTTCTGAATGGGAATGAGGATAAGTGAAATAGGTGTTCTGAACTCATGACTCACATTGGTGAAAAATCGTGTCTTCATCTGATCCAGCTCCCGGATGCGTTGTGCTTCCTGTCGCTCTATCGCTAACTGCATGCGAACCTGTTCTCTTCGGATGATCTGTTGCCGGGAGAAATATATCAGGGATGAAATCGCAATTACATACAACAGATAAGCCCAGGGAGTTTTCCAGAAGGGCGGTGCGATGGTTAGCTGTAATGCCAGCGCTTCTTCATTCCATCCGCCCTCCGCATTCGAGGTTCTTACCCTGAAGGTATAATCGCCCGGATCCAGGTTGGTGTAGGTGGCCATCCGGGTATTGCCATTGGCGATGATCCAATCCTTGTTAAACCCTTCTAACAGGTAGGCATACCTGATTTTGGCTGCATTGGAATAGCCCAGCGCTGCAAACTCGATGGTAAAATCATTCTGGTTATGCGCCAGTTTCAAATCCTTCGTTTCGGTTATAGATTGCAGTAATACATCCCGGTTATTCACTTTTTCACCCACGCTTACTGTTCTGTTGAACAATTGGAAATCGGTTAACACTACAGGAGGCTGATGCACCGGTGCTTTTAATAATTCAGGTTTGAAAAGATTGAATCCATAGGCTCCGCCAAATAGGACTTCACCCGATCTTGTTTTATATGCCGCATAGCGGTTAAACTCCCTGCCCTGCAATCCATCGTGTTCATTGTAATTCATGCAGGTGATGCTAACCGGACTTCCATTCTCTGTCAGTATCTCAATTCGGGATAAACCGGATTTGGTACTTACCCAGAGTTTTTTCTGATTGTCCTGCAGAATGTCGAGGATGGTGTTATCCGGTAATCCGTCTTTTAAACTGAAGGAGAGAAATTCAGTTTTGCCTCTTGGTAAAACATTGAGTCCGCGCAGTGTGGCAACCCAGATATTTCCATTGTGATCTTCCAGTATGTCATTTACACTGTTATAACTCAGCTTGCTGTTTTCCGCCGTATAATTGATAAATCGGCCACTCGACTTGTCCAATACATCAATTCCCCAGGAGGTTCCGATCCACAGATTGCCCCTGGAATCTTCCATCAAACTGGTAACATTATCATGATGCAGGGTATTGGGAACACTTAAATTATGGTGATAGAAAGTATTGGTCTTACGGTCCAGGCGATCCAGTCCTGCATTCAGCATACCAATCCAGAGATTCAGGTTGCTGTCTTCAAATATTGAAAATACACTATTGGCCGCCAGAGAATTCGGGTCCTGCTCATTGTGACGGTAATGCGTAAACGTTTTACCATCAAAACAGTCCATCCCGCCTTGGTAGGTTCCAATCCATAATTTATCCTGGTGATCCAGGTAGAGTGCAACAATTACATCATTGGTTAAGGAGTTTGGATTATCCGGTTGGTGGCGGAATTGCCGGAAACTGTTTTGTTGCCGGTCGTAATAAATCAGACCGCCTCCATTTGAACCAATCCAGAGATTTCCTTTTTTATCTTCTACAAAGGTGTTGATGTCTTCAAATGGCAGACTGTTCCGGTCGGCTGGCTGATGCCTCACAAGGGGAAACTGTAAACTGTTGGGATCGTAATACGAGATTCCTTTTTTATAAGTACCCAGCCAAACAATGCCATCCTTATCCGGATACACTGCATAGAGTGCATTTTCTGCGATATAACCGGGATGGCCTTCTTTGGATTTCAAAACCTGCACTGCATTTCGATCTGCATTAATAATGTTGGCTCCTCCATGATCGGTGATGATCCAGATTTGTCCCGATGCATCCTGCGCCACACCGGTTACGGTATTACTGCTGAGTGCAAGAGGAGTTGATTTTTCATGATACTGCTGAATGGAATTGCGCGCCGGATTGTAATGATAGATGCCTTCTGAGGTGTTTCGTTGATAAACCCAGATATCATCCTGCTTGTCAATGAACATGCAAAAACCCAGGGTCGCTTTGATGTTTTGCTTTTGTATGATCCGGGTAAACACCAGTGGCTTGTCCTGGTCTACATCATATTTTTCAAGCAGTCCGTTGTACCTCACCAGCCAGAGATAATTTTTGGAATCCAGTGCCGCGCAGGTAATGGGATTCGGTACTCCTTTTTCAATTCGGGTGGTGCGGATCTGTATGGGTTTTCCTGTCTCTGAAACCTTGTATACGCCTGCATCTGAGTAGATAAAATAATAATCCTGCTGCTGTTTTAGGATGGTCACCAAACCATCCACCGGCAATCCTTTTGAAAGCAGGTAGCGATCCGAACGCCGGCTAAACTTTTCTGTAAAGGGATCGTATAGGTTCCAGGTACTTTGCGTGCGAATCCAGAGTTTTCGATCCGGACCTTCCACAATCGTAGAAACATGATCATCCATGATGGTGGTGCTGTCTTCCTCGCGGTGCCGATAGGTTTTGAAGCCATAACCATCGTAGCGATTGAGTCCCGACATGGTACCAAACCACATAAATCCCCGTTCGTCTTTAAATATGCAGTTGACCTGGTTGTTGGATAAGCCGTGTGAAATATTGAGTTGCGCAAAGCGAAATTCAGTCGCCTGACCATTCATCATAAATGGCAGCAGTAATGCAACGAATAAGGCAAGCAGGCGACTCATGTCAGCAGTTGGTTGAATAGAAACATTAATATAATGTAATTTTCAGATTGCTGCCAGCGGTATCAAAAAAGCACCTGATTTTATCAAAATAATACTTTTATGAGCAAGGAAAGTTCAGCACGTTTATGCATTCTCTACATTGCGATGAGCCTTGATGGGTATATCGCGGGTAAGGACGACAATCTTGATTTTTTAAACAAAGTTGAATTAGCAGGAGAAGATTATGGGTATGCGGCCTTTCAACACGAGGTTGATACATTGATCTGGGGCAGGCGTACCTATGATAAAGTGCTCAGTATTGGTTGGGAATTCCATCATCGCGACAAAAAATGTTACGTAATCTCAACAACCCGAAAAGGTTCAGATGAGAACGTGGAGTTTTTTGCGGATCCGGTGGAGTTGGTGCGTTCCTTGAAAGCATCGCCCGGGAAACATATTTACTGTGATGGAGGCGGAGGAGTGGTAGCAGCTTTGTTAGCAGCGAAATTGATTGATCGATTAATCATTTCCGTTATACCGCATTTGGTAGGAGATGGGATCCGTTTGTTCCGGGATGGACTGCCTGAACAGGAGTTGGTTTTCCGGTCGGCCAATACTTTCCCAACCGGCCTGGTACAGCTTACCTATGATGTTAAAATTGTTTAAGAATCGGGTAAGAGTTCGTTAGGTTGGGTTGATGGAGGCGGAGGGGATTCTGTATATTTAAGGTATGGATCGTAGAAAATTTGTCAAAAACAGCTCCCTTGCCATGGCAGGATTAATGATCAACCCGATTGATGGCCTTAGCCAGGAACCCCGCTTCGGGCATGGTCCCAAGCGTTATAAGATTGATACCCGCTGGAGTCAGGCGGATGTGTCTAAAACCCCGGTGAACGACTGCCATGAAATGGTGCAGGACGCTAAGGGGCGCATCATCCTGCTGACCAACGAAACCAAGAACAATGTGATGATCTATGATAAGGGTGGCAAGCTGCTCAGTTACTGGGGCACTACCTATCCCGGTGCACATGGACTGACCCTCTTCAATGAAAACGGTACCGATGTGCTGTTTATCTGTGACAATAACCGTCACCAGGTGATCAAGACAACAGTGGATGGCCGCGAGCTGATGGTGCTGGATTATCCCAAAGAAGCAGGGATTTACGGCAAGGCGGAAGAGTATGTGCCTACAGAAACAACCATCGCGCCCAATGGAGATATTTATGTAGCAGATGGTTATGGCAAGGATTATATCCTACATTATGATGCCAAAGGAAAATTCCTGGGCTATTTCGGCGGACGTGGAGCCGAGGCCAAACACCTGAAGAATGCACACGGTGTTTGCTTTGATAACCGCGATAAAAAGAATCCCTGCCTGATTGTTACTTCGCGCGAGGAGAATGCCTTCAAGCGCTATGATCTGAAAGGAAATTATCTCAATACAATTGCGTTGCCAGGTGCCTGGGTATGCCGCCCGGTTATCAAAGGCGATTATCTCTATGCGGCGGTGTTGCAATCAAGTGATCGCCCCTGGCAGTCCTCCGGTTTCATCACCATCCTGGATAAGAACAATAAGGTGGTTTCCAATCCCGGTGGAAATGAACCCGTTTACAAAAATGGGGTCTTACAACCGCTCACGCAGTTGAATCCGCTTTTTGCATATCCCCATGATGTTTGTGTGGATGATGAAGAGAATATCTATGTAGCGCAGTGGAACTCGCGTAAAGTGTATCCTTATAAACTTACTCCCATCGCATAATAAGCTGCTGGCGGAGAGAATTAAATCTCCGCCAGTACTTTTTCACCCATAGCTACAGTTCCGAGGATTTTGTCTTTCGGTGTACTTGCATCAGCAATATCTCCTGTGCGATAGCCTGCCTTCAGCACTTTGTCTACCGCATTGATCACTGCCTCTGATTCTGCCTTCATTCCGAAGGAAATATCCAGCAGCAATGCAGCAGAGAGAATAGAAGCCAGCGGATTTGCAACTCCTTTTCCTGTAATATCATGCGCAGATCCATGAATTGGCTCATACACTCCAGTACCATCACCAATAGAGGCGCTGGCCAGCATGCCCATTGAACCCGCAATCTGTGAAGCTTCATCGGTAAGAATATCACCAAACAAATTTGCAGTTACCACCACATCAAAACGACGCGGATCTTTAATCAGCAACATGGCAGTTGCATCCACAAATTGGTGCTCCACTTCCACATCGGGATAGTCCTGCGCCACTTTCTGAATCACTTCTCTCCAGAGGCGGGAAGTTTCCAGTACGTTGGCTTTATCTACCGAACATAATTTCTTGCGACGTGTACGTGCTGCATCAAATGCTTTTCTGGCAATGCGCTCTACTTCATAGCGACTGTATTCTGCCATATCATAGGCGGTATCGCCATCATTCTTGCGACCTTTTTCACCAAAGTAAATATCACCTGTCAGCTCACGGAAGAAGAGGATATCGGCTCCACGAAGGATCTCAGGTTTGATGCTGGACGCATCCAGTAATTCATCAAATAATTTGATGGGGCGAAGGTTGGCATACAATCCCAGCTCCTTGCGCATTTTCAGCAATCCCTGCTCCGGACGCACTTTCGCAGAGGGATCATTATCGTATTTAGGATGTCCTACCGCGCCGAATAACACGGCATCGGAGGCTTTCATTTTGGCGAGTGATTCATCCGGCAATGCCTGTCCGGTTGCTTCAATGGCTACATGCCCAATCAGGGCTTCATCATATGTAAAACTGTGTCCGAATTTGGCCGCGATGGCATCCAGCACCTGCTTGCCTACTGCTGTCACTTCCTGTCCGATGCCATCTCCGGGCACCACTAAAATCTTTTTATTCGCCATTGATTGAAAGGGTTATTGTTCAGATAATATTAAGCATTTTCTGTGTGGCCTTGATCGCCGACACCGTCTGGTCGCTATCCAGTCCGCGTGTTTTAAATTCCTTCTGCTGATGCTTCCAGGTGATCACGGTTTCACAAAGCGCATCACTTTTTCCACCGGGAGGAATGCGCACCGCATAATCGGTCAGCAAAGGCAACTCGATTTTCTTCTGCTTGTAAATTTTTTTGAGTGCATTCATGAAGGCATCGTACTGCCCATCGCCCTGTGCCTGCTCTTCATACGATTCTCCTGCAATACTTATTTTTATAGTAACAGAAGGATTCAGGTTTTTAGCATGCACTAATGCATAATTTTCAATGCGCACTTTATCCTCGATGGTATTACTGTCAAGCACATCCGAAATGATATAAGGCAGATCTGCCTGTGTTACCACTTCTTTGCGATCACCTAATTCAATAATACGCTGCGTTACTTTTTTCAGGTCCTGGTCGGATAGCTGGATACCCAGTTGCGCCAGGTTGTTTTCGATATTAGCCTTGCCACTGGTTTTGCCCAGAGCATATTTCCGCTGGCGACCAAAACGCTCGGGCATCAGGTCGCTGAAATAGAGTTTATTCTTTTTATCACCATCGGCATGGATGCCGGCTGTTTGAGTAAATACATTTTCTCCCACCACCGGTTTGTTCACCGGGATGCGGAATCCGGAGAAGGTCTCCACCAGTTTGCTCACGCTGTAGAGGGATTTCTCCACCACATTGGTTCTGATTCCCGGCATGAAATCATTCAGTACCGCGATGGTACTTGCCAATGGCGCATTGCCCGCACGTTCACCCATCCCATTGATGGTGAGATGTAAACCATGTGCGCCGGCTTTCACTCCCTCCAGCACATTCGCTGTGCCGAGATCGTAATCATTGTGCGCATGAAAATCAAAATGGATACCCGGATAACGTTCTACAATAGCCGAAATAAATTCCCTTACTTCATCGGGAGTAAGAATGCCCAGTGTATCAGGCAGCATGATTCGTTTAACAGGCTGCGTTATGAGGAAGTCGAGGTATTGGTACACATAATCCGGCGAATGCCGCATGCCATTGCTCCAGTCTTCTAAATATATATTGGCATCGATGCCTTTTTTCTTTGCCAGCGCCAGCACTTCTTTTACATCCGCAAAATGTTCAGCCGGTTTTTTCTTGAGCTGGTGCGTCAGGTGATTCAATGATCCTTTTGTGAGCAGGTTCATCACTTTAGCGCCGGCCTGTTGCATCCATTGAATGCTGACATCACCATCCACAAAGGTGAGCACTTCCACTTTGTGCAGGAGTCCGTTTGCCTTTGCCCATTTGGTGATTTTTTTTACGGCATCGAACTCCCCTTCAGACACACGGGCGGAGGCAATTTCAATGCGATCCACTTTTACTTCGGTCAACAATAATTGCGCGATGGTTAACTTCTCCGATGCCGAAAAAGAAACCCCGCTTGTCTGCTCACCATCCCGAAGGGTGGTATCCATGATCTCAACTGAACGCTTTGCGGGTGACATGTTGGTAGGGCTTGCTATTAATAGGGGCTGTTCGCTGCAAAGGCTTTGATCTCTTCTTTCATCGCCTGCAGGTAATCGATATCATCGAATCCATTCATCAGGTTGTGTTTTTTATAACCATTGATATCGAAGGATTCTTTTTCACCGGTTGCCAGGATCGTGATGCTTTGCTCCGGAAGGTTTACCTCGATTTCTGTTTTAGGATCCGCTTCAATTGCTTTGAAGATTTTATCCAGAAACTCAGCTGAAATCTGCACGGGCAGAATACCTATGTTGAGGGAGTTGTTCTTGAAGATATCAGCAAAGAAGGAGGATACTACGCAACGGAAACCATAATCGTAAATGGCCCAGGCTGCGTGCTCGCGACTGCTGCCACTACCGAAGTTCTTTCCGGCAACGAGGATTTTGCCTGAATAAATCGGGTTGTTTAATACGAAATCTGTTTTCGGGGTATTATCACTGTTATAGCGCCAATCGCGGAACAGGTTATCTCCAAAACCCTTGCGCTCGGTTGCTTTCAGAAAACGCGCAGGAATGATCTGGTCAGTATCTACATTCTCAATCGGCATGGGAACTGCGGTGGAACGGAGGATGGTGAAATTATCGTAAGCCATGTATGGAAGTATGAAGTATGAAGTGTGAATTATGAAGTAGGGTTATCAAATCAGTTCGCGGGGATCGGTTACTACTCCGGTTACTGCTGCTGCGGCGGCTACCAGTGGGCTTGCCAGCATGGTGCGGGCACCCGGACCTTGTCTTCCTTCGAAGTTTCGGTTGCTGGTGCTCACAGCATATTTGCCTGCAGGAATTTTATCATCATTCATGGCCAGGCAGGCCGAACATCCGGGCTGACGCAAGGAGAATCCTGCTTCTGTCAGGATATCGAGAATGCCTTCTTCCTTGATTTGCTGCTCTACGATATGAGAACCTGGTACGATCCAGGCAGTAACATTGTCTGCTTTTTTGCGACCTTTTACAATGGAAGCAAAAGCGCGAAAATCTTCAATGCGACCATTGGTGCAGGATCCGATGAATACATAATCCACCGGTTTGCCCAGCATAGGTTCAGCTTCATGGAATCCCATATAGTTGAGGGATTTTTCATAGCTGGATTTGCCACTGCCGGTTTCATGGGAAACAGGGATCTTCTTGCTGATACCGATACCCATACCCGGGTTGGTACCGAAGGTGATCATAGGCTCAATGTCAGCAGCATCAAAAACATATTCCTTATCGAAGCTGGCTCCAGCCTCTGTGTGCAGTGTTTTCCAATAGGCAAGGGCTTTGTCCCAGGCTTCGCCTTTGGGTGCTTTTTCTCTGCCCTTGATATAATTGAAGGTTGTAGCATCCGGGGCAATCATACCGCCTCGGGCGCCCATTTCGATACTCATGTTACAAACTGTCATGCGGCCTTCCATGCTCATCTGCTCGAATACCTCACCAGCAAATTCAACGAAATAGCCGGTAGCACCAGCTGCAGTCATTTGTGAAATGATATATAGCACCACATCCTTTGGTAAAACGCCTTTATTGAGTTTGCCATTCACGGAGATGCGCATGGTTTTGGGGCGTGGCTGCATGATACACTGTGAGCTCAGCACCATTTCCACTTCAGAAGTACCAATACCGAAGGCGATGGCACCAAAAGCACCGTGGGTGGAAGTATGGCTGTCGCCACATACGATGGTCATGCCTGGAAGGGTGATACCATTCTCCGGACCAACCACATGTACGATACCATTTTTTGGGTTACCTAGTCCCCAATGGGAGATACCATATTTGGCAGTATTGGTTTCCAGGGCTTTCAGCTGGTTGGCGGAAAGGGGATCAGCAACCGGCAGGTGCTGGTTGATGGTAGGGGTATTATGGTCGGCGGTTGCAAAGGTTTTATCAGGAAACAGGACAGTGAGTCCGCGTGTTTCGAGTCCCAGGAAGGCAACCGGACTGGTAACTTCATGAATAAAGTGACGGTCGATCAGTAAAACATCTGGTCCGTCGGGAATACTTTTCACCACATGGGCATCCCACACTTTCGCAAACAAGGTCTTCGGGCTTGTACTCATTTTTCAAAAATTATAATAGAACCGCTAATTTCTTAAAAATTGAGCAAATTCGGTGCAGAAAACTTGGCTGATCTCTAGAATAAGTCCTAAATGATTGAAATTTCTTTGATTAAAAAACTAACTAGCATTTGTTTTTGCGAAGAAAGGGGAATGGAAGAGGGGAATGGAAGATGGAGGAAAGGAGGAGGGAGGAAAGGAGGAGGGAGGAAAGGAAGATGGGGGCATTTCGCGATATCAATTGTCCCATGGCCTTTTGGGGTGGAATCCCCGAACACTGATTGGTTCAAATAGTATTCTCAGATAAATAGGATTGCGAGCGTTTTCGATCTGTTGTATCAGAAACTTTTCCTGAATTTCCAGTAGTAGGAAATGTTTAAATGAATTCGGTATGTTAGAATTTTGGTAGACCAGGTAGATTGTATCATTAGACTTTGTCCAGGTGCCCTTGTAATGCTTCGTTATTGATTCGTCTGAGTCTTGAGTAGTAATGGTATAATGGAAGCGATTTGACCGGTTTATTGAAAAAATTACATTCTTAACACTGTCTTCATTCCAGGCTAAGAGTCTAAAATTTTTATGAGCCTTTCTTTGTGCACCGGATATTTTTACAATTTGTGAAGTACAGGACAAGTGTATTGTGATGAAAAATAAAGAAGCTAGCAGATAAGAAGGAAGTAGTTTCAATCTGTTTTTCTTCATCCAGTTTTGTTCAATTAAATGAATTCCATAGTTACTTTCAATTTCGATTACGTTATCGTACGTGTTGAATTCACTGATGTTTACTATTTCACTGAAGTTTAGTCTTTGACTTTCTTTCCATCGTCCAGGTATTTCTATAAAATCATCGCCCAATATTAGATTTCTGAGACGTAGGTTTTTAATGAACAGTGTTAAAAACGCTATCCCCATTCCCAGGCACATAATAAGGAATAAGCCACAAATTATCATAAACCAGATTTCGTCTCCCTTGGTGATTGCTACTGCAAACATGAAGGATAAAATAAGTCCGCAGATACCTACAAATAAGTACTTTATTGGTGGTCGATATTTAAATTTTCGAATCAATTTGTTAATATACTCGTTGTTGGATGTTGTCAGAATTTATTACTTCTTCCATTAGTATTTTGAAAACTATTAATACGCAAGAAAAATCAGGAAGTAATTGGAAAATATAATTCCTGTTGCAGACAGTCCTTAAGGTAAGCAAAGACGGCGCGTATTGAATCAGTACTTAGATTCGGGTATGCTTCTAATATTTGATTTTCTGTCCAACCTGAGCCAAAGAGTTCAAGAATTAACTCCACTGATATTCTCGTGCCCTTAATAATTGGTTTTCCAGGAAGAATCATCTTATCTGATGTTATGAATTGCTGCCATTCCATATAAATAATCAGTGATATTTCTCTAATAAAATAATCGGATCATTGTTTGTCCCTGTCCATTCACTGGCAATAAATGCATAGCCTTCAGGAAATGTGTCAACATAAATATCCTCATAATCATCTGCTAAATGTGCTAGTACTTCTTTTTTCCAAAACTCATAGCAGTTTTCAGGCGCTATCCATTCTAATTTCCTTCCTACATCAGCAAGCACAAAAGTTATTTTCCTTTGTGTAAACAACTGCTTTATACTTTCTTTATTCAAATATCTTATCCTTGTTGCACTCAATTCCTCTTGATTTGTCCAAAGACTGTTAATAGGAATTTCTGTCACTATTCTATTGGATAAAAGCATTTAATAGTTGTGTTTTGGAGTATTCAATCATTGTTTTAATAGTAAACCATAATGTAATTAAAGTTGTAGCAATTTGTTATTCAATCTTGTTTTACATTCTTCCAGTTCAAATTTTGCCTTTTTATTTTCCGGATCATTTTCTAATGCTCGCCTGAAATAGTAAAGTGCCAGGCTGTCATTTGAAAACAATGAATTAATGCCTGCATTATATGAATCGGACACTCTATAATTCATTTTTGCTGCAAGTAAGTAGTCTGAAATTGCAGAACTTTGGTTAAAAAGCATACTATACGAATATGCTCTTTGAAAATAAAATTTTCCATTTAATGAATCTAGCAGGATTAGCGAATCAAGAATAGGGACTACTAAAACAGGTAACGATAAAATAATTATTGTCCTAAGTAAATTCCTATATAAGAAATTATTGTTGGATCTATCTGTTTTATAGGTCAGCATTTATTTTAAAACATGAATGGTTTTAATACCTCCTGGATTGGGGATTTGCTTGCATCACAAGGAATGCAGGTATATATAGTCCCTTTCTTGCGTCTGATTTTTTCTACTATTCTTTTCTTCTCTTCGCTTATTGTTATTCCTTTTAAAGACAGGTAGTATAGGCCTTTTACTGCGTAGACCTGTTTTTCGCTATTCACAGATTGTAACCACTGAAATAAGCTGATAGAATCTTTAGCTTGAACCCATTTTAATATTTGCGTTTGTTCTTTCGTTGTTTCACCAGGGTAATGACCGCATTTTATGCCAACGGCAATTGTATCTATAAATAGCTCCTCTTCCACTAGTGCAGCTTTATAATCCTCTTTGAATTTCTTTTTTAGATCATTCATTTTTATTTGATCTGAAAATTGGTATGTAGTATCGTTAGTTGTTTCCTTATTTTCAGGAAAATTCCGGATTTCCTTACCTTCCAGATTGAAAAAGATGATTCTATTATTTTTAGTAATTATCTTAAGTTTTGAATTTGTGGAATAAACTATATTTCCAATAGTACCGTATGTCTGAGTTATCTTGAATAAAGCTTCCTGATATCCCTCAACAATTTCGCGTGCATATTCTTGTTCAATTTGAATTCTGTTATTTTCAGAAATATTTTCTTTTGCGTAATTGATGAATAATTGAAAGTCGCGTTTCAATAAAATTGAATTCAATTGTCTTTCTATCTGACCATACGATGTGGCTGAAAGCCAAAGAAAACATACTATAAATGATTGTTTAAACAATTGTGATACTATTTTATTATTTCTGCTCTTCTCTGTTTTATAAAGAAATAGACAATAGCTATTGTCATAATACCTAAAGTATAGGCGAGCATATCCAGCCAGGCAAAGGAATTACCTATAACAATATTGGCGATTCTTGAGTGCTTTAATCCAAGTTTGCCGACCAAATCAAAATATTGTAATGTTTCGATTAAATACGCAAATAGTAATACTCCCGCAGCAGCCTATAGGGTAGATATTTTGATAAATGTTTTTATGAAGCAGAATAGGAGGATTACTACTAAATAGTCGCCTCCATAGGGTCTTATAAAGTTGTCATCCACATAAATGGCAATTAAAACCTCAATTAGAAATAGAAAAACGGTGGCTAGAAAGTAATATGGTTGGAAGTGAAATCTTTCTTTCATATTCAATGCTTCGCCACATGAGTCCCAATTACCGGGAGCCACAGGACAAGTGCCAACAATATAGACTATCCGTAAATTCCTTGCAAGTGCGCAACCCGGTTTATTTCAAACAAAAAATGGGAAGAGCGTTTCTGCTCCTCCCATTTAGTTTTTCGGATATTATTTCTTAATTTGTTTCTTTCCTTCTTCCCGTCTCCCTTCTCCTTTGTCTCCCGTTTCCTTTGTCTCCCTTTTCCATTCTCCCCAAGTGGTTCCAGAGTGCTTCACTGACGGTTCAATAGTGCTTGTAGAGTGCTCAAACAGTGGTCAATGAATGCTTCCAGAGTGCTGACTGGTTAGTCAAGTGCAGCCGAATGGACGGTCAACTACTGCCGAATGGTAAGAAGGTATCGCCAATTATCTTCCTTTTTTGCCATACCACATCGGAGCTTTGGTCAGGACCAGGCTGATCTGGAACCTGCCCAAACGATCCTCCGGAGCATTGGCCAAATCCTGGTTGCTTTTACCCCTCCATTCGCGATCCTGGAAACTTCCTATATACGCAGCCTGTAACCCTACAGATGCTCCTTTCTCCTTGGGTGCAAACAGGTTCAGGCCCATACCCAGTTTATAATTGAAGAAAGAATTATTGAAGGCTACAGGGGAGATGCCCGTTTGTACAATGGGAGAGGTCAGCACATCATTAAAATTCACATTGGAATTATCCCGGTAGAATTTAGCCTGGTACCACTCATACCCGATACCTGCAATAGGATACAACATCACCCGGTCCTGCTTCAGCAGATCATACCCGAAATCAGCCCCTATGCCGGCAAAACGGGTGGTACTGCTCTGGCGGTTGCGATCCCCGCTCATGCTGCTTCCCAGTGTAATATTGGACATCGAGATCACCCGGTTTCTTTCTTTCATCCAGCCCAATTGTAATACCGCGGTATAATCACGCAGGTCACGGTACTGAGGGAAATTCGCAATGCGGTTATTCAATCCGTCAAATTCCTGGAATCCTACCCCGATGCCAATTGTGCTCATTGGCAGATAATTATCCCAATTTTTCTTCTTC
The DNA here is from genome assembly GCF_021491375.1 of Flavihumibacter fluminis. GTDB lineage: Bacteria > Bacteroidota > Bacteroidia > Chitinophagales > Chitinophagaceae > Flavihumibacter > Flavihumibacter fluminis. The sequence goes on from NZ_JAKEVY010000005.1 coordinate 295,555, forward strand.
TGTGCCATGCTGGCGCCGCTGATCAGTAGGGCGGCAGCTAGTATCCATGCTTTCATATTGTATAGTTTAGTCATGCTTAACAGGTTGTTCGTGGATTGGTTCTTTTTTTTCGCTGTTTGAAGTGCCCTTTGATGCAATTTTTGCAGATATTTAAGCAAAAATGCGTCGAACGAAAGTTGCCATCCTGGGTTCCGGGTTCATTGCCGACATCCATTTTGAAAGTTACCACCGCTTTGTTCCGGAAGCTGAAGTAGTTGCGGTCTATTCCCGCGATATCAATAAAGCCCGGGCCTTCGCCGATAAACACAAGATTCCCCAATTCTATTCCGATATAGATGAACTGCTCGAAAAATCGGGCGTAGAAGTAGTAGATATCTGCCTTCCCAATTTCAAACATTGCGAGGCTACCCTTAAAGCTGCTGCTGCCGGTAAACATGTCATCATTGAAAAGCCCCTGGCGGTTACCCTCGAGGAAGCGGATTCCATGATCGAGGCCTGCAAAAAGGCCAAAGTGAAACTGATGTACGCCGAGGAGCTCTGCTTTGCTCCCAAATACGAACGCGTTCGCCATATGGTAAAGGAAGGTGGAGTAGGGGATATCTATATGCTCAAGCAGGGGGAGAAACATTCGGGTCCGCATAGCGACTGGTTCTACGATAAAAACCTCTCCGGCGGTGGGGTCCTGATGGATATGGGCTGTCATGCTATTGCCTGGTTTCGCTGGATGCTGAACAATTGCAAGGCAACCAGTGTCTATGCTACGATGGCAACTGTTTACCACAAGGGTCGCACCGTTTGCGAGGATAATTCAGTGGTGATTATCGAGTTTGAAAATGGCGTGATCGGGGTAGCAGAAAACAGCTGGGCTAAACATGGCGGTATGGATGATCGTTGTGAAGTGTATGGTACCGGCGGTGTGGTGTATGCAGATCTCTTCATGGGCAATGCAGCTGTTTCCTACAGTAAACACGGTTATGGCTATGCGATGGAAAAAGCAGATACCACCATTGGCTGGAGCTTCACCATTTTCGAAGAGGTTTTCAACCAGGGTTACCCGCATGAACTAAGGCATTTCATTCAATGTGTGCAGAACGATACCCAGCCCATGGTTACCGGTGAAGATGGTCGCGCTGTGCTGGAAATCATCTATGCAGCCTATGCTTCCGCCGCAGAGGGTAAAAAGATTTACCTGCCTTTCCATCCGAAGGTGGACCGGCCCATTGATTTGTGGTTAGCGGGTAAGCATTCATCCAACCACGTATATGAAGTAGCTGATTAATTACTTACTAAACGTGGTTTCCATTGATCAGGTAACAGACTTCTCAACTCACTTGTTTTTGTCATCGGCATGCGTTCCAGAATATC
>NZ_JAKEVY010000006.1 GCF_021491375.1 Flavihumibacter fluminis
TTTAAACACGTAATTAGCCAGAATTTCCGGATCGGGGGGTAAGCTAAAGCCTTTATGATCTGAAATGTCAGTTCGAAGGTGGGCCTGCCAACTTTTTTTGTGTACATCTAAGCCAATAAATAACTTCGGTGTAGCGATCATTTGAGACTGCATAGTTCGAAATTTTAGTGGGTAATGAATACTTATACCACATCAAAAATTGGGCAGCTTAATTGATCGCTTTTACATAGATGCTTTGCGCAATGCTGGCGAGACACCGGTACAATGAACAGCAGATCCTTTCTGTACAGCAGTTCAGGCTGTGTACAGATTCATCAAAAGAATAGATATTGAAACTTTAATCAATAAATGAACACCGGATCCGGCAAGAGTGCTTCATTACCAGCACTGCGCAAAGCTGCCGGCCGTTAGTGGCAAGTGTAACAAGACGCCGTTCCAAACGAAAAAACAGAAAAATGAAAGAAATTTATATTACAGACAAAACCTTTGACCTAGTTGATACACTGACAAATGGTGAATACGAAAACTGCATTTTCAGCAGTTGCAATTTTGCCAATAAAGACTTTTCTGAATTTAAGTTCACAGACTGCACATTTAACAGTTGTAATTTAAGTTTGACAAAGCTCAACAAGACAGCGTTTCGGGACATAAAATTCAAGGACTGTAAAATGCTGGGACTTCGGTTTGACACATGCAATGAATTTGGACTTTCATTTTCGTTTGATGGTTGCCAACTTAATCATTCTTCTTTTTACAAAACGAAAATAAAAAAGACGATTTTCAAAAATTCACAATTACTAGAAACAGATTTTTCAGAAGCCGACTTGACAAGTACTATGTTTGACAACTGTAATTTAGAACGAGCAACTTTTGACCAAACTATACTTGAAAAAGCGGACTTACGGACTTCTTACAATTATTCTATTGACCCAGAAATTAACCGAATTAAGAGAGCAAAGTTTTCAATTTTGGGCGTTGCAGGTCTTTTAGAGAAATACGATATTGAAATTGAACTTTCTAATTAAAAAAATATGACACCAAGAATTGAAATTTTATCAGAGAAAAAACTAATTGGTAAACGAGTTAATATGAGTTTAGCCAACAACAGGACAGGCGAACTATGGCAGAATTTTATGCCCAAACGCAGAGAAATATCAAATAAAATAACCAACGATATGATTTCAATGCAAGTGTATAAACCGACACATTTTGCGGACTTCAAACCAACCAATGAATTTGAAAAATGGGCAACCGTTGAAGTAACAGATTTTGTAAATGTGCCGACAGAAATGGAAACATTTTCATTGGCAGGCGGACTTTATGCTGTATTTGACTATAAAGGTTCAAGTAACGACCCAAGTATTTTTCAATACATTTTTGGGACTTGGTTACCAAGTTCAGAATACTTATTAGACGACAGACCTCATTTTGAAGTATTGGGCGACAAATACAAAAACAACGACCCAAATTCAGAAGAAGAAATTTGGATACCAATTAAACCGAAAAAATAAACACCAGCCACTAACAGGGATTTTGCAAAAAAGCGGGTTCAGTCCTAAATTGAAAATTTCGAATTCTGATAAACGTTTGTGCTAAACTGAACATTTGTGCATCTAATTCCGCTTCTTCGCAAAGCCCGAAACCGTTGGGCGTCACCTTCTGGACCCCCTTAAATTGGTAGTAATTTAGGTTTCTAAATATGGAAACATTTATTATCTTTGGCAAAAACCAATAGTGCGCTATTTTGAGACAAGATTTTTAGAAGAAGCAAATGAGTTTTTAGCCAATATGGACAGGAAATCTGCCGCAAAAGTCATTTACAACATTGACCTTGCCGAACAAACAAATGATCCACGGCTTTTTAAGAAGCTTCAGGGAGAAATTTGGGAGTTTAGAACTCGGTATGCAGGTAGTCAAGTTCGTCTGCTTGCATTTTGGGATAAAACGGATAGCAAAGAGACATTAGTGATAGCGACACATGGTTTTATTAAAAAAGTAGACAAAGTACCTGCAAAGGAGATTTCGCGGGCTGAAAACATTCGTGAACAATATTTTAGGAGCAAATTAAAAAAATAACATCATGGCAAAGACACAAATGAAATCTTATTCACTTGCCGAGATGAAGGACAAATACATTGGCAAAAAAGGAACGAAAGAGAGAGAGCAGTATGAATATGAACTTCGTATGGACGTTCTAGGGCGTATGATTAAACAAGCTAGACAGGAACGGAATTTAACCCAGGAACAATTAGGTGAATTAGTTGGGGTGCAAAAGGCGCAAATATCCAAACTGGAGAGTAGTGCAAACAGTGCTACTATTGACACTATAATTCGAGTATTCAAAGCATTAAAAGCGGACATTCATTTTAATGTAACGATAGAAAATAGACAATTAGAGTTGCATTGATATTAAGGCGAACGCCCAACAATTGCATTGGCAAAAGGACGGCGGACGTAATATGTATCTTCGATAATTTCACAGATCAACTGTTGTTTCGGCGACAGTGGTGCTACTGAACATTAGTAGTATTCAATCAGCTTTTTATAATTGATCAGCTTGGGTACCTGGCAGCATAGAATAAATGCCGTGCCTTCGCCAATGCATGTACGTTGGGCGTCATGCCTGAGCACCATAAATCGTGTCGAGCTAATAAAATCGTTTAACATTTGGATTTTGTTACCTAAATAGGTAACTTTGCTTAAATGGAGCAAAAGGGTAAGGTAAGGCAGGTTTTTGTTTATGGTGACTACTTCTGGGAGTTCTATAATAGACAAACGCTGAAAGTCAAAACCCGCATTAACTGGACCATTGGAATTTTGGAGGAAATCCCGATTGTACCAGAAAAGTATTTGAAACACATTATTGGGACTGACCTTTATGAGATTAGGGTAAGTGCTGGGAGTAACATTTTTCGAATATTCTGTTTTTTTGACGAGGGCAGGCTCGTTGTACTTTTAAATGGATTTCAGAAAAAATCTCAAAAGACACCTGCCACCGAAATCGAAAGAGCGGAACGATTAAAAAAGGCATATTATGAAGACAAAGAAAAATAATTTAGTATCGTTTCAGGAGCACCTTGACAAAGAGTATGGCGTAAAGGGGACAAAGAAACGGGACAAATATGAACAAGGCTACGAGTCCTTTAAGCTCGGCGTTATGTTGCAAGAGCTTCGTATTAAGAATAACCTAACTCAGGAGCAACTGGCGGAGAAATGTGGGACGACTAAAAATTATATATCACGTATTGAGAACGATGCGAGTGATATTAGGCTATCGACATTGATGCGAATTATAAATGAGGGACTTGGCGCAAAATTGGAACTTTTAGTGCATTCCTAATAGTTCAAGGCACGAACGCCCAACAAAAGTATACTATGTATATAGGCCTTTAGAGGGAGTGAAAAAATATCAACTTTTTTCTTTTGAAAGCAAAGGATAGCCAGAAGGGAAATTCCAACCACCCTTCGCCTTCAGAAGTGTGTTTTTTTCCTTACTTCAAATTTAAACTATTCTAAAATATTTTGATCAGTCATTATCCATTACCAGCATCCTATGAGTAGAGGCTGAATGTCAGCACTACAAGTCCTTGTGATTAAATGTTTAATGGCTTGCTGATGGTTTCAGCAATAAACAGCCGGCTACAGTCTTGGCAAAGTCAATGACTCGCTGTTTGATTATTTCACGATGACAACGCATGTTTTGTAGTCCGGCTGAGTAATTTAATTGTCAGGTAATGAGTAATGGTTGATTGATTAATAAATTATTTGACAATAGAGGTTTTATAGGTTTGTTCCGTGAGCCATACATATCGGATTCTGCTCAATAGTTTACGGGCAACTTTTACTATGGCTTTTTTACCGTTGATACCTCTGCTGATCTGTTCGCTGTAGTATAATGCCAGGGCTGGATCATTTCTTTTAGCCGCCCAGGCGCATTCGATCAGATCACTCCGGAGTTGCCGGTGTTTTCTAACAGTCAAATTAAACCGTACTTGCTTCTCACCGGAACTGTGTTCCATGGGCATCAGTCCAATAAAACTATTGAGGTGATAAAAATTGGGAAACCTTCGCATGTCGCCGATTTCAGTAAGGAGCGATGCTGCAGTTAGTGGTCCGATTCCGGTTACAGAACGAAGCAGGTGGTACTAATCGCCAGGAGTTCTTTTCGAAGCAGCTCCACTTCCCGGACCTGATACTGAAGTGTCCGGCTAGTACTTTCAAAGGGGAAGGCGAGACTTAAGAGCCAGGTGATAAAATTTCGACTCCAGTTCGGATTGTCAAATTTTTCTGGTAAGTTGATTCCGTTGTAATCAAGAAAACCTTTTACCCGGTTTTTACAACGCACCAGATCCCGCCAGATTTTCTTTCGTTGCCGAACCAGGGTTCTGTCGGCTTCCTGATGAAGTGGAGGGATATAGATTCCGCGTAGCTGCCCTTTGGCCAAGGCCTGGCCAATACCCCGCGAATCGCGGCTATCAGTTTTATAGACCTCATCCTTATGGCTGGAAGGAATATCAGCCGGGTTAACCACCAGGCAGGTAATACCCAATTCAGATAACTGGCGCTGAATCCAATACCCAAACTTTCCGCTTTCATAGGCACATTGATAGGAAGCCCCGGGAAATTGTTTGGTTAACTATTAAAGTTACTGTAGCTATCCTGCTTGCAGAATAGACTACTACCGCTCTAAACGCCTACTTTATATAGCATAAGGCGTTATTCAATTGAGCATCAAAAGATTCAAAGCAATTTTGGAAAAGTACCAATTTTTGGTAACTTTATAAAAATCATTAAAATGGCACGTAATACATCTGTATCACTCGGCGACTATTTTGAGGACTTTGTAGAATCTAAAATTTCAGAGGGACGGTATAAGAATGCAAGCGAGGTAATCAGAGCTGGGCTTCGTCTGTTGGAAGAAGATGAGCAACGTTTACTTATGCTACGTGACGCTATAAAACAAGGTCTCTCAAGCGGAATTGACACTAATTTTGATTCAAAAAAACATCTGGAAAGATTGAAATCTAAGATAAATAAGAATGGCAAATTATAATTTGACCAAACGTGCCGTTAAAGATTTATCTGAAATTTGGTTGTATACATTTGAAACATGGTCTGAGCGACAGGCTGACAAATACTATTCATTATTGATTGATACAATTAGGGATCTTTCAAATAAACCAGAAATTGGTAGATCTTATTCTATCATAGAAACAGGCTTACAAGGTGTAAAAGTGGGGCGGCATATAATTTTCTACAAAGTAATAAGCAATCAGGATATTTTAGTAGTACGAATATTACATGAACAGATGGACTTATTGAATAAGTTTAGTTAATACCAACAATCATCCAGAAAAAAACGCCTAACAGAAGAGTTTCGCACAATGCTGGCAGGACATCGTGACAATGAAAAGCAGATCTCATCTTTACCGGCTAATCGTTAAAATTAAATTTGCTCACGGCATCGTAGGATATAATTGATGAAATAGCCATATAAATAGAACTTGAAATGACAATCAAACCAATTAAAACAAAAAAAGACTACCAAATGGCCATCAATCGCATGAAGGCAATCTTTGATGCACAACCAGGAACTCCTGAGGGTGACGAGTTGGAGGTATTGGGCATTCTGATTGACAAATATGAACAAGAGCACTATCAAATTGATTACCCGGTCCCAATTGAAGCTATTAAGTTCCGTATGGAACAATTGGGGTAAAGTCAAAATGACCTTGCAAATATGTTAGGATTAAAAGTAGGCTAGTGAAATAATTAATAGAAAGCGTAAGCTTAGCCTAGAAATGATTCGAAAATTACATCAAATACTGGGCATTCCGACTGAAGTTTTAATTCAGAGCTACTAACTTAATTGCACTTCAGCCATCAAAAGGGCATGGCAAAAGCAGGGCGGCACATGGAGCTTTTTCTGTAAATAATATTTCGGGGGGCCGGGCGGAACCTTAATAATTGCCTTGTCTTCGCCAATACCCAATCATTGCGCATTATACCTGGCCTCTTTTTTCAGAAACTCCTGCATATAGCAAAAATGTTAATTTAGCTATATGAAACTGCTGGACAATTATTCAGACTCTATTAAACGACTTTGCGCGACTCACAAGGTGAAGAAGTTATATGCTTTTGGTTCAGTCCTCAGAGAAGATTTTAATGAATCTAGCGACATTGATTTTTTGGTCTATTTCGACAATATGGACTTGATAAATTATACAAATAACTATTTCAATTTTAAATTTTCGTTAGAGGATCAATTTAAAAGACCCGTGGACTTAATTGAAGAGAAAGCGTTGAAGAATCCCTATTTTGTACTGTCTATTTCAAGTTCCATAAAACTTGTTCATGGAAATTTAATTTAAATACTGGCTTTATTAAAGGAATAATTACCGGCTATTACAATGTCAAAAGAAGAGATCAAATCCGAGATAAATAAAATCCTGGACACTTTACCAGACAAAGCACTCGAGGATTTATTATCTCTTTTAAAAAGTATTTCCGATAGTCATTCCAGGACATTTGACACCATAGCATTATTAAGCAAGATTTTGGAAGAGGACAATAATCTTCTTAAGCGGTTAGCTATTCCTGAATAGATACCAAAATCCTGATAAGCAACATCATGGCAGTAATTGGTGACACACTTCTATTGAAACGAATTACTGAAATAAAAAAAATAAACCATCCTTGTATGAAAAAAATCACCTTCGTATTTATTTTGATTTTGCCAGCAATTATTGTAGTATTTGCAAGTAAACCAAGTATGCAAATACAAGCGCAAACCAATCAAATTAAAGACACGGTTTGCAACGGAATATACAGTAAACGTCAGGCGCTCAATGATATTAAAGCCGGAAAGGCCCGGTTATTGGTTCAAGGGGGTATTGCACCTATATATTATCCAACAGACAAAACATTCCGTGAGACCTATAAAACCGGGTATGAGATATTCGGGTGTGTAGCTCCGGGACCTATTGAATGCCTTCAGGAATACAATGAAACCATTTTCCAACATTTAAATGCTAGCTATGGAAATGTTTGGAAGAAAGAAGTAAGGAAGGATGTTATCGGATTGAATACAAACTGAAGAATTAAATGAGAATGTACTGATTGGGGAAAAAATGGACCTACCTCCGGCACGATTATTTTATAATCCATGACATTGTACACATTTAAAGCTTATTCTCATGGACAAGAAAATTGCGATTCTCGCTACACATGGTTTTGAAGAAAGTGAATTAAAATCGCCCAAAGAAACACTCGAGCAACAAGGTTGGACCGTGCATATTGTGAGTCCGGAAGCGGAAGAGATCAAAGCCTGGGCAAAAACCAACTGGGGACAAGCCTATAAGGTGGATAAAGAATTAAGCCAGACCAGACCATCCGATTATGATGCCCTGGTATTGCCGGGTGGCGTGATCAATCCGGATCAGTTAAGAACCAATAGAGATGCCATCGCTTTTGTGAAGCATTTCTTTGATGAGCACAAGCCTGTTGGCGCAATTTGTCACGGCCCACAGGTATTAATCAATGCAGAAGTGGTAAATGGTCGCACCCTTACTTCCGTTGAGGCTATCAAAATGGATCTGAAAAATGCAGGTGCCCGCTGGGTGGATGAAGAAGTGGTAGTAGATAATGGGCTGGTTACCAGTAGAACACCAAAAGATCTGCCTGCCTTTAACAAAAAGATGGTGGAAGAGATCAGAGAGGGTGTCCACGCGTAAGCCCCTATCATTTATACACAATTCCCCATTTTTTATTTAGCCGGTTGTATTCTTCCTGGGACTTAGGTTTCCAGGGAGTTCCAACCGGTGATCCAAACTCTCTGAAATAGCCTTCAAATCCGGCCGGCGAATAACTGAATACCATTACCAGGTTTTCCTTAGCGGTGTTTGTCATGGAATGCCAAACGCCTTTTGGTACCAGGGCTACACTGCCTTCCTTTACCGGAATTTGCTTACCATCCAGCTCCAGTTTCCCTTCACCACGATGGATAAAAATTAACTCATCCTCATTCAGGTGCTTATGAAGGGGAATGCCTTCACCAGGCGCAATCAATTCCGTGCAGAATGACATCGTTTCATTGCCCTGCCGGTCTTTTGCCACTTTAATGGTAAGGGGAGAATTTCTCCTTCCAATCCAATAGGTCTCTCCTTCTTCGGCGTGCATCACAACGGGCTGTGATTCTCCGGCAACTTGGGCAAACAATTGGGGAGCAGCCAATAGTCCCAATACTCCTGCAGCGGATTGCTGCAAAAATTTCTTCCGGCTTTTTTTCATTCTTCAATTTAAAGAAGATTTAAAAACGATAGCGCATAGTCACCCTTTTAGGGTATTGTGGTAATCAGTCCCCCTCTTCCTCCAGCAGCTCATTATTAATATCGGGTAACAATTGCTGCGCTTCAGCTGCCGGTAGGGCTTCCACATTTTTCAATCTACGCGTAATTGCCCTGCTTCTTTTACCCAGGAGTTCATCTACTGTATCACTGGCGGAGTGCAGGTTCTTCTGCGCCTTCTCCAGGAGTCCGCCGAATTTTTCAAACTCAGTTTTAACAGCACCCAATACTTTCCAGACCTCACTGCTTCTTTTCTGGAGCGCGAGGGTGCGGAAGCCCATCTGCAAACTGTTCAGCAGGGCTACCAGTGTGGTAGGTCCCGCAACAGTTATTTTAAATTCATCCCTCAGTTGATCCACCAGGGCAGTGCGGCGAATCACTTCTGCATAAATGCCTTCAAAGGGCAGAAAAAGAATGGCGAAATCTGTGGTATGGGGTGGATCAATATATTTGTCGCGGATATCCCTCGCCATTTTGCGGATGGTTGCTTCCATGGCCTTAGCTGCCGTCTCAATATCTTCCGGCACCGCATTTTCATAGGCATTGATCAGGGTTTCATATACATCCTTGGGGAACTTGGCATCGATGGGCAGGTACACAAAACTGTTTTCCTCTTCACTGCGACCGGGAAGTTTGATTGCAAACTCCACGGGCTCAGAACTCCCCGCTTTGGTTTTTACGTTTGCATCATATTGATTCGGCGCCAGGATTTGTTCCAACAACATCGCGAGTTGCACTTCTCCTACTCCACCCCGAAGTTTTACATTGCTCAGCACTTTTTTGAGTCCGCCTACTTCCTGCGCGATGGTCTGCATTTCCCCTAGTCCCTTTTGTACACTTTCCAATTGTTTACCTACGATCTCAAAAGATTGCCCGATTCGTTCATTCAGTGTCTTCTGTAATTTTTCATCTACTGTTGCCCGCATCTCTTCGAGCTTTTTTTCTGTGCTTTCGATCAGTTTTACCTGCTTTTCTTCCAGTTGCTGGAATTTTTCCCGTTGCAGGTTGTTCATGTTCAGAATGTTCTTTTCAAAGGATTCCTGAAATTCCCTGATGGTAAGAGTTAGTTTTTCGTTGATCTTCTCCAGTTGTTCAACCGTTCTGTTTCTGAGTTCCTTTTGTTCATTTTTAAGGTCGTCGAATTTGTTGCGTTGTTCAAAAGTGAAATCCTTTAATCCGGCAGCCAGTGATTCCCGGCTTTCCCTGTTGATTTCGAGAAGTGTGTTATTTAGCTCAATGCGGTTGTCCTTCGCAAGGGTTGCATTTTCTGCCCGGTTGTTTCGGAATTCTTCTTTGATACCAGCTTCCATCCTGGTGAGGACAGAAGTGTCTACTGTCTTATTCCGGAACAACAGAAGGATCAAAATGATGAGGTTCACAAACAGTGAAAGATAGAGGATCAGGTCAGTAGTCATAGTTAATCAATTAAAGCGTTTTTCAATAAAGGATTTCTTTTCAGTTCATCAACATCCATCCATTTACCATCTACCCGGATGCGTTTGTAAATGAGTCGGGCACCGTGACTGTAATCAACATACCAATTGATATGGCCCGTGTATAAAGGCTGGATGGGGCTTCCATTGAGGCGATGCCAGCCATATATTGCCACGCGGTCAGTTTTTCCTTTATAAGCCTGCTCGGGTGCCTGAACAAGATCTTTTTTTATCCCGGCAATCAAACCCTGGCGGTTTTTTCGTTGGCCTTCAATAATCAGGTGGTGCTGCCACATGGTGATGGTGCTATCGCGGTACGCATACATTGGAACAGGTTCCAGTTTTACTTTTGCCTGCCGGTAAATATGATCCACCATTTTAGGAGTAGGCAGTATGCAGTTCAGTTGCCTGGCAATGATTTCAGCCGCCATGGGAGTGACAGGCACCCTGGCCCAGTCTTCGGCTGTACCAATCAACAGGTAATCCGGCGAGCAATAGAATTGAATTTGGTGTTTTTCACCGGTTGAATCCTGGTAGCTAATTGAAATCCTCTCAAACCTGTAAAAAAAATCCGGCACTGAACCTTTTTGGAAGGATTCCAGGAAAAGGGAGTCGCGTTCTTTCCAATTATAGGAAACTGCCTGTTTGTAAAATTCGGAGCCGGTTATAGAAGTTGAGGTGTCGGCTGGTTTGGGTAATTTCAGTGAGCCGCTACAGGAAACAAAAAAGAAGGTAGCTAAGCCTATGAATATTTTGCTATGTGTACGTGATAGACTCATTATTTCCATGGATCAAGACTGATCAATCTTTATGACTGTTCAAGTAATTTTTTCAATTTTTCTATATTCAACAGCCCAATACGTTTGCCATCAGTCTTTATTAATTTTTCTTCTGTAAACTCCAGCAATAAGCGATACACTGTTTCATAAGCAGTACCAACATAGGCGGCCAAATCCTGGCGGGAAATAGTAAAACCAATAAACCCTTCGGCATCCTTACCGAATTTTTTCTCCAACATCAATAGATCACGTGCCGTTCTGACCTTAACCTGCAGGTGTGCTAAATCGCGCATACGTTGTTCCGAAAGACGCAATTCATCCGCCATAAAAATCATGAACTCATACAAAAAATTGGTATTAACAGTGCCGGTTACACGAAAAAAATCGAGCGGGATAAAACAGACGGTGACAGGTGATAAAGCAGTAGCCGAAATAGGATAAGGCTCAGATGAACCAGATAGTCCGCGATGCCCAAGGATATCATGGTCTCTCGCAAACCGGATGATTAATTCCTTATCCTCTGTCCAGTGTTTGTGCACTTTAACCACGCCCTTGATCATAAAGAAAACACCTTCTACCGGATCGCCTTCCCTAAATAGCAGTTCCCCTTTTTTGTAGTGTTGAATCCGCCGGTTGGTATCCAGAGCCGGCCACCATTCCTTCATGCATTTTTGGTAAATAAAACAAGTGCTTGCGTCGTAGGGACCTTTCTGCAGTTTCATATGCTTAAAGATAGTATCTGTTTAAACTACTGATATATGGGGTTGGATCTTAATTTTTAGTACATTTAGTACGGATCAATACTGATGGGGCGGCTTGTTAACGTAGCAGCTAATCCTACCCGCTATCATGTCCATCAAAAATTTATCCATATGCGACCAGTTGCTTTTTTTGCCTGCCTGATGACTGCTCTCCTGCTTAGTTGCGGATCTTCTCAAAAGATAACGAGTTCCTGGGTAAACCCCGACTGGCCATCGAACCCTGATTACAAATCGATTTTTATTGCAGTGCTGAGTAACCGGCAGAGTGTCAAGACGAAAATTGAAAATGAACTGGCAAGTTTTATCCAGCAAAAAGGTTTTACGGCCATTAAAAGTTCGGATGTTTTTCGTCCGGGTTTTACAGATGAAAAAATGCCTGCGCGTGAAGAAATGCTGGGCAAGATCAGAGAACTTAACAGTGATGTCATTTTCACAGTGGCCCTTGTGGATAAGGAGAGTGAGAGCCGGTATGTTCCGGGCACCATGCCCTATCGCCCTTACATGGGATATTATGGAAGGGGTTTCTGGGGGTATTATAATTACTGGTATCCGTTTGGATATGATCCCGGCTATTATACTACAGATAAGACCTATTTTCTCGAAGGCAATCTTTTTGATGTAAAAACGGAGGAGCAGCTTTGGTCGGTTCAAACAGAGGCGTATAATCCAACGAGCATTGAAAATTTCAGTAAGGAATATGCCCAATTGCTCTGGAAACGGGCAGAGAAGGAGTTGCCATTTAAAAAGCCCTGAGGCCATTGTGCCGGCCTTTCTGATTATCAGCACCTTACCAAAGGACTGGGAATTTTTTATCAAAATCTCGATGAAAAGCTTGCGTATGTCCTCCAGTCCAATAACTTTGTATTTCAAAGTGCTTTTTAAACAATCAATATGGAAGCAAGAATTTCTATTCAACAACTCGCAGGTTGGTTTTTCGGCCTGGTATTTACATTGATTGGGTTGATCAACCTGTTCTGGGGAAACGACCCTTTTTATGGTGTATTTGTGGTGCTTCTGGCGCTGATTTATTTTCCGCCGGTAACCTATTTTATACAGGGTATGACAGGATTTCGCATTCCGGTATGGAGCAAAGTATTATTAGGCGCATTTATTATTTGGTCTAGTTTAGGAGTAGGAGAATTGTTTGATAAAATCGAATTGATGCAGCAGTCTTTTTCAGCCAATGAGTTGAATGAAGGGGGATATTCTATTTATTTTTTGGTATAAAGTTCAAATCAAACGCCTCACCCGCTCTTTATACCGCGTATAGGCTTCCCCATGCTGACGCCCAAGAAACTCTTCCTCCAATCGTATCTGGATTTGAATAACGATGTAACTGCAACACGATACAAAAAAAGTAATCAGGTTTGGCAGTACCAGGAATAAACCGAATACACTGAAAAGCATGCCCAGGAAAATCGGGTTGCGCGAATAAGCGAATAAGCCATTTGTTACCAGTCCGGTTCTATGTTGTTCATCAATACCAATGCGCCAGGAGTTCTTCATTTGTTGCTGTGCGATAACAATCCAGATCAATGCCAGATGCGCGATGATTAATCCGGTCCACTTAATTTCATCCTTTTCAAAATAGGGGATTGGAACCAGCCAATGATATAAAGCCGGTAGGAACGCATAACAAATTACCACCAGCACCAATAAACCGGTGATGATTTTCATGATCCTTCCAATATAATCATGTGCAGAATCTGATTTTCCAAAAGTGACCGGGTTAATACCTGTTTGCCTGTACACCCTAACACTGGGTACTACAAAGCTGATCAACAGATAGGCCAGTATAAAAACCGACAGGTAAAAAGGCAACCATTCATTCATATTTCAAAATTTCAACTTCAGTATTGATTTAAGAAATATATGATTGCAAGGTTGTTGCAGTTGATCCTATTTACGCAATAGCAGAGTTGTATCTTTGCGCCTCATGAAAGCAATTACTTACTCCATATTGGAATTAGCGGTGGTGGCAAAAGGCTCCACCCCTGCTGATGCATTTCGAAACAGTTTAACCCTTGCTCAGCAGGCTGAAAAATGGGGTTATACCCGGTTCTGGCTGGCAGAGCATCACAATATGGTAAGTGTGGCCAGTTCGGCTACGGTAGTACTGATCAGCCATATTGCAGGGGGCACCAAAACCATTCGGGTGGGCTCCGGCGGGATCATGTTACCCAATCATTCTCCCCTTCTTGTAGCTGAACAATTTGGAACATTGGGTCAGCTCTATCCCAATCGTATTGATATGGGGCTGGGAAGGGCGCCTGGTACAGATCAGCTAACAGCACAGGCGATCCGACCCGACCGGATGCAATCGGTTTTCCAGTTTCCGCAGGAGATCAGCCAGATCAAACAGTATTTTTCTCCGGCCAATGCAAGTGCCAAAGTAAGGGCGGCTGTGGCAGAAGGAGTTCAGGTTCCGATGTATATTTTGGGATCCAGTACCGATAGTGCTTACCTGGCGGCAGAGAAAGGATTACCCTATGCATTTGCCAGTCATTTTGCCAGCACACATTTGCTGGAGGCGCTTCAGATTTATCACCAGCGGTTTCAACCAGGTGCGGATTTAAAAGAACCTTATGCAATCGCCTGTATAAATGTAATTGCTGCAGAAACAGATGAAAAAGCGGAAAAATTATCGACTTCTTATCTGCGTATGATCCTCGGTGTTATGTCCGGACAAATGGACTACCTGCAACCGCCAGCTGAAATGACCAGTGATCTGGCAGCATTGCGGGAACATCCTGCTTTGCAGTCTTTTTTGAAATACAGTTTTATTGGATCCCGTGCAACCGTGAAACAACAGATCAAAGCATTCCTGGAACTGACAAAGGTGAATGAACTGATGATTACTACCAATGCGTTCCACCTGGAAGACCGGTTGAAGTCCTATGAAATTACTGCATCCATCATGCAAGAACTTGCAGCAACATGAGCTCACCCAGCAAAGCATCAGGAATCGTAATGGCACTGTTTGCTGCCATTTTCTGGGGCCTTTCCGGAACCTGTGCACAGTATTTATTTGAGCAGAAAGCTATAGAACCAGGCTGGCTCGTAAGCTGGCGGTTATTGCTGGCCGGTAGTATCCTGGTTGTGTTTGCCATTACCCGAAAAGACAGTGATGCTTTCCGGATCTGGAAGCATCCGATGGATGCCTTGTCTTTGCTGCTCTTCAGTATTTTGGGAATGGTAGCGGTACAGTATACCTATTTCTACAGCATTCATTTGTCGAATGCCGCAACTGCCACTGTGCTGCAATATATTGGTCCCCTCTTTGTAGTGGCATTTTATGCAATCAAACACAGGCGTTGGCCGGTGCTGATAGAATATGCTTCACTGCTCTTAGCACTAGGAGGCACTTTTCTGCTGGTTACCCATGGAAGCCTGGACAAAATGGTAATCACTGAAGCAGCTCTTTTCTGGGGAATTTTATCTGCTTTTACCCTGGCTTTTTACACCATCCAACCGGTTCAGCTACTACGAAAATATTCAGCCGCCACAGTTACAGGTTGGGGTATGTTTATTGGAGGGATTATCTTTTCCATTTTCACCAAACCCTGGCAGGTTCAGGGTGTGTGGGATGCAGGCACCTGGCTGGCATTTGGATACATCATTCTTTTCGGAAGTGTAATTGCTTTTTATATTTTCCTGCGTTCAGTAATAATAATAGGGGCTCCAACTGCCAGCCTGCTTTGTTGTGTTGAGCCACTGGCGGCTGCGGCTGTTGCGGTCCTCTGGCTGAAGGTTCCCTTTGGGGGCATGGACTGGCTGGGCACTTTGTTTGTGTTGATTACAATTGTGCTGCTCACATTGGGCACTAAAAAAGAAGCTGCCTGATTAGTTCAACCGGATGAATGCATTGTTCACGGCCTGGTGCAAAATGGTTGCATGATTTTCATCCGGCAGGTAATCAAAATAACATTGCATGCGCGGTGAAAGTGCTTTTAGTTTTTCAAACAATAGATTGGCATCAACTTCCATAACTCTTGGATTAGCACCCGGCGTGAGTCCTTCCTTTCCAACAGCAATGTATACACGAAGAGAGTCATTGACCGACCAGTTAGTAACTTTCCCTTGAAGCAAGGAGGCATTATCCCACCATAAACTCGGGCTCACTATAATGTATTTAGTAAACAAGGATGGTTTGGTAAGCAGGATTTCAGTCGCCAGCAAGCCACCCAGTGACTGCCCTATAATAGTTTTAGAAGAAGTGGTTCTGAATTTTTTTTGAATAAAGGGTTGCAATTCCTTTTCAATAAAAGCTATGAATTTTGCAGAGCCTCCACTGGTAGGAAATGCTTTTTGTTCTTCGGGCACCTTGCTTGGTTGTGTGTAATCCCTTCTTCTGTCAACTGTTGCGATACCCACTACAATTGATTTGGGAACCCGGTTTACCCATTCGAAACTATTGAATTGTACAAGTCCGGCTAAATGGATAAAATCCTCATCCGCTGACCCATCCAAAAGATAAATAACCGGGTAGTGGGTGGTGTCGTTTTGATTATACCCATCAGGAAGATAAATATTCAGGACTCTTTTTTCATTCAATTCTTTGGAATTGATTTCCTCAATAATTCCTAATACAAAAGGTTTGGATTGGGCAAAAGAGGCTGCCGAAACCAGCAGAAAAAGTTGAAACAGAAGATAACGCATCATGCCATAATTCAATATTAGGAAAGCCATCCATTTTCAATCAGCCACCCATTGAAGATATGCCAAATCAGGTAGTGCCCGAGGCGCAGAAAAAGCGAGGCGCTGAATCCTGCTTTGCGATAATACCAGACCTGCAGGAAATTCATCGCGAAGCCGGATACAACTGCGTAAACAATAAACCAGGTTGGTCCGCCTGGCAATTGCTCAATAGGTTCGCGAAGGGAACTAAGAATCGCAATGGTCCAGAATGCGTGCAACCAGTATCGACCTTCCCGGATTTTGGTGAAGAGCAATAAAACTATAGTAACCGGAACCAGGCGATAAAAGACTTCAATTTCGAAGGCACCGGAACTGTACAAGAATACTGAATAAGGAAAGGGCTGGGTATAAGGAGGCAAGCCATTATGCGGCTCCTGGCGAAGGACAAATTCAATCAGCAGCCAATCCGCCAGTCCAAATAACAAACCAATGAGCACTGGCTGTACAATTCTTTTTGTTACCGGAATTTGCTCATCCCAAACAGCCGGGAGTCCAACCGGCTTTTGCAGGAAGACAAATGGCAATCCGATTAACAACAATGCGATATTCGACCAGGGCCATAAGCGCAGGTTTGGATAGTCGTCAATTAACTGACCACCATATACAATTCCTGCGACTGCAATAGCCAGGAAGACTAAATAAAATACCAGTGATTTGCGATGCTGCTCCATGTATATGAAGCTACAATGCTATTCTGATCCGGTTCCGCCGCTCATCCAGTTTTACCGGAATTCATAACCAAATCCCATTAACTGGGTAAGGAGTGAATTCGGTGCATCGGTGGCGGTACACCTGCCTTCCAGCTTTGGAGCAATGGGTGAATTGGCAGCCAGGTATTCCTGGATTACACTGTGCAAAGTAGCACCCAGGCGTTTGGGTTCCTTCACTCCTTCCACCCGACAGATCGTAGTATCCGGATCACCTTCGCGTTCACAGGCAACAAAACTGTAAGTCTTATTTCGATCCAGCGGTTTGCCTCCAACCTTGATCCAATTGACGCGTTGGCCCATGTCTTTATTAATGGTGAAATTGACCTGCATACCCTGGAACCGAACCACCCAACCGCCAAAACGTTTGGCCGGATCTTTTGCAAAGGCATTCTGCAGTTCTTTTTCCATCCAGTTCCAGAGTTGCTCGCCGGTGACAAACCCTTTTTTAGCCTCGCTATCCACCGGCAACATATTCCAGAGATAGTCCATCGTAATATCAGCAACACCTGTTTTGGGATCTGGTACCAACGGCGGACAAAAACGAAATCCATTACTCAGTGCGATATCCGGTTTGAATTTCCACATGATGGCATCCGTGATGAAGTTATCCATCGGCGTTTCAATCACGTAATAGCGTACCAGGGGTGTTTTGGTTTTACCAATCACCCGGTGTAATGTTTTCTTATACGGCTCCCGGGCTTCTTCAATCAGTTGTTTCATTTCAGGATCCTCCGGATATTTTTCGGGATCCACATCCAGCAACTGGTAGACCTGGTCTTTTATAACACCGTTCTCGATTACAATATCCAGTTTTGCAAGGAAGGAACCGAAAGCACCCGGCTCTGTTACTTTCGCGTGCAGGCCCTGAATTGGCTCCCGTACGCGTTCGTGTGTATCAGCACCCAGAATATAATCCGCTCCTTTTATTTGCGCCATATTGGATAAGCCAATTTGCTGAGCGAGCCCCATGTGCGTTAGCAAAAAGACCATATCACATTGCTCATATTGCTTCAGGAGTTTAATGTATTTGGCCACATTTTTTTCAGGTGGTGTAAAGGTGATGCCATCACTATAGGCAGGCGATTGCCTCTTTGGAGTAAGGGGATCATTATACCCAATGAATCCAATTTTCAATCCACCAATATGCTGAACGAAATAGGGAGGAAAAATCAGATCGCCATTGAGATCATCGTTGGTATTGTGAAACATATTCGCGCAAACTTTCACACCATCATAAGCGAACATATCCTTCATCATCATTTCCTTGCCATAGACTACTTCCCAGTTACCTGGCAACATAATATCATAGCCGATATTATTCATCAACGGCACGATGGCTTTTCCTTCTGTCAGTGCAGCCACACCACTACCCTGGAAACAATCACCACCATCAATCACCAGCGTGTTGGCGGGGTTTTCGTTTTTCAGTTGCCGGATCATGGTTTTAAGGGTAGCCATCCCGCCCCTTTTTTTATACACTACTTTACCATTCTCGATAAAGAATTCATCATGCACCAATAATTGTGCATGGATATCTGCTGTGTGCAGGATCGTAAAGCGGTTAGCCTTACCAGTTAGCAAGGCTTTGTTTCTTTCAATTTCTTTGAACTGATGTGCAGCATCTTCACCTGTGAGGGCAGAAGCTGCCATGGGAGTAGCCAGCAAACCACCACCAATTCCTAGTCCGAGGCCAAGCCGGCCGGCGTTTCGGAGGAATTCACGGCGACTGTTTTCACTGATCTCGACATGTAATTTTTTTTCTGCTTCGCGAACGGTTTCCTGCTGGCAGGAATGGCAGGTGCAATTTGAATGTTTGGAAGTAGGCATGGCAATCGGATACTTTGTATTATTTCTTGTTGGCGGCCTGTGCTTTACGGGCTGCTACAATTGGACCGAAGGGTCCGAATTTATGTTGTTGTTCTGAGAACCCATCTGCAAATGGACCAAAAGGATGATCCACCGGCTTTTTGGAAATATCGGGCCAATCCCCGCTCAGGTCTTTTTTGGGCCGGGGCTGCGAATTCACATAAGCTGCCACATCCCAGGCTTCTTCATCTGTCAACATCGGGAGTTTGTGTGTTGCCTGGTTGAAGGGCATATTGTCTTTAACATAACCTGCAAACCTCGACAAGCGATACAAGCCTGCTCCGGAGTTGTAACTATGTTCACCCCATAGAGGAGGATAGGAATATTCGCTGCCATCCAATGCCAGCAGTCCTTCTCCGTTTGCACCATGACAGGATTGACATTGCCCCTGGTAAATAACTTTTCCTTTTACCGGATCAGCTGCACGTTCAAGGTAAGCCAGTTCCCTGATTCCTGAGCCCTTTGGTTTTTCTCCTTTCTGCACATCTTTACCAACCCAGTTAATGTAAGCAACAATCGCCTGCATTTCTTTGCTGGTAGTATCGAGCGCTTTCCCATTCAGGCTTCTTTCAAAACAATCATTTACTCTTTTAGGAATGGTTTCAAGGCTTCCGCTGCGATCGCGAAATTTGGGATAGGTTGATGAAACAGCACCATAGTTATTGCCCCAGTTTCGGGTACCGGCATCGAGGTGACAGTTCTGGCAATTCAGCCCATTGGAAATTTGCGCAACAGTTCCTTTTGGGCCCAGGTATTTGGATGTATGAGCGATGAGTTCTTCCCCATAGATCACCATCTCACGTGCTTCGCCCTCCAGTTCATTGTCGAGGTATAAACTGGGTGCCTGCCAGCCCTGGTTTTCACCAGAGCGGACAGGCAATACTTTCTCACCAGCCTTATCGCTGCTTCCCAGTTGATATGCAACAACAACCACAATCAATACTACCAACAGAGCCGGAAACCAGTGTTTCTTTAGCAAGCTCATTTGTTATTTTTTTAGGACTGTACCCAGCGATTCATGCCCGCTGAGAAATTGCGAACGTTCGTGAATCCATGTTTTGCAAGCAGGGAGTAACCGATCGATGCACGGTCGCCACCCTGGCAATGAATCACCACTTCTTTATCTTTTGGAATCTGATTCAGGTGCTGAGGCAGCGTACCCACAAATACATGTTTGGCACCCGGAATATGATTCGAATTGTATTCAGCCGCACCTCTCAGATCGATGATCTCGGCAGTACCGGCATCTACAATATTTTTGAATTCATCATATTCCACCAGTTTCACCGTATCGAGTTTGCCATCAGCAACTTTTTCGATATCCTCCACAGCAATGTATCCGAGGATATTATCCAGACCGATGCGCATCAGTTTACGGGTCAGATCATCCAGCTGTGCTTCTTCTGCTACCAGGATGAATGGTTCTTCGTAATTGAGATACCATCCTGCCCAGGTGCTGAAGGAATTGTTACCCTGGATGTTGATTGTGCCAGGAATAAATCCTTTTGCAAAATCAGTTTTATTCCGGGTATCGATAATCATGATACCTTTCTTCAACGCATCTTTTGCTGCGGCTGGATCCAGCTTTTTCAGTTTGGGAACTTCTGTCAGCAGCGGGCGATCCACTTTATTGAGTTTTTTCATCATCGCGAAATACTTCGGTGGCTCAGGCTGATCAGTGAGCAGGAAGTCCACGAATCCTTTTTCATTTTCTTTATAGCGGAATGCCCAGTTTCTTGCTTTTTCATAACCAACAGTGGAACTCGGAACTGCACCCAGCGCTTTACCACAGGCGGAACCTGCACCATGGCCGGGCCATACCTGAACGAAATCAGGGAGGGCACTGAACTTGCGAAGTGATTCATAGAGCTGATGTGCTCCTTTATCCTGTGTTCCTTTGATACCGGCTGCTTTTTCGAGCAGATCAGGGCGACCGATATCACCAACAAAAACAAAATCGCCGGTGAAGATCATAACAGGCTCATCGCTTGCAGGTGTGTCCGTTAACACAAAGCTGATGCTTTCGGGTGTATGGCCGGGAGTGTGCATCACTTCCAGTTTGAGGTTACCTACCATCAACACATCACCATCTTTAACACCTACATGCGGAAATTCATATTCCCATCCTTCTCCACCTTCAGCAGAGAGATACATTTTACCGCCGGTTACAGCAGCCAGTTCACGGGAACCAGAGAGGAAGTCGGCGTGAATATGGGTTTCCAGAATATGAGTGATTTTCATATTCTGTTGTTTGGCGATTTCAAGATAGGTATCGATATCGCGTTTAGGATCAATCACAGCAGCAACACCTGCTTTCTGACAGCCAATGAAATAACTGGCCTGTGCAAGAGATTTGTCGTAAATGTGTTGAAAAAACATGGTTGTATTATTTAAAAGTTTAGTGTTTGATTAACTGAGGAACAATTCTTTTACAATGATATAGATACCCATTACCAGGACGAACCAGCCGAAGCCTTTTTTCAATCCTTCTGCAGAAACTTTTTTACTCAGTTTGTTACCGATAAAAATTCCGATGATAGCAAGTCCGGTTACACTCAGCAACAGGCTCCAGTCCATAGAAGCATTTTTCAAGTCGCCAGTGAACCCGATGAGAGATTTTGCAGCAATGATTAACAGGGAGGTACCAACCGCCTGTTTCATGGGCAGTTTACTGAGCAATACCAGTGCCGGGATAATTAAAAATCCACCACCTGCACCAACGAGTCCGGTTAACATACCTACTACAACACCTTCGAGTAAAATAACCGGATAGTTAAATTTTTGTACTGCGTTTTCATCTTCCGTAACTACTTCTTTTTTGCTTCGAATCATGGATACGGAAGCAAACACCATGAGCACTGCGAAGAGCAGCATCATCAGGAGTGATTTAGTGAATACGATTGATCCGATGGTGAACAATTCATCCGGAATAGCCGGAACAATAAACGCCCGTGTTGCATATACTGCAGCGATGGAAGGAAGACCAAAGATCAGGGCTGTCTTGAGGTTTATTTCATTGCCCTTGTATTTGGGGAAACTTCCCACCAGGCTGGTTGAACCTACAATGAAAAGAGAGTAGGCTGTTGCAACAACCGGTTGTACCCTGAACAGGTAAACCAGCACCGGTACCGTAAGAATGGAACCGCCACCACCAATCAGGCCGAGTGAGATTCCAATGACCAGCGAAGCAATGTATCCGATGATTTCCATATCCTTGATTTTAGAATACAAATGTGAACCATTTAAAAACCTTTTTCGGTGATGGTAGTCACATTGCCTGCGTGACTTATATCACACAAAAAAGCCGCCTGTTTCCGACCGACCGGAGGAACAGAGCGGCTTTATAACCAACTGCCAGAAAACCAACCTATAACATTGTCTTAGGAGCTTCGTATGTTGTTTTGGGAAGACTTGTCTTAGACAAAGCAGCAAATCCTCCTCTTATATTGATCAGGTTTTCATATCCTCTTGCTTTCAGAATGGATGCAGTGATCATAGAGCGATAACCGCCTGCGCAATGTATATAATAAGTGCTGTTTTTATCCAGCATACTCATGTTCGAGTTGATGAAGTCGAGCGGGAAGTTGATCGTGCCTTCAATATGCTGACTATTATACTCTGATTCACGACGCGCATCCAGTACTTTCATATCCGGGTTCTTCATATAGAGCTCTGCAAATTCCGGTGCATCTATTTCATCCATCTGCTCAGTTGGGAGTCCGGCTGTAATCCAGGCTTTCACGCCTCCTTTCAGATAACCGAGCGTATTATCATATCCTACGCGAGCCAGTCGAACAACAGCTTCTTCTTCCTTACCTTGATCTGTAATCAGCAGGATCGGTTGTTTCAGATCGGTTACCAGGGTTCCTACCCAGGGAGCGAAATTATCATCCAGTCCGATGAAGATGGCACCTGGCAGGTAGTCCTTCGGAAACTCATCCTTGCTACGGGCATCAATCACCAGTGCTTCTTCTGTTTCCCAAACCAGTTGAAAATCTTTTGGTTCGAGTGCAGTAGTTCCCCTGCGAATGATCTGATCGATGCTGTTTAATCCACCTGTCACATTCATGATTACGTTGTGTGGGAAATACTGGGGAGGCGCCACCAATCCTTCTGTAACTTCTTTAATAAATTCTTCTCTTGTCATATCCGCCCGAAGCGCATAATTGAATTTCTTCTGGTTACCGAGGGTATCGGTAGTTTCTTTACTCATGTTCTTGCCACAGGCGCTTCCTGCACCGTGACCAGGATAAACAATAATCTCATCCGGCAGGGTCATGATCTTATTGCGAAGCGAGTCAAATAATTGTCCGGCCAGGAACTCTGGCGTAATTTCTTTCTTTACTTTCTGAACCAGGTCAGGGCGACCAACATCCCCAATAAAGAGGGTGTCTCCGGTAAAAATGGCCACTTCCTTACCTGCCTCATCAATGAGCAGATAAGTAGTTGACTCCATTGTATGTCCGGGTGTATGAAGTACTTTAATTTTTATCTTACCAAGAGACAGTATTTCGCCGTCTGTAGCGATATGCGCAGCATATCCGGGCGCTGCAGTTGGACCAAAAACAATGGTTGCACCGGTCTTGGCGGCCAGGTCGAGGTGACCACTTACAAAATCAGCATGGAAATGGGTTTCCAGGATGTATTTGATTTTGGCATTGTCCTTTGCGGCCCGCTCGATATAAGGCTTGGTTTCCCGCAGGGGATCAATAATCAGGGCTTCTCCCGCACTCTCAATATAATAGGCTGCTTCAGCAAGGCATCCGGTATAAATCTGTTCAATTTTCATGATGGTCAATTTTAGTACTTCAAATTTGACCATCTTCTACAGGAGGATTTGTGTCCTTAGTTACAGAAGGGAGTGATTTCCATCAGGTGAAAGGATGAGAAAAATCAAGAAGAATTATGAAGTGTGAATTATGAATTATGAATTGGATATGGAGATCCATACTCAATTCATAATTCATAACTCAAAATTCTTACTTCCATTAGTTTCTGCTTTCTACGATATGCTGATCAATCTGGCTTTCCAGGTCTTTCTGGGCTTTGATTTCTTTCAGCTTTTTACCATAGGCGAGTTTGGTGATCAGAACATATAATACCGGCACTACGAAAATGGCCAGGGTAGTTGCTGCAATCATACCTCCAAATACCGTCCAGCCGATTGTCCGGCGCGATTCAGCAGCAGCACCGGTTGCAAATGCCAGCGGCAAAACACCCAGGATAAAGGCCAGGGATGTCATAACGATGGGGCGCAAACGAAGTTGAACCGCCTGCAGGGTTGCATATACGATATCGATACCTTTATCTACCCGCTCTTTTGCAAACTCAACAATCAGGATGGCATTTTTGGCAGCCAACCCAATAAGCGTGATCAAACCAATTTGTGCATAGATATTGTTCGAGAGAGAGGGTATCAGGGTTAGGGTCAGAATAGAACCAAAAGCACCGATCGGAACTGCAAACAATACAGAGAAGGGAACCGACCAGCTTTCATACAAGGCCGCCAGGAAGAGGAATACAAACACAACCGAAATCACGAAGATGATGGTTTGCTGACTTCCTGCTGCCACTTCTTCCCTGGTTAATCCTGAAAACTCATAGGTATATCCGGCTGGCAGGGTAGCAGCCACTTCCTGCAGGGCTTGAATAGCCTGGCCACTGCTGTATCCTGGTTTTGCAGAACCATTGATCTGTGCCGACCGGAAGATATTAAAGTGGTTGATCACTGCCGGTGTTTCGATCACCTGTGTTTTGATAAGAGAGCCCAGCGGTATCATATTACCCATACTGTTGCGCACATAAAACTTCTCCACGCCTGCCAGTGAACTTCTGTAACTGCTGTCGGCCTGGCTTACCACGCGGAAGTTTCTTCCATAAATATTGAAATCATTGATATAACTACTACCCAGGAAATTGGACAGGGTGCTGTACACTTCAGATACCTGAACCCCCAGCTTTTTTGCCTGTTCGCGATCCACATCCAGTTTATAAGAAGGCGTGCGTGCATTAAAGAAAGTATATGCCATGGCGATTTCTGGTCGCTGGTTCAGTTTACCTATAAACTCATTCACCACCTGTTCAAACTTCTTGACATCATCTGCTCCACCGGATTGCTGCAATTCAAAGGAGAATCCGGAAGTAGAACCCAATCCGGGTATAGCAGGTGGTGCAATTACCAGGATCCTTGCTTCTTTGATATCTGCTGTTGCTGCCCTTACCTTGTTCATTACATCCATAGCATGTTGTCCCTTATCTTTTCTGAGATCCCAGGATTTCAGGTTTACAAACACAGTACCTGCATTGGATTTATTAGAAAAGCTGATTATGTTCAAGCCTGCTAATCCTCCTACCACCCTGGTTTCAGGAATCGCAGAGATGCGCTTGATCAGGTCATTTAACATCTCAACACTCCGGGTGGTAGAACTCGCTTCCGGCATTTCATAGGTAACCAGTACTCGACCTTCATCTTCTGTTGGGATAAATCCGGTTGGCTTGGCTTTAAATAAAAGAAAGAGGCCAACAAACAGGGCGATCATCATACCCAATACCCAGGGTGTGCGGCGAATCCAACCACCTACTGATTTCGCATAACCACGGGTTACTTTATTAAACCAGTTGTTGAAATTGTAGAAAAACTTCTCCAGTACATTTTTCTTTGCATCCGCACCTTTGGAGGGACGCAGCATCAGGGTACAGAGAGCAGGAGTAAGTGAAAGCGCCACAAAAGCGGAGATCAATACAGATACTGCAATGGTAATCGCGAACTGCTGATACAATCGCCCTACAATGCCGGGAATAAATCCAACCGGAATGAATACCGCAGCCAGGATCAATGCAATCGCAATAACAGGCCCGGATATTTCCTTCATCGCCTTTTGCGTTGCTTCCTTTGGCGACATTTTTTCATGGTCAATATTATGCTGCACAGCCTCCACCACTACAATCGCATCATCCACCACGATACCGATGGCTAATACAAAGGCAAAGAGCGTGAGGGTGTTGATCGTGAAGCCAAGGGGACCAAAGAAAATAAAGGTACCAATCAGTGATACGGGAATCGCGAGCAAGGGAATGAAAGTAGCTCTCCAACTTTGCAGGAAAAGGAACACAACCAATACCACAAGTATAAGTGCCTCCACGAGTGTATGTAATACTTCGCTGATTGATTCTTCCACCACCGAAACAGTTTCCAGGGGAACTACATAATCAATGTCTTTGGGGAAAGTGGGGCGCAGGTTATCCAGGGCTTTCTGGATACCTTTATACGTGTCCAGGGCATTTGCGCCAGGAGCCTGGTAAATCAGCAGGAAGGCAGCAGCTTTTCCATTTTCCACAAAGGCGTTAATACCGTAATCGAATTTTCCCAATTCTACGCGGGCTACATCTTTCAGGTATACAATAGAGCCATCTGCAGGGCGGGTTCTTACAATGATGTTCTCGAATTGCTCCTGCGTGGTAAGGCGACTGTTGGTAAGGATGGTGTATTCAAAAGCCTGGGAACCCGGTTGCGGATTACCACCCACCGTACCTGCTGCCACCTGCAGGTTTTGCTCCTGCAGTGCCTGGTTTACTTCAGCCGGTGTCATATTAAGGGCTGCCAGTTTCTCCGGGTTGAGCCAGATACGCATAGAAAAATCATCTGCACGGGTGAAAACATCACCTACTCCTTTCACACGGGTAATCGCATCTTTCACATAGAGGTTCACATAGTTCCCGATAAACGTGGCATCGTGTGATCCTTTGGGAGAATAGAACCCAAGTACCATCATCACACTCGGATTTCTCTTTCTAACAGTAAGCCCTAAGCGCTTAACCGCATCCGGTAAGGTGGGTTCTGCTACACTCACCCTGTTTTGCACATCAAGGGTGGCAATATCAATATTGGTACCCACTTCAAAATTGACCGTAATACTGCTTTGTCCGCTTGCCGTACTGTTACTGGTCATATAGGTCATACCAGGCGTACCGTTGATCTGGGTTTCAATAGCGGTAGTGGTAGTTTGTTCCACTGTTTGTGCATCGGCACCGATAAAG
Organism: Flavihumibacter fluminis; assembly: GCF_021491375.1. GTDB lineage: Bacteria > Bacteroidota > Bacteroidia > Chitinophagales > Chitinophagaceae > Flavihumibacter > Flavihumibacter fluminis. The sequence continues at coordinate 26,630 of NZ_JAKEVY010000006.1, forward strand.
TTGCCGGAAACAGAAACAGTAGGAGGAGTGATATCGGGGTATTGGGCAACCGGTAAATTGATCAGCGAAATAATACCCACCAATACAATCACGATGGATACTACAATGGCTGTAACGGGCCTTTTAATAAATATATCTGCTATCATGCTATTCGTACTTCTTCTGATGAATCGGGATTATTGTTTGGCTGGAGCAGGTGCTGCTGGCGGAACTGATGCAATCTTCGCGCCTTCCCGCAGGTTTTGTACTCCCTGTGTAACGATGGAATCTCCTGCCTGCAGTCCGGACTGGATAATGATATCAGTTCCAATAGGTTTACCCAGGACAACTTTTTGTTGGGTTACTGTACTGCTATCGGTCTTTTTGTAGACGAAGAATTCGCCCAGTTGCTCTACCACCGCTTTATATGGAATGAGCAAAGCCTGCTCTCCGGAGGCATTCTTCACTTTCAGCGTTCCATTCATGCCGGCACGGAGGCGTTCTTCTTTATTTGGGAAAACTACCCTTGCCTTGATGGTTCCGGTTTGCGCATCCACGGCACGATCCAGCAACACGAGTTTGCCCGGTGCAGGATATTCATCGCTGCCAAAAGCAAGCTGGAAGATGGAATCTTTGGGGGTTGTATTTAACAATTGACTGAAGCGATAAATCTGTGATTGATCCAGGTTGAAATCAACAGCCATCTCTCCGGTAGTTGACACTGTGTTGAGAATGGTTTGTCCGGCTGTAACCGGTGCACCTGGTTTTACCATGGATATTCCAATCAGTCCGTCAAATGGGGCCGTGATACGTGTATAACGTACACTGGTTTGCGCTGCAGCATTGGATGCTTTGGCCGCATCAACCTGTTTTTTTGCCACTTCCAGGGCTGCATCTGCATTGTCCACGAGCTGGCGTGCAACCGCATCATTTTTCTGCAGTTCATGATAACGATCTGCATCTTTCTGCGCACGGGCCAGGTTGGCTTCCTGTACATTCAGGTTGGCTACCGCCTGCTGGTAGTTGGCGTTATATAATTGGGCGTCGATGCTATAGAGCAGCTGGCCTTTGCGCACGCGTTGACCATCTTTAAAATGAATTCCGGTGACAAAACCGCTCACCTGTGCGCGCAGTTCCACCTGGTTAAGGGCAGTTAAGGTAGCAGGAAATTCATCGTAATAAAGTGGGTTGCCCGGCTTTACAGCTTCCAATGTTACATTCACTGCTGCAGGAGCCATGGGACCCGCCTGTTGCTGTTGCTGACCACAGGCTGCTAAAAGAATTGATCCGATAAAGGCTGTATATAAAATGCTTCTCATACCAGTTGATTAATAGTTAAATTGTCCGAGTTCTTTTTGTACGTCCACTTTACTGGCCAGTACATTATATAATGCTGTATAATAATTGATGGTGGCGGTACGCAGATCTGTTTCCGCGTTGATCACTTCCAGGTAGGTTTTAATACCATTCCGGTATTGCAACTGAATCACATCATACACTTCCCTGGCGAGATCAAGGTTTTCTTTCAGTGCGAGGTAATTAGTGTAGGTGCTTTTATAGGTCGCAATTGCCTGTGAGTACGCCGCATTCACAGAATTTTTCAAACTGAGCAGATCCAGTTTGGTGCGTTCCAGTTGCCATTCTGCCGCATCGATGGCAGATTTTCTTTTACCTCCCTGGAAAATCGGGAATCCCAGTGTGATGGCTGCAAAGGAAGCAGGATAGTTCACATTGTAGAGTTTCGCAAACTGATTGTTCAGGTAGTTCAGGTTATACGCACCATTCAGTGATACATTCGGCAGGTAGGCCCACTTATTGTATTTGAGGTTAGCTTCCTGTAATTTGATTTGTGTAGTCAGCAACTGGTATTCGATCCGGTTATTCAATTCCGGATTTTCATCAGCCGGCGCAGTGATGGATTGTTCCAGTGATGCACTATCATATAACAATTCGATTGGTGTTTCTACCGGGTATCCCATCAGCGATTTCAGGTATTCCTGCTTTGCTTTCAGAATTTCTTCATTGGCAATTCTGGAAGCTTTGGCATTGTTGAGCGCGATGGTAGCACGCTTGAAATCTGTTTTGTCAGCTACCCCGGCATCGTACTGAAATTTTGCATCCTGCAGACTGCGTTCAATTCGACGAATGTTTTCATCTGCCACTTTTACTTGTTGCGTTGTAGCCAGCACATCGTAATAAGCTTTTGAAACCGCCACTACCAGATCAATCTTACGTTGTCTGGTAGTTTGCAGTGCCTGTTGCTGTACATCCGTACGGGTTCTGCGGGCCAGTAACACATCGCGGTTAAAGAGGGTTTGCGACATCGTAAACTGCAAAGCAGAAACATTGTCGACACCCAGTTTCACCGGGTTACCGCCAATAATATTTGTTTGCACTACGAAGTTGTGTTGCAGGTTGTAATTGAAATTCACCTGCGGATACCAGTCGGCCAACCTGTTACGGATATTGGCTGCGGTAATTTTCTCATCGATTTCTGATTGCTGCACCAGGGGCTGGTTCTTGAGGGAAAATGCAATAGCCTGTTCCAGGTCCACTTGTTTAGGTAAACTGTCAGGAACAGCCTGTCCATTGCCCTGTAACCACCCCACCAGGAGTGCGGACAAGAGTAACTTTGTTCTCATCTTTTGATTTGTTTCGCTTCTACGTTGGCTTTCTTAGCCGGCAATCGTTTTCAGCTTTTTGATATACTTATCAAGCAGCTCAGTGTTCAGGATGTACGTGTAATTACGTCCGGATTTTTCAGGTTCGATCAGTCCAGCTTCCACCAGGGTTTTGATGTGATGACTGATGGAAGGCTGTGCCAGGTCCAGTTTCTGAACAATAGCAGCACATTCCAAAACACCTTTTTTCTTTGAAATTGCTTCGAGGATTCGGAGGCGGTTCTGATCACCCATTGCCTTTGACACTTTCTCAAACTGTTTCCAATCCATGATTAAAATTCATTGAAGGATGCAAATGTATGGATAAACAAGTGCAACTGGGGGCTTAGATTCTGTAGTATTTGTGGGAAAAACAGAAGAAAGGACAATTTAACATTTGATGTATGGAGGAAAGGAGGAAGGAGAAAAGGAGGAATGGCCGTCTTCCTTTCCTCCCTTATCCTTTCTTCCATTCCTCCCTTCTCCTTTCCTCCCTTCTCACGTCTCACGTTTCACATTTTCCATGCCTTTCAGCAGTGCATCCGGGTTAAAGGAGATGGTATCAATACCTGCTTCTACAAGGAAGCGCGCAAAGGAAGGATCATCGCTGGGCGCTTGTCCGCATAGACCAATGGGCCGGCCTGCAACATGTGCATATTCTATTGCCAGGCGGATCATTTCCCTGGCGGCAGGGTTCTGTTCATTAAAGAGTGTACTTACCAGAGCTGAGTCGCGATCCACGCCCAGTGTCAGCTGAGTGAGATCATTGGAACCGATTGAAAAACCATCAAAATAGCGGGCGAACTCTTTTGCCAGCAAAACATTGCTTGGGATCTCCACCATCATGTACAATTCAAGACCGTTCGCAGCTCTTTCCAAACCAAATAGTTTCATCTGTTCCACCACCTTTGCAGCTTCTTCCACCGTGCGGCAGAAGGGGATCATGACTTTAACATTCGTGAGACCCATTTCCTCTCTCACACGTTTTACGGCTTCACATTCCAGGCGGAAACCTTCTCTATACTTTTCATGATAATAACGGGAGGCGCCTCTGAAACCAATCATGGGGTTTTCCTCTTTGGGTTCATATGCAGCACCACCCAGCAGGTTGGCATATTCATTCGATTTGAAATCACTCATCCTAAGAATCACCGGCTTAGGATAAAAAGCTGCTGCGATGGTAGCAATACCCTGTGAAAGTTTGTCTATAAAATATTCCTTCTTATCGGCATATCCTTTAGTAAGTGTTGCGATGGCCTGCTTGTCTGCCGCTTCTGCTGCGAGTTCATCAAACTGAACCAATGCCATCGGATGAACTTTGATGGCATGCGTAATGATGAATTCCATGCGCATCAATCCCACTCCATCATTTGGATAAAAAGATAACTGGAAGGCCTTTTCCGGATCACCGGTGATGAGCATGATACCGGTATGTTCGGGCTTGCTGATCGTACTAAAATCATGCTCAATGGTTTCCAGTTTCAGCAAGCCTTCATAAACCTTCCCCGTTTTTCCTTCACAACAGGATACCGTGATGGGCTGTCCATCCTGAATCTGCTCTGTTGCATTTTCGCAACCTACAATTGCCGGCACACCTAATTCGCGGGCAACAATGGAAGCGTGACTGGTACGTCCACCTTTATTGGTAATAATCGCGCCGGATTTTTTTAGAATGGGATCCCAATCGGGACTGGTAAGATCGGTGACAATGATCTCGCCGGGCTTTAGTTTATCAGCTTCAGCTGTGCTCTTCAGCAACCTGGCAGTACCCATGGCAACTGCAGATCCAATCGCCTGGCCGGATGTCAGTAACCTGGCGCCTGCCTTCTCAATTTTATATTCTTTCTGCAACAATGGATTCGCGCGGGAATGAACTGTTTCAGGACGTGCCTGGATTATATAGAGCTGATTTTGCAATCCATCCTTTGCCCATTCAATATCCATGGGCTTGGCATAGTGCTCTTCAATGATCCTGGACCAGGAGGCTAGTTGGATGATCTCCTCATCTGTAAGAACAAAAACGCCCCGCTTTTCAGGTGGAGTAGGAAGGTTGAGCACAGGAGTTTCAGCAGTATCGCCATAGATCATGGTTTGTTCCTTTTCGCCGAGTCGCTTCTGCAGAATAGGCTGCTTTGCTTTACCCAAAGTAGGTTTGAACACCATGAATTCATCCGGCGTAACGGTGCCCTGCACAATGTTTTCTCCCAATCCCCATACTCCGGAAATATGAATGATATCCCGGAATCCGGATTCGGGCTCCAGCGTAAAAAGCACACCTGAGCAGGAGATATCTGATCGAACCATGATCTGAACACCAACTGATAATGCTACTTTCTCGTGTTGAAAACCATGATCTTCCCGGTATTTGATGGCCCGGTCAGTGTACAGAGAGGCGAAACATTTTTTCACTGCCTGCAGCAGGGCTTCTTCTCCCCGGATATTGAGATAGGATTCGTGCTGACCTGCAAAACTGGCTTCGGGTAAATCTTCAGCAGTGGCACTGCTTCTTACAGCTACAGCAATTGGTTCTTGCTTTCCAAGTTCCTTATAGGCCTCCAGTACAGCCTGCTTTAAATGAATGGGCAATTCTGCCTCCATCAATAACTTGCGGGCTGCAGATCCGATTTCCCGCAGATTGCTGTAATGAACATGATCCAGTTGCTGGATGAGTTCGCGCAAGGGCAGATGCAGCCTGTTCTGGCTAAGAAAATCTTCAAATGCAAGGCCAGTTGTAGCAAAGCCGTCAGGAACCGGGATACCAAAGGAAGCAAGGCGGGAGATCATTTCACCAAGGGAGGCATTTTTTCCGCCCACGCTGGGTACATCTGTCAATCCAATTTCGCGAAAGCGTCTGATCCAGGCTGATTTACTCATGATTATTCTGTTGGGCACGGATTCAATAAAAGCGAACCAGTGCAATTTGTCCTTGGTCGGTCAGTTTTCCTTGTTTCACAAATTCAACATCGCCCCCTGATTCCAGCACTTTTTCAATGATCTCATCCACCGCATCCTTTACATAGGAGTAAGGATTGTGGGGCTGAAATCCATCGAAATGAAATCCGCGTTCCACTACCAGCAACTTGCCATTGTGGTGCATGGCTTCTTTCCAAACTTCAGACATACCGATTGTCAAGCGCTGTGATTTGCCAGCTTCCTTCAAGCGCTGCAGCACTGCCGCCTCTTTCCAGTCTGACCATTTTTCAAGGTAAGGTTTGAGTACCTCGTCAATCTGATCCGAATCTTTCTCGGTTCCGGAAAATTCGATGTAGTCAATGATGCTTCCGGTGCAATTGTTTGCGTTACTGAAGATCCCGATTAATTTCTCCTCTCCCAATACAAAGGCCGGTAACTGGTAAGCCCGCATTAATTGTTCAAGGGTTTGATCGGCCTGTTTAATGGATGTGGGCAATGAATACTCAATTGGAGCAGACAGAATACGTTGCTGTTTACCCGGTTCTCCCAGAAGAATGTGCATGTGCTGACTATGCAGCAACAATACCAGGAATTGCCGCGAAACTATTTTGCAATCAATCAGATCCCGGATTTCGAATGAATCGTCAATGATGATTTTCGGCACTACATCCATATCGAGATACAATAGTTTCTCAAACACCGGAGAGAGAAACAGTGCAATACTCTTTTTATGCGTACTGTAGTTCAGTTGATTCAGCAGATTTCGTAACCGCTGGAGCAATAGCAAGGCCAGTTCGGCGGGGTATTGCTTCAAAAGGGATTTTTCCACCTGGTCGCAGGTGTTCTTCAAAGAAGCAGATAGGCTGTCCTTTGCCGTCATTTTTGGATCAAACGGCAACACAATAGATACTGCAGGCCGATAATGAACCGCCTCCAGTACCTTTCTCAGGTCTGGTGTAAGTGCTGGAATCATAGCCGGTCAGATTTCGTTACGAAACTAGATAGAACCCTGTTAGCAAAGATTGATACTAATCATCGGACTTTTTGATCTTCATCAAAAGATCCTTCATGTCATCCATCATATCAATCTGTGTTTTCTGAATCTCAAAAAGGGTCTGCATTTGTTCGGTAATCAGCAGATCCAGTTTGCTGTGCAGGTTACGGACTTCAATTTCAGCCTTCAGGTTGATCATGTAATCACTGATGGCACGCTGGCGGTCTTTTTCTTCTTTTCGGTTCTGGCTCATCATAATGATGGGAGCTTGAAGGGCCGCAATAGTAGAGAGTAACAAGTTAAGTAAAATGAAGGGATAGGGATCAAAGGGTCTTGTTAATAAAAATATATTCAGCAAGATCCAGGCCAACATAAATATTGCAAAACTGATAATAAAGCGCCAGCTTCCTCCGAAGGAAGCAACTTTATCAGCGACCCGGCTCTGGAAGCCAGGATGCTGCTCTTCAAATTCCTTTAGTTTCTCTGTTAATAATTTTTCTTCCTCAACTGACCGCCGAACCATTTCATTCAGTTTCTCCAATTGAGCTGACTCTGTTGAAAAGAGTTGTTCCAGTTGCGATCTCGTCATGTTATTCATATGTGAGTGAACCCGAATATAATGAGATTAGAAATATTTCGACAGATCCGCCCAAACTATTAACCGGATGCTTACGTTTATGTAAGAACCCTAATGACTCCCACTTTAAAATCTGTACCATGAATGAATTGCCCGACTTACAGGAAGAAATGCGACTGGCCGATCTTTACTCTTTCGGGATCCTCGATTCTGAAGATGAAGAAGATTTTACACAGTTGGTTGAACTGGCTGCGAATATCACCAACTGCCAGATGGCGGCTATTAGTTTTATTGATAAAGAACGTCAATGGTTCAAGGCAATTAAAAATCTTGGTACAAAGCAAACCACCCGGGACGTAGCTTTCTGTCGATATACCATTCAGCAGGATGGAATTATGCTGGTTCCCGATGCAAAAAAAGATCCCCGCTTTCAGGACAACCCGCTGGTTAATGGGGAACCCCATATTCATTTTTATGCCGGTGCTCCTATACGAAGTAGTTCCGGACATAAACTGGGATCTGTTTGTGTATTAGATTCCATCTCTAACCGCAATCTGAATAAATTTCAACTGGATGCATTGCATACCATCGCCAACCAGGTAAGCCGGCTGATGGATCTCAGGAGAAAAAACCAATCACTCATCAACTATACGAATAAACTGATCGAAGCAGAAAAAGCCCTGCACCGGCTTTCCATTAAAGAAGAGGAAAAGGAAAGAAGTTTTATCGCGCACCAGTTGCATGAAAATTTTGCCCAGACGCTTGCTGCCACCAAACTCTACATTGAATTCGCGCAAACAGAAAAGGACCTGAGTGAATCATTCCTTATCAAGAGCAAGGAAAACATAGAACATATTATCAATGAGATCCGGCTGCTGTGTAATTATATCAAACCGATTGATGCGTACCAGGCTGACGCGAAATTGTTAATTCATGAACTGGTTGATCAATGGTCCGCCAACAACCGGGTAGCAGTTGATTTTACAATGGAACTGGAGGAACAGTTAGCTCCAGCAAGCGGACTCACTTTATACCGCTTATTGCAAACAGTACTACCCCTGGTTAAAACCTATAGAGCTCAGCAACTTGAATTAAGCATTCAGCAGGAAATGGATATACAACTGAAGTTTCGCTATCGCCCACAGACCAACAGTGTGGTAGATCCAGCCAAACTCTTATTGCTGAAAAAATCCATTTCAATGGCCCAGGCAGAAGGTGGTCAGTTGCTGGTGAACAGAACTCCGGATGGTATGCATCGGATAGATATCCGGCTTCCACAGATTACATGCCCGGCATAGCCATCACATTATAACCTGCAGTCGGGAATTTTTTGCCATCCTTATTAACATTCACGGCTTCAATTCGCGTGCTGTTACCAGATTTTTTATCGGTGGACTCCAGGCGCATCAATACCCCGTTTTCAATTCCTTTCATGGAGGGAAGTCCTACTGGTTTGGGACCGGAACCAAGCATGGAAGAAAGGCTTTTGGCCAGATTCCCCATACCGGAACCCAGTTCGGTAGTGATCCACACGAGCGATTGCCCATCTGAGGTTTCTATCAGGTATTGATCGCATTTATATCCCAGAATCGTTTCTGATTTGCCGGTTTTGGTAATCTTGACATCCGATGGATTTTCTTCCTTTACCTGTCCCTTCATCTTTTCCTGCATTTTCTTAAGATCCATCACCATGGCCATTTTTTGATCCGTCATCAGGGTAACCATTTTCTGATCTTTCAGATCCATCACCATGAAGAATCCTTTTTGCTTGGGAACTTCCATCCCGGTATAAGGCTGATTGGAGAACCACATCCCCATCTGTTCGCCCTTTTTCAGGTTCCCGTTTTTGCCGGAACTCATTTCATAAGTGACGCCCAGGGCAAATTCATAATTATCGGGAAGGGATTGCGCAAAAGCGGAATTCATCCCGAGCAAGCCAAAAAGTACAGAGCCAATGTAGAGAACTGATCTGTAGAAATTAGATACGGAAGGCAATTGAACTGAATGCATGAGTTTAAATTTTTAATGAATGCCTGCCTTAACCTGTCAGCTAAGCTACATTAATTCTTTAAAATGGTAAACTCAACCCTACGATTCAGCTGACGGCCATCATCTGTTTCATTGGAAGCCAGCGGTTTGGTTTCTCCATAACCCTGGGATCTCAACCTGGATGCTGCAATTCCTTTGGAGATCAGGTAGTTCATCACCGAGCGGGCACGGTTATCGCTGAGTTTGTAGTTATAATCATCCGAACCTTTGCTGTCGGTATGTGCCGCCAGTTCGATTTCGATGGCCGGATTTTCAGCCAGCAATTTCACTACCCGATCCAGCTCCACAAAGCTTTCCTTGCGCAAATCCCATTTGTCGAAATCAAAGAAGACATTGTTCAGTCTTACAGTCTGCCCAATTTCAATGGGAACCAGGTAGAGGTCTTTGTGAATTTCAGTATAACCAGCCTGGATCATGGAATCCAGGTTCAGGTTTTCAGACATAGAGAAGAAATGGTTGGCAGTTGCCCGAATGCTGTAATTGCGATTGAAGGGCAATACAATTTTAAAGGCTCCATCAAAGGGACTGGAAAGTGCATTGCCCACCTGCACCCCATCCGGCAGGGTTTCATATAAGAGGGAAGCAGCAATCGGCTCGCCAGTTTTCTTATTATACACGTTGCCGGTTACCATTACTACAGGATCCGGTTTTTTCTCTTCCAGGAGCCGGACCCGTACAATATCACTGGCACCATAACCTTCTTCACTGGTAGTGAGGTAGGCAAATTCTCCTCCCGCATCCATGGTGAAAAAAGCATCCCAGTTTTCAGAATTGATTGGGGCTCCGAGGTTTTCAGGATCTGACCATTTGGTCCAGCTATCATCCAGCCGGCGGGCTTTCCAGATATCATTATCTCCCAAACCACCTACACGGTTACTGCTGAAATAAAGGGTTACCCCATCCGCAGCCAGGTAGGGCGTCATCTCATCGGTTTCTGGCAGGTTGATTTTCTTACCCAGGCTTTTAGGTTCGGTCCAGCTGCCGTCTGCTTTTAGAAAACAAACAAAAATATCATTCAGTGAACTGCCTTCTTCCGGGGTCATATAGAGCAGGAGGGTCTGGCCATCATGCGCCATGGAGGCACCGGAGAGCCGGCCCCGGTCATATTTGAAATAGTTTTTGATATTAAGCCCTTCGGGTGGACTCCAGCGGCCATCTTCCTGCAGCACGCACATGCTGATTCCTTTGCCCACATACCCTCCTTTCATAAAAGCACCACGGATCAGGATCCTGTTATTATCAGGAGAGATCCAGTATACAGCATTATAATGTGTCGTATTCAGTGGAGAAGCCAGGTGTTTGGCCTCACTCCAGTTACCCAGGGTATCGCGGAAAGCCACCCAGATATCCTGGCTGTTGGGCACCGAGCGGTACTTGGTATTACGAGGGTGATTTTCACAGATGAAAAAGAGGAGGTTGCCATCCGCAGAAATGGTAGGTCGCAGTTCAGGGAGTTCGGAATTGATACCGGGACCCAGGTTCTCGATCTTGATGATCGTATTTTCTTTTATCACATTTTCTTTCTGGGCAATGAGTTTGACGGTTGTATCAATGGAAGGTTGGGCGATACCAATGAAACAACAAAAAAGCAGTAAAAAAAGCAGGTAGCAGTTCTTCAAGGTCTGGATCTTTGATTCTACAACGTAAAGCCGTGAAAAATAATGTATAAGTAGCTGGGTTTTTTAGGAATGGTTGTTCTTCCCGGTGAACAATTGTTAGCTTTAAGGCGCACTAAACACACGATTATGAAGAAAATCTGGACGGGCCTCCTGCTACTTTGTGCATCGGTGGCCCAGGCACAGTTAAAAGCAGATGAAGTTCAAAGTTTTACCCTTGCCAACGGGATGAAATTCCTGGTGGTAGAGGACTTTTCCATTCCCAATGCCAATATGTACCTGTTTTACCGGGTTGGATCCCGGAATGAATACCAGGGCATTACCGGCTTATCGCATTTTTTTGAACACATGATGTTCAATGGGGCGAAGAAATATGGTCCCAAGATGTTTGATCGTACCATGGAATTTAATGGTGGCGCGAATAATGCCTATACCAGGGAAGATGTAACTGTTTACACGAACTGGTTTCCGGCTTCCGCAACCGAAGTGATCTTTGACCTGGAGGCCGACCGGATTTCCAGCCTGACCATTGATCCGAAAGTAGTGGAAAGTGAGCGCGGTGTTGTGATATCCGAGCGCAGTACAGGATTGGAGAATTCTCCTTACAGAGTTTTATTTGAGGCGGTACAGGGACAGGCATTTGCTGAGCACCCTTATCACTGGCCGGTAATCGGTTACCTGGATGATATGAAAAACTGGAAACAGGAAGACCTGGAACGCTATTTCAAAACCTATTATGCGCCGAATAACTGTGTAGTAGTGATGTCCGGAGCAGTGAAATTTGCAGATGTAAAAGCAATGGCCGAGAAATACCTGGGCCCCATACCTGCACAACCGGCGCCACCTGCGGTTCATATCAAAGAGCCCAAACAAACCGGAGAAAAAAGAATCACTGTACAGAAGCAGGTCGCCAATCCCTACCTCAGCATCGCCTGGCATACACCGGAGGCGAAACATCCTGATTATTATGCGTTGTCGCTTTTGTCAGATTTGCTCACACAAGGACAATCATCCCGCCTGTATTCCTTACTGGTGGATCAGAAACAACTGGCTACCTCAGTATTTGCACGGTATGAAGAAAGTTTTGATCCAACCTTGTTCAGCATTACAGCAACCGCTTCAAGAGGTGTGAAAACAGAAGACATCGAAAAAGAGATTTATGCAGCGTTGGAGTCCATCAAAAAAGAGGGTGTTACTGAAAGAGAGCTGGAAAAAGTAAAGAATGCCAAACTGATTGAATTCTATCGCCAGATTGAAACCATCAATGGGAAATCCAATAATATCGGCACCTATGAAGTGTTCTTTGGTGATTATAAAAAACTGTTTGATGCGCCATCGCTTTACAACAAGGTAACGATTGAGGATATCAAACGGGTTGCGGCAGAATATTTCACCAAACCGAATCGTACGGTTGGTGTGCTGGCAGCTAAAGTGGATGATTAACCTATTAATTCTAAGCAATGAAACAATTATTCAACATATTATTTCTGACAACAGTATTGGCGATGAGTGCCACTACTGTTCTACAGGCGCAGAATTTCAAGCTGCCTGCATACCAAAAGTTCACCTTGAAAAATGGACTAACGGTTTACCTGATGGAGCAAAAAGAGGTTCCCATGATTTCTGTGTCTGCTATCTTTCCGGCCGGCGCCATCTTTGATGGGGAAAAGGCGGGATTGGCTTCCCTGACAGCAGCAGCCCTGCAGCATGGAACAGCCTCCTATTCCAAACAGGAACTGGATCAGCAGATTGATTTCATAGGAGCCAGCATCAACAGTTATGCAAATAAGGAATATGCAGGCTTGTCATCTTCCTTTGCCAGCAAGGATATGGAGAAGATGCTGGCCATCTTAAACGAGGTATTGACTGCTCCGCGTTTTGATACAGCGGAATTTGCAAAAGAAAAAAAGCGTGCACTGATTCGGCTGGAACAACAGAAAGAGAGTCCGAGAAGTGTGATCGGTTCTTACTTTGATAAATTTCTTTATGGAGAGCATGTTTATGGAAATATTGTTTCGGGTACACCTGCAAGTGTACAACCCTTAAGTGTTGCCGATATCCGGGCATTTTATGCGAGTCATTATATTCCGAATGGTTCTGCCATTGCAATTGCGGGAGACTTTGATGCCAAACAAATGAAAGCACTGGTGACCAAAGCATTTGCAGGATGGAAAAAAGGTCCGGCTGTTTCGGATGCCAATGCCAAATCGGCTATTGCAAAGCCATCCGGCAACCGGGTATTGCTGGTGAACAAAAATGATGCACGGGAAACAACATTCTATATTGGTGCACCAGGTATCAGCAGAAACAATCCGGATTATATTGCCATTGATGTGATCAATACCCTGCTGGGCGGACGATTTACCTCTATGCTAAATGATGAGTTGCGGGTGAACAGTGGCCTGACCTATGGAGCCAGGAGTTCATTCAGCACGCTGAAATATGGAGGTGGATTTGCAATCAGCACGTTTACAGCAACTGAGAATACAGAAGCGGCTATTGACAAATCGCTGGAGGTATTGAACAGACTGCATGCACAGGGGGTTACAGAGGAGTCGCTTACTTCTGCAAAAAACTATGTAAAGGGACAGTTCCCGCCGGATTTTGAAACGAGTCGCCAGTTGGCTTCTTTAATGACCCAGATGTTCTGGTATGGATTCAATGAATCCTTTATCAATAATTTCCAGGCGAATGTAGATGGCTTAACGCTGGAGAAGGCGCGCCAGATCATCCAGACCTATTTCCCGAAAGATAAATTGCAATTTATACTGGTGGGCAAGTCGGAGGAGATTAAGAAGCTGGCTGAAAAATACGGGCCGGTAACCGAGGTTCAGATAACAGGTGAGAAGAAAGCGTTTTAATCATTATATAGTTGAAAAGATGCCCCTGCTTTTGTGGGGGCATTTTTTATTTAGGCAATTCCGGGCGTTGCACTTTAAAAGGGGCTGCAGTGATAGCATTCAGGAAAGCCTGGAGTGATTTTCTTTCAGCGGCTGTTAGGTTCAGTTTTTTGATTCGGTTACCTGCTCCGCCATCATTGAACAAATTGATGACATCTTCCATTTCGTTGTACCTGCCATCATGCATCCAGGGTCCGGTTCGCATGACATCGCGAAGAGATGGAGTTCGGAATCGACCCAGGTCTTCTTTCTTTTTCGTAACAGCAAAACGACCCGGATCCTCTTTGTGATCCGTTGAATCATAGAACCCCAGTGCATGAAATTGCTGATCTGAAAAATCTGGCCCATAATGGCAATTCATACATTGCGCCTTGGTGCGAAATAAATGAAGTCCCTCTATTTCTTCATCGGTAAGTGAATTGTATTCTCCCCTTACAAATTTGTCAAACCGGTTGGGTCTGCTAACAATCGTTTCTTCAAATGCAGCAATGGCATCCAGTATTCCTTCCATTGAAATTTCTTCTGAATCGTAGGCATTTTTAAAGAGCTGATGATAGCCTTTAATGGCCCTGATCTTTGGAATTAATTTGGTCAGGTCCTGGGCCATTTCATGGGGTTCGCTGATCGGATTAATGGCCTGTTGTTGCAGGCTTCGGGCCCGACCATCCCAGAAAAAAGTCTCCATTCTTGCAATATTCAATAAGGATGGCGTATTCCTTTTTCCCTGCAGGTGATCATGACCCAATGCTACTGCCCGGCCATCGGCCCATGACAAATCCGGATCGTGACAACTGCTGCACGATATCTGATTGGATGCAGATAAACGCGGATCAAAAAACAAGGTTTTGCCTAACAAAACCAGGGGATCGTTCAATGCTGCTATACTGGCGGAATCAGGCAGTGGCAAGGCCTCCAGTTCCTTCCAGGGCAGTCCGGGATCAATGCTAGGAGCCGGCCATAAACTAGTCGGTTTACCGTACATCTTTCTCAACGAACCTTTTTGTTCGGTCAATGCGACAGTAGCTATTCCGGTCAGCACAATGGCTGCAATCACCAGTAGTTGCTTCATTAAAATAATATAACCTCCTTTGTAAAGATAAACATGGAACTTGCCTTTCTTCATATTAAGAATGATTAACAAATGTTTGCAGGTTAACAGCAACTCCAATTCAGCTTGCTCATTAACTTTAACCATGACTGCCTTTCGACTTATCCTTACTGTCTTTTTTGGCGTGAGCTGTTTCCTTTCTACTGCTGCACAGCAACAACTATCCGGGACGGTTTTTGATGCGCAAACCGACTCCACCTTGCAGGATGTATTTCTGGTAAATTTGAACACGAATCAAACGACGACGGTATCCAAAACAGGGAGATACAGCATTCCTGCAGCAGAAGGTCATCGCATTGTTTTTTCTGCTATCGGATATGTGCCAGATACCCTGAGGGTAGAGTTTCACATGTTTGTAACCGGGTATGATATCTCTCTCAAGCAACGATACAACCTGCTTAAAACTGTTATTGTTACAGAAAGAGATTACAGCACTGATTCCCTTGAAAGAAGAGAAGCCTACCGCCATATACTCGATGAACCGCTTCCAGGAATTACAGGCAGGAATACCCCGCAATCTGGTTTCGGAATTGTATTGAGTCCGGCTAGCTTTTTCTCCTCCAAAAATCGCCAGGAACGCGAACTCAAGAAAAAACTCCTGGAGAATGAGAAGGTTGAATATGTTGATTACCGGTTCTCCAGGTCCTTTGTGCAGCGCTATACAGGCTTAAAAGGTGATTCCCTTCAGACCTTTATGTTACGTTTTCGGCCCAGCTATGAATTCTGTCGCCAGTCCAATGAAGAGGATATGATCAATTACATCAATGCAAGATTGAAAATCTACCTTCGCCGGGAAGAAAAACAAGCGAATGAAAGAAAGCGTCAATAAGGCAGCACGCCTGGTATGGGACTACCACCACATGAACCATTCCCTCGAAAAGTCCGACTGCATTTTCGCATTGGGCAGTCACGATTTGCGGGTTGCCGAATGGGCAGCGCAATTATGGCTGGAGGGATGGGCGCCTTTGTTGTTGCTATCCGGCGGACTGGGAAATTTCACCCAGGGCATGTGGACCGAAAAGGAAGCTGATAAATTTGCAGCAATTGCGCGAAAGATGGGTGTGCCGGAGGAGGTTATTCTGATTGAAAACCAGTCGACGAATACAGGGGAGAATATCCTTTTTTCCAAGGCATTGCTGGCAGCACGCGGACTGGATCCTCAACGTTTTATAGTGGTGCAGAAACCTTATATGGAAAGAAGGAGTTATGCAACGTTCAAAAAACACATGCCGGAAAAAGAGTTGCTGGTAACTTCCCCGCCACTCACTTATGATGACTACCCAAATGAAGAAATCCCGCTTGACAGAATCATCAATATCATGGTGGGCGATTTACAACGGATAAAAGAATATCCGGCGAAAGGATTTCAGATTGAACAGGAAATTCCGGAAGAGGTTTGGGATGCTTTTGAGTTGCTGGTGAGGGAGGGGTATGGAGAGCATCTCATAAAGTGAAACGTCAGACGTGAGACGTGAGAAGGAATGGAAGAAAGGACACCGGAAGATTGGGGAATGGAAGAAAGGGAAAGGGAGTCATAAAATGGATGCAGGCATCAGGTGGTCAGAAGGCGGAAGATGATGTCGCTGGCTTTTTCGATTTGGGTTATGTCGATGTGTTCATTGGCGGTGTGGGCCTGGGCAATGGAACCCGGACCAAATACCACACAGGGAATTCCAGCTTCCTGGTAAATGGCAGCATCAGTAGCATAGTGTGCTGTTTGTAATGTAGGATGAATTCCCTCCAACTCACAGGCATCTACAAGTGCTTTTAAATGTTTTGCATCAATGGCATTTTCAACTCCCATGGCCAATAAATAAGGCTCCTCGATCCGATATCCGGAAGGATCACCCAAATAGGGTTTCAATCCTTTTAAAATATCCTGCAGCGTCATACCAGGCAGCAGGCGATTGTCCAACTCAACACTACACAATGCCGGTACCGTATTCACTGTTTGTCCGCCTGTGATCCTTCCAATACTGGCGGTCGCCTGCCCTAAAACAGGATGCGTTAGCTTAGACAGACTTTTCGCATATGCTTCTACCCCCTGAAGTATCGAAGCCATCTTGTAAATAGCACTTTCTCCATTCCAGGGCATACTGGAATGACAACTCAGTCCATCTGTATGAATAAAAAACCGGCAAAGTCCCTTGTGCGCATAAATCAGGTTCAGTTCTGTGGGTTCTCCTACCACTGCATAGTCTGCTTTTATTCCCCTGGCCACCAGTTCTCTTGCACCGGAAAATGAATATTCCTCATCTTTTACGAAAGCCAGTACCACATTGTGTTGCAAAGATTTTCCCTCCTGAATAATCCGCCTGATCGCATAGAGATAGGTTGCAAGGGAAGCCTTGGTATCACAGGAACCGCGACCATATAACAACCCCTCACGAATCACAGGATCAAAGGGCGCAATGGTCATCTGCTCCTCAGAAACCGTATCCATATGCGCTTCCAGCATAATGGTGTGCGACTTACCTGCATCAATAAACGCTACGAGATTGGGCCGCTCTGCATCAGCGCCAAACAGTTCAGCACGAATACCCACATCTGCCAGAAAATCCTGAATATACAGAGCCATATTGCGCTCGGTATACATGGGACCGGTTAATCCTTTGCCCATAGGATTCACAGATGGAATCGCCACCAGTTGCCTTGTAATCGAAACCGCTTCGTGCATGTTGTTATTTTTCACTCACCTTATAACGCCACAATTCTGTATTACGTTTGAAATATAAGTCGCCTTTTTCATCCATCGCCAGCAAACCCGCATTTTCTTCCAGCATGTTTACTTCCAGTGTTCCGGGGTCGATCCTGAATAACCAGTTGCCTCCTGTTCCATAAACATATCCATTCGGGTGCATCACCAGGAAAGCACTTCTCCAGATATGACCACCACGGGATGGTGCTTGATGAATTCGTTGGGTACGCAGCACCTCCTTCAGGACCGGATCAAAAATGAACAAAACGCCATCCGCCATTCCCCAGATTTTTCCATCCGGAGTTTTCATCAGCCCTGTAATAGCCATTGCTCCTGGCAAAGGTGCAATATCAAAGACTTTCTGCTTCGTATCCAGATTCCACCCCACCAGTCGTGCCTCCGCGGCTGTAGGTTTAGCACCTAATCCACCACTGATCGAGCTTCCCATGATCACCATATCATTTATGGATACAAGGCTTACAATAGATTGATCCGGGATGATATTCACAATAGCATCAAGCTGTTGTTTTTCCAGGTCATAACTTACCAGTGCTCCTCCCAACTGTCCGTAATCCGGTACTGTTCCAAAAAACACTTTCTTACGCTCGGTTAAGGGCAGCACTGCAAAACCGCGACTTTGACCAGGTACCTGGCCCAGGTGTTTGGGGTTCCCCTGTTTGGGGTCCCAGGGTAATTTGGTGTTGTAGGAATAATAATGTCCATGCGGATAAATACCCATGAAAATGGTATCGCCAGAATATGCCATACCCTCCGTTTGTTCCAGCCCTTTGTATGAAGTTGTTACACCAGTGGCAGGATCATAGGCTGCATGTCCCCCCGCCAGATAACCTCCCATCCAGATGCGGCCATCCGGACCCTTCATTATAGACTGAATGGGAATCGGTTGTCCCGGTACATCGAGTTTATGAGTAGTGGCTTTCCTGTTTTTCACTGAAACCTGGTGATAAACCGCATTGGATGTAAGCAAGCTTAGTTTCTTTTTTCCATCCCAGCGAAAGGCGTTAGCACTACCTCTGGTTTCGGCTATAGGTTGGGGTAAGCTTCCTCTTTTTGAGAGATTCAATTGGTAGAGTTTTGATTTCATCGTATAATAAATGATAGCACTACCCGGTTCCTGTACAATTGTTTTCATATCGATTCCTTCCAACTCTCTTTCCACCAGCATGGTATTTAGATTGATGACAAGGGTCAATTGCCCGCCGGTCAATAAGGCCAGCAGGTAATCCGGCCCCTTATCCTGGTAAACGATTTCCAATCCATATACAAATTCCTTCTCTTTATATTTTGCAGGAAGGAGCTCACTTTTAGTGCCTGTCCTGGTATCAATTTCAACCAGGTGCGCATGGGAGCCTACTCCTGCGTAAAGTTTATCCGTCTTTTTGTTAAATGCCAGGCTTCTTACATAATTCTCACCTTCTACCAATGGACCTTTTCCAAGATCTGTAAATCCATCCTTCGGATGGTACCGAAATACCCGGCATCCCGGATAAGTAGCACCAAACAATTCTCCCTTCTTACCGGTTGTAAGGCTCCATACATAGGTTTGAGCAGGTAATACGAGTCCCAGGTTCTCTACTTCCTGTGTACCCGGTTTATGCCGGAACAGATACCCACTGGCACCTGGCACATACAACCAGCCATCCTCCGACCAGGCCATATCCCAAGCACCATCGGCACCGGGCAATGGCTGATCAACAACGAGATTTCCTGAAGCAGCATCATATCCAAGTAAATGAGCAGGCTCACCGCGAACCACCGTATAAATCCAGTTTCGTTTATTCGTATCCGTTAAAAATATACTGCCCTGGATCATGGCAGCACGGAGCTGAGGACCAAGGTTGGTGGATGCTGATTGCCCTTTCAATGTTTGCGTACAGACAATGAATAAAATGATAATCCAGAAAAGGGATGATTTCATGTTATGATAACAAATCGGACTGTTGAGATAAAAATTCAGTTACAAAGGCATCATCATTCATGTGCGGATAGGCTGTATAAACCCTGGTGATTTCATCCGCCTGTCCTCCTGATAATTGCTCTTTTTCATTGAGACACCAGGTTCCCTTAAGAAGTCCCTGCCTTCTCAGCACTTCATGAATGCCGGGAATACAACCATGAAAATCATGGGCTGGATCAAAAATAGCAGCATTGACATCTGTGAGGTGTACACCTTCCGCCAGCAAGTCTGCACGATTCAGTGAATTATCTGCCCGAACAATCTTGATGCAATCCAGCAATTCAACCGCCTTACTGGTCCAGATTGCCCACTGCCCCAACAGCCCCCCTGCAAAGTTTTTCTCTACCCATTGACCATTGATGTTAAACCGGAACGGAGTAATCAGATCAGCAATGATATTGTCGTCATTCCCTGTGTATAAGGCGATGGCATCCTTCCTCGGTGAAGCCGCCACTGCTCTTACCACATCCAGTGTGCAATACCGGTTAAAGGCTGCCACTTTGATGGCGACCACATTTTCAATAGTTGCAAATTCTTCCCAGAATGCATAGCTGAATATCCGTCCGCCAACAGCCGGTTGCAGGTAAAAACCGAACACAGGCATGATTGCTGCTACTGCTTTTGTTCGTTCCAATAATTTTTTTTCCGAATAATGAGACAACCCTCCCATGCTCAGCAATCCTATATCATACCCTAAGGAGACTGCCAGTTTAGCTTCAGCGATGGCCTGCTCTACCGGTCCGCAGATTCCTGCCACCATAATAAAGGGACGTTGCAGGCGGGCAGCTTCTACTTCCTCCATCGCAATACGCAATACCATTTCGAAGAGATTGATCTGTGGATCACGGATTTCAAACTGGGTGGAGTGACCACCAACTGCCATCCCACCAGCTCCACTGGCGATATAATACCTGGACAGCAATCGCTGTCTTTTTTCATCGAGCTTACGATCCGCAGTAAGAGCAAGCGGATGCGCGGGTATAACTGTTCCTTCCTGCAAAAGCGCAGTAAGGGCCGGCTTTAATTTCTTTTGTTCCATATTTAGAATTGTCCTTTTCTTTCCTGAAAATGAGTAGCTTTTCCAAATGTGTCGCCACCCTGTTTCATCCATTCTGCCGTTATATCAATAATATCCCGGATGGTGGTGCGTGGGTAACCGAATAACTGGTGGCAGTAAGAAGCGTTGTTTAATAGTGCAGTGGGTTCCGGTTCGCCAACCAGTACAGGATCTTTTGCGAATTGCTTTCCAAATTGTTCGGCAATCCATTGTACGGATAAGAGTTCAGGGCCGGTTACATTTACTATACGAGCCGGACTGCTGCAATGTCTCAAAGAACGAATCGCAATTTCATTGGCATCACCCTGCCAGATAACGTTTACGTTGCCTGAACCCAGGTCAATGGCCTTGCCTTCCCATACAGATTTTGCGATTTCCAATATCACACCGTATCTGAAATCAACTGCATAATTGAGGCGATAGATCAGGGTGGGAGTATTATTCTTTTCTGAGAAATACTGAAAAATTCGTTCCCGGCCCAAACAGGACTGGCCATATTCACCAATGGGTTCAGGAGCAACGGATTCATCCAATCCTCCTTTATGCAGTGGTGCAAACGGATATACATTACCGGTAGAAAATGCAACAATCCTGGAGTCTTTGAATTTTTCGGCTACACGTCCGGGTAAGTAACTGTTCATCGCCCAGGTAAAAGCCTCCTTGCCTGTAGTGCCAAATTTTTGTCCGGCCAGGTAGATTACATTTTCTACTTCGGGAAGTTCTTGCAGCGCTTTATCATCCAGCAGATCCACAGCAATGGTTTCCACCCCGTTGGCTTCCAGTTCTTCTTTCAGGCTGCTTTCTGAAAACCTCGATGCCCCAATTACTTTTTTGGAAATCCCGGCTGCCTGGATTGCTTCCACAGCCAGTTTCGCCATACTTGGCCCCATCTTGCCACCAACACCCAGCAGCAGGATATCCCCATCAATTTGTTTGAGGTCTTCGATTAAAGCTGCGGAGGGTGCGAGTAAGCGCTTTTCCCAGCTTTGTAAATCAGTTGTTCGGTCAGTCATGCTTGCTATTTTATAAAGAGTTCGTAAAAATTAAAAACTGCCAGTACCGTAATCAGCAGCCAACCCAGGTAACCCACCAGGGATTGATAACGGGTATTCACTTTTGATCCCATAATGGTTTTATCATTAGCAATGCTCAGCAGCGCAAATCCAATAAAGGGTACCAGGAAAATGGTTATGCTTTGCGCCAGTATGATCATCTCCAGGGGTAGTTTTCCAAACAGCACCGCCACGGTTGCACCAATTATCATAACAGTTGCTATCAGGAATTTGACTTTTGTATCGCGAAATCCATCCCCCCAACCCAGGGCATCTCCCATCAGGCTTCCTCCTACGGTAGCGTTACCGACAAGAGAGGAAAAAGAAGCACCAAAAAGTCCCAAATAAAACAGTCCGGATGCATATTCTCCATATAAAGGCTCCAATGCCTTAGCCATCCCGGCGGCATTGGTAACCTGGATTTGCTGGGGATGCAAAACTGCCGCTGCACAAATCAAAACTACTGCACTCATAATGCCAAGAATAAGGATGCCTGTAGTTGCGCTCGAATTTCCATTGGACAAATGGGGCTTTAACCGCCTGCGTTCTCTTTCCAGGTAAGATTGATAAACAGCTCCAACAATGGAGAAACAGGAAGCTATGAAGGCGATGATCAATCCGGTTGATCCTTGCGGAACTGTAGGAACAAGTCCGGATGCAATACCCGAAAGAGAAGGCTTCGTCATCAACAGGGTGGATGCAAAGGCAAACAACATCAATCCAACCAACGCAATCATCAGTTTTTCAAGTACAGCATAAAAACTGCGAAAGAAGAGCAGCGCAATTGAAGCACCCGTAAATAAAAGTATCCAGCCATTTGGCTTAGTATGCGTTGATTCTGAAAGTGAGATGCCAACTCCAATGGCATTACCAGCCTGGAAAGATGCCGTTACCAGAAAAATACCAAAACCGATCGCGATGGCTGCTGCATTACCCCATTTCTTCCGGAGCACAGAAAGAAAAGTTCCCGGTGCATTAGCTCCAACGCGGGCACCCATATTGGCATAACTGATCATAAAAAAGATGGCTACTACAATGATCCAGGTTAGCGCATAACCGTATTCAGCTCCCAGCCTGGAAGTGATGGTCATTTTACTGGGACCAAAAACAAGTGCCGCTGTAATAATACCCGGACCCAGCCTGGATAACCAGTTTCCAATGGAATGTTTGTCAGTCATTTCGTCTGCGTATTTTGTAAAATACGACCATCTTCTGACTTTGGAAAACCAGCAATAAATCCTGCTCCAATAGGCTCCAACTATTTATTCAATATCCGGCACCATCAGGAAAGGATGATTGGTGAGATAGGCCATGTGGCGGGTAAAACTTTCAAAGAGGAATTTCTGCAAAAAGTTCTTTTTCCTGCGAACCAGGGCCAGCAGGTCATAGGGGATCTCATCATCCAGGCGTTCCATCGCGTCCACTATGGAAGAGGTGCGGATCAATTTAAATTCCATCGGCTGGTCAGGAAACTCAGCCTGTAACCGGGTAGCATAGGCATCAAAGCGTTCCTGCTCCAGGCGGGCATCATCTGGGGTACCATGGCCATCCATCAAACGGGTAACAGTAACCGAAGCATCAAATAGATTGGCAATTCCGGATAAGAGTGGTAAAGCCAGTTTATCGGCAGCCTGGTAGTCGGTTGCCAGTACCAGGGTCTTTGGCAGTTTCCACTCATATCGTTCCGGGATCATCAGCACGGGCAAATCACTTTTTTCAATCACGCGGGAGGCGATGGTACCCACCAATGCTTTTTTCAAACCACTTGCCCCCTGCGTGCCCATGATGATCATATCGATGGCATTGTGTTCAGCAAAGCCCAGGATATTATCCACCACAGGAGATCGCCCGAGTACGGTTGAGATGATCAGTCCGGGATAATTTCCCTTGTATTTGTCCGCCAGCCGGTTGAGCTCTTTCACCAGGTCGGTTTCCATCTGCTTGTTATACGCAGTGAGTTTGGTCATATTATCAATATAACCTGACTCCGCCGGGGTATACAAATGATAAAGCACAACTGTACCGCCTGTTCTGGATGCCAGCTCCAGTGCATAGTTAAATGCTCTTTCGGAAGTGGGGGAAAAATCGGTGGGGACTAAAAATCGTTTCAGCATACTACTAATTTAATGATGAGCAATAAAGACCGGATTGTTTAATTCCTTAATCAGAACATCGGCCATACTGGATTTAAACCATCTCGAAAGGTCTGATCTTCTGTAAGCGCCAACAACCAGTAATTCGTTGCCGCTGTTGTTTCGAACATACCCTTTGATCTGCTCCTCTGATGATCCTCTCAATTGTATATAGTTCGCGTTGGGATAAAATCTGTTTACAAAATCCCGCATCAGTTTATTATTGGGTAGGTGGCTGGACTCACCCTCCGGGTGTACGGTTACGACTTGTACGTTGGGAGTTGCTGCCAGTCCCGGCAGGATATAACGGAAATGCTTAGCTGCAAATACCGAAGATGGTTTTCCATCATACAGAATGAATACCTCATCCACCGCTTGGTAAGCAGGGGGTACTACCAAAACGGGACAAAAACTGGACGCCATCAGCTTCTGTAAAAAAACGGATGGGATCTCTTCTTCTGCAAGGGAGAAACGCTCCAGTTTGCAGATAATGAGCAGATCCGCATAGGTGCTTTCTTCAATAACCACGCGATCCGCCAATCTTTTATCGCGATGAATAGAAAATGTAATTCCTGCCTTTTCACAGGCAGACTGAAACTGGCTCATAGCTTCCTCTCTTTTGGCTTCATCCAGCTTGTCGAGATTTTCCACCGTTTGGTCCACATCACTGGCGCCCATGATCACCCGGTACATATCATAACTGCGATAGGTTGGTTCCTCCGGAAATAAACCCACCAGTTGCGCCTGTTCCGACTTTGCGAGGCGGATCGCAAAATCAACTGTTCCCATGGAAAGTTGAAATCCATCCAGTACAAGCAGAAACTTTTTCATAGGTTTAAAAATAGAATCTACACCCTGCTTAAAAACTGATCCTGCTCAATTGTCCACTTGATTTACAATTCCTAGTATATTTGTAGACATTCAAAACAACAAACTATGGCCAAGCAACTCCGATTTGAAACCCTGCAGGTGCATGCCGGGCAGGAACCCGATCCGGTAACCAAATCCAGGGTGGTACCTATTTACCAAACCACCTCCTTTGTATTTGACAGTGCTGAACATGCAGCAAATCTGTTTGGACTGCGGGAGTTTGGTAATATCTATACCCGCCTGATGAATCCCACTACGGATGTATTTGAAAAACGGGTAGCGTTATTGGAAGGAGGAGTGGCTGCATTGGCCATGGCATCCGGACAATCAGCACAGTTCATTACTTTTCAGAACATCCTGCAGCAGGGCGATAATATCGTGTCTTCATCTTTCCTATATGGCGGGACCTACAACCAGTTCAAGGTGAGCTTCAAGCGGTTAGGCTTCGAGGTTAGATTTGCCAATGGGGATGATCCGGCTGATTTTGAATCCAAAATTGATGCCCGCACCAAAGCATTGTATGTTGAAACGATCGGCAACCCCGGATTCAGTATTCCTGATTTTGAGCGCCTGTCAGACATCGCAAAAAAGCACAACATTCCCCTGATTGTTGACAATACATTTGGAGCAGCCGGCTATCTCTGCCGCCCTATTGACTTCGGTGCGAATGTAATAGTTGAATCCGCTACCAAGTGGATTGGCGGGCATGGTAACAGCATTGGTGGTATCATTGTGGATGCAGGTAATTTTAACTGGGGCAATGGCAAGTTTCCTTATTTCACAGAGCCGGATGAAGCCTATCATGGCATGAAATTCTGGGACATATTTGGTTCAGGCGGACCATTTGGCAACATCGCCTTTATCATACGGGCAAGGGTAACCGGATTGAGAAGTCTCGGTCCTGCTGTGAGTCCGTTTAACTCCTTCCTTTTCCTGCAGGGATTGGAAACACTGAGCCTTCGGGTACAGCGCACGGTTGACAATGCCATGGAGCTGGCTGAATGGCTGGAGAAGCAACCCCAGGTGGAATATGTCAACTACCCCGGACTCAAGAACAACAAATACCATGCGCTGGCGAAGAAATACCTGCGGAATGGATTCGGTGGTGTATTGTCCTTCAAGATCAAAGGAGGCAAGGAAGCTGCTGATGCATTTGTGAACAAACTGGAACTGATCAGTCACCTCGCTAATGTAGGTGATGCGAAAACACTGATCATCCATCCGGCTACCACTACCCACGAACAGTTAAGTGAGGCGGAACAGAAATCAGCGGGAGTTGAACCCGGATTACTGCGCATTTCCCTGGGCATCGAGCATATTGATGATATCAAGGACGATATCACCCAGGCTTTCGGATAAGCTACTTTAGCGAATAAATTACAACACCACAGCAATGTGGTGTTTTTTTTGGAACTTACTGTTCACCAATCAACGATGCATGCGCCGGTATATCATTCTTATTTTGATTTTTTTGCCCACTCTCCTCTTTGCCCAGCCCGTTAAAAAATATGGGCAGCTGAAGGTAATCGGAACCCAGCTCTGTGATCAGCAGGGGCAGCCCGTTTTACTACGGGGCATGAGTTTTGGCTGGCATAATTTCTGGCCCAGATTTTATACTGCCGGTGCCGTAAAATGGCTACACAATGACTGGAAAGTGGACCTGGTGCGCGCTGCCATGGGGATTGAACCCAAACCTAACGGATACCTGCATGCGAAAGCGACCTCCCTGAAAGCCATTGAAACAGTAATCAGGGCGGCGATTGAGCAAAATATTTATGTCATTGTCGACTGGCATTCGCACAATATTCAATTGGAAGAGGCGAAAGCATTTTTTAAGGAGATTGCTGCACGCTATGGCAACTACCCGCATCTCATTTATGAAATTTTCAATGAGCCAGACCAGGAAAGCTGGGAAGAAGTAAAGGCTTATTCTGTTGAGTTGATCAAAACTATCCGGGCAATTGATACCGATAACATTATACTGGTTGGCAATCCGCATTGGGACCAGGATCTGCACCTGGTTGCGGATGATCCAATAAAAGGGCAGACGAATATTATGTACACCCTGCATTATTATGCTGCCACGCATAAGCAGTTTCTGCGCGATCGGGGTGAGTATGCGCTGTCAAAAGGGATTCCTCTCTTTATATCCGAATCCGCGGGGATGGAAGCAACAGGTAATGGTCCGCTGAATGAAGAAGAGTGGAAACGCTGGATCGACTGGTCAGAGAAAAATAAGATCAGTTGGGTAACCTGGTCGGTTTCAGACAAGGATGAAACCTGCTCTGTATTATACCCCTCCGCCTCCTCCGAAGGGGGCTGGAAAGAAACTGATCTCAAGCAATCCGGCATCCTTACCCGCTCCTACCTGCGTGAACGATTTAACAAAAATCTAAATAAGTAAGCAACTGGGCACTAGTATCTTTGCATTACCAAAAAATGAAAAAGGTACTAACCATATTGCTCGGTCTTCTGTTCCTGGTGGCAAGTTTGCCGGGAGCGGCCCTTCAGCAGTTGGTGGATCCTGCTTCCCTTGCTGAGATCACAAACAGCGGAGATCAAAGATCTACCACGGAAGAAAAGCAGGAGGAGCATTTCATTCATTACCGAACCAGGGTTCAGGCAGCCCAACTGCCGGTATCAACCCCTGTTCGTGAACAAGTGCTTGGTTCAACCAATCTTACAAAACAGGAGCGGCTGACCACAAGGGTTCATTTTGCCCCAGACTCTCCCCTCTATCTGCAGCACCGAAGTTTTCTGATTTAGGCTGGTCTCACTTCTTTATTTAACTGACGCATCTGATCAGATGACGATCAGCAAACCGTGTATTTCATTTTTTAATCCATCAATTACATAGCATGAAAAAGATAGCAAATACTCTTTTTATAGCAGCACTTACATTCGGAACAGCCATGGCGCAGGACAAGCAACCTGTAAAAGCCGCCCAGAAAGGATTTTATTCCATGAAAAACAAGGCAGCTGAACTGCCATCCAATAAACAGCCGGTAAGCGAAACTGCCCTGAGCAGGAAAGCCCCGGAAGTTAAAAAAGGCTATTACTCCATCGGCCGGAACAATGAGAAATTACCAGCCCCCACCACCATCGTGGTAATCGGTGATATCTCTCCGGTTAGAAAAGGATACCATAGCATTCAGTAAGTTGAGAGGTTGAGGTTGGTTCCCATAAAGAGAGGCCGTTCGTGTACTACGAACGGCCTCCTTCATGCAAGTACGGATGCTTGAGTGTTAGTATAAGTAAGCAAGTGCCGTTTTATCATTGTTATTGAAAGGTCTGTTCTGACCACTGCCGATACAAGCCAGCATCCAGGAATTGGGATCCGGTCCGGCTGGTGTACCAGGAATCAGAATAGCACCAACAGTAGAAGCACCTTCATTAGCAGTTGAACCGCCACAGCTATAAGAGCGATCCATATAATCAGTGTGACGGAATCCAATGCAATGGCCAATTTCATGTGCCAGGATAGTAGCAACAGTAGCCTGAGGCTGGTTTCCGATCTGGCGCGTAGCAACTAAAACCTGGTTGTAAGGATTGCCGTTGCTGGTAGGAAATCCTGCGGAAGCCAGGTAACGTGCATTACGGGGTGCAGCTTTGATAGCGATACTGGCTCCTGAACTAACCCGCTGAAAGGTGATCTGTAAATTTTCCGCATTAAAGCGGGCAATCGCATCATCAGTAGCAGCAACATAAGAGGAGGGAAGTTTTGAATCCACTGAAATGGTTATAACCCTGGGCAATCCTGTTACGAGGTTGGTAGTCCGGTACTGCTCAGATTCTCCCACCCTCAGAATGGTTCCATTGTGAGCGCGTTTCAAATCTGAACCTGGAATAAAAATATCGCCTTCCACGATATAGCCCCCTTCTGTGGCCATGATGTTCTGGGTTGAGAAGCCCATCGCTTTTACACTGTTAATAACATCATTGGTGATGGTTTCTTCCTGTACGGGGGCGTCGTTTTTCTGACAGGAGGTAGCACTGAATAGCAGCACAGCAGCAGCTGCAACATAAAATTTGTTCAACATAGGTGTGTGTGTTTTTAGAGTCTTAAAATACTGTTAAAGTACTAGATAAGTATAAATATTTTTGCATCTGTGTTGCACAGTCAGATCCAGTCCGGATTTCCTATTTTAGATTACGTCAAACATATGAAGACAACCTGTTCCCTGCTCCTTTTTCTTGTCCTGACCCTGCACATACAGGCACAGGAAGAAATACATATACCCGGAACAGAACGATTGCTGGATTCAGCTACCAGCGGACAATTCTTTCTGTTGGAATCCAGTACAGTTCCTCCTGATGTACTCATTCTACGAAGACTCTCACCTACCCGGTTTATTGTTCGCTACCGCGATGAGATCCCGAAATCAAAACAAAACATCCCCAAGCTCCGGCCGGTTAATGATCTCTGGAAACTATCCCCCGATTTACTAGCCGACTATCCAGCCAACACCATCGGGCGCCAGGAGTTGGAGCTGATTATCCGTGCGACTTCCGCGGCTGAACTTAAAGGGCTGGAACAGGAAGGCAAATTACGCATCCTGAGAACCAATGCTGCCTGGTCAACTTTTGTTGTACGAATGAATCCCTCCAGGCTTCCGGAGCTATTGAAATCACCCGGCATTGAACAAGTTTCCCGCTACCGGAAACCCACAACCGAAAGAGAATTAACCGGGTTCGACCTCAGTGCCAATAAACTTAATGCAGCCCATTTCTGGTATCCCGAACTCTCCGGCAGGAACCAGGTGATCTCTATCAAGGAAAGCAAACCCGATACAACTGATATCGATTTCAAAGGCAGATGGCTGCCCTCCATAAATGCAGCCCCGGAGATGGAAACCCATGCAACCAATATGGCTACGATTGCAGCAGGTGGAGGGAACACCTACTACACAGGCAAAGGTGCCGCCTGGGGGGCAGGTATCCGATCCGCTGATTTTGCAGAACTGATGCCCGATGCAACCAGCCTGCTGAAGAGCCAGGGCGTTACTGTTCAGAACCATTCCTATGGAGTGGGAATAGAAAATTTTTACGGTCTGGATGCTGCTGCCTACGACCAGCAACTCAATGAAGATACCAGCCTGCTGCATGTTTTTTCTGCAGGCAACCGGGGAACTGAAACCAGTCCGGATGGCCCCTATGCCGGCATTACAGGATGGGCCAACCTCACCGGCAGTTTCAAAATGAGTAAAAACAGCCTGGTAGTCGGAGCAATGGACTCCCTGCAACGGGTGGTGCCTCTCAGCTCACGGGGACCCGCACACGATGGTCGAATCAAACCGGAACTCATTGCCTTTGGAGAAGATGGCAGCTCCGGCGCAGCAGCACTGGTATCCGGAACCACGCTTTTGCTGCAGGAGCTCTATCAAAATATGCATTCCAGGCCGGCACCCTCAGCACTACTCCGGGCTGTATTGGTTACCAGTACAGATGAAGTAAACGCACCGGGACCAGATTTTCAATCCGGTTATGGGGCATTGAATGCAGTCAAAGCCATAGAACTCCTGCAAAAAGGCCAGTACACACTGGCAGGTATAACCGAAAATGCGGTGCTGCGATTTAGTATAGAGGTGCCGGAACAAACTGCTACCTGTAAGATTACCCTTGCCTGGAATGATCCTGCTGCCACCGCCAATAGTTTTCCTGCCCTGGTAAACGATCTGGACCTGCGCGTAATGGATCCAAACGGGAATGCCATCCTACCCTGGGTACTGGATCATCGTGCCACTGCCCTCTCCGGTAATCAAACCGCCAACCGGGGCCGCGATTCATTGAATAACCTGGAGCAAATCAGTATTGCTCTGCCTACTGCCGGAATTTATACCATTGAAATTCGCGCAGGCGACTTAACAACAACACAGCAAGCTTTTGCTATCGCCTGGCAACTGGATAGCCTTGATCAGCTCCGGATCACCTATCCAACAAAGGCTGATATTCTTACACCTGGCAACCAGCATCGCCTCCGTTGGGAAATAAACAGCAATAAAACCGGATCGCTTTTCTACAGATCAGGCAACACTCAATGGAAACTGATCTCCAACGCGATTCAACCCGGATTAAGCAATTATCCCTGGAGCGTGCCCGACTCTCTTCAATGGGTTCAGTTCCGCTTTGTGTTTACTGATACAGAAATCGTATCCGATACCATCACTGTGTCCAATGAAACCAGAATGGTTACCGGCTTTAACTGCGCGGACTCCTTCCTGATCTATTGGGCACCTGTACCAAAAGCAATTGGGTATCGTGTATACCGTCTTGGTGAAAACTACCTCGAAGCATTTACAACGATAAGTGATACGCTTCTGATTCAGTCCAAACAAAACAACCCCTTCACACATTTCAGTGTGTCTCCCTTGTTTGAAAAGGAGAAAGAAGGAAGACGTTCCTACGCCTTTACTTACCAGAACCAACTAACCAGTTGTTATATCCAGAATTTCCTTGCTGATCCTGATGGCCCGGGAGCTGCAAAACTTCAACTGGAGTTGGGTACTACTTACCAGGTAGCAACCGTTCGTTTCCAGCAAAAAACAAGCACAGGGATTGAAACGGTTGATTCTATAACAGTAACCAATAACCGCTTTTTTACAAGGTCCGCATCAGCAAGAGACGGACTCAACCTTTACAGAGCGATCGTAACACTTGCCAATGGTACATCCTACAACACTGAGTGGTTGCCTGTTTACCAATTCAGCTCCTCTGATTTCTTTGTATTTCCGTCACCGGTAAGAAAAGGAGCTCCGCTAACCATCTTATCCAAAGATCCGGAAGCAGCCATACTTGTGTTGTTTGATATGACAGGCAGGCCCTTATTGAGAAAACAATTAAACGCTACAACAGAATCGATTGCAACAACCCAACTTTCCAGTGGAGTTTATATCTATATCATAACCCGCGATGGTGTAAAAGAAAAAACCGGGCGACTTATTATTCAATAAAAAAATTTCATCGACTATTTTGAAATCAGAAAAATTAAACCATCTTTGCATTCACAAATTTTAAAAACAAGAACAATGCCCCGCTTTAACACATATCGTAAACATACCGCTGAAAGCCTTTCTGGCTGTGCATTTCAGCGCGGGGTGTGGTTTGTTCCCAATCGTTAAGCGAACAACTTCAGTATAGTAACCCCGCCGAAACAGCGGGGTTTTTTATTTCGATTCAATCAATTTTTTATGAACACAATTTTAGCATCCGCATTACAGCGGATAAGAGATATCGTGCGCGCAATCGTGAACGGATCAGACGTCAATATTCAATCTGATCTGTTCTATAACAGTTACCTGGAAGTAAAATCCTATTACCTGTACAGATTTGGCAAAGCACCTTCCGTGCTCTTTATCAACAATATCGATCCGGGTAAAGCGCTGGAATATTTATTAACACATGCTGCAGGAAAAGTTATTCAGGTACATCAAAGTAACTTCTATAACTGGGAGCAGCAAAGACAGGAATTCACCCTGAGTATTGTTGAGTTGAAAGGAAAGATACTTATTGAACTGGGCAGAGATTTCGCCGAGTTGGCGTACGATGTATTGGATCATGATCGTGCTGAGCAAATCATGCAGGCATTGGTTGATTTTCCAAAAGAAAAAGAAGAAGGTCAGCACCAGATTCACATCATCAATTCCAACAACTACGGATTAGATCTGAAACCGCTCAACATCCAACCCAGCGAGCTGGACCTGAATCTCTATTACAACGATGACTTCATTGAAGTAGATGCAAAGATTCAGGAACGATTACTAAAAGAGCAGGATAAAGGAATTGTACTCCTGCACGGATTACCAGGTACCGGTAAAACTACCTACCTGCGTTATCTGATCGGAAAAGTGAGAAAGAAAGTGTTGTTCCTTTCTCCTTCGGTTGCAGGCAACCTGATGAATCCGGATTTTATGGATCTGCTGATCGAACACCCGAACTCTATCCTTGTGATTGAAGATGCAGAGAATATCATCCTGGACCGCACCTATCAATCCAATCATTCTGTCAGCAACCTGCTGAACCTGAGTGATGGCTTGCTGAGTGATTGCCTGAATGTTCAGATCATCTGTACGTTCAACAGTGCACTGCACCTGGTGGATCCTGCCTTATTAAGAAAAGGTCGACTGATTGCTCAATACGAATTCGGCAAACTGAGCGTCGACAAAGCACAACAACTGGCTGGTAAACTGAACATCGAAACAACCATCGATGCACCGGTTTCACTGGCAGAATTATTGAACCCGGCTTCTACCAACTACGAACCTAAAAAAACACAAGTGATGGGGTTCCGAAGGGTATTGGCCACCAATTAAAAAAATGGAAAATAAACTACCATCGGCCGTTGAATCATCCCTGAATACACAGGGTATTCAATTCAATATATATGGCCGGAAACAAATTGAAGAATCTGCCCTGCACCAGATGTACCAGGCCGCACGCTTACCCATTAGCGTGGCCGGCGCACTGATGCCGGATGCACACCACGGTTATGGATTACCGATAGGCGGTGTGCTAGCCACCAAAAATGCTGTCATCCCCTATGGCGTAGGCGTTGATATCGGCTGCCGGATGGCACTGAGTATTTTTGCTGTGAAAGGCGCGGTACTCAACCAGAAACCCGGTTTTTTTGAACGCATTCTGGATGAACAAACCCTGTTTGGAAGCAGCAAACAGTTTGATCGTTCACCGGATCATGCGGTGATGGACAACCGGCTCTTTTTCGAGATTCCTTTTCTCAAGTACCTGCACACCCGGGCCTGGAAACAACTGGGAAGCTCCGGAAGTGGCAATCACTTTGTGGAATTCGGGATTGTGAAAATTGAGGAAAAAGACAGCACATTGGGCATGCCAGCAGGTGAATGGCTGGGACTCCTGTCTCATTCGGGATCACGTGCCCTGGGGGCTAAGATCGCGCAGCACTATACGCAGCTCGCTATCTCAACTCGTAGGTTGCAGGGGGAAAGCAAACACCTGTCGTGGTTATACCTCGAGGAGGAAGCAGGTGCTGAATACTGGGCTGCCATGAACCTGGCCGGCGATTATTCCGCCGCCTGTCATGAACTGATTCACAAAAAAATTGCGAAGGCAATTGGAGAGAAACCAGTAGTCGCGGTGCAGAACCATCACAATTTTGCCTGGAAGGAAATCATCCATGGCGAAGAACTGATTGTTCACCGGAAAGGCGCTACACCGGCTGGTGAAAATGTACTGGGCATCATTCCTGGTTCCATGGCGGCTCCCGGTTATATTGTGAAAGGAAAGGGTGCGGCATCTTCTTTGCAATCTGCTTCACATGGAGCTGGAAGACAGATGAGTCGTCGCGCTGCCAATGAATCCATCACCCGATCCGCTATGAAACTGGCCCTGAAAGAAGCAAATGTCAGCCTGATCGGCGGTGGTGTGGATGAAGCACCCCAGGCCTATAAAAACCTGGAAGAAGTGATGGCCTGTCAAACGGATCTTGTATCTATTTTGGGTAGCTTTCAACCCAGGATGGTGAAGATGGACGGACATTAAACGAACAGCTATGACCTATCATTTTTTGGGAACTACTAAAGAGCAGCTAAGCCAGATCGGATTTGGGTGCATGTCGCTCAAAGCGGGACAAGCTTCTGCTGCCTCCATAATTGATGCCGCCCTCGATGGTGGCATCAATTATTTTGATACGGCTGATCTCTATGAGCAGGGCGCGAATGAAGAGCTGATCGGCAGCCTGCTGAAGCCTCACCGCAACAAGGTATTCATCGCCACCAAGGTAGGTAACCAGTGGCGGGAAGATGGCAGTGGCTGGGATTGGAACCCACGTAAGGAGTACATCATTCAGGCAGTGGAAGCTTCTTTAAAGCGATTAAAAACCGATCGCATTGATCTCTACCAGTTACATGGCGGAACTATAGAAGACCCTATTGAGGAAACGATTGAAGCATTTGAAATCCTGAAAGCGGCAGGAAAGATCCGGTATTATGGCATCTCCTCAATCCGCCCGAATGTGATCCGGCAATATGTTGAAAAGAGTCGGATCAGCAGCGTCATGATGCAATACAGTGTGCTGGACCGCAGGCCGGAAGAAAGCTGTCTGCCTCTACTCGTTGCCAATAAGATTACCGTATTGGCAAGAGGAACACTGGCCAGCGGGATGCTGATCAATAAAGCTGGCAAAGATTACCTTGGACATACCGCCACCGAAGTAAACAGGATCAGGTTGCAACTAACGGAAATCGCTAAACGCTATGAGGTGGAACCGGAATCAGTGGCTATTCACTATGCCTTATCCAAACCAGCTATTGGAGCTGCTGTGATTGGGATTCGCACCATGGAACAGTTAGAACAGGCATTAAAGGCTATAAACCAACAAGTGCCTGCTGGAGCACTGGAGGAAGTAGAATCGATCGTGCCAGCAAAAACCTATGCGGATCACCGTTAGCAGGGCTTATCCTTCTGAATAAAAATCAAGCAGGGAAGAGATATACACTTCTTCCCAGCCTTCGGTGATTTCATCGTAAACATCATCCGGAATATTGGTTTGGCGTACTTCCATGGAAGTGCCCTGTTTGTGTTCGTGTAATTTAATAGTGACGATGGAAGGGGCTTCTGCATCTTCCCCGAAATACCATTCCTGCACAATCTTTTTACCGGGTTCGAATTCCAGGTTCTTCCCTACAATACTTTCTTCCCATAAGGAAAATTCGGAATCCGGTTCTTCAGACATCACCGCATCTGCACCTGCCCACAATTGCACCGTAGCCGGGTTAGTCAATGTCCGATAGAGTTGCTCCGGATCAACCGGTATCATGAAATATTTCTTGAAGTCTTTCATGCCCTAAAAGTACGTAACCGGGGGCATCAGGCAGCCAGTTTCTTCCAGAGGCGCAGGTATTCGTACTGCAGATCCTCGTGCAGGGATTCAATCAGCTTTTTGGTTTTTTTAAGCTGGGTGAGATAGAGATTCATCAGCACCGGTGTTTTTTGTACCGGCAATCCGGAGTCTTTCAGCAGTCGCAGATAATGCAGCAGGAGCGCGGTTTCGGATTCTTTGTTTCCAATATAACGGGCTTGCTTGTTCACATTCCGGAGAATCTTGCGCAGGGTCTTTTTGGCAAAATAGACATGGGAAACATTCATCGTGGCGAACTCTGCCTCCATTTCCAGTTTGAGTTCACCAACATATCGATCTGTCTCCTCCGACTCAAATAACAGGTAGGACAATAACTCTTTGTTCTCTTTTTTGAATTTTGCGAGTCGCAGGGTGATATCCACCAGTTTGCCGGGCGGAAGTGCCTGCAAGGCTTCCTTGATCTCGTGTACCGTAGCCGCTTTCATTCGGTTCTGCCTGATTATTTCAGGCAATTTAGCCTCTTCCCCCAAACTAAACTAGCTTTGCGCCATGTCTACTCCTTTTTATTCGCTGGAATCTATACTGGCAGCCTTTAAGATCAAATCACTCAATCCCATGCAGGAAGCCTCGCTGGCCGCCAACCACGAGCATGAAAATATCATTCTGCTTTCTGCAACCGGATCAGGTAAAACCCTGGCTTATCTCTTACCGGTACTTGACCAGATTGATCCGGATAAAAAAGGAACGCAGGCCCTGATCATTGCACCCTCCCGCGAGCTGGCCCTGCAAATTGAAGACGTGGCTAAAAAAATGGGAACTGGTTTGAAAGTGACGGCCTGTTATGGCGGACATAAAAGAGAAATTGAAGAAAACAACCTGCTCGAAGCCCCTGCTATCATTGTGGGCACTCCTGGCAGACTGGGAGATCATATCCGTCGCGAGAATATTAAAACCGAAACCATCCACACCCTGGTGCTGGATGAATTTGATAAATCGGTAGAGTTTGGTTTTGAAGAAGAGATGTCCTTCGTTGTGGGCAGTCTGCCTTCTTTGAAGAAACGCATCCTGGTATCTGCCACCGAGGCGATGGAACTGCCCCGTTTCCTGAAGATGCAGCAAGCTACTACCCTGAATTTCCTGACAGGCGAGAGCTCCGGTGCGCTGGAAATCAAACTGGCCCGGGCAACCGAAGCAGATAAACTGGATTCCCTGTTCCGGCTCATCTGTCATTTGGGTAACCGCTCCACCATTGTGTTTTTGAACCATCGGGATGCGGTGCAACGCACCAGTGAATACCTGAAAGACAAGGGCCTGGTGAATGTGTTTTACCATGGAGCACTGGAGCAACCCGAGCGGGATGCAGCACTTTGTAAGTTTCGCAATGGAACATCCAACATTTTGGTAACAACTGACCTGGCCGCACGCGGACTCGATATTCCGCATATCCGGTACATCATTCACTATCATCTACCCCTAAGCGAAGAATCCTTTATTCACCGGAATGGTCGTACTGCCCGAATGGAAGCCAGTGGCACCGCCATTTTATTAATGGGACCTTCAGAAGATATTCCTGATTATATCGATACCGCCTCCGGTTGGGTAGATATTCCCGATACCGTACAGGTGCCCGATAAGCCCCAATGGGTGACGCTTCATATAGCGGGCGGCAAGAAAAACAAAATCAACAAGATTGATATTGTAGGATTCCTCACCCAGCAAGGGGAATTGAAAAAAGAGGATATCGGGCTGATCGAGGTGAAGGATTTCTTCTCCTTTGTAGCCATCCGCAAATCCAAAATGAGTCGCACCCTGCCTTTGATAGAAAAGCAGAAAATCAAAGGCCAGCGGGTTAAGATTGAGATCGCCAAGTAGGTTAGTGTATAGTGTTATTTAAATGGAATATTGATTAAATACGTTGAAAATTATTCTTTAGAAGAGGCTCGTTGAATTATTGTTTTTACCCAAAGGTTGAATCTTGGACATTTTTGTAGTATTGTTGGCATTCCGATATCCATTGCAATAATAGGTCCATGTAATGTTTTTTTGTATTTTCTTCCGCCAACAATTTTTGAAATTCTTGCTGCTGGTGAACTTTCGGGATTATCATTAATCATTTCTGGGTTTGGAAAATGATTAATGATATACTTAAAATGATTTATATGCCTCGGAAACCAATTACTGAAGCCTATTATATCAGAAAATAAAAGAGCTTCAAATTCGTGTAATTGAATATAGGGAATCAAATTTTGATGTACAATATCTTTTATGATTTCACCTTCGATATATTCAACACGTTGATTTTTTTGCAGTTGTGCTGATTGAATAAAGCCTGGAAAATCATTTCTCAATCCATAAAAATCAATTAACGATGTGACAATTCCATTTGGATCTGATCTAAGAAGATTTGTGGCAATATTTTTATATCTTGAATATCTAACATCCCCTCCATAAAAACCAGGGCTAGTTTCTATTGGAATTGGTACTGAATTATTGATACCAAATTGCTTTAGGTATGGAGACATTAAGCTATTTACAAACTCCTCTTCAGTTTGTCCTTCCACAATTATATAAATTGTTCTCATTTCGGCCGCCCTCCTAAAATATTTTTCTCCCACAATTCTCCCAAAGAATAATCATTCAGCCAAAAGGATAAGGTCTCAGCAGATAGACGTTTAAAAACGGTCTCATGATTATTTTCACGTTGTACAACAAGTATATCATCGGGCGAAAATTCATTTACTAAACTTACCGATTGAGTCGATATTATTACTTGACAAGACTCAGAAACACTTTGTAACATAGCAGCAAGCTTACTTATTGCAAACGGATGCAGGCCTAATTCGGGTTCATCGATAATAATTGTAGATGGAGGTTCAGGTTGAAGAAGTAAGGTCGAAAGGCAAATCATTCTTAATGTGCCATCGGATAAGTTATGAGCAGTAAAAATTTGATCGAAACCTTTTTCTTTCCATCTTAGAAAAATTTGATCTGGATTGATTTCATCAGGAGATAGAAAAAATCCATCAAAAAATGGAGCAATTGACTGAACAA
The DNA here is from genome assembly GCF_021491375.1 of Flavihumibacter fluminis. GTDB lineage: Bacteria > Bacteroidota > Bacteroidia > Chitinophagales > Chitinophagaceae > Flavihumibacter > Flavihumibacter fluminis. The sequence continues at coordinate 65,095 of NZ_JAKEVY010000006.1, forward strand.
CCCTCTCAATCATTTTGAAACTTTGCGAATTTGTCTCTTGCAGCATATATAGAAATGCAGCAATATTTCCTCCATCTTCTTGGAGATATGCATAATCCCTCAAATTTGACGGCTGCTTTAGACGAGAATTGAAACCAGTATCATGAAAATGAAATATTTTTAAAGTATTAAGATTATTTCTAAGGAAATTCGATCTATACCAGGTATGATTTTTCAATTCACTTTCAAGCCTGGTTGTATTTGTAATTTGTAGCTTTCCTTGAGTCGTATTACTCCACTCGCTTTGAAATATTAAACTTCCAGACTGATCTGGTAAGAGTGTAAATGAGTATTCATTTTTATATTCATTATCAAAAGTAACAGTACCACTCAAAAAGGATGAATATTTTCTTCCAAAAAATAAAAAACTATCAGCTCTTCCATTTTGTATAATATATGTTTGCAAATCTTGTATATACAGTTTGTTTAAAAATTTAAAAAAACTGATAAAGTTACTCTTGCCGGCTCCATTTGCACCAATAAGTACATTCAAGGCTTTTAGTGCTACAATACCAGAGTCTTTTATCGACTTGAAGTTTCTTATATGAATTGACTCAATTCCCATTGACACATATTTTTTCCAAATTATCTATTGTTTAGAATCCCATAGTTGTTCGTTAAAGTTATCTATAATTACTTTTGGTTATCAAAACTAATGAGAATCAACTTTATTGACTAGCGTTTTATCACCCATTCATAATCAAAAAAGGCCCGAATACTTCGGGCCTTTCATTTAACTGGGTTGGTTTTTCGAATGTCCTCTACTAATCAACTTAGGATCCACAACTAATGCAGCCATCCTGCATGGTACATACGGCACCTTCGGCTACCTGCGACTGATCCACCACAGGTGTCATATTCTGACCACCCTGCTTTTCTACGGTAAACTGAACCGCCTGTGCTGCTGCCTGCGTACGCAGGTAATACATGCCGGTCTTCAGTCCCTTTTTCCAGGCGTAAAAATGCATGGAGGTTAATTTGGAAGCAGTTGGATTGCTTACAAACAGATTCAGACTCTGGCTCTGGCAGATATAAGCTCCTCTGTCGGCCGCCATATCAATGATAGTCCGCTGTTTGATTTCCCAAACGGTTTTATACAACTCCCGAATCTCTTCCGGAATGCTGGTGATCTGCTGGATAGAGCCATTGGCAGCAATGATCCGGTTTTTCATGTCGTTGTCCCACAAGCCCAATGCTACCAGGTCTTTCAACAGGTGTTTGTTCACGATCACAAATTCACCGCTCAGCACCCTGCGACTGTAAATATTGGAGGTATAGGGCTCAAAACATTCATTGTTTCCGAGGATCTGTGAAGTGGAAGCGGTAGGCATCGGCGCTACCAGTAAGGAGTTGCGCACACCATGTTCAATTACCTCATTGCGCAGTGTTTCCCAATCATGTCTTCCGGATGGCTGAACCTTCCACAGATCAAACTGGAACTGTCCTTTTGACAAAGGAGAACCATGGAAGGTTTCATAAGCACCCTGCTCCTTGGCCAGGTCCTTACTGGCGGTCATCGCAGCAAAATAGATGGTCTCAAAAATATTACGGTTCAGCATAGCCGCTAATTCCGATTCGAATGGGAGTCGCAGCAGGATAAACACATCCGCCAATCCCTGTACACCTAAACCAATCGGGCGATGCCGCAGGTTGGAACGCTTTGCTTCTTCAACCGGGTAATAGTTTACATCAATTACTTTATTCAGATTGAGCGTTACCTGGTAAGTAACTTCATAGAGTTTATCAAAATCAAACTTCCCGTCTTTTACAAAACGAGGCAGTGCCAGGGAAGCCAGGTTACATACCGCTACTTCATTGGGGTCGGTATATTCCATGATCTCGGTACAGAGATTGGAACTCTTAATCGTACCCAGGTTCTGCTGGTTGGATTTAGCATTCGCAGCATCCTTGTACAAAAGGTAAGGTGTTCCGGTTTCAATCTGTGCATCGAGGATCGCAAACCAGAGTTCCTGTGCCTTGATGGTTTTGCGCCCGCGACCTTCTTTCTCGTAGGTAGTATATAATTCTTCGAAAGCTGCACCGTGGCAATCCTGCAGTCCGGGTGCTTCATGCGGACAGAATAATGTCCAGTCGCCATTGTCCTCTACCCTCTTCATAAACAAATCCGGAATCCACAGTGCATAGAACAAATCACGGGCACGCAGTTCTTCCTTACCATGGTTCTTACGCAGATCCAGGAATTCAAACACATCGGCATGCCAGGGCTCGAGGTAAATAGCAAATGCGCCTTTTCGTTTACCCCCGCCCTGGTCTACATAACGCGCGGTATCATTGAATACACGAAGCATAGGAATGATGCCATTACTGGTGCCATTGGTGCCACCGATATAGGTGCCGGTTGCACGGATATTATGAATAGCCAGTCCAATTCCACCTGCACTCTGAGAGATCTTGGCGGTTTGTTTCAATGTATCATAAATACCATCAATACTGTCTTCCTTCATCGTTAACAAAAAACAACTGGAGAGCTGGGGCTTGGGAGTACCAGCATTAAAGAGTGTGGGTGTGGCATGGGTGAACCAGCGCTCACTCATCAGGTTATAGGTTTTGATCGCCTGCTCCAGGTCATCTTTATGAATTCCGATAGCAACCCGCATGTAGAGATGCTGCGGGCGTTCAGCAATCTTACCGTTAATCCGCAACAGGTAAGACTTCTCCAGGGTTTTGAATCCGAAATAATCAAAGCCAAAATCACGATCATAGATAATGGTGCTGTCCAGTAATTCAGCATTGGCTTCAATTACAGTCATCACATCATCTGCAATGAGTGGCAAACGTTTACCGGTAGCCGCATCAATGTACTGATGCAGGGCGCGCATGGTATCGCTGAAGGATTTCTTTGTATTCTTATGCAGATTACTTACTGCAATCCGGGATGCCAGCAAAGCATAATCCGGGTGACGCGTAGTAAGACTGGCGGCAGTTTCTGCAGCAAGGTTATCCAGTTCCGTAGTAGTTACTCCATCATAGATACCTTCAATTGTTTTTTTCGCGATATCGTGTACATCCACCAGCGGACTCAATCCATAGGAGAGTTTCTGAATGCGGGCTGTAATCTTATCAAACTTTACGGATTCTTTACGACCGTTTCTTTTTATAACAAACATGGTTAAACGCTTTAATCAATTTAAAAATCTTCATCGAGGGAGAAGGACTGTCCGGTTGCACCACTCATCACTCCCGACTTCTGGTAATCACCAACTCTTTTTTCAAAGAAGTTGGTTTTGCCCTGCAGGGAGATCATCTCCATAAAATCAAAGGGATTGGCGGTGTTGAACATTTTCGGATAACCGAGTTCACCGAGCCAGCGGTCGGCTACAAACTCGATGTATTGTTGCATGAGGCGGGCATTCATCCCGATCAAATCAACCGGAAGGGCATCTGTGATGAATTCCTTTTCAATCTCTACCGCATCACCGATGATGCTATATACTTGTTCCTGAGAGAGCTTTTCAGACAGCATACTGTACAGCAAGCAGGCGAATTCGCAGTGCATGCCTTCATCGCGACTAATCAGTTCATTGCTGAATGTGAGTCCGGGCATCAGACCACGTTTCTTCAACCAGAAAATGGAGCAGAAGCTACCACTGAAGAAAATCCCTTCTACGGCAGCGAAAGCAACCAGGCGCTCAGCAAAATTTCCTTTCTCGATCCAGCGCAATGCCCATTCCGCTTTTTTGGTAACAGCGGGAACGGTATCAATGGCATGAAAGAGGCGGTCTTTTTCAACCGGATCTTTCACGTAGGTATCAATCAGGAGGGCATAGGTTTCGGAGTGGATATTTTCCATCATGATCTGGAAACCGTAGAAGCAGCGGGCTTCGGGCAGTTGTACTTCACTCATGAAGTTCACGGCCAGGTTTTCATTCACAATACCATCACTGGCTGCGAAGAAGGCCAGTACATGCGAAATGAAGTGACGTTCCCCGTCATTCAGGTTTGCCCAGTCGGCCAGGTCAGCACTGAGGTCGATTTCCTCTGCTGTCCAGAAGCTGGCCTCATGTTTTTTATACATTTCCCAGATGGCGGGATATTTAATGGGAAGGATCACAAACCGATCCTTGTTTTCCTTCAGCAACACTTCGTTTTGCATGGTAGTATGTTTAGATAGATGTATCAGTTTTCCGCGGGGGCAAGGGCTGATACGTCCTGGGCTTGCAGAGTCTGCAGTCCCGATGCGTGTTGCCTATGCCGGTACCTTACGCGGGAAGGTCCTAACAAAACAGAATCGGCAGGTATCTGGCTTTACGCTTGAGCGCATTACAGTTGCCCGTCAGCCCACGAGTTACACGTGGTTCCCTATTAATCAGCAGGATTGGGCCCTGCTGAACCGATGCTGTGATGACAAGAACTGGACACGAAAGTAGGCTTCTGGTAAAAGGCGGGGGCTGAATCTTTTTCACACCTGTGGAAAGAATGCTCAAACTCAAATGGAGTGCAGACTTAGCAATAAAGTAATGAAAGGGAAAATAAAATCTTCAGGCCGGAATCAGTAAATTGACAGCATATGTTGAACCGGATACTCAAGGGACCCGATTCCCGCCAGCAGCAGCTTGCCATCGTCATCCTGGCATCCTTTGCAGCTTTTACCACGTATTTCTGTATGTATGGGTTTCGAAAAGCGATCAGCGCGGGAACCTTTGAAGGCATGATGGCATTTGGGATCAGTTTCAAATCAGCCATCGTAATTGCCCAGGTGCTGGGATATATGACCTCCAAATTTATCGGGATCCGGTTCATTTCTGAGATCAATCCGGCTAAAAGAGGAACCTATATATTGACCCTGATAGGAGGCGCGCATCTTTGCCTGTTAATGATGGCCTTGATACCGCTGCCTTATAATGTATTGTTCCTGTTTTTGAATGGCATGTGCCTGGGCCTGATATGGGGACTGGTATTCAGTTATATCGAAGGCAGAAAATATACCGATCTGATTGCACTCATTCTGAGTATCAATTTTATATTCAGTTCCGGGGTAGTGAAGACGGTAGGACGCATCAGCATTGAATCCTGGGGCGTTTCAGAACTGATGATGCCCTTTGTAACCGGCGCAATTTTTTTGCCCTTGCTTTTTTTATCTGTTTATCTGCTGGGAAAGATACCTCCACCAGCGGAGACAGAAAAAAAAGAGAGAGGAGAACGCATTCAGATGAACAAATCGCAGCGTAAAGACTTAATCCGGTTGTTTCTACCCGGGCTCACCGTCATTGTATTGATCAATTTGCTGCTGACCATCCTGAGGGATATCAAGGATAACTATGCGGTTGAAATGCTGCTGGTGCTGGAGCCTGGTGCGTCTCCCGGGATCTTTGCACAGATGGAAACCATCGCCTCCCTGGCAGTGTTTGTCTTATTGCTGACCTTAACGGGTATCCACAATCATTTTAAAAGTTTGTATCGCCAGCACCTGGTGATAGGACTGGGATTTCTGACCATTCTGATTTGTGCATTGGGAATAGCCAATCATTGGGGATCTGCCATTTTCTGGCTGATAACATTTACGGTTGGGCTCTACCTGAGTTACAATGCGCTGCAATGTTTGTTCCTCGAGCGATTCATTGCTGCCTTTAAAGTGAAAGGAAATATCGGCTTCTTTTTTTACCTGATGGATTCGGTAGGATATCTCGGAAGTTGTTTCCTGATTCTTAACAAGGAATTGTTCAATGCGCAGACCAACTGGCTGCCTTACTTTATCCAGCTCAGCTGGATCTTTGGTATTGCAGGTGCCGGACTGGTAGCCTATAGCTGGATCTATTTCAGTCGCAAGTATAAATCTCAACCCGTTCTTTTATAAATTTTATGCAACCCAAACATTTTGATCTGATCGTGGTAGGAGCCGGCGTGCTGGGCAGTTTTCATGCCTATCATGCCGCGAAAAAAGGATGGAAGGTATTATTGATTGAAAAGGATGAAAAGCCGGCCGATGCATCTGTCCGCAATTTTGGAATGATCATTCCATCCGGAATGGCAAAAGGAGAATGGAAGGAGTATGGCAGGAGGAGCATGGAGATATACCGGTCGATTCAGAGCAGTTTTGACATCACGCTGCGTGCTAATGGTTCTATTTACCTGGCATCTGACAATACGGAGGCTACACTATTGGAAGAGCTTGCTGCGATTAATGAAAAAGACGGATATGCCTGTACGTTAGCAAGTAAAGAAGATTGTTTGTTGCGGTATCCCGGACTTCGGGCTTCTTATTGTCAGGGCGGGTTATATTTTCCGGATGAAATAACGGTGGAGCCTAACCGCATGGTGCATCACCTGATCGCTTATATGAAGGAGCAGTTGGGACTGCTATATAAATCCAACACCCTGGTGAAGTCAGTAGTTTATCAGTCAGATCGTGCCTGGGTAGAAACCGGTAATGGCGAGCAATTCAGTTCTAATTATGTGGTGATCTGTTCAGGAAGGGAGTTTAAAACCCTGTATCCTTCTTTGTTTACGAATGCGGGCATTGAGTTGGTCAAGTTGCAGATGATGCAGACTACACCTATGCCGGATTATGAACTGAAGGGGTCCATCTTCGGTGGACTTAGTATCAGACGATATGAGAGTTTCCGGGAGTGTCCTTCATTTGAAAAGCTGCAGTCAGCGCAGATAGACAGCCGCTTTAAAAAGTGGGGGATTCATGTGTTGTTCAAACAGGCGATGGATGGCAGTATGATCATAGGTGATTCACATGAATATGCGCCTATTGATCAAACGGATTCATTGGGATTTGAGTACAAGCAGGTAATTGAAGATATCATTCTGCAGGAGGCGCAGCGAATGATCCGCCTGCCACACTGGAACATTGCAAAAACCTGGAATGGGTATTATACACAAAGTAAGGAGCAGGATATTTTCCGTGAATATGCGGATACGAATATCCTGATCCTTACTGCAATTGGAGGGAAAGGCATGACGGCTAGTCCGGCTGTTGCGGAAAAAACCATCAGCCAATGGACTAATTAGCCTGTTGGCGCCCAATAATATACTGCGTCAGTTTTTGTTTCAGTTCATCCAATTCGGGAAGGGGTTTGCCTTCGATCTTGGCAGCTTCATCCCAGGTGCGCATACGGATATACAAATCAAAAAGCGGATCGGCTTCAAAAGCTTTTGCTTCTGCTTCTTCCATTCTTCCACCCTGGTATTCGAGGGTCTTTTTGCTGGCTTCTGAAAGCTGTTCATAGTAGGAAGGATATTTCCAGGTGAGGTAGCGTTTGGCGTTCACATGGGAGGCGATGAGTTTACACATTCGTTCTCCCATACCAAGGCCAAGCAGCCAGTCGGCCCCCACTTTTTCATGATCCATCACCCCATATCCATCCATGGTTTCAGAAACATCATGAACAGGCAGGAGGTGACCAACATCGTGCAGGAAGGCAGCGAGCACCACTTCATCGTCGTATCCTTCTTCCATAGCGAGTTGAGCAGCCTGTACCATGTGTTCGAGCTGGGAAACTTTTTCGCCTGCATATTCTTCTGCACCGAATTGTTCGTACAGGGAAAAGATCTGGTTGGTGAGTTCTTGTGGAGTTGTCATAGTTCAAATTTAAAATCAGGAATGGAAATCAAAACATGCATTAACGCAAGTATGCACCCAAAAAGCGCAAGGCGACCCAATAAAGGAATCGCCTCGCGGATTTAGTTGTTTTTAGTTTATTTGTTTACCCAGGTAGCTGTGTTTTGAGTATCTTCTCCCTGGCGGGCAACAGCTTCGTTGCGGTTGGTAGCATTCAACGATTGTTCTGCCTGAGGATAGATATAACGTACCGGAACTTTGTTGTCGTTCAGGTTAGCCGGACCAGGAATTACTTCCGGCAAACGGGTACGACGCCATTCAAACCAGCCTTCGAGTCCGTTGAAATAAAGCGCTACCCATTTTTGCAGTGCGATCTTAGCCAGTTTTTCCTGGGGTGTGCCGGTATAGGCAACTCCGGACTGAGTAAGATAATCTGCCGGCATGGTCAGGTTGATATTGTACTGTGCAGGTACTACCCCTCTCCAGTACTCGAAATTGGCATTGATACCATTCAGGTAGTAGGTTTCTGCAGTACCGGTAGTGATGAGTTCTTTTTCGCGTGCTTCAGCCAGGAGGAACTGCAATTCAGCATAGGTCATCAGCAGTGCCTGGGGAGCATCGGGAACCGGTGGCGCCTGACCCGGGTCATTACAAACCAGGCAGGCGAATGTATACCCAACACGGCTAACGCCTTGTGGCCCACCATTGTAATTCAAGGCATCCACATCTCCCAATCCATTAGGAATGCCCTCAATTGCAGGAGTACCTGCTGCAACTGAAGCTAATGAAGGTCTTCCAAAAACATTCAAACGGGGATCATTAAGCGAAGTCAAACGATCATCCAATGTTTTACTTACCCGGAATTCATCAATAGAACCTACCCTTGAATCATACAAAGGCCATTGGTTGGGGGCCAGTGCCAGGTATTTCATTGCTGCATTATCCGCGTTTCCGGTAAAGATGGGGTTGTTAGCAGGATCCCCCACGATTGCCTGCATTTCTGCTTTTACATCTTTCTTGGCAGAAATTCTAAGCAGGTAACGCAATCTGAGTGAGTTTGCCAGTTTTCTCCATTTCATGATTGCAGAAGGACCTCCCCCATACAATATATCTCCTGCAATACTGGTTGTGCTTACCGCCAGGATTTCATTGGCAGTTTTCAGATCAGCCAGGATACCATTGTAGATGGATTCCTGTGTATCATATTTAGGTGTATAAATACCATCGCTCTTGGCTTTACCAGCTTCTGAGTAAGGAATATCACCATACGCTTCAGTAGCCTGGGCGAACATCCAGGACTTCAGAATCAGGGCAACAGCGTTGTATGCATTGGTATTATCACCTCCTACTTTATTGAAAATATTCTGCAGGTTGCGATAGTTCCCATACACGTTGTTCCAGATACCGTTTTGCTCATTCCAGAGATATCGGTCTTCATTTACGAACTGAATCTTGGCGTGGTATTGCACAACAATATTTCCAATGCCCCAGGCCTCAAAGACCTGTTGGTTCATAGCACTTCTGATAACGCCACTTAATAGGAGATCCGGATTCACATCAATAGGAACGTTCCCATTGGTGTTAATCTCTTCAAAATCTTTGGTACATCCTGCCAACATCCCCATTATCAGAAATGGCAGGGTTATTTTAAGAAATTTCATATAAAAGAGTTGGATGGGTTAGTGATTATAATTTGAAACTGAGGTTCACACCATAACTGCGGGTGGTAGGAATACTCATGTATTCAATACCTGGTAATGCTGTTCCACCGCTATAGCTCATGTTTTCAGGATCTACGTGCGGAACATTGTCCCACAGGAAGAGATTACGACCAACCAGTGAAACCGCTACACCACGGAAAGGAAGTTTACCCCAAACCTTATCAGGGATATTATAACCAACCTGCAATTCCCGCAATTTGATGAAGCTGGCATCGTACATTACACCTTCAGCGATGTTACGACCACCGGTCCAGGCAGTATGCCATTCGCGGGCAGTAACTTTTCTTGAATTTGGAGTAAAAGAACCATCTGCATTCTGAACCACACCTTCTCCAATTACACCGTTTCCAGGTTTGGTCAGGTCGTATCCATCAGCACGGCCTTCCAGTGTTTCGGTAATGATACCACCTTCGCGACCCACCACCTGGGTCAGGGAATACAATTCACCACCACTGCGGATATCAAAGAGGAAGCTCAGGCGAATGCCTTTATAGTTAAAGCTGTTGCGGATACCCATCAACCAGTCGGGGTTGTAGTTACCTAATTTGATACGATTGGTTGTACGTACCGGACGACCATTGGAACCAATCACCATTTGACCGGCATACTGTCCGGATGCGTCATAATATGGAGCATTGGGATCTTTGCTCTGTACTCTTGCAAATCCAATTCCATACAGATCACCCATACGCTCACCTACTCTGGCTTCAATGCTAACACCACGGCTTGCCATTACGAGATTGGTCAGGCCATCACTCAGCTCAATCACTTCACTGCGGTTAGCAGACCAGTTAACATCAAAATTCCAGGTCAGGTTTTTGTTTCGAACCGGTACCAGGTTCAACATGGCTTCAAAACCCCAGTTTTTAATCAAGCCGGCGTTGATTACGCGGCTTCCATAACCACTGGTGTTAGAAAGCGGAATAGAGAGGATCTGGTTTTTGGTACGGCTGGTATAATAAGTCAGGTCCAGTCCGATTCTGTTATCCAGGAAACGGATATCAGTTCCCACTTCGTAAGCAGAGCTGATCTCCGGCTTCAGGTTCAGGTTCGCCAGAACGCTGGTTTCACCATAGATCTGGGAAGAACCATAAGGTGTGCTCGGGTTGAAGGACTGAGTAAAGCGGAAAGGATCTGTATCATTACCTACCTGCGCGAAGCTTCCACGAACTTTCAGGAAACTGATGAAGTCGGGGAGTTTTACAACATCACTCAAAATGGCACTCAATGCAACAGAAGAATAGAAATAAGAGTTATCCTCGGATCCAAATTCTTTCAAGGCATCTGGAAGTGTCAGAGCAGAGCTCCAGTCGTTCCGACCAGTGATATCCAGGAACAGGAAGTCTTTATAACCCACAGATGCTGTTCCGTACAAGCTATTGATTCGCTTTTCAACGAAGTTGTCTTCGCTAACCAGCGGAATCCTGCTGTTGGTGAGTCTGTAAATGCCGGGGATATTGAGCTGTCCGGCTACGTTTTCTACAAAACGGCTGGTCTGGCGCATCTGGTTGCCACCCACAGTTGCAGTGAGGTTGAAATCACTCACCTGCTTGGTAGCAGTCAACAGGAAGTCGGAGTTCCTTTCTTCGTTGGTGATATTCACCTGGCGATACTGACCAAAGGGGAAACGTTGGGTACTGAAAGCTCTTCTGTACTCTCTTCTTTCCTGGCTCCAGTCGGTTGCAGAACGCAGCTGCAGATTCAGCCAGTTTGTAAATTCATATTTCAGTGTAATGTTACCAATGATCCGGTCATAATACTGGCCATTGGTATTTTCCATTACAGTGAGGTAGGGGTTATCGTGGTAGTTGTAGTTCCAGCTGAACTGGCGAAGTCCTTCCGCACCACGCATGTACAGGCGCTTCATATCTTCTACCCGAATAGATGCAGGCAGCCAGCAGTTGAAGAGGTACATCAGACTTTCTGTACCATAACTGATAGAAGGACGGTTATCACTTTCACTCTTGATATAACTTACAAATGCACGTGCACTGAGTTTATCGCTAAAGTTGTAACCACCCGTAAGAGAGATCGTATTACGACGAAGATCTGTATTGGGTACGATACCGGTCTGATCCAGATTGGTATAACTCAGGCGGAAATCACCACTTTTATTACCACCTACTAAAGCTACGTTGTTGGTGATGGCGCGACCTGTTTGCAAGAAATCTTTCAGGTTGTCTACATCCGGAACCCAGGGAGTAGCAGTGATTACTGATCCTGCAGGGGCATTCAGATCACCACCCAGGAATTCAGTAGGCTGACCATTTAATGTCCGGGGAGAGTTATACTGTGGATAGGATTGTCCGCGGAATGCAGGTCCCCATCCTTCGTCGGTACCATCTGTTAAACCAGCACCAGCACCATTTACAAATGCGAAATCACCACCATTACCATTTCCTTGTCCGTATACTTTCTGGTACTCAGGTAATTTCAGTGCGGATTCAGCAGTAACGTTGCTGTTCACTTCAACACCCAGTCCTTTTTGAACACGTCCGGATTTGGTTTTGATAACAATTACACCATTCGCAGCGCGTGAACCATAGAGGGCTGATGCTGCAGGTCCTTTCAAAACTGACATAGACTCGATATCATCAGGGTTAAGGAAGGAAGCACCATTACCGAAATCCACTTCCAGGTTACCTCTACCAGATGCACCTGTAATTGCATTACTAACCGGAACACCATCAATTACATAGAGCGGCTGGTTTTTATTCAGGTCAACCGAACGTTCACCCCGGATGGTAACACGGGCGGAACCACCTATACCAGATGGACTACCAACAACAGTAACACCAGCAACTTTACCAGCCAGCTGATTTACTACGTTGGATTCCCTGGCAACAGTCAGGTCTTCCCCTTTAACTTCCTGGATAGCATAACCCAGTTTCTTTTTTTCGCGGCGGATACCAAGGGCGGTAACAACTACTTCATTTAATGAATTGTTGAGGGTGGTAGCGTTTACCACGATTTCTCCTGTGCCGCTGACAGTAACTTCCTGAGTAGTGATACCCACACCACTGAATACTAATACGTCGCCCTGTTTGGCTGTAATCCGGAAGCGGCCATCAATATCGGTAGCCACACCGCGGGTTGTGCCTTTGACGAGAACAGAGATCCCACTAAGCGGACTGTTATCCTGCTTAGAAAGTACTCTACCAGTAATTTGTTCCTGTGCGAGAAGGAGAAGGGGCGAAATGAGGAGCAGCAGAAGCCCCACCAGGCCCGAGGCTCGATGATGTCTTGGTTTTCTCATAAACTTAGTAGTTGTTTTTAATTACGACCCAAAACTATCCGCCCAAAATGAAGCCTTTGTTACCGACACTTTATTAAAATGTAAAGGTTTAGGCTAAATAAACGGTTGGTTTAGGTTAACTAAACTTAACGAAAATTTCACATTGCACAAAAACTAAATAAAAAGCAAACGATTGCGTAATTTTTTCAGAAGAGATAAATGACGAGCAGGAGGGCTGTTACTTTTCCTACGTTTTTAATTCTATGCGGATGCCGGCCATCAAATGCGAGGGAGTCGCCGGCTTTCATGGTGAACTTCTCTTTGTCTACCTGGTATTCAATTTCACCCTGGACCAGGTATTTCAATTCATAGGCTTCTGTAGTAACCATCTGGCGGCGGGCGGCACCTGGTTTTATTTCCAGCAGTTCCATATCAAAGGCGGAACTGTTGACAGCTCTGGAAAAAATCCGTTTATACGAGAAGCCTTTCACCGGCTCCCGATTTACTTCTTTGAGTTCATCTTTACGGATAACATAGTATTTGAGATCGGTCATTTTTGCCTGCAGTCCTTCAAAAAATCCGCGCATATCTTCATCCAGGGAATGCACGATACTTAAGAGTACAGGTAAAGAAGGAACAGTCCGGTTGTTTTCAATTTGTGAAATCAGGCCTTTGGTAACACCCGCTTTATTGGCAAGTTGCTCCAGTGTTATGTTTTTTTCCTGCCGCCTCGCGCGAATGCGTTCGCCAATCAGCAAGAGTATCTCTTCTGTCATATGACAATATTAAGGCGGACTTGTTAGCTCCAATATTAAATTTTATTTATATCAAAGGGGAGTCGCCTGATTCGTTTTCCGGTTGCCGCAAATATTGCATTACATAGGGCAGGAGCGAGCGGAGGTAATCCCGGTTCACCAACACCTTTGATTTTTTCACCACCTTCCGCCAGGATAAACACTTCAATCGGAGGTGTTTCAGTTATTTTCAGAATCGGGTTATTGTGAAAATTGGATTGAATGGTTTTACCATTTTCAATGCGGATGCCATTCTTGATGGCTGCTGTTATTGCCATAACAATAGCACCTTCCACCTGGGCTTCCACCATATCGGGATTTACCATCGTACCCAGATCAATTACAGCATACACTTTTTCTATTTTGATGCCATCGCCTTTTTTAGATACTTCCACCACGTTGCCTGCAAGGCCGGCAAAAAACTCCCACTGTGCCACGCCCCTGCCCCATCCGGCCGGCAAAGGTTTATCCCAGTTGGAGACCTCTTTTAATTTCTCCAATAGTCTTTTCGTATCGGAATGCTTACTATCCAGCATGGACAACCGAAATGCCATGGGATCTGCACCAGCTTTAACTGCCATCTCATCCAGGAAAGATTCATGGGAGAAAGCAAGCGTGGTAGAGGTTACCGCTCTCCAGGCTGCCAGCGGCACATGCATATCTGCATGCACATAGAGATTCTTCATGTTTGGTATCTCGTATGCCTGTTCACTGATACCTTCGGTCATGCCTCCATCGGTTTTGGTTTTATCATAGTTCGGGTTGGTTGCCGCCCCGATGGATGGAGAGATCACCTTATGCTGAAAGGCAACCGGTTTTTTATTGGCATCCAATGCTCCTTTGAAAGCTGAGAAAGTCATGGGTCGAAAAGGTCCCTGCTGGGTATCATCTTCGCGGGTCCAGATCGCCTTAACCGGTTTACCGGCTTTTTTGGAAAGCTGCACTGCTTCATGCACATAATCCGGGTACAGCCTGCGGCCAAAGCCACCCCCATTGAACTGAACATGCACGGTAATGTCTTCCGGTTTTACCTTGTATTCTTTCGAGAAACTGTTTTTGATACTGAAAGGCACCTGCGTGGAAGTCCAGATTTCAATCTGGTTGTTTTCTTTCCAATGGGCCAGGCAGTTCATGGGTTCCATTGGTGAGTGAGACACCATCGGTGTTTCATAAAAAGCTTCCAGTTTGGTGGGAGCTGCTGCATAGGCTTTATCAAAATCACCTTTGGTATGATCCACTACGCCTTCGGATTTTGCTAGCTCTCTCAATTGCTGCTCGTAGGCGGTGAGCGAAAATTTATCATAGCCCTGGTAATCCCATTTTACTTTCAGCGCTTTGCGACCCTGAACTGCAGCCCAGTAATTATCCGCCAGCACTGCCACCCCTTCAAAACGGTATTTGCCAATTAAACGCTCACAGGTAATTACCTGCTGTACGCCTTTTACTTTTTTGGTTGCGGAATCATCAAAGCTGATGAGTTTGCCACCGAAAACAGGGCAACGCTCGATGCTGGCATAAAGCATTCCCGGAACCTCTACATCAATACCAAATACTGCCGTACCATTGCTTTTCAGGGGGATATCAGGTCTCTTTACCCGCTTGCCCAGCAATATAAATTTGGAGGGGTCTTTTAGTTTGGGCTCCTTGGGCACTTCCAGTTTGGCTGCAGTAGCTGCCAGTTCCTGGTAAGTGGCGGAGCGATTGCTTGCCTTGTGCAGGACCTTTCCATTTTCGGTTATACATTCCTGTGCGGGTACACCCCAGGCCTGGCTGGCTGCAGTTACCAGCATTTCCCTGGCTGCTGCACCCACCTTTCTGTACTTGGTATAACTGGTACGGATAGATGCAGAGCCTCCGGAGAACTGATCTGCTCCTAATTCTATTTGTCCGCCTGATTGGCGGATGGTAACCAGGTCTAGGGTAAGATCCAATTCTTCCGCAATCAAAGAAGGAATCGACTGGAAGGTTCCCTGTCCCAGCTCCGGTTTGGTATTATATATGGTAATGCCTCCTTTCGGGTCAATCAGCACAAAGGGTGTAACACCCACCAGTTCGGCGTCATTGCTCAGGTTCACCAACTGTCCGAATGCTTTTCCATCTACTCCATTCAGCCCAATGATGAGGCCTGCGCCGGTGAATGAGGACAAACGCAAAAACCGACGACGGGAAAGAGTCGTACGCATGGCAAGTAGTTTATGTTAGTTTAAAAAGGTTTGGCTTTCATCAGCTCGGCCGCTCTTTTCACTGCCTTGCGGATGCGCGGGTAAGTACCGCATCTGCAAAGATTACCCTGCATGGCCGCATCAATCTGCTCCTCGGTGGGGTTGGGATTTTTCTTCAGGAAGGCAACTGCAGTCATTATCTGTCCACTCTGGCAGTAACCACATTGCGGAACCTGGAATTCAATCCAGGCCTGCTGTACAGGATGCTCCAAATTGTCTGAAAGGCCTTCTATGGTGGAGATCTTTTTATTGGCGGCGGCTGTAACCGGGGTACTGCAGCTCCTGACAGGATTGCCATCCATGAGCACTGTACAGGCCCCGCACTGCGCCATACCGCAGCCAAATTTTGTCCCTTTTAATCCTACGAAATCGCGGATCGCCCAAAGCAGGGGCATCTGGGGGTCCACATCAATCTTGTATTGCTTGTTGTTTACCGTCAGTGTAATGGCAGCCATAAAACTCAATTGTAAACACCAATTTAACACTTATTCAGCAACTTTGGGGTATGAAACAGTTGGGCATATTCAAATGGGGCATCTGCCTGTTTGTGATCAGTTTGCTGGCATCCTGCGGTGGAACAACCAAAAACAGTGATACAGTAGAGATTGAGATCAAAACCGTGGAAGGCACCATCATCGCGGAGCTTTATCCTAAGCAAGCCCCCGAATCGGTGAAGGCTTTCCTGGCTATCGTGGACCAGGGACTCTACCAGCGCAGTTATTTTTACCGGATCCTGAGTGATGAAAATCAGCCCTCCAATGCACCCAAGGCGGAACTGATACAGGGCGGAATTTGGAGCCGCACGAAAAAAAGACCCGAGCTGCCCCGGGTCCCGCATGAAACCACCCAACAAACCGGTCTTACCCACAGTGCAGGGACACTCTCATTTGCCAGGGAAGAACCAGGCAGTGCCACCTCGGAGTTTTTCATTACGCTGAGTGATTTACCGGGCTTTGATTTCGGGGGTGAAAACAATGCAGATGGCCAGGGATATGCAGCATTTGGTAAAGTGATCAGTGGCATGGACATCGTTCGAAAAATCTATCGCAAGCCTGAAACCGATCAATATTTTGATCCTCCGGTTATGATTGTCGATATTCAACGTCGATAAGCCTTTTGTATGAGCTGGAGAACCCGACTGTTTGAAATCATTTTTGAAGCTGAAACGAAGGCCGGCAAACGATTTGACCTCGCCCTGCTGGTGCTCATCCTGGTCAGCCTGACTGTAGTTATGCTGGAAAGTATGCCATCCGTAGCTGCCCAATACGGGAAAGAACTGTTGATTATTGAATGGATCATCACCGGGTTGTTTACCATTGAATATGTGCTTCGTCTACTGGTGGTAAAGAGGCCATTGCGTTATGCCCGTAGCTTTTATGGCATCATCGATTTGCTTGCTATTCTGCCTACGTATTTCAGTATATTGTTTCCCGGGTCACAATTCCTGTTGTCCATTCGGGCTTTACGATTGATGCGCGTTTTTCGCATACTCAAGCTCACCCACTTTGTATCAGAAGGAAAAGGGATCCTGATGGCAATGAAAGCCAGCGTACGACGCATCAGTATCTTCCTGAGTTTTGTCCTCCTGTTAAGCACCATCCTCGGAACTATTATCTATGTAGTGGAAAACGCTGCTAACCCGGATTTCAGCAGTATTCCCCAAAGTATTTACTGGGCAATTGTTACCATTACCACCGTTGGTTATGGAGATATCTCACCCATCACCGCCATTGGTAAAATGGTTGCCTCACTTGTGATGCTGCTGGGATATGCGATCATCGCAGTGCCAACTGGTATTGTTACTGTAGAGTTATCCAAACAGTTTGGAAAGAAAACCAACCTCACAGAAAGTTGCCCGGGTTGCGGGCACGATGGCCATGATCCGGATGCGCGGTTCTGTAAATTTTGCGGACATGCATTGTAAGCCCGCTGCTTAGATCATCTGGATTCCCTCGCTTTCCAGCTGCTTGTATTTTTTCTTGTCGAATACATAATAGAAGGCACCCTTTTTGGAAGAGGCTTTTTCTTTTTCATCCAGCCGCTGCAAAATACCAAGGGATAAAATCTTTCGGGTGAAATTGCGCTTGTCGAAGCTTCTTTCAAAGATCGCTTCGTATAAGGCCTGTAATTGTTGCAGAGTGAATTTATGAGGCAGCAATTCAAATCCAACCGGGTGATTGGATACTTTTTGCTGCAATCGCTCCTTCGCGAGTTTGATCATTCTTTTATGATCAAATACCAGGGGCGGGAGTTTTTTGAGATCAATCCATTTTGCCTGGTGTTCTTCCAGTTTATCATTATCCGAAGCATCAATTTTAATGAGGGCAAAATAGGCGATGGATACAACTCTCCCGCCCGGATCCCTGTCAAGGTCGCCAAAGCAGTAGAGTTGTTCCATATAAATTTTATCGAGTCCGGTCAGGTTCAGGAGGATCCTGGCTGCCGCATCATCTATGCTTTCATTTTGCTGTGCGAACCCACCCATCAGGGACCATTTACCAGCTTCGGGTTCCAGGCCTCTTTTTACCAGGAGCGCTTTCAACCCACTGCCATCAAATCCGAAGATGATGCAGTCTACCGCAAGTAAAAAACGATCGTACTGTTTGTATTCAATTCTTCCCATAACTGCGGGCTAATTTACCAGAATTTAATGTAGAGTGCCATTAATATCAACAGTGTAACTACAATTTGCAGCAGGGTGGAAGGCTTAACCTTAAACATTCCCTCATCGTGGATGAAGGCCTTGGGATTGACTTTCGGACCAGACAGGCTGATCAGGATCATGAGTCCCATCGTCATGAAAAAGGCAAAGCCCATACAAATCAGGAAGGGGATCTCATAGGTACCATCACCTCTTGGATACGCCGTATACAGCCAGGTTTCATTGCCAAACAGTTTTGGAGCCAGATCGTTGAAGAGAATAGACAAGAGGAAACCGGCAATTACACCCACCACAGCAGCTGTTCCGGTAGTTCTTTTCCAGAACATACCAAGGATGAATACAGCAAATACACCCGGACTAAAATACCCCGTGTATTTCTGGATAAAAGTGAAGCCGCCTTCAGCGCCGATACCAAGCAGATCATCCCAGGTAAAGATCACTGCAATAAGCATCGAGATGATCACTACCGAACGGCCAATCCATACCATTTTGGTTTCATCCGCCCCTTTGTTGATGTATTTTTTATGAATGTCCAGTGTATAAATGGTAGAGATGCTGTTTGCCTTACCCGCAAGTGAAGCTACAATTGCTGCAGTAAGCGCGGCAACCGACAAACCCTTCAGCCCGGAAGGCAGGAAGGAGAGAATAGCGGAATAAGCACTGTCCATTTTGCCGGAGAACTCTGGAAGATGGCCACCTTTGTACAACACATAGGCCGCAATTCCGGGTAACATTACAATGATGGGCATCATCAGTTTCAGGAAACCGGCAAAGAGCAAACCGGAACGGGCTGTTTGCAGATCGGCTCCCAGCGCGCGTTGTGTGATGTACTGGTTACAACCCCAATAGTTGAGGTTCACCACCCACTGTCCGCCCAGGTACATCAGTACCCCGGGAAGAATTCTATACTTGTCGATGTATTCCTGTGTGGATTCGGGTCCTGGTTTATCCAGCATCATATGAAAATGATCCGGGGCTTCTTTCATGAGTTGATTAAAACCGGCGATCACACTGGAGCCCAGTCCGAATTTTTCACTCACGATGGTAAGGGCCATATAGGTAGTAGCCAATCCGCCAATGATCAGTACGGCTACCTGGATCACATCTGTGTAACCAATCACTTTCATGCCACCCAATGTAATGATGATGGCTGCTGCAGCCAGGGCCACCATGATGATATGCAGGTATTGTCCACCCAGCAGGCCGTCAATCGCGATAGCGCCCAAATAAAGAATAGAGGTAAGGTTGACAAATACATAGAGGAATAACCAGAAAATGGTCATAATGAAGGCCACCGTGGCATTGTACCGCATCGTCAGGAACTGCGGCATTGTATAGATCTTGTTCTTGAGATAAATGGGGATGAACCAAACCGCAATGATGATCAGGGCCAGTGCAGCCAGCCATTCGTAAGCAGCAACCGCGATGCCCACAAAGAATCCATTTCCACTCATTCCGATAAACTGCTCTGCAGAAATATTGGAGGCGATCAGTGAGGCTCCGATGGCCCACCAGGTGAGTGATCCTTCCGCGAGGAAGAAATCTTTGGTGTCCGTAACGGCTTTCTTCTTTTTGTTGTAAATCCAGAATCCATAAGAGCCAACCAGGAGGATATAGGCCAGAAATACCACTATATCGGCCGTAGACAGGTACTTAGTCATGACAAGCTAAACGTCGGTTTGGTTAAGAATTGATTTGGTAATATACGTCACTCCAGCGCAAATCATTCTTGAATTGATAGAGATTTGTTTTTTTGCCAATCAGAACAAATTCAATTCCGGCCATATCGGCGAAATCTTCCAGGTGCTCTGAAGTCAGGTTCTGGCTGTAGCAGGTATGGTGTGCTCCCCCGGCCAGGATCCAGGCGGTACAGCCGGTTTGCATATCCGGGTAGGGTTTCCAGAGCACGCGGGCCACAGGTAATTTGGGCAGATCATGCACTGGAGTTACTGCCTCCACTTCATTTACCAGCAGGCGGAAGCGATTGCCCATATCGATGATGGAGGCATTCAAAGCAGCCCCTCCGTCTACATTGAACACCAGGCGAACCGGGTCTGCTTTTCCTCCGATGCCAAGAGGGTGCACTTCGCAACTCGGTTGTCCATGTGCGATAGAGGGACAAATCTCCAGCATATGCGCACCCAGCACCATCTGGTTGGCCGGATCAAAATGATAGGTATAATCTTCCATGAAAGAGTTGCCTCCTTTCAGTCCCTGTCCCATTACTTTCATTGCGCGTACCAGTGCAGCTGTTTTCCAGTCCCCTTCTCCCCCGAATCCATAACCGGATGCCATCAAACGCTGTGTGGCGATGCCAGGCAGTTGGGTCATTCCATGCAAATCTTCAAAAGTATCGGTGAAACCTTTGTAACCGCCGGCTTCCAGGAACTGGCGCATACCAATTTCAATGCGGGCCGCATCGGTTAGGGATGAACGTTGGTCACCTCCTTTTGCAAGGGCACCCGCCAGTTTATAACTTTCTTCATATTCCTGGCAGAGTTTTTCTACTTCTGCATCTGTAACCTGGTTGATTACCTGCACCAGGTCTCCAATACCATGGGTATTTACTGCATAACCGAATTTCAGTTGTGCTTCCACTTTATCACCTTCTGTAACAGCTACTTCACGCATATTATCACCGAAACGAACAAAGCGGGCGCCTTGCCAGTCGGCCCAACCGGCGGCTGCCCTAACCCATGTATTGATTTGTTGCTGCACGGCAGTTTCTTCCCAGTAGCCGGTAACTACTTTCCTGCGCATGCGCATGCGGCTTACCAGGAAACCAAATTCGCGATCACCATGTGCGCTCTGGTTGAGGTTCATGAAATCCATATCGATTTTGGACCAGGGGATATCGCGGTTGAACTGGGTATGCAGGTGCAGTAATGGTTTTTGCAAAATCTTCAGGCCATTGATCCACATTTTGGCTGGCGAGAAAGTATGCATCCAGGCAATGATGCCAATACAGTTGCGGGTGGTATTCACTTCCTGGCAGATGGCAAAAATTTCATCCGGTGAGGTAAGAATCGGCTTATATACAATTCTTACAGGAATCATGGGAGCCCTGTCCAGTGCTTCCGCAATTTGCTGCGAGTGTGCTGCTACCTGCTGCAGGGTTTCTTCACCGTATAAATGTTGTGATCCTGTCAGGAACCACACTTCGTATTGCTTCAAACTATCCATATAAACTGTATTGAGTCTTTTAAAAATTATTGGCCGTAGTAGGCATCCGGACCATGTTTCCGTTCCCAGTGTTTTTTGATCAGGGCTTCTTTCAGGCGGGGTGCATTGGGATTGATCTGTTCCGTATGCATCGCCATTTGAGCAACAGTCTCCAGTACTGCACTGTTGTACACCGCTTTGGCAGCTGTTTTTCCCCAGGTAAAGGGAGCATGATTGCCCACCAGTATCATTTCCACTTCGCGATAATCCAGTTTTCTTTCAGCGAAACAATTCATTATTTGAAAACCGGTCTGGTATTCGTAATCTCCTTCAATCATGCTGTCTTCCATGGGTGGCGCACAGGGTATGTCAACCGTATTGTGGTCAGCATGCGTGGTGCCATAGATTGGAATATCGCGCTGTGCCTGGGCCCAGGCGGTGGCATAGACTGAATGCGTATGTACGATACCGTTAATGGCTGTCCAGTGCTTGTATAAAACTGCATGGGTTTGTGTATCTGATGAGGGGCGTAAATCTCCTTCCACAGTCTTACCATCAAAATCTATAATCACCATGGAGGCGGGTGAGAGTTGATCATAGGGCACGCCACTTGGTTTAATTGCAAACAGCCCCTGGCTGCGATCAGCTGCACTTACATTCCCGAAGGTGAAGAGTACCAGTCCGAGACGGGGAAGTTGCATATTGGCTTCATATGCTTCCTGCCGGATATGCTCATATCGCATGATGCTGCTGCTTTAATTTTCTGAATCGCCGGATGGCGCTGTGAAAGCACCCAGCTTTTTATATTGTTCAAATCGGTTTCGGTAGTAGGTGGCAGTTGCTGTACGCGGATGGTATTCCGCATCAAAACCCTGTCCCATTGCCTGCATGGCATCTTCCACGCGGTTGTAGATGCCTGCTGCAGTTGCCGCGAACATGGCTGCACCTGCAGCACAAGTCTGTTCACTTTTATGAATGCGAATGGGCATTTGCATCACATCCGCCATCACCTGCATGATATAGGGTGATTTTTTTGCCACACCCCCTAATCCAATCAGTCCTTTTACCGGAACTCCTTCTGATGTAAACCGGTCCACAATGGCTTTGGCACCAAAGCAGGTAGATTCAATCAGGGCCTTTAAAATTCTGGCAGCATCCGAGCCCAGGTGCAGACCGGTAATGGTGGCTTTAAGTCGCTGGTCGGCATCCGGAGTTCTGCGACCATTCAGCCAGTCGATGGCCAATTCATCCTGTTCTGAAAGAGGTAATTGGGCTGCTTCTGCGGATAGCTCGCGAATCAGTTTTTCATTCAGTTCCTGTTCGAGTTTTTCTGCCAGCGGTGCATCGATGAACGTGGAGCATTTCAGCAGTTTACCTACCGGTTGAGTAATCATTTTCCGGAACCAGGCATAGGTATCACCAAAAGCCGATTGCCCTGCTTCCATGCCCATCATGCCGGGAATAACAGAACCTGGCACCTGCCCGCATATTCCTCTAACCAGGATATCCTGCACTTCTTCCATAGGTGCTACCAGCATATCACAGGTGGAAGTGCCCATCACTTTACTGAGGTGGTAGGGTTCAATTTGTCCGCCTACTGCACCCATATGGGCATCAAATGCACCTATGCCTACAATCACCCGGGTGGATAATCCCAGTCGCGCTGCCCACTCGTCACTCAGGTTACCTGCAGCCTGATCAGCCGTATAAACAGTATCAAACAGGCGGGAAACCAGTCCATCCAGCAGGGGATCCAATGTTTTGAAAAATTCATTCGGAGGCAATCCACCCCATTCTGCTGCCCACAAGGCTTTGTGGCCGGCAGAACAAATACCTCTGCGTAACTGGTTGATGTTGGTTCCACCGGAAAGCAGGAAAGGAATCCAGTCGCAATGCTCCACCCAGGAATAAGCCGCGGCCCTAACGGCCGGGTCTACCCGAAGAATGTGTAATGCTTTTGCCCAGAACCATTCGGAGGAATAAATCCCTCCAACGTATTTCAGGTAATTGGTAGGAAACCGGGTTGCGTGCTGGTTGATTTCAGCAGCTTCCTTTATTGCTGTATGATCTTTCCAGAGTACAAACATCGCATTGGGATGCTGCTCAAATTCAGGGAGTAAAGCCAATGGTATACCTGCCTGGTTAACAGCTACCGGGGTAGAGCCGGTTGTATCAATGGAGATGGCTTTCACCTGTGCAGCTGCAGCCGGACCAGCCAGCTTTAAACATTCAGAAATGGTCGTTTCCAATCCTTCTATATAATCCAGGGGGTGTTGCCGAAACTGGCTGCTGGCAGCATCACAATAGAGGCCATCTCTCCAGCGGGGGTAGTGAAATACTGCTGATGCGAGCTCCTGTCCGTTGCAGGTATCCACCAAAACCGACCGAACGGAATCGGTCCCATAGTCCACTCCAATCACGAATGATGTTGACATAGTTTCTTATTATGACAAGCTTATTGGCACAAGATACAATTATTTAAAATTAAGTGTATTATCAACATTTAATATAATCTTACCCTATTTTACCTGCTAACCCGGAGTAATCATTCATAAAGTGTATGATATTCGGGTAGGCAGAAAATTCATGTGGTTCATGCAGGGTGGTGAGCACCACACAATCCATTCCCGCGTTGAAGGCAGCTTCCACGCCTTTGGGAGCATCTTCAAACACGAGGCAATCTTTTGTAGTAACACCAATTGCAGCTGCACATTTGAGATAGGTATCCGGATCAGGTTTGCTGATTTCGACATCATCCGCGCTGATGATGGCATCAAAATAAGACCGGAGCCGAAGGTTATCCAGCACAAAATCAATGTTGAAGGTATTGGCAGCTGATCCGATTGCCATGCGGATACCGGCAGCTTTTGCCTGGTCAAGCAATCCGGGTAATCCATCCAGTAGTTTGAGTTCCGGAAGAAAAGCAGCCTGGTATCGGCGTTCTTTTTCCATGGAGTACTGTTGCATTTCTTCCCGGCTGAATTTATCCGGACCAAATACCCGAACCAGGAGCTCTTCATTTTTACCATACATCTGACGCTTGACCTCCTCATAACTGAGTCCGGCACCCAGCACATTGTTCAGCATATCCGACCAGGCAACGATATGGTATTTCATATCATCGATCATGGTGCCATTGAGATCAAATAAGAATGCCTTATACCGCGACAGCACAGTTTCCATTTCCATTATTTGCTAACTCCGACTTTATAAACCGTTTCTGTATAATATTTTTTTCCGGGCTCCAAGATGGTGGAAGGGAATTCCTTTTTATTGGGAGAATCCGGGAAGTGCTGGGTTTCCAGGCATAGGGCGGTATGCAATTGAACCGGTGTTCCGGTATGATTAGAGAATTTCCCGTCCAGGAAATTACCGCTGTAAAACTGAACACCGGGTTCGGTTGTCCAGACTTCGAGGAATCGCCCGCTTACCGGCTCAGTAAGGTGAGCTACTTTTCTTAAGGAACCATCCGCATTGTTCAATACATAGTTGTGATCATATCCTCCCGGAACAGAATCAATGCGACTGCCAATGGGCATGGGGCTTCTGAAATCAAAAGGCGTTCCGGCCACCTGCCTGATTTCTCCGGTGGGGATCAGTCCGTTGTCTACCGGCGTATACGCATCCGCGTTCAATTGCAACTGGTGATTGAAGATGGGTTCTTTTGTATCACCCGTGAGATTGAAATAACTGTGATTGGTCAGGTTAACCGGGGTTGCCTGATCAGTGGTCGCTTCATATTGAATCTTCAGGCCATCCTCTTCGGTTAGGGTATAGGTAACCGTTACCTGCAGATTTCCCGGATAGCCTTCTTCTCCATCCTTACTCAGGTAAGAGAGTTTGAGAGAAGGAAGGGAGTCAACAACCGGGGCAGCAGTCCAGATTACTTTATCAAATCCCACCACTCCACCATGCAGGTGATTGGCTCCATTATTAGTAGCGAGGGTATAGTTTTTATTACCAATGCTGAATTTGCCTGCACCAATCCGATTACCATAGCGGCCGATGATAGAACCAAAATAAGGGTGCGACAGCAAATAGGGTTCAATGCTATCAAACCCGACTACAACACTGGCAACGGAGTCGTTTTTATCTTTCGCCAGGAAGGAAGTAACAATACCACCATAGTTAGTGATGGTAACCACAGTACCCTTTGAATTCCGAAGGGTGTACAAGTCTACAGGCTGGCCATTGGCGGCTCCCCAGGCCTGTTTACTGATTCCGGCCTGCGGTTTTGCAGGCTGTTCTTCTTTGCTTTCGTTGTTACAGGCTGCACTGCCCATACTCAGGGCGGCTGCGGTTGCAAGTATGCTCATCCATTTCATATTAGTGGTGCTGAATTTTGTTCAGTAAAATAGGCTTATTTCATGGGAATTCTCCACACCGTTAGTGTTCTGGCGGGAAGATTGGCTTTCCATGCCTTCTTAGGAAGAGGAAGACTGCTTACCTGCGGAGCCACCTGCCGTGGCGCGCTGATCGAGTTGGCAGCCTGCAGTGAATCTGCCTGCAACTGCATCGCCTGGATAGTTCCCTTCCCGGGCTTTTTTCCTTTCAATTGCAGGGGCAGTTCTACAGCAGCATCACCTGCATTGACCATTTTGAGTACCAGTTCCTTTTTTGCATCATCCCATACAGCTGAAACATAGAGACTGTCCTGACCGGCCAGCGGCTTACCAGCCTGCAATGCCTTCACCACATGCGTTCCCCTGTTGGTTGAAAAAAGTTGCTGTACATAGTAACTGGGCGTTCCATAGGAATTGAGATTGTCCACCCAGATCAGATCAGGTGTCCATTGCCAGCCTTCCAGATGCGCAAAGAGTGGCGCGTAGGAAGCCATTCTCACAATATCCGAATTGCGTTCAAGTCCGGTCATGAAAGCTGCTTCTGAAAGTGCAGCCAGCCAGTTGTTGCGCACCAGGCCATTGGAGATGCCTTCCACATGGGAAGCGTATTCGCCGGCAAAGATTTTGGGGCCCTTGCGATCGTAGTTATCATATCGGTTTGCATTGCCCAGGAACCACTCCGGTTTACGGTAATAATGTTCATCAATCAGATCCGCTTTCATGGCTCGTAATTCCTTATCCAGGTAGTCAAACAAGGGGCCATTGGAAAAAGGTCCGGCACTACTGATCAGCTGGATATCCGGGTAACGCGCTTTGAGTGCTTTGGTGAATACCTGCAATCGCTCCACGTATTGTGGTCCCCAGTTTTCATTTCCCACGCCCAGGTATTTTAAGTTGAAGGGGGCAGGGTGACCCATATCCGCGCGCAGTTTCCCCCATTTCGTGGAAACATCGCCGTTAGCGAATTCAATCAGGTCAAGTGCGTCCTGCACATATTCATCCAGTTGATCCAACGGTACCAGTTCCCCGGTATTAAACTGGCAGGCCATACCGCAGTTCAGAATAGGAAGAGGCTCTGAGCCCAGGTCTTCCGCCAATTGGAAATATTCAAAGAAACCGAGACCAAAGGATTGAAAATAATCAGGAGCCGAACGATGCGCGAATTCCGTATTCCAGCGGTTGATGATCACCTGGCGCTCTTCGAGGGGGCCTACTGTTTTTTTCCACTGGTAGCGGGTACTCAATTCATGACCTTCTACAATACAGCCACCGGGGAAGCGGACAAATCCAGGTTTCAGATCTGCCAACTTTTGCACCATATCTGCCCGGAGTCCGCCTTTACGACCTTTCCAGGTATCGGATGGAAAAAGGGAGATCATATCGAGATCAAGTTGTCCATCCCCTTCCATCCAGCAGCGAAATTTTCCTTTGGGTACAGTGGCGGAGGAGAGCAGGCTGGCTTCAACTTTTTGCCATTCATCCGAAGCAGTCAGTTGAAGCTTGGTAGTACCAACAACCTGTTCCTGTTCATTCAGCAGTTCCAGTTGCAGGGTGATTGGTTTCCCTTCGAGGCGGTACCAGGTGGAGAAATCGTACCGCAGGTTTTGCTTCAGTCCCATGCCGCGGAAGCCTTCATTTTCCAGGCCGATAGCACCGGCCCCGGCATTTTTTACTTCCACTCTCAGGAACCTTGGATTACGTTCTGCCTGCAGGCCCCGATTGATAATCCGGAAACCTCCTTCCTGTTTCAGGGTACCGATGGTTTTCCAACCCATCAGGGGTTTGTAAAATTCAAAGGACCTGTTTTTGATGAGTTCGGCATAGATGCCACCATCTGCTCCCAGGTTGATATCTTCAAAGAAAACACCCCACATGGTTGGTGCAATCTCATCTTTCAGGTTGGTCAAATCAATCTGCAGGGGTTGTTGTTCCTGCGCAACCAGCGTAGAACCGGTGAGCACAAGGCCCGTCAGCAAGGATTTCCACATAGCGGTCAATTATTGAAGTTCAAGTACAATCACGGAAGCCGCGGGTAATTGAAGACTCAGTTGTTTATCTTTTAGTTTGGCATCATTGAATGCCCGGGGTTTTACCTTCTCTGGTTGTTCGAAACTGTTATGATCCTTCAGACTTGCTGATTGCAGGATTCGTCCGCTTACAGATTTCATAGCCTTACCGAGATCCAGTTGTACCGTATGAATTTTGGAAGGATCCATATTCACCAGGGAGATATGTGTTTTGCCGGCTTTGTCTACAGATGCTGATATGGATACCGCAGGCAGACTGTCCTTCCCCCGAATGAACAAGGGAGCTTTGAAATCCACCGGTATCAGTTTTGCATCCTGGTGAACATTGTACATTTCCATTACATGGTAGGTAGGTGTCAGTAGCAATTTTTCTTTGTCTGTCAGGATCACTGCCTGTAATACGTTGATGGTCTGGGCCAGGTTAGCCATCCTTACCCGGTCCGCATGATTATTGAAAATATTAAGCGTGATACCGGCCACCATGGCATCGCGCATGGTATTTTGCTGTTGCAGGAAACCGGGATTGGTACCAGGAAGCGGATCATACCAGGCTCCCCACTCATCAACAACCAGCGCTACCTTTTTCTTCGGATCGTATTTATCCATGATTTTGCTATGCTCCCGTACCAGCTCTTCCATCTGCCAGGTTACCCGCATATTGGCAGCATATTCTTCTTCATTGAATTCGAGGGAAGAACCTTTTTTGTTCCAGTCGACCACTGCATAATGATGCAAGGCTACTCCTTCGAGCAGGTTCAGGGGAATATTTTTCATCAGGACTTCCGTCCATTTGTAATCACCGGAACTTGCTCCTGAAGCGATCCGGAAAATTTTGGAACTATTGCCCCAATCCGACATGAACGTTGCATACTTGCGGTATTCATTGGCATAGTACTCCGGAGTCATGTGACCACCGCAACCCCAGGCCTCATTGCCCACGCCCCAGTAGCGCACATTCCAGGGTTTGTCCCTGCCATTTTCTCTGCGCCATTTACTCATGGGGCTCACACCATTAAAGTTTACATACTGCACCCAGTCGGCCAGTTCCTGCACTGTTCCGCTTCCAATATTTCCTGCCAGGTAAGGTTCTGCTCCGATGCGCTCACAGAGATTCAGAAAATCATGCGTACCGAAACTGTTGTCTTCGGTTACTCCCCCCCACCATTGGTTCACAATCGTGGGACGTTTTTCTTTGGGTCCTACCCCATCTTTCCAATGATAGGTATCGGCAAAGCAGCCACCGGGCCAGCGCAGGTTGGGGATTTTTAATTTTTTCAGTGCTTCGATCACATCATTGCGAACCCCTTCCGTATGGGGAACCAGGGTAGATTTTTCACCCACATAAAAACCACCGTAAATACAGGTGCCAAGATGCTCCGCGAAATGACCATAGATATGTTTATCAATAACCGGAGCTTCAGGCGAGGGTTGCAAACGAACATTGATGGTTTGCGCCTGGAGGGTTGTCATCCCCATAGATAAAAGAAAAACAGGCAGCAGCTGACGGCTGAAAGCAGTTGATAAAAAAGACATAGGCAAACAATTCTGGTATTAAATGTACAATATACACTTTTAAAAATATCCGACAAAGATTTTTGTGGCCTCCCTGTATCTTTACGGCATGATGGCTCCCATGCGATTGTCAGAACTGAATGAACTCATCCGGCTCACGCTTCAGGAAAGTTTTGCCTGGCAGCGATTCTGGGTAGTGGCAGAGATAACCAACCATACCTATTATGGTCACAAGGGCTTTCATTACTTCGATTTGGTGGAAACAGAAGAGCCGGTAGCACCTACTACCCGGATGCCGAGGAAATCAAAAACCGCTAATTCACTGACCGCCAAAATTGCAGGCGTTGCCTGGCGGGAAGGGGCTATTCGTATCCGGGCATTTGAACAGGAAACCGGGCAGGTTTTCGGCAATGAGTTACAGGTATTGATTGAGGTGTCGGTGGATTATCATCCTGTCTATGGATTGAAACTGACGCTGCTCGACATTGATAGCCGGTTTACCCTGGGACAACTCGAACAAAAAAAGCAGGCAACCATTCAGCGATTGCTGTTGGAATGTCCGGATTTTGTTTGGGAGCAGGAGGGACTGCTGCAATCAGCCAACAAAGAACTTTATCTGCCGCCCGTGATACAGCGGATTGCTGTAGTGAGTTCCAAAAACGCGGCCGGTTATGAAGACTTCCTGCACAGCCTGGATACTAATTCCTTTGGCTACAAATTTGAGATCCATCCCTTCTATGCGACGGTTCAGGGTGAGCAGCATGCCCTGGAACTGGCTGCCACTATTAGTGCCATTGAAACAAGGGCACTTGAACTGGAACAGGATTTTGATGCGGTGATATTGATTCGAGGCGGGGGCGCGGCTACGGACTTACTGATCTTTGACCAGTTTGAAGTGGCGGAAGCGATAGCAGCCTGCCCTTTTCCGGTTTTTACAGGAATCGGGCATCAGAAAAATGAGACCATTGCGGATCTCCTGGCTCATACCGCATTCAAAACACCCACCAAAGTGGCTGAATTTATTATAGAGCGGAACCGCGGATTTGAAACAGGCCTGTTTACAACGCTGCACCAGGTGCAGCTATTAAGCAGGCAACTGTTAGCAGAACATTTTTCGTTTCTGGACCGGGTCCGGTTCTCCCTAAGTTACCGGACCCAGGAGCTACTCAACCAGGAAAAACAACAGATCCGGGAAATGAATGCACTGGTTCGAAGGCAACCACTGCGACTGCTCAGTAATCAGCAGCTGCTTTTGCAGGAAGTGAAAACCAGTCTGCAGGTAAACACGACAGGGTATATCCGGACCCGGGAAAAAGACCTTGCCCATCTGTTGCGCCTTTTCCGGATGTCCTCGCCTGAAAAATTACTGGCCCGGGGATTTGCCCTGGTGGTCAAAGATGGTAAGGTGCAGGCCAATGCCACAGACATTCATCCGGAAGACAAGATTCAAATCTTAATTGCCGGCACTCAACTGGATGCTGCCGTGAAACATAAAAAAGAATATGATGGAGACCCCTTTAACCTATGAATCCGCCTATGCGGAGCTGCAGGAAATTGTGACTGCGCTGGAAAATGAAACTATTTCAGTGGATGAGCTGGCACTCAAAGTCAAAAGAGCCACACAGCTGGTAGCCTTCTGCCAGGAAAAACTCAAATCCACCGAAACCGAGCTGGACAAGATCATCAAAACTCCGGAGTAAGCTTAGCTGTTCAGCGCGAAGATCTGCTCCATGGGAACCCATTTCTGGTTGGGAGCTGCCCAGGGCAGGCGCTGCTGGAAGGTATCCATCAGCTGTTCCCATTCCACTACTTTCGGATTGGTTGCATCAGCTGCAGCTTTGGCTGCACCATCAAAGGTCGCACTCACTTCCATGATCATAAAAAGCCGGTTTCCGGTACGGTATATCTGCATATCCAGGATGCCCGCCTCCCGTATGGAAGCCAGGATTTCGGGCCATACAGCACGGTGGTAGGCTTCATATTGTGCAATCAGTTCAGGATCTTCCTTTAAATCAAGTGCCAAACAATATCGTTGCATAACTACATGAATATTTGCACCAATTTAGCCATCCCTGCAGGAATTCCACTGCCTGAATTTTATCCGTTTTTCCCCTTCAGCAGGAGTTGGTAACTTCCGGCTGAACAACCAAACACTTATCAATCTATCCATCATGTTTAGCCGAAAACAAATCCTGATCGCCTTTATTTTGTCACTATCCCTGGGCAAATTCAGCCCTTTAGCCGCGCAGGACTATGATATTCTATTGCTGAATGGGCGAATCATCAATGGAGCCGGAAATGCCTGGTTTTATGGCGATCTGGGTATCAAAGCCGGAAAGATCGCGGCCATCGGTCAGCTAAAAAACAAAACTGCCACTAAAACAATAGATGTGGAGAACCGGGTGATTGCCCCCGGGTTTATTGATGTACACGGACATATTGAAGGCAGTATATTTCGCCGCCCAACCGCGGATAATTTTATTTACGACGGCGTTACCACCATCATAACAGGCAATTGCGGTTCTGCCTCAGATGATCTCGCGGATTTTTTCAGGAAACTGGACAGTGCGCGGGTATCCATCAATGTGGCCTCCCTGGCCGGGCATAATACCATTCGCCGGCAGGCGGTGGGACTGGAAAACCTTCCTATAACAGAGATGCACCAGCGAAAAATGGACAGCCTGATGGCAAAAGCCATGCAGGATGGAGCAGTAGGACTTTCAACCGGATTAATCTACCTGCCGGGCATGTATGCGCAGACCAGTGAAGTGGTGAGCCTGGCAAAAGTAGCAGCAACCTATGGAGGTGTGTATGCTTCCCATATCCGGAGTGAAGGAGGCAAAGTGGCGGAAGCCATTGATGAAGCAATTGAAATTGGGCGCCAGGCAAAACTTCCGGTGCAGATATCCCATTTTAAAGTAGCGGGCCGCGCCAACTGGGGTCGATCCACCGAAACACTGGGTTATATCAAAAAAGCCAGGGAAGAAGGATATGATGTTACCATTGATCAATATCCCTATACCGCCAGCAGTACCAACCTGAATACACAATTACCGGACTGGGCGCAATCGGGCGGATTGGATTCCATCCGGAAGCGCTTATCCGACCCTGTTATAAAAGCCAGGATTGAAAAGGAAATGCAGGCAAATCTGAAGAGAAACAACTACCCGAATTATTCCTATGCAGTGGTTGCGCGTCACGAGGCAGACAGCAGTTATAATGGCAAATCCATCACGGAGATCAATCAGCTCAAGGGCAGAAAAAATAAAGTAAAAGAAGAAATCAAAACCGTACTGGAGCTGATCCATGCAGGTGGTGCCCAGATGGTATATCACAGTATGAATGAAAACGATCTGCGTTATTTCATGGCCTATCCTCACAATATGATTGGCGCAGATGCAGGCGTTTCGGATGGTACCGGTATGCCCCACCCCCGCGGCTATGGAAGCAATGCACGTGTACTGGGGAAATATGTGCGGGAAGAAAAAATCATCACACTGGAAGAAGCCATCCGTCGCATGACCTCTCTCGCAGCCCAGAAATTCAACCTTCCCTCACGTGGATTGTTACTGGAAGGAAAGGCGGCTGATATTGTTGTGTTTGATCCGGCTACTGTTACAGACAAAGCCAGCTTTACCCATCCGCATCAGTTTTCTGAAGGGTTTCAATGGATCCTGGTGAACGGTGAACTGGTCCTGGAAAATGGTAAACACACAGGAGCGAAAACTGGTCGCGTGTTGAGAAAAGGGGACTAACCATGCAAAATTTATTGCCCAAAGACGGTGAAGTATATTATTACCCGGACTTCTTCACGAAAGAAGAAAGTGACCGGTTGTTTCAGGAACTCAAAACAAGGGTCAACTGGAAACAGGAACCGATCAAAATCTTTGGCAGGGAAGTGATGCAGCCCCGCTTAACTGCCTGGTATGGGGATGATGATAAACCTTATTCTTACTCAGGAATTACGATGCATCCGGAACCCTGGACTCCTGCGCTGGACCTGATAAAAAAACGAATAGAGGAATTATCCGGGATAAGGTTCACAAGCGCGCTGTTGAATTATTACCGCAACCAGCAGGACAGTATGGGCTGGCACCGCGATAATGAAAAAGAACTGGGATCCAATCCAATCATTGGTTCAGTGTCCTTTGGCGAAGCCAGGGAATTTCAGTTCCGGCATTACTACGATAAAACACTCAAACAGGCCCTGTTGCTCACACATGGCTCCTTCCTGCTCATGAAAGGAAGTACCCAGCATTACTGGGAGCATGCACTGCCAAAAAGAAGCAGGGTATTGGGAGGCAGGATCAATCTTACGTTCCGCAAAATTTACACCTGACCTACCAAAACCCTGTTTCAGAAATGGTTTAATGGTGAATGGATCCGATTACAGCTTTATAAATTCAACCCGCCGGTTGCTGGCCTTTGCCTCTGCCGAATTGCGGTTATCGATAGGCTGACTGCTGCCCTTTCCATCGGTACTCAGGCGGCTGGCATCAATTCCGAATTCAGTAACCAGGATATTTTTCACCGACTCCGCTCTTTGTTTGGAAAGGGTGAGATTTCCGGCAGCGCTACCATCACTATCTGTATGACCAACAATAGCCACTTTTACAGCCGCATTTTCTTTCAGTACCTGGGCGATTTCTTTAATCACGCCATAACTGGAAGGTTTAACGATTGCCTTATTCACATCAAACAGGATGGCGTTGGTAACAAATTTGCCCTCTGTAATCAGCTTGGAGCGGGTATCCGGCATTCCTTCGGCTACGCGAAGCTGTGAGATGGCATAACTAAGACCTTCTGTACCATACAGATTGGAATGAAAGAGCAAGCGATACTGCTGGGCAGGATCAAAAGCCCTGGGCAGATCAATCAGCTTTGTTTCATTCATATAAACGCGAAGCCTTGTTTTTTGACGCCATACAGAAACGCGGGCTTTACGGTTGCTCTCTGAAGTCCAGCCCGGATTTTTAGCAATATTATTATTGATGATCTCATTACCCTCCGCATCCCGAACTGTAAAATTTACACTTCCTTCGGATGACGCATTAAAGGAAACCCAGACTGCAGAAGGCTCTTCCGGCGTAAGCAAACTCTTGGTATCCCTGACAAATCCAAAAGAGAAAACTTCATTTGTGGGGGTAAAATCACCTAATGCTAACAGCTCAAATTCAATAGTGCTGTTCTCCGGAATTTTATTCAGGAATTCAGGATAATAATAACCCGCCTGTGTCAGGTTCATCCAATGCTGATCTGATCCGTTTACAGTGATGACTTCGCCGGAAGCATTGGTATTCCAGCGGGCAGGGAAATCACCAATTGCATCCTGGGAGAAATCCTCGACTGCAACAATTTTTTCGCCGGGAACAAAATCAAACTTACTGTATCGTTTGAACTCAGATCCGGTTCCTGAGGTAGTGGTCTTCACTGGTTTTTGGGTAGTATCAGCGCCAGTGGTTTCTTCCTCTTCTTCTACGTCCTCTGATGTTTTTTCTGATTTTTTCTTTTTCTTGAACAGACCATTTATACCCTCCTCTATTTTGTCAAGGCCTTTGTCAATACCCTCTTCAGTGCGCTGATCTGCGCGTTGGGTGGTTTTGCGCTTAACTTTTTCTTTCGGATCAATGGTTTGAGCCCCGCTGTAAAAGTAAAACAACAGGAAAGACAGGAATACCAGCACAATAGATTTCATATTTACAATGGTTTTGTTAGTAGCATCCTTATTAGTAGTGAAAATGAAAAAAGGTAAACATGCCTGGAGAAATTTTTTTTATGTTTACTTTTTCGGGATTTCAACACTAAAGAGCAGGACTTGAACCGAATCGAAGCATTAAAACAAGGCGATCCATCCATCACCCGCATGGAATATGAAACCAACAGGGAAGGGTTTTATGCTTTCATGCGGAAACTGGGAGCTGCAGAGGATTCGCTGCCAGATCGCTACCAGGATGCCTTTATTATTTTGCTCGAAAATATCCGGAAAGGCAGGCTGGATCAACTGGAGGCCAGGTTGAGTACCTATCTGTTTGCTATTGGGAAATACAGTTATTTCAACTCAAAAAAACAGCAGGACTGGATTCCATTAGATGAAAACAGTGAAGTCCGGCTAAGCTGGGAACCCTATGCCAACTCCTTACCCGAAGGCTTCACTGAAAAACTGGAACAGCAATTCCGGTTATTGGGGCGTAAATGCCAGGAAATATTAAAAGCATTTTATTATACCGGATTAAAGCTGGATGAAATCGTTTCCAGTATGGGTTATGAAAATAAAGAGACAGTCAAGAGTCAGAAATCACGCTGTCTTCAACAATTAAAAAAGCAGATGCGCAGCTAAGCAGTATGGATACACCCGATTTATTAAACCGCTATTTTGAAGGGAGTCTCAGCCCTGAAGAAAAGAAGGCTTTGCAGGAAGCACTGGATGCAGATCCTGTGTTAAAAGAGGAGTGGCTGTTCAGAAAAGAACTACAGGCAGGTTTGCATATCCTTCAAAGAAAGCAGGATAAAGTAATGCTCCGGAAATGGGATGCTGAAAGAAAAAATCGCTTCACCGTCAAAAAGCTGCTGGCGGTGGCTGCCCTATTTGCCGCGATTGCAGTGATTTACTGGATCTATTCAGGCCAGCAGCAACACAACAAATTATACACTGACTATTTTCAAGCCTACCCCAATGTGATTCATCCAACTGTGCGGGGGGAAACAACCAATACAGGCAATGGTACCATCCGGCAGGCGTTTCAATTGTATGAACAAGGTGATTATGAAGCCGCTGGTAAGCTGTTTGAGAAAGTCTACAACCTTAACCAGGAAGACTATGCGCTTTTTTATATGGCTATTTGCCGGATGGAAACCGGCGAGCTAAAACAGGCCATCCAAATACTTGAATCCATTCAATGGAAGAAGGATGAGTATGCTCTCAAATCCTGGGGTGAATGGTACCGGGCACTTGCTTATTTAAAATCAGACCAAACGCAACTTGCAAAGGAAATACTATCGGCATTGAGCAAGGAAAACCATCCTTCCGCAACGATGGCTATCAAATTATTAAGCCAACTAAACTGATTTTCGCTTTCTGTAAACCAGGATAGCTGTAAGTATTGCCACTATTCCTGCCAGGATCCAAACCAGGTAATTACCGCTTTTTTTACTAATACTATCTGTATTCCCATTCAGAATGAACCCTGCCCAATAATAGGGATGTTGTTTGGCTGGGTTGGATTTTAGAAAATCCAGTTTGGATTGTTGCAGGGCAGTTGCTTTATCGTATCCTTTTTCCAGGTATTTGTAAAAGCCGGTGATAATTTCTGCTGTTTCTTTATCCGGTACTTCCCAAAGAGAATAGACGGATGATCTGACTCCACCTGCGCTCAATGCATGAGAAAGACTCATCAATCCCTCCCCCTTCACCATTGCGCCGATACCGGTATTACAGGCACTCAATACCACCATTTCTGCAGGAAAATCGAGATTATACAACTCATAAAAATGTAACCGCTCGTTTTCAGTAAATACCAGGCTGGTGGACTCATAGGAAAGCGTATCCAATGCTGCGTGCATGGCGAAATGATAGTAGTCGTAGCAACCAATCGCACTAAGAAAATTACTTCGGTTTGCTGCCTGACCTTCGAAAAAAGTACCACCGAAAAGAGATGCAATCTCCCTGGCTTCCTTTTGGGCAAAGGGCAATTGATACAAACCCGTACCCCTTGTAGCAATGGAGCGGTTGGAAACAGGAAGCTCAGGATAGCCAGGTGCAAATGCGACCAGTCCTTTTTCATTTATGGAACCCGATTTTGGTTTTTGGTGAATCGTCCATAACGGTAAAGAATATGCGTAGGATACAGAAAACTGATCAATCAGGTGCCTGTTATCAGGAAGTAAGAGGGACTCGAATGCAAGGAATCCCAGGTTTTCATCTGGAACTATTATCAACTGACTAATTTCTTTGGATAGGTTTTGAATGGGTTGCGTCAGCTTTTCCGATAACTTTTTAAGTAATGGAATATACTCAGCATTAATACCCGAAACTACCCGCTGAACATCACTGATCAGCGTATTCAGTTCAGCTCGCTTTTCAATCCTGTTCAATTGAATGCCCGATTTGCTGATCTGTACCAAATAAAGTGCAGTATCTGTCAGATAATACCGTAGCAGTAGCTGGTTCTTAGTCAATTTTTGCCGGAGATCTGCCAGCCTGAAATCTGAGGAAACAGCACCCTGGTTTTCTGCTAATTGCCCAGTGTACCGATGTAACAGTTTCTTCCAGATATGCCGCGATCCATTGTTTTCAATCACCTGAATGACGGAATCCAGCATAGAATCAGCAGGCTTGCTTTCTACCGCACAACTTAGCAACCCTTCCATGATGCTACGGTTCAGTCCATCCAGGTATTTGTTATAGACTCCTTCCTGGTAATATTCTTTGAACATAGCCGCTGCCAATAGAAAAAGATTCCGGCCTTCTGTCGGAGAACCACTACCAGATAGGGATATGCGCTGGAGTACCTGTCCGGCTTTGATCAGCACCTGTATATAGTTGTAGCTGGACAGATTCCTTAAATCAGCAAAAGAAAGTTTCGAAATAGTCCTGCGTTCTACCTGCTTTCGGGTCAGCCTTGATAAAAGCACTTCAATATTTCTGATCGCGGCATCCGGTTTGCCCAAACGTTCCTGCAATTCGGCTTCGAGCACCATCAGGCTGTACCAACTGGAACCCGACCAGTTTGTATCAGTTCTGGAAATTGCCAATTTGGTAAACGCAAGTGCAGTTTCATTGGCTCCCCTATCGTATTCAAGTATGGCAAGATTAGCGGCAGCTTTCATCTGATAGAAAGGCTCTTTTGCAAGCCGGCTTACTTTATCATAATACTGCCGCGATTGATCAAATTCCTTTCTATTCTTGAATGCATACCCGGCAGTTTCAAGTGCAGTCAGGAGATATCCGGAATGATTCGCTGCAAACACGGGGGAGCTTTGGCGAAACAGCACTTCCATTTGATCAACCCAGGCTTTTAATTGCAACACAGAATCAGTTGCAGCATAATACCGGATACAGGCTAATATGGATTCAGCGCGACCTGTAAACTGATCAACATCCATTTTTTTTCGGGAATCAAAATAGAAAGTTTTACTTCTCTTTTTCATTTCCTCCAGGTAATGACCAGCCTGTTTGAAGGAGCCATATTCAGTATGGGCTTCCACCAGGTTACCCAGCGCAGTCAGCAGTTTTTTCTCTGGCGGGGGCTGTGTTGTTAACCACAGTTCCAATGCTTTTGTATAATAGGAGATTTTCTTTTGCTGTCGCCCGAGGTTATCCATAGCAAAGGCCAGGTTGTTAAAGATGAGGCCCAGTTGTTCTACATCACGATCAGGCGAAGCTTCCAATTCCACCCTGGCTTTTTCATAATAGTTTGCAGCACTGTCGTACTGTTTTACTTCAGTGCTCATGTAAGCGATATCAAACCACAACTCAACTCTTTTATCAGAAGAGGCCGTTTCTATGGTAACCTGTTGCAATGCCTGTTTACCAATTGCAAGGGCTTTTCCCCATTCACCCTTCCCGGCCAGATCATGATATTGATTGGAATAGGAACTTAGGGTACTGTCTGTAACCCTCGTTGTTTGTGCAAGTGCACCAGCAGAAAATAATAAGATACCTATTACAAGAATGTGTAGACGCACATTGACAAAATACTACATTTCGGCAAAAGCAAAGAGCTTCGTTCAGCTTTTATCATAATTCGCAAATTTCAGCAGCCACTGATTTCCGAAACGATCCGTTAGTCCGCCGAATAAAACACCCCAATAGGTGCTTTCAATTTCCTGTGTGCTTTGTCCGCCTTCTTTCAATCGTTGGTAACAGGAGTAAAATTCTTCTTCAGAAACACAATCCAGCAGGATGGATACTGAATTTCCTTTGATCAGCGCGCCATCTGTCACCATATCTGTTCCCATGAGGATCCAATCATCTTTGATCAAACTTGCATTCAGGATAAAGTGTTGCAGGGATTCAGGAATTTTTTCACCAACAGGTGTATCGCCGATCGTTTGCCAGCTCAACTCCCCTCCCAGGCAATCGCGATAAAACAGCATGGCTTCCCGGCAATTGCCGTTGAAGCTGAGGTAAGTAATCATCTGGCGCATTAGCGAAATCATTTGGTTCAAAATTCATTATCCGAAACTAAAAAGAGGATTGCTGATTGCGACGGATTGCGGGGTGGTTTCCGTCAGCATTTTCGTGTACTTTCATACTATGAAATCGATCTCCATCCTGGTTCCTCCAGGTGCGGTTATGGAAGCCGTTGCAGATCCCAGGTATCTGTTTACGACTGCCAACCAGTTCCTTGAAGCAGCCGGCAGGCCTCCTCTGTTTTCCATTCAATTGGTCGGACTTGAAAAACAAACCAGTTTACTGGATGGTGTATTTTCCATTCAGGCCGATAAACTTATCAGCGAAGTGGATCAAACAGACCTGATCATCATTCCTGCAATTTCAAGTCCGATTGGTCCGGTGCTGGAAAAGAATAAGGCATTTATCCCCTGGCTGGTGAAACAATACCAGAAAGGCGCAGAAATCGCATCTCTTTGCCTGGGAGCTTTCGTGTTGGCGGAAACCGGTTTGCTGGATGGGAAAAAATGTTCGACACACTGGGCCTTTTACAATGAATTCAGGGAACGATATCCGGAGGTGACTATTATGGACGGCCATATCATCACAGAAGAACAGGGAATTTATTCCAGTGGTGGCGCGAATTCCTATTGGAACCTGCTGATTTATCTCCTTGAAAAATATACCAACCGCGAAACAGCTATTCTGGCTTCCAAATATTTTGCAATTGATATTGATCGGAACAGCCAGACAGTCTTTGCGATTTTTAACGGACAGAAAGACCATGCTGATGAAGACGTCAAAAAAGTGCAGCATTTCATCGAAAAAAATTTCACAGAAAAATTATCGGTTGAAGAGCTCGCAAAAACAGTTGCCATGAGCCGCAGAAGCCTGGAACGACGTTTTCGACAAGCAACTAACAACACCGTAGCAGAATATATCCAGCGCGTTAAAGTGGAAGCTGCCAAACGCAGCTTTGAAGCAACCCGCAAAAACATCAATGAAGTAATGTATGATGTAGGATATACCGATACGAAAGCATTTCGGTCCCTGTTTAAAAAGATAACCGGACTCAACCCGGTTGCCTACCGGAACAAATACAATAAACAGTTGCAGGCATTGGAAAACTGATTACTCCACCTCAATAAGTATGCGTGCTACCCGATAGGCCAGGCTGGACTGGTACTTCACCTTTTTCCTATTGATCCGGATCTTTTTGGATCGCCAGCTTTCCGGCATTTGGATAACAGCCGTTCTGCCGGGGGGCAGTTGGTAGTCCCACTTTGAACTTGCTCCTGTTTTTTTCCAGTTCACCTGAACCAGTTCATTATCTCCTAACGGAACTGCACCGTTTGCCCATTCAATTTTATTGCCATCATAGGGTTTAATGGATATCTGCGTATAACCGGGACTATAAGATGTAATACCCAGCAGATTGACGGAGCAAAACAGTAGTGGAGAGCCACCCCAGGCATGACTGTAATCGCCCCTGTAACCGGTAGCACTGAGATCCTGCCAGTTTTCTTTCAAGGTATAAGTACTGGTATCAATACCATTCTTCCAGCGATCTACCAGTGAAAGCCCCTCGTCTGTTTTATTAAGTTTGGACATAGCTGCCAGCACATAGGACATAAAATAAGGCTGTAATTCATAGTCCTGTTGTGTTACAACATAACGCATCAGCGACTCCATCCTCTCAGGCTGAGTTATTCCGTATAAAACCGCCAGTGTATTAAAATGAGCACTGTAGGTTATGATGCTGGTATCAGCAGGAAGCCAGAAAGAAGGAGACACCTTACTCATTCCCGGAATACCATCACGATACAGCTTTCTACCGGGGTCCCATAACCGAACTTCGATACCGGTTCGGATACTGTCTGCCAATTGATTGTACCAGGAGGCCCTTGATAAATACGCGGTGGCAACCGATTTTTTACTTCCCCATTCGTGTAACCAGGCCAGGTCTCGCAAAGCTTTATAATAGAAGGCTGTCATGTAACCGGTGCCAATCATAGCGGGAGGATGATGTGCATTAAACCGGTCGATTTTGATCCAGTCCATGAACATGTAATTGGGTGCATTGGCAACCAGGTAATCCTTATTGAGATAGGATCGGAAAAGCAGCATCAGTTGATGCGTATGCGGCAACAATTCAGTTAGAATGGATGCATCGCCAGTGTACTGGATATACTGGTGTAACATCTGCACCCAGATCAGGGAATAGCTTGTATGGAACATCCGGTACTGATTCTTTTCCATCATTTGTGCAGTCTGAACCAGGTTTTGCCGGGTTAACCAGGCATCTCCGAAAGCATACCAGGCATTGAGTGATTCGATAAAATAATCACCGGTACAGGCATTGGGTTCCTGGTGCATGGGCGAATCATAGAACATATCACCCATGCAAAGTTGCGTGGTATAGCGGGCGATGGACCAAAGCCTGGTGTAGAAAGGATCTGAGCAGGAAAAACTGCCCCGGTACACCAACGGATAACTGGTAAAGATGGCTTCGAAAGCCGTAAAGTTCACCGGCATTTTCGAAGCAACCCGAACCTTCAGGTACCTGAAGGCGGCGAGGTTAGGAGAGCGGTACTGGTTCATTCCCTTTTTGGCAATGATTCTGATGGCGCGTGATGGACTGGCTACATAATCCTTCTTTTCAAAAGGCATGATTTCAATCGTATCTCCTTCATTGGCAATAAAGCTGCACTGTATCCTGGCAACCCGGTTACGTTCGAAATCCAGCAAAAATGAAGAATCTGCCAAAAAACGTTCAGGCATGGGGGTTAGTGGCTGAATGGGCGCCTGCATCAATTCAGGAATATTGCTCCGAAACAAGCGGGTTTTGGAAAGATCTTTCTGCACAGCCGCTTTTTTCCAGGTGGAAGCATTAAAACCAGGTTGGGACCATGCTTCGGGTTCGATGCCTGCCTGCCACTCCAGCCAGTCGCCTTTTTTTTGCAAGCTGGTATCCAGCATAGCCTGCCAGCTGGCATCGGTGCGCAGGAGCGTCTGGTCTCCAGATTTAATTTCTGCGAGTAAGCCACCATAGGTGCTGGTTATTTCAGACCATTCAAGTGCATAACTGAACACTTCAACAGCAATGGTATTATTTCCATCCTTCAAAAGAGAACTGATATCGTATATACTGTAATACCAATAATCAGGAGCTTTTGTATCATCATAATCTCCACCCGTATTAACCGGGCCCTCAGCAGAAAGTATACCGTTTATATATAACCGAAAACGCACATCTGCTGTACAATACAGGTACACCGGTGAATTGCCTGGTTTCCAGTTCATCTCTTTCCGAAAGAACACGCGATAGGGAGTAGTCCTGGTTTCAGATCCCAGCCAGGTAGTTTTGGTGCGTTGAAACGCTGGATATTCATCGGGATTCAACCAGATCCAGTCGGCCGTCCACTTTATTTCCGGCATTAGGTGGTCGGGATGAAACTTATAAGGCGCAACAGCCGGGCTGCCATCCACTTGCTTCAACTGAAATGGAACGGTGTTGGTTTGAGCTGTCAGACTGCCGACCCCATTAAACACAAGTAAAAGAAAAATTAAACACCTGCCTGGTAATATTGAACGCATGCATACTATTTTATTGAAAGAAAGTGTACCATTCAGTAAGGCTGTAACCAATCAGGCAGGCTCTTTGCCCTGGTCCACCACTGCTCTGTAAGTAGGCAGATCAAGGGCATCTTCCATTTTGGCAATAACAATGGTAGCAACAGAGTTTCCAATAAAATTAACTACTGCCCTGCCCTCACTCATGAATCGATCTACACCGATCAGCAGCGCCAACCCTTCCAGGGGAATAATTTTTAACGCCGTAAGTGTAGAAGTAAGAACGATGAATCCACTACCGGTTACACCTGCTGCACCTTTACTGGTAATCAGCAGGATACCGATGACGGTTAGTTGCTGCCCCAGGCTGAGTTGGATATCAAAAACCTGGGCCAGGAAAATAACTGCCATACTAAGGTAAATGGTAGTACCATCGAGATTGAAAGAATAACCTGTTGGTACAACGAGTCCAACTACTTCTTTTTCACAACCTGCATTGGTGAGCTTTTCCATCAGTGAGGGCAGTGCAGCTTCACTGCTGCTGGAACCAATTACGACAAAAATTTCCTCCTTAATGTATTTGAGCAGTTTCCAGAGATTGATGCGGTAATACAGGCAAATAAGGTTGAGTACCACAAAAATGA
Organism: Flavihumibacter fluminis; assembly: GCF_021491375.1. Lineage (GTDB taxonomy): Bacteria > Bacteroidota > Bacteroidia > Chitinophagales > Chitinophagaceae > Flavihumibacter > Flavihumibacter fluminis. The sequence continues at coordinate 108,668 of NZ_JAKEVY010000006.1, forward strand.
AGAGAAAGCCAGTCAGGTAAAAAGTCAGCATCAGTTTACCGAGCACTGCCAGCGTTCCGAAGCCATATTCACCAATTGTATAGGCCATTCCCCCAAATGCACCAAGCGGACTAAGACGCATGATGATGTGAAGGATATTAAAGAGCACCTTATTGATCTTGTCAAAAGAAACCAGCAGGCTGTTACCGGCGGAACCGGTCATTTTTAAGCCAATTGCAAATAAGATGGAGAAGAAAAGTACCTGCAGGATATCTCCTTTGGCGAAAGCATCCACTACATTGGAGGGGACGATATGCGTGAAAAATTCAGCCCAGTCCATTTCCCCTGCCTGTTGTGCTATTTTTTCCACCTGCTTATTGGGTCCACCACTGAAATGCACGCCAGCCCCGGGTTTCACAAGGTTTGCTGTAATCAGACCGATTATCAGTGCCAGGGTTGTTACCACCTCAAAGTAGATGAAAGCCTTAAGTCCGACCCTGCCAACTTTATTGAGATCGCCTGCTCCGGCAATGCCTGCCACCACTGTGAAAAAAATCACGGGAGCGATTACCATCTTGATCATATTGATGAAGGTTTCGCTGATCAGTTTGGCACCGGGTGCAAAGGAGGGAAACAGGGCTCCCACCAGGATACCTGCGAGAATACCAATAATAACCTGTACGTATAGGTGACGAAGCATGCCGAAAAACTAACAATAAAATGGGAATTGAATCCCGAAACCCTAAAATAAATCCTGGTTGCTCAGATCAATCCGATATACATCTGTTTGGTTTCGGGGGATATTCTCAATGAAAAAACCGCCTGGCTCGGGGATAATTTCAGCAAAATCAAAAGCCGTGCAGGCTTTGGGAAGAGCTTCAAACACCAGGGTAAAGCGAATGGTTTGTCCCTGCACAATGGGTGTCCAGTTGGGAGCAATCGAAATATTGGAAGCATGCAGCAGCTGACTTTGGAAACCCGAAGCCCGGTCGATCAGAAAAGTAGTTTTCCAGATACGCACCAGTTCCCAACTGGCCCGGCAGGTGATGGAGGCGTGAACAATCACCTGGCCTGCTTCATCAACGGAGGTAAGCAGTTCCTGGTCAATTGCCAGTTCGGTATCCGCAACAGGTGCTTTGGTAGGGGTATGAGTGGTCATACTGCTGTGTCAAGTTACTATAAAAAATTTGAGGCTCTTGTAACGAAACCGGAAATTGGGCGACTATCTATACTATCAACTGGAAGAAAATTACTGTGAACAACATATCGGAGAAAGAATTTTTAGAACGGATGGAAGCAAACCGGGGCATCCTTATCAAGGTATCCAGGTTGTATATGGACAGCAGGGAGGATCAGGAAGATCTTATCCAGGAAATCGTGCTGCGCTTATGGACCAACTACCAGCAGTTTGAAGGCAAGAGCAGTTTTTCAACCTGGATGTACCGGGTAGCGGTAAATACAGCCATCACGTTTCTGCGCAAAGAGAAAAGACAGCCGATACTGGTTACTGAAACTGAAAACCTGCAAGAGCTGAAAGCTGATGACCATGCTTCCGAACAGGCACAACAAATGAAGATTTTTTATAAAGCGGTGCAGTACCTGAATTCAATTGAAAAAGCCCTGATCTTTTATTTCATGGAAGGCTTATCACACCGCGAAATCGGTGCACAACTTGGTATAACAGAAAATAATGCCAGGGTGAAACTGAGTCGCACCAAAGAAAAATTACAACAACTAATAAAACAACTTGGATATGAATCTTGATGAACTGCAGCAAGCATGGGGTAAGGAAGGCTCGGATAGTGAACCGTTGAACCTGGTGCTTGAGAAATTACGCAAAGCGCATCAGCCGCTTGACAGAATCCGGATTAATATGAAAAATGAGCTTTTTTATCAGAGTTTCGCAATTCTGATAATGGGATTCTGGCCCATTTATTTCAAGTTCAATCAACAATTCAGCATCGCTTATTACAGCATTTACGCTTTGTTGATAATGGTATCGCTCTATTATTTTTTGCGATTCTACCGGTTTTTTAAAGCGTCACATCAATATACAGGCAATTCAAAAGACAATTTATATGAACTGTATTATGAGATCCGCCTGAATATGGAAGCCTACAAATCCTTCTCTTTTTTATTGGTACCCTTTGCCATGATTGCAGCCCTCTTGATTGTATTTAACAGGAGGTTATTGAAGTACCCGGACAAACAATTAATGGAAGCTGGGGATTGGATTGTGATTCCTGTGGTGCTGGTATTGATGACGGTATTTATTATTTGGGCAACCAACTGGTGGGTAGAAAAGTATTATGGAAAACATGCAAAGCAGATAAGAAAATTATTGGATGAGTTAAAAGAGCCTGAATAAACCGTTGGTGGCATAGTTTTTTTGATCAAAGGGCAGATAATCAGATCCATTAACCAATAAACCTTTTTGTATGCCTACAAAAAAAGCAGCCAACAAAAAAGCAGCACCAAAAAAAGCAGCCAAAATACCCGCTAAAAAAGATGCCGCCAAAGACCTGTCTTCCCTTTTTGAAGACGGATTAAAGGACTTGTACTGGGCGGAAAAAGCCCTGGTGAAAGCACTCCCTAAAATGGAGAAAAATGCTTCCGATGCCAAATTGAAAAAAGCAATTGGGAACCACCTGGAGCAAACCCGAAATCATGTAACCCGTCTGGAAGCCTGTTTCAATGCCCTTGGAAAGAAAGCCCAGGCAAAGAAATGTGATGCCATGCAGGGATTACTGGATGAAGGAAAATCCATCATGGAAGAAACTGAAGCAGGTTCTGTGCGGGATGCCGGCATTATTGCAGCTTCCCAGAAAGTGGAGCATTATGAAATTGCCAGTTATGGAACCTTGGCAGCTTTTGCGAAAGTACTCGGACATAAAGCTGCCTTGCAGGAGTTACTTAAAACTCTGAATGAAGAGAAAAAGTGCGATGAGTTGCTAACTGGAATTGCAGACACCAATCTCAATACAAAAGCAATGTAAGAAGGGAAAATATTCCCCAATATGAGTCCGCCTCTGTTAAGTGGCGGACTTTTTTACAGTAAGGGGTCACCTAATAAAGAAAGCACCAATTCTTTATAACTTCTGCCAATAGGTAGTTGAATGCCATTGATTTCCACTTCAGTTGCATTAAATGCCTTGATTTTATCCCTGGCAACAATAAAGGAACGATGGATCCTGAGAAACCGCGCCTTATCAAGTTGCTGATCGATATCCCCCAGCGCGTATTTCGTGAGATAGGCCTGTTGCCGGGTTACTATGGAGATATATTCCTTTTTACTTTCTATGTACAAAATTTCACTGAGTTCAATTTTGACCCTTTTCTTATTTACATTAATCAGAATATAAGGAGCTTCCAATTCTCCAACAGGCTGACGTGCAAGCTGTGTTAGTACAGGATCTATATTTTTCCTCACTTTATTAATTGCGGAGAGGAACCGATTAAAGCTGATGGGTTTAAGCAGGTAATCAACAACATTTAATTCATATCCCTCCAGTGCATATTCCCGATAGGCAGTAGTAATAATAATCTGGGGTTGATTTTTAAGGGTGCGAATAAAATCATAGCCTCGTAGCTTGGGCAAGTGTATATCAAGAAAAATGAGATCGATCGGTTGCCGCTGTAACAACTCCAATGCATAGATAGCGTCTGAACATATTCCTTTCAGCTCCAGAAATGGTGTTTGCCTGATATAATCAGTTAATACTTCAGCAGCAAGTGGTTCATCTTCAACAATGATACAGCTATATTTTTCCATAACTCAGTAGGTTCAGGTCCAGGTGAATTCGAAAAGCATCCATCAAAGTTTGCTGTTGCAGGTGATGGTCGTGATAAGTTAGTTCCAACTGTCTTCTGGTATTATAAAGTCCAATATTCCCATACTGAATTTCAGTTCCTTTTTGTTCAATTGAATTTTCAATACTAAAATTCAAAAATCCGTCCTTTAACTTTAAATCTATGTGAACGAAGGAGTCGAATCGGGATTCACTTACACCATGCTTGAATGCATTTTCAACAAGCGGAAGGAATAAAAGTGGTATGATTCGCTGCGAAGGATCATCAATCTGTTTGGTGAAGGAGACCGTTAAACGTTCATTATAACGGATTTTTTCCAACTCAATATAATCTTCCAATACCCTGATTTCTTCCTGTATGGTGATGGTATCCACACTTGATTTATACAACATGAAACTCAGCAGTTCAGACAACTTCATAACCACTTCGGGGGCCTTATCAGATTTTTTTCGGGTAAGGGCATAAATATTATTGAGTGTATTAAACAGGAAATGAGGATTGATCTGATTTCTCAGCATCTGTAATTCTGTGTTCATCTTTTCCCGGATCAGCTCTTTCTCCCTTTCTTTATACTCCAGTTGCCTCATTCCAAATTCAATGGCAATCAATAAGCCGGCAGAAAAAATAATATCAACCAATAACAGCAACACACGCTGGAATCCAAGAATCGGAGCAAGTGGAAGCTGATTTTGATACGCATACGGCGCAACTAACCCGTGAGCAATTAGTCGCATGGAATAAATCGTAACGCAAAGCAGTAATACAATCTCAAGAAAATAAAAAAAGCGATCGCGCCCTTTTTTAATGACTCTATCCAATCCGATATTGAGTAAATAATACGCGAATACTATCTCTGGAATCAGGTACAGAATACCTGCCAAAACAGATCCGCCTGCCAGTTCATTGGCTGGAATAGTAGTAATAACCGCTTTTACCCATAAATATTCAATCAGGATTTTTAAAGAAAGGTAAAGGAACCAGTAGGTAATATGAATAGGTAACTTCTTCATGCGGATCAAAAGTCGATAAAAATGAAGTAAACCGAAAATAAAGCGCCGAACAGCAGGAATCTACCCACCAACGACAGTCAAGTTTGTAGTTATTTTGGATGAACTGATTTAACGTGTCGTATTTGTCCACAGAAAATACTCAAACTGTATCAGACGGCAAATAGGCAAACACCGCTTTCAACTAGCTTCATTGCATTAATTCTTATTTAAAGATGAAAGCAATTCTTAACAAACAGCACCTGGGTATATTTTTGTTCCGCGTATTCCTCTGCCTCCAGATTCTGTATGGAGTATTGGATAATATTTTAAGCTGGAATCGTATGCTGGAATTCAGGGATTTTCTCCAGTCAGAAGGATTTCCATTTCCACTGATAAGTGCGCTCCTTTCAGTTTATGGACAATTTTTTGCAGCTGTTTTCCTGTTGATCGGCTATAAATCCCGATGGGCCGCAGCTGTACTGGTCCTTAATTTTATTGTGGCTGCAGGTGTTCATCTGGCGAATCATGATCCCCTGCCAGACCTGTTTCCCGCTCTTAACATTCTGTTTGGAGCAGTACTTTTTCTTTTTAACGGGGCCGGGCGATTTGCGCTGGATGCAAACAATTAACAGGGCATCAAACAAGCCGGGACTATCTTTGTTAAAAGAAAAAAACCATGAATAGTTTCGAATATCGCAACCCCACTAAGATTCTGTTTGGCAAGGGGAAAATTCAAAAATTGAAGGATAATATTCCGGCTAATGCTACTATTTTATTTGCATACGGAGGCGGAAGTATTAAAAAAAATGGCATCTATGAGCAGGCTATGGCTGAGCTGAAAGAGTATAAAGTCATTGAATTTAGTGGAATTGAAGCCAATCCCCGTTATGAAACATGTATGCGGGCGGTGGAATTGAGCCGGGCAGAGAAAGTTGATTTTATCCTGGCAGTTGGAGGAGGATCCGTACTGGATGCCGCGAAATTCATAGCAATCGCCATTCCTTATGAGGGTGCTGATCCCTGGGAAATGCTTGTCAACCGTACGGCTGGTCAACAGAAAAAAGCAATTCCTATAGGAACCATCCTTACGCTTCCTGCCACTGGTTCAGAAATGAACGGGAGTTCAGTGATCAGCAGGGAATCCACCCGTGAAAAGCTTTCTTTCGGATCACCACTGGTATATCCAGCATTCTCCATACTGGATCCGCAGGTGGTAAAAAGTTTGCCGAAGATTCAGATTGCCAATGGTGTAATTGATGCTTATAGTCATGTATTGGAACAATACATGACCTATCCTTCAGATGCTCCTATCCAGGATAATTTTGCCGAAGGAATTTTCCGCACGCTGATTGAAATTGGTCCGAAAGTTTTAGAGAATCCAGCTGATGAAATCAGCGCCGGAAACTTCATGTGGGCCTGTACCATGGCACTGAACGGATTGATAGCGCAGGGTGTTCCTACCGATTGGGCTACTCATATGATTGGGCATGAACTAACGGCCTTATATGGTATCGACCATGCACAAACGCTCGCGATCATAGGCCCTAACCTGTATCGTGTAATGTTCTCCAATAAAAAACAGAAATTGGCACAATATGCTGAAAGAGTATGGGGCATTACTACCGGAACGGTAGATGAAAAAGCAACTGCAGCCATTGAGAAAACAGTTTCTTTCTTTCAGTCGCTGGGGGTTAAAACCCGTCTTTCCGAATATACGGGTCAATACCAGGAAACAGCCAGTATTATCCAGGACCGATTCAGCAAACGCAACTGGAAAGCCCTCGGAGAAAATGGCATTATTACATTAGATAAGGTAAAGGAAATAGTGGAGATGAGTTATTAATACTGAAATAGCTATTTCAGTCGACAAAAACCATCTGTAGCATTTAAAGGCCTGTTCGTTGAAATTCGGACAGGTCTTTTGTTTGTAACTGTAGATTTGATTCGCAAAGCAAAAAAGCTACATACTAATTTTCTCATGTTACATTTATGTGATTTGTAACGAACTCGGGGTGTTTCTACATCCCGTTTTCATTTAAAAGAGATATACGCCTTTCATAGACAGATACCAGCTTTCTGTTAGATAATCCAGCCAGCTCATTGAATCGCATGTAACACCATTCGGTGGCCGGCTAATTTCATTGGTTTAACAAACCAAATTCTAACAGTATGAGAAGTAAATGCATGATTTTTTTCATGTGCCTACTTGCATTTTTTCAGCAGGCCACGGCCCAGGATAAAAATGTCTCCGGCACAGTAACCAACAAAAACGGGGAACCACTGGCCAATGCTAATGTCCTCGTAAAAGGAACCAGGGTGGGCACCAGTACGGATGTTGATGGAAAATTCAGTTTGCTGGTTCCCAACAACGCCAAAACACTGGTAATTAGTTCCGTCAATTTTAAAAGCCGTGAAATCGGAATCAGTACAACTCCACTTTCAATCCAACTGGAATCCAGTACAGATGACCTTTCAGAAGTAGTAGTGGTTGCCTATGGTACTATTAAGAAACCGGAACTGACCGGAGCTATCAATACTGTAAAAGCTGCAGATATTGAAAACCGTCCTTTTACTTCCGTTGATAAAGCACTACAGGGAGCAGTACCCGGACTCCAGTCTGCTGCGGCATCCGGTGCCCCCGGAGCCATTCAGCAAATTCGGTTGAGAGGAATCGGATCCATCAACGCCAGTTCTGAACCGCTCTGGGTTATAGATGGTATTCCGGTGAACAGTGGGGATGCTTCCCGCATTACCACATCCGCAAATTTGCTAAGCACGCTGAATCCAAATGATATTGAAAGTATCTCTGTTTTAAAAGATGCTTCTGCCGCATCCTTATATGGCTCCAGAGCAGCCAACGGAGTGATCCTGATTACAACCAAAAAAGGGAAATCAGGAAAAACAAAATTTCGCCTGGATACTGAAATCGGACAGAATGATATCGCTTACTACAACAACCGGTACCGTCCTTTAAATGCTTCGGAATATTTTGAATTAACAAGGGAAGGATTAATCAACGCGAATCTTGCTACACCTGCGAATGTCAACCAGGTAATGACTGCCAATTTTGGATTTGGTAATGGAGTCGATTTTGACTGGTTGAATGCAGTAACCAGAAAAGCCAATCAGCAGCAGGTGAATCTTAGCGCATCTGGAGGAAACGATCGTACCACTTTTAACTTGTCCGGAGGCTATTTCCGTCAGGATGGAGTTTCCATTGCAAGTGGATTCAAGCGGTATAATGGAGCAATCAGCCTGGTTAACAAAGCCACCGACAAACTAACTTTTTCCGGTACGATAACTGCAGGATTTGTAAACCAGGAAGCACCTCTCACGGGAGGCGCATTCGGCAATCCGATATTAAATGCATATTTTCTGTTGCCCTCTAAACAAGCCTATAAAGAGGACGGATCACTAAACTATGGAGCACCGGATTTTCCCAATGGAGTAATTTATAATCCGGTTGCAGTTTCAAAACTGGATAAAAGAAATCTGAAACAACTGGGTTTACGTGGCTCCTTCCAGGCAGATTACAAAATTCTGCCCAACCTGAAATTCACTTCCCGCTTTGGAATGGATTATAATGTACTGGAGGAAAACAACTATAACAACCCATTTCATGGTGATGGACAAACTGCAAATGGACGGGGTTTCTCCTTTTACACAAGACTGTTCAACTACAGTTTTACCAACCTGCTCGACTACCAGCTTGCACTTCTGCCAGAAAAGGATCTGAAACTTAATTTACAGGCAGGTTATGAAGCACAGGATTCAAGAACTTTTCAGAGCAATATCCAGGCACAAGGATTTCCGGCTACCTCGGTATTAACCCTGCCTGTAGTGGCTGCCACTCCGATTGTAGCTTCTGCAACGGGATCCGACTATTCCTTTGCATCTGCCCTGTCTTCGCTCAACATCAATTTTCAGGATCGTTTTGTAGTCAGTGGTTCTTTTCGCAGGGATGGGTCCAGCAGATTTGGCATCAACAACCGCTATGGTAATTTCTGGTCAGCAGGCATTTCCTGGAACCTGGACCAGGAGAAATTCATACAGCAAATTGATGCCATACAACAATTGAAAATCCGGGCTTCTTATGGCACCAATGGAAATGCCTCGATTGGAAACTACGACTGGCAACCAACCTATGGATTTGGATTCAACTACAACCAGCAACCAGGCAGTGCTCCCAATAATATTGGAAACCTGGATTTAACCTGGGAACTGAATAAGCCTTTTAACGTGGGTATTGACCTGGCCATTTTCAACAACCGGGTACGGTTAAACGCTGATTATTATAATCGGAAAACAACCAATCTGCTATTAGATGCGCCCTTATCTCGTTCCTCCGGTTTTGGCACTATCCGTGGAAATTTTGGATCCATGGAGAACAAGGGAATTGAAATCAACCTGGGACTTACATTGATTAAAGCCAAGTCATTTGATTGGGATCTTTCCATCAACTATGCACTCAATCAGAATAAAATTCTGGAAACAGTCAATAATCAGGATATCCTTGCAGGTGTATTTATGCGTCGCCCGGGATATGATTTTCAATCGCTTTACCTGCGCGTTTGGGCTGGTGTTGATCCACAAACAGGAGATCCCCTCTGGTACACCGATGGCACCAGAAAAGAGACAACCAATAACTGGAACCAGGCGCAGCGGGTCATTTATGGATCTGCCACTCCACGCTATTTTGGAGCGGTAAACAACCGGTTCCGGTTTAAAAATTTCAGCCTGGACGCACAGTTCTATTACAATGCAGGCAACTATGTGCAGGACACCTGGGCGGGTTTTTACATGGGTAGTGGAAACGGAGGCGGTTTCAATAAAATCCTTCGTCAATACACGGATCGCTGGAAAAATCCAGGAGATAACGCAGCTCTTCCCAAATACATTTACAATGGCAACAAGCTTGCTCAAAATGCCTCAACCCTTTATATCTATAAAGGAGATTATATCCGGTTGCGCGATATAACCCTGAACTACCAGGTACCCGGTACGGTACTCAAACCATTAGGATTTAGCAATGCTAATTTTTATGTCAGAGGAACCAACCTCTTTACCTGGGTGAGAGATAAAAATCTGCCCTGGGATCCGGAACAGGGTATCAACAGTCAAACCAACCTGAACATTTTTATTCCGAAAACCATAACTGTCGGACTTAACCTGGGCTTTTAATCCACAAATCAAGAAACATGAAACGTATACGAACTAAGATAGCAGTAGCTCTTTTGCTGGCTGTAACCGTAAGCAGTTGCAGCAAGGAATACCTGGAAAAAAAACCATACAACGCATTACCGGTAGAGGACGCCATCCAATCAGAGGCTGATCTCCTGATCGCGGTTCGCGGAAATTATTCCGGTTTGCGCACTATTGATCTGTATGGTAGAAGTATTCCATTATTAGGTGACCTTTTGGGAGATAATACTTACCAATCCGTTTCCAATTCCAACCGGTATACACAGTTTAATCAATTTGCCCAATCCATTGCGGATGGCAATGCCTTATTGATGTGGTCAAATGCGTATACTAGTATATTACGCTCCAACAATATCATCAATTCCTCCATTCAGGAAACGCCCGCGATTAAAACCTATAAAGGGGAAGCATATGCACTCCGGGCGCTTATCTATTTTGAATTGATCCGGTTTTTTGCGAAGCCCTACACGGAATCTGCAGATGCACCGGGAGTTCCCATAGTTCTGAATTTCAATCCAACGCTGAAACCAAGTCGGAATACAGTTGGAGAAGTATATGCGCAAATTTTAGCAGACCTGAACCAGGCATACAGCTTACTGGGTGATTATTTCAATTCTTCCCGATTTAGTAAGCTGGCAGTCAAAGCACTGGAAGCGAGAGTTCATCTGAGCAAAGGGGATAAAACCGCTGCACGTGCAGCCGCCCTGGAGGTTATCAATTCCAATAGTTTTACACTGGTTGGTGTTGATAATTATGTCGCCTATTGGAGGAATGCGGCACCACTTACCAATAAACTGGAAACCCTGTTTGAAGTTTCCTCTGATGCTGTAGCCAATCTGGGTTTTGATGCGTTGGGTAATATTTACAATCAAAGCGGATACGGTGATTTTCTGTGTGCTCCTGAATTATTTGCCTTGTATTCAGAGACGGATGTTCGCCGGCAATTATTTGAAGCTGGAGTTCGGGGTGGTGTGCCATCCATATTCGTTAATAAATATGTCAACATTGCTACGGACCGGGACGACACCAAGGTACTCAGGCTAAGTGATGTGTACCTGATGGCTGCTGAAGCTTCTGTGGGAACCGATGATGCCGCGGCCCTTTCCTACCTGAATGCTGTGGCAACCCGGAGAGACCCCGCCTTTACAGGATACAGTTCATCCGGTAATCAATTATTGGAAGACATTCTTACAGAAAGGAGAAAAGAACTTGCGTTTGAGGGTCAGCGTTTTCATGATCTGAACCGATTGAAACGGCCCATTGCCCGCAGTGCCAATGCACCTGCAGCAGCAAGAAATATTCCTTATCCATTTGATAAACGAATCCTGCCAATACCGCAATCCGAAATGGATGCCAATCCTAATATGACACAAAACGGAGGGTACTGATTCATTTGGCGTTTTAATAAACTTCAAAATTTGAAATGATTGGTTCCTCCTCTGCTTCTGTAATCTGCAACCTTATTTTGCTGGCGGAAACAGGCTGATCCAATCGATGCAAAAATTTATGGCCAATGGCAGATCCATTTACAAGGGTCTGCCATTTCCCTTTTACCAATGCATCTATTTTAAAAGCCCTGACCCGCTGGCCCTCCTGAATTTTTTCCTGTACCACCAGCTCCTGTATCTGTTCTGTTTTGGGCAATTTAATGATCAGCTGTCTGCCTGCTCCGCTTGCTGCCCCCTTTTGTACTGCAAAACGTTTCTGTATGACTTGTCCGAATTCACTAAATCGTTGTGCATCCTGATCAGGAATAAGTCCCCGGTTATCAGGAGTAAGGCCGAGTATTAATGTAGCATTCCGGCCAACGGATTTATAGTACATATCCACCAACTTGTCTACCGGGAAAATATGCGCCTCATCGCCAGGTTCCCAGAACCATTCATGTCTTCCATTGTATCCACGAAGCGGTGCATCTGCCATGGCGGGCATCCAGTATCTTCCTATTGGATCACCTTCCTTCAACAATGCATAATCGTTTTTAGAAATACCGGGAATAGCTGATTCTCCTGAACCGGTATGTGAATAAGGGAAGGTAGACCAGCATGGGTAAAAAACAGTTCCGGACTCTGATCCTCCCCAACGGGCTTCTGCCAGCTGATCATTGTGATAAAACAACGCATCAGGCTGGTATTTTTTTACAATGGGCAATACATCTGGTGCGCCTTTTGCCGGATGGCTGGCGCCACCATCAAACCAAATCTCAAATAAAGGTCCATAGCGGGTACAGATCTCTGTTACCATACCCTCTACCATTTTGTTATACTGCTGCTGACGAAATTTTTGCATGGCTGAACCGGGAGCACCATCCACCACAAAATCATGAACACCATAAAATGAATTCCAGCGGATTCCGATATATACACCTGGCTGAATGCCCTGTTTGCGGCAGGCATCAACAAAATCTCTCAGCAGATCAGCTTTCCCATCCCGCCATTTTAATTGTCTTACATTATACGGGTTTACATCCGAGGGATAAAGTGCAAAACCTGTTTCGTGAGTTGCGGTGATCAGAGCAAACCGGGCTCCTGCTGCTTTCGCTGATAGCACCCATTGCTCCACATTTAATTGCTCAGGTGCAAATATCTGGTAGTTCGCTACTGGCCGGATTCGATTCTCTGCCTGCCGGTATTTGCTGGTATCAAACACATGAAGATCATAGTGAAAAATAACTCCGAGTTCAGCCTCCTGCCAGGCAAGCTGTGCTTTGTTAGGTTTTGGTTTTTCAGGCAGCTTTACTCCATCCGGATAAGGAACCGGAACTCCGGTAGCCTTGTAGTTCAGCATTGGCGCCTTCCATGCTCTTAGCTGATCACTCAGGATTTTAGCGAGTTCCTGTACTTTGTCCGGATGCTGAAGCGCCCTGTCCTGCTGCTCCCCAAGATCTTCTTTTAAATTATATAATTCGAGCTTTTGCTGTCGCATGGAATAAACCAGTTTCCAATCTCCTTTTCGCATGGCACTGTAATAGTTGATACCCGGACCATCAACAGCTTGCCATTTGTTCGGGTAATGCCAGATTAGGGGCCGATCCGGATTGTTTTTTACCATTGGACTGGTAAGAGCCGATACAAAACTTTTCCCGTCCACCTGCTGCTGCGTTTTTGCCTGTTTAATACCTGCTATTTCCAGGATGCTCGGAAAAAAGTCTTCTATGATAACAGGCTGTGAGCTGATGCTTCCGGCTTTTGATTTACCCGGCCATTTCACGAGCATGGGTACCCGAATTCCTCCTTCATAAACAGAACCCTTACCGGCACGCAGTGGCAGGTTATGAATATGGGCAGACCCTGCCCTCGGAGGAACCAGGCTTAATCCGCCGTTATCACTCATGAACAGCACCACTGTATTTTCTGCAACACCATTGGACTCGAGAAAATTCATCAGGTCACCTAAACTCTTATCCATGCCTTCAATAAGGCTAGCATAATTGGCTTCCTGGGCAGGCAAGCCCGCATCCAGGTATTTTTGCACAAACCGTTTGTCAGGTTGAAGAGGATCATGAATCGCATAGTGTGCCAGATGAAGAAAAAAAGGTCGCTTCTTGTCAATTGGATCCTTCAGTGATTTTATTGCTTCCAGTGTCAACGCTTCTGTAAGAAAAGTTTCCGTTCCATGATATTCCTGCAAGTCAGGAACAGCCTGCACAGAAGCTTTCCCAGGAATATTCCCATAATTATCTTTTCCCTGATAACTCTGCGGATGCCCGGCAGAATGGCCAGCAATATTTACCTGAAAGCCAAGATTGTAGGGATTGGCACCAGGTGTTCCTATTGAACCCCAATGTGCTTTTCCAACATGAATAGTGAAATAACCGGCATCGTTCAAAAGGGTTGGCAGCGGGGTTGCCTGCAACGCATGCGGTACTGCTGTTAAACCGGAATACCCATTATAATTCCAGTTGGCACGATCGAATTCCTCATCTTCCCGATCCGTTGGATTGTCTCTCAGCGGAGATGTCCAGTTCGTAATACCATGATGTGCAGCATTGATACCTGTCATCAGGCTGGCCCTGCTGGGCGTACAAACCGGTGTGGCATAGGCATTCGTGAACTTTACCCCTTCTCTAGCAAGTCGCTCCATATTAGGTGTATGGTATCGTTTGTTCAACGGCTGCAAGCTGTCACTGAATGGGACGGAAGTATCCATCCAACCCATATCATCAATTAAAAACAGGATAATATTGGGTCGTTGGTTTTGTGCTGTTGCTTTCAATTGGAAAAACAATAGCGCTAACAGAGCAATTTTATTCATTTCTTATCGTGTGTGGTAAGTAATTCTAAGGATACAGCAGGTACTTCTTCCGCATTGTTTTGTATTGCGACAATCCAGGCTCCCAACTGGCACGGATAGCTTGTTCCGTCACACCATCCCGGATCTGTTGTTGAAACTGATCTGTACCAGCCAGTTTATTGATATCGCCCATTTGATTGCTTTGGCTGCGGTCGAAGAACTTTTCTTTATAGGGATAGGCTTTATACATTTCCATCATCCATTGAATATTGAGCTTTCGCTCCTTCCTCAGGGACGACATATCATAGTTCATAAGATCCAGTCCGTAACATACCTGGTTCATATGCAGCGGTGTTTCAGACATACCCGGGATACTTACCGGTGTAAACTGGTAAGCATAACTACCCTTGAGTGCAGGAGCCCCCAGTTTGGTGAAGGGTGTTTGCGTTCCCCTGCCCTGACTTACAATTGTTCCTTCAAACAAACAGACGGAAGGATACAATTCCACACTCTGCTGTGTATTCAGATTGGGAGAGGGCGGTACCGGCAATGTATAGGGCATATCGTGATGGTAGTTCTGCATTTTGATGATCTTCAACTTACAGGCAGGCAAATCGCGCAGCCATTTTTCACCATTGATCATCAGCGCAAATTCAGCAATCGTCATACCATGTGCAATAGGAATGGGAAACTGACCTATTCCCGATTTGAACCGCATGTCCAGAATTGGCCCGTCTACCAGGTATCCGTTGGGGTTCGGACGGTCGAGTATCATCAATTCTTTCTTATGTTCGGAACAGGCTTCCATCACATCGCGCAATACATTGATATACGTGTAGAACCTACAACCGACATCCTGAATATCAAATATCATCAAGTCCACATCTGCCAGGTTTGCAGCAGATGGTTTGCGTTTTGAACCATACAGGGAAATAATCGGTAATCCGGTTGATGCATCCACTTCATCTTTAACTTTTGCTCCGTTACTGGCATTGCCCCTAAAACCATGCTCCGGTCCGAATACTTTCACAACCTGAACGCCAAGTGCCATCAGACTATCCACCAGGTGTTTGTTTCCGATAACGGTAGTTGGATTGGCCAAAATCCCTACCCTTTTCCCTTTTAAATAGGGCAGGTATTGTTCAGTTCGATCTGAACCAGTTTTAAAAGATGCCTTGTTACTAACGTTGCTGTATAAACGAATAATGAAGAGGAGACTAATGATTGTTATCAAAAGAACAGTAAGCAATCTTTTCATACTCTAATGTATTCAAAAAAACGCGACAATAAATTGTGCTATTTGTCACATTGATATTTTTTAAAATATTTTCGGGTTAAACCTATTGCTCCCCGGTATGGCTACCTATCTTTGTGTCTGCTATTCAACAACTACCTGCTTTTGAATCCTAAAATTTCTTATCTATGGATGTTGAAATACTATCCCGCATTCAGTTCGCCTTCACCATTGCCTTTCATTATATCTATCCACCCTTAAGCATCGGACTGGGATTGATCCTGGTGATCATGGAAGGCCTGTATCTCAAAACAGGCCTGAAGATTTACGAAGACATGACCCGTTTCTGGATCCGGATCTTCGCGTTGACTTTTGGTCTTGGGGTTGCTACCGGAATCATTATGGAATTTGAATTCGGAACCAACTGGGCAACTTACTCCAAATATGTTGGTGACATCTTTGGCAGTGCATTAGCAGCTGAAGGCATTTTCGCCTTTGCACTCGAAAGCGGTTTTCTCGGCATTCTCTTATTCGGGTGGAACCGCGTTAGTTCAAAAGTTCATTTCTTTTCAACCATAATGGTATTTCTGGGTTCCATGTTCAGTGCTGTCTGGATCGTGGTAGCAAATAGCTGGCAGCAAACTCCTGCAGGTTATCATATTGTAGGCGAGGGACTACAAGCTCGGGCAGAAATCACTGATTTCTGGGAAATGGTTTTTAATCCTTCCAGTATGGAAAGATTGAGTCATGTATGGATAGGTGCTTTTCTTGCAGGTGCTTTTCTTGTATTAAGTGTGCATGCTTATTATATACGGAAAGGGAAACACCTCGCAATAGCCAAACCAGGATTTAAAATCGCACTGGCGGTTGCAACCATTTTTTCTCTTGCGCAACTGTTTACCGGGCATAAAAGCGCTGATGGGGTAGCAAAAAATCAACCCGCAAAACTGGCAGCACTCGAAGGACATTATGATAGCAGTACTGTGGCGGATATGTACCTGCTCGGCTGGGTGAATAATAAAACGCAAACCACCACAGGTATAAAAATACCAGGCGGACTCAGTTTTCTGCTGCATCAGGATTTCAAAACGCCTGTTACCGGGCTGAATGCATTCCGGCCTGAAGATCGCCCCATCCAGGTGAATGCTGTTTTCCAATTTTATCATATCATGGTTGCGATTGGCATGCTGCTTATCGCACTCACACTGTATTCGAGCTGGCTTTGGTGGAGAGGGAAATTATTTGAGAACAAATGGCTGATGGGAGTTTTCGTATGGGCTGTACTCTTACCACAGATTGCCAACCAGGCGGGATGGTTTGCTGCAGAAATGGGCCGTCAACCCTGGGTTGTATACAATCTCCTGCGAACCTCTGATGCATTATCCAAAGCGGTAAAAGCGGAACAGGTATTGGTTTCACTAATTCTTTTTACACTCGTATATACTATACTGCTGGTTCTATTCCTGTATTTGCTGAACAAAAAGATCAAACACGGCCCTGAACTGACTGCGCCTGATGAAGAGAAGGAAATAGAAGCAAAAAGTATTCGGGAAAATCCTATCATGAATTAAATTATCAAGTATGTTTTTAGGACTCGACTACAATACCTGGTGGTTTCTTGTTTTTGGCGCGGTTATTAGCGGATATGCTATTCTGGATGGTTTTGATCTGGGAGCTGGCGCGCTGCATCTTTTTCTGAAAAAGGAAGAAAGTCGCCGAATCGCACTGAATGCAATCGGGCCGGTCTGGGATGGAAATGAGGTTTGGCTGGTAATTGCAGGTGGCGCCCTTTTTGCGGGATTTCCCATCGCCTATGCAGCTGTGTTCTCTGCCTTTTACCTCCCTGTAATGGTATTTTTAATCGGCTTGATCTGGCGGGCGGTAGCAATTGAATTCAGAAGTAAGGAACCTGGTAAACTATGGCGGCTAACCTGGGATATCGTATATACGTTCGCCTGCGTAGTGGTAACTTTTTCACTCGGACTCATGCTGGGAAATGTTGCACTTGGCATTCCACTTAATGAAGAAAAGGAATTCTCCGGATCGATGTTGTCTTTCTTCAATCTTTTTTCCATTCTGGTTGGAATCACCACACTGGCTTTGTTCATGATGCATGGCGCCATTTACCTCGCGATGAAAACAGAAAACCGGCTGTATGTTAAGCTGACTGTTCTTGCCAAAAACTTCACGATCTTTTTTGTAGTTGCCTTTGCATTAACCACCTTATATACGCTATTATACATTCCTCATCTGAGTGATAAGATCCGCAGCAACCCGCAATACTTTATTTTTCCGGTAATCATGATCCTTGCAATCGCAAGCATACCAAGGCAATTAAAAAGAGGAAATTACCGGCTGGCCTTTTTATTCTCCTCCATAACCATCGCCTCCCTGTTGATCGCTGTGGCAGTGGAAGTATTTCCTTATTTGCTTTATGCAAGCAATAACCCGGCAAACAGCATCACCATTGATAACGCCGCTTCTTCTGCAAAAACCATGAAAACGCTATTGATTATTGCCATGATCGGAACACCACTGGTAGCAACTTATACTGCCTTTGTTTTCTGGACATTCAAAGGAAAAGTAAAATTGGATGAGATGAGCTATTAAAAAAGGCAGACAGGATTCACTATCCTGGCTGCCTTATAAGTTATGCACCCCTGCAATTATTGCGCGGGAGTAATCGTGATATTCCGGAATTCAATCGGACCATGATCTCCCTGGAAGAAAATCGGTCCGGGTTCTCCTTCATTGCTATCCAGCGCACCACCTGTGATACCCGGGATTTCCTGGTAATAAATCACCTGCTTGCCATTCAGGAAAACAGTCACATAACGACCCACCAATGTGATATCATAGGTCTGCCATTCGCCGGCTTTCTTTGCAGCCATTTCTACAGGAGAGATAAAACCATAAATAGCACCTAACAGATCTTTTGCAGGATCTTTTCCATAGCTGTCTTCTATTTGCACTTCGTATCGGCCTCTCAGGTATACACCACTGTTACTGCCGGCAGGACAACGAAACTCAACATGCAGTTTAAAATCGCGGAATTTTTGCTCAGAAGCCAGGTTAACACCGGACTTGGGGCTCTTCAAAACTCCATTCTCTACCACCCATTGGCTGTTTTCTCCCAATGGTTTCCAGCCATTCAGGTTCTTGCCATTGAACAATGCAATCGGCTTGCCCCAAACCGGCGCCTTGGTTGGGCGTAGTGCCGGAGCTTTCACAGCCGTGAAAGGCCAAACTTTTCCATTGGCTTCCACCATCGTTCCGGTAAGTTTACCATCCTGGAGAGTTGCTTCAAATTTCTGGTCGTTGTCTTCGGCTTCCCACTGTGGAGGCAAACTAAAACTGAGCTTTCCATCTTTAAAGAATACCTGGGAAACCGGACGAGCACTTCCACCCATTCCAACAAAATGACCAACCAATCGCTTATGGCCCGAATGGTTGATTTCCAGCCAGGAAGGCTTGGGTACACCGTTCTCTATGACTGTCATATCCCAGCGACCTTCAATCTGGGGCGCTGCTGATTTTACTGTAACATGATCCTGCGCAGTCGTCACTAAACCGGCTGTCATACAAACCGCTGCAATGCTAAAAAACTGGAAGATTCTTTTCATATTCAATCAATTCTTGTTGGTTGAGAAATAAACAGCTTCAAATTAAGCCTTTTTCAGTAGAAGCTACTTTAATTGAAACTAACCAAACCTAAAAACAACCGGCAATACATACCAAAAGTCGGAGGGTTCATTTTCTCTTAGTCCGGGTACCCAGTTTTTCATTTTTCGCACGATACGAAGTGCTTCCTGATCTAATGCAGGATGAATTGATTTTTGAATACTTATATTAGTCAGACTGCCATCCTTTCTGACTTTAAATAAAACCCGAACAGTCCCCTGCACACCCTCACGAATAGCCTGTTTCGGAAACTTCAGCTCCCGTTGTAAAAAAGCCTTTAATTCTACCAATCCCCCCGGATACTCAGGTTCTTTTTTATATGGAAAAAAACTAGTATCTGCGCCTGTAGCGGTATAACAGAATCCTTCCAGAAAGACTCCCTGTTGATATTTTTCCTTCCTTCTTAATTTTCCATCAGGCCAATAGCTTTTAAACCAGCCGTCCTGAATATTTTTTTTGAAATCACTAAACTCAATTTCTGCTTCTAACCGATGCTGCATAGTAAAACTTTTTACGCTGGAAGCAGATGAGTCGTCTTTAGCATATGTTACCACCGCATAAGAATTCGCCGAATCAGGACCGGAAACTTTTTTTCCTTCAATATCATAGTAAGTTGTATCCTGCGCAGTAAGTGATTTTGCCAGTACTAAAAAAAGGACAACAAGGTTATATTTCATATAAAACAATTGCCCGGCAATATATATCGATATCACTCATGCGGCAACTCCTGCAGATCAAAATAGTTTCCTCTTGTTTTATCCAATGTACTGCTGATTAGCGCAAAATTTTCCTTTGTTGGCGGATGGCAGATTCTTTTTCAAGATAAGTCAGCCAGGATCGGATGGCCGGCCAATCGGGTCGATTCCCCACAAAATAAAGCAGTCCGTGATAGCGCCCGTATTTACAAACGGGGCAGGTTCTCGTTCCCTTATCCGGACCATACGCATGATAAGGAATGAAGGAGGGCTGGTCTTCACCAACAGCCAAACCCGATCCGGTTCGGGCAACCTTTGGATGATTAGGAATGTTTAATCCCAATATAATATCATGTTCTGCAACCTGGATTCCATCCCGAAGCAGGATCCTGGCTATACCAGAGCCTCCCCGGTTTTCAGGCAGGTATTTTTTCAAATGTGTAATCAGCAAGGGGTCATCGTCAAAATTCAAATCTTCGGTGTAATAGGCTTCATTCGCCCCCGGTTCCAGCAGAAAAAAATGAACATGAGCAGGCATTGATTCTCGCGGATAAGCACCAGGCCGGATGGTGTAGATCTCATACCGCCCTTTTTCATCTGTTTTCACCCAACCCCGGATATGACCATGTGGAAGGGTGAGTTGATCCTGTCCGGCAGCGGGAGTATACAAACCATTGACGTCCGTTTGCCAGTAATAGAGGACCACACCCTGAGCAGGAGTTTCACCATCGGCCTGATAAATGGTGCCAGCAATCAACAAACGTTGCCCTTTTTCAGACCATCCGGCACTGGTATCCACAGCCTTTATCTCAGCAGGCATGCCAACGAAAATGAGTTCGCAGCCTTCGCAGGAACCCCCGATCTTTCCTTTTGAAATGGTCTGTACTTGTGAAGAAACTGGCTGCCCTTTACATGAAACAAGGGTGCCCAACAGCACTATTGCCAACGAAATCAGGGTCTGGGAAAGCGGTACTGAAAAAATCATACTGGAGTTTTTCAGCAAACTAGTGCTACTGGTAGCCTGGGAACAAATCGAATCAGCTTTCCTGAGTGAAAGGATGCGTATCCTGAGGGCTTGATTTCCTGAATACCTGCCTGAATACTGAAACATAGTTTCTGCTTAGGCGGATGACCTGCCCGGAAACCAGCACCAAATCGTAATCACCGTTGCCTCTGGAACGAACTGCCTGAATTTTATGGCAATTGACCATGCAGGATTTGTGAACCCGGACAAATTCCGTCGGATCCAGTTGTGTCTCCAGGCCTTTCAGGGTTTCGCGATGCAGTAGTTTTTTATTCTCAAGGTGCAACATTACATAGGGACTTCTGGCTTCCAAGTAAATCAAATCCGTTAACGTAACAACGACTTTCCGGTTACCATCTGCCACCAGCAACTGACGTAGTGGGCTGGATTCCTGAACAGGAGAAACCTGTGTTGGCTCGTTTACAGCTTTACGCTGGACATACCAACCTTTTAAAAGTACCGTTGCCACATAAAATCCCAGCAGCACATATAAGTATTCAGTCAACCCAAACCAGAAAGTTTGCTTTACTGCAAAATGATGCCTGAAAAACAAACCTGAAAACAACCATATAAAACCGGCATACAGTAAGAGATGAATGAATATTGGAACAAGTATGGCGATAAGCATCCTGGGAGCGGATACCTTCACTTTATATTTTAGCCAATACCACTGTAACCACCATAGCGGGATAAAAAACAGCCAAAAACTACTGAATAAGAGCGATTCCTCTATGTAGTAACCACCGCCCCTGAATGATGCATACAGATAATCCTGTACCAGCGTGAAAAACACAAGACAGGTAATAAGCACCAGCAGTATCCTGACAGCAGATTCAATTCTAATCGCTATAGAAGAAATGGATAACATAGAAAATATGCGATCCACAAATTAAGAAAATTTCAGCTGCTTAGTCTCCGGTTGTGACAGTAACACCTGCACCGGCTTTGTTGGCGGGTATAACAAAAGGACCTTTTCTATCCGTAATTCTACCACTCTTGTCTATTATGAAATTCATGTAAACAGCATTGTTCTTATTATTTTTATCCTGCTCTTGCGGTACCAATTCAAGCCGGATGGTATACCATAAACCCGGTACCAGAAAAATTTCTTTGTTACCGGTTTTCGCTGCAACCTTCTGAACACCCCGCAAGCCCGGGATGGGTAAGGGATATCGGACTAAAACTTCTTTATTCGTCTCTTTTCCTTTTATCGGAATCCACACCTCTGCCAGTTTACCAGATTCGAGTGAATAATCCATAGTAAGCCGGGTATCAAAATGCCAGATTGTTGTGCGGTTTATAGTTGTCCTTTTTGTAAAATCAAAAAAACCTTCAAGGATGGATGCATTCATAATGCTATTGCGGAAAGCCCAGGTTTCCGTACCCAGGTTGTCTACACCCACCCGCACTTTCAATTCTTCCGCAAACAGGGCTTTTTTACCCAGTTGCGATTCATAATTGGAACCAAATGCTTCCAGGTGTTTTTTCTTTAACTCCCGGTATTCGGACTTAACAAAGTCAAACGACAGATTGTCCATTAATCCAAGATCAAAATCAGCCGGACCTTTGGAAATATCTTTTACCACTCTTCTTTCAACAGGTTTTTTAATCGAGCTGTTTTTGTCTTTATTCTTTTGGGCTTGTACCATTACAGCAACAAGCAGAAACAAAAGCAGAAAAGAATTTTTCATAAATAGGTTCTTTTTAATTATTCGCCGCTACGTTTATATTTTTCCTTTACGAATTCATAGAACATATAACCATAGCGATCATACCAGTCGGGCGTGCCAAATTGTTCTTCACAAACAGCGAGTGCAATCAGACTTTCCTGTAGTTTTCCAATAAGTTCCGTGTATTTCAAATCGTAGGCTTTTTCCATATCCTTCACACTGCCTTCAATCTTCACTTTCTGTGCCTGCCAGGCCAGGCCGGAAACGGCATGTATACCAGATGTGTTATCGCCAAAGGCGATGGCCTTTTTTGAAAAATCTTTCGTGCATTTGTAAATGACCCGAAGCTGCTCCAAGTTATACCGCACTTTTTCAAACTCCCCTCTGGCTTCGACAAAACAACGGGCACAATCACCGCGTGAATCGCTAACCGTACTTGCTGCGCCCTCTTCTTCATCCGGACAAAAGCTGGGAATGGAAGGCATACCCGGAGGCATAGGAAGATCCATACAGTCCCCGATGCCCGTGTACGCTTCCAGAAGTTCCTTGATAGAGACGCCCTGCTCTTTCAGCTCTTTCAGTTTTTTCAGAATGTTTTCCGCATTCTTGCTCTCCATTATTTCCTTGATCTGCGAGAGGTGCTTTTGCATCTGCCAGCTTTGTGCGAACAAAGGAGTCGGTTGCAATAAAATGGAGATAGGAGCAAGCAGGATGAGGGTCTTCCCTTTTTTATTTTTCAGCAAAACCAGGATTATAACCAGTAATACCGCAATGATTCCACCGGCAATCCATATACTATTGCTTTGCCCACCCACATTTTCTGTTTTCGGTTTTTCTTCACCGGTAGCTGCTGAATTTTTTGAGCTGGGCTTTTCCTTTTTACCCTCCATCTTTACAAAAGGAGATGGCAGGTTGTTTTTTACTTCCGGACTGGCATATACTACTAACTGATAATCTCCTTCATCTGTATCGGAATACACCCGGATACCAAAATCACCATAAGATCTTAATTTAAGATTCGCAATACCATCAGGCGAATCCGTTGTCGAACCTTTCAGCTCTATATCTTCCCAGTTATTTTTTACAATTTCTAAACGGGCATTTTTGCCATCCGGTCCCACCAGGAAAACATCAATCGGCTGAAACATGGAAGCTCCTTTCACATAAAAAAATTCACCCTTTTGGGAAAGTTTCCCCACGCCTGCAATGCCTTTTGCTCCTTTCCAGTCTTTTTGATTTTCGAGCTGGAGTTTTACCACTTTCAGCTTTTTGTCCAATGTAAATGGCTGGGCAATGGCTTCTGATACCATACAGCAACAAAGAGCCAAAAAGCAGGTAGTGAGCAGGATATGTTTCATGGTTAGAGTTGTTTAAGTTGAGTACCCCAATCCATTGCGAGTTGCCGGATTTCGTCTTCGTTGAAGAGTATTCCTTCAATAGGTTTACCATTCTCTGGAATAGAGGTTTGAATAATGCACTTATAGGAACCGGCACGAAAAGCGGCCCGTATGATCTCTGATTTATTGGTTGTTTCATGAAACAGTGTTCCGCCATCTCCAGCATCGATCAGACCAAGATAACCCGGCATCTGGGCGAGGCTCATCATGATTCGTTTCAACTGAGCGGTATCCTCAAATTTTTCCAGGTTAATCCACAATACCGCCTTTGTCTTCCTGTTCTCGTATCGCTGATCACATACTTTATCGGTCTGAATAGCAAAATCAACCTGAAGATTTTGTGCCGCTAATTCCTTCTGAAGTCCGGAAGGAAATAAAAAAGAGCAATTTTCATTGGGCTGATCCTGTGCTGTTGATGTACTTTTTTCAGCGCTAGCTGCTGAAGAAGTAACAGGCGATTCTTCCCTAAGTTTGTCTTCGGCCTCTCCGCAGCCAATAGAACCAATAAGCAAGGCAACCAAAATTCGTTTATACATACATGTTATTTTAAAAGTTTAATCTCTACGCGTCTGTTTAATGCTCTTCCGGTAACTGTTGAATTATCTGCAACCGGCTGGGTAGCTCCATAACCTTTAGCTGCAAGTTTTGATGCGGCCGCTGATTTTTTCAGCCAGTCTACCACCGCGTTTGCCCGTTTTTCAGATAGTTCGAGGTTATAAGCAGCATTTCCTTCAGCATCCGTATGCCCTCCTATTTCCAGTTTCCAATCAGGATGTTGCCGAATTATTGCGAGTACCTGTTGTAGTGTTTTTTCCGATTCAGGCTTCAGGACGGCTTTGTCGGTATCAAAATAGATTCCATACAGATCGAGTTTTCCTTTCTCTTCCAATTCAGCTGCCAGGTTATCCTGTGTTTCAGGGTCGAGTTTGATTACCAGGTTCTCCAATGGCTTTGCATCCAGTGTTTCCACCAGTTTATTGTTTTTATATCCTGCCGCAGCAGCCTGAATCACCACCATGCCCATTGGCACATCGCTGAGCTGAAAAAGTCCCTCTGCACCTGTTTGAACTTCACGGCCTCCGGATACTTTTACCATGGCTTGCTCGATGGGCGCTTTGGTTTTGGCATTTATCACTTTACCTGCAAGAGCAGAAACAGGAATGGATTTGGGATTCACCAACAGCCGGATAAAATCCACTCCGAAACCATCTCCTGAATTCGTACCCGGACCATCAATCCGGATAGTCAGCTGGCCGGTTTCTACCTCGTTCAGGAATTCCGGTAATATCTGAACAGATAATAATTTGCCAATGGGACCACCCTGTTTCAGCTCATTGAGATAACTGCTGATCCAGACAGCTTCCCGGTCATTGATCCATACCTGAAATTTGGAATGGTAGGTAGCCGGTTGAAAATCGTCCAGGAACAGCTGCAGAAGGGCATGCTTAACCTTCAGCCCTCTTAGATCAAAGGATAGTTTTAATGGTTCGGGAAGATTATATGGCCGCTCGGTGGATTTCGTATAGCCATCCACTTTATTGGGCTTGGAAAAAGTTGTTTTGTCATATTCGTATCCGGAGATGACCATAATCCGGTCCGTACCAGCAGGATCATCCGGTTCCGGATAAAAAGGATAATCATGCTTTGGGGTTGATTCACCTGAAAAGGGATCAAATCCTACCGGCCATCCATAACCGAGATTATCCATATCACCATAGCGGTATTCCAATTCAGCCAACTCCGTATTATAGGCGATGAAATTGGGCTGGTCCCATCCATCTGGTATAGTAGGTTGTGAAACTTTGAACTTAGACTTTTTACGCTGTTCAATCAGTCTGTCCTTTTGTACCAGAAAGTAGGCAAAGGCATCCGGTAAGGGTTGCCGGTAGATATTTTCCATCCGTTCTTTTCCTTTTTCCTGGTACTCTTTGAGCGATCGGAAATACAGTTTATTCAATTCCATATGACCAATGTACTGGCGGTCTTCTTCCGAGGATTGCCAATTGCTTTGAACAGTGGGAACAGCATTTTTGCCTGAGGAAGCCGGTTCCGAACCTGTAGTTGTTGAAGCAGGATTCGATTCCACCGGCGCATTTTCCTTAATTAAACCTGCATCCTCTTTTGGCGTTTCATTGGCGCAGGCCAGCAGCAAAAAACAAAGGAAATTGACAATTCGTGCTTTCACGATCAATTGATTTTTGCTGCGATGGCAGTTCCCAGTTTTTTGAGGTTCTCCAGATCATAACAGGGACAGGGAGTTTTAGCGCTGGCGCTTTCTTTTGTTTTGATTTCTATGAACAGGTTTTTCTTTACAAAAACCAGTTGATGTTCCTGCCGTCCGGTAAGTTTGTCGGTGAAGTTCATCGTATAAGCTTCCTCACCTATTCCTTTGACAGCTTCTATGCCCTTATCGGCATAGGCTTTTTTGATATAACTCAGGTCTGCCTTACCTGGCGTTTGGGTGGCGATAAATATCATATCATCTCCCCAGCCTTTCCCCATCCGGTAAGACCGGTTACAATTTTTTCCGGACTGTTCAACGGAAGTTACGCGTTCAACAATTCCTTTCATTCCGCAGGTCGTTTCCACCATGTCTGCTGTCAGCAAATCAGCACAGGAAATGGCAGCCGGTGATGGGGAATCAATTTGTATCGAAGCCGCAGCAGTAGTTGTTTTCGGATCAGTACCACAGAAAGAGAAACAGCAGGCAACTGCGGTTAAAAGGGTAAGCAATTTGACACGCATGGAAGATGGTTTAATAGTTCCCCTAAAATTCATGCAAAGCCCGAAGGCCTGCAACACATGATCATGCAGGTATCTGCTAAACCAGCCGGTTGCGTATGGCAAGTGCAACTGCTTCCGTAGCGCTGTTTACGTGTAGTTTGGTGTAAATATTCCGAATATGAAAACGAACGGTATCCAGACTGATACTAAGTTGGAGAGCGATCATTTTATAACTGCTGCCTTCAACCAGTGATTGCAGCACCTGCTTTTCCTTCTCTGTCAGCTCGTTGGTTATTTGAGTTGCCCGAACAGTTGTTCCCCTGGCGAATACCTGTATTATTTTCCGGGCGATTACCGGCGTCATCGGTGAGCCTCCTGCAACTGTATCAAACATAGCCTGTACAATTTCATGGGGCGGTGTACTCTTTAACAGGTATCCATCCGCTCCTGCCTTGATGGCATCAAAAACTTTTTCATTTTCCTCAAACACTGTCAGTATCAGGATCAGTTGCTCAGGAAAAACTGTCTTAATCTTTGTGGTAGCATCAATTCCATTCATCACCGGCATATCAATATCCATTAGTATCAATGCCGGATTAGATTCACTCACCCGATTTTCCACATCAGCCCCATCTGCAAAAGAACCAACCACCCGGATGCCCGGAAATTCCTGGAAATACATTTCCAGGCTTTGGCGATAGGCCTCATTGTTTTCAAAAATTACAATGGTCAGTTCTCTTTTTTCACTACTCATAGCAGTAAGCTAATAAATTCAGGATATCTGTACCCTAGCCCTGCATATTTATGCAGGTAGTTCCTGTAATGGAATGGTCAGCCTGATCCGGCAGCCGGCACCCGGCGCCGTATCCACCTGGATCGTTCCCCTGAGTTCCTTTATACGCTCCGACATATTAATCAGGCCATTTTTTCTGGAAAGCGTGCTTTTATCAAATCCAATTCCATTGTCTCCAAGTTCTATGCTTAGGTGATTCTTCGAAACATTGCAGGATAAAGTAAAGACAGTAGCCCTGCCATGTTTGAGGCTGTTATTCATCGCCTCCTTCAGAATCAGAAAAATATTTCTTTTCTGCAACATGCTCAATTCAACAGAAACACAGGACAATGCACCCTCTGCATCCAGGCGGATATTTCCAGAACTCAGAATTGGATCTGCATATTTAATAAAACGTCTGATAAGCGGTTCTGCATCGCCGTTATGTGGTTGAATAGCCCACACAATATCTGACATATTCTGCATCATATCCCGGGTGTGTTGCCGGATTTCCTGTACAATGCTTTTTCCCTTTTCATCTTTTACCCTTGATTCGAGCAAAGTGCTGTAAATACCAATACTGCTAAGGGTAGATCCAATATCATCATGTAAATCACGGGATAACTGCCAGCGCAACCGCTCCATTCTTTTTTTGGAAAACCATTCTTTCCGCAGGCTGTAAATAATTGGAGCCAGCATAACGAATCCCAACAGGGCATAAAACCACCAGGATTTCCAGAAAGGCCGGTGGATTATAAAGGAATGTTCCAGGCTATTCTCCTGCCAGTTTTCATTGAGCCGCCGGTATTGTATTTCCAACTGATAGGAGCCAGGCTGCAACTGATCAAATACAAGGCTGCCCAGATTTCCAAGGTATATCCAGTCATTTCCGGATTGTTTCAGGCGATAGCGATACTGAATGGATTCCTGTTGCGTATAATCCAGTGCAGCAAACTCGAAGCGGTATGTATTATCCTCATTTCCTTTTTGAATTTGAGTAAATACAAAGGGGATCTTTTCCGGCTCTTTTAATTCAACATACGGGTAATACAATAATTTGTCGCGCATCAGGAAGGCCGCACCATATTGCCCAACAAAACAGGCATCCTGGAAGGCATGATAGCGCTTATCATGCAACATAGTAGTATAAATATGTAAGCCGCTGGCAGTATCAATGTAGTTTAATCCGTTGGGTGTTTTAATCCATATTTTACCAAGGGAATCTTTGCTCAATTTGTGAACAGTATTGGATAACAATCCATCATGAGTACTAAAGCTGCGCAATACAGTCCCCGACTTCGTTATCAATTTGAGTCCCTCATATAATGTGCCTACCAACCAGTTTTCACCCATTTTCAGGATACTATAACTTCCTCCCCGTAAAGGCAGCCTGACCAGCTTATCCAGACTTCTTTTTAGAAGATCAAGACGATAAACAATTGCTGCCGTATCAATCAGCAGCAAAGCCGATTTTTCAGCAACCGTCCAGCCGGTAATTTGTGTATGACCCGGACCAGCAACAATTGAATCAATAAAGTCCCCTTTGTTACTGAACAAATGGATCGCATGCTTACCAGTAAAAACATGGAAACTATCCGTGCTGATTCCCTCGGGATCAAGCAGACCAAGTTTTCCTGAAGGAATGAAGGGTTCAAACTGATTCCTGCTTTCATTGAATCTCAGCACTTCATCAGTGAACCACGGGTTAATATAAAGTCCATTGGTGTCGGCATATAGCAGTTTCAAATAATTGGCCCATTTACCCGTATATAGGGCTTGCGGAATATATTGTAGCTGCTTCTTTTGAAAATCCCATTTGTGTAAGCCCCTGGAACGATTGTTTACGAAAATGGAGCCGGATGGTGAAGAAAAGATCTGTGTGGCTCCATGTTGAAAAGAAAAATTAAATGACTGAATGGGAAACGAATAATTGATACTGGCTGCTGACGGCCGGATGATGAATACTCCCTGTTCGAATGAAATCCAGATATTACCATTCCGATCGGAAAACAAGGCGGAGATGGATTCCAGTTTATGGTGGTTTCCGTTGAGTGATACAGAAGTATAATCCTGCA
Source organism: Flavihumibacter fluminis (assembly GCF_021491375.1). Classification (GTDB taxonomy): domain Bacteria; phylum Bacteroidota; class Bacteroidia; order Chitinophagales; family Chitinophagaceae; genus Flavihumibacter; species Flavihumibacter fluminis. Next base: position 138,153 of record NZ_JAKEVY010000006.1, read on the forward strand.
GCAATTGCATATCGCTATTGAACACATAAATATGTCCGCCCAGGGTCGACATCCAGATATTCCCCGAAGCATCCTGGATCATTGTATTAGGTATGCTGAAATAATCATCCTGCATTCCCGCTGAAAAAGGCATCCATATACTATCAAGCCGGTTTCTTCGGCTATCATACCGGTACAGTGATCTGCCTTTTTGTTCGTTGATATTCCAACAGCTAAACCAAATGGAACCATCCCGATCTATCAGGGAAGTGGAAATGTCCAGTTGCTGTTGCAGGATTTTTTTCTGAAGCGGATTATAGTTCGAAGAATAGAATTGTCCGGCTGTATCCAATTGCAAAAAACCATGTGAGGAGGAAATCCAGATAGTACCATCCGGATCTTCCAGGATATTCCGAAGATTGTAGAAATCAGTTGCAGGTAAGCGCTTGCTTTGATCTTCCAGTTTTATAAATCCGGTTGGAGTCCATTTCATTAATCCTCCAACCGTACTCATTAAAATCCTTTCCCTTGAAGTATGCACAATGGTATGTGATCTCTTAAACTCTTTCTGTTTCAATTGCTGCGTAAAGCTGATCAGTTCCCCGGAACCGGTTGTAAAACGAACTGGTCCTTCGTGTTCGGTAACAGCCCAGATGTATTGTTGGGCATCTTCCGTAATACCGAAGTTCATAATGGAAGAAGGAAGTGAACGAAGGGGCTCCTGCGGATCGTAGGACAAAGTAAAAAATCTGGTACCATCGTACCGCTGGAGTCCGTTCCGGGTATTCAGCCAAATCAATCCGTTGTGATCCTGGAAGAAGAATTTAACCCGGTTATCAGCCAGCCCCTGTTGGGTAGTGAGTTGCCGTATGGCCGGCAAATCAGTTCCCTGATTGGAATACAATTTGGCAGAAAGGATAAGCAGTCCGGTTAAAATCAGCCAACTCCTCATACCTACAAGATACTACTCAAGTGGCAAAAAACTGAACATCCACTTCACCGGGTTTTGCCAATCACTGCCTTTAAAAGAGCCAACGGGTGCTTTGATGAGCACGTCGTTCCAGCCCTTTTTGAAATAGAGCCGGGTAGGTATGCGATAATAATAATCTTCGTCTTCAAGTGGCGTTTCAAGGGTGATGGTTTTGCCTGAACGTTTCCATTCAGGGGCAGGAACCAGTGTCCCATTGAACCAGATGGCAGAGTTACGTTCATCCCAATGCCCCTGAGCCGGTGCCCTGGTGATCATGGAACGTGAAAAATTATTAAACCCAATCCAGCAATTGCGCCATCCTTCCACTTCTGAAAAAATGCGGGTCCTTGCATACCAGGTGGTATTTTCTTCCGGGTCCGGAATATGTCCGGTGATGGCAGGCGCCCACCAGTGTCTTAATACAATTGTTCCGCCAAGCGCCTGCAAAGCAGGATTGGGTTTTTTGGAAAAAAATCCGGCATCTTCCGGTTCAAATACCTGCTTCAGATTTCCATTATTTGGAAAAGGACCGAATAAATTCCATTCCAGTTTCGACTGGGCAAAATAGGGAAAGGGTTCGCCGGAGAAATAGATTTTTTTATGCTTCAGCAGCCTGTTTTCAAATTCTGTGAACTGGCGCGTTTCAGGAGAATTTTTACCACCGATCACTGCTGTCCATTTTGGTATACCTCCGCCTCTCCAGCTACGTTCCGCGAAAGCTAACATGGAAGGATATACGCCATTTAGGACCAAGTGAAAATTTTCATTAATGAGTCGGCGGTCATTCCAGACACAGATAATACCTCCGAGCATGGAAGCGTCTGCTTTTTTACGATCCCCTATCTGGCGATGGAACAATGTAACTACTGCTTCATGCGGGTCCATATGATTGAGATACAGGTGGCGGGAATCTATGTACCGAATACCGGGTTTTATAGGAGTTTCTGACATCCACAGCTGGTGAATGGTAGTGTTGGCCAGGTTGCCACCAGGGCTCCAGCCGAGGCTTTCAATCCCCATTGAATCCAGCAAACGGGTCATTTCCGGCAGAAAACGGGGGTTGGTAATTTTTACCTCATCGCCACCAATATGAATGTACTTTATGGGTAGAGTGGTAGCCACTGAACGCAAGATTTCCTGCACGTATTGAGTACCTTTTTCACTCTGCATGGATACACCCATGGCGCGTTCAAAAGCAGCACTATGGCCCGGCATATCAATTTCGAGAACGAACCGGATATAACGTTCTTCACAATACCGGATCAGTTCTTTCATTTCTGAAATGGAATAATACATTCCAGGATCCCGCAGCATGGTAGAATCCGCTGTTAAGGCTGGGAAACCAGCCACTTCCAATCGCCAGGCAATATCCTCCGTAACATGAAAATGAAAAGTGTTCAACTTATAAGCAGCCATCCGGTCAATCTGTGCTTTTAATAAATCCATTGTCTGATAATTCCTTCCCATATCCACCATATAGCCTCTCCATGGGAAAGCGGGCTCATCTACTATTTCAACCACCTGAAACTGTTGTGGTGTTTCCAGTAGTTGTTTCAATGTTTGCAATCCCCGATAAATACCGGTATCAGAGAGGGCCTTAAGTTGTATTTTTTGAGCATCTGCTTTCAGATAATATCCTTCATTGGAAGAGATCTTTTCAAGTTTGGGGGATATAATCAACTCAATTAAAACAGCTGATGTTTTATTGGTGTTGATCCCGGCAATAATTCCTTTAGATTTCAGAAAATCCTGGACTTCATGCGCTGCATAGGAGAGTTTATTATCCCGATACTGTATTGAAACACCCTTTTGTAAAGTTCCTGTTTCCTTCTTCCAGTTTACCGTTACAGGCAATGGAATCAATGCAGTTTCCTGTGCCTGCAAACGAACCAGGCTAGTAACCACAAAAATCAGATTACATAAAACAAAACGTATCATTACTGCGCAAGTTTAAAAGTAAAAGTGGAAGCGGGCATTCCTTCTGAATTCACCAGGTTACCAATTGAGTATGGCTGCCAGCCGTAGTAAACTGTAACTGGGAGATGCTGGAATGGTAGTACTACTTTTTTTCGTTTAAGGATCGCTGTTACAGCAGTCGATCCGTCAAAGGAAAATCCCCTGATTGGCTGATCATCACTGGTCGTTAACCCTTTACCGCTGTGTGAAAAATATAGTTCCAACCGGTTGGATTTGAGTTTCGCTTTTTTAAACAGTGGCCCGGATGGGGCTTGTTGTTTATCGCCATAATAATAATGCAATACCCAATTGGCCAGCCGGTAACCTACGGTTCGTTTATTCCTTGGATGGACATCGGTCGGATGACCGATATCACTGCTAACTGCCATACCGCTGTATGGGATCGAATCCAGTTGCTCCCGTTGTATATTGCGGAATGCAGGCCAATAGGCCGACTGGTATTTCAGCGTATCAATGGATGATAACTGAACCCAGTAAAAGGGTAGTTGGGAGTCTTTCCAGGCAGCTCTGTAGGACTTAGCCATGATTTGTAACAGCGACCCATATTCGAAAACCCGTGCGTGTTCAAGGGAATTACTTTCACCCTGGTACAATAGTATACCGGCAATGGGTAAACGCGAAAACTGCGGAATTGCAGCCGCATATGCAAAACCTGGTTTATAAGCATGGTTTGGTCCTTCTCCCTTCGTATTTGTGGCATCCGGCAGGTGTCCGAGGTTTTGCAATCCTCTTTCCCGGATCCAGGCAGGTAAATAAGGATTGTACAACCAGTTACCTTCCAATTTTTTTTGAAAATGGGGATGGCTGGCCAGGTCATCCCGGCTTATAAAGGTTTCAAGTGGAGCACCGCCAATTGCCAGGTTAATAATTCCTATTGGTATACCTGTTTGCTGTGTAACCCGTTTGGCAAAATAATAGGCAACAGCAGACATAGCTTGCACTGTTTCAGTAGTGCAGGTCTCCCAGGTTCCGGAATAGAATTTTCCATTTTGTAATTGGTCGGTCAGGGAATCAGCATAGGGAACTCCATAAATGTATTTCCCAATAAAACGTGTATTGTACAGCCGGATAAGCGGCTGGTTGGCATCCGGCGTTTCCACTTTTGCAAACTCCTCTCTTGAAAATGCCCATTCCATATTAGATTGCCCGGTGCAAATCCAGACATCACCAACAAGTATATTGGTTAAGCGGGCGCTATCCTTCCCAGCCTCAATAAAAAGAGTGGTGGCTTTGTTGTTTGCTGGCATAGGAGGCAAATCCACTTTCCAGCTGGAATCCTGCTGTACATTGGTTGTTCCCTTAAACCCATTAAACCGGAGCTCTAACTGCTGTCCCGGAACAGCCTTGCCCCATATAGAGAACGGTTTTGACCGCTGAATTACCATATGGTTTGCAAAACAATCCGCCAGCCGAAGCTGCCCGAAAACCGATCCGCTCAACAGTAATGCAAAGCTGAGAATGAAAAGTTTCATCCTTAAATATATGCATTATGTAATACATATTAAGCTAAAAGGAGGGTTTCAATAGTACCGCATCTGCTATGATTACTCCTTTTTCACCGGCCGAACCGATGGATATGCGGGCATTCTTGCCCAATTGATAGGATCCAATCAATTTCCATCCGCCAGAGGTTTGACCACTTACCTGCATCTGCTCCCGGTCCAGGATTACCAGGTGTTCTTTTTGTCCGTCCTGAACCATCACCTGGTAACGGGAAGCCAGGTTAGGGTATCTCGGCATTACATATACGTATACTGAATACTCACCTGCAGTTTTGATGGTGGGTTGGAAAACAACGTGATCAGTAGAAGTAGGCTGCTCTGCCAGCAGGTAATCAGGGCCATAGCCATGCCGCATTTTTTTCCAGTTACCGTTTATCGTAACAGCAGTGGCGTCTGCATTATCAAGAATAATTTCAGGAGTGGATCCATCTGCAAGCGGATTGTTTTTTAATTCCAGTTGCAATTTTTTCACATCAATATCCTGCACTGCCTTTTTTTGGTCAATGGCCATGCTGGCTGCTACTGCGCTTGATTGTGCAAGTACCATGAACACCGGCTCCATCCTGATAGATCCATAGGCAATATGACTCGCACTCAGACAGATCGGAACCAGGAGGTTGGTACATTCCGATTTTTTTGGAATCAGCGAACGATAACTGATTGGATAGGGCCCAAAGCCTCCCACCTGAACATCTCCTTCGTTCTTTACCATGCCATTGATTACGAGTCGCTGTGTGTTGTGAGAGTCCATGGTATAGGCTGCCATTCCTACTCCATCCGTTACAACTTCCTTCCCTTCGCAGTTCGCCTGTGTCATCACATATTCTCCTACCATGCGACGAGCTTCGCGTACATAGAGCTGGGGCGACCAATGACCGGTTTCCACATATTCATCTTTGGGATAACCCCAGGTCAGCATTTCTTTCCGGATGGATTCCGGCACTCTTGGATCATTACCTATGAAATAGAGCAAGCCCTTGGTGTAGTCGGTATGTTTCTGGATGATCGCTTTGCGTTGTTCATAACTCGCCTCCGGATAATCATAATTCTCTCCTATCATATCTGTTGAGAAGGGACCATTGTTGTTGATATCGGTTTTATAGTTGGGCATCAGATCCATTTTAAGAATCTGCCGAAGTGTTTTCGGTTGTCCGTGATTGAGATACCGAAGCAATAATTCATATCGGTAAGGTTGATAATCAGCCGGCTTTTCAATAGGCAGTCTGTTCGCGGGATTATTAGTGAGGCAAATCCTGAAATTATAGGCCTGCACTTTTTTATCACCCGAACCAATTGGCTGCAACGGCTCCGGACTAATGCCCCATAACAATCCACTGGAAGGATCACCAGGGATTTTGTAAGGATCAACCCCATCCGGGAACTGGTGGTATTGTTCTACCTGAACCCCGTTATAAGTTTCGCCATATTGGCTATTGGCCTCGCGACCGATTGTATAAGACACACCTGCTTTGGCGAGCAAATCACCTTCATAACTGCAATCAAGGTATATTTTAGCTTTCACCCGAACCGTACGGTCTTTAGCATTATAGGGATGCCGCACCGAGATTTCTGAAATCGCTCCTCTATTTTTAGTGAGACTGATCAATGCTTTTTCATACCATACCTCCACATTGGCTTTTTTGATATACTCATTAAAAAGTGATGCTGCTACTCCGGGTTCAAAAATCCAGGATTCAAATGTTCCGTATTGTTTGCCAAGTCTTCTGTAATAATCAAGTGCCAATCCGCTTATGGCAAATTTATTACCGATATCGGTAAAGCCCAGTCCACCGCTGGTCAGACCACCCAATCGCTTGCCGGGTTCAATCAGCAACACTGTTTTACCCATTTTTTTTGCCGTATACGCTGCCATCACACCAGCAGAACTTCCGCCATAAATGCAGATATCAACTTCTTTTACAGTTTGCGCAGTTACCTGAATAGAAAACAATACGCAAAACAGCGCAACAACAAATGGAGATTGCTTCATTGGCTTAAGTTACTGGTTTCGGGAACAGGCTTAAACTTTAATATTCACCATGCCTTATTTTATTTTCACTATCCAATCCAAACAGATAAGTTCATTGTTCAGTCTACGAGTTTACCAAGGAGAAAGTTTATATCCTCTTCTGTATGGCGACTACTCACTATGATTCGGGTTATCTTATCGTCCTCCGGACCTGGATACGCAAAACTGCTGATCAGGATTTGCTGCTCAAATAATTTGGCAGCAAGCTGATTATCCTTGCTAAAAATTACCGGGTAATTATGTATATAACGGAGGGCAGTAAGCGAAAATAAACCTTGTTGAAGCTGATGGATGTTTCGGAATAAGTCAGCTCTTTCCTTCTTATAAAGTTCTTCAGCGTTAAGGTAAGCATACAAGAAAGCAGGAGCCATAGGGGATGCGGCTGTAAAAAAAGGCGATGTGCGTAAAGCCGACAGCTGGCTGGATTTCGCAAGAATCACCCCTCCTGACATCCCCATTGCTTTTGCAAGAGAAGAAACAATGATGATATCAACGGAAGGAGCCTCTGGCAAAAGTCCGGAGACGCCTTCACCCGTTTTTCCCAGGATCCCTAATCCATGGGAATCATCGATAATAACTGTAATTTTTTTATTCACCGGCAGCTGACTAATCCAGGAAAAATCATATGTGTTCACTTTTAACGGATCAATCGAATTGGTAAGAATTACAATATTTTCATCAGGAAGTTGCTGTAATAATCCAGGCAGTGCGTTTATCCAATTCCGGTAGTTGCCAGCTATAGAATCAGCCTGGTTTCTAAATAAAGCAGGATGACAATCCGGAGCATAGATAAATGCTGCTTTATCTTCAAAATACCGAACCACCAGTTGAGCAGCCATAAATCCGGAAGAAACAGTCAGAGCAGCATCAGCTTTAAAATGCTTTGCCATGGCAGTTTCAGCCTCCTCATACACCGGAATGGTAAAATTGCCAGACCTGGAACTTCCATAATTTGATCCATAGATCCGCATTCCTTCTTCCATCAACCGGGTAAACTCCGGATTAGCATTCATACCCAAATAGGCTGTACCACTGAAAAACAAAAATGGTTTTCCATTGAGGTTTACAACCCGGTCAGGTTTAATACTAGTCGGAAGTATATCACGGAAGTGATTCACGCTATAAATACTTTTTTCAATCATGGCTGGGCATGTACATTAAATGGGAAGGTGCTCAAACTCAAAAAATAACAATTATATCCATTTCCGAAGAAAACGTACTGCATTTTCATAAAACAATCCTTCTACTAATGCATCCACATCGACTTCAGATTTCGAAATACCAGCCTGCTCCCATATTTTTTTACCACGTTTCAAACGGCGATGGATTTCAGTCCGGAACGCAGGTAATTCAGTTGCGTTATTGCAACAATCAATCGGATTGATCAATCCATCAAAATCAGAACCAATACAAATTTGCCGGATGGCTTTATCCAACGGAAAACGCGCCTGCTTTGCAACTTTCAGAAAATGTATCAGTTGGTTCAAAAAATAGGAATAATGCACTTCCATTGTTGCCGGCTCCTGTTCCTGTACCTCATCACCTGTTAATGCAGCATCAGGATCTTTTATGATGGACACATCCGCAGGATCCGCAACCGGATGAAAAAATTCAGCCGCTTCCGCTTCCGAAATATATTCCAGATCAGTTGGCAACATATTCCATTGGTAGCCGATCATATCCGCCGGAAAACCAAGTATGCGTTGATCCATGGACAATCCGATCAATCCTCCGGATCGCAAAATATCCACTATTTCTTCATCGTATAAATTAATACTACTGTGATTAAAGGCCGACTGAGCCAGATGCCCTCTTCTTTTGACATGCCTTATTTCCCATACACCCTGCCGACGTACCGGTTTTTCATATAACTGTGCAGATCGGTTTCGCATACTCACTCCAGTAAAACCTGCATGCGTGCAAAGCAATGGATAACCCGGATACAATGTTTTATGTAACTGAATAAGTTGCTTTCGGGAAACAAAACTTAAATGCTTAAGGTCAGGCAAAATATTTCTATTATACAATTCCTTAATAATCCGGATGCCCGCTTCTGTTATACCAGCCCCCTTCGGATAAAACAACGCATCCTCAATAAACTGGATCCCAAATGCATGATTGCAAAACGGGACCGACTGCATATGCGCCAGGTTGATGGCCACAATTCTTGTCTGATACCTCGCCTGAAAATCATCCAGGTTTCGGTAAAAAGCCTGCTCTGCATCAGCCGATTCCGGATCATCCATAAAACAATGAATACCCTCCACCAGGCAAATACCGTGAATTACATTGGTAGCTGATTGCTGGTACTCAGTCATGGAATTAATAAACCGGAAACGCGACCTGCCATCCGGACTCACCGCATTATTCAGCAGTGAATCCATGTTCTTACATAACCAGATATAATACGAAGGGGATTGAAGAATTGATTTCAAGGTGGAGGGATCCAGCAATTTGATCTTTCCTTTACTGGCCACTTTCCTTGATAACACTCCTTCCGCAATGTTTTTTTCGATTGCGTATAACACGATACCAGCCAGGTTAATGCCCGCTTTTTGAAGCTGCGTGAGATTTGACTGCGAATTCAATGCATGATTAAACAAAGCATTAATGCCGATTTGAGTTTCCTGTCCGAATAGTTTCCCGATGGAGAGTTTTGCTTCTATCTTACTCCAGGGAGTCAATGCAGCCGAAGCCGGAGATAATAATTCTTTGAGTGATGGGTGTATGTGAAAATCAAATAGCGGCATCCTGTTTGAAAGTTACGGAATAGTTCCATTCCTGGATAGTTCAACCAGCCCACCGGCATCAGCTTTCAGGGTTAGCCAGCCATTCTTACTCAAATCCGTTTCGCAGGACTTCTGTTGAATAATCTTCCAGGATCCTTCTCCCAGCCATACCTTTATTTCGCCTCGCTTTTCAGAGCGGATAAGTACCCGCTTAGCCTTACCGTCTTCAGAGCTGGCATCCACCAGGAAAGCACCCTGGGTTCGGAAGTTTTTGAAGCTGCAATTTGACCAATCGGCAGGGATTGCAGGAAACAAATTGATATATCCAGCATGACTCTGCAATAACATTTCCTGTAACCCGGATGCATAAGCGAAATTACCTTCCAGTGTAAAGGGGCGGTATGTAAAACTTGAATATCCTTTACCCGTCTGATCTCCATTTAAATGAAAGCTGTTCACAGAACAAAAAGCGCTGGCAAAAACATCAAGCGCCTTCCTAGCACCTTCCCCATCCCTTGCCCAAGCTTTCAGGTTTGCCAGCCAGGCATAGGAATATCCGCACCATTGCGATGGCCCAACACGATCCAGTTCAGCAATTGTTTCACGAATGATTGCCTGGGAAGTTTCACCATCTTCCCATTTGATCAATCCCAATGGCTGAATCGCCATCAAATGCGAAAAATGGCGATGACTCTGGTTATACGGCATTGTTCGGGCAAACATTAATGCTTTATCAGCAGTAAGGGCATAATCCGGAAAAGTTGTAAGCAACTGAGCCCATTTTTCCGCCTCAGCCTGCAGCCCCAAAACCTTTGCCATTTCAGATGCTGTCTGTAAAGCATATTTCATCAAGGCCAGATCATAGTTGGTGGTTTGCCGGAACCAGGCAGCCATGGAGTTGTCATTGATCTCCGGACTTGAACTGATAGGCAGGTGTCGTTCACCACGTTCATTAAGCACCGTTATATTTCCAATGAACCGGGCCACTTCTCTGACCCATGGATAGGCCCGATCGCGCAGAAATGCTGTATCCATCGAATATTTCCATTGCAGATAATAATGCTGCGCTAACCAGGCACTAACGGTTGGGGATAAACTATATTGAATCCAGCCTCCCATTTCGGTTCCGTACAGGGTGGTTACGCCGGGTACAGCCAAACCATCCACACCAAAATAAAGTCGGGTATATCGTTCGTAGTTGGGTTTATTCTCATCCAGGTGATTAAGATATCCCATTGCTTCCTCCAGGTGATTGGCCGTATAGGAAGGCCAGTAACTCAATTGGGTATTCAAATCATGGTGATAATCGCCCTTCCATGGTGGAATCCGGCCATTGTCTGCTGTCCAAACCGCCTGCAGCGAAATCGGGGGAGTATTTTCACGGGCCGCCGATCCGAATTTATACTGTTCCAGGTACCATTGTTTTTCTATAACAGGGTCGGGTACACGAAGTGACGACTTAGACCAGAAGGTTTTCCACCAGCCAAGATGCGCCTGACGTGCTCTTGAGTATCCTGCATTCAAAAGTGAATCAGCAATCTGCTGTGGTGATTTACGCGCCTGTAGGGATGTTTTGCTGCTGCTTTCCTTCGAAGGAAAAGATTCAATGGTCCAGACTCCTTCCAGCTTACGTTTCCCGCGCTGTTTCCATTTAACATAAACCCGATAGCGAAAGCCGCCCCATCCTTCCTGCTCATACAGCATGCTATTTGCTGTTCGTGTGATCACACCTTGTTTATACCCTAACCGGGATAGATCATCACCCCCTACCGGATCACCTGTGTTGGTAACAGCACCCTGGTAACGGGGTGCAAGCAACTCGGGAATCAATTCAGCGCTTACTCCCTCCATGCGAAAAAATCCAACCGGCAAACGGGCATGCACAAGGGTCTGCAAACGGGCACCGGATTGCCATTGCACATTACACTCGGCGCTGTTTATATCCAGTTCAACCGAATTCACCTTGCCGAGCTTTTGAATATCAAATTCAAGGGCCGCTCCCGGAATTTTTGTGGGTGCAGGTTCACGGTCATAGGGATGATCAAAATAACGTTGAACAGGTGCGTAATCCTGCTGTACCACCTGACCAAACACCCAGTTATAGGAAAACTCCGGACGATGCAATCCTTTCATGGGTCGCTGATCCCAGAGATCCGCCCGGTCAAGCGAGAAGCGCAACCTGCCTTCTTTTTGCCAGATCAACGCACCCAGCAATCCATTCCCGAGTGGAATGCCTTCATCCCAGCGGCCTGCCAGGGAATCGAACTTCAGGTTATGTGCCGGCAACGGTTGCGCAACACTGTCCATTCCGATACAGGAAAGTCCAGCCGAAATAATTCCTGCGATTATGATCTTCCGCATTTTCATATTTTTTGATATTCTTCCTTTCCTCCATCTTCCCTTACCCCCTCTTCCCTTCCCCCAATTTATCCCCCTATCCGGTTCCAACTTTCCTGATTTTTACCCTTTTAGACTCCACTCTTGTTATAGCCTGCTTTTCATACCTTATTAACCGAACAGTCAGACCACTAAAAACCGTAACTTAATCCCGCAAAATCATTCCAGCATTATGTCAAGCCAACAGAGAAACTCCCGGCGACGTTTCCTTCGAAACGCAGTCGGAACTATTGCCGCTTTTACGATTGTTCCCCGCCATGTATTAGGCAGAGGTTATTTAGCTCCCAGTGACACCCTTACCAAAGGCGTGATCGGGGTAGGAGCAATGGGACGAGGGCATTTCGAATATGCCGGCACCCGCACCGTTGCCATTTGTGATGTTGACACCCGTCATATCCAACTGGCGCTTCAGGCACTCGGAGGCGGAAATGGGGTAAAAACCTTCCGCGATTACCGGGAACTTATCAATCTTCCAGAAGTAGATATTGTTCATATTGCAACACCCCCACACTGGCATGGTATCATGGCAGCAGATGCTGCCAAAGCAGGAAAAGACATCTGGTGTGAAAAACCCATGACCCGCACCATTGGTGAAGGTAAACGGGTAGTGGAAGCGGTTCAGCAACATGGCCGCATCTTCCGGCTTAATACCTGGTTCCGTTTCAGTGATAATTTCTATGGCATGAATACCACCGTGAAGCCCATTAAAAAACTCGTGGATTCCGGCCTGCTTGGTTGGCCCCTGAAGGTGACCGTTAGTCGGCATACCGGGTTCGACTGGAAATTTTATTGGGTGGGTAAAACCGATCTGCCAGTTGAGCCCGTTCCGCAGGAACTGGATTATGAAATGTGGCTCGGTCCCGCCCCTTATAAGCCCTATAGCACCCACCGTGTTCATACTACTTTCCGTGGTTACTGGGATTACGATGGTGGCGGACTGGGCGATATGGGCCAGCATTACCTTGACCCGATTCAATATTTCCTGGGAAAAGACAATGATTCACCGGTTCATGTGGCAGTAGATGCTCCGCAACAACACGATGACGCTGTAGGCACCTGGCGCAAAATCACCTATACCTACGCGGATGGCTGCCAGATTATTCTGGATGGCGATGGCAGCATGACCGACGCCGCCTATATCGAAGGGCCAAAGGGTAAACTTTATAAAGGTTTTCAGTGTACTATCCCCGATATCGAACGCAAACTCGCAGAATTTCCTGATCCTGCACCAGTGGTCACCGATTTCGTGGAAGCCGTTAAAGGCAGGAAAAAATTTGCCTTGAATGAAGAGAACGGCCATCGTTCCTGCACCATTGTGAATATCGGTAAGATCGCCCTGCAATTGGGCCGTTCCCTGCATTTCGACCCCGTTCAGCAAGTATTTATCAACGATGAAGGAGCAAACAGATTGCTGAATCCGCCATTGCGCGGGCCCTGGTCTATCTAATTCAATTAACCGACAAACAGATTATGAAACCAACATATCTTTCTCTTATCCTGGCGGGTGCGCTGGCTATTTCATCCCATAATAGCTATGCCCAAACCGATCAGAACCGAACCATTCCAACCAAGATCGCCGATCTGCTGGCCAAAACACCTGCAGCCGATTCAACTGACCTGATCAATAACGCCAGTTCCGTTGCCGACCTGGGCGAAAAAGGTCTGATAGAACTAATCAAACAGCTGGAAGGCGGTGGCGATAAAAGCCGCCAGCATTTCGCCATCTCCGGCTTCAGTTTTTATGCTACACAAACAGGAAAAGAAGCATGGCGTTCAATGGCTACTAGCGCCTACGGACAAGCACTTTCCCAGGTAACTGATCCGGTAGTGCAGCAATTTTTATTGGCACAACTGGAGCAGGTTGGAAAAAACGATGCTATTCCTTATGTTCAGCCCTTTCTCTCAAAGGATCGGTTATCGGATGCCGCGAGCCGCGTATTGGCAACCATAAACACAAAGGAATCACTGTCATCCTTACACGAAGCGCTGAAAACAGCCGAAGGTAACAGTAAAATCTACCTGGTTCAGTCACTCGGATATGCAAAGTATCAACCTGCCACAGCCGATATCCTGGCTATCGCCAAATCAGCAGATGGTCCATTGAAAAATGCTGCTTACTACGCGCTTGCCTCCATCGGATCACCTGCCGCGGAAAACATGTTATCTGCTGCCGCAAAACAAGCCGGATACCGTTTCGACAATAGTGAAGCAACCGCTGCCTACCTGGAATTACTTGGGCAACAGACAACTAATAAAGCTACCACGGTAAAAAAAGCAGGCAGTCTCATGAACAGCCTGACCAAACCAGAACAGGCTGCTACCCGCATCGCATTGCTTAAGCTGATCAGCAACCTCCAGGGAGAAGCGGCTATTCCTTTACTACAGGGCGCTTTGAAGGATAAAAATGCCGCCTATCGCCAATCGGCACTTCAATTTGCTGCTCCTTATATTACCAGGGAATCTGCTCCAGCCTGGATAAAAGCAGCAGGCAGTCTGAATCCTGCAGCAAAAACAGAGCTGGTTAACCTGCTGGCATCTAAAAACATCGAAGCAGCTGCACCAATGGCGCTTCAATTATTGGATTCAAAAGATCCGGCAATTCGTTCATCCGTGATGAATGCCGCCGTTCAACTGGCCGGTTCCAAAGCTATAACTGTTTTAGGAAACCTGCTTAAATCATCCAATATGCAGGAAGCAATGGGTATACAAAAAGCCCTGTTGCTGGGAGAACCAGCTTCCACTATTGAGGTTGCATCCGCCGCACTTGCAAATAGCGGAACAGAAGGAAAAATAGCCAGTATCAATGTGCTGGGAGAACGCGCTGCTGCTTCGCAGGTACCAATGGTTTTGCCTTACCTGAGCAGTTCGGATAAACAATTGAAAGAAGCCGCTGCTCAAGCGCTCACAAAAATGGTTATTCCTGATCAGCTTGAAAGCCTGTTCCCCTTATTAGCTAATGGCCCATCCGATCAAGATCTTAAAAACCGCCAGGATATTGTGATCAGCGCATTGAAGGGAATCAAAAATCCAACCCTTCAAACCAACCAGCTATTGAATGTATACCGTTCTCTGCCAGCCAATAAGCAGTCCAACTACTACCGGGTGTTGGCTTCACTGGGTGGCAAAGTGTTCGAGCAGGAAGTGCTTGGCGGATTCAATGCTGCCAGTGCTGAGTCACGCATAAAAATGGCGGATGCACTCGGCGGATGGAAAGATGGCGAAGCGCTTGCTTCCGTTTTCCGCCTGGCCAATGCAGAACAAACCCCGGAACTTAGCAAATCATTGATCGCAGCCTTTATTCAGCAATTACGAAGCAGTAATCAACCGGCTGAAAATAAATACCTGATGATCCGCGATCTCCTGCCTAAAGCGGATAACAGACAAAAGGCAACCCTGATCAGCCAACTGGGGAATATCAGCACTTATCCGTCACTGTTGTATACGGCCAGTTACATGGACGATCCCTCTCTGAAAAATACTGCGGCCAATGCAGTGATGAATGCCTGCCTGAACAACGATCAGTTGAAAGGCGCGCAGGTTCATCAGATTCTGGAGAAAGCCATCGCCACTGTTTCCGGCAATGAAAGCGATTACCTGAAAGCTGCCGTAAGAAAACATCTTGCCAGTTTGCCAAAAGAAGGTGATTTCGTTCCCCTTTTCAATGGGCGCGATCTCACTGGATGGAAAGGATTGGTAGGAAATCCTATCAGTCGCGCTCAAATGGATGTCATTACACTGGCCCGTGAGCAGGACAAAGCCAATGCAAAAATGCGGGAAGGCTGGTCGGTAAAAGACGGGTTGCTGGTATTTAATGGTCATGGAGATAATCTATGTACTGATAAAAAATACCGCGACTTTGAACTATTCATCGACTGGAAGATAACCAGGGATGGCGATGCCGGGATTTACCTGCGTGGCACACCGCAGGTTCAGATCTGGGATACTTCCCGCAGAGATGTGGGTGCACAGGTAGGATCCGGAGGTCTTTACAATAACCAGAAAAACCCCAGTAAGCCAACGCAGGTGGCTGATAATGCAGTAGGTGAATGGAATCAGTTCCGCATCCTGATGGAAGGGGATATGGTAACCGTTTACCTCAATGGCAAGCTGGTAGTTGATAAAGTTCCCCTGGAAAATTACTGGGATCGCAATCTGCCCCTGTTCCGTGAAGAGCAGATCGAATTGCAGGCACATGGAACCTATGTTGCCTATCGTGATGTGCTTATCCGGGAAATCAAAACTCCTGAGCCTTTCGAACTCAGTGATGCAGAGAAAGCGGAAGGATTTAAAGTGTTGTTCGATGGCACCAGCCTGCACGAATGGGTTGGTAACAAATCCGCTTATATTATCGAAGATGGTAACATTGCCGTATACCCGAAAAGAGGCGGACATGGCAATCTCTTCACCAAAGATGAATACGCCGATTTTGTTTTCCGTTTCGAATTCAAACTAACCCCGGGCGCCAACAACGGGGTAGGTGTACGCGCTCCACTCGAAGGTGATGCGGCTTATCAAGGAATGGAAATTCAGATCCTCGATAATGATGCTGATATCTATAAAAACCTCCAGGTTTATCAATACCACGGGTCGGTTTATGGAGTTATTCCGGCAAAACGAGGTTATTTGAAGCCCGTGGGTGAATGGAACCAGCAGGAAATCGAACTGATCGGTAATAAAATCAAAGTGACCCTGAACGGTACCGTTATTACGGAAGGTGATCTTGCCGCAGCATCTGCAAATGGCACAGTGGATAAGCGGGAGCATCCGGGACTTAAACGTATAACCGGGCATATCGGTTTCCTCGGACATGGAGATACGCTGTTCTTCCGGAATATCCGCGTAAAAGATTTGAGTAAGAAAGAAGAGCCAGCCAGGCCATCGAAAAAGAAACCAAGAAAAAAGAAACGCAACTAAATAGAGTAGGAAGATAGCAAACAATTTGTTTGCTATCTGTCCTCTCACACCACCGTACGTACCGTTCGGTATACGGCGGTTCCTTAATTTAGTTTCCGCGCAGCCAGATAGCAGTCCGTCAAAAA
>NZ_JAKEVY010000007.1 GCF_021491375.1 Flavihumibacter fluminis
TTTATTGATTTTGCAACTTCCGTTAAATGTCAAGCTGCATCAGAAAATCAATAAATGACAGCCTGTAAAATATTATTATGTAGTAACTTTAACCATATCAATCCCTGGGCAAACGCTTTACATAGGAACTGCTTGTTAGCTGCCGTCTCTTGCTATTTAATATACCCTTCTTCTTTCAATTTGGCGTGAATTAATGATGATAATCCACTGTCATACCTGATCGAGTCGGCTTTATTACACCAACTTAGTGCATACTTATATTGCTTATGACTTAACTTGACTAAACTGTATCCATAGTATGCATTACTGCAGTTTGAATCAAGCATTGCTGCAATAGAAAAATTTGCAAATGCATTCTTTGTATCATTAATTGTCAATAGTGCCATTCCTTTTGTGGCATAAACTTCTGCGTCAGGATAGAGTTTTAGAGCTTTGTCATAATCTGCTAATCCCAGAGATGTCTTCTTTTTAGTAAGCAATGCTCGTCCTCTATTTACCAGTGCAGTAAGGTCAGTAGAGTCTATTTCCAAGATTCGAGAGTAGTAAGCAATTGATCGGTCAAGTTCTTTGGTTGAGTCAGCAATTGCAGCCAAGGTAAAAAGGCTGTCTTTAGAAAGATTTTTGTCTACTTCAAATTTCGAATTACATGAAAGAAATAAAAGTGTCACTATTGTAATTAGGAATTGTCGCATTTTGATGGCAGCTAACGAGCAGGGCTTTATGCAGGTTGGGAATTAGTATTCCGTCCGCTGATAACCGCTGCTGATTGAAAATATAATGTTGAATATAAGAAACTAATTTTGAGATTTATTCGTCCAGACCGAACTGAAGCTGAGATTTGCAATTAGCTGATGTTACCATGTCATGCCCAACTTGCATAAAACCCAATGTTAGCTGTGGTTTTTAGTCCTTGAATAAATATTGTCAAATTTCTCCGATAGTTTCATGTATTCTTCTTTCCAGTCGTTTTGTAAAGAATATTCTTGAAAGGTTGATGTCGGCAAAAGGTGAATATTTAAATTTTCAAACAGCTTTTGTCACCTTTGTTTATTTGGTTGATGTAACCGGTCAATTCATCTCTCACTTCTTTTGCTGTTTCATAGCTTGTCCAAAGCATATCAGAATTGTCGGTGAATTTCGCTTTTACAATATATAAGATGTCAACTAAATCTTTTGTCATGAGTCTCTATAAAATTCTAAGTGGTAATTTTCAGCAATGCATTCAAACGTATTGTCTTTAAAGAAAAAAATGTAATGGTTCAGATTTCTTTTGTCTGTCATGTCAGTAAGAGTGGTGTGTCTTGCCGGAAAATCTGTTTCCCAATTGGTGTCTAATCTATAAAACTCACCCCACGGTATGTCAGTGTATTTATACCGGTATTGTCCCATGTAATAACCTTCGTCATTCATAGAATTGAATGAATATTTAAGACAATTAAGGAAAGTTAATTTTGCTTTGTCACCTTCTTTGAATTTTTCATAAATGAAACAGTTCACAAAAAAGTTGAGTGTCACAGAACTTCCTTCCACCGTAAGTTCTACTTCTGGGGCATTGGGGTCGGCATTCCAGTCTGTTGTCAGTAGAGTGTTGGTCATAAAATCACAGCTAACGTTAAAGCATTGGCGATGTGGCGGTATTCCGTGTTCCGTCTGCCTAGTTCTGCCGCTGATTAAAGATACTAAAGTTCATTGTTTACTCCTCTGCTCGGCGTCATTCGTCTGCAGAAACCGAAGCAGAATTGCAAACAAAAAGTTGAGAATATAATTGTCGCCCCGCCATATTTCCAATGCAATGTTAGCAGCAGCTTTCTACTCTGGTTCTTCTTTTGGCAAAACGCAATCCTCAATTGCACCCTCAACGATACCTACTTCGAATGGATCTTCAACTAATTCGGTTCTGTTTATTACTTCAATGTGTGTGTCAACATTAATGAATAACTGACCAGTATCCTTGAAGTCCTTAGAAAGCAATTTCCATTTTAATGTTATTACTTGTTTATCATGTTTAGGCTTAATAAATATCGTATCAGATAGTAAGATGTCGTCGCCCACAAGAATTGGTTTCTTAGGATTTATTTTTATTCTGTTATTTGACGGTTCCAGATTGATATTCGTGTGGATAGTATTTATGAATGGCATTCCTCCGCTTTCATTGGTTTCGGATAAATCTTGGATGTCGCCGATTATATCTAAAGTCACGACATAATCTTCAATGGGCTCACTTCCTGAATTCAGAATTTTTATCCTAAAGCCAAAGAAACTTAAATTGATATTTGTCTGAAAATCAGGAAGACCAACTACAGAAAAATTATTTATTGAAGATTGCCTTCCCAAGCCCGTAAAGAAACTGTCAAACGAACCACTAGCTGGTACAATATTTTGTCGCTTATCAGTAATTGTCTTCACAAATACTACTGAAGAGTTCAACTGTAATGCATCATCCTCGAAGGTTATTTTTATTTCTTTTCTAGATTTAAAATTTTGGCTTTTGATATACCAGTCATGAGTCTCTTTGTTTTCATCAATTAGATCGACAATGTCTTCCCATGAAAATAAGTGTACTTCAAAAAGTTGGTTGGTTAAATGCTCAACATTCTTTTGTCGCACATATGCCTCAATCTTAGCGTCTTTTACAGCAGTAGTAGCAAAATAAAGCTTCTTTAAAGCCGGTTTAAAATGCCTCGCATTTTCAATTTCTTTGTCAATTTCTTCTTCTGAGAATTGTTTGTCCGTATACTCGTCTTTGCCCTTGCACTGAATGCCAAAATAATCTATTTCGCCTTTGGGTATGCCATAGATATCTACTCCATGCTGTAGTTGCCCAGGACGTCCATTTTTTTTTATTTCAGCGCAATTCCAAATCTCTCCCCAAAGTTTTTTGCATAGGGTTTCAAAGTCTTGCCAATTAGTTGGTCGTCTTAAAGATTTTGATGCTTGCATAAATTGCTGCTAACGTTCAAGTATTGGCGAAGGCAGGGCCATTATTAATGTCCCGCCCGGTCTATCGATATATTATTTACAAAAGATCATATTTATAACCTAAAGCTACATTGTAACCTTAAAAAGCTTGGACTTACGTTCATCTATGATATTCTGTTGAAGTTCCAACGTCCCGCCCTGCTTTTGCTAATACTCATGTTGGCTGCACACCCTTTTTCTCAATCTTACCCAAATAGAAAAATATTAAATGTTTTGCCTAAGAAACTAAGTGTATAATAGAAAATTAGACTCAGAATGAAAATAGAAGCTATAACGCTTGTAATATATGCAAATGGATCTTTATAATATGGTTTACCGTCAATTATATAATGTCTTTTATTAATAAATTTCCAATAGGTTTTCATAAAAAAGCTACTCAAAATCATTGTCCCAATGATTAAGTATGGAACATAAAATATCATTAAGATATATCCACCTGCTAATGCCGCTTGTAAAAGTGGCATTAGTTTTAGGTAATTATTGATTTTCGGCCTTTTAAATACGATAAAATACTGCCTATTAAAAGTCCTACTAACATTAAGTATCCAGGGACTGTAATTAATGCTACTGGCACATCCGACTTGTCATTCTCTGGTTTAAATAAATATCCCATTGCAATAATTATTCCCATAAGCTCTCCAAGTAATCCAAATTTAAGAATGTGTCGGTAAGTGTCTTTTTGATTTCTAAAAAGTATTATTTTAATAAGTCCGGTTATAGTGCATGCACCTAAGGCTATAAGAATAAAAACAATTGTAAGAATTAATAAAAGCATATTCAATGTTTTATAAAAGTTCCATCCTTGACACGCAGACAGGGTCCTTATAGGGTTGCAGCCAACGTAGACGGCTTGCTGCTGTGCTGGAAATTTATAACTGTCAGCCTGGAAACTGAAGCCGATTGATGAACCAAAGTACAAAATATTTACTATTGCTCAATAGGGTAATGTCGGATGGAACTACTGCTGATATGCTAAACAAAAGTTGAGATTGCGTACTGTCGCCAGCATAGCAGCAAACCGATTGTTGTAAGCAGGCTTTCAGTCGCACGTAAATACTTTGTCTTCTTGTTTAAATCTGTCACAATAAAGGTCGTATTCATTTTTTGTCAATAGATTTATTTCAGTATCATCTGTCGGTTTTAATCGTCGAAGCATAAACCAATTTATCCTGTCAACAAAGCCCGTACAACCGCCAGCCGTCCAAAACCATGACGTGTCACTAATGTGGTTAAGAAAAATTTGTTTGAGTCCTTCGTAGTTGCGTGAGTGAAGAATATTGAAAGAATAAACTACAAGAACTTCTGATTTGCTGTTTGTTAACCGTACCAACTCCTGATTTGTCGCTTTTGATTTAAGCCGCTTGTATAATTTGAAATATTTGTTGTTTGTCTCTGGTTTTGCAGCATATCCCACAGCATAGCCAAAGTGAACCATGTTGTCCTTTTGAAGTTTGTCGGCTATAGCTTGAATTTTCGGTCTGATGTTGTTTAGACTGTCATCGGCATTAACTGTCAAACTAATCAATGTAAAGATTCCGAAAATTATAAGATGCAGTCTTGCAGCTTGTATTTTAGTGGTTGTTTTCATTAAGTTTATTTTGATGTGTCATCCTACCTCTTGCACTGTAACGCTGTCGCCCAAGCTTGCTTACAACGTTTACGGCTTGGCGATGTGGCGGTATTTGAAAATCGTCAGCCCGTAACCGCTGCTAAATTTATAACTAAAAGTTCATTGTTTATTCTGTTGCTCGGCGTTATTCGCCGGCTGGAACTGATGCCGAATAGCGAACAAAAAGTTGAGAATATATTCGTCGCCCCGCCATATTGCCAAACCGCCTGTTGCCTGCTGGCATTTTAGTCGGTCTTTTGAAATATCCCATGTAAATATTGAATTCCATCGTTGTGATTTTCACCTTTCAAAACTTCAATTACTTCGTCTGGTAATTTCTTACTTGCAAATTCTTTGTCAAGCAATGAAATATTATGTTAAAGTAATAGAGAGTTGATTTCTTTTTCGATAATTTTCAAGGAAGTGTCCGTAATGTCTCCAATTTTGTCAGCAATAAATAGTCCGCCCCAAACAACTGTGTTAAGTGTCTTACTGAAAGTAGTTTGTCCATAAGCAGCAACAGGAGCACATAAGCTTATACAAACAATTATTGCATTACCTTGATAAGTGTCACGTCCTTTTGGATAACACATAAACTCAAGGTAGTTACCTAAACCTCCGTCTTCTGAATAATATGTGTCAAAAAGTAAATTCTGTGTCAGCTTTGAAATAAGGTCGCCATAGTAGCCTTTTATGTTGTCGTCAATTTGATTTCTGTCAACAGTCCAGCTGTCTCTGTAAGGAAGCCATGAAAATATTTTATTCACTTCTTTTTCTGTCAACATTGGTCACTTCAATTTAGTAGGGTGTGTAATATGCTTGCAGGCAACGATCAGGGCTTTATGCAGGTTGGGAATTAGTATTCCGTCTGCCAACAACCGCTGCTGATCTAAAATATAAATTTGAATTTAAGAACTAATGTTGAAAGTTGTTTGTCCAGCCTGAACCACAGTTTGGATTTGCAATTAGCTGATGTTTGTTTGTCGAACCCAACTTGCATAAAACCCAATGTTGCCTGCTGTACTTTGTCTTACTCAAGTGTCAATTTGTGATTTTTTCTTGTACAAACCAAAAGTGAGATTGCCAATAGTAAAAATGGTGTCCCGCTCCAAAATGAAAAACTGTCAAGACTAGAGTTTAAAATGTTCTTTGTCAAAATAATGAATGAAAAAAACAGAATGAAAAGTCCAGCATAAATTACTCTGAACTTTTGAATTTGTTGTTTCTGAAAATATGCAATAATCAAAATAATTTGTCCGACTAAGGCAAGTGCTGCTGATAAAAAAAGTCTGTCGTTATAATTATCTGTTAAGCTAAACTTTGTGTCACCTTGAAAAAATTCTTTAAAGCCGATTATTTCAATTAATCCTAAAAATCCAATTCCGTGTCCTGCCCCAATAAGAATGAGAAAGTTAAAAACTACAGTCAGAATTATAAGTCGGTTTATAATTTTCATTTCTGTCTAAAAGTTGGTTCTGTATCCGCCAATAGTTTTTGATAGTTAAGGTTTATGTTTGCTAATTTTTAGAATGACTGAGGTTTCAATTCGTATAGCAGGCAACGGCCGAGTATTTGCGAAGGCAGGAAATTCATTGATTGTCCAGCCCGGTACAAATGCTCATTTGAAAATATGTTGTTGAAGTTATGAACAAAAGCTGAACATTGAACGTCGAGCCCAAACTGCTGCTGATGCTTGCATATAGCTGATGTTAGAATGTCCAGCCCTGCTTTTGCAAATACTTTTGTTGTACGCAGTTTATTCGATTTGTTTCGATTCAATTTGTTGTAGTATTCTTTCAATTTGGCCAAACTTAGTATTCTCATAGGGAGCTTTTAAGTCTTGACTTAGCTCTACTGTTATCGGTCTCATTGTAATTTTCATTTCTTCTTGTGATAATTTCTCGCTTGTCACTTGTGGCAATACTAAAGAAGCAAACATATACGAAACGGGAGTTGTCAGTTTGACTTTTTGCTTAAGTTCATCGCAATATCCTGATGCTTTACTTTTCTTAATAGGTATTACTAAATTAGAAAAGTTACCAAAATGTAATACTGGAATACTGCCGTTGTACTTAGTTGAAAAAAATCTGATTCCGTCAAGCTCTTTGTTATTTACAATCCATTGTAGCAACAATTGCGGAATTATATATTCAGGCTTAAACGGAAAGTCTCTATGTTGTACAACATTAGACACTGCTGCTTGTAAAGGCCAAGTTGCTAAAAATTGCACAATAAGAAAGTCAGCCATTTCGTCTACATCACCATCTTTGTCAAAGCCGATAAAAGATAATGCTTGATTAGTGTGATTAAGATTCAAAAATTTTAACTTACTATCTTTAAGGTCAAAACGTGAGAATTGAGTCCTGTCAAAATCGGGCTTACCCAACTCTTCCCAACACAGATACGTTGAGTTTGCTAAATAAAGGCAAGGGATGCCAGGTAAACTATACCGTTGTGAGTTAACTAAATAACGCTTCTCAAAAGGTATATGAAACATTTCTTCTCTTGTGAATAATATATCTGAACCATACCGTGCTCTATAAAACTGTTCAGGTTCATTAATACTTGGAATATCTGTTATTCCTTCTTTTATTAATAAATGTTTTTTTATTTGATTAACGCCAGTTTCCAATAATTTATATGCAGCAATTGTGTCACCATTTAGAAAGGATTCTATCGAGTCTAGAATTGAGTTAGCTAAAATTTCAATTTTTGGTCGTATAGCTTGTACTTTTTCTTGAAGTCTGCCATTAAATGAATCCAAGTTGGAATTAAATATGTCAAAAACTCCCTTTTGATGTTGAAGGAAATCTTCATTCTTGCGTTTGATTGGTATTGCGAAGTCTTGGGATTTAAAAATTGTCTCGTTAGTCATAGTAATTGCGTACAACGGTCACGGCTTGGCGATGTGGCGGCATTTGAAAATCGTCCGCCGGAACCGAAGCCGAATAGAATTACTAATGATGAAGATAAGTACAAAAGCTCAATAGTAAAAGTCCAGCCCGGACTGAAGCCCAATAGCGAACAAAAAGTTGAGAATATATTCGTCGCCCCGCCATATTGCCAAACCGCCTGTTGGCAGAAGTTTTTAGTCGTGCCCACTAAACAATTTTGCAAGTTCTGGAATACTTTCAACAATGTTAAGCCCTTTTTGAACTGCATAATCATAGACTTCAAATGACATGTCGCCTTGTTTGCCGTATATGTCAAGTCCGCCTGCAAGAATGTAGTCATATTCCAGTAACTCAAACATTAATTTTTCTTTGTTCATTTTGTCATAGGGAACATATTCGCTTAGCCATTTTACTTTTGTAATAAGAGGACATTGGCTTTTGATGTTCTTTTTTATAGCGTCTTCAAAAAGAAAATATTCTCTCATTGTTGGTACGCCATACTGCATTATTACAAAAAGGCTTTTCCCATTAGTCAGGTTGTCTTCCTCAAGTATTGCTGGTGGTGTCGTGCCTCTCTCATAATAGATGTTGTCTTTAGCAATTAAAGACAACTCTTGTGAGTAATCAGCATTTTTGAAAAACTTTGAGGTCGTTTTGTTTTTCATCAACTCGTACCAGTCAAGAACATAATTGCCATTTCTCAAACAGTCAACATTCCAGTCGTAATACGGACATTTTGAAATGTGTGTCCAGTCAATTGAAAGAGTATCTGAAAAATGCTTAATGAAGTCTTGAAAGTATTTCATTTCAATTAAGAAAACATTACTGAACTCGGTTGTTTCGGGGGCAAAAAGATTTTTAACTTGTTCTACGATTTTGTCATTCTTCTCAGCTATGGCTTTCTTAGCTATTTCGCACTTGGTAGAGTAGTCGCTCTGTTTATATGTGTCAAAGCTTGTTGAAGAGTAGTCTGCCAAAAGTTTTTTGATTATCTCGTCTTCTAGTTTGAATTTGTCCGGTACAGAAAGTTTCTTGATTTCAGCCTTATGCTTCTTTGCATAGAATTTCATCTCATCTTCCACATAACTGTCCTTGATGGTAAGTCCCGAAATTCTAACGTAAAATTGTGAATGGATGGTCGTCATAAAATTTCTGCCAACGACCACAGCTTTGCGTTCGGCAGGGTATTTGGAAAACGTCCAGCCCGGAACTTCAGCCAATGTAATTTACGATAGTTGAAAACATATTCTGTTGTTCATCTGTGTTAGGTCAGCCGGATATGTAGCTGATAGTAGCACTAGGATGATATTTTATTCGTCGCCCCCTGCTGACGCAAAACTGCCTGTTGTACGCCGTGAAGTTATCTATCTGCCTTGAGCAAATAGCAATTGTCAAGATTGAGTTTTGTCAGATTTGAATACCAGTCAGCGAATGGATAGTCATCCTTTGAGAATATTTCTAAATACTTGCCCACTCGTTCAAATCTTTCTTGTTCGTCAATAAAGTACTTGTCGTCTGATGGAACCCCATCTTCATCTAAGTCCCCGTTGTCGTATGCATGCCAGTAACCTTCATTTAAAATATTATTTAGTACGTCAACCTTTTTGGCTACCGGAAGAATGTTTGAAAAGCTTTCTGGTGTATGCCTTTGTGACAATACTTCTTCCTTGTCGGCTGGCTCTGTCAAGAAATATTGATAGTTGCTGTTATAACCGTCAATTGATTCTCCACCATTGTCAAGGTTGTAATATAGAACGTCGTCGTCATGAAAATGAAATGATAAAGTGTAGGTGTTAAGCAATTTGCTTAACGCATTTGTTAGGTCATATAAGTAGAAAGTGTTTTCAATGTTTACGTTTAATTCTATGATAGTTGTCCAGTTGCCATGTGACTCTGTTATTAGGTAAAAGATGCCAGGTTTAGAATAAACTTCATTGTCAAGCACCCCTTGGTAATTTGAATTGGAAATGTCGAGCTTGGAAAAATTCTTTAGGTTTCGATTTGAACCCAATTCATGTTGAAGTTCCTTAACTGTCTCATCCTGAGACTTTTTAAAGATGTGAAGAACTGTTGAAAATAGTCCCATGTTTGAATTTTAGATTGTACGGATTTTACGGCGTACAACGTTCAAGTATTGGCGAAGGCAGGGCCTTTTCTAACGTCCCGCCCGGCCAATATGATTAATTAAATTCAATTGTTTATATTCTTTTCAAAAGCCAAATTGGAAATGTTACAAGCCTAATATGTTGCCGATTAATGATCCAATGTTGATGGCCTTTAATGTCCCGCCCTGCCTTTTGCCAATACACGTGTTAGGCGCATTATAAGCCACCTTCAAAGTCTATTAACGTATCTTCACTTTTCAATAATTTGTAGTTCGTTAATATTCTAGGTTTGAATTCGTTGAAGTCTATGTGTGATAAAACTGTAACGATTAAATAATTACGGTTTTTAAGAATTGGAATCCACTGGGAGCTTATACCTGGATAAACTTCTAGTTTTAACGCTGTAATATTATATAGGAAATCATTGGCATAAAAACTCATAGGAAAATCCGCATAATAACTTTTATCAATAGCAGTGTCATAATTCATAAGGTATCTTGCTTTCCTTAATAGTTTACCGTTAAGGTTACGAGCAAATGAAAGTCGTCGAGGCGGAGTTTCATTCAGTTCATTTTCGCTGTACTCTACTTTAATTTCAAGATTTCCTTCTCTAAAGTCGGTGTTTAATATTAAGGTGTCTTTTTTTATTGTATAGTCTCCTTCAGAATATTCATGACTACCAAATGGTCTTTGTGAATTAAATATAAACCTGCCGGATTTTAGAAAAACTAGTTTACCATAGGCTGAATGATAAGAGTTGTGCTCCTCCCAATTATAAATAACACTTGTGTCTGAATTTAATGCGTTTGGAATAATTTTTTTCCAGTATTGTCCTTGCACTAATGTGCTATATATAATAGTGCAAAAAAGGAGAAAGATATAATGTAATGACTGCGGCATTTAAGTGTCTGATCAAGATGCGCCTAACGGGCAGGTATTTGCGAAGGCTGGGAAATAGACTTCCGTCCGCCCGGCTGCCTGAAGCTAAATTTATAATTAAAAGTTGATGATTTGCACTTAGCTAAATTAATAATGTCCAGCCCGATATGAAGCAAAATTGAAAAGCAACAAGTTGAAATACGGCTTCTGCCCGCCCAGCTTTTGCAAATACCAATGTTGTGTGCCGTTATTTTGGTCGGTCACATTCTTTGTCCAAATAGTCATCAAAGTTTTTATAGTTCTTGTAAACCGATAAATACGTTTTGTACGCTGGATAATAGAATTTGCATTCTTGAATTAGTTCACTTTCGTTTCGTTGCAATTTGTCACAGAGTATTTCATATTTTTCAACCTCTTGGATAAGCTCTTCGCATTCTTCAAATGTTGCACCATTTGCTCCATATAAAACGCCTGTTGGCAATTCGTGAAGTGTGTAATTCAAGTAATCTCTTGTTGCCTTTTCAGATAATTCAAGTAGTTCTCTGTCGTCTGGTGAAATACTCAATCCTTTTTCTAAAAGTGTCCAACTTGAATATGTATTGTCTTTTGTATAACCTTGATAACTTACAAGATGTTGGTCAAGTTTCAAAAGTCCCTTGATTGCATTTACATTGTTTTGTTCTACTTGGTCAGAAAGTATTGGGTAAATTAAGTGTTTAAAAAGAGGTTGTCGAATTCTGATGTCTTTGATGGTCAGACAATCAATTATTTCTAAAATGTCAGTCGAAGTCAATTTTATCTTATAGATTTCTTTGTCTTTAAAAAGGTTGTCAAGTTTTTTGTTCTTGTCTGCCTTGATAAAGGTTTTAGTTTCTATGTCAATATAGGTTTGTAGAAATCTTTCTTTGTCCACGGAATGTCTGGTTATAATGGCACACAACGGCCGGCAGCTTTGCGCAGTGCTGGTAATGAAGCACTATTGCCGGATCCGCTGTTCATTTATTGATTACTGTTTCAATCTCTGTTCTTTTGATGAATCTGTACATAGCCTGAACTGCTGTACAGAAAGGAACTGCTGTTCATTGAACCGATGTCCCGCCAGCATTGCGCAAAACTGCGTGTTGCGCGTTGTACCCTACTCATTTAACAATTCAATTATTTCCGATTGAAGAACTGGTAAATATTGTATTACTATGCCCCAGATTATTTCATCTGATACATGATCGTAGCCGTGAATTATTCTATTACGTGTAGATACTATTTGTCGGGCATAGGACAAATGAATTGTGTCTGTTTTGTGAAGGATCCTATTTGTAGCTTCTCCGATAATTTCTAAATTCCTTTCTACTGCTCGTCGTGTCCGGGTGTCATTTTTATATGCTTCGAAATCTTTTGGAACCTCTTCAAAAAAGCCATCGATTTCATTTATTGCATTCAAAATGTCATATAGCCAGGTTTTAATTTCAATTTCCATAAACAAGTTTTCTGGAATTTGAAATTGACTCCTTAAAATAAGGGTTCTTTACTGCGGTCTCTTCAATTAAGTCCACTGGCCTTTTAAATAGGTCCTCTAACGAAAATTTAAAATTGAAATAGTTATTCGTATAATTTTCCAAGTCCATATTGTCGAAATGGACAATAAAATCAATGTCGCTAGATTCATTAAAATCTTCTCTTAGGACCGAACCAAACGCATATAACTCCTTCACCTTGTGTGTCGCGCAAAGTCGTTTAATAGAGTTTGAATAATTGTCCAGCAGTTTCATATAGCTAAATTAACCAATTTTTGTTATTAGTTGGAGTTTCCGAATATAGGGTCCGGGTATAACGCGCAACGATTACGGCTTGGCGATGTGGTGGTTTTTGAAAACCGTCAGGCTGAGCCGTCGCTAAATTTATAATTATAAGTTCATTGTTTATTCCAATGCTAAGCTTTATACTTTAGTTGGATTTAATGTTGAATATGGAATAAAAGTTGATTAAATATTCCTAGCCCCACCATATTGCCAAACCGCCTGTTGGGCGCTGCGTACTAATCCCGAAGCAATTGTTTCTTAACTGTTTTTTTCCAATGTGTTGTGGCCTTGTACGTTTAATTGTCCATTTGTCGCGTCGCGGGTGCTATTATTTCTTTACTTCTACTATTGGTGACGCAGCCCATTTTACATATTATTAGGATTCTCAAATATCGGGGTGCGGTGTTCGTATTAATTTAAATGCTGCTATTTGTCCTGCACCCGATATACCATGTCGTCAGCATTTTATATTTTTAGAATACGTTGTTACACCGATAGCTGAACTTAACAGTCGCGTTAGGTGGTGTTACACTCTTTGATAAGCTATTGCGTCGTAAGTTGCCCACCTTACTATTTGTTTTACTGTTTGCATTCGGGGAAACCGTGCCCCCAGTAAATGTTTCATACAATATTGACCTCTATAATTCAAGTACCCCACCTGGCTATTAATTGTCGCGTTTGCATTCTGATATTCCTGAATCCTCAGAATGTTGAATTTAAGTCCTCCCGAATATTCTGCTTCTCGAATTTCTGTCCGGGTAGCTACACTATAGGAGGAAGATAAGTAGCGCCCAACGTTCAAGTATTGGCGAAGGCAGGGCCATTTCTAACGTCCCGCCCGGCCAACTGATATATTATTTACAAAAGCTCATTTTTATAACCAAAAGCTCAATAGAAATCGTGACAAGCTTGGACTAATGATCATCATTGATCTACTGTAGAAGTTTCGTCGTCCCGCCCTGCTTTTGCCAATATTTTTGTTAGCGGCAGTATCACCAATCCCCCCCTAGCAAATACAACTCATTCTCCCACTGTCCATTTACAAGTCTTCTTATCCCAAATGAATGTCCACCTGACGAATTTCTGATATACATAAAAAAGTAAAAAAGCATCGAATTATTTCTCAAGTATACCGGGTTAGAAAAATAATACGCCCACTTTAAAACTGGGGTCTTCGGTCGTTGTCCTGGTATAAGTCCCAAAACCGAATCTCTAATTATGCTATTTAATGAATTAATTTGATTTACAATTGAATCAGATTCAACTGCAATTGACATTGGAATTAGAGAATTCGGAAGAATTTCAAAAACAGCTTCTTTCATTCTTCGCCTGATATATCTGACCTCAGAGTTGGTCAAACTATAATCTTTAATACCAGTCAGGGCTTTAGCATCTTCAAATGTACTTTTCCGTAACTCATTTATGGAATTATTTACAATATTCTTCGGTAGTCTATTCGAATAATAAATTATTCCGTTAGGCTCCATACCTCTAATTTTCTTTGAGATTAAAGCCCAATAAGCACTATCATTTTGACCAAATAGAGATATTGTGGTTAATGACAGAATGATCAGAATTGAAGACTGCTTCATATTGCCGCTAACGTTCAGGGCTTGGCGTTCGGTGGGGAAAATTTGATGTCCCGCCTGGGCCATTGCCTATAATTTAATTAATGTTGAATTACTATTCTTACTTTGAGTTTGATACAGCAGCTGGATCAAATGTTGAAATTTTGAAAAAGCTGATTGTTAGTTTGTCGCGCCCCACTGACGCCAAACCCTCTGTTGGGCGCTGTACATACTTTCAATGTAATATTGATTCAACTATGTTTTTTTTATAAATTAATACGTAATAATTCTGTTCGTCGCGATACGAAAGTATTTTTTTGAAACTATCAAATTCTTGTTTCACGTTTTCATCTACTGTCCTTGGTTGTGGTTTATATCTTAGTCCATTTTTCCAAATTGTCTCTGATTTGGAAGCTTCCTTTTCTGTCCCGCCAGGACTGTCTGATATTAGTTTACTTAAATCTTTTGAATTAGGGTCTATTGGAAAATATTCAAACAATGTATCAGTAATAATAAAATATGGGTAATGCTCTGCATACATGTGATGTTCAAATATTGTCATTGCAATTCTTGGATGTGATGTAATAAAATAGTCCCAAAAATCTTTTGAAAATTTAACCGGTTTGATTACGTTATTTAAGTCAATACTTGTACCATTAAAATCTTTTGGGTATAAAACTATAAGTACATCATTTGATATTGTCAGTTTATTATTTGCGTCGCAAAAGGTTAATAATATTATCAAAATGATTGAACACAGGAGTTTCATGGTATAGCGCCCAACGGCGGCAGCTTGGCGATGGTGGGGAATTGGTATTCCGTCTGCCCATTACAACCGCTAATTAATAATATTTAGTTGAAATTTAAATACCAAAGATCCATTTTATTCATCATTACAAATGGATGCTTGGATATATTATAACGTCGATTGTTGCCTCGTCCGCCCCACTAGCGCCAAACTGCTTTGTTGGGCGCTGTTACTTTGAGTATTACCAACAGGAATATTATGGAATAATATGTCAACATATGTTTCGTTATTTGTCCTGCTTATCCAGAAAATACTTAGTAACGTTCCTTTTTTTGATTTCTGGAGAAATTTCGGCATTGTCCATGTAAAAATTAAATACCTTAAATGTCTCTTTAAAATTCAAAACTTCACTATCATGAATTCTAATTGGTCCAGAACCAGTATTTAACATTGTCCAAACTGTCTTTAAGGCACTCTTGTACTCACCTCTGCCAATTATATAATGTTTAAATGAAGAAACTGTACCAATCCTAATTTCCACAATAAACTTATTATCCGAACCTGCGCTTTGCAGATAAGAATTAGTCCCTGCCTCCAGTATTAAATATTTACATACACCAGTTCTTAAGTCGTTAAGCGCTGCTAATAAATCTATTTGTTTAGGGTTAGGAATATTAACTATATCGCTTCTCAAATTCAGAGGTTGTTTCATAAAAATAGCGCCCAACGCGTTTATTTACGCAATTAGACGAAGTTCATTAAAAAATAAATTGCTCATTATCAATTATAATCTTTGCGTTCAGGTGGATTGTGGTTGCGCCAATCCAATTTGGGGGTGGGAGGTGCGTTGAGATGGATTGTTTGCCTGATTACTTGTTTCATGTTTCCTGTTTCTCGTTTCCTTTTTTCCTTCCACCATTTTCCTTTCCACCATTTTCCTTTCCCCTTTTACCATTCGACGCCGCCACGGCGGATTAAATCATCAAACGGACTGATAATATTCACCAACTGCTTCTTGCTTACATGCAGATACCGCTCCGTCGTTTTTATGTTGAAATGCCCCAGCAAATCTTTGATATAGCGAATATCAACGCCTTTATCCAATAAATGCGTCGCAAAACTGTGCCGCAAACTGTGAACCCCAACCTCCTTCATGATGCCCGCACGCTGCTTCGCCTGGTGAAAAATGTCCTGAACAGTCCGGGTGGAATAGGCCGTGCCTGTCTGCTCCGATTCAAATAAATACTCCTTCGGGCGCTTACCCAGCATCTGAATATACTTTCGCAGAATGTCCAGTAAAACCGGACTCAAATTCACATACCGATCTTTCTTGCCTTTCGCCCGCTCCACAAATAACTGCATCCGGTTCGCATCTATATCTCCTAACTTTAATCGTACCAATTCACTTACCCGCAACCCCGCACTGTAGATCGTAAACAGCATCGCCTTGTGCTTGCGGTTCTCCAATGCATTAAACAAGCGGGCTAATTCTTCCTCATTCAATAATTTGGGTAACTGCGATGGCTTTTTCGGCCGCGAAATCTCAAAAAACATTCGCTCGCGCTTCAATACCTGCTCATAGTAAAACTTCAGGGCATTGATCCGGCTATGGATCGTATGCTCACTTAACTTCAACTCCGTAAAACAATAAGCCAGGTAATCCTTGATCCGGTCGGCAGTCATTTCATCCGCCCGATGCTTTCCTAATGTGTGGAAGTAAACACCTAGTTCATTTAAATAGGTCCGAATGGTACTGGGACTATAAGCCTTCAATATCAATTCTCTTTTCGTTGCCTCCAATGCCTGCTGATTCTCCAGCGATAACCGGCTTTTGGGTACGTACGATCTTTTTTCTTGTACTGCAGTAATTGGTTCTGCTACTCCTTCCGGTTTTTCATTGCTTGCCATACGAATCGCTTCCTGTAACTCATCCGGTACAACCTTTTTTTGCAGAAATAGATCAAGTGCCTGACGGTCCAACTCCAGCCTATCACCTACCAACTCCTCCAGGCGACGATACCACACTGCACTCATAGGACCATACCAACACCGATGGGTTCTGGACCACTGAATTCCTAATGGACGTAAAATTGTTAGTAGAACCCGATCATCCGGAAAATAAAGGGCGATCCGATCAGCCCCCCGGTGATGCATACCCGACAGGAAAATTTGACGAACCCACACCAACTCCCATTTCTCTTCATGGCCAACCCCACTTGCATTTTTCATATCCCCACATTTTTCAACCTCACTTTAAACTACCCCAATGCTTCGCCACCTGAGTCCCATTACAGGGATCAAAGGATAAGTGCCTAAACATAAAATATTCCCAGCAACTTTGCAAGGGTTAAAAGACGTTTTATCAATAGTTTTTTAAAAATTGAAAAGAGTATTTTTTCACCAACGGTTTGAGCTGGATGAATTGTTTCATTGGCATTCATCCTGTTAGTTAAACAGAAGTCTTCCAGGATTGAAAACCCAAACTCCGGCTGCTGTATTATTCAGGTGTATAGTTATAGAAGTATCGAACCTCCACCTAGTATAGCTATATCAGTAGGATTAATCAACACTCTTTAATTATTGTAGGATCTGACAGGCCGCAGCTATAAATTTTCAATTTATCTCAGAACGGTTGCTGAGTGCTTCACTGGCGGTTCACTGGTGGTTGAAGAGTGCTCCAGAAGTGGTCAAATAGTGCTCCCGGAACGATTAAACAGTAGTGATGGAACGATCAACTTCTGCCGAATGGACGTAGAATAGTACCCGAATGGTAATCAAATAAAAAAGCAACTACCTGTTTGTAGCTGCTTTTTTCGCTCCCCCTGCTGGACTTGAACCAGCGACCCTCTGATTAACAGTCAGATGCTCTAACCAACTGAGCTAAGGAGGAATTTGCCCTTTTAAACCAGGCCGGTTTCCCTTTTGGGGAGTGCAAAAATAGGGATTTTTGCATTGGAACAAAATTTTTAAATGGAATTTTCTGCCCCCCGCCCCCATATTCTTAGTAGTTTGCATATCAATAGTATATGATCTACTCCTCCCTTATTTGCGACCAACCCGAATCCTTCCTCTACCGGCAGGATCAACTGGAGCTGACCCCTCCTTCCGCCAACACCCCAACCGCCCTGCTCAAGGTGAAACAGGTCGGTATCTGTGGTACCGATCTGCACGCCTTCGATGGTACCCAACCTTTCTTTCAATACCCCCGTATCCTCGGCCACGAAATCTGCGCCGAAATCGTAGAGCTGCCCCCAACTACCCCCAATCCCGATAAATTCCAAGCCGGCGACCTGGTCACGCTGATCCCTTACTTCAGCTGTGGCTCCTGCATCGCCTGCAGATCCCATAAACCCAATTGCTGCTCCTCCATCCAGGTCTTCGGTGTCCATATCGATGGCGGCCTCCGCCAATTCATCCAGGTACCTTTCTCCGCACTGGTCAAAGGCCCCGGACTGAACCCCGACCAGCTCGCCCTTGTTGAACCCCTGGCCATCGGCGCCCACGCTGTCAGAAGAGCCAACCTCCAGGCCGGCGAATCGATCCTGGTTATTGGTGCCGGACCCATCGGCCTCGGACTTATGGAAATGGCAAGAATTGCCGGCGCTGCTGTGATCGCGATGGATGTCAACACATCGCGACTCGAATTCTGTCAACAACAGCTCGGTATTCAGCATACCATCAACCCTAAAGAAGAGGATGCTGTGGAAGCAATTAAGAACATCACAAAGGGAGATATGGCTACCGCGGTTTTTGATGCTACCGGTAATCTTAACGCTATTGAAGGCGGACTGCAATTTCTCGCCCACGGCGGACGGTTCGTCCTGGTTGGTTTGCAAAAACAATCCTTCTCTTTTTCACACCCCGAATTTCACAAGCGCGAATCCACGTTGATGAGTAGCCGAAATGCTACAAGAGAAGATTTTAACTGGGTGATCAGCTCGTTACAGTCGAATCTCATTCAACCGGCTAATTATATCACGCACCGCATTGCCTTTTCCCAACTGGCGGAGCTGTTCAAATCACTTTCCAATCCTTCAAATGGAGTCATTAAAGCCATGGTTGATATGGAGGCCTAGGACTGCGGAAACTCGCATCCCATGAAGGATGCAGAGGAAAGCATTGAAGTGTGCCAGAGAGCCTAAGGCTTCGGGCCTACTTCCATCAAATACCGATACTGCAAATACTTCGGTCTTTTATCCGGCATTAAAAACCCGATCTTCAGTTTGGAGATATGATAATGCGGAAAGCTGTCCACCACCTGCACCGGTACGCCCATCGTTACCAGTGTATCGCGCTGCTCCCTTGTACTATAATACAATACCGCACTGTCTTTTGCTGCATTGATTACCTCCGCGCGATCGGTATAACGTACAGGCCCATCCGAATAAAAATCCAGCGAATAGGAGAGTGGATTGGTTTGATAAATACGTTTGCCGGGTTGTTGCTGGTTCACCTGTTTGGCTACCTGCTCGCCCGACTGATATTGCAACAAGGCCGGATAAAAATAAAGGTTCAAAAATCCATAGAGCGTAATCGCCGCTAGGCTGGTACTTAAGATCATCCGCGACGGTAAGCCAAAGCCATAACTGGCAGTTTTTTTCCTTAACAGGTTCCAGATGATCGCCATGGATAACACATATACCAGTGGACGGAAATTCAACCCGTACATCAGGACCCAGAGTCCAATGCATCCTACCAGTAGCAGGATGGAAATCCCTACCTGTATGCCTCCCAACACCCGAAGCTTTTTACTCTCCACATCTTGTCGCAGGAGCCAGTCCACCGTTACTATCGCAAAGAAGGGAAACACGATGTTCATATAATGCGGCAACTGAAACCGAGAGGCAGAAAACAATAAAAAACAGATCAGTGAGATCCCCGGCAATACCCATTCTCCTTTTTCTCTTCTCACCAGTCCTTTTATTTTCTCCCACATGGCGATATACAACAATATCGACCAGGGTAAAAAGGCCCATAACAACGTATGCAGGAAAAAGAAGGGATCACCCTTGCCTTTAATCGGCCCGGTATTCATAAACCTTCCAAACTGGCTGTCCCAGAAGAAAAACCGCAAGCCCGATACCCCCGTCCTCCCAAATACTACTTTCTCCGGATGTTGATCAAACTGCCAATACAAGGTGAGCAATTCCGGTAAGATGAAAACCCCCACCAGCCCCAGCGCGAGCCACCATTTCGGCTTACTCAGTTCCGCTTTCAACCGCCCATTCAATGCCCAGTGCAAGAGAAAGGCACCCACCACCGGTATCAGGATAAAGATCCCCTTGGTCATGATCGCCGCTGCCAGGAACAAGGCCCCCAGTACCAGGCCAGTCCGCCTCTGGCGAAAACCTGGCAACCAATAATACACACATCCCGCCAGCAATCCCGTCAGGTAAGGCTCGGCCCGCACATCGTTGTTGGAGATCACCAAATGAAGCGCTGTCAGGTAGATCAACAATGCCACCTGCGCTACCTGCTCAGAATACAGGCGGCGCGCAATCAATAAGGTATACCATCCCCCCAGCGCCCAGAATACCAGGGCTGGAATTTTATACGCAATCTCATTGATCCCGAAGATCGAATAACTGATCGCCGTCATCCAGAATGGAAAATGTGGCTTGTCCAGCCAGTCGCGGTTATGGGCATACAAATTCACCCAATCCCCTTTCAACACCATCGTCTTAGCAATACTTGCATACAAGGCGCCATCCGGCTCCAGGATGCTGCTGTGTAATCCCAACAGGTTTACCAGGATACCTGCTACCACCAGGGCAATATACCAGGACCGCCAGCGGACCGGCGACAATGATTCCGTCATGTAATAAAGATTAATCAGGGTAGGGGTACAGTATCCGGATTGGCCATCCGCTTCTTTCTGTTTTCCCAAAACTCAAAGAGTTTGGCCATCGCGGTTCCGATAAAGATACCCAATAATCCTCCTCCCAGGATATCAATCGGGTAGTGTTTGCCCACGTAAATCTGTGCATACCCGATCAGAAAGGCCCATAGGAACAACCAATACCAGCGCTGCCCCTTGATCATATAAATGGCCCAATACCAGAAAGTTGCCAGTGCAAAATGATTGCTGGCATGGGAAGATGGAAATCCATATTTGCCGCCGCAACCTACCAGGGAACGCACCACCCCCTCCAGGTCATCCTCATAACAGGGACGCTCACGCGCGAAAAAGGGTTTGAAGAGGGAAGCACTGCTAAAATCGGCAAGGCCAAAACTCGCTACTGTCAACAGGATGAAGACCAGCATTTTAGACCGCGCATTTTTCCAGATCCAATACAACATGAAGGCGTAAAAGGGAACCCAGAGTTTGGCTTCCCGCATGCCCAGCATGAAATGATCCATGAAATTGGAAACACCGGTGTTTTGTATGATTTTGAAAATAGTATAATCCAGTTGGATCAGAGATTCGGTCCAGCTCATGTGTGTGGTTTGTTCAGCGAAAATGTGTTTCGTATATGAACAAACTACAATGTGTGTGTTACCAAAGTTTTAAAGATCGATTAGAATGCAATTAGAATTTCCTTCACCCGACCGGTGCCACCGGTCGGGTGGCACCGGTCGGGTGAGCTAACACCACACATACACACCATCCTCTCTTTCCTCCACGGGCCAGTGTTTCAGGTAATAGCCCTCACCCGATACATTTCTCCCACTCGCCATGCTGAACCGATACCGGTGTAAGGGGCACACCACATTGCCCAGTGCATCTATAAAGCCTTCTGAAAACAGGCCGCTGGCATGCGGACATTTATGCGCAAATGCAAATAATTTCTCCTTGTATCGCCCAATGCAGATAGGCCTTCCCTCCAGCTCTGCCAACGCGATTTGGTTGCTATTGAATTGCAGCTCACCAACTGATTCGGCTATCTTGACCCAGTTTTGCGTGCGGTTGAGTTCCATGAAATTGATTATTCCCCTTCATTCGTCTGAAAGGTTCCGAAAAACTCAGTCTTGTATGGATAGCGCTCCCGGTACAACTGCCTCACTTTATTGAGGATCGTTGCTCTCAACCCTTCCAGGTTCCTGCGCTCGATCGCAGATACAAACACACAATTGCCCAAGGTGATATTCTCCCAACGCTCCCGCACTTCTTCCAATATCTGGGTCTTCACCTCGGGCTCCAGCCATTCATCAAACACATTCTTCTCATACTGATCCAGCTTGTTGAAGATCGTGATCATCGGCTTCTCAGTTACCTTCAGTTCCTGCAGGGTTTTATTCACCACATTGAACTGATCCTCATATTGCGGGTGTGATAAGTCTACCACATGCAATAAGATATCTGCCTCGCGCACTTCATCCAGCGTGCTTTTGAAGCTTTCTACAAGGTGGTGGGGCAACTTCCGGATAAATCCTACGGTATCGCTTAATAAAAAGGGAGTGGTGTCAAATACTACTTTTCGCGTGGTGGTATCCAACGTTGCAAATAATTTATTCTCTGCGAATACTTCACTTTTGCTGAGGATATTCATCAGCGTGCTCTTCCCTACGTTGGTATATCCTACCAGGGCTACCCGGATAAACTCACCGCGGTCTTTGCGCTGGGTAAAGGACTGTTTGTCAATTTCGCTTAACCGCCTCCGTAAGAGGGCAATTTTCTCCTTTACAATCCGGCGGTCCGTTTCAATTTCAGTTTCACCCGGACCCCTGGTTCCAATTCCACCCCCCTGGCGTTCCAGGTGTTTCCACATCCCTTTGAGTCGGGGTAACAGGTACTGGTACTGCGCCAGCTCCACCTGGGTTTTGGCCTGCGCGGTTTTAGCCCTCCGGGCAAATATGTCCAGGATCAGATCCGACCGGTCAATGGTTTTCACCCCTAATGCTTTCTCAATATTGAGGATCTGCGAGCCGGTCAGCTCATCATCAAATATGACCAGGTTGATATCCCTTCCGGTGATATAATCTTTGATCTCTTCCAGCTTTCCCTTACCCACAAAGGTTTTGCTGTCGGGATGCGCCAGCTTCTGGGTAAATCTTTTCACAGCTTCCGCACCTGCTGTTTCTGCCAGGAAAGCCAGTTCATCCAGGTACTCCGTCACCTGCTGCTCATTCTGGTCCTTCTGGATCACACCCACCAATACGGTGCGTTCATTTTCTGCTATCTGCTTTTTTTCTATCAATTCGCTTCTATTAAAATGTTGCTCAGGTCGGCAAAATTAGCACAAAAAAAGCGGGCCAGGGGGCCCGCCTCATTAGTAAACTTTTTTCTCAGAGTCCGCTGATCGTTAAGCCGACCGACATCGGGTGCACCGGAGGTCCCTGGTTGTCCTTGATCAGGGTATTCACCTGGTAGGATCCAAAGATCCCGAATGGTCCATAGCTGATCCTTGCCGTGGCTGCTATCCGCAACGCATTGAAATAACGCCGGGAATTGATCTTCTCTGTGTAATTATTGATGGCACTGCCTGATTTGGTCTGGAAATTCTTACCCTTGGTATGGGCATTCAGCATAGTTCCTACTTTCGCTCCCACTGCAAATTTCCAGCTCTTGTTGGTGTTCTCCGGGTTCGCTGCAAAACGCAGTTCTACCGGTACTTCTGCCCAAACATTTACCAGTTTGTACTTTTTAAAATGGTTGGTATCTGCCAGGTTGCGGAAGGCCAATGTCGGACTGTTACCTGCAATCTGCACATCGTGTTTGTCGAAGAAGATATTGCTGGATCCTATTCCTACACCTATTCCTACACTGAAGCGGGGATCCACTTTAAAGGGGAAATCCATCATCAGGTAAATATTCAGGTGTCTGCCAATACCCGTGAGCCGGATGGAATCAGGCACCTGGGTCCAGGTATCATAGCCAAACTGGAACATGAAATGGTCATTCGCACGGTTGCTGATTTTTACCTTGCTCCAGTCTTTTTTGGGTTTGGATACTTTTTCCTTGATGGCAGGTATGGGGACAGCTGGATTGGTTACAGTGGAATCCGTCTGCGCCTGAAGGGCAATGGTCAAAAGCAGGGCAGACAAAACGGCTGAAATTTTTCTCATACTAGTTGATAAAGCGCAAATCTATCGGATGGACTGCCAGGGTCCTTCCTTCACGTTGTTAATAATTATAAAAACCACAGCCGGCAACAGGTTCCAGCTTAGGCGAGCGCAAAAATAGGGCTTTTCCGGCTGACAGGAGCTTTTAGAGGTTGATTACGCGTTTTTCACGATGACTTTGCTGAGCTGCATCCAGCACGGTCATGGTTTTGATGGCGTCCGCCACAGGCACCGGATTCGGGGCACCATTTACCAGGGTCTGGTACACATCCTCAAAAAATCCCATGTAATTGCCAGGGGTAGATCGGGTTTCCTTACGTACCAACTGGCCGTCAATAATAGTATGCAGGAGCCCATCTGCCTTTTCCAGCGCCGGGCACCAGCTATTCACAGAAGGGATCGTTCCTTTGAGTAGTTCTGTTTCCTGCAGATCAGATCGCTCCTGGATAAAGGTCCCGTTCATGCCCTGCAATACAAAGGCAGGTACGGTTTCACGTGCCACCACAGTTGCTTTGAGGCGCACCCGCATACGCGGATAAAACAGCAACATTTCAAAATAATCATTGCTCTCCACACTATCCCGCAGGGTCATAATATCCGCAAATACAGCCTGCGGCCAGCCAAACAATTGTAAAGTCTGATCAGTCAGATGTGATCCCAGATCATGCAACACCCCTGCTCCCGGCAGGTTCTTCTCTTTATGGGCCTTGCCACTGGGTTCAGTACGATATCGGTCATACCTGAATTCAACTTCCCTTATCTCACCCAGCCAGCCTTTATCCACTACCTCTTTAATCGCATGATAATCTCCATCGTACCGGCGATTCTGATACACGATCAAATGCAGGTTATTCTCTTTTGCCAGTTGATCCAGTTCCGCAGCTTCTGCTGCATTGGTAGTTACGGGCTTCTCTACAATTACATGCTTGCCCGCCAGCAATGCCTGTTTGGCAAAATCAAAATGTGTTTGTGTAGGTGTGTTCACAATTACCAACTCGATGGAATCATCCGCCAGTAATTCTTCTACTGAACGCGCCAGCTTGCTATGTGGGTATCTTGAACGTGATTCCTGGTTATGGCGTTCAACGATCGCCGTTAGTTCATAACCTGGATGATTGTCTACAAATGGCGCATGAAACAATTTGCCACTCATGCCATAAGAGCAGATGCCGGTATTGATGATTCTCATACCCTCTAAAATACAGCCTTCCACCGAAAGAGATCGCATTTTCGGAATTAATGGCTATCTTTTTCATCAAACTTTTGACATGAAACAGTTGCTTGCAGCCTTCCTGCTGGGGTCTTTTTTTGCTGCATCGCAGGCCCAGGAAAAACTGAATGTGGTGTTTATTCTTACAGATGATCACCGCCACGATGCCATGGGGTTCACTGGCCGCATTCCCTGGCTCGAAACCCCCTATATGGATAAGATGGCCAAAGAAGGCGTGTGGGTGAAAAATGCAACTGTTACCACTGCGCTTTGTTCTCCTTCGCGTGCTTCTATTCTAACCGGTCAATATGCTCATACCCACACGGTGGTGGATAATTTTTCTCCTCTGCCTCCCAATCTCCGCTTCTTTCCGGAATACCTGCAGAAAGCAGGTTACCAAACAGGCTTCTTTGGCAAATGGCATATGGGTCACCAGGGCGATCAGCCTCAGAAAGGTTTTCATCATTGGGAGAGTTTCACGGGACAGGGAGTTTATTTCAATCCCCGGCTCAATATCAATGGCGAACGCATTCAATATAAGGACAGTACCTATATCACCGACCTGCTGACAGATCATGCGGTGGAATGGATTCGCAAACAGAAAAAGGGACAACCCTTCTTTGCCTATATCTCACACAAAGGGGTACACGATGAATTCATGCCTGCTCCCCGGCACAAGGGGCGTTATGCCAATAAGCCGATTCCCTATCCTTCTACCATTAACCTCACAGCTAAACCTAACAGCAAGATCTTCGGTGATACAACCCTGTTACCGTTAGCCCATCGCGCGGCTTCAGATCCTGCTTATAATGTGAAAGATATTCCCTCCTGGGTTTGGGCTCAACGCAACAGCTGGCACGGCGTGGACTTCATGTACAATGGCCGCGTTTGGTTTGATGAATTTTATCGCCGCTATTGTGAAACCCTGCTGGCAGTGGATGAAAGTATCGGTCGCATTCTACAAACCCTCAAAGAAACCGGCCAGGATAAAAATACTATCCTCGTATATATGGGGGATAATGGTTTCCTTATGGGGGAACATGGCCTGATCGACAAACGCAACATGTATGAAGAGAGCCAGAAAGTGCCCTTGCTGGTCTATGCGCCTGCACATATCAAAGGCGGACAAATTCTCGATGCCGTGATCCAGAATATTGATATCGCTCCCACGGTGCTGGACATTGCGCGTGTTGAAAAACCTTCGCAAATGCAGGGCAACTCTTTTCTTCCCCTGCTGAAAGGCGCCAAAATCGCCTGGCGCAGCAAAGCTTTTTATGAATACTATTGGGAATATTCTTTCCCGCAAACACCTACTACTTTTGGTGTGCGTGATGGGAAATATAAATTCATTTATTACCCCGGAGTCTGGGATATAAGTGAGCTGTACGACCTGGAAGCAGATCCTGAAGAAAAGCGCAATCTCTGGCGCCATCCGGAGCACCAGGAAACCGTGTTAAGACTTCGCAACGAACTCTGGGACTGGCTGGAAAAAACAGGCGGGATGCAGGTCCCCTTGAAACGCATCACAGAGAAGAGGGGCGATTATGGGAACCATCAATTGTACTGATCATATCATAGTTGGCGCCCTCCCAATCAAAGTAGCCCACAATGCGAAACCCATTTTTCAGGTAGAAATTCACTGCGCGGATATTGGCACACTGAACGCCACCCCATAGGATCAATCGCGTGATCCCTGCATCTTTAAGGTAGGGAAGGGCTTGCGTTAACATGAGAGTACCTGTTCCTCTGCCCTGGTATCCATCTCCCAATACAGGGGCATAGGAAGCTGTCTCCTGGTGAATCGCCATTCCATATTGCATATAGCGATCGCGCTCCCAGGGGAAAGCTCCTTGTAGAAAAACCTGGTAACCCGCCAGCTCATCATCAATGAAGGAAAGCAGCAATCTATAGGCCGGATCAGCTACTTGCTGCTGCAAGGTTTCCCGATCCATAGGATGCGGTGCATACAATCGGCGGGTTGCTTCCTGCAACTGCTGGTAAAAGCTTACAATGCTGTCACAATCATCGGCGGTGGCGATTCGGGTGTGCATAAATGTTAGCTTATCTTAAACAGCAGGCTGAGGATGCGGGGCAGCTCGCGGTTGTCTTCATCAAACCACTCTTTCAGTTCAACCAGTTCAAATCCCTGTGCTTTGGCTGCGGCGTAAAATTCGGATACA
This sequence comes from Flavihumibacter fluminis, assembly GCF_021491375.1. Classification (GTDB taxonomy): domain Bacteria; phylum Bacteroidota; class Bacteroidia; order Chitinophagales; family Chitinophagaceae; genus Flavihumibacter; species Flavihumibacter fluminis. Next base: position 26,972 of record NZ_JAKEVY010000007.1, read on the forward strand.
TGGTGATTGAAACAGGTTACCACCTGCTGGCCTTCTGCTGTTTCAAATCTTGCCTTGGTTCCGGTATATTGTTTAAAGGGATGTAGTTCTCCCACATATACATAACCGTTAGGTTGCAACACGGCTTTCAGCTTTGCAAAGATGCTGTCAAGATTTTCAATATGCTCAAGCACCAGGCTAAAGGTGGCGAGGTCATAAGGCGCTTTGGTAAATTGCCAATCCTGCGTGATATCAGCTTGGATGAATGCCACCTGCGGGGAGTTGATTTTTTCTCTTGCTTTGGTCAGCATGCCTTCCGACAAATCAACTGCGGTGATCTGTTCCGCAATTGTCAGCAGCCATTCTGTATTCTTGCCGGTACCACAGCCAATCTCCAGGCAATTGCTAAAACGGCGACCGGCCAGCAGGGTTCTTAAGCTGATCGCTTCCAGGTCCCGCGTGCGGTTTTTATTGCTATCATAAATTTCAGCCCATTGGTTATAGGCCGATGAAACGTTTGACATAGTATTGAGTTGCTCAAAATTATTTTGATTGACGGACTGCTTTCATTTTTCGTTGCACCACCAACACGCGTAATTTAATGGCATCGTATAATAAGCCAGCCAGCAACAGCAAAACAGCTACTAACAGGATATGCAATCCAGCCCTGCTAAAGGGTAATCCTCCTGCAATACCTCCCAGGAAGAAAAACCCGATAATAGTTAGGCGCAGGCGGATTGAGGACCGCAATCTTTCCTGCTGCTCCTCCTTCTTGTAAAAGAACAACTGCGACAGTTCAATTCCGAGGTCAGTAAACAAACCCGTCAGGTGCGTCGTGCGTACAGTTGCATTGGATAAACTGGTCACCAGTGAGTTTTGCATGCCCATACTGAAGAGCAGTATATAAGCAAGCGTATTCGGATGCGTTTGAATAATTTTTGGCCCGGCCAGCGCAGCAATCAGCAGGAGTCCGGCTTCAATAAGCACGGGCCGCAGAAAAGCTTTTTTCTCACTGTGTCGAAGTCCCGCTTCCACCAGTAGATTCGAAAAAAAAGAGCCTGCCAGGAAAAACAGGATATAAAGGAAATAAGCAAATCCCGCCCAGAGTTTCCACTTCATTACTTCCTCCATGAAGAAGGCAAAATGACCGGTTACATTGGTGGTTAATTGCTGTATGGATAGGAATCCAACCACATTCACCATGCCTGCTACAAAGGAAAGCAGGGAGGCGATTGCCAGGTTATGTTGAAAAGTGCGTGTCTTGCCGCGATGTTTAAACATAGGCAATGAAGGTCCTGATTTTTTTAAGCAGAAAATACATGGTAGATATTTTATACGCGTAAAAAATCTTGGGTACAATTTATAGAATTGCGGCTTTTTGCGGTAATTATTTCGAGGTAATTGCCCAAAATTTCTTCTTTAATGCTGTATTTTCCTGCATAAACCAGATAAATACTGCAATATGAAAAAAACGCTACTACTTTTTTCAGTATGTATTTGGGCGATGCTTGGCCTAAATGCACAAACACCTAAGAGAGAATTCCGGGGCGCCTGGATTGCCAGTTATTTTGGTATCGACTGGCCCAACCGGAACCAGACTCCTGCCCAACAGCAGGCTGCGCTGCTTGCGATTCTCGATCACCACAAAGCAACCGGTATCACTACCATTTTCCTGCAGATCAGAAGTCAGTCGGATGCCCTCTATCCGAGTGAACTGGAACCCTGGTCCAACGACCTGACCGGCCTCCAGGGGCGTGCCCCCAATCCCCTTTGGGATCCCCTTGCGTTTGCTATTGAAGAAGCGCACAAAAGAGGCATGGAATTACATGCCTGGATCAATCCTTACCGGGCGGTAGGCAATGCTGCCAACCTGCCCAACTTCGCGGAAAATCACATCGCGAAGCGCCACCCCGAATGGCTGATCAGTACCGGGGTGCTGAGAACCCTGGATCCTGGTATCCCAGGTGTACGGGATCATATCAATGCTGTGATTTCGGATATTGTTTCCCGTTATGATGTGGATGGCATTCATTTCGATGATTATTTTTATCCCAATGCTGCTTTTAACGATGATGCTACTTATGCAGCTGATCCGCGCGGCATTACTGACCGGGCAGACTGGCGCAGGGATAATGTAAACTTGCTGGTCGCCAGGATCAATCAAACCATTAAGCAAATCAAGCCCTGGGTTGAATTTGGTATTTCTCCTTCTGGCATTTACCGCAACAGTACAGATCCTTCAATTGGTTCTGCTACCTCCGGCTTGCAGCATTATTCTCAACTCTATGCGGATAGTAAAAAATGGTTGCAGGAAGGATGGATCGATTACCTGGCACCCCAGGTGTACTGGTACATCGGTCAGCCGGGCGCCAATTATGGCATTGTTACACCCTGGTGGAATAACAACAGTTTCGGCAGAAGAATCTATATCGGTTTGGCCGGCTACAAAGTAAACGATCCTGCACAAGGCGTGAACTGGGCCAATCCTTCCCAGATCCCCAACCAGGTAAGGTTGAATCGCAGCCTGGCAAATATATCCGGACAGGCAGTGTACAATACTGCGAGTCTAAGAAGCACTACCAAACTGGGTTTCAGGGATTCACTGCGACTTGATTTTTATAGTCGTCCTGCTCTGCAACCCACCATGCCCTGGATTGATGCAGTGGCTCCGGATGCCGCCACGGATTTGAAAGTGATCAAATTTGGTGAAACACATAATCTACTGAAATGGAAAAAGCCCGCAGCTGCAGGAGATGAGCTGAATCGGGTTAGGCAGTTCGCGATATACCGTGCTACCAGTTCCAGCATTGATATTGAATCAGCAGAGAACCTGATTGCTATTACCAACCAGGATGAAACTTCTTTTGAAGATCATTCGGTTGAGCCGGATCAAACCTATTATTACCTGGTGACTTCCCTGGATCGCCTGCACAATGAAAGCGCGCCTTCCAATACCGCGACTTTCCAGTTGCCAGTTATTGAATGTCCGGCTAACCAGCAATCAGTGCTGGATGAAAACTGTAGTGCAACTGTGCCTGATTTCACAGCCGGTCTACCGGCTCAGGAAGATATTACCTACGCACAGGAGCCTGTGGCCGGTACAGTTGTATCTGGCGCCGGAACTACTACTATTACACTCCGCGCTACCGATATAGGAGGCAATTTCAGCACCTGTAGTTTTGAATGGACAAGGGTGGATGAAATTGCCCCGGAGATTGCCGGACTGCAAACTGATAAAACACTCTTGCGTGTGCCCAATCATAAAATGAATGAGGTAGCAGTGAATTATACCGTGATCGACAACTGCGGACCCGTAACTGTTTCACTTGCTATAAGCAGCAATGAACCGGTAAATGGAACAGGTGATGGAGATACAGATCCTGATTGGGAAATCATCAGCAACAACCTGGTTAAACTCAGAGCAGAACGTTCCGGAACCGGAACAGGAAGAATTTATACTATTACGGTTTCTGCAACTGATGCGGCAGGAAATCAGGCTACTGCTACCACTGAAGTACGCGTTCCACATTCAGCAGCAAGTGTTGCTTCCTCCGAAGCAGCAGTGATGGAAAACAATCAGCCAGTTGGCAATTGGGTGAAACTGCTGCCCAACCCAACCACCACTAGCTTTACCCTTCGTTTACTCGGAACCGGTAGAGAGCAGGTGGAACTGCGCATGCTGGATCTGAATGGCCGTGTGATCGAATCACGTGCAGGTATAGCCGACAATGCAACCCTGCAATTCGGTAGTAATTATCGTCCCGGTAATTATTTTGTTGAAATCCAAAGAGGAAAAGAAAGATTGGTGCTAAAACTGATCAAACAATAAAAAATAAAAGGGGCTGCGTTAAATATGCAGCCCCTTTTTATTTTGCTTATCATAACCGTATCATACACTCCAAATAAATATACCGCGGTACGAGTTGGATTTGTTGAATACTGTTGAATACATTCTTGTAACTGCTCCTGTTCTCTATAGTTCCTGCATTTAAAAGATTGTGCAACCTGGACTGCAATTCAAACCGGCTATTGATCCGGTAGCTGATTTTAGCAGATAAGGTATGCAGCCTGCTGTTCTGTCCCAATTCGTTGAACTGGTATTGCAGGGCCGCGTTTACCGGCTTTTTCAGTCGGGTACTGATAGTGCTCTGAAAATTCCACAACCGGATATGATTGGTCTGCTCAGGTCGATTGGCTGCTTTCAACTGGTTGCTGAGCAGGGTAAAAGATAATCGCGTAGCTGCCTGTATGGGAAAGTTCCATCCCGATTGAAGCGATACATACTGTTCCAAACTTCCCATTTTATACTGTATGCGCTCCTGGTTCAGGAGGGCCGGCATATTCCGGAATATAAAACTGAATCCGTATTCAATTCTGGATTGCAATGCAAGCAGGGGCAGTCCCAGGGAATAAGATGCCATCGTTTTCCAGTGATTTGATAATAAAGCGGGTTGCAGGAAACTGAATTCCGGTTGCTGTAAACTGCTCCAGCTATAATCAGCCGGACTATAACCTATCAACACACGTCCATTGCTGCTTAACTGGCTCGAGAAGTTGATGGAATAGAAATTGAAAAGCAACTCATGACTGGATACAGGTTGAAAGCTGGTTGCTTCCAGGTGAATGCTGTTGATTGAATTCACCAGGCTATCACCCCAAAAATAAATGGGATCCGGTCTTTTTCTTTCAAAACTATACTGCATGCCAAGGCCTGCAGATGAATTGATTTCTTTGTAATAATCGATGGTTAGGGAGGGCGTGAAATAGAGGCTTTTACTGCTTGTTTGTAGTGTCGGAAGCAGGAAACCCGGTTGGATGGAAAATCCAATCCTTTGCTTTTTTTTCAACTGGTAACTGGAGCCCGCAAATCCTTTCATACTAAAAAAATGGAGGGAATGAAATCCATCCGGACGAATACTTTCCAATTCAGTTGTTACCCCGGTGCTCCATACGCTTGTATTCTTTCTGATTTTCAACTCAGACCTGGAACCGGCAGTTATCCTGTTTTGCCTGGTGCTGCTGATAAGCTCGTTGACTCCATCGGTTAATCCAAGCAGGCTATTGAACCTGGCAGTGCGCAGTTTCATTTGATCACGTACGGGGGAACTGCTCATAAATACTTCCTGTTGAAAAAGCCGGTTGGCTCCCAGCGCTTTAGTATGGTTCAGGCGGGCTTCGAAGAAGCGGATCCGGTTTGTATAATCAGCTATCGTGGTATCAGTAAGGGCACCTGTTAAGATGGAACGATACCCGGTTGAATTATTGGACACCATTGCTTTGGCCCTGATCTCAGTACGGGCAGATCGATTTTGATCAAGCACATAGGAAGTTTCAAGTCCGGCCAGCTTTTCACCCGGATGCAGTGCTTCCTGCGACTCAATCGTCCATCCGGATCCATCTGCCAGTCGGTATTGATCTTCACCCTGCCTCCTGAGTTGATAATCATTTCTGAAATAACCTCCGGTCAGTCTGAATCCATTGTTGGATTTGCCTTTCGCGTGTAGTGTAAGCATTGCCTGTTGATCCCGGTTGTTGTAGGTATAGGGCAGAGGCAGACTGGGCGGTGTGATCAATTCAGGTTGCAGTAGCTGTTGCTGGTAACTGGTCAGAAAGGGCGATGATAAACTGCCTTCCTTATAGTGCGTGTTGAATCCTGCCTGGATGGATCCCTGCAGATAATTTCCCACTGTATTCGATTCCGCCAGGCTGATCAGTTTTAGTTTTTTTCCGAAAGCCTGCACCGTTCCTTTGTAATGATATCGTTCATCTGTGCTGGCTCCCACGGTTAGATTGCCTGATATGGATTCTGCATAAGCTTTATTAAGTGTCAGATTGATGCCAGCTTCGCCCGACTTTTCGAATGCAGCCAATAAACGGTTTTCTGAAAAATTGCGGATCAGCTCAATATTCTCCACTGTTTCTGCAGCCAGATTTTTACTGATGAGCTGGTAGCCGTTTCCTGCAAGATCTGCTCCGTCTATCAGGATTTTTTTGATTTCAGTATTTTGAAAGCTGATGCGGCCATCTTCACTCACCTGGATACCCGGCAATTTTCTTAGCAGGTCTTCCACTACCCGGGTTTCCTGCGATAGATATGGTTTAGCCTTATAAATGATGGTGTCTCCTGAAATTTTTACCGGATCTTTTTTCGCTACAATTACTGTGTCCAGTACCACTTTTTGTTCTGTAAGCTGAATGATTCCCAGGTCGCGGTCTTCAGGAAACGGACTGCTGTATGAAACTAGTTTCTTTTCAAAATTGATATGGGAAATATGCAACTGGAATGCTGTGGTTGCAGATAGGCTGAGTTCAAACTGGCCACTTGTTTTTGAGATACTCCATCCGATTAACTGTTCCTTTTGAAAAGCCTGGATGGTTGCATTTACAACCGGTTCTCCTTTTGCATTGGTTAGTTTTCCTTTGATCTTTACAGGTAAGGGTTGAGCAATGCCGGTTGCTCCCGGTAAATATGCAACCAGGAACAACAGGCCATACAGCCATACTGTGTATAAGCGGTTAGTTGAAATATTCCAGTTGCTCAAAATGTTTGATTTCAGTGCTGCAGGATTCACAGGAAGCATCTGCTGCTTTCAGCTCCACTATGTATTTTTTCAGCCAGCGATCTGTGAGCTGTGCATATTTTTCAATTGAGAGTATTGGTTTCTTTGGCGTTTTATAAGAAGCAGTGGCTGTCTCTTGAGTAACGATGCCGGTTAACCGATAGACAAAAAAATCATGCTCGTCTGAGATGCGATAGATGAGTCCGGGCAGGCCACCGAATTTCCAGGGTCCGTTTGGAATGGGCACTGCCGGATTAAACCAGGCGGTATATAACCTGCCTCGAAACCGGGTGCTCGCCTTCTGAAGGATTATACCTCCTTCCTGCACGGTATCATTACTGATATTCCAGCTAAACGGATGCAGACTATCTGCAATCCATTTGTCCATGGCTACCGGTGTGAAATCTTTAAAATAGAGTTGATTGGAAGCCGGATTTTTCAATATGTACATGATGCTGTCTTCCATCATGAATTGATGATTGTTCATGAGCACGGAGGCATTGTATTCCCTATCCTGCACCTGGAAGAAAACAGAACGTCCATCTGGCAGAACATTCAGGTCTCCTTTTAGTCGCAGTATCACCTTTGAATCGGATGTATCAAATGCGAAATTGTAATCCAGTTCATAGGAAATGATATGAACGGGCTGACTCTTCAACAGAACCGGAAACAACAGCAATATGAATAAACGTAACATGGTTATAGTTTTTCGATCAGGTTAACATTGTATTTCACTGCACTGGCTTTTGCAGTTTTCTTTTTCCCCTTATTGTAAGATTTCATGAATTCCTGGTTGCTTTCCTCGAGCCAGTTTTTAACATCGGTAGTAAAATCCTGGTAGGTGGCGCTTGTAAGAGGTAGAGTAGGGGCGGCTAGAGCAGTTGTACCCTGCTTCAGATTTCTCAAATAGAAATAGGCAAACCCATCATCAGAATAGGCGAGTCGCACGAGTCCCGGCAAACCGCTTAATTTCCAGGGACCGGTTTTGATACCAACCGATTCATCATACCAGGCAGTATAGGTACGTCCGCGAAAGGCTGCAGTAGCTTTTGTGACCTGGTACCCATCTAAAAAACGAACACTGTCTGCATGGATGGTCCATTGCGGTCCAGGCAAACTATCGCGATAAGTTTTAGTACCGCTGAAAAACTGAAAGTCTTTGAAGTACAGTGTCTGGTCATCAGGTTTGCTAAAAACCCAATACAGGGTATCTGTTACTGTCTTCTGACTGTTTTGAAAGTAGAAGGCAGTACCATTTTCAAAGCACCATAACTGGGCTGTTTTGGTGCTGTCTGTGGGCGATAACTGGTATATCGCCTGTGTTGCGCTTTGTGCGAAACTCCTGTTCGAAAACAGGAGCAGGCTAACTGAAACGTATAAAAAACTGAGAATTGTATGGTAAGTCATTTTTCACGGTTGAATGATAAAAATGACTTTTACCTATCCGGGATTAGTTACTGAACAGCTTTTTTCTTTTTACCGCAATCTGCCACCATGCCTCTTGCTTCCTGGCAGGTATCGGCTGTTGCTGAACAGGTAACTTTTCCGCCTATTCCGAGAAAACCAATGCTTACTTCTACTGTAACGGTACAGCTTGCTTCTTCCTGTTGCATAGTAGCAGGAACAGCAAAGGGATTGATTGAATTTTCCACTTTAAAATTGGAAAGGGCTTTTTGGAATTCCGGTGCTTTTTTGACGTCTTCAGGATTTACTCCGGTTGAAGCTTGTGCGAATAATCCTGCTGCGACGAACAGGAGTGTTAGTGCTAAATTTCTCATAATCTAAAGGTTTAAGTATTGAATTAATAGGATAGGTAAAAGTCAATCCAACTACAACAACACATTCCTGAAAGTTTAATACGAAAAAAAATTACCCAGAAATATTTACCCGAAACTGGTAATAGATGGGGTGGGGATGAAACAAAAAAGCACTTACAGATTAGAATCCATAAGTGCTTCATCAAGTGGGCCCTGCCGGGCTCGAACCAGCGACCCTCTGATTATGAGTCAGATGCTCTAACCGACTGAGCTAAGGGCCCTTCCTCTTGCGAGGCGCCTTCCCAAAAAGGGTTTGGCAGGCCGCAAAAATATAAAAACCCGGGCGATTTGCGGCTTCTGGAAAAAAATATTCCGCGACTGGTTCAATATTGTACATTTATGCCTCGATTTTGCTTTTTAATTGCTGCTGCGAAGTATGATTGCTCCTGCCAGAATACAATACCTGAAGGAACGCATTGCGCGTTTCAACGACCAACAGGCGTATCGGGAGCTTTATATGGCATTTTTCCCACCTCTTCTTCAGTTCGCCAGTGGTTTTATTAAATCCCGTCAGTCAGCCGAAGAAATAGTTTCCGATGTATTTATTACTATCTGGGAAAAGCGCAATCGCCTGGAACATGTCAGCAATCTCAAATTGTATCTGTACACAGCAACCCGCAATACGGCTATTAATTATATTACCCGTCACAATAAAGTGATGGTGACTGATCTGAGTGAGTTGCCCGTTGAGTTGCAGTCCCTGCAGTATGATCCGGAGCGCATGTTGATTACCTCTGAGATGAAAAAAATGATTGCGGAAGCGATCAACAGTCTGCCTGCCCGCTGCAAACTGATTTTCAAGCTGGTAAAAGAGGATGAACTCAAATACCGGGAAGTAGCCGAATTGCTGAAAGTGTCCATCAAAACAGTTGAAACCCAGATGAGTATCGCGCTCAAGCGCATTGGGGAAGCCATCCGTTTTGACCCCCGCAAAACCCTGCCCACCGGCAAACGCTAGACTCCCCCGCCTCCCCCGCCTCCTTTGTCTCCTCTTCCCTGCCTCCTTTGTCTCCTGTTTCCCGTCTCCTTTGTTTCCCGCCTCCTTCGTCTCCTGTTTCCTTTAAAAATTTTTCTTCCATGCTTCAGGGTAAACCCTCCTTTCCTGTGTCTTATACATTCACAACCTACACATGCAAGACAGGATTTGGGAAATTGTTGCTAAAAAACTCGCAGGAGAAGCCAGCGTCCATGAATTGGAAGAGCTGGAAGAAGCACTGCGAAAGAGCCCTGAATTGCATTATCCCCTTCAAACCATTTCCGATCTCTGGTTTCATTCCCTGCCCGTAACAGAAGATGCCAGCCAGGCATTCGAACGACACCTGGAAAGGATGAAAGCCCAGGGAATTGAAATGGAACCGGCTGATAATCAGGAAGTAATAGAGTTTGAGGAAAAATCGAGCCGGTTCGTATGGCTGAAATGGATGGCAGCTGCACTGGTTGTTTTTATTGCAGGATGGTATTTTTTATTAAGAGATTCAGCTACTGCCGGCAGCGAATCCACTCCCTCTCTTGCCCTTAATAGTGAAGTTTCTACCAAAAATGGATCCCGCTCCAAGATCATGTTGCCCGATGGAACCCAGGTTTGGCTCAATGCCGGTTCCAAACTGACCTATGGAAAAGAATTTGGAAACCGCCTGCGGGAAGTAACCCTGATCGGGGAAGCCTATTTTGATGTGGTGAAAGATTCTGCCAGGCCTTTTTTGATCCATGCCCGCAATGTTGATATCCGGGTATTGGGTACCGCCTTCAATGTGAAATCTTACCCAGGTGATAAAACTACCGAAACCAGCCTTATCCGCGGTAGCGTGGAAGTGAGCATCAAAAACAGGCCCAAGGAAAAAATCATCCTGAAGCCCAATGAAAAGCTGGTTGTCAATTCCGAGCTGGACAGTATAGTTGCCAAACCCAGTCAGCCACAGGTAGCCAGGGCCGTAAGGACTGCACCCCAGGTTGTCCTCGACCAGGTAAATTATCATGAGAAAGAACAGGTAATTGTTGAAACTTCCTGGGTGGACAATATCCTGATCTTCGATGCGGAAACCTTTGCTGAACTGGCTCCGAAACTGGAACGCTGGTACGGTGTGAAAATAATTTTTACTTCTCATGATATTCAAAAAATCCGGCTTACTGGTTCTTTTAAGGGCGAATCTCTGCAAACAGCGCTTAAAGGATTGAAAATAACTGCCAATTTCAATTACACCATTAAAAACGATACCGTGATTATCTCACCTTAAACATATAAAAACCGATTGCATATGACGCCAAACTCCTCCTAATAAAAACGGGAAATGCGCCAACATTTCCCGCAGGATACTTAAGATGCTATCAACGCTCGCAATGTTGATAAACCTGTTTATGTAACCCTAATTGCTCAAAGTATGAAAAAAACTTCATATGGTGGCACGCTATTGTGTCAACCATTGCTGCTAAAGTTTTTCCGAATTATGAAATTGACTGCTCTGTTTATGCTGGTATGTGCCCTCCAGGTTTCGGCTGGGGTTTATTCCCAAACCAGGGTAAGTCTTAAAATGGACGGGGTAAATATCAAGAAAGCCCTTTCTACCATCGAACGTAAATCCAGTTACCGCTTCCTCTACAACCTTGCTTTGTTTAATGAAAATGACAAGGTGAACATCTCTTCTTCCAATGAAGAAGTGTTGAAAGTGGTGGATCGTCTGCTGGAAAATACCGACCTGACCTACGAAGTGCTTGACAACTACCTGGTAGTGATCAAATTCAAGGGAGTTGAATTCCAACAACAACAGGTTACCGGTCGGATTACCAATGCCGCAGGTGAACCCTTACCCGGCGCCTCTATCAAAGTCAAAGGAACTACCGGAGGTACTTCTGCTGATGCAAATGGTAATTTCACCATTTCTGTTCCTGCAAATGCTACCCTCATCGTCTCCAGCATCGGGTTTGAAGACCAGGAAATTAAAGTAGGCGATCGCACCATTTTGAATGTGGTGTTGAAAGAGTCTACCAAAATCCAGGACGAAGTGGTGGTGATTGGTTATGGTACCGCCGCCAAACGCGACCTTACAGGTAGTATCACTAAAGTGATGGGTAAGGAAGTGGCAGATAAACCCAACACCAACCCGGTGGCTTCTCTCCAGGGTAAGGTTGCCGGGCTGAGTATCGTGAACTCCGGTACGCCAGGCCGTGAACCAGATATTCGCATACGTGGTACTGTTAGTATCGGTGCGGTGAAGCCTTTGTATGTGGTAGATGGTATTTTCAATGACAACATCGATTACCTCAACCCCAATGATATTGAGTCGATCGAAATTCTGAAAGACCCTTCTTCACTGGCGATCTTCGGTATCCGCGGTGCTTCCGGTGTTATCGCAATTACTACCAAAAAAGCAAAAGCCGGACAACTGCTGATCAATTTCAATAGCAGTATTGGTGCTAAAAAACTCGTGGATAAAATCGACATGGTAAATGCGCAGCAGTTTAAAGAACTGTTCAATGAAGAACAGGCAAACCTGGGCATTACCGGCAGCGATTTGTTTGATTATACTCCCTGGACCGGTAATACGGATTGGGTAAATCTCATGACCCGTACAGGTATTTTCAATAACAATAACCTGAGCATTACCGGTAGTTCTGAAAAGAACAAGTTCTACATGGGCATCGGTTATATTACTGATGAAGGTGTAGTTAAAAATGAAAGACTGGAGAAAATCCTCCTAACGATTAATGATGAATACAAAGTAAACAAAAACATCAAGCTTGGATTTAACATGAATGGTTTCCGCCAACGCCTTCCATTCAGCCAGGCAGATGGCCTGTTGTTCGACGCACGCAGGGTTCTTCCTATCTCGGATCCATTTGATGAAGCCAGTGGCAGATATTCTCAGCTCGCTATTCAGCAGGCTCAGATGAGTAATCCGCTCATGAACCTGGAGACCAAATGGGACAAAGAAAGGAAGATGGAATACAGAATGGTTGGTAGTGTTTATTTCGATGTCAACTTCCTGAGAAATTTCAATTGGCGTACAACGCTGTATGGAGATATGTCTTGGGGTGATGATCGTACTTATAATCCCATTATTGAAGTATTTAACCCAACGCTCCCTGCAGGAGAACAGGTGTTTGTAGATCCGAATAACAGAATCACTTCCGTTAGCCAGAATAAGCACGAATGGAAAAAATTCCAGCAGGATCACATCCTCACCTATAAAAAAGATTTTGGAGACCATGGTTTGACTTTGTTGGCTGGTTTCACTACTTACTTCAATTCCTATAGCGGACTGCTTGCAACAGCACGTCAAAAAGATCCGGGTGATGCTATTCCTGATGATCCCCGGTTCTGGTATATTGATAATGGATTTGTGGATCAGACAACGCGTCGTTCTTCTTCCGGTCAGTGGGAAAAAGCAACCGCTTCCGGCCTCTTCCGCCTCTTGTATAACTACCAGGGGAAGTATATGCTGAATGCCTCTTTCAGAAGAGATGGATCATCCCAAATATCCCCAGCAAACAGATGGAAAAGTTTTTACTCCGTGGGTGCCGCATGGGAAGTTACCCGGGAAAATTTTATGGCTCGTCAAAACCTGTTTGATTACTTGAAAGTTAAAGCCTCCTGGGGTCTGCTAGGTGTTCAGAATACCTACGGATATGATTATCCTTTCTTCCCCGGACTTCAAACTGGTAATACGGCAGTTTTTGGAAACAATATCATTCCTGCTTATTCTCAGGCTTATATTCCAAATGAAAACCTGACATGGGAAGTGGTGGATTCAAAAGAAGTAGGATTTGAAGCTTATATGCTGAACAATCGCCTGCGTGTTGAAGCTGCGTACTATAATAAAGATACCCGCGATGTAATGACCCTGGTTCGGGTAGGTTCTGGTGCAGGTAGCCGTTTGGATAACGTGGGCCGTGTTAAAAACAGTGGAATTGAACTGGCAGCAGGTTGGACACAAAAAATCACCAATGATTTCACCATCACTTTTAATGGTAACATCACAACGTTCAACAACAAGGTGATTTCTCTTGGTGGTGACCGCCTTCCCCCCAGCGAAGAAAGACCAAACGTAACTGAAGCTGGTTATCCGATTGGTTATTTCTATGGTTATGTGGTGGATGGGCTGTATCAGAGTTATGCCGATAAACTGGCTTCTCCACCTGTACAGGGTTATGAGTATGGTCCGGGTGATTTCAAATACCGCGATATCAATGGCGATGGTGTAATCAATTCTGATGACCGCACGATGATTGGTAATCCTACTCCTGATTTTGCCTATGGTTTCTCCCTGGGTGCAAACTTCAAGGGTTTTGATTTCGGTATCGACTTCAATGGTGTTTACGGAAATGAAATCTATCGCTATTGGGGTAGTTCCGAATTGCCATTTACCAAATTCAACTATCCGGCTTTCAAGTTGAATCGCTGGAATGGTCCGGGTACCTCTAACTGGGATCCAATCCTGGGAGACAACCGTGCCATCAACCGCCTGCCTTCTACTTATGGTATTGAAGATGGTAGTTATATCCGCATTCGGAACGTACAAATCGGTTACAACTTCAGCTCCAAACTGATTCAAAGAGCTGCGATGAAGAGCGCCAGGATTTTTGCCAACGTGCAGAACCTGAAAACATTCAAGCGTAATTCCGGTTATACACCTGAGTTTGGTGGTTTCGCTACTTCCTTTGGTATTGACAATGGTAATGGTCCATTGCCCATGGTTATCACAGGCGGTATAAATGTTACTTTCTAATCAAAAAATCTTACAGCTATGATACGTAAAATGAATGCAATGAGGGCTGTATTGGTTGGTTTGCCAATCCTTCTTGTACTGGCAGGCTGTTCCAAATTTCTGGACAGAAAACCCCTTACAGCTACCCTGGATGATCTGACGCAGGGGGGCATTGAAGGCCAGGTATATGGCCTTTACGGTGCTATTCGCAATGGTGATGTAGCCGGACAAGGATTCGGTGGCATTCCCTGGCTGGGTATGAATAATTTCCGGTCGGATGATTCCGAAAAAGGAAGTAGTCCTTCCGATGGCGCTGACTGGGGTGTGATTTATGACCAGTTCCAATATGCAAAAGACCACTGGTCTTCTACTACCTATTGGGATCAGCACTATGTTTTAATTGGGCAGGCCAATACAGCACTACAAATAGCTGATTCTCTTGGAGCGAATGACCCAGCTTCTCTGGTGAATATTGCAGAAGCCCGCATGTTCCGTGCCTACGCCTACTTTGATCTGGTGCGTGCTTTTGGGGAAGTTCCTAAGATCGATTTCCGTGTCTACAATCCGGAAGATTCAAAAGTGCCGAAATCTTCAGTTGCTGAAATCTATGCATTGATTGATTCAGACCTGGAATTTGCACGCGCCAATCTTCCTGTTGAATGGCCGGCACAATTTATCGGACGTCTGACACAGGGAGCGGCCCAGGCATTAACAGCCAAAACGCTTCTGTATAGGAAGGATTGGGCAGGTGCTTTAGTTTATGCAGAACAGGTGATAGAATCTGACAGATACGAACTCTTCCCCAATTACCAGCAGTTGTTTACAACAAGGGGGGAAAACAGTAAAGAATCCATCTGGGAAATTCAATCCTCCTATGGACCCAATAATACAGACGTTTTGTACTCATGGTACGGTATTGCCCAGGGTGTTCGTGGCGCTGCTGAATGGGACCTTGGTTGGGGTTGGAATACGCCTACCGAAAACCTGGTAAATGCCTATGAAGCAGGTGATCCGCGTAAAGAGGCTACTATTCTTTTTTCAGGTGAAAGCGATGGCTTATATGGCAGAATTCTGCCTACCTATCCATCCATTCCAAGACGTTATTGGAATAAGAAAGTGTATCCGGAGCCAGATGTTCAGGTGTTTACAGCAAACCGTCAAAACGGTTGGATCAACCAGCCCATCCTTCGTTACGCGGATGTACTGCTGATGGCTGCAGAAGCTGCCAATGAAATTGGTGGCGCAGCTAATGAAGCAAAAGCGGTGCAGTATGTAAACCAGATCAGGGCCAGGGCAAGAGGTAATAATGCGGCAGTGCTGCCCAATATTGCTTTCACCAGCAAAAACCAGATGCGCACCGCCATCCAGCAGGAAAGAAGGGTAGAGCTGGCCATGGAAGGAGAACGCTTCTACGACCTGGTTCGCTGGGGATTGGCAGAACAGGTGCTTGGCCCGCAAGGTTATCAGCCAAGACATCAATACTACCCGATTCCTCAATCCGCGATCGATTTTTCTGGTGGCATCCTGATTCAGAACCCGAATTATTGATTTGTTTTCACCGATTTAAAACCTGAAGTATGACTACAATACTTTTAAATAAATGGTTTCGTCGCAGCCTGGCTATTGCCGGGTCTGCGGTGATCCTGGCATCCTGCCAGAAAAGTACCGAACCCGCATGGCGTGAATACCCGGAGGATTCAAATCCTCCAGGTGGCCCGCTTAAGTTTTATGCAGCTTTTGATGGCACAACCGATAATCCCCTGATGAATGCAGTGGATAGCATTCGTGCCAACTTTGCGGCAGACAATCCCCTTACTGCAGTGGATGGAGTTAGTGGTAAAGGTGTTAAGGGCGAGGCAATGAAATTTATCAAATATGCCAAGCCCAACGACTTTGCTCAAACCGCTAAAAGTTTCACCATCTCTTTCTGGTATAAACGCGATGGACAAACGAAAAACAACAAAGGTGGTAACGGTCCTGAATACCCGATTAGTTTCCGGGCTGATGTGGCCAACGCACACTGGTCTGTTGCCAGCATGTTTGTAATCATCGAAGGCAATAATGCCGGTTGTGCTGTTAAAGTGATGACTGCCGATAAGAATAAGGCAGACAATTGGTTCACCTGGGAAAATGCGGATGTTATCCCCGGCATGCTCGATAACCAGTGGCATCACATTGCTTTGGTATATGATCAGGCTACCAGTGGCATGACCCTCTACCTGGATGGAGTTGCCAATCCAAAGGTTCGCAATTGGAATAACCATGGTGCCATCAATTTTGCGCATGACCATATCACAGAAATGAGAATTGGTAATGGTCCGGGTAATAACCTGGATTCCGATGACTGGCTCTCTTCTTCCTGGAAAGGTGAACTTGACCAGGTAAGGCTGTATGGTGATGCTATTTCAGCAGCAGAAGTGCAGGCCCTTTTCAATTCTAAAAAATAATACAGTAGTTAAGGCTTTGTATTCGCATATAAGAGGGGCTGATCAAGGAATTGTTTCAGCCCCTCTTTATCATAAAGCTCATGAATTCCGCTCGCCATATTATTTCTTCCCGATGTTTTTCTGCTTTGCTTGCTGGCCTGTTTTCTCTCAGCTTGCTGTCCGGATGTAAGCAGGAATCAACCCAGTTCTCCATCCTGTCCGCCGCTGACTCCAATATTGATTTTGCTAACAACCTGGAAAAAAGAGAACGGCTTAATATTCTCTATTACCTCTATTATTACAATGGTGGCGGTGTTGCTATTGGAGATATCAACAATGATGATCTGCCCGATATTTATTTCACTGCCAATAAAAAGGGTGGGAATCGCCTCTACCTGAACAAAGGCAACCTCCTGTTTGAAGATATTACTGAATCCGCAGGGGTGGCTGGTACCGGCGACTGGCACTCAGGTGTTACCATGGCAGATGTCAATGGCGATGGATTACTCGATATCTATGTTTGCGCAGTTGCAGGATCCTTCCAGCTTACCGGCAAAAACCAGCTCTACATCAATAAAGGAAAAAATCAGTTCCAGGAATCCGCAGCAGCCTATGGTCTTGATTTTTCCGGGCTCTCCACACAAGCAGCCTTTTTTGATTTTGACCGCGATGGCGATCTCGATTGTTACCTCCTGAACCATTCCAAGCAACCGCATAGCAATATCATCGATACTTCCAACAGAAGAAAACCTGATCCCCAGGCCGGTGACCGCCTCTATCGCAATGAACTCAGCGAAGGCAAACATTCCTTCACAGATGTTTCCGCCAGTGCAGGCATCTATCAAAGCAAACTCAGTTATGGATTGGGGTTAGCCATCTCCGATTTTAATAATGATGGCTGGCCGGATATCTATGTTGGAAACGATTTTCATGAAAACGATTACTACTACCTCAACAACCAGCAGGGTGGTTTTACAGAAGCAGGCGCTGAACATTTTCGGCACTACAGCCGCTTCAGCATGGGTAATGATGCTGCAGACTTGAATAACGACGGCCAGGTAGATCTGGTTACGGTTGATATGTTGCCTCCCGACGAAAAAACGCTCAAAACCTATGGCAGTGATGAAAATCCGGATATCTATAAGTTGAAACTGGAGCGCAATGGCTACCAGCACCAATATTCCCGGAATGTGATGCAAATCAATAATGGAGATGGAAAAAGTTTCAGCGATCAGGCACTACAGGCCGGAGTGTTTGCGACCGACTGGAGCTGGAGCCCCTTGCTGGCCGACTTCAATGGCGATGGCAATAAAGATCTTTTTATTAGCAGCGGCATCCTGAAACGCCCGGTTGATCTTGACTATGTACGTTTTGTTAGTGCCATGGAGCGAAATAAAAACCTCAGCGGTACAGATGCATATGATGAGGAAGTGATCAAAGCTATGCCCGATGGTGCCACGCATCCTTTTTTCTTTCGCAATTCCGGCTCCGGTTTATTTGAAGAGGTTTCAAAAGCCTGGGGCACAGCAAACCTGAAAGGATATTTCACTGGAGCAGCTTATGCCGATCTGGACAACGATGGCGATCTTGATGTCCTTGTCAATGCCATTAATGAAAAGGCGATCCTGCTCAAAAACAATCAGCAGCCGAAACAATACCTGCGATTTAAAACAAGAGGGGAGGGACTGAATTCCAAAGGCATTGGTACCCGCTTGTATGCATTCCATGCCGGCCGGCTCCAGCTGCAGGAAATTATGCCTACCCGTGGCTTTCAATCCTCCTCCGATACCCGCTGGGTTATTGGTCTTGACTCAATTGGAAAAATTGATAGCTTACTGGTAGTATGGCCAGATCAGCAATTCCAGTTGCTAACAGCATTTACTGCCAATAATACTATCGAGCTGGATCAGTTAAATGCTTCCGGAAAATTTGATTTTGCAACTTACTTTAAGCCTGCAGTTGATCCGTTTCAGCCAGCCACTTCAAGCATTCCTTTCCAGCACAAGGAGAACGCATTTGTAGATCATAATGTACAATACCTCATACCTCATGGCCTTTCCACACGTGGGCCTAAAATGGCAGTAGCCGATCTGAATGGAGATGGCCTTGATGATGCATATATAACCGGAGCAGCCGGACAACCAGGTGCCCTCCTTATGCAAACAGCATCAGGTGGATTTGAATCAAAGCAGGCAGATCTCTTTCAGCCCTTTGCTGCCCAGGAAGAAGTGGATGCGATTTTTTTTGATGCTAACACCGACGGACAACCGGATCTCTATATCGCTATTGGTGGTAATGAACTGGAAGACAATAACCCGGGTTTGCAGGATCGCTTGTATATCAACCAGGGCAAAGGTGTTTTCAAACTGGAAACTAAAGCACTTCCTCCCGTACGATTTAATAAAGGCGCGGTTGCTGCTGCAGATATTGATAAAGACGGCGACCAGGATCTCTTTGTTGGTGTACTGGCCAATGCCCGCCAGTACGGAGTTCCACATCATTCTTACCTGTTATTGAATGATGGTAAGGGGAAATTTTCCATCGCCAATAAATCCATTTTTGATGGCGAAAATATTGGCATGATTACCACTGCTTCCTTTGCTGATCTGAATAAGGATGGCTATCCGGAATTGGTTATTGCTGGCGAATGGATGCCGGTTATTATTGCAAAAAACAATTCTGGTACCTTTTCCCGTGAACCCATTCCAGGCTCTACCGGTTTATGGCAATCCATCTTCCTGACTGATACTAACGGAGACGGTCAAATGGATATCCTGGCTGGTAACTGGGGACATAATTCCAAGTTGTATGCCGGGAAAAATGGTCCGCTGAAACTTTACATAAAAGACTTTGATAAAAATGGAAGTATTGAACAGGTGATGGCGTATACCATTGATGGCAAAGAATATCCTTTTCTCGCTAAAGATGAATTGGAGCGGGCTTTACCTGTGCTAAAGAAAGCCTATCTGACCTATGGCGAAGTGGCGGGTAAAACAGTAGACTTCATTCTCTACGACCTGTTCACTGATTATATTGAACAAAAAGCGGAAGTGCTTGGTAACTCAGTTTTTATCTCAAATGGTAAGGGGGATTTTACCCGAACAGATCTGCCTGCTTCTCTTCAACTGGCACCGGTTTTTGCATTTGCTCTAATGGAGGGTTCAGAGAAAAACTTTATCGCTGCTGGAAATTTTTACAATGTCACACCCTATGAAGGTCGATATGATGCGCTGAACCCAATCGTTTTTGGAATGAATGCAACTGCCCGGCCGATAACGCATGTACCTGGTGAAGTGCGCGATCTTAAATGGCTTCGATCTCCCGGAAATAAAAAAAGACTGGTCGTGGTAAGAAATAACCAGTCCCCATTAGTTTTTGACTTTTCAAATTAAATACGATGATAAAAAAGAATTTCACTGTCCTGACACTGTTAGTCTCTTTAATGAGCTGTTCCTTTTCGAACTGCTCCGAACAAAAATCAACGGAAGAGCAACCCAAACCGGCAGATGGCGCCACTGTTTCATATTGGGTTACACGGGGAGATCAATTGTCTCTCCTTGCAAAATTTCCCACAACGGTAAAGTTTAGTGCTGCTGCCAATAATAACCTTACTACCATTGAAGTGGACAGTACGGTTCAGTTTCAAACCATGGATGGTTTCGGTTATTCCTTAACCGGTGGCAGTGCTTATCTGCTGATGCAATTGCCACAGGCGCAGCGCACATCCCTTTTACAGGAACTGTTTGGCAAAAATGAAAACAGTATTTCTGTCAGCTACCTGAGAATTAGTATCGGTGCATCTGACCTGGATGCGGAGGTTTTCAGTTACAGCGATCTCCCTGCAGGAGAAACAGATGAAGACCTTTCTTCTTTCTCTATCGCCCGGGATGAACAAAACCTGATTCCGGTACTCAAAGAAATTCTGGCTATCAATCCGGCTATTAAAATTATGGGCTCTCCCTGGAGTCCTCCAACCTGGATGAAAGACAATAACAATTCCAAAGGAGGCAGCCTGCTTACCAAATACCACCAGGTATATGCACAGTATTTTGTGAAATATATCCAGGCAATGAAAGCTCATGGTATAACCATCGATGCCATCACGCCTCAAAATGAACCTCTTCATCCGGGTAATAATCCCAGCCTCTTTATGTCGGCAGAACAACAACGTGATTTCATCCGGGATGCACTTGGTCCTGCATTCAAGGCTGCCAATATTTCAACTAAAATTGTGATATACGATCATAACCTGGATCGTCCCGATTATCCGATTACTATTCTGAATGATGCAGGAGCCAAGCAGTATATCGATGGTTCCGCCTTCCACCTCTATGCAGGAGAAGTTTCTGCAATGAAAACCGTGCGCGATGCACATCCGGATAAGAACCTCTATTTTACTGAACAATGGACCGGTGCAAAAGGAGAGTTCCAGGGCGATCTTTTCTGGCACATTAAAAATGTGATCATTGGTACCACCCGCAATTACAGTAAAGTGGCACTGGAATGGAACCTGGCAAACGATGCCAGTTTCGGTCCTCATACTCCCGGTGGCTGTACAGAATGTAAAGGCGCACTTACTATTCAGAATGGAGCAGTTCAGAAAAATGTTTCCTATTATATTATAGGTCATGCTGCCAAATTTGTTCCTGCAGGATCCGTGCGGATTCATAGTAATGTTCCACCCGGATTGGACAATGTTGCGTTCCTTACGCCCGAAGGGAAAAAAGTATTGATACTTCTTAGAGAAGCTCCCGGTAACTCAACCTTCGCGATCAAATACAAAGGACAATTGGCAACCGTGAGCTTACAGGGCGGAACTGTTACAACTTTTGTTTGGGATTAATCAGGAAAACGAATGAGATTTTTTGTTTTATATACTGTTTGTCTCGGTATTTTTTTTACAGCCTGTTCCAAGTCTGAAGAAGAAAAGCCAGAACCCGTTGTACCCAAACAGTTAAAGGTAAACCGCCTGCTGCTTGATGGGGAGGAATGGAATACTATCCGCTATAATGTGAGCCGTAATCCGGTAATCCGGATCTTTTTTTCAGAGCCGGTACTCCCATCCAGTATAACTAATGCAGTTAATCTCACTAATAAAGCAGGCCAGGCAATTGCCGCCAATGTAGTGCTTGAACAAAAGGATTCGGTCCTAAAAATCCAGCCAACCGGCAACCTGGACTTCCTGACTTTCCACCGGCTTCAACTGGTAACAACATTGAAATCTGCATCCGGAGGTAATTTTATTTCAACCGTAGATCAGCAGTTTGTAACCAGGATTGATTCCTCTTCCAAATTTCCTGCGCTCACGGATGATGCACTGCTAACCAAAGTTCAGGAACAAACCTTCCGGTATTTCTGGGATTTTGGTCATCCCGTTAGTGGCATGGCCAGGGAAAGAAACAGTTCCGGCGATCTGGTAACCAGCGGTGGCACCGGCTTTGGCATTATGGCCCTGCTGGTTGGTATTGAACGCGGATTTATAACACGCCAACAAGGGTTGGAAAGACTCCAGACAATAGTGGAGTTTTTGAAAACCAAAGCCACCCGTTACCATGGAGCTTTTGCCCATTGGATGAATGGTGCAACCGGAGTAACCATCCCTTTTAGTCAGAAAGACAATGGTGCTGACCTGGTTGAAACCTCTTTTCTTATCATGGGCCTGCTCACCGCGCGTGAATACTTTGATGATAACGCCCCGGCTGCAATTGAGTTACGGTCGCGTATAACCGAAATCTATGAAGCAGTTGAGTGGGACTGGTTCCTGCGCAACAATGGAGATGTTCTCTTTTGGCACTGGAGTCCTGATTTTGGCTGGGATATGAACCTACCCATCAGAGGATGGAACGAATGCCTGGTTACCTATGTGCTGGCTGCCGGTTCTCCTACGCATCCGGTTTCAAAAGAGGTGTATGATAAAGGATGGGCGAGGGAAGGTGCCATGAAGAATGGTGCATCTTATTATGGTATTAATTTGCCGCTGGGTGAGCCTTATGGTGGTCCGCTGTTTTTATCTCATTATTCCTTTTTGGGAATTAATCCGATTGGCCTCAAAGATGCTTACGCTGATTATGAGGTGCAAAATCGCAACCATGCAAGAATCAATTACCAGCATAGTGTGCAAAACCCGAACCGGTTTTTTGGATACAGCGGCAGTGTATGGGGACTAACGGCAAGCGATATCCCAAATGGTTACACGGCCAGTTCTCCACAGAACGACCGGGGTATAATTGCTCCAACTGCAGCACTCGCATCTTTTCCCTATACGCCGGATGAATCAATGGCTGCTCTGAAGTTTTACTATTATGTCCTTGGCGATAAACTTTTTAAAGAGTACGGTTTTATTGATGCATTCTCCCTTCACAATGCCTGGTTTGCTGTTAGTTTCCTGGCCATTGACCAGGCCCCGATTATTGTGATGATTGAAAACCATCGGACCGGTTTGTGCTGGGACCTTTTTTCAGCTGCACCTGAAGTAAAAGCCGCACTGCGTAAACTGGGATTTACTGCACCCTATCTATAACCTAAAACAACAGCGATGAAAATCCGCCATTTTGTTTTTTTCTGCTGCCTGTTTGGCGCCTTCAACAGTGTTGCCTATGCGCAAAAGAAAAAGCAACCGAAACCGCTAGCTTTTTCTGCAACAGATCGACCCCGGAATCTTTCCGATTCTGCTTTACTCGATCTGGTTCAGCAACAAACCTTTCGCTATTTCTGGGATTTTGCGCATCCGGTTTCCGGGCTATCACGGGAACGCAGCAACGAATCGTTTAATTATGGTGGTGAAGTAGTTACAACCGGTGGTACGGGCTTCGGAATTATGGCAGTGATTGTGGCAACTGAAAGAAAATGGATTCAACGTGATACGGCTGCTAAATTCCTCCTTAAGATGGTTCGCTTTCTTTCTAAAGCAGATTCCTATCACGGTGTTTTCCCTCACTGGCTGAATGGTGAAACAGGGAAAACCATTCCCTTTAGTCGCAAAGACGATGGTGCCGACCTGGTAGAGTCTTCGTTTCTGTTCCAGGGTCTGTTGACAGCACGACAATACTTCAATGCAGATAATCCGGTTGAAGGGGAACTCCGAAACCGGATCAACTGGCTTTGGAATGATATCGAATGGAACTGGTTTACCAACAACCAGGAAGTCCTTTACTGGCACTGGAGCCCCAATAACGGATGGGCAATGAATTTTCCGGTGCGCGGTTTCAATGAATGCCTGATCATGTATGTGCTGGCCGCCTCTGCAGATCGCTATCCGGTTTCCCCGGCTGTTTATCACAATGGTTGGGCGCAAAGCAATTTCTTTAAAAATGGCAAGGAGTTTTATGGTATAGAACTACCCCTGGGATTTGACTTCGGCGGACCACTTTTTTTCTCTCATTATTCTTTCCTGGGATTAGATCCCCGCGGATTAAAAGATCGTTATGCAGATTATTGGATGCAGAATCGCAACCATACCCTGATCAACCGGGAACATTGTGTGCGTAATCCCAATCAGTTCAAAGGATATGGCCCACAATCCTGGGGGCTCACCGCCAGTGATACCTACAATGGATATGATGCCCATTCACCAACCAATGATAAGGGAACGATTACTCCTACCGCAGCACTTTCTGCATTTCCCTATACACCCGAATATTCTATGCAGGCGCTTCGCCATTTTTATGAACAACTCGGTGATAAGATCTGGTCGGAATACGGTTTTGTTGATGCTTTCAATGAAACACAAAACTGGTACGCTAACAGCCATCTTGCTATAGACCAGGGACCGATCATAGTTATGATCGAAAATCACCGGACTGGCTTGCTTTGGAACCTGTTCATGTCCTGCCCTGAAGTGCAAAAAGGCCTTAAAAAATTGGGCTTTCAAAGCCCTCACCTTAAATAGTAGTCACATTAATTGCTAAAACCTTGCATATGAAAAATCAATCCCGCAAAGAATTTCTCCAACAGTCTGCTATGGCAGGTGCTGCACTGCTGCTTTCCTCATTGGAAGCAGTAGCTTTTACGGAAAATAAAAAAATCAAAATCGGAATAGTTGGTTGTGGTAGTGTATCCGGACAGTACCTGCCACATCTTTCCAAATCGGCGCATGTGGAGCTGGTGAGTGTTTGCGATATCGTGCTGGAAAGAGCAAAGAACCGGGCAAAAGAATTTAATGTTCCGCATGTGTATGAACATATCTACCAGCAGCTTGCTGGTGCACCCTTTGATCTGCTTGTGAATCTGACTGATATGCAGGAGCATGGCCGGCTGAATAAAATGGCCCTGGCTTCCGGCAAACATGTATGGAGTGAAAAACCGATGGCAAATACCTACAAAGA
This sequence comes from Flavihumibacter fluminis, assembly GCF_021491375.1. Taxonomy (GTDB): domain Bacteria; phylum Bacteroidota; class Bacteroidia; order Chitinophagales; family Chitinophagaceae; genus Flavihumibacter; species Flavihumibacter fluminis. The sequence continues at coordinate 51,780 of NZ_JAKEVY010000007.1, forward strand.
AGGAAAGGCGCTGCTGGATATGGCTCGTGAAAAAAAATTGCGCATCTGGGGAGCACCTGCAGTGGTAAACAGTCCGCAATTTGCCTTTATGAGCAAAGCCATACAGGAAGGTAAATTGGGAAAAGTTTCCGCGGCACATGCTCATTATGGCCATGAAGGCCCGCACTGGTCGGCTTTCTTCTATGAAAAAGGCGGCGGCAGTCTTCCTGATCTGGGTGTTTATAATCTTGCTACCTTAACAGGGTTGTTGGGTCCTGCGAAATCTGTGATCGCCATGACAACCATTGTTACGCCAGAACGTACTGTCGATAACAAGGGCAAAATACAAGTGGAGGCCGAAGACAATGCGATGATCATCATGGAACATGAAGGTGGTGTGCTGTCTCATGTGCAGAGCGGGTTTAATTATTTTGATCCGTATGGTCATGGTGGTAAGGGACAGGACAGGCACACGATTTCCATCTGGGGTACAAAGGGCAATATGGGATTGGTAGGTTATGACTGGGCTCCTTTTGGTGTAGACCTTGCAACTATGGATTCACCTACTCCTGTAAGGCATGTGCCGGATCCGAAAACCTATGTCTGGCAGGAAGGCGCTACTGTCATTTCAAAATCCCTGCTCGATAAAAACGAACCGTTGATTTCTCCCGAACATGCATTGCACGTGCTGGATATTATTGAATCCGCCCGCGCCTCTTCGCAAACCGGCCAGAAAATCAGCCTTCAATCCAGTTTCCGCTGGCCTATCGTCTAACTTCACCCGACATGAGTGACCAACCTACATACGACGCAATTGTAATCGGCAGTGGTATCAGTGGAGGCTGGGCTGCCAAAGAACTCTGCGAGCAGGGCTTGAAAACCCTGGTGCTGGAACGGGGCCGGATGGTGGAACACCTGAAGGATTATCCCGGCATGAACAACCATCCCTGGGAGTTTAAACACCGGGGTTATATTACGCATCAGCAACGTCAGAACAATCCACTCATCTCCAAAGCAGCCGGCTATTCAGAAGATACACAGCATTTTTTTATCGAAGATACAGATCATCCTTATGTACAGGAAAAGCCCTTCGACTGGATCCGTGGTTACCAGGTCGGAGGAAAATCCCTTACTTGGGGCCGAAGCTGCCAACGTTGGAGTGATTTTGAATTCAATGCTCCCAAACAATATGGCTTTGCTACCGACTGGCCAATCCGATACAAGGACATCGCACCCTGGTACAGTCATGTAGAAAAATTTATTGGTGTTTGCGGCAGTAAGGAAAATATCGCCGCAATGCCCGATGGCGAATTCCTGCCTGCCTACGAACTCAATTGCGTGGAAGCCGACATCCGGGAAACATTGTGGCAGAAATTTCAACGTCACTATATTTCTGGTCGATGGGCGCATCTTACGCAGCCGGAACCCATTCACCTGGAGCAGGGCAGAGGCACCTGCCAAAATCGCAACCTTTGTATGCGTGGTTGCCCCTTTGGCGGATATTTCAGTTCCAACAACAGCACCCTTCCCTGGGCTGAAAAAACAGGAAACCTGACCATTCGGCCCCATTCGGTAGTGCATTCCATTCTTTACGATGATGCCAAACAAAAAGCAACAGGAGTACGCGTGATAGACAGCCAAACAAAAGCTGTCACCGATTATTTTGCCCGCATCATTTTTGTAAATGCTTCGGCGCTGAATACCAACTTAATTTTACTCAATAGCAAATCAGAACGTTTCCCCAATGGCCTTGGAAATGATCACGATTTGCTTGGCCGTTACATCTGTTTCCACAACTATCGGGGTTATATGAATGGTGAAATCAAAGGATATGAAGATGGGTATTACAAAGGCCGGCGTCCCGCAGAATGTGTGATCCCGAATTTCCGTAACCTCGGCAAACAGGAAATGGATTTTATTGGAGGATATACTATTTTTTCAGGTGCCTATCGTGAATGGATAAACGCAGATCGCCATCCGGATAAAATGGGTGCAGAGTTGAAGGAAGCGCTTACAGAACCAGGGCCCTGGAGGATCTACATGTATATGCAAGGCGAAACCATTCCCAAAGAAACCAATCGAGTATTTCTGCACCCAACTGAAAAAGATAAATGGGGAATACCGCTACTTGTAACAGCTATTGATTATGATGAAAATGATGAAAACATGCTGCGGGATTTTCTTTCAGAAGGTAAAAAAATGCTCGAAGCCTGTGGCGCATTCAACATTGTTGTAAATGATACGAAACAACCACCCGGACTGGATATTCATGAAATGGGTGGCGTGCGTATGGGCACCGACCCTTCCAATTCCCTGCTCAACGAATGGAATCAACTGCATCTCTGTAAAAATGTTTTTGCAACGGATGGGGCCTGCATGACCAGCACGGGGAATCAAAGCCCCTCTATTTTATATATGGCTTTTACCGCGAGGGCCGCACAATATGCTGCTGCTGAAATGAAAAAAGGAAATCTCTAAAATCAGACAACATGGCCTCTTTCAACGCTACTCAAAAAACAATCTGGCTGGAACCTGGTTGGGCCCTGGTAAGAATCATAACCGGAATATTGATGACCTATCATGGTTGGGAGCTGTTTGATGGGGCAAAAATCAAAGAATATGCTGGCTGGATGCCTTATTTCTCTGCAGAGACAGCTGCCACAATGGCATATCTTGGAAAAGCTTCGGAGTTAATTTCCGGTATCCTGCTAACGATTGGGCTCTTTACCCGACTGGCAGTATGGCCCATGATAGCAACCATGTTGTTTATCGCTTTCATTCTTGGCAATGGTAAGATCTGGTATGGCGATCAACATCCATTCATGTTTGTATTAATCGGATTGCTGTTTTTCTTCAGAGGGGCCGGAAAATACAGCCTGGACCAACATTTTTTCTCCCCTAAACTTTCCATTGTAGTATTAGTTTTCGCTTCGAATGTGTGCTTTGCACAATCAGGCAAATCAGTAGCAACAGCTCAAACAACTTATTGCAATCCCATCAACCTCGATTACGGTTATACCCCGATTCCCAATTTTAGTGAATGGGGCCGGCACCGCGCAACTGCTGACCCGGTGATCGTCACCTATAAAGGAGATTATTACCTGTTCTCCACTAACCAGTGGGGCTATTGGTGGAGTTCCGATATGCTGAACTGGAATTTTATCTCCCGGAAATTTCTCAAGCCCTATCATAAAGTATATGATGAATTATGTGCTCCGGCAGCAGTTGTTGTAGGTGATACCATGCTGGTTTTTGGTTCTACTTATTCCAGCAATTTTCCGCTCTGGATGAGTACCAATCCTAAGGAGAACGAATGGAAGGAAGCATTGGATTCACTCGAGATCGGCGGTTGGGATCCTGCATTTTTCCTCGACGACGATGGCCGCTTTTATATGTACAATGGCAGTAGCAATCGCTATCCTTTGTACGGAATAGAATTAAACCGCAAAACATTCCAGCCAATTGGAACCAGAAAAGAAATGTATTTCCTGGAAGACTGGCGCTATGGCTGGCATCGCTTTGGTGAATACATGGACAATACCTTTTTGGATGGTTTTATTGAAGGTGCCTGGATGACCAAACACAAGGAAAAATATTATCTGCAGTGGGGAGGTCCGGGTACTGAAATGAGTGGCTATGCAGATGGCGTCGTAGTGGGCGATTCTCCCCTCGGCCCCTTTACTGCACAATCCGATCCGGTCAGCTTCAAACCCGGAGGTTTTGCAAGAGGAGCAGGACATGGCGCCACCTACCAGGATCCCTGGAATAATTACTGGCATGTTTCAACGATGGGTATCAATGTGAAAAACACGTTTGAGCGTCGCAATGGTATTTGGCCTGCTGGCTTTGATGATGATGGAATTATGTATGCCAATACTGCTTTTGGAGATTATCCTCATTACCTGCCCAATGGTCCGGCTGATCATCGTAAAAGCCGCTTTACCGGCTGGATGTTGCTCAACTATAAAAAACCGGTTCAGGTTTCGTCTACCCTTGGCAGTTATACCGCCAACAATGCAGTGGATGAATCTATCAAAACCTACTGGAGTGCAGCATCAGGCAATAAAGGCGAATGGTTCCAGACCGACCTGGGCGATATCTCAACAATACATGCCATTCAACTCAACTATGCCGATCAGGATGCGGAATTTCTTGGTAAACAAACCGACATCTATCATCAGTATAAAATTTACCATTCACAGGACGGAAAAAAATGGAACCTGCTCATTGATAAAAGTCAGAACAGAAAAGATGTTCCGCATGATTATATTGAATTAAAAGATCCCATTAAAACCCGTTACCTTAAAATGGAGAATATTCATATGCCTACAGGAAAGTTTGCCTTGTCCGGTTTTAGGGTATTCGGAATGGGAAATGGATCAGGGCCTCCTGCCGTGAAGACTTTTCTGGTACTTAGAACAGAGAAGGATAAACGCAGCGCCTATATCAAATGGTCGCCGGTTGATCAGGCTTATGCATACAATATTTATTATGGAACAGCTCCTGATAAGTTGTACAATTGCATCATGGTGCATGATGTAAACGAGTATTATTTTAAAGGAATGGACAAAGAGAAGGTTTACTATTATATCATCGAAGCGGTGAATGAAAACGGCGTTTCAGATAAAACTCCCGTACAACAGGTAAACTAAATAAACTGGACATGCAAATTCCGTCAAAAAAAATCTTGATAAGTACGCTTTTGATTGCTCTTTTTTCAATGGCAATGTTGCCCGTATTGGCTCAACAAAAGGTGCCATCAGTAGATGATGCGAAAGCTCCCTCCCTTGCGTTTTATCAGGGTAAACCCTTTTATGAGGCGATTCGAAAATTTCAACAGGAAGACAGTATACGAATGCCGGCTTCCAAATCAATTTTGCTGATCGGCAGTTCTTCCTTCACCTATTGGAAAGATGTGGCTACTTATTTTCCTGGTTACCGGATCGTTAATCGCGGCTTTGGAGGATCCTCCCTTCCCGACCTCATAAGATACCAGGATTATATTATCTATCCCTATGATCCGAAACAGATCCTGATCTATTGCGGAGAGAACGATTTTGCTGCAGCAGATACGGTAACTGTTGCAATGGTTGTAAATAGGTTTAAACAATTATTCTGGGATATACGTGTTCGTTTACCTCGTGTTCCTATCAGTTATATTTCAATGAAACCAAGTCCGAGTCGCGCTGCACTACTTCCAAAATTCAAGGAGGCCAATCAGCAAATAAAGGACTTCCTTGCCACACAAAAAGCAACTTCCTACATTGATGTTTACCAGGCAATGCTACAATCGGATGGTCGCCCAATTGGGGAGATCTTTACCAGTGACAGTCTTCATATGAATCCTAAAGGGTATCTGATCTGGCAAAAACAGATCAGGAACCATCTGAAAAAAACAAATTGATCAAAATTGACCACCATGAAATACAATGCACCCTTATTTCGAATCTTGATGATCCTGGCATTCCTGCTACCTGGCACGGTTCATTCTCAAACTGCTGCATCCAAAATGAACCAGTTTGTATCCGGGCTAATGGCTAAAATGACAGTCCAGGAAAAAATCGGACAACTGAATCTGGTTGTTGGAGGTGAAGCAACAACCGGCTCGGTTGTTAGTACGGGTGTTGAAGAAAAAATCAAACAGGGTAAAGTGGGTGGCATCTTTAGTGTTTCCTCTCCACAGCGCATTCGCAGCATCCAGGAATTGGCTGTTCAGCAAAGCCGGCTGAAAATCCCCATCATTTTTGGAATGGATGTAATTCATGGATACCGTACTATTTTCCCTATACCATTGGGATTGGCAGCTTCCTGGGATATGCAACGCATTGAGCAATCAGCCCGGATCGCCGCACAGGAAGCTACGGCAGACGGACTGAACTGGACCTTTTCCCCCATGGTTGATATATCACGTGATCCTCGCTGGGGAAGGATTTCGGAAGGTTCAGGAGAAGATCCCTTTCTCGGTTCAGCCATCGCGGCAGCTATGGTAAAAGGTTACCAGGGCAAGGATTTGTCAGCCGATAATACCCTGCTTGCCTGCGTGAAACATTTTGCCCTTTATGGTGCTGCTGAAGCAGGTCGCGATTATCACTCTGTTGATATGAGCCGCATTAAAATGTTCAATGATTATTTACCGCCTTATAAAGCCGCCATTGATGCTGGTGTTGGTACGGTTATGAGTTCTTTTAATGATGTTGATGGTATTCCCGCCAGTGCGAACAAATGGTTGCTGACTGACCTGTTGCGCAAACAATGGGGTTTCAAAGGAATGGTTGTTTCGGATTACACATCGGTTAATGAAATGATCGACCATGGGCTGGGTGATCTTAAGCAGGTATCTGCTCTGGCTGTTAAAGCCGGACTCGATATGGATATGGTGGGGGAAGGGTTTTTAACTACGCTCGAAGCTTCCTTGAAAGAAGGTAAAATTACAATGGCGGATATTGATCGCGCCTGCAGGATGGTACTGGAAGCCAAGTACAAACTGGGACTCTTTGAAGATCCATTTCGGTATTGCAATGAGCAGAGAGCCGCTTCGGAAATATTTTCAGCAACTCATAGAAAAGTTGCGCGAGAAACAGCTGCTCGTTCTTTCGTCCTGCTGAAGAACCAGGGTGTATTGCCACTTGCAAAAAAGGGCTCCATTGCATTGGTTGGTCCGCTTGCAGATGCAAAAGAAAACATGGTGGGAACCTGGTCGGTTTCAGCAGATGTATCGAAAGCTACTTCACTGTTAACCGGACTTAAAGAAGTTGCTGGCTCAGGAGTGAATGTTCGGTATGCGAAAGGTGCGAATGTTACGGAGGATTCTGCATTGGAAGCACGCACCAGCGTGTTTGGAAAACCCTGGCAGCGGGATCCAAGACATCCGGATACACTGATTGCTGAAGCAGTGCGATTGGCCTTACAGTCAGATATAGTAGTAGCTGCAATGGGAGAGTTGGCCGAATTCACTGGTGAAGCTTCAAGCAGAACCGATCTCAATCTTCCAAACAGCCAGAAAAAACTGCTTGATGCATTGATGGCAACCGGCAAGCCGGTTGTGATGGTACTCTTTTCCGGTCGTCCGCTTACGATTGTGGAAGAGGACAAAAAGCTTCCTGCCATTTTGAATGTGTGGTTTGGTGGTTCGGAAGCAGGATATGCAATCAGTGATGTATTATTTGGCGATGTGAATCCATCTGGCAAACTACCGGTTACCTTTCCACGAAATGTGGGACAAATTCCGATTTACTACAGTTACAAGAATACCGGGCGTCCCTTGGTGGGTGATGAATTCCAGAAGTTCCGTTCCAATTACCTGGATGTTTCCAATACACCACTGTATCCATTTGGTTACGGACTTAGTTATACGAAGTTTGATTACAGTCCGGTTTCACTTAGTAAGGCCTCGCTGAAAGGTGCAGAAAAATTAATTGCCCGGGTAACCGTAACCAATAGTGGAAAATTCGCTGGGGAAGAAGTGGTTCAACTCTATATCCGTGATATTATAGCCAGCAATACCCGTCCGCTCAAGGAACTTAAAGGATTTAAGAAAATCCTGCTGCAGCCGGGCGAATCAAAAGAGGTCAGCTTTGAAATAACAACCGATCTTCTGAAGTTCTACGATCATAACCTTCGTTACAATTGGGAGCCGGGGGAGTTTACTGTATTCATTGGTACCAATTCCCGAGATAACCAGTCGGCCAACTTTACCTGGTCCCGTTGATCCAGCTGATCCCTCCACTCCGCCTTGGCGGATGCCACTTGTCCGGTGCCATCTGCCAAAGCGGAGTAAAATAGTTAGCTTTGACGCATGAACCGTTACAGGCTTTTTTCAGTAGCACCCATTGCGTTGCTGGTCTTCGTCTGCTCCTTTTCACAGCATGGCTCTGATGAAAAGAAGTGGATAGAACTTTTCAATGGCAAGCATATCCGCAACTGGATTGTAAAGGTGAATCATCACGATGTGGGAGTGAATTTTGGAAATACTTTCCGGGTGGAGGATGGTCTTATTAAGGTTCGGTATGATCAGTATGGTGCTTATAATGACCAGTTTGCGCATTTGTATTTCAAACGTCCCTTTTCGCATTATCACTTGCTGGTTGAGTATAGATTTACTGGAAAATTCAAGGAAGATGCACCGGGTTATACCTATCGTAACAGTGGGGTAATGCTGCATTCCCAGGACCCCCGCACTATGTTGAAAGACCAGGATTGGCCCATTTCCATCGAAATGCAATTCCTGGGCGGGTTGGGTGATGGTAAGCCCCGTACTACCGGCAACCTCTGTACGCCCGGCACCAATGTGGTATACGAAGGCAAGCTGGATACCCGGCATTGTATTGACTCCAGGTCGAAAACCTATGATGGAGATCAATGGGTAACTGCGGAAGCTATTGTTTTGGGAGATAGCCTTATTAAACACATCATAAATGGTGATACGGTTCTGCAGTATTCTAAACCGCAAATCGGTGGGGGTGTGGTAAACAATTTTAACCCTGCCATCAAAATTGATGGAACTCCCCTGAAAAAAGGATTTATCGCTCTTCAGTCGGAAGGCCAGGAGATTGATTTTCGTCGCGTTGCGATCCGTATCCTGCGGCGTTGACAGTATCTAAAATCATATGTTGTACCTTTAGGCTATGGAAAAGATAGAAACCATTATCCTGGATTTGGGTGGCGTGTTGTTGAATATCAGCTTTGAAGCCACGGAAAAAGCATTCGAATCCATCGGGCTAACTAATTTTCATCAATATTTTTCACAGTATAAAGCCTCTCCTCTGTTTGAGCAGCTGGAAACAGGGGTAGTGTCGGAGCAGGAATTTTTCACGTATTTCCGGAAAGAAACCGGTCTTGATGTGGATGATGAAATGATTACCACTGCCTGGAATGCCATGTTGCTGGATTTTCCTCCTGAAAGAATTGAATGGCTTCGCAGCCTGGAAAACCGGTACCGGGTATTTTTGTTCAGCAATACGAACAGCATTCACCACGAAGCGTTTCAGTTAAAATTCAGTGCCGAATTTCCAGGCAAACCCTTTGATCTTCATTTCGAAAAAGCCTATTATTCTCATCTCCTTGGGAAACGCAAACCTTATGTGGAAGCCTTTGAGGCACTGATCAGAGATGCGAATATCAATCCGGCAACCGCTATCTTTATCGACGATACCAAAACCAATATCGAGGGCGCTCAAAAGGTAGGTATGAAAGGGATTTTCCTGACAAACGGGGAAACGGTGCTGGATCTGGGGATGTGAAAAGTGAAACGTGAGAAGTGAGACGTCAGACGTGAGATGTCAGATTGGTTCATGAACCAATCTTCCATTCTTCCCTCTTCCATTCCTCCCTCTTCCATTCTTCCCGTCTCCCTTGTCTCCCGTCTCCGGCCTTCTTTGTCCCTCTTCCGTTCCTCCCTCTTCCATTCCTCCTATTCCTTCACCTCCTCAAACTCAATATAGTCTCCTTTGGAAGTGGGTTTTGCAGCATCAGTGCGGGTGTTGGCGGTTGTAGCACGCTGTTGGTTGGCGCCATAGGGTCCATATCCCTGCTGCTCCTGCATGCGGGCAGCCATTTCTTCCTGGGCAGCCTTGAACTGGCGACGCACATTACGGGTAGCCCGGGTAACAGGAATTACAAATCCGAAAATAAACTTATACGCGATGTACGCCAATAACAGTAATAATACAGTTTTTAACATAGCCTGTCAAAGGTACGATCTCAGGCCGTTTTTATTTGTTAATCTTCCCCGGTCAACAGCCTGAACCACACATTTGGATTGTATAGGCCTTTTACCGTACATTTGCATCGGAAAAAGAAACAAAGGAAGGGAACGGAAGCGTTCCCTTCTTCTATTTTCGAAATTCACAAACCAGGCAGCGTGGCAAATGAAACATATATACAGGCGGTTGGGCAATTCATGAATGAATTGCTGGAAGGAGACTCCGACTGTTTTTTGGTGGAGGTTCGAATCAAGCCCACCAACAATTTCAAGGTTTTCCTGGATGCAGATTCAGGAATGTCCATCGCCCGCTGTGTGAATTTTAACCGCGCACTGTATAAGAAAATTGAAGAAGCAGGATGGTTTCCGGAAGGCGATTTCTCCCTGGAGGTTTCCTCCCCCGGATTGGATGAGCCGCTGAAACTCTGGCGCCAGTACAGGAAAAATATCGGCCGGATGGTAGATATTACTTTTCAGGATGGCAGCCAGTTGAATGGTAAACTGCTGGATGTAACCGAAGATGGTTGCGTGGTGGAAGAAACAAAAGGGAAAAACAAAAAAAAGGAAGTGATCACTCACTCCCTCTTATTTGACAATATAAAACAAACCAAAATTCAGGTAGTATTCTAAATAACACTACTATGGCAAGTATCAATTTGATTGAAGCATTCCAGGATTTTAAAGAGGCGGAGAATATCGATCGTCCTACGATGATGAAAGTGGTGGAAGATGTGTTTAAAACCCTTTTGCGAAAAAAATACGGAAGTGATGACAACTTCGATGTAATCGTAAACGCAGAAAAGGGTGATCTTGAAATTTTTCGGAGAAGGACGATCGTAGAAGATGGCGCAGTGGAAGATCCACTGGCTGAAATCGCCTACAGCGATGCCGTAAAGATTGAACCAGATTATGAAGTTGGGGAAGAGCTGTATGAAACAGTCGAAATCCTGGACTTCGGCCGCCGGGCTATCCTGGCCGCCAAACAAACACTTGCCAGCCGGATCAGCGATCTCAAAAAGAACGTCCTGGTTAAAAAATACGGCGACCGTGTTGGAGAGATCATCAATGCGGAAGTTTACCAGGTTTGGAAAAAGGAAATCCTGCTCCTGGATGAGGAAGGAAACGAACTGATCCTGCCTAAAAGCGAGCAAATCCCTCAGGATTATTTCAAAAAAGGGGAGACTATCCGGGCCGTGGTTAAGAAGGTGGAATTAAAAAATAATTCACCCGTAATCATTTTATCACGTACCAGTCCGTCTTTCTTAGCTAAATTGCTTGAAATTGAAGTGCCGGAGATCTTTGATGGTTTGATCGTTATTAAGAAAATCGTCCGTGAACCGGGCGAAAGAGCCAAAGTGGCGGTTGAGTCTTACGATGATCGCATTGACCCGGTGGGTGCCTGCGTAGGTATGAAGGGCAGCCGGATTCACGGAATCGTTCGCGAACTCAAGAATGAGAACATCGATGTGATCAACTACACTACCAACATGCAACTCCTGATCCAGCGGGCATTGACGCCGGCAAAGATCACCAGTATGGAGCTGGACAACGAAAAGCACCATGTGAATGTTTTCCTGAAACCCGACCAGGTATCCCTGGCTATCGGACGTAAGGGTGTTAATATTAAACTGGCTCAGGAACTGACCAGCCTAACCATCGATGTGTTCCGGGATAATGAAGGAGAACCTGAAGAATACGATATTGACCTGGATGAATTCAGCGATGAAATTGAAACTTGGGTTATTGATGAATTAAAACGCATTGGCTGTGATACCGCACGCAGCGTTTTGGACCTGACTGTTGACGAATTAGAGAGAAGAACCGACCTTGAGCGTGAAACGATCGAAGATGTGAAGAAAGTCCTCGAGGCTGAGTTCGAAAAAGAATAAGTTTCGAACAAGAAAAATAAGGTCTGCAGGGGCAGACGCAAAAAGAACGAATGGCAGAAACAACAACACCTAGATTGATGGCCGCCGCCAAGGAATTCAACATCGGCAAGGACACCCTTGTGGATTTCCTGGTGAGCAAAGGATTTGATCGTGATGAACTGAAGCCCACTTCCAAACTCACGGAAGACATGTACAATGCCCTCCAGCGTGAGTTCCAGAGCGATAAAGTGGCAAAGATCAAAAGCGACCAGATCGACCTGCCCAAAGGCAATGTGCAGGAAAAAAAGAAAAAAGAAGAGGAAGAACTCGTTTTTCGTAAGGATTCCAAGAAAACAGAACCTGCAGCAGAAAAGCCTGTTGTAGCTGAACCTGAGCCTGCACCTGAAGTGGCTGCTCCTGCGAAGGAAAAGGTAAAAGAAGAAACTGCTCCGGAACCAGTAGCTGCTCAACCTGAGCCGGTTAGTCCCAAAGAGGAACCTCAGCCTGAAAAGCCTGAGGTTGTGGAAGAAGAGCCTGCAAAGGCAAGCGGTCCGGCTATCGAAGGGCCAAAAATTGTTGACAAGATTGATCTGTCTGCCATTGATTCTTCAACTCGCCCGAAAAAAACAATTAAAAAGCAGGTAGAGAAAGCCCCGGTAGCGGAAAAACCTGCTCCTGAACCGGTTAAAGAACCAGTTAAACCCGAAGCGGTGAAAACAGAGGAACCGGCTGAGGTTAAAAACCCTGAAATTGCTCCAGCAACCCAGGAAGAGGAAAATGAACTGCCACCAGCTATTGAAAATATTCAGGCTGAGCGCCTGACCGGACCGAAGATCCTGGGTAAGATTCAGCTACCCGTGGACAGCGATACCCGTCCAAAAGCAGCTGGTCCTGCTGCTGGTGCAGGTGCGGGTCATGATGAAAAGCGCAAGCGCAAACGCATCCCGATCGATAAAAAAGGAGAAAATATCACCCGTCAGCAGGCCAGTGGTCAGCAGCAGGGTGGTGGTTTCCGTGGCGGCCAGGGTGGTCAACAGGGCGGTAATCGCTTCCAGCGACCCGGCCAGGGCGGCCAACAAGGTGGAAGAGGCGGCCAACAGGGCGGTCGCGGTGGTCAACAACGCAATCAGCCTCGTGAAGTAAAAGAAATCGATCAGAAAGAAATACAGGAAAAAATCCGCCAGACCCAGGCCAAAATGGCCGGAAGCGGTGGTTCCCAGAAAGGCGGTCGCGGTATGAAAACCCGACGTCTCCGTGAAAAACGTGCCGGCATGGCGGAAATGGAAGGTGCAGAATCACAAGACATGACCCTGCAGGTGACTGAGTTCATCAGCGTTAGCGAACTGGCTTCCCTGATGGATGTAAGTTATGCGGAAGTAATTGGAAAATGTATGGGACTGGGTATGATGGTGTCTATCAACCAGCGTCTGGATGCAGAAGTAATTGAACTGGTAGCCAGTGAGTTTGGATATAATGTGGAATTCATCGGCGTGGATGATGCCGATTCCATGGATGAAGAAGAAATTGTAGACGATCCGGAAGATCTGAAACCACGCCCGCCTATTGTTACCATCATGGGTCACGTTGACCATGGTAAAACTTCCTTGCTCGACTATATCCGAAGTGCCAACGTGGTTGGTGGTGAAGCCGGTGGTATCACACAGCACATAGGTGCCTATACGGTGGACCTTCCTAGCCAGAAAAAAATAGCCTTCCTGGATACTCCTGGTCACGAAGCGTTTACAGCAATGCGTGCCCGCGGTGCCAAGGTTACTGATATCGCGGTTATTGTGATTGCTGCTGACGATGCGGTGATGCCTCAGACGAAGGAAGCCATCTCGCACGCACAGGCGGCAGGCGTTCCCATGATTTTCGCGATCAACAAAATTGATAAGGACGGAGCCAATCCGCAGAAAATATATGAGCAACTGGCTGGTATGAATATCCTGGTAGAAGAATGGGGCGGAAAGTTCCAGAGCCAGGAACTCAGTGCGAAAAGCGGTTTGAATGTGGACCTTCTGCTGGAAAAAATCCTGCTGGAAGCGGAATTGCTGGAGCTTAAGGCAAACCCAGACAGGGAAGCAAATGGTAGTGTAATCGAAGCCTCCCTCGATAAGGGTAGAGGTTATGTGGCTACTGTTTTGGTTCAAAACGGAACACTGAAACAGGGGGACCTGGTAGTATCAGGGCAATATTTCGGTCGCATTAAAGCGATGTTCAATGAACGGAACAAGCGACTCGAAGCAGCTCCGCCTTCTACACCGGTTCTTATCCTCGGTTTGAATGGTGCTCCCCAGGCTGGTGAAACCTTCCGCGTATTTGAAGATGAATCAGAAGCAAAAGAAGTGGCCAACCGCAGGGCGCAAATCCTGCGCGAACAGGGTATCCGTACCAAGAAGCATATTACCCTGGATGAAATCGGTCGCCGTCTGGCACTGGGTAACTTTAAGCAGCTCAACCTGATCATCAAAGGTGACGTGGACGGATCTGTGGAAGCACTTTCCGACTCCCTGATCAAATTGAGTACGGAAGAAATCGCAGTGAATGTGGTACATAAAGCAGTAGGTGCGATTACCGAAAGCGATGTATTGCTGGCAACTGCTTCTGATGCGATCCTGATTGGATTTAACGTTCGGGCATCTTCACAGGCAGCTCGATTGGCAGAAAACGAAGGTGTGGAAATCAAAACCTACTCAATCATCTATAACGCGATTGAAGAAATCAAGAGCGCGATGGAGGGTATGTTGGAACCCAAGGTGCAGGAGAAAGAAGTGGCTACGGTGGAAGTGCGCGAAGTATACAAGTTCGACAAGGCTACTGTGGCGGGATGTTTTGTTACCGAAGGGAAGATCAAACGCGACAGCAAAGTGCGTCTCTACCGCGATGGAGTACTTATTTACCCAAGAACGGAAGGTGCATTTGGGGAACTGGGCAGCCTGAAACGCTTTAAAGACGACGTAAAAGAAGTAAACAATAACTACGAGTGTGGTTTAACACTGAAAAACTTCAGCGATGTTCAGGTGGGTGATACCATCGTGGCCATTGAAGAGGAAGAAGTAAAACGCACCCTCTGAGGAAAGTGAGATGTGAGACGTGAGATGTGAGACGAAAACCACTTCTCACGTCTGACGTCTGACGTCTGACGTCTCACGTCTCACGTTTGACGTCTCACTTCCTTGTTTTTTGTTAAAACATGAATCAACTAACACAGGAGCTGCTCTCCTGTGTTAACTTTAATAGGATTATTAAGATTATGCGGATTTTCTGTTCAATACTAGTGGCTATGCTGTTCTTCCAGAACAGCCAGGCGCAGACCCGAAAAGTGGTGGCGGATAAGATTATCGGGGTTGTTGGTGACAAGATCATATTGCAATCGGATATCAAAAACTCCATTTTGGATGCCCAACGCCAGGGGCAGCAGGTTCCGGAGAATGCGGAATGCTTCGTTATGGAACAGGCACTTGCCCAGAAAGCTCTTGTATTACAGGCTGAAAAAGACTCCCTGGTTGTAAGTGAGGAAGAAATTGATGGTATGCTGGATAACCAGGTTCGGCAGTTCATCGCCATGTATGGTTCCAAGGAAGCCCTGGAGCAAATTGCCGGCAGAACCGTTTACCAGATCAAAGAAGATTTTCGCCAGAATTTCCGGGAACGCCGCCTCGCAGAATTGATGCGGAACAAGATTGTCTCCAATATTAAGATTACCCCTACCGAAGTGAAGGAGTATTTTGATAAAATCCCAACCGACAGTCTTATGTTCTACGAAAGTGAACTTGAAATTGGAGAGATTGTTATGTATCCTAAGGCCAGCCGTGATCTGGAACTATATGCCATTGAAGAATTGAATGATTACAAACAACAGGTAGAATCGGGCAAAGCCAAATTTGAAACACTGGCGAGTTTATACACAGATGATCCGGGTAGTAAAAATACCGGTGGGATGTATCAAATCAACCGCACCGAAAGACAGATGGATCCAACTTTCATCAGCAACGCATTTCGCCTGCGGGAAGGACAGATTTCACCGGTTTTTAAAACCAAGTTCGGGTATCATATCATCCAGATGGTGAATCGCGCCGGTGATGATGCAACCGTTCGGCATATCCTTCGGATTCCTGCTATTACGGATACAGAGGTAAATACATCAGTAGAAAAATTGGATTCTGTTCGCAGCGACCTGCTTGCAAATAAATATGATTTTGGAGCTGCCGTTTCCAAATTCAGTGAATCAGAGGAATCAAAATTCACGGGTGGAATGAAACAATGTGGTCAGGGTTCTTATTGTACTATTGATCAGCTGGACAAGGACCTGGTTGTAGCACTGAAGGGATTAAATCCCGGCGATATCAGTAAGCCGCTGGTCTATACAGATGAAAGAGGTAAAAAGGGTGTTCGGTTGATATTTTTGAAAACCCGTACCGAACCACACAGAGAAAACCTGAAAGACGATTATAATAAAGTGGCGGATCGCGCTTTGGAAATTAAGAAGATGGAAACTGTAGACAAATGGTTCAAAAGCAAGATCCCGACTTTTCACCTGGTTATAGATCCTCAATTTTCAAGTTGTAATCAACTTGGAATCTGGATGAACAGCATCACGAAGAACCAGTAATACAATATTCTAATGAAATCAGCGGATGGTCTGCCCTCGGGCAGACCTTTTTTTGTGTAATTTTAAATATGCACACCCTCGCTGCCATGCATTCCGTTGTACAGGATCAGCTGAATTACCAGCTGTATTCCGATGAGGAGTCGAGGGTTCTGCATATTTCTGATTCGCTGGTACCACATCTTTCCTTTGCATTGGAATCCGGTAAAAACCGGCTGGACGATTTAATGCATCTCGATGCCAATGCAAGTGCTTTACTCCGGCATGCTACTCAGACCAGGCAACCGGTTCATTTCAGAGCTTCCATCCGAAAAGAAGCAGGAGTCTTATTGCCGGCTTACTGGACCGTAATACCACAATCATCAAATGATGGCTACAGATGGTATGGCTTTCCACCTCAAGAGAAAAATGAATCTGAAAATCGCTTGCATGAAATTGAAAGAACCTTATCCTCTTTGCATGATATCGTATTTGAAATAGATGAAAACGGCGTATTTGCCAATTTTTGGGTAGATGATATTAATAAACTCTTTCTATCACCAGCAGGATTTCTTGGAAAGGAATTGGAAGAAGTTATAAACGGTTTCCCACCCCCGGTTTCTGAAAAACTATTGCACGCTTATAGAACAGCCAGAATCAGTCAGGAAAAATTTTCGGTGGAATATCCTTCCTGGAACGATGATTCCTGGTATATGTGCCGCTTTATGCCTGTTAGGTATGCTGACAATTCCTACGCCGGAATGATAATCGTAATTACAGATATCACCCAGTCCAAGAAACTCGAAAAAAATCTCCGGGAAAGCGAGTTGCAGTACAGAGATCTGTTTGAAAACGCTCATGATATTATTTATACCATCGATTTTGATGGTTTGGTACAATCCTTTAACAGGCAGGCAGAAAACCTGCTGGAATATGATAAGCAGGAAATTAATGGGCAACGGTCACATGTTTTCTTTTCCCCGGAAAGACTGGAGCAGGCAGTTGAACTGGGAAATCTGAAAAGGAATGGTATATCAACAGACACATTTTATGAATCGGAATTCATTTCAAAATCCGGAAAACGGATTCCGGTAGAAATAAACTCCAGGGTAATTTTTCGGAATGGTCAACCGGTTGGTATTCATGTAACGGCGAAGGATATCCGCGTTCAGAAACAGGCAGCTCTCGAACTGGCAAAAAGTGAAGCCAAATACAGATTCCTGGCCGAACATTCCCGTGATCTGATTTGTCTGCACCGTCCAAATGGCGACTATATCTATATTTCTCCTTCCATACAACCAATTCTGGGATACGACCGGGAAGAACTAATCGGAAGGTCACCCTATGATTTTATTCATCCGGAGGATGCTGCAACAGTTGTTCAGGACGCGCATAATAATAATGAAAAGGGGATTGAATCTCCATCCGTTCAATTCCGGTTACGAAAAAAGAATGGCGACTATGTTTGGCTGGAATCAGTTTCCAAACCCATCATGGAGGACGGAGAACTTATTTTTATTCAAACCAATAGTCGGGATATTACCGAACGCAGGCATTCTGAAGAAAAACTGCGCTTAAGTGAGGAACGTTTTAAAGCGCTTTTTCAAAACTCCCTGGATGTTGTAATGATTATTTCTGAACACGGGATGCTTGAAAATGCCACACCCAGTTTCGAAAAGCAATTGGGTTATACTGTGTCAGATTGGATTGGTAGGTCAGTGCAGGAACTGGTGCATCCTGAACAGGTTACAGTATTTAATAAAGCGATTGAAACCATACTCCATCAAAAAGATTCAGATCTCGTACTTCGCATTCAATTTAAAAATAAGGACCAGCACTGGATATGGATGGAGTTAAAGGCGGCATCGGCAATAGCCACGCCAACCATTCAGGGAATAATTGTGAGTCTGCGTAATATTTCTGAATACATCGAAATCGAAAAAACCCTGCAGCATTATTCAGACCGGATTACCGGAATGTTGCACAGTATCACAGACGGTTTTATTGCGGTTGACCGGAACTTTATTATAACTATGTTCAATGCAGTTGCGCAGGAAGCACTGCAGCATAATTACAACCTGGTGGTTGGAGCTAATTTGTGGAGCCTTTTCCCTGAAGCACTGGACTCACAAAGTTTTCAGTCGCTTCAGCTCGCCATGAATGAAAATTCAACCATTCGGTATGAACAACACATTGATTCATTGCAAAAATGGTTTGATGTAAGTGCATTCCCCTATGATGAAGGATTGTTTATCTATTTTAAAGATGTAACCAATCGCAAAAAACAGGAGAAGCTGGTGCAATTGGAAAAAGAGGTGCTTGAAATGCATACCGGATCACAGGCCAGTTTGCAGAAAATGGCCGATCACCTGCTTCGGGGAGTGGAGTCCATCAGCAACCGGTTTTACTGCGCAGTATGTATCGTTAAAAACAACCTGAGAGATGCTGAACTGCTTGCTGCGCCAAGCCTGCCAAAATTATTCTGGGATTTTACCAACAATACACCGCTGGAACCAGAGCTGACTACCTGCGGCAGAGCCATACTTCATAAGAAACCAGTACAAATTCCTGATGTTGCTGCATCAGATCTTGCAGATACAACCAGGCAGGGTGCTGCATCCCTGGGCATTCGGGCAACATTGTCCATTCCAATGATCAGCACCAGGAACGAAATTTTAGGAACCTTTGCCGTTTATTTCCTGGATGCCCGTAGCGCATCAACAGACGAGACAGAAGTACTGAGCAGGCTTACTCATTTGCTGACCATGATTATTGAAAACAAACAGGCAGCAGAGAAATTGTGGATTAGTAATGAACGTTATCTCCTTGCCACCAAAGCCAGTAATGAAGCCATTTGGGATTGGGATGCGGTGGAGCAGGTTTCCTTTTGGGGAGAAGGTTTTAATACCCTGTTTGGTTATCCATCGATGTTTTACACCGGATCATCGCAAAACTGGGAGAATAAAATTCATCCGGAGGATCGCGATCGGGTATTAAAGTTGATTCAAAAATATCTGGACGGAGAAAAAAAAGGACTGTACAAGACAGAATATCGTTTTTTGAAAGCAGATGGAACCTATGCCCTTGTGATTGATAAAGGCTACTGTCTCTATGATGAGAAGGGCATAGTAATTCGTATGATAGGATCAACAGAAGACATCACTGAACGAAAGCTTCTTGAAGAAAAATTACTGCAGCAGGAAATTCACAAACAACAGCAGATTGCACAGGCAGTGGTGGACGTTCAGGAAAATGAACGTGCGGAAATTGGAAAGGAATTACATGATAATGTGAACCAGCTGCTAACCACGGCAAAACTCTTTCTTGAATTGGCACGAAACGATGTTTCCATGCAGGAAAGCATGCTGAAAAGAAGTTCGGATACCATCATGAATGCGATCAACGAGATCCGGAAAATCAGCCGTTCCCTGATGCCGGCAAGCCTGAGCGATCTTGGACTTATCTCCTCAATTAACGACCTCATCGAAAATATCACCTTGTCGCGTCAATTACATGCCGAGTTCAAATACGATAAGAACATAGAAAAGCGTTTGAGGGCCAAAGAAAAGTTGATGTTTTTTCGGATCATACAGGAACAGGCCAATAATGTACTTAAACACGCTGACGCCAGCCACCTTTTAATCAGTATTACCAATCACCGGCAATTAACCCGTTTGGAGATCAAAGACAATGGGAAAGGGTTCGACCTCGAGACAGCCCGGAAAAAAGAAGGAATCGGTATGTTGAACATTATGAGCCGCGCAGCTATCTTTAATGCCAAAGTAGAAATTATAACGGCACCCGGAAAAGGATGTCATTTAGTTATAGATTTGCCCTATTCCTCTAAAAAAACAATACCAGAATGAAAAAAGTCTCAATCCTGATTGTTGACGACCACAAACTTATCCGTGAAACCTGGAGCTTTATTCTTGGAAGTGATGACCGTTTTGAAGTTATTGCCGATTGTGGTGACCCGGATGAAGCCATCAAAGTGGCCGCCGAAAAGAAACCCAATGTGGTGCTGATGGATATCAACATGATCCCCATGAGCGGCTTCGATGCTACTGAACAGATCAAGAAAGTAAGTCCTGAAACTCGTATCATAGGTGTTTCCATGCATTCTCAACCGGCCTATGCACGAAAAATGCTTCAGGTAGGAGCGCATGGTTATGTAACCAAAAACAGCAGTCGCGAGGAAATGGTAAAAGCCATCCTGGAGGTGGATAAGGGAAATAAGTACATCTGCGACGAAATCCGAAATATCATTTCGGAACAATTAACCGAAACAGAACCACAGGGACCGGATATCCAGAGTTTGACCGACCGGGAAATCCAGATCATCGGATTTATCAAAAAAGGACATTCCTCCCGGGAGATTGCTGCAGAGCTCGATATTTCACTTAAAACTGTAGAAGTTCATCGCCATAATATTCTAAAAAAACTAAAGTTAAAGAATACGGCTGCGCTCGTGAATTTCATCAATAGTAACCCAAGCTTATATTGAATTGACCTTCGCTGAAAAAGCGATACAATACTTTGCCAGGCTTAAGCCACCGGGTAGGTTGCCACCCGGTGTGCAGCCACTTTATCCGCATAAAGACCCCGCTGTTCAGGCAGTAATCAGGGAGTTTTTTAGCAGGTATTATTCCGATGAGCAACAGCGTACAATGCTGATCGGAATAAATCCAGGGCGGATGGGGGCTGGAATAACCGGTGTAAATTTTACAGCTCCCCGTCAACTTGCTCAGTTCCTGGGTATACCTCATCCCTGGTCGGATTCTTCTGAACTTTCCGCTGAATTTATTTATGATGTGGTGTCCGCTTATGGAGGCCCCATTGCATTTTTCAGCCAATTTTACCTGGGCTCTGTCAGCCCAATCGGTTTCGTCCGCGATGGGAAAAACCTGAATTATTACGATGATCCGCTGCTTCAGGAAAGGATCAGGCCCTATGCGCTTAAACAGTTAAAAGCCCAAATTGATTTTGGTGTCCGCAGGTCGGTAGCCATCTGCATCGGGGGTGATAAAAACCTGAAATTCCTGCAGGCCCTGAACGATGAACACAAGCTTTTCAATGAGCTGAGAGTGGTGCCTCATCCGCGATTTATCCAGCAATACCGCCGTTCAGCAAAACAATCCTACGTTCAACAATATTTGGATGAACTCTTGTATTGCATTAAAAAATAATACTAGCTTCGCATTCTTATTTTCTGTTTTATGATTTTCTAATTGGCCGGCACCTCCGGCACTGATCCTATCGGATCACAACTTTACAGAACCTCCAGGTTCTTTTACCAAACTGGCCTTCCTGGCCTATTTGTTATTCTTTAGTACGTAAACAATGCGAAATAATAATTCTACTACCTTAAAATCGGGTAGCATCTGGACCATTATCAAAACTGCACTTCGGGGTGAAGAGCAGGACTATACAACCGGTAGCATTCGCCGGGCGGTATTCTTATTAGCCATTCCCATGGTTATCGAAATGGGCATGGAGAGTGTTTTTGCCATCGTGGATCTTTATTTTGTCGGTCAACTTCCCGACAGCCAGCACAATATCCAAACAGTCGGTTTAACCGAATCGGTATTATCGCTGGTCTATGCCATGGCAATCGGTGTAAGTATGGCAGCAACTGCTATGGTAGCCAGAAGAGTAGGTGAAAAAGATAAAAAAGGGGCGGCTCACGCAGCAATGCAATCTCTCCTGGTTGGAATTGGTATTGCAGTGGCAGTGAGCATAGTTGGACTTGTACTGGCGCCTGATATCCTGCGCTGGATGGGTGCAGAACCGGAAACGGTTCGGATTGGTACGCCTTATACCAGGCTGATGATGGGCACCAGCCTGGTGATTACTTTGCTCTTCCTGATCAATGGAATTTTCCGGGGTGCCGGAGATGCGTCCATGGCTATGAAAAGCCTGATGATCGCCAATATTGCCAATATTCTGCTCTGTCCGATCCTCATCCTCGGATGGGGCCCAATACCCGGAATGGGATTGATTGGTGCTGCACTGGCTACCACTATTGGCCGGGGAATAGGCGTTTGCTACCAACTTTATTACCTGTTCCGGGGAAACACGATGGTGAATCTTAGGCTGGCGACCTGGCTGCCCGATTGGAAGGTGATCCGCTCACTTTTCAAAATTGCAGCCCCCGGTACGGCACAGTTCATTATCGGATCCTGTTCCTGGATATTCCTGGCTAAGCTGGTTGCTGAAACAGGCCATTCTGCTGCTTCCGCAGGGTACCAGACCGCTATTCGGATTATGGTATTTTTTATTCTGCCTGCCTGGGGTATGTCCAATGCAGCTGCAACATTGGTGGGACAAAACCTCGGTGCCCGGAAACCGGATCGTGCTGTTCAGTCGGTTTATGCTACCGCGCGATATAATGCCATTTTTATGGGAATAGTAATGCTGGTGTTTTTTGCTGCCGCGGAATGGGTTGTTGGTTTTTTTACCCATGAACCTGAAGTAAAACGAATCGGAACCCAGGCCCTGCAAATCATGAGTGCCGGATTTATTTTCTACGGTATCGGAATGGTGATGGCCAATGCGTTCAATGGTGCAGGAGACACCAAAACTCCAACGAGAATCAACCTGGTAGGTTTCTGGTTTTTCCAGATTCCTCTGGCTTATATCCTTTCCAAACCATTAGGACTTGGCCCACTTGGTGTATTTATTGCCATACCAGTGGCCGAAACTTCCATTACCATCGCGGCCTGGATACTTTTTTTGAAAGGCCGATGGAAAGATGTTGTCATATAATGGTAAATTAGAACATGAGTTATTTAAACGCTGATAAACTCCGCCAGGTAGTTTTTTTGTTGATGCTGCTCTTGCTGGGCGGCATCCTTTTTTTCGAGCTAAGAGCCTTTTTGCCTGCCGCTCTCGGAGCTTTTACTTTATTTATTCTGATGAACCGCTGGATGCGTATCCTCGTGATCAGAGGATGGAAACCTTCGCTGGCAGCAGCTTCTTTAATGCTGCTTTCATTTATGATTATTGTGCTTCCCATAGCAGGAGTTATCAGTATGCTGGTTAATAGACTGAAAGGATCGGGTATCCAATTGCAGCAGGCTGTAGAGGCCATTGGGAAATTCATTGAAAACCTCGAACAGAAGGTCGGCTTCCAATTGATCAGTGAACAATCCATGTCCAAATTAGGAGGACTTGCTGCACAGGAACTGCCAATCCTGCTGGGAGCCACTTTTAATACGCTTACAACCCTGGTGGTGATGTATTTTATATTGTACTTCATGCTGATGGGTGGCCGCAATTCAGAGTACAATATTTTTCAATGGCTGCCTATGTCGCGTAAGAATCAGCATCAGTTGCAGGAACAGATTAACTCACTTGTTTTCTCCAATGCAATCGGAATTCCGCTGATTGCCATCATCCAGGGTATAATCGGATTAGGAGGTTATTTGCTGATGGGGGTAAAAGAGCCTTTTTTATGGTTTGCGATTACCTGTATTGGTTCCATGATCCCGATCATTGGTGCAGCTATCGCCTATATCCCGCTGGCAATTATCTTTTTTGTAGAAGGTAATACCTGGATGGGGGTAGCAATGCTGATATTTGGTTTCGGTGTCATCGGCACATCCGATAATATTTTCCGGTTCTGGTTACAAAAGAAAATCGGGGACGTGCATCCGTTAATCACCGTATTTGGAGTAATTCTGGGTATTAATTTATTCGGGTTTATCGGACTGGTTTTTGGACCCTTGCTGATTTCTGTTTTTATTCTGCTCATTCGGATTTATCAACTGGAATTTACAGAAGCAGAGCAGATTCCGGAGTTCACGGAAAATGAATCAATTTAAATATTTGTTCTTCAACTGAGTTTTTTGAATTCTTTTGGATTTTACGTAAAAACACGCACACTATTTGCAAGTTAGCGCCCGTTATTACAATCCAATTGTCCATGAATTACAAAATATCCAAACGTACCCTAAGGGCAACAGTGTTTTTTGTCCTGTTGTCAATTCATCTGATGGTTCCTAGCAATGTGACCACCAGTATGGCCGCTAAAAATGGCCCGGCTAGATTATTAGCTTCTGTTTCAATGCCTGCTCCGGTTGTAGATACACTAAAACCTTCCATCTCCAAACTGGAATTGCCTGCAAAGGATGTTGTACTGCTTGCAGCGGATTCAATTTATTCCAACCTGGGACTCGCACGCAAGGGGCTATCGCGACAAGCTTTTCAATTTGCCTGGAAAGGATATAAGAACCTGCTTTCTAAAGGAAAAATCCGCCGGGATGATGTGTTATCCATTTGTGATTTCAGTCAGTCTTCCAAACGCAGGAGATTATATATCATTGATGTGGAAGCGCAAAAATTACTGATGCATACTTTTGTAGCACATGGACGCAACTCGGGTTCTGAGTTTGCCCGTAATTTTTCCAATCGTCCGGAATCTCACCAGAGCAGTCTTGGGTTTTATGTAACCCGATCAACTTATTATGGAGAGCATGGATTATCATTAAAAATTGACGGACTTGAAAGAGGAATTAACGATAAAGCATTGGCCCGTCATATTGTTGTACATGGATCGGATTATGTTGGCAAGGAGTTTCTCAAGTCTAACAAAATGACCGGAAGAAGTTATGGATGTCCGGCGGTTCCCCAGGAACTTGCTCCGAAAATTATTGAAACGATCAAGCAGGGTTCCTGTTTGTTTATCTATCATCCCTCAAAGAAATACCTGAATTCGTCAAAAATTCTTAACGTTTAGCTTGGACATAGACAAAGGCTGGTTTGGACACCCCTAAGCAAGAGCTCAATCCGTAGATTGGGCTTTTCTTTTTATATTCAGGAAAATTAGTATATCAACAAGTGTCAAATCAATCATCCTGCCTGAATTGTAGTTTGGATTCTATTGAAGGAGCCAATTACTGCAGCAACTGCGGACAAGCCCTTAATACACATCGTTTTAGCTTCAGTCATATTCTTCATGAATTTTTTCATGCGTTTACGCACACAGATAAAAGCGTATTTGGCCTGATTTCCGGTTTAGCTCTTCGTCCGGGTATTCTGGTTAGGGAATATCTCAATGGGAAACGAAAAAAATATTTTAATCCCTTTACTTTTTTATTACTGGTAGCTGCCTTTTCCATACTGGTTCTTGGTTGGGTTGGGGAGTTTCATAAGGATAGTGTTCCTGCTGGATCAGTTAAGCCATCTGCATCTGGTAAGTCTATTGATCCTAATATGCTGGAAATTGCCAGGCGGGCGAAGAAAGTTGGTGAATTCATGAATAAAAGACAGAATCTTGTGATGCTCATCGCTGTACCTTTCATTGCCCTTGTATATTTCCTGGCTTACAAAAAAACAGGCTTGAATTATGCAGAACACCTGGTTGCCAATGTGTTTTTTAATGCATTTGTGATTTTGTTCAGCTCTGTCCTTTTTTATCCTTTAATGGCATTTTTCCGACAGCCACCGGCTATGTATTGGGTGCTGGTTCCTATGCTGCTAAGTCATTGTTTGTACTATGCATTTGCCTATGGGCAACTGCTGCAGGTAAAGGGTTGGATGGGCTGGGTACGGGTTTTTATGGTAAGTGCGTTGGCCATTATACTGTGGTCTTCCCTCACACGCACAATAATTGGATTGTATATCCAGGGGGGCTAAAAGGCAGAGATTGTTATATGACAACAACAGCAATCGCCAGGGATATAAGACCAGTAAGGTAGCCGGCAATTAATTCCTTGTAATCATGTTCACCCAATATCAGTCTCGCAGTACCAACCATGCCTGTGATGAGAATGGCTACCATCAGCGGTAAACCCATCGGAATAAAACTGATCCAGGCCTGGTAAAGAAAAAAGCCTGACAGGACTCCCATGGCAATTCCATGCAGACTGATCTTCATAAAATTATTGGCAGTAAGTGCAATGATGCTGGACACAAATACCGCACATAACATCTGTACCAGTTCTGTCGGATTATCGCCCTGGTTTTTAGCCACATAGAAAATCCAGAAATAAAACACCATGGAGGCGATGATCGGGATAATTCGCTCCTTCTGTGTTTTCAACCGTATACTGGTGGCAAAACCTAGTTGTTTGAGAAGGAAAACCGTAAATGCAGGAAAGAAAGCTGTACTTACAAAAACTGACGTCAGTTTGATTTTTTTATACAGGTCTGAGTCTCCTGCAAATGCGAACGGGTGTAAGAAAAGCAGGAATGCCGCTATATAACTGGGTATAAATAGGGGATGAAAAACAATGGATACCACATGTGCAAAGGCACGAGGGAGCCAACCCTGCCTGCTACCTGATCCCAGATCCATATTGGCTTGATTCATTATAATTCCTTTCTTAATCGAGCAACCGGAATGTTTAGTTGTTCCCGGTATTTTGCCACTGTTCTGCGTGCAATGTTATAACCTTTTTCCTGTAATAGTTCGGTTAAACGTTCATCGCTCAGTGGTTTTCTTTTGTGTTCACCGGCCACCAGATCACTCAGGATCTTTTTAACTTCACGGGTGCTTACTTCCTCGCCACTATCCGTACTGAGACTTTCACTGAAAAAGAATTTTAACCGATAGGTCCCAAATTCGGTTTGTACAAACTTGCTGTTGGCAACCCGGCTTACCGTAGAGATGTCTAGCCCGGTTCTTTCCGCAATATCCTTGAGAATCATTGGGCGGAGTGTGGTTTCATCGCCCGTGAGAAAAAATTCATACTGGTAATCCAGTATGGTTTGCATGGTCATCATCAGGGTTTGCTGCCGTTGTTTGATGGCATCAATAAACCATTTGGCTGCATCAATTTTTTGCTTGATGAACATGACGGCTTCCTTCTGTCGCTTGTCTTTCTTTGTGCCACGATCATATTCTTTCAACATATCCCGGTATCCTTCACTTACACGCAGGTCAGGGGCATTCTTGCTGTTTAATGTTATCTCGAGCTTACCGCCTGTATTGTAAATGAAGAAATCAGGAACCACATAACTTTCCGCTTTGTTGACTTCCCCTACATTGCCTCCGGGTTTGGGACTCAGCCGAATGATTTGCTGTATAATCTGTTTTAGTTCTTCATCGTCAATATTCAATCCGCGTTGTATCTTATCGTAATGTTTTTTGGTAAACTCGTCGAAATAGTTCGTTAGAATTTCGATGGCTCCCTGAACAGCAGTGCCTTCATGTTTTTTGCGTTCCAGCTGCAGCAGCAGACATTCCTGCAGATTTCGGGCAGCAACTCCAGCAGGATCAAACTGTTGTATAAGGGAGATTAATTCTTCAATTTCTTCTTCGGAAGCTTCAATGTTCTGACGAAAAGCAAGGTCGTCCTGAATCGATGTGGTTTCCCTGCGCAGGTAACCATCATCATCAATACTACCTACTATCTGTTCGGCAATTTTACGCCGGCGATCGTCCAATGTAAGCATACCCAGTTGATCAGCGAGCAAATCATGGAGGGTAGATTCAATTTTAAAGGGCGTTACCTGCTTGTCATCCATTTCCGGATAATTATCATCCCTTAACCGGTAATCTGCAATATCATCATCCCCTTCAGAAACATATTCGCTGATGTCAATATTGTCATACTCTTCTTCCGACCCTTCGGTTTCAAATTCATCTTCTGCAGATTCAAATTCATCCCTTGTTTCATCGAAACTATCATCACTTGCTTCATCTGATTGTTCCAGGGCCGGGTTCTCTTCCAATTCTTCCTTGATCCGCTCTTCCAGGTTGGCCGTTGGCACCTGCAAAAGCTTCATCAACTGAATCTGCTGGGGAGACAGTTTTTGTAGTAATTTCTGCTGTAAACTTTGACCTAATGCCATTCGTTATGTTCAGGGTTTATACGCTTCTTTTTTGAAAAGGCGCGCTATCCACAAAAATCAGGCCGTAAATTACACAATAAGTTGGAGTAGGGGTGAAATCTTTCCTTAAAATAATGATAATGCTCGGCACCTGTTGGTCGCCAGTCTTTGCAAATGCTCAATCAGCGCGCGTTTGGAAGGATTTTGACGAATATGTTACGATTCGGGTTCGGTTCAGGAATGTACAGGATAAACCTTCAAAAACTCCTAATTTTAGGGATTTGGCTTTTAAAATTTACAAGCTGCCGGAGGAGTCAGTTGACGTTCAATCTGTTCTCCTCAAACCAGGCCTGCAGCAGCCATTGGGAATAAAATCAATTGCACCTGATTTTATTCTTTCTCAATGGGGGATAATTTGCGTGGGGGAATATCGGTTGCAACAAAAAACCGGGCTTCCGCTCCGGTTTCGTTTGGGTTCCTTGGAATATGTAAATGCGCTTGAAGGCAAATAAGCTCAATAAGTAAGAGATCTTGGGTTGGGGGCCATCCATTCCATTGAAGGGATGGTAGCGGGATCCCGGTAATAGTTATTCTTCAGGCTGTCGTTCCATCCATTTGGATTCTTTTCAAAACTTTTACTGCTGAAATAGATTACTCCATGCATATTGGGGGTGTTTCGCACAGCCTGGATCATTCGGGGCAGTTGGTTGGGGTCCTTCCAGGCACTGTTAGAGCCTGCCCTATAAATCCCCAATCCGATATAACAATGTTTGCCATAGGTGTTCTTGCTCCACCAGTCCAGCAATACTTCAAATGCTGCAGCTTTGTGACCGAATTCCCAATACAACTGCGGTGCTACATAATCGATCCAGCCTTCTTTTAGCCAGAGTAATATATCGGCATAAAGGTCGTCATAGTTGGTTTGTCCGGCTGAAGTAGCGCTGCCCCGGGGATCCTTATCATTATTACGCCAAACACCAAACGGAGATATCCCGAATTTCACCCAGGGTTTTTCAGCTTTTATTGCAATTGCAAGATGGCGGATAATAGAATCCACATTACTTCTTCTCCATTCATCCACGCTCATGCCTACCCCGAAAACTTTATAGGATTTCTGGTCGGGGAACTCTTTACCTGCGATGCGGTAAGGATAGAAGTAGTCATCAAAGTGAATGCCGTCAACCGGGTATCTTTTTACCAGATCACGCACAATGTTTACTACAAACTGTTGGGCATTCTTATTACCCGGATCGAAATATTTTTTATCGCCATAAGTCAGAAACCACTCAGGAAAGGTCCTTGTGATATGATTGGGGTCTGTCAGGGTGGTTTTTATATTGAATACGGCGCGGTAAGGATTCAGCCATGCATGAAATTCCATACCTCTTTGATGGGCCTCGTTAATCATGAATTGAAGCGGGTCATAGTAAGGCACAGGTGGTTTTCCCTGTTTGCCGGTTAACCATTCACTCCAGGGCTCGTAGGGAGAGGGGTAGAATGCGTCAGCAGCCGGACGAACCTGTGCGATTACTGCATTGAGTCCGTTTTTTTTATGCATTTCCAGCATCCGTATATATTCCTCTCTTTGTTTGGCCGGATCGGTAGTGCCTTTTGTAGGCCAGTCGATATTGGTAACAGTGGCAATCCAGGCTGCTCTGAATTCATTGGTGGCAGAGCCAACTTCCATAGGTGGCGGTTTAGGTGCTGCAGGTTGCTGAGCGATTACCAGGGTAGAGAGAAATAGGATACTGATTGCTGATAGCAATGATTGTTTTACTGACATGATTCTGTTTTCGGTTAATCCTGACTGTTGCGAAGTTTATCGAGCAGGTTGTTTAATTCGTTGGCCTCTTTTTCATTGAGGTTTTTTAGCAGGCTGTCCCATTCGTTTTCATGTTTATCCATTTCAGTAAGTAACAATTGTCCTTTTTCCGATATGGTAACATCAACGAGCCGGCGGTCGGTGCTGCAAATAACTTTGCTGACCAGTCCTTTTTTTACCAGGCGATCTACTATTCTTGAGGTATCGCTCATTTTATCCAGCATCCGCTGCCTGATCTGCAAGGTGCTGAGTGGTTCACCTGCCCCACGCAAAATCCGCAGGATATTAAACTGCTGGTTGGTCAGGTCGTACTGGTCCAGGTGTTTACGGGTATTTTCCATCAGCCAGTTATAGGAAAAGATCAGGTTGATCATGGCTTTCTGATGCTCATTCCTGAATTTCCGCTGGTTGATGTCTTTGTTAATACTCATAACAGGTATGTTCAGGTTTAAAATTACTGAAAATGAAATTAAACGAATTGGAGTTACTCATCCCCAGACGCGTGTTCCCTCTGAGCAGTTGGCGCAAATATCGATATTAGCGCGACTTTTAAGCAGTGCGGATCGGAATTTTTGGTAAGTAGGATCCTCCCATATTTCTCGAAAACTGGCTTTTTTAAGATCGCCGAGGCGATGTTGTGCATCTTTGTCAAAACAACAGGGTACTACCAACCCGTCCCAGGTTATTACCGTTGCATGCCAGGCCCTCCAGCAATGATTCAGCAACTTGTTTTTAAATGCATACTGACCATCCTTGTTTTTCTTATACCTGCTGTATTTCTCTATCGTTGGAATCAGTTGATTGGGATCGTTTTCATAGTCATATACCTGGGCAGTCTTCAGCCAGATATCATCCACGCCTACTGATTTTGCCAATGCTTTTGCATCCTCAATCTGGTGTTCATTTGGTTTTACTACGAGGAATTGAAATACAACAAATGGTTTTTGTGAGCCCATTTCTTTTTTGGCCTGTACTATGTTTCGTGCACCCTGTAGTACTTTTTCCAATTTGCCGCCTATCCTGTATTGCTGATATACTTCCTGGGTGGTCCCATCAATTGAAATGATGAGGCGATCCAGGCCGCTCTCCACTGTTTTCCTTGCATTGGTTTCGGTAAGGTAATGTGCATTGGTGGATGTGGCTGTATATATTCCCTTTTCGGATGCATACTTCACCATGTCAAGGAACTCCGGATTCAGGTAGGGTTCACCCTGGAAATAAAACACCAGGTAAAATAAGTCCTTGTATAATTGATCAATGGTATTGCGGAAAAAATTAGGCTGCAACATTCCGGTCGGACGTGTGAAGGCTCTTAGTCCGCTTGGGCATTCCGGACAGCGAAGATTGCAGGAAGTGGTCGGCTCCACGCTAATGGAAATCGGAACTCCCCATTGTACGGCTTTCCCGCTGTATTTGCTGATATAATAACTGCTGAGCACTTTTGCAGCGTTCCATGCCCTTCGGACACTCATCTTGCGCAGCATATTCATCGAGTCTCTAAAATGAAACGGCATTGGCCAAAGATACAATCCTGGCTTCACACCGCCCCTGCCGGATGCTATCTCCCGGGTGGAGTGAAGTAAATACCTATTTTTGCGCGCGATGGCAAAAAAGAAAAAAGGTCAGGAATCCGGACCTAAATATTTACTGGCAGTGCTTGTTCTGGTACTGGTCGGCTTTTTAGCCTGGTGGTGGTTCGCTACATCGGAACCTGATTTTGAACATTACGATGATTTTGGAATTGAAATACCAACCAATTTTCAAATTCATGGAATTGATGTGTCCAAATACCAACAGCGCATCAATTGGGAAGCGGTAAAGGCGATGCGGGCAGAAGATGTGAAAATCGGATTTGTCTTCATAAAAGCCACCGAAGGTTTGGGTAATATGGACCAGCAATTCCGGCGCAACTGGAAGCATGCCAAAGAAGCCGGTTTGCCAAGAGGAGCGTATCATTTTTTTATTGCACCCAAAAGCGGTGCTGAACAGGCAGAAAATTTTATTCGTCGCGTGGAACTGGAAAAAGGAGATTTGCCTCCTGTTTTGGATGTTGAACAAACCTATGGGGTTAGCAATTCCAGGCTGAGGTCGGAAGTGAAAGCCTTTCTCGATCGGCTGGAAGCACATTATGGCGTTAAGCCCATCATTTATACTAATGTTGATTTTTATAATCGGCACTTAAAAGATGAATTTGACAGCTACCCGCTCTGGGTGGCACATTATCTTAAAAAAGACCGGCCCCGAATCGCGCGGAACTGGGCCTTTTGGCAATACAGCGAAACCGGAAGGGTTAGCGGTATCCGAGGGAAAGTGGATTTCAACGTCTTTAACGGAGATTCAACAGATTTTCGCGACCTGCTGATAGAGTAGTAGCTTTGAAAAAAATCAAGTATGAGCGGAATGGAACAAGATGCCCGGGACCTGCTGTATAAAACACTGATGACAGTTTCCATAGGAGCACTCTGGATGCTGCTCAACATGACTATTGGGTTATATGCCGGATGGTTTTTCTTTGATGAAACTCCCAAAGCGGGTAACTATATCTGTTATATTTTCGCCCTCGGTTCTTTTATCTGGATGATCCGTTACTTTTATAAAATGTGGTCCTCAAAATCCTGAACCCTCGTCCCCTTCCCCGGCTCCTCCGTCTCCCGTCTCCTTTGTCTCCCGTCTCCATTCTCCTTCTTCCATTCCTCCCTCTTCTCCCGTCTCACATATATTTTCTCTTTCTGCTCTTTCGGTACTTCTCATTTATGATTTCAGCCATTGGCTTTTCATACACTTTGCTTTCAACCCAGGAAATGATGTCCAGGTAAGCAAATGCCCTGGTTTCAAAACGGTCTTTTTCCAGGTGCTTGATTTTATGCAGGAACTTTTCCAGCTCTGGTTTCATTTTTCTTGGAGATACGCCAAATGAATGGCGGATAAAACGGAACATTTCTTCTTCCACTACCGTCAGATTTTTCATTTTCGCCATAAAGCGATAGACGGATTTAATCAGTGATTCGATGATCTCATCATTTCCCAGCTCATAATGAGCAAGCATGTGCATCAGTCGGGCATAACTTTGCAGATCTATCCGCAGATCCGCTGATGTGTCATTGATGATCTTCTGCAGGAAATCAATACTGGTATTGTAATCTCCACTTCCGAAATACAAGGTCGCCAGTTTATAATTGAAAACCACAATCCGGTGCGGGTCAACATAGAGCGCATACTCATCCAGGTTAGTTAATACCCTGTCTACCATTTTGAGTCCTTCCTTAAAGGTTCCTGTCATCAGGTGCCAGTTTAACCTGGCACTATTGATGTAGATGCTGGTATGGATCCTGAAATTATCGTGTTGGAGTGCAATCGGCGTGTGTGAAAAAGCCTCAAACTCTTCCAGCACTTTTTCAAACAATTGATAATTCCGAAGGTCAAAATGGGCATTCAAAAGGTTGTGCATTCCCTTGATGTAGTGACCTAATTCCACCTTTTTCATGACCTCATTTTCATCAAAGAGATCTACCCATTTCTGGGCATACCGGTAATACATCAGGAAATCCTGCCGGATAAACGCATACCAGGTGTAACTCTGGTACAGATAGAGTCGTTCGTAAAAATCCGTCAGCTGAAATGCATCTTCCGGCAATTGCTCTTTAAAAAACTGCCGGATGCCTGCTTCATCTTTTTCATTGCGGGCATGACCATGTTTGGTGTACCAGCCATATAATCTCAACGCCAGGTTGGAAAGCCGTGTTACACGATCTATATGTCCACTTATCTCCAATGCTTCCTGGGTTAGCTTTTCTGTTTTTTCCTGGATGCTTCGGGTAATATGCAGGGTTTCAATTTTCTTCTCAAGTGAAATCACCTGTGCCAGGTAGTTAAATTTGCCATTGGCTTTAGCGATCTCCCTTGCTCTTTCCAGAATTTTAAGCGCCTGGTGCTTCAAACCTTTATTGTAAAGTATCCTGGCATTATCAAGTTGTTCAGACAATTGAAGTTCCAGGGTGTCTGTGCTTTTGAGATCCCGTAAGCTGGCCAGTACCTGCTTGTATAAATGGGTTTTAATATTGTTTAGCTGTGGTTTCTGGATGGACGGCAGTTTTTTCAACAATATCCGTTCATCATACTCTGCTAGTTTATCCAATGCGTCAAATAATTCAACAATTTTAAGGTCCTCTTTCGCCGAACTCCGCTTGATATAAAGCTTGAAATGCCTTTTTTCTGCCTTGTGAAGTGATTTTATGAGTTGAAAAAGAGAGTCGGTAGATCGGTTGGACATCATTAACTTATTTTCTGCAAATCCTTGCTGGATAAGGGTTTAACTGCAAAAATATCCTTTTTGGAGTAATAAACCGGTTCAAATTTTGATTTTCGGGAAGAAAATTCCCGGGCTACTTTTACATCATCAAACGGGAAATCAGAAAACGGCCCGGCCTTACATCGGAACGCAAATTAGAAGCAAACGGTGAAAAAATATGGCAGGCAATCGTTAGAAGCAAAGCATCGTAGAGGCCGTAATCCCGAATCCTGAAAAGGAACAAAGACAAGATTCGAAGATTTTTTTATATGGCAAGCAATCGTTAGAGGTCGACTGTGTCTACAGTGGACCTTCTTTTTTTAATGGCGACGTGAAAATAGGGGTCTCCAATCACATAACAAAGAAATTGGTTAAAATTTTTTAACAATTAGGTAATTTATCCTTCCCTGTTGCCATTTATCATTTGTAGTTCTGATTTATGTAAAATTCTTTTCCCAACCGGTTTTATTGAGGCATATTGAGATTCTAAATAGAATTCATGAGAAAAATTGCCTTTTTGATTCCGGCTGCGCTTTTATTGGCCACCGGATCATTTGCACAAAAAAAAGGGAAAAAGGATGCTCCTCCTCCCGCAGCTGATACCGCAAAAAAAGCACCTCCCGCACCACCGGCAAAACCTACTGTAAAGGATAAAACCAAATCAAGCAAAAAGCATGAAGGGTTGTTCACACTTTACCAGGATACTGTTACGGGTTCGGTGCAACTGTATATCCGCAAAGATCAATTAGGAAAAGAATATCTCTATCAGAGTTTCTCAATGGGCGGACCAACAGCTTTATTCCTGCATCAGAATATGATTCGTGCTACCTTCCCATTCAAGGTTGAAAAATCGTTCGATAAGCTGGAGTTCAAACAAATGAATACCAACTTTTACTACGATAAAAACAATGCGGTTAGTCGAGCTGAAAATGTTGACGTTAGTGAAGCCGTTATGTTTGCCGAAAAGGTAGTGATAGAAGACAGCCTTGGCTACCTGATAGCAGCAGACGGTCTCCTGCTGGGCGATAAACTCGACCCTGTAAAACCTATGATGCCACCCGGATTACCTCCCGGTGCCGTTTTCAACTTGGGCAACCTGAATCCCTCCAAATCAAAATATGGACTGGTTCGTTCTTTCCCCAATAATACCGACGTGCTGGTTGAACTTGCTTATGATAATCCTATGCCGTTTAATGGTGGAGGAAAGGACATAACAGATGCCCGTTATGTGCGCGTGAAAATGCAACATTCCTTTCTGGAACTTCCGAAGAATGATTTTCGCGCACGCCGCGATGATCCCAGAGTTGGTTATTTTGGATCAGAGGTGGATGACCTGACTTCTCTTTCACCAACTCCCTATAAAGACATCATCAATCGCTGGCACCTGGTAAAAAAAGATCCGAATGCTGCTCTCAGTGAGCCGGTAGAGCCAATTGTATGGTGGATTGAAAATACTACTCCCGTTGAACTTCGCCCGATTATAAAAGAAGCTGGAGAAAAATGGAATGAAGCCTTCGAAGCAGCCGGATTTAAAAATGCGGTTGTTATGAAGATCATGCCGGACAATGCGGATTGGGATCCTGCAGATATCCGTTACAATGTTATTCGTTGGGTTAGCTCTGCCAATCCTCCTTATGGTGCCATCGGACCCAGCTTTACCAACCCCCGTACTGGTCAGATCCTCGGAGCTGATATCACGGTAGAATGGAAATCGGGAGCCGGTGCTGTAGTTCAGGATGATTTGTTTAATGGAGGGATGAGTGCCGCAGTAACGCTGCCCTGGGAAAACCCTGAAGCTGCCATGAATGCTTCACAGGCTCATGGAAGTTTCCAGGTAAATGGTATGAAACAACACCTGAACTGTTCAATCGCACAGGAACTTAGCCTGCAGTTTCAAACCGGGATTGCTACCATTGCAACCCTGGATGATGAGGATCGTCAGACTGCAGAGGTAAAAGAACTTCATAAGCAATTCCTGTATTACCTGATCCTGCATGAAATGGGGCACACCCTTGGACTGAACCACAATATGAAGGCGAGTCAGATGCTGAGCCCAACTGAAGTGCACGATCTGTCTATTACGCGTAAAATCGGTTTACAAGGTTCTGTGATGGATTACCCTTCACTCAACGTCAACAGCAATCGTGCGAAACAGGGTGATTATTATACTACTAAAGTTGGCCCATATGATGTTTGGGCTATCCAGTATGGTTATACCCCATTCAGTGCGGCTGAAGAAGAAAGAGAACTGAATAAAATTCTTTCCCGTAGCACCGATCCTCAATTGACTTTCGGAAACGATGCGGATGATATGAGAGCGCCTGGGAAAGCCATCGATCCCCGTGTTATGGTGAACGATATGAGTAATGATATGGTCGCTTATGCAGAAGATCGCCTCAAACTGGTTAACTCCATGATGCCGAAACTGCAAGCCCGTTTTGCCAAGCCGGATCAAAGCTATGCTGAGCTTCGCTCCCGTTACTATCAATTGATGGGCCAGCGTGCCCAGATGGTAAACGCGGTTAGCCGTTATATCGGTGGTGTTTATGTGGATCGCAGTTTTGCCGGACAAAAGTCAAACGCTAAACCATTTACTCCGGTTTCTGAAGCCTATCAGAAAAAAGCGATGGCTTTGCTCAATACCTATCTGTTTGCTCCCAATGCTTTTGCTGCAGATGCCAGCCTGTTCCCTTACCTGCAGATGCAGCGTCGTGGATTTGGTTTCTTCAATGGTACGGAAGATGTAAAACCCTCCAATACCATTGCGAGCATCCAGCTGAGCACTCTGGCGCATATCCTCCATCCGGTAACACTGACCCGTATCAACAACAGTGGTCTTTACGGAAACACTTATAGTGTTGCTGAAGTGTTGGGCGATCTGTCAAAGGCAATTTTCCAGGCTGATCTGGGTGGCAGCGTGAACCTGTATCGTCAGAACCTGCAGACTGAATTCGTTAAAGGTGCTGCCGCTATTGTAGAAGCAAAAACCGGATATGACAATGCCTCCAAGGCAGCAGCTTTACATACATTGAAAAAAGTAAAAGCTATGCTGGCAGGAGCTGCAAGTCCTGATGAGCAAACCCGTGCACACCGAACCAACCTGGTATTCCTGATCGATAAAGCAATAACTGTTAAGTAAGTAGAAACTTTAGATAAAACAAACAACCCCGCCAAAAACGGGGTTGTTTGTTTTTGGAAACTGTTCATTCATCGAAAAAATTGAAAGCAGGGTTCATTTTAAAATACTAAAGGACTGCAGCCCCCGTTATGATCCTTAGTAAAATCCCTGCCCATGAAACGCATTATAACAGTGCTGTCCCTGGCCGCATTCGGTTTAGGCGCCTGTGAAAAGGTTGATAAGCTGACCCAGTTTACGGTAACAGATCGTACCGAATTAAAAATTGAAGCGGGTGCCGCAACCCTGCTGCCATATGATTTGTATACTCCTCCTGTATATTCTGAGGCAAGTCGCGAACTCACATTCAATAATACCAAAGCAGAAATGCTGGAGTCAGTTAAACTCCAGGAATTCAGAATGGTGATCACGCAACCTTTTGGAAGAAGCTGGGATTTCTTGAAAGATATTGAAGTGTTTATTGACGCAGACCAACTGCCGGAAACCAAAATCGCATTCGAAACAGATATTACTGATCAGATCAATGCAATCCTGCTCCTGAAAACAGCAGATGTTCAATTAACTGATTACCTAAAAAAAGGAACCTATATTATCAAGACAAGACTGACTACAGACAAACTAATTACGGATGACCTGGATGTCAGTATAACTACAAAATTTGCAGTAGATGCGAAAGTCCTGGGTTTATAACCCGGGACTTTTTTTGATCCTTCTCCACGACTGATAAAATACCACAATTAGCAGTATCCCAATTCCTATAGTGGCTGTCCTGGCTAGTAAAGGCTCATCATTTTGCTTAAAATAAATTCCGTACAATGCCCAGCAAATTACCAATGCATAGGCAGAATCGCTCCATTTAAGCAAGAAAAGAAGTCCCAGTACTACTGCCACTACCATCATTATGGCTGCCCAGCTTACGGGTGATAAGAACCCTCCTTCCCAACCACTATGAACAAGCAGGGCTGTGGTGTTCGCTATGGTAGCAACGCTGATCCATCCAAGGTAAACGCTGAAGGGTACCTGAAGAAAGAAATAAGCGGTGCTGGAAAAATTGGACCGGTTATCAAGCAGCAAGCGATAGATAATGATAAGGGTAACCAGAAATGCCAGCATCACGAGCAGGGATAATTGAATCTGCAGGTAATGCCACATAAAAATCCAGCTACAGTTGATGATGCAGGTTATGATAAAATAAGCCAACAATTTCGAAAGCATGGATTCCAGCGATCGGTTTTCGGTTTTACTGAATGCATACCAGATACTATAACCGCAAAAGGAGATCAGCAACAGATAGATAATTGACCAGATGCTGAAAGTGAAACCTGCCGGAACAAAATAATTCGGGTATAGATCCGAAATGGCGCCGGTACTCATCTGGTTGATAGGTAACAGAACTGCAAGTGCATTTACTACCAATACGGTTACCATCAAGATAGCTGCAACTACTGAATTTGTTCTTAGTGAATTATTCATATTGTCTGTTTGGGTCTTTGTATAGAATTGCAACAACCAGGCCTTTGCTTGGTTGAGTGGGAATTTCCAAAATTTTGGCTAGATTTCAGAATAAACCCAAACCCATGTCGCCCCGGGACTATATTCTGCCGTATTATACCCTGGTTCATCACCTTCAGCAAACTGTGGGTGCCAATCGGGAAGAATTAATGAACGCGCTTCAACAGGCGGGTTGCGAGCTGAGTTTGCGGACATTTCAGCGACTATTGGAATCGCTTCGGTCTGACCTGGGAATCCGGATTTCATATGATGCAAGTACCAATCAGTATCATCTGGAGGAGATGCCGGAAGGGCAATTGGGGAATTTCTTCCGCTATTGTAAGTATATGCAGGAAGCAGGCTTTATTCTGGATTTGCTGAAAACCCGGGCCGGGGAGGACAAATCGGTATATATTACTCCCGTGCAGGGCACCGCGGGTGCGGAATGGCTTTCGCAGCTCACGGAAGCAATCAATGAGAAAAAAATCCTTCGCCTGACCCTGAGCCAGAATAAAGGAGAAGACAATAAAACGTATTCGATTTTGCCGGTAGCAATAAAACAAGAGGATGAAACATGGGTTCTGCTGGCCTGGCAGCCCAAGAAAGAAAAGTGGAGGCAGATAAAGGCTGAACGGATAGTGGAACTTCAGACAAAAGCTCCAGGTACTGATATTGACCCCCCGCAGCAAAAGGAGGCCGTTCGGCAATTTAAAGTCACAGATAAACAGTCCAGGAAATAGGCCGGCCAGGGTGAATTTAATAGCAGCATCGGTTGATATGCAGGTGCCGCTAAAAAACAGAATGATTGAATTTCGTTGGGTAAACCAGTCATATGTTTCTGTATCGGTATATCACAACTATGTGTGTTGCAGCAGTTTTTACTGCCTGTTCTACCTCTCCTCAATTATCTGCTCCTGCACCCTATGGAGTACTGCCTGAAGAACGCCAATTGCGCTGGCAGGAACTGGAGACTTATGTACTCGTGCACTTTACACCCACTACTTTTGAAAATAAGGAATGGGGTTATGGCGATGCGGATCCCGCCAATTTTAATCCTTCTTCATTTGATGCCAACCAGATTGCCAAAGCGGCTGCCGACGGAGGTTTTAAAGGATTGATCCTTGTTGCCAAACATCATGATGGGTTTGCTTTATGGCCAACCAAAACCACACCTTATAATATCAGCAAAAGTCCCTGGAAAAATGGTCAGGGAGACATGGTTAAGGAATTTGAAAATGCAGCCCGGAAACTGGGACTGCAATTTGGCGTTTATTGTTCACCGTGGGATCGCAATTTCCCAACTTATGGATCACATGAATATGTAAAAGCTTTCCGCGAACAGTTACGCGAGCTCTACACCAATTACGGAAATCTTTTTATCACCTGGTTCGACGGGGCTAATGGCGGAGACGGCTATTATGGCGGTGCCCGGGAAAAAAGGAATATTGACCGTACCACTTATTACGGATGGGATACAACCTGGCAGCTGGTCAGGGATCTCCAGCCTGGTGCAGTTATCTTCAATGATATGGGAGATGTGCGCTGGGTGGGTAATGAGGAAGGTCATGCTGCCGAAACTTCCTGGGCTACCTTTACCCCGGAACCGGTGGATGGGAAAACCGTAGCAGCACCAGGTGAACTCAAATATTGGTTATCACCGGAAGGAACCAGAAATGGCAAATACTGGAAGCCGGCTGAATGTGATGTGCCATTGCGGCCAGGCTGGTTTTATCATCCCGATCAGGACCATCGTGTTAAAACTCCTGCACAATTATTTGATCTTTATTTTAAAAGTGTCGGCCGGGGTGGGGCCCTGGACCTGGGACTAGCTCCGGATAAACGCGGTTTACTTCACGATAATGATGTGGAATCCTTGTCCAAATTTGGAAAGCTGCTGGCTGAAACCTTTTCCAATAATCTTGCAACTGCAGCCAAACTAACAGCGAGCAATACACGCGGTAATGCGGATAAACAATTTGGTGTAAAATTTCTGACCGATGAAGATCGTTATTCTTATTGGGCAACGGATGACAGCGTTACAACTGCTGAGCTGGTACTGGACTGGAAAGAACCTGTAACATTTAATATTATCCGGTTACGTGAGAATATCCAGCTTGGTCAACGGATTGAGCGCATAGCCATTGACGTGAAAGAAAATAATAATTGGAAAGAAGTGGCGCAGGCTACGAGTATTGGCGCCAACCGGCTGGTTCGCTTGCCCTCTTTTCTGACCACCCAACAGCTGCGGGTTCGGATCCTTCAATCTCCGGTGAGTATTGCAATGAGCGATATTGGTGTTTTTAAAGAACCTGATGAGCTTCCAACCGTCTCCTATGGAAATATTATGACTCCCGGAGCAATGGATAAAAGAGGTTGGAAAGTGGTGTCTGTTTCTTCAGAAAGCAAGGATCCGAAAGGTGCAGCCCTTCATGCTATTGACAACGATCCTTCCACCCTTTGGTACACCTGGAACAATGAACGGGAAATGAGCCCACCTCCCCAAGAAATAGTTGTTGACATGGGCAAAGCACAAACTGTCAAGGCATTTACCTACCTGCCCCGCACAGGCGGATCATGGGGGGTGGTTGGGCAGTACGAATGGCAGGTAAGCTCCGACGGGAAGAACTGGACAAGCGTTGCTTCCGGGGAATTTGCCAATATTAAAGCCAATCCCATCGAGCAGGTGATACAACTTTCAAAACCTGTCAACTGCAGGTATTTCCGATTTATCGGGAAGTCTTCCGTAGAGGATAATTACATTTCTGCTGCTGAACTTGGGGCTCTATGATTTCACCGGTCGGGTGGCACCGGTCGGGTAAACAGGCTCCCACAGAGGCCTGGTTTCCGTAAACGGCCGAGCCCAGGGTGTTAAACATTCTGTAAAGGGAGGATTGACTGTGTGAAAATTTTCCGATTGCGTCATCTCAACGGAAAACCATCACCATGCCAACACGCTTAATCAAAAGCAGCCTCCTGGCGGGAGGATTGCTGCTTTGCACCGGAATTATTTATTCGTCAGTAGGTAATTCAAAAAACACAAAAAAGAAAACAGCTTCCATCACCACTGAATCAAACAGAATTGAACCCATCGGAACTCCAATTCCTGCAAACCGGGTAAAGGAGAGTCCAAAACAAATGACGGCGCCTCCATACGCCCGAAAAATTCAGGTAGCTATCCTGTTGGATGTGAGCAATAGCATGGACGGCCTAATCTCGCAGGCGAAGGCTCAGCTTTGGAACATGGTGAGCCTGCTCGGAAAATCCAACTGTGATGGATATACGCCAAAAATCGAGATTGCACTGTATGAATATGGCCGCTCCTCCAATAAACCCTCCGCAGGATATGTCCAACAGATTACTCCTTTCACAACAGACCTGGATGAAGTGTCTAACCAACTGTTCCGGTTGACTACCATGGGTGGCGATGAATATTGCGGGCAGGTTATGTACAACTCACTGAATGAATTGAAATGGGAAGACGGCCCTGACCATTATAAAGTAATTTTCATTGCAGGGAATGAAGACTTTTTACAGGGCAATCTCCCATTCACGAAAGCCTGTGCTATCGCAAAGCAAAAACAGGTGGTGGTAAACACTATTTATTGCGGTGATCGCATGCAGGGATTAAATGAGCATTGGAACCTTGGTGCTGAGTGCGGTAATGGAAGTTTTACACATATTAACTCCAACGCTGCTGTTGACCTGGTGGCTACTCCATACGACGATCGCTTGTTTGAACTGAACAAGGTCCTTAATGCAACCTACATTGGGTATGGACAATTGGGTCGCGAAAGCAAAGTCAAACAGGAAGAAGCAGATGCGCAGAACTATGAATTGAATAAGCCAGCAGCAGCAGAACGGGTAATAGTAAAAGGAAAAAAATCATTATACATGAATTCCCAGTGGGACCTGGTAGATGCACAGGAAGCAGATCCCCAGTTCTACAATAAAGTAGCACCCTCCGCCCTCCCGGAATCGATCCGATCCAAATCAAGGGCTGAAATCAAAGCCTATATTGAATCACTCGCCTCCAAAAGAAAAGAAATACAGAAAGAGCTGGAACTGATTCAGGCTCAGCGTGAAAAATTCATACTTGCCGAAAAAGCCAAAAAAACAGGAACCGTGGAACAAACACTGGCTACCGAAATGGAAAAGATCCTTCGGGAACAGGCCCGGCGCACAGGCATCCAGATCCCGTAATCTCCTCACCCGACCGGTGGCACCGGTCGGGTGAAGCAAGCTGGGGAAAACACGCGTTCTGCATGGGGCCATTTCTATGTAAATTGCATGCTTGTCGCTGGATCTTTCGATCGTCTAAACCAGCGCCGCCCGATTTTGATGAAGCAAGATTACCTGAACGGATTAAATGAGCAACAACGAGCCGCTGTATTACATAAAGATGGCCCCCTTATGATTGTAGCAGGTGCGGGTAGTGGAAAAACCAAGGTGTTAACCACAAGAATAGCACACCTGATGTCTTTCCATAAGATTGATGCTTTCAATATTCTGGCACTGACTTTTACCAATAAGGCAGCAAAGGAGATGAAAGAAAGGATTGAAAAAATCCTGGGTAACTCGGATGCGAGAAATCTCTACGTAGGAACCTTCCACTCGGTGTTCGCCCGCATCTTAAGAAGCGAAGCGCATCATCTGGGATACCCCAACTCTTTTACTATTTATGATACCGATGATGCTAAATCTGTAGTAAAAACAGTAATCAACGAGCTCAATCTGGATGATAAACTCTACAAGCCTAATGTAGTATATAACCGGATCAGTTCCGCCAAAAACGCACTGGTTGGCCCGGCTGAATATGCCCAGGATTACTACATCCAGCAGGAAGACAGTCGCTCAAACCGGCCTGCCATCGCACAGATCTATGCCGCCTATGCCAAACGATGCTTTAAGAATGGAGCGATGGATTTTGATGACCTGCTGATCAAAATGTATGAGCTACTGAAACATTTTCCAGAATCGCTACATAAATACCAACATAAATTCAAGTATATCCTGATTGATGAGTACCAGGATACCAACCCTGCACAATATGAGATTATCAAACTGCTGGGAGCAGTCCACGAAAATGTGTGCGTAGTGGGAGACG
This sequence comes from Flavihumibacter fluminis, assembly GCF_021491375.1. Lineage (GTDB taxonomy): Bacteria > Bacteroidota > Bacteroidia > Chitinophagales > Chitinophagaceae > Flavihumibacter > Flavihumibacter fluminis. Next base: position 95,531 of record NZ_JAKEVY010000007.1, read on the forward strand.
ATGCGCAATCGATTTATTCTTTCCGGGGTGCCACTATTCAGAATATTCTGCAGTTTCAGAAAGATTACGATGATGTAAAAGTGATCAAGCTGGAACAGAATTACCGCAGTACGAAGAGCATCCTGAATGTTGCCAATGAAGTTATCAATAACAACAAAGGACAGATTCCAAAAGAACTCTGGACGGAAAATGCAGAGGGAGAAAAGATCCGGCTGGTTCGTACCATGACAGATAACGAAGAGGGAAAATTTGTAGCGGATACGATCCAGGAACAAAAGCTGCGTAATCATTTCAGCAATCGCGACTTCGCAATCTTATACCGTACCAATGCACAAAGCCGGGCTTTTGAAGAAAGTTTGCGCAGGATGGGAATTCCTTATACAATGTATGGAGGAGTGAGCTTCTATGCACGAAAGGAGATCAAGGATTTTGTTGCCTACCTGAGGTTAATTGTAAACACCCGTGATGAAGAAGCACTTAAAAGAGTTATAAATTATCCGGTTCGGGGGATTGGTAAAACCACCATCGATAAGATCTTGCTGATGGCCAATACCCATAATATCACTATGTGGGAAGTGCTGGAAAATGCTTCTCTGGCCGGATTCAAAGCGGGAACCCTTGAGGCTATCGAACAGTTTGTTACCATGATCAAAGGATGCCAAAGCATGCTGGCCTCTAAAAATGCATATGATGTTGCATTTCATGTTGGCAAACAGGCCAATATCGTAAAGGAATTGTTCAATGACAAAACAGTTGAGGGATTACAGCGCTATGAAAACGTGCAGGAATTGCTGAACTCTATAAAGGAATTCACAGAGACTCCCAGCAATGATGAAGGGGAAGTGGGCGACAAGGGATTGTCTGCCTATTTACAGCAAATCACGCTTCTGACCGATGCGGATGAAAAAGATCCGAATGCGGATACTGTTAAGTTGATGACCATCCATGCGGCAAAGGGATTGGAATTTCCCGTTGTGTTCGCAGCAGGACTGGAAGAAATGTTGTTTCCAAATGCAATGAGCATCAACACAAGAGAAGAACTGGAAGAGGAACGCCGGCTTTTTTATGTGGTTATCACCCGCGCGAAACAGAAACTTTGGATTACCTACGCTAATACCAGGTATAAATTCGGGCAACTACAACAGAACGAACCCAGTCGGTTTATTGATGAAATTCCTAACCAGTACCTGGATCGGACTTTTGCCGGGGGAGGTTCCAGAAACCAGGGGGCAAGTTATACGCAAGGCTCGGCATTTGACCGCATGCGGGGATTTGGGGCCAGTGAACAGGCAGAAAAATTATATGGACCACCACCGGCAAAAAGAAAAGATACGGTACCTTCTTATATTCCTCCGAAAGCTGCTCCCAAAGTAGTGGAACATACACCATCAGTGAATTTTATACCAAGTGATACTTCAAATCTGCAGGCCGGACAAAAAGTTGAGCACCAAAAATTCGGGTTCGGGAAAGTGTTGAAAATGGAAGGAAGCGCCCACAATCCCATCGCAACTGTTCAGTTTGAATTGAACGGAGAAAAAAAGATCATGTTGAATTATGCGAAACTCAGGATTGTGGAAGAGTAATCAACTGCATTTACCGCAGCAATGGCTTTCCATTTTGGATTTAACCCAGGAAAGCTTTGCTGACTGTACTTTGTTCTCTTTAACCGGAATTACCGTAGTAGTTGCTCCTCCCGGAGGCTCTATCGGCTGAAGAATAGCTTTTGCAGCCAAACCTGATAACAAAATCAGGCAAACTGCGAGTGAATAGAATAATTTCATAAAATCAGGTTTGATACTGCAAAGCTATTACTGGATAAGAATACCTGCAAGGTATTTGTTAATGAACTGTTGTTTTTATGGGATGAATGGTAGAAAGCTTAATATTCGTAATCAAACCGTATCGAGGGCTTGTGCTGACCATTTACCTCAATGTGTTGTATGCGGGCTGTTGGGAATCCATTGGCGTCATATTCATAACTCATGTGGACAATCTGATCCACAGTTCCGTTTGGTAATAATTCTTTGATTCGTATAGGATTATTACGATAAAGTATTAGTCCGGGTAAATATTGGCCCCAGATATCACCTGGAACCGTATGGTATTTGTTATCATACTGCTCTACCAGTAAAGTGGATGTTAACTGGAACTGATTAGCTCCTTTCATTTTTTGTTGATTCACTCTTTTTGTCAGATTCCCCTTTGAGTCATAAAATAATTGAGTTCGCACCTGGCTTACTTCAATGGGCTCTGTAATCGTTTCAATAATTTCCGTCAACTGCTTGATGTTGTTATACATATACTGATGGTCAGCATATTTTTCTCCATTGGGAAAATAGAATTCTGATCGGTCCAATTGATTGTTTTTATAAAAAAACAATTGCTTTCCGCCACTTTGAGTGGCAGCTTCTTTTACTTTACCGTTCTCGTACTGATAAGTTACTTTGTAGGTTTGAATAACTGGTCCTTCCGGTGAATAGGTCCATTTGGATGTATAGGAATCTACCTGCTTCTGGCCTGTGTAAGTATAGGCGTAGTAATCATTCGGTCCGGCTACTACTTTTTTAACCCATTTCATGTTTTCAGGTAAAGGTGTTGGAGAAGAAGGCTCATCATCATTTTTCCGGCAACTACTGAATACAACACTGCCAGCTATTAGAACCATAAGGAACTGACTCATCTTTTTCATAAACAAGGTGATTATTTACATCCTGACAGATCGCGCTATTAAAAACGAATGTCTTTTGGATGAGCGGTTTTTAATCCGGTATCATCGGCGGCAAATGTGAAAAGCTGAATTTTTCGTCGAAATCATGCAACGTAAAGAACTACAGAGTTGCTCATCTCGTAGATCCATTAACCATTTTACCTATCCATCATGAACCTTTTACCATTTGTGCTTGCATGCGCATTAATTGCGTCTTGCAATAAATCGGTCAGTCCGCCACCGCTGCCATCCAACCCAAAACCAGTAGCCGGACTCGTACAGTTTAAAATTTTTTCTGACCCGCGTATCAGGCAGGAGCAACCAGTGTCAAAGGATGCCGGCATCCGGTTAACAATTCACCAGACCAAATTGGAAAATGCAATGCCTGTCAGGATTTGGGATACGCTGGTGCCCATCCGCCAATTGACCAGCTACCCCGGGCCTGAAGATCCGCTCATTATTGAAAAGCCTATTGAAATGGTTCAGGGGAAAAAGATATATTATCATTTGACTGCACAAAAAATCTATCGTGTTAATCAGCAAATCAAAATAGAAGAGTTGTCCCGCGGAATTGGTTCAAATCAACTGGAGGCAATCCTTATAATAGGCCTTTAAAATTATAATAGAACCAGAGAACCGTTTTCTTTCACGGCCGTTTAAGTTGCTGCCTGATATTTGTTACATGATGCGGACCTGTCTTTTTTTATTCCTGATGTTTCTTATTACTGAAGGAACTGCTCAAACGTTTAGATTGGCTACATACCGGTACGACACCAACAATCGGATTGCCAATCTTGAACCACTGGCAAATCATATCCAGAAAACAATAGGTATCCAGGTAGAGATCCACTCTTATCAGTCCGTTCCCGAGTTTATCAAAGCACTTCAAATGGGGGAAGTTGATCTTGGCTTTATCAATACGTTTGGCTATCTGTTACTTTCTGCTTCTGAAAAGAAACATCCTATGTGGGCTCCTGTTACCTGGGTTGTACCAAAAGATACCAGGGATATCTACAAGACTTCATTCATAGCCAGAACCCATTCAACTATCAACTGGAGCAATCTAAAGGAAAAAACTGCTGAGATCAGACTTGCACTTGTTGCACCGGGCTCTACTTCCGGCAACCTGGTACCCCGATTGCTCCTGAATAGCCGGATGATTTCAAGTCCTGAGCAGGAATTCAAATCACTCCAGTATGCCGGAACACACAAAGCAGCTGTGGAAACAATAATAAATGGGAGCGCCGATCTGGCTGCGATGGGTCAGGATGCGTTTCTGGTGTACCAACAGGAGAATCCCGGTTATAAAAATGAGCTCCGGGAAATTGCTGTATCGCCTGAGATACCCCTTGGCCCGGCACTTGTAAATACCCGTCTTCCTGTTCTAGTTCAGGAAAAACTTGTTTCCTGTTTGTTAACCGTACACCAGGTTAATCCACTTGTAATTGAACAACTGAGAGCTGGCTGGACAGAAGCCAGAAAAGCCACTCATTTTGAAAGAATCAAACCCAACCATTACCAGCAATTATTGGAAGCATTCGGACCACCCGGTGCGGTATCGGGAATTTTGCTCCAGTTTGCCCAGTAGCAGGCAGTATGCATTTTTCAGCGTAACTTGAGGCTGAAATCTAAACATGAACCGTAGCGAGAGAATTTTACTATTTCTATGCTGTTTTTTTTCCATTACCCTGTCGGCCAATGCTCAGGCTAACCTGGCAGAGGCAAATGCATTGTTGGATGCTGAACAGATACAGTACAGGCAATTTTTAAATCAGTTCAGAGGAGAGGAGGGGATCAGAATCCGCGTACGTGAATTTGCCTATTTTACCGTTGATAGTTTGCAGGCGGCTTTTTCCGAAAGAGAAGAAGTAAAACCCAAAGAACGGATTAATAGCATTACCAGTCTCCGGTATTTTTTACAAACACTTCGGGCAAGTCTTCAGCAACAGCAATATGATGTGTACGATATCCCATATGCCCTGGAAAAATTTCCGCAAATAGCAAATGCAGTAGTGAATGACCTTCCTCTGCAGGAAATTATGGCAGGTTTTGGAGCCAAAAGAACCCAATTGATGGCTGATGCTTTTCGGTTATACCCGGTGGGAAAACGACTTCAGCAATTGGCTGATGTAAGGAGGGTGGCAGTTGGAGTAGAGAATCTTTTTCCATTTCTGGAGAGGAGACCCGACTTTCCTTATAAAGACACAGCTCTTGTATTCATTGCGGAACGAATTCCCGTAAAACTTATTCAATATATCAATCAACAGCAAACGCCCCTCGCTGCCTATATCCGGGGCTCCTCCCACCCGCTGATTCAGGAGTTGGTAAATATGGCCGGTAATCGTAATGTAGGGGAGCTGGCTCATTTTGCATCCGGACTTGTTGAAAAAAAGTATACAGCAGACAGCCTGCTAACACTTAGGAGTTCTAACGTTAATGGTTATTACCAAACATTGGTGGATGCGATTCAGGAAATGCGCAGAACAAAACCTGCCGGCTCCTCTGTCGGAATGCAGCCTGCACTCCGCACTGCACTACACGATAAGGCCATGGCTTTTTACATCAAGCCAATCAATGATCTGCATGAGAATGGTCAGGCTACAAGATTTGCGAGTATTCAGCCGTTACGCACTATTGATTTGTATTATCTGATTACCACCGGTGAAGATGAATTGTATACTTCCAGTTTTCTGGGAATCTACAAACGTATGATGCAACAGGTTCCGGCAGGACGGTCAGATAGCCTCATGGAAATGGTGGCCTATGACCAGTTCAGAAAATTTATCAGAATCTGCTCCCATTATAACGTGCTGGGAGATTACCTCGCAAATATGCCTGAAACAGAGCGGAAACTTCTCTTATCGCGATTTGTCTCCGGCATTGAGGCAGATCGTGAAAGCGGTCTGGAAGAAGCGATGGATGTGGCAGATGCATTTATCAGTTTATCATCGGATTCACTTGCTAATACGATCGTGGGAGAACTGTTGGAGGAAAACCTGCAGCGATGCAGGAACACAGATAATTTTTACGGAATTCGTCTTTACAAAATTCTGGACCAGATTTACCAGGTTGCAAACAATCCTGCTTCCAGGCAGGAACTATTTGCCCGGTTAGGTAATTATGAGTTGCTTTCACTGAAATCGATTATGGGTTCAGACCAGGTGATTCATCAGCTTGTTTTATTTTATGGAGATGAAGACGGTAAGGCTAGTTTTTCTAATTTTTTACAACTGTTCCGGGACACATCCGTTTGGGAAATTGCAAGACTACCTAAATGGATAGAAATCTGTTCTAAAAAATCCATGCAGCCGGTTAATATATATGCTAATCTTCCCCTTGATCACACTTTTCGGGAGGATGAGAAGGCTCAGCAACAATTGCTCGAATACCTGACCCGTCAAAATATTAAACCAGGGATCATCATTCACCGGGGCCATAGTTATCACCTGCCTACCACTTTGGGATACCTTCAACCTTATATGAAACTCGCTATTCTGGGATCCTGTGGCGGGTATAAAAATCTTTTGACAGTGGCTGGAAAAAGTCCTGAGGCCCAGATCGTAGCTACTAAGCAAATTGGTTCCAAACTGATTAATGACCCTATGATCCAGGAGTTGAATGCGCTTTTATTGCAGGAACAGGACATATATTGGCCGGATTTCTGGAGCAGGTTAAACGATCAGTTCAGCAAATCGGAAGCAACCCGCAATCTGTTTGCTGAATATGTTCCGCCATACAGAAATCTGAGTCTGTTTGTGATTCGGCTCTTCAATGACGACGCAGCAGTATTATAATGCTTTCTTCAGCGCTTCCACTACCGCCTTGGTATTGCCAATGAAAATTTGATTTCCAACAATCGCAACCGGACGTTTGAGAAAGGTGTATTCTTCCAGTAGGAGTCGGCGGTAATCTTTTTCAGTCAGCGTTTGTTCATGTAGTCCCATACTTCTGTATTTCAATGCACGCCTGCTAAACAACGCTTCATAACTGCCGGCAAGTTCTTTCATCTGGTCCAGCTGGTCTGGGGTGATTGGTTCCGTTTTGATTTCTTGCAGTTGAACTTGCTTTTTTTCTGCACCTACTTCTTTTAGGATTTTCTGGCAGGTGTCACAATTTCCCAGGTGATAAATCTTTTTCATATGCTTCTAAACTGCAAATTAACAGCATGCGATCCATTTTGTTGATTCGGGATCGATCTCTACCTTTCAGGAAATTATTTCCATGAAACTCCTGCTTAGTATTGTATTGATTGGGTTTTCAATTGGCAGTTTTGCCCAACATACTGATGAGTTGGCAATCCGTAACGTATTATCCGCTCAGGAAGCCGCCTGGAATAAAGGCGATATTGATGCTTTCATGGATGGTTACTGGAACTCCGATTCCCTGCTTTTTATCGGAGCAAGCGGGGTTACCTATGGTCATGCCAACACCCTTCGCCGATATAAAACCAATTATAATTCCCAGGCAAAAATGGGCAGGTTGAAATTTGATCTCCTTCATTTTCTCCCGTTGGCTCCAGATTATTGGATGATAGTTGGCAAATGGCAGCTTACCCGCGATGCCGGTGATGTTGGTGGACATTTCACGCTGCTGTTCAAAAAAATAAATGGGAAATGGGTGATTGTTTCAGATCATACAAGTTGATTAGCCACCAGCCCGAACACGATTCTGTTCTTCGCTTGAACCACTGTTTTTTCTCCTGGATTCACCCAATTGCTTGCCAAAGCGCCAGTTGAAGCTGATTGTTGCGACCCTGCTGTCCCTGCTTTGATTGAATCTCTCCCGTACATTTTGATAACGGATATCTCCCTGAATCTGTTGAGTGAAAAAGATATCTCTCATATTCAGGCGGATGGTGCCCTTGCCTTTCAGGACCTGTTTGCCAATACCTGCTGCAACCTGGCCAAAGCCATAAATGGTGAATTGCGCATCCCTGCTTTTTGCATTGTAAAACCCGGATAATTCCGCGGACCATCCTTTTCCGAACTTAAACTGATTGTTGATATTCCCGTTGCCGCTGAACATTTCACTGTTGAAATCACTATTCATCCCAACGCCGCTAACCTTCTGATAGGTGCCGGTAAGATTAATGGTAGCAGACCACCATTTTGCTGGCTTAAGCTGTGCTGTCATACTCAGGTTCAGGTTTTTCATGTTGGCGAGATTGCCTTCCGTCAGAATCGTTACCCTGCCTTCAGTTTTAAAGATTTGTGAGAAATATTGTTTGGTATCGCCATACTCTAATGAGGTGGTCAGCCAACCCTTATAGGTATGCGAAAACTGAAAATTCCAGGTAAACTGCGGCTGTATATAAGGGTTACCTACCTGGTAAGTGTATTCATTGATAAAGAAAAGGAAGGGATTTAGCTGCTGATAGGCTGGACGATTGATTCTTCTTCCGGTTTGAATTGTAAAAGTATGATTGGAATCTAATTCGTGTGTCAGGTAAATGCTTGGAAAAAGACTGGCATAATTGCGCCGGAAACTGGAGTCGTTCTTTTCCGGATTTCCCAGCTGGTTGCCTGTATAACTGGTCTGTTCAAACCGGAGGCCACCTTGTGCTGACCATTTTCCGAATTTTTTATTTGTATTCAGGTAGCCTGCATAAATCGATTCTTCATAGAGGAAATGATTGGTTTTGCCATAATCCGGTATCCAGCTGCTGCCAGCAGAATTAAAATAATTGGCCTGGTTATTAGTTTTGACCCTGCTTGATTTAAGTCCGGCTTCCACCTTCCACTCGCCTTTCAGGGTGGTGTTATAATCAGCTTTGGCAGTATAAATTGAAATGGAAGCGGGTAAATCTCCTTTCAGGTATCCATCGCTGACAAGTGTTTCATCTGCCAGTGTAATAGTATTATGAAAAAGCTGATTATTGGTCATATCATAATGCATATAATCCAGGTCAGCGGTCAGTTCCGAGTTTTTGTTGATAGTATGTCGCAGATTCAGATTTAAAGTTCCATTGATCCATTTATTGGAGTTTTTACTGGTAGTTTGTACCGTTGAATCTGTAATGCGATCGGTATCCATTAGATATCCGGTACTTAGGCTGTTGTATTTCCGGGGAGATATAAAACCGGTGCCTGTAATCCCGATAGTTGTTTTTTTATTCAGGTTATAATCAATCCCTGCCTTCAGCGAATTGTTATCTCCCCGCATGCGTAACATAGTTGGCTGATCAAAATACCCGGTAGCTTTTCCAGCTGCATCCAGATAGGTTCGTTTGATGTACAGGTTATTGAAATTCTTATTGGAATTTTGACTGTAATTCAGAAACAGGTTAAACTTTTCGTTACGATAATTGAGGTTCAGCCCGTTATTGGTTTTGAAGTAAGCACCCTGACCATAAGAGAGGTTAAGGCTGCCATTCCATCCCCGTTGTTTATTCTTTTTAGTTTTGATATTAATGATGCCAGAGTTGCCTGCTGCATCGTATTTAGCAGGGGGATTCGTCATAATTTCAATCTGATCCAGTTGGTTGGCCATCATATTATTGAGCAGGTTTACCAGGTCGGCACCAGTCAGATAACTGGGCTTGCCATCAATCAGCACAAGCACACCCTGTCTGCCTTTGAGACTTATATTTCCATCCCTGTCTACTGAAATACCGGGTGACTTTTCCAATACTTCCATGGCGGTTGCCCCGGCATTGGAAATGCCTGCATCCACATTTACGATGGTTCTGTCAGGTTTCACCTCAATCATCCGTTTACTGGCAGTAACTGTAACAGCTTTTAATTCATCAGAACTTTTGGAAAGAGGAACTGCTTTCAGGTCATAGGTCTCATTTTCAGTTTTCAGCGCAAACGCGGTGGTATAATACGTTTGATATCCTACCGCTGACACCTGTAACAAATATTCACCTATGTTTACCTGTTCCAATTCGAATATCCCTGAGGCTCCGGCTACTGCCAGTTTCACAAGGCTGGAGTCTGATGCTTTCAACAGGCTAATCGTGGCTCCTTCCACAGCCTGACCCTTCACCTTTCCGGTTTGTTGGGCAGTTGCTGATAAGTGATTCATCAGTATGAGTAAAACCAGTATAGAAAATCGATACAGCATGTCAGGTTATTTGAAAACAAAATTTCAAATCCCTGGTGGTTACAAAAACCTAATTAGGATAACGGGTCAATAATTCCTGTCAATGCACGAGCGGTGAAAATCAAGTATGAAAGGCTTCGTATTTCATGAAAAAAAGTTTGCCGGGAATGTAATTTCCGGGAGAGATTTGATACCAATTGAAAATAGCTGACATATACAGCACTATGGAGGAGGAGTTTTTTTTATCAGAGATCAGGGCAAACCAGGGGATTATCTACAAGGTAGTATCTCTTTATGCTGCAGACCCCGAGGAGAAAAAGGATCTCTACCAGGAAATCCTGCTCCAATGTTGGAAGGGCCGGTTGCAATTCCGGGGGGATGCCAAATTCAGTACCTGGCTCTACAGGATTAGTTTGAATACGGTACTTACCAGTAACCGTAAGAAGACTATGATTGAATACAAAGAAGTACTGCCTGAATCAGGCCAACTACCTCCCATTCAATTTGAACAGGAAAATTCCAGGGCACTTCAGGAGGCCATTCGTCAGCTTACCGATTCTGACAGGGCTATCATTTTACTTCACCTGGAGGGCTATTCGAACCAGGAAATAGCAGACTGGATGGGGATCTCTTCCAATAGCCTGGCCGTTAAACTGTATAGAATCCGTCAACGATTAACGAACCTCTTAAATGCACCGCATCATGACTGAACAAACCAAATGGCAGGATTGGAATCCGGAAGATGCGGATCTGTCCCGGCTCCTTAAGCCAGGAAGGATTCAGCGAATACAGCCTGGCCACCCCTTGATGAAGCTAAAAAAAGCCTTACTTATGAATATGATATGGGGTGTCCTGATCTTTTTGTTTTATATATATATCATTATTGTTTTTCCTTATTGGCCGATACTAATTACTATAGTTATTACCATGGCTTTTACAGCTTATGTATTGTTTAAAGCATGGAAACTGTACGCTTCCATTCAAACCACAGTTTCCGCCACAAGGCCGGTTTTGGAGGAATTGCGTATGCATCATCGGGAAATCTCAGACTGGGGTCGTGTTCAACAAAAACTAGGTTTGCTGGTATATCCGTTTGCAGCTGCCGGTGGTTACCTGAGCGGTGGAATTCTTGGTTCGGGTAAAACGATTGAAGAACTGATGACGAAGCCGATTTTTGTTTATGCCCTGCCTGTTACCATGCTGGTATTGATTCCTATCTGTTACTGGCTGGCAAAATGGATGTTCAATAAGTCCTTTGGGAAACACCTTCGTTCATTGGAGGGGATTATCCATTCGCTGGAAGTGGACAATTAGTAGTAAATTCTCTTTTCAAATACCAAGCTATGGATCAGAGAATTATCCAGTTGTATGATGAATATACGCATCGCCCGCTTTCCCGTGAACAGTTTCTGAAAGGCCTGATAGCACTTACCGGAAGCGTTGCAGCAGCCCATACTATTCTTCCTTTGCTGGAAGGAAATTACAGGGCAGCTGAGACGATAGCAGAAAATGAACTGTATACAGAGCGGGTTGAATATCCGAGTCCATTTGGTACTATGAAAGCATACCTGGCAAAGCCTAAAAAAGGCGCAAAATTTCCTGCTGTTATTGTTATTCACGAGAACCGTGGATTGAATGCACATATTGAAGATGTAGCCAGAAGGGCAGCTGCAGCAGGCTATCTTGCGTTGGCACCGGATGGTTTGTCGACTTTAGGCGGCACTCCTGCTGATGAAGATGAAGCTCGCCAGTTGTTTTCAAAATTAAATGCAGAAGAAAATACCGCCCGGTTTGGTGCAGCAGTTCCCTATTTACATAAACGTGATGATTGTACCGGCAGGGTGGGAGCGGTTGGTTTTTGCTGGGGTGGCGCGATGGCAAACCAACTTGCGGTCACCGTGCCTGAATTGAATGCTGCTGTCGCTTTTTATGGAAGGCAACCTGCTGCTGCGCAGGTTTCGGCCATAAAAGCTGCTGTTCAGTTGCATTACGCAGAGCTTGATGAACGAGTGAATGCAGGTATGGCCGACTATGAAACTGCATTAAAAGCGAATAATATCCGCTATGAGTTGTATCTCTACAAAGGCACACAGCATGCTTTTCACAACGATACTTCCTCAGCCAGGTACAATAAAGAAGCTGCTACACTTGCCTGGTCTAGAACACTGGCTTTTTTTGAAAAATACCTGCGTTCCTGATTTGGCAATTCAATAGCAGCTTCTGTTAAGAAGTCGTTTTTATTTAGCGATAGTCAGTTTCCTGGTTACAAGCTGATTGCCCTGCTGAATCTGCAGGAAATACACACCAGGTGTAAGCCCGCCTACCTGCATCTGCAATTGGTTAGTTCCATTCTGTACTGCCATACGTTGTCCTTTTACCTGTCTTCCGTTCAGGTCAATAATCCGAATTTCTGCTGATCCGGCTTTTTGAGCAGGCCAGGTGATTAGCAAACGATCCTGTACCGGGTTTGGATAAACTTTAAACAATGGCATCAACTGGGCACCTGCTTCCATTTCGCTGGCAATTGCTGCACTGCTGCTTTCATCATTGTCATCATCGTCATCATCGTCATTGTCTCCTTCTTTTTTAAAACTCAACTTCAGCGAATAACAATTTTTAGCATGATAAGCCCCGTTTTTACCAACAACATAAATAGTATAGCGCTCTTTCTTTTTGACATTATCAAGTTCTATCAATTCGTTGTTCTGACCGGTTTGAATGCTGCTAGAAATGAGCTTGCCCCTTGAATCGTATAAATAAATATCGAAATCTGCAGGAAGGTTGGTCAATTCAACTTTTAATCCTCTGTTTGGATTTTTTGCATTGAAATAGAACCTGTCTGTATCCAGTGGATTTGATATCAGCGCCTTAATGGATGAATTCATTTTTAATTCAGTGCCAAGTAAACTGATTCGTTCATATGGATCAGAGCAGTTTTGAGAAACCGGTCCTTCTGCAGGCTTGATGGCGAGATTGGAAAAATACAATAGGCCAATACCCTTTTCATTTACTAGAATTGGAGCAGCCTGGTTATCGTGACCAATAAAACTCAGGCCGGTGGGGTTTCCATCGGTTCCCGGACCACGAATAAAATCGATGATGATATTATTCTTGTTAATCGAAATTCCGGTAATGGGAAAAACTCCTCCTTCCAGCCGGAAGGAGCTATTGAGATCACCTAAAGCACTATAGGTGGCTTTATTATCTTCCAGGCTAAGGGTAACCTGGGTTGCCAGGTTTTCATCCCCTACTGCTGTAAAAGAGGCCTGCTTTGGTGCTGGTGCGTAAATAGAAGAGGGTAGATTTTTTACATTGTAGATTTCTTTTTTGAGAAGATTTGTTATCCAGTCTCCAAACAGGCCATACCCGTTTGGAAAATTGTAGTGACAATAATTAATAATACCGCCATCAAACAACTGTTGTGTAGCACCTGTTGACATGATGCTGATATCTTTTTTTTCATCGTCGAGCTGGCGTTGGGCCTCCTGAATCTGTAGTGCGCCATCAACGGAAGCGATTCCACATCCAAAGCGAATCTGAAAAAGGCAGACACCTGCGATGCCAGGAAAATCTTTTTTCCAATCTTCATATAAGGTGAGGAATGCCTGCTTGTACTGCTCGGTAGTTAGCTGCGTACCACTCAAAGCACCCAATGCATCGGATTCACCCTGGTGCCATACAATAGCCCGGATGTTTTTTTGAAGCCCTGCTTCTTTTACCCGGCTTAGTAATCTTCCGTAGTTTGAACTAAGGTCATCCGGATTGGCATCATTGCGCTGAAAAAAATTAATCGGCTGTCCGGGGTCAGCCCCATTGAAGATGGCAATCGGAATTTTCAGATCACCTGCCAGGTTGGATGCCATCCGCATACCCCATTGTCCGGTGTTACCATTGTTTTCAAACCATACATTACCATCACCAATGAACCATTCTTTGGTGAAACCGTAGGTGCTACTGCCGCTGCCGTATACCCGAACAAAGTTCCGGTTAGGTGCGTTAGCCGGAGCATTCGCATCGTTTTCAGGAGTGAAATTACCCCGAAGGTTGGCAACCGCGTTGGATTGTCCCTGGATGATAAAGGCATCTCCGGCCACTACCTGGTCAGCTGATTGAAGCAGGGTTTGGGTGAGTCCCTTGACTCCGAAGAGATCGAACCGGTATTCAGCCAGCTCGGCCTTAATATCTTCTCTGAATTTAAAGTCAGCTTTCCCATTTCTGTATTTCAGCAGTAAAGAACGTTGTTCAACCAGCCGGTTGTTCCTGTATTTTTTCAGCAACAGGACATTGTACCCGGTAGCTGCATCAATGCTGCCGGTAATGGGGATCTCCGCTTTATTGTTTTTTGGATTTCTTGGATATAGCTGTCTGTTCTGGGGATATTGGCTGATCTGAGCGATCGTCTGAAGCACAACAACTGCAAAAAAGAGCGTAAGCGTCGGCCCCCGCCAATGGCGGAGAAAGGCCGGATTGCTGATTTTCATAATTACTAAGGTTTACTGAATAGTTGCAGTCAATTTACGGTTAATTATCATGTCTCCATGATTAATTTTTAACACATAATTTCCTCTTGGGAGATTAGGTAGTGACAATCGATATTGTATTGGTCCGGTTGCCAGTTTTTCTTCTTTTACAACCCAGATTCGTCCCATCATATCAATGATGCTGAAGGTTGTTTTTGAATTGGCAACAGCCTGGAATTCAACGATCAGGTAATTGCTTACCGGATTCGGATAAAGTCTTAATCCATGCATCGGAATTAAGTTTGCATCTGTAATTTCCAAAGCAGGGCCTATTCCCAGCTGATTGGTTCCTGAACCGAAAGCAGGAGATCCGGCAGGCAACGGACTGGAAAATGCCTCTCCTCTGATTTGATAACAAACAGATGGCACTACAGTTCCTGTTTTACTGGTCACTCTGATTCGGTAGTTGGTATTTGATGGACCAAGGTTATAGTTGATTACTTCTGCAGTTGTACCACTGTTGGTAGAACTAGCCAATTCATTTCCGTTTACATCATAGAGATACAAATCATAATCTGCAGGTAAACCCCAAAGACTGATTTTAAAATACTGGAAATTCCAGGTTCTGAAACTGAACCAGTCAACATCGGAACTGCTTGCCAGAGAGGCAGACTGATTTGTATTATGCGCTAATGTTTTTGATTCACTGATCGAATTGTTTGGTTCATAATTATCAGGGCAGGGGGGATCATTGGAAGGGGTCGGATCCGGATCTGGTGTTGGATCTGGTGTTGGATCAGCAGTGGGTGGTGGAGTTGGATTTGCGAGTGGACTGGAGAATGCTTCCAGAAGTAATGAGTAACAACGGCTGGGATCATTCGCTCCATTCTTGCCGACCACTCTCAACCGATAACTGGCATCTGCTAACCCATCATTGTATATGATGGTCTCATCTCCAGTTCCGGTGTTGGTTACTGAGCGAATGAGTTCACCGGTCGTTGAATAGATATACAAATCATAATCTGCCGGAAGGTTGCTTAATCGAACCCTGAAATACCTGAAACTCCAGATTCTGATATTAAACCAGTCTTCATCGGAACTGCTGGCAATGGAACCCTGAATAGATGTATTGTGTGGCAGGGATTTTCCTGTAGTAATTGAATTATTCGGTTCATAGTTATCCGGACAGATAGTTCCTCCTGATGGTGGAGGTGTTCCTGATCCTCCTGAGATGGGAAAATATTCGAAGTTGATAAGTCCCAACCCCTGGTTATTGGTTATGATGGGCGAAGCTCCACCCTGGTGATTGCGATAGGATATACTGGTTGGGTTATTAAAAGTGCCTGAGTTTCGAGAGAAACTGATATAAATGGTATTCCCGTTGATGCTTACAGATTGAATGAAATAGCTTCCTCCATCAAGACGGAAATCCTGACTGATGTCTCCAGACAGATTAAAATTGGACTGCTGGTCTCTAAGTGTCAGTGCAATTTGAGTAGCAGCACCTGAACTGTTAAAGGAAGAAAAGCTGGCTGATATTGGTTCAGGGGATTCTATTGATGCCGGCATGGAAGCTCCGTAAAGATCTCTGCGGACCAGGGAAGTTAGCCAATCACCGATATTACGATATCCATCAACAAAATTGTAGTGGCAAAATCCAAGGCCGTTATTTTCAAATAGCTGACTGGTATTGGTACTTGCGATTGTCAGTATTTCAGCAGACTCTTTGTCAAGCTGTCTTTGTGCTTCCTGTACTCTGAGTGTATTATCCGGAGAACTGATTCCACAACCATGTCTGATTTGTACGATATAAAACCGATTTAATCCCGGGTAATCCGATTTCCAATCCTGCTGCAGACTTGTAAATCCGTTTTTGTATTGCTGGGTTGAAAGTTGTGTGCTGCTCAGCATTCCCTGGTTATCGGATTCTCCCTGGTACCAAAATAAGGCCCGAATATTATTTTTTAATCCGGCTTCTTCTATTCTGCGAAGCAGTCTGCCGTAATTGGTATTGGTTGAGGTTGGGTTGGCATCGTTTCGCTGAAAATAATTAAGCGGCTCTCCTGGTATTGCGCCATTAATGATAGCCACAGGTACATTGGTGGCGCCAACAAGATTCGACCCCAAACGCATACCCCATTGACCAATATGGCCATCTACATCATACCATACATTACCTTTTCCAATGAACCAGCTTTTGGTATAACTCATGGTTGTACTACCACTGCCGTATACCCGAACAAAATTTCTGAATGGAGCGTTGCTCGGATCATCTGCATTGTTCGCAGTATTCCCACTGCCGCGCAAATTGGCTACAGCATTTGATTGCCCCTGAATTATATAAGCATCACCAGCAACTACATTATTGGCCGTCCGAATATGATTTTCCGACCACCTGGTTGCTCCGTAAAGAGCAAATCGGTAGTTGTTTCGCTCTGCCGGAATCTGAACACTAAAGTTGTAAGAAGCGGTACCATTAAAATAATTGAGCGTAAAGGAATAGCTATTGATCCAGTTACCATCCCGGTAAACATACAAGCGCATTTGCCGGTAGTTGGAAGTTTGCGATACCTTGCCTGACACCGTTACTGTTGCCCTGTTGGTGTTCAAGTCTCTTGGGTATAACTGATTGTCGGATGGAAAGACGGATATCTGCGCATGGAGCGTGGATACCAATAGCGTACACGAAAGCAGACATGCCAATACAGTTGACATGTAATGCCAGGGGCGATGGGGTTTCATGCCTAGAAGTTTCTACGGTTTAAAAAACAAACGGTTTACGCTAATAATCGGAGACAGGAAAGAATCAGTAAGGTAGGATTGCAGGCTGGTCGATTCGTGTAGTATTATAAAGATAATTTATTTTGAATATAAGTTGGAGAGAAGTGATAAAAAATAATGGCCTGAAGTCCAAAAATCAAAAATCAAGTAGTTTTACGAAAGAGTATAACAGTATACTATATAGCAGATTTATTTTTTGAAATAGATAAGAAAAAAAAGAGGCGCTCACAAAGCGCCTCTTTTTTTATACTTGCTTGAAATTATTTTCTTTCCAGCAATTGGTAGAACTGATCAAGTTGAGGAAGAATTACAATCCGGGTACGACGGTTAGCCGCTTTCCCAGCTGCAGTTGAATTGTCAGCTACAGGTTTGTATTCGCCACGACCAGCAGCAGCCATCTTAGCAGGATCAAGACCATGTTTTTTCTGAAGCACTTTTACCACACTGGTAGCACGCATTACACTCAGGTCCCAATTGTCTTTAATGATACCAATATTTCCACGAATTTCATTGTTGTCTGTATGACCTTCCACCATGAATTCGATATCAGGCTGGTTCTTCAGTACTAAAGCTACTTTGCCCAGTACTTCTTCTGCTCTTGGAGTGATGGCATAGCTACCGCTTTTGAACAGCAGTTTGTCGGAAATATCAACATACACTACTCCTTTGTCAACTTTAATGTTGA
Organism: Flavihumibacter fluminis; assembly: GCF_021491375.1. Classification (GTDB taxonomy): domain Bacteria; phylum Bacteroidota; class Bacteroidia; order Chitinophagales; family Chitinophagaceae; genus Flavihumibacter; species Flavihumibacter fluminis. The sequence continues at coordinate 113,208 of NZ_JAKEVY010000007.1, forward strand.
TGTCTTCGTCTTCCATGTTGCCAATGGCGCCTTTAAGGTTCATAACCAGAGCCATGTTCAGTGAATCTTTCTTAGCCATTTGGGTTTGCAGATCCTGGATATAAGCATCTTTCAATCCCAGGTTTTCCATGGATTTTTTAATGCTTTCAGCCTGAGAAGCAGAAATCACAGAGAGATCCTGCAGTTGTTTCAAGGCAGTGGTGTTGTTTTCTTTCAAAAAATCCATCTGCTTGTTCAGATTCGCAATTTCAGATTCCAATCCGGCCCTTTTACGAGCTTCTTCTGCTTTAGCGTCTTCGCAGCTTTTCAGATCGTTTTGCAATTGATTGTGCTTGTCGCTCAATTCCGCGTAACGGGCCTGTTCAGCTTTGAATTTTTTGGAGCTTACACAGGAGATCATGGAAACTGATGTGAAAGCTGCAAGTACTAAGTAAGAAACTTTCATTTGGTTTTAGTTTTTAGTTAAAATTTCGCATAAATGTACGTCTAACTATCAAGTTTTGTACCTCAATTTGGGGACTTTTAACAACACTTGAAAGTATAGTCAAGAAACATAATGTGTTCTGCCTAATTGCCTTTCAAATCTTGCATTCCCAATTCGGGGTATCTCCCTTTTATCGGAGCAAAAAAATCCACAATTTTCGGAAAATCCGCCTCCGGGCTTTCACCAGGATAAAAGGGTTTTGATAGCTTCAATTCTTTTTTAGAAAAATCCATGCCAGCCATTACAATAGGTACCCTGGCAAGTTTGGCAATATGCCAGAAACCGGTTTTGAGTCGCTCCACTTTTTTCCTTGTCCCTTCCGGAGATAAGGCCAGGACGAAATGCTGGCGTCTGGCAAACTCCTGTACTACCTGTTCAACAAGGTTATTCTTACTGTTTCTGTCCACAGGAACTCCTCCGGTTGCTTTGAAGAACCAGCCAAAAGGTCCGTCAAATAATTCTTTTTTACCAAGGTAATGGGCATAGGGGATTGGAATGACACTTCGTGCAGCCATACCTGTTACAACATCCCAGGCACTTGTGTGGGGGCCTACAATAATGATAGCCCGGGTGAGTCCGGAAGGCCATTCCCCTTCCAGCTTCCAGTGCTTCCATTTCCACCACCATTTCCAGAATAGTCTGCCAGTCATATTGATTGAACAAATATAAAAAAGGCTGTCACAAGGACAGCCAGACAATTTTATTCAGTCTCAGATCAGAGTACCAGGACTCCTTTCGCTATAAATTGTACTTCTTTCTTTGGAGCTTTAATTTTTTCAATTTCATCAGCAGGCTTGCCGGCATCCTTGGCATAATGCTTCTGCTGCTTCACGGAAACTTCTTTAACTATGGCTTCTCCATCCAACACAACTTCTTTTCCCTGGATATCTTTTGGCATAAAGAAACCATAATCCTTAAACTTAACCATCAGGGTTTCTCCGTTCTCCTTCTCTACTTTCATCCAACAGCCCTTTTCCTGGCAAACTTCTACCACCTTGCCACTGATTTTTCCAGTATATCCGGAATTGGTCATCTTGGAAGACAACTCATTCACACTAATTGCACCCTCTGCACTTGTCCCGGAACCATAAGTTACACCCTTGTTTGCGGAAACAGGCGATTGAGCAGTAACTGATCCGGTCAATACAAATAAACCTATGGCTAAACTGAGTATTCTCATGATTTTACTGATTTACGGACAAAGATACAATTCCGGAACTACAACTGCCCAGGTGCTCCGGCTCCTTATGTGAAAAAAATACTAAAAGGTCAAGCGTGATATAGCGGTAAAAATTTTAGTGAAAACTTGCTAAATATATTAGTGTTGATATTTATTTCTCTTCTATCTTTGCTGGACAAATAAATTTGAACAGTACTAAAAACAACAGCTATATGTCAAATGCAGAAAAATTGAAGGCGCTGAAGCTGACCATGGACAAAATCGATAAGGATTTTGGTAAAGGGTCCGTGATGATGATGAACGAACGATCATCAGAACCCCAGGAAGTTGTGTCTACGGGATCACTGGGTCTGGATGTGGCCCTTGGCATTGGTGGTTTCCCCAGAGGGAGGATCATTGAAATATACGGACCGGAATCTTCCGGTAAAACCACCATTGCGATTCATGCCATCGCTGAAGCCCAGAAAAAAGGTGGTATGTGCGCCATTATTGATGCCGAACATGCTTTTGACAGTAGTTATGCTAAAAAATTAGGTGTGGATGTTGATAATCTTTTGATTTCCCAGCCTGATTATGGTGAACAGGCACTGGAAATTGCAGACCGTCTGATTTTATCCGGAGCGCTGGATGTAGTAGTTATTGACTCAGTAGCTGCCCTGGTTCCAAAAGGTGAACTGGAAGGGGAGATGGGCGACAGTAAAATGGGATTGCAGGCGAGATTGATGAGCCAGGCACTTCGGAAACTTACTGCAACTATTAATAAAACAAACACCATCTGCATCTTTATTAACCAGTTGAGAGAAAAGATTGGTGTTATGTTCGGCAATCCTGAAACAACTACCGGTGGTAATGCACTAAAATTTTATGCATCAGTGAGGCTGGATATCCGCCGGATGAGCCAGATCAAGGATGGCGATGAAGCTGTTGGTAACCGGGTGAAGGTAAAGGTGGTGAAGAACAAAGTAGCTCCTCCTTTCCGGGCGGCAGAATTCGATATTATTTTTGGGGAGGGAATTTCCAAAGTAGGTGAAATTATTGATATGGGAGTGGATCTTGGTATCGTTCAAAAAAGCGGTAGCTGGTTCAGTTATAATTCGGACAAACTGGGGCAGGGAAGGGACTCCGTAAAACAACTGTTACGGGATAACCCAGAATTGCAGGCAGAGATTGAAAAGAAAATACGGGAAAAAATTGCTGAAATGCAAGCAGCATAAAAAAACGAAAGGCCGGAGATTTTTTGATCCGGCCTTTTTTGTTGGTCTTTTACGATTTCCTATTTTGCATCAATGACCTTATGCAACAGGTGCCTGTTTGGGGCTATTTTTTTTATCTTTTCTCTCCCGGTTTTTGGCCAGGAAGATAGTATCCCAGTCAATTATTACCGGATTAATAAAACATATATCGGCAGTTATTTTACGGATTTTCCCAAGGTAGTAGCCGCACCTGTAAGTTATTCCAGAAAAGACTGGACTACTGTTGCAATTGTAGTGGCGGGTACCGGAGCTGTGATGACGCTGGACAGGAGTATCAAACAATGGGTTCAGGCTAACCGCAATAACTTCTTTAGCCAAACCTCCAGAATCATAGAACCATTTGGCAATGAATACTCCCCTTACATAGTTGGTGCCATGTATCTGACGGGCGTTTTAATGAAAGACCGGAGGATGGAACATGTTTCCCTTGTATCTGCAAAATCCCTTGTTTTTACTACTTTACTGACTGCGGGATCAAAACAATTGGTCAGACGCCGTCGTCCCGCTTACACAGATGATCCTTTTGAAGTTAATAGCATGTTCCAGGGTGGACGTGAGTGGACTTCTTTCCCATCTGGTCATGCAAATACTGTATTCACGGTAGCAACTGCAATTGCACTACAGTACAATGACAAAAAATGGGTGCCTTACGTCGCTTATGGTATTGCAGGTTTAACCGGGGTGTCCAGGATTTATGACAATAGGCACTGGGCAACAGATGTAATAATTGGAGCTGCTATGGGACATTTTATTACCAAAACCTTGTATCGCATTGAAGAAGCAAAGGCAAGGAAGAAAGAGTTGATAACGCTCTCGTTCTAGTTCGGGTCCTTATTTCAGTACTTTAAGTTTAACCATTTCAATTCGGGTATGACTTACCGATAGAATTTCAAACTCAAAATTGTCAATGATAATCCTTTCCTTGATCTTGGGAATGGTTTCGTGATGTTGGATGATAAATCCTGAAAGTGTTTCGGCTTCCTCCCTGGAGAATTCAAGATCATATTTCTCGCGCAGGTAATCCAGTTCCAGTCTCCCTGAAAAAATGAATTCCCGGTCATTTAACTTTTTCTCTTCCAATTCTTCCGTGTCGTGTTCGTCCTGGATCTCTCCGAAAATTTCTTCCAGCAGGTCTTCCATAGTTACAATACCGGAAGTGCCGCCAAACTCATCCACCACCCAGGCCATACTTTTACGTTCCCTGGTGAATTTGTTGATCAGGTCCGTCGCATTCATACTTTCCGGAACAGCCGGAATGGGTAGCAATACTTCTGAAATGGTGGCTGGCTTTTCAAACATATCCAGTTGGTGTATATAGCCTACGATATGATCAATGTTTCCTTCGTATACGACAAGTTTACTTAGTTTGGTTTCAATAAACCGCTCCAATGCCTTGTCAACTGAATTGTTTATTTCAATGCCCTCAATCTCTTTTCTTGGTATCAGACATTGCCTAACCCTTACTGTTGGAAGTGATAGCGCATTTTCAATCAGGTGGGCATTCATATCCTGTCCGTCGCCTTCCGACTCATAACTGGTTTGCTGGTAGTAACTGTCCTGGTCTACTCTGAAAAAACTTTCTTTCTTTTCATCAATGCGGACGTTGAAAAAATACTTCAGAATCGCATGTGATAAGGTAACCAGCATATCGGCCACCGGATGTGTAATCCAGAAGAAAAAATTGGCAAAGGAGGCTACTCCTGAATTGAGTAACCATTCATTTTTCGATCGCCAAATAGCCCTTGGCAGGAATTCGCCAAAAAAAATAAATATGATTCCTGCAAGTGTTATTTCTACAAACAAATGAGTGAAATCGGCTGCCCCTTCCGGAAGAATTTTTTCAAGGTATAACCAGGCCGGCTCCAAAGCCTGACCGATCATTAATCCATAAGCAACCAAACAGAAGGTTAGCCAAATCAACACAACCCCGATAAAGAGTGAGGATCGTTCAAAAAAATAACTGACCAATGTACCGCCCGTTCTTCCCTGCTTTTTTCGCAATTCCACAGAAAGGCGGTTAATGCTTCCAAAAGCAGCTTCAATGCCAACGAAAAAGCCTGCCAGCAAAAGGAAAAATACAATAAGGCCGATCGTGTTCCAGTTCATACACTACGAATATAAGCATAGTTTTGGCATAGAAAGAACTGCCGTCTGCGCTTTACCGGTTAAGAAAAGAACCAATTAATGCAGCAGCTTCCTGGCAGGCTTTCTCCAGTTGATCATTTACGATTACATGATCAAAATGATGTTTGAAGCCGATTTCATAGGACGCTTTATTTACCCTGGCAGCCAGGCTCTCTGCTGATTCTGTACCCCTGCTTACCAAGCGTTTTTGCAGTTCTTCTACTGAAGGTGGTTCGATAAACAGCGAAAGGGAATTGTGTGGGTATTGCTGTTGAATATGGATAGCCCCTTTTACATCTATGTCCAGCATGGGCACCTGGTGTAGTGACCAGATTCGTTCCATTTCAGACTTGAGCGTGCCATAATATTTACCTTCATAAACCATTTCCCATTCCATAAAATCATTTTGGCGGATATGATTTTTGAATTCTTCTACCGACATGAAATAATAATCTTTTCCATGTTGCTCCATGCCTCTAGGTGAACGGGTTGCAGCAGATATAGAAAAAGCCAATTGAGGAAACTGTTTCAGAAGATAACGGGTGATAGATGTTTTCCCTGCTCCCGAAGGGGCAGTTATGATGATGATTTTTTTATTGCTGTATTCCATCAGATCCTTTTAATATCCGCTCCTAATGCTTTGAGTCTGGTGTCTATATATTGATATCCGCGGTCAATCTGTTCGATATTCTGAATGATACTTTTCCCTTCAGCACTCAAGGCTGCTATGAGCAGAGAAACTCCCGCACGAATGTCCGGACTACTCATTGTAATTCCTCTCAGTTTTTGTTCGCGGCCATGCCCGATCACTGCAGCGCGGTGGGGATCACATAAAATAATCTGGGCACCCATGTCAATCAGTTTGTCAACAAAAAACAAACGACTCTCAAACATCTTCTGGTGAATCAATACAGACCCCTTGGCCTGCGTTGCTACTACCAGTACAATACTCAGGAGGTCAGGTGTAAATCCAGGCCAGGGATGATCTGAAATGGTGAGTACTGATCCATCCAGAAATGATTGAATCTCATATACTTCCTGCTCTGGTATCAGGATATCATCTCCCCGGAATTCCATTTGAATTCCCAATTGCCGGAATTTTTCAGGGATAATTCCAAGGTGCTCAATGCCGGCTCCCTTTATTTCGATCTGGCTCTGCGTCATGGCTGCCAGGCCAATGAAGGAACCAACTTCTATCATATCAGGCAGCATGCTGTGCTCTGTACCTCCCAAATAATCTACCCCTTCAATAGTCAAGAGATTACTTCCAATACCCCTGATTTTCGCACCCATCCGATTCAGCATTTTACATAATTGCTGCAAATAGGGCTCACAAGCTGCATTGTAAATGGTTGTTTCTCCTTTGGCCATCACGGCTGCCATCAAAATATTGGCAGTTCCTGTTACAGAGGGTTCATCCAGCAACATGTAACAACCTTTCAACTGAGAGGCATCAAGATGAAAAAAACCATCCTCCGGATGGTATTCAAACCGGGTACCCAATTTTTCAAAACCGATAATATGTGTATCAAGGCGCCTGCGACCAATTTTATCGCCACCGGGTTTTGGAATGTATGCCGTTTTAAAACGTGCTAGCAGTGGTCCTGCCAACATTACAGATCCACGAAGCCTGCCGCTTTTATTTCGGAATTCAATACTATTCAGGTAATCTATATTTATATCATCTGCCTTGAAAACAGCAGTATGCCTGTCGATCCGGTTTATTTTAACTCCGATATCTCCGAGTAATTCAATCAGTAAATTGACATCGAGAATGTCTGGTATGTTTTCAATCCGGACTTCTTCCGGGGTTAAAAGGACAGCGCACAGAATTTGAAGCGCTTCGTTTTTGGCACCCTGGGGAATAATACTACCCGAGAGCTTTTTGCCTCCGGTTACTTCAAAACGATCCATGAAGTTGATGGATTAGTGTGGTAATGATTGGACAGTTATTTAAACCGCTTCTTGAACTTTTGACCGCGGTTGCCGCCATTGCGGTTGTCGCCGCCGCCACCCCGTGAATCACGTTGTTCATTCCGGCCCTGATTTCCTCCGCCACGTTGCTGGAACTTCTGAGGTCGTTTTCCTCCGCCACCCCGATAATCACGCTGACCTTCATTGGCGCGGTAAGCTTTCACAAAGGGTGTATTGGTGAACTCCAATTGACCTCCTGTGATTGAGTTCAATTCGCTTTGAATGGCATCATCGTGCACATTTTCCTTATGCCAGTTGCTGTAAGCCAGCTTCATATAATAAGCGATTGCATTGGCGAATCCCTGTCTTTTCTCCGGATTTTCCTCCGCAAGCGCTTTCTGAATTACTACCTCAATATTTTTTCCAATATGCGAATACCGGGGGTATCCTTTGGGATATCGAAGTGGGGAAGGTTTTGCTTTCAGCGTCTCCTTGGTAGGAATCGGGTAGGGTGATTCCACTTCCAGTTTAAAGTCTGATATGAGAAATAGGTGATCCCAAAGTTTATGACGGAAATCTTCTACATTCTTAAGATGAGGGTTTAAAAAACCCATCAGTTCGATCACCGCCTTGGCATTCTTCTGTCTTTTTTCTGTGTCTTCCAGCGACATCAGGTATTCAATCATGTTTTGAATATGCCTTCCGTACTCGCGCATCACAAGGTGATTTCTGGTAGTGTTGTATTCCATTCAGTCAAATTGTCGTATTGCAAATGTAAGTCTTGAGATTCAGGAAAATGCAGCAATTTGCAGCGTTTCTTTAAATATGAGCATGAAATCCATAGCCTGTTTTATTGATCCCCTTGTTTCTGCCAGTCCGGAAACGGTGGAAGCCGCGTTCCAGGAAGTTCTACCATCACTTTTCAGCCGGCTGCCGGAATACCGTTTTTTCCTGTTAAGCAGCTTTCCTGATTTAACCTGGGAAGAAAACGTTCGGAGCCAGGTGGAACTGGTGCAGCTTCCCATACCCAAAATTTTCCTGGCGAGTTATGAAACCAGGTTGAAAAAAGGGCTGAAAACCTGGATTGATCACCATCAGCCTTCAGTTTACATCAGCTTTGACAAAGAAGCGGTGGTTGAAGGTGCCCGAAATACCCTGTTGTTTAGTACGGCATCTCACCTCCTTGTTGATTCGAAGGGAAAAAGAATGACAAAAGCACCGGCAAAATTACCGGCCTGGACCGGTTCGAGCATGATTTGCCTTCCGTTTACCTCTGATAAACAGCAGGTCCTTCAGGTTTTTCCAGCTATAGAAAACCAACTAAAAGTACAATATCCGGCCCTTCAGCCTGATTGTCATTCAATTTCCTGGTCGGAACAGGAAACCATTAAAATAAGGCATTCAGGAGGACGGGATTATTTTCTCTATGTCGGCCCCCTACATGCCGGCAATGAAATCATAGAGTTGCTGAAATCCTATTCCCTCTTAAAAAAATGGCTGATGACCGGTATGCCGTTGATACTTGCTGGTCCGGCTACCGAAGAAACTCCCCAGTTGGAGTCCCTTCTTAAAACCTATAAATACCGGTCAGACGTAACCCTGTTGCCGGATCTGGACCAGGTTGAATTAAGTCCGCTTTTGGCAGGCGCCTACCTGATGGCTTATCCCTACCGTGAGGGCGCTGCAACATGGCCTTTGGAATGGGCAATGAGTGCAGGAACGCCGTTGATTACGACCAGTCATCCGGATACGAAAGAAATTTGTGGGGAGGGAGCCTGGTATGCCCCTTCCGGAGACCTGGATGCATGGGCGCATCAGATGATGTTGCTATATAAGGATGAACATCAACGAAGCCAGCTTATTGAAAAGGAACAGCAGCAGCACATGGTCCGGAATCAGTCGCTCACACTTGACCAGTACACCCTTATTATCCGTCAGCTTTCTGCCTGATTAATCCTAGTTTTGCAGCCATAAACAGCTTATATGCAGCAATCTACAATTACTATTGATGTTCAACTGGATCCCGATAAAGTTCCCGCTCAGATCAGCTGGAGTGCTACTGCAAGTACTGCCGAAGAAGCTCAAAAAGCGAAAGCAATGATGCTCGCTTTCTGGGATGGAGCAGAAAAAACCGCTCTCCGCATTGATCTTTGGACCAAGGATATGATGGTGGATGAAATGGCTGATTTTTTCTACCAGACCTTGTTGACAATGGCTGATACCTATCAGCGGGCCACCCGCAACGAAGAACAGGTAAACGATCTCCGAAATTTCGCAAAAGATTTTTATAAAAAATTCCAGGAGCAGCAAATGAAGGAAAACCAGTTGAAGTGAGAAGTCAGACGTGAGACGTGAGAAATCAGACGTGAGACAATCAATTTTTCCTTCTTCCTTTTCTCCATTCTTCCATTCCTCCTTTAAATTACATACCATGACATTAGAAGAAAAAATAATGGCCGAAATGAAAGAGGCCATGAAAGCAAAAAACGAAGCTGCGTTAAGAGGGCTGCGTGCCATTAAAGCTGAAATTATCAAAGCCAAAACAGAGCCCGGGGCGAATGGTCAGCTTTCTGAGGAGAATGCTGCCAAAATGTTGCAAAAAATGGTAAAACAGCGTCGGGATTCTCTGGAAATATTTAAACAACAAAACCGGGATGACCTGGCTGCTAAAGAACAGGAAGAGATAGCTGTAATTGAACAGTTTCTTCCAAAACAATTGAACGAAGAAGAGCTTCGGGAAGCGTTGAAAACCATAATCGCTGAAACAGGCGCCAGTTCGGTTGCGGATCTGGGTAAGGTGATGGGAGTAGCTACTAAAAAGCTGGCCGGACAGGCGGATGGAAAAGCCATATCTGCGCTGGTTAAATCACTTTTGTCCTAATCATCAATGACCGGTCGGGTAACCAACTTATAACAAACCTGCTGATTTGATAGATATAGTAACTTTTCTGGTGTTGGCTCTTGCAGTATTCAAGGGAATCCGCAACGGGTTGGTGATGGCTATTTTTTCATCTATCGCCCTGTTTCTTGGCGTATTGGCTGCATTGAAACTATCCGCCACTACCGCCGTATGGCTGGAAGATACTGTTCAGGTTTCCGCCCGATGGTTACCCTTATTGTCTTTCCTGTTGGTTTTTATTGTTGTAGTGATCCTCATAAACATGATAGGGAAACTGCTGGAAAAAACAACCGAATGGGCTTTCTTAGGTTGGGCAAACAAGGCAGCCGGAATCGTTTTTTACGCTGTCATCTACCTGCTGATATGGTCGTTATTTATTTTTTACCTGGATAAATTATCACTGATCAGTCAGGAAGCAATGGAATCTTCTGTTACTTATCCTATAATTGCACCGTGGGGTCCTGATGCGGTTGACTGGATTGCCTCGGTAATTCCGGTTTTCAAGGATATTATGAATGATATTGGTGGATTCCTGGAGCGATTTTCAGAAGAAAAAAATCCATCCATACGTACTGTTTAGCAACCTGGCGGGAGATGGCGCTACTAGTAATTATTGAGCTAAATGGACTATTTTAGCAATTCATTGGAAGTATTATTTTTACGAAGAGATGCAATACGAGATCAAACAGCTGGATAAATTCAAGTACATCGAGGAAGGGGAAGGTGAACCTTTGGTCCTGCTCCATGGTCTTTTTGGGGCCCTTAGCAATTTCAGAGACCTGATCGAATACTTTCGGAATCACTATAAAGTGGTGGTTCCCATGCTGCCGTTGTTTGAACTTGACATCCTGCATACTTCAGTGGGAGGTCTGCAGAAATTTGTTTACAAATTCATAGAAGCAAAAGATTACCGGAATATCCATTTACTTGGCAACTCACTGGGCGGACATGTAGGTCTTGTTCATGTTTTAAAGCATCCCGAAAGAATTCGTAGCCTGATCCTGACCGGTAGTTCGGGACTGTTTGAGAATGGAATGGGGGATACCTATCCCAAACGTGGCGACTACGAATACATCAAGAAAAAAACTGAAGTCACGTTTTATGACCCCAAAATGGCTACCAAAGAGTTAGTGGATGAAGTATATGAAATCACTACCAGCCGCCTGAAAGTCATAAAGATCATCGCTCTAGCGAAAAGCGCGATCCGCAACAATTTAGGTGAGGAATTAAGCCAGATTCAGCAACCAACCCTCCTTGTCTGGGGAAATAATGACACCATTACCCCTCCTTTTGTTGGGAGAGAGTTTAATAGATTGATTCCCAATAGCGAACTGCACTTTATCGATAAATGCGGACATGCCCCAATGATGGAGCGTCCTGAAGAATTCAACAAAATTCTTCATAAATTTTTGACGAAACTCAATGAGCCGGCAGCGGTTGCCTGAGAATTGTCGTCTATACATAAACGAAACAAGTGATCAATAAGGACCTGATATCGGTTTCACTCCCTATATTGTCTGTAAAAGACCCGATTTACAGGGCTATGCAGTTGATGGATGACTGCAATGTGATCCATTTGCCACTTGTTGAAGAAGACATTTATCTGGGTCTTATTGCTGAATCGGATCTGCTTAATAGTGAAGACGACAGCAAAACACTCGAAACCATAAGCGGTGCCATTTCCCGGGTGAGGGTGAGTCCGAACGGACATTTTACTGAGGCGGTTCAGCTGGCAAATGAATATGGATTGGCGGTTGTGCCAGTTACGGAAAGCAATTTCGAGTGGGTGGGGGCCATCGCGGCAGCCGATCTGCTTAAATTTACAGGCCATATGATAGGAGCCGATGAACCGGGTGGTATCATTGTCCTGGAAATGGATAAAAGAAACTTCGCCTTCTCCGAAATCTACAAACTAGTAGAAACAAACGATGCCCAGATCACCCAGCTGAATACCTACTTTGACAACAACCTGGGCGTTTTATATGTTACACTTAAATTGAATAAGTTCGAACTATCCGATATTGTTGCCACATTTCAGCGCTATGAATACCAGGTTCGGTACTATTTCGGTGAAGAAATGTATGAAAATGAACTTAGAAACAACTACGACCACCTCATGAATTACCTTAATCTGTAAAAAAAATCAAATTTGATTTCCATTCTTGGCTGAATCCTGTATTTTCATAGGTACCGTGCACGAAAGGAATGAATATTGTGTGGAAATATAGAATCTGTCTGTTAACAATCCTCTGCTGTTTAGGAAGAGGATTGTTCGCACAATCAAACTTGCCGATTACCGATGAAGCTAAAACAGCGCCCGGTTTAAGCCCGCCTGGGGCAATGCCCGTTGAAAGCCCTCCCCAAAGAAGGTTGTTCATGATTGATAAAATCTATATCAACGGAAATAAAAAAACCAAGGACTACATCATTAAAAGAGAACTACCTTTCAAAGAAGGGGATTCTGTTGCTCTCAATCAGCTGGTTGCCCAGTTCCGGCTTGGCAAACAGCAATTGGTGAATACGCGCTTATTTAATGATGTGGTAATTTCTCTTCGGAGTTTCAGGGGCTACCTCGTGGATGTAGAAATTGATGTTAAGGAACGCTGGTATGTTTTCCCAATTCCTTACCTGAAGCCAATTGACCGAAATTTGCAAACATGGGCAGATAAGGGGTATAGCCTGGACCGGATCAATTATGGCGCTAAGCTCAATTATTATAATACTACGGGTAGAAACGATGTTTTGAAAGTCTGGTTGATTACCGGGTACTCACGGCAGGTTCAGGTTTCTTACAACCAGCCATTTATGGATGGATCTCTGAAAAGCGGTTATGGCATTAACTTCAACTATTCTGCAATGAAGGAAGTGAATCCTCTGACCGTAAATAACAAACAGTTTTTTCTAAGAGCGGATTCTCTTCCAAAAGCAGGACGGTTCCTGGAAGAAACCATGACCGGCTCCGTTCAGTGGAATTACAGACCCGGACTTAAAACCCGACACGTAATAAGGGCTGGATTTGGGATGAGTAAAATTGATAGTGCGGTCTGGAATGTGAACAACAATTACATCAGTAAATCCGGCAGAACTCAGGTAGTTTATCCTGAGATCAGCTATACCATGAACTTTCTGGATGTGGATTATGCACCTTATCCTTTAAGAGGTTTCATGGCTGAGACTCAACTGGTCCGTCGCGGTTTCGGATCCGATGTAGGCATGTGGCTATTGAATGTGAAGGCTACCAAAGCCTGGGAAATCGGGGCCAAAGGATCTTTCTCAACTCAACTGACGAGTACTTTACGGCTTCCCTTCAAACAGCCTTTTAACCAGCACCGCCTGATGGGATATGGTGACTTTTATCTGCGGGGAATGGAAAAATATGTGATTGATGGGGTGCTGGGTGGAATGACCAGAAATACGCTTCGTCGCGAAATTCTAAATTTTTCAGTACCACTACCAATCCGTAGCCAGAGCCATGATCGGGTGCCTTTCAGAATCTATGCAAAAACCTATGCCGACCTGGGTTACTCTTATTCGAAGTATTTCCGGGAAAATTCACTAAATAACAAATTGCTCACAACGGCCGGCTTCGGAATTGATATTGTTTCACTGTACGATGTCGTATTACGCTTTGAATACAGCTTCAATCAACTGGGGCAGAACGGCTTCTTTTTTCACGTCCGGAATGATTTTTAATGGCCTATCTTTCCGGTGGCTAAAACAGATACATGAAAGTGGCGATTTACAGCCGGGTAATCGACCAGGATGATTATTCGGAAATACAGAACTTATTCGATGAACTCAATAGCCTGCAGATAGAGCCGGTTATTTACCAGGCATTTTTTGAACAGATTGCCCCGGTTGTCCGCTTCCATCTCGATAAACTCACCACCTTCAACAATTCAGAAGACCTGGATGAGTCCATTGAATTTGTTATTAGTTTAGGTGGAGATGGAACCCTGCTTGATACAGTAACCCTGGTTCGGAATAAAAAAATCCCAATCCTTGGAATTAATTTTGGCCGACTTGGATTTCTGGCAAGCATCGGTAAAGAAGAACTTAAAACTGCTGTTGCTTCTATGGTAAACCGGCAGTTTGTGATTGATCGCCGCTCTCTGATCCACCTGGATGCGGATAAGTTGCTGTTCGGCGAAACTCCTTATGCACTTAATGAGTTTGCTATCCATAAAACAGATATTTCTCCGATGATTAAGATTCATACCTACCTGAATGGCGAATTCTTAAACACGTACTGGTCGGATGGCCTCATAGTAAGCACACCTACCGGATCAACCGGTTATTCCCTTAGTTGCGGCGGACCGATTGTATTTCCGGATTCCGGAAGTTTTGTGATTACACCGGTAGCCCCTCATAACCTGAATGTCCGCCCTTTGATAGTACCGGATGATAATATCATATCCTTTGAAGTTGAATCACGGTCTGATAATTTTATCTGTGCATTGGACAGCCGCCGCGAAATTGTTAGCAAAAACATACAATTGGCCGTAAAACGAGAGAAATTTGACGTAAGTATTGTACGTCTCAATGAAAATAATTTCCTTAGCACTTTAAGGAACAAACTTTCATGGGGGTTGGATACACGTAATTAGCATTTCCTTTATCTGCTCCTGATTTGATTATACGTTATATTGCAATATGAAGAAACTGATTCTGCCGCTATTGGCAGTATTTACCCTGCATTCCGCTGCCCGGGCCCAGATGGAATCTGTAACCCAGGAAGGTGAGATTGGCGTATCTATTGGAGGCGCCCACTATTTTGGCGATCTTAATACAGCTGCCAAGGTGAACAGGGCCAAATTCGCATTTGGTGTGTTTTTCCGCAAACAGTTTGGAAATTATATAGCGGTTCGCGTTGGCGGCCAGTTTGCTCAGCTGGGCTATGCCGACAAATATTATTCAGATAATGAATTTCAACGCCGGAGAAACCTGAGCTTTAATAGTAACGTCTGGGAACTGGCATTACAAGGCGATTTCAATTTCTTTAAATTTGTTCCAGGCTCTTATGATCAGCGGTTTACACCTTATGTAACCATAGGGGCAAGTATATTCAGCTATGATCCTTATGCCTACCTGGGCGGGCAAAAATATTTCCTTCGTCCATTGGGGACTGAAGGGCAGGGTTCAGCCGCTTATCCCGACCGGAAGCCCTACAGCAGCATGGCTTTCGCAATACCTTTTGGGGTAGGGGTTAAATATTCGCTTAATGAGCGCATAAATGTAGGTTTTGAAGTCCTCCATCGCTTTACCAATACGGACTACCTGGATGATGTCAGCACCACGTATGTTGGAGCAGATAAATTCCCACCCCTTCCGGATGGAACTTCCACTCCGGGTTTTCTGCTTCAGGACAGAAGTTATGAAGTGGGGGAAATCATCGGGATTGAAGGTCGCCAGCGGGGTTATGCAGGCCAAAAAGACCAGTTTATTACCGCCCAATTCACCATAAGTTTCAACCTGACCAGTTATCGCTGTCCAACTGCAAAACTGTAGGTCAAATCCTGTTCTGCGTCGGGTTGATCAATTTCCGTACCTTCGCAGCCTGAAAATCGTTTATATGAGTTCGCTAGAGGCGAAAATTGACCGGCAAAAGCTCCCCCGTCACATAGCCATCATCATGGATGGAAATGGTCGTTGGGCCCAGGAAAAGGGTCAGGACCGCCTTTACGGCCATTTTCATGGTGTAGAAAGTGTAAGGGACATTGTAGAAGGTTGTGCTGAACTGGGTGTTGGGTATCTTACCTTGTACGCATTTAGTACAGAAAACTGGGATCGGCCGGCTAATGAAGTGAACGGTTTGATGGAGTTACTGGTGGATACGATCCGCAAGGAAGTGGAAACGCTTAACCGTAACAATATCAGACTGGATGTAATTGGAGATACCGCTATGTTGCCTGAATATGCGCAGCAGGAATTACGGGAGGCACTGGATATGACAGCTGCGAATACCGGCCTGCGGCTGGTAATGGCGCTCAGTTACAGTAGTAGGTGGGAGATGGTGGAAGCCGTAAAAAAGATTGCGGTGGATGTGCAGCAGGGGCTCTTACAACCTGCTGATATTGACCAGGCTGTATTGTCAAAGTACTTATGTACCAGTGAGTTCCCTGATCCGGAATTAATGATCCGGACCAGTGGAGAATATAGAATCAGCAATTTCCTCCTGTATCAGCTGGCCTATGCTGAACTCTATTTTACCAATGTCAGATGGCCTGATTTCCGTAAAGAAAATTTATATGAAGCAATCCTGGATTACCAGCAAAGAGAAAGACGTTTCGGAAAAACCAGCGCCCAGGTTCAGGAAGCACCCCTTTAACAAAGCTTTTTTAAACAATCCTCTTAATTTGCCTACTTTATTAAAACCAACTGGATGCACTTACGAATAGTCGTTGTTGCTTTACTGCTTATGTTGATTGGACGAAATGCGATGGCGCAGCAACCCGATACTACCCGTCCCACTGCAATTGATCCAGAATTGGAGGAATTAGCAAACACCAAAAGCCCTAAAGAATATATCATTGCGGGAATCACAGTTACGGGTACCAAATACCGTGATGAAGCCCTTCTTTTATCCATTTCCGGATTATCTGTCGGAGATCGGGTAGTCATCCCCGGTAGTGACAATATCAGTAAAGCTATACTTAACCTCTGGAAACAGAATTTGTTCTCCGATGTTGAAATTTATTACACAAAAGTTGAGGGACGTAATCTGTATATTGAAATAAATGTTACAGAAAGACCCAGTCTTTCAAATTTTTATTTCAAAGGAGTAAAAAAATCGGAACAGGAAGATCTTTCTGGTAAAACAGGCCTTGTAAAGGGGCGAGTTATTACCGAAAACATGAAAAAAACTGCTGTTGAAAATATCATCAAATATTATGTTGAAAAAGGCTTTCAGGGAGCTAAGGTTAGAATTGAAGAAACTCCCGACCCCGCTTTTGTCAACACCCAGCAGTTGACCTTCCGCATTGAAAAAGGAAATAAGGTACGCATTAACCAGGTGAGCTTTTTTGGCAATGAAGAGGTTAATGAGCTTCGCCTAAAGAAAAAAATGAAGGGTACCAAGGAAACGACCCGATTGACACTTTACCCTAAAGTAGATTCAAGTAGTTACGGTGTTCAGAAACCGGTTTCTTTTAAGGAATATGTAAAAGACCTCGGGTTTTTATCAGTAACCAAAACCGGTAATTTCCTCGATCCATACTTCCGCTTCAAATTATTCAGCTCTGCCAAATTCAATGAGACGAAATACCAGGAAGACAAGGAGAAAATTCTGGAGTATTACAACTCATTGGGCTTTAGAGATGCTGCGATCATCGATGATACGATGTACTATACCAAAAAAGGAAACCTGAACATCGACTTGAAAGTAGATGAAGGGCGGCGTTACTATTTTGGGAATATCGCCTGGAGGGGAAACACACAATATTCCGATTCCATCCTGAATGTATTATTAGGAATTAAGAAGGGAGATATTTATAACCTGGAAACACTGAACAGCAAACTGGGCAAACAAATGTCTCCGGAAGGAGGTGATATCAGCGGGTTGTATATGGACGACGGATACCTGTTTTTCCAGGTAGATCCTATTGAAACAGCTGTGTATAACGACACTATCGATTTCGAAATCAGGATGAGAGAAGGTCCGCAAGCCACCATCAAGAACGTAAACATTGCAGGAAACGATAAAACCAAGGAGCATGTAGTTCGTCGTGAAATCAGAACCGTACCGGGTGATAAATTCAGTCGCGCTGCCCTGATCCGTTCCAACCGTGAAATTGCCAACCTGGGCTTCTTCAACCAGGAAAAAATTGATATCAATCCTGTACCAAACCCGGATGATGGCACGGTAGATATTAACTACAAGGTCGAAGAAAAATCCAACGACCAGCTGGAGTTGTCTGCGGGCTGGGGTGGGAATATCGGTTTGACAGGTACTCTGGGTGTTACCTTCAACAATTTCTCCATCAAAAATATTTTCAATAAAAAATCATGGGATCCGCTGCCATCTGGGGACGGACAAAAACTCAGTCTCCGATTACAGAGTAATGGACGCCAGTTTCGTTCGTATAACTTCAGCTTTACGGAACCCTGGCTGGGCGGTAAAAGAAGAAACTCCTTTACGGTAAGTTTTTACAGTACCCGGTTCGCCAACTCATTTAATCCCTTTAACGGTCTATTTGACAGGAGGGCAGGAGATACATCCTATTTGAGAACACTCGGTGTTTCAATAGCACTTGGTAAACAATTGCGTTGGCCAGATGATTTCTTCACACTGGTATACTCCCTGAATTTTACACAGTACAAACTTAGAAATTATCCAAACCTCTTCCCGGGATTGAATAATACCACAGCTCATAACCTGAGTTTAAAACTTGCATTAAGCAGGTCTTCCATCGATCAGCCGATCTTCCCCAAGAGCGGTTCTAACTTCATGGCAAGTGTTCAGGCAACTCCGCCCTATTCACTCATTGATCCGGGTCGTGTAAAATCTGCGAACCCGTATGAATTGCCGGAGTTCCATAAGTGGCGTTTTACAGGTGAATGGTATGTGCCAATCGGAAGACCGATGGGTGCCGACAAGAGCCGCCAGTTTGTTTTGAAGGCAGCCGCTAAATACGGCTTCATGGGCCGATACAATTCGAAACTGGATTATTCTCCTTTTGAGCGCTTCCAGGTGGGTGATGCGGGCCTCACCAATAACTTCGGTCTGCTTGGATATGATATCATCGCGCACAGAGGTTACCCGGTATATGATAATTCGGATCCAACCGTTAACCCGGATCGCTCGTCTGCCAGTCAGTTCTTTACAATTTTCAATAAATACACGCTGGAACTGCGTTATCCGTTTTCAACCAACCCGAATAGTACCATTTTTGGTCTGGCATTCTTTGAAGCGGCAAACGGATGGTATAATTATAAAGATTATAACCCCTTCCAACTCAGACGAAGTGCAGGTTTGGGTATGCGGTTTTTCCTGCCTATGTTTGGATTGCTCGGATTTGATTATGGTGTAGGATTTGATCGGATAACGCCAAATGGCAAACTCCGCGACGCGGCCAGGTTTACCTTTATGCTTGGTTTCGAGCCGGAATAATTACATAATTACTGTAAAAATGATAGTTATGAAAAAACTACTGATTCTTGGTATGGCTATCCTGTTCTCGGCAGTAGCAGTGCAGGCACAACGCTATGCAATTGTAGATACCCGTTATATACTGGATAAGTTACCGGAATATAAAGAGGCCCAGGAAGCGCTGAATAAAACCAGTGAAATCTGGCAGGCTGAAATTGACTCAAAGCAACAGGCACTCAATAAATTATACAAGGATTATGAAGCTGAGAAAGTGATGTTGAGTCCGGAGCTGCTGAAGAAAAGAGAAGACGAAATCTTCAACCGGGAAAAAGAGGTTCGGGAACTCCAGCGGCAACGTTTTGGGTTCGAGGGAGATCTTTTCAAAAAACGCCAGGAACTGGTGAAACCCATACAGGATAAGGTTTACGCCGCCATTCAGAAAATTGCAGTGGCCCGGATGTACGACTTTATTTTGGATAGAAGTGAAGGAATTACTGTTATATTTGCCGACCCCAAGCTCGATAAAAGTGAAGATGTGCTTAGGGAATTGGGTGTTAAATAACGTTAAATTATACGAATTAAGACAACTAAAACCAAAACGAAAACAACTTAAAGTAACAAAAACATCGCATGAAAAAAGTTTTAACTGTTCTGATGGTGGCGCTTGGAATCGCAGCGTTCAGTCAGTCTGCACAGGCGCAGACCAAAATTGGTTATATCAGCTTTAATGAAATCGTGGCCCTGATGCCTGAAGCAAAAAAAGCTGACTCTGCATTGGTTCAATTCAGGGATGCTTTGATTCAGAGTGCCCAGGATAAGGAAACTGCGTTAAATGACGCTATCAATAAATTCAATGCCGACTCAGCAAAAATGACTGCTGCAGTTAAAGAAGTTAAAAGAAAAGAATTACAACAAAAGCTGACTGAGCTTCAGGGTGAAGAGCAGCGCATCCAGCAGGAATTGCAAAAGCGCCAGGAAGAACTGAGCGAGCCTATCCAGAAAAAAGCAATGGATGCGGTTCAGGCTGTTGCCAAAGAAAGTGGATATGCGTATGTATTACCAAAGGAATACCTGATCGTTTCTCCTCCCGGTGATGATTTGCTGCCACTGGTAAAGAAAAAATTAGGTCTTAAATAACGATACTTTTCACAGGCTCTGTATGAACGCCGGGATAGCATCCCGGCGTTTGTTATATTTGGCAATCTCATGGAAAAAGCATTGGCACCAATTGGTGTATTTGATTCCGGTTATGGAGGTCTGACGGTTTTGAAAAAAATCGTTGATGTATTGCCTGCTTACGATTATCTCTACCTTGGTGATAACGCAAGGGCGCCCTATGGTACACGTAGTTTTGAAACGGTGTATCGCTATACCCTGGATTGTGTAAAGTGGTTTTTTGCGCAGGGTTGCCCACTTGTCATTCTTGCGTGTAATACAGCGTCTGCAAAGGCATTAAGAAGTATTCAGCAACAGGATTTGCCAGAAATTGCGCCAACAAACCGCGTGTTGGGAGTTATCCGTCCTACAACCGAATTGATTGGAACATTAACCAAAACCGGAAAAGTTGGTATTCTGGCCACCAAAGGAACAGTCAGTTCAGGATCGTATCCGATTGAAATTGAAAAGTTTTATCCCGATATCTCGGTTTATCAGGAGGCCTGTCCCATGTGGGTGCCACTGGTTGAAAACAATGAACATGCCGGGTTGGGGGCTGATTACTTTGTGAAAAAACATCTTGATTCCTTACTGGAAAAGAATAGCTCAATAGATACCCTGTTACTGGCCTGTACACATTATCCGCTGTTGATGGATAAGATAAAGCAGTTTCTTCCGGACGGTATCCAGGTTATTTCGCAGGGAGAAATTGTGGCGAATAGCCTGTCAGATTACCTTCAAAGACACCCTGAAATGGAAAAGCGTCTGTCCAAAACCGGTAGTAGAAGGTTTTGTACGACGGATGATATAACTGATTTTGAACAACATGCCAGCCTGTTTTACGGAGCAGCAATAAAGGCGGAAAAAATTAACCTCACATGATTCGGATATTGTTACTGGCAACGGTAGTAAGTATAAGTTTTTTTGCATCGGCACAAAGCAAACCTGCCATCGTGCCTCAGCCTGTTCAGATGGAAATGCTCCCGGGAAAAGGTTTCCAGCTTTCGGCAGCTACCAGTATTGTAACCGACAGCAGTTGGATGGCACAGGCGAATTATTTTCAGCAGGAAATAGCCAGGCAAACTGATTTAGTGCTTCCGGTTCGAATGGCTAACAACAATGAAAAACCCGGACAGCAAGCTATTTATTTGGTGAAGGACTCCCTTTCATTGAAGCGTCCGGAAATCTACCTGCTGAGGGTGGATCAAGGGACTGTTAAGCTAAGTGCTGCCAGCGTACGAGGATTGGTAAACGGCATGCAAAGTTTTTTTCAGTTATTGCCATTAAAGGTTGTGACTTCCATCGAGCTGCCCGCTCTTTCAATACTAGATTATCCCCGGTTCAGCTATCGTGGCATGCACCTGGACGTAGTACGCCACATTTTTCCAGTAGACTATATCAAAAAATACATTGACTATCTGACGTTTCATAAGTTTAACACCTTTCACTGGCACCTGACAGATGACCAGGGCTGGCGTTGGGAGGTCAATTCCTATCCAAAATTGAACAGCATCGGATCCTGGAGAGACTCTACCCTGATCGGACATTTTAAAGATCAGCCTGCCCGCTATGATGGAAAGCGCTATGGTGGGTTCTATACAAAGGCAGAAATACGGGAGATCCTGGAATATGCAGCAGTAAGAGGTATTACCGTAATACCGGAACTGGATATTCCTGGTCATAGCCGGGCTGCTATAGCTGCCTATCCAGAATTCAGTACTCGTCCGGATACTACCTGGAACGTGGCTACAACCTGGGGCATGTACAATCGACAGAACAATGTGCTGGCCCCGAATGAGGCGAGTTTTACCTTTTTAAGAACCATCTTCCGGGAATTGACTGAGTTATTTCCTTCAACCTACATTCATCTGGGAGGAGATGAATGTTCGAAGCTTTGGTGGAAGCAGGACCCAGCTACACAGGCATTTATGAAAGAGAAAGGACTGAAGGATGAAACGGCGCTTCAGACTTATTTCATAGAACAGGTTGCCGCTTATTTGAAAGAATCGGGTAGAAAAGCGATTGGTTGGCACGAAATTGCAGAAGGAGAGTTGGATACTGCCACCCTAATTATGAACTGGGGGAATGAAAAACAAGCCCTGGCTGCAGCCCGTAAAGGCTTTTCGCTGGTCATGTCGCCCGGAAAACCTTTTTATTTTGATCATTACCAATCTAAGGATCCGAAAGACAGCCTGGCTATTCATGGTTACAATCCCTTAGAAGGCGTTTATAGCTATGACCCTGTGCCTGCCGCGATCAGCAAGGCGGGATTAGCGCATAAAATCATTGGAGGGCAGGCGAACGTTTGGACCGAGTATATGGAATATTCAACTAAGGTAGATTATATGATCTTTCCAAGGATGTCTGCAGTAAGTGAGGCGCTTTGGACGCCGGCAGCCAGGAAAAACTACCCGGACTTCCTGAATCGTTTGGAAAAAACGATCATCCCCAGGTATCAATTTTGGAATAGTTCCTGGTTTCCTCACTACCGGCAGTGGGGAATGATAGATTAAGCCCTTTTTTATTCCAATATTTTATTACCTTTGCCGTCCCTTTCACGACACAAGCGGGTATGGTGGCCCGATGTGATTGGAAATCAGCTGACTGGCTCTCCACAGGAAGCGAATTTTTGAGTTGTAAAAAACATTGAAAAATGAAAAGAACATTTCAACCACACCGTCGTCGTCGTAAAACCGTTCACGGTTTCCGTAAGCGCATGCAAACTGCAAATGGCCGCAAAGTATTAGCCAGCCGTCGCGCAAAGGGTCGTAAGAAACTCACTGTTTCTTCTGAAAGCAAGCTGAAATAAGCAGGCCGCCCTTCGCGGTTTTCGATGATACGCATTAGCTCTGATCCGATGAGGACCAGAGCTAATTTTGTTTTCAGCCTTTCTGAGTAACTTACTCATCCGGAACATGCAGCAAAAAAAACATTTGTATACACTTAAGGCAACGGAACGACTCAAGCATCGAAAGAAAATAGATGCGCTTTTTACAAGGGGACAAAAATTTTCCCTGGGTGAAATCCGGGTGGTATTTAATACAAGCCTGGCTGAAGGCCAGATCCGCCTGCTTGTTGGGGTGGGTGTAAGTAAGCGTTACTTCAAAAAAGCGGTAGACCGGAACCTTATTAAAAGAAGACTGCGGGAGGCTATCCGGCTGGCTAAGCCAGATTTTGTAACAGAAGTTCAGCAGTTGGGTTCCAACCTTGATCTCTTTATTCTTTTTACCGGTAAAGAGATTATCGAATTTGGTTTATGCCAGGAACTGGTAGCAGCAGCATTTAAAAAATTAGTCCGCAAAATGAAACCCTGAAAGATGCCTGAACTCTTAAAAAAAATTGCCAGCTTTCCTTTTATAGCGCTAATCAAGTTATATCAATGGCTGATTTCTCCTATACTGGGGCCAAAATGCCGGTTTACCCCTACCTGCTCCCAATACGGATTGGAAGCATTTAAAAAACACGGCCCGATTAAAGGCTTTTGGCTAACGCTGAAACGTATTTCCAGATGCCATCCGTGGGGTGGTAGTGGGTATGATCCTGTTCCGTGAAAGGTGAAATGTGAGACGTGAGATGTGAAAAGTGAGACGAAAAAGCCCAGGGCATTTCTGATCCCCGGGCTTTCAAATTTCTTCCTTCTCACGTCTCACGTTTGACGTCTCACATCCATGCATTATTGTTTCAACATATTCGTCAGTCGATCCAATGTAGCGCGGGCGTCTTTATTGGTGATGAATTTATATACTTCAGGAACTTTTCCGTCTTTATCCGGGCTTAACGATGCAGGAATTCCTCTGTAGGGCCCAACTACAATGGCATTGTCTTCGGCACTGATTTTTTTAAGATCGCCGGGAGCCAGAAAATGATTTTTCCGCTCAGGGCTAACGTTGGTGCCTACCATCAATTGTTGCAGGCTGTCCATACGATTCATCAGTTCTTCCTGTGTAATTCTGGATTCGCGGGTACTGGCGTCTCCAAATGATTGAAGGGATCCAATCAATGTGTCTTTTTTCAGATTCAACAGGTAAACACCAGGTTCGGTAACAGTCAGGTCCTTGCTGCCGGTTCCGTCATTTAACGTGATTTTATCTCCCTTGAGGGTAATAACTTCTTCATTGTGCTGGGTGCCTGGTTCAAACTGAATGGCATCACCAGTTTGAGAAACGGTGAACTTTCCGCTTGCCATAACCACCACTTTTTTCTGGGGAGGTGTGGAACAGGCGGCTAAAGCAAGTAAGGCAAGACTTCCAAAGATCAATTTTTTCATGGTATCGCTTTAAAATAAAGATCCCGCCCTTGGCGGGATCTCTGGTTTGAAAAATCAGGTATTATTTGGCAGCATTGAAACGCTCAGCCACTTTTGACCAGTTAACAACATTCCAGAATGCTGACAGGTAATCAGCTCTTCTGTTCTGGTATTTCAGATAGTAGGCATGCTCCCAAACATCAACACCCAGGAGAGGAGTTCCTTTCACTTCGGCAACATCCATCAATGGATTATCCTGATTTGGGGTTGAACTGATTTCCAGTTTGCCATCCTTTACTATCAGCCATGCCCAACCGCTTCCAAAACGGGTCATGCCGGCAGTTGCAAATTTTTCCTTGAATGCGTCAAAGGAACCGAAGGCTGCATTAATGGCATCAGCCAGAGCGCCAGTCGGTTGGCCGCCTGCGTTAGGAGCCAGGCTTTCCCAGAAGAACGTATGGTTCCAGTGACCACCACCATTATTGCGAACTGCAGCAGAAATGGATCCAGCGGCAGCTACCAGTTCTTCAATTGATTTATTTTCATTCGGAGTGCCCGCAATAGCTTTATTGAGATTATCAACATAAGCCTGGTGGTGCTTTCCGTGGTGAATCTGCATGGTTTGTGTGTCAATATGAGGCTCCAGTGCATCATGAGCATATGGGAGCGCAGGTAATGTAAATGCCATAGAATAACTATTTATGATGAATAAAAATGAGGCTACCCAAAGGAGTAACAAATTTAATGGCTCAGGGCCAGAGCACAAAACAATAAAAAAGCCATCCCTGTAAAGAGATGGCTTTCTGTTTGTGCGCCATGCATGGCGTCAGACTCGACGGTGCAAGTCCGTTATGGGGGTATGTAATCGCCAACCATTAGCCAAGAGCAAGGGTGTCTATCGCGAGGTAGAATCTGAAGGAAGCTGGCGGCAAA
>NZ_JAKEVY010000008.1 GCF_021491375.1 Flavihumibacter fluminis
GCCAGCTTCCTTCAGATTCTACCTCGCGATAGACACCCTTGCTCTTGGCTAATGGTTGGCGATTACATACCCCCATAACGGACTTGCACCGTCGAGTCTGACGCCATGCATGGCGCACAAAAAAGAGGCGGGAAACCGTGTAGGTACCCGCCTCTAAACAAAATTGAACGAGGGTTTAGCTGATAATGTCCTCTACACAACGACTGATTTCTACAATGCGTGGTTCATTCAGCCGATAATAAATGAATTTACCATCGCGCTCAGTCTTCACAATGCCTGCTCTGCGCAAAATTGCAAGATGCTGAGAAGCAACAGATTGCTCCAGACGCAACCGTACATAAATTTCTGTAACGGTTAACTTGTCGTTTTCTTCCAACAACTTCATGATTTGCTGGCGCAATTTGTGATTCATTGCTCTGAGCGTGAGTGCTGCTTTTTTTACATGTAAGAAATCAACCTTCAATTCAGCGCCTTCCGCCTCATTAACCAATAGATAATTTCCTGCTACTGTGTTCATGTCTCAGATGGGATTTAAATGTTTAGCCTTAACCTTAACAAGCAAATTTACATAGCAATTAATTAAAATACATCAGGATTTTGCTTTTACAGGGTCATAAAAAGCTTTTACGTAAAATGGTTCCGAATAAGCAAGTTCAGCAAACTCCCCTCTATCGTACATTTCCTGTGCAATTCTCACAAAATCCATTGCCCCGGGCTGCCAGTCAGGGAAGTAAGCATTCGCCGATTTTAACAGGACTTTATATTTCGCGGCTCCGTTTCCTATGAAAAAAACAGGTTCCACGTTGATCCAGTTATTAAAACTGTCTGCCTCCAATACCAGGGCAGCAGGTGCCATCAACATATTTTTGGAGGAATCGTAAACAGCGGTAAATACTTCCATTCTTCGTGCATCGATCATTGGACAAACGATTCCTTTGCCGTTATGATGCAAATAAGAGGCAGCCATTACATATAAATTATCCAATAGGATCAAAGGAACTTTCAAGGCATAACACAAACCTTTTGCACTCGCCATCCCAACCCGAAGGCCAGTGTAGGAGCCCGGACCAGCAACTACTGCAATCGCGTTCAACTCAGCAAATGAAATAACTGTATCCTTTAAAAGCTTTTCCAGAGCCGGTTGCAGCCAGCTCGCATGGTCTTTCTGAGAATGGTTTGAACTACTCTTTAGGAGCACTCCATCCCGGGAAATACAGAGCAGGGCGGTTTCTAGAGAAGTATCAATGGTTAACAAACAGCTCATGTAGGAAGTAATGATTGTTCCAGCAACCTGGAAGGTTTATAGGCAGGATTTTCACCAGCCAGTATGATTAATAGTTGCAACACATTCTTTTCTCCAATCAGGCTGGTCCACTCAAAAGGGCCCATAGGATAATTCGTTCCAAGTTTCATAGCGATATCGATCTCTTCCCTGGTGCTGATCCCTTCTTCTAACGTCATCCAGGCTTCATTCAGAATCATAGCAAGAATTCTCGGGCGAATCATGCCTGCTACATCAGGTACTTTCATCCATGTTTTACCACATGCTTTTAAGAAATAATCCAATTCTTTCGGAAGCATATCCTGGGTGAATGCCAACTCCACCAATTCAGGATGTGTAAATCCGGGCCAGGCATTTATCCGGACAAATCCCGGAGGTAACTTACTGCAAGGCCAGTTGACAGCATTTACAGCGATTGGTTTTTTCAGTTTTGCCAGATTTTCCTTTCGTTGTTCAGAGCCATCAAAATCCAGGTCTATAAAAAGGTCAGCAGGAAATTCAAGAAATGACTCCAGCTTATCCATCCAGACCAGTTCTACAGGCGCTTCACAGTTAGCCGGGAACAGATCCTGCCGATTGCTGTTCAGAATAGCTACTTTAATTGGAGGAATCCTCATAATCAAAAGTACAAAGCATTTATTTTTACCGCATGGAAAAAAAGATCATCAAAACAGAACAGGCACCAGCCCCCATTGGCCCATATAGCCAGGCCGTACAGCTGGGCAATTTCCTCTTTATTTCAGGACAAGTGCCAATCAATCCTGCAACCAATACCATTGAGGCAACCGATATCAGCGGAGAGGCTGAACAGGTAATGCAAAACCTGAAGGCTGTACTGGAAACAGCCGGTTATAATTTTGCAGATGTGGTCAAGACCACGATTTTCCTTACCGACATGGCCAATTTCCCAGCGGTGAATGAAGTATATGGTAAGTACTTTGACGGTAATTACCCTGCACGTGAAACGGTTGCAGTTAAAGGATTGCCCCGAAATGTGAACGTGGAAATCAGTATGATTGCCTCAAAATAGCCGATCGCTTATTTTGACAATACACCCAATTCCCGGCCCACTTTGGTAAATGCTGCAATGGCTTTATCGAGGTGCTCCCGGGTATGGGCGGCACTCAGCTGAACACGAATTCTAGCCTGCCCCTTTGGAACCACCGGAAAGAAAAATCCGATCACATAAATACCTTCTTCAAGTAAACGTGCTGCAAATTGCTGTGCAACTACTGCGTCGTACAACATGATTGGAACAATCGGATGATCGCCGGGTTTGATATCAAATCCTGCTTCCGTCATTTGTTTTCTGAAATAACTGGTGTTGGATTCCAGACGGTCACGCAGTTCCGTTGTTTCACTCAACATATCCAGCACCGCAATGGAAGCCCCTACGATGGACGGAGCCAGGGTGTTACTAAAGAGGTATGGCCGACTTCTTTGTCGCAACATTTCAATTACTTCTTTTCTTCCACTCGTAAATCCTCCTGATGCTCCGCCAAGGGCTTTACCCAGGGTGCCCGTAATAATATCTACCCTTCCCATTACACCGCGGTATTCATGGGTACCACGACCAGTTTTTCCCAGAAAACCGGATGAGTGACACTCATCAATCATCACAATAGCGTCGTATTGATCTGCCAGATCGCAGATTTTATCCAGTTGGGCAATGGTACCATCCATACTAAAGGAGCCATCCGTAACAATAATACGGCTTCTTGCCCCGGAGGCAGCCTGAAGCTGCAGTTCCAAATCCGCCATATCGTTGTGTTTGTAGCGGAACCGTTGTGCTTTGCATAGGCGAATGCCATCAATTATGGAAGCATGATTCAGTTCATCAGAAATAATGGCATCTTCCTGACCAAATAAGGGTTCAAAGACACCTCCGTTGGCATCAAAAGCAGCCGCATATAAAATGGTATCTTCCGTACCAAGGAATTCGGCAATTTTTCTCTCCAGTGTTTTATGTATATCCTGGGTTCCGCAAATAAAACGGACACTACTCATGCCATATCCATGAGAATCAATGGCTTCATGGGCTGCCTGGATCACTTTGGGATGTGAGGATAATCCAAGGTAATTATTTGCACAAAAGTTCAGTACTTTTTTCCCATTAACCAGTATCTCTGGTCCCTGCTCACTGGTAATAACCCTTTCCTTTTTAAATAAACCTACCTCTTCGATGGATTGCAGTTCCTCTTTTATTCGCTGTACAAATTTCTCGTTCATATTACCGATTTAGGGTGTAAAAATAAGGAAGATTGCATGGCTAACGACTGTTCGTGAAATCGATTGAGTTGGCTGAAGTTGATCTTTTTTTAACTTTTTAGACTCGAAGATGTAACATCCCCTATCTATCTTGCGTCTAATTCGAAAACCGAAGCAATGAAACGCCCGATTTCCAAAACCAACCTTATTCTTAGCTGTGCAGCACTCCTTACGGGCCTCATTCTAACAACTTATCTGTTGACTTTTTCAGGATTCTCCTTCCGGTCTGCAAGCACCAATGCAGCAGCTACCTGTACTGAAATTGCGGAGGATGCCGCTCCTTCTCCTTTACCAGTAAGCAGTTCCATTATTTTTGAAGCAGTAACCGGCCACCTTCTTTCTACCGGATTCTAAACCGCCTATCTTTCATCTTTACTGTCTTATATAGTTTTTTACTATATAATTATCTTCCGTTTCCCCCTCTTCCATTCCTCCCTCTTCCATTCTCCTTTGTCTCCGGTCTCCTCTGTCTCCAGTCTCCTCTGTCTCCAGTCTCCTCTGTATCATCTTCCACACCTTTTTTCTATTTCCCTGTAACTTTATCCTCTTGCTATCCGTATAACATACAGAACCACCTGAAAATTCAACAAAACTGTTTATGACAGAGAGGGAATACAATGAATGTGTGAGGACCCATGCGGATAATGTATACCGCTTCATTCTCAAAAACCTTCGGCACGAAGACGACGCGCAGGATATTGTGCAGTCTGCATTTGAGAAAATGTGGCTACACCGGGAAACGATCGATTATGAAAAGAGCAAAAGTTATCTGTTTACTGTGGCCTATAACCAGATGATAGACCATATCCGGAAAACCAGCAGGGTGCAATTGAAGGAAGAGTTTTCAGAACAAACCCGGATTACTGACCGGCCAGCCAGTAATCTCCGCAAAGTACTTGAAGACGCATTGGCCCGCCTTAGTGAGACTCAACGCAGCCTGGTGCTGTTGAAGGATTACGAGGGTTATTCCTACGAAGAAATCGGACGGATTACATCCCTGAGTGAGAGCCAGGTTAAAGTGTACCTGCACCGGGCCAGGATTCAATTGAAAAATTACCTGGTAAGTCCGGAAAACGTACTCTAACCGTTCACCCAAATTTTGAAACCATGAACATTAACAGAAATAATTACGAGGTTTTTTTCCTGCTGTATATTGACCGCGAGTTGAACGCGGAGGAGATGCTGGCAGTGGAAAACTTTCTCGAAGAAAACCCGGATCTCCAAGTGGAAATGGATATGCTGTCAAACACTATTCTTCCGGAAGATCAGGCAGCTGCTGTTTTTCCCGAAAAATCGAAATTGTATCGCACAGCAGATACAAGCAGCACGGTTTCCATTCTGAACTATGAATCCTATTTCGTTCAATATGCCGATGATGAATTAAATAATGAAGAAAAAGCGGCTACTGAAAAATTTGTTTATGATAACCCTGAGTTTCAGGCTGAATTTGAATTAATTCAGCAGGCAAAACTGGTACCAGATAACACAGTAGTTTTTCCAGGAAAAGAAAAATTGTACCGTGGAAATTCAACCACTGTACGGCCCATGTTCCCGGTTTGGACCCGTTATGCAGCCGCTGCGATGGTACTTTTAATGGCCGGTTTGTTTTGGTTGGGACGCCAGGCTGAAACATCTAATATAAATATTAGTCAACAGGGAAGTATCGCAACGAATCAATCTCAAGCAAAAATACAACCTGCTGAAATTGTCGAATCCATAACAACACCAGGTGAACTTCCATCTGAGCAAGCAACATTGACAGCAAGTTCAAAGCCAACAGCTGCATCAGAAAAAACCTTGAGCAATGATGAATCTACCATACAGCTGGCAGTTATAAGTCAACCTCAGAAGATACAGGAAGTAAAGCTGCAAGCAAGTGTGCCGGGCCAAACCACCAATACAAAACTTCCGGTTGGTACTTCAATTGCAGCAAAAGTTGACGAACCGGCTGAAGGTTCTTTGGCGATAAACAGTTTAACTACCACTGAGAATTCCGTTATCCCTGTTCAGATTGATGATGAACCAGTGATAGTTGTAGCTGTCAATGATAATTCGAGAGATGACGATACATTCTCCCCGGGAAAAGAAATAATACGAAAAACACCCTTGCGTGGACTACTTCGCAAAGCCGGCCGCATCGTAGGAAAAACCAACCCATTCTCTGAAGATCGGGCAAAAGGCGGCGTATTCACCGCTTCCAATGAACAATAAAAAAACGAAAAATCATATCTATGTTTAAGAAGATCGGCCTGATGGCCCTGGCAACCTGTGCCCTTTTAAGTACGCAGGCACAAACCGATACCACCCAATCACCCGTAAAGGAAAGTGATACCATGCGAATCGGAAATATCATCATCCTGAAAAACGGACAGCCGTCCAATCAATCCCAGGAAGTTCAGGATTATTTCAAACACAGAAAGTATAACAAGTCCAACCATGTAACCCATTGGTTTGCCTTTGATCTTGGCTTCAACAATTTTGTTGATAACACAGATTACAGTAGTCCGGAAGCTCAGGCATTTGCTCCGGGAGCAACCGACGACTGGTTCAACCTCCGGAATTCAAAATCGGTCAATGTCAACATCTGGTTTGTACAGGGTCGGCTAAATATGATCAAACATGTGATCAATCTCCGGTATGGAGCCGGACTTGAGTTCTACAATTTCCGGTTCGAGGAAGATATCCGGTTCAGGAAGAATCCGCCGTCTGTTTATCTCGATGATCAGATCAATTACAACAAGAATAAACTGGCATTGAATTATATCACCGTTCCGGTTATGCTGAATATTAACTTCACGCCTGGTAAATCTCTGGAAAGATCCTTTGGAATCAGTGCAGGTGTAAGTGGGAGTTATCTCTATGGATCCCGTCAAAAATATCGCAGTGCAGAAACCGGAAAAGAGAAATTAAAAGGCAATCTTGGATTGAATGATTTCAAACTGGCTTATGTAGGTGAAATTCATCTTGGCCCAGTTCAGGTTTATGGTTCTTACGCCACAGAGTCCATGTTTAAAAAGGGGCTGGACTTCACGCCCTATACCGTTGGACTTAGGCTAAGCGCATTCTAATATGATCTACTTATTAAAAAAGCAGCTCCGGGAATCGGGGCTGCTTTTTTATTGTATATTTAAGTAAATCAAAGTAAGGACTTATGCCATACAATGTAATTGACATCGAAGGTATCGGAAGTACATATGCCGCAAAACTGGAAGTTCATGGAATCAAAACAACCTCTGACTTATTACAAAAAGCCGGAACCAAGGCAGGACGGGAAGTACTGGCTGCCGGATCCAAACTTCCGGAATCACTCATTCTGACCTGGGTGAATCATGCCGATCTGATGCGAATTAATGGAATCGCAGGGCAAACCGCCGAATTACTGGAAGCAGCAGGAGTAGATACGGTAAAAGAACTGGCAACCCGTAATGCTGCCAATCTTCATACAAAACTGCAGGAAGTAAATAATCAGTTTGGATTATCCGGAAGGGTACCCTCCATGGAAATGCTGGCAGACATGATTGAAGCTGCCAAAAACCTGGAACCGAAGGTTTTCCACTAAACAGTGGTTCAAAGCTGTCTTTTTTACCATTAAACCAGAATACAAATGAAAAGTATCAGCAGATCACTATGGGTATTGTTCCTGATGGGAGCATTGACCTTCACCGGCTGTAAACCCAAAGATGCAGACATCGAAAAAAATGTTACAACTGCACTTGGAGCCTATCCAGGTGTGCAGGTTACAGTTACTGATGGCGTTGCGACTCTTTCCGGTGAGGTAGCAGACGAAGCAACCCGATCAGCAGCGGAAACAGCTGCCAAAGGAGTCAAAGGTGTAAAATCCGTGAACAGCAAGCTAACAGTTACACCTCCGCCTGCCCCGGTTGTAATCAATCCGGATACAACTCTCCAGGAAACGGCCAATTCGGCAATCACAGCCTTGAACCTTTCTAAAGTGCAGGCAGCGGTTCAGGATGGAGTAATTACACTAACAGGAGAAATCAAAAAATCTGAATTACAGGGATTAATGATGAAAATCAATGAGTTAAAACCCAAAAAAATTGAAAACAAATTAACCATCAAATAAAACTGCAGCTATGGCACTTCAGGATAATAAATACAAAAGCCTGGTTGACCTGGCAACTTCGCAAGGTGTAGCCAACTTACAAGTTAGAGAACAGGATGGTGTTTTGTATATCGACGGGATCGCCCCCAGTACTTCGGTAAAAGATGCCATCTGGGATCATTATGAAACTTTGAACCCCGAATTCAGGGATGCTGACCTGATCATGAATCTCAGTCTGGCCGAAGGGGCAGAAGAGATTTATACCGTTAAATCCGGAGATAACCTCAGTAAAATTGCTAAGAAGTATCCCGGATTAAGCTGGAAGGATATCTATGAAGCCAATACTGACCTGATCAAAAACCCGGATCTTATCCACCCTGGATGGCAATTAAAAATACCACGTAAATAATTGATTGTAAAGCAGAAAAGTCCCGAAATCGGGGCTTTTCTGTTAAGTTTTTCCAAAGTTTATCCACAGCCGAAATAAATTAATATAAGGCAACGTTTTTGTGATACCCTAACCGTCGAAGCTAGTTTACAAAAATCAATTATATGCAGCTCTCACGTGTATCCGTATCCTTGCTGGCCCTGTGCACCGTTGGCCTGCTCTCCTTTTCCGGCCATAATTACCGGAAAGTCCGATTTAACCGGCTAAACTCCGAATTGAATGGCACTCCCCGCATTTTGGTGGACAAGACCGATTATGAACTGAGTATTTTTGATGATGAAGGCTGGTATGCCACTTATCCTGTGGTTTTTGGTGAAAAAACCCTGGGAGATAAGATGTGGGAAGGTGATCGCAAAACCCCTGAAGGTGAATACAAAATCGTTTCCAAACGCCCGCACGACAAATGGGGGAAAATTATGTTGCTGGATTATCCAACACCCGCAGACTGGGCGAAATACAAAGAAAGAAAAGCTAAAGGGCTGATTCCCAAGAACAAAGGCATCGGAAATGGGATCGCCATTCATGGTACCTGGATGCGGGACGACATGGCGGTAGACTATTTCCAGAACTGGACCAATGGCTGTGTCAGCCTGAAAAGATCCGAAATGGATGAACTTTTTGAAATGATCCCCATCGGCACCAAAGTAACGATACGTAAGTAAAAATACTGGGAATAAATATATTAGTTAAAATTATAGTCATATCTTGGATATGACTATTTTTGTCAGTGCATACGTCTAGTCTTCCAAATCCTTCGGAATAACCACAGTTTTCCAAATTCCTTATTAAGACTATTTCCTAAACCGTAACCAGGTGTCAAATACCATGGTTACTTAGTCATTTTCAAAACTGTGTTATCCATGAATACATTCTATCACAAATACTCTACCATGAGAAGACTTGTACATTTCACAATCCTACTCTTATTTGTTTCGGCAAGTGCAACCGCACAATTTAAATATTGGGTTGCGCCCGGAGTTTCCGGAAACTGGTCAAATGCCTCCAACTGGTCATCTACTTCCGGAGGTCCGGGCGGAGCTGGAGCTCCTACTGCAAGCCAAACTGCAGTATTTGATAACGGAAGTAATGCAAATTGCCTGCTTGACCAGCCTTCAATTACACTTAACAATATTCTGATCCCTTCCGCCTACACAGGAACAATCAGTCCCAGTGGAACAACCAGTATGACCATCCGGTTTGATGTAATTATGTCTACTGGTAACATTGTTTTACCAGATGTCTCTTCTATAGGTGGCTTCCTGACAATAAACGGAGGATCCGTTACAACAGGTGCTGTTTCATCATCAGTTGGTAACAATTTCAGTGTAAGTACTGGTACATTTAATGCCAATGGAAGTCTATCTCTCGGGGCTAATATGGCAATTATTAACGGTGGCAGTTTTAATGCTGGCACCAGTACGATCACACTGACTGGATCAACCCATACTTCTATAAATAATAACGGTAGCCTGCCAGGGACTACTACCTTTTTCAACTTGGTGCTTCAAAAAACTCAAACTGCCAACAATCTGGTTATTGGTACAAATGACCAGGTTGTTGTTACCAACGATTTAAACCTGATTGATGGTTTAATCAGTGGTCCCAATGGTTCGCTTCAGGTTGGCAGAAACCTTACTGTTGGAACTGCATTTGATGGCGCACAAACCAATTTCACGCTCAATGGCGCTTCGGATGCAGTTGTTACTGTAAATGCACCTTTCATTTCAACATTTTCAGGATCAACTACTATTAACAAATCCAATCCAGCCAGCCAGGTATCTTTCGTAACCGATTTGCCCAGTAATCTGATAAATTTCAATTCGTTGACTACCAACACACTTAACATTACTCAGGGAACTATCAATTTTCCTGACAATGATGCAGTTGTGTGGAATTTCAACAACTTCAATATAGGTGCAAATGCAACTTTTAACGCACCATCTAACACCATGACTATACTGGGAAACTTCAACAACTCCGGATCATTCAATGCGAATAATGGTACAGTTGAATTTACATCTGCTGCGAATAGATTTTATTCTTTTGGCACAAGCGCTCAGAATGGAACGACCACATTTTTTGATGTTATAATTAATAACACCAACAGTGATGGAAGTTTTAATATTGAAATAGGCGACCGTTTAGCTATTTCCAATAATCTTACAATAAATGCGGGTTATTTAAACTCTATTGGTGGAAATCTATCCAATCAATCCTTTGTATCTGTTGGTGGAGCTTTATCCATTCAGTCTAGTGCAAAACCTTGGGCTATAGGTGTTCATTTAGAATTTACAGGTGCTAATCCTCAATCCGTAACACTTGCGGCAAGCGCAACTTCACACATCAATGGAAATGTTTCATTTTTAAAGACTGCGCCAGGACCCATTACATTAAATT
Organism: Flavihumibacter fluminis; assembly: GCF_021491375.1. GTDB lineage: Bacteria > Bacteroidota > Bacteroidia > Chitinophagales > Chitinophagaceae > Flavihumibacter > Flavihumibacter fluminis. The sequence goes on from NZ_JAKEVY010000008.1 coordinate 10,459, forward strand.
CTCCGGTTGTATTGAATGTTGTTGGCCAGGTTGTAACATTTACAGGTGGTGTAGTAGAAACTACAAATACCAATATCCTAAACTTTGCAGTTAATGGGGTGGTTGCCTTAGGTGGTAACGCAATTAGTCACGTAGATGGTCCTATACTAAGATCAGGCATTTCCGCATTCACATTCCCAACTGGTGACGCTGGTATATATGCACCTATTCACATAAGTGGTACAGGATTTAATTCAAATATTCCGTCTGCAACCTACATAGCGCAGTATATTAGAAATAGCCCTGATCCATTATACCCAATTGATCAACTATCTCCTACCAACCCTCCTGATCTACAAATTAGTGACCTGGAGTACTGGATTCTGGATCAACAGGGACCTGTTACTGCTGGACCAAGAATATGGCTTTCGTATTCCGGCAACAGTGGTGTAACAGATCCTACCACCATCGGTGTTACTCAATGGGATAATCCAGGTTTCTGGCAATTAATCGGAAACGGTGGTTTGCAGAATGTTGGAGGAGCATCTTATGTAGCATCAGCAAGTACAAACGTTTCAAATGTAAGTTCCGCTGATCCGGTATTTACCCTGAGTACGATTGACCCAATTGCGAACCCGCTGCCTGTAACCTGGCTGAGCTTCACAGGCCGCTATTTCAATGGATCAGTAGATCTGAACTGGAGCACTTCTCTGGAAGTGAACAACGAAGAATATACCATCGAACGCTCTGCTGATGGTCAGAACTTCACTGCCATTGGAAATGTACCTGGTATAGGAAATACAACAAGTATCTCCCGCTATAGCTTTAAAGACACCAATCCGCTTTCTGGTTCCGCTTATTACCGGATTAAACAAACAGATCGCGATGGTAAATTCAGCTATAGTGATGTAATCCGCGTATCCAACAACGAAGTTGCGTTGAAAGGTATCCGTCTCTTCCCGAACCCGGTTTCTGGCAATATGCCACTGACTATTGAGAACGGAAACTGGAGCAATAAGAAAGTGACAATCACTATCTATAACGCAGTTGGAGGAATTGTACGCCAGGAGCAAATCACCTTCGGTTCTGATAGTCGCGCTAAAATCAATGTGGAATCATTGCAGAAAGGCAGCTACTTCATTACCACATCAATCAATAACGAACGTCAGACAATGCAATTCTTTATCCAGTAAGAATTACTGTCAACATAAAAAGACCGTCACTAATAGTGGCGGTCTTTTTTTATTATTGTATTTCATGTTATACAGGCTGGTAAAACTTTTAATGACCCTGGCCACCAGGATTTTTTACAGGAAAATTCATTTCCTGAACAGCCATAACATTCCGGCTACCGGTCCGGCCATCCTGATAGCAAATCATCCCGGCTCACTAATGGATGCAGCTTTGCTTGGATTGTTATTAAACCGGCCTATTCACTTTTTTGCAAGAGGAGACATTTTTAAAAGCAGGCTGATACACCGTATCCTGAATGCACTGCACATGCACCCTATCCACCATCACCAGTATAACCGCTCCTTCCTGGGTGTGAACGACGATAGTTTTGAAATAGCCCTCAACCTACTGCAAAAAGGAGAACTTGTACTTTTTTTTCCCGAAGGCTTCAGCCATGTTGAATACTTCCTGTTGCCTTTTAAAAAAGGAACCTTTCGCCTGGCTTTTCAGGCGCTGGAAAAAAATCAGCACATTTCGCTCCCTATTGTACCTGTTGGATTTCATTACAGCCATCCAACTGAGCTGTTTAGTACTGTTTGGGTAAAAGCTGGCGCACCTATTGAAACAGCAGATTTTTATGCCGCCTACCAAACAAACCCAGCCCAGGCAATTCGCAAACTAACCGACATTGCTTTTGAATCCATTCAGGAACTGACAATACAAGTTCAAGCTTCCTTTTCCAGGGAACTCTTTCATTTGCTTCAATTGTTCAGAAGTCATAACAGCTACCAGATCGCAGATCCAATGGAACAATGGCAACAGGAAAAAAAAATCAGCCTTAATTTTTCAAGGATTCATGAAAAGCTATTGGATACCTATAGATTCTATGTACATCTTTTAAAACAGCATCAGATCAAAGAGGAAGGACTGCTTCCAATCAACTTATCCCCCGTTTCGAAAACAAACAAGCTTATGTGCAGACTTCTTGCGGCACCCGGATTTCTTCTCCATGCGCCCCCCCTTTTTATCGCAAAATGGATTGCCGATACAAAAGTTACCCGAATAGATTTTTATGCCTGGATTCTTGTAGCATCTGCAGCCCTGCTGGATATCTGTTGGATCTTATTGATTTTCCTGGTATTCACTATTGATCATTCTCTTCTTGCTGGAATGACTTTTTTCATCATCAGCATTTTTTTCGGGTGGTTAACCTGGAAATGCGCACCCTGCCTTATCCTACACAGGCAGGAGCTGGAGCTAAAAAAAATACCCGAATCCACAGTTCAGCAGATCCGGGTAATGAAAGAGGAGTTGATTTCTTCGCTTAGAGTTTTCCTTTCTTGATTTCGTCCACCACTGCCGGATCCAGCAGGGTGCTGGTATCTCCGAGATTCTCCATCTCACCTTCAGCTATTTTCCTGAGGATACGTCGCATTATTTTGCCACTCCGTGTTTTGGGTAAGCCAGGCACAAACTGAATTTTATCCGGCTTGGCAATCGGGCCAATGATTCGGCTGACCGTTTGCGTGATATCCTGGCGATTCAGGTTCTCATCTCCATGAGAACCCTGGAAAATCACAAAACAATAAATACCCTGCCCTTTGATATCATGCGGATACCCTACTACTGCACTTTCCACTACACCTGCGTGCATATTGATGGCATTTTCCACTTCGGCAGTACCAATACGGTGCCCGCTCACATTCAACACATCATCCACCCGACCAGTAATGCGATAATAACCTTCTTCATCGCGATAACAACCATCACCGGTAAAATACATATTCTCATAAGCCGAGAAATAATTCGTTCTGCAACGCTCATGATCTCCGTAAGTTGTCCGGATGATCGATGGCCAGGGAAAACGGATACAAAGATTGCCACTCACATTATTACCAGTGATTTCCTTTCCATTCTCATCCACCAATACCGGCTGTACACCGGGCATTGGCAAGGTTGCATAACTGGGTTTAGCAGGAGTAACCCCAGCCATATTGCTGATCAGTACGCCACCTGTTTCAGTCTGCCACCAGGTATCAACAATCGGACAGCGCCCCTTCCCAATATTTTCATTGTACCAATGCCAGGCTTCTTCATTAATGGGCTCACCAACTGTACCTAATACCTTCAGCGAACTCAACTGCTTTCCCTGCAATGGACCCAGGCCAAATCCCATCAGGGAACGAATAGCAGTTGGTGCCGTATACAGGACATTTACTTTGTATTTATCAACAACCTCCCAGAATCGACCTGCATCCGGCCAGGTTGGAATTCCTTCAAATAATAAGGTGGTAGCACCTGCACTCAATGGACCGTACACAATATAACTGTGCCCTGTAATCCAACCTATATCTGCGGTACAAAAGTGGATATCACCCGGCTGGTATTGAAAGGTATTGACAAAAGTATAGTTGGTGTACACCATATAGCCGGCACAGGTATGTACAACACCCTTGGGTTTGCCAGTAGAGCCTGAGGTATACAGAATGAACAGGGGATCTTCTGAATCCATCTCTTCAGCCGGACAATCAGGATTGCCCATGGTCTCTACTTTCCTTATTTCATCTTCCCACCAAACATCACGACCTTTGATCATAGAAACCGGAGTACGGGTACGGGTTAAAACAATCACCCGCTTTACAAAACGACACTGCACCAGGGCATCGTCAATTACCGACTTTAATGGAATTTCTTTATTACCCCGATAAGCGCCATCACAGGTAATTACATATTCTGCCTGGGCATCCATCAAACGATCGGCAATACTCTGCGCGCTAAAGCCCCCAAATATTACGGAATGAATAGCACCAATTCTTGCACAAGCCAGTACTGCGATTGCCAGTTCAGGAACCATCCCCATATACAGACAAACCCGATCCCCTTTCTGAACGCCATTATTCTTTAAGACATTGGCAAACTGAACCACTTTGGTATGAAGCTCCCGATACGTTAAAATGCGGTGATGTTCCTCCGGATCATTGGGCTCCCAGATAATAGCCGGCTTGTTTCCTAAAGACCCCAGGTGACGATCCAGACAGTTTTCAGTTATATTCAGCCGACCACCAATAAACCATTCTACCTTAGGATCCTTGAAATTCCAGTTCAGCACTTTATCCCAACGCTTCCGCCAGTAAAAATGACCGGCAATATCCCCCCAGAACCCTTCCGGATCCATCACACTTTTATTGTAAACCGACTTGTATTCTTCGAAAGACTTAATCTGATAAGGATATGACATATGGCATCGTTTTGTTTGCAGTTCTAAAAGTAGAAAAGTTGTTTGGCCAAAAATCAACAAAGTTTGGTAATTTGGTATATTTATTTATGAAAGCGATTTCCTGTCCGCGCTGCTCCGCATCCAACCCCATCAAAAGCGGCATTGTAAAAGGCAGGCAACGATACCATTGCAAAACCTGCCGCTACTATTTTACTGTTTTTAAAAAAGGTAAATCAACAGAGCCCTACTACGTTATCAAAGCACTGCAGTTATATCTGGAAGGTGTTTCCCTTCGGGAGATCGAACGGCTCCTTGGCATCAGTCACGCCTCCGTTCATAACTGGATAAAAAAAGCCAATCTGCAGTTGCCTCAAGGTCCCTCCTATCGCCCTTCCTATAAAGTACTTTCCCATACAGAACTGAATCAATTCCTGCAAGACCCGGCTGCTCTTCGCAAAGCCGGATGTATGATCACCGAACTTGGTGACAAATTCATGGTGATCCGCTGGGAACGATTTAGAAAATAAACTGTTAGCTATACTAATTTACAATTGGCGGCGACTTCTTTGTATACTTATCCGGATTACGTAATATGTAGCTACAAGATTGCTTAGCTATGTCCCAACCAACTAACACAGGTATCTGGAAAGTTATCGGCGCTTCATCCGTAGGCACCCTCATCGAATGGTATGATTTTTACATTTTTGGAAGCCTGGCTACTGTTATTGCCAGCCAGTTTTTTCCCAACACCAATCCAACAGCTGCGCTGCTGAGTACCCTAGCCACTTTCGCAGCAGGTTTTATTGTTCGCCCCTTTGGCGCCCTGGTCTTTGGTCGCCTGGGAGACCTGATCGGCAGGAAATATACTTTTCTCTTAACCCTTGTATTAATGGGTGGCTCCACCTTCGCTATCGGACTAATCCCCTCGTATGAAACCATCGGATTTGCCGCTCCAATACTGGTATTGATGCTTCGTTTGTTACAGGGATTGGCACTGGGCGGCGAATACGGAGGTGCCGCCACCTATGTTGCTGAACATGCCCCGGCAAACAGAAGAGGTTACTTTACTTCCTGGATTCAGACAACCGCTACACTCGGACTTTTTGTATCTCTCGGTGTTATTCTGCTGACTAGACATAGTCTCGACAGCGACCCGGAAGTTTCCATTCGTAAATTCAACGATTGGGGCTGGCGGATTCCCTTCCTGGTTTCTATCCTTCTGGTAGTGGTGTCTATTTATATCCGGCTGAAAATGAACGAATCGCCCCTGTTTACCAAATTGAAATCGGAAGGAAAAGTTTCAGTCAACCCGCTCAAAGAAAGTTTTGGTCATAAAACCAACCTGAAAATGGTATTACTGGCCCTGTTTGGCGCTACAATGGGCCAGGGAGTGGTGTGGTATACCGGACAGTTTTATGCCCAATCCTTCATCGAAAATGTATGCAAGGTTGATTTCGACCAAAGCCGCACCATCCTGATCTGGGCCATCGTTTTTGCAACCCCATTTTTTGTTCTGTTCGGATCGTGGAGTGATAAGATTGGAAGGAAATGGATTATGATGGCAGGCATGCTGCTGGCCGTATTTTCCTACAGACCCATCTACAAAGAACTCATGACAGCAACGGATATCCCTAACCGAATTAGTGCAGAAACCCCTGCAGTTGCTTCCGTTAGCCGCGAAACCCGCCCCCTGCCGGATGGTTCCGCAACCCTGCAAATAACATCCTCCCGCTATTCATTCAGCACAGGAATGTCTTTTACTGAAGTTAAATCCGACACTCTTAGGAATAATGTAACAACTGCCGGCAAACTCACTTATACAGAAAAAAAACTTGACAACCCCACCTACTGGAAATTTGTATTGCTGATCTTCATCCAGGTATTCTTTGTAACCATGGTATATGGCCCGATTGCTGCCTTCCTGGTTGAATTGTTCCCCACCAAAATACGATACACCAGTATGTCACTCCCTTACCATATCGGGAATGGAGTTTTTGGCGGACTAACCCCTTTTATCGCCACCCTGCTCACCACCATTTATACACAAGATGCCCTGGTCGGACTTTGGTACCCAATCCTGATTGCAGCCGTTTGCCTGGTAATCGGCACCCTTTATATCAGCAATAAAATTGATCCAAACGTAAACGATTAATGTCATGAATCAACTCAAACGATACCTCGGAATTCTTTGGATTGCACTCGCACCTCTTGCCATCTACTACCTGGTAAAAACAGCAGCATCGGAGATTGCCGCCAAACCGGTTATTGATACCAAAATCCAATGGGGTGTATTTGTAATTATATTCATTCCAATCGCCATCGGTCTTGCCCTATTTGGCTACTTCGCACTTAAAGGCGAATATGATCACCTGCCGGAGCGATCCGATGAAATAAGCGATTAAATTTGTGGCTATGTCAGCCTCTAAAAAAAACCAGAAGGCAGTGCTGATAGCAATTGCCTGCCTCTTGTTTTTTAACTTTCCCCTGCTCTCCATTGCAAATCAACCCAAACAGATTGGCGATCTGCCTTTATTGCTGGTCTACCTGTTTTCCGGATGGCTGCTCTTTATTTTTCTGATTCGATCCATTCACCGCACTGCTCCCAAAAAACCAGATGAGCATGAGTAGCTGGATCATTGCCGGAACCGCTTTAGGCTATTTGCTCCTGCTCAGCCTGCTGGCCTGGAGCGCAGAATCCGTGAGAAAAAAAAGGAAATCCTGGATAAATAACGGATATGTATATGCGTTATCAATGGCCGTTTACTGTACCGCCTGGACCTACTACGGCAGTGTTGGCAGAGCTGCCACCAGCGGACTGGATTTCCTGACTATTTATATTGGTCCAACAATTTTGTGTGCGCTTTTTTGGCCGGTTCTGCTCAAAATCATCCGCATCTGCAGAACACAGGGAATCACCAGTATTGCCGACCTGGTTTCAACCCGTTATGGAAAGAATTTTTCTCTGGCCGTTCTGGTTACCATTTTTTGCGTGATGGGAGTGATACCCTATATCGCACTTCAACTGAAAGCCATTGCCACCAGTTTCGATCTGCTTGCAGGTACAACTGGCAACACGAATCAGTCCATCTGGAAGGATAGCACATTTTATGGCACCCTGCTGCTAACTATTTTCATTCTGTTTTTTGGCACCAGATCGGTGGATGCAGCTGAAAAACATGAGGGACTGATAGCCGCGATTGCATTTGAATCAGTCATCAAGCTCGTAGCCTTTCTGGCAGCCGGTTTATTCATTACCTATGGTGTATTTAATGGCTTTTCTGATCTGTTTCAGCAGGCAAATGCGCAACCAAGATTGCAGCAGTTATTTACCTTCCAGGAAAACAATGCCTATACCAGTTGGTTTTCTATGCTGACACTCTCCTTCTTCGCAATGCTGTTTCTGCCAAGACAGTTTCAGGTGAACGTAGTTGAAAACCTGGATGAAAACCACCTGAAAACAGCAGGCTGGGTTTTCCCCCTATATCTTTTTGTGATCAACCTTTTTGTAGTTCCCATAGCACTTGCAGGCTCTGTTTTATATCCCGGTGCTACTGCTAACCCAGACCTTTATGTATTGAATATTCCCCTCGACCAGGGAAGACATCTGCTGAGCCTGCTGATATTTATCGGTGGGTTCTCGGCAGCAACAGGAATGATCATTGTAGAAACCATCGCACTAACAACTATGATTAGTAATCACCTGGCGCTTCCCTTACTTTTTTCGACCAACCGGCTGCACCAGGAATCCAGGCGCAACCTTTCTGCTGTTGTACTTTGGGTGCGCAGAGGAAGTATCCTGCTCGTAATCGGCCTTTCATTGTTATACGACAAACTGGTGGCAGAACAGTATAGTCTTGTTTCCATAGGCCTTGTATCTTTTGCAGCTGTTGCGCAGCTGGCACCTGCTGTACTGGGAGGCCTCTATTGGAAAGGAGCCTCTAAGAATGGAGCACTGGCCGGACTCGCCGCCGGCTTTATCTGCTGGATGTTCACCCTGCTGCTGCCTTCCCTTGCAGGAGCAGGACTGCTGGATAATTCCATTTTAGAAAATGGATATTTCGGGATCTCCTGGTTAAGGCCGGATGCACTATTCGGACTTACTTCCCTGGACCCCGTTTCACATTCCCTATTCTGGAGCCTTTTATTAAACAGCGGACTATTTGTGCTGGTTTCCATCAATGGCCAAAAGGGTACGAGGGAAACTTTCCAGGCAGAACTCTTTGTAGACTTTTTGACCAAAGAAAAGTTTGAAGTTGAACCCGCCGCTTGGAAGAATACAGCAAATCTGCCTGCACTCAGACTGCTTCTGCAAAATTTTATTGGTAGTGAAAGAGCTGTTAGTCTTTTTCAGAAGTATGCAAGCCGGCACCAAATTCCCCTGAATACAACCACTGCAGATCCTCGGCTGGTGCAATTCACGGAAAAAATATTGGCCGGCGTAATTGGATCCGCATCAGCGCATATCCTGGTTTCACGCGTTGCCAAAGCGGAGGAACTGAGCATGGAGGAAGTATTGAACCTTTTGCGGGAATCGCAGCAAATGATGGAACTGAATAAAGAACTAAGAAGAAAATCGGCTGAACTGACACGTGTAACTGAACAACTTTCTGCACTCAATCGCCAATTGATGGCAATGGATGAAATGAAAGATGAATTTCTTTATACAGTAACGCATGAACTCCGGACTCCCCTTACATCCATCCGGGCATTAACAGAACTGGTTCATGATAATCCAGAAATGCCGGAAAACCAAAAAACTGAATTCCTGGCTGCTGTGGTACGGGAAACAGAACGCTTGAGTCATTTAATTACCCAGGTGTTAAGTCTTGAACGCTTTGAATCCGGCAAACAGCCTTTAGAACTTCAAACTATACAGACCAAAGAGCTGTTGGATGAAGCACTTTCTGATATTCAGCCACTTGTTCAGCAAAAAAAACTACGGATACAAACCCAACTCACTCATCCTTTTCAGTTGATCGAACTGGATCCAATTCTTGTTCGTCAGGTACTTTATAATCTTCTCACCAATGCAATACGGTTCTCGCCTGAATCAGGTACAATCCTTTTTGCAGCCGAAGTTTCCGGCAATCATCTTGAGATATCCGTGTCTGACCAGGGGAAAGGAATTCCTGAAGCAGCACTGGAGCTGATCTTTGATAAATTTTATCAGGCGCCCAACCAAACACTAAAAAAACCGGAAGGCAGCGGGCTTGGGCTGGCGATTTCCAAAAAAATTATTGAACTGCATACTGGAAATATCCGTGCTGAAAACAGGGAGGATGGAGGCGCCCGTTTTATCTTTATTCTGCCATTATCCCAAATAAACCTCTGATATGCCGGGAAAAAAAATACTGGTTGTTGATGATGACCCATACATCCTGATGTCGCTGGAATTCCTGATGCAGAAAAACGGGTATTCAGTTGTTGTTGCCCGGAATGGAACGGAAGCACTTCAACTCGTTCAGCAGGAAATTCCAGACCTGGTGGTACTCGATATCATGATGCCGGATATCGATGGTTATGCAATTTGTGAATTCATAAAAAAACAGCCCGCACTCAACCACATTATTGTAGTATTCCTGAGCGCGAAAACCAGGGAGTCCGACCAACGGAAAGGCCTTGAATTGGGCGCTGCAGCCTTTGTTTTCAAACCTTTCTCAACCCGCTCTCTTATTAAAGAGATAAATCAATTATTGCGATAACTCTTTGTTAAATGCCTTAACAATTAGTTATCTTTCAAGCTATTAATTTATTTTCGACCGCCATGAAAAATACCCCCATAACAGGAAGGCCGAAATTCTTCGGTTCAAAAATGCTGATTACCGGCATTACCCTGTTATTCCTGGGTTTATTGGGTACAACACTGATTATGCTTCCGCTGGTTTCCAAGCAGAATAAATACTGTGTACTTAATTCAGTGGAAGAAGAAGCCGGCAGTAATAATCCAATCAACGAAGAACATAAGAGCGGAAAAACATTCTCAGTTTGTAATCTGGACGCTTGTGCCCTCCTGAGAACCGTTAATGCAGAAGATATTTTAAGGGTTGTTCCGGTATCCGAAAATCTTCCGGACGATCAACTCTCCCAAACCCTCATTCAGCCTCCGGATCAGGCCTGAGCTTTTTATTGAAGTTTTTTACGGTACCCTGCCCCTTCCCTGTTGAAGACTGGTTATCCCTTTCTATTATTCGAAACAATCAACCTGTATGTCCAAACGTTTACAAAATCCGTTTGGGAATCTGTCGTCAGATATCCCATCCTCTATCGTAGTTTTTTTAGTTGCACTTCCCCTTTGCCTTGGTATTGCGCTGGGCTCCAACGCCCCCCTGTTTTCAGGTATTATTGCCGGAGTAGTGGGTGGTATCGTCATTGGCGCCCTAAGTGGCTCCCAACTTAGTGTTAGTGGTCCGGCTGCAGGACTAACAGCCATTGTTGTGGCAGCACTCGCTAAACTGCCAAGTTTTGAAGCTTTTTTAGTTAGCGTGGTAATTGCCGGGGTTTTGCAAATCATTCTTGGATATCTGAAAGCAGGGGTGCTGGGCGATTACATACCAGGAGCTGTCATCAAAGCAATGCTGGCAGCTATCGGTTTGATCCTCATTCTGAAACAGTTACCTCACCTGGTTGGCTACGATGCAGATTTCGAAGGGGATGAAAGTTTCCGTCAACCGGATGGCTCTAATACATTTACAGGCATCCTCAATTCCCTTAATCATATTATACCTGGTGCCGCCCTTATTGGTATTGCTTCTCTTCTGATTCATATAGTGTGGGATAAATATGTGGTGAAAATCGGCAAGTTTATGCAGCTGATTCCTGCACCATTGGTAGTGGTGCTAATTGGGGTAGCTATTAATCAGTTCTTCATCGCCTCGCAATCTCCCCTCGTGCTGCCCGATCATACCCTGGTGAATATTCCAAAAGCAGAAACCGTTGAGGAGTTTGTTAGCTTTTTTCAATTCCCGGATTTTGGTCATATCGCCAACTACAATGTATGGGTCGTAGCATTTACGCTTGCGATCGTAGCAAGCCTTGAAACTTTATTAAATATCGAAGCTTCGGATGAACTGGATCCTTACCAGCGCGTAACCCCAACCAACCGCGAATTGAAGGCCCAGGGAGTAGGTAACCTGCTATCCGGATTCATTGGCGGCCTGCCCATCACTTCTGTTATTGTAAGAACTTCAGCAAACGTTAATGCCGGTGCCAAAACCAAAATGTCGGCAATCCTTCATGGTTTGTTATTACTGCTATGTGTGGCATTTATCCCCAATATCCTAAATATGATTCCATTACCAGCACTGGCAGCTGTACTCATTTATACCGGTTTCAAACTGGCGAAACCTTCTATTTTCAAAAAATTCTATCAAAGAGGCTGGGACCAGTTTGTTCCCTTCATCGTTACAATCATTGCTATCCTGCTGACCGATCTGCTGAAAGGCATCCTGGTAGGCTGTGTGGTTGGACTATTCTTTGTATTGCGCAGTAATTTCCGCTCAGCAGTTTTTGTGGTAAACGACGATAAAAACTATCTTTTCCGCCTGAGAAAGGATGTATCCTTCCTAAACAAACCAATCATTAAACACAAACTGGCCAAAGTTCCGGAAGACTCCTTTGTATTGATTGACGCCACCCGAGCCGACTTTCTCGACAAGGATGTAGTGGAAGTGATTGAAGATTTTATAATCAGTGCCCCTTTAAAAAATATTACTGTTCAACTTAAAAAAAGCGCGAATAAAGAACAGGGATTTTCTAACCATTCAGAAACTATTTAAAAATCAGTAAACATGAAACAATACGAAAAACTTTTACTTGAAAACAAAGCATGGGCAGCAGAAACGGTTGAAGAAGATCCGGATTTTTTCAAACGCCTGGAGAATATTCAGCGTCCTGATTTCCTTTGGATAGGTTGCAGCGACAGCCGGGTGCCTGCCAATGAGATTACCAACACCCAGCCGGGTGAGATTTTCGTACATAGAAATATCGCCAACATGGTCGTACACACAGATCTGAACCTGTTAAGTGTACTCGAATATGCTGTGGTTCATTTGAAAGTAAAACATGTGATCGTTTGCGGTCATTATGGTTGCGGTGGCGTAAAAGCAGCGATGACCCAACATAATTTTGGCATCATCAACAAATGGCTCAGAAATATTAAAGATGTATACCGATTCCACCGGGATGAAATCGATGCCATTCCCGATGAAGAGCAAAGAACCAACCGTTTGATTGAACTGAATGTGATTGAAGGAGTAATGAATCTCGCTAAAACATCCATCATTCAGAAAGCCTGGAAATACAACCAGCAACCTCACCTGCATGGTTGGGTGTACGGGCTGAAAGACGGCTTGATCAAACCTGTATTTGAAATGCCAGCCAATACACATATTGACAGCATCTATGAGTATGATGACTTATAATTCTGTAGGTTTGTTGAACTATGTCAATCGCGGTTCAGTCTCTCAAGAAAGTTTATGGTCAGCAAACAGCTGTCAATAATATCTCCTTCTCTGTAAATCAGGGAGAAATAGTTGGATTTCTCGGCCCAAATGGTGCCGGGAAATCCACTACTATGAAAATCCTTACCGGTTATCTGCAACCAGATGGCGGCACTGCCATGATTGCAGGGGTGGATGTTACGAAAGATCCCCTCGCTACCAAATCCAGGATCGGTTACCTGCCTGAATCCAACCCGCTTTATTATGACATGTATGTGCGGGAATACCTTCAGTTTATGGCTGAAGTACATGGTATAAGCGACAAAAAAGGCCGCATCAATACCGTTATCAACCAGGTCGGATTAACACCGGAAAGCCATAAAAAAATCGGACAACTCTCCAAAGGTTATAAACAACGGGTTGGACTAGCGGCAGCTTTGATCCATGACCCGGAGGTTCTGATTCTGGATGAGCCCACCACCGGACTTGATCCCAACCAGATAATAGAAATAAGGGAAGTCATCCGTTCTCTCGGAGCCCAAAAAACCATTCTCTTTTCCACTCATATCCTTCAGGAAGTGGAAGCTGTTTGCAGCCGGGTAATCATTATCAATAAGGGAAACCTGATCGCAGATAACAACCTGAAAGACCTCCAGGCCAGCCACAGTAAACCAGTGATCCGGGTTCAATTCAAAGAAGCCCTGGAAGCTCAATGGCTGGAAAGAGCGGTTACGAGCCTGAAAGCATTACAGAAAATCAATGCCTTTGAATGGCAACTGGAAGCAGCCGATCCTGTAGAAGCAAAAAAACAGCTGCTGGCCCTCAGTGTTGAACATAACTTGAACATCGTATCTCTCCAAAGTAGTGATCAAAGCCTGGAAGATGTGTTCCGTTCACTAACGAACTCTTAAAACTCTATCACCTGAATCTGATATTTGATCTTGGTGCCAATAAAGGAAAGAATATTCCTTATTACCTCTCTAAAGCTGCTACTGTAGTTGCGGTTGAGGCGAATCCTGTTTTAGCCAAAGCATTGGCAAACCAATACCAGAAAGAAATTCAAAGTGGTCGTTTGATAATTGAAAATAAATGTATTACTGGTCAAAACGTAGATGAAAAGGAAATTGAATTTTATATCCACCGCTACCATTCAGGACTTAGTACTTTAAATGTGCCTAAGAATAATAGCTATGATTATAAGAAAATTCGGGTAATCGGGTGTTCCTTCAAGGATCTTATAACAACATATGGAGCGCCTGATATGGTCAAAATTGATCTTGAAGGTGCTGATCTAAATGTGTTGGAATCGATCCATCAAAATCCTCCTTTCCCAGATTATATTTCAGTAGAGAATTGTGGGCCTGAGACCTTAAACAACTTATTGAAATTCAATAAATATTCAAGATTCAATATTGTCTCCTTTTATAATTTCAAGTCTGTTTATGGATATACCGGAATTGACACGGCAGGTCCCTTTGGAGCAGATATTAAAAGCCCCTGGCTTAGTAGAGAAAAAATAATTGAAGTTTTTGATCAAATGCCTGACCCATGGTTTGATATTCATGCAACATCCATCAATTTCCCATTACATATGCCAGACCTGAATTTTTATCAAAAAAAAATCAATCTGCTACTCTGGTTGAAATCAATCCTTCCCAATCCACTCAAATCCTTAATAAAAAAAATTATTGGATTTTCCCGTTAACCCCCTTCTGGCATTCACCCCCCCTTTTGCCCCGGTACTCCATCTCTACTCCCTCTTCCATTCCTCCATCTTCTATTCTCCTTCTCACTCCTCACGTTTCACATCTCACCTCTCCTTACCTTTGCACCATGATGCATAAAGAAGAACTCCTTCCGGAGGTAGTTATAAAGTTTGCAGGCGACAGTGGAGATGGCATGCAATTGACTGGTACTCAATTCACTAACAATACCGCTTTACTGGGCATAGACCTTGCCACCTTTCCCGATTTCCCCGCTGAAATCAGGGCTCCCCAGGGAACCATTCCCGGTGTCAGTGGTTACCAGTTACGGTTTTCAAGCACCCCCGTTTATACACCCGGCGACGAATGTGATGTGTTGGTAGCGATGAATGCCGCAGCTCTGAAAACCAATCTCAAGGCACTGAAAAAAGGTGGCAAAATCATTGTCAATACCGATGGTTTCGACGCCAAAAACCTGCGACTGGCCAACTATCCTGATGGCGTAAACCCCATTGAAGATGATAGCCTCGCCAATTATGAAGTCATTCGCATGGATATTACCAAGATGACCCGTGAGGCACTAAAAGAATTCCCACTCGGAACCAAGGAGAAAGACCGTGCGAAAAACATGTTCGTCCTTGGCTTTTTGTACTGGATGTACAACCGGGACATGGATAGCAGCCTTCAATTTCTCAAGGATAAATTTGGCAAAAAACCAGACCTCCTCAACAGCAACATCAAAGCACTTCAAGCCGGTTACAACTATGGTGATACCACTGAAACCTTTACAACCCGCTATAAGGTTGAAAAAGCCAAAATTGAACCAGGGTCCTATCGTAATATCATGGGAAACCAGGCACTGGCATACGGACTGATCGCTGCCTCCCGAAAGGCGTCGCTGCCCATGTTCCTTGGAACCTATCCCATTACTCCAGCGTCTGATATCCTGCATGAGCTTAGCCGTCACAAGAGTTTTGGCATCCGTACCTTCCAGGCAGAAGACGAGATTGCGGGCATCACTGCAGCGATCGGTGCATCTTATGGCGGCTCACTGGGGGTAACAACTACTTCTGGTCCAGGTATGGCACTGAAAACAGAAGCCATGGGACTCGCAGTTATGCTGGAAATTCCATTGGTAATAATAAATATCCAGCGTGGTGGCCCCTCCACCGGTCTGCCCACCAAAACAGAACAAAGCGATCTGCTCCAGGCTTATTATGGAAGAAACGGAGAATGTCCTATGCCGGTCATCTCTGCCTCCACGCCCAGTGATTGTTTCGCGGCGGTATATGAAGCAGTACGTATCTCGGTTCAGCACATGACACCGGTTATTTTCCTAAGTGACGGATACATCGCCAATGGTGCAGAACCCTGGAAATTTCCTACCAGCGATCAACTGGCCCCAATCGAAGTAAACTTCAAGAAAGATCTGGGGCATGGAGAAGAAAAGTTCATGCCCTATCAGCGCGATGAAAAACTGGTTCGCCCCTGGGCTATTCCCGGCACACCAGGACTGGAACACCGGGTGGGCGGACTCGAAAAACAAAATATAACCGGCAATATCAGCTATGAACCGGAGAATCATCAACTGATGGTAAAAATCCGGCAGGAAAAAGTAGACAAGGTCGCAGATTATATACCCGAGCAAAAACTCGACAGTGGTCCGGAGAAAGGAAAGATTCTGGTTCTCGGCTGGGGTTCAACCTATGGTGCAATTAAAAGCGCGGTGCAGGAATTGCAGGAAGCCGGACAGGAAGTAAGCCATGCTCATCTTCGTTATATCCGTCCTTTTCCTAAAAACCTGGGAGATATTATCAAAAACTTTGAACAGGTTTTGATTCCGGAAATAAATAATGGCCAGCTTATTAAAATCATTCGTGATCAATACCTGGTGGATGCCAAAGGATATAATAAGATCATGGGGGTTCCGATTACCAAAACGGAGCTGGTAAACAAACTGAAAGACATGTTGGGAATGACCATTCCAGCTTAAGTGGTGCGTTCCCGTAACCGCTGCGCCAGCTTTTCCAGCTCGATACTGATTTTATTAATATACTCAAACTGATCGGCAATGGTTTTCAACTCCGAAAACCGTTGCCGGGTTTCAGTATCCATGTCACCTTCAGCCAACTCTTTTAACCGCAGTTCCAATAATTGTTTAAGCTCTTCCCGGATAACAAAATTTTCTTCGGCACTCAGCAGCAGGTTCGGTGCAGGTTCCTGTTTTACCAGCTCAGCCGCTGTCTGAAGATGCTGCAGTGAGGCAGAAATAATGGGTTGAAATTTTTCCGAAGCATACCGCTCTGCCATTTTCCGATAGGAAGAAAGGGTTGCAATATGTGAAGCGAGCATGTGATTATTCACTACCATCTGGTGAACCAGTTGTACCTTTTTCTGCTGCCGCTTGGGTTCATTCAGCATCCGTTGAAAAGCATCAGAGAGGTTGGCCAGCTTTACAAATGCTTCTTTCCTGCTGAGCTTATAAGCTTCATTACCTAGTGATACGCCAATAAATAACTTGCTTATACTTTCAAAATAACGCGCATTCGCTTCGATGGCTTCCTCCAGCAACTCCTGAATCTGCTCATGCTCCCATTTTGGAGGGATGGCAAAGGTTGCAATGAAGGCAATCATCGAGCCCGCAAATGTATCAATCAGGCGATCACGCAACACTTCAGAAAAATCACCGGGCTTCAGAAAATGAAAAGCGATCAATATGTAGGCTGTCATTGCCACAACACTTACCAGGTATTTTACCCTTACCATGCTGTATGCGATTACCATTCCGATAATCATAACAGTTACCAATAACCGATCATCCCGTATAAGCCACAAAACTCCCACTCCAATCAAGGCGCCAAAAAAAGTTCCTGTTAAACGCTCAATATTTCTTTGTTTGGTTAAACTATAAGCCGGCTTAAGAATAACCAGGATAGTCAATAAAATCCAATACCCATGCCCGAATGGCAAAATGCGACTTAGAAAATAACCTGCCAGTAAGGATATCGCTACTCTGATTGAATGACGGAAAATCGTTGAATGAATACTAAGGTTGTTGGTCAGCAGTTTGATATTAAAATCAGAGGGCGAAACAAATTTGGTATAATCTACGGTTCGTGAAAATGCCGCACCGATTTTCTTGTCAAAACTGGTATAGCGATGAATGGTCAGAATTCTGCTCTGAATGTCTTTAATACTGTTGAGTATATGACGCAGGCTTACAAACCCCTCAATATTACTATCATCCATCGTAGCATTACGCACCTCTACAAATTCGGTTTCCAGCTTTTTCAACAAATCCTCCAGGTCTTCTCTGGCTTCGGAAACTCTTCCTTCCTGCAAAGCCAACCCGATTTTCTCCAGTTCATCAGATAAGAGACGTATTTGCGTTTGAAAAGCCGGTAACAATCCTGAATTATCCATCAGCTGATGCAAGAGCCGATAGTCCTGCTGGGATGTCATGATCCGTTCAAACAGATCCACACTGTCGAGGAAGATCATCATCAGGATCCGGCTTTTATGCGTTGACTCGCGAACAATATCACGCGTTTTAAACAGCATTTCACGAACCAGGCTTTGCTTATTATGCACCAGCACCTGCTGCTCAAGTACTTCCTTGTAATTTTTATCGTAATCAACCTGCGCATCGTAGAATCCGGCGCGGGTACTCAGGTAATCAGACATAGAAAGCAGGGAGTCACCAAGTGCCTGCTCAATAAGTTTATACGGACGCAGACGATATAATAATAAGCTAATCGTAAAATAGAAAAAACCGCCAGCAGCTACCAGTAGGGCATTCCTTACTACCTCCCAGCTCGTATAACGTTCATCAATACTTAGTATCATAACCAGCAAGCCTGCCACTCCAACTGCAGCCGCCCGCACGCCATACACACCAATAATGGAATAGGCAAACCCCATCAACACGATCAGCACAGCCAGCAACCAGGGATAAGGCATGCAGAAGCCCGTAATAAGCGTGGAAATAAAGATCAAAATAAGAGCCGCCATCATTCCGTTCACCCGGTGATGAATGGGCCCGGTATTATCCGCAATACTCACACAAAGAGCGCCCAGTCCGAGTGCCATTCCAACATCCAGATGTCCAAAATAACTGGCTGTCAGTATTGGAAGCATCACACCCGCCGTGGTACGAATGCCTTCCGATACATAATAACTGCTGCTGTACTTTTTATATTCCCGGATGTATTCAATCATAGATTTACCGGGTTATTTCATTCCAATAAAACTGGCAATCGCAAAAGAAAGAACCGCCACCACCAGGCCATACATAAATACATTATAGGAAATACGCAAATAATAATATTTCCTTGCCAGCACTTTACCGAGGTAATAAATATCTTTTATCATACTATCGTACAGATACTCACTATCGTTCATCATTTCTTTCATACCCCATTCGTACTCTTTCAGTTCCATTTTAAAAAAATTGCCAAAGAACAAGAGATTAGCCTTTTTCTGACGAATGTCTTCTTCCGTAAAAACACCCCCCGTTATAGTTGGACGGGTTGCACGAATGGCAAAGATTACAGCCGTCAGGCAAACCAATGCCAGTATTGCTGTAGGCAGAATAAACTGAGGGTAATATTGCAATTTTCCCAATAAAACAGAAACCAATATAGATAACACGATGGTATTAACCGAGATCATAATATTGGCTTTGCTATCTGCCATTTGACTAAGGCTCACATGATTTTCACTCATGATACGGAACATCGTAGCAATGCCCCTGTCGGTTCGCGATTGACTGGCTTTATCAACCGGTTTCTTTTCCTTTTCTGTACTGGTTGGCTCCAATGCGGGCACATCTTCGATGGTGCCTACAGGGGTTTCAACAGTTTCTCCTTTAGCAGCTGCTTCCTTATCCAGCAATGCCTTTAAATGCGCCTGTTTAACCGGCTCAAAATGAGTACGCGCATACTCCGTAAAATACCGATGCTCCTGAAGAAACCGAATATTCGTTCTTCGCCACGCTTTTTTACTGATGTCTTTATTAAAGACAGTATTGATTTCCTTTCTGAGTAATTTACTTTCCTCCGGATAATGGGCGGACCCAAGATGCGCCATATCAGCATCACAGATGATCTGCTCAATAGGGTTAGCCGGCGACTGAGGCATGCTGGTAGCCAGAATGCAGGAACTCATTTTAGCAATCAGGGCCTCTGCCAGTCCCTGCTCCCTGCAAAACTTACAGGCAATTTCAACGCTGTATTCTTCATGCCCCTCATATTGTGTACTATATCCCGCATCATGAAACCAGGCAGCGAGCAGCAAAGCAAGCCGGTCCTCCTCCGGAAGGTGCATGGCAGCTGCCATCTGGCTGGAAGCATCCACTACCTGAAGGGTATGGTGGAGGTCATGAAAATAAAGCGTTGCCGGAACGTTTTTTTCAAAATGTTGCCGAACCTGGTTAGCCGCCTTATCCAGAATGCCCGAATTTGCTTCCATGTAGCTGTTTATTAAACTAAATTAACGCAAATCAAGCATTGAATCTCAGGTGAAACTAACTTGCAGTCATGTTCCACCGTCTTACCTGGAATAGTTTTCTATCGCTGTTGGTTGTAACAGGTTTTTTATCCTGTAATCAACTGAGCGGTGTTTGTTTTGTGCCTGCCCTTCCCGGTTATCCGAATCAGCCTTCCCATACACTGTTACTTAAGAAGCCACTTCGCGAAATATCGGGAATCAGTTTTCATAATAATGGCCAACTGGCTGCCATAAACGATGAACAGGGAAAACTCTTCGTACTATCTACTACTTCTGGCAAAATCAACACCCTGAGTTTTGGAGAAAAAGGCGACTATGAAGATATCGTCCGAACACCAGAAGGATACTATGTACTGAGAAGCGACGGAAGTCTATTTCTGCTGGATGGACGAAACGGAAAACTACTGGCTGATTACCCGTTGAGCTTTAGCAAATACACAGAATTCGAAAGTATTGCCTACGACCAGGATCAGAACCGACTATTGCTTTTTTGTAAGAACTGCGGTCAAGGAGAACCTGTTGTGTTCGGATGGGCTTTTAACCTGAACACTCACCAGCTGGAAGAACAACCAGTAGTGCAAATAGGATGGGATATTTTTCGTAAGCTGGCCAAAGATGATACCATTGAATTTCAGCCTTCCGCTGCAGCTTTTCATCCGATTACTGGCGATTTGTATATACTATCCTCAACAGCCAAACTACTCGCAGTCTGTAACAGGGAGGGACAACCGGAATCAGTATATGGATTGAACCCCGACCTGTTTCAACAACCGGAAGGTCTTTGCTTTGCCCCTAATGGAGATCTTTATATTTCCAATGAAGGCCGTCAGTCCAAAGCGACCCTGCTCTATTTCCCGTTTGATCCGGAACAAGCTGAGACCAACATTCAAACCATAAATAAATGAACCCCTTCGCAATCAGACTCCTGTTTTCATCCCTTCTGATATTGGGTTCAATGCTGGTATCCGCACAAACAGATTCCGTAGTACAGGAAATAATCTTTATAGGCGACGCTGGCGAATTGACAAATAATCAACACCCGGTATTAAATAAACTGCTGCAAAGCCAGCATTCGAAAAACGGGAAAGCAACCGCATTGTTTTTCCTCGGAGATAATATCTACCCTGCCGGTTTACCGGATGAACAGAGCAAGCATTACTCCAGGTACAAAGCAATTCTTGATACGCAATGGAAAGCAGGGGTGCAACTGGCAGATCAAATCTATTTTATTCCTGGCAACCACGATTGGGCAAAGGGCCATAGTAACGGATGGCAACAGGTAAAAAACCAGGGGGAATACATACAAAACCTCAATCTTCCCAACTTGTTTTTCCTACCTGCTGATGGCTGTCCCGGCCCCGAAGAACGAAACCTGAGTGATCAACTAACGGTTATCATCATGGATAGTCAGTGGTGGCTGCAGCAAACAGAAAAACCTGGTATTAGCAGCGACTGCGATTGCAATACCGAAGAAGAAGTATTGTTCCGTCTGCAGGAAATCCTGTACCGGAACAGAGAGAAGACCATTCTGTTTCTGAGTCACCATCCTTTTGTTTCTTCGGGTATCCATGGAGGTTATTATCAGTTCAGGCAGCATCTTTTCCCACTTACAGAAATCAATCCCAAACTTTATATACCCCTTCCTATCATTGGTTCCATTTACCCTATAGTACGAGGTGGTTTTGGGAATATCCAGGACAACAAACATCCCACATACAAAAACATGTCGTCCAGAATAGACTCGCTGTTGACTTATCATGGACGCGTACTCCGCTTTGCCGGTCATGAACATGGCCTGCAACATATCCGGATCAATAACCAGCACTACATAGTTAGCGGTGCCGGATCCAAAGCAACCAGGCACAGAAAAAATAATGGTGACCAAATTAGTTTTTCAACCACCGGTTATGCAAAACTGCAATGGTTTACAGATGGAAAAATGCAACTGGTATTTATGGAAGCTGGTGAAGTAACACATCAGGAAGTATACAGGCAAGTTATTTTGCTCCCAGCCCCCAAAACGTCTGACACTGCAGATTTACCCGTTTCAAAATGGCCGGATAGCATCTCACTGGCAGCTGCACCTTACTTTACAGCCGGCAGACTCAGGCAACTAATTTTCGGATCCAATTACCGGCAGGAATGGACAACGCCGGTAAAAGTGCCCGTTTTCTCTATAAAAGATTTTAACGGCGGATTACATCCAACCAAACGGGGCGGTGGTATGCAAAGCCGTTCACTCCGACTGGAAGACAGCAGCGGCAGGGAATATGTCTTGAGAAGTATTGAGAAATATCCTGACAAAACCCTGCCAGAAGAATTGCGGCAAACTTTCGTAAAGGATGCGATTGTTGATGGCATTTCAGCCTCCTATCCATATGCAGCATTATCAGTTCCTGGTTTAGCAAAAGCAGCCGGAATTCCTCATACTAAACCAAAGCTGGTTTTTCTGCCAAATGATCCTGCCCTGGGTCAGTATCGCGCTGATTTTGGAAACAAACTCTATCTTTTCGAACCACGCGAACCGGATGGCCTGGCAAAAACCTACAGCACAGATAAAGTACTTGAAGCCATTAGAAAAGACAACGACAATATTACAGATCAGCAGGCTGTTTTAAAAGCACGCCTGCTGGACATGTTTATAATGGATTTTGACCGCCATGATGACCAGTGGCGTTGGGGCAGCAGAAACACAAAAGAAGGTCGAATTTATTTTCCGATTCCCCGTGATCGTGATCAGGCTTTCTTTACCAACCGTGGCTGGATCCCCTGGCTTATCAGCAGATCCTGGTTGCTGCCAAAATTCCAGGGGTTCAATATACAGGCAGAGAATATCAATCGCTTTAATTATAATGCCCGTTATTTTGACAGAAGTTTTTTAAACCGAACCAGCAGAGCGGATTGGGAGAAATTAAGCATTCAATTGGTCAAGCAAATTTCGGATGCTGTAATTGATAGTGCCCTTGCTGCACAACCCACAGAGCTTCAATCCATGCAGGCAGGCACTATTGCAGCTATTTTAAAAAAGAGAAAACTATTTTTTGTTGATGAAGTGTTGGAATACCAGTCTTTTTTACACAGGACAATTGATATAGCGGGATCCAACAAAAAAGACTGGTTTGAACTGGAATGGAAAGAAAAGGGAGACTTAAAGCTGACCATTTTTGATATCAACAAAGAAGGGAAACCGTCTGACAAATTATCTGAACAACGGATCGACCCTTTTATAACCAGAGAACTCAGACTATATGGACTAAAAGGGAGCGATGTTTTTCATATCAGGGGTGAAATGCCAAGAGGTTTTACCGTCCGTATTATCAGCGGTGAAGGAAATGACAGCCTGGTACTTGATCAATCCGGTAACCGGTCCTCTGACATTAAATGGTACGATATAGAACAGGAAGCCAATCAACTAACCGGGCCAGGAAAGCTGAAAAAAAAATTTTCCCATCTGCCATCTGTACACAACTACGATCGGAAAAGTTTTCGTTACAATATCACAACACCTCTTCTTCTGGCAACTTACAACCGGGATGATGGTGTTTTTCTGGGGGCTGGCCTTCGATCAACACATCACCGGTTCAGAAAAGAACCCTTTGCTTACCAGCATCAATTCAATGCTTATTATGCAGTAGCAACGGGAGCTTACCAGTTTCGATATTTATTTGATGCGCCTTCCTTTCGATTTTTTGCTAACCTGAAAGCCCCCAACAATACCCGAAACTTTTTTGGATTTGGAAATCAGACAAAATTTGTAAAAACCGACCAGATCAATATCACGTATTACAGATCCCGCTTCAACCTTTTCGAATTGGCTGCCCTTGCAAAGTATGATCCGGCACCTTCTCTACAGTTGAATGCAGGCCCTGTATTTCAACATTACTGGATTGATTACGATGACAACCAAGATCGTTTCATTACAAAACCGGAGAGCGGCCTCGATCAGGAGCGGTTAAAGCAGAAAAAAACCTATCTGGGCTTGCAGGCTCAAACGGTATTGGATACCCGGAATAATCAAACAGCCCCCACCAGGGGTGTACATTGGATTAATACGGCGAGATGGATAAATGGCGTTAGCAGGATTTCAAATTCATTCACGCAGTGGGAATCCACTTTCTCTTATTTTGTTAACCTTATAGCTCCTAACCAGGTAGTATTGGCTGGAAGAATTGGCGGTGGTGCCAACTACGGGAACTATGAATTTTTCCAGGCACAATACCTGGGTGGGAATGAAAGCCTCAGGGGTTACCGCAATTTCAGATTCGCAGGCAACAAACGATTCTACAACAACCTTGACCTTCGGATCAAACTGACTGAACTCAGAGGTTATATTTTGCCGGGTACACTCGGACTGTTATTCTTTCAGGATCTAGGCCGGGTATGGCTGAAGAACGAAAGTTCCAGGCGCTGGCACCTGGGTTATGGTGGCGGCATTTGGCTGGCACCCGCCAACCGGTTTGTTCTGGCTGCCTGTTATGGTCAATCAGAAGAAGGCGGACTTCCTTTTGTCAGCCTGGGATTTCAATTCTGAACGATCTCAATAACCTCCGGTTTGTTTTCGGTGCTTTCAGATTCGTCTGGTTCCATATTGATACTTACCCGAAGTGCCTTTAGTCCTACCACTCCCTGAAGTTCTTCCAGCTCCAGCTGCTCAAGGTCGTGCAGCAGCATGCGCTGATTTTGAAGGAATTCAATATAATCCAGGTATTCTGCAGCTTCGCGCGACTGAGAGAAAACAATTGCCAGTTTGCCAGGTTGCGTTAGCCTTTCATTGCTACCCTTTACATGCACCTTATCAATACGCTTCTTGATTATTTCATAGCGGATGTTATAAGCGCCATCCACATCAAATTTTCGCTCAGCAGTTCTGAAACTGATGGAAATCGGAACGCTGTGAGCAAGTATCAGTTGCGTTGTTTTTAAAGGATTGGATATCCTTGTCTGCAACTGGTTAGCCAGCCTCGCAGCCCTTGTAAGGGTAGTCAACTGCCACATCTTCAAATTCTTCAGATAAAAAGTATCAAAAGGTTTGTCCGGTGTAATAGACTGACCGATATACATATTGAAATCCACACCATCAGTCACAAATCGCTCAAAATAATGCGGATAAATTTTTTGCGCTACATCCTGTTCTGCATCAATAAAGCGGGCAAGTTCCTGATTGATAAACGTTATGCTTTCTTCAAACTCGTGCCGGTGAGTAACTTTTAAACGGATAGCAGGATCTATCTGCTCAAAATATCCATCTACAAAGGCACCTAGTTCCGGAAGCAAAACACGTAGGTGTTCAAATAGCTCCACCACTTCATTCCGAAGAAAATGATCAATGATGACCTCATCACCGGAAAACAGGATATTGGAAACATTGTAACTGTATTTCTCAATTCGGTAGGCCACTTCCTGAAGCAGTGGCATATTTGTTTTTTCCTTCGCTTTCTGCACTACTTCTCCCGCATACCTCAGCTGTTCCAGCAGATCCTGCTGAATGGCAAGGTTTCGCTCAATGGATGAATTGCGAATATCTATTGCACCATACAATGGAAATACCTGATCAAATACGATCGGTTCAATTTTTGCTTTACCTCCTTTTGCCTTGGTTGCAATAAACTGAAGTGCCGCTTCTGTGAATTTCCATTCTACTGAACTTTGTACGGCAGTGAAATGCTGTTTGATAACTTTGTCAACTTCATTATCCAGCGTTTCCGCAGCCTGTTCCATGGCTAATACAAATAGCGGAATGGCTTCCACAACTTCACTCAGATGCTGGTGTTTGATTGCATGCGCCTCCTTATGAACCACCGATAAAATACCAATTAATTTTCCCATGCTTTTTAACGGGAAAAAGGCAGCGCTGTAATACCCGATGGAAGTAAGATTCATAAGCATCGGATAACGTTCCAACCACTCATGCGTAATTGATGAGATCAGCAAAGGCTGATCGGTTTCTTTAAATAATTCCTGAAAAATCTTACAGAGATTATCCGTTCCTTTTTGACTGCCATCTGCTTTAAGCAGGATACTGTGATGCGTGAATTGTTCAGCCACAATCTGATGTTCATTGACCCTAAAAAACGGAGTGACCCCCATTTTCAGATCAGGGATACCCATCAGCGCCTGAACCTGTCGCTCGATTTGATGGAATACCTGATTTTCGCCAAAACCGTGCTGTTCCAGTAAGATATTTTTGATGGAATTGATAACCTCCCGATGTGTTACATCTTTAATCCGGACAACGGTAATTCCCTCAAACCGAAATTTTTCGAGTGGAAAAAGCTTTCGCAGTTTATCCTGCTGCAACACATCTGTTACATTACAACATTGCGGTAAACTGGAAACATCCGGAAGTTCCCCCTGAGCATGCACTTTAATGAACGTCGTATCCAGATCAAGTTCATAATAGATATCCAGTCCCGTTTGTGGATTGGGCAGCCTTACAATACTGGTAACATTTCCGTCAATGTTCTGACCGTATAACTGGGAAAGTATTAGTTTATAGGCGGATGCACATTTTTCTTCCTGCAGGTGCTGGGTAGCTACTTCTTCAGGAATGCTGTTCAGCTTACCGGATGCATCCAGGAACAACTCCCGAAAACGTTTACTGCAGTAAATCATTTCCCTGCCGAAGGGAAGCCCTACTCCATAGAGATCTTCCTGATCAGAGTAGGAAACAGGGAAAAGGGTAGCCATTAGCATGTCTACCCATTCCTCGTGTTCTTTTAAAATGGAGATATCTTCTATCGGCTCCAGCAGTTCTGGATGCCGCTTAATTCGATCCAGCAATGTTTGGTAGAGCTTGCGCGTTCCAGGTCTGCCTTCTGCTGCCGTTCTGGCCCATGCATCTACCAGTGGGGCGAAGGATAATCGGGATTGGATTTCCTGTTCCCCTGAATAATTCGGTTCCATCTTGTTGACCGTTGCCTTAATGCAAACGACTACAAAATTAACCAATTCTACATCATCGGAATGTACGTGTCGTCATACATCCACATCAGTATGGGTTTCTTGCTGTTATCGATCATATCGCTCAGCTTTTCCATGATTTTTGGTGCAACAGACGGACAGCCTTCACTCTGCCAGATTGGGAAATTGGTTTCAAGATCCGGTACTGTTCCCATGGCATGGAGTACAATATAACGTTTCAGGGCATTGCTATTGGAAGTTTCCAGTCCATGTAAACGGTAGGAAAGGCCGAAATCACCCTGATAAGACTTGCCAACTTTATAAACCCCCAGCGAACTGCAGTTACTACCCGGAGTATTGGAATACTCTTTATCCAGGTTCAGGTTTTGTTTACCTCTTCCCTGTGCAACCAGTGCACTCTTTTCAATTCGCATGGTTTTCAGGTTCACAATGAAAAAACGATACTTGTTGGATTTTACGCTCATATCCAGCAGGAAGGCATATTCATTATTATACCCCCCTTTATTCGCCATAGCCGCCAGCTTTTTGGCTTTCTGGATAACTTCAGTTCGATCGGCTGATTCATTTCCGATTTCCGGTGAAAATCCGTCCCAGAAGGGAGGAATGTATTTATACAAACTGGACTTAACCTCTGTTTTGCCACGGAAACTGTACGTTTTTTCTTTCTTTTCAACTTTAGCCACGGCTACAGCAGCATCCGCTCCGGTTTCAACCCGAACTTCATTGGCTGCCTCATTTCCATGAGGGAATCGATCCTTACTTGTATTAACAATATTTTCCGCTTCTGTTTTATACGAAGTATTTACAACGGTTTCTTCATTGTCGTAATTGATAACTGTTCTTCCAGGGCGCTTCGGACTGGCATTCACCAATACCTCCTCAGGCATCTCCACTTCAGGTTTTGGGGTTTTATTTTTTACCCGACGACTTGCAGTTTTGCTGGATGCCACATATGGATGCAGGTTATCCTCCTCGGCTTCTTTTTTCAGCAAACTGGCAACCATTTCTTCAGATTTTTTAGCAACCGGCTCAACTTCACTGATTGTTTTTGCTTTGGGTTGGGTTTTAGCCAGAACAGCTTTAACTTTTTTAGGATTTTTGCGAATCTCCGCTACTTCAGCCTTGTTTACTATCGCAACTTTTGCAGGTGTTTTAACCTCAAGCCCTGGTATGGCTGCCTGCTCATAATTCAGGACAGATCGACCAGCGGATAAATCTTCAGTCGATTGTGCTACGGATTTAGAAGTGAATCGAACGAACGGCTGGTATATTGCAATCAGCAATAGCAAACAGCCGCTAATTCCAGCTACGTAGAGCTTAGTCTTCATAAGGGGTACATTTTCGTTTTTAACAGAATGCGGATTATAACTAAAACGAAAAGTAGCAGCTTTTATGCTGGCCCGCAAGGTAAAATCTGCTGAATTTACCCTATAGTAAACTTACTATTTGATTTATTTAGCTGATTTTCAAATGATTGTATTTTGCCCCTTCGACGAACGGACTGCATTTTTCGACGAATAAACAGTACTTTTTTATACAGATTAGCCCTTAAATTACCTACTTACCATGAGTAGTTTTGGTTGGTTGTTTTGCTTGAGTCCGCTTGTAAAAAACACAAATATCGCTGAGGCCACAACCTGAACATTGAGGGGATCTTGCGGTGCAAACATACCTGCCATGAAGAATTAACCAATGGTGCGCAATATGCACCAGCTCTTTCGGAAGATGTCTGATCAATTGTTTTTCAGCCGCCAGCGGGGTTCGGGCGTTTTTTGTTAATCCCAATCTTGCAGATACCCTGAATACATGGGTATCAACGGCCATATTGGGCTGAGCGTCCACAACAGAAGTTATAACATTAGCAGTTTTCCGACCCACCCCAGGAAGTCGAACCAGCTCTTCCACTGTCATGGGAACTTCTCCATTAAATTGTTCCATCAACATTTTCCCCAGTCCAACCAGATGCTTGGCTTTGTTATTGGGATAGGAAATGCTCCTGATGAGAGCGAAAACTTCTTCCACTGAGGCGTTGGAAAGCGCTTCTGCATCCGGAAAGCGCTCAAACAGGGCGGGGGTGGTGAGATTGACCCGCTTGTCTGTACATTGGGCTGACAAAACAACGGCCACCAACAACTGAAACGGATTATCATACAATAATTCCGTTTCAGCATTGGGGGCCTGTTGTTGAAAATACGCTATTACTTTTGAATACCTTTCTTTAATCGTCATGCGCCAGTTTCCACCACTTCTCTCGCGTAGTTCAGAACATTCAATACCACCTCAGTACGGGGTGCTACAGAAGGCTGATCGAGTAATTGGATGGATTCCTGCAAGGTAGCTAAACTCTGACGGAGTTCATAATCCTGTTGAAGAGCAGCTTCGATTAAAGCGTTTTGCTGAGCGGAAGTTTCTTTGTACAAATAAAGTAGTAAATCTTCCTGTGTAAAGATTGACATAAGCAAACCATTTTTGTCCAGTAAATAAATTACCCGGGGTCCAGTCCGGGGTTTCGTCCGACTATAAAACGATCGTTATAAATAGATTATTGCGATAACCTAAAAATAATTTTACTTTTTTTTCGAAGCGTTTCTACAGTGAATTAGGGGAATCTTACAATTTTCCAAAACCTTATCGCTAATTATTGATCTTCAATAATATAGAGATCTTCATCGGCCCTTTTCATGCGATATCTTTCGCGGGCATAGCGTTCCAGGGTTTGAGGGTCGTTTTTCAATTGCTCCAGCTCTTTCCTGGTTTCAGCAATCTGCTCCTGATAATAGGCTTTACTATCCTCCAGGTTCCGTAACTCTTTTTTATAACGGAAATGAGTAGTAATGATATCCCGGTCGTCAAAAAACACCATCCAGACAGCAAAGAACAGGAGTGTAAGAATGTATTTATTCTTAAGGAAACCCGGGATATGGGAAAGTATCTTCTGCATGGGTTAGGAACAGTCGGATAGCAAAACTATCCGACTGTTTCAGTAGTTTATTTTCCGAATTTAAGATTTTTCGGATAGATAGCCGTTTCATTCAGCATTTCTTCAATGCGGATAAGCTGGTTGTACTTGGCCATACGGTCGGTACGACTGGCAGAACCGGTCTTGATCTGTCCGCAATTCAATGCCACAGCAAGGTCAGCGATGGTGGTATCTTCGGTTTCTCCACTGCGGTGACTCATGATTGTATTGTATCCGTTGTGCTGTGCCAGGGTTACTGCGTTGATGGTTTCTGTTATGGTTCCAATCTGGTTCACTTTTACCAGCAAACCATTACCGATTTTCTTATCAATGCCCTGCTGCAGACGGGTAACATTGGTTACAAACAGGTCATCACCCACCAACTGGCACTTGGTTCCAACTGCATCTGTCAAAGCTTTCCAACCATTCCAGTCGTCTTCCGCCATACCATCTTCAATGGATGCAATGGGGTATTGCTTCACCCAGCTCTCCCAGTATTTCACCAGTTGATCAGGGCTCATTTTTTTACCGTCGCTCTTATGGAAAATATACTTTTTGGTTTTAGCATCCCAAAGTTCAGAGTTAGCTGCGTCCATTGCGATCATGATCTGGGATCCGGTTTTATAGCCTGCAGCAGAAATGGCTTCCAGTACTGTTTCGATTGCTTCTTCATTGCTCTGGATATTGGGTGCAAATCCACCTTCATCACCTACATTGGTACTGTACCCTTTCTTTTTAAGTACGGATTTCAGCGTGTGGAAGATTTCTACACCCCAGCGCAATCCTTCAGAAAAACTGGGAGCGCCAATAGGCATGATCATAAATTCCTGGAAATCAATTTTATTATCAGCATGTGCTCCACCGTTCAGAATATTCATCATGGGAACAGGCAATGTTTTGGCATTGGTTCCGCCGATATAACGGTAAAGGGGCAGTCCAGCTTCAATTGCAGCAGCTTTGGCGGCAGCCATTGAAACGGCAAGCAGCGCATTGGCGCCCAACTTTGCTTTGTTTGGAGTGCCATCCAACTGGATCATCAGATTGTCGATGCCAGCCTGGTCGGATACATCCCAACCCAGCAGCTTGTCAGCGATTACTGTATTTACATTCTTTACCGCTTTCAAAACGCCCTTTCCTACATATTTTTTCTTGTCGTTGTCCCGAAGCTCAACCGCTTCATGAATTCCGGTACTGGCGCCACTGGGAACGGCTGCGCGGCCGAGTGCACCTTCATCGGTTATTACATCAACTTCTACAGTGGGATTACCGCGGCTATCCAATATCTGCCGGGCGTGTACTTCGGAAATGTAACTCATTGTTTTTTGCTTGTTTGGTTTTGAGATGAATGTGTGTACAGCAAGCGGACACAAATGTAAGGAAAAGTGAAACGTGAGACGTGAGACGTCAGACGTGAAATGTCAGAGGAATCCTTACCTCACTTTTCTCCAACACCCATTGACCGATAGATGATATCCTGCACTTTCGGTCGTACGCTCATTCTCAAAAATTTGTTGGGATCACCATTATTCACCACCCGGTTACTGAGAAAAATATAGGTAAGGTTGTATTTGGGATCAATCCATACGCAGGTGCCGGTAAAACCGGTATGACCAAAAGTTTCAGGTGATGCATACGTTGCAGGATAGGGTTCTTTGCGAATGGGATTGTCGCGCTCGGGTTTATCAAAACCCAGCGCGCGGCGACTGATCCCGCTGGCGTAAACCGTAAACAGATCCACTGTTGATGGTTTGAAAAATGTTTGTCCCTGCAGGGTTCCCTTACTCAGTAGCAACTGGGATAATACCGCCAGGTCATAAGCAGTACTGAATAGCCCTGCATGGCCAGCCACACCACCAAACATGGCGGCGCCGGGATCATGTACATCCCCCTGCAAACGTTGTTTCCGGAATACGGGTTCTGTTTCGGTAGGCGCCATATACCCTGCAGGGAATCGGGTTCTTGGCTTAAAGCCTGTATTGGTAAGTCCTAGTGGTTCATAAAAAGTGGATCGGGTGTAGGTGTCCAGATCCTGACCAGTAATGGCTTCTACTATCCTTCCGAGAAAGATAAAATCATTGTCGCTATACACATACTTACCTGCCGGCCCGAGTTCGCTTTGTAATATGCGCTTGTGCAGGGTATCGGTAAAATCTTTACGTAAGAAAACGTTCTCTGCTACCCGAATGGAGTAAACGCTATCAGGCCAGTTGGAATAAATGGCCCCATTTGGACTGCCGTCAACCGGATCTATTGTCTCCCGGTAAAATGGGATAAAAGATTTCAGTCCGGCTTCGTGTAATAAAATATCCTTGATTCTCAATCCGGCTTTATCCGACCCTATGGTCCATACCAGGTAATCACCCAGTGTTTTATTGATGTCCAGCCGCCCTTCATCCACCAGTTTCATGACAGATAAAGTGGTAGCCATGATTTTTGTAACAGAGGCCATATCAAAGATGGTTTCGCAATACATGGGGGTGGAATCATTGTAAGTATAAGTACCATAGGACCGTTCAAAAGCGATCTTACCGTCCCGGGCCACCAGCACCACTGCTCCCGGAATGGCCTGTTGTTTAATGGCATCCAGGCAAACGGAGTCAATTTTTACCAGCTGGTCGTACCTGAATCCAAGATTACCTGGCCAGGTTTCGGGAAGCAGTCGCTGTGTTACCAGGCCTGTCCCTACCGGAAGTTCAGGGCATACTGATACCGGCAATTTGCCTTTGGGACGGATCTTTCCATTGATCAGATCGGCGGCAGTTTCCTGGGTAATGGGATCATCATCATAAGCCGCCAGTAAGACCTTGTTATCACAGGCATTTTTAATAGCATAGGGGTTGCCAAAAAACACGGTTATTGTTGGGATATTATCCCGAAGATGTCCAAGCAGATGTAAACCAGCCGGATTCAATCCAAAATTGCGGGCTGGTGTTCGGTTATAAGAATGGACTCCTGCAATTACAACATCGTACTGACCGATCATAAACTGAATCAGCGAATTGGCAGCATTTTCATCCAGCTTATTGCTGAAAAAATAAGTATGGGCTCCATAATCTTTCCGCATGCGGTTGGCCAATAAATTATCCTGGTTGGTACCAATTGCAACATAGGCAACCCTGCGGTTGGTGCCTGGCTGCAACGGAAAAATGGCCCTGTTTTCATTGCGCAAAACAGTAATTGCTTCCTCCGCCACTCTTCGGCGGAGGGCAGGAATATCTTTATTCAGGTCCGCCGTTAAGTTGTGAAGGTCAATCGGATTTAGATTAGCAAGGCCATATTGGTACTTAGCATACAGAACTTTCCGTACTTTTTCGTTAATGCTGGCCCAGGTGAGTCGCTTTTTGCGTATAGCTTTTTTAACTGCCTGGATTCCTCCGGGGATATCTCCAGGCAGGCAAAGCAGATCGTTGCCGGCAATCAACGATTGTGCGGATGCTTCCCCATCAGGATAATAATTCGCAATACCTTTCATTTCCAGGGCATCGGTAAAGGTTAAGCCTTTGAAGCCAAGCTCCTTTCTCAGGAGTTCATTGATGTGTTTGGCTGATACCGAGCTGGGGCGGTTTTTGGCGTCATCAATGGCAGGAACAGCCAGATGCCCAACCATTACGCTACCCACTCCGGCCTCGATCATTTTGCGAAAGGGATAGAGTTCCATAGAATCCAGCTCCTGCCGTGATTTAGGAATAAGTGGCAGATCGTAATGTGAATCAACAGCAACATCGCCATGTCCTGGGAAATGTTTTGCACAGGCCATTACTCCATGATCCTGTAGGCCTTTCATATACTGGATACCTAATTCTGTAACTTTAAACTTATCCTCGCCGGCAGAACGTTCTCCGATTACAGGATTCGCCGGATTATTATTGATATCAACAACCGGTGCATAGTTTACCTGGATCCCGACCCGTTTGCACTGTTCCGCCACGGCCTTTCCATAATCATACATCAACGAAGGATCATTGGTTGCCCCCAGCATTACCTGGCGTGGCAGACTCATCACGCTATCGAAGCGCATACCCAATCCCCATTCTCCGTCTACGGTTACCAGTAAGGGAGTTTTAGCCAGTTGCTGAAAATTATTGATGCGCAGGGCATGCTGAACAGGCCCGCCCTGGAAAACACAGATGCCACCGATATTGTATTTTTTGATCGCCTCTTCCACTTCCTTATCGTAAAAAACAGGTATCCCGTTTTTCATGCCGGAACTTCGGACAATCATTAACTGAGCGATCTTCTGATCATTGTTCAGTGTTTTGAATACACTGTCTACCCACTGATCTGCATTCAGGGCTGATTTCTTTTGTGCCGTAAGGCTGCCGGCTGCGAACAGGGCAGCTGCCAATAACCAGATTTGTTTCATCTGCCTAAGTTACTGAAAAATACCGCACAATTCAGCAAATTCCCGCATCCACCGGTCGGGTGGGAAGCGCAGCGGCAGACTGAAATCAAAACTCTCGTTCGAGGTGGAAAGTAATGGGCTGTTTAAAGTAACAGTTAACCGCCTGACCTTTTTGTTTGGCAGGAGCCCACTTTCCGCTGGCTTCCAGCACTCGTTTTGCTTCCTGTCCTAGTCCTTTACCTGGATCGCTGATTATCGAAATATCTGCTAAGGTGCTGTCTGCTCTAACTACAAATCCGAGTAATACGGTGCCCGTTGTTTCGGAATCAATTGCTTCCTGGGGATATCGCAGTGTAGTGTTTAAAAACTTTTGCCAGGCTTCTTTTCCTCCCGGATAAAATGGCATTTGTTCGGCCTGTGTAAATGTAATTTCACCTTTGCCGGGTGTTTTTGACATAGGAACCGTATCTATCTGGACAGCTTTATTGCCCCGCTGATGTTCAGCAAATAATACAGCTGACTCGAGGATTTTCCGGGCAATGGTTTCCTGATTCTTTGTTTCCCTGATAAACTCATAATCACCCGGATTGGTAAGAAAACCACATTCAATCAGTAAAGCGGGAGTTTCAGATTTGTCAAGCACCCAGATTCCTTTATTTTGACGTTCTTTTATTCCATTTACTTTGACAACCGGACTTAACTGATTTTGCAAAATCTGAGCTGCTGTTAAAGAGGCATTCAGATGTTGGTGCGGCCCGTTTGACCGGGGAACATGTAGCTCGTATCCGTTTAATGAATTGTTATCGCTACCATTTAAATGCACCGATAGAAGCAATGCTGGCTTTATGGAATTGGAATACAAAACACGCCACTTATTCGCTTCAAATGGATCCGTTAAATTATCTGGCAATGACTCGTCCATTCTGGTTAGGAGAACCTTGACATTGTAATCAGGACCCAGACTGGCAATTTTCCGGCTAATTTGTAATGCCAGTTGCTGTTCTGTTTGGCCGTCTGGTAACTTAATACCCGGATCAGGTCCGCCGTGCCCGGCATCCACTACAATGGTAACCGGCTCTTTGGCAACAAAACCACCTTCGGATGGCTTACGAATGACAAAAGCAACTAACAGGAAGGAAAGGCTGGCAACCAAAGGCAGGGCCAGCACCCGGCTTAGGTAGCCGGATTTTTGGAAAGGTTTAATGGTTAACATGGTTATTCGACGTTTAAGTTGTGACTGAAAAAATGGATGGGTAAGCGCCAGCTGCTTTTCCTGAATGCTTCGTTCCAGTAAAATTTCTGCGTATTCGAGTGGACCATCATTACCTATGGCATGCTGATCCGCGAGATACTCATGAACAGCCCTTAATTCATTCCTTATCAGATAGTAAAAAGGATTAAACCAGCAAACCAGAATGGCCAGCTGACAAAAGAGGATATCCAGGCTGTGATATTGCCGTATATGGTAAAGTTCATGCCTGAAAATCTGTTGACCGGCTCTGCTATTCAGGGAAACCTGGTCGTTCCAGAATACAGATCGGAAAAATGAAAAAGGCGTTCCTTTTTCCCTGGTATGATAAATTGTAATATCATCCAGTTGCTCACCTTTATAGATTTTTCGCATCCTGTGAATCCTTCGAAGCGCAATACCCAATCCCCAAAAACCAACACCTATACCAGCAGAATAGATTAGTTTTAAAATTGTAATTGATCTCAACATCGATCCAACAGGGCTTACTTCCACATTTTCACCTTCCCCATACACGGAGATTACCTCGATAGTTCGGATTACAGTTTGGCTGATTATCCCTTCATTAAAGAACGACAAATCAAAATGAAGCAATGGAAGCACCATTGAGATGATCAGCACTCCTAAAAGGTAATACCGGTTATACTGATGAAAACGCTGATCCCGTAGAAAGATCCAGTAATAACCCAGCAGAATAGCCGAGGAAACAAGCATTTTGAAGAGGTACAACAAATAGGGGAGCATGGCTTATTTTTTAGCTGATCGAATCTGTTTCAAAAGTGCTTCCAGTTCATCAACTGAAATTTTTTCGTCCTTCACAAACTGGCTCACCAGGTTAGTAGCGGATCCTTCAAAATATCCTTTTACAATTTGCTGAACGGATCGCTTGCCATAATCGGCTTTACTGATTAGAGGACGATAAAGGTTATTTCTTCCCTGCTGAATTGCTTCCACAAAGCCTTTTTCGATCAGAATTTTAAGAATCGTGGCAATGGTATTGGAGTGCGGCTTTGGCTCCTCCGTAGCTTCCATGATATCCTTTAAGAATCCCTGGCCAATTCCCCACAAAACCTGCATCACTTCCTCTTCGGCTTTTGTCAACGATTTCATATAACTAATAATTTAGTCATAGCAATCTAAAACTATATTTTTAGTTATGCAAATATTTTTTCAAGTAGTTTAAACCCGACCGGTGAGGTTAGAGACCAAAGGAACGGGAGAGGTAATCCTGGTTGAAGTCGATGAAGGTAGGGCGGCCGTTCGCAGTAATGTTGGGCTGCGCACAGCGCAGCAGATCTTCCGCCAGCCGGCGCATTTCCACCTGGGTAAGTGCAGTTCCGGACTTGATGGAATGTTGGGATGCCAGGGAACGTATCAGTTTTTCCCGCCGGGAAAATTTGACATCACTGCTAAAATGTTTGTACTGATCCAGCAATTGTTCAATCGCGGCTTTCTCATTGCCCTGAACAATATCGGCCGGACTCCCCTGAACCACAAAGCTATTATTACCAAAGGGATCAATCTGGTAGCCGAGTAATAGCATATCTGAAAGCAGTTCCGTCAGCAGGGCCGCATCCGCCGGGGCCAGTTCCAGGGTCACTGGAAAAAGACTTTGCTGGGATGCTATGATTTTTCCAACCAGGGCTGCAGCGTAACGTTCATACAAAACCCGTTCATGAGCAAATTGCTGGTGAATCAGCAGAAAGCCCTGGAGGGTTGGAGCAATCAGGTACTGCAACTGGATTTGAAGCAACTCAGCATGCTCCAGCAACTGCCATTTTTTTCGGGGCTTTTCCCAATCAAAATACAATTCACCTTCTTCATCACCCAATTTGCCTGCTGGCAATCCACCAGTATGCTTATCTGTTGCTGGTTTCTCAAAAAAATCTTTCCAGGAAGGCATCGCTTTCTCCTGTGCAGCTCCACCTGTTGCAGCACCAGACCCGCCGATTCCTGAATAACCTCCCTTTTCGATAAAGTGTGCCTGGTTGGATTTGCTGAAAGCCTGGTACAGCTCAGAACTGCTCGCTGCCTGCCGGTGTTCATCCGTAAATGGTTTGGCAACCGCATCTGATTGTTGAATACCGGCATCGATATCAAATTCCAGGGTAGGCGTTATACTGAATTGTGCAAGCGCATGTTTCACGGCAGCCTGTACAAATGCATATACAATTTTTTCGTCTTCAAATTTGATTTCCTGCTTGGTTGGATGCACATTCACATCAATCTGTTCCGGATTCAGATCAATGAATAATACATAAAGCGGGAAACTATCGGCCGGTATCAGATCCTGAAAAGCCTGCATCACTGCATGATTCAGGTAAGCGCTTCTGATAAACCGGTTGTTAACGAAAAAATATTGATCCCCCCGGGTCTTCTTGGCGGCATCCGGTTTACCAATAAAGCCCTGGATATTGAGATAATCGGTTTGTTCCTGAACAGGCACTAACCTCGATAAATAGGCATTCCCAAGCAATTGAACAATCCGTTGTTTGAGCGATCCTTTATCCAGGTGAAAAACCTGCTGGTCATTATGAGAAAGCGAGAAAAAGATATGGGGAAAAGCCATTGCTACCCTGGTAAACTCATCAATGATATGCCGCATTTCGGCAGCATTACTTTTCAAAAAATTTCTCCGGGCCGGAACATTAAAAAACAGGTTCTTCATCGCGATGCTGGTGCCGGCTGCTGTAGCACACGGCTCCTGCCTTACCACCATACTGTTCTCCATTTCCAGGTAGGTACCCAGTTCATCCTGTGACCTTCTGGTTTTTAACTCAACCTGCGCAACTGCCGCAATAGAAGCAAGTGCTTCCCCGCGAAACCCCATTGTATTGATATGAAAGAGATCGTCGATCTGACGGATCTTGGAGGTAGCATGCCGTTCAAAACAGAGCCTCGCATCCGTTTCATTCATCCCTTTTCCATTGTCGATTACCTGAATAAGGGATTTTCCGGCCTCTTTAACCAGCAGCCGAATTTCGGTTGCTCCTGCATCCACTGCATTTTCCAACAATTCCTTTACTGCACTAGCCGGACGTTGAATCACTTCTCCCGCCGCGATCTGGTTAGCTATATGATCGGGCAATAATTGTATGGTATCTGCCAATGTTCACACTCCTTTCGGCAAAGATAACACCTGCCTTTAATACCGCTCCCAGACTTTTTGAAGATACGCTTCCACGGCCCTTCGAACTTTTACTGCACTGGTCTGGTGATTGTTTACTAAAACCGAAAAAATCAATCGCTTTCCTTTTTTTGTAGTCAGATAGCCGCTCAATGCAACCTGCCCGCTTAATGTCCCGGTCTTCGCTTTCATTGCATCACCTAAATCAGAATAGTAATTCGATAATGTTCCTTTTCCGCCGGATGCAAGTATGGCATCTACTCTATTGCGGCCAAACTCCTGCTCCATTTTTTCCAGTAGCCATACCATATCAACCGGCGTGAATAAATTATAACGGCTCAAACCGGATCCATCCACCCAATTTGGTGAATGTGGCAAACCTTTGAGGTCGGCCTTTAAAATGGTATCAATCATTTTTCGGGTATTCATCCAGCCATAAACCTGTTGCGATGCCATCAGCAAAACCTGTTCGGCATAAAAATTATCGCTGCGTAGCATCATCAGCTTTAAGAGACTGTCTGTTGGCTGCGAATATAAAACCCGGTCGGCCTTTCTGGTATTCTCGCCAGGCACCAGAAGAATGGAACGACCGATTGTATCCCTTAATAAATCAAGCGCGGAAAAAAGGCCATTTGTTACAAAAGGAATCTCCAGTGTTTTTAAAATCTCCTTCCCTTCCGAGATGGTAAACTGGTTGGAGTACCGGTCACGTATAACCGAAAAACTGGATGTTTTTGCCGGATTAAAATTCACCTTCCAGGAAACTTCAGGTTCTGAATACACAAAGGCTTCGTTTACCAGCTGTCCGTCTTCTGATTCGGATTTTTCGAGTACCTGCGTCCAGCGGATGGTATTGCCATATACCGGTAGTGGACTCCGCTCCGCCATATATGAACTGTTGTAATCGTCCCAGGACCAGCCATAACCCAGTTCTTTCTCCCGCCAGTTCTCCTGTTGAATAACCAGCTCTTTCTGATTTGATTTCAACCAGTCGATAACCGGGTGAACAGGAAAATCAGGATGCAGCAAACTGGGATCACCAGTAGGCAGCAGGTAGATACTGTCTGCAGTTTCAGCATATCGGATGCCAGGAAGCGAATCCCCCAGATACCGCATCCCTGCATACATAGTGAACAGTTTGGTATTGCTGGCCGGAATAAAATATTTATCGCCTTGGTAGTTGTATAAATAACTGGCTTTTTGTGGATCGTAAATACTGATGCCAATATGAGCCTGTCTCAGTCCCTCTTCCTGAAGAACCAGTTTTTGAGCGTATTGATCCAGTTTTTTGGAAACCGAACAAGCCGACAGGATAAGCATCAGCAAAACTGAAAAAACTACATGTGTGTATAAGCGCATTCTTTAAAAATAACTAAAATACTCAGTTTCTTTCCTGCGCCCGTAACCAGCGTTCGGGAATATCATTATTGCTCGCAATCAGATAATCTTTATAGGAACAGGCGATGAATCGGTTATCGGGCAATTGCATCCACCAGCGGCCGGTCCGTTTACTTTGCAGGAACAGGGTTTCCACTTCTGCAAACGCTGTATTGTATTCATAAAAGGAATCTCTTTCCTTTAAGGCAGCCTCCGTTTTCCCCTTATTAATACCATCAATATAATACCAGATCATCTGGCTGATCTGCTGCGCGGTCAGTTCTTCCGGATCTTTTGCCAGTTGGTATCCATAAATTCCAAAACTGTTTACAACCGGGCTCATGCCTGCATACCGGGCAAGTACACAGGCTTCTTCTCCATTCAACCCGTTGGGAGAAATAGCAGATCCCGGGGCATAGGCATGGGCCATAGCTGACAAATCAAAACTTACCATGCGACAGTTCCGGATGACCGGTTCCATTTCATCAATCTGTTCCTTTACGGTTCCAACCCTGAAACAATCAAACCGGAGTTTATCCATGTTCTCCAGCATATAGGGATGTACATAATAACTCTGAAAAGCCAGGTGGCTATAATGTTTCATGAAATTGGGTTCGCCGGTCAGCATTTCCATCAAAAAATGATCAGCCTGGGGCAACGCTTCCATATCCAGATCAATTTTTGCATCAATGCAAACAGCTTCGATGAGTTGCTGTCTGCTCGCATAAGCATGGTATTGGGCAAGCGTAAGATCATGTGAACCACCAAGGATCAAAACCCGCTTTCCTGCGTCAGTCAATTCCCGGATGACAAGATTTAGTGCTGCATAGGTATCGCTGAGTGATGCACCAGGTTTGATATTGCCGATATCTGCAATCCTGATTTCGGTATGCCAGTAAAAACTTCTATAAAACATTTTCCTAATCTGATCGGTTCCCTTACAAAAGGGTCTGCCCATTCCCAGTCCTCTTTGTTCTCCACAACCTACCAAAACCAGATCAACAGCATCCAATTCCGGGAAGGCGTCTTCTTCATATACCAGGATCTGTTTTCCCATCTGACCTGCTCGGAAACCCTGGTCTTCACTGATGGCAGCCAATGAAACCGGCAAAACAAAATCCGTTAAATGTTGCATTTCACTCATGGCTGCAAGATAATAATTGGACTCTTTAGCGTTATGCCTAATTTTACGGTTTAATCGACCAACATGACTATTCACAAAGAAGGCTATAAATCCATCGCCATTGCCACCCTTATTTTTGTAATCCTCAACCTGCTGTCATTCTTTTTTATCAGTGCATCTGCACCCCTGATCAGCTGGATCATTTTTGTTGGATTGCTAGGGCTGCTTCTTTTCATCATATCCTTTTTCAGACTGCCTAACAGAACACATACATTTGGAGAAGATAAAGTTATATGTCCGGCCGATGGAAAAGTAGTGGTTATCGAAGAAGTATTTGATGAAGAATATTTCCACGACAAACGCCTGCAGGTGAGCATTTTTATGAGTCCGGCTAATGTGCATGTCAACCGCAATCCGATATCTGGTGAGGTTATTTACAGCAAATATCACAAAGGAAAATACCTGGTGGCCTGGCATCCCAAATCATCTACCGAAAACGAACGTCACAGTGTGGTCTTAAAAACCGGTAATACAGAAATCCTGGTAAAACAAATCGCCGGTGCACTCGCAAAAAGGATTGTCAATTACCTGAAAGCCGGCATGAAAGTGAAACAGAACGAAGAACTGGGTTTCATTAAATTTGGTAGTCGCGTGGATCTTCTGCTACCTGTTGGCACCGAGGTAAATGTACAACTCGGCCAGGCTGTGAAAGGCGGGGTAGATGTGTTGGCGACATTGAAGAAGTGAAAGGTGAAAAGTGAGACGTGAGACGTGAAACGTGAAACGTGAGATGTGAAAACCCTAATTTGCACGCTTCTATGGAGTCATTAATTTGTACATAAGCCGTGGCATTGAACGGCAGTACCTCCTTTGCTTTCAATGAACTCCCTGTCTCCTTTGTCTCCCGTTTCCGTTGTTCCCCCTTCCTTTCTCCCCTCTTCCTTTCCTCCCTTAAAATATCTCCATTATTTCCTTTAAACTATACACTGTATAAGTTGGTGCAAAACTTGCCGTTTCGCGGATATGGTTCACAAATACCTGGTCCATTCCGGCATTTTTGGCGCCCATAATATCCGCTTCCAGGTGATCGCCGATCATGATACTGGTGTGTGGAACAGCACCCGTTTTACGAAAAGCAAATTCAAAGATTTCCTTATTGGGTTTGAGGCTATTGCTGCCTTCGGATGTAATAACTTCCCCAAAAAAATGATCTATTCCTGCGTTCTTCAGTTTGGCATGCTGAACATCTTCAAATCCATTGGTGATTAAATGTAAAGCATACCCTTTTTCATGCAGGTAGGTCAGTAATTCATGGGCATGCGGAAACAATATATTCCGGTGCGGCAAATGAGCCAGGAAAGCCGCACTGAGTTCTTTTGCCAGTTGTTCATTCCCGATTTTAAAATCCAGCAGGGTATGCCACATTCTCTTCCACCGAAGCTCATCCACTTTAATCAAGCCATTACGATAGCGCTCCCATAGCCGGTCGTTATGCGCACAATACTGTTTATGGAAATAAGTAAAATCACTTATTCCCTTTGTAGATAATTCCATCTCTTTGTAGAGATGTTCCAGGGTTTTTTTTGCGTTTTCTTCAAAATCCCACAGTGTATGATCCAAATCGAAGAATAAATGTGAATAATGCTTCATATATGATTGACAAAGGTATTGCATGATTCTAAAGAATTATTATCTTGGCAGTCCGTAGCATCCTAAATATTCTGATCCCTATGACCAAAATTCTACTCGCAGGCAGCGCTCTGATTGCTTCCTTGTCTGCCTATGCTGAACCGATCGATAGTGTTCAGCTGGCATCCTCTGAACCCAGTCAAATTCAGGCAACTTTCAAAAAACAGGCAGATTCCCTTAACCAGGTTCTGAAATTTCATTCAGGTAAACTCCGGTTTTCTGACCAGTCGATTCGAAT
Organism: Flavihumibacter fluminis; assembly: GCF_021491375.1. Taxonomy (GTDB): domain Bacteria; phylum Bacteroidota; class Bacteroidia; order Chitinophagales; family Chitinophagaceae; genus Flavihumibacter; species Flavihumibacter fluminis. The sequence continues at coordinate 53,502 of NZ_JAKEVY010000008.1, forward strand.
GAAAGTTCCTGACGGACATTATTTTATTGAACCAGATCAGGCCAGGTATATCCTGGAAAATATCTGGGGAAATATTCCGGATGAAGAGGTTCTGGGCATGATTGTTCGATCCGATTTTGTTCCTTCCAACATTAACAACGATTATAGTTTTGTAATCAGCTATGCTCCGATCGGATATGTTTCAAGCGAGAAACAGAAAGAATTTGACCATCTTGAATTGCTTAATAATATTCGCGAACAACTACAGGAAGCCAATGAAAAAAGATTGGAGCAGGGATTCAATGCACTTCAGGTGGAAAACTGGGTAATGATCCCCTATTTCGATGATTATAAAAAAGCGCTTTACTGGGCTACTGAACTCAAAGTAAACGGAAGTGATGAATCGCTTGTGAATTACAACCTTCGCTTACTCGGTAAAAACGGAGTTCTCAAGATCAATGCTGTTGGTACAATGGATCAGTTGCCTGCAATTAAAAAGGTATTACCTTTTATCTTGTCACAAAGTGAATTCATGGAAGGATTTCGTCATTCCGATCAGGCAAACCCGGTTTCCTCGGAAAAGAACTGGCAACTGGAGGAACTGATTTCAGGAAAGCAGCAGAAGAGTATGTTGGCTGCATTCCCTAAACCCATTGCTGCCGGATCCCTGCTGATGATCGGTACAATATTCTTTATACGTCGTTTTAGCAATTCTAAAAGAAAACCTGGCAAGGCAACTGCATAAGATGGCGTACATTTACGCATGATTATTGTGATAACAGGCTCCAGCAAGGGTATTGGAAAAGCTGTGGCCGAGGAGTTTGCTTCAGAAGCACATCAGTTTTTTTTATGCAGCCGGAATGATTTCCAGTTATACGAAACGCTAAAGGACCTGCAAAACAGGTTCCCCACCAGTGAATTTAAAGCACGCCCAACCGATCTTTCCAAACGGGAGGAAGTAAGAGATTTTGCCGACTGGGTGTTATCTCATGGTGTTCCCGATATTTTGATTAACAATGCTGGCCTTTTTATACCAGGAAGCATCCACAATGAAGAAGAGGGTGCACTTGAAACTTCTCTATCCGTAAACTTATTATCTGCCTACCATCTTACCCGCCATTTTTTACCGGGCATGATGGCCAGAAAATCCGGCCATATTTTCAATATCTGTTCCATCGCTTCCATTTCCGCTTATCCAAATGGAGGCGCTTACAGCATCAGCAAATATGCCCTGCTCGGCTTCAGCAAAAACCTTCGGGAAGAAATGAAGCCCCATGGTATAAAGGTTACCGCCGTTTTACCTGGCGCCGCCTACACTGATAGCTGGTCCGGATCAGGTATAGATCCGAATCGTATGATGGAAGCCCGTGATATTGCCCTTATGATTGTTGCCACCAGCCGTTTATCAAGCAGGGCATGCGTTGAAGACATTATTCTTCGCCCCCAATTAGGTGATTTGTAATTTGTGCTTGCATGCAGCTTCGTTTTTCTACTATACTTCTGATTGTATCAATCTTACTGTTGCCATTTTTTTCAACAGCACAGGTCAACTTTACTACACTTGCCGATAAGCAGTCTATTGGACTGAACGATATTTTACAAGTGCAGTTCATTGCTGAAAATGCCAGCCAGATTGAATCTTTTGAAGCGCCTCCATTTACTGATTTCAATGTATTGCAGGGACCAATTGAAACCAGTGGTATGAGCCTGGTGAATGGTGAAATTTCAAGGTACCAGGCAATGACATTCATTCTGCGACCAAAGCGTACCGGCAAATTAATCATACAGGGAGCGACTGCGCTCATTAACGGGAAACGGACGAAGTCGAATCAGTTGAGGATTGAAGTTGGTAATGCCACCCCTCAGTCTGCAAATCCCTATCCGATTGATCCTGGCATTAGTGCATACCGCCGTCAGATCCAGGAAGATTATATTCTTCAACCTGGGGAAACACCCGCTGAGAAAATAAAAAAAGGACTCCTCGTGGTTTTGGATCTCGACAAAACCACCGCATATGTTGGAGAACCCATCGTTTCCACCTATAAATTATTGACAAGACTTCGTTCCGATTCAAGAGTCAGCAAACGCCCCTCCATGAATGGATTCAGTGTATACGATATGATTGAGCTGGACGGTGCTGGTCCCACTATCGAAGAAAGGAATGGTAAGGAATACCAGTCGCATATCATTCGTAAAACCCAGCTTATCCCGCTGCAGGAAGGTACGTTTGAACTGGAACCGGTTGAGCTGGAAAACAAGGTTCGTTTCCTTCGGACCGACCAAACATCCGGATCAGCCAACAGGAGTTCCTTGCAACGACTGATTGATGATCTGATGGGTGATGCATCCGGAACCTGGGAAGAACACCAGATAACAGTTGCAAGTCCGGCCCGTACAGTAACCATCCTTCCTCTTCCGCAAGGCGCCCCCAACAGTTTCTCCGGCGCAGTTGGCAAATTCACCATCAAGGGAGCTACTTCGACTAACAAAATAGCAGCGGGTGAGAACCTGACCTATGTCCTTGAAATTGAAGGAAGCGGCAACCTTCCCCTTATCAATGCTCCCGAATGGTTTTTACCGGATAGCATCACCAGTTTTGATCCGCAGATCACAGAAGAACTGAACAAAAGCATTAGTCCGATGGAGGGTAAAAAAACAATTACCTATACCATTACCAGTTCAGCACCCGGAACTTTTCAATTGCCCGGGATTGAATTCAGCTTTTTTGATCCGGGAACAAAGGCATATAAAACACTCAGGACAGATAGCATCCCTCTGACAATAACACCCTCCCTTAACCGAATGCCCGAGAAACCCGCGACGCAAAAAATTTCTGAGCCTGTTTTATCTCCCGGCAAACTGATAATCATAGGTGTAGGGCTGCTGGTATTTGGTGGCATGATCTGGCTAATAATGGGAAGAAAAAAAACAGGTCATGCTCCTGCAAATCCAAAGCCGTCCGAACTTGTATCTGTTAATCCTGAACCTGTACATAGAACAATATCAGACTATCTAATATCGCCCAGATGGGCAGCAGGAAAAGAGGATCCCGTGCTTTTCTTCAAGGAATTGGAAACAAGCATCTGGAATTGCATCGGGGATCATTTTGGACTTGCTCCATCTGAAAGAAAGAAAGAAACCGTAGTTCCGATGCTGAAAGCAAGGGGATGGAGTGATAACGATCTGGCGGCGCTCGATTCAATCTGGAATCGGTGTGAGTGGGCCTTGTATGCACCCGGAATAGCAGTTGCGGATGCTGCAGCTATATTGACAGAGGTGGAAGGTTTGCTTACTAAAGTGCAGCAATCCTAATACTTATTCATTTTCCGCGTATTTGTAACCCACTCCTCTCACGGAGTGAAAATATTTGGGATTGCGGCTGTCTTCTTCAAAATATTTACGGAAGCTAAGAATGAAATTATCAATGGTACGTGTAGTTGGGTATACATTATATCCCCATACAGTCTGCAGGATTTTCTCCCTTGGTACCACTTCGTTTTTGTTTTCAATCAGCAGTTTCAGTAACATGGCTTCCTTTTTACTGAGCTGGATCTTTTGTCCATCATGAGTGGTAGCTTCCTGCGCCCTGAAATCAATTTTATTGGACCCAAACTGGTAGGTATCTCCAATGGTATCCTTATCCTTTAATTTTTTATTTTTTTGAATCAGTTTATGGACCCGTAACATTAATTCTTCCAGGTTAAATGGTTTGGTCAGGTAATCATCGGCTCCTTTTTTCAAACCTGTAACCCGATCAGCACTACTGTTTTTAGCGCTTAAAATTAATATGGGCACTTCGTTGTGCTGAATGCGAATGGATTCCAGGACTGTAAGTCCGTCCATCCCCGGCAGCATGATATCCAATATAACCAGATCGAAATACTCTTGCTGAACAGCTTTTACAGCCGATAAACCATCATAGGCCGAACTTACTTCATATCCTTCCAGTTCAAGGTTCAGTTTTAATGCCTCGTGCAGGTTTTCTTCGTCTTCAACCAGCAAAATGGAAATATTGTCTGCCATGTTGTTTAATTGTTGGGTAACTGAACTATAAAGTTAGCTCCACTGGGCTGATTATCTGAAACCCGAATGGAACCCCGGTGATCTGTTGTGATTTTTTTACACAGATAGAGCCCCAAACCGGTTCCCTGGGTGGTTCGTACGGATTCATTCCCGATTCGATAAAACCGCTTAAAAATTTTTCCTTTTTCTTCATCCGGAATGCCGGGTCCCTGGTCTGCTATTGACATTTCAACATTGGATGTACCCCGTCCTAATTTCACTTGAACAGAAGCTGACCTGGGACTATATTTCACTGCATTGTCCAGCAGATTATTAATCAGAATCTGGATAAGTAAAGGATCGGCTTTGAGATGAATAGAATCGGGTATCTCAAGGATCCAGGTGCGGTCAGGAAAGCGTTGTTTAAAATCCATAACCAGCCGTGAAATCAAGGCAGATAAATCCAGGTCTTCCTTTACCAGTTTGTAACCACCGCCTTCCAGTTGGGATGAAATAAGAATATTATTGGTGAGCGTATTAAGTCGATTGGTTTCCTGAAGGGTCATCCGGATAAGTTTGTCTTTTTTCTCTTCATCCAGTTTGTGTTTCTGAAGTGTTTCCAGGTTCAGCTTGGCTACTGCGATAGGTGTTTTCAGTTCATGTGTAATAGCCATCATGAAATTCTGTTGCTGTTGGGCAACTTTAAACTGCCGCCGTACTGCCCTGAAAACAAAAACAGCTCCCACTAGAATGATGAATAAAAAGGTAGCGCCTTCTCCGCGGTATTGGTGTGTTTTACGAATGGACTCTTCATTGATCTGCTCCACTTTTTTAAGGTACTGCGGGTCATCGGCAACCAGTTCCATTAGCCGGTAATTGGCCATCTGGCTGCTTTGCTCCTGTAAGCGGATATACCAGAAAAGAAGGGCGGCAATAATATACAATAGCAAAAACCAGTAGAGAATGGTAGCAAGTGCCAGTTTCTGTTTAGGTAAAAAGCGGAGAGGCATAATTAGTCAGGAGCTTTTTCGACCCGAACTCCCACATTTAAGATATGTTCCAACGGATCATCGCGCATGATCTGTTCCAACTTGAATTGGTAAGTACCCGCTTTCAATGAAACAGGAGCCTGGGAAATTCGAACCCGATGTTCATAAATATCATCCATCCCTGCACCCAGCCAACCTTTATCATTGGTCGCTAATTGCAGATCAAGCGCCTGCACCTGTGCTACTGAATCTCCAGGCGCTTTGGTATGAATATTCAACCACAAATTATTGTAGCGGTATGCATCAGCATGACGCACTACTACAAAAATATTATAACGGGAAACGGTATCTGTAATATTGAATTCGAAAGATGGCTTATCAGCAACCTGCCAGCTATGATTTTCCAGCGTTGCGTTACGTTCAAACACATCAATGGTTTGGCAGGAAACAAACAACAGCATCAAAATCGGAAGCCATGCAAAATGGAATCTTTTCATATCCGTAAAAATAGCTTATAAGACATTCAGAACCTGCTCCTTTGCTTTTTCCAGCTCATCTTTCATCAGCACTACCGATTGCTGGATGGTGGAATCATATGCTTTGGCTCCGGTGGTATTAATTTCTCTGCCAATTTCCTGCAGCAGGAAAGAAAGCTTTTTCCCGATTTCGGCATCGTTATCACGAAGAAGGGTGCGAAAATAGTCGCAGTGATTCTTCAGCCTTACCTGTTCTTCACTGATATCAATTTTTTCGATATAGTAAATGATTTCCTGTTCCAATCGGTTCTTGTCATACTGTTCTGCGCCCACATTTTCTTCCAGTAGTTTCACCAGGCCCTCCCGAATCTTCAACTTCCGTTTTGGTTCTAACGCTGCTATCAGCTCCTCCTGCTTTTCGATGTTGGAAATCCTGTTCAGCAGATCAGCTTCCAGCACTTTTCCTTCTTCCAGGCGGTGTTGATTCAGATCATCCGCAGCTTCATCAAGGATCGACTGGAAAACCAGCCATTCGTCCTCCGTCAATGTATCTGAGGTAGGGGTGATAACTTCAGGAAGCTTTAAAATATTTCCCAGAATATGGGAATCATCCAATCCCAACTCTTTGGAAAGTTCAGCAATTGGCTGAAAGTAAGCTTTGGCCAGCGAGATATTTATACTTACGGGTTTTGCATTTCCGGTTTGCTTCAGGCTGATGGTGCAATCGATGGTTCCTCTCTGCAGTTTTTCAGAAAGGCGCTTGCGGATATCAAACTCGAAAGGTTTTATAAATCCAGGCATTTTCAAGGAACAATCAAATTGTTTCCCGTTCAATGATTTTATGTCTATCAAAAATGTTTTGTCCCCGACATTCCGTTCAGCTCTTCCAAATCCGGTCATTGATTTCAGCATGTGAATCTGTTTTATTGGGCAAGGTAAGGAATCTATTGACTATGGCTACGCAAATACCAGTGACGTTAGTTCCTTTTTGGAATAGGTTCTGAGTTCGCCCGACTCCCAGCCATCGGCACTTAACTTGCCAATCCGGTAGCGTATCAGCCGTAGCGTTGGGAAACCGGTTTTGGCCGTCATCTTTCTTACCTGGCGATTCTTTCCTTCTGTCAAGGTCAGTTCAATCCAGCTGGTCGGTATGTTTTTTCGATATCGGATTGGCGGATTTCGTTCAGGTACGGCAGGTTCTTTCTCCAGCAGTTTCACTTTTGCAGGCCTGGTCAGATGAGTTGTTCCATTTACGGAAATCTCAACACCATTCTGCAATTGCTGCAATGCCTGGCTGGTTATAGTACCTTCTACCTGCACGAGATAGGTGCGGGAATGCCCCTTTGCAGGTTGCAGTAGCGCAGCATTCATGGTCCGGTCGTTTGTGAGCAACAACAATCCTTCGCTATCATAATCCAACCTGCCAACCGGATAAACATCCACCGGCACTGAGCAAATATCTTTCAGTGTCTTCTTATCTCCTTCCTTGCTGAATTGTGATAAAACCTCGTAAGGTTTGTATAGTACGAAGTAGTATAGCATGTATAAAAAAAGCCCGGGAGTAAACCGAGCTTTATTATTATGATGGGTTAGTAAGTAGGGAACAGAAATTCCCTACACAATATTAAAAATAATTTTCTCTATTGAAAAAAATATTTACAAAAATTTTATTCACATTTTATTTTAGTCTGTGGAAAAGGATGGACTTTATCAATCCAATTCAATGCAATTACCTTTGTTCAAATTTTAAACTATGCAGTTTCCTTCACCTGTTGCCATCACGTGGATTGCCGACCTGATTAATGCAACTGTAATTGGCAATAAAAACGGACAGGCAACAGGTATCAATGAAATACACCGCGTAGAAAATGGTGACCTGGTTTTCGTTGACCATCCCAAGTATTATCAGAAATGTATTCAGTCTGCCGCATCTTTTATCATCATTAATACAGACAAAGTTGTAGTGCCTGACGGAAAAGCCTTACTGGTAGTGGAAAATCCATTCGAAGCCTATCTTGCCATTGTTGCTCATTTCAGACCTTTTCAGCCAGCCTTTCGTTCTATTGCAGAGAGTGCAAAAATTGGTGAAGGCAGTTATATCGCGCCAAATGTTTTCATTGGTCACCAGGTTGAAATTGGAAAAAACTGTCGGATTCATCCAAATGTTACCATCCTGGATCATTGCATAATAGGCGACGACGTAATCATTCAGTCCGGAACCGTTATTGGCTCAGATGCATTTTATTACAACGGGAAAAAGGATCGGGAAGTCTGGTATAAAAAAATGGAGAGCTGTGGTAGAGTAATTATTGAAGACCAGGTTGAAATTGGCGCCGGTTGCACTATAGATCGAGGAGTTAGTCATGATACCCGCATCGGAAAAGGAACCAAACTCGACAACATGGTCCATATCGGTCATGATACCATCATCGGGAAAAACTGTTTGTTTGCTGCACAGGTAGGGATTGCAGGAGCTACCACTATTGAGGATGGTGTAATTTTATGGGGACAGGTTGGCGTGAGCAAAACACTCACGATTGGCAAGAATGCAATTGTGCTGGCTCAGTCTGGTGTAGGTGGAGACCTGGAAGCCGGTAAGGTTTATTTTGGCTCCCCAGCTGAAGATGCATCCACAAAAAAACGGGAACTCGTTTGGATCAAACGAATTCCCGAAATATGGAAGAAACTGAATGCCTGATTGCTATTCTCTCTGGGGATTATAATCATAAGGAACAGCATCTGCAATTCGTTCATAACTCCAGTAGCCGGTATTGATCAGGTCTGCCTGTTCCCACCAGTAACCGTTTTCTTCAATAACAAAATCATCCAGAATATCCAGTACTGTTAGCTGTACCCGGATATGTGGAGGCAGTTTATAAAACTTGACAAAAGCCGGATCAGGCAACTCTTTGTAGTACTTGATACGGAATTTCCCAGGTAACAGAATTTCAACTACCCCACTGTCTTTAAAATAAAAACTGGTATCATAATATTCGGGCAGGCGGGCTGATTCAAATTCACGGGCATCCTGATTGGTAACCTGCTCGAGTACAAACCCTTCTTCTTCTATCGTTTTTGCATGCCAGCTGCGCATAAAATGCAACTTACTTCCCATGTATGCTTTCTTCCGGTTCTTTTCCCATAAAGCTTCTTCTTCCGGAGTGCCATTCATGGTTTCATAAAATGGGTAACCGCTGAAAGTGGAGATCTTGGTTCCATACTCATAACTCAAAGAATCCATCCCGTACCTGATTTTATAACCCAGTGCGCGATTCACTATCCGGAGCTCTTCCTTTGCCAGCACTTTGAGACGATTTCTTTTTTTGCTGTAGAAAAAACGCAGTGCTTCAGGATTTTCCAGTTCACATTCCCGGGAATTGATAGTAGTGCCAAAAAATTGCTCTTTAAAAAAACTGCCGTATTTATTCCATCCATCCGGTACTTCATTACTGCCCGCAATTGTTACCGACTCCATACTGTTATCCTTTGGGATCAGTTGGATGAACAAAGGCTCTGTATTGGAAGCATTGATGCGCTGTTCACCTGACTGATATCCTGTAAAAGAAACTACCAGATCGTATCCGCCTTTAGGCAGTGAGATACTGAATTCTCCTTCATTATTGGTAATAACTCCAAAAGTGGTATTCTGGCAAAACACAGATGCACCTTTGAGCGGTTGCTGACTGGCTGAGTCCAGCACTTTTCCAGTTACGGTAAATCTTTCCTGCGCCAGCAATGCCGGCAAGGAAAACAGGAAAATGAAAAACGAAAGAAGCAATACTCTTTTCATGCGATATTGATTTCAGGTAATTTGAACGTGAATTTGCAGTCGATGGTATATCGTGAATGCAAAAAAGAAGCCATTTATCTTGAATAGTGAAGTAAGTACCGCTCGGCAGCGGAAAGAACAGCCTTTTCAAGGGGGGTATAGTGAAAATCCGGAAGGAATTGCAGCAATTTACTGTTATCAAAATAGGTTTTACTCTGCGCTATTTTCGCAGTTTCCCGGCTAAGCAATGGTTTTTTTCCTGTAAAAGCAGCCTTGATTTTTTCCAATCTCCAGGCGAGGCTGCTTAAAAAGGGGCCTGCTTCTCTATAGGGAGGGTTTTTATTCAATCCTTTTGCAATCGTTTCAAGTAGTTGTTTAAAACTCCAGCTCTCTCCATTTAATATAAAGCGCTCCATTGTTACAGTATGCTCCAATAAGCCAACGATTGCTCTGGCAGCATCCTGCACATCGATGAACCCATTCACACCGTTGGTATACCAGGGAAACTCCTGGTATACATTTTTAAAGATGGCGCAACTGCTGTTATCCCAATTACCAAATCCAAGAATAGTACTTGGGTTTACAATTACACCTTCAAGTCCTTCTGCAAGTCCTCTCCAGACTTCCATTTCAGCCCGGTGTTTGGTATAAGCATAGTGTGTATTCAACCTGCTGTCCACCCATTTTTTTTCTTCCGTAACCGATTCGCCATTTGCTGTTCTACCCAGGGCGGCGACAGAGCTAACATGAACGAAACGTTTGATGCCTGCTTCGATAGAAAAGTTGACAACATTAGCAGTGCCATTTATATTGGTGGCATACATTTTTTTCCGGTCCGCACGATGAAAGGATACAATTGCTGCGGAATGAATTACAGCATCCATGCCCTGCAGCGCGTCTTCCAATGACCCGAGGTCCAGCACATCACCTTCCACCCATTCAACTTGTTGCAGGATTTCAGGTGCAATAAAAAAAGGCCTGGATGAAGTGTTTCTAGCAAGTCCCCGCACTTTATATCCATTTTGAATCAGTACCTGCAGAATATAGGCACCTAAAAAGCCGGTTGCCCCGGTTACCAGTACGGATTTTATTATTGGATGAGGAGATGCTGCAATCATGATTTGTACGTGTAATAACCGGCCCCGGTTTTTCTGCCCAGATTACCTTCTTTAACTTTTTGCTCCTGTACAGATGAGGGGCGAAGTCGTTCGGGTTTTCCGAGTTGTTCATAAACACTGCAACTGACGGCATAGTTCACATCATTTCCAATCAGATCCATCAGCCGAAAAGGTCCCATTTTAAATCCTGCCGCCTCCATCAAATCATCTATTAATGAAAATGACACTCCCTGTTCAGCCAAGCGAAGCGCTTCGATATAGAAGGGTCTTGCAACCCGGTTAACAATAAATCCGGGAGAGTCTTTGCAGATTACCGGTGTCTTACCCATGTTGGTTGCCAGTTCTACTATTTTCCGGACCACTGCAGGTGAGCTGTGGGAAGTTGTAACCACTTCCACCAGTTTCATCAAAGGAGCCGGATTGAAAAAATGCATTCCTATTACCTGGGAAGGATAGGGATGTGCAACTGCAATTTCTTCAACCGATAAAGAAGATGTATTGGTGGCATAGATGGATGCCGGGCCATTAAGCGCTGCCAGTTCTTCAAAAAGCTTGTTCTTAACGGAAAGTTTTTCAACAATAGCCTCCAGTAAGACGGGGGCTTTACACAGTGAGATGTCGGTGGTATATTCAATGGACTGCACTATTGAATCAAATGCCGATTCCGAGATTTTTTGCTTCTGGACAAGATTTTCCAATCGCTGCCTGATCTGCTCCTCCGCTTTTTTCAAAACCGGCTCTGAAAGGTCAAATAACATCACGGACAGGCCATGCTGTGCGGCGGTCTGTGCAATTCCAGCACCCATTGTACCCGCACCACAAACTAAGAGGGAGCGATTTTTCATGGTTGCATCCATTAAATACTTGCCGTAAATTGTTGAAGGAACCGGACATCATTCACACTGAACAAACGGAGGTCATTGATCTGGTATTTCAACATGGTGATTCGTTCAATTCCCATTCCAAAAGCGTAGCCGGTATATTTATTAGAATCAATTCCACAATTTTCCAAAACCTGCGGATGCACCATACCACATCCCAGGATTTCCACCCAACCGGTATGCTTACAAACATTACAACCTTTTCCATTGCAGAGCAGGCAACTGATATCCATTTCTGCACTAGGCTCGGTAAAAGGGAAATAGGATGGACGGAAACGTATCTTAACATCCTTACCAAACAACTCCTGTACAAAGAAATAAAGTGTTTGTTTCAGATCGGCAAAAGATACCTGTTCATCGATATACAATCCCTCCACCTGGTGGAAGAAGCAATGGGCTCTTGCAGAAATGGTTTCGTTACGATACACACGTCCGGGGTTTACAATGCGTATGGGCAATTTGCCTTTTTCCATTTCACGGATCTGCACGTTACTGGTATGCGTACGCAATAACCAATCGGGGTTCTGGCTGAGATAAAAAGTGTCCTGCATATCCCTCGCCGGATGATTTTCCGGCAGGTTCAGTGCAGAGAAATTATGCCAGTCGTCTTCAATTTCAGGCCCTTCCGCCACAGAGAATCCAAGCCGGCGAAAAATGCTTAGTATTTCGTTACGCACCAAGCTGATGGGATGACGTGAACCAACGGGTAGAGGGTCGCCTGGCAGTGTATAATCCACCCCCACAGTACCCTGGTCAGACTGGCTTTCAAGGGACTGTTTCCAGTTTTCATATTTCTCTTCAGCAAACTGTTTGAAGGCATTTAGAACTGCACCAAATTCTTTTTTCTGGTCTGCTGGAATGTTTCTCATCTCTCCAAACAAAGACTTCACGATTCCTTTAGTACTTAAGAATTTCAGGCGATATTCCTCCAGGGAGGCCGGTCCGTTAATTTCCAGGCCACTGATCTCTTCCCGGTATGCTTCAATTTGCTTAACGATCATTTCCATATCAACAAAGATAAGAAGCCAGGATGAGAAGCGGCGCAGCGAATGAAACAGCTTATCGAAGGATGAATAACTGGAAATAGACCCATACGAAGGGAGTAGCCAGCAATAAAGAGTCGAACCGGTCGAGAAATCCACCATGACCGGGCATGATTTGTCCGCTATCCTTAACACCTGCCATTCTTTTCAGTTTACTTTCCAGCAGGTCGCCAAATGTTCCGCTGATTGCGGCAATCAGGGAAATTGCGATAGCATGATGCACAGGCAAATCAATCCACCATGCCCAGATAGATAGGGTTGCGACAGCCAGTATGATACCACCTAATGTGCCCTCCCAGGTCTTTTTGGGTGAAATGACACTCAAAGGTGTGCGGCCAATCATAGATCCCACGAGATAAGCCATTGTATCATTTATCCAGATGGTGAAAATAATGGCAAGTGGTGCGATTTTACCAATTTCAGGCAGGGCACGCAAATGCATAAGCAGGCCGAAGCTCAGGGAGATATATAAGACACCCAAAAAGGAATAACGGATATTTATCAACTCAATATTCCGGGAAAAAAGAAGTTCCGTTATCGGAAGCATGAATAGTAACAATAACCCCATCCACCAACCCACTGCATGCAGCGACAAGTCTCTCCAAACAAACTGATCGCCGGTGAAATAAAGCAGCACACACCAGCCTGCTATCTGAACAGCCCAACGATGAACCGGTGTGATTTTAGTATACCGGGGTTCAAATTTCCCAACCAGTTGCTGATACTCATACCAGCACCCAAAATGGATAACAGTGAAAAGCAGAAAAAAAGCATACTGATTCCAGAACAAGCCGGTTAGCATTACCGCAACAAAAATCAGGGCGGTAGATGCTCGGGTCCAGAATGTTTTCCAGTTAAACGCCATGGCAGTACATTCAGTTATACATCATTGTTGACTCTTCGGGAAGGAAGTATGAGATCATCATCAGTATCGTATAGCTCTCCGAAATGAGTATGCGAAATCCGTTGCATAAACCAGGTAATCCCAATGATTGCAAATACACTCAGGACAACATAAACAGGTTCAATTACAGGCTCCTGTTCTATGAAGTTTTTATTTCGATAGACCAGGATCACCTGCACGGCATTGTTTACAAAATGGCCGAGCACGGCCGGCCATATACTGCCACTGTACCAGTAAATCGCACCTAACAGAATTCCAAGCAAAAGCCTTGGGAAAAAACCAAAAAACTGGCCATGAAAAGCAGAAAACAGGACGGCAGTGATGATGATGCCAATCCAGGGACGTCGACTGATCTGGATAAACAGGCGCTGCAGTACCCCTCTGAAAAAAAACTCTTCGCAGATTGCTGGTAGTACTGCAATGAGAAAAAGCATGGCGATCAGGTCAGTCAGGCTTTTCATATCCAGGAAAGCCTTCATCAGTTTGATGGCATTGTCTTCCGCAAGCCGCATGGACGCTTCCATTGACTCAAAAGCTTCAGGCAGGTGGATTTGCTGATTTACCATATTCAGCCAGGATGCAGCCGGGTAGGCCAGCAACATCAGCGTCACTCCCATCCACCAGAAACTGGAGGGTTGAGGCGCTTTATGACCAAGATAGGCAAATGGGCGACGATCACTCAGGTAGGCAAACACAATGGCGGGCAATAAAAAAATGGCAATACTCAAAATGGCCTGCAGCCATTTCAGTGCTGCAACCACTCCGGGCTTTTCGAGATTCATCTGTTGGATATCCTCCAGAGACACTCCCATTCCATGGGCAATTCCATAAAATGCTACCAAGCCCAATGCCAAATACATCCCAAACGTCAGGCTGCCAAAAACGACCAGTTGCAACCAGGCGGGTTTATACTTCAGATAAGTATTCATACGATGTCTGCAAGATGCGTTTTTTTGGGCAGAACTGGCATTTTATGGCGTAACTTTGCCGCTTTCAAACAGCGGCATGGTGAAGATAGGCTCTATAGAACTTCCGGATTTTCCACTCCTACTCGCTCCGATGGAGGATGTGAGTGATCCCCCATTCCGGGCAGTATGTAAACTGAATGGCGCTGATATGATGTATACGGAATTCATCAGTAGCGAAGGACTGATCCGGGATGCAATCAAAAGCCGTCAAAAACTGGATATTTACGAAGCAGAACGCCCCATCGGAATCCAGATTTTCGGTGGCGACGAAGAAGCGATGGCGATGAGTGCCCGGATTGTGGACACGGTTCAACCAGACCTGCTGGATATTAATTTCGGTTGTCCGGTTAAAAAAGTTGTAACCAAAGGAGCCGGGGCCGCCGTATTGAAGGACATCGATCTGATGGTTCGGCTCACTGCTGCCTGTGTGCGTTCCACCAATCTACCTGTAACAGTCAAAACCCGCCTGGGTTGGGATGCCGACTCCATTAATATCGGAGAGGTGGCAGAGCGCTTACAGGATACCGGCATTAAAGCCCTGGCCATTCACGGCAGAACCCGCAGTCAATTATATAAAGGTGAAGCAGACTGGACGCATATTGCCCGGGTAAAAGAAAACCCCAGAATCCAGATTCCCATTTTCGGCAATGGAGACATTGACTCACCAGAGAAAGCACTTGACTATAAAAAGCGATTTGGTGTAGATGGTATTATGATCGGCAGGGCTGCTATTGGGTATCCCTGGATCTTCAATGAGATCAAACATTTTTTTGCCACGGGAGAACACCTGCCCCCTCCCACCATTGAGCAAAGAGTGGATGTAATCCGCAGACACCTCCACAAATCAGTTGAATGGAAAGGACTGGTTCCCGGCATTAATGAAATGAGAAGGCATTACAACAATTACCTGAAAGGTCTCCCCAACATCAAGGAATACCGGCTCAAATTGGTGACCTTCAAAACGGTGGAAGAAATAGATGGTGTACTGGATGAAATCATTCAGGTATATACCGGATTCCAGTTTGAACACCGGCAGGTGGAAATGAATAATCTGTCCTATAATTGCGGCTAATCCTTACCGTTATCTAGTGCTTCAATAACCGATGCATCCAATGGTGATACACCAGGGGCAAAATAATTAATTAATACTCCCTCTTCATTTAAAAGATATTTGGAAAAATTCCATTCCGGAGCCTTGTTGCACCATCCATTTTCTGCCGGATTCGACAACCATTGAAATACCGGATTTTGGGAGGCACCGGGAATAACGCTCGATTTTTTGGCAACCGGAAAAGTGACCCCGTAATTCAATTTGCAAAATTGTTCAATTGACGCATCATCACCCTTTTCCTGTTCTTTGAAATCGTTAGCCGGGAAGGCCAGTATGTTTAACTGATCCGGGAATCGCTCATACAACTGCTGCAGCTCTTCGTATTGGGCAGTATATCCGCAATCCGAAGCAGTGTTGACCAACAATAATTTTTTCCCTTTGAGTTGCTCAAGAGGCAACTGCCTTCCGCCTGCAAGGTCAACAGTTCGGTTATAGATCGGCGTAAGTGGTTTTTTCTCCTCCTTATTGGAAAGAACAGCGGCCTTCATCCCCGTCCATTTCCCCAATTTCATAAGGAGCGGATAAATGAATTTCAGTAAGCGTTGGCGGCCAGACAGGACTGTGCGTTTATGATTCATCCAATTACTTTTTTGTATAGTGAAAGCTTCCCTTTCATGGGAGGATATTTGATGGCCGGATCAAACCAGGCGGGTGTTTTCATAACGGCTTTATAATGCGTGAAGCGATCAAAACTAAATTTTCCATGTGCAGCCCCAATTCCACTATCGCCCCGCCCACCAAAGGGAAGCGCCGCATTGGTAAACTGCCAGGCAGCATTATTTATGCATCCGGTTCCAGCTGGTATGGCTTGAATCCAGTCCTCCTCTTTTTTACTGCTGGATGTAAACACATAAAAAGCAAGCGGATTCGGATGTTGCTGCACAATCGCCAGTGCCTCCTCCTTTGTGCTGAAACTGAAAACCGGCAAAATGGGACCAAAAATTTCTTCCTGCATAATTGGAACTGAAAGCGATTCGGGTTTAATCAGGGTTGGTTCAATATAGAGATCCCTTTCATCACTGTTTCCGCCATGCAGCAAAACTCCTCCCCTTAAATATGAATTGAGCCGGTCAAATTGAGACTTGTTGATGATGCGGCAATAATCCCCGGATTGCTGCGGATTTTCACCATAAAATTTCCGGATATTTAACTTAATGGCTTCAACCAGTCTTTCACGAATCCGCTCATGCACGAGCAGGTAATCAGGCGCGATACAGATTTGTCCGGCATTGGAAAACTTGGCAACAGCAATCCTCCTGGCAGCCACTTCAACCCTGGCGTCCTCTTCCACAATACAGGGACTTTTACCACCCAGTTCCAGGGTAACCGGCACCAGTTTGGAGGCAGCCATTTCGTATATTTTTTTTCCGACTTTAGTACCTCCTGTAAAAAACACATGGTCAAACCGGAAAGATTGCATCATAGCGGGAACCACTACCGCTCCATCTCCAGGTGCAAACAAAATTTCCTGCTGTAAAGCGGCTTCCTGAATGATTTTTTCCAGGATTTTTTCAGTAGCAGGAGCATACTCACTTGGCTTTACTACCACCAGATTACCTGCTGCCAATGCGCCCACCATTGGACCAAGCAACAGCATAAAAGGATAATTCCAGGGAGCAATAATCAATACTACACCCAGTGGTTCAGGATAGAGGTAACTGGCCGATGGAAGATTTACCAGGTTGGTTGCCACTCTCCGCGGACGCATCCATTGTTTCAGATGTCGAATGGCATGATCAATTTCGGCGATTGTGATACCAATTTCGGTTACCCATGATTCCTCTTTTGATTTGTGCAAATCAGCTTTAAGGGCAGCATAAATAGCATCTTCGTTCCGAAGAACTGACTGCTTCAGCTGTTTGAGAATTTGTATACGAGCTTTATAAGCTGCCAGCAATCCGGATTGAAAGCGCAGCTTCAATCCATCCAATTGTTCCGGGGTTATATCTGGTATCATACTTTCAAAATACAACAATTGTATACAATCCTGGTTCAATACTGTTTTCAGTACCTTCACCATATGCTTTCGGATGAACATTTTATGAAACAGGCACTGGTACTTGCCAGCCAGGCATATGATGCCGGGGAAGTGCCGGTGGGTGCGGTGGTGGTAATTAATGATCGCATTATTGCCAGGGGATATAACCAGGTGGAGCAGCTGAATGATCCAACTGCACATGCTGAAATGATTGCACTCACTTCTGCATTCAGTTTCCTTGGTGCTAAATACTTGCCAGATGCAGCACTTTATGTAACTGTGGAGCCCTGCCTTATGTGTGCAGGCGCCCTTTATTGGAGTAAACTTGGCAAGATTGTATGGGGCGCTTCAGATGAAAAAAACGGATTCGCCCGTCTTACGCGCGACCAATCTCCTTTCCACCCGAAAGCCATTATTCGCACTGGTGTGCTGGCAGAAGAAGCTGCGGAACTGATGAAAAGTTTTTTCAGAGCCAGGCGTTGAATGGATTTTAACATTCCCTTGTTAAGCCCTGAACCTGCTTTATGGTCTATGGAGTATAAAACTCAAGGCCATGAAAAAAATGCTACTCCTTTTTTTACCCCTGGTGCTCGTACTTGCTTCCTGTACGCGTACCTATGTTGAACCAGGGCCGGTTATTGATGAACGTTACTGGTTGAGCCAGGAAAGAGGGGTGGTTGTTTACAGTGGATTCGACTGTGATTTTTTTGTTGTGGAAACCCGTTATGGATACACTGTGATCCGCAGCTGGGGCGGATTTACACCGCTGAGAGGAGCCGTTGTTTACGGTAATTTCAGTCGCTTTGGAGTACAATCATTTTACAACAGATCCGAAGGCATCATTCAGCAGGGAAATGTAATTGACTACTGGTTGACCTATTGGGATGCCATCGACCTGGCAGATTTTGAATGTAATCCCTTTTAACAAGTTGAATAAATAGAGTAGGAAGATAGCAAACAATTTGTTTGCTATCTGTCCTCTCACACCACCGTACGTACCGTTCGGTATACGGCGGTTCCTTAATTTAGTTTCCGCGCAGCCAGATAGCAGTCCGTCAAAA
>NZ_JAKEVY010000009.1 GCF_021491375.1 Flavihumibacter fluminis
AACATTAAATCCAACTAAAGTATAAAACTTGGCATTAGAATTAACAATGAACATTTATTTATAAAATCAGCAAAGGTTTGGCCTGATGCTTTTTAAATACCACCCTATCGCCAAGCCGTATACGTTGGCTGCAATTACAAAATGCGACACATCATACTTTTCATATCGACATTTTTAATTACAACGTTTCCCAGTAATCAATTGCTGGCACAAGTTGACACAGTGTCTATTCTAAAAATAAAAGCATATACAAAATACATTGACTCCTTATCATACAATTACGAAGGACATATTTTTGTAATTAAATCAATAACAGAAGGTGAAATAAAACAAGAAATAGTTTCGACATCTAATATTGGGCATAACAATCAAATTGACACAATTAGAAAGACAAAATATGGCGGGTTCGGGAAATACACGACCAAAAACCTAAAAGGGGACACAGTTTATAAGATTCTTTACCATGACAACATAGATAAGAATTTCTACGAAAGCTACTATTATAAAGACAATGAACTTATTTACTCCAAAATAGATTACCAAGAGGATGGGATAGGTCAAACATTTTATTACAGGGAGGAATATTATAAAGACAATGAAATACTTTTTGTAAGCGAATCACCCAATTCAATTGACACATTATTTAGACAGAGAGTAACATTTGATTTAAGAAAAAAAGGTGGAGACTATTTTGAGAAATTCAAGGCTGACAGAAAGTAACAGCAGCCAACAGTCGGTTTGGCAATATGGCGGGGCGACGAATATCTAATCACCTTTTATTCTATATTCAGCATTAATTCCAACTAAAGAATAAAACTTAGCATTGCAATTAACAATAAACATTTATTTATAAAATCAGCAACGGTTCGGCCTGACGGTATTCAAATACCACCCTATCGCCAAGCCGTGAACGTTGTGCGTCATACTATAGGACACTCTTAAATAGGAAAGATCGACTGATCATAGAATAAAATATCTACTATATTTTTTAGACCACCGAAAGACTATAAATGACCGTAAATATATTAATTAAACCTACTTTATGACTGATACAGATTATATCAAGTTTGTTTTTGCTATACTTATTGCTTTGATATATCTATTTTTTACAATTCGCTATTCATTTGACATAGGGAAAAATATGACCCTTTCAAATAAATTGAAAATCGTTCATATTATTTTAATCTGGACAATCCCCTTTGTATGGATGGTTATACTTAAAAACTTGACACAACAAACACCAGGATCTCATCAAGTCGATAAGACGAAAGAAAACAAACCTTTTTTTGACGCATACAAAAATTTCGAATGACCCCTATTTCGACAAAAAGAGCCATTATTGATAGAAAAGACTCAGCAGCAGATAAGATTGGTTGACATACTATGAGACAAAGAAGTACGAACGCACAACATGGGGTTTTGTGCAAGTGTGGCTGGACATTGTAAACATCGGCAGCAGTTCGCTATTCCGCTTCAGTTACGGGCTGGATATTAGTAATTCGGCTTTTAGTTGTAATCTTCATCACCGGTTTTTCAATAGGCTTTTGTTCCGGGCTTGACGATCAAGAATGCCACACCTGCACAAAGCCCTTTACGTTAGCTGCCACTTTACACGACACCATGCTATTTTCATCATACATAAGAGACAATTCAGACCACAAAAAAAGAAAAGAAACAGCTTTTGAATTTTTAGATAGGTCTGCTTGGAAAATCTCTGAGTTGGTTAGACAAAAAGTAAATGAATTAGCTTCAGCATATGTGCCAGATGACGAGTTTGTACAAATGTTTAAATCGAAGTCAGATAAACAACATTATTCGGCAGTTTTTGAATTACTGACATATTCGATATTTAATCGCTCAAATTTTTCTCTACTACGACATCCCGAAACATCTACAGGTAAAAAACCAGACTTCAGAGCAACATTAAATGATTTTAAGACATTTTTGGAATGTACACTTGCAGGGCATTCTTTCGACAGCTTGGCTGATAAAAACAGAAAAGACACCATAGAAGAAATTGTTGACGACATTGAATATTTTCCTTACTGGATAAACTTAGAATTTAAAACGATTTCAGAACAAAGCGTTTCAAAACGAAAACTCTTAAGTTTTATTGAAAAAGTAAAAGAATTAAGTAAGGGAATTCCAAACAAACAACTTTTCGAAAATAGGTATTTGTTCGAAGACAATGGCTGGGAGGTCGAAATATCCATGCTACGAAAAACGTCCCCAGATATTAAACGCAGTTTAGGGTTTATTTCAGGTGGCGCTAAAACCATTGACACAAGCAAACCCATTCTGACGGCTTTGCAGGACAAGAAAGCAACTCGTTATGGTATTGAAGCGGAACCTTACGTAATTTGTTTAAATACCAGTGACTTGTTTACAAAAGATAATTGTTTCGCCGAAGCACTTTTTGGACAGTATGGAGACGCTGAAATTGATTTAAATTACATCACACAAAACGGTTTCTTTTTGGCTGGTGGAAAGCCAATCAATACATCAGTATCTGCAGTTATTATTTTTAGAAACTTTGACTTATATACTCTTGACAGTTCTTCAATAGCAGTTTGGCACAACCCGTTTGCAAAAAATAAAATCGGTGCTAATCTACTTCCATTTGACGAATATATTTACGAGGTTGACGACTCATTATTGAAAAAGAAAACTATTAAGAAAGAGAAAACTATATTCGACATTCTCGGAATTGACAAAGAAAAATATGTGGTTTCTAAAGACAAAAGCGGCAGCTAACATTGCATTGGCAATATGGCGGGCGACAAATATATTCTCAGCTTTTGCTCGATACTCAGCTTCGGTTTCAGCAGGCGAATAATACCGAGCAGCAGAATAAACAATGAGCTTTTGTATCTTTAATCAGCAGCGGCACCGGACAGATGTAACACGGAATACCGCCACATCGCCAATGCTTTTACGTTAGGCACAATAATATGGGACGACTCCTCCAACTTATAATCCTATTGACCCTTTTCGCAGGCTGCAGTTTCCTGGCGGACACCTCAGATGAGGACAGACTTCAAAATCTATATAGACAGCGTGTAGCTAATAGTCCGCTGGTAATTTATGACTTTAGCTTTGCAGGCGGCTTTGTTACAAGTTCCGACCATACAGGTTTTGCAATTCTAGATTCCACGGTTTCATTTTCTAAGGACAAAATGAATGAGCTGCCTTGCACTTATTTTGCCGCTGTACCGACAAATACGGTTTTTGAAATGATTGACATTAATTATGGACAAAATCCAAGAACTGAAAAGGACACGCTGCTAACACCAACAAACCATTATAGTAAAAAAGTTGGCAACCTTCAGATAAACGTTTCAGAATACAAGGACACTTATGGAAGTGCGACGTCCAGCACAGGGCTTATGGAATATGAGTTTGATATCATGAGAGAGACCTCAGATAGCTTGACGTTTTACAATGTGACAAAGAAGTTCGGGGGCAAAGAGTTCCCAGCAACCACCTCATTTGTAAAGGGCAACATTAAAGTGGTTGACTCTACTGAGGGAAGCATCAACTACATTGACGTTGACCAAGTAATTATTAAAAGAGGTGACACTTATAAGCCGACAAAACCACTTGAGTTAGTATCAAATCAGCCAATTGTGGATATGGCGACATATCGCTTTTATCCAAGAAAAGCGATTAAGACAGCAACCTTAACTGATTATGGTATATTCAAACGGATGAAATAATTACTGTGCCTAACATTACATTGGCAATATGGCGGGGCGACGAATATATTCTCAGCCTTTTTTCGCTATTGAACTTCAGTTTTTGGTAGACGAATAGCGCCGATATAACAGAATAAACAATGAGCTGATGTATCTTTAATCAGCACGGGCACCAAGCAGACGTAACACAGAATACCGCAACATCGCCAATGCTTTAACGTTAGCGGTAATTCAACGCCGGCTGTACACGTGTTATGGTGTCGGTGGTTACCCTAACTTTTAAATCAAAAGGTCCTTTCAAGTGGGCCCGGAACAATTGCTTCAGCTTGCTAAGCCGGACAAAATCTGAAGGATTTTGTAGGTCAAGCGCAGGCGATCGAGAGTTGAAGCCGCCTTCAGAGTCGAGAGCGACGGCGCTTGACCGAAGTTAGTGGCAAAAAAACAAATTATCCGTTTATAAACACTTATATCCTTTGCCACTAACTGGACGGCTTAGCAAGCTGGACCGAGGTGAGCCAGGAGCAATAAATAAGAACCTCCAGGTAAAAAAGTTAGGGCAACCGGACCTATCAACTGCGTAAATCGAACATTTGCGCAATTGATAGTTCCTCCACCGACACCAATAACAGATGAGGCCAGCCGGCGTCGAACTCCGGTTGGGTTGGCTACTGTACACTACCTAGATACTGAGCAGTTACCAATGACCAAACGACAGGTGCATCAGCCCAACCAACCTACCGCTAACACGCAGTTTTGCGCAATGCTGGCGGGACATCGGTTTAATGAACAGCAGTTCCTTTCTGTACAGCAGTTCAGGCTATGTACAGATTCATCAAAAGAACAGAGATTGAAACAGTAATCAATAAATGAACAGCGGATCCGGCAATAGTGTTTCATTACCAGCACTGCGCAAAGCTGCCGGCCGTTGGCTGCTATTAAATTTGGACACACCCTGCACATGAAACAGAAACCTTATAATTTACTTTTGTGGACAGGACTTATTTTGGTTTTGACCTCATTTTTTATTTTGAAACAAAACAATTCAGTTGACATACATCTTCACGACACTTATTTTGTAATTGCTCATACTCATGTTTTTTGGTTGTTAGCAATGTTAGCTTTATTTGTATGGACACTTTATTTATTGACAAATAGAATATTGTATTCAAAAGCTCTTACGTGGACACATGTTATTGTAACAATCTTGACACTTCTACTTTTTGCATTGACACTTTTTTTAGGTGACAGTTTTATGAACCCAACACCACGACGGTATTATGATTATAGCAGTTGGAATTCATTTGATAATTACACGACATTTACAAAAGCTATTGGTATAACAATATTTGTATTGCTGTTGGGACAATTTATTTTTGTTATAAACTTAATTGCGGGACTGTTCAAAAGACTGACCAAACGTAAGACTTAACAGCAGCCAACATTGGTATTGCTGCAAGTGGGGCTGGACGTTGAAACTTCGGCTGTTTGCATCGCTGTACTTTGGTTCGGGCAGACGAATATCAATTTGGCTTTTTGTTGTTAACTTCAATTTTATATTTCAATTGGGCGGCGGTTCCGGGCTGGACGTTATAAAATATCCCACCTGCAGCAATACCTGCCCGTTAGCGGCAAGCAGAGTGCCCCTAAACTAATTCACAACACTTATGCATAAGCTTGATATAGACTATAACTCGACCTATATAAGTTCAAATTTAATAGATGAATTAGACCATGTAATTGGCGGTTATGGAAAACCTACTCCTGTCTTCATTTATTCGCTAAACGCATTTCTTGAAGCTCTTATTCTTAATAGTTCGTTCTACATTTCCACTCAAGAATTGATGCATATTCAAGTTATTTCGAAATCATTATTTCCTACCGGCAGACCAATTTTAGAATTGCTCTCCAAAACGAAATCTCTAAGCGCAATAGGTGGAATTGGCAATGATATCGGACAAGTCATAAGCATTGATAAATTTGATGAAAAAAATCCCACAACTTATCAAGAAAGAGTACAACATTTTATAAACAATGGCATAGAAACAGATAAGGCACGGCAAGAATATTTGGTGCTGCCAAATATTGAAGATGACGTAACGAAATTATCCTATTTAAATATTGGCAAAGTTGACGGGGGTTTAGTTGCAACAGTAAGTTATAATTCGCCTCAGGCATTTTTCAAAAAACTATCTTCTGCGACTAATGAAACAAATATCCAAGCGACATTGCCATTCTACAGTTACAAATACCAAATAGAAGAAATTAAAAAGAGGGGAATAGGAAGAGAAATAATTACAAATCTCTCTGCCAATTTTCAAAAAAAACAAGAAAAAGTAAGTCAATACTTTGGCTACACAAACCAGACTCTTCCTCCTCTTGTCACGATACTCTTAACTCAATGTAAAGTAGTATCAGATATCCCCTCTAAAATGCTTCAATTAAGAGAAGATTTTACAAAGCTTAGAGAATCAATTGTTACTTATGAAAAAAGAATAAATGAAGCAAAGGACATAAAAGAACAAATAGAAGCAATTGACGAGCTTAACGAATTCTGGAATATTTTTAATAAGAAGTATTCCGAGAACCGCAGGCTACTGTATCAATTTTGGGAAGTAGTCAAAGAATCAAAGTATGAGGATTCAATGGACAACGCAATTGATGCGGGTGACACATCTGACATGATAAAGGATTTAAACGCAGGAAAAGTAATCGGAAAAGGTGCAAAGAAAATATTCGATTGGTACAAAGAGAAAAAAATAATAAATCGGTTTCGTGGTGTTACTGACATTTGGAATTTATTTGAAAAAACTCCCAACATCAGAAAACATTTATCTGAATTTGAGAGAGTGTTTGATGTAAAATTGGAAAATTCTGAATTAGAGAAGTTGAATAATAAAATCAACCAAATTAAATTGAGTAAGTCTTCGGACACCGATGCCAGCCGCTAACATTGGTATTTGCAAAAGCTGGGCAGACGTAAGCAGTGTTTCAACTTTTTGTTATTCAATTTGGCTTCATATCGGGCAGACGAACAACTAATTAGCTATGTACAAATCATCAACTTTTAATTTACAAATTTAGCTTCAGGTAGCCGGGCGGACGGAAGTCTATTTCCCAGCCTTCGCAAATACCTGTACGTTGGGCGCTATACAATGAAACTCCTGTGTTCAATCATATTGATAATATTATTAACCTTTTGCGACGCAAATAAAAAACTGGCAACATCAAATGATGTACTTATAGTTTTATACCCAAAAGATTTTAATGGTACAAGTATTGACTTAAATTATGTAACCAAACCGGTTAAATTTTCAAAAGTATTTTGGGACTATTTTATTACATCACATCCAAGAATTGCAATGACAATATTTGGACATCACATGTATGCAGAGCATTACCCATATTTTATTATTACTGATACATTGTTTGAATATTTTCCAATAGACCCTAATTCAAAAGATTTAAGTAAACTAACATCAGACAGTCCTGGCGGGACAGAAAAGGAAGCTTCCAAAACAGAGACAATTTGGAAAAATGGACTAAGATATAAACCACAACCAAGGACAGTAGATGAAAACGTGAAACAAGAATTTGATAGGTTCAAAAAAATACTTTCGTATCGTGACGAACAGAATTACTACGTATTAATTTATAAAAAACACATAGTTGAATCAATATTACATTGAAAGTATGTACAGCGCCCAACAAAGGGTTTGGCGTCAGTGGGGCGCGACGAACAAACAATCAGCTTTTACTATAATTCAACATTAGATCCGGCAGCTGAATCAAATTCAGATTAAGAATCGCAATTCAACATTAGTAAATATATGGGCAATGGTCCAGGCGGGACAATAATAATTTCCCCACCGAACGCCAAGCCCCGAACGTTGGGCGCTACTTATCTTCATCCTATAGTGTAGCTACCCGGACATAAATTCGAGCAGCGAAATATTCGGGAGTACTTAAATTCAACATTCTGAGAGTTCAGGAATATCAGAATGCAAACGCGACAATTAATAGCCAGGTGGGGTACTTGAATTATAGAAGTCAATATTGTATGAAACATTTCCTGGGGGCACGGTTTCCCCGGCTGCAGACAGCACATCAAATAGTAAGGTGGGCAACTTACGACGAGACAGATTATCAAAGAGTGTAACACCACCTAACGCGACTGTTATGTTCAGCTATCGGTGTAACAACGCATTCTAAAAATATAAGATACTGATGACATGGTATATCGGGTGCAGGACAAATAGCAGCATTTAAATTAATACGAACACCGCACCCCGATATTTGAGAATTCTAATGATATGTAAAATGGGCTGCGTCACCAATAGTAGTAGTAAAGAAATAAAATCACCAACGACGCGACAAATGAACAATTAAACGTACAAGGCCACGACACATTGGAAAAAAATACTTAAGAAACAATTGCTTCGGGATTAGTACGCAGCGCCCAACAGGCGGTTTGGCAATATGGTGGGGCTAGGAATATTTAATCAACTTTTATTCCATATTCAACATTAAATCCAACTAAAGGATAAAACCTAGCATTGGAATAAACAATGAACTTATAATTTTACATTTAGCAACGGTTCAGCCTAACGGCTTTCAAATACCACCCTATCGCCAAGCCGTAATCGTTGCACGCCACTTATCCTGGCCCTAAAGTGCAGCTACCCGGACAAAAATTCGGGCGACTTAAGTTTCGGGGCGACTTTTGATTAACATACCGTGGACTCAAGCATATCAGAAAGTAATCGTGACAATGAATAGCCAGGTGGGGTATGTGAATTGTGCATTTCATTATTGCTTTGAATCATTTCCTGTGGACAAGGTACCCCAGCTTCAAGGTAGCAAACAAAATAGTAAGTTGGGCAGCTTGCGACGCGACATTTTCTGTAGAATAGCAACACCACCTGCCGCGACTGTGGAATTCCGCTATCAGTGTAACACCACACCCCAATAATTTGAAGGGTTCAAAGTTGGGAACGCGGGGTGCTTGACTAGGTGCAGAATCCAGTGATTACGAATACCACAGTCCTATTATCAAGGCTCATAATGAAGCGGAAAGTAGGGTGCAAATAAAATTCTAAAGCAAAAGGAGTGAAGCAATCGCAACACGACAACCGGATATTTAAACTAACCGTATCCGGAACATCCAGAGGATAATTACAACGAAAATCATTGCAACAGGATTAGTACGCGGCGTGCAACAATGGTATTGCTGTAAATGCGGGCGGGACGACCATAAAACTTGAAAGACCAAAACACCTTTTAACAAACTAAATAATCGGTCATGCTGCGGGGCCGCACTTCAGCAATACCCGGCCGTTGGGCGCAAGCTATTCAGACCATGAACATACAGACAATCATCACAGAAATAAAAACCTTTCTAGTTGACACTTTTTCATTAATTGACACCTGGTTTGACAAAGATGCTGATTTACGCAACTATAGACCAGCAAATGAAGGGTGGACAATCAATGAAATTTTAGAACATATTGGTTTAACAAACCACTATTTACTTATCCTTATAGATAAAGGGACAAATAAGGCATTACAAAACGTTCATAAACTTGACTTGCAAACAGAATTAAAAAATCACGTTTTTCATCGGGACAAATTAACTGAGGTTGGATTGCATAAATCATTTACCTGGATTAGACCGGAACATATGGAACCAACGAGTAAAAAACCCCTTGACGAAGTGCGAAAACAATTGAAAGAACAAGTAAATCACTGTTTGAATAACCTTGATAAACTAAAAAATGGTGAAGGTGTGCTTTATAAGACAACAATGACAGTAAACGAATTAGGTAAAATCGACGTTTACGAATACATTTATTTTTTAGCACAACATGGACATCGACACGAGACGCAAATGAAAAAGATTGAAAATGAATTTAGGTTGTTAAAGTCTTAAGCCATGCGCCCAACAATCGTATTAGCAAAAGGCAGGGCGCGACAATACAGGTAATCAACATTTGATTTCCAATCAGCAGCAAATCACCCTTATATATTTAATTAAGCTGATGAAATTAAAATTCAACAATAGTAAATAATTGATCAATTTAACGAACGGGACATTTTTAAATGCCCTGCTTTCGCCAATACGTAAACGTTGGTGGCAATTCTAAACAACCACCCTTCAAACATGAAAAAATTCTTGATCTCCATTGTTGGATTATTACTTATTACTTCAACATCCTTTGCTCAGACCCAGCTTGCAGACACGACAACACAAGTCAAATCATGTGCAGAGCCAGTAAATTATTCTGTGGAGGACATGGTATTAAAAGCACAGGTTGGACAAAGTCTTACAAAGCCAGAAGCAAATCCGACATTCAAAGGTGGACTTGATGAACTTAAAAAATATTTCGCTTCACATTCCTTGACAGACACAAGAGCAAAAGACATCGTTTTTAAGGTTCACATTGGTTTCATAATAAATTGCAAC
This sequence comes from Flavihumibacter fluminis, assembly GCF_021491375.1. GTDB lineage: Bacteria > Bacteroidota > Bacteroidia > Chitinophagales > Chitinophagaceae > Flavihumibacter > Flavihumibacter fluminis. Next base: position 10,156 of record NZ_JAKEVY010000009.1, read on the forward strand.
GGACAGGCAGGAAATTTTCAAATAGTAAGTAAAGGCAAAGGTGACTTACAAGAGTTGGCACAACAAGTTTTGACAGTAGTAAAAGATATGCCACAAAACTGGCAACCTGCATCTTTTGACAATAAATCTGTAGACTGTTACCAAATTTTATCATTTACAATTGTAGGTGGAGCGTTGGACAAAGTTTCTTATCGGTAGACAAAACTGCCACCAACATTGGTATTGCCAATAGTGGGGCTTGACATTGAAACAATCAACAGCAGTAATTCTGCTGTACTGCGGTTCGGGGCTTGACGAATAAAGCTCAGCTTTAGTTCTTACTATTTAACTTTATCAAAAAGCCAGGCAGCAGCTCCGGGCGGACGGAATTCTAATTCACCACCATCGGCAATACCAGCCCGTTGCCTGCAAGCTTATGAGACAGTCCCTAATAATCATATCGCTTTTCTTGACATCTTGCGTTAGCCCATTCAACGACAAACAAAAGGTGGACAAAGACAATGTTGAATATGTTGAAATTCGTAAACAGTTTGACACAGTTTCACTTCGCTTGACAACTGACCAAGTCGATGACTTTATTGACAATTGGAATAGTTCAAGTCCCCAGGGACCTTATAAATATTTACCAGAATACTCTTTGACAATCCACTTCAAAGGCGACAGCTCACTTTCTTACAGAACAAGCAGCGATTTAATTAAACAGAGAAGTGATTGGGCTTATTCTGTTGGCAACAAAGATTACTTTAAAAACATTTGGTTTAAGCAAGCAGGTTTGACAGACAAATATTTTGAGTATTATCCGACCTATGAGAAAGAAGGTAAATTTTCTAAAGACAGAAACCAACTTGACAAAAAACATTACGAAGCAATAAAACAAGTGCTGACATATTATAATCACAAATGGACAGACATTAGAGGACAGATTTTTTACGAAGGAAGAATTGATGAGGAACTATTGTGGAATTATACAACAAAGGCAAATGACAGTATTTGGCTCTCATCACATAGGTGACGAAAGCCTGCAGGCAACATTGGTATTTGCGAAAGCTGGGCGGAAGGAAGCCGTGTTTCAACTTTTGTTTTTCAATTTTTTCTTCATATCGGGCAGACGAATAATTATTTGGCTATGTGCAAATCATCAACTTTTAATTATAAATTAAGCGTCAGGTAGCCGGGGCGGACGGAAGTCTATTTCCCAGCCTTCGCAAATACCTGCTCGTTGCCTGCAATCAAAAATGGACATCCTGAGACTTCAAAAATATGAAAGGCGACACTTGTCAAATGACAAAGAAGTCACCCCTCTTAAAAATCTAACAAACAACAAGAAGGAGTTTCAAAGTAATAATTCATTGAACGACAAAGGAATAAATAAATATAAAATAGAATTTACTGAATTTTTTATCAATGATAAACCTTTGTCAAAGCTGCTGGACAATTTCTATAATACGAAAACAAGTATTCTAGACAACTGGACAGGTGTGTTAGGAACAAATCAAAAGAAAGATGTAGTAAAGATTAAAAATTACTAAATAAAGAAGTAACAGATAAAGATATAAGGCAAATATATCCTGCATCATGGTCGGACGATGAATTCAAATGGTATTTAGAAAAGTATAGAGAAGAGTTAGTAAACCCTGAAATCTTGATATATTGTTGTAGCGAATGTGGCGACACTGATTGTGGAGGAATAACTATAAATATTAAAAGAACAAACAGCTCTGTAATTTGGACAATAAAAGATGACAAAAAAGAGCTAAGCTTTGAGTTTGATAAGTATTCCTATTTTGATGTATTAAACAACTATTTAAAAATGGTATCAAAATGATATTGACTGCAGGCAACACGCAGTTTTGCGCAATGCTGGCGGGACATCGGTACAATGAACAGCAGATCCCTTCTGTACACCAGTTCAGGCTATGTACAGATTCATCAAAAGAACAGAGATTGAAACAGTAATCAATAAATGAACAGCGGATCCGGCAATAGTGCTTCATTGCCAGCACTGCGCAAAGCTGCCGGCCGTTAGCGGTAATTCAACGCCGGCTGTACACGTGTTATGGTGTCGGTGGTTGCCCTAACTTTTAAATCAAAAGGTCCTTTCAAGTGGGCCCGGAACAATTGCTTCAGTTTGCTAAGCCGGACAAAATCTGAAGGATTTTGTAGGTCAAGCGCAGGCGATCGAGAGTTGAAGCCGCCTTCAGAGTCGAGAGCGACGGCGCTTGACCGAAGTTAGTGGCAAAAAAACAAATTATCCGTTTATAAACACTTATATCCTTTGCCACTAACTGGACGGCTTAGCAAGCTGGACCGAGGTGAGCCAGGACCAATAAATAAGAACCTCCAGGTAAAAAAGTTAGGGCAACCGGACCTATCAACTGCGTAAATCGAACATTTGCGCAATTGATAGTTCCTCCACCGACACCAATAACAGATGAGGCCAGCCGGCGTCGAACTCCGGTTGGGTTGGCTACTGTACACTACCTAGATACTGAGCAGTTACCAATGACCAAACGACAGGTGCATCAGCCCAACCAACCTACCGCTAACACGCAGTTTTGCGCAATGCTGGCGGGACATCGGTTCAATGAACAGCAGTTCCTTTCTGTACAGCAGTTCAGGCTATGTACTGATTCATCATAAGAACAGAGATTGAAACAGTAATCAATAAATGAACAGCGGATCCGGCAATAGTGCTTCATTACCAGCACTGCGCAAAGCTGCCGGCCGTTGTGTGCAATTCTGGGGGCCCACATTCCGACACATTAAAAACTACGCCTACCCGGTTGACAATATCAATACTTGATTATTTAATATTTTAAAAATGAATTGCTACATCTTTCTTTTGGTTGCATTCTCATCGACATTTCATGTTAACGAAAAAGCATGCGACAAACTAATACAGGGAAAATATATGGCAACTATTGACAAACAATTTAAAGACACGTACGGAAGTTTTCAGCTAACAATAAATGACACCACTGCAACCAGAAAAATAGGATTTTTGACTGACGTTTATAAGATACAAAAAATCAAAGAGTGCAATTTTTGGTTTACCAAGACCTACACGGTCGACACAAGTAATATGACTGAACTAAATAAACAAATATCTAGTCTTGGACAACCATACTACGACATTCAGTTTATCAATACAGACACTTTAAAGTTCGTATATCGACAAAATCCACACATTATGATAAATTCCGGAATACTTGTGAAAGTAAAGTAGAGAAAAGACTTTGGGAAAGAAGAACTGCACACAACATAAATATTGGCTAAAGCAGGGCGGGACGTTGGCACTTCTTCAGTAGATCAATGATGGGCATGGGATCAAACTTGTCACGATTTCTACTAGGCTATTGGAATTATAAATGAACATTTATAAATAAATAAATCTGCAAGCCAAGCGGGACGTTAGTAATGATCCTGCCTTCGCCAATACTTGAACGTTGTACGCAACTTCAAATGAAACATCAAAATATTCAAAAATTTAAAATCAACTGTATCACGACGATTCTTTTGTTCTTGCAGATAATGGTCAATGCTCAAAATAATGACACTTTAAACAATAATAAATGGATTAATTATAGTCGAAATAATGAAAAGCCATATTATAAGGCAAATAAAAAATGGGAAAGGAAATACTTAACAAATACCAATGACACGCTCGAAAGAATATTTAATTATAGTCATTTTAGAGACACGGGGCCTATACTTTATGAATTTTCAAAAATTAATGGAAAAATAAACGGACTGGTAATAGGATATCACCCCAACGGAAAAATATATTCAGTACAATATTACTTGGATAATCGGCCCTGGGACACAATATCATTATCTGACTCTAGTGGTAAAAACTACTATCCTGGAGACCTCACAAACGGACACGGGACCATACCATTTCTAAGTAATGATGGACAAGATCTCGGTTATGTAACATATAAAAATGGGTATCCTGATGGTATATTTTTTCACAAGTTAATCGACAACAGCACAGCAATTAAAGGAGAACTAAAATACAGACCTGAATGCGTGAACTATATTCCGGCCATTAAAGTATCATATATAGAAAACAGCGATACACTTCAAAGGGTGATTGAAAAAAAGGAATATCAACTTCTTGTTCAAAATAGCTTATTTGACACAACAAAAATACTAAGCTTATTACAGGACTCTACGAAAGAAGCAGCTCCTTTTTATGAAGTCGTAGGAGTTGGCTTTACAGATACGGAAGTCGTACCTGTAGGCAAATGGATATATTTTAATTATAAGACAAATGTCTTGAATGTGGAATACCAATTTGACAATTGTGGCAACGAGATCAAAAGGACAATCTATGATTCAAGTGGTAAAGTAGCAGACAAAATAATTCAAAAACCAGCTAAAAAAAGAAAGCGCAAAGAAATAGATTAAGCAATGCTGCGTACAACAGGCGGTTTAGCAATATGGTGGGGCGACGAATATTTAATGAACTTTAATTCCATACTCAACATTAAATCCAACTAAAGTATAAAACTTAGCATTGGAATTAACAATAAACATCAATTTATAAAATCAGTAACGGTTCAGCCTAGCGGTTTTCAAATGCCACCACATCGCCAAGCCGTAATCGTAAGCCGCTATTTATAAGCGACAGTCTATGAAAATTGAAATAATAATTTCGGCTTTATTTATTTTTTTAGGGACAAATCTCCTATTTGGTCAGTCAAAAAAGAATGACCCGGAAAATATTATCATCACATATAATAAGGACGGTACAAAGACAATTACCTACAAGGATGAACTTTCTCACAATCCTGACTCGTTAAACCATATCTTTCTTTCGGAAGTGCAAGACAGCTATAAATTAAAGAAGAACTCATCTTATATTAAATCAAAAGTAATTGGCAAATGGTACTTTAAAAATGCAGTTCGGACAAACTCTGTTGAGACAAGCATTTCCTCACCAGATTTCTATGAATTTTATAAAAATGGTTATTTTATTCAAGTAAACAGCAGTGATACATCAAAAGGGAAATGGACAATAAGTGATAAAGCCTCTGTTCGTTTAGACTTTGACAAACCATTTATGGCTATTAAAGACACTAACATTTTAAAGTATTTAGACTCTGCATCTTTAAAAAATCTTACTTTCAACAACATCGTTATTACATTAAATAAACTAGACAAACAGAAAATGACTCTTCTATCGTCTATAATCGCAAGTAACGACCAAGAGACAAATGACATTCATTATCGAATTGTATTCCTTAATTATTCAAGAAAATAAATGTGACCCAAAACAGCAGCTTACATTGGGTTTTATGCAAGTTGGGCATGACCAGCAAACATTGGCTAGTTGCAAATCAAGGTTGTGGATCGGGCTGGACAAACAACTATCAACTTTATTTCATAAATTCAACTTTATAATTTCAATCAGCAGCGGTTGTGGGCAGACGGAATACTAATTCCCAACCTGCATAAAGCCCTGCTCGTTAGCTGCTATATTATTGGACCATGCGTAATTATTGGAAAATTGCATTTTGGACACTCTTAATTGTGTTTGTTTCAACGACACTCTATTTGGGTTATGTAATACTCGACCAAGGGACGACAATAACTTATATGAGAGAAGGTTATGAATACACCGAAAACGATTTATTACAACTTTCTGGTGTCTTAATAGGCAAATTAACAAAGTCTGATTTTAACGACATACTTAAATGGTATCCCGACAGTGCTAAACTAATGACACTTGACTTAAATCGCATCGGAGTAAAATTTGACAAGAATAATAAAGTTGACACAATAACTACCAATTGGTGACAGAAATAATGTATTCTATTGAAGAGATTAAAAGTTTCATAGTTGACAAAACAGGCTGTGAAGAAAATGAAGTGACCTCGAACTGTGACCTAATGAATGACCTTGGTTGTTCAGGCGATGATTTTCACGAGTTAATTGATGACTATGCCAAAAAGTACAAAGTAAATATGGACAACTACCTATGGTATTTTCACACAGACGAAGAAGGACATTCAAATAGTATTGGACGAATATTTTTTAGAGCACCTTATGAGAGAGTAAAGCAAATTCCTGTCACGCCAACTATTCTTTTAGAAAGTGCTAATGAAGGAAAATGGCTGTTAACTTATCCAGAACATTCATTACCAAAACGTCGTTATGACATTTTAATAAACCAAATTGTTGTTGTGTTGTTCATCATTTTTGTAATTTATAAATGCGCTACGTGAGAAATACAGCAGCTAACATTGGTATTGCTGCAAGTGTGGCAGGACGTTGTAACATCCGGCTGTAGTTCGCTATCAGCAGCGGTTTCGGCGGACGGAATGCTGTTGGTCTTTTAGTTTTATCTTGTACTTTTAAATCTTTAATGAGCAGCAGTTCCAGGCAAGACAAGCAATGAATTCCACACCTGCAGCAATACCTGCTCGTTGGTTGCAATTCGATTTCAAGTAACAGCAATCTTCACAATATTCATAAGTTCTCAAAGGTTGACACGTGTTATTGCCAGAAGGCTGATTTAATAATTAATTGCTTCTACTTGACAAAAGTTTTAAATAAGACAAATAATCCATCGGGAAACTCTTTCAAATACTGCTTGCGGGTTTGGTTGACAAGCATGCTTTTGTCACCAATTATTTACATCATAATAAACATAAACAATTTGGTAGGCAGACCGGAAATGAAAGGTTTCGGTATCGTTGTTTTCTGGCTACTTTGTTTGGCTTTTTCATTTGTGTTTTCTATATTAACTTTTTTTCTCTTTTACATTATTACAATCAAGACAGCTAAACTTCATTGGACAGACTTCAAAAGAAAAAGCGTTTTAGCAATTACTGGACTTTTTGCAACTTTATTGCCCTTAGCTTTTGTGTTTGGACATGACGAAGAATACAAGGACACAGGGACTTTGAAATTGATATTCGCTTATTGCTTGACGACAGTTTTAGGAATTTATTTTTACAATTTAAAATCATCGACACCTAAAGAATAAATAACTGCAACCAACATTGGGTTTTATGCAAGTTGGGCAAGCCGTTGTAACATCAGCCAATTGCAGATCCAGGCTGTGATTCGGGCGGGACAAACAACTTTCAATTTTAGTTCTTAAATTCAACTTTATATTTTCAATCAGCAGCGGTTTGTGTGCGGACGAATAACAATTCCCAACCTGCATAAAGCCCTGATCGTTGGCAGCAACATTTATGAACAGCATTTTTCTAAAAATATCATTCCTTCTCATTTTATTTTCCTGCAATTCGGGTGACAATAAAAGCGGAGAAAATAATTATGGAGAATTCCCTGACCCTAAATCAAGTGTCATAATTTATCTTTCTAAGACAAATCAAGTGGAGTTAACTCGTTGTGAAGCAGAAAAGAAAAATGATTCTATATTTCTAAAAATTACTGACTCATCATCTAATTATCTTTTAAGTATCCTAAAAGTCAAAGAAAAACTAACTATAGATTTGGAACAATTATTTTCGATTACTGACAGTTCCTACAAAAAACCAATTTTTACCTCCATAGAACAAAGCCTTAAACTTGAGAAAGATGTTTACAAAAAAGGAGATGGCTTAAAAGGGTTTCTAAAACTAAAAGTATCAGTTCTTCATCGGTGGACTGAATTACGTTCAGATACAATAACAGTTTCGGGACTTGTCTATTCAACACTCCAGTAATGCTGCTGCCAACATTGGGTTTTATGCAAGTTGGGCTTGACCAGCAAACTTCAGCCAATTGCAAATCCAGGCTGTAGTTCGGGGCTGGACAAACAGTCATGAGCTTTTGTACTTAATTTCATCATCAGTTTTTCATTCGGCAGCGGCGCCAGGCGGACGGAATACTATTTCCCAACCTGCATAAAGCCCTGCCCGTTATGTGCCACCATCAGACTACGCACATTTAAGAATGACAGAAAAATCAAACATACTTTTAGTTCTTGACTTGGACGAGACTTTAATTCACGCGACTAAAAACAAGCTTAATGAACCATTGACAGACTTTACTTTGGACCAATATTTTGTTTATAAACGTCCCTATCTCGACATATTTTTAAGCGAAATATCAAAGCATTTTCATTTCGGCATATGGTCATCAGCAGGAGATAATTATGTCGAAGAAATCGTTAAACAAATAATGCCTGCTGATATCTCACCTGAGTTTATATGGGGACGCTCAAAATGTACAATAAAGCGAGACAAAACATTTGACACCTATTTCTTTGAAAAACGACTCGACAAACTAAAGAGAAAAGGTTTCCAGTTGGAAAGAATTTTAATTGTAGACGACACAGCTGAAAAAGTAGCTAGCAATTATGGAAACGCTATTTATATAAAAGAATTTAATGGAAATAAGCTGGACAATGAGCTAAAATTTCTACAAGAATATTTAATTACACTTAAAACTGTTGAAAATGTCCGGACTGTTGAAAAAAGAAATTGGAGAAAAGAATATGGCGGCACATAACAGAGCAGTTTTGCACAATGCTGACAGGCACACGGTAAAATGAACAGCAGTTCCTTTCTGTACAGTAGTTCAGGCTATGTACAGATTCATCATAAGCTCAGAAAATATAACAGTAAAAAATAAATGAACAGCGGTTCAGGCAATAGTGCTTCGTTACCAGCACTGCGCAAAGCTGCCGTCGTTAGCGGTAATTCAACGCCGGCTGTACACGTGTTATGGTGTCGGTGGTTGCCCTAACTTTTAAATCAAAAGGTCCTTTCAAGTGGGCCCGGAACAATTGCTTCAGCTTGCTAAGCCGGACAAAATCTGAAGGATTTTGTAGGTCAAGCGCAGGCGATCGAGAGTTGAAGCCGCCTTCAGAGTCGAGAGCGACGGCGCTTGACCGAAGTTAGTGGCAAAAAAACAAATTATCCGTTTATAAACACTTATATCCTTTGCCACTAACTGGACGGCTTAGCAAGCTGGGCCGAGGTGAGCCAGGACCAATAAATAAGAACCTCCAGGTAAAAAAGTTAGGGCAACCGGACCTATCAACTGCGTAAATCGAACATTTGCGCAATTGATAGTTCCTCCACCGAAACCAATAACAGATGAGGCCAGCCGGCGTCGAACTCCGGTTGGGTTGGCTACTGTACACTACCTAGATACTGAGCAGTTACCAATGACCAAACGACAGGTGCATCAGCCCAACCAACCTACCGCTAACACGCAGTTTTGCGCAATGCTGGCGGGACATCGGTTCAATGAACAGCAGTTCCTTTCTGTACAGCAGTTCAGGCTGTGTATAGATTCATCAAAAGAACAGAGATTGAAACAGTAATCAATAAATGAACAGCGGATCCGGCAATAGTGCTTCATTACCAGCACTGCGCAAAGCTGCCGGCCGTTGGCAGTAATTTTAGAGCGACCCCATAATGAAAGTTAAATGCAAAAATTGTTTACCGACTGAAGGAATTGAAATTCCAAACTTTAAGCAATCAGAAAAATTAAAGTTGAAAGAACTGGCAAAATTGTCGCCTCTTAAGTTAACAAAATATATTGTTGACAAGTATACCTTAAGCCATAGAGATGCAAAATACATTTTAACGCATATCAATAAAAATTATGGACATTGTAATTGCTGCAATTTTGACAACCTAAATGAAGAATATATAAATTGTCCAAAGTGCGGATCTTTGAACTTTAATTGGCAGACACAAATTGGAACAGAACTTTGACTTTTTCAAAACTCAAATGCCCGATACAAGAAAGGCAGACTTTTATTTAGGCTGTCTTGATGGTTCAGTTTTTATCGACTTCAATCGAACAAGCGACAATCTAATTTCTTTATGTAGGATTTCATTTGACGGCTATGGTTGTTGTGACATAACAAACAAATCAAATCCCTTAACCCTAGAATTGTCCGAAAAATTTGTCGAAGAGATAACGAAGGATAAGTTAGACCAAGAGAAATTGACAGGATTGGTTAAGGAGAGTATTAAAATCAACCAAGAGTATATTTGGACAGAAGCACTTATGGAATATAACTTAATTGACAACTAAAAAAACTACTGCCAACATGCAGTTTTGCATCAGCAGGGGGCGACGAATAAATCTTCATCTTAGTACTACTATCGGCTGACCAAACACGGATGAAAAACAGAATATATTTTCAACTTCAGTATCTTTAATCGGCTGCTGTTGCGGGCTGGACATTTTCCAAATGCCCTGCCGAACGCAAAGCTGACGGCCGTTACCTGCAAGCATATTGACCTCCAAGAAATGAAAGAGCCAAAGACAATATTCAAGATGTTCAGGTTAACAATATTAATAGTAAGTATTAACGGGTTATTAAGTTCGTTACCATTTATAGCAACTATGTTTGCTTATGGTATTGGTGACAATGAAATAATGGCGCTCTATTTTCCTAGTTATGTTGTTTTAGGAATTGCAACTGTTATTAATTTATTTAAATGGAAGATAGGTTACTATTTAACAATAATATCTGCTTTAATTTGTTCTCTACTTTTAATAAAAGATGTCGGTTACTTTTTGATTTTTGAACCCAATAATTATATTCTTTATCTTATTCTGTTTCTTCCTTTTATTTTGTTTCTTTCATTAATTCCTATTACAGTTGTATACTTGACTTCGAATTATCATAAGAATAAATTAATTGCAATGAGTTCGATTTTTTTTGCTTTCGGAATATTCAGTTATACAATTATTGATAGGTATAATCAAAGCTTTAATGACCTGATATTTATTGAAGCCAATATTAGTGATGAAGGAATTATTTCATTGAATTGTAGACCAGGATTTGGCGACTCTAGAAATTTCAGCATTAAGACTAAGTCTAATAATCTTGAAGCTGATATTAAGAATTATGGCAAGTTTTATAAAGGAGACTATTTTTTAGACAATACAAAAGTATTGACACACTTCAGATTCTCAAAATTGAAATCAATTACTTTGGTGAAGTTTGGGAATCATACGCTAGCAAATCAATTTACCTGGACAAAGAGTGAACTAATAGGAAACACTGATTTTTTAAAACCTTGACACAATACATTGGACATTAATGCTTGCAGGTAACAAGCAGTTCCTATGTATATAGGCCTTTAGAGGGAGTGAAAAAAAGCAACTTTTTTCTTTTGAAAGCAAAGGATAGCCAGAAGGGAAATTCCAACCACCCTTCGCCTTCAGAAGTGTGTTTTTTTTCCTTACTACAAATTTAAACTATTCTAAAATATTTTGATCAGTCATTATCCATTACCAGCATCCTATGAGTAGAGGCTGAATGTCAGCACTACAAGTCCTTGTGATTAAATGTTTAATGGCTTGCTGATGGTTTCAGCAATTAACAGCCGGCTACAGTCTTGGCAAAGTCAATGACTCGCTGTTTGATTATTTCACGATGACAACGCATGTTTTGTAGTCCGGCTGAGAAATTTAATTGTCAGGTAATGAGTAATGGTTGATTGATTAATAAATTATTTGACAATAGAGGTTTTATAGGGTTGTTCCGTGAGCCATACATATCGGATTCTGCTCAATAGTTTACGGGCAACTTTTACTATGGCTTTTTTACCGTTGATACCTCTGCTGATCTGTTCGCTGTAGTATAATGCCAGGGCTGGATCATTTCTTTTAGCCGCCCAGGCGCATTCGATCAGATCACTCCGGAGTTGCCGGTGTTTTCTAACAGTCAAATTAAAGCGCATTTGCTTCTCACCGGAACTGTGTTCCATGGGCATCAGTCCAATAAAACTATTGAGGTGATAAAAATTGGGAAACCTTCGCATGTCACCAATTTCAGTAAGGAGCGATGCTGCAGTTAGTGGTCCGATTCCGGTTACGGAACGAAGCAGGTAGTAAAGTTTTTTGTATTGAGCACTGCGCATGAGTTTTCGGATATCATTGCTAATCGCCAGGAGTTCTTTTCGAAGCAGCTCCACTTCCCGGACCTGATACAGAAGTGTCCGGCTAGTGCTTTCAAAGGGGAAGGCGAGACTTAAGAGCCAGGTGATAAAATTTCGACTCCAGTTCGGATTGTCAAATTTTTCTGGTAAGTTGATTCCGTTGTAATCAAGAAAACCTTTTACCCGGTTTTTACAACGCACCAGATCCCGCCAGATTTTCTTTCGTTGCCGGACCAGGGTTCTGTCGGCTTCCTGATGAAGTGGAGGGATATAGATTCCGCGTAGCTGCCCTTTGGCCAAGGCCTGGCCAATACCCCGCGAATCGCGGCTATCAGTTTTATAGACCTCATCCTTATGGCTGGAAGGAATATCAGCCGGGTTAACCACCAGGCAGGTAATACCCAATTCAGATAACTGGCGCTGAATCCAATACCCAAACTTTCCGCTTTCATAGGCACATTGATAGGAAGCCCCGGGAAATTGTTTGGTGAGATAGTGGTAAAGGACTTCAGGCGAGGGCTGCTGGTGTATATTCTTGACAAACATATCGCCCAGGAATATGCCAGCATTCCAACTACGTTTGTGAACGTCCAGACCCACATAAATGGTCTGATTTTCGAAATTGGCTGTAATTTTAGTCATGGCGTTTAGATGTTTGGTTAACTATTAAAGTTACTGTAGCTATCCTGCTTGCAGAATAGACTACTACCGCTCTAAACGCCTACTTTATATAGCATAAGGGCTTGGCAATATGGCGGGGCGACGAAGATTTAATCAACTCTTATCCATATTCAACATTAATTCCAACTAGAACATAAAACTTAGCAGTGAAATTAACAATGAACATATATTAATAAAATCAGCAACGGTTCGGCCTGTCGGTTTTCAAATACCACCATATCGCCAAGCCGTTTACGTTAGTGGCAATGCGACAGCGGCAGCTTCAAATTCATAGTGACATATCTCATGACCGTTACTCTTCTTGACATACCTGTTATATTCGGACTTAGTATTGAAGTTTACTTTTTTCTTGTTATAATCGCTATTCCGACATTTCTTTTTTGGAGATGGCTGCTGAAAAAATATATCAAGGGTGACAGAACACGAAAAATTGCGACTTGGTCTGCTACTCTCATTGGAACACCAATAATTTACGTAGGACTTATTATCCTTTTCATGTTTGGTATGACCTACACGCCTAGCAGAAACTTTGACAAATCGGAATGGTTAACAGACAGAGAAAGACGTTTTCAAATGGCTGGTGACATTATCACCAGTAAAATGCTTTTAAACAAAGACACCAATCAAGTAAAACAAATATTAGGCGAACCGACATGGGGCAGCGACAGTACTTGGCGACAAGACACAATAAACATCTGGACCTACGAGATGGGAATGGGCGGTGGTGGACTTGGCTTTTTGTTTCACAACCTTATTATCAAGTTTGACAAAGAAAAAGTCGCTGCTGTTGAACATACAGAAATTCGTGATTGAAAAGCACATGCCACTAACATTGCATTTGCAATAACATGGCTGGACGTAGGAGCAATCGACTGCAAAACATTTTTCAGCTTTGGCTTCGGCAGACATTACTCTGTTGGTCATTAGTTCTTAACTTAAACATCTGTTTTCTATTTTAGCATTTGTACCAGGCTGACATTTCGCTATTACCATGCCATCGCAAATGCTTCATCGTTGGCTGCTATTCGAGTCCCAAATTCTGACATCTTTATAAATTCAAAAATCATTAAGATAAATTGTATTCATGTACAGTTTTTGTTTCTATTTTCTATATAGGATTATTGGACATCGAGTTGATGATTCAATTTTCACGACAAAATTATTAGTTTTCATTATTTCCGGACTTCACCTAGTTTCAATAATTAAAATTGGTGTATATTTTCAATGGATACATAATTTCCCAAAATTTAGTGAAGGTTATCTAAATAACAAATTGATATGGTTCATTCCTTTGGGAGTCTTGCTATTTTTTGTATTAAATTATTTTAACAATGGAAGAGTGTTGAGTTTAATTGAAAGATTTTCATCGCAGGAGTCTATATTTTCATTTTGGAGGGTTTTATTGTTTTGCGCTATTGTTGGACTTCCTATTTATATAATTTCTTATTTATGAATCTTTGCTGGACATGGACGAGTTTGTGAACAGCAGCCAACAGAGCAGTTCCTATGTAAAGCGTTTGCCCAGGGATTGATATGGTTAAAGTTACTACATAATAATATTTTACAGGCTGTCATTTATTGATTTTCTGATGCAGCTTGACATTTAACGGAAGTTGCAAAATC